>NCCV01000001.1 GCA_002279825.1 Sphingomonadales bacterium 12-68-11
GTGCGCCACTAGACCCGAAGGTCTCGTTCGACTTGCATGTGTTAGGCATGCCGCCAGCGTTCGTTCTGAGCCAGGATCAAACTCTCAAGTTTGTGTCACACACCCTGCCGGCACGATCTGACGATCGCTGACCGGCGAGGCATGAGCTTCAAGGAGCCGATACCTGCACTATCAAACGTAATGGATACGAAGGACAATGTATGGCTCGGCATAAGTAACCGGTACCCGGAGCCTTGAGCTCCCCGGACCGGGCGCCGTCGCCCACATGTCCCTTCATCAAAATCAACGATGTCAAAGAGCCATCCAACGGAAGAAGCGGACAACTAGCGATCCCCGATTTACACCGGGGGACCGGTTATCCATTCTGTGTTGGCGACCGATACGAACAGCGCCGGAGAAACCGGCAGCGCCGCGTCGGTGAACGGGCATATATGGAGGGCGTCAGATTCGGTCAACGCCTTTTTGCAATTTTGTTTCGCTGGCCCCTGAAGGCTCTGTAAAATCGTCATTTTCGGCGGCTCCAGGACCGCCTCGACACCTTTTGGAGGTCGCAGAGGGCGCTCGAAGGCCCTGGAATCGGGCGCGGATCACGCTGTCCCGGGAATCCGCAGGGCGCGAGGGCTTGCCGCCCCCGCGCCCCGCCGAAGAATTCAGATCAAGCGGTCTGGAGCGCGCGCGCCGCCACCGGGCGACGGCGCAGGGCCGCGCCGACCGCGCCGAAGCCGAGTAGCATGAGCGCCCAGGTCGCGGGCTCGGGCACCGCCGACTTGACGCTGAAGTTGGCGACTTCGAAAGCGTCCGAGGTCGGGCTGTTGCCGAACACCACCGAGGTGATCAGTTCGCCCGGCGCGCTGGTGGCGAACTGGACGTACTGCGAGAAGCTCTGGTTGCCGTTGGTCACCGCAAAGCCGAGGCCGCTCGCGGTGAAGTTGTACGAACCGGCGGTCGAGTTGACCGTCAGACGGTTGTAGGTGTCGGGCGAGCCCCACAGGAAGCTCAGGTAGTTGACGGGCGCGCCGAACGTCAGCGTCGCGAGATTGCCCGAGGTCGGGCCGGCCGCGAGAAACGCGTTGCCGAACACACCGCCCGACGGGATGTCGGCGAAGGGCTGATCGGCGTTATAGACCGTGCCGCCTGCCAGGGTGGCGAGCGCGCCGCCGCCAAGGCCGGCCGATGACAGGCTGACGAACGGTTCGGTGCCGCCGCCGAGGCTGCCGGCGACCTGAGCGTGAGCCGGCAGCGCCAAAGTCAGCGGCAGCGCGGCCAATGCGATCTTCCAAGCTTTCATGATCATCTCCAATCGAAGTTCCGCACGACCGCGGCTGTCACAAGACGAGGCCGTGTTGTCGCGCTCGGGCCATGCTGTCTCCCCCCGCCTCGGCGCCGTCTCGCTACGAAACAGCGGCGGGCGAAGTGTTAACGCTGCGGCCAGGCCGCAGCGTGCCGCCTCCAGAGGATGCCTGGGTTCTCGGTCCGGTGGTTTGTGATCGCTTCGCTTCGGTGGTAAGCTGTGCGCCGAGGAAGCATCACCTTCCCGCAAGGGAGACTTGCGATGACCTGGCATGTGCTGGCCGCCGGCCTGGCAGTGGCGACCGGACTGACCCCGGCGGCCCTGCCGGACGTTTCTCCGCCGCACGTCGAAGTCCACCAGGTGCTGAGCGAACCCTATCGCCGCATGACCGTGCCGGTGACGATCAACGGCATGGGGCCCTATCGCTTCCTGGTCGATACCGGCGCCCAGTCGACCGTCCTGTCGCGGGATCTGGCGGACCGGCTCGCGCTTATGGACCGCCGCTCGGCGATCCTGGTCGGCATGGCCAGCCGTCGATCGGTCGAAACCACGTTGGTGCAAGGCGTCGAGCTGGGTAGCCGCAGCTTCAACATCCCGACCGCCCCACTGGTGGAACAGGCGCATATCGGCGGCGCGGACGGCGTGCTCGGGCTCGATACTTTGCAGGACCAGCGCGTGCTGCTCGACTTCCGCAATCGCTCGGTCACCGTAGTCGGCGACTCGCCGCGGGCGAACCGCGGCTACGACATCGTCGTGCGTGCGCAACGCAAGCTCGGCCAGCTCATCATCACCCGCGCGCGCATAGACGGGGTGGCGGTGGCAGTGGTGATCGACACCGGCGCGCAGGGCAGCACCGGCAACCCCAAGCTGCTCGCCCGCATGAGCCGCTCGCGCCCACTCGCCGACGGGACGATGATCGATATCAACGGCGTTGCGCTGACGGGCGCGGTGCGGATGGCGAAGTCGCTGACGGTCGACCGGGTCGAACTGCAGAACCTGCCTGTGCTTTTTGCCGATTCGCCGACGTTCCACGCGCTCGGGCTGCAGGACGAGCCGGCACTGATCCTGGGCATGGAGCATCTGCGGATGTTCGAGCGGATCGCGATCGATTTCCGCACCCAGCGTGTGCTGTTCGACGTCCCCTCGCCCGCCCCCAACGGTCTCGAGAGCCTGCTGACGCGGCCTTGACAGCGCGCGCATATTGCCCCGGCGGGCGCGCGGGCCCATCTGCAGCGCAATGGTGGACGCTTCTCAATCCGACAGACCGGCACGCGACCCGGCGGGCTGGCACTCGATCCGCCGGTTCCTGCCCTATCTGTGGCCGCGCGACCGGCCCGAGCTGCGCTGGCGGATCGGCTGGGCGACGGTGTTCGTGGTGCTGGCCAAGATCGTCGTGCTGGCGCTGCCGTTCGCCTATGCCGGCGCGGTCGATGCGATGGCGCAGCGGGGCAACGCGGCGATGTGGGTCGCGCTCGGCATGGTCACCGCTTACGCCGCCGGGCGCTTCGCCACGGTGGTGTTCGACAATGTCCGCAACATCATCTTCGAGCGCGTCGGCCAGGACGCGGTCCGCCAGCTGACCGAAGACGTGTTCCACCGGCTCCACCGCCTCTCACTGCGCTTCCACCTCTCGCGGCGCACCGGCGAAGTGACCAAAGTGGTCGAGCGCGGCACCAAGTCGATCAACTCGATGATCTACTTCCTGCTGTTCAACGTGCTGCCGACCGCGATCGAGCTGATCGTGGTGGCGGCGATCTTCTACTTCAAGTTCGGCTGGGAGATGGTCGCGGCGACCGCGGCCACGGTGGCCGGCTACATCTGGCTGACACGCACGATCACCGAATGGCGCACCAAGCTGCGCGCGCAGATGAACGATCTCGACGGGCTGGCGCTGTCGCGCGCGGTCGATTCGCTGCTCAACTACGAGACCGTGAAGTACTTCGGCGCCGAGAACCGGGAACAGAAGCGCTACGGCGCGGCCATGCGCGGCTATGCCGAAGCGGCGGTCAAGAGTGAGAACTCGCTGGCGCTGCTCAACATCGCGCAGGCGGCGATCATGAACCTGATGATGGGCGGCGCGCTGGCCTTCACGGTGTGGGGCTGGGCGCAGGGGCGGCTGTCGGTGGGCGATCTGGTGCTGATCCAGACCTATCTCCAGCAACTGTTCCGCCCGCTCGACATGCTCGGCTGGGTCTATCGCACGATCCGCCAGGGGTTGATCGACATGGCGGCGATGTTCCGGCTGATCGACACCCAGGTCGAAGTGGCGGACAAGCCCGGCGCCCCCGCCCTGGTGGTTCGCCGCCCGACGGTAGTGTTCGACCAGGTGGTGTTCGGCTACGAGCCCGACCGCGAGATCCTCCACGGGCTCAGCTTCGAGGTCCCGGCCGGCGGCCATGTCGCGGTGGTCGGGCCGTCGGGCGCGGGCAAGTCGACCATCGGCCGGCTGCTGTTCCGCTTCTACGATCCGTGGGCGGGCCGCATCCTGATCGACGGGCAGGACATCGCGAACGTCACGCAGGAAAGCCTGCGCGCGCAGATCGGCATCGTCCCGCAGGACAGCGTGCTGTTCAACGACACGATCGGCTACAACGTCGCTTACGGCCGCGAGGGCGCATCCCCCGAAGAGATCGCGGCCGCCGCCGAAGGCGCCGCGATCCGCCCGTTTATCGAGTCGCTGCCGCAGGGCTTCGACACCGAAGTCGGCGAGCGCGGACTCAAGCTCTCGGGCGGCGAGAAGCAGCGCGTGGCGATCGCCCGTACGCTGCTCAAGAACCCGCCGATCCTGCTGCTCGACGAAGCCACCAGCGCGCTCGACACCCGCACCGAACAGGACATCCTCGCCACCCTGCACCGCGTCTCGGCCGACCGCACCAGCATCGCCATCGCCCACCGCCTCTCGACCGTGGCCGATGCCGACCTGATCTACGTGCTGCACGAAGGCCGCCTCTTCGAAAGCGGCAGTCACGCGCAGCTCCTGCGGCTCGACGGCCTCTATGCGGATATGTGGCAACGCCAGCTGACCGAGATCGAGGAATTGGACGAAGCGGCCGAGTAGGCTGCGTTCACCGTTTTCCAACGAATTCGGAGTACCCCGACATCCCATGGTGGCCGCGTTCGACGCCTTGCTCGCGGAGCCGATCCTGCTGTTGCTGGTCCTTGCGACCGGCGCGGCGCTCGGCATCGCGGTCGAGAGACTTGTCGAAGGGCAGCGCCGAGCCCAGCGCCGCGCCTATTGGAAAGGCCGCAACGCCAAGCAAAAGCGGCCCGAGCGTCCCGCCGCTGCGCCGCGTGTTCCAGCGGCCTCCCCCGACCTTGCCGCGGATCAGCTTAAGGCCGTGATGCGCGCGACGTTCCAGCCCCGCAGCCTGCTCAACAAGTCCGAAGCGCGCCTCTTCCGCGAACTCGACCGGATGGTCATCGACCGCAATCCGGACTGGCAGGTCATGGCGCAAGTCTGCGTTGGCGAGTTCCTGAGCAGCGAGGACGCCGATGCCTTTCGCTGCATCAACAGCAAGCGCGTCGATCTGCTGTTGATGGACGACGCGTGCCAGGCGCGTCACGCGCTTGAGTATCAGGGCACTGGCCACCACCAGGGCTCGGCAGCGGCGCGCG
The DNA here is from genome assembly GCA_002279825.1 of Sphingomonadales bacterium 12-68-11. Lineage (GTDB taxonomy): Bacteria > Pseudomonadota > Alphaproteobacteria > Sphingomonadales > Sphingomonadaceae > Croceibacterium_A. The sequence goes on from NCCV01000001.1 coordinate 4,907, forward strand.
ACGCGGTCAAGAAGGAAGCGCTGCGCAAGGCCGGTGTCGGCTATCACGAGGTGGTCGCCGGCCATACCACGCGATCCGATTTGCTCCGCCTTGTCGAAAAGCTGGTCCCTTTGAAAGTCTGAACACCCGAGCCGGCCGAATAGTTTGCGCCGGATCAATGGATTCGGGCAGGCATTGGCGTATGGCCGGCGCATGGCCAAAATTCCCCTCCTCATCGCCGCCGCTGCGCTCGCTTTCGTCACGGGCAGCGCGCTCGGGCAGGGGGGCGGCTCAGCCGCCGTCCAGTCCCCCGCCCCCTTGAACACGCGTCAGGCGATGATCGACGGCGTCAATCCCGCTGCACTGGCGATCTGGGATGTGACCAACACCGCCGTCGACGACGCGGGGATGCTCGATCCCGCGCTGATGGGCGCCGCGGATTGGACCAGAATCGAGGAGGCCGCGCTGGCGCTGCAGGACGAGTCGCGGCGCATGGCGCGGGCGCAGACGATCGTTGCGGGCGGGCCCGACCTGGTCTCGGGCGAACTGCCGCCCGGAGTGGCATCCAAAGGACAGATCCAGGCCATGATCGACGCCGATCCCGATGGTTTTCGCGCGGTCGCCGCGGACATGGCAGAGCGCGCCGCCGCGCTGATCGCCGCCGCCAAACGGCGCGACGCGGCCGCGACCGGCGACCTGTCGGCGGCCATCGACGAGCACTGCACCGCCTGCCACACGCGCTACTGGTATCTGCAGGAACCTGGCGTTTGACCTGACGACTGGCAGCGCGCCCGCAAGACATGCTAGCCCGCTCTCGAGAGGGGCACATGGAAGCGCTGGCCTGGATCGAGCAGACGCGGCTCTCGCTCTTCGTGCGGGAGGATTTCTACGCCTATTTCGTCCTGCTGATCGGGCACGCCTGGGGTATGGCGCTGCTGGTCGGCGGGGGACTGGCGGTGGCGGCGCGTGTGCTCGGCGTGGCATCAGGGACGCGCCTGGATCGCTGGGCGGGCGTGTTCACGGTGATGAAGGTCGGTGCGGTACTGGCAGCCGTTTCCGGCCTCGGCCTGCTCGCCGGTTATCCGGCCAAGGCGCTGACCAATCCGATCTTCGCGGTGAAGTTCGCGTGCCTGATCGGCGCGGTCTGGCTCGGGCTGCGCGCTTTCCGCCTAGCGGCAGCTGGAGCTTCGGTACCCGGCCGGGCCAAAGTTCTCGCCGCGGCGGCGATCGCGCTGTGGATCGGCGGCGTCGCAGGCGGCAAGCTGCTGCTTTACACCAATAGCGTCCTCCTGACTTCGGATCTGGCCGCGTGACCGGGCTGCCGAAGGACCCGGTGTTCGACGCGGTCGGCATAGTCGTATGGGCGATCGATACCGGGCTTTACGACCTGATGTATTCGGCGTGGGGCTGGCCGATCGCCGAGATCGTCCACTTCACAGGCATCTGCCTCTTGATCGGGGCGGTCGGCACCTTCGACCTGGCGATGATCGGGCTGATTCGCGGCCTGTCGCTCAAGGCGCTGCACCGGCTGGTGCCGTTCGGCGTGCTCGGCTTTGCGCTGAGCGCGGCGAGCGGGTTCCTGTTCGTGGTCTCCTCGCCCGACCAGTACCTTTATAATCCGGCGTGGCAGGTGAAGATGGCGCTGCTGGTGATCGCCGGGCTCAACATGGCGCTGTTCTACCTGACCACCGCCGGCAAGCTGAAAACGCTCGGCTCCGACGACGCGCCCCCGCCGGCGGCGCGGCTCTTCGCCGCAGTCTCGCTGACGAGCTGGTTCGGGGTAATCGCGGCGGGCCGGGTGATCACCGCGTTCCGCCCCCCGAGCTGGTTCTGGTGCGCGTGGTGCGGCTAGCGCGCCGCTAAAGGTCCGAAACCGACTAAATCGCGCTACTCGCCCCGCCGGCGGACTGGCTACCAAACCCCCGGGGTCGCACAGACACAGGGGGGAACATGATGCGCTCGCGCAAAGGGGCACTGCTGTTGCTGACGGGCGCCTTGGCGCTGTCGGGCTGCGCCTACATCACGGCCAAGCCGGTGCCGTTCAATGGGACGGCTGAGGGGATCCCGTTCTACGCGCCCAAGGCGTACGTGCTCATCAACGCGCAAGGGGCCACGCCAGTAATCCTGCCCGACTGTTCTAGACGATATGCGCTCCAGATCGGCTCGTTTCTGGCCAAGAACCACAGTGTCGTCGAAATGGCCGAAGGGTTCGTGACCAAGGTCGATACGAATCAGGACACGACCTCCATCGTGCCGGAGCTGGTCGCCCTCGCCAAGGCCGCGGCTGGAGCTCCGAACGGGGGCGCGAGCGGAGGTGCGATGAGCGATATCGTAGACGCGAACACCCGGTTCGGCCTTTACGAGGCAAGGTGCGTGAAAGACGGGGAGCTGCAGCTTATCTCAGCCGCTGCCTCGATTTCATCCTCACTGGTGACGTTGCCGCCCAACTCCGCCGCATCGCACGCAGCAACCGTGCCCACGACCGGCACCGTCCCGACAGACGGGGCCGGCCAGTGCACGCGACCGCCCGGGTCGTAGGAAAAAAGTGGCTCTTGAAGGCCCTCGGCTCGACGGACTGCGCAGCGCGGTCCGCCGCGCCGCCGACGAACTGGCCGCCCGACCCGGGGTCACGCACGTCACCCTGGGCGAGAAAATCCGCGAGGGCACGGGAACCGGACAGCGGTCGCTGAAAGTCCACGTGTTAGAGAAGCATGTCTTCGCGCCGGGCGATCGCATTGCGCCGGTTCTGCGGTTGGTCGGGCCCGGCGGCCGCACGGGCGAGATCCTCACCGATGTGATCGCCGTTGCCGCGCCGCCGGCCCTGTTTGCAACGCGCAGCGGCGATACGATCGAGGCGTTCGATCCCAATCGCGGGATCGTCACGCTCGCTCTCACTAAAGAGGCAAAATCGTACGTTCTCACCAACGCCCACGTCGCCGCGAATTTGGCGCTGGGCGGTGCCACCGGGCCGATGCGGTACTGGGATCCGGCCACGCGCCGATGGCTCCACCTCGGCGACGTAATCCGCCTCTCGCCGATGGCGAAGGGCAAGCCGATTACGGCGGACCTCGCCGTCGTCAGGGTCGAATCGGCCGTAGTCGATCACCACGCGATCGGGCCGCAAGGCGCCCGCCTCGACCGCGTCGATGTTATGCGCGCGGAGGTGCTCAGCCACTGGTTCTGGACCCATCGCAAGAACCTGTGCGGCAAGGCTGAGCGGCTTCCCAACGACGTGACCGTCAAAGCCGACGGCGTCTCGCTGCGCTACCGCGGGGTGTGGCAGGTCCCGGTGATCGACGGACAAGCCTTGCCCGGCATCTCGGGCGCGCTGCTGTGCCGCACGTTCGGGAACCTGACTGTCGGCTGTGGACAGGTATTCGGCGGAATCGAGCCGGGGCAACACTTCGCCAACGGTGCGGTCTGGGTGTTCCCGTTCAAGCCCATCATCGACACGCTGTGGCCCACCTTGCCCGGGTGAGCCGAAGCTACAGCACGTACCTGCTCAGATCCGCGTCCTGCGCGAGCCCCGACAGGCGGTCGCGGACGTAGCCGGCGTCGACGGTCACCGTCTCGCCGGCGCGGTCCTCGGCTTCGAAGCTGAGCTGTTCGAGCAGCTTTTCCATCACCGTCTGGAGCCGGCGGGCGCCGATGTTCTCGACGCTCTCGTTCACTTGCGCGGCGATCTTGGCGATCTCGCGGATCGCCTCTGGCGTGACTTCGAGCGTGACCTTCTCGGTGGCGATCAGCGCGCGGTACTGCTCGATCAGATTGGCGCGGGTGTCCGACAGGATGGCGACGAAATCGTCCTCGGTCAGCGCTTTCAGTTCGACGCGGATCGGCAGGCGGCCCTGCAGTTCGGGCAGCATGTCGCTGGGCTTGGCGAGGTGGAACGCCCCGCTGGCGATGAACAGCACGTGGTCGGTCTTCATCGGCCCGTACTTGGTGGCCACGGTGGTGCCTTCGATCAGCGGCAGCAGGTCGCGCTGCACGCCTTCGCGGCTGACCGATCCGCCGCGCACGTCGCTGACCGCGATCTTGTCGATCTCGTCGAGGAACACGATCCCATTGGCCTCGGCGTTGGCGAGCGCGACGCGGGCGACATCGTCCTGGTCCATGCGCTTGTCGGCTTCCTCGTCGACCAGCCGGTCCCACGCCTCGGGCACCTTGAGCTTACGGCGCTTGAGGGCGTTGCGCCCCATGGCCTTGCTCATCATGTCGCTGAGATTGATCATGCCGACATTGCCGCCCATCCCCGGCAGCTCGAACGAGGTCTGCGGCGCGTCCTCGAGCTCGATCTCGACTTCGACCTCGTTCATCGCGTTCTCGACCACGCGCTGGCGAAAGCTCTCGCGGGTCGCCTCGCTGGCGTTCTCGCCGACCAGCGCGTTGAGCAGGCGCTGCATCGCCGCCTTGCTAGCCGCCTCGCGCACCGCCTCGCGGCGGCGCTCTTTCTCGAGCCGGATCGCTTCTTCGGCGAGATCGCGCGCGATCTGCTCGACGTCGCGGCCGACGTAGCCCACTTCGGTGAACTTGGTCGCCTCGACTTTGACGAACGGCGCGTCGGCCAGCTTGGCCAGGCGCCGGCTGATCTCGGTCTTGCCGCAGCCGGTCGGCCCGATCATCAGGATGTTCTTGGGGGTCACTTCGTCGCGCAGCTCGGGGCTGAGCCGCTGGCGGCGCCAGCGGTTGCGCAGCGCCACGGCGACCGCGCGCTTGGCTTCTGCCTGGCCGATGATGTGCTCGTCGAGCGCCTTGACGATGGCTTTGGGGGTAAGGGCGTCGTTCATACGACCGCGGCAGCTTTCGAGTTGGGCCGATCGCCGGGCTTGGCGGCGAGGGCGTTGACGATAGGGGTGTCGGGAACGCGGCTCACGCCGACGGTAAAGTCTGGCATTGGCGCGGTCGCCGCGTCGAGCGCCGCGAGTTCATCGTCCGCCAGCTGCACGTCTGCAGCCGCCAGATTGTCCTCGAGCTGGCTCAGCTTCGATGCGCCGACCAGCACGCTCGACACTTGCGGCCGGCTCAGCAGCCAGGCCAGCGCCACCTGCGCGACGCTGGTTCCGTGCCCGGCGGCGAGCTTACGCAGCGTTTCGATCAGCGCGAAGCCCTTGTCCTTGTCGATCGGTAGGGCATCGAAGCCTGAGAGGCGGTTGTCCGGGTCGGACAGGTTCTCGCGGGTGTACTTGCCCGACAGAAAGCCACCTGCCAGCGGCGACCATGCGGTGAAGCCCGCCCCGTAATGCGCGGCGAGCGGGAGGATCTGGTGTTCGACCTCGCGGCCGAGCAGATGGTACATCCCTTGCACATGGGTGAACGGCGCCCACCGGTTGGCGCGCTGCAGTTCGATCGCGGCCGCCACCTTCCACGGCGCCCAGTTCGAGACCCCCAGATAGCGCGCCTTGCCGTGGCGTACGATCGTATCGAGGGCCTGAAGCGTTTCCTCGAGCGGCGTATGGGCATCGTCGCGGTGCGCGATGAAGACGTCGACATGGTCGGTGCCAAGACGGCGCAGGCTGGCCTCGATCGACCACAGCAAGTGCGCGGCGGAAAGTCCCGAGCGGTTCAGCGGCTCGCCGGTGCGCCAGCCCGCCTTGGTCGCGATCACCACTTCGTCGCGCCGGTTGCCCAGCGCGCGGCCCAGCATCTCTTCGCTTTCGCCGTTGGCGTAAACGTCTGCCGTGTCGAAGAAGTTGACGCCCGAATCGAGCGCGCGGCCGACCAGCGCGGCCGCCTCGGCTTCGCGGGTCCGGGCGATCGCGGGGTTGCCGCTGCCGGCGCCGAAACTCATCGTGCCGAGGGCCAGGCGCGAGACCACGAGGCCGGTAGAGCCGAGCTTGCTATAGAGCATCTTGCAATCCTAACCGACCGGGATGGGTCAAAGAGTCTCGATCGTCACGCGGTCGTTGGTGAAAACACAGACCTCGGCCGCCACCGCCATCGCGCGGCGCGCGATCACTTCGGCGTCCTGCTCGTAATCGGTCAGCGCGCGGGCGGCGGCGAGCGCGTAGTTGCCGCCCGAGCCGATCGCGGCAATGCCGCCTTCTGGCTCGAGCACGTCGCCGTTGCCGGTCAGCACCAGCATCGTATCCTTGTCGGCCACGATCATCAGCGCTTCGAGATTGCGCAGGTACTTGTCGGTGCGCCAGTCCTTGGCCAGCTCAACCGCCGCGCGAAGAAGCTGGCCCGAGTACTGCTCGAGCTTCTTCTCGAGCCGTTCGAACAGGGTGAAGGCATCGGCAGTGGCGCCGGCGAAACCGGCGATGACTTTGCTGGTTCCATCCTTGTCGAGCGCGCCGATGCGGCGGACCTTGCGCGCGTTCGGTTTCATCACGGTGTTGCCCATCGACACCTGACCATCGCCGGCGATGACGGTCTTGCCGCCCTTCTGCACGCCGATGATGGTGGTGCCGTGCCACTGGATCAGGCCGTGGCTGGCCGCTCGCTCGTCCATCGCCGCGATATGGGGGGCGGCGCGGGCGCTTCAAGCGAGCGCCGACGCGGCCAGGCGAGAGCGGTTAGCTGCCGCCGGGGGCGCCGGCTCCGCCGCCGCCCGCGCTGACCTGGCCGATGTTGCCGAACAGGTCCTCAAGGAATGTGCGGTCGCGGCCGAGCGTCGGCGTCTTGTCGCCTTCGGGATTGATCTGCGCGACCTGCTCGAGCCCGGTTCCCTTGGCCTCGACGACATTGCCGGCCGCGTCGAAGCTGATCGCCAGTACCGAGTGCTGGAAGATGCGCGGACGGGTAAACGGCGCTTCTTCGGTGTTGCTGGAAATGTAGTACCACACCGGCGGGCCGAACTGGCTGGTAAAGCTCGGCTGGCCGAGCGTCCGCTCGACCGACTGGCGGTTGTCGATCCCGGGTTGCACCGATTGCATCAGCACCTGATCGGCGAAGTAGCCGCGATGATTGACGATCGCCGTGCAGCCCGAGGCGAGCATGCTCGCCGCCAGCACCGCACCGATCCGCAGCCTTGTCATGTTCTCGACTTCTCCGCCTTCGCGCTTATATCGGCGGCGAGCCATAAGGTCCGCCGGGGCGCCGCGCAATGGCGGTGCGGCCATGACGGTGTGACCGGGGCATTGAATAGCCGCTGAATGGAAACTGCCCGATGTCGCTGATCGACCGCCTGCTCCGCCCGCAAGCCGATCCGCGCGAGGCGCTGCGGCCTCTGTGGCACCGCACGGTCGAAGTCTCGCGCGAACCCGAATGGTACCGCGCGGGCGTCGCCGACACCGTCGCCGGCCGTTTCGACATGATCGCCGCCGTGCTGGCCCTGGTGCTGCTCCGGCTCGAGCCCGAGCCGGAGACGGCGGGCGCGCAAGTCTATCTTACCGAGCTGTTCGTCGAGGACATGGACGGGCAGCTGCGCGAAAGCGGGGTCGGCGATCTGGTGGTGGGCAAGCACGTCGGCAAGCTGGTCTCGGCGCTCGGCGGCCGGCTCGGTGCGTTCCGCGATGCGCTGGCTGAGCCGGGGGACGCGGCGTGGCATGACGCGCTCGCGCGCAATGTCAACTTGCGCGAGGGCACCGATCCGGCGGCGCTCGGCGCACGGCTGCGCGCGCTGGTCGCCGAACTCCGGGCGCTGCCGACCGAGGTGCTGCTGCGGGCCGAATGGGTGCGATGAGCCAGGCGCCGAACGTGCCCGAACTGTCGCGTCTGGTCGACCTGCGGCAAGTCGTCGATGGGCCCCAGGACATCGTGGCCACGGCCGAGGAGCGCGCCGCGCTCGCCCGTCGGTTCGCGCTGGTCGCGATCGACCGCCTGGAAGCGCGGGTGACTCTGGCAGTGGGCACTGACGGGGTCGATGCCAAGGGACGCCTCGGCGCGGACATCGTGCAGAGCTGCGCGGTCTCGGGCGAAGACCTGCCCGTCACGATCGACGAGCCGATCCGCCTGCGCTTCGTACCCGAACAGAGCATCGACGCCGAAGAACTCGATCTCGAAGCGGGCCAACTCGATGAGATCGAGTACAGCGGCACCGGCTTCGACCTCGGCGAGGCGGTCGCCCAGAGCCTGGCGCTGGCGATCGATCCCTATGCGGTGGGCCAAAACGCCGAACGCGCGCGCCGCGAAGCCGGCTTCGGCGACCCCCCCGCGAGCGGCCCGTTCGCCGCGCTGGCGGCGCTGAAGAAGGGCTGAGCCCCCTTAGTCTTGCGGACGGAAAGGGTTGTAGAACAACTCTTCCACGGGAAGCTCGAAGAAGGCCGCGAGGCGATACGCCATCGGCAGCGAGGGATCGTACTTGTCCGCTTCCACCGCGTTGATGGTCTGGCGCGAAACCTCGATCCGTTCGGCGAGCTCACCCTGGCTCAGTCCGCGCGCCTTGCGCATGTCGCCGAGACAGTTCTTCACGATGCGTCCGCCCGGCGGTTAAGCCGCCAGCCGATTTCGAAGATCGCGGCGCCCGCGGTCTGGCCCGCCAGCAGCACGATTGCGCCCTGCATCCACTCGCTGCGCGTACCCGTCCAGGCGATCAGCGCCATGAGCACGACAGCTGCCCCGCCAACCCCGCCCCAGTACCAACTGATGAGTTTGGCGTGGCGCTGCATGTCGTCCATCTTCCGCCACCACGGGGTGACGGCGAAGAACGCTGCCGCGCAAACCGCCAGGAGCAGCGCAAACGCCAAGCTCGCCGGCAGGCCCCAATCCGCCCAATGCGCGATCAATCCGGCGACGACGCCCGCTGTAAGGGTGGCTGCCAGCCCCAGCAGGCCAGCTCGCTGCAAACGTTTCTCATGCGATCCAACGGTCATGGGACACTCCTCGCTCCTGTAAAAACATTTGGACAACCTTGAACTGGTTGTCAAACATCTTTTACAGCTTCGAAGAGCGGCCTACGCGGACCGACCTATTAGAACGGAATGTCGTCGTCGAGATCGTCGGCCAGATTGCCGCCCCCGGAGGAGCCGCCGCCCTGGTTCCAGCCGCCGCCGCCACTGCCGCTACCGCCGGACGAGCGTCCACCTCCGCCGCCCTGATCCCAGTCGCCACCGCCGCCGCCGCCACCACTGCCGCGCTGGCCACCGGCACCGCCACCACCGGGCGCACCGTCGAGCATCGTCAACACGCCGCCGATGCCGCCGACCGAGACTTCGGTCGAGTAACGGTCGTTGCCCGACTGGTCCTGCCACTTGCGGGTGCGCAGCTGGCCTTCGATGTAGACCTTCGATCCCTTGCGCAGATAGCGTTCGGCCACGCCGACCAGCCCGTCGGACTGGAGCACGACGGTGTGCCACTCGGTGCGCTCCTTGCGCTCCCCGGTGGCCTTGTCCTTCCAGTTCTCCGAGGTGGCGATGCGCAGATTGGCGATCCGGCCGCCGTTCTGGAAACTTTTGACCTCAGGGTCCTGACCGAGATTGCCGATCAGGATGACCTTGTTGACGCTGCCTGCCATGAAATTCCTCTGCCGAGCTACAGGCCCGCGGCGACCGCCAGCCAATAGGTGAGTCCGGCGAACAGGTAGGCCAATCCGAACAGGTATGCCAACATGAACAGCGGCCATTTCCACCCGTTCGTCTCGCGCCGGGCGACCGCGATCGTCGACAGGCACTGCGGCGCGAACACGAACCAGGCTAGGAACGCGAGCGCGGTCGGCAGCGTCCAGCTCGCCTGCAATTGCGGCATCAGACCTTGCGCCGCGCTCTCGTCGTCCTCGGCATCGACCGCGTACGTGGTCGCGAGCGCCGAGACCGCCACCTCGCGCGCGGCCATCGCCGGGATGATCGACAGCGCGATCTCGTGATTGAAGCCGATCGGCTCGACCAGCACTTCGAGGCCGCTGGCAATGTGCCCGGCAATGCTCGCTTCGGACTGGCTCTCCCCCGGTCCCGCTTTGGGGAAGCTGAGCAGCAGCCACAGCGCGATCGTGACCATGAAGATGATCGTTCCCGCGCGGCGCAAGAAGATATAGGCGCGTTGCCACAGCCCGATCGCCAGGTCGCGCAGCGGCGGCCACTGGTACTTGGGCAGTTCCATGATGAAGCCCGAGGCGGAGCCTTTGGTGGCAGTGCGGCGCAGGATCAGCGCGGCGGCCATCGCGCCGAGGATGCCGGCCAGGTAGAGCGCGAACAGTACCAGCCCCTGCAGGCCCACGCCCGGCCCCACGCTGCGCGCCGGAATGAACGCGCCGATGATCACCGCATAGACCGGCAGCCGCGCCGAGCAGGTCATCAGCGGGGCGATCAGGATCGTGGTCAGCCGGTCCTTGGGATCGGCGATCGCGCGCGTGGCCATGATCCCGGGGATCGCGCAGGCAAAGCTGGAGAGCAGCGGGATGAAGCTGCGGCCCGATAGCCCGACATAGGCCATCAGCCGGTCCATGATGAACGCGGCGCGGGCCATGTAGCCCGACTGCTCCATCACCAGGATGAAGGCGAACAGGATCACGATCTGCGGCAGGAACACCACCACCGAGCCGACGCCCGCGAGCACGCCTTCGGTCAGGAAATCGCGCAGAAAACTCGCGGGAAGGTAAGTATGCGCCAGGCCGATCAGCGCGCCGACCGCGCCTTCGAGCGCGTCGGCGAACGGCGAGGCCCAGGCAAACACCGCCTGGAAGATCACGAACAGCAGCGCGAACAGGATCACCGGGCCGAGCCAGGGGTGGAGCAGCGCCTGGTCGAGGCGGGCGTGGAGGCGGTGCTTGGCGGTTTCGCTGAGGATCGCGCCTTCGGCCATGTGCTGCGCGGCGACGCGCCGTTCGGTCAGCGTCAGGTGCGGCTGTGGGTGATCCTTGGGATCTGCCTCGGCGCGCGTTTCAGCGCTGTCGATCGCTTCGGCCAGCGCCTCGAGCCCACGCTTGCGCACCGCGATGGTGGCGATCACCGGCACGCCGAGCGCGGCTTGCAGCGCGGCCGGATCGATCACCAACCCGTCGCGCTCGGCGAGGTCGAGCATATTGAGCGCGACGACTGTCGGGCGGCCGAGCGCGATCAGCTCCTGCGCGAACACCAGGTGCTGCTCGAGGTTCGAAGCGTCGAGCACCACCACCAGCACTTCGGGCTGCGCTTCGCCGGGAAATTCGCCGAGGATGACCTTGCGGGTCACCTCTTCGTCGGGGCTGGCGGCATCGAGCGCGTAGCTGCCCGGGAGGTCGATCAATTCGACCGGCTCGCCGCTCGGCAGCGTCATCCGTCCGGCCTTGCGCTCGACCGTGACGCCCGCGTAGTTGGCGATCTTCTGGCGCGCGCCGGTCAGCGCGTTGAACAGCGCGCTCTTGCCCGAATTGGGGTTGCCGACCAGCGCGGCGGTGCGCAGCCGGCTCATCGCTCAGAGTCCACGGCTTCGACCGTCATGGCGCGGGCGTGCGCGCGGCGGACGGCCACGGTCATCCGCCCGAGCGAGAGCGCGATCGGATCGCGCCCGGCGAATATCCCGCGGTGTGCGATGGCAACCCGCGCGCCCGCGTCTAGCCCGAGCGAGCGCAGCCGCTTGCCTTCGTCTGGCGCGAGCGCGTCCCAGTCGACGGCGACGATGCGGGCCTGACAGTTGAGGGGCAGCAGGTCGAGAGTCACCGGCATGCGGTGCCAGAGCTCCTGCTCAATTGCAACTGGTTCGCAATACTGGAAGCGCGGAGCCGCTCATCCAAGCTCCACTAGGCGCTGATGCGCCAAGCTACGCTGTCCTTCTCCCGCCGGGAGAAGGTTACCTAGACTTAGCCCCGCAGGGGCTTAGTCGGAGTTGGATGAGGGGCCCCTACCGCGCCGGATAGCGCAGCCGGCCCAGGAACCGCGCAACGTCGAAGCCCTCGCGATTGGTCAGCAACCGCGCCTTGGCTTTTTCGAAGCGCATCACGCCGTCGATGCGCCGGTCGAGGAAGGCGCGGGTGTCCGCCTTTCCTTCGCTCTCGTCGCCCATGAACACCGCCACGGTCGCCGAATAGATGCCCGCGAGCAACGCACGCTTGGTGTAATGGTTGTAGTCGGTGGCGGTATCGCCCGCGAGCCGCCACATCACGTCGGCGCTGCGCCAGGCGATGCGCGCGGTCTGCGCCAGGTTCTGCGGCAGCGCCTGGATCGCCCAGGCCCGCTGCAGCGCTTCTTCGCGCCCCGCCACCGCATCGAGCCGGAACAGCACCAGCGCGCGGATACGCTCGCGAATCTTGAGGCCCGCCAGCGCGCCATCGGCGAAGGCGTGTTCCATCGCCGCGTCGATGGTCTCGATCCAGGCGGCGATCATGTCGGCCGCCCCGCCGGGAAAGGCGAGGCGCGCCACCGCCGGGTCGATACCCGCCGTGCTGGCGGCCTGGGCCAGCGCGGCTTCGCTCCAGCCGTCGAACACCGCCGCCTGCGCGATCACCGGCGCCAGCACCAGCCGCAGTTCGTCCAGCGTCCGATCGTCGGGGTTGGGGGCGGCGCTCATGACGGACCGTACACCCGGCCACGGCCCTCGCGCTGCCCGACCGGCTTGGCGCTACGCTCGATTTCAGCCAGGACCGGGTTCTGCTGCCCGTCGATGCTGGCGTAATCGCGCGCCGAGCGCCCCGAGTTGTCGTTGCGGTCGGGGTCCGCCCCGGCCGCGAGCAGGACGCGGATAAGCTGGAGGTCCTTGCGGTGGACCGCATACATCAGCGGCGTTTCCCCGGTGCTGTTGGGATTGTCGACCCGTGCGCCCTTGGCAACCAGCGCCTCGACTCCCGGCAGGAAGCCGATCCGGCAGGCAAGCAGAAGCGGCGTGACGCCCTGCCGGTCAGCCAGGTTGGCATCGGCCCCCCGCGTCAGCAGGAAATTGAGCCAGGTCTCGTCGCGGCGGGCGACGACGACGTGCAGCGCGGTGCGGTTGGTGCCTATTTCGCGCGCATTGATCAGCGTCGAACCGGCTTCGGACAGCATCTCCGTTACGGTTGCGCTCTCCTTCTTTTCGACCGCCTCAATGAAGCGGGTGGCGGGCGTCTTGCTCTGCGCCGCGGCCGGAGTGGCCACGCCCAGCGCGAGCGCGGCGGCCAGCGCTCCGTACACCGCCCGATTCCAGATCAAACCCCGAAGCAAAGCGATCCCTTTCCTGTCCAGGCTGAGGATAGCCGGCCCTGCCGGCGGACTCGGCCCTTGCCCGGGGGGGTTTAGCAGAGCATGAACGGCGCTGCCATGCCTGCTCCCGTTCGTTGTCTCGCCGCCGGCTTCGCGCTCGCCCTACTGGCCGCCTGCGGAAGTTCCGTCTCGCCGCCCGCCGGCGATCCGCCCTTGGCCGGAGCGGCGATCGGCGGGCCGTTCGAGCTGGTCGACAGCACCGGCAAGACGGTGCGTTGGAGCGACTTCGACGGCAAATACCGGATTGTCTATTTCGGCTATACCTATTGCCCCGACGTGTGCCCGTACGACGTGCAGCGGATGATGGCGGGGTTCGCGCAGTTCAAGCGCGCGCATCCCGATCGGGCCGCGCAAGTGCAGCCGCTGTTCGTGTCGATCGATCCCGAGCGCGACACGCCCGCGGTTGTCGGCGAGTTCAGCAGCGCCTTTTCCGACGACCTGCTCGGCCTGACCGGCACGCCCGCGCAAGTCGACCAGGCGGCGAAAGCGTTCAAGGCGTTCTATGCCAAGGGACAGGACGCCGGCAACGGCAGCTACCTGATGGACCACAGCCGCGCCGCCTACCTGATGGGCCGCAACGGCGAGCCGATCGCGCTGCTGCCGGTCGAAACCGCCGACAAGGGTGAAGCCGTGGCGGCGGAGCTGGCCAAGTGGGTGAGTTGAGAGAGCGGTTCTGGGAACTGCCGCTCGAGGCGCTCGGCCGCGAGGAATGGGAAGCCCTGTGCGACGGCTGCGGGCGCTGCTGCCTGCACAAGCTGGAAGACGACTTCACCGGCGACGTGACCGAGACCAACGTCGCGTGCCGCCTGCTCGACACCGGCACCGCGCGGTGCAGCGACTACAAGCACCGCAAGGCCTTTGTCCCCGATTGCCTGCGACTGACCCCTCGGCTGGTGCGCGAAGTGCCTTGGTTGCCCGAAAGCTGCGCCTATCGCCGCCGCGCCGAAGACCGCCCGCTGCCGCGCTGGCATCCTCTGCTTACCGGGAGCAGCGAGGCCATGATCGCCGCCGGGGCCAGCGTGGCCGGCCGGGTCATCAGCGAGGACGACGCCGGGCCGCTCGAACACCACATCGTCGAATGGCCCAAGGCGGTGGCATGAGTGGAGGCGAGCGCGCGGGGCTGGCTGGCCAGATCATCGGCTGGCTGCGCGAGGATCCCGCGCCGCGCACCGCGCTGGTCGGCGGACGCGAGTTGCCGGTGGCGATCCGCCGTCATCCCCGTGCCCGCCGCCTGACCATGCGCCTCGCGCCTGATGGCAGCGAGATCCGCGTCACCCTGCCGCGCTGGGGCCGTTCACTCGACGCGATGATCTTCGTCGCCAGCCGTGCCGACTGGCTCGAGGCGCAGCTCGCGGCGATTCCCGAGGCCACCCCGCTCGCGGCGGGCGGCACGCTGCGCTACCGCGGGCGCGAGCTGGCGATCGACTGGGCGGCCACGCGCCCCCGCAAGCCGGTGCTGGGCGACGCGAGCATCGTTCTGGGCGGCCCGCACGAGACCGTACCGAGCCGCTTGCAACGCTGGTGCGAGGCCGAAGCGCTCCGCATGCTGGGCGACGACCTGGCGCATTATTGCGCCCGCGCCGGCCGCGCTGCGCCGCAACTGCGGCTGTCGCGCGCGCAGCGGCGCTGGGGCAGTTGCTCGGGCCGGAGCGACGGCGCACGCTGCATCCGCATCAACTGGCGGCTGGTCCAGGCGCCCGACGCGGTGCGCCGCTCGGTGGTCGCGCACGAAGTCGCGCATCTCGTGCATTTCGACCATTCGCCGGCGTTCCACGCCCTGCTCGGCGAGCTTTACGAAGGCGACCTGGCCGACGCCGACGGCTGGCTGCGCCGCGAAGGGCGCGGCCTTTACGCCGCGTTCGGCTGACCCCGGCTTAGCGGGTAGCGCGGCGGCAAGGTTGCGCCTATCTTGGGCCGATGAGCTATTGGCGGAAAATCTCGCCGAGCGGGGCGATCGGCGATCTGTTCGCCTATTGGCGCCAGCCGACTCCCTATCGCTGGCCGATCCTCGGGCTGTCGATGGCGATCACCCTGACGATGCTGCTGGTGCTGATCCCGGAAACCGTGCGCAAGCCGCCCGATCCGCCAGAAGTGACCTGGATCTCGACCTTCGAGGCGGGCCGCACCGATGCGCAGATCGCCGCCTCCAACCTCGCCAACCAGCAGCGCCAGGACGTGCTTACGGCCGAACGCGCCCAGCGCGAAGAGGAGCGCCGCGAGCGCGCCCGGGCCTTGGGCCGCGCGACCTTCATCGATGTCGATAGCCTCGAGGCACAGATGAAGCGGCGTCTGGCTGCGCAGGAGGCAGCGCAAGCCGCCGCCCGCGCGCGTGCCGCCGAGCAGCAACAGCAGCAGACCCAACCTGCCCGATAGCGACGACGCGCGCTGGCTGGCCGCGGCGGCGAGCCTCGCCGAGCGCGCGCGGCCGCTGAGCCGGCCCAATCCCGCGGTCGGCGCGATCATTGTCAAGGCCGGGATCGTGGTGGGCAGCGGCTGGACCGCGCCCGGCGGACGGCCGCATGCCGAGGCGATCGCGCTGGGCCAGGCCGGCGAGGCGGCGCGGGGCGCCATGCTCTACGTCACCCTCGAGCCCTGCGCGCACCGCTCCGAGCGGGGGCCCGCCTGCGCCGAGCTGACGGTCGCGGCGGGACTGGCGCGGGTGGTGGTGGGCATCGCCGATCCCGATCCGCGCACGGCCGGGCAAGGCATCGAAGGCCTGCGCGGCGCCGGTATCGAGACCGTCCTCGCGAACGACCCCGCCTGCCGCCGGAGCCTGCGCGGATACACGAAAGCTCAGGAAAGCGGGCTTCCCGAAGTCACCCTCAAGCTCGCCCTCACCGCCGATGGCTTCATCGCCCGCGCCGACGGCAGCAGCAAGTGGATCACCGGCGAAGCGGCGCGCGCGCATGTCCACCGCGAGCGGGCGCGCGTCGATGCGATCCTGGTTGGCGGCGGCACGCTGCGCGCGGATGCGCCCCGGCTCGACGTGCGCCTGCCGGGCCTGGCGGACCGCAGCCCCGAGCGCGCGGTGCTAACTCGTGGCGCCGGGCCTCCGGGCTGGATAACCCTGCCCGATCCTCAAGCGATCGCCGGGCGCGGCTGGCAGCATCTGTTCGTCGAGGGCGGCGCGGCGGCGGCGGCGGCGTTCCTCGAAGCAGGGTTGGTCGACCGCCTGCTGGTCTACCGGGCGCCGGTCGAATTCGGTGCGGGCACCCCCGCATTCCGGGATCCGGGCCCAGACGGAGTACCGCGCGGATGGGACCGCATCGACAAACGCGCGTTCGGCGCGGACACCCTCGAAATCTTCGCGCGGGCAGGCTAGGGCCTCGCCATGTTCACCGGCATCGTCACCGCCATCGGCATGATCGAGCGCGTCGAGCAGCGCGGCGACTTGCGCGTCACGATCGCCTGCCCGTTCGATCCGGCGACGATCGCCATCGGCGCCTCGATCGCCTGCTCGGGGGTGTGCCTGACGGTCGTCGAGCGCGGCGGGGAGGCAGGCGCGGCCTGGTTCGCGGTCGACGTCTCGGCCGAAACGCTCAGCCGCACCGCGCGCGACATGTGGCGCGTAGGGCGCCGGCTCAATCTCGAACCTTCGCTCAGGGTCGGCGACGAACTGGGCGGACACATCGTGTCGGGCCATGTCGATGCGGTGGGCACGATCGCGGACTGGCAGCTCGAAGGCGATTCGACGCGCCTGACGGTGCGCGCGCCCGCCGAACTTGCCCCGTTCATCGCTCCCAAGGGCTCGATCGCGGTCGACGGCGTCTCTCTAACGGTCAACGCCGTCGCCGACCGTCCGGACGGCACGGTCGATTTCGGGCTCAACGTCATCCCACATACCTGCGAAGCGACCACGCTCGGCGAGATCGCGCAAGGTGCCGAGGTCAATCTCGAGATCGACACCGTGGCCCGCTATCTCAAGCGGCTGGACAGCCTGCGAAACCGCTGAACCGATGGACCGGCGCCTGACGATCGTTGTGGCGCTGGCCGCGCTGGGGCTGTTCTACGCCTTCGGGCTCAGGCACATCGTCAGTATCGAAGGCCTGCAAACGCATATCGCCGACCTGACTGCGCTCTACCGTGAAAATCCGGGGTGGTTCGTCGCGGGGTTCGTGCTGCTGATTTCCATGCTGCTAGCGATGTGCCTACCGGCTGTCGTGCTGACACCGTCGCTCGCCGCCGGCGCGCTGTTCGGGCAGCCCTGGGGCACACTGATCATGCTGGCGACATTGACGATCGGCGATTCGCTCGGCTTCCTCGTCGCGCGCTATCTGCTCCGCGACTGGGCCGAGCGGCGCTTTGCCCGGCACATGACCACGATCGACCGCGGCGTCGAACGCGACGGCGCGTTCTACCTGCTGGCGCTGCGGCTTTCCGCGGTGGTGCCCTATTTCGTGGTCAACGTCGGCATGGCGCTGACGCGGATGCCGATCTGGATCTATGCGCCCGTCAGCCTGATCGGGCTGGCGCCGGTGACCTTCCTCTATGTCAGCGCGGGCGAGGCGCTGATGGAAATCCGCTCGGCGGACGACATCCTGTCGCTGCGGCTGCTGCTGGTGCTCGGCGCGCTCGGCCTGCTGCCGCTGATCATGCGGCTGGCGTTCCGCCGCCGCCTGGCCGATTGATCAGGCGAGTGGACCGGCCGCGAAGCTGGCGCGGGTAATCTCGAACACCACGTGCGGCACCGGGCCGAGCGGCGTTTCGGCCATCTCGATCTCATCGGTCAGCCGCCCGCCGATGTTCGCCATCGCCCCGCGCGAGATGACGTTGTCCTCGCCGACCCGGAACACCACGCGTTCGACGAAGCCGAACGCATGGGTCAGCATAAGGCGCTTCATCTCGGCGTTGTAACCTTCGCCCCACAGCCGGCGGGCGAGGAAAGTCCAGCCGATCTCGACCGAGCCGCCCTGTTCGGGTTCGTGGTACTGGAAGCGCGACGAGCCGACAGTTTCGCCGGTTTCCTTCTCGATCACCGCGAGCGCGCCGCCCTGAGCGAGCGCGTCGGCGAAGAAGGCGCGGAATACCGGCTCCTGCCAGCGGTCGTGCATCGGATGGCGCGCCCACAGCTCGCGGTCGGATGCGACGGTGTAGAGCGCGTCCCAGTCCTGTTCGGCCAGCGGGCGCAGCAGCAGCCTCTCGCCCGCGAGCGTCGGCTGGCGGTCCATCTCAGCTCGTGACCGCCGTCAGCGCGGCGACGAACTTGGGCAGGTTGAGCGTGGTCAGCCCGGCGACGTTGATGCGCCCCGAGCCCGCCATGTAGACGCCGTGATCGGCGCGCAGCGCCTCGATCTGGGACTTGTCCAGCGGCAGCATCGCGAACATGCCATGCTGGCGGCCCAGAGGGGTCAGATCGACCGCGCCGGCCTGGCCCGCGTCGGCGAGCCGGCCGCGCACCAGGTGGATCCGTTCGCGCATCTGCTCGAGCTCGTCGAGCCACTGCGCGGTGAGCGCCGCGTCCTCGAGCACGATCCGCACCGCCGCGCCGCCGTGATCGGGCGGCATCGACCAGTTGGCGCGGGCCAGCGCGAGGCCGTTAGAATAGACCTTGCCCATCTGCCCGGCCTCGGCGACCTGCATGAAGAACGCGCCGACACGGTCGCGGTAAAGGCCGAAGTTCTTGTCGCAGCTATAAGCGATGAGTGCTTCGGGCACGGCGGCGAGCAGCGCGCGCATGCCCTGGGCGTCCGCTTCCATTCCTTCGCCGAGGCCCTGGTAGGCGAGATCGACGATCGGCAGAACCGGACTGCCAGCCAATCGCGAGGTGATCTCGGCCCAATGCGCGGGCGTGTAGTCGATGCCCGTGGGGTTGTGGCAGCAGCCGTGCAGCAGGATCGCGTCGCCCTCGCCAGCGGCGGCGAGCGCGGCGGTCAGCGCCTCGATGTCGGCGACGCCGTCGGCGGTCGCATGGGAAAACGCCGCCAGTTCCAGCCCGAGGTCGGCAACGATCTGCGCGTGGTTGGGCCAACTCGGCGTGCCCATCAGGATCCGCCGGATCCCCGCGCGCTGGGCCATCGCCAGCGCGAGGCGCACGCCGCCGGTGCCGCCCGGAGTCTGCATGCCCTGGATGCGGCCGCCCTTGGAAGGATCGGCGGCGCCGAACACGTACGGCATCAGCGCCTCGACGAAGCCCATGTCGCCTTCGGGCCCCAGGTAGGACTTCGACGTCTGGGTATCGACCAGACGCTGCTCGGCAGCCTTGATCGCGCTGAACACCGGAGTGCCGCCTTGGCCGGTGCGATAGACGCCGACGCCGAGGTCGATCTTGTCGGCGCGCGGGTCGGCATCGTGGAGCTTGATCAGCGCGAGCAGCGCATCGGGCGGCTGTTGGTCTAGACGGTCGAGCATGGCGGCGCGCTCATGCCGGGGGAGCGCTGCGACCGCAAGGTCATTTGGCGATTCTCCCCTCCCGTAAGCGGGAGGGGAACTCGTATCAGAACGGCAGCCAGCGCTGCTCCTTGGAAAAGCGCATGTAGCCGGCGTTGACGCCCAGCCGCAGCCCAGCGCCGACGCGGATCGGGATCAGCACCACGCCATCCTTGCGCAGATAGCTGGCGGTCAGCCCGCCAACGAAATAGGCCTGCCCCTCGCCCGCCGGATAGCGTTCGTAGAGTTCCTCGGTGTCGTAGAGGTTGTAGACCAGCACGAAAGTGCTGCCGGCATTGGCACCCACGTCGAAGCCGACCGAGGGGCCGGTCCAATAGACCGGCTTCTGGCCTTCCACCCGGTGGAACAGCGTCCCCGAACCATAGCGCGCGCCGAGGATGAAGGCGCCGCCCGCTTCGCGCCCGACGATGTAGCCGTTGGGCTCGCCCTGTTCCTTGAGAATGTCCTGGATCAGCCGCGCGATGCCCTCGGCGCCCTTGCCGAACACGCCTTCGGCCGCACCGATCAGATCGTCCTGCTTGTAAGTATCGCCTTGCGCGGCGGCGAGAGCGGGCTGCGCAGCGGCCTGGCTCGCTGCGACTGACGGCGCGGGGCTGGTGACCACCGGAGGCGCTTCGGGCGGCAGGTCGAGCGCGCGGTCCTCGTATGTCGGCACGCCATCGGCGTCGTACGTGTTGCCGGGAGCCTGCGGGGCGGAGAGATCGCCGTCGATTGCGGTGTCGGGGTCGATCGTCTGCACGCTTTGCGCGGCGACGGGGCCGGCCGCGCACGCGATCGCGAGCCCGAACACGGCGCCCTGCACGTGGCGGCGGCAGGCGGCGGCAATTCGCATCATCATGGCACTATATCCCCCAGCGCCCGCGACGCGGGCCGGTCCAGCCCAGAGAAGAATCCCCCGCGCGTGAAGCGGCAATGAATGCGCGCCGAGCCGAGTCGGTTTTGCGGCGAGGCGATTCGCCGGTGCGGCGGTCAGGCCGGAGACGGCGCCTCGCCGCCCGCGCGGACGCTGATGACTTGCGCGGCGACAAGATCCCCGAACACGTTGACCGT
This sequence comes from Sphingomonadales bacterium 12-68-11, assembly GCA_002279825.1. Classification (GTDB taxonomy): domain Bacteria; phylum Pseudomonadota; class Alphaproteobacteria; order Sphingomonadales; family Sphingomonadaceae; genus Croceibacterium_A. The sequence continues at coordinate 25,348 of NCCV01000001.1, forward strand.
GGTTCGGCACATGTCGAGAAAGCGGTCGACCCCGAGGATCAGGCCGATCCCTTCGGGCGGCACTCCGACGCCCGCCAGGATCAGCGCGATCACCGGCAGCGTGCCGCCCGGCACCCCGGCGGTTCCGATCCCGGCGAGGATGCACAGCGCCATCACGAAGCCCTGCTGGCCGAGCGTCAGGTCGATCCCGAAGAACTGCGCCAGGAACAGCACCGTCACGCCTTCGAACATCGCGCTGCCGTTCTGGTTCGCGGTGGCGCCGATCGTCAGCACGAACCGCGCAATGCGCGGCGGCAGCTTGAGCTCGGTTTCAGCGACGCGCAGCGCGGTCGGCAGCGTGGCGTTGGAGCTGGCGGTCGAGAACGCCATCAGGCTCGCCTCGCGCGTCTGCTTGAAAAACGCGAGCGGGCTTTTGCCCGCGAGGAACTTGAGCAGTAGCGGAAACACCCCGAACATCTGCAGCCCGAGCGCGAGCAGGACCACGCCGACGAACGCCGCGAGCTTGATCAGCAGGTCCCACCCGAACTGCGCCGAGAGGTTGAACATGAAGCAGAAGATGGCGATCGGGGCGAGCTGGATCACGAAGCCGATCAGCTTCATCGCCACTTCGAACACGCCTTCGATCGAATCCTTGAGTTGTTCGGTGCGGCGGGTCTGCACGAGCAGCAGGCCGATGCCGAAGAACAGCGCGAAGAACATCACCGCCAGGATGTCGTTCGCGCTCATCGCCGCGAAGATGTTGTTGGGCACGATGGCGATGATCGAATCGACCCCAGTCTTGGCCTCGGCTGCGGCTTCGACGATGCTCGCCGCATTGTCCCCGCCTTGCGCCAGCAGTTCGCGCGCGGCCGCCGGGTCGACGCCGTCGCCAGGGCGCAGGATGTTCACCGCCGCAAGCGAGATCGTGACCGCGATCGACGACACCACCACCGTGTAGACCAGCGTGGCGATGCCGACGCGCTTGAGCGAGCGGATCTCGCCCATCTCGGCGATCGCCACCACCAGCGCGCTGAACAGCAGCGGGATCACCAGCATGAACAACAGGCGCAGGAAGATCTGCCCGATCGGCCCGGTGACGTACGTGACGACCGTGGCGAGCCATGGCGCACCCGGCGCGAACGTGTAAGTCAGGAGGCCGAATACGAGCCCGAGCACGAAGCCGATCAGGATGCGCCACTGCAGCCTGCCGTGGCCGATCGGGGCCGCCTCGGCTGCGATTTCGGCGGCGTCGGTGCTCATGGCTTGTCCCCTGTCAGCGTCGCGAGGGCGATCCGCCGGTAAATACGCGCGAGAGTCGCGAGATCGTCAAGCGCCACCGCCTCGTCGCGCTTGTGCATCGTCGCGTTGATCAGACCGAACTCGATCACCGGGCACAGGTTCTTGAGGAACCGCGCGTCCGAGGTTCCGCCGGTAGTCGAGGCTTCGGGCACCAGCCCGGTCTCGGCCTCGACCGCACGCGCGATGAGTTCCGAGAACGGTCCCGGCTCGGTCAGGAACGGCTCGCCCGAGATCACCGCGTGTGCGCTGGCGCGGTAACGGGCGGCAATCTCCTCGACTCGCGCGGCCAGCGAGGCGCCGCTGTGGAGATCGTTGAAGCGGATTGAAATGCGCGCCTTGGCCCGCTCGGGAATCACGTTGTGCGCCGGGTTGCCGACTTCGATCTCGGTGATCTCGAGGTTCGACGGCTGGAACCACGCGGTGCCCTCGTCGAGGACGAGCGCGTCGAGCTCGGCGAGCAGCGCGACCAGCCGGGTCAGCGGATTGTCGGCGAGGTGAGGATAGGCGACGTGGCCCTGCACGCCGACGACTTCGAGGAACACGTTGACCGAGCCGCGCCGGCCGACTTTCATGGTATCGCCAAAGCGCTGCGCCGAAGTCGGCTCGCCGACCAGGCACAAGTCCGGCACGTCGCCGCGCGTGCGCATCCGCTCGATCAGCGCGCGGGTGCCGTGGAGCGCCTCGCCTTCCTCGTCGCCGGTGATGATGAGGCTCACCGTGCCCGCCTCGGCGGGGACTTCGGCGACTGCGGCGACCATCGCCGCGACCGCGCCTTTCATGTCCACCGCACCGCGCCCGTAAAGCAAATTGCCGCGCACTTCGGGCGAGAACGCGCCGCTCGTCCAGCCCTCGCCTGGGGGGACGACATCGACGTGGCCCGCAAATGCGAAATGGCGGCTTCCGGCCGGCCCGCGGCGGATCGCAAACAGGTTCTCGACACCGCCGCGCTCGAAGCGGTCGATCTCGAACCCGAGCGGAGCGAGCATCTCCGCCAGTGCATCGAACACCGGGCCGCGCGCGGGGGTCACGCTCTCGCAGGCGATGAGCCGTTCGGCCAGGGTCACGACGTCGCTGGAAATCCCCATTGCTCATGGGTTAGGCGAGAGGCTCGCCGCTGACCAGCGTAAGGAGACCCGGAATGCCCAAGATCGATCTCGACGCGGTCCCGCAAGCCAACACCACCGGCTACCCGCCGCCTCACAACGAAGCGGTGCAGGGCCGATGGGTGCGCCGGCTGCGCCCGGTCGCCGGGCTGACTCTGCTCGGCGCTGCGCATGTCGTGCTGAAGCCCGGTGCGTGGTCGTCGCAGCGCCATTGGCATGGCGAGGAGGACGAACTGGTGGTGATCCTCGAGGGCGAGGCGGTGCTGGTCGAGGATCAGGGCGAGACGGTGCTGCGCGCCGGCGACATCGCCGCCTGGGCCCGCGGTGTGCGCAACGGCCACACCCTGCAGAACCGCAGCGACCGCGATTGCGTGCTGCTGGCGGTGAGTGCCGGCGATCCGGACAAGGACTACGGCGAGTACCCGGACATCGATCTCAAGTTCGTCGGCCGGTCCTATTTCCGCAAGGACGGGACGCCCTGCTAGTCAGGCCTCAGGCAACCTCGAACTGCTCGATCGTCCACTGCTCTTCCTCGGCCGAGCTGGCCCATTCCTGCAGCCACGGGTGCTCCCAGACCGCCTGCATGTAGGCCTGAGCGAAGCCGGGCACACCGATGCCATAGGTTACAAAACGCGACACAACCGGCGCATAGAAGATGTCGGCGGCGCTGAACGTGCCGAACAGGAACGGCCCGCCCTTGCCGAACCGGGCGCGCGCTTCGGCCCACAGGCCGAGGATGCGGACGATGTCGGAGCGGGTCTCATCGGTCAGTTCGAGCCCGCCGATGCGCTTGCGGATGTTCATCGGGCATTGCCGGCGCAGCGCGAGGTACGAGCTGTGCATTTCGGCGACCATCGCCCGGGCCATCCCGCGCGCCGCGTCGTCCTTGGGCCAGAAGCGTTCGCGCCCGACCTTGTCGGCGAGGTATTCGAGAATCGCGAGCGAATCCCACACCACCACGTCGCCGTCCCACAGCACCGGGACTTTGCCGGCGGACGGCTGGAACTGGCCGTCCTGCCGGCGCGCCGCCTGCCAGTCGTCGCCGTCGATGTGGACGGTCAGTTCCTCGAACGCGAGGCCCGACTGTTTGGCGGCGAGCCAGCCGCGCAGCGACCAGCTCGAATAGTTCTTGTTGCCGATGATCAGTTTCACGCGGCCACCCTGATTGCCCGTCGGGGCATGGCCCTAGGGAGTCAGCCAGCGGGTGTCGAGGGTGAAGGCCTATAAACCGCGGCTGTCGTAGGCCCATTGCAGCAGCGCCTGGCGCTGGCGCGGGCGGCAGAACGGATCGCCCGGCTCGCAGTGGATCTCCACCTGGCGCTTGTGGCGCCGGAAGGCCTTCCAGCGGCCGATCTGGCGCGCGTCGTCCGCCATCCGGCGGCCCGACCAGTAACGGCAATACCACTGGAACCAGCCGCGCGGATCGTCGGCATGGATCCAGCCCTTCTCGCGCCAGACCCTGAGCGGCTGCCCGGCCTGGACCCCGAAGTGATTGAGCGAACGATCGGGCTTGCCGTCCGCCAGCCTGGCCTCGGCGAACCAGCTCGCCGGAAACTCGGCCCGGCAATCGGTCATATACTTGCCGCAGAACACGCCCAGCGCGAGCATTTCCGCGGGCGTCAGCTCGGGCGCGAACTCGGGGTCGAAATCCTGCCCGGGCCGGGCGGTGCGCTCGTAGCGATAGCCGCGCTGCATCGTGTCGTTGACGGTGACTTCGCGGCTCATGGCGTCAGGTCTGCGCGTCGGACAGGATCGCCGCGCGCAGTTCGGCGATGCCCAGGCCCTTTTCCGCACTGGTCACGTGGATCTGCGGAAATGCCGCCGAGTGCTTGCGCGCTTCGGCGGCAACCGCCGCCTCGACCGCGGCGAGTTCGCTGGCCTTGATCTTGTCGGCCTTGGTCAGCACCAGCCGGTAGCCGACCGCCGCCTCGTCGAGCATCGCCAGCATGTCGAGGTCCGGCGGCTTCACGCCGTGGCGGCTGTCGATCAGCACCAGCGTGCGGCGCAGCGCCACTCGGCCGCGCAGGAACGTGCGCACCAGCGCCTTCCAGCGCTCGACCACCTTGATCGGCGCCTTGGCGAAGCCGTAGCCGGGCATGTCGACCAGCCGCAGCGCGGTCGGCGCGCCGACTTCGAAGAAGTTCAGTTCCTGCGTGCGGCCGGGCGTGACCGAGGTCCGCGCGATCGACTTGCGCCCGGTGACCGCGTTGATCAGCGAGCTCTTGCCGACGTTCGAGCGCCCGGCGAAGGCGACTTCGGGATAGTCTGGCTCGGGGAGGAACTTAAGCTCCGGCGCCGAGAGCAGGAACTCGACCCGGCCGGCGAAGAGCCGGCGGGCGGCTTCAGTCAAATCGGTTTCATCAGCCACTGGCGGAATGCTTCGTCATCGCGAACCCGCGGAGCGGGCGCGGCGATCCAGGGCAGTTCCCCCCCGCCCTGGATTGCCGCGGGTCTTCGCCCCTCGCAATGACGAAGGCATAAACCCCCGTCACTGGACCACCGACTTGGCGGGATCGTTGCCGTCCTTGTCGGCCTGCGCCTTGAGCTGCGGATGCTTCGAATAGAGATACTTCTGCTGTGCCAGCGTGAGCACGTTGGAGGTGATCCAGTACAGCAGCAGGCCCGCCGCGAACGGAGCCATGACGAACATCAGCACCCACGGCATGATCATGAACACTTGCTGCTGCACGGGGTCCATCGGCGCGGGATTGAGCTTGAACTGCAGCCACATGGTCAGGCCGAGCAGCACCGCCAGCACGCCGATGGCGAGGAAGCTCGGCGGTGTGAACGCAAGCAGGCCGAACAGGTTGAGGATCGTCGCCGGATCGGGCGCGGACAGATCCCTGATCCACAGCACGAACGGCTGGTGGCGCATCTCGATCGCGACAAGCAGCACCTTGTAGAGCGCGAAAAAGATCGGGATCTGCAGCAGCGTGGGCAGGCAGCCGGCGAGAGGATTGACCTTCTCGTCCTTGTAGAGCTTGGCCATCTCCTGCTGCATCTGGGCGCGGTCGTCCTTGTAGCGCTCCTGGATGGCTTTCATTTTCGGCTGCACCGCGCGCATCTGCGCCATGCTGGCGAACTGCTTTTGCGCGATCGGGAACAGCACCGCGCGCACGATCACTGTCAGCAGAATGATCGCCACGCCGAAGTTGCCGGTCTGGGCGAAGATCTGCCGCAGCAGCCAGAAGATCGGGTACATGAACCAGCGGAACCAGCCCCAGTCGATCGCCAGGCCGAAGCGGTCGATGCCGGCGTTCTCGTAGCGGTCGAGCACCTGGCTTTCCTTGGCCCCGGCGAACAGCTGGGTGGTGCGGGTCGCCTGACGGCCCGAGGCGACGGTGATCGGATCGTAGATCACATCGGCGCGGTAGGTCTCGTTGCCGAGCGCGCGGAAATCGCCGTCCACTTGCGCGCCCTTTTGCGGCACCAGCGCGGACAGCCAGTAGATGTCGGTAAAGCCGAGCCAGGCCGCCTGGCCTTCGGGCCGCGCGGTGCCGGCATCGTCGACATCGTCGTAGTTCCAGCCGAAATCGACCGCCCCGCCGAAGTCGCCGATCGGTCCCGCGTGGACGTTGAAGGTATCGAGGCTGGCGGTGCGGCTGGTGCGGTTGATGAACGCATAGGGCCGCAGCGCGACCGAGCCTGGAGCGGTGTTGGCGACCGTCTGCTCGACGGTGAGCATGTAGTACTGGTCGATCGCAAAGCGCAGCGTGAAAAGCTGGCCGGAGCCGTTGTTCCAGGTCAGTGTGACCGGGCGGCCGGGCGCGAGCGGGCCGCCCGCGACCTGCCATACGGTGCGCGCATCGGGCACCGCGACGCCTTCGCCGATCCAGCCGAACTGGGCGAACTGCTGCGCGGGCGTGCCGGCGGGCGAGAACAGCCGGACGGGGCCCGAATTGCGCTCGACCGTCTGGCGGTGGGTCTTGAGCACGATGTCGTCGATCCGCGCGCCGACCGGGTTGATCGAGCCGGCGACTTCGGGCGCGTCGATCCGGACCCGGCCCGGCACCGCGAGCGCGCCGCGCAAGTCGCGCACTTCCTCGGCAATGTCGCCCGGATCGGTCAGCCCGCCTTCGCGTGTGTGGCGCGGGGCCGCGGCCTGCGCCGGGGCATCGGCCTGGGCGGTGACCCGCTCGCTCGGCGGCGGCGCCGGGTAGAGACGACCCATCAGGAGATCGAAGCCGAGCATCAACGCCAGGCTCAGCACGACGGCGATGATGATATTGCGCTGATTACTCAAAGTTCGTCCTAAGCGAGTCTAGCCGGGGCGGCATTCACGGAACTGGATCGAAGCCATGTCCCCCCCACGGGTGGCAGCGCAATAGACGCCTCACGGCCATCCATCCACCCTTGATCGCGCCGTACTTTTCGAGCGCCTCGATCGCGTACTGGCTGCACGAGGGCTGGTAGCGGCACGAAGGCGGCAGCACCCGCGACGGGCCGAGCTGCCAGCCGCGCGCGATGAGGATGAGCAAGTGTTTCACTGCCGGTCCTTCGAGACGCGTCTTCGCGACGCCGCTTCGCGGCTCCTCAGCCGCTCCTCAGGATGAGCGGTAAGGATCCATCTTCCGCTCATCCTGAGGACAGGCCCGCGGCGGGCAATGCCGCGCGCAGCAGTTCGCGGAAGCGCCGCTTCATCCGGTTACGCACCACCGCGTTGCCGATCTTCTTCGTGACGGTGATCCCGAAGCGCTTGCCCTGCCCGCCGTTCGGCCGCGCCAGCAGCACGAACCCCGGCCGCGCCACGCGCAGGCCCCGGTTGGCGGCGAGGAAATCGGCGCGCTTTCTGATGACGCTGAGGTCAGGCATCGCAGCCAATCTAGGCGATAGTTCGGGCCGCGACCAGCGGCCCGCAAGCGCGAACGCGCGCCGCGCCCACTGGCGCGGAAGCCAAGGGCCCCGGATGGGGCCCGCCGGCGTTTGAGGCTAGAAAGTTACGCGCAGAGCGTCTTGCGCCCGCGCCGACGGCGGAGGCGCAGCACCTTGCGGCCGCCCGGGGTCGCCTTGCGGGCGAAGAACCCGTGGCGGCGAGCGCGAACGAGATTGCTCGGCTGGAAAGTGCGCTTCATCGGATCGATCCTGAATAACGAAAATGGCCGCCAACGAGGGCGGCCTCAATGGCCGGGCGGTTAGTAGAGCGCCGGCGACAAGTCAAGATGGGCGCGCAGCAACGGCGGCAGCAGCTCGAACAGTGGCGCCGGAGGCGGCCCCGCCAGCATCCGTGCCGGCGCCGGAGCGCTCTCGCCGAGCCAGCCCAGCAGTTCAGCGCCGCTGAGCCAGCGGGCCCGCTCGAACGGCACCGAGTTGGTCATCGCATAGAACGACGCCGCGGTCTCGGGCGCGAGGCCCATCTCGCGGTAATAGGCAAGATACTTGGCGTTGGGCGCGGCACCGGCGGCAAAGTCGGTCGCCTGGCGGCCGTCTTCGTCGCGCCAGGCATGGACCGCGAACTCCGCGCGGGCGTCGATCGTCCGCGAGGTGCCGGCCAGCACCAGCTCGACCCCGCCCGAACGCACCGAGCCATCGGCCAGAACTTCGGCGGCGAGCCCGGCCGCGCGGATCATCCGCCCGAGCTTGAGGTTGGCCCGGTCGTCGAACGTACCCGGCGATTCGATGAAGCGCAGCGTGGCAAGGTCCGGCCAGGCGGCAAGCATGGCTTCGAACTGCGCGGGGCTCGCCTCGTCGGTCACATCGACCAGCGCGGCGGTGCCGGCATCGAGCACGCGGAACGGCCCGAAGCGTGCGAGCGCGGTGTCCTCGGCGGTTTGAACCGCCACAGATACGAACCGCACGGCGGCGCGCTCCGGAGCGGCGGCCACCGCTCGCTGGGCGGCGACTTCCTCAACCGGCTCCGCGCGCAGCGGCGCCGCGGCGAACACGGCGAGGCACATGAGCAGGCGGATAAGCGATCGCATCGGCTACCCGTGGACCCGCGCACCCTGCTACTTCGGCAACGACGATGGTTGCTGACTAGTTAACGAACACCGTAGCCTGCGCGTTAACGAAGCGCTGCCGGAGCGGAGCCATCCCCGCTCGACAAGGCCGGGCGGCCCGCTATCACCCTGAGCCAGGGGGATCGTCTTGGTCGCACTAGTATCGACGGTGGCCTATCTCGGGCTCGAGGCGCGCGCCGTCGAAGTGCAGTGCCAGATCGCTCCCGGTCTGCCGCGCTTCAACCTCGTCGGCCTGCCCGACAAGGCCGTCGGCGAGAGCCGCGAGCGGGTCCATTCGGCGCTCGCCGCGATGGGCCTGGCGCTGCCGCCCAAGCGGATCACCGTCAACCTCTCGCCCGCCGACCTGCCCAAGGAGGGTAGCCACTACGACCTGCCGATCGCGCTGGCCCTGCTCGCGGCGATGGGCGTGACCGATGCCGAGCAGCTCGGCGACTGGATCGCGGTGGGGGAACTGGCGCTCGACGGGCGGATCGTTCCGTCGCCCGGCGTGCTGCTCGCGGCGCTCCACGCCAGCGAGCGTGAGCTGGGGCTGATCTGCCCCGCCGCGCAAGGCGGTGAGGCACGCTGGGCGAGCGGGATCCCGGTCTGCGCGGCACCCAACCTGATCGGCCTGCTCAACCACCTCAAGGGCACGCAGCGCTTGCCGGAGCCCGTGCCTGGCGAAGTCGAGGCGGCGGCGCACGGCCCGGACCTCAGGCAGGTCAAGGGCCAAGAGACCGCCAAGCGCGCGCTCGAAATCGCCGCGGCGGGCGGCCACAACCTGCTGATGATCGGGCCACCCGGCGCGGGCAAGAGCCTGCTGGCAAGCTGCCTGCCCGGCATCCTGCCCGAACTGTCGCCGGCCGAGGCTCTCGAGGTCAGCATGGTCGCTTCGGTCGCCGGGACGCTCGAAGGCGGGCGCATCAGCCGGACCCGGCCGTTCCGCGCGCCGCACCACTCGGCCAGCATGGCCGCGCTCACCGGCGGCGGCATTCGCGTGCGGCCGGGCGAAGTCAGCCTCGCACACCTTGGCGTGCTGTTCCTCGATGAATTGCCCGAGTTCCAGCGCTCGGCGCTCGATTCGCTGCGCCAGCCGCTCGAAAGCGGCAAAGTCGACGTCGCCCGCGCCAGCGCGCACGTGACCTTTCCGGCGCGGGTGCAACTGGTCGCGGCTATGAACCCGTGCCGCTGCGGGCACCTGGGCGACGCGGCGCTGGCGTGCAGCCGGGCGCCGCGCTGCGCGGCCGACTATCAGGGCAAGGTCAGCGGGCCGATGCTCGACCGGATCGACTTGCACGTCGAAGTCGACCCGGTCAGCGCCGCCGACCTCGCGCTGCCGCCGCCCGCCGAAGGCACGGCCGAAGTCGCCGCGCGAGTCGCCGCGGCGCGCGCGCGGCAGGCGCAGCGAGGCATCCGCTCGAACGCCGAACTCGAAGGCGATGCGCTGGAGGCACACGCTACGCCCGACGAGGCGGGGCGCAAACTGCTGCTCCAGGCGGCCGAAGCGATGCGCCTGTCGGCGCGCGGCTACACCCGGATGCTACGCGTGGCGCGAACCATTGCCGACCTGGCGGAAGTGGAAGCGGTCGGCCGTATCCACGTCGCCGAAGCGCTCAGCTACCGCCGTCTGGCACCGCGCGCTTGAACTACGCCGGGAGCAACCCGCGCTCGGCCAATGCAGCTTCCAGGTCGGCCGCATCGGTGAACAGGTGGGCCTGCCAGCCGCGCGCGCGGGCCCCCTCGACATTGGCCGGGCTGTCGTCGGTGAAGAACAGCGCCTCAGGCCGGTAGCCGAAGCGCGCTTCCGCGATCTCGTAGATGCGCGGTTCGGGCTTCACGCACTTCTCGTCGCCGGACACCACGATGTCGCGGAACTGGCCGAAGATCGGCGCGGTCGGCCGAAAACGGGCGAAGAACTCGGCCCCGAAGTTGGTCAGCGCGAACAGCGGCACGCCGCGCGCCGCCAGCCGCTCGACCAGCGCGTGGGTGCCCGGCACAGCATACGGGAGCGTCTCGAGAAAGCGCGGCACATAGGCGTCGATCAGCGCGCTCTGCTCGGGGAACCGCGCTTTGAGTTCGGGCACCATTTCAGCGACCGGGCGTCCGGCATCCGACTGGAAGTGCCATTCGGGGGTCACGACATGGCCGACGAACCATTCGAGCTCGGCCGGATCGGCGATTAGCTTGCGGTAGAGGTGCCGCAAGTCCCACGCGTAGAGGACGCGGCCGATGTCGAAGACGACCGCCTGTGGCGCCTCAGCCATGCAAAAAGCCCCGATCGCTCGGAGGCTCTGCATATCAGCCTGGCCGAGAGCGAATCGCGGCCCAGACAGCATTGGGGCGGCGATCAGCCCTGGCGCGCCTTGAAGCGGCGCTGGGTCTTGTTGATCACGTACGTGCGGCCGCGGCGGCGGATCACGCGGTTGTCGCGGTGGCGGCCCTTCAGCGACTTGAGGCTGTTGACGATCTTCATTTCGGCGGTTCCAAAATAATGCGGCACCGGAGCGCACCCCGATGCCGGAATTCAGCCCGCGCCGTTACGGACGGAGGCCGCTGAAGTCAACCCGGACCGGGGCAAGGTCGCGCTTTAACCGCGCAGCTCGGCCAGCTTGCGTTCCCATTGCAGCGCATCAGCGACGATGCCGTCGAGATCGGCATGGCGCGGCACCCACGGCAGCGTGGCCTTGAGGCGCGCGGGATCGGAAACCAGCGAATCGGCATCGCCCGGCCGCCGCGGCGACACGACGCGGGTGAGCTTGAGGTTCGTGACCCGATCGACCGCATCGAGCACTTCGAACACCGAGAACCCGCGGCCATAACCGCAGTTCATCGTCAGCGAACGGTCCGCCCGGTCGATCAGCGCCTCGAGCGCAAGCACATGCGCCGAGGCGAGATCGCTGACGTGGATGTAATCGCGCACGCCGGTACCGTCGGGCGTCGCGTAATCGGTGCCGAACACCTGCACGCTGTCGCGCTTGCCGAGCGCGGCTTCGACCGCGATCTTGATCAGATGTGTGGCGCCGGCGGTGGACTGCCCGCTGCGGCCCTGCGGATCGGCGCCGGCGACATTGAAGTAGCGCAGTGCGCAATAGTTAAGCGGGTGCGCGAAGGCGGTGTCGGCGAGCATCCGCTCGGTCATCAGCTTCGACCAGCCATAGGGGTTGATCGGTACCGTCGGGGTCTCTTCGGTCACCGCCGGCACGCTGGGGATGCCGTAAGTCGCCGCGGTGCTCGAGAAGATGAAGTGCGGCACGCCGGCGGCCACCGCGGCTTCGATCAGCGCACGGCTCTTCACGGTGTTGTTGAGATAGTACTTGAGCGGATCGGAAACCGATTCGGGCACTACGATCGAGCCCGCGAAGTGCATCACCGCCCGCGTGCCCTGCTCGGCAAAGATGCGCGCCAGCAAGTCCGCGTCGGCGACATCGCCTTCGTAGAACGGCACGCCGTCTGGCACCGCGAAGCGAAAGCCGGTGGTCAGGTTGTCGATCACCGCCACCGGCCAGCCGGCGTCGAGCAAGGCGAGAACCGCGTGGCTGCCGATGTAGCCGGCGCCGCCGGTGACGAGAACGGGAACGGGTTGGGCCATCGGCGCGCCGGTAGCACGAAACGCTGAACGGTCGAGCCCTTTCGCGCGGCCTTGCAACCACTTCCCGCCAGGCGCATTTCAGACGCATGAAACTCTCAATCCCCGCGATCCTCGCCGCCGCGCTGCTGTCGGGCTGCACCACGGCCTATTCCTCGACCGTCGAAGTGACCCGCTTCGTCGGCGAGGCCCCTGCCGCGCTCGGCCGCGGGTCGATCGAGGTCAGGCTCGGCGCCACCGAAGCCGCTGCGCCCGCCTTCGCGCCCGGCTCTTTCGAAGCCCCCGCATTCCGGACCGCGGTGGCGCAGGAGCTGCAGCGGCTCGGCTATCAGGTGGTCGACGGCGGCGGAGACCAAGTCGCCGAGCTTTGGCTTGATCGCGCGGTCGACCGACCCGGGCCACAGCGCTCCCCTGTGAGCGTCGGCGTAGGCGGGTCGACCGGCAGCTACGGCTCGGGCGTCGGGCTTGGCGTCGGCATCAATCTCGGCGGCAGCGGGCCGCGCGAAGTGATCGACCGGCAACTGCGCGTGGTGATCCGCCCGGCCGCCGGCGGGCAGGCGCTGTGGGAAGGCCGCGCGCGCTTCGACGCCACCGGCAACAGTGATTTCGCCGATCCCCAGGCGGCGGCGGACCGGCTGGCGCGCGCCCTGTTCGGCGACTTCCCGGGCCGCTCGGGCGAGACCGTCGAAGTCGAATGAGCGACATCCTGATTGATGCCGCGTTCGACAGCGGCAATATCGAGGTCGTCTCGATTTCCGGCGCCTCGGCAACGCTGCGCATTCCCAAGGACGCCGGCGCGGAGTTCGCGCAGTGGTTTCACTTCCGCGTCGCCGGCGCGGCCGGGCGCGAGCTGGAACTGCGCATCGTCGATCTCAACGCCTCGGCCTATCCGGCTGGCTGGCCCGGCTACCGCGCCTGCGTGTCCGAGGACCGCGCCTGGTGGGGCCGCGCCGACACGACCTTCGACAAGGGCGCCGACAACGGCACGCTGACGATCCGCTACGCGCCCGCCGGCGAACTCGCGTGGTTCGCGTACTTCGCGCCTTACTCGCTGGAGCGGCATCACGACCTCGTGTCGGAGGCGGCCGCGAGCGAGGGCGTGGCCTACCGCTGTCTCGGACATAGCCTCGACGGACGCCCGATCGACTGCCTCGAGATGGGCGAGGGAGGTATTCCTGTCTGGCTGTTCGCGCGCCAGCATCCGGGCGAGAGCATGGCCGAGTGGTGGATGGAAGGCGCGCTCGAGGCTCTGTGCGATCCGGCCGACCCGGTGGCACGCGTGCTGCGCGCGAAGTGCCGGCTTTACGTCGTGCCCAATTGCAATCCAGACGGCGCGTTCCGCGGGCACCTGCGAACCAACGCCGCCGGCGTGAACCTCAACCGAGAATGGCACGCGCCGAGCGCCGACAGATCGCCCGAAGTGCTCGCGATACGAAACGCGATGGACGCAAGCGGGGTGCGCTTCGCGATGGACGTCCACGGCGACGAGGCGATCGCCGCCAACTTTCTCGCCGGGTTCGAAGGGATCCCGTCGTGGACCGAAGCGCTCGGCGGCGAGTTCGACCGCTATAAGGCAATCCTCGAGCGGCGCAGTCCCGACTTCCAGACCCGGCTCGGCTATCCGCCGGCGCGGTCCGGGCACGCCAACCTGTCGATGAGCACCAACCAGCTCGCCGAGCGCTTCGGCGCCTGCGCGATGACGCTCGAGATGCCGTTCAAGGACAACCAGGACCTGCCCGACCCCGATCAGGGATGGAGCCCCGAACGCTCCAAGCTGCTCGCGCGCGATTGCCTCGGTGCGCTCGCCGAATGGCTCGGCTGACCGCTTCCCCTGCAACGCCTTCCGTGCTACTTACACAGGTGTGAGCAACGCGCGTCCACACCTCTTTCCGATCGCGGTCGATCCGGCCGACATCGATTTCATGGGGCACGTCAACAACGCCCGCTACCTGACCTGGGTGCAGGACGCAGTGATCGACCACTGGCACAAGATCGCCCCGGCGGACGTCGCCGCCGCGCACCTGTGGGTCGCGCTCAAGCATGAGATCGCCTACTTTAAGCCGACCTTCCTCGGCGACAGTGTGGTCGCCGAAGTCGTGCTTCAAAAGGTCCAGGGTGCGCGCGCGTTCTACGAGACGCTGATCCGCCGCGGCGAGGACATCGTCGCCGAAATCAAGTCGAGCTGGTGCTGCCTCGATTCGGCGACGCTACGCCCGGTCCGCCCGGCGCGCGATGTCGTCGAGCGGTTTTTCGCAGTCGGCTGATCGGGCCGACTACTGCTGCCGCGTGCCGGTGATCGGCAGCGGGCCGAAGTCCGAGGCGATTTCGCCGGCGAAGCTGTCGCCCGTCACGGTGCCCTTGTAGACCAACGCCATTTCGCCTTGCGGCGTCGTCAGCTTGCGGTTGAAGCTGATAGTCGCGCCCTCGACCTTCACGTCGCTGATCGTACTCGGCATCGGCGGGGCGTCGGCGGGCGCGCCCGGCATCGATTCCTTGATATCGACGGTATAGGCGCCGCCGTTCTGCGCCACTGTCATCGTCGATTCGATGACCATTTCCTGCACCGCAGTCTTGTTCGCCCAGGTGCCGACGACCGGCGAACTCTGTGCCAACGCGGGCAAGGCAAACAACGCTGCGCCGGCGGCGGCCGCGAAAGCAGATTTCCTGAGCATGGCATTCCCTCCGAAGTCGCTGGGGCGGTTCCCCGTCGGCGCTCAGCTTAGCTTGTGCCCGCCCGAGCGCAACGGGGTTTGCAGTATTTGACTGGCGCCGATTTCGCGCCGAACGGGGCCCGGAAGAGAGGAGAGTCCCATGCCCGGCTTGCGCCCCGATATCGATCCCCAAGGCCTGCTCGAGTTCTCGGTGGTGTTCACCGATCGCTCGCTCAATCACATGAGCCTCGCGTTCCAGCAGATCATGCGCGAGATCCACGGCACGCTGTGCCAGGTCTATGGCGCCGACCGCGCGGTGATCGTGCCCGGTGGCGGGACTTACGCGATGGAATCGGTCGCGCGCCAACTGGTGACGGGCAAGACGGCGCTGGTGATCCGCAACGGCTTCTTCTCGTACCGCTGGAGCCAGATCTTCGAAGCCGGGTCGATCCCCGCGCGCGCGATTGTCATGAAGGCGCGCCGGGTCGGAGAGGGGCCGCAAGCGCCGTTCGCGCCCGCGCCGATCGCGGAGGTGGTCGCCGCAATCCATGCCGAACGGCCCGACGCGGTGTTCGCCCCGCACGTCGAGACGGCCAGCGGCATGATGCTCCCAGACGACTACATCCGCGCCGTCGCCGAGGCAGTGCACGCGGTCGGCGGACTGTTCGTGCTGGACTGCATCGCGTCGGGCACGATGTGGATCGACATGCGTGAAACCGGGGTGGATGTACTCATCTCCGCGCCGCAGAAGGGGTGGTCGGCGCCGCCATCGTCGGGCCTGGTCATGCTCACCGCCGCCGCGCTCGAACGCGCCAAGAGCGCACAGTCGACGAGTTTCGCGATGGACCTCAACAAGTGGAACGCGATCATGGAAGCGTACCTGAGTGGCGGCCACGCCTATCACGCGACGATGCCGACCGATGCCCTGCGGGCGTTCCACCGGGCAATGCGCGAAACCGAGGCCTTCGGGTTCGAGCGCGCCCGCGCCGCGCAGCTCGAACAGGGCCGCGCGGTGCGCGCCATGCTGGCCGAACGCGGCGTCAAGTCGGTCGCCGCCGAGGGCTTCCAGGCGCCGGGCGTGGTGGTCAGCTTCACTGACGATCCGGAAATCCAGACCGGCAAGAAGTTCGCCGCGCACGGCCTGCAGATCGCCGCCGGCGTGCCGCTGATGATCGACGAGGGGCCCGACTACCGCAGCTTCCGCCTCGGCCTGTTCGGGCTCGACAAGCTCAAGGACGTGCCGGCGAGCCTCGACCGGCTGGAAGCGGCGTTCGACGCCGTGCTGTAGCGCCTTACGCCGCGGTGGCCGCGTCGTGCACGCGGTCGAAGCGGTCCTGCGCGGCGTGGATCGTCTCGATGTTGGCGAGCGCCCATTGCGACAGCGCGCCGATCGGCCCCTTGAGCGAGTGGCCGAGTTCAGTCAGTTCGTAGTCGACGCGCGGCGGGATCGACGCGGTGACCGTCCGGCTGACGAGGCCGTCGCGTTCGAGATTTCGCAGGGTCAGGGTCAGCATCCGCTGGGAAATGCTCGGAATTTGCCGTCGCAGTTCGCTGAAGCGGCGGCTGCCCTCTGAGAGCGTCATCACCACCAACACGCTCCACTTGTCGCCGATCCGCTGCAGCAAGTGGTTGATCGTGCGGCAGGCAGGACTGTTCGAATCGTGGGTCATGGCCGGTTCCTTCGCTGTGCCCTGGGCACAAACTTGTTCGTCCGGCACAAAAACGTGCGTTCTTGTGAGCCGATACCTAGTGGTTATTTAGAGTGCCTCGGTAACAAATCCATACCAAGGACTGAAAGATGACCATCCTTCATATCGATAGCAGCATCACCGGCGAGGGCAGCGTCAGCCGCACGATCAGCCAGGCGATCGTGAGCGAACTCACGGCCCGCGATCCCGCCGCCCGGGTGATCCGCCGCGATGTCGCCGCCGATCCGCTGCCGCACCTGACGCTCGCTTCCTATGCCGACACCGCGGTGCTCGACGAGTTCCTTGCCGCCGACACCGTGGTGATCGGCGCGCCGATGTACAACTTCACGCTGCCGACGCAGCTCAAGGCCTGGCTCGACCGCGTGCTCGTCTCGGGCAAGACCTTCCGCTACACCGAGGCCGGGCCCGAAGGGCTGGCGGGCGACAAGCGGGTGATCGTGGCACTGGCACGCGGCGGCTTCTACGGCGCGGGTTCGCCGGTCGCCGCGCTCGAGCATCTCGAAACCTATCTGCGCTCGGCATTCAATTTCATCGGCATCGAGCCCGAGTTCGTCGCCGCCGACGGCATCAACATCAGCGCCGAGCAGAAGGCTTCGGCGATCGACCAGGCCCAGGGCGAGGCGGTGCGCCTCGCGGCGTGAGCTAGCCCAGGCTGCCGGGCCCGAAGGCGTGCGGGAGCAGTTCGGAGAGACGAACTTCCCGCACCTCGCCGGGGCCGACACAATGGATCACCGGGTCGATCCCGCCGAGCGCGGCCAGTTCGTGCAGCACCTGGCGGCAGCGCCCGCAGGGGGTCACGGTATCCGGCCCGCTGGCGACCACGGCCAGCTCGACCAGCCCGCCGCGCCGCCCCTCGGCGAGCGCGCGGGCGACCGCCACCGTCTCGGCACAGAGCGACAATCCGTAACTGGCGTTCTCGACATTGGCCCCGGTCACCACCGCGCCGTCGGCAAAGCGCAGCGCCGCGCCGACCTGGAACTTCGAATAGGGCGCGTAAGCCCGCGCCATCGCCGCGCGCGCGGCGGCGATGAGATCCTCGGCGCTCACGGCTGCACCACTACCCAGCGCAGCGGTTCGGGGCTCGCCTCGGTGCGGAGCGCGGAATTGGCGGTCCACAGGCTCCACGGCCGCCCGGCATAGTCGGGCTGGATCCAGTCGCGCGTGACCCACAGCCCGCGGTCCATTCTGGCCGCCACATGGTAGCGCTCCTCGAACGCGGGCGAAAGCAGCAGCACCGCCGGCTGCCCCGCGTGGCCCTCGATCTGGTTGAGGAAAGTGGTGAGCTCGCTTTCGACGGCCGCCTCGCTGACCGGGTCGGCGCAGCCTTCGGCCGTCTGCTCGAGCGCGACCGCCGGCGGGAGCAGCGCGGCATCGCGCGGCACGATCGTCAGGAAATTGCCCGCCTGACGCTCGGCCGCCACGCACGGATCGTACCGATGCACCACGCCGACCCGCAGCGCGCTATCCCTGGCGAGCGGAAAATTGCGCGCGAAGGCAGCGTCGCGCGCGGCCGCCCCGTCGCTCGCCTCGAGATAGACGAAGCTCGCGCCGACCGCGTGCAAGGCGTCGAAATCGGTCGGGCCGTCGCGCGCGCCGATCAGTGCCCCCTGGGCCGGAAACTCCGCGCGCGCGGGCATCCAGTGCTGCGCCTGCCACCACAGCCAGCCGCCGCCGACCAGCGCCGCCAGCAGCAGCGTGGCAACGACCCGTCCGCGCCAGGAAATGGCCCGCTTGCGCCCCATCGGCTTCCCAAGACCTCTTCTGGTGCCCGATCAGGCTTTGATATGCAGCACGCAGATCAGCGTGAACAGCCGGCGCGCGGTGGCGAAGTCGGTTTCGACTTTGCCTTCGAGCGCTTCGATAAGCTGACGGGTGGCCCGGTCGTGGATCGCGCGACGGGCCATGTCGATCGTCTCGATCTCCTGCGCCGAGGCCCGGCGCAGCGCGTTGTAATACGATTCGCAGATCGCGAAGTACTCGCGCACCTCGCGCCGGAAGCGCGCCAGGCCGAGCCCGATCGCGCCCGCGTCGGCCCCGGCGGCGTCGTGAATGGAGATCGCCAGCCGCCCGTCGATGACCGCCAGCGCGAGCGCCCACGGCCCGGCATGGCCCTGCTCCGCCGCACGCAGCGGACGGAAGCTGTTATCGGCGACCAGGTCTTCCATCGCCACCCGCCGCTCCTGCTCGACATCGGGATTGCGCCACAGGATGGTGGCTTCGTCGAGTTCGACGTGGGCAATGCGGTCGGTTGCGAGCATTGGCCGCGCTTTCGCAGATGCGGCAGGGGTCGGGCAAGCGATTGCGCTCATCCCCGCTATCCACAGGGGCGCTCCAGCGCGGCACTCTTGCGGGGGCATCGGGCCGGGCGCATCAGGATCGGATGGCTTCCGTTCTCGACCGTCCTGCCACCGAAGCGACCGCCGGGCGCGCGCTGCCTGCCAATCTCGAGGCCGAGGCGGCGTTCCTGGGCGCGGTGCTGTTCGACAATACCCTCCTCGAAGAACTGGCGGTGCCGCTCCGGCCCGAACATTTCTTCGAGCCGCTCCACGCCCGCATCTTCGAGCGTATCCAGGTCCAGCTCGACAAGCAGATGCTGGTCAGCCCGGTCACGCTCAAGCCCTACTTCGAAGCCGATCCGGCGATGGCCGAACTGGGCGGCACGGCGTACCTCGCGCAGCTGACCGCCGATCCGCAAGGAATGCTGGCCCCGCGCGCGCTCGCGCAGCAAATCTACGACCTCGCGCTGCTGCGCGAGCTGGCGCGGGTCGGCCGCGAACTGATCGACAACGCGCTCGACACTTCCGAAGAAGTCGAGCCGCTCAAGCAAGTCGAGCGCGCCGAAGCCGCGCTGTTCGAAGTGGCCGAAGGCGCGCTGTCGGGCACCGAGGCGGACAGCTTCCGCGGCGCGACGAACCGCGCACTGGCGATGATCGAAACCGCGATCAATTCGGGCGGCCACGTCTCGGGCAAGACCACCGGGTTCGCCTCGATCAACGAGAAGTGCGGCGGGCTCCACGACAGCGACCTGATCATCGTCGCCGGGCGCCCGGGCATGGGCAAGAGTTCGCTCGCGACCAACATCGCCTTCAACTGCGCCGACCGCCTGCTGCGAGACCGCCGCGACGGGATCGTCAAGACCGTCGGCGCGGGGGTGGCGCTGTTCAGCCTCGAAATGTCGAGCGACCAGCTCGCCACCCGCATCCTTGCCGAACAGGCCGGCATCCCCAGCGAACTGCTGCGCATGGGCAAGATCGGCAAGGACGACTTCAAAGAGCTCAGCTACGCCAGCCAGCGGCTCGCCGACCTGCCGCTCTACATCGACGACACCCCGGCGCTGACCATCGGCGCGCTGCGCAGCCGGGCGCGGCGGCTCAAGCGGCGGTTCGACATCGGGCTGATCGTGATCGACTACCTGCAGCTGCTCCAAGGCAGCGGCCGCGCCAGCGACAACCGCGTCAACGAGATCTCCGAGATCAGCCGCGGCCTCAAGACCCTGGCCAAGGAACTGCAAGTGCCGGTGATCGCGCTGTCGCAGCTCAGCCGCGCGGTCGAGAGCCGCGAAGACAAGCGGCCGATGCTGTCCGACCTGCGCGAATCGGGCTCGATCGAGCAGGACGCCGACATGGTCTGGTTCATCTACCGCGAGGACTACTACGTCGCCTCGCGCGAGCCCAAGGTGCCGCGCGGCGACGACGACATGAAGACGCACGAAGCGCATGCCGCCTGGACCGCCGAGATGGAGCGCGTCTACGGCCTCGCCGAACTCATCATCGCCAAGCAGCGCCACGGCGCGACCGGCAAGGTCCGGCTGCGCTTCGAGCCCAAGATCACCCGCTTCAGCGATCTCGCCGAGGGCGAATACCAGTCCAACGATTACGAATGAGCCGGGGCGCTACGGGCCGCAGGTCCAGGTGCCTTCGTAAGTGCGTTCGGTGCCCGTGGCCCAGCGCGCGATGAGCCGCGCCGGATAGGGCGGCGATTCGCCGCCGGCGAGCGGGGTATTCGAGACCAGCTCGACCGCGATCGTCAGGCCATCGGCGGAAAAGCCGGTCCCATCGGGCAGCCCGTCGTATCCGCCCGGCTCGTCCGCTTGGCCGAGGAGCCGCCTTGCGCCCACTTTGACCAGCCCTTCGGCGCGGCCGGTGCGATCGGCCACGTTGCCACGCATCGCCAGCAGCGTACCGCCGTCGGCGGTGAAGGCGCACGCCAATTCGCCGGAAAGCGGATCGGCGGCGTAGTCGTCGGGAGTCAACACGGCGAGGCCGGGCGGTAGGCCTTCCGAAGAGGTCGTCGGCGCCGCCACCGCGGACGGCGGATCGGCGGGCGCATCGCCAGCGGGTGAGCAGGCGGCGAGCAGGAGCACGGCGGCTGGTGGCCAGCGGAGCATCGCGGAGGGTCTCGTCTGCGGCGGATCGGAACCCAGCCAACGGGCGGCGGCGCCACCAGGTTCCGGGGGCGATCCTTGACTCTCGCGCACCGCGCCCTTAGATCGCGCGTTCCCCGTACAACCGGCTATCCACGGAGTGCCCGAATGGCGCGCGTTACCGTCGAAGATTGCGTCGACAAGATCCCCAACCGCTTCGACCTGGTGCTGCTCGCCGCGCAGCGCGCGCGCGAGATTTCGGGTGGAGCCGAGCTTACCGTCGACCGCGACCGCGACAAGAACCCCGTGGTCGCGCTGCGCGAGATCGCCGAGACCACGGTGCGCCCCAAGCTGCTGCACGAGAGCCTCGTCCAGTCGCTCCAGCGCGTGCTGCCCGACGAGGAAGACGCGGCCGACGAAATCGGCTCGCTCAGCCAGTCGGCCGAAGCCATGCGGCTCAGCGCCGCCGCGCCGGCGCGCACCACTTCGATGGGCGGCGACTACGACGGCTGACCGCCGCCGCGTTCGCGAACTGACGTCTGCAGGTAGGGCCGTGCCGCGAGGCGCGGCCCTTCTGCGTTGGCCCGTCGCGCGCGGTGTCCTCGGCATGACCCGGCCCGGCATGCCCTTGCCAGTCGTCATCGAAATGTCACACAACGCCCGCCTACGGGGTTGAAGGAGGGGCGGAGCGAGCATGGCGGTTATCGCGGTTTACAGCGTGAAAGGCGGCGTCGGAAAGACGACCATCGCCGCCAACCTCGCGTGGTGCTCGGCGACCATCTCCTGCCGCCGGACGCTCCTGTGGGACCTCGACGCGGCCGGCGGGGCCGGATTTCTCTACGGGCTCGACCCCCGCAAGAAGCGCGCTGCCGAAAGCGTGTTTGCCCGCGATGCAGACCCCACAGCTCTGATCCAGCCGACCGGATACCCGCGGCTCGACCTGCTGCCCGCCGACGAGTCGCTGCGCGAGCTCGATTCGCTGCTCGCCCGGATCGGCAAGCGCAAGCGCCTGGCCAAGCTCGCCGAGACCTTGGCCGGACGCTACGAGCGGATCATTCTCGACTGCCCGCCGGTGCTCAACGAAATCAGCGCGCAAGTGCTGCGGGCGGCGGATTGCGTGATCGTCCCGCTCCCGCCCTCGCCGCTGTCGAAGCGCGCCTTCGACCTCGTGACCCGCGAGATCGCCGCGCACGCGCAGCCGCGCCCGCCGATCCTGCCGGTGCTGTCGATGCTCGATCGCCGCCGCACGCTGCACCGCGAGGCGCGCGAGGAGCATCCCGACTGGCCGGTGATCCCGCTCGCCAGCGCGATCGAGCAGTGCGCGACGCGCCGCGCGCCTGTCGGCGCGTTTGCGCCTAGCTCCCCTGCGGCGCGGGGCTTCGCGCAGCTGTGGACCGCGATCGAGCGCAAGCTCGTGAGCCTCAAGACCTAGCGCCGCAGCTTGGCCTTCGCTCCGCTCCGCTATAGGATGCGCGGTATGGTGGGGGCATGAGCGAGATCGCCGACGCGCTGGGCAGCGCCGCCGAGGGCTCCCTGCTCGGCCGCGCGGTCGAGCCCGGCACGAGTACGGGCCGCGATCCGGTGCCCGGCGCGGACGGCCACACCCACGAGAGCGCCTGCCTGAACTGCGGCACCGAACTGATCGGCCCGCACTGCCACGCGTGCGGCCAGCGCGGCCACATGCACCGCACGATCGGCGCGTTCTTCCACGATCTGCTCCACGGCGTGCTGCACTTCGAAGGCAAGACCTGGAACACGCTGCCGATGCTCGCGTGGCGCCCGGGCGCGCTGACGCGGCGCTACATCGCCGGCGAGCGGGCCAAGTTCGTTTCGCCGATGGCGCTGTTCCTGTTCTCGGTGTTCCTGATGTTCGCGGTGTTCCAGATCGTGGGCATCGGCCCGCCGAGCGACTTCACCGCGCTCGAGGACGCCGCCACCGTCACTCCCGAGCAACAGCTCGCTGGCTTGCGCGAAGCGCGCGGCTCGATGCGGACCGACGATCCCGCCGCGGGGACGCTCGACCGCCAGATCGCTCGGCTCGAGCGCGAGATCGATGAGACGCCTGCCGCGCCGCCCGCCCCCGCGCCGAGCGGCAGGACCGGCGCTCCGGAGTTGCTCGCGCAGAGCGCCGACGGCAGCTTCAGACTCAACACGGTCCGAAGCGGTTGGCCGGCGCTCGACAACGGCATCAAGAAGTGGCGCGAGAACCCTAGCCTGATGGCGTACAAGCTGCAGTCCAACGGCTACAAGTATTCGTGGCTGCTGATCCCGCTGTCGATCCCGTTCGTGGGGCTGCTGTTCGCATGGCGCCGCAAGTTCGGGGCTTACGACCACGCGGTGTTTGTGACGTACTCGCTGGCGTTCATGACGCTGCTGTTCGTGGCGATCGCGCTGCTCGGCCAGATCCCCGGGATCGGCACGCCGCTGTTCTTTGCCACCGTGCTGATCCCGCCGCTGCACATCTACAAGCAGCTCAAGGGCGCCTACGGGCTGACGCGGTTTTCGGCGCTATGGCGGACGTTTGTCCTGATGACCTTTATCGGGGTGATCCTGACGCTGTTCCTGAGCATGGCGCTGCTGCTCGGCGTCATCGGCTGAGCGAGCTTACCCTAGCAGGGGAACTTGCTCGCAAAGATCCGGGTCATCACCTCGGTCATGTCGATGCGAGTCCGCTCTGCAGACGGGATCGCTGCGAGTACGCGCATCAGTTCGTCGCTGGTCAGAGCGGCCTGCCCGCGCCGCGGCGGGCAGAAGCGGGCCCCACGGCCGGCCGCGACAGCCGCCTCCTGGTTGGCCCTGGCCCGTTGGCTGGCAGCCTTACCCTCATCCGTCAGCGCGCCGATCTCGCGCCTGGACAGCAGCGCGAGGGCACCTTTGGCCTGGAGCGCGGAGGCGCGCTGATAGAAACGTTCGGCGCTCATCGTTTGCGCCGTTGCAGGCGCCGCCAACAGCAACGCGGTCAGACCAAACCAAGCTCTCATCGCGCACTCCCCGAGCCGTCAGCGCCAGGCTGACGCGTGCGGAGTGAACGCGATTTGAACGGCTAGGCGCCCTGCGGGGCCTCGCCGCCGAAGCGCTTGCCGGCCTTAGGGATCGACGAGCCGCGCGTCGGACGCGCCACCACCGGGCCGGCGGGCACATCGGGGCGGTCGATCTTGCCGCCCTCGAGCAGCTGGCGAATCTCCTCGCCGGTCAGCGTCTCGTATTCGAGCAAGGCCTGCGCGAGCAGGTGGAGCTGCGTCTCGTGGGTCTTGAGGATATCGGTGGCGCGCGTATGCGCCCCATCGACCAAGCGGCGGATCTCGGCGTCGATCAGTTTGTTGGTCTCGTCCGACATCATGGTGCGCTGGTTGCCGCCCATCCCGAGGTAACCCTCGTACTGGTCCTCGTACTGGAGCGGGCCGAGCTTCTCCGACATGCCCCACTTGGTGACCATGTTGCGGGCCAGGCCGGTCGCGTAGGAGATGTCCGAACTGGCGCCCGACGAGACCTTGTCGTGGCCGAAGATGATCTCTTCCGCGACCCGGCCGCCCATCGAGACCGACAGGTTCGCGTGCATCTTGTCGCGGTGATACGAATAGCTGTCGCGCTCGGGCAGGCGCATCACCATCCCCAGCGCGCGGCCGCGCGGGATGATGGTCGCCTTGTGGATCGGATCCGAGGCCGGCTCGTGCACCGAGACGATCGCGTGGCCCGCCTCGTGATAAGCGGTCATCTTCTTCTCGTCTTCGGTCATGACCATGCTGCGGCGCTCGGCGCCCATCATGACCTTGTCCTTGGCGTCCTCGAACTCCTGCATCGCCACCAGGCGCTTGCTTCGCCGAGCCGCCAGCAGCGCAGCCTCGTTGACCAGGTTGGCGAGATCGGCGCCCGAGAAGCCCGGGGTGCCGCGCGCGATCGTGCGCGGGTTGACGTCGGGCGCCAGCGGCACCTTCTTCATGTGGACGGCGAGGATCTTCTCGCGCCCTTCGATGTCGGGGATCGGCACCACCACCTGGCGGTCGAAGCGGCCCGGGCGCAGCAGCGCCGGATCGAGCACATCGGGCCGGTTGGTGGCGGCGATGATGATGATGCCTTCGTTGGCCTCGAAGCCGTCCATCTCGACCAGCAGCTGGTTGAGCGTCTGCTCGCGCTCATCGTTCGAGTTGCCGAGGCCGTGGCCGCGGTGGCGGCCGACCGCGTCGATCTCGTCGATGAACACGATGCACGGCGCGTTCTTCTTGGCCTGCTCGAACATGTCGCGCACGCGGCTCGCGCCGACGCCGACGAACATCTCGACGAAGTCCGAGCCGGAGATGGTGAAAAACGGCACCCGCGCCTCGCCGGCGATCGCACGCGCGAGCAGGGTCTTGCCGGTACCGGGCGAGCCGACCAGCAGCGCGCCTTTGGGGATTTGGCCGCCGAGCTTGGCGAAGCGCTGCGGATCCTTGAGGAACTCGACGATCTCCTCGAGCTCTTCGCGCGCCTCGTCGATACCGGCGACGTCGTCGAAGGTGACGCGGCCCTGCTTTTCGGTCAGCAACTTGGCCTTGGACTTGCCGAAGCCCATCGCGCCGGATCCGCCGCTCTTCTGGACATGGCGCAGCGCGAAGAAGGCGACGCCGAGAATCAGCAGGAACGGCAGCGAGTTGATGAGGATGTAGGTGAGAACACCCATCTCCTCCTTCTGCACGCCCGAGTAGCGCACGCCGTTATCGTCGAGCAGCTTGGGCAGCCCGGTGTCGTTGGCGACCGGCACAGTGGTGAAGGCGGTGTCGTTCTTGAGCTTTCCGACGATGCGGTCGGGCGCGATCTGCACTTCGGCGACGGCGCCTTCAACCACCCGCTGGCGGAAATCGGAATAGCGGATCTGCGTGCCTGCGGGCTCGCGCGGGGTGCTGAACATCGATACCGCCAGCAGCAGCGCGAGGAAGATGCCGCCCCAGATGAGCAGGCTCTTGATCCACGGATTGCCGCCGTTCTCCGGCTCGCGATTGGTGCTCATTCGGTCTGGTCCCGCCTTTCGCCGATCAATGTAGGCAGGTGCGGGTGAATGGCAAGCTAACGCGGGCGAGGCTGCCCCGGAACGGCACCCTTGCGGGGCAATGCGTTTAACGGCGGGCGCGCGCCTCGATAAGTTGCTCCGACAGATCGGCCCCCTGCTGACCGGTAACCTGAAACAGCGCTTCGAAGCTCTCGCCGCCTTCCGCCAGTGTCGCGACTTGCGGCGGCAGATCCCCCGCGAGCAAGTGCGCGATACCGCGCAGCCCGGTGTCGCGCGCGCCGGCCACCACGGCGACCAGCGCCCCACCGGGCGCTCGGAAGCGGCTGACGTAGCCGTAATCGCGGTAATAGACCGGTGAGGCCAGGCTGCGCGCTTCTTCGCTGACGTAAGCCTTTCCGGAGGCGCCATCGATCAACTCGTCGTATGTCTCGCCCACGCGGAAACCCGAGTTCACGAACACCGTGTCCTCGAGCATCCCCATCCCGCTGACGAGTCCGAAATAGACCACGTCCGAATCGCGCAGTGTGTCGGCATGGACCTGCGAGGCGGCGATCACCTCTACCGGCCGGCGCGTTTCGGCGAGCACGGGCATGAGTTCGCGCAACGCATAGGCGACCGAGAACGGCAGGTAATTGAGGCCCATGTCCTGCGCCAGGTCGTAGCGATCGGGATCGCTTTCCTGCATGCGCGCCAGGTCGGTAGGCGAATTGACGCGGAAATCGCGGATCAGCCGGCCGTTCTCGGGGGACAGCTCGTCGATCTCGCCGAAGATATAGTAATCGCCGAGCACGATCGTCAGCGGCCGATCCGACTCGATGAACGGTTGCCACAGCGCATTGGGTGTCGGCGCGGCTGGGGTGGACCAGTGCCCGGCGAGAAACGCCAGCGCGAGCAGCAGCGCGGCGGCCGGCGCCAGCACGCGCCAGTCCTTCCAGCGCGGCGTGCGCGCGGGCGCAGTCGTGGCGATTTCCTCCTCGGCGCCGGCGAAGCGCAGCGCATAGGCGCCGGCGGGCACGGTCAGGCGTCCGTCGACTATCCCGAGTCCGGCGTAGTGCTCATCGAGCCGTTTGCGCAGCCGGTGGATATAGACCCGCACCGTGGCATCGTCGCCGGCGACATCGGGTTGACCGAACACGGTATCGGCAATTTCGGCCTGGCTAGCGGGGAGCGAGCCCGGACCGCGCGCGGCGAGGTAGTCGAACAGTTCGCGCAGCCGGCCGCTCTCGCCCACCACATTGGCAGCGCGCAGACGCGCCACCTCGTCGGCGAAAGTTACCGCGGCGCGCTCCTCCTGATCCACCTGTAACCCTCGTTTCACGGCATCCCCGCCCGATGTAACGGGCCGTTACGTTGCCATTACCGTAATTAACTTGGCTTGGCGAGCCAGGCGCGGCCAAGCGGTCGGGCCATGCAAAAAACAACCCGTTCGCACGCCCGCCGCGTGCTCCCCCTGGGGGTGGCCTTGTGCGCCCTGATCGCCTGCCAGGCACCCGCTTCCGCGGCCGACGAGGCGACGGAGGCCTCTGCCGGGGAAGAGGACCAGGCCCGTGATCCTGCGACCGGGGAGCCGATCATCGTGTACGGCCGCAGCGAGAAGCGCATCGGCACCGCCGGCGCGGCCAGCGAAGGCGGCGTCGCGGGCGCCGATCTCGACGTGAGACCCTTGCTCCGCCCGGGCGAGATACTTGAGGCCACGCCCGGCTTGATCGCTACGCAGCATTCGGGCGGGGGCAAGGCCAACCAGTTCTTCCTGCGCGGCTTCAACCTCGACCACGGGACCGACTACGCGGTCTACATCGACGATATGCCGATGAACTTTCGCACCCACGGCCACGGCCAGGGCTATCTCGACGTCCAGGGCCTGATCCCCGAGATCGTCCAGCGGGTCGACTACCGCAAGGGTCCCTACCGCGCGGACACCGGCGATTTCAGCTTCGTCGGCGCCAGCTTCATCACGACGCACGACACCATGGCCCCGTTCGTCACGGTCGAGGCCGGCGAGTATGGCTACCAGCGCTACGTCGCGGGCGGGTCGCTCAGACTTGGCACCGGCGACTTGCTGCTGGTCGGCCAGGCAAAATTCAATGACGGGCCGTGGCAACTGCCGGAGGACTTCGACGCTTATTCGGGCCTGCTCAAGTATTCGGCCCCGGTCGGGGACGGCGAGTTCAAGGCCAGCTTCAACATCTACGAATCTTCCTGGGCCGCCACCGAGCAGACGCCCGAGCGGGTGATCGGCACGCCGCTCTGCGCCGATCCCTATTGCAGCCTCGACCTGACGCTGCGGGGGCGGACCGCCCGCGAGATCCTCACATTGGGCTACCAGTCGGAAAGCTGGAAGCTGACGGCCTACGCCCAGCATTACGACTGGAGCCTGCTGTCGAACTTCACGTTCTTTCTCGAAGACCCGGTCAACGGCGACCAGTTACGCCAATACGAGGAGCGCTGGACTTACGGCGGGCGCGCCGAGCGGACTTTCACCTTCGACGACAGCTTCTCGCTCCGAGTTGGCGCCGAGGCCCGCGTCGATGAACTCAGTCCCGTGGGCCTCGATCACACCCAAGCCGGCAATCTGCTCGAAGTGACCGGTGCGTTCGATGTCAGCGAGAAATCGCTCGGGATCTATACCGAGGCGATCTGGCGCCCGGTCGAGCGGCTGATGGTAATCGGCGGCATGCGGGGAGACTGGTACGGCTTTAAGACCACCGCCGCCGGCGGCGCCAGCAGCTGGAGCGGCGACGTCAGCGACGAGATTTTCGCGCCCAAGATCGGCGCCAACTACGAGGTCACCGACGGCATCGCGCTTTACGCGAACTGGGGCCAGGGCTTCCACTCGAACGACGCGCGCGGGGTGACCAATCCCACCGACCCGGCGCCGGGCCTGGTCAAGGGCGAGTTCGAAGAGGTCGGCGCCCGGATCGAGCGTGGCGGGTTGATCCTGACCGGGGTCTACTGGTGGAGCGAGATCGACAGCGAACTGATCTACGTCGGCGATTCGGGCGCGGTCGAGCCGAGCGACCCGAGCAAGCGGCGCGGTTACGAAATCACCGCGTTCTGGAAACCGCTTCGCTGGCTGGCGCTCGACGGCGTGTGGACCGGATCGGAGGCACGCTATGTCGGCCTGCCGGCGGGCGAAGACTTCGTGCCTGGCGCGCTGGAAAACGCCGGCGAACTGGGCGCTTCGGCGATCTTCCCGGATTTCAATGCCGCTGGCCGCATCCGCTATCTCGGCCCGCACGCGTTGATCGAGGACAACAGCCAGCGCGGCGAAGAGACTCTGCTGGTCAACTTTCGCGCTGCCTGGACGCCGCGAAAGCTGGACGGATTCGAAGTCTACGCCGAGTTGCTCAACGCCTTCGATTCCGACGGGGATGACATCGATTACTATTACGAGACGCGATTCCCGGGCGAACCGGCGGAGGGCGTGCTCGACCGCAACAGACGCATAGTCGAACCGCGGCAGATCCGCGTGGGACTGAAGAAGACCTTCTGAGGGGGACGGAGGTAGCACAGGCGCAACGCGGGTCGCGCCAGTGCTCTTGGAGGGCCCGCCGGTCCCTTGCATGGCGGCCGGCGGGCCCATTTTTATGATCCGCGCCCGATCCAACCGGTCCAATTGAAGCTAGACCGGGGCTTGGACTGCGAGCCCAAACCGCGGATTGCCATTGGTTAAACGTGGAACCGAAGGCAGCCCGTCCGGTTGATCGAGTGTAAGCCGCTTCGGCGGTGCAACATGCTCCCGGACCGCGCCTCTGCCAGCGGGTTTGAGCGCAAAATCCTTGCCAAGCCTGGCGATTCATGTTGCACTGCACAAATTGCCACTTACCGCCGGGGATGGGAGGCATCCGGCGGCTGCTCGCGTGGACGCCATGAACCTGGACGATCAAGTTCTCCTGCCCAAGACCGCCGCCCGCCTAGCCGAGGGAGCCGACATCCGTTCGATATTCGATCACGCAAAGGCCGCGACCGCTCAGCCGCGCCGGATTGCGCTGGTCGGCACCTTCGTCCCGCGCAAATGCGGCATTGCGACTTTCACGCATGATGTGTTCGAGAAGCTCGGCCGGTTTCATCCGGGGGTGCAGGTCGATGTCTATGCGCTCGACGATCCCCGCGCCCCGCTCGCCTACGAGGGTATTGCCGGCACGATCGATCAAGCCGACGCCGCGTCTTATGCCCGCACCGCGAGGCTGATCAACGACAGCGCGGTCGATGCCATCT
Organism: Sphingomonadales bacterium 12-68-11; assembly: GCA_002279825.1. GTDB lineage: Bacteria > Pseudomonadota > Alphaproteobacteria > Sphingomonadales > Sphingomonadaceae > Croceibacterium_A. The sequence continues at coordinate 55,176 of NCCV01000001.1, forward strand.
GGCTCCAGCACGAGTACGGCATTTTCGGCGGCGCCGACGGCGAGATGGTGTGCGACCTCGTCGACCGGATTGCCGCCCCCCTGATCCTCAGTCCGCACACCGTGCTGGCCGAACCCTCGGAGCGGCAGCGCGCGATCCTGTGCCGCCTGATCGAGCGCGCCAGCCGGATCATGGTGATGAGCCGCCATTCGCGCGACCTTCTTGTCGCACGCTACGGCGCGCCGCCGGAGATCCTCGAGGTCATTCCGCATGGCGCGCCCGACAGGCCGTTCGGGCGCAGCGCGCAGTTCAAGAGCGAACTCGGCCTTGCCGGCAAGAACGTACTGATGACCTTCGGCTTGCTTGGGCCCGGCAAGGGCCTCGAGCGGATGATCGAGGCGCTGCCCGCCATTGTCGCGCGCCATCCGGAGACGGTCTACCGCATCGTCGGCGCGACGCATCCCAATCTGGTTGCGCGGGAGGGCGAGGCTTACCGCGAGCGTCTCCAGGCGCTTGCTGCCGAACTCGGCGTGGCCTCGCATGTCGCGTGGGACAACCGCTTCCTCGACACCGACGAACTGCTCGACCAGCTCGAGGCCTGCGACATCTACGTCACTCCCTACTTCAATCTCCAACAGTCGACATCGGGGACGCTCAGCTACGCGGTCGCGCTCGGCAAGGCCGTCGTCGCGACCCCCTACCTTCATGCGCGCGAGTTACTCGCCGGCGGCGCCGGGCTGCTGGTCGAACCCGATAACGCGCCGGCGCTCGCCGAGGCGGTCACAGGGCTGCTCGACGATCCGGCGCGCCTCGCCGAGGTCCAGCGGCGTGCCTACGCCCGCGGCCGGCAGACGATCTGGCCGCGCTTCGCCGACGGGGCCGCCGCGCTGATCGAAGCCGCCGTCGCGGTTCCGCAGCAGGATGCACCGATCACCACGACCCCCGGGCTCAGCGCGGTGTTCGCGATGAGCGACGGCACCGGCATGATGCAGCACGCGATCGACATCGTGCCCGACCGTCGCCACGGGTACTGCCTCGACGACAACGCCCGCGCGCTGATGCTGATGAATGTCGCCGAAGGGCTCTCCGAACCCGTACGGCTCAAGTGGTCGCTCCGCTTCGCCTCGTTCGTCCAGCATGCCTGGAACGACGACAAGCGCGTGTTCCGCAATTTCATGCGCTTCGACCGCAGTTGGTGCGAGGATCAAGGCAGCGAGGACTCGAACGGCCGGGCTATCTGGGTGCTGGGCCACACGGCCGAGCGCGCGCCCGACGCGTCGCTGCGCGACTGGGCGCGCCGCTGGTTCGAGACCGTTGCGCCGAGCTGCGCCGAGTACGGGTCGCCCCGCGCCATCGCTTTCTCCATGCTCGGCGCTGCCGCCGTGCTGCGCGGCGATTCGGCAAATCGCGCGGCGCGCGAGCTGCTCGAACGCGGGGGCGACATCCTGAACCGCCTGCTTGGCGGTGCGCGCCGCCCCGACTGGGCCTGGTTCGAAGCGGTGCTGGGTTACGACAACCCCCGCCTCTCGCAGGCGCTGATCGAAGCAGGCCTCGCGCTCGAGCGGATCGATCTGACATCCGCCGGTCTCGAGACGCTCGATTGGATCTGCCAGCAGCAGATTTCCGCCCGCGGCCATTTCCGCCCGATCGGCTCGGACAGCTTCGGCAAGGAACATGCCTACCTGCCGTTCGATCAACAGCCGCTCGAAGCGCAGGCCGCGATCGAAGCGGCGTGCAGCGCCTGGCGCGCGACCGGCGATGCTCGCTGGTTCGAACATGCCAAGGCCGCCTGGGGCTGGTTCTTCGGAGCGAACGATCGCGGCGCGGTGCTGGCCGATCTGGCCACCGGACGGTGCCGCGACGGCATCAATCCGCGGGGAGTGAACCGCAACACCGGAGCAGAATCGATCCTCGCCTTTCAGTTGGCACACTATTCCGTGCTAGCGCTCGCGCGGACCAAGCGGGGCGATTCGGTGGGAGGCATGAGTGGGGTTCGAAGGCGATTGGCCGAACAGTCCCTTGCGTATCCTTGAGGAGCGGCTTCACGCCGATCCGTCACGCGTCGTCTTACGCCCGTTTCACCTCGGCTGGCAGGCTAAGAACGCCCCGGGTGGCCGCGCGCTCAGACTGGTCAAGGACGTCGCAGAACTGACCGAAGAACAGGTCGAGGCCGAGTACGAACGCGTGCGCGGGGATTTCGTGGCGCGCCACTGGCAGACCGAAAAGATGTTCGACGATCGCTTCGACGAAGTGGAAGAGACCGCCACGATCGACGTGAGCGGTTTTTCCCGCACGCGCAAACGGCTGATCGGCGCGTTCTTCTGCCACGAATACACCTATGCGGCGGCGGCGCTGATGAACCCGTCGATCGTGCCGCATCCGGACCAGAGCGGGATCTCCGGCGGGGCGGTGCGTTTCGTGATGTCGCTGCGCGCGGTTGGCGAAGGTCACATCAGCTCGATTGCATTCCGCGAAGGGATCGCCACGCCCGACGGTGGATTCGCGCTGTGGCCGCAAGGCACGCTGGCGACTTCGGTGGAACTCGACGACGCCTCGCTGACCGACAGTGAAGCCGGCGTGATCGTGCACCGCCATCCCGACAGCAGCCTGTCCAACACCGTGATCTTCCCGATTACCGAGCAACAGCGCGGCGGCCTGGAGGACTTGCGCCTGGTGCGCTTCGACCACGGCGGCGGCGATTTCGAATGGATCGGCACCTACACCGCCTATTCGGGAAGCTCGATCCGGTCCGAACTGCTGCGCACCGTCGATTTCCGGCGGTTCCTGCTCGAGCCGATCCACGGCCGCGCGGGCCGCAACAAGGGCATGGCGCTGTTCCCCGAGAAGATCGGTGGCAAGTATGCGATGGTCAGCCGGCAGGACGGCAAGAACCTGTTCCTGCTCAAGTCCGACCGGCTCGACCGCTGGAACAGCGAAGGCTCGCTGCTGATGGAGCCCAAGTACCCGTGGGAGTTCATCCAGATCGGCAACTGCGGCAGCCCGATCCGGACCGATGCCGGCTGGCTGCTGTTCACCCACGGGGTCGGCGCGATGCGCAAGTACTCGCTCGGCTGCGCACTGCTCGATCTCGACGATCCTTCGAAAGTGATCGGCCGCACCGCCGAGCCGGTGCTGACCGCGGTCGATGCCGATCGGTCGGGCTATGTCCCCAACGTGATCTATACCTGCGGCGCGCTCAAGGTCGGCGAGCAATTGCTGGTGCCTTACGGCATTTCCGACAGCGCGGTGGGCTTTGCGACGGTGTCGGTCAAAGACCTGCTGCAACTGATGGTTCCATGAGGCGTTAGCCCGTCATGCTGCTGCCCACCCGCACCGTCGAGAAGCCATGGGGCATGGACCGCCTGCCCGCGCCGTTCGCCACGCCCGAGGGCAAGCGTATCGGCGAGATCTGGTTCGAGCCGCCGCCCGAGATGCCGCAACTGCTGGTCAAGTACCTGTTCACCAGCGAAAAGCTGTCGGTGCAGGTTCACCCCTCCGACACCCAGACCGAAGCGGCCGGTCTCGGACGCCAGGGCAAGGAAGAATGCTGGCTGGTGATCGACGCCGAGCCCGGCGCCACGCTCGGCATCGGGTTCAAGCAGCCGCTCGATGCCGAGGCGATGCGCGCCGCCGCGCTCGACGGCAGTATCGAGGACTTGCTGACCTGGCACCCGGTGCGGGCCGGCGACTTCTTTTACATCCCCGCCAACACCGTCCACGCGATCGGCGCGGGCTGCTCGATCATCGAGATCCAGCAGAACTCCGACATCACTTACCGCCTTTACGACTACGGCCGCCCGCGCGAACTGCATCTCGAGGAATCGGTCGCGGTCGCCAAGGGCGAGCCGTACGACGTGGCGTTTCGCAAGCGGGTTCCGCCGGGCGACGTGTCGCTGGTGGATGGGCCCTACTTCGTGTTGGATCAGGTCGAGGGCCTGCCTAGCGCGGAACAGGCTGCGCGTTATGACGGTGCGCTGCTTGTGATGCCGCGCGAGGGCGCAGCCACGATTGACGGTGAAGCTGTCAAGCCCGGCGAATGCGCGCTTGCGGCCTCGCTGGCAGGCGTAGCGTTTGATCCCGCTGGCAGCTGTCTGATCGCCCGGCCGCTCGCAGGCGCGCGCTAGCGCCCCTTCCACACCGCAGGACGTTTTGCAACGAAGGCGGCCATGCCTTCGGCCTTGTCCTCCGTCCCCGCCAGCAAGTGAAACAGCCGCCGCTCGAGCCGGATGCCTTCTTCGAGCGGCAACTGCTCGGCGGCGTTCACCAGTTCCTTCGCGGCGAGCACCGCCAGCGGCGGCATCGCGGCGATCTCCGCGGCGATCTTGAGCGAGGTCTCGCGCAGCTCGGCCGCCGGGACCACGCGTGCCACCAGCCCGGCGCGCTCAGCCTCGGCGGCGTCGATCATGCGGCCCGTCAGGATAAGGTCCATGGCCTTCGCGCGGCCGATCGCGCGCGTGAGCCGCTGCGAGCCGCCCATGCCGGGAACCACGCCCAGCTTGATCTCGGGCTGGCCAAACTTGGCGCTGTCCGCCGCGACGATGAAATCGGCCATCATCGCCAGTTCGCACCCGCCGCCGAGTGCGAAGCCGTTGACCGCCGCGATCCACGGCTTGCGTACCGCCCTGACCAAATGGCTCTGCCAGCGCGCGAACACGTCGCCCGCGTAGAACTCGGCGAACGGCCGCTCGGCCATTTCCTTGATGTCGGCACCGGCGGCGAAGGCCTTCTCTCCCGCACCTGTCAGCACAGCGCAGCGCTGTGCCGGGTCGGCCTCGAACGCGGCGAATGCGGCGATCAGCTCCTCAAGGACCAGGCTGGAGAGCGCGTTGAGGGCCTGCGGCCGGTCGAGCGTCACCAGCGTCACCGCCCCCACCCGCTCGGTCCGGATCGTCTCGAACTCGCTCATGCTCTGCTCCCGCCCGCGAACCCGCCATCCATAGGGCGCCGCTGGCGCGCGCGGCAAGCGGATCAGCTAGCGCTGGCCAGCGGGCGCATCCTGAGGCCCCGCAAGTAGTTGAGCGTGATCGAGACGCGCGTCAGCCCGCCCCCCGCCTGGACCCGCGCCGCGGCCGCCTTGGGCTGGCTCAGGCCGATCGTCGGGTTCGACGCGAAGCCGATCCCGTCTCCGGTCCAGTGGAACTTGTGGTTGCGGTCGCGGTCGTGGAGCAGCACCACGCTGTAAGTGCCCGGGCCGGGCACGCGGATGCACAGTTGCGGCGGGTTGCCGGCGGGGACCGGCACTTCGACCCGCCGAAAGGTCTTGCCGGCGTTCACCAGCGTGGCGTCGTCCTGCAGGAACTCCGGGTCGGTCGAGGGATAGACCTCGAGCTTGAGATTGCCGGTGCGGTCCTTCAGGCCGACCGCGCTGACCAGCAGCGCCGGCCCGCTCTCGCCGGGCCGGCACGCGCCTTCGCGCTTGCCCAGCTCGCGCGGGCTCCCGGTAGCGCCGAGCAGCAGCGGCAGCGCCAGCAGCAGTGCGAATTGCTTCACCTCTGAAACTCCGAAACCATCCCCGTAAAGCGGCGCGCTTTGGCCCGCCCAGCCTTAACTGGCGATTTAGGACGAGATTTTCAAATGCGGGGCCCTGCGGCCCAAGGGCGCGGGCGCACATCGGTGCGACACGGCGACATTCGAAGCCACCGACGGCCGCTCGGGACCCTGCGGGGCTCGTACCTCAGAAAATCCTTGCGCTGCCGGACCGAATAGCCGTCGCCCCCGTTTGGTATCGAGTTCGGAAGATGTTCGAACGCGTTTCATGATTTCGACAGCCTTGACGCTATTGTTGGCCGGACTTTTTCGTCAATTCACTTTCGCATTTGGGAGATCAAGTCATGTCTAAGATGATGAAAGCCGCTATTTTTGTTGAACCCAACCGCATCGTGCTGGACGACAAGCCGGTCCCGGAGGTCGGCCCGCTCGACGCGCTGCTCAAGATCACCACGACCACGATCTGCGGTACCGACGTGCATATCCTGAAGGGCGAGTACCCCGTCGCCCGGGGGCTGACGATCGGGCACGAGCCGGTCGGCGTGATCGAGAAGCTCGGTTCGGCGGTCCAGGGGTACCGCGAAGGGCAGCGGGTCATCTCCGGGGCAATCACCCCCAGTGGGCACAGCGCCGCCTGCCTGTGCGGCCAGCACTCGCAGGACGGCACCGGTACGAAACACGGCTTCAAGGCGATGGGGGGCTGGCGGTTCGGCAACACCATCGACGGCGCGCAGGCCGAATATCTGCTGGTGCCTGACGCGATGACCAACCTCGCACCGATTCCCGACGGTTTGACCGACGAACAGGTCCTCATGTGCCCCGACATCATGTCGACCGGCTTTTCGGGCGCGGAGCGAGGCGCCGTCAGGATCGGGGACTCGGTCGCGGTGTTCGCGCAAGGACCGATCGGCCTGTGCGCCACGGCGGGGGCCCGGCTGATGGGCGCGACCACGATCATCGCGGTCGATTCGATCCCGGCGCGCTTGGCCATCGCCCGCAAGATGGGTGCCGACCACGTGGTCGATTTCACGCAGTGCGACCCCGTGGCCGAGATCATGCGCCTGACCGACGGGCGCGGAGTCGATGTCGCGATCGAAGCGCTCGGCCGGCAGGAGACCTTTTCCGCGGCGCTTCGCGTGCTGCGCCCGGGCGGCACGCTGTCGTCGCTGGGGGTCTATTCGGGCGACCTGACGATCCCGCTCGACGCCTTCGCCGCGGGGCTTGGCGACCACACCATTGCCACCAGCCTCTGTCCCGGCGGCAAGGAGCGGATGGGGCGGCTGATGGATGTCATCGCCGCAGCCCGGCTCGATACCCGCCCGCTGGTCACCCACCGCTTCAAGCTCGACGATGTCGAAGCGGCCTACGACCTGTTCGCCAACCAGCGCGACGGGGTGCTGAAAGTCGCGATATCGGTGTGACCGGACCGCGCTGCCATTCGCGCGCAATCCGCCCGACCCAAGAAAATGGTGCCCAGAAGAGGACTCGAACCTCCACGCCCTTGCGAGCGCCGCCACCTGAAGACGGTGCGTCTACCAATTCCGCCATCTGGGCACGGGGCCGAGGGAGGACTGATTCCTCCGGCCGGTAGGCGGGCGCGGATAGCGAAGGCGGACCGGCATTGTCAACGGCCGCGAGCGGCTTGCGGGCATGCGCGCGCTGGGGCATGGCCCGCTGCAGCGAAGCTGCGGCACCGTTCCGCGCGCGGCGAGGAGGCTCGATGGCAAGGCGCGATCCGCTCGAAGACAAGCTGGTGGTGCTGATCGGGGGAGGCGGATTCCTCGGCACCTGCGTCGCCCAAGCGCTGCTGCAGCGCGGCGCGCGGCTGCGTATCGCCGACCGGCATCCGGAGAAGGCGTTCAACCTCAAGCCGCTGGCGAACCTCGGGCAGATCCAGTTCGTGCGCTGCGATGTGGCCGGCCCGGGCAGCCTCGATGCGTTGCTGCACGGCGCGGACGCCGCCGCCTATCTGGTCGGCACGTTCGGCGCGAACCAGCAGGCGCTGCAGGCGGACGGCGCCGGCCGCGCCGCGCAAGCCGCCGCCGCCGCAGGCGCGCAGGCCTTCGCCTATGTTTCGGCGATCGGCGCCGATCCGGCGTCGGACAGCGGCTACGCCCGCACCAAAGGCGAAGGCGAGGCGCTGGTCCGTGCGGCTTTCCCGCAGGCCACGGTGCTGCGTCCGTCGGTGCTGTTCGGCGAGGACGACCAGTTCCTCAACATGTTCGCCGGGCTGATCGCCGCGCTGCCGGCGGTGCCGGTGTTCGGTCCCGACGCGCGCCTGCAGCCGCTGTGGGTCGACGACGCGGCCGAGGCGCTCGCCGCGGCGCTGGCCGATCCGCGCGCCCACGGCGGCAAGACTTACGAGCTGGCCGGCCCCGAGGTGCTGACGATGGCCGAACTCCACCGGCGGATCGCGGCGGCCCAGGGGCGCGAGAGCCGGCTGCTGATTGCCGTGCCCGATGCGCTGTCGGGCCTGTTCGCGGCGCTGCCGGGCACGCCGCTTGGCGCGGACCAGTGGAAGCTGCTCCAGCGCGGCAGTGTTGCTTCGGGCACGCTGCCGGGCCTCGCCGAACTGGGCATTGCGCCGCGGCCGCTGGGGTTGTTCCTCGACCGGTGGATGACCCGCTACCGCAAGCACGGCCGGTTCGGCGACAAGCGCGAGGCCGCGTAGGTAATCAGCCTACCGGCTGCGTGCCCTCATCGCTCAGCAAAGTGAGCGGCTCGACCAGCAGTTCGGCGCCGTCGTGGCCGACGATGCGGACCCGCTCCCCGGCGGCGATTGTCGGACCGCGCGCGATCCATTCGCTGTCGCCGTGCTTGATCCGGCCGCTGCCGTGTTCGATCGCCTGCACCACGGTGCCGGTCTCCCCGACCATCCGCGCGCCGCGCCGGTTCATCAGCGGGTCGCTGCTCGGGATCGGCTTTTCGGCGAGGAACCGGCGCGCCGAAAATGCCGCGATCAGCGCCAGCGCGACGAAATCGAGCACTTGCATCGGCACCGACAGGTCCAGCGCGTAAGTGAGGACGCCGGTAATGAGCGCCGCGACGCCCAGCCACAGCAGATAAACCCCCGGTATCAGCATTTCCGCGGCGGCCAGGATCACCCCAAGGGTCAGCCAGACCCAGTGGGCATTGTCGCCGCCGAGCCAATCCATCAGCGCTTGTCCGTGATCGGCACGCTGGCGCCGGGCGTCGTCGGCCGCCGCGGCGCATCGGGCAGCTTCGGCGGCGGGGGAACGCTACCCGCGGTGCCGGTTCCGAGCGCCTCGCGCGCGAGTTCGCCGATCCCGCCGAGCGTGCCGATCAGCTGGGTCGCCTCGACCGGGAACAGGATCGTCTTGGCATTGGGCGAGCGCGCGAACTCGGCGATCGCCTTGGTGTATTCTTGGGCGATGAAGTAGTTGATCGCCTGGCTGCCCGACTGGGCGATGGCGGTCGAAACCGCGTGAGTCGCCTGGGCTTCGGCTTCGGCGGCGCGCTCGCGCGCCTCGGCATCGCGGAACGCGGCTTCCTTGCGGCCTTCGGCGGAGAGGATCTGCGACTGCTTCTCGCCCTCGGCGCGCAGGATGCGGCTGGCGCGCTCGCCCTCGGCCTCCAGGATCTCGGCGCGTTTCAGGCGCTCGGCCTTCATCTGCCGCGCCATCGCCTCCGAAATGTCGATCGGCGGGCGGATGTCCTTGATCTCGACGCGGGTGATCTTGAGGCCCCACGGGCTGGTTGCGTGATCGACCACGCCGAGCAGGCGGGCGTTGATCTCGTCGCGCTTCGACAGCGTCTCGTCGAGGTCCATCGAACCCATCACGGTGCGCAAGTTGGTGGTCGTGATCGCCATGATCGCGCCGTAGAGGTTGCTGACCTCGTAAGCGGCCTTCCCGGCGTCGAGCACCTGGAAGAACACCACCGCGTCGACCCCGACCATGGCGTTGTCGCGGGTGATGATTTCCTGCCCGGGGATGTCGAGCACTTGCTCCATCATGTTCACTTTGTGCCCGACGCGGTCCATGATCGGGATGATCAGGTGCAGCCCGGGATCGGCGGAGAGGGTGAACTTGCCGAACCGCTCGATGGTATAGACGTAGCCCTGCTTGACCACCCGCACGGCCATCATGAGGAAAATCAGCGTCGCGAAGACGAGCGCTCCGAGCAGGTATTCCATGGCGTCTCTCTCCCCAGCGACCAACCTGCGCATGGTACCCCGCGCGTGCGTCGCGGCAAAGCGAAAGCGGCGGCGCGCGGTTGTCTTGCCCGGGCCGCTCGCCTAGACTGGACAAAATCAACACGCGTGCCTGCAGGCGCGCCGGGAGTGGGGAACGGCATGAAGCTTTGGGCAGGTCTTCTGGCGGGCGTAGCGCTCGCGGGCTTCGGCGCTGCGGCTTTCGCCCAAAACACGCCGCCCCCGGCACCTGCCCCAGGAGCCCAGCGCCCGGCGGCGCAGGCGCCGGGCCAAGCCGCACCGACCGCGCCGCCAGCCGGCAGTCCGGCACGCCCTGCCCCCTTCGGCGACGGCCCGTGGACGGTCCAGGCCAGCGATGTGCGGCTGACCGTCGAAGTCGTCACCAAGGGGCTCGACCACCCCTGGGGCATGGCGTTCCTGCCCAATGGCGATCTGCTTGTCACCGAGCGGCCCGGCCGGCTGCGGGTGGTGCGCAGCGGCGTGCTCGATCCGAAGCCGATCGAGGGCCTGCCGGCGATGTACGTCACCGGCATCTCGGGGTTCACCGACCTGTTGCTCGACCCCAACTTCGCGACCAACCGCTTGATCTACTTCAGCTACAGCAAGGCCGCCCCCGATACGCCGGCCGGGACCAGCCCCGCCCAGACCGATGCGACGCTGGTGGTCGCACGCGCACGCTGGGACGGCGGCTATCAGCTTGCCGACGTACGCGAGATCTTCGTCGCCGACGCCTGGTACGGCAAGCCGCCGCTGCCGGCCAAGTGCTGCGGCCAGGGCCCGGCATCGGGCAGCTTTGGCGGCCGGCTGGCGATCGACGGCCAGGGAAAGCTGCTGATAACCAGCGGGGACCGCAACTTCGGCGAGAAGGTGCAGGATCCTTCGAACCACTTCGGCAAGATCCTGCGCATCAACCTCGACGGCACCGTGCCGAGCGACAACCCCTTCGTCGGGCGCGCGGGCTACAAGCCCGAGATCTGGTCGATCGGGCACCGCAATCAGCTCGGCCTGTTCTACGATGCCCCCACCGGCAAGCTGTGGGAGAGCGAGTACGGCCCGCGCGGCGGCGACGAGATCAACGTGATCACCAAGGGTGGCAACTACGGCTGGATCGATGTGACCCAAGGCATGCATTACAACGGCGAAGCCGCGAAGAAGGGCACGCGCGGGGTCGCCGGCTTCATCGACCCGGTGTGGGCTTTCCCGCCGTCAGGCAACCCCGGCAATGTCGCGATCTATCGCGGAGCGCTGTTCCCGAGCTGGACCGGGGACCTGCTGCTCGCCAATATGTCGCGCCCGCCCTCGCTGGTGCGCGCCAAGATCGGGCCGGACGGGCAGATCGTGGCGATGGAGCGGCTGCTCGAGAACCTCAACCAGCGCCTGCGCGACGTGCGCGTGGGGCCGGACGGGGCGATCTACGTGCTGACCGACGAGACAGCGGGCGCGATCCTCAAGATCACGCCTGCGCCCGCGCCGCCACCGGCAGCGCCCGCCGCCCCGCGCTGAGCGGGGGCTGCGCCGCCCGGTTACCGCTGATTGCGCGCGGCCCGTTCCTCGGCCGCAGCCTGGAGTTCGAGCTGGCGGTTGACGCCCATCAGCCGGACACTGCCCGGCAAATTGGGGATCGAGTCGTAAACGCTCGCAAGATAGGCCCGGTCGAACGAGGTCAGCTCATCCGTCGGCGCGCCGTCCTGGTCAAACAGCGCCAGAATCGTGTCGAGCGGCTGGCCGTCCTCATCGACCGGCTTGGTCCGCGCCAGGCCGCGCATCGTCGCATAGTCGGCCAGCTGGACGAGCGTCTTGCCCTTCAGTTTCTCGAGGTCGAACATGACCATCACGAACTCGATGTCTTCGCGTGTGGCGAGGTAGATCTTCGAGTGCGCCATCCACATTTGAGCGACCGGCGGATCCCCGCCTTCGTTACGCGCTATCGGCATGCCGTCGCGGGTTCGCTCCAGCGTGCTGGTAAAGACCCGTACCGGACCGGTCTCGGCGAGCAGCGCGCGCTTCTCGTGCAGTTCCAGCGAGTTGAACATGTAGCCGTGATCTTTGGCGAGCGCATTCAGCTCGGCCTGGCCGTCCTTGACGAAGGCGACCACGAGGTTGGGCGTGCAACTCCCGTCATCCTCGGTCAGCCCCAGGCCCAGCTCCGCGGCGTTGAACCGGATCCGGTCGATGACCAATGCGGCCATGTCGGGAGTCAGGCCGATCACGCCGGGGCACAACCGCCGCTCGAACCGGGCCAGCGCGCTGCGCCGAAAGTTGCCGCCCTGGGTTATCGAGCGCGCCTGCCGGCTGACCTCGCTCGAACTCGGCTGCTCGCTCTGGCCGGTGACGACGATCTTGTCTTCTTCAGCCGGTGTCGCTGTGCGGGCTTCCTGCGCTGAAGCAGCCGATGCCGCGAACACGCATCCCGCAAAGACAGCCGAGACGCCAACGCGAAACGCATGCATGTGATCTACCCCCGGATAGACAGTGGAGCGACTTACTTGGCGGCAGCTCGGCGAGTCGCCTGAGTGTCGAGGTCGGCGAGCCGGCCGCGCGCGGGCAAGTTGGGGATGCCGTCGTACAAGGTGGACAGCAACGCGTGATCGACGCCCGTCAAACCGTCCGGGCGCGGCCCGGCCCCGCCGTCGAACAGGCCGAGGATGGACTCGTCCGAGCCCGCGGCCTCGTCGGCTTCGACCGGCACCAGCGCACGCACGGTCACGTAGTCCGCGATCTGGCCGACGGACTTGTCGGCGATCCCGTCGCGATCGAGCAGAATCAGGACGTGGACGATATCCTGGCGCGTGGCGGTATAAATCTTCGAATGCGCCATCCAGCCGCTCGCCTGCGGCACGTCGGTCAGGTTGTTGCGGATCGGCACCGGCTGCCCGTCGCGGGTGCGGGTGACGACTTGCGCATAGACCCGGGCCGGTCCTTCCTGCGACACCAGGGCCCGCAGTTCCGACGGATTGAGCGCGGCGAACATGTGCGGGCTTTCGCGCGCCATCGCGCGCAGGACCCGGTTTCCGTCCTCGACCACGGCCACGAGCACGTTCGGCTTGCAGGTGTCGGGATTGGCGAGACGGAGGCCGAGCGCCGAGACGTTGGCGCGGATCCGATCGACCATCTGCAGCGCCGATTGGGTGTCGAACCCGGCGATACCGGGGCACAAGGCGCCCTCGACGCGGGGCAAGGGATCGTCCGCTCGGGCGGACGCGGGCGCAGCCGCCGCGGCGGCCACCGCGAAACCGGCCAGAACCAGAGCGCGAAGTCGAACGGCCATGCATTCTCTCCCGAAGCAAACCGAGGCATTATCCGCCAATCCAGCCCCCCCCGCAACGCCCGATTTGTCGCAGATGGTGTCGGCTGCGCGGACGCCAGGCGGTTCGTTCTCGAGGATCAATCTCTCGGCACGCAGGGCTTTGCAGACCGTGCGGGAGGGGGTGTTGACACGTGTGACAGTGTCCAGGGCGGAATTGCGCCGGAACCGTCACCTTGGCGCGCGAAAGTGTCGCCTTGCGGGCGAGAAGCGTCACCTTGGAGCCGCGAAGCGTCACTTTGGGATCGCCGAGGTGTCGCTTTGCGGTGCGGCAGACGCGGATGGCGGGGCGTGCCGATGCGAGGGGGCGGGATCGACGGTTTGAAAGCATGTCCTGAGCCTGTCGGAAGCGACGCTGAAGCACAGCTTCAACGGAGCCGGCGGGAGGCTATCAGACGCGGGGCGTGTAGGAAAATGCGGAGCTGGAAGCGGCGGATACTCTAGGGTGAGGGAGTACCGGCATTCAAGTCTGGTCTGCGGAGTCGGGCGAGGTCAGAAATCGTCGCAAACGCGCGTTGAACCAGTCCGGTTGTTCTATCATCACTGCATGGCCGGCTCCGGGCAGTCGCTCGAGCTCCGCTCCAGGGATGGCTGCTGCGACCGCCAGCGGGTGGCGGAGCGGCACGGGTTGGTCTTCTTCGCCCGCGACGATGAGGACCGGCACGGTAATCCCGCCGATCTCGTCGCGCACCGAACGGCGCAACGCCGAGGCGGCCGCGGCCCGGACGATCGACTTTGGCAGAGCGTCGACGACTGCTCGCCAGCGCGCGATCAGGTCAGCGCGCGCGGGATCGGCAAGGATCGAGCGGCCGAACAAGATCTGCATCATGCGCGGCGCCACTGGCCCGACCCCGGCCACCGAGACCAGCGCGATCATCGCCGCATAGGCCGGCATCTTGCGCCAGCTTTCTGCTTCCGCGCTGACGCCGATCAGCGTCAGCGAGCGTACCAGCCCCGGGTGGCGCGCCGCCAGCCTGAGCGCGATGAACGCCCCCATCGAGAATCCCACCACATGGCACCCCTCGGGGGCAAGGCGGCGAACCAGTTCGGCGGCGTCCTCGGCCAGCGAGTCGAGTCCGAGGCTGTCGCAGGTATGCTCCGACCGGCCCTGGCCGCGCAGATCGAAACTAAGCACCCGGTGGGTGCCGGCGAAATGATCGATCTGTGCCTGCCAGCTCTCGCTCGCCAGCATCAGGCCATGGATGAACAGGATCGTTTCAGGGCCGGTGCCCGTCTCTTCATAGTGGAGACGGGCACCGCGGATGGCGATGTCGGGCATCGGCTTTCCTTAGTCCTTATAGGCAGGAGGATCGGGGAGGATCAGAAGGTGAAGAAGACGCCGACGCCGCCGCTCAACTGGTCGGCGCTGCCGCCGTTCGAGACCACCGGGCTGTCGGCAAAGTCGCCGAGCAACCGGCGGTAGCCGGCATTGGCGGCGATTCCCCAGTTGGCGCCGATCCGGTAGCTCGCGGTGAGCTGCGCGCCGACATCCTTGAGCCCGCCTTCGGCGTCGAAGACGGTGAAGCCGGTGGCGATGCTCCCGACGGGTGTGACCGAGAAGTAGGTCTCCGCATAATCGTCACCGGCGTAGCTTGCGCCGAGATCGACCATCAGATTGAGCCGCTCGCCGATTGCGGCAGTATAAGTGGCATTGGCAGTGACGACGAAGTCGTCATGTACGTCGCTGACATCGTGCACGCCCTGCAGGCCGAACCGCAGAGTGTCATTACCGCCGACCTCGAAGGAGACCGCCGCGAAGGCGCCGACTTCGTAGGCGTCGTCGATCGTGCCGAGCTGTGCCACCGCGCGGCTCTCGATGTCGTCGTCGCGACCGAAGGTAAAGGAAGCGACGGGGCCGAATTCGAAGGTCTTGCTGTTCAGGATGTTGGCGCGGACCACGGAGCCTTCAACCGCGACGTAGCGCTCGCCGAGGAACACTTTGCCATCGACCAGTGGCAGGATGCGGTGATCGTCGGCGCCTTCGTAGTCGGGGACGGCGGCAATGCCGATGGTGGTGTAGCCGGAGAATTCGCCGGACTTGGCCGGCGCGTCCTGCGCGGAGGCGATGGCGGGGGAAAGCAGCAAGGTGCCGAGGGCGAGCGTACGGATCAGGTGGTGTTGCATTGTCTTTTTCCTTGAATGGCGCGACGGCATGGAGAGGGGACCGGCGCGGGCCGTCGCGGCCGCGCGGGATGGGGCTGACAGGGTCGTGAAAGCGGGCGTCAGGCGCGGCGCAGCAGCAGCGTGCCGGTAGCGATCAGCCAGACCGTGAGTGCGAGAAACCCGGTGATGGTGCCCACCGCGAACAGGCTGCCGTCCTGCCCGGCGGCGAGCATCAACCCTTCGCCAGTGCCAAAGGTCAGCAGTGCTGCAGTGGCGAGGCCGAAGGCGGCGGTGGCGTGATGGCCCTCGCCCTGCTGGAGCAGCGCGAGCAGACCGGCGAACAGCGCGGTGAGCAGCTGGCCGAGATGCTCGCCGACCGCGATCCCGCCGTAGGCGTTGATGAGCGTGAAGGTGCCGATCGCCGCCTCGGCCGCTGCCGGATCGGCCCCCGTGGCGGCGCGTGACAGGTCGGGCATCACGAACACCCAGCGCACGAGGCCGATGGCCTGGGTGAGCCCGGCCAGTGCCCCGGCGAGCGCCGCGCCGATCGCCAGCGCAGGCCGGTCGGCGAGGCGGACCGGGGTAATCGCCAGCCCTGCGGCAAGCGGTACCAGCGCCAAGGCGGTGAGCGCGAAGGCATACCAGGTGAGGAGTAAACCCGTGCCGCCCGCGGCAAAGCGGGAGAGCACCTCGCCCGCCGGTTCGCGCAGGATAGCCGGGTAATCGAAGATCGACGCGAGCACGGCGTAGGGCACGTTGAACGAGACGGCGAGGGCGATGGTGGCCAATCCGAGCCAGCGGGACCGGGCGCTCATGACGCGCGCGCCATGCGGGCAAGCCGGCGATCAGCCCCGGTGAGCCACGCGACGAGCCGCAGCACTGCGAGCAGCGCGCGTTGGAGCAGGCGCGGAATGCCCACCAACACCAGGTTGCCGCTGTGGAGCAACTCGCCAAGCGCACGCGGATCGCGCGGCATCCCGGCGGCGTCGGTCTCGCCGGCAGCGGCGAGCGCATACATGCCGCGTAGGAAGGTTTCGAGCCCCTCGCCCGGATCGGCTGTCGTGACGAACACCACTGGCGCGTCACCGGGGTTGCGAAAGCCGTGCGGCGTGCCCGGCGCAATGGCGATATCCTCGCCCGGGCCAAGCAGCCGGGTCACGCCCTTGCCGAGGTCGATTTCGAGCACGCCTTCCTCGACCGCGAAAGTCTCGGTCATCGAGTCATGCACGTGGAGCGGCGCGCCCGCACCCTGCGGCGGCAGGGTGCAACGGAAGCGCAGCACTTCGCCCTCTCCCGAAAGCGGCGAGGCGAGAAAGGCGATGCGGTCGCCGGTAACCGGATTGTGGATCTCTGGCATCAAGCGGGTCATGGGTACCTCCGTTCGGAACACTATGTCTCTAACTGGTGACATGCCAGATATCACCGGTCGGTGACATGCGCAAGAGGTTTGTCACTGACCGGTGATATTTTTCTGGCGGGCGGGGTTGGCGCGGGTTAGACAGGCCTCGCCATGGCAAACACAGCAACATCCCCAAAGGCTGCGCGGGACACCGAAGACCGCACGCGCGATCGCTCGCGCACCGAGGACGCGATTCTCCGCGCGGCGCGCAGGGTCCTTATCGAAAGCGGCTTTGCCGGCTGGGGAGTCAACGCGCTCGCCCGCGCGGCAGGTTGCGACAAGCAACTGATCTATCGCTACTTCGGAGGGCTCGACGGGCTTGCCGAAGCTCTCGGCACCGAAGTCGCCCACGATCTTGAAGCCGCGCTCTCCGAGGTCCGGGCGCCACCTGTCACCAGCTATGCCGGGTTGGTTGCCGCCATGCTTGAAGCACTTCTCCAGGTGCTTCGGTCTCACCCGGTGATGCAGCGCATCATTGCCGCGGAACTATCGGAGGCCAGTAGCCTGACCGCGCCGTTCGCCGAAGCGCGCGGGCGCGCGCTCGGGGCCTGGGTGGCGAAGATCAAAGGCGATTTCGCTCCGCCTCACGGAGTCGATGCGCCCGCCATCAATGCGGTGCTGATCGCGGCGGTGCAGCAGATGGTGCTGTCCAGCGCCAGCGTCGGCGGCTTTGCCGGGATGCCTCTGGCAGAGGCGGAAGATTGGGAGCGCTTGCGCCGGACACTTCGACGGTTGGTGGTCTCCGCCTATGCCGACCCCTGCGCGCCAGACTGACATCCCTGTCCGCCTGGACACCCGGCAGCCCGGTGGCTCCCGCAGCTCCGGTTTCGCCAATCCTTTGCGAGAGCAAGACAGGAGCCAGGGTCCTGCCCCTCAGCTGGCGCAAGGGAACCCTACCCCCCCGACCGGCTCGCCTTCTTCCGCTCATGCGGATCGAGGTAGCGCTTGCGCAGCCGGATCGACTGCGGGGTCACTTCGACCAGCTCGTCGTCCTGGATGTAGGCGATGGCCTGTTCGAGGGTCATCTTGCGCGGCGGGGTGAGGCGGACCTGGTCGTCCTTGCCGGTCGAGCGGAAGTTGGTGAGCTGCTTGGACTTGAGCGGGTTGACCTCGAGGTCCTGCGGCTTGGCGTTCTCGCCGATGATCATGCCTTCGTAGAGCTTCTCGCCCGGGCTGATGAACAGGATGCCGCGTTCTTCGAGCGCGTTGAGCGCGTAAGGCACCGCCTCGCCCTGCTCCATGCTGATCAGCACGCCGTTCTGGCGGCCCTGGATGGGGCCCTTGTGCGGGCCGTACTTGTCGAACAGGCGGTTCATGATGCCGGTGCCGCGCGTGTCGCTGAGGAACTCGCCGTGGTAGCCGATCAGCCCGCGGCTGGGGGCGGTGAAAGTCAGGCGGGTCTTGCCGCCGCCGCTCGGGCGCATGTCGAGCAGCTCGCCCTTGCGCTGCGCCATCTTCTCCACGACCGTGCCCGAGTGCTCCTCGTCGACGTCGATGACGACAGTCTCGTAAGGCTCCTCGCGGCCGGCGGGGCCGTCCTTGAACAGCACGCGCGGGCGGCCGATCGAGAGCTCGAAGCCTTCGCGGCGCATGGTCTCGATCAGCACGCCGAGCTGGAGCTCGCCGCGGCCGGCGACTTCGAAGGCGTCGCGGTCGGCGCTTTCGCTGATGTGGATCGCGACGTTGCCTTCGGCCTCGCGGGCGAGGCGGTCGCGGATCACGCGGCTCTGCACCTTGTCGCCCTCGCGCCCGGCATAGGGGCTGTCGTTGACCGCGAAGCGCATCGCCAGCGTCGGCGGGTCGATCGGGCGCGCGGCGATCGGCGCGGTGACGGTGGGGGTGGCGATGGTGTTCGAAACGGTCGCCTTGGTGAGCCCGGCAATGGCGACGATATCGCCCGCCTCGGCGCTGTCGACCGGCACGCGATCGAGCCCGCGATAGGCGAACACCTTGGTGGCGCGGCCTTCTTCCACCGGCACGCCGTGCACGTCGATCGCGCGGATCGGCATGTTGACGTCGAGCCGGCCGCTTTCGATGCGGCCGGTGAGGATGCGGCCCAGGAACGGATCGCGATCGAGCAGGGTGGCGATCATCGTGAACTCGCCGTCCTTGGGCAGGCCGGGTTCGCGCACGTGGCCGACGATGGTCTGGAACAGCGGGATCAGGTCGCCGCTGCGCACGTCGGGATCCTCGCCCGCGTAGCCCGCGCGGCCCGAGGCGTAGAGGCACGGGAAGTCGAGCTGCTCGTCAGTGGCGTCGAGCGCGACGAACAGGTCGAACACTTCGTTGAGCACTTCGTCGGGGCGCGCGTCGGGGCGGTCGATCTTGTTGACCACCACGATCGGACGCAGGCCGAGGCCGAGCGCCTTGCCGGTGACGAACTTGGTCTGCGGCATGGGACCCTCCGCCGCATCGACCAGCAGGATCACGCCGTCGACCATCGAAAGGATGCGTTCCACCTCGGCGCCGAAGTCGGCGTGGCCGGGGGTATCGACGATATTGATGCGGAAGGTTTCGGGCGAGCCGGGGGGCGCCCATTCGACCGAGGTCGGCTTCGCCAGGATGGTGATCCCGCGTTCCTTCTCGAGGTCGTTCGAATCCATCGCGCGCTCTTCGATGCGCTGGTTGTCGCGGAAGGTGCCGGACTGGCGGAACAGCTGGTCGACCAGCGTGGTCTTGCCGTGATCGACGTGGGCGATGATCGCCACGTTGCGGAGGCTCATGAAACGGTCTCGAAATTAGAGGGGGTAGGCGGCGCGCCCTTAGGCGCTGCGCCGCATCATGTCCACCTTCGCGGCTTTGGGCCGGTCAGCCTTGCGGGCGCAGCACGATGTGGCCGACGGCGGTGTTGGACGCGGGGACGTGGTAGAAGCGGTGCAGCTCCTCGACCTTGTCGCCGAGCGCGCCGCGCATGATCAGCCACATGATCAGCTCGATCCCCTCGGTGCCGGCTTCGCGCAAATAATCGAGGCGGGTGATCTTGCGCAGTTCGTCGGCGCGGTCGCTGAGCTTGTCGAGGAAGGCGTTGTCGAACTCGGGATTGATCAGTCCGGCGCGCTCGCCCTGGAGCTGGTGGCTCATGCCGCCGGTGCCCCAGATCTGCACGTTGAGCCCGGCGGGGTAGCTTTCGACCGCGTCGCGGATCGCCTCGCCGAGCCGCCAGCAGCGCTCGCCCGAGGGAGTCGGGAACTGGGTCACGTTGACCGCCAGCGGGATTACCCGCACCGGCCACTCCTCGCGCCGGCCGAACATCAGCGACAGCGGCACGGTGCAGCCGTGATCGACTTCGAGCGCGTTCATCAGCGTGAGATCGAACTCGTCGATCACCAGCTGCTCGGCGAGATGCGCGGCGAGCACCGGATCGCCGATCACCTGGGGCACCGGGCGGCGGCCCCAGCCCTCGTCGGCGACGTCGAACTCCTCGGCCATGCCGAGCGCGAACGTCGGAACGACGTCGAGCATCATCGCGCTGGCGTGATCGTTGTAGCAGAGGATGACGACGTCGGGGTCCTCGCGGCGCTGGAACTCCTTGACCCAGTCGTAACCGGCGAAGACCGGCGCCCAGTACTCGTCCTGGTCGCGCCCCTGGTCGAACGCCGCGCCGATCGCGGGGACGTGGCTGGTGGCGATGCCGGCGGTGATGCGGGCCATCAGTTCTTGCCCCGGATCGAGCGCTGCCCCTCGGGCGAGCGGCCGCCGGCGCGCATCATCGCGGCATAGGCGTCGGGAGTGAGGTCGGTCATCGAGCTGACCGCCTTCTGCGTCGACCAGCCGTCGGTGTTCGACAGCTTGACGAGGAAATAGATGTTGCCGCCAAGATCGATCAGCTTGGTGAAATCGCGCGCGAGCACCGCCTGCTTCTGTTCGGCGCTCATCCGGAAGCGTTCGAGATAAGCGCGCTCATCGGCGCGGAACGCGGCGCGGTTGTCCTCCTGCATCAGCGACATGCAGAACTTGTGCAGGTGATAGGCCTGGCGGCTGCGCAGCGCGTTGAACACCGTGGTGCCGGGAATGTCGTTGAGTTCTTCGAGCGAATAGAGGCGGGTGCGCATGACAGGGTCTTTCGGGCGTTCTCCCCCGCGCCTAACAGAGCCGCCAGGCTTCCGCTACCGGACGGCCGCCTTAAACGACCAGCAGCGCCGCCGCGATCAGGATCGCGGTCTGCGATCCGGTCATGCCCAGCACCCGGCCGATCCCGTCGCTGCCCGGCCGCGACACGCCGACGGCATGGATCACGCGGCCGGCCAGCAGCATCGCGCCCGCGACGTGCAGCCAGAGCGGCGCCGCGCCGTTCAGTTCGGCGAGCGCGATCAGCAGCAGCGCGAACGGCGCATACTCGGCAAAGTTGGCCTGCACGCGGATGCGGCGCTCGAGATCCGGATCGTCCGCGAAGCCGAAGCCGATCATCTTGCGGCGGCGGACCACGATCACGCGCACGCAGAGGACCAGGAACAGGAGCGCCAGCGGCGCGGCATAAAGAGCGGTGACGGGAAGCAGAGGATCGGACATGCAAGCTCCTATGATCTGGACTCTGCCGGCGTCGGCGCGGCGGATGGGCGCGCGGAGAAGCTCCACGCCGCTGTGAGCACCGCGGCGAGGCACACCAGGCTGACCGCGACCACCGCCGGCTGCCGGTCGCGTACGACATTGGCGATCGCGATGGCCACCAGCGCCCACGAGACCGCCGCCGCGTAAGGCCAGGCGCCGCGCGACTGGGCCAGGATCGCGCACGCCAGTACGGTCCCGGCGATCAGCGCGAGCACGGTCCAGGCCGGCAGCGACAGCCCGAAGAAGCCGAAGCCCGACGCCGCCGCGACTTCGGTGACGTTGGCAAAAGTCGCCACGGTCAGCCAGCCGGCATAGAGCCCGGCCAGCCCGAGGATCAGCCACTGGCGATAGCCGGCGAGACCGTCGGCGCGGGTGGCGACGGCGATCAGCACCCACGCCGCCAGCACCAGCATCGCCGCGATCGCCGGCACGGTGCCCCACAGCGGCCCAAAGCGGGCAAAGGCCAACCACAGCGTCGACAGCGCGAACAGCGCGGCGAGCGGCCGGCCGAGCCGCGGCAGGAGGGGATCGGCTTGGCCGGGCACCAGTTGCACCGCGGCGAACAGGACCGAGAGTCCGTAGATCGCCCCCCAAATCGCAAAGGCGTAGTTGGCCGGCACGATCGGCGTGGGCGCGAGCCCGGTCTGCCGCCCGAACCCGTCGAAAAACAGCACGAGCGGCGCCGCGGCCTGGATCAGCGCGACCACCAGCAGGACGATCTTGAGCGGCATGCGGCTCTCCAACCGGACAGTGCCGCGAGCGATTCGCCCCGGACCTGGCGCCGTTCGTGCCCATTTATTATCGCATTTGCAATATCGAAACGCATTGCTCTGGCCGGCGGGGTTTGCGAAGGCGCGCCAATGCCGCGACCCAAGGGAGCCAAGAGCGCCGGCTATGACCGGCGGCGCGCCGAACTGCTGGCGGCGTTTCGCGAGCGCCTGCTGGCGCGCAATCTGGCCGCGCCGAGCTTGCGCGAGCTGGCGGCGGCGGGCGGAGTGACGATCCCGACGGTGCGCCACTATTTCGGCCGCCGCGAAGACCTGATCGTCGCGCTGCTCGAGGACCTCGGGGTGCAGGGCGAAGCGCACCTCGCGCACGCCCGCGATGCGAGCGCGCCATTCGCCGAATCGATCGAGCGGCTGGTGCAGTCGATCCTGACCGGGCTGTCGATGGGCCTGTCCGAAATCCACGCGCTCGGCCTGCGCGAAGGCCTCCGCCACGACCGGCTCGGCCCGGCCTATCTGAGCCACGTGCTCGAGCCGACCGTGCTCGCGATCGAGGAGCGGCTGCGCCAGCACCAGGCGCGCGGCGAAATGCGCCCCGCCGACACGCGCGTGGCGGCGCTGAGCCTGATCGCGCCGCAGATCGTGGCGCAGATCCACCAGCGCGAGTTAGGCGGCTGCGGCACCCGGCCGCTGAACGCGCAAAGCTCCACCCGCGAGCAGATCGACGCCTTTCTGCGCGCCTATGCGGCGGAGCCTGGGCCCCCACGTGCCCCGGAGCCATAGAACAACTGCACCGCGCCCAAGCACGCGGGGGGTTATCGCGCGCGCCGAGTTTGCTAGGGGGGTCGGGCAAATCCCGCGCGCCGCGCGCGCCGTCCCCTGCGGAGACTCTGATGACCGACCAAGTGCTCGACAAGCCGATTGCCGAAACCGCGCTCCACCCGCTCGAACAGCTCGCCGCGACCAACGCGGATTCCGAGATCTGGTGGGATTCGAGCCCGCTGATCTTCCCGAGCTGGCGCGAGGAAACCCTGGCCAAGGCGCCCGAAGGCAAGCTGGCCGAATGGACCGCGCAGATCGACCGCTTCTATGATGCCGAGACGATCGCCAGCCAGGGCACGATGGGCTTCCGCGGGGTGACCACCAACCCGCCGCTTTCGCTCCAGGCAATCCGCCTCGCGCCCGAGCTGTGGGCGGCCGAAATCAAGACCATCGGCGCCAAGAACCCCGGCCTCGACTACGAGGGCGTGTACTGGGCGATGTACCTCGACCTGGTGAAGAAGGGCGCCGCGGCGATCCTGCCGGTCTACGAGAAGTCGGGCGGCAAGTACGGGTTCCTGTCGGGCCAGGTCGATCCGCGCTACGTCCGCGACGGCGACAAGATGCTCGCCCAGGGTCTGCAGATCTATGCCCAGGCGCCCAACGTGATGGTCAAGCTGCCGGGCTCCAAGGAAGGCTACGAAGTGCTCGAGGAGCTGACCGCGCGCGGCATCAGCACAAACAACACCACCAGCTTCACCGTGCCGCAGTACATGCGCTGCATGGCCGCGGTCAGCGCCGGGCTCTATCGCGCCACGGCGGCGGGCGTGGACCTCAGCAAGTGGCGCTCGGTCATCACGCATATGTCGGCGCGGCTCGGCGAGCTTTCCGACTGGAAGACCGAAGCCAAGGCGCGCGGCATCGAGTTGACCCTGCCGGAAATCCGCGACGGCGAGGAAGCCGTGCTCAAGCGCGCGTACCACCACGGCAAGAGCGTGGGGCACCCGTCGAAGATGCTGCAATGCTCGATGCGCGTCGAGAAGGACGAGCGGACCGGCAAGACCGTCAGCCGCCACATCCAGGACTTCGGCGGCAGCGACATGGTCTACACCTGCCCGCCGGGTTACATCGCCCAGCTCATGGCGGTCGAGCACGAGCTCGATCCGTTCGATGCGAACGCGATCGACCGCGAGCCCAACAAGGCGAGCATCGAAAAGCTGATGAAGCTGCCGAGCTTCCGCCAGGCCTACGAGTTCGACGGCATGACGCCGGACCAGTTCGCGCACTTCGGTTCGTTCAAGGCGACCGAGACCGAATTCGCCGCGGCGACCCGCCAGACGGTCGATTTCGTGCGGATGACGCTGGAGGGGTGATCCCCCCTAAGGTACTGAAATGTCTTCTACGGGCGCCGAGAGATCGGCGCCCGTTTTCGCTTGAGCCCCCTAAGACTCGAGGTTCACTGGACGACATGTGTTGCTTGACAATACATGTGCGCTCTTTCATTGTCTTTGCATGGCGCTCAGCAAATCAGTCTTGGACGAGATCAGGGCGAAAACCACGCTCTCGGCTGTTGTGAAGGAAACTACGACGCTTCAGCGGGCCGGCAGGGAATGGAAGGCTTGTTGTCCATTCCACGAAGAGGACACTCCGAGCTTCTACGTCAACGACGAGAAGCACTTCTACCACTGCTTTGGATGCGGCGCGCACGGTGACGCAATCCGCTGGCTTACAGACAAGTGCGGAATGACATTCCGAGAGGCCGTCGAAAAACTAGCTTATCAAACTAGCGTCAAACTTCCAGAAGAGGAGATGATGAGCAAATCGATCCGAAGTAGAGGTGGAGCTAAACTAAATCGAACTGAAACCGTGACGATCCGATTGGATCCAAAGCTCAACTATCTTTGCGAACTTGCTTCGAGAGCGCAACGAAGAACCAAAAGTAGCTTCATCGAATGGGCGGTTCTCAACTCGCTTGGCGACGTCACCCTGCCGGATGTTCACGTGCATGATTATGAGACCGGCGCCACCAGACAAGCCACGCTTAGCGAAAAGGCCAACGAACTTTGGCAAGTGGATGAGCCCGATCGAGTGATTGGGTTGGCGCTTTTTGCGCCGTCGCTGCTGAACCACGACGAACAGCTTGTTTGGCGGCTGGTCAAAGAGAATGGCTACCTTTGGCGAGGTAACTACAACCTCCGCGGCGAGTGGTCTTGGGAAGCCAAGCCGGAAAGCTTGATCATCGATCGGCTGCGCGAAAACTGGGAACTCTTTAAGCTGATCGCCAGCGGTGAGCGCCACGAAAGCGAATTGCCACGATGGGTGAAGGTTCGTGCCGATGATGATCTGGATGACATCCCCTTTTAGGATGCTGGAGGTGAACGAAGCTGCACAAATAATCCTAGCGCTAGCTCTTGTTCTCTTCGCTCTACCCAACGTGATCTGGGCCATTCGTTGTCCCAAGAATAGCCCAAACTATCAACCGCTTGGGCGGAGGTTTGCCAGTGGGAGACTTCCGGGGGAACTCAATCAAGGTTCGCTGCCTCCGCAAGCATGATCTGGACGGCACAAGCTTGCGCTGCATTTCGACGACTGGTGTTCTGGGCGTTCCTCGAGACGCGCTCGGTGTTCGTCACCGGGGTGATCGGAGGGATCTACCTGGTGTTCACCGCCGGGTTCGCGATCTGGTTCGGCAGTCTGGTCGATCACCATTCCAAGAAGCGCGTCATGCTCGGTTCGAGCGCGGTGTCGTTCGTGCTCTACGCGGCCTCGCTGCTGGTCCTCATGCGGCTGCCCGAGGCGGCCTTGCACGACCAGGCCGCCCCCGAGCTGTGGCTGTTCGTGCTGGTGGTCATGCTAGGGGTGATCGCCGGCAATGTGCGGATGATCGCGCTGCCGACGCTGGTCACCGCGCTGATCGAGGAGGACCGGCGCGACAAGGCCAACGGGCTGGTCGGCATGGTCACCGGCGCCGGCTTCCTGGTCACCTCGGCGATCAGCGGGTTCCTGGTCGCCTGGGGCGGGATGGTCGCCACCCTGGGCTTTGCGCTGGTGCTGACCGCGCTGGCGTTCCTTCACCTGCTGACCGTGCGCTTCGGCGAACCGCCACCCGCCTCCGACGCGCCGGGCGAAACGAAACGCATCGACCTCAAGGGCACGATCGCGGTGGTGGCGGGCGTGCCGGGGCTGTTCGCGCTGATCGGCTTCACCAGCTTCAACAACCTGCTGGGCGGCGTGTTCATGGCACTGATGGACGCTTACGGCCTGTCGCTGATGGCGGTCGAGCAATGGGGGCTGCTGTGGGCCTTCGCGAGCTGCGGGTTCATCATCAGCGGGCTGATCATCGCGCGGACCGGGCTCGGCGCCAATCCGCTGCGTACGATGCTGCGCGTGAACCTGATCGTGTGGTCGGTGGCGGCGGTGTTTACCGTGCAGGCTTCGGTGATCCTGCTCGCGGCGGCCTGCTTCCTGTGGCTGTTCCTCAATCCTTTCGCCGAAGCGAGCGAGCAAACCACGCTGCAAAAGGTGGTGCCTTACGAGCGGCAGGGCCGGGTGTTCGGTTTCGCCCAGTCGGTCGAGCAATCGGCCGCGCCGCTGACCGCGTTCCTGGTCGGCCCGCTGACCCAGTTCGTGGTGATCCCGTTCATGAGCGAGGGCGGCGCGGGCGCGGCGGCGGTCGGCGACTGGTACGGAGTCGGGCCCGACCGGGGCATGGCGGTGGTGTTCAGCGTGGCCGGGTTGCTCGGCCTGCTGATGACCCTGATCGCGTTCAACTCGCGGCCCTACCGCCAGTTATCGGCGGCCTATGCGGAGGAGGGCGAGAAGGCCGATGGCTAGAACGAGTAGCTGAGGCCGAGGCCGCCCGAGAGCTGATCGGCCGCGCCGTACGTCGCCACGATCGGCGAGTCGGCGGCGTCTCCGGTCAGGCGGTCGTACTTGCCATAGGCGGAGAGGCCCCAGCGGCGCGTCAGCTGGAACTCGGCCGAAGCGGTGGCGCCATAGGCCTGAAGCCCGCTGCCGGCATCATAGGCCGGCAGACCAGTCGCGGTGGCCGACGCGGGCGTGACGCTGAAATAGGCATCGTGGTGGTTGTCGTCGGCCCAGGTCACGCGCGGGCCGATCGCGAACAGCCAGGCATCGCGATCGCGCCACACCGCGTCCGCTCCGGCCACACCGACCCAGCCCTCGTGCCCGTTCACGCCGCGCCGGACCTCGCCGTGCAGGCGCAGGCGGCGGCCGAGCCAGACTTGCGCGAAGGCGCCGAGCTCGACCGTCAGATCGACTTCGGGCAGCGGCGCGCCGACGTCTTCCGGCTTGCGCCCGCTGGCGAATGCGGCGGAGGGGCCGATCTCGAAGCTGCCCGAGCGGAACACGGTGACCCCGAAGCCGTCGTCGGCCGCTTCGAACTCGAACGGGGTGTCGCCGCGGGTCCGGTCGAAATCGGCCAAGGGCTTGACTGAGACATCGGCCGCGCCGGGATAGGCCGGCTCGAGCTGCGCGCCCACCGTGACCCGGTAGCGATAGGGAGCCTGTTCCTGCGCGGCCGCGGGCATGGCGCAGCCTGCCGCGACCAGCGCCGCGGCGGCGCCGAGGATCTGCGTTCTCACAAGCCGTTTTCCCGATCTGCCCAGTACAATCGCTCCGGATTGGCGACCAGGAGCTTCCGCTGCAACTCCGCCGTGGGAGCGATGCGCGGGATCATGTCCACCAGGTGGCCGTCGTCGGGGATATTGTCCTGCATGTTGGGATGCGGCCAGTCGGTGCCCCAGATGCAGCGATCGGGGTAATCCTCGACCAGCGGGCGGACCGCTGCGGCGAAGGCGTTCCAGGGGTCGCCAGTCGGGTCGAGCCGGTCGGGGCAGGTCGGCTTGAAATGGATGTCAGGGCGGCTGTCGAGCAGCGCGCGGAACGCGCGCATGTCGGGGCCGTCGGGGCCTTGCGTCACGTCCGGCCGGCCCATGTGATCGACCACGAGCGGCACCGGGATCGCGTCGATGAACGGGCGCAGCTCCTCGAGGATATCGGCTTCGAAGTAGATCACCACGTGCCAGCCGGCCGGCAGGCGCGCCGCGACTTCGAGGAACTTGTCCTTGGGGGCATCGTCCACCAGGCGCTTGAGGAAGTTGAAGCGGATGCCGCGCATCCCGCCTGCGTGGAGCTTGGCCAGATCCTCCTCGGAAATCGCCGGGTCGACCACCGCGACGCCGCGCGCCTTGCCGTTGGACTTGGCAATGGCATCGAGCGTGGCCGCGTTGTCGGTGCCGTGGCAGCTCGCCTGGACGATCACGTTCCTGGCGAATCCGAGATGATCGCGCAGCGCGAACAGCGCGTCGGGCCCGGCATCCTCGGGCAGGTACTTGGCCTTGGCGCTGAACGGGAACCGCGCCATCGGCCCGAACACGTGGCAATGCGCATCGACCGCGCCGGGCGGCGGGACGTAGCGCGGCTTCGAGGGGTTCGGGTGCCAGCTAACAATGCGATCCGTCACGCGAACACAACTCCATCCATCAGTTTGCGGGCGGTGCGCAGCAGCGCGGCGCTGACCACGTCCCCGCCCTCGTCCACTTCGAGCACGCAGCTCATCTCGCCGGTCGGGTGTTCGACCGAGAGCAGCTTGCGGCTGCCTTCGGGGATCGTCGCGACCTCGTGGGCGGGCGAGCCTTCGAGCAGGCTGCCGGTCGCCACGCTGACCGCGGCGAGCACGCCGATGGTGGCATGGGCGCGGTGCGGGATGAAGCTGCGGGTGCAGATCGCACCGCCCGCGCGCGGCGGGGCGACGAGGAACATCTTGGGGATCGACTTGGCGGATACATCGCCGAGTTTCATCAGCGGGCCGGCGGCAAGGCGAATGCTCTCGATCTTTTCGCGGATCGCGGCGAAGCCTTCGCCTTCGAGCTCCTCGCGGGTTTCGTAGCCGGTCGCGCCGAGATCGGCGGCCTTCATCACGATGCACGGCATGCCATTGTCGATCAGCGTGCAGCGCACCCCCTCGATCGTGTCGGCCGCGTTGCCGGTCGGCAGCAGCGCGCCGCACGACGAGCCGGCGGTGTCGCGGAATGCGAGCGGGATGGGCGCGTGGGTGCCGGGGACGCCGTCGATCTTGGCATCGCCTGCATAAGTAGGGACGCCGCTGGGCGTCTGGATCGTGGCGACCGCGACCTGGCCGGTGTTCTCCATGAAGATCGCCACCTGGGTCTCGTCCCCGGTGGCGGCGACCAGCCCGCGCTCGATCGCGAACGGGCCGATCCCGGCGAGAATGTTGCCGCAGTTCTGCGCGTCGGTGACGATCGCCTGGTCGATGAAGACCTGCAGGAACAAGTAATCGACGTCGATCCCGTCGCGCTCGGACTTCTTCACGACCGCGACCTTGCTGGTCAGCGGATCGGCGCCGCCCATGCCATCGATCTGGCGCGGATCGGGGCTGCCCATGATCGCGAGCAGGAAGGCGTCGCGTTCCGCGATGTCCTGCGGCAGGTCGGAGGCGAGGAAGTAGCCGCCTTTCGACGTGCCGCCACGCATCCACATGACAGGGGTAGAGTTCATTTAGTCGCCCCCTTCAGAGCATCGACAGTAAGACGAAAGGCCGGCAGGCCGAGCAGGCGATAGAGGAGGCCAAACGCTGCGACACCTAACCAACGCAGCGCAACTGGCAGATCATAGTAGCCCGATCCGATCGTCGCATCGAGGAATGCGCCCAACGCACCTATCGAGCCAACAAACATCAGGACAGCTGTGACAACCCGTACCGTGGAACGATGGAAACGATCGAGGGATTCCAGGCTATCGTGCCACGACATCAGCTCAAATCCACTTCAGTCCCATGTCGGTGAGCTTTTGCCTGAAGCCGTACATGTCGAGGCCGAGTTCGCCCGAAGCCAGGCGCTGGCGCTTGTCGCCTTCATTGGCTTCGCGGGCGCGGGACGCTTCGAGGACTTTCGCCGCATCGGCGCGCTTGACCACGCAGACCCCGTCGTCGTCGGCCACGATCACGTCGCCGGGCTCAATGTAGGCGCCGGCGCAGACTACCGGCACGTTGACGCTGCCGAGGCTGGCCTTGATCGTGCCCTGGGCGAACACCGCCTTCGACCAGACCGGGAAGTTCATCTCGTGCAGGTCGCGCACGTCGCGTACGCCGGCATCGATGATGAGGCCGCGTACGCCGCGCGCCTGCGCGCTGGTGGCGAGCAGGTCGCCGAAGTAGCCGTCCTCGCAGGGGCTGGTCGGGGCGATCACCAGAATGTCGCCGTCCTGGCACTGCTCGATCGCGGCGTGGACCATGTAGTTGTCGCCCGGCGGGACCAAGATGGTGACCGCCGAGGCGCCGATCCGGGCGCCGGGATAGATCGGCCGCATGTAGCTGGCGAGCAGGCCGGTGCGGCCCTGGCTCTCGTGCACGGTCGCGACGCCGCAGGCACCGAGGCCGTCGACCACGGCCTTGTCCGCGCGCTCGATGTTCTGGACGACTACCCCTGCCATGCTTCGACTCTCCCGCTGCGGCCGTTTGCCGCCGGTGGACCCGCGCGGGGCGCCTCGTCAAGCGTCCGGCGCAAGCCCACCGGCTCTGGGCAAACTTGTAAGCAATACATACATTCGATACGGCGAATGACGAGGATGACCGGCCCCGACTCCCCTTCCAACGCCCCCCGCGTGGCGCTGATCGGCTTCGGCGAGGCCGGCGAAACCTTTGCCGTTGCCGGCCGGTGGAGCGACCGAGCGAGTGCGTGGGACCTGCTTCCCGAACGGAGCGCTCAAGCCGCTCACCACGGAGTCAAGGCGGCCCCAAGCGCTGCAGCGGCACTCTCGAACGCTGCAGTCGTGCTCTCGCTGGTGACGGCGGATCAGGCGCTTGCCGCGGCCGCCGACTACGCCCCCCTGCTCGCCCCCGGCACGCTGTGGTGCGACATGAATTCGGTGGCGCCCGAGACCAAGCGCGCTGCAGCAAAAGCGGTCGAGGCGGCGGGCGGCCGCTATGTCGACGTGGCGGTGATGGCACCGGTCGAGAAGGGCCTGGCGGTGCCGCTTCTGCTCGCCGGCGCGAATGCCAATGCTGCGCAGCAAACTCTTGAACAGCTTGGTTTCTTGAGTATCCGCGTGGTCGGCGATGAAGTGGGCCGGGCTTCGGCGATCAAAATGATCCGCTCGGTCATGGTCAAAGGCCTCGAAGCGCTCAGCGACGAGTGCGCCGCCGCCGCCGAGGCCGCCGGGGTGCTGGGTGAAGTCACCGCTTCGCTCGATGCCTCGGAGAAGACGATCGGCTGGGCCGAGCGCTTCGCCTACAACCGCGAACGGATGGAGACTCACGGTCTGCGGCGCGCGGCGGAGATGGAAGAATCGGCCAAGACCCTGCTAGGGCTGGGCGTCGAGCCAGTGATGACTCGCGGGACCGTGCAGCGCCAGCGGGCCGCGGCACAAGCCAGCCGCACTCGGTTGGTGTCGAGCGAAACCGCGGCGCCGGCGCGGGGCATCTCGGCTTCGCTCGATGCGAACGGAATTGGGATTTAGAGGACGAGCATGAGCCTGATCATCGATTGCCACGGACACTACACGGTGCTGCCCAAGGCGCACGACGCGTGGCGCGAGGCGCAGAAGGCCGCGTTCAAGGCCGGCACGCCGTGCCCGCCCTACCCCGAGATCAGCGACGCCGAGATCGTCGAGACGATCGAGGCCAACCAGTTGCGCCTGATCAAGGAACGCGGCGCCGACCTGACTATCTTTAGCCCCCGGGCATCGGCGATGGCGCCGCATGTCGGCGACGAAGCGGTCGCCAAGGAGTGGGCGGTGCGCTGCAACGACCTGATCGCGCGCGTGGTCGGCCTGTTTCCCGAGACCTTCGTGGGCGTGTGCATGCTGCCGCAGAGCCCCAAGGCCGACATGAGCAACTCGATTCGGGAGCTCGAGCGCTGCGTGACCGAGCTCGGCTTCATCGGCTGCAACCTCAATCCCGATCCGGGCGGCGGGCATTTCACGCATCCGCCGCTGACCGACCGCTACTGGTATCCGTTCTACGAGAAGATGGTCGAGCTCGATGTGCCGGCGATGATCCACGTCTCGGGCAGCTGCAACCCGGCGATGCACGCCACCGGCGGATACTACATCGCGGCCGACACGATCGCGTTCATGCAGCTTCTCGAAGGCGACCTGTTCGCCGATTTCCCCAGCTTGCGCTTCATTATCCCGCACGGCGGCGGCGCGGTGCCCTATCACTGGGGTCGCTACCGCGGGCTCGCCGACATGCTCAAGAAGCCGGGGCTCGACACGCACCTGATGAACAACGTGTTCTTCGACACCTGCGTCTATCATCAGCCGGGCGTGGACCTGCTGGCCGACGTGATCGAGACCAAGAACATCCTGTTCGGCAGCGAGATGGTCGGCGCGGTGCGTGGGATCGATCCGACCACCGGGTTCTATTTCGACGACACCAAGCGCTACGTCGATGCCCTCGCCATCAGCGATGCCGAGCGCCACGCGATCTTCGAGGGCAATGCGCGTACGGTGTTCCCGCGGCTCGACGCCCGGCTCAAGGAACGCGGGCTGTGAGCGAGGCCGACACCCCCGTGACGGCAACAGGCTTCGCCAAGTGCGAGAAGCCCGAGCGGTACATCAAGCAGCTCGTCAGCCACTGGGGCCACAAGTACGCCACCACTTACGACGAAGGCGACGGCATGGGTGCGTTCCCGTTCTCCGACACCGAAACCGCGGTGATGACCGCGCGCCCCGGCGGTATCGCGATTACGCTGGTCACCGGCGACGCGGCCCGCAATGTGCATATGCGCGGCGTGCTCGAACGCCATATCGACCGTTTCGCGTTCCGCGAGGCGCCGCTGACTTACGAATGGAAAGCACCCGAGGACTCCGGCCAATGAGCGAAGACAAGAAGCAGCGGATCGACATCCACGCCTACCTCGCCGAATTCGACGACATCCCCGGCACGCGGGTGTTCACCGCCAAGCGCGCGCGGCAGGGCTACAACCTCAACCAGTTCGCGATGAGCCTGATGAAGGCCGAGAACCGCGAGCGGTTCCTGGCCGACGAGAAGGCCTATCTCGAGGAATGGCCGCTGACCGATGCCGCCAAGGCCGCGGTACTGGCGCGCGATTACAACGCGATGATCGACGAGGGCGGGAACATCTATTTCCTCTCGAAGCTTTTCAGCACCGACAAGAAGAGCTTCCAGTTCGCCGCCGGATCGATGACCGGCATGACTCAGGATGAATACGCCGAGATGATGCTCAAGGGCGGCCGCTCGCCGCAGGGGCAACGCTCGCTCAAAGGAGGGTACTGACATGGCCCGCATTACCGCCGGGATCACTTCGAGCCACATCCCCGCGCTAGGCGCGGCGATGCAGACCGGCACGTCCGCCAACGACTACTGGGGCCCGGTATTTAAGGGCTACGAGCCGATCCGCGAGTGGATACAGCGGCCGGGCAACATGCCCGACGTGGTGATCCTGGTGTACAACGACCACGCATCGGCGTTCGACATGAACATCATCCCGACTTTCGCGATCGGCTGCGCCGAAAGCTTCAAGTCGGCCGACGAAGGCTGGGGCCCGCGCCCGGTGCCCGACGTGATCGGCCACCCGGATCTCGCCTGGCATATCGCGCAGAGCCTGATCCTCGACGAGTTCGACATGACCATCATGAATGCGATGGACGTCGACCACGGCTGCACCGTGCCGCTGAGCATGGTGTTCGGCGAGCCCGAGGCCTGGCCGTGCAAGGTGATCCCGTTCCCGGTCAACGTGGTGACCTATCCGCCGCCGAGCGGCCGCCGCTGCTTCAACTTGGGCGATTCGATCAAGGCCGCGGTCGAGAGCTTCGACGAGGACCTCAAGGTCCAGGTCTGGGGCACTGGCGGGATGAGCCACCAGTTGCAGGGCCCGCGCGCCGGGCTGATCAACAAGGACTTCGATCTCAACTTCATCGACAAGCTGATCAACGACCCCGAGACGCTGAGCCGGATGCCGCATATCGAGTATCTGCGCGAAGCCGGCTCCGAGGGAATCGAGCTGGTGATGTGGCTGATCATGCGCGGAGCGCTCGGCGACAAGGTCGACGAGCTGTACCGCTTCTACCACATCCCGGCCTCGAACACCGCGCTCGGCGCGCTGATCCTCGAGCCCGAGGGCGTGGGCGCCGCCCCGCCGTCGGTGCGCGAACAGGTCGACGCTTGAGATTAGCCCTCTCCCCTGCAGGGGAGAGGGTTGGGAGAGGGGGCAGTCCTCCCAGCTTTCATCATAAGGGCCGGCCAGAGACTGCCCCTCTCCCCGGCCCTCTCCCCTGAAGGGGAGAGGGAGTCAGTTATGCGTATTGCCCTCGCAGGCGCCGGCGCGTTTGGCGAAAAGCACCTTGATGGCCTGAAGAACATCGACGGCGTCGAAATCGCCTCGGTGATCAGCCGGCGCGCCGAGCAGGCGGCCGAAGTCGCGGCCAAGTACGGCGCGCCGCATTCGGGCACCGAGCTGGCCGAAGCGCTCGCCCTTCCGCAAGTCGACGCGGTAATCCTGTGCACGCCGACGCAGATGCACGCCGAACAGGCGATCGCCTGCATGAACGCGGGCAAGCACGTGCAGGTCGAGATTCCGCTGTCCGATAGCTGGGGCGATGCCGAAGCGGTGCTCAAGAAGCAGCAGGAGACCGGGCTGACCTGCATGGTCGGGCATACCCGGCGCTTCAACCCGAGCCACCAGTACGTGCACAACCGAATCGTCGCCGGCGAGCTGGCGATCCAGCAGATGGACGTGCAGACCTACTTCTTCCGCCGCAAGAACATGAACGCCAAGGGCGAGGCGCGCAGCTGGACCGACCATCTGTTGTGGCATCACGCCGCGCACACCATCGACCTGTTCGCGTATCAGGCCGGCAAGATCGTCACCGCCAACGCCATCCAGGGCCCGAAACACCCCGAGCTCGGCATCGCGATGGACATGTCGATCCAGCTCAAGAGCGAGAGCGGCGCGATCTGCACGCTGAGCCTGTCGTTCAACAACGACGGCCCGCTCGGCACCTTCTTCCGCTACATCGGCGACACCGCGACCTACATCGCGCGCTACGACGACCTGGTAAACGGCAAGGAAGAGCCGATCGACCTTGCGGGCGTGGCGGTTTCGAACAACGGCATCGAGCTGCAGGACCGCGAGTTTGTCAGCGCGATCCGCGAGGGGCGCGAACCCAACAGCTCGGTTGCACAAGTGCTCGACTGTTACCGGGTAATCGGCGAACTTGCCGCCAGCCTCGAGCAGCAGGACGGCTGGTCATAGGCCGCGACGTGGGTCCTTGCCGTAGGAGGGATTTAACCCTCCGCGGCCGATAACGATAAAAAACTGGGAGTAGGGCATGGCTGAACTCGATCGGATTCTCGCCGAGACCGAAAGCACGCACCGGCAAATGCACGAGACGCTGCGGCGCGACAGCGATCAGGCGATCCGCGAGATCATCCGCCTGCGTACGCGATTCGCCACGCTCGTGGCCGAGCTGATGGCGGCGATGAAGACCGATCCGCGGCTGGCCGGCGATCATGCTTTGTCGCACGAGTTCGAGGAGCGGTTCTTCGCGATCCGCAAGCGGCTCGCCGAACACCAGGCGCGCTGGCGCAGCGCGGCGATCGACGAGGACCCGGCCGGTTATCGCCAGTCCGCCGAAGATCTGGCGCGCGTCCAGGACGGGTTCTATGGCTGGGCGCGGAGCTCGCTCGAGCAGACTCGCTAACCCCAGGAACCCCATGACCCGCATGATCGCCGGCCGCCCGCTTCACCCCGTGGGGCTGGGGTGCATGAACCTGTCGTGGGCTTACGGCACCCCGCCCTCACCGGCCGAAGGCGCCGCGCTGCTTAACCGCGCGCTCGACCTTGGCTACGATCATCTCGACACCGCGCGGATCTATGGCGCTGGCGCCAACGAGGCGCTGATCGGCGAGGCGCTCAAAGGGCGGCGGGGCGAGTTCTTCCTCGCGTCCAAGTGCGGGATCGTGGTCGACGGGCCGCGGCGCGGGGTCGATTGCTCGCCCGAAGCGATCGACCAGGCGATCGACGCCAGCCTCGCCGCGCTCGGGACCGACCACATCGATCTCTACTACATGCACCGGTTCGACCCCAAGGTGGGCATCGCCGATTCGGTTGGCGCGCTGGCGCGGGCGATCGAGGCAGGCAAGATCGGCGCTTACGGCGTGTCCGAATGGAGCGCGACGCATATCGAGGAGGCCCACCGCGTGCATCGGGTGGCGGCGGTTCAGACCGAATACTCGCTGTGGACCCGCAACGTCGAACTCGCGGTGCTCGAGACTTGCGGCCGGCTCGGGATCGCGCTGGTGGCGTTCAGCCCGGTCGGGCGCGGCGCGCTGGCCGGGCTGCTCCGCGATCCGGCGACGCTCGAGGAGCAGGACCTGAGAACCAAGATGCCGCGCTTCAACGGCGCGAACTGGCCGCACAACCTCGCGCTGATCGACCGGCTCGGCGCGCTCGCTGGCGAGGCCGGGGTGACCGCGGCGCAGCTAGCCTTGGCCTGGGTGTTGAGCCGGGGGGCACATGTCCACGTGATCCCTGGCACGACCAGAGAACAGCATTTGGCCGACAACTACGCGGCGGGCACGCTCGAACTGCCGGCAGCGCTGCTCGCGGCGGCGGATGCGCTGATCAATCAGCACACCGTGGCCGGGCACCGCTATCACGATGCGATCCGGCCGACGATCGACACCGAGGAGTTCGAGCCGGCATGACCACGCTGCGCGCCCCGATCGGCTATTCCGAGCGGACCGCGCGCAAACCGTTCTTCTATGCCAACGCGCACGAGAAGGACTTCGTGCCGCTGAGGCCCGCCGAAGTCGAGATCGCCGATGCGCGCGGGCTCGCTTGCGACCTCGACATCGAGGGGTTCACGCTGGTCGAGCACACCAGCGCGGTCGCGGACCTGACCGACCTCGCGGCGGTTGCCAAAGTGCACCGCGGCGAGATTGCCGAACTGCTGCAGCGCCTGACCGGTTGCGATCATGTGGCGATGACCCCGTTCGGCATCCTGCGCTTCTCCGAGAAGCTGGGCGCCAACGCCGCGCACGACAATTCGCACCCGGCCCGCTTCGTCCACGTCGACATTGCCCGCGAGGACGCCGCGAAGATGCGCGCCAAGGGCGCCCCGGGGCCCGAGATTACCGGGGGCAGGCCGATCGTCCGCAGCGCGCAATACAACGTGTGGCGCGCGCTCGCCGGCACGCCACAGGACGTCCCGTTGGGCCTTTGCGCTTATCCCAGCCTGGCGCCGGACGACTTGCTGCCGTGCGATGCGATTTTCGACCCGCTCGACGGCAGCCCCGAATGGAGCTTCGGCAACTACCTGCTCGCGGCCAATCCGGATCACCGCTGGTACTACTATGCGGACATGACCCCGGACGAGGCGATCGTGTTCAAGACCAGCGAGAGCGATCCGGCGCGCGCGCAGCTGATGCCGCATGGCGCATTCGACAATCCGCTTGCCGGGCCGGACGCGCCGGCGCGGATCAGCCTGGAGATGCGCGCGACCTGCTACTGGCTGGGTTGAGCCGGTCCGCTCACAACGCGGTCTTGTAGAGGTTGACCAGCCGCGCCCAGGCCCGTTCGGCCGCGGTATCGTCGTAAGCCGGCGAATCCACCACGGTCCACCCGTGATTCCCCGCATAGACCGTGACTTCCGCAGGGCGCCCGGCAGCGGCGGCCGCGGCCTTGAGCGCGTCCTTGTCGGTCGGGGCCGTGCGGTCGTCGTCGCGCGCGATGGCGAACAGGAAGCTCGCCTGAGTCTGGCCGAGCAGCTTGACCGGCAGGTTGGGATCATCGGGGCTGGCCGGGTTCGTCACCAGCCGCCCGCCGTGGAACGAGGCGGCCGCCTTGACCCGCTCGGGCACGGCCGCCGCGGTCCAGACCGCGAAAGGCCCGCCCATGCAGTAGCCCTCGGTGCCGATGCCCCTGGCGGTATCGACCGCGTCCTGCTTGTCGAGAAAGCCGACCGCCGCCTTGGCGATTTCCATCACGGTGGGCGCGGTCAGCTTCGCGCGCCAGGGGCCGACTTTCTCCGCGCCGCCGTTCTCGCGGTAATCGTCGAAATCGTCGAACTGCGGCGCCTCCCCGTCGGCGTAGTAGGGGTTGAGCACGAGCACCGCGAAGCCCTCGCGCGCCAGCCGCCGACCCATCGCCATGAAGGCGTCGCGCAGGCCGGCAACGTCGGGCCAGACGATCACCGCGGGACGCTTGCCGCTGGCGGGATGCACGAAATAGGCATCCATTCGCCCGTTGGGGGCCGCGAAACTGGCCTGGTTCTCGCTGAGCCGGACCTGCCCTTGCGCCGCCGCCGGCGCGCAAGCGGTCGCGACCGCCGCAGCCGCCCCTAACTTGCCGAAATCGCGCCGATTCACCTTTGCCCGGCCCATCCGGGCCAGCTGCTGCTCGTCACACATGACTCAGGCCTCCCCTGCCCGTTATCGAGCGGAGGATACGCCTTTGGCGCGGACAGTCCAGTTGCCGGAGCGGGCGCCCGGCCGAGCGCCCCCGATCAAAGCGCGCTGCGATAGAGCGCCAGCAGGCGGCCCCACGCGCGGTCGGCCTCAGCCTGATTGTAGACCGGGCTGTCGGGCACGGTCCAACCGTGGTTGCCCTTGTAGACCTCGATCTCGGCCGGGCGCCCCGCGGCGGCGGCACCGGTCTTGAGCGTGTCCTTGTCGGTAGGGCGCTGCGCGTCGTCGTCCTGCGAAATCGCGATCAGATAGCTCGCCTGAGTCTGCGGGATCAGCTTGAGCGGCGAGGTCGGATCCTCGGCGTTCTGCGGATTGACCAGCCCGCCGCCGTGGAACGACGCCGCCGCCTTGACCCGGCCCGGCACCGCCGCCGCGGTGCGCACCGTGAACGGCCCGCCCATGCAGTAGCCCTGGTTGCCGATGCCCCTGGCGGTATCGACCGCAGCCTGCCGATCGAGCCAGGCGACGAGCGCCCTGGCGGTCTCCATCACGTTGGCATGGCTGTTCTGCTGCATCCACGGGCCGACTTTCTGGAAGCCCCCGTTGGCGCGGAAATCGTCGAAATCCTTGAACTGCGGCGCGGGCGCGCTGCGGTAGAACGGGTTGACCACCAGCACCGAGAAGCCCTCGGCGGCGAGGCGCCGGCCCATGACCTTCTTGGCGTCGCGCAGCCCGGCGATGTCGGGCCACAGGATCACCGCCGGATGCTTGCCGCTGGCGGGGTGGACGAAGAATGCGTCCATCGTGCCGCCGGGCGCCGGGAAGGAGACCATGTTCTCAGTGAGGCCACCCACCGATTCGGCTTTGACCGTGGTGCACGCGGCCAGCGTCGCCATCGCCCCGATGGCCGCGAACTGCCGCCGGTTGACCGCCGCCCCCTTGGAGACCGCGCTGCCCATTTCGTTCAACTGGTCCAGTTCACACATTCCGGCCTCCTCCAGGTTCCCATCCGCCGCCCAAGGATAGCGGATCATGGGGCAAGGTCCAGCGAGCCTTGCCAGCCTTTTCGCGGGCCCCGGACGCCGAACCCGAGCGTCAGCCGGGCGCGCCGGCCATGACGGGACACCCGGCGGGGGCGGAACGGACCGACGGCACCGGGATTACCATCCACGCCCGCTGCTGACGTGCGGCTTCCAACCCAAGGGATGACTCAGTGTACGGCGTCGAGCCTTATCACGTGCTGCTGGCGGCGGCCGGAGCCAGCATCATCCTGGCCTCCTGGTTCCCCCGATTCCTGTCCGGGCGCGAGCCGGCAACCTCCGCGCTGCTGATCGTGCTGGGGCTGTGCACGTTCGCATTCGTCCCCGGGATGCCGGCCGTGCTCGACCCGGTCGAGGCCCCGCGGGGCTGGGAACTGGCCAGCGAAATGTGCCTGATCGTCGGCCTGTTCGGGACCGGCCTGCGCATCGACCGGCTCGTCGGCAAAGCAGCGAGGGAGCCGACGATCCGGCTGCTGGCCATCGTCATGCCGCTGACCATCGTCGCGGTGGCAGTGGTCGGCTGGGCCTTCGCCGGTTTGACGCTGGTCGGCGCGCTGCTCCTCGGCGCCATTCTGGCACCGACCGATCCCGTACTGGCGGGCGACGTGCAGGTCGGCCGGCCGCAGGAAGGCGGGGAACACCCGGTCAGATACGCGCTCACCACCGAGGCCGGGTTGAACGACGGCCTCGCATTTCCGTTCGTCCACCTGGGCATCCTGGCGGTCGCGGCCGGAGGGTTGACGGTGTGGGACACCGGCGAATGGCTGCTTCGCGACGTGGCCTACCGGGTGACGGTCGGCGCGCTGATCGGGCTGGGAGCGGGCTGGGGGCTCGGCAAAGTGCTGTTCGCGTGGCCGAAACAGAACGCGCTGTCGGAAACGGGTTCGGGAGTCGTCGCGCTGGCCGGCGTGCTCTTCGCTTACGGCTCGGCCGAGCTTCTCGAAGGCTACGGCTTCATTGCCGCGTTCACGGCCGGGGTGACCTTGCGCCGATCCGAATCGGAGCACGAGTTTCACCGCCGGCTGCACGACTTCACCGAGGCGCTCGAACACGCGCTGACCGCGCTCATCCTGCTGGCCATCGGCGCGGCGATCCCGGTGCTGTGGCCGCACTTTACTGCGGCCAATGCCCTCATCGGCATCGCCCTCGTCTTCGTTATTCGCCCGGTCCTGGGATGGTTCGCGCTGGCCGGCACGATCCTGCGCGGGCGCGAGCGGGTGGTGGTGGCCTTCTACGGCATTCGCGGGATCGGTTCGGTCTACTACCTCGCCTATGCGGGGCACCACCTCGAGCTCGTCAACGAGTACGAGCTCTGGGCCACGGTCGCCTTCACCATCCTGCTGTCGGCGCTCGTCCACGGCCTCACCGCCGGCATCAGCGTGGAACGCGCCACGGGGGAAGCGGAGCAACGCCCTGCCTGAAGGCGCCCCGGCCGGGGAGGATCAGGTCAGGTCGTCGAGCTTGATCAGCAGGCCCGCCTCGGCATCGCGCATCGCCTTGCGGCGCAGCTCCTCGATGCGCAACCGCCCCTCCGGGGCCTGTTCCACCGGCAGCGCGGCCATGACCGCGGCGTGGGCTTCCTCGAAGTCCGGGCCGTGCTCGGGGTGAGTCAGGATCAACCCGCGCTGCGCGGTCATGCCGGCGAGAATCTTGGTGCCGACTTCATAGGGGTCCATGCCTTCCTCGAACGCCGTGCCGAACTGTTCGAGGGCCTCCCGGGGTACGTCGGGAAAGCCGCTTTCGCCGATGCCTTCGGGGCGCTTCAGGGCGCTGGCCCAGGCGTTGGTGCGGGTCAACGCCGGGCAGCACAGCGAGCAGCCGATGCCGTGCGGGGCGAGGTTGTAGCGTAGCGACTCCGTCAACCCGCGCACCGCGAATTTGCTGGCGGTGTAGATGCCGGCCTGCGGCCCCGGTAGGAACGCCGCCATCGAGGCGACGTTGACGACGTGGCGCCGGCCGCTCGCCGCCTTGAGCTTGGGCAGGAAGCTGACCAGCCCGTTGACCACCCCGCCGAAGTTGACCCCCATGATCCAGTCGTAATCGGCGTAGCTCGCCTCGTCGGTCGGCCCGAACACCGAGACCCCGGCATTGTTGACCAGCACGTGGACCGCGCCGAAATGCCGCTCGACCTGGTCGGCCACTTCGGTAAATCGCGCGCGATCGGTCACGTCGAGTTTGACGAACAGCGGCTGGTCATAGCCCTTGGCCGCGAACCATTCGGCGGTGCGGCGGCGGTCCTCGTCGTTGCGGTAGCTGAGCGCCAGCTTCATGCCCGCATCGGCGAACGCCTGCGCCACGCCCAGCCCGATGCCGGTGACAGCGCCGGTCACGAAGGCGACGCGGCCTTCCCACGGTCTCTCGCTCACGGTCGAATCCCTCTCGCCAAGATTATCACGGTCGTTAGGGTTGCATAAAACCTATCCGGGAGAGTCGATCAATGAGTGATGTCGATGCGCGCCTCGCCGCGCTGGAGCACCGCGTTGGCGAGCTGGAAGACGTCAACGCGATCCGCCGCCTGCACTGGGCTTATGGCTACTACATCGATTTCAACCGGCCCGAAGAGGTCGCGGACCTGTTCGCCGAGGACGGCGTGGTGGTGTTCCTGAGCGGCGAATACGTCGGCCGCGCGGGGGTGATCCGGCTCTATGGGGACTGGATCGCCGGGCGCTTCACCGGCGGCAAG
The DNA here is from genome assembly GCA_002279825.1 of Sphingomonadales bacterium 12-68-11. Classification (GTDB taxonomy): domain Bacteria; phylum Pseudomonadota; class Alphaproteobacteria; order Sphingomonadales; family Sphingomonadaceae; genus Croceibacterium_A. The sequence goes on from NCCV01000001.1 coordinate 96,789, forward strand.
CCCGGCCCGGTCGACGGGCTGCTGCTCGACCATTTCCAGATGCAGGACGTGATCACCGTCGCGCCCGACCGGCAGACCGCCAAGGGCCGATTCCGGGGCATGCTGTTCGGCGGCTGGCACGACGATTTCCAGGACACGCGCGAAGAGATGATGCCGCAGCAGTTCATGGAAGCGGGCATTTACGAGAACGACTACGTCCGCGAAGGCGGGGTGTGGAAGATCAAGCGGCTCGACTACAAGATGCAGTGGCAGGGCAATTACGAGGACGGCTGGGCGCACACTACCGCGCACCTCCAGCCGGCCGAAAAGCTCTATCCCGAAGACCCGCTCGGCCCCGACCGGCTGCTCCCCGCAAGCGAGATCCGCAAGACCTGGCCCTATCGCAGCGACGTGCCGATGCACTTCGCGCATCCTAAGTTCGGGGCGTTGCTCGCGGGGCAGGAGAAGGCGTGAGGCCTGCCGCCGGGGCGCTGCCGTGGGCCCCGGGAGCGCCGCCGTTCGACCCGCGCGATACCTCCGCTCGCGGCTCGCTGACCCCGCGCCAGGTCGCCGAACGGTTCATCCAGCTATTCTACGTCGAGGACAATCCGACCGACGCCTTCACCTGCTGGGTCCACCCCGATTACATCCAGCATAACCCCAACGCGCCGACCGGACGCGACGCGACGCTGGCGATGATGCAGGCCAGCATGGCGCGGCTGCCCGATCTCAGCCACGCGGTGCAACGGGTCGTCTGGGGCGACGCGGATCTCGTCGCGGTCCACTTCCACTTCGTGCGCGAGGCCGATACCCGCGGTTACGCGATCATCGACATCCTGCGGATCGAGGGCGGCTACATTGTCGAGCACTGGGACGTGATGCAGGACGTGCCCGATCCGGCGACCAGTCGGAACGGCAACGGGATGTTCTAGCTGGGCAATCCGGCAACAGGGGGGACGATGGCAAAGCTAGCCGATGGCAGCGAGAAGGGCCTCAAAGGGCACTTCGAGGAGGACTTCAGCCACCGCACGCGGATCGGGCTGGCGCCGCGCTCCGGCTTTATCGACCGCAATGCGCCTTACAAGCGGATCGCCACCGAAGAGGCGTGGACTTTCCCCGCGCTGGTCAAGGCGCAAGTCGAGTATCTTGAAAGCGGCCAGGCGGCCGGCGACGACAGCCTGAAGATGGCTGGCATGTTCGCGAAGATGCCGAGCTTGCAGGCGATGCTCCAGGATCTCGGCGACTTGCGCCTCGCGCATATGGACGAGTTCGGCATCGACCGGCAGCTCCTGCTGCTGACCGCCCCCGGCGTGCAGGTGGTGCGGCCAGGCGAAGGCACCGCCCTCGCCCGCGAAGCCAACGACATCGCCGCCGAAGCCTGCGCGCGCCACCCCGACCGCTTCTCCGCGCTCGCCGCGTTCGATCCGCGCGACGTGACAGGATCGGTCAAGGAGATCGAGCGGGCTACGGGCACGCTGAAGCTGAACGGCGCGGTGCTCAATTCGCATTTCCAGGGTCGCTACATCGACGAGGAGGAGTACTTTCCGATCCTCGAGGCGCTCGAGGCCACGGACGCCGCGCTCTACATCCACCCGACCGCGCCGTTCAATGCGCCGCATTACGAGACGCGCGGGTTCTTCGGCGCGCTCGCGGGGTTCCCGCACGATGTGTGGCTGCACACGATGGGGCTGGTGTTCTCCGGCGCGTTCGACCGCTTCCCGAAGCTCAAGCTGGTGATCGGGCACCTAGGGGAAGGCCTGCCGGTGCACCTCTACCGGTTCGACTGGATGCAGGGCAACGCCGACGGGCGCCAGCACTTACGCGGCGGAGCGCAGGTCAAGCTCAAGCACCCGGTCAGCCACTACTTCAAGACCAACATCTGGATCACCACCAGCGGGTGCGCGTGGGAGCCGGCGATCCGCTTCTGCATCGACGTGATGGGGCCCGAGCGCGTGCTCTACGCGATGGACTATCCCTACCAGCAGTCGAGCGACGAAGTCGCCGCCTACGACCGCATGAAGCTGACGCCGGACGAGAAGAAACTGCTGATGCAGGACAACGCCGAGCGGGTGTTCAATCTGCCGCGCGGGTAATCCCCCTCCCGCTTGCGGGAGGGGGAAGAGTTCAGCCCCAAACCTCGGCAGCCACGTCCTCGACCAGGCCGATCTTGTCGGCCTGCTGCTGGAAGCTGATGTCGTTGCCGTGGACGGTGCTGGCGAAGCCGCACTGCGGGCTGAGCGCGAGCTGGTCGATGTCGGCGAACTTGTTCGCTTCTTCGATGCGGCGCTTGATGTCGTCCTTGGTCTCGAGCTCGCCGAGCTTGGTGGTGACCAGGCCGAGCACCACGGTCTTGCCCTTGGGCAGGAACCGCAGCGGGGCGAAGTCGCCCGAGCGCGGATCATCGTATTCGAGGAAGAAGGCGTCGATGTCGAGCTCGTTGAACATGATCTCGGCGACCGGTTCGTACCCGCCCTCGGCGGCCCAGCTCGAGCGGAAGTTACCGCGGCAGAGGTGTATGGCCTTGATCATGTCGGCCGGCGCGGAGGCGAAGCTGTCATTGATCAGCTTGGCGTACTGGCGGGTGGTGGCATCGGGATCCATGCCGCGCTTGACCGCGTCGGCGCGCTGCTCGTCGTCGCACAGATAGGCGAGGTTGGTATCGTCCATCTGCACGTAGCGGCAGCCGGCCTGGGCGAGGCTGTCGACTTCGGCGCGGTAGGCGGCGGCGACGTCGGCGTAGAATTCGTCCATCGTCGGATAAACGTCCTCGGGAATGCCCGAGCGGCCGGCGCGGAAGTGCAGCATCGACGGGCTGGGGATCGCCACTTTGGGCGTCTCGGTGACCTTGGACGCGAGGAACTGGTAGTCGGCGAGCTGGATCGGCTTCACGTGCTCGATCTTGCCGGTGATCACCATCACCGGCGGGGCGAACGAGACGTCCTTGCCGGCATCGTTCTTGAACGCCTTGTTGAGCCCGCCGCGCTCCTCGACCCCGGAGAGCTGGAGCAGGAAGTCGGTGTGGAAGAAGTAGCGGCGAAATTCGCCGTCGGTGATGGCCTTGAGGCCGAGGCCTTCCTGCCAGGTGACGAGTTCGGCGATCGCCTCGTCCTCGATGGCACGGAGCGCGGCGTAGTCGATGTTCCCGGCGGCACGGTGCTCGCGCGCTTCGATTACGGTGCGCGGACGGAGGAACGAGCCGACATGGTCGGCGCGGGACGGCAGCTTGGTCGGCATGGGACTGTCCTGTCTGGCAAAGATGGGTGCAGAGCCAGCATCATAGCGCGGGCTCGCGCTCTTCTGACGCCGCTCCCATAGGCCAGGACGGGGCGCCGCCGCAACGGCAATCCGCGCCGCGCGCATCGCTTGACCGGCCGGATCGGGTAATCGTAAGTCTTGCATACAATCGCGATCGCCCGCCAAGGGCGACGCCGGGAGGGATGCCGATGAAACTGCCCCAATGGAGCGCGACGCGGAGCGCGATGTGGATCGCCGCCGCTTGCGCCGCGCTGTCGCTAGCCGGTTGCACCCGCTACGCCGAAGACCCGTCAGGCGGCATCGACGCGGCGCAGCTTGCCGCGGCCGCCGCCGATCCCGCCAACTGGCTCACCTACGGCCGCGACTATGCCGAGCAGCGCTTCAGCCCGCTGGACCAGATCGACGCGGGCAACGTGGACGGCCTGGGTCTCGCGTGGTTCGCCGATCTCGACACCGCGCGCGGGCAGGAAGGCACCCCGCTGGTCATCGACGGCAAGATCTACATCACCACCGCCTGGAGCAAGGTGAAGGCCTATGATGCCGCCAGCGGCGCGCCGTTGTGGCAATACGACCCCAAGGTTCCCGGCGAAACCGGGCCCAAGGCGTGCTGCGACGTGGTCAACCGCGGCCTCGCCGCCTGGGGCGACAAGCTGTATCTCGGCACCCTCGACGGGCGGCTGGTCGCGCTCGACCGCGCGACCGGCAAGCAGGCGTGGTCGGTGGTCACGGTCGACCAAGCTCAGTCCTACACGATCACCGGTGCCCCGCGCGTGATCGACGGCAAGGTGATCATCGGCAACAGCGGCGCCGAGTTCGGAGTGCGCGGCTACGTCACGGCCTACGATGCCGAGAGCGGCAAGCAGCTGTGGCGGTTCTACACCGTCCCCGGTGCGCCCGAAGAGGCAGCGGACGAGCCCGCATACCTCAAGAAGGCGCGCGCGACCTGGAACGGCGAGTTCTGGAAGCTGGGCGGCGGCGGCACGGTGTGGGACGCGATGGCCTACGACCCCGAGCTCGACCTGCTCTACATCGGGGTCGGCAACGGATCCCCTTGGAACCAGGCCTATCGCTCGCCGGGCGGGGGCGACAATCTCTACCTCTCGTCGATCGTCGCGATCCGGCCCGAGACCGGCGAATACGTCTGGCACTACCAGGAGACCCCCGGCGAGACCTGGGACTTCACCGCCACCCAGCACATCATACTGGCCGAACTCGAGATCGGCGGGACCATGCGCAAGGTGCTGATGCAGGCGCCCAAAAATGGGTTCTTCTACGTGCTCGATCGCGCCACCGGCGAGCTGATCTCGGCCAAGAACTACGTGCCGCAGAACTGGACCAGCGGGATCGACATGACGACCGGCCGCCCGATCGTGCGGCCCGAGGCGCGCTTCGACCTGACCGGCCAGCCGTTCGTCGGTTCTCCCGGCGCGGGCGGCGGCCATTCCTGGCACCCGATGGCGTTCAATCCGGCGGAGGGGCTGGTCTACATTCCCGCGATCGAGGCGGCGTTCCCCTATTTCCCCGAGGCCGGGTGGAAGCCCGATCCCAACAGGGGCATGAATACCGGGATCGACCTGTCCGCCGGGTCGATGCCCGCCGACGCGGCCGTGCGCGCGGGCGCCGCCGCCGCCACCAAAGGCGCGCTCATCGCCTGGGACCCGGTCACCCAGACCGAGCGCTGGCGCGTGCCCTACCCCGGCCCGTGGAACGGCGGCGTGCTGGCGACCGGCGGGGGGCTGGTGTTCCAGGGCAACGGCATGGGCAACCTGGTCGCCTACACCGCCAGGGACGGCAAGGAGCTGTGGCGGTTCGCCGCGCAGACCGGGATCATCGCCCCGCCGATCACTTATAGCGTGGCCGGCGAGCAGTACGTCGCGGTGCTCGCCGGCTGGGGAGGGGTCTGGCCGCTGTCGCCGGGCGGCATCCTGTCGGAACAGGCCGGGCCGATGCCCAACGTGTCGCGGCTGCTGGTGTTCAAGCTCGGCGGCAGCGCCAAGTTGCCGCCGGCGCCGCCGCTGAACCGCCGCCCGCTCGACCCGCCGCCGTTCCGCGGCACCGCGGCGCAAGTCGCTTCCGGCGGCTACGACTTCGGGCGCTACTGCAGCCAGTGCCACAACGACGCCGCGATGGGCTCGACGGTATTGCCCGACTTGCGGCGCAGCGCCGCGCTCGAAAGCGAATCGGGCTGGAGAGCGATCGTCCACGACGGAGCCCTCAAGGACAACGGCATGGTCGGCTTCGCGCCCTCGCTCAGCCGGGCGCGGGTGGAGGCGGTGCGCCAATACGTGATCAAGCGCGCCAACGAGGACAAGGCGCTCGAAAATGCCCGGCCGGCGCAGGCCCGAGCGGGCACTGGCAAGCCGGCGCGGCGGACGTTATCGTAACGCACGTTAGGATTATCGTCCGCGTAGGCAGGGCCCGGCGCGTTTGCTAGGCAGCGGGCAAGAGTCGTTTGGGAAAGGACCTGGAGATGAACGAAGTCACCACTATTTCGCGCGCGCAGCTCGAATATTCGGCCGCCGTGAAAGCCGCGCTGGCACGCAAGCCGCAGCTCTACATCAACGGCGAATGGGTCGATAGCTCGGGCGGGGCCACGATCGACGTCGAGGATCCGTCCTCCGGCAAAGTGATCTCCAGCTTCGTCGAAGCGACCGACAAGGATATCGACCGCGCGGTCGCCGCCGCGCGCACGGCGTTCGACGATGGCCGCTGGCGCAACCTGCCGCCGATCGCGCGGGAAAAGGTCATGCACAAGATCGCCGACCTGATCGAAGCGCACGCCGACGAGCTGGCCGAGCTCGAAGCGATCGACGTCGGCAAGCCCAAGGGCATGGCCGCCGTGGTCGACGTGCCCGGCGCCGCCGCGCACTTCCGCTACATGGCCGGCTGGGCCGGCAAGATCGGCGGCGAGACGCAGGCCCCTTACTCGATGCCGGGCGGGATGATGTTCGCCTATACGCTGAAGGAGCCGGTCGGCGTCTGCGCGCAGATCGTGCCGTGGAACTTCCCGCTGCTGATGGCCTGCCTCAAGATCGCCCCGGCGCTGGCCGCCGGCTGCACGACCGTGCTCAAGCCCGCCGAGCAGACCAGCCTGACCGCGCTGCGCCTGGCCGACCTGATCAACGAAGCCGGCGTGCCCGCCGGCGTGGTCAACATCGTCACCGGCTACGGCCACACCGCCGGCGACCGCATGGTCAAGCACCCCGACGTCGACAAGTTGGCGTTCACCGGCTCGACCGAAATCGGCAAGCTGATCAACCGCAACGCCACCGAGACGCTCAAGCACGTGACGCTCGAACTGGGCGGCAAGAGTCCGGTGGTGGTGATGCCCGATGTCGATGTCGCCAGCACCGCGCCGGGGGTGGCGGGCGCGATCTTCTTCAACTCGGGTCAGGTCTGCGTCGCCGGCAGCCGCCTCTATGCGCACAAGAGCGTGTTCGACGAAGTGATCGAAGGCATGGCCGCGACCGCCGATTTCTGGGCCCCGCGCCCCTCGCTCGATCCGGCCGCGCACATGGGCCCGCTGGTCAGCAAGGAACAGCATGAACGCGTGCTCGGCTACATCGACGCGGGCAAGCGCGATGGCGCCACCGTACTGATGGGCGGCGACGTGCCTTCGAACGACGGCGGTTACTACGTCAGCCCGACGATCCTGACCGACGTGAACCCGCAAATGAGCGTGGTGCGCGAGGAGATCTTCGGGCCGGTGGTGGTCGCCCAGCGGTTCGACGACCTCAACGACGTGGTCAAGGAAGCCAACGACACGCAGTACGGCCTCGCCGCGGGCGTGTGGACCAAGGACGTCAGCGCCGCGCACAAGATCGCCGCCCAGCTCAAGGCCGGCACCGTGTGGGTCAACTGCCACGCGATGATAGACCCCGCGCTGCCGTTCGGCGGCTACAAGGAATCGGGCATCGGCCACGAGCAGGGCCGCCTCGGGCTAGAGGCTTACCTCGAGACCAAGTCGGTGCTGATGAAGCTGTGAAGCTAAGCTTGATCGAAGGCCCGCCCCGCACCATGCGGCGGCGGGCCTTTGCTTGTCCGGGGGAACTTTGGGGGGTTGTCGTATGCTCAAGCTCTACAAGCTATCGGATGGTGGCGGCCAATACTGGGAGACCTGGGAGGAGGCGTCTGGCGTTCATCGAGTGCACTGGGGTGAGCTGGGAACCATTGGAGAATCAAGGATCGTCAGATCGACGCTCTTCAGCAAGGCTGAAGCCCAGATTCAAAAGGAAATTGATTCCCTCGTTCCGATTGGTTTCCTTCCCATCGAACCCGAGGATCATGCCATCCTCATGATCGAATACGCGATTGAGGGGATGGGTTCGGAGTCTGATCTGAGGAAGCGACACGCCTTGGAAGATCGCATGAACGAGACGTTGGGCTGGTCCGGCCTCGGTGCTTGCGATGGTGGCAGCATTGGCAGCGGGACGATGGAAGTATGCAATTTCGTGGTTAGTTTCGAGCTGGCCAAGAGGGCGATTGAGGCCGATTTGGCCGGGACCGAGTTTGCCGACTACACGCGAATCTATTGCGAGGGCGCCGATGACGAGAGTCTAAGCCCTGAGCGAGCCCCAGAATAACTAGAGGAAAGTTCCGTGCCCATCGACCTCGCCAAGATCCGCGCCATCGACGTCCACGTCCACGCCGAGGTGAGCTGCCACGATCCCGAAGACCCGGTGATGGGCAAGTTCTTCGACGCCGCGAGCGCCTACTTCAAGGCGCCGCGCGAGCGGCCGAAGATGCCTGAGATCATCGAGCTGTACCGCGAGGCGCAGATCGCGCTGGTGCTGTTCACGGTCGATTGCGAGAGCGCGATGGGCGCCAAGCGGGTGTCGAACTACGAAGTTGCCGAGCAGGCGCTCAAGAACGACGACATCTGCCTGGCCTTCGCCTCGATCGATCCGCACAAGGGCAAGTACGGCGCACGCGAGGCGCGCGACCTGATCGAGAACCACGGGGTCAAGGGCTTCAAGTTCCACGGCATCGCGCAGAACGCGCATCCGGCGGACCGGATGGCCTATCCGATCTATGAGGTGATCGCTGAATACGGGTTGCCGGCGATCTTCCACACCGGCCATTCGGGCATGGGCACGGGCATGCGCGGCGGCGGGGGGATGCGGCTCAAGTACGGGCAGCCGATGCTGATCGACGATGTCGCGGTCGACTTCCCCGACATGAAGATCATCCTCGCTCACCCGAGCTGGCCATGGGTCGACGAGAGCCTGTCGATGGCGCTGCACAAGACCAACGTCTACATCGACCTCAGCGGCTGGAGCCCGAAGTACTTCCCCAAGCAGGTGATCCAGTACGCCAACACCCAGCTCAAGCATAAGATGCTGTTCGGGACCGACTTCCCGCTGATCCACCCCGACAAGTGGATCGCCGCGGCGAAAGAGGTGGGCTTCCGCGAGGAAGTCATGCCCGGCATCATGAAGGACAACGCGGCCAAGGTGCTGGGGCTGGCGTGAGCGATCCCTCTGACATCCGCGCCTGGCAGCGGCTGTCGGAGCGGCTGACCACGTCGGGCCGGCTCGAACCGCACGATCCAGCGCGGCTGGCCGCGCTCGGCGTGCGGCACGTGATCAACCTGGCGATGCCCGATCACCCGGAAGCACTGCCCGATGCTGGTGCCGTCTTCGCGGCTCAAGGCATTGCCTACACGCACATCCCGGTGCCCTTCGATGCGCCGACGGACGCGCACTACGAGGCCTTCGCGGCGGCTCTGCAAGCGCCTGGGCCGGTCCACGTCCACTGCATCATGAACTGGCGCGTGTCGGCGTTCTGTTACCGCTACCACCGCGACGCTTGCGGGATGCCCGAGGGTGAGGCACGAACGCTGATGGAGCGGCAATGGTCGCCCGAGACAAGCGAGCACGAGGACGCCCCGACCTGGGCCGCGTTCGTCGCGCCGCGGGGGAGCTGATGGACTTTCACGGCCAGCATATCGTCGTCACCGGCGCCTCGAGCGGGATCGGCCTGGTCACCGCCGGGCTGTTGGCCGCGCGCGGCGCCCGCGTGACGCTGATCGCGCGGCGCGCCGACAAGCTCGAAGAGGCCAGGCAGGCGATCGGCGGGCGCACCGCCTGGGCCGTGGCCGATGTCGGCGACAAGGCGCAGCTCGACGCCGCGCTCGACGCCGCGGTCCACCAGAACGGCCCGATCCACGGATTGTTCGCCAATGCCGGGATGACCGGCGGGTTCACGCCGGCGGTGGCGTTCGACAGCGACGTGTTCGAGCAGACCCTCCGCGTGAACCTGACCAGCGTGTTCTGGGCGATCCAGAAGGTCCTGCCGGGCATGATCGAGGCGCAGGGCGGGGTGATCCTGGTCACCGGCTCGATGAGCTCCAAGCGCGGCATGGCGATGAACCCGGCCTATGTCGCCAGCAAGCACGGCGTGCTCGGGCTGACGCGGGCGATCGCGGTCGAGATGGCACCGCACGGGATCCGCGCCAACTGCGTGATTCCCGGCTTCATCCGCACCGAGGCGCTCGACCGCATCCCGCCCGAGCAGCAGGGCAAGATCGCCGGCCGTATCCCCCAGCGCCGCATGGGCACGCCGATGGAGCTGGCCGAAGTCGCCGCGTTCCTGCTCAGCGATGCCGCCAGCCACGTCACCGGGCAGGACTGGGCGGTCGACGGCGGGGTGCTGGAGAGTATCGAGGTTTGATCGAGCCCTCTCCCCTTCAGGGGAGAGGGTTGGGAGAGGGGAACGCCCACGACGCCCCCTCTCAACTACGGCTAGCGAGCAAGCTCGCAAGCCTTCGTTTCTCTCCCCTAAAGGGGAGAGAGCAGAACAGGAGAACATGATGCGCGCGTGGATGTTGCCGGCTGGGTCGGACGGGTTCGACAAGCTCTATCTGGCCGAGTTGCCCGATCCCGAGCCCGGCCCAGGCGAAGTGCTGATCGCGCCCGGCGCCTGGTCGATCAACTACCGCGATTTCGCGGTCGCCGCCGGCAAGTATTTTAGCGGAGCGCTAACCGAGCCGGTCGTGCCGCTGTCGGACGGCGCGGGCACCGTGCTGGCGGTCGGTGACGGCGTCACCGCCTTCGCGCCGGGGGACCGGGTCCAGGGCAGCTTCTTCCTCGACTGGATCGACGGCCCGCCGGTAATGAGCCGCGCGCTGGGCGACGGCAAGGCGCCGGGCATGCTGGCGGAGAAGGTCCTGCTGCCCGCGCAGGGCGTGGTGAAAGCCGCCGCGAGCCTGACGCTCGCCGAAGCCGCCTGCATGCCTTGCGCCGGTGTGACGGTGTGGAACGCGCTGTTCAACGGCGGGCGGCCGATCGGTCCCGGCAGCAAGGTGCTGGTGCTCGGCACCGGCGGCGTCTCGCTGATCGCGCTGGCGGTGGCCAAGGCTGCCGGGGCCGAGGTCATCGCCACCAGCTCGTCCGACGCAAAGCTCGAGCGGGTCAGGGCGCTCGGCGCGGATCATACCGTCAATTACAAGACCACGCCCGAATGGGGCACGGCAGTCGCGCAGCAATTCGGCGGGGCCGACAAGGTGGTCGAAGTGGGCGGCGTCGGCACGCTCGAACAATCGATCGCCGCGCTGGCGCCCAACGGCGAAGCGGCCATGATCGGCTTCCTGGCTGACGGCTCGCCGCCCAATCCGCGCGCGCTGATGTTCACCGGCGGCTCGATCCGCGGCATCTTCGTCGGCTCGGTGGCGATGGCGAATGCGCTCAACGCCTTCATCGATGCGCACGGCGTGAAGCCTGCGATCGGCAAGACATTCGCTTTCGAGGATGTTCCGGCCGCTTATGCCCATGCCTGGGGGCCGGACAGCTTCGGCAAGACGGTGATCGAGCTTAGCTAACGCCCAACGCCCGTTCGTGTCGATGGGTGTCGTCAGTCGAGGCACCCGCGCGACGGTTCTCGACTTCGCTCGAACCGAACGGATAAGATTGGGATGAGAGGATAAGCGATATGTGGGAAGTGCGCGTCACGCCGTCGGGCGACTTCGACAACCACGCGGCCGACTACGCCCACATCGAGGTCGCGCCGCTGACCGCGGCGATGGGCGCCGAAGTGGTCGGCGCGCGGCTGCCCGAGATGAGCGACGCGGCGTTCGAGGAGCTCAAGCAGGCGCTCTATCGCCACAAGATGATCTACTTGCGGGGTCAGCACCTGACCCATGCCGAGCACGAGGCGTTCGGCGCGCGGCTCGGGCCCTTCGCGGTCGATGCCTATACGCAAGGCGTGCCCGGACACCGCGAGGTTCACCCGATCATCAAGGAAGCCGACACCAAAGTGCCGAGCCTGTTCGGGGGCGGCTGGCACACCGACAGCCCGTTCCTCGACGAGCCGCCCGCGATCACCACGCTGCGCGCGGTCGAAGTCCCGCCGTTCGGCGGCGACACCCACTGGGCCAACTGCGCGCTCGCCTTCCGGCATCTCAGCAAGACTTATCGGGACATGCTGCGCGGGCTGCGCGTCCACATGTCGGCACGCAACAACTACCTCACGCAGGGCGTGCTGCTGGGCACGCCGATCGCGTTCTCCAACGAGGAGACCAAGCAGGCCGGGCTCGAAGGCCGCTACCACCCGCTGGTCCGCACTCACCCCGAGACCGGCGAGGAATCGCTCTACATCTGCGACACTTACACCGTCGGCTTCGAGGGCATGACCACCGCCGAGGCCAAGCCGATCGTCGACTTCCTGGTGGCGCACTGCACCCAGGCCGCCTTCACCTGCCGGCTGCGCTGGGAGCCGGGCACCGTGGCGATGTGGGACAACCGCGCCGCGATGCACCTCGGCCCCAACGACTACGACGGGTATCGGCGCGAGATGTACCGCACGACCACGGCGGGGACGAAACCGGTTTAAGCGGCTATCATGGCCCGGGATTCGTCGCCGGGGGGCCACCATGTTTCGAATGCTCAAGGTCGCGCCGCCGCCGCACGGCTGGAACGCGGTCGCCTGGGAGCTGGTGATCGTCACTGTCGGCGTGCTGATGGCGCTGGCCGCGCAGCAGGCGGTCGAGGAGTGGAACTGGCGCGCGGTGGCCGCACAGGAGCGCGCCCTGCTGCGCACCGAGGTCCGCGACAATCTGGATGCCATCCAGGACAGACTGGTGGTCGAGCCCTGCCTGGTCCGCAAGCTCGGGGAGATTCGCCTGGTGCTCGAACGCGCCGCCAACGACGAGCCGCTCGGCATCACCGGGCTGGTCGGGCTGCCTTTGCCGTCGGTCGGCGCGAAGGGCGCGTGGAACATCGCGCTGGCCGGTCAGGGCCTGTCGCACATGCCGCACAAAGAACAGCTCGGCTTCAGCAACGCCTTCGCCAACTTCGAGAACTGGGATCGCGTCCGCGACGAGGAACGTGCCGCCTGGCTCGATCTCGCGGTGCTCGATCGTCCGGAGACCCTGACCGACGCCGATTGGCCGGGCATCCGCCGGGCCTATGCACGGGCCGTGGCGGCGCAAGTCCGCATCGCGAGCGTCGGCCGGTTCATCTTCCGGACCGGTACGATGGGCGAGCGCCCCCAAACGCTCGAATCCGCGCAAGCCCGGTTCGACCAGGCGCCTTACGGCAAGGAGATCTGCGCGCCGCTATTGGCGGTCGGCCGCTAGCCAGCCTTGCTCGCTGCCACGAGCGAATCCCACGTCGCCCAGTCGATCGCGCGCCCGGGATAGGCGACTTTCGCGAACGGCCATTCGGCCTGCACCCACGCGGTCACCCAGCGGTAGAGTTCGGCGTCGAAGCCGGCGTCGTACTCGGCCTTGGTGACCCACAGCGTGACGACGGCATCGTACCCTTCGACGGTGCTGGGATAGACGTAGACGCAGCCCCGCTCGCGCTTTCCGTCGGGCGTGAGCACGGCGTAGGCGAACGATTCGCGTTTCTCGAAGCGGGCCTGTTCGGTTTCCATGTCGCGCATGGCATCGGCGGCCGAGATGTCCTTGTGGGGCCAGGCGGTGCTGCGAGTGAACGTCTGCTGCAGGTGTTCGATCGACGACATGTAAGCGGCGAAATCGATGTCCACGAGTTCGGGGCCGAGCGGCACGAGCTTGAAGCGGGCGGCTTCGGCCAGTCTCGGAACGGCGAAATCGGCGGAGACGAACGGCGCCGCAGGGCGGGTCGCGGGCGCCGGATCAGTAGACTGCGCGATGGCCGGCGATCCGGCCAGGGCAAGCATCGCCAGCGCCAGGCCGGCACCTGTGAACCTGAATTTCATTCGGTCTGCTCCTCAAGGGCCAAGGCCCTTCAGTCCACCCGAACTCCCGCTTCAGGATTGCCCAGTTTCGCGCGGATCGCCAGCAGGAACTCGCGGCCCCCTAAGCAAAACGTCGCGGTCTTCAGTCCGCGAAGAAGTTCAGTTCGAGCAGCACGTTGTTCGGGTCTGGCGTGAAGATCTGGCGCAGGTTGATCGCGGCGACCAGGTTCTCCTGGTAGTCCGCGCCCATCGCGTCGAGCCGGCCCTTGATCTCGTCGTAGCCGACGCACTTGAGCGCCACATGGTGGAGCGCGCCGGTCAGCGAGCCGGGCTGCACCTCGCGGTCGTAAGTGCGGTAGCAGTCGAGCGAGTTGATGTGGATGATCGCGCGGTTCTCGCCGTCGAACATCCAGGTCGCGGTCTGCGGCGTCAGCGGCGGCGGCGCGTCCTTGCGCACCAGGCCGAGCAGCGTGCCGTAGAACTCGGCGGTCTCGTCCAGCCGATCGGTGATGATGTTGACGTGGTCGAGCGCTTCGACGTTCATCCCGCCTTGTCCTCTCCAGCGTGGGCCGCTTTGGCCTTGCGCGCGTAGCCCAATATTGTATGCGCCGCATACTATTTTCGCATACGTGATTCCTTCACGAGCATGGAGAGCAGCCGAATGGCCCAGAACCTTGAGCAGATCCTTCAGAACACCCCCGACATCGTCGCCAAGCTGCGCAATTCGCAGATCGGCGCCTATGTTTACCCGGTGGTGGCGCCCGAGTTTTCGAACTGGCGTTCGGAACAGTGGGCCTGGCAGCACAGCGCGGTGCTGTTCGACCAGTCGCACCACATGTTCGACCTCTACATCAAGGGCCCGGACGCGCTGAAGCTGCTCTCGGACACGATGGTCAACTCGCCGGCCGGCTGGGAAGTCAACAAGGCCAAGCAGTACGTGCCGACCACGCCGTACGGCCATGTCATCGGCGACGGCATCATCTTCTACCTGGCCCCGGAAGAGTTCGTCTATGTCGGCCGCGCGCCGGCTGCCAACTGGCTGATGTTCCAGGCCCAGAAGGGCGGCTACAACGTCGACATCATCAACGATCCGCGTTCGCCGAGCCGCCCGATGGGCAAGCCGGTCAACCGTATCTCGTGGCGCTTCCAGATCCAGGGCCCGCAGGCCTGGAACGTGATCGAGAAGCTCAACGGCCAGCCGCTCGACAAGCTCAAGTTCTTCAACATGAGCGAGATGAAGATCGGCAACAAGACCGTGCGCACGCTGCGCCACGGCATGGCCGGTTCGCCGGGTCTCGAAATCTGGGGCCCCTACGACGAGCAGGAATACATCCGCGACGAGATCCTCAAGGCGGGCGAAGAGTTCGGCCTGATCGCCGTCGGCAGCCGCGCCTATCCGTCGAACACGCTGGAATCGGGCTGGATCCCCAGCCCGCTGCCCCCGGTCTACACCGGCGACGAGCTCAAGGACTACCGCGAGTGGCTCGGCGCCGACAGCTACGAAGCGACCGGCGCGATCGGCGGCTCGTTCGTCGGTAAGTCGATCGAGGACTACTACCTCAACCCGTGGGAGCTGGGTTACGGCCCGTTCGTGAAGTTCGACCACGACTTCATCGGCGCCGACGCGCTGAAGAAGATCGACCCGGCCGTGCAGCGCAAGAAGGTCACGCTCGAGTGGAACAAGGAAGACGTTCAGAAGATCGTCTCCTCGATGTTCGAGCCCGAGGGCGAGCAGTACAAGTTCTTCGACCTGCCGCTCGCGAACTACGCCAACAGCAACTACGACAAGGTCGTCGACGCTGACGGCAATGTGGTCGGCCTGTCGCTGTTCACCGGCTACTCGTTCAACGAGAAGAAGGCGCTCTCGCTCGGCACCGTCGATCACGAGATCCCGCTCGGCACCGAAATCCACGTCGTGTGGGGCGAGGAAAACGGCGGCACCAAGAAGACCACCGTCGAGCCGCACAAGCAGCTCAACGTGCGCGCGATCGTCTCGCCGGTTCCCTACGGCAAGATGGCGGCCGACACATACGCCACCGGCTGGCGCACGACGCGCGCGACCGAGAACGCGTAACGCGAGACTGACGGCAAAAGCCGACTTAAGAAGGCCCGCGGACCGACCAGGTTCGCGGGCCTTTTTCGTGGGAGAGACGCATGGCCAACTACGTGCTGGTGCACGGC
Source organism: Sphingomonadales bacterium 12-68-11 (assembly GCA_002279825.1). Classification (GTDB taxonomy): domain Bacteria; phylum Pseudomonadota; class Alphaproteobacteria; order Sphingomonadales; family Sphingomonadaceae; genus Croceibacterium_A. Next base: position 112,362 of record NCCV01000001.1, read on the forward strand.
GCCTGGGGCGGCGGACGCAGCTATGACCGGACGGCGGCCGACTTGCGGGCGGCCGGACATGAAGTGCTGGTCGCACAGCTCACCGGGCTCGGCAGCCGCTCGGGCGAGCTGCATCCCGGGATCACGCTGACCGACCATGTGGACGACGTGTGCGAGCAGGTGGATGCGGCCGGCTTCGACCGGTTCATCCTCGCCGGCCATTCTTACGGCGGAATGGTGATCACCGGCGTCGCCACCCGGCTCGGCGCGCGGATCGACGCAATCGCCTACATCGACGCGTTCCTGCCCGCCGACGGCCAGAGCCTGTGGGACGTGACCGGCGAATTCGAACACGCCTGGTACATCGACACGCAGAAGTTCAAACCCGGCTATGTCGATCCGATCGGCCAGGTCGACTTCTCACCCGTGCCCGGGGCGGTCGGCTATCATCCGCTCCTGACGCTGCTCGAAGGCGTGCGCTACACCGGCGAGGAGGCGAAAATCCCCCGCCGGGCCTATGTCTTTGCGACCGGTTGGCAACCGACCCCGTTCGGGCGCTTCTCCGACTGGGCTCGCACCCAGGACGGCTGGGACCACCACGAGAGCCAGGCCAGCCACTTCGTGATGACCGACCAGCCCGAGCAGACGCTTCAGATCCTGCTCGGGCTGGCGGGTAGCCCCTAAGTCGCGCTTGGGCGGATGTCCGGGCGCGCGGGCTGCTTCGCAGCTTCGCGCTTCTCGGCATAGCGCTTGGCCGCGTAGCCGCCAGCCAGAAGCGCGATCAGGCCGACCGGTCCGAGCCGCCGCGCCAGCGTCGCCGCGCCCACGCCGAGCAGCGCGCCGCCGGTCCCGCCAACGCCGCGCACATGGTCGGCGGCCTTGGCACCCACGACCGCACCAATGATTTTTCCGATCATGTCCAACTCCTTGTTCGTTCGCCTAAACAGCGGCGCAGCAAGGGATTGGTTCCGGCCAAGCTAGCGCCGGCTTAGCGCCGCTTCGCTCTCGGCCATCAGGCTGCCGATGATCTCGGCGACAGGCTCTTCGCGCGTAACCATGCCGACCGATTGCCCGGCCATCAGCGAGCCGTTCTCGACATCGCCGTCGATCACCGCACGGCGCAGCGCGCCGGCCCAGAAGTGCTCGATGCGGAGCTGCGCCTCGCCCATGTCGACACTGCCCTGATCGAGCAGCAGCGCCACTTCGCGCTGTTTGGCGGCGAATTCCTCGGTGCCCTTGTTCTTGAGCGCGCGCACCGGAATGACCGGCAGGCGCGGATCGAGCTGTGTGCTGGCGACCGCATCGCGAGCGTTGGCGCGGAAGAACGCCTTCTTGAAATCCGGGTGCGCGATGCTCTCGGTGGCGCAGGCGAAGCGCGTGCCGAGCTGGACCCCGACCGCGCCCATCTCGAGATAGCCGGCGATCGCCTCGCCGCGGCCGATCCCGCCGGCGACGAACACCAGGTGTTCCTCGGCCAGTTCGGGCAGAAACTCCTGCGCCAGCACGCTGGTGGCGACCGGGCCGATGTGGCCGCCGGCCTCCATCCCTTCGATCACCAGCGCGTCCCCGCCGCCGCGCAGCAGCTTCTTGGCAAGCGCAAGCGTGGGCGCGAACACGATGACCTTGGCCCCGGCAGCCTTGATCGCCTCGACGCTGCCTTTAGGCGGGATGCCGCCGGCCAGCACCACGTGGCCGACCCCATGCCGCGCGCAGACCGCGATGAGATCGAACAGCATCGGATGCATGGTGATCAGGTTGACGCCGAACGGCTTGGCGGTGAGCGCCTTGGTGGCGGCGATCTCGGCATCGAGCAGGTCGGGGGTCATCGCCCCGCAGGCGATCACCCCGAACCCGCCGGCGTTGGAGATGGCGGACACCAGGTTGCGCTCGCTGACCCAGCTCATCGCGCCGCACAGGATTGCGTACTCGCTGCCGAGGAAGGCGCGGCCGCGCTTCATCATCTGCAGGGTCTTGGGATAGGCGCTCATCAAGCATTCCGTTTGTGAAACTGGGAGTCCAGCGCCCTAGGGACGCATTTCGCGAGGGACAAGCAGCGCGGGTTCGGTCTGGACCTTCGCGAAAGCGGGGGTATTGTCGCTGGCACTTGGGAGAAGGATCGATCCACGATGCGTAAACTGGTTCTCGTCGCCGCCGCTGTCGGCGTGATGTCTGGCCCGCTGGGTGCGCAGGAGCAGATGGATTTGATGGAATTCGCCGATCCCGACAAGGACGGCAAGGTGACGCTCGCGGAGTACCAGGCGTTTTCCGAGATGGGCTGGGGCTTCATCGGTCAGGGCAAGGACAAGGTGAAGGTCGCCGAGCTAGACCAGATGGGTCAACTGGCGTTGTTCGGGACCCAGCCAGATGCCGAGGGCTTCGTCACCCATGCGGCCTATACCGCGGCGGTGCCCGACAAGTTCAAGCTGCTCGATGCCAACAAGGATGGCACGCTCAACGCCGACGAAGTCAACGGCCGCGCGCTTCAGCAGGGCTAAGGCCGCTTCACTCGGCGGGAACGTCCGCGTCAAGCCCGTAGGCGGTGTGCAGCACGCGCACCGCCAATTCGGTCTCGTCTTCGTCGATCAGCACGCTGATCTTGATCTCGCTGGTGGAGATCGCCTGGATATTGATCCCGCGCTCGGCGAGCGCCTTGAACATCGTCGAGGCGACGCCCGCGTGGCTGCGCATACCGACCCCGACGACGCTGATCTTGGCGACCTTGCTGTCGGTGATCACGCGGTTGAAGCCGATCGTCTCGCGCTTGTCTTCGAGGAGCGCCTGCGCGCGCGCGAGATCGGCCTGCGGGACAGTGAAAGTCACGTCGGTCTCGCCTTTATCGCGGCCGACGTTCTGGATGATCATGTCGACGTTGATCGACGCGTCGGCGAGCGGCGCGAAGATGCCCGAGACCGCCCCGGGCCGGTCGGGCACGCGGGTCAGGACGATGCGGGCCTCGTTCTTGTCGTGCGCGATGCCGGTGACCAGCTGGCTTTCCATTTCGTGTTCCTCAACAATCTTCGCCATGTCGTCGTCCGAGACGATCATCGTGCCGGGCAGCGTGTCGGCGAGCGGGGACTCCTCGTCGATGAAGCTCGACAGGACTTGCACGCGCACGCCTTCCTTCATGGCGAGGCTGACCGAGCGGGTCTGCAGGACCTTGGCGCCGACCGAGGCCAGCTCGAGCATTTCCTCGTAAGTCACGTACTTGAGCTTGCGCGCGCGCGCCACGATGCGCGGGTCAGTGGTATAGACTCCGTCGACGTCGGTGTAGATGTCGCAGCGGTCGGCCTTGAGCGCCGCCGCCACCCCGACCGCCGAGGTGTCCGAGCCGCCGCGCCCGAGCGTCGTGATCCGCCCCTGCTCGCTAAGGCCCTGGAATCCCGGGATCACCGCCACTTCGCCGGCATCCATTGCCGCGATCATCGCTTCGGCATCGATCGAGGAAATGCGTGCCTTGGCATGGGCTTCCTGGGTGTGGATCGGGATCTGCCAGCCGAGCCACGAGCGCGCCCGGCAGCCCATCGCCTGCAAGGTCAGCGCGAGCAGGCCCGCGGTGACCTGCTCGCCGCTGGCCACCACCACGTCGTATTCGGCCGGATCGTAAAGCGGATTGGCCTCGCGGCAGAAATTGACCAGCCGGTCGGTCTCGCCGGCCATCGCGCTGACCACCACCGCGACCTGGTGCCCCGCGGCCTGCTGGCGGCGCACGATGCCGGCGACGCGGCGGATGCGCTCGCTGCCGGCCATCGACGTGCCACCGAATTTCATCACGATGCGGGCCACGGCTGCGCGCGCTCCTGCTGGTGCCGAATGTCGGGCGCTGTTAGGGACCGCGCATGGCCGATGCAACTGTCGCAAATGCAACCATCCGCCCCGGCGAGGCCGCGCATTTCGGTGCGCTGGCGGCGGACTGGTGGGATCCCAAGGGCCGTTCGGCGATGCTCCACCGGCTCAACCCGGTGCGGCTGGCCTTCATCCGCGAGGCCATCGACCTGCACTGGGCCGGCGATATCGAGAGCCGCGCGCCGCTCGCCGGCAAGTGCGCGCTCGACATCGGGTGCGGCGCGGGGCTTCTGGCGGAACCGCTCGCGCGGCTCGGCGCCGCGGTCACGGCCGTCGATGCCGCCTCCGAGAACATCGCGGCCGCCAAGGCCCATGCCGCGGGCGCCGGGCTGGCAATCGACTATCGCCACGGCGAGCTGGGCGAGCTCGGGCTCGGGCAATTCGATCTGGTGACCAGTCTCGAAGTGCTGGAGCATGTCGCCGACAAGCCGGCCTTCGTCGCCGCGCTCGCCCGCCACCTCGCCCCCGGCGGCCTGATGGTGCTGTCCACGCCCAACCGCACGCCGCAATCGGCGCTGCTGCTGGTCGGCGCGGCCGAGGCCTTGGGCGCGGTGCCACGCGGCACGCACACCTGGAGCGACTTCGTCACCCCCGACGAACTGCGCGAGCTGCTGACGGACGCCGGGCTGGCGATGGGCGCGGAGCGTGGCATTGCCTTCTCGCCGGCCAGGGGCCTCCATCTGTCGGACGACATGGCGCTCAACTTCATCGTCACCGCCACTCACGCATGAGCGCAGGGGTTCTCAAGGATCGCCTGCGCGCTGACCTCAAGGACGCAATGAAGGAGCGGCGCGGCGACGAGATGCGCCTGCTGCGCTCGCTGATCGCCGCATTCGATAATGCCGAGGCTGTGCCGGTCGAGGGCATGCACGACCATTCCCGCCCGCACCGCTTGGGCGAGCCGAGCAGCGAAGTCGCCAGGCTCGAAGTCGATGCGGCGGCGGTGAGTGCGCTGCTCGCGGCTGAGATCGATGCGCGGCTGGCCACCGCGAACGACTATGCCCGGCACGGCCGCGACGAAGAAGCCGCACGCCTGCGCGCCGAGGCCGCCGTGATCGGGCGTTACGGCCCGGCTTGATCCCGGCCACCGGCGCCCCGGCAATTCCGTTGCAAATCCGTGACGGCTCCTTAGGCTCGCGATTTTCGGGCTGTTGGGGGACGAGTGAATGGCGGCAGCGGCGGCGGGTGGACGGGGCTTGATCCTGTCCGAAAGCAAAGTCGGCCGGCTGTTCAGCCTGTTCCTGTTTTACTTCGGGCAAGGCCTTCCGCTCGGGGTCAGTACGATCGGCCTGCCGGCGTGGATGGCCGCCAACGGCGCCAGCGAGGCCTCCGTGGCGCTGGTGGCGGGGACCGCATACCTGCCGTGGAGCTTCAAGTTCATCCCGGCCTTCGCCATGGACCGCTATGCCTACCTGCCGATGGGCCGGCGGCGGGCCTGGCTGATCGGCGCGCAGGGGCTGATGCTAGCCGCGTTCCTGACCGCTGCCCTGGCCAGCCCGGACGTCGGCGACACCCAGCTCTTGGTCGCGATCACCTTTCTGATCGGCGCGGGCTCGGCGATCCAGGACGTGGCGGTCGACGGCCTCGCGGTCGATATCCTGCCCGAGCGCGAGCAGGGCACCGCGAGCAGCTTCATGTTCGGCGGCCAGACCGTCGGGCGCGCCACCGCGGGTGCGCTCAGCGGCACGCTGTTCTACCTGGCCGGCCCGCAGATCGCGTTCCTCGCCTTCCTGCCCGTGATCGCGCTGATCACCTGCTACGCCATCTGGATCCGCGAACGGCCGGGCGAGAAGCGCTTTCCGTGGAGCGAAGGCAGGACCGCGCCCGAGAACCTCGAACGCCATGTCGGCGACTGGCTCAAGATTCTCGTCATCGCGGTCAAATCGATGGTCAAGCGCGATAGCCTGGTGCTGATGGGCTCGGCTGTGCCCCAGCGCGCCGCCGAAGGGATCTTGCTGCCGCTGTTCCCGATCCTCGCCACAGGCGCCTTGGCCTGGAACGAGGCGCAGTATTCGCAGACCATCTCGACCGCGGACTTCGTGATGGCGCTCACGGCCATTGCTATCGGCAGTTACCTGTCGCTGCGGTTCGGGTCCAAGCGCGCGGCGATGATCGTGTTCCTGATCGAAGCGGCGATGTGTGCGTTCATCTGGCTCGGCCGCGAATACTGGACGCAGACGGCGATCTTCATCGGCCTCCTGTGCCTCCAATCGATCCTTGCCACGCTGTCGAGCATCACCACCAATCCGCTGCGTATGCAGCTCAGCGACCCGCGCGTCGCGGCGGCGCAGTTCACACTCTACAACTCGCTCAGCAACTTCCCGGTCTCGTTCGGCGCATCGACGCTGTTCGTGGTGCTGGGGGGGACCGGCAACCTGGCGCTGACGATGGGAGTCGCGATCGGGCTGCTGCTGCTGGCCACGCTGGTCATGGCGTTCCAGCGCGTCGGGCAGAGGCCCGCGCCGGCCGAACCGGTCCCGGTGGTCAACTAGCCGAGCGCGCGCTCCCACTCGGCGACGTCGAAGCCGACCAGCAGACCGCCCGCGTGCTCGACTACCGGGCGCTTGATGAGCGAGGGATGCGCCGCCATCAGGCGCAGCGCCTTGGCGCGGTCGATGTCCGCCTTGTCGGCATCGGGCAGCGCGCGGAACGTGGTGCCCCGGCGGTTGAGCAGCGCTTCCCAGCCGGCCGCGTCGGCCCAGGCGGCCAGCTTGTCCAGGTCGGCGCCTTCCTTCTTGTAGTCGTGGAACGCGTAGGCGAGCCCGCGCGCACCGAGCCAGATGCGGGCTTTCTTGACCGTGTCGCAGTTGGGAATGCCGTAGAGCTCGATCATGCCGGGTCCTGACGCTGGAAGCGGTGAATGCGCGGCTGATCGCAGGCGAACAGCGTGTAGTCCTCGTAATAGTCGGTCCGGCCCCGCGTCTGCGCCAGCCGGTGCTCGGCCAGCCGGCCCCAGGCGCGGGCCGAGGCTTCGTCCTGCCATTCGGACAGGGCGATGACCTCTCCATCGTCCGAGGTGTAGCTCTTGAAGGCCAGGTAGCCGGGTTGCTCGCTCGCCAGCCGCTCCATTCGCTCGGCTTCGGCCCCATAGGCGGCCTCGTCGATGTCGGCGCGCTTGCGATTGCGGAAGACGACCAGGAACATTTGCCTATGCTCTCGTCATTGCGAGCGAAGCGGAGCAATCCAGGGCGAAGTGCACAACGGCCCTAAATTGCTTCGTCGCTCCGCTCCTCGCAATGACGATTTCAGGATTCACCATCGTCCGCCCAAGTGCGCATCCGCGATGGCCACCGCGAGGGCATCGGCCGCATCCGCGCCCGCGATTGCCGCGCCCGGCAGCAGCACTTTGAGCATCGCCTGGACCTGGCCCTTCTCGGCCGCGCCGGTGCCGACCACCGCCTTCTTGACCAGGCGAGCGGCGTGTTCGGTAACGGGCAACCCCGCCATGCCGCAAGCCGCCAGCACTGCGCCGCGCGCCTGCGCCAGCTTGAGCGTCGATTGCGGGTTCTTGTTGACGAATACTTCCTCGACCGCTGCCCGGTCAGGCTGATGCTCGGCGATCACCTCGGAGAGTCCTTCGCTAAGGTGCGCGAGCCGCGCGGTCAGGGGGAGCTTCGGGTCGGTCGGCAGTTCGCCGTTGGCGACATGCGCCAGGCGCGATCCTTCTGCCCGCACGATCCCCCACCCGGTGCACGACAGCGAGGGATCGAGGCCTAGGATGAGAGTCATGTATCCTCCCCGGCACGGGGAGGGGGACCGCCCGCAGGGTGGTGGAGGGGCACCCGCGTCCGGGCGCATCGCCTCGATGCTGCGAAGAGGCGCCTGTGCCCCTCCACCATGCTTCGCATGGTCCCCCTCCCCATGCCGGGGAGGATCAGGAGAGCGTCTCCATCACCGCGTCGGAGATTTCGTAGTTGCCCCACACGGCCTGCACGTCGTCATCATCCTCGAGCGTGTCGACCAGCTTGAGCAGCGTCTGCGCGTCGCCTTCGGCCAGTTCGACCGTCAGGCCCGGCTTCCACGCCAGCTTGACGCTTTCGGGCGCGCCGAGCGCGGCTTCGAGCGCCTTGGCGACTTCGTGCATGCCGTCCATGCCGGTCCAGATCACGTGGCCGTCGGCGTCGCTTTCGACATCATCGGCGCCGGCTTCGATCGCCGCTTCCATGACCGCGTCCTCGTCGCCCGCGCCAGGCCCGTATTCGATCATGCCAATGCGCTCGAACCCGTGGCTGACCGCGCCGCTGGCGGCGAGGTTGCCGCCGTTCTTGGAGAACGCGGTGCGCACGTTGGTGGCGGTGCGGTTGCGGTTGTCGGTCAGCGCCTCGACGATCAGTGCGACCCCGCCCGGGCCGTAGCCTTCGTAGCGGATTTCCTCGTAATCGTCGCCTTCGCCCTTGGCGGCCTTGTCGATGGCGCGCTGGATATTGTCCTTGGGCATCGAGGCGCCGCGCGCGTTGTTGACCGCCAGGCGCAGGCGCGGGTTCATGTCCGGATCGGGCATGCCCGACTTGGCGGCGACGGTGATCTCGCGGCTGAGCTTGGAGAACGCCGCCGAGCGCTTTTTATCCTGCGCGCCCTTGCGGTGCATGATGTTCTTGAATTTGGAATGGCCGGCCATTGGGGTCCGCTTATCTCTGGCAATGGAGGCCGCGCCTTACACCGGGCGCAAGCGTCAGAGCAACCGCTGCCACCAACCGACATCGCGCCACGCGCCGAGCTTCCAGCCGACTTCGCGGTAGATGCCGACAGGCGTGAATCCCGTCGCCTCGTGCAGCCCGACGCTGGCCGCGTTAGGCAGCGCGATCCCGGCGAAAGCGGCATGGTATCCCTTGCCCGCCAACGCCGGCAACAGCGCGCCGTAGAGCGCGCGTCCGATCCCCTGCCCGGCGCAGGCCGGATCGACGTAGATCGCCACGTCGCACGCGCTGGCATAGGCCGCGCGCGTCCGGTGCGGGGACCCGTAGGCGTAGCCGGCCACCGCGCCCGCCGCCTCCGCGATCACCCACGCGTGGCTGGCGCCGTACTCCGCGATGCGCCGCGCCATCTCCGGCGCGTCGGGCGGATCGAGTTCGAAACTGATCGTGCTGCCACTGACGAACGGCGCGTAGATCGCTGCGCAGGCTGCCGCATCGGCCTCACGCGCAGGGCGGACGGTCACGGTCACGGCGCGATGTCGAAGTGCAGCGCGGTAATCTCTTCGCACGCCAGCTTGCGGTAAAGCGCGCGTGCCGGCGCGTCCTCCGGAACGATGTCGGCCTGCACGAAAATGGTCCACGCGCCGCTCGCGCGGCCGATCCGCCGCACTTCGCCGATCAGCGCGGTGGCCACGCCCCTGCGCCTGCTATCCTCCGAAACCGCCAGATCGTAGATATAGATCTCGCGGCGCGCCTGCTCGAACTTGGGCAGCACGTAGGCCGCAAGGCCGCCGATCACCCGATCACCCTCGGTCGCGGCGAGAAGCAGCACCTCGTCGCGTGCGAGCAGGTCGTTACAGTAGGCATCGTCGGGCGGATGGCCGGTGTAGGTCTCCGGCTCGGCGAACACTTCGCCGAACATCGCGTTGAGCGCCCTCAGCGCGGCGAGATCGCCGGGCCCGAGCCTGCGGACCGCGAAGCTCAGAGCTTGACCGCCGTGCCGCTGACGCTGACCATCAGCATCGTACCGTTGTTGCCGAGCACCTCGTAGTCGAGATCGACCCCGATCACAGCATTGCCGCCGAGCTGACGGGCCTGTTCGGTCATCTCTTCGATGGCTTCGGTGCGGGCGCGCGAGAGAACCTGTTCGTAAGCACCCGAGCGGCCGCCGACGAGGTCGGTGATCGACGCGAACAGGTCGCGGAACAGGTTGGCGCCGACGATGACCTCGCCGGTCACGATGCCGAGGTAATCCTGCACCGGGCGACCTTCGACCAGCGCGGTGGTAGTGACGATCATGCCGCCCTCAGCGCGGCTCCACGGACTGCTAGCCATCGTTTGCGTCCTCTCTTCCCAGACGCCCGCGCATAGCAGAAACACGCGCGCGCGGCGAGCCTTACCCCAGCCCGAGCGCTGCCTTGTAGGTGTCGAGGATGGCTTCCATTTCCGCGCGGTCGTCGGGCTTCATCTTCCGCAGGCGGACGATCTGGCGCATGATCTTGGCGTCGTAGCCGACCGCCTTCGCCTCCGCGTAAACGTCGCGGATATCGTCGGCGAGGCCCTTCTTCTCTTCCTCGAGGCGTTCGACGCGTTCGATCAGGAGGCGCAGGCGGTCGTCGGTGGAATCGGCCATGTGGAAGCTCCGGAGGGTTCGAGAATCGGGTGCCGGGTCGATAGCCAGCGGTCGCGGGCGGGTGAACCGGTGTGGAGAACTTTTCCCGTCAGGTCCCCGCGTTGCGCGCCACGCTGGCGTCCATCCGCGCGATCTGCTCGGCGCTCGCCTCGCTCTGGAAGCGCGCTTTCCACTCCTCCATCGGCAGGCCGTGGATCAGTTCGCGCGCGGCCGCCTTGTCTCCCGGATAGCCGGCGTCGCGGATCCAGTCGGCCAGGCAGTTGCGGCAGAACCCGGCAAGCCCCATCAGGTCGATGTTCTGCGCGTCGTGTCGGTGGCGCAAATGCCGCACCAGACGGCGGAAGGCGGCCGCCGCGACCGCGTCGGGGAGGGCGTCGAGGGGGTCGGTGCCAAGTACGGTGTGGGTCATTGGGGAAGCGTCCTTGTCTTGTCGTGCGGCCATGGCATAGCCGGCGCTGCATGACGAAGTTCGAACCGCGCGGCCGCAAGGTCAAGATTCTCGCCACCGTCGGGCCCGCAAGCAGCGATCCCGCCATGTTGCGCCGCCTGTTCCGCGCCGGGGCCGACGCCTTTCGCGTCAACCTGAGCCACGGCGAGCACGCCACGCACGCCGAGACGATCCGCGCGATCCGCGCGCTGGAGAAGGAATTCGCCCGCCCGATCGCGATCCTGTGCGACCTGCAGGGCCCCAAGCTGCGCGTCGGCGCTTTCGCCGAGGGGCGCGCGATCATTCCGCACGGCCACCGCTTCACGCTCGACCGCGACGAGACCCCGGGCGACGCCAGCCGGGTGTTCCTGCCGCACGCGGAGTTCTTCGGGCTGCTCGCGCCCGGCCAGCGGATCCTGATCAACGACGGCAAGATCCGCCTGCGCGTGGTCGAGGCGCGCGCCGACGCGATCGTCACCACCGCCGAAGTCGGCGGGGTGATTTCCGACCGCAAGGGCATCAACGTGCCCGACGCCGAAATCCCGATCCCTGCGCTGACCGACAAGGACCGCCGCGACCTCGCCTTCGCGCTCGACGCGGGGGCCGACTGGATCGGCCTCAGCTTCGTGCAGCGGCCCGAGGATCTGATCGAAGCGCGCCGGCTGATGGCGGGGCGCGGCTCTCTCTGCGCCAAGATCGAGAAGCCGCAGGCGGTGCAACGCCTGGCCGAGATCATCGAGCTGTCCGACGGTATCATGGTCGCGCGCGGCGATCTCGGCGTCGAGCTCAATCCCGAGGAAGTGCCGCCGCTGCAGAAGCGCATCGTCAACGCCACCCGCCAGTCGGGCAAGCCGGTGATCGTCGCCACGCAGATGCTCGAATCGATGATCGAGAGCCCGGCGCCGACCCGCGCCGAAGTGTCCGACGTGGCCAACGCGGTTTACGACGGCGCCGACACGGTCATGCTCTCGGCCGAAACCGCCGCCGGGCAATGGCCCGAGGAAGCGGTGCTGATGATGGACGCCATCGCTCGCCAGGTCGAACGCGACGAGCTTTACCGCCAGCGCGTCCGGCTGCTTCACCTGGCGTCCGACCCGACCGTGGCCGATGCGCTCAGCCACTCGTGCATGACCATCGCCGACAGTGTCGAGCTGGCCGCGATCGCGGTATTCACCTGGAGCGGCAATTCGGCGCGGCGCGTGACGCGCGAGCGGCCGGCGGTGCCGGTCATGGTGCTGACGCCGTCGGTGGCGGTGGCGCGGCGCGTGTCGCTGATGTGGGGCACCCACGCAGTGGCGACGCGCGACATCGGCAGCTTCGAGGAGATGATCGGCAAGGCCAAACGCATGGCGCTGCGCCACGGGTTCGCCGGCGCGGGCAGCCGCGTGGTGGTGATGGCGGGGGTGCCGTTCGGCGTGTCGGGCGCGACCAATTTGTTGCATGTGGTGACGGTGGCCGGCGACGAGCTGGAGAAGCACGAGGGCTAGCGGCCCTCATCCAAGCTACGCTAGCCAGCAAGCTGGCAAGCTGCGCTATCTTTCTCCCGGTGGGAGAAGGATACGCAGACTTGGCTCCGCGAGGAGCCTAGTCGGAGTTGGATGAGGGCGCCGCCCTCGCGGCCAGCAGCGCGTCGAGGTCGTCCGGCAGCTCGAAATAGCCGCCGCTCAGCGCATCGTAGCGCCCCGAAGCCAAATCGACGCAGCGCTGCGCGCACCGCGCGAGATCGTCCGCCCCCGCCGGATCGTTCGCCCGCTCGCGCAGCCGGCTCATCATCCCGCCGAGATAGCGCTGCGCGGCCTGATCCTCGCTGGTCTGCCGGGCGAGCTCGGTGAAGACGAATCCCGGGTCGATCGCGAACGCGCTGACGCCGGTGCCGGCCAGCTCCGCCGCCGCCTCGGCCACCACGCGGTTGAGTGCGATCTTGCCGGTGCAATAGGCCGACATGTAGGGTGCCACGATCCGCGCCGCCCGGGCCGAGACGCAGATCGCACGGCCCTGCCCCCGCGCGATCATCCCCGGCAGCACGCGGTGGAGCAGCAGCATCGGGGCGCGGATATGAACCGCCTGGGCCTGCCACCACGCATCGGGATCGACTTCCCAGAGGGGCCCGAACGGCCCCGGCACGCCGGCGTTGCTGACCAGCAGCGAGACCGCGCCGAGACGCTCCTCGACTTGCGCGACCGCTGCCGCGACCGAAGCCGGATCGGTGACGTCACCGGTCACGGGAATTGCGGTGCCGCCGCGCGCCCCGATCACCGCCGCGGCTTCCCCAATCTGCTCCGCCGACCGCGCCACCAGCGCCACCGCCGCGCCCTCGGCGGCGAGCCGCTCGGCGATCGCCCGCCCGAACCCGCGCCCGCCCCCGGTGACCAGCGCGACTTCGCCGGTTAAGATACCCATGCGCCTCCCCCTTCGGCACACGCGCTATCGGTCGCCTGGCGGCGAGTCGAGATCGCGGTGTTCGAAAGAATGGAGCGGGCGAAGGGATTCGAACCCTCGACCCCAACCTTGGCAAGGTTGTGCTCTACCCCTGAGCTACGCCCGCTCATCGGCGACCGGAGCGCTGACGCCTGTAGCGCTCGCTTCCGGTGGGAGGCGCGCGGTTAGCATCGGCCCGCGCGCCCCGCAAGGTCTATCTGGCGGCATTCGAAAGCGCCAATCTCCTGGCCGAACGCCCTTCACAAACGCCTGCAAAGCGCCACATTGACGCGCGACGACAGCGGCGCAGCAGGAGCATTACCCTTGGCGAGCATGGGCCTCAATCTGGACGAGCAGAAAGCGGTCGAGCGGTTCCGCAAGGACGTGGTCGATCCCAGCCGCGACAAGCTGGTGATCCTCGACTTCTGGGCCGAGTGGTGCGGGCCGTGCAAGGCGCTCACCCCGGTGCTCGAGAAAGTCGCCGCCGAATATGCCGACAAGGGCGTGGTCCTGGCCAAGCTCAACGTCGACGAGGAGCAGTTCATCGCCGCGCAGTTCCAGGTGCGCTCGATCCCCACCGTCTATGCGATCTTCCAGGGCCAGCCGGTCGCCGACCTGACCAGCGCGCGGACCGAAAGCCAGCTTAGGGCCGCGATCGATCAGGTCCTTGCCCAGTTGCCGATCAAGGCCGGCGAGGTGGAGGAAGACCTCACGCCGCTGATCGCGATGGGCGACCAGGTCCTGGCCGAAGGCGACGGCGCGCGCGCCGCGTCGATCTTCGCGCAGATCGCCGAGATCGCGCCTGACAATGCCGCGGTCCAGTCCGGCCTGATCCGCGCGCTGATCGCCGACCGGCGCGCCGACGAGGCGCAAACGGCGCTCGATGCGCTGCCCGAGCCGCTCAAGACCGATCCGCTGCTGGTCCAGGCCGCGAGCGCGCTGGCACTGGCCGGGAGCGGGGTCGACGAGAGCGAACTGGGCATGCTGCGCGCCGCTGCGGCCGAACGGCCGAGCGACCCCGAAGCGCAGCTCGCGCTGGCCCAGGCCGCCTTCGCGGCGGGAAGCCGCGACGAGGCGGCGGACGTGCTGCTCAAGCAGATCGAAACCGCTCCCGAGTGGAACGAGGGCGCGGCCAAGGCCAAGCTGCTGCAGATCTTCGAGGCCGTCGGGCTGGAGGACCCGTGGGTCTCGGCTCAGCGCCGCCGGCTGTCGCTGCTCCTGTTCGGATGAACCCCTCGTTCGTCATTGCGAGGGACCGGACGTCCCGCGGCAATCCAGAGCCTCGCAAGCCCACCCTGGATTGCTTCGCTTCGCTCGCAGTGACGAGGAGCGCAAAGCGATGAGCGGCACCCGCGTCTCGATCTTTCCGCTGGCGGGCACGATCCTGTTCCCCGGCCTGCAGTTGCCGCTGCATATCTTCGAGCCGCGCTACCGCGCGCTGGTCGGCAACGCGCTCGCCAAGGATCGCCGCATCGCGCTGATCCAGCCGCAGCGGAGCGGCGACGACGCGCCGCTGTTCGGCGTCGGCTGCATCGGCAAGATCGATCAGGTCGAGGCGCTCGAGGACGGACGCTATAATATCGTGCTGGCAGGCGAGGCGCGGTTCCGGGTGCTGCGCGAACTCGACGTCGGCACGCCGTTTCGCCAGGTGGAGGCCGAAGTGCTGGCCGACGTAGAGGATGCGGTGCTGAGTTCGGTCGAGCGCGCCGCCTTCGAACGCGAGGCGCGCCGCTTCGCGGACCTGCAAGGCTACACGGTCGACTGGACTTCGGTGGCGCGGCTCGACGACGTCGCGCTGGTCAACGGCGTCAGCCAGATCGCGCCGTTTGATGCCGCCGCCAAGCAGGCGCTGCTCGAGGCCCCTGACCTCGCGGCGCGTTGCGAGCTGCTGATCCAGCTCATGCAGTTCTTCGGCCGCAGCGATCCCGACGAGGACCGGGTAACCCTTCAATAGCCTCAAACGCCGGCGGCCGCATCCGCGGCCTTGGCTTTCCTCGCGCCGATGCCAGCAAGCTGGCAGCGCTGCGGACGCGCGTTCGCGCTTGCGGGCTGCTCGTCGCAGCCCGGATATCTCATCTATGCCAGCAGGCTACCCCGTAGCCCGTCGATCACGAACTGGGTGGCAAGCGCGGCCAGCAGCACGCCGAGCAGGCGCGTGATGACTGCTTCGACCCGGCTGCCGAACAGCCGCATCAGCGGCGCCGCGGCAACCAGCGCGCCCAGCGTCAGCAGCAGCACCAGCGCCAGTGCCCCGAGGATAACGAAAGTGCCGTTGGCCCCCTCGGCCTCGCTCATCAATAGCATGACCGACGAGATCGAGCCGGGGCCGGCGATCATCGGCATGGCCATCGGAAAGACCGACACGTCCTCCACCTCGGGGGTCGCCGCAACCTTCTCGGCGCGGGCTTCGCGCCGCTGGGTGCGCTTCTCGAACACCATCTCGAGCGCGATCAAGAACAGCATGATGCCGCCGGCGATGCGGAACGCGTCGAGTTCGATGTGCAGCGCACCGAGCAGCCGTTCGCCGAACAACGCGAACAGCAGCAGGATCAGGCCCGCGATCACGCAAGCGCGCACCGCCATTGCCCGCCGGTGCGGCGGCGTGGCGCCCGTGCTCAGCCCGGCATAGATTGGCGCGCAGCCAGGCGGGTCGATGACCACGAACAGCGTGACGAAGGCGGAGACGAACAGCTCTAGCATGGCGCGGCTAAGCGCTCACCCCGCCGCGACCTGCTCGTCGAGCGCATCGCGCCAGGCGCTGCCGTCCCACCGGCGCACGATCACCCGGCGCGATCCGTCGGGCTTGACCACGACCTGCCAGCGCAGCGTACCGTCGCGCGCGGTGCCGGCGCGGATCTGGTCCTCCGGTCCCGCCAGAAGATCGGCGGGCGGCGTGGGCTGTCCGCCGCAGTCTGCCGCGCTGGCCGCGATCATCTCCGGCGCGGCGAGCGGCTGGGCCAGCGTATCGCCCTGGTCCATGACCCACTTGTACTCACCGCGGCGCTGCCGCTCCCAGACAGTGGTGAAGTAGCCGACCGAGCCGTCGGGGCGCTGCCAGGCACCCTTGGTTACGGCCATCGAGCCGTCGCAGCTCGACCAGACCTGATGCGGCTGCCACTTGACCGCTTGCGCCGGGTTGGCCTGGCGCCGCAGCCACTGGCGCGCGACCACCGGCTGGGGCACGAACATCACCGCATTGTCGGTCGCGGTCTGGGCAAAGGCGGTCCACTGGCCCTTCTCCTGAGCAAGGCGGGCGAAGGCGAGTTCGGCGGCGACCACTTTGCTTGGGTCGGCGCGGAGGATGCCCTCGCGCTCGCGGCCCGGCGGCCCTTCGAGATTGAGCCGGCGGCCCTGCACGTTGACGTTGGTGGCGCACCCGGCCAGCACCAGCGCGGCCAGCACCGCGCCCGCGGCGGCGCGCGGCAGGCGATCAGTAGCGCGCAAGGTCGCTCAGCACGTAGATCACGATCTGGATCAGCACGATCAGCACCAGCGGCGAGAAATCGACCGAGCCGGTGTTGGGCAGGATGCGCCGGATCGGCCGCAGCAGCGGATCGAGCAGCGCGTTGATCGAGTTGTAGAACTGCTGGAAGAACTCGTTGCGCGGGCTGACCACGTTGAACGCGAACAGCAGCCCGATCACGAACTGCACGATCACCAGCATGATGATCACGTTGGCGATGATGTTGAGCACGCCGACGATGGTGAGCAAGCTGTATCCTCCGGTTAGGGTCAGGCGCTGAGTAGCAACGCTAGCCCGCGCGGACCAGCGTTCCGGCGCCGCGGCTGGTAAAGAATTCGAGCAGCATGGCGTGGCCGACGCGCCCGTCGAGCACCACGGCGGCCTCGCAGCCCGCCTCGACCGCCTGCACGCACGTCTCGAGCTTGGGGATCATCCCGCCGCCGATCGTGCCGTCTTCCTTAAGCCGGGCGATGTCGGCGGGGGTCAGGTCGGTCAGCAGCGTGCCCGACTTGTCGAGCACCCCGGCCACATCGGTCAGCAGGAACAGCCGCGCCGCGCCGAGCGCCGCGGCGATCGCCCCGGCCATGGTGTCGGCGTTGATGTTGTAAGTATGCCCGTCCGCGCCGGCCGCGATCGGGGCGATCACCGGGATGATCCCGGCCTTGCATAGCGTGTCGAGCAGCGCGGTATCGACGAACTCGGGCTCGCCGACGAAGCCGAGGTCGATCTCGCGCTCGATCAGGCTGTCGGGATCGACCGATGTGCGGGTGACCTTGCTGGCGGTGACCAGCCCGCCGTCCTTGCCCGAGATGCCGATCGCGCGGCCGCCGGCCTGGGCGATCCAGCCGACCAGTTCCTTGTTGATCGCGCCCGACAGGACCATCTCGGCGATCTGCGCGGTTTCCTTGTCGGTCACGCGCAGCCCATCGACGAAGCGCGATTCGACGCCGAGCTTGGCCAGCATCGCGCCGATCTGCGGGCCGCCGCCGTGGACTACCACCGGATCGATCCCGACTGCCTTGAGCAGCACGATATCCTCGGCGAAATCGCGCGCGGCTTCGGGATCGCCCATCGCGTGGCCGCCGTATTTCACCACGAACGTGCGGCCAGCGTAGCGCTGGAAATACGGCAGCGCCTCGATCAGCGTCTCGGCCTTGGCAAGCATCTGCGTTTCGCGGGTCTGGTCCATGCCCGCGCGCCTTAGCCGCTCGCCCGCGCGCTGCCTAGCCGAACGGCTCCGCTTGCGCGCCGCGCGCGTTAACGGGATCTCAAGCACCCTGCGCGAATGTATGGGCTCGGTGTCGCGCCGAGGATGCTTGCATGGATCACTTCGATACCCCGCAACCGGCTTACGATCGCCGCGCCGCCGAACGGCGCGCGGACGAACTGCCGGTCGCGCATGACGAGCGCCGCGTGACCGAACGCCGGGGCCCCGATCGCCGCGCCGGCCGCGATCGCCGGCGCCAGGCGCGCATCGAGTGCTGACTTACTTGATGAACTGCTGAATGCCGTAGCGGCACGGGTTTTCGTCGCAGTCGATCATCCGCACTTCGATCGTATAGACCCCGTCGCGCGACGGGCGCAGCGAGACGATCGGCACGTCGTCGTCGGCCACGTCGCTGTCGACCTGGTCGCCGTCGCTATCGAGCAGGATCAGGTCGAGATCGCTGCAATCGGTGTCGCACACCCCGACCAGTTGGTTATCGACGTTCGAACCGAGCCGCACCGTGACCCGCTCGGTCGCGCCGTCGCGCAGCGAGCCGGTGCGGGTGAACCCGCCGTAGTGATAGCCGTTCTCGGAATAGGATTCGCCGGCCCGCTCGATGAGCTTCTGGACCTGCTGCTCCCACTCATCCTGAGCGAGCGCGGGCACGGCCGCGAGCAGCGCGGCGCCAAAGACGGAGGCAGTCGAAAAACGGCGCATGGAAGATCCCCCCGGAGCTGCGAGTTGCCGCCGCCCGTTCGGCCCGGACGCGGGGCAAGTCAAGCGCCGGGAGGGGCGCCTGACGCGGCTTAGTCGAAGATATCCTCGAGCCACGACTTGCGCTTTTTGTAGGGCTTGCCGCCGTAGCCCTGCCCGCCGCCATGGCCGTGGCCATAGCCGCCGTGATCGTAGCCGCCCGGCGACCACGGGTTCTGCCCGCCGCCCGACGGGTGGAGCGGCGCCGAGGGCTGCGGTGCCTGGCGCTGCTGCGGCGCGGGCGCCGGCGGGGCTTCGGGCGGGGCGCTGCGTTCGATGATCTTGTCGAGCTCGCCGCGATCGAGCCACACGCCGCGGCACTGCGGGCAGTAGTCGATCTCGATGCCCTGGCGGTCGCTCATCGCCAGCGGCACGCGGCACACCGGGCACGACATGGCGGCGACTTGGTCTTCGGTTCGCATCGGCGTGATCTCTCCCTGGATGGACGCCTCCGAGATTGGTGACCCGGCGGCGGCGGTCAAGGGTCAACGCGCGAGACCGCGCGCGGTTGCGTTGGATGGCCGCGCCGCCCCCCTTTGACCGCCGCCGCTCCCCGGGCATCATGGCGCGATGACCACGCTGATCCTGCTGACGCTGTCGAACGTGTTCATGACCGCCGCGTGGTACTGGCACCTGCAGGGCGGGCCCGAGGCGGCCAACGCCCGCCCGCTCGGCTGGGTGATCCTGATCTCGTGGCTGCTGGCGGGGGTCGAGTATTCGCTGGCCGTGCCCGCCAACCGCATTGGCTATGCCGGCGGGTGGAGCGCCGGCCAGCTCAAGATCGCGCAGGAAGCGATCGCGTTGACGGTGTTCGGGCTGTTCATGGTTTTCGTGCTGGGCGAGGCCGCGACCTGGCGCCATTTCGCCGCGTTCGCCTGCATCATGGCGGCGGCGGCGTTCCTGTTCGTGGGGAAGTAAAGGGTTTCGCGCGAAGACGCTAAGGCGCGAAGATGGGCTGGTGGCGGCAAAGCCGCATTCAATTTATGTGCAAGCGCGTACCGCGACACCGGACTGGCGCAGGCGGCTTCGCCGCAAGCGCGACCTCTTTGCGCCTTAGCGCCTTTGTGCGAATCCCCTTCTTCTCTGCGCCTCACCGCCCCAAACCCGAAAAGGGGCGCCGGTTGCCCGGCGCCCCCTCGTTACCGAACGGCCTGGGCCGCTCAGTCGATCGCGTGCTTGAGCGCGCTCATCTCGTCGTGGCCGGCCTTGACCGAGAGCCACGCCTCTTCGACCGCGGCGCGGGCGTCGGCGGGCAGATCGGTGTGACGGATCGCGGCTTCGAACTTCTCCTTGAGATAGTCCTCGCCGCTCTCGACCGACTTGACGATCGCTTCGTCGTCGCGGCCGAGCACCGCTTCCTTGAGGTTGATCCAGCCGCGATGGACCGCGCCGGCGGTCGTGCCGTCGTCCTCGGGATCGCCGCCGAGCCGCGCCACGGCGGCCTGCAACTTGGTCACGGCGTGCTGGCGCTCCTGCGCACGGGCGTTGAACATCTCGGCGAAGCGGGTGTTCTCGGTATCGGCGGCCGCCTTCTGGTAGCCTTCGACGCTGTCGATCAGCGTGCCGATGAGGGTGTTGAGCGTCGCGGTATCGCCGCGGCCGTGGCCGGTCGCAGGCGTATCGAGAGTGTCATAAGCCATGAGTTTTCAGTTCCTTGTGGGGGGATACCCAAACAGCGAACGGCGCCGCTGTTCGTTCCAACGCTTCGCCGCAACGGTGGGGCGGGTGGTGGCCGCGGGAAGCGAAGGGGGTTTCACGCAAAGACGCCAAGGCGCGAAGATGCAGCGCGCGCGGCGTAGCCGCTACCAACTCTAAACGTCGCGAATGCCCCGACTCGCGCAAGGACAAGCGCCTGGGCCGCACCCCCGACCTCTTCGCGCCTTCGCGCCTTTGCGTGAGGCAAGCTTGCTTCTTTGCGGCCTCGCGGGATCACATCCGATATGAAGGCAACGCACCCACCATAGGTGGACGCCGTTTCGGCCCTCGCGTATTATGCTTCACGATGACCCGGGAACGATCCCTGTTCGACCGGAGCGATGCGACCGCCGAAGCCGAGGGCGACGCGCGGGCCGAAGCGGATGTCGCGGAAGGCCGGCTGATCGGCCACGGCGCGGTACGCCGCTGGCTGGCCTCTTGGGGCACCGGCACCCGCCCGCCCCGGCCGCGCATCGGCGACTGAGCGCGCGTACTTGCGGCCGATCGTCTGGACCGACGAGGCTGTGGCGCATCTTGAGGCCATTGTGGAGTATGTCGAGGCGTTCAACCCGGCGGCTGCCCGGCGCCTGGGCCAACCACTGATCGAAGTCGCCGACAGCCTGGCCGAATCTTCCGAGCGAGGCCGCGATGCAGGCGATGGCCGGCGCGAGCTGATGACCGTGTGGCCTTACATCTGCGCTACCGCGTCGAGCCGGATCGCTTGGTGATCTTGCGCATCCGCCATGGGGCGCGGGATGAAGAGGACTAGGGGGAACGACTATGGACAAACCGGACCCAATCCCGCCGCCTCCGGCCAAATCGGGGTTCCAGCTCAACGGTCCGACCGTGATCGGCGCGCTCTACCTGGCGACTTACTTCACGGTGTTCTCGGCGCTGGTCGGGGTGGTGCTCGCTTACGTCTGGCGGCGGCGGGATGACCAGGAATGGACGGCGAGCCATTACACGTACCAGATCCGAACGTTCTGGATCGGGCTCGGCGCAGCGGTGGTCGGCTTAGTGCTGGCCGTCACGCTGGGGCTTTCGCTGGAAAACCGGGGATCGGGCGGCGTGGGGATTGCCGCGCTGGCGGCGCTCGCGCTGCTGGTGATCGTCGGCGCGGTGCTGCTGATCGCGCGCTGCGCCCTGTCGCTGGTCAATGCCCAGCAGCAAGTGCCGATGCCCAATCCACGCAGTTGGACAATCTGAGGGCGATTGCGAACAAGCGGGGCTCGGCAGGCGCGCGGCCGACGGGGGCTCTGCGCGCCTTCGGTTCAGGGCGCGCTCCCCCATCGGCTCAGCGGGCGGCAATCTCCGGCATGTTCGCTCCAGGCGTGAAATGCCGGGCGGCGGGTGAGGTCAGGGTGGATGGGGAGTCAATCCCGCTAAAGAGGACGGAACACTGCAGTAACAGCTTCTCGCAATGCGTAATGCTGATCGGGATAGTTAATGAAGATAGAGGATCCAACTCGATCTAAATATGGATATAATCCCAAATATTCTTGGCCGATAAATTTAGAGGCATCATCATCGACAATTGGAAGAAGGAATACGTTTCCTCCTTTATGGCCATCAAAATACCCTAACTCCCAAGGACACCAACGAGAAGTAGTAGAGCTAACCGTATGCGCGTAAACAAGCATTTTCGACGCCTGCATTCTTGTCCGCAATATGTCTGCGGTTCTTGCGGTAACAGCGGAGCGATCTAACTGAGGATCATCAATCCAATCGACATAGACCGTCAGGCCGATCGTCTCTAGCGCACGCTTAACTCCCAGTATGTACTCTGAGTCCATTTTAGAGTGACACAGAAACACATTATAACTCGTACGAATTGTAGTCCTGCTCTCTCGCAAGATAGATGCGGTCGTTGCGCTTTTTGCCAGTGTCTCATAACTGGCTAGCTCATTTAGACGGGATTTGGTGAACAGCGTCATCTGCCTGCCCGAACAGCCGCTTGTTCAATCCATCCGCCGAGGTTAGCGCGGCCATTATCTGCAGCCCAGTTGTAAACCGGATAAGAGCCATAAGACTTGGCTTCGAATGGAGTGCCGGCAGTGGGCGACGACTTCCATTCAACTGTTCGATCGATGTTGGTCATACCTGCCAGCGATACTCCAAGCAGTCCGGCGCGACGCTCGAGAGTTTTTGACACTTCGTATTGAACCCATGGTCTCTGCAGTGTCTCGGCGCCGATCAATACGATCGTAACCGAAGTGCCATTCATTTGAGAATCTATCCAATTCTTGATTGCTGCGGGACCTCGACGCTGTATTTGCTCCCAAGCAGCCTTATCTAGATATGGCTGACCTTCAAAGTTTGAATTGCCAATCCAGCTATTCCGAACTTGACTAACTTTGAAGCTATCCCTTTGGAAATGAAAGCTGAAAAACACTCTCCGCATTTTCAATCTCCAACAGCATCTACTACATCAGGCATCAAATAGCTGATAGAAATCATAACCGCTATTATCGCTAGGTAAAACCCACCTACTGACCAGCTCAGGAAGCACTTCCAGTACGACGATCCGCTAGACAGGATGTGAAAATCTGGTTGTACATCTATTTGAGTAACCCTTATGGAATCGTAATGATTTCTGAATCCACGCTCTAGAGATAGATAGGCCGCATCGAGAAGGGCGAAACCGATGATTATCGGTATCGTATAGATAAGAATTTGCTCTTTGGAAACGGCCGCTGCCAATCCAATGATGGCGGCAACCAAGGTCATACAATAACCTTTCAGGCTTGCGCCATTCGTCCCCATCCGTGTGATCGCGTTTTGAGTGAGTTCGAGATGCTTCATCCGCATCTCAGGCCATTTGTCGCGGAAGTCGTCCGTCATGATACTCGCCCCCCGCACGTGACACACCAGCAACCTGTGAGAACAAACTGGAATCTCACAGAGGCGCTAGCGTATTCGGCTCGAATTGTTAAGCTCTAGTCTTGGATCGAAAACTATAGAGGTATCCCCATTCAATCCCATGCTTTCGATTTGCATTGGGAGGGAATGCGCCCCCAATAAGTCCTGCACGAACAAGATCATGAGCGGCGGCGATGCAATCGTCGTCCTCGATTCCCCAAACGACAATCGGTCCGTCGATCTCGCCGGCCTCAGCTACCCTTGCGAAGATAGTCCGATGAACGCCCTTCAGCATACTGCCTCCTCAAACCCTGGAGGAACAATATCGAAAAGAACAAATACAGTCTATAAGCAGACCTAAGGCGGAACGGCGCTACTCCGCCGCCTGCGCCCCGCCGGTACCATCCCCGAACAACCCCGGCTCGCCGCCCGGCTCGCCCGGCCCCGCCGCGTCGTTCGCGCCCTTGGCTTTCTGGCGCGCGTCGAAGCTCGACCACACGGTGTTCCAGTCGCCCTTGGTGGCGGCCTTCGAGTATTCGGTGGCGCGGGTTTCGAAGAAGTTGGCGTGCTCCACGCCGTTGAGCAGCGGGGCGAGCCAGGGGAGCGGGTGATCCTCCACCATGTAGATCGCCGGCAGGCCGAGCTGGCCGAGCCGCCAGTCGGCGATGTAGCGGATGTAGCGCTTGATGTCCTTGGGGGTCATGCCCGAGACCGGGCCCATCTCGAACGCCAGGTCGATGAAGGCGTCTTCCAGCCGCACCGTCTTCTGGCAGCAGTCGATGATGTCTTCCTTGACCGCCTTGGTCAGGCAGCCGCGTTCCTGCACGAAGGCGTGGAACAGGCGGGTGATGCCTTCGCAGTGCAGGCTCTCGTCGCGCACGGACCATGAGACGATCTGGCCCATGCCCTTCATCTTGTTGAAGCGCGGGAAGTTCATCAGCATGGCGAAGCTGGCGAACAGCTGGAGCCCTTCGGTGAAGCCCCCGAACATCGCCAGCGTGCGGGCGATATCCTCGTCATTGTCGACGCCGAACTGCGCGAGGTAATCGTGCTTGTCGCGCATCTCCTGGTATTCGAGGAACATGCCGTATTCGCTTTCCGGCATGCCGATCGTGTCGAGCAGGTGCGAATAGGCGGCGATGTGGACCGTCTCCATGTTGGAGAAGGCGGCCAGCATCATCTTGATCTCGGTCGGCTTGAACACGCGGCCGTATTTATCGTGGTAGCAATCCTGCACCTCGATGTCGGCCTGAGTGAAGAAGCGGAAGATCTGCGTGAGCAGGTTGCGCTCGGTCTCGGTGATCTTCTGCGCCCAGTCCCGGCAATCTTCGCCCAGGGGCACTTCCTCGGGCATCCAGTGGATCTGCTGCTGGCGCTTCCAGAACTCGTAAGCCCACGGATATTCGAAGGGCTTGTAGGTCTTGCGGGCTTGCAGCAGCGACATCTTGTGGCTCCACCGGAATCTTGGGGATGAATCTGGAAGCTTCCAACATAGGGAATCATGAGGCCGAAACGAAGGCAAGCGGAGATGATTCGGCGGGGATAAGCCGGGGATGGGAACGCCTTGCCCCGCCCGCTCGTTTTCAGCGGCGAGGAGAGCCCCGTTTCATGCTTTACGTGATGCCCCAGCCGCAACAGCGCGGCGCCCAGCTTCCGCCGGCACCCCCCGAAGCCGCCAACGACCGCGGTGTGCAGCGCCACGATCACGCGGCCGAGCAAGTCGGCGGGCCCGGCGCGGTGCGTCAGCCGGTCTTTCCGGCGGGGCGGATGGAGGACGAGCGCAAGCCCGAGGGCGCGGCGCCGGTCCGCCAGCACAACAATGCCCAGGAAGCGACCGGCGGCGCATTGCCCGATCCGAAGCGGGCCGAGGCGTTCGATCAGGACGAGGGCTAGGCTCCGGGGGAACGGCCTAGCACGCCGCCCCTAGCGTCGGCGCGGCGGATTGAGCCGGCGCGAAATCTCCAGCCCGATCAGCAGCGGGGTCGACCAAAGCCAGGTCAGCAGCGCCGATTCGATCCAGCCGCGATTGTCGGGCAGGTGGATCGAGCAGCTCACAAACTTGGCCACGGTGGTCGGCTGGCAGGCCGAGGGCCAGACCGCGTTAGCAAGCAGAAACGCACCCAGCACCAACCAGCAGATCTGTGCCAGGTAGAGCGCGAAGAAGCGGCTGATCGCCACCGGAGCGACGCCGTACTGATGCGGGATGTTGGCCGGTGCGCGCATGCCCTGTTCCTACGCCCGAGCGGTTAAGGAATGCTTGCCGGCGCGGCGCTTGTCTTTGAAAACAAGCGCCTAGTCGCGGCGCTTCTTCGAGCCGAACCACGACCCGCCGCCGAGCACGGTGATCCCCAGGAAGAACCCGTGCCACAGCCCGTAGAGAAAGTTCGGCGTGCCCTCCGCCTGCTGCACGACATCGGGCACCTGCCGCGCGCAGGCGGCGAGCAGCACCAGCAGTCCCACGGTGGCGGCGAAGCGGACGGTGCGAGTCATCGGCGGACCTTTCTTGCGCGGCCTGCATCCAAAGCGCCGATCGCGCGTTGAGCAGGCACACCCTCAGCAGGAGACCAGCCATGACAGATACCAGCGCGATCCGCGAGCACATGGAAGTGATCGGCGCCGACGGCGTGCATCTGGGCACCGTCGACAAAGTCGACGGCCACCGCATCAAGCTGACCAAGGCCGACAGCGGCGTGGAACTCGACGGCGCCGAGGGCGGCGCGCACAGCGGCCACCACCACTACATCTCGCTCGGCCTGGTGGCCGGCGTCGAAGGCGACAAGGTCCGCCTCAGTGCAAGCGGCGCGAATGCGGTGCTGTTCGAAGAGGAAGAGGACGCTGGCTGAGGCTAGCTCGCTGCTTGTCGCCGCTAGAGCCTGGCATCCCAGAATGACCGTAAGAAATGCCAAGCGACGGCGGCGACGAGCGTCATCAGCATGAGGGCGGCCGCCCAAAGTGCAACGAACAATATGAACTCACGTTGCCCACCTTCCAGAAGGCCAGGGCTGCAGTAGAGCATGTCAAAGAACGGCGTCCCCCGCCGCCTGTACAAGTCGGGGATGCAGCTTTCCGACCATGTCACATGGTACGGGAGCAGGAATGCAATAGGCAGCGACAGCGCACCCGCAGCCCAAAGCGAAACGCAGCCGATCGCTTTACGGTCGCTTAGCGGTTTCGACTCCCCGCCCGTTTCGGGATCGCCCCCCACGCTCGCCTCACTGGCAGGCGAGGCATTCCTCGTAATCGGTCGGCGACGCGAGCTCGATCTTCGGCGCCTCGGAGGTGTTGTCGGCCTCCACCCCTCCGGCGAACCCGGCGCGCTGCACGCTCTTGGAGCGCAAGTAGTAGAGCGATTTCACGCCCTTCTCCCACGCCTGGAAGTGCAGCATCATCAGGTCCCACTTGTCTACGTCGGCGGGGATGAACAGGTTCAGGCTCTGCGCCTGGTCGATGTAAGGGGTGCGGTCGGCGGCGAATTCGAGCAGCCAGCGCTGGTCGATCTCGAAGCTGGTCTTGAAGGTGGCCTTTTCCTCCGGCGTGAGGAAGTCGAGGTGCTGGACCGAGCCGCCGCGCTCGAGGATCGAGTTCCACACGTTGGTGGAATCCTTCGACTTCTTCTGCAGCAGCGCCTCGAGATAGGGGTTCTTGATCGAGAAGCTGCCCGACAGCGTCTTGTGGGTATAGATGTTGGCCGGGATCGGCTCGATGCAGGCCGAGGTACCGCCGCAGATGATGCTGATCGAGGCGGTGGGCGCGATCGCCATCTTGCAGCTGAAGCGCTCCATCGCGCCGACTTCGGCGGCATCGGGGCACGGCCCGCGTTCCTGCGCCAGGACCATCGAGGCCTCGTTGGCGCCGGCCGCGATGTGCTTGAACATCTTGAGGTTCCACACCTTGGCCATCGAGCTTTCGAAACCGATGTTCTTCGACTGCAGGAACGAGTGGAAGCCCATCACCCCCATGCCGACCGAGCGTTCGCGGCTGGCCGAGTATTTGGCGCGCGCCATCTCGTCGGGCGCGCGGTCGATGTAGTCCTGCAGCACGTTGTCGAGGAAGCGCATCACGTCCTCGATGAACACCTTGTCGGTGTTCCACTCGTCCCACTTCTCGAGGTTGAGCGAGCTGAGGCAGCACACCGCGGTGCGATCGTTGCCGAGATGGTCGCGGCCCGTCGGGAGCGTGATCTCGCTGCACAGGTTGGAGGTCGAGACCTTGAGTCCGAGATCGCGGTGATGCTTGGGCATCGCCCGGTTCACGGTGTCGGAGAACACGATGTAAGGCTCGCCGGTGGCCAGGCGGGTTTCGACCAGCTTCTGGAACAGACTGCGCGCGTCGAGCGTGGCGCGGACCGAGCCGTCCTTGGGCGACTTGAGCTGCCATTCGGTGCCGGCACGGACGGCTTCCATGAAGGCATCGGTGAGCAGCACGCCGTGGTGCAGGTTGAGCGCCTTGCGGTTGAAGTCGCCCGAGGGTTTGCGGATCTCGAGGAACTCCTCGATCTCGGGGTGGCTGACGTCGAGATAGCACGCCGCCGAGCCGCGCCGCAGCGAACCCTGGCTGATCGCCAGCGTCAGCGAATCCATCACGCGGACGAACGGAATGATGCCGCTGGTCTTGCCGTTGAGCCCGACCGGCTCGCCGATCCCGCGCACGTTGCCCCAGTAAGTGCCGATGCCGCCGCCGCGGCTCGCCAGCCAGACGTTCTCGTTCCAGGTGCCGACGATGCCTTCGAGGCTGTCGTTCGCCGGGCAGCAGGTAACGATCGGTGAGCGTTTCCTTGCCGAAATCGGTCAGCAGCGCGTCGCGCGAAGGATTGGTCTCGACCGCGAAGCGGCGCGCGTGGACGGTCTTGGAATCGCCGCCCGGTGCGGCCGAAGCCTTGACCGCCTGGGCCAGCGCATCACCCGCCGCGGCCGCGATCAGATCCTCGCTGGCGCTATCCTTGGTGTCCATCGCCATTGCCTTTCCCGGCCCCGTTCCAGCTTTGGCCGCGACCGGCTCGATCGTGTCGGTGCCAGTGCCCATCGCCGTTTCGTCTCCGCTGCGAAATTCCATTGGTGTCTATGCCCCGTTCGCACTCCGGCCCATACCGGAACCTGCCGATGTTCCGCATGTGTTCGAATCGACGGCAAGCCGCCAACCTACCGCTTCACATGCGCCGGAGGGGAATTACTTATCCCCCACCTGTCCCCAGCCGGGTACGCGGAAATCTAGGTGTTGTGGGTGGCCTCCGCAACCTAGCCACTAGATAGTGAATCGGCGATGACTCCGGCACAAGAGGGTTATTGAATGTTAACCATCAATTGTGCGCAGCCGCGCAGGTGTATGGCGCGTCCAATACGCCGCGACGCGCGGGAGAAGCGCGGGTGGCGCGCTATGCAAGAGTCAAAACGCATCTGCGGAAAAAAATCCGGCACGTTTCACGGCGGCGAATCAATCGAATCGCGGCCGGCAATATTGCTGCGCGACGGCCAGGGTCGGTGCCGCGAAAGCCCGCGATGCCACACGACAGGGGTGGACCCAGAGCGGCCAATGCGCCAGTCTGAGCGCCAGCGAGGGTAACATGATCGCATTGCTCAAAGCGGCCGTGCTGGGCGCGATTCTCACATTCGTCGTCAGCCTGTTCATGGGCTCGGGCGGCGCGACCGGCGGGCTCGTCAACGTCCACGGCGTAACGATCGAAGGCTGGCACTTCTACTGGTCGTGGCCGCTGTTCCTGATCGGCACCGGGCTGGCGTTCGGGCTGATCACGCTGATGGACCTGTGACCGGCGCCGTTCCCGAAGGCGGCGACACGGCGACGATCCACGACAGCTACCTTGCAGGTTGCCTGCCCGCGGCGCGCGAACGGCTCGAGGCGATCCGCGCCGAAGCGGAAAAGCGCGTGCCCGGGGCGGCGCGCTGCCTGTCCTACCGGATGCCCGCGCTCCGCAAGGGCCGGGTGTTCGTCTATTTCGCAGCGTTCAAGCACCACATCGGGATCTACCCGCCGGTCAAGGCGCCGGCTGCGCTGGTCGAGGAACTGGCGCCGTGGCGCGGCCCGAAAGGCAACTTGTCTTTCCCGCTCAAGGACCCCCTGCCGCTCGACCTGATCGGGCGGACCGTGGAGGCGCTGGCCGCGCAATACGCCAACTAATCCGCTAGGGTACCAGCACCGTGTCCTTCGCCTCGGCATTCGTCAGCGGATAGTCGAGCGTGTAGTGCAGCCCGCGGCTTTCGTGGCGCAGAAGGGCGCTCTGCACGATCAGGTCGGCGCATTGCAGCAGGTTCCTGAGCTCGATCAGGTCGGTGGTGACGCGGAAGTGGCCGTAGTAGTCGTCGATCTCGTCGTGCAGCAGCTTGATGCGGTGGGCGGCGCGTTCGAGCCGCTTGGTGGTGCGCACGATTCCGACGTAGTTCCACATGAAGCGGCGGATCTCGGTCCAGTTCTGCTTGATGACCACTTCCTCGTCGGCCTCGGTGACCCGGCTTTCGTCCCAGGCGCGGACGGCTGGCGGAGCCTCAAAGCTATCGAGGCGCGCGAGGATGTCGCGCGCGGCTGCCTCGCCGAACACGAAGCATTCGAGCAGGCTGTTCGAGGCCAGGCGGTTGGCGCCGTGGAGGCCGCTTTCGGTGCACTCGCCCGCCGCGTAGAGGCCGGGCAAGTCGGTGCGGCCGGCGAGATCGATCAGGATCCCGCCGCACGTGTAATGCTGCGCGGGCACCACCGGGATCGGCTCGGCGGTCATGTCGATTTCGAGCAGCATGAGCTTCTCGTAGATCATCGGGAAATGCGTCCGCACGAACTCGGCCGGCATGTGGCTGATATCGAGATGCACGAAATCAAGACCGTAGCGCTTGATTTCCGAATCGATCGCGCGCGCCACCACGTCGCGCGGCGCGAGTTCCATCCGCTCCCTGTCGTAGAACTCCATGAAGCGCTTGCCCGTGCGCGGATTGATCAGCCGCCCGCCCTCGCCGCGCACCGCCTCGGTGATCAGGAAGTTCTTGACCTCGAGATTGTAGAGGCAGGTCGGGTGGAACTGCATCATCTCCATGTTGGAGACGCGCGCGCCGGCGCGCCACGCCATCGCGATACCGTCCCCGGTGGCACCGCGCGGCGCGGTGCTGAACTGATAGACGCGGCCCGCACCGCCCGAGGCCATGACCGTGGCGCGCGCGGTATAGGCTTCGACCCGGCCGGTCTGGGTGTTGAGCGCATAGGCGCCCCAGACCCGGCCTGAGCCCGAATAGCGTTCCTCGTGTTTGCCGGTGATGAGGTCGATGCAGCTGCGTTCGGGCAGCAGCGTGATGTTGGGATGCGCTTCGGCCGCCTTGAGCAAAGCCGCCTGAACCGCCCATCCGGTCGCGTCGTTGACGTGGACGATGCGGCGGTGCGAGTGGCCGCCTTCGCGGGTCAGGTGCAGGTCCGGGCCCGCCCGGTTGAACGGCACGCCGAGTTCGCACAAGCGGTCGATCGCACGCGGTGCGCCCTCGATCACGAACTCGACCGTCTCGCGCCGGTTGAGCCCGGCCCCGGCGATCATCGTATCGCGGATGTGATCCTCGAAGGTGTCGCCGGCGTCGAGCACCGCGGCAATGCCGCCTTGTGCCCAAGCGGTCGAACCGCCGGTAAGCGGGCCCTTGGCGAGCACCGTGACCCGGCACCGCTCGGCGAGAGTGAGCGCGGCGGTTAGACCGGCGGCGCCGGAGCCGATAATGAGGACGTCGGCCTGAGGGAGTGTCATGATGGCGTCATGACGACAGCTTGGCCGTCCGGCAAGCCGACCGCACGTTTCAGAGCCGCAAGCCCAGAAACTCTGCGCCCGGCACGGGATTGTAGGTCACCGCCGGGGCCGGACGGAAGCCGGCCCGTTCGTAAAGGGCCCGCGCCCGCTCGAACTCGGGCAGCACGTCGAGCCGAAGCTCGCGGTAGCCGGCGGCACGGGCAGCCTCGACGACGGCCTCGACGAGATCCCGGCCAAGGCCGAGCCCGCGCCCGCGCCCCGCAGGGCGAACGTAGAGCCGCTTCATCTCGCCGATCGCCTCGTCGACCGGCCGCAGCGCCACGCAGCCGACCGCCCGCCCGCCCTGCCAGGCGAGCAGCACGGTGCCGAGCGGCGGCGCGTATTTGCCCGGCAACGCGGCGAGTTCGGGTTCGTAGTCCTGGTAGGCGAGACTGACTTGCGGGCTCAGGATGAACTCGCGAAAGATCGCTTCGACCGTGTCGCGATCTTCGGGAAAGCGCGCTGCACGTATCTCAGGCATTGCTCGTAAGCTGGACGAAGACGTCCTCGAGATCGGGTTCGCGGGTGGTTACGTCCTCGATCGCGTAGCCGTGCTGCTGGATCAGCGCGAGGACCTGGCCGGCGCTCGAATCGTCGCGGTTGTAAGTGATTTCGAGCGTGCGCGGCGCAAGCACTTCGGCTTTCACGAACGCCGCCTCCATCGGCGGGCCGGCGAGATCCTTGTCGACCACCACGCGCACGATCTTCTCGCGCGCCATGTCGACCAGTTCGCGGGTCGGTTTGTCGGCAATCAGGCGGCCGTGATTGATGATCGCAATCCGGTCGCAGAGCTGCTCGGCTTCCTCAAGATAGTGCGTGGTGAGCACCACCGTGACGCCCTGCCCGTTGAGTTCGCCGACCAGTTCCCACAACTGGCGGCGCAGCTCGACATCGACGCCGGCGGTCGGTTCGTCGAGCACCAGCACCGGCGGCGAGTGGACCATCGCCTTGGCGATCAGCAGCCGCCGCTTCATGCCCCCCGAAAGCGAGCGCGCATAGGCGTCGCGCTTGTCGGCGAGATGGACCGCGCGCAGCAGCTCTTCCGACCGGCGCAGCGCCTTGGCGATACCGTACATGCCGCCCTGGTTCTCGAGCACTTCGAACGGCGTGAAGAACGGATCGAACACGATCTCCTGCGGGACGATGCCGATCGACAGCTTGGCGTTGCGGTGGTCGCGGTCGATGTCGTGGCCCCAGATGCGGATCGTACCCGCGGTCTTGGTGACCAGCCCGGCCATGATGTTGATCAGGGTCGACTTGCCCGCGCCGTTGGGGCCGAGCAGGCCGTAGATGCCGCCTTCTGGCACGGTGATGGAGACGCCGTCGAGCGCACGCTTGGCC
This sequence comes from Sphingomonadales bacterium 12-68-11, assembly GCA_002279825.1. Taxonomy (GTDB): domain Bacteria; phylum Pseudomonadota; class Alphaproteobacteria; order Sphingomonadales; family Sphingomonadaceae; genus Croceibacterium_A. The sequence goes on from NCCV01000001.1 coordinate 144,376, forward strand.
GGGGCGTCGCCCTGGGGGGCGTACTCCTTGACGAGGTCGCGGATCTCGATCGCTGCTTCGGCCATGGCGCGCCCTGTGGGCGAGGCGCGCGCCGCGGTAAAGAGGCATTGCCCGCCGCGCGGCGCAGCGATAGGGCGGAAGCATGGACGATGTGCCCGAAACCACCGTGGTCGAGCATCCGCGCGTCTGGTGCGACGGCGCCGGCCAGATTCGCGGTCCGCGCGCGGGCGAGCCGAGTTACCGCCCGGCCGCGCTCGGCCATCCGCGCGTTTACCTGCAGATCGACGAGAAGGGTTATGTCGACTGCGGCTATTGCGACCGGCGTTTCGTGCTCGCGGATCACTCCGCACACTAATATCCTGACCCAAGGTCCAGGCGTGCCGATTCCGTCTTGACGGTCAGCGGCGGTTCACGCCACCCAGGCTAGACCGCCCCCCACAGTGGGAGAACGACCATGAAGACATTTGCAACGATACTCGCCGGCGTCGCGCTGGCTCTGACCGGCGCCTCCGCTTCGGCCGAAACGCTTGCCGAACGGGGCGAGAAGCGGCTGGCCGAGATGCTCGAGGGCCGCACCGCGGGCACCCCCGTGAGCTGCATCAGCACGCCGCGCAGCAACAAGCTCGACGTGATCGAGGAAGTCGGCCTCGTCTACGAAGCCGGCGACACGATCTATGTCTCGCGCCCGAGCGATCCCAAGTCGCTCGACCGCGACGATGTGCTGGTGATCGAACGCTTCGGCAGCCAGTTGTGCAAGCAGGATGTCGTCCGGACGATGGACCGCTATCAGGGCTTCATCAACGGCGCCGTGTTCCTCGGCGATTTCGTGCCGTACAAGAAGAACGGCTAAGCCGGTTTGGCCGCCCCGCAACGCCGCTGGGCGGCCGAACTGCTCCATGTCTGGTTCCATGAACTGACGCCGCGCGACTGGTTCGGCTCTTCGGCGCGGGTCGATGCACTCCTGCGCAAGCGCTTCGGGCGCGAGCTTGTAAGCCTCTCCGGCCAGCCGGCGACACGCTTCCTCGACGATCCATGGACCGCGCTCGCCGCGGTGCTGCTGTTCGACCAGGTGCCGCGCAACCTTCATCGCGAAAGTGCCAAGGCCTTCGCCTGCGATCCCCTTGCCCGCGGAATCGCGCAAGGGGCGATCGCCCGCGGGTGGGACCGCGCGCTGACGCCGCAGCAGCGCCAGTTCCTCGCCATGCCGCTGCAGCACAGCGAGGCGATCGCCGACCAGCGCCGCAGCTTGGCCTACTTCACCCGGCTCGGGCGGCGCTACGGCGCGCCGTTCGCGCGCGATCACTGGCGGATGATCGCGCGCTTCGGCCGCTTCCCCCACCGCAATGCCGTGCTCGGACGCGCGAGCACGGCGGCGGAGAAGCGCGCCGTCGCGGCGGGCTTCGCCTGGTAACGCCCGCTAGGTAGTCCCCGCCTACTGCTCGATGAAGGCGAGCAGATCGGCGTTGATCGTGGCGTGCTCGGTTGTGGGCATGCCGTGGGGAAAGCCCGGATAGGTCTTGAGAATGCCGTTCGTCAGGAGTTCGGCCGAGAGCGGCGCCGAATCGGCGTAAGGCACGATCTGGTCGTCGTCGCCGTGCATCACCAGCACGGGCACGGTGATCGCCTTCAAGTCCTCGGTGAAATCGGTCTGCGAGAACGCGACCACGCCATCGTAGTGTGCCTTGGCGCTGCCCATCATGCCCTGCCGCCACCAGTTGCGGATCAGCGGCTCCTGCGGATCGCGGCCCGGCCGGTTGAAGCCGTAGAACGGCCCAGCGGGCAGATCGTGGTAGAAGTTGGCGCGGTTGGTCGCGACCTGTTCCTGAATCCCGTCGAACACCGCCTTGGGGAGACCGCCCGGGTTGGCATCGGTCTGGACCATGATCGGCGGCACCGCCGCGATGATTGCGGCCTTGGCCACCCGGCCCTGCGGCTCGCCGTAGCGGGCGACGTAAGCGACCACTTCGCCGCCGCCGGTCGAATGCCCGACGTGGACGGCATCGCGCAGATCGAGATGCGCGGTCAGCGCGGCGAGATCGGCCGCATAGTGATCCATGTCGTGCCCGCCATCGACCTGGCTCGACCGGCCATGGCCGCGCCGGTCGTGCGCGACGACCCGGTAGCCCTTCGCGCGGAAGAACATCATCTGGGTATCCCAGTCGTCCGCCGACAGCGGCCAGCCGTGGCTGAACACGATCGGGCGCCCTTCGCCCCAATCCTTGTAGAAAATCTCGACGCCGTCGGTGGTGGTGATGAAGGGCATGAGTGAGCTCCCGGGGTTGGATCGACTCGGCTATTGCAGCGCAAGGTTACAGCCGTGCCGCGCGAATGCATCGCCCGAATCAGCGCGCGCGCAAACCGCCTTTGGCGCGCGTGCGCCTCTTCCACCAGAACCCAGCGCTCAGGCCAGCGCCGGCGCGGCCAGCACGGCCGCAGCCAGGACGCCTGCCAGCATGGCGACCGGCCGATGGTTCTCGCGCGCCGTGTTGGCGATCACGATCCCGAACAGCGCCCAGGCCAGAGCCGCAGCATAGAGCCACCCTCCGGTCAGCACCGCCACGGTTGCGCCCAGTGCTGCCGCCAACAGTAGCATCGCGGCCGAAAGCGTCTGGCCGATCACGATACCCGATCGCTGCAACGTCGAAGCCGTGTTGACGAACACCGCTGCCGACACCCAGCCCGCGAACAGCTGGAACGGCGCAGAGATCAGCCAGAACCGCCATCCTTGCTGGTCGGACCCGGCGATGATCATCCACACCGCCAGAAGCAGCGCCAGTTCGGTCCAGATGATCGCCACGCTGACCCAGTCAAGGCCGCGCCGCGGCACCCAGGCCTCCCACAGGATATTGCCCGCGAACACTGCGATCGCCAGCCCGCCGATCCGCCCCGCCAGGGGATCGTCGAGGTTCGCCGGCAGCACTTGCCAGACCGCGAAGGCCGCGATCCCGGCAAAGATCGGCCCCCAGATCGCGAACGCCCAGTCGATCGGGACCAGCGGATTGCGCAGCTTGGCCGACCGGGTTGGAATCGTTTCCGGCCACTTCCGCAGTTCCGGCCAGTAGGCCATCAGTGCCTGTCCGATCGCGAGCAGCAGCACGAGAACGGCGCGCGCGCCATCCCCCGACAGATAGGCTTCCATTGACGACGCGCCCCTCTATAGATGAGATCAGATGATCAAGATAACGCAGATATTACAGATCATATGATCCAGTCAATAGAGTGCGGGCATGGCGCGGACTGAAGGCGCGCGCGATGCGCTCTACCACGAACGGCGCCTGGCGATGATCCGCCGCCTGCGCGCGCGGCTCGGCGAGCCGGGCGCGACCCATGCCTCGTGGCGCGAACTGGCGGCCGCGGCCGGCGTCGGCCTTTCGACCCTGGCGCACTATTTCGGGCGCCGCGACGACGTGGTGAAAGCCGTGATGGAGCAGGATCTCGCCGATGGCGCCGAGCCACTGGCGGTCATGGCGGCGCCGTCAGGACCGTTCGGTCCGTCCGTCCGCGATGCCGTGGGCCATCTCGCGGCTGGGCTGTCTCACGGCGGGCTGAGCCGGACCTATGCGACCGGGCTGGTGCAATGCCTGCGGCATCCGAGCCTCGGCCCGGCGTTTCTCGACACGGCTCTCGAGCCGACCCTGCGCGCGGTCGAGGCGCGACTGCAGGCGCATGTCGAGCGCGGCGAAATGGCCGGCGATCCGCGGTCTGGGGCGCTGATGTTGGTCTCGCCGTTGCTCATGGCGCATCTTCACCAGACCGAGCTGGGCGGGCTCGGCACGCGCGCCCTCGACCTCGATGCGTTTTGCGAGGACGTCGCCGAGCGGTTCATTCGCGCCTACGCGGTCTGACGGAGCGTTCTGTCATACCGGCGGATGGGGGCGGAACGATCGGCTGGCGCGCCGGTTGCGGTTGAACACCCAGGTTTTGCGCAGCCGCCGCTCCGGGCGGCTTTCCATGGGACCGCAGCGGCTCCGCTCGGTCCGCCCTCGGTGCCGTGTTTCGGCAGTTCGAAGGGGTGCAGGCGATGAACCGGCGGCAACTTCTCATCGGCGGCGGCGCCCTCGCGGCGATCGGTGCGAGCGGCGCCGCGTGGAGCGCTTCGCGGATGGGATCGGCGGCGGATTATGCCGACGCTACACAGGCGATGCGCGCGGCCTTGGCCGCGCAGCCCGGGGCGCGCGACCTGATCCGTTATGCCACGCTGGCGCCGAACGGCCACAATGCGCAGCCGTGGCGCTTCGCGGCCGCACCGGGGCTGATCACCCTTCGACCGGATCTCGCCCGCCGGACCCCGGTGGTCGATCCCGACGACCACCACCTGTTTGTCAGCCTCGGCTGCGCCGCGGAGAACCTGGCGCTCGCCGCAGCCGCGCGCGGCTATGCCGGCGAGCCGGTATTCGCCGCGGCCGGCGGCGGCACGATCGCGTTTGCGCATCGCCCGGGCCGGGCGCGACCTTCAGCGCTGTTCGAAGCCATTCTGGTGCGCCAGTCCACCCGGGCCGAGTACGACGGCCGCGCGGTCGCCCCTTCCGCGCTGCAGATGCTCGCGGAGGCGGCCCGCAACCCTCTGGTCGATCTGGTGCTGATTACCGAGCGTTCGGCGCTCGGCGCGATCCGCGATCTGGTGGTGACCGGCAACAGCGCGCAGATGGCCGACGCGGCTTTCGTGCGCGAACTCAAATCGTGGCTGCGTTTCAACCCGGCGCAGGCCCTGCGCACCCGCGATGGCCTCTACAGCGTGGCGAGCGGCAACCCGGCACTGCCCGACTGGCTCGGGCCGGTAGCGTTCGACTGGCTGACGCCGGTAGCCGCGCAGAACGACAGCTATGCGCGCCAGATCGTGTCGTCGGCGGGGATCGCGGTGTTCGTCGGGGCGCGGGAAGACCGGGAGCATTGGATCGCCGTTGGCCGCGCCTGCCAGCGCTTCGCCTTGCAGGCCACCGCGCTCGGCCTCAAGCACGCCTTCATCAACCAGCCGGTCGAAGTGCCGGCGCTCCGCCCCGATCTCGCCGCGCTGATCGGCCTGCCGGGGCGGCGCCCGGATATCGTGATGCGCTTCGGCCATGGCCCGACCCTGCCGTACTCGCCGCGGCGGCCGGTCGCGTCGGTGATGGCGGCATGAGCGCTATGGCCCAGCGAGCCGCGTCCGTCATCTCACGGGTAGATTGAGACAGCCACGCGAGCGGTCGGCCGACGATTTGTCGACCGGGCAAGGCTACAGGGTCAGTGCGCCGTGCAGGTTGCATCATCATGGCAACGGAGCTCCCGCCAGCGTCCGGGCGTGACGCCTTCCCATTCGCGAAAGGCGCGATGGAACGAGGTCGCGTCTTGATAGCCGAGCAGGAACGCGATCTCATCGAGTGCCACGGCTTCGTCGCTGAGCAAACGATGTCCAAGTTCGCGCCGGGCCTCGACAAGCAACTCGCGGAAGCTATGCCCTTCCTCGGTGATACGGCGTTGCAACGTCCGCTCGCTCAGACCCATCCGGCGGGCGAGTTCGCTGACTTCCGGTCGGCCGCTCGGCAGGCTGCGCTTGAGTTCGAGCACCACCTGTTCGCTGAGCGACCGCGTCTGCATGTCCTCAAGCGCGGTGCCCAACGCCGGGGTCAGCATGGCGAGCAGTTCGGGATTGTGGCCTGGAAAGGGTCGGTCGAGGTCGGCGGCGTCGAGCACCAGCAGATTGCGCGGCGCGCCGAGCCGGACCGGCGCGGCAAAATAGCTCTCATGAGCAGCGCTTCGCAGTCCCGGCCGGGCGAGATCGACACGCAAGGGCCGCACATCGGTGCCTGTGCCGCGCCGTGCCAGCTCCATCAGTGTCGCAAAGGTCGCATCCACGCTGACCGGCGGCTCAGCCTCGCGGGCGTGAAGCCAGGTCATTGCCACCGTGCAACTGCGCCGCCCCCCGTCCAGGCCTTCGGTCACCTCCAGCGTCTCCGGAGTGCAAAGTCGCTTGAACCTTGCGAGCCGTTCGAGCCCATCGCGCAGGTCGCGGGCATAGAAGGCGGCGACCGTGGAAGGCGGATGGACCGCCGTGTCGGCGCTGCTTACGATCTTGAGGCCGACCGCAGGATCGCCGGACAGCGTCTCCAGCGCCCTCATCAAGGCGAAATACTGCGCGGTCGTGATGGCTTGTCCGGTTTGGTGGAGGGCGACCGGCAGCCGCGCTTGGCGCAACAGCGCCGTGGCCGGTATGCCGATCGCCTTTACTGCATTCCACAAGCCGTAGGGCACCTTGCACCGATCGGCGGGAGCGGGCCGCATGATGCTCAGGCGCCCTTGGGCAGCTGGCTGAGGATGATACGATCGAACATGCGGTCTCCCAGCCAGGTCCGGAGCGCTATCAGCAGTGCGCCGAACTTGCCTTTGACATAGCGGGTGCGCGGGCGGGCAGCGGCGACCGCCGTGCCGACCACATCCGCGATCACGCGCGGGTGGCTGTTGCGCCCCTCAGCATAAGTCTCTCGCGTTCCGGCCGCGACCGCGCGGGTCAGTCCCGCATAAGGTCCAGTGCCCGAACGCTTGAGCAGGCTTTCGGCGACCACGTCGCCAAATCCCGTGTCGATCAAGCCGGGTTCGATCACAATGACGTCGATGCCGAGCGGGGCGAGTTCGAGACGCAGGCTGTCAGACCAACCCTCGAGCGCGTGCTTGGTGGCGTGGTACCAGCTGCCCAGCGGCGTGTAGATCTTGCCACCCATCGAGCTGATGGTGATGATCCGGCCGGCCTTCTTCGCACGCATCGCCGGCAGCAGCAGTTGCGTCAGCCGAGCCGGACCGAAGACGTTCACCTCGAACTGGTAGCGCGCCTCGTCCATACCGATCTCCTCCATGGGCCCATAGAGGCCGAAGCCGGCGTTATTGACCAGCACGTCCACGCCGCCCGTCTGCGCCGTGATCGTCGCCACCGCCGCCACGATATCGGCCTCGCTGGCGATGTCCATGTGGAGCGGCTGCGCGCCCAGCTCCCTCAGGTCCTCCATCTCGGCCACGCGCCGGGCAGCCGCATAGACCTGGTAGCCGTCGGCGATCAGCCGCTTGGCGATCTCCTTGCCCATCCCGGACGATGCCCCCGTAACGAGAGCGGATTTTTTGCTGCGATCGAACATGTGTCACCTTCCTTCCTTGTTGAAGGAAGAATAGGTCAGCACCAACCCGCCGGCACTGGCAGACGGCGCCAAGTCTTGGGCCGATTACGCCATCTTTGCCCGCGAACCGCTCACTCCCACTCAATCTTCCCCGGACGCGCACCAGCCGGCTCAAGGGTGGACGAGCCGCCCGGCGGCGAAATCGCGCGCCAGCGCGATGAAGGCTTGGAAAGCCGCGGAGGAATTGCGGCGATTGGAATAATAGAGGCACAGCGGGGCAAGCGGCGGCGTCCAGTCTTCGAGAATGCGGATGAGCCGACCCGCTGCGATGTCCTCGCGGACATCGGCTTCCATGAAATAGCCTATCCCCACGCCGTTCGTCGCAGCGATCCGGGCGAGGGAGGCCTCGTCAAGCGTAATTGGGCCCTCGACGTCGAGCTGCAGTTCTTCCCCGTCCTTCTCGAACCGCCATCGGAGCAAAGCGCCATTGGGAAGCCGCCCGCAAATGCAGGGGTAGGTTAGCAGCTCCTGCGGCACCTGGGGGATCGCCCTGTTTTCGAAGAACGCAGGGGACGCCGCCACCGCCATGCGTCGCATCTGGCCCAACGGTATGGCGATTGCGTCGCTCGGCACCAGATCCGCGCTGCGCACGCCCAAATCGAAGCCCGCCGCAACGACGTCGACAAGCCGCCCCTCGGTGACCAGGTCGACATGAACCTGCGGATACCGCTGGAGATAGGTCAGGACGAGCGGCGCCATGATCTCGCGCGCCGCCGTCGCGAAGGCATTGATGCGCAAGGTGCCCGACGGCGTCTCCTGCTGGGCGCGTGCCGTGTTCATCGCTTTCTGAATGTCTTCGAGCGCAGGCTTAATCTGTGCGACGAAGATCCGCCCCGCATAGGTGAGCGAGACGCTGCGCGTGGTGCGATTGAACAATCGCACGGCAAGCTCTCGCTCGAGCTTGCCCACCGCGTTGCTGATGGCCGTCGTCGAGATGCCGAGATCGAGCGCCGCCGCCCGAAACGAGCCGCACCGCACGATGGCGAGAATAGCCTCGAGCTCGAGCAACGAATGACGAGTCATTATCCCGGCTTCCGTGACACGCTATGCCGATTTGTCTCGATTATCAGGCGAAATGTCCATCGCTATATCAGCCTCGTCACCATCGAGGAGATGACCATGTCAATGCACCTACCCAAGCCGATTGCCGACTATGTCGAGGCAAATGTCCGTCTCGATATCGAGGGCATGTTGCGGCCCTTCCTGAGCGACGCTGTTTTCATCGACAACGGCAAGCGGTTCGAGGGGCAGGCGGCGATCCGCCAGCTGTTCGAAGAAGAGGTGATCCCGGTGAAGGCGGTCTTCACGCCCGATACTGTTCGGGAAGAAGACGGCGCTGTCGTCGTCGAAGGTCCCGCCCATGGTGACTTCCCGGGCAGCCCGCTCCGCTTCACCTATCGCTTCACGCTGGCGCACGGCGCCATCAAGACGCTGGAGACCACGGTATGAGCATCAAGGCAGATCCCACCGAGTTCGTCGGCACGCGCGTGCTCGTCAGCGGTGGCACCAAGGGGCTCGGCCGCGCGACGGTCGAGCGGTTCCTGTCCGGCGGAGCGCGCGTCATTACCGCCGCCCGCGAGATCAAGGACCCCATAGAGGGAGTCGAATATGTCCAAGCGGACCTGACGACCGCGGAGGGCGGCGAAGCGCTGGCCAAGGCGGCGCTCGAGCGGCTGGGCGGCATCGATATTCTCGCCCATGTTATCGGTGGCTCGGCTTCGCCAGCGGGTGGCTTCGCCGCTCTGACGGACGACCACTGGCTCGCCGAGCTGAACCTTAACCTGCTGGCGACCGTCCGGCTCGACCGCCTGCTGATCCCGCAGATGCTCGAGCGTGGCAAAGGCGTCGTGGTGCACGTCACCTCGATCCAGTCCGTCCTGCCGCTGCCCGAATCCACGACCGGCTATGCCGCCGCCAAGGCCGCGCTGAGGACCTACAGCAAGTCGATCTCGAAGGAGCTTGGGCCCAAGGGCGTGCGGGTCAACGCCGTCTCGCCCGGCTGGATCATGACGGAGGCCACCGGAGACTTTCTCGAAATGCTTCGGGCTGCCAAGGGCGGCACGATCGAGGACGCGCGTCAGTCCGTGCTCGATGCCTTGGGCGGGATCTCGATCGGGCGGGGAGCCGAGCCCGAAGAGGTGGCCGACCTTATCGCCTATCTCGCCTCAGACCGTGCCGCCGCGATCCATGGCGCCGAGTTCGTGATCGATGGCGGGACCATCCAAACCGTCTGAGCATGCCGCCCGGCGCTCGCCCTCCCCAGACGAGGGCGGGTGTCGCGATAGCCAAAACGCCCCGCCTCACTCCCACTCGATCGTGCCGGGCGGCTTCGAGGTGTAGTCGTACACCACCCGGTTGATGCCTTTGACCTCGTTGACGATCCGCGTCGCCACGCGGCCGAGGAAGGCGGCGTCGAAGGGGTAGACGTCGGCGGTCATGCCGTCAGTGCTGGTCACCGCGCGCAGGGCGCAGACGCTGTCGTAAGTGCGGTAATCGCCCATCACGCCGACGGTCTTGACCGGCAGCAAGACGGCGAATGCCTGCCAGATCGCATCATAGAGGCCGGCGGACCGGATTTCCTTGAGGTAGATCGCGTCCGCCTTGCGCAGGATGTCGCAGCGTTCCCGGGTGACTTCGCCGGGGATGCGGATGGCAAGGCCCGGGCCGGGGAACGGGTGGCGGCCGACGAAGGCCTGCGGCAGCCCGAGCTCGCGCCCGAGCACGCGGACCTCGTCCTTGAACAGCTCGCGCAGCGGCTCGACCAGTTGCATGTTCATGCGTTCGGGCAGGCCGCCGACGTTGTGGTGGCTCTTGATCGTGACCGACGGCCCGCCGGTAAACGAGACGCTCTCGATCACATCAGGATAGAGCGTGCCCTGGGCGAGGAAATCGGCGCCGCCGACCTTGCGGGCCTCTTCCTCGAACACATCGATGAAAGTCTTGCCGATGAACTTGCGCTTGGCCTCGGGGTCGGTGACGCCGGCGAGGCCGCCGAGGAACAGCTCCTCCGCTTCGACGTGGACCAGCGGGATGTTGTAGTGGTTGCGAAACAGCGAGACGACCTGCTCGGCTTCGCCGCTGCGCATCAGCCCGTGATCGACGAACACGCAGGTCAATTGCTCGCCGATCGCCTCGTGAATCAGCACCGCGGCAACCGCGCTGTCGACCCCGCCGGAGAGCCCGCAGATCACGCGCCCGCTGCCGACCTGCTGGCGGATCTCGGCGATCTTGGTCTTGCGGAACTCGGCCATCGTCCAGTCGCCCGCGCAGCCGCACACGTGGCGCACGAAGTTGGCGAGCAGCTTGGCGCCATCGGGCGTGTGGACCACCTCCGGGTGGAACTGCGTGCCGTAGTAGCGCCGCGCCTCGTCGGCGATCACCGCGAACGGCGCGCCGTCGCTGGTAGCAACGATGCGGAAGCCCTCGGCGAAGCGGGTCACCTTGTCGCCGTGGCTCATCCACACCTGGTGCCGCTCGCCGATCTGCCACAGACCGTCGAACAGCTGGCAGTCCTCGGTCACGGTCAGGAACGCGCGGCCGAACTCGCCGCCTTCGCCGGTCTCGTGTCCGGGGCGCACTTCGCCACCGAGCTGGTGAGTCATGACCTGCTGGCCGTAGCAGATCCCGAGGATCGGGACGCCGCTTTCGAACAGCGCGATCGGCGCGCGCGGGCTGCCGTCCTCGGGCACGCCGGCCGGCGAACCGGAGAAGATGATTCCGCGCGGGCGCATCCGCTCGAACGCCACCTCAGCCAGCGTGAACGGCGCGATCTCGCAGTAGACCCCGGCTTCGCGCACGCGGCGCGCGATCAGCTGGGTAACCTGGCTGCCGAAATCGACGATGAGGATGGAATCAGGCGGGGAGAGGCTCATCTGCTGCCGTTAGGCGGCTCGCACCGAATCGTCCAGACTGGCCAGTGTCGGAGAATTTTACGGATTGGATTGCAAAAACTGCAATGGCTGTTGCCGTCTTCGCGTTTGCACAAATCGATGCTGCACTGCACATAGAGGCTGCAAGCAAAGAAGGCCGCACCCCCCACTGGCGGCCAACCGATGCAGGAGTTTACGCCATGAGCAAGTTGAACCTCGCCGTTGCCGCCGCCGCCCTGCTGGGTGTGTTGGCCGTTCCCGCTGCCGCCGAAACCCCGACCACGATCGAAAGCTCGGTCACCGTCACGTTCGGCGATCTCGACCTCACCTCGCCGACCGACGCCAAGGTGCTCGACACCCGCGTCGAGAACGCTGCCGAGAAGGTCTGCGCCAAGCCCGAGGTCCGCGACCTCAAGGCCAACCAGGCGTTCGAGCTGTGCAAGACCGAAGCCCGCGACCGGGCGATGGAGCAGCTCAGCCTGACCAACCCCTTCGAGAACCTGGCGCTCGCCAGCCTGTTCTGACCAGATCGGCCGGGGGCATCCTCTCCCGCTCCCGGCCGTACCCCTTTCGGAGATTTCCCGTGATCGCTTTCGCCAAGCGCGTGTTCGCCGCTTACGTCAACGGAGCCGGCAACTACCCGCTGCCGATGACCTGGACGTTCTGACCTCGGGTCAGGATACCGCCCAAGACCCGCCCGCAAGGAACATGTTCATGCGCCAGATGCTGCTGCCCTTCGCCGTGACCATGTTCGTGTGCGCCGCCGTCACCCCCGCCGTAGCAGGCGAAGTGACCGTCACCGTCAGCACCGAGGGGCTCGACTTCACCCGCTCCGCCGATGTCGCGGCGATGAAGGACCGCATCGATGTCGCGGTCAAGCGGGCCTGCACCCGGCCCACCGCAGCCGCGCGCTTCGGGGCCGAAGCGATCGACGAATGCGTCAGCGATGGGACCACCAAGGCCCTCGCCGCGCTCGACGCCCAACTGACCCGCGACTGATCTTCCGCGACTGACCGACTGCAACGGGCCACCCCGCCGGGGCGGCCCGTTTCGCATCTACGGCCGCCGGTGAAAACGCCCCGGATTCGCTTGGGTTCGCGGCGCGCAATCCCTATATCCCCGCCATGGCAAGCACCCCCGAAAGCACCTCCCAGAGCAGTCTGGCGTCGAACGACTATGGCGCCGATTCCATCAAGGTTCTCAAAGGCCTGGATGCGGTCCGCAAGCGGCCCGGCATGTACATCGGCGATACCGACGACGGTTCGGGCCTGCACCACATGGTGTTCGAAGTCTCCGACAACGCCATCGACGAAGCGCTGGCCGGCTACTGCGACCTGGTGCTGATCGAATTGAACCCCGACGGCTCGGTCAGTGTCGAGGACAACGGGCGCGGCATCCCGACCGGCATCCACGCCGAGGAAGGCGTTTCGGCGGCGGAGGTCATCATGACCCAGCTCCACGCCGGCGGTAAGTTCGAGAACACGAGCGACGACAACGCCTACAAAGTCTCGGGCGGGCTCCACGGGGTCGGCGTCAGCGTGGTCAACGCGCTCAGCGAATGGCTCGAGCTCACGATCTGGCGCGACGGCCAGGAGCACTGGATGAAGTTCGCGCACGGCGACACCGTCGCGCCGCTCAGGGTCGTGGCCGACGCGCCCGCCGGCAAGACCGGCACGCGCGTGACCTTCATGGCCTCCACCGACACCTTCAAGAACGTCACCGATTTCGATTTCGAGAAGCTTGAGCACCGCTACCGCGAGCTCGCGTTCCTCAACTCGGGCGTGCACATCCTGCTGCGCGACAAGCGCCACGACGAACCGGTCGAGCACGACCTGTTCTACGAAGGCGGGATCGGCGCCTTCGTGAAGTACCTCGACCGCAACAAGCAGGCCCTGATGCCCGATCCGGTCACCATCAGCGCCGAGCGCGACGGGATCGGTATCGACGTCGCGCTCGAGTGGAACGACAGCTACTACGAGAACGTCCTTACCTTCACCAACAACATCCCCCAGCGCGACGGCGGCACGCACCTGGCCGCGTTCCGCGCCGCGCTGACCCGCACGATCAACGGCTATGCCGAACGATCGGGGTTGATGAAGAAGGAGAAAGTGCAGCTTTCGGGCGAGGACATGCGCGAAGGGCTGACCGCGATCGTTTCGGTCAAGCTGCCCGACCCCAAGTTCTCCAGCCAGACCAAGGACAAGCTGGTCAGTTCCGAGGTGCGCCAGCCGCTCGAGGCGCTGATCGCCGACAAGCTCAGCGAATGGCTCGAGGAAAACCCCGCCCACGCGCGCGAGATCGTGCAGAAGGTAGTCGAGGCCGCCGCCGCGCGCGAGGCCGCGCGCCGCGCCCGCGAACTGACCCGCCGCAAGGGCGCGCTCGACATCGCCAGCCTGCCGGGCAAGCTCAGCGACTGCCGCGAGCGTGATCCGGCCAAGTGCGAGCTGTTTCTGGTCGAGGGCGACAGCGCCGGCGGATCGGCCAAGAGCGGGCGCGACAGCCAGTACCAGGCGATCCTGCCGCTGCGCGGCAAGATCCTCAACGTCGAGCGCGCGCGGTTCGACCGGATCATCGGCTCGAAGGAAGTCGGCACGCTGATCCAGGCGATGGGCACCGGCATCCGCGACGAGTTCAATCTCGACAAGCTGCGCTACCACAAGATCGTCATCATGACCGACGCCGACGTGGACGGGGCGCACATCCGCACCTTGCTGCTGACCTTTTTCCACCGCCAGATGCCCGAGATCATCAAGTCCGGGCACTTGTTCATCGCCCAGCCGCCGCTGTTCAAGGTCAGCAAGGGGCGCAGCGAGGTCTATCTGAAGGACCAGCAGGCGCTTGACCGCTACCTGGTCGAAGCCGGGCTGAGCGGCCGCGTGCTTGAGACCCGCGGCGGCGCGCGCAGCGGTCCCGATCTCGCCGCGCTGGTCGAACACGCGCTGCGGATGAAAAGCCTGATGGCTTTCGTACCGCGCAAGTACGAGCCGGCCGTGGTCGAGGCGCTGGCGCTCGCCGGTGCGCTCGATCCCGAGCTGTCCGCGGTGGCGCGCGGCGACGCGCTCGAGCGCGCGGCAGCGCACTTGCGGATGGGCGATCCGGAAGCGACCTGGGCGGCAGTGCTGGTCGGCGACGGCACGATCCGCTTCGACCGGGTGTGGCGCGGGGTGACCGACGCGCACCTCATCGAAGCCGGCTTCGTGGGCAGCGCGGAGGCGCGCAAGCTGCACCGCCTGGCGCAGGAGCAGGCCGAGGCGTACGTCTCGCCTGCGCGGCTCAACAAGAGCGGCGGCGCCGATACGGCGCCCGAGCCCGAACCGGCAGCCGAGGAGCTCGAAGGCGATGCCCCGGCGGCGGCCCCGATCGTCAACGAAGGCGCGATCACCCGGCCGAGCCAGTTGCTCGAGGCGGTGCTCGCGGGCGGACGCAAGGGCCTCGCCATCGCGCGCTACAAGGGCCTCGGCGAAATGAACGCCGAGCAGTTGTGGGAGACCACGCTCGATCCCGACAACCGGATCATGCTGCAGGTCAAAGTCGAGGACGCCGACGTGACGGACGAGATCTTCACCCGGTTGATGGGCGATGTCGTCGAACCGCGCCGCGAATTCATCCAGGACAACGCGCTGAACGTCGCCAATCTGGACGTCTAACGCTCGGCTCCGCGCGCCCGGTTAGGCGCGCCGCTCGGGATCGAGCCCCGCGTCGGCTTCCACCACTTTGGCCATTGCGGTGAAGTCGGCCTGGTCGCCGTATGTCGCCAGCACCCGGTCGAGCAGGTCGGCGAGGCGCTCGCCGGTCGGCAGCGGTACGCCCATCGCCTCGGCCTCGGACAGCGCGAGGCGAGTGTCCTTGAGGCTGAGCTGGGCGGCGAAGCCGAAGTCGAAAGTGCGCGGCAGCACCGCGCGCGGCCATTTGTCGCGGGTCGCCGAATTGGCGCCGGTGCCGGCGTTGAGCACCTCGATCATCCGTGCCGGATCGAGCCCGGCCTTGATGCCGAGCGTCATCGCTTCCGCGGTGACCGCGATCGCGGCGAGGCTGAGCAGGTTGTTGGCGAGCTTGGTCACCTGGCCCGCGCCCGGGGTTTCGCCCATGTAGAACGGCTGGCCAAGCCATTGCAGCAGTGGCTCGAGCTCGCCCCACAGCGCGTGCGGACCGCCGGCCATGATCGCCAGCGTGCCCTGCTCGGCGCCGCGGATGCCGCCCGAAACCGGAGCGTCGAAGCTGGCGATCCCGCGCGGCGACAGCACATCGTGCAGTTCCTGCGCGAGCTGCGGGCCGGAGGTGGAAAGGTCGCAGACGATGCGCGGGCTGCCCCCCGCGATCACTTGCTCTACCGCCCCGCGCACGATCGGCGGGGTCGGCAGGCTCAGGAACACGATGTCGCAGTGGCGGCCCAGTGCCTCGGCGGAGCCGGCTTCCTCGGCGCCCCAGTCGACCAGCGTGCGCACCGCGCGCGGTTCGATGTCGTGGACCCATAGCTTGTCGACGTGCCCGACGAGATTGGCCGCCATAGGCGCGCCCATTCGTCCGAGGCCGAGAAATCCAACGGTGGTCGCGGTGTCGGTCATAGCATGTCCGCTATCGAGGTGTGCGGGGGCAGGTCCACCCGCGCGATGTCGTTTTCCGCCGGGAAGCCTTGCAGCACCAGCGGATCGTGCCCGGGGATCAGGTGATCGAGCGAGCCGCCCGCCAGGGCCAGCGCGCGCTGCTGGGCGCGCGCATAGTCCGGCTGGTCGATGAAGATCGGGAAGGCGAGCCCGCGCGTGACATTAGCGTAGAGGTGCGCGGCATCGCTGGCGAGCACCACCGTGCCGCGCGCGGTCTCGCAGCACACCACTTGCAGCCCGGCGGTGTGGCCGCTCGCCAGGCGCAGGCCGATGCCGGGCGCGAACTCGGCGTCGCCATCATGGAACACCACGTGATCGCGGTAGAGCTTGCGCACCAGGTCCGCAACCGGCTCGCCGTCGAACGGCGCGCGGGTCGCGCGGTCGAGCACGCGGCGGCTGGTAGCGAAGGCCAGTTCGGCGTCCTGGACGTGGAAGCGGGCATTCGGGAACAGGCTGAGCGAGCCGGCGTGATCGTAATGCAGGTGCGTCAGGATCACGTCCTCGACCGACAAGTGGTCGATCCCGGCATCGCGCAGCCCTTCGATCACCGGGCGGGTGATAGTGCGCCCGCGCGCCACCGCCGCCGCCTCGCCGAAGCCGGTGTCTACGATGACAGGTGGGAGGGACCCGGTTTCGTCATCGGCCCGGTGGATCGCCCAGACGTAGTAGTCGAGCGGCATCGGCAGGTCGTGGTCGTCGACCGGGGCGGCGAAGTTGTCGC
Source organism: Sphingomonadales bacterium 12-68-11 (assembly GCA_002279825.1). GTDB lineage: Bacteria > Pseudomonadota > Alphaproteobacteria > Sphingomonadales > Sphingomonadaceae > Croceibacterium_A. The sequence continues at coordinate 160,712 of NCCV01000001.1, forward strand.
CCGCCGGACGTTCGTGCCGGGCGTAGCGGATCGCGTCGATGCGGGTGACGGGCGGCACTACACCCCCTCCCCTTCAGGGGAGGGGGCCGGGGGGCGGGGGTTGTCGGGCAATGGCGTGACATCCCCCTCTCCCAACCCTCTCCCCTGAAGGGGAGAGGGCTTCATTGGGCGAACTTCAGCATGACCGGCTGGCGGATCGGGCCGTGGCCGACGGTGGTCATCCACGGCTCGTAAGGCCCGGCGATCTCGATGCTTTCCACTTGCGCCACGATCGCGCCGAGCAGCGCATTGGCCTCCATGGTCGCCAGCGTGCGGCCGACGCAGCCGTGGACCCCGTAGCCCCAGCCGAGCGAATGGCGGGTGTCGCGATCGATGCGGTAGGCGTGCGGATCGTCCCAGTAGCGCGGATCGCGGTTGGCGGCGGCGAACATCAGCCCGCAGCGGGTGCCGGCCGGGATCACCAGATCGTCGATCTCGACATCTACGGTGGCGATGCGGCCGGCCATGCGGCTGGGGCTATCCCAGCGCAGCGATTCGTCGAACGCGGCACGGACCTTCCTGGGCTCGGCGCGCAGCTTGGCGTATTCCTCGGGGAACTCGGCCCAGGCTCGCAAGGCATTGGCCATGGTAATGAAAGTGGTATCCGCCCCGGCGCTGAGCACGGTCTGGAGCAGCAGCTTGGCTTCGGCGAGGGTGACCTGCCCGGTGTCAGAGGCCGCGTAGATCGTCTCGCCGATGCCCGCGGGATCGAGCGCCGAACGCTCGCACTGGGTCTCGAGCCATTGGAAGACCGCCGAATAATCGCGGCTCATCGCCTGGTCGAACAGCGCGCCCGGCGGGCCCATGGTGGCCCAGACCATTTCGGAGAAGCCGTGCATATGCTCGCGTCCTTCCTCGGGCAGGCCGAGGATGTCGGGCAGCACCTGGAACACGTAAGCCTGAGTCACTTCGCCGACCGCATCGACGGGTTCGCCGGCCCTGGCACGCAGGCGGGCCAGCAGCTCCTGCGCGCGCATCTCGAAGATGTCGGCGATGCGTTCGAGCGCGCGCGGGCTGAGGGCGTCGGCGATGACCTTGCGCATCTGGGTGTGGCGCGGCGGGTCATCGGTGAGGAGGATCTCGGGGCGCGGGCTGGTGGGATCGTGCCACGGGCGGCTGGTGCTGGAGAAGCGCTTCCAGTCGAGCAGGCCGTTGCTGACATGCTCGTGCCGCGCGATCATCACGGTGCCGTCGGCCAAGCGCACCGCCGGGGCGAACTCGCGAAGCGCGTCGTCGACTTCGCGGGCATCGATCACACACTCGGGGGTGAAGATGTCGAGCGGGTAGTCGGGGATGTCCCTGCTCACGCTTTTCCTCCGTTCGCCTCGAGCGAAGTCGAGAGGCCTTGGCCCGAGCGTGTCTCGACTTCGCTCGACACGAACGGATGCTGCACAACGTTCACAGCCCCAACCCCCGGAACCACACTTCGCCCGCGCCATCGCGGACCATGTGCCCGGCGGTGGGTTCGGCGAAGTGCGCGCCGATCACCATGACGCCGCTGTCGGCATAGGTCTCGACGAAGCCCATGCGGGTGGCCCGCCCCGCCTCCTGGTCCATGTCGAAGGTCGCGGGGCGGTGCGGCATGGCGCATTGCATCGGGTGGTGCATCAGGTCGCCGGTGATGACCGCTTCCTCGCCTTTGGAGGAAAGGCGAACATGGACGTGGCCCGGAGTATGGCCGTGGCTCGGCTCGCACCAGATGCGCCAGTCGGGTCCCTGCGCGATCGTGTGATCGGCGTCGATGAACTGGGCCATGCCGGCCGCCACGATCGGATCGACGCATTCGATCAGGTGGGTGTCGGTGTGGTGGCCGTCGAAGCGGATCGTTTGCTGCCAGGCCTGGTATTCGGTGCGCCCGAACAGGTAGCGGGCATTGGGGAAGGTCGGCTTGTATTCGCCGCTCTCGGGATCCTTGTAGGTGTTCCAGCCGACGTGGTCGAAGTGCAGGTGCGTGCACATGACGGTATCGACGTCATGACGGCTGATTCCGAGGCTTTCGAGGTCTTCGAGGAAGCCCTCCGGAAGATCGCAGAACACATCGAAGTCCCGCTCCCGCCCGGCGCCGATGCAGGAGTCGACCACGATCACGCGATCGGGGGCCTGCACCACGAAACCCTGGAAGTTCATCCGCTGACGCCCGTCCGGCGTCGCGTAGTGCGGGTGCAGCCATTCGAGCGCGATCACCTCCTCGGGCGTCGCGTCGGGCATGGTCATGTGGATGTCGTCCTGGAAGTCCCACAGCTCGACCACGCGGGTGACGGTCATGTCGCCCACCTGCCAGGATTTCATGTGTTCCTTCGCCATGTCCTCTCCCTCAGGCCGCTTTGCGGCTCTTCTTGGCACTCGTTTTGCCCGATCGCGCCACGCTCTCCGGCGGCAGCTCAGCTGCCTGCAGCGGCGGCTTGCCGAGGACGAAGTCGGCGGCGCGCTCGCCGATCATCACGCAGGGCGCGTTGGTGTTGCCGCCGATCACCGTCGGCATGACCGACGCGTCGGCGATGCGCAGGCCCTGGATGCCGTTCACGCGCAGCTGCGGATCGACCACGGCACCCGCGTCCGAACCCATGCGGCAGGTGCCGACCGGGTGGTGGACGGTGTAGCCGGTCTCGCGGATGTATTTGTCGAGCGCCTCGTCGCTCTGCACATCGGCGCCCGGCGCGAACTCGGTGCCGTGGTACTGGGCGAAAGGTTCGGTGGCGAAGGCGGCGCGGGCGATGCGCAGCGCGCGGATCAGCGGCTTGATGTCGTCCGGGTGCTCCAGCAAGTGCGGGTCGATCAGCGGCGCGGCCTCGGCGTCGGGACTGGCGAGGCGCACGGTGCCGCGGCTCTTGGGGTACAGCGCGACCGGGCTGATCGCGTAGCCGTGCCCGACCGGGAACGGGATCCGGGGATTGGTCAGCCGCCTGGCCGGCTGGAACACGAACTGCACGTCGGGCTTGGCCAGGCTCGGGTCGGTGCGCAGGAAGGCGACGCTCTCGAATACGTTGCCGGCGAGCGGCCCGGTGCGGGTCAGCAGGTACTGGAGCCCGTAGAACAGGTTGCGCGGCACGGTCGGCCACGACCAGCCGTAACTGGTCGTGTCGCGCGTCTCCATGTGCAGCGGGCTGGCTACATGGTCCTGGTAGTTCTCGCCGACGCCGGGGAGATCGCGGACCACCTCGATGCCCATGGCCTTGAGGTGCGCGGCCGGGCCGATGCCGCTGAGCAGCAGGATCTGAGGGGTCTGCACGGTGCCGGCTGAGAGGATCACCTCGAGGCGTGCCCAGATCCGGCGGCCGTCGGTCAGCTCGACCCCGGTGGCGCGCCCGTTCTCGACGGTCACGCGCGCAACTTTGGCGTCGGTCTGAATATGGATGTTGCCGTGCGCCAGCGCCGGGCGGAGCATGGCCTTGGCGGTCGTTTCGCGCAGGCCGTCGCGCAGCAGCCCCTGGCGGCGGCCGTAGCCTTCGGAATTGGCGCCGTTGAAGTCCGGGCAGGCAGGAAATTGCAGCGCCGCAAGCGCGTCCATGAACGCGTAGTTCAGCGCGTTGGGGTTCTCCACCAGCTTGACGTTCACCGGGCCGTGCGCGCCGTGGAACACGCTTTCGGGGAAATCCTCGTTGTGCTCGGTGCGGGTGAAGTAGGGCAGCACTTCGGCGTAGGACCAGCCGGTCGCGCCGCCGTCGGACCAGTCGTCGTAATCGGTCGGGTGGCCGCGGAAATAGACCATGCCGTTGATCGAGCCCGAACCGCCGACCACGCGCCCGCGCGGCACCGGGATCTCGCGCCCGGCCATGCCGGGTTGCGGCACGGTCTTGAACCGCCAGTTGGTCGCCTGGCGCCCGATCGCCGCCGCGACGAAGCTGGGCACGTGGATGAACGGATGGGTGTCCTGCCCGCCGGCCTCGATCACGCAAGTCGTGCGGTTCGCGGCCTCGCCCAACCGCGCCGCCAGCGCCGCGCCGGCCGATCCCGCACCGACGACGATGTAGTCGAATTCCTCAGCCGGCATTTAGCTCTCCCTTATGCACTTTGAGAGGGAGAACGGGGCTTGGCAATCAGGTATCTCGTACCCAAGCATCCTCAACTCGGTCACCACGCCAGCGCACTTCGAGAATGAACACGTCCATGAAGCTTGGGCACAGATGCCAGTGGCTTAGGACGGGATCATTGTCCTCGTCTTCGGGTTCGCCGAGCAGGGCGACGAGGTCAGTGCGAGTCTTGCCGACTAGGCCAATCCGATAATTTAGGTCTGCGATCATGCCGCACCGAGTGTTGCCCCAAGTGTCAGCAGCTTTCCATTGCGCGGAGTTGAAGCTTCGAGGGAAGGTTGTTGTATAAGGGCCGCGAAACACCATAGACACGCAGGCCACTGGCAATGCCAATATCGCTAACACGACAAGGGCGATCCCGATAACCCGTGTCGCTTTGCTGGTTTGATAACCCGACATTTCGAAGTCCTACGAGTTTGGTCATTCCCCATCATACTCAATCGCCGCCGCCGCCGCGCCCGACAGGATAAACCCGATCGGCCGCTCGGCCTCCTCGGTCAGGTGCCCGATCAGCCCCGCCGTTCGGCACAGCAGGCCGATGCCCTTGAGCGCAGCGAGCGGAAATCCAAGGTCGAGCATGATCGAGGGGATCGCCGCGTTGACGTTGATCGGCAGGCTGCGGCCGATCGTCTCGGGCAGCGCGGCGCCGATCGCGCGCATCATCGCGACGTGCGGGCCGGAGACGCTGCGCTCGTCGGCGAGGCGCAGCAGGAGGTTAGCGCGGGGGTCGCCGCCAGAATGTTGCGGGTGGCCGAAGCCAGGGATCGCTTGCTTGGTGGCGCGCAGGCGCAGCACACCGTCCCTGGCCGCGTCCTCGGCGCTCACGCCGCGTTCCTTCGCGTCCGCCACGCACTCGGCGTAGAACTTGCCCGCCACCTCCGCGCTGCCCAGCACCACCGAGCCGCAGCCGAGCAGCCCGGCGGCGACCGCGCCTTGCAGGGCCTCGGGCGCCGCCGCGTAAGTCATCCGCGCGGCGACCACGCTCGGCACGAGGCCGTGCTCGGCGAGCGCGCAGAGCACCGCGTTGAGGAAGAAGGCCTGCTCCTCGTTCGGCTCCTGTCCGGTGACGAGCAGCCAGAAGTAGCTGGAGAAATCCATCTTGCCGATGACCTCGGTCATCAGGTCGCGCCCGCGCACGGTGATGCTGTCCGCGTCCGACGTGCAGATGGCGGTAAAAGGCGCGTCCTGCTTGCCGATGCGCATGGGTTTCTCCTCCGTGGGGGCTTGGCTTCAAGCACCCTACACCGTTCGTGTCGAGCGAAGTCGAGACACCGCGCGCACGTGTCTCGACTTCGCTCGACCCGAACGGCAAGGGGGGAATGAATCCCCTAACGGGGCGGAAGGTGGGAGAGAAAGATGGCCAAGCCGCTGGCAGGCATCCGCGTGCTCGACATGGGCACGTTCATCACCGGCCCGGCGGCGGGCATGCTGCTGGCGGACCTGGGCGCCGAAGTGATCAAGGTCGAAATGCCGGGCACGGGCGACCCGTTCCGCGCCTTCAAGGGCGATCTTTATTCGCCGCATTACCAGACCTACAACCGCAACAAGAAGTCGGTCGAGCTCAACACCAAGGAGCCGGCGGACCTCGCGGCGCTGGATGAGCTGGTGAAAACGGCGGACGTGTTCATCCAGAACTTTCGCCCCGGCGTGGCCGAGCGGCTCGGGGTCGGGCCCGAGCGGCTGCAGGGGATCAACCCGCGGCTGATCTATTGCGGCATCTCGGGCTTCGGCAACGACGGGCCGTGGCAGGACCGGCCGGCGTTCGACACTGTCAGCCAGGCGGTGACCGGGTTCCTGCGCCTGCTGGTCAATCCCGCCAATCCGCGCGTGGTGGGGCCGGCGATCGGTGACGCTGTAACGGGGTTCTATGGGGCGTTCGGGGTGGTCGCGGCGCTCTATGAGCGGGAGCGGACGGGCAAGGGTCGCCTCGTCGAAACCTCGATGTTCGAGGCGATGAGCCACTTCAACCTCGACGATTTCACCCATTACCTGTCGCAGGGCGAAGTGATGGGCCCGTGGTCGCGGCCGCATGTCAGCCAGAGCTACGTGTTCCAGTGCGCCGACGAGGGCTGGATCGCGCTGCACATGTCGAGCCCGCCCAAGTTCTGGGAGAACCTCGCCGGAGCGGTCGGAGAGCCGGACATGCTCCAGCGGCCCGAGTTCGAAAGCCGCCCGGCACGGATCGCGAACTACGAGAAAGTGGTCGAGTTCCTCGCCCCGATCTTTGCCAGGCAGCCGCGCGCCTATTGGGAGGAGCGTCTCGCCGCGCTCGAAGTTCCGCATTCGCCGGTCTATTCCTCGAAGGAGGTGGTCGAAGGCGAGCTGGCCAGGCACCACCGGCTGGTGGTCGAAGGCCAGGGCGCGCGCGGGACCTTTCGGACGATCCGCTTCCCGGTGCGCTTCGACGGCGAGATCGAGGATAGCGTGGTGCCGCCGCCCGAGCTGGGGGCGGACAATGCCGGGGTGCTGGGGCGCTAGACTTCGGTCCTTCGAGACGCGTCTCGAAGGACGTTGCCCCATGGCGCGGGTTTGTTAGACTGCGAACAGGGCGGCCGAAGCAGAGTCGGACCGTGACGGGAGAGACGCGATGAGCACGCTGCCGAGCCGGCTGCACCACACGGCCTATGTGACCAAGGACCTCGAGGCGACGCGCCACTTCTACGAGGATATCCTCGGCATCCCGCTCACCGCGACCTGGTGCGAGACCGACTTCCTGTTCGGCAAGGACCGCACGTATTGCCACTGCTTCTTCGAGATCGGCGACGGCAGCGCGCTGGCGTTCTTCCAGTTCGCCGACGCCGAGGACCAGGCCCAGTTCGGGCCCGAGATGCCCGCGACCCCGTTCGTGCATATCGCGCTCAACGTCGACCAGGAGACGCAGGCCGAGCTGGAGAAGCGGATCGAGGCAGCCGGCCTGCCGGTCACTTACACGCTCGAGCATGGCTATTGCCGGTCGGTCTATGTGGTCGATCCCAACGGGATGACGGTCGAGTTCACGTGCGACGATCCGCGCGCTGCACTCGGCGCCGAGCAGCGACGCGCCGGCGCCCACGCCGAGCTTGCCCGCTGGCTCGCGGGCGACCACCGCACTAACAACGGCTTCCGCCACGACGAAGCGGCCTGAGGGGCCCCAGAACAAAAACACTCGTTATCGCGAGGAGCGTAGCGACGACGCGATCCAGGGCGGTGAAGCGCGGCCCTGGATTGCCGCGGGGCCTACGGCCCCTCGCAATGACGAAGCCATAAAAAAGAGGAAGCCCCGAATGCTGCTCCCTACCTCGCTGGTCGGCTCCTACGCCCAGCCCGACTGGCTGATCGACCGCGAGAAGCTGGCCGGCCGGTTCCCGCCGCGCACCCGCGTCAAGGAACTGTGGCGCGTGCCCGAGCCGTGGCTGGAGCAGGCCTGGGACGACGCCACGGTCTATGCGACCGCCGAGCAGGAGCGCGCCGGGCTCGACATTATCACCGACGGCGAGATGCGGCGCGAAAGCTATTCGAACCGTTTCGCCACCGCGCTCGACGGGGTCGATATGGACAACCACGGCACCGCGCTCGACCGCAGCGGCGAGCCGGTGCCGGTGCCGCGCGTGGTCGGGCCGATCCATCGCCGCCATGCGGTGCAGGTGCGCGACGTCGCGTTCCTGCGCGAGCATGTCAGCCCGGGCAAGTTGACCAAGATCACCGTGCCCGGCCCGTTCACGATGGCCCAGCAGGCGCAGGACGACTTCTACGGCGACGGCGAGGCGCTGGCGCTCGCTTATGCCGGCGCGGTCAACGAGGAGATCAAGGACCTGTTCGCCGCCGGGGTCGATGTGGTGCAGCTCGACGAGCCTTACATGCAGGCGCGGCCCGACAAGGCGCGGGCTTACGGCCTCAGGGCGCTCGAACGCGCGCTCGAGGGCGTGACCGGCACCACCGCGCTGCACATCTGTTTCGGCTACGCGCACCTGATCCACGAGCGGCCCGAGGGCTACAGCTTCCTGCCCGAGCTGGGCAGCAGCGGCGTGCAGCAGATCTCGATCGAGACCGCGCAGTCGAACCTCGACACCGCTGTGCTGGCGACGCTGGGGGGCAAGACGGTGATCCTTGGCGTGCTCGACTTGTCCACTCACGCGGTCGAGGAGCCCGAAATCGTCGCCGCGCGCATCCGCCGCGCACTGCCGCACGTGCCGGCGGATAAGATCATCGTCGCGCCCGATTGCGGGCTCAAGTACCTGCCGCGCGAAGTGGCCTTCGGGAAGATGAAGGCGATGGCCGACGGGGCGGCGATCGTCCGCGCCGAACTGGCTTGAGGGCATGAGCTTCAAGACCACGCATACCGGCAGCCTGCCAAGGCCCGACGACCTGCTCGCGCTGATGTTCGCGCGCGAGAGCGGGGAAGCGGTGGACGAGAGCGTGCTGGGCGAGGCGGTCGAACGCGCCACGGCCCATGTGATCGAGCGCCAGAGGCGCGCCGGCGTCAGCGTGATCGGCGACGGCGAGATGTCGAAGCCGAGCTACGCGACTTACATCAAGCACCGCCTGGCGGGCTTCGGCGGCGAAGCGGGCCAGTACGAGTTCGAGGACCTCGAAGCGTTCCCCGGGGCCAAGGCGCTGGTGTTCGGCAATAAAGGTCGGGCCAAGCGCAGCGCGCCCGCGTGCACCGCGCCGATCGAAGTGATCGACATGGACGCGCCGCGCGAGGATGCCGAGCGGCTCAGCCGGCTTGCGAACGGGCACGAGACGTTCATGTCCGCCGCCTCGCCGGGCGTGACCGCGTTGTTCTTTCCCAACGCCTACTACGCCAGCGACGAGGAATACGTGTTCGCGCTCGCCGAGGGACTGCGCCACGAGTACGAAGCGATCGCCGCTGCCGGGATCGTGCTGCAGGTCGATTGTCCGGACCTGGCGATGGGCCGCCACGTGCAGTTCACCGGCCTGTCGCTCGAAGAGTTCCGCAAGCGCATCGGTATGAACGTCGCCGCGCTCAATCACGCTTTGCGCAACATCCCGGCCGAGCGGCTGCGGATGCACTTGTGCTGGGGCAACTACCCAGGTCCGCATACGCACGACGTGCCGCTCGCCGACATCGCCGACATCGTGTGGAGCGCAAAACCGCAGACCGTGCTGCTCGAAGGGGCGAACCCGCGCCACGCGCACGAGTTCGCGTTCTTCGAAGACAACCCGCTGCCCGACGGCAAAGTACTGTGCCCGGGCATGATCGAGCCGCAGAGCCCTTACGTCGAGCATCCCGAGCTGATCGCGCAGCGGATCGGGCGCTATGCCGACCTGCTCGGGCGCGAGCGGATCATGGCCGGGGTCGATTGCGGTTTTTCGGTCCACGCCGGCAGCGGCAATCTCGACCCCGAAGTCGTCTGGGGCAAGCTGGCCGCGCTCGCCGAAGGCGCCGCCTGGGCGAGCGCGCGCTACTGGTAAGGCTCTCGCCGCGCGGCTAGTCCTGCGCATATCGCGGGCGTGGCGGAATGGTAGACGCCGGGGACTTAAAATCCCCTGAGCTTTGCTCGTGTGGGTTCGAGTCCCACCGCCCGCACCACCAGCAAGATAAAATATTAAGTATTGTGTTTCTACAGAGGCACTTGGACGTGTGGTAACCGTGTTGTTATAAGTCGACGGCGAAGAGTTACTGTGGAATCGGCAATCCCAGGGCGGGAACCGGAGAACTGAGCGTGAGCGGAATGGCCCGATCGACGGAGACAGTGCCGGCAAACCCGTACGAGAGCGGCCTCGAAACCCGTCGGGCTGCCCGGTTCGGGCTGGTCATCCGCCCGGCCAAGCTGATCTGCGGCCGGTTCGAGTTTCCGTGCGTGATGCGCGACGTATCCGAGACCGGCGTCAGCGTCCGGCTGTTCCATCCGGTGATCGATAAGGGCCCGTTCGCGCTCGAGATTCTGACCGGCATCGCCTATCCCGCCACCCTGGTGTGGCAGAAGGATCTGGCGGCGGGCTTCCATTTCCACGGCCCCATCGACATCGACAAGATCCTGGCGAATGCTGGGCCCTATCCCAACCGGCCGATGCGCCTGAATGCGGACATGCCGGCGGTGGTCGAGTTCGGCGAACACAGGATCGACGCCACCGTGATCAACTTTTCACAGCAAGGCGCGCGCCTGCGCTGCCCGGAACGGCTGGCGATCGGCCAGCTGGTCGCGCTCCGCTCCGACTGGCTGCCGCGCCTCTACGGCAAAGTACGCTGGCGCAAGGACGAACAGTACGGCATCGTCTTCGAAGAGACCTTCAAGCTCGCCGAACTGTCGGAACTGGCGACGCGCATGCAGGCCGCGGCGCGCGCCGCGCCAGCCGCGCAGAGACCCGGTCCGAAATCGACCGCGGCTTAACTTCGAAATAACCATTCTCCTTCACTCCCGAGGCTGACGAGACAGCCGGGGGTTTCATGGATAGCGCAGATCGCTCAGCCGCCGCCGAGGCGGCACGCGCGAACGTGGTGGACGTCGTCGTGATCGGCGCCGGCCCAGCGGGCCTGACCGCTGCTTACCTTCTAACCAAGGCCGGCAAGCGCGTCGCGGTAATCGAGAAAGACCCGCGCTATGTCGGCGGCATAAGCCGCACCGTCGAACACCAAGGGTATCGTTTCGACATCGGCGGGCATCGGTTCTTCTCGAAGAGCCAACAGGTGGTCGACCTGTGGAACGAGATTCTGCCCGACGACTTCATCCAGCGCCCGCGGATGAGCCGGATCTATTACGAGGGCAGGTTCTATTCTTACCCGCTGCGCGCGTTCGAGGCCCTCACGAACCTCGGCGTAATGCGCTCGGCCGCCTGTATGGTCAGTTATGGCTGGGCGCGGCTGTTTCCGATCAAGGCCGTCAAGAGCTTCGAGGACTGGACCAGCAACCAGTTCGGGCGGAAGCTCTATACGATCTTCTTCAAGACCTACACCGAGAAGGTGTGGGGCATGCCCTGCACCGAAATGAGCGCCGACTGGGCCGCGCAGCGGATCAAGGGCTTGTCGCTGTGGGGCGCGGTGACCGACGGAATCAAGCGCTCGCTCGGCCTCAACAAGCGGCCCAACGATGGGCAGGCGGTTAAGACCCTGCTCGAGACCTTCCGTTACCCGCGGCTTGGCCCGGGCATGATGTGGGAGGCCGCGCGCGACAAGATCGAGGCGGCAGGCGGCCGCATCTACATGGGCCATGCGCTCAAGCAGCTCGCCGCCGACGGTGCCGGCGGTTGGCGGCTGACCGCCAGCGGGCCTGACGGCGAACTCGTCATCTCCTCCGACCACGCGATCAGCTCTGCGCCGATGCGCGAGCTTGCCGCGCGCCTGCACCCACTGCCGTCGACCACGCTCGAAGCCTCGCAGCTCAAGTACCGCGACTTTCTGACGGTGGCGTTGATGATCCGCTCCAACGACCTGTTCCCCGACAACTGGATCTACATCCACGACAGCAAGGTCCAGGTCGGGCGGGTTCAGAACTTCCGCAGTTGGTCTCCCGAGATGGTGCCCGATCCCGCGGTTGCCTGCGTCGGCCTCGAGTACTTCTGCTTCGAAGGCGACGGCTTGTGGTCGTCCTCCGATGACGAGCTGGTCGAACTGGCCAAACGCGAGATGGCGATCCTCGGCCTGCTCGATCCAACTGACGTGATCGGCGGCGCCGTGGTGCGCCAGGAAAAGGCCTATCCGGTCTACGACGAGGACTACGCGGCCAACGTCGCGGCGATGCGCGAGGAACTCGAGGCCTGGCATCCGACGCTGCACCTGGTCGGCCGCAACGGCATGCACCGCTACAACAACCAGGACCACGCGATGATGACCGCGATGCTGACGGTCGAGAACATCCTCGCCGGGGCGCGGGTCTATGACACCTGGCAAGTCAACGAGGACGCCGAGTATCACGAGGCGGGCGACGAGGGTGCCGACAAGGGCGCTCCGCCGCGGGCCGTAACCGCAGACCAGGCGGCCGCGCTGGGTTCGGTACGCGAAGTGCCGCGGCGCGTCGCTCAGCGCGAGCGCAAGGCGGCGTGAGCGCGCTGGTGATGCGATTCGGCGACATGCGGCTGGTCCGCTACCTGCTGGCGAGCGGGGGCGCGCTGGCGGTCGATCTCGGCTGCTTCCTGGCGCTGCTGGCGCTCGGGGTCTGGCCGGCGAGCGCTTCGGCGCTGTCCTATGGCGCGGGCATTGCCGCGCATTGGCTGATGTCGAGCCGCGCCGTCTTCGCAGACGGTGTCGCGCCCGGGGGCATCGAGCGGACCCGGCAAAAGGCCCTGTTCGTCGGTTCGGCGCTGGTCGGGTTGGCGCTGACGACCGCGATCGTGTGGGCCGGGCACAGCGCCGGGATCGACCCGCGTCTCGCCAAGGTCGCGGCGATCGGGGTAAGTTTTGCGGCGACCTGGATTTTGCGCAGCCGCGTGGTCTTCCGCGCGGCGCCGTGATGGAGCTTGCGCGGCCACCCTTCCCGCTCGCCCGCATGGCGGCCATCTGGGCCGTACTAAGCGGCATCATTGTAGCAATGAATGCTTACAACATCGCCGCGCGTGAATTCCCCGACCCCGACGACATCCTGCGATTGGTGCAGGTGCGCGATCTGCTCGCCGGGCAGGACTGGTTCGATCTCCATCAGTACCGGCTCGATCCCCCGCACGGAACGCTGATGCACTGGTCGCGGTTGGTGGACATTCCGCTCGCCGCGATCTTGGGAAGCCTGACTTGGCTGCTCGGCCCCTTGCTGGCCGAGACAGTGACGATCGTGCTGGTACCGCTGCTGACGCTGGGAGTGGTCCTCGCCGTCGTCTGCAAAGTGGCAGACCGCTTCTTCTCCGGCGACGAAGTCACATTTGCCGGCTTGGCGCTCGGCCTTTCACCGCTGTTCGTGGCGCAGATTCAGCCGCTCCGGATCGATCACCACGGCTGGCAGGTAGCCTGTGTGATGGTTGCTCTGCTTGGCCTGCTACCCGGACGGCGCGGCCGGGGGGCGGTCCTTTCGGGAGTGGCGCTTGCCTTCGGCCTGTCCATCTCGCTCGAGATCCTGCCGCACTTGGCGGCATTTGGCCTGGTCTTTGGCCTGCGCTGGCTGGTGCACCACGATCGCCGGTCGCTACCGACTTTCTTGCTGACCCTCACTGCGACGCTCGGGGCGCTGTTCCTCGCCACGCGCGGCCTCGTCGATCTTGCCGCCCATTGCGATGCGGTCTCGCCGGTGCATCTCGCGGTATTTTCGACAACCACCCTGGCAACGCTGGCCGTCGCTGCAGTCGATCCACGCTCCCGATTGGCGGCAACCGGGCTGCTCGGCCTTTCGGCCGCGGCGGGGCTCGCCGTGCTCCTGACTGTCACTCCCGAATGCGTCTCCGGACCGTTCGGCAACCTGGAGCCGGAAGTGCGCCATTTCTGGTACGAGAACGTGCTCGAAGGGCTGCCGGTCTGGCATGTTCCCGCTGCGCTCGCGGTGCCGGTGGTGATCGGCGGGATCATCGCGCTGGTCACACTGGCGCGATTGATCGGCATTAGTCCCCCAGAGGAAAGGCAATGGTGGACCGAATACTTGATCATTGCAGCGGTCGGTTTTGTCGCGGCAGTGCTCACCTGGCGCTCGCAGGCGTTTGTCGGCGCGCTCTCTGCCGTTCCTATCGGTTGGCTAACCGTGCGCCTGCTCGAGCGGCTACGAACCGCCTCCACTCTCGGACGGAAGGGACTCGGCGGTCTGTCGGCGGTGCTGATCTTGCTCCCGAGCGCGCCAACCGCGCTGGCCAAGGTCACGGTAGGCGAAAGCACGGTCCAAACCGGCGCCATGAGCAAAGTCACCGATTCGACCTGCGCGCTGACTACCTCGGTCCCGCTGCTCAACCGCATTCCTGCCGGGACTGCGCTGGCCCCGCTCGATATCGGTCCGGAACTGCTCGGCCGGAGCCATCACGCCGTCGTCGCGACCGGCCACCACCGTGGCCACGCGGCCATGCGCGACGTGATTCTGGCGTTCACGGTCCCGCCTGAACGGGCGCGCGAGATCATGCGTCAGCGTCGCGCGCGCTATCTCGTGTTCTGCGACGACTTGCACGAAGCGCGGTTGTTCGCCGAAGAAGCGCCCACCGGATTGGCCGCACGGCTGATAGCGGGGCGGCCCCCGGCCTGGCTTGAGCCGATCGAGCTGGGGCAGCCTAAACCGTTTCAACTGTATCGGATCAAGTACTGATCCAGCAGATGTTGCCTCAGGCCGGCCGAAACTTCATCGCCACGCCGTTCATGCAATAGCGCAGCCCGGTCGGGCGGGGGCCGTCTTCGAACACGTGGCCCAGGTGTCCGCCGCAATCGGCGCAGTGCACTTCGGTGCGCGGATAGCCGAGCTTGAAATCGGTCTTCGTGCCGATCGCGCGCGTCAGCGGGCGGTAGAAACTGGGCCAGCCGGTGCGGCTGTCGAACTTGGTCGCGCTGTCGAAGAGTTCGTTGTCGCAGCCCGCGCACAGGAACGTGCCCCGGCGCTTCTCCTTATCGAGCGGCGAGGTGAACGGCGCCTCGGTCGCCTCGTGCCGGAGCGTCTGGTAAGCTGCAGGCGACAGCCGGCTGCGCCACTGCGCGTCGGTCAGAGTGACCTTGAAGGTGGCCGCCTGGGCCTGCGAGCCGCATGCGGCGAGCGTGGTCAGAGCGGCGCCGCCGGCCAGCCAGGCGAGCGCAGCGCGGCGCGAAAGGATCGAGTGGGTCATGCGCGTCTCCCTGCGCGCAATCTACCGAACCGCGCCTGAACGGTCTAGGCCCGGGCCATTGCCTTGCCCGGCGCCGCCTTGCGGCCGAACAGGCGGCGTTTTTCGCGTTGCGGGCCGGACATCATGACCCGGCGCCGGAACAGCGTGGCCCCAAGCCGGATCGACAGCGCGACCCACGCCGCCTGCCAGGCGAGCGCCAGGAAGTGCGGCCAGATCGCGTCGTCCATCGCCGCGCGCGCGAGCATCGCGAACGGCGAGCTGAACGGGAAGATCGCGGCCGCCCATTCGACCCAGTCGCCGGTGTCGCCGATCGCCAGGCTGGCGAAGAAGAACAGCAGCACCTGGCCCATCGTGACCGGCATCGACAGCGTCTGCACCTCGCGCACCGTGGTCGCGAGCGACCCGATCGCGAGGTAGATCGAGCCGAGCAGCAGGTAGGCCATCGAGAAATAGATCACCGCGAGCACGAAGAACAACGGCCAGCCGACTCCGGGCGCCACGAGGTTGCTGAGGTCGATCACGCTCGACAGCGGGCTGTCCATCCCGGCCAGCCACACCAGTCCGCCGATCACCGTGCCCCAGACGCTGATCCCCACGAGCGAGACCGCCAGCATCGCGAACAGCTTGCCGAGGAACACCGCGTCCATCGGGACCGCCGCGGCGAGGATTTCGATCACCTTGTTGGCCTTCTCCTCGACCAGGTTGGAGAGCACCATGCCGGCGAGCAGCATGGTCAACAGAAACAGCAGCAACTGGCCGGCCTGCGCGGTCCGCATTCGCGCGCGCGAATCGCTTGCGGCGCTGGAGGCGACGGCAACCGTGCGCACGCGCGGGAACTCGGTCAGCGCCGAATCGCGCGCCGCCGCTGCGACCAACGCGACCGGGCCGGCCCAATACTGGAACTGGTCGGTCACGGTAAGCTGCGGCGCTTCCGGCGTACCGGTCAGCACGGCGCCCAGCGCGCCCTTACGCGTCGCGAGCGCGCCGCGCGCGTCGTAGCTTTCGCCCGGGGCGAGCCGTTCGAGCGCGACCATCGCGGGCATTCCCGGGCCAAGCTGCGCGGCCAGCCGCTGCCGCGCGGTCAGCATCGCTTCGACGTCGGCCGCCTGCATCGCCACCCCGATCTGGGGCGGCGCGGTGGTGCTTTGCACCCGGTTGCCGATTCCGCCGGCCAGCGCGCCGACCACGATCGGGAACAGCGGCCCGAGCAGGAAGAAGAAAAACGCGCGGCTGAACAGGATCGCGGTGAAATCGCGCCGCGCGATCACGAAGGCGGCTTGCAGCCGGCTCAGCCGCTCGCCCTGCGCGCCGCTCATGCCGCAACCTCGACTGCATCGGGTTGCGCGAGCGCCTTGGCCGCCGCCGCACCGGCGATGGCGACGAAGGCGTCGTGCAGCCCGGCGCGCTCGATCGACAGCGACTGGATGCCCGCATCGCCTTCGATCAATGCGCGCAACAGCGGTTCGATGCCGCTTTCGGGCAGCGCGAACTGCCACAGGTCGCCCTCGCGCCGCGCGCCGACCGGCAATGCGGCGAGCCAGGCGCCGTCGCGCCGGCGGGTCTCGAGGCGCACCTGGGGCGGAATGCGATCGCGCGCGGTGTCGACCGAACCGGCATAGGGCACTTTGCCCCCGGCGATGATCGCCACTTGCTCGCACAGGCGTTCGGCGTGGGCGATCACATGGGTCGAGAAGATCACCGTGGTGCCCTTCGCTGCCAGCGAGCGGATCAGCACTTCGAGCTTGCCCTGGTTGATCGCGTCGAGGCCCGAGAACGGCTCGTCGAGCACCACCAGGCGCGGCTCGTGGACCAACGTGCCGAGCAGTTGCACGGTCTGCGCCATGCCCTTGGAGAGCTGGCGAATCTGCCGTTCGACCGCATGGCCGAGCCCGTGCGCTTCCATCAGCGCGCGGCCGCGTTTGCGCCCTTCGGCCAGCGGCAACCCGCGCAGCGCGCCCATGAAGGCGATCGCCTCGTAAGCCTTCATCGAAGGGTAGAGCCCGCGCTCTTCGGGCAGGTAGCCGATCAGCCGGGCGATCTCGTGCGGGTCGTCGCGGCCGAGCACGCGGCGCACGCCCGAATCGGGTTCGATGATCCCCAGCAGCATGCGGATCGTCGTGGTCTTGCCGGCCCCGTTGGGGCCGAGGATGCCGTAGATCGCGCCTTCGGGGACCGCGAGATCGACGCCATCGACCGCCACCGTGCCTTCGAACCGCTTGACCAGCCCGCGCGCTTCAATCGCCAAGCCGGGTTTGGGCCCGGCGCTCGCTCCGAGGTTGTCCGCCCGCGCGGGTTCGCCTAGCCGCGACACCATGGCCGCCCCTTTCGCAAGCCCTGACGGCGCGAGCAACCGCAATCGTGCACTCGGCGCGCTGCAGGCGCGGCTGGCCGAGCAGGCGCGCGAGCTCGGCTTCGCGGCGGTCGGCTTCGCGGCGGCGAGCGACGATCCGGTGCGCAGCGAGCGCCTCCATCAATGGCTCGGCGAAGGCCGCCACGGCGAGATGGAGTGGATGGAGGCGCGCGCCGGCCAGCGGCAGGGCCCGCAGTCGCTGTGGCCGGAAGCCAGGAGCGTGATCGCGCTCGGCATGAGCTATGCGCCCGGCTTCGACCCGCTGGCGCTGGCGGAGCACGGCGAGCGCGGTCGGATCTCGGTCTATGCACAAGGGCGCGATTATCACGATGTGCTTAAGAAGGCGCTCAAGGCGCTGGCGCGCTGGCTGGTGGCCGAAGCGCCCGAGGCGGAAGTGAAAGTGTTCGTCGACACCGCGCCGGTGATGGAAAAGCCGCTCGGGCAGGCGGCCGGAATCGGCTGGCAGGGCAAGCACACCAACCTCGTCAGCCGCGAGCACGGCTCGTGGCTGTTCCTCGGCGCGATCTACACCACGCTGCCGTTCGCGCCGGACGAGAGCCACGCCGACCGCTGCGGCTCGTGCGATGCGTGCCAGCAGGCTTGCCCGACCGACGCCTTCCCGGCGCCTTACCGGCTCGATGCGCGGCGCTGCATCTCGTACCTGACGATCGAGCACAAAGGCCCGATCCCCGAGGAGTTCCGCGAGGCGATCGGCAACCGCATCTACGGCTGCGACGACTGCCTGGCGGTGTGCCCCTGGAACGGCTTCGCCGAAGCCGCGGCCGCCCAGCGCGCGTTCCTGCCGCGCGCCGAGCTGGTCGCGCCGCGGCTGGACGAGTTGCTCGCGCTCGACGATGCCGGTTTCCGCCTGCTGTTCGCCGGCAGCCCGATCAAGCGCGTCGGGCGCGACCGGTTCGTGCGCAACTGCCTGATCGCTGCGGGCAACAGCGCGCGCGCCGAGCTGATCGCGCCGGTGCGCGCGCTGCTTGACGATCCCGACCCGGTGGTGGCGGAAGCGGCGCGCTGGGCGCTTGGGCGGCTTACAGCAAGTCCTTGAGCGGCCGTTCGGCGTCGAGCAGGTCCTGCGGGTCGATGACCGCGCGCGCTTCGACCAACTTGCGGCCCTGCGCGTAGTCTTTGGTGCGGTTGACGCAGTCGAGCGCGATCACCGCGCCGCCGCGCAGATAGACGACCGAGAAGCTGCGTTCCTCCGGCGATCCGCGCAGGACGGTGGTGTCGTATCCGAGGCTCAGCCCAACGGTCTGCAGCCTGAGATCGTACTGGTTCGACCAGAACCACGGCACCGCCGAATAGGGCTCTGGCTCCCCGCAGATCGCCTTGGCCGCGGTGGTTGCCATGTCGTGGGCGTTCTGGACCGATTCGAGCCGGATCACCGCCCCGCCCGCGTAAGCGCTGGCATGGGCCGCGCAATCGCCGATCGCATAGACCTCGGGCAGCGTCGTGCGGCAGTATTCGTCGACGTCGATCCCGTCCGCGCCGCTCGCCCCGGCGGCGATCAGCGGCCCCGCCGAGGGCACGATGCCGATGCCGACCACCATCACATCGCAGGGCAGCGTCTCGCCGCTGCTGAGCGCCACGCCCTCGGCGCGCTGGGTGCCGTCGATGCGGGAGACTTCTTCCGACAGGCGGAACTCGACGCCGTGAGCGCGGTGCTCGGCCTCAAAAAACCGCGCCAGGTCCTCGCCGGCGACGCGCGCCAGCAGTTGCGCGCGTTGCTCCACCAGCGTCACCGCGCAGCCGCGCTCGCGCAGGGCGGCGGCGGCTTCGAGCCCGATGTAGCCGCCGCCGACCACCACCACGCGGCAGTTGGCGACGCCGCCGAGTTCGCCCAGCAGATGGTCGGTGTCAGCTTTATCGCGCAAGGTGTGGATGCCGGCGAGATGCGCGCCGGGACACGACAGGCGGCGCGCGTCACCCCCGGCGGCCCAGATCAGCGTGCCGTAACCGATCGTCTCGCCGCCGCTGACGGTGAGCTCCTTGGCCGCTGGATCGACCTTGCCGACATTGGCGCCGAGCTTGAGCGCGATCCCGCGCTCTTCCCAGAACGCCGGCGGGCGGATCAGCATCCGATCGAACGTGCGCTTGCCGGACAGATAGTCCTTGGTCAGGGGCGGGCGTTCGTATGGCGGGTTGGGATCGCGGCCGACCAGCAGGATCGAGCCGGTGAAGCCGTGCTGGCGCAGGGCGATCGCCGCTTGGGCGCCGCCGTGCCCGGTACCGACGATGACCGCTTCGGCATGATTCATGCCTGGCGGATTCCGCGCTGGCCGCGCGCCAGTCAAGCGCTAACGTTTGAGCAGGTTGCGCGCCTGGCTGGCGATTTGCGCCAGCATCGCCGGCGACAGCGGGGTGGCGCGCTGGGCGCGGGCGATCATCGCGCGGAACTGGCGGATCGCCGCTTCGTGCGCCGCCGCCCATTGCGCAATCGGCTTGCCCGGGTCGCGCTGGCGGGCGACGCGCTCGCGCAGGAACTCGAAGCGCATCTGCTGGAAGTCGCGCGCGAGGCCCCCGACCAGCAGCCGCTCCCACGGATCGGACGGGCTCATCCGCGCGGCGGTCATCTGCGCCCAGTCGAGACCGAGGATCGCGCCAACCTCGGTGAACGCGCGGGTCAGCTCGGCCGGATCGATCCGGCTGTCGCGCGCGAGGTGCGCCAGCCCGACCGCCCCGTCGAGATCGTAGAGCGCAGCGACGCGCGCGGCTTCGGCTTCGGGGGCCCCGGCGGCCGCCAGATCGGACAGCATGCGCTGGGCGTGGCTGCGACCTTCGGCGTTGAGCAGTTCGCCGGCTTGCGCGGCCAGCCGGTCGATGCCCGGCCCCAGTTCGGCCACCAGCCGCGACGCCTGGGCGGTCTCGCTGCGCACCCGGATCAGGTCCGCGATCTGGGTCCTGAGGCCCGACGACGCACGCCGGAACAGCAGCAGGCGCGCCGGCTCGGCCATCGGCGCGGTCTCGAGCATGTGCCAGGTCTCCGCCATGCCGAACAGCCGCTCGGCGGCGACGAAAGCGGCGGCGACGTGCGCCAGCGAAGTGCCTTCCTCCTCGACCAGTTCGAACGGGTGGACGAAGCCGATGCGGTTGACGATGCGGTTGGCGAGCTTGGTAGCGATGATCTCGCGGCGCAGCCGGTGGCCGAGGATGAAGCGCTTGAAGCCGGCCTGCATCGGCGCCGGGAACGCCGCCATCAGTTCGTCTACCAGCCCCGGATCGTCGGGCAGCGCGCTGTCCTCGATCTCCTGCTGCAGCACCAGCTTGGAGCTCGACAGCAGCACCGCCAGCTCCGGCCGGGTCAGGCCGGCGCCGTCGGCGGCGCGGCGGGCGATCGATTCGGGATCGGGCAGGCCTTCGGTGCGGCGGTCGAGCTGGCCGCGGTCCTCGAGCATTTCCATCAGCCGCACGAACGCCGGCGTGCCGCGCGGGCCGCCCAGTTCGGCCACCGACAGCGCCAGCGCCTGGAGCCGGTTGTCTTCGAGCACGAGCGCGGCGACATCGTCGGTCATCTCGCGCAGCAGTTCGATGCGGCGCTTCTCGGCCAGCTTGCCCGCGCGCTTGGCCGCTTCGAGCGCGATCTTGATGTTGACCTCGTTGTCCGAGCAATCGACCCCGGCCGAATTGTCGATGAAGTCGGTGTTGATGCGCCCGCCCCGACTTTCGCTGCCGATCAGCGAAAACTCGATCCGCCCGGCCTGGGTGACGCCGAGGTTGGCGCCTTCACCGATCACCCGCGCGCGGATGTCGCGGCCGTCGACGCGCAAGCCGTCGTTGGCCGGGTCGCCGACTTGCGGGTGCGTCTCGGCCTCGGCCTTGATGTAGGTACCGATGCCCCCGAACCAGATCAGGTCCGCCGGCGCGAGCAGGATCGCGCGGATGAGGCTTTCCGGGTCGAGCGTCTCGGCCTCGATGCCGAGCGCGGCGCGCGCTTCCGGGGAGAGTGGGATCTGCTTCTGGCTGCGCGGGAATACCCCGCCGCCTTTCGAGATCAGCTTGGCCGAATAGTCGGCCCAGCTCGAGCCCGGCAGGTCGAACATGCGCCGGCGTTCCTGCCAGCTCGCCGCCGGATCGGGATCGGGGTCGATGAACACATGGCGGTGGTCGAATGCCGCGACCAGCTTGAGCGCCTTCGACAGCAACAAGCCGTTGCCGAACACGTCGCCCGACATGTCGCCGCAACCGACCACGCGCACCGTATCGGTCTGCACATCGACGCCCAATTCGCGGAAATGGCGCTGCACGCTCAGCCAGGCGCCGCGCGCGGTGATGCCCATGGCCTTGTGGTCGTAGCCGTTCGAACCGCCGCTCGCGAACGCGTCGCCGAGCCAGAAATCGTGCTCTTCGGCGATCGCGTTGGCGACGTCGGAGAAACTGGCAGTGCCTTTGTCGGCGGCGACCACGAAGTATGGGTCCTCGCCGTCGTGGATCACCACGCCCGCCGGATGGACCACTTTGCCCTCGACGATGTTGTCGGTCAGCGACAGCAGCGTGCGGATGAAAAGCTGGTAGCTGGCCTTGCCCTCGGCGGCCCAGCCGGCGCGGTCGAGCGCCGGATCGGGCAGCCGCTTGGGATAGAATCCGCCTTTCGCGCCAGTCGGCACGATGACCGCGTTCTTGACCCGCTGCGCCTTCATCAGCCCTAGGATCTCGGTGCGGAAGTCGTCGCGCCGGTCCGACCAGCGCAGTCCCCCGCGCGCGACCGGGCCGGCGCGCAAGTGGATGCCTTCGACCCGCCGCGAATAGACGAAGATCTCGCGCCACGGCACCGGCCTCGGGAGCGACGGCACTTTGGCGGAGTCGAGTTTGAAAGCGAGCGCCTCGATCCCCGCAGGGGCAAACGCGTTGGTTCGCAGGACCGCGCCGATCGTGGCCCAGTAGAGCCGCAGCAAGCGGTCGTCGTTGATCGCAGCGACATCGGCGAGGCCGGCGCGCAGGCGCGCTTCGGCTTCTGCGGTCGCCGCCGCGCGGTCGCCGCCGAACGTGGGATCGTGGCGCACGCGGAACAGATCGACCAGCGCGCGCGTCACGCCCGGCGCGCGGCGCAGCGCGTTGACCACGGTGTCGATCGTGAAGGCGATCTGGGTCTGGCGCAGGTAGCGGTAGAATGCGCGCAGCCACTCGGCCTCGTTGGCGGACAGTGCGACGCCGGTGACCAGGCGGTTGAAGACGTCGTTCTCGGCCTTGCCGTTGAGCACCGCGCAGATCGCCTGTTCGATGCCCTCCGCGCGGTCGAGCAGCGGCGCGGCTTCTTCCCCCGAGGTGCGGCTGAGGCGGAAATCGTGAATCGTCACGGTGTCCGGTCCGGCCAGCTCGGTCGGAATCTCGGCCAGCACGCGGTAGCCGAAGTTCTCGAGCGCCGGGACCACGTCGGACAGCGGCATCGCGCCCGCGAACTGGTAGACCTTGAGCCGCAGTTCGTCGGCGGCGTCGTCGGCGTGGCGATAGAGCCGCACGTCGCGGCGCAGCGGGCGGTCACCTTCGTCGTGCGCAAGGCGCCGAATGCGCGCGATATCGCGCGCCGCCTCGCCGGGACCGTAGGCGGTGCGATAGGCGGCCGGGAAGCTCTCGGCGTAGCGCGCCGCGAGCGCCGCGGCGCGGCCGGTGTCTTCGCTGGCGGCGAGTTCCGCCTCGACCGCATCGCCCCAGCCGCGCAACATCTCCTGCAGGCGCGTATCGACGAGGGCGTGATCGGGCGCGGCGGCGACGCCGCGGAAATCGAGCACGAAGCGAAGCATCGCCAGCGCGCCGCCTTCGACCAGCAGGCTCCAGTCGAGCGTCTTGCCGCCGGTCGCCCCTTCGAGCAGGTTCTGCACCTGGAGCCGGGTGGCGGTCGAGATCGTGTCGCGCGGCAGCCAGACGAACGCGAACACGTGGCGCTGGAGCGGCGCGGCGACCATCGCCAGGCGCGGGCGCGGACGGTCGGCGACCGCCATCATCGTCGTCGCCACGCGTTCGAGGTCGGCGTCCGCGAAGCCGATCACCAGGTCGTGCGGGAGGGCGGTCAGCGCATGGACCAGCGCTTTGCCGTCATGGCTGGACAGCGCGAAGCCGAACTTCTCGATCAGCGTGGCAAGGTGGCGCCGCAGCACCGGCACATCGTGCGGTTCGGCACCGAGCGCCGCACTGGTCCAGATGCCGGCATGGACCGAAAGGGCGGCCACGCTACCGCGTTCGAGAATCGGCACGATAAACAGGTCGAGCGGCACGCGCCGGTGGACGCGCGACAGGTGGTTGGCCTTCACGATCAACGGCACCCGCCCCGGGGCGCCGCCCTTGCCTTCGAACCAGGCGAAAGCAAGCTCGAACGCTTCGTCCGAGAGCAGGTCGCGCATCGACTTGCGGCACACGCCGAGAAGCTGCGACTGGCGGCCGTCGCGGCGGCGGGTCAAGTGGCCGAGCTGGGTCAGATTGCCTTCGCCGAGCCAGCGCAGCAGCGCAGCGCCTTCGGCGTCGGCCACGCGGTCGGCATCCTCGCCGATGAGGGCGGTCATCTGCGGCCAGTCGGTCACCGCGGCGCGCACGTCGCCGAGCGTGACCGCGAGTTCGCGTTCAAGCGCGCGCCGCTCCCTGGCGTCGATCCGCTGAGTCTCGAGATAGACCATCGATTCGCGCTTTTCGCCGGCGCCCTCGCCTTCGGGCAGCTCGCTCAAGCGGCCGTCCGCGTCGCGCCGGACCGCGAGAATCGGATGAACCAGCAAGTCGATGTCGATACCCGCGGCAGCGATCGTGGCGGCGATCGAATCGACCAGGAACGGCATGTCCTTGTTGACGATCGCGATGCGCGTCAGCCGCGCGCCGGGATCCGACCGGACCAGGATCGCGGCCTCGCCCTCGGCGCGGGTCAGCGCGGCTTCGAGCAGGAACGCGGCGGCGCGGTCAAGGTGGTCGCGCGTGAGATGCGAGTCGCCGGGCAGCAGCGAATGGGCCATGCGCTCGCGCAGGCTTGCGGCCAGGGCCCGTTCCTTCGCCGAAAGTCCTTGCCAGCCTTCGCCCGTAGTGCGCTTCGCGGTGGCCATCTGCCTCGTCTCTCCCGCCGGCTGCTGCCGGTCGCGCTGGCGGGCGCGGAAGCCCCCGGTGTTCCCCTAGGACGGCCCTACCAGCGAAGCCTTAAGCCCGACACCCCCCACGGGGCTCAGGCAACGGTTTCCCGCGCCGCCGCCTCGACGGCGGCCATCGTCAGCTCGAGCGAGCGCTGCCGGGCGCGGGGATCGTACGTCGCGCCGGAGACGATGATCTCGTCGGCGTGGGTGCGCTTGAGGAACCAGCCGATCCGCTCGCGCACCGTGTCCGGCGAGCCGACCGCGCGCGCCACGGACAGCCGCTGGAGCATGATCTGCGCCACTTCGGGCAGGCTCTGGCGATAGCCCGCGATCGGCGGCGGCAACCTGCCCGGATCGCCGCTGCGCAGCCGCACGAAGCTCTGGTCCTGGCTCGAGGCGAGCCATTCGGCCTCCTCGTCGCTGTCGGCGCAGATCACGGTCATCGCCGCCATGACATGCGGCTTGGCAAGCGCGAGCGAGGGGCGGAACTGTTCGCGGTAAGCCGCCAGCGCCGCATCGAGGTGGTCGGGCGCGAAATGGCTGGCGAAAGCATAGGGCAGGCCGAGCCGGGCGGCGAGCTGCGCGCCGAACAGGCTTGAGCCCAGCATCCACAGGTCGACTTGCGCGCCGAGGCCGGGCGTGGCGGTGATCGGCAGATCCATGTCGCCGGTCAGCAGCGCGCGCAGCTCGACCACGTCCTGCGGGAAGTATTCGGCGGCGCGCTGGAGATCCTTGCGCAGCGCCTGAGCGAGGATTGCGCCCGCGCCCGGGGCACGGCCGAGCCCGAGGTCGATGCGCCCCGGATAAAGCCCGTCGAGCGTGCCGAACTGCTCGGCGATCACGAACGGGTTGTGGTTGGGCAGCATGATTCCGCCGGCGCCGATTCGGATCGTCGAAGTCGCCTGGCCGATATGCGCCAGCACGACTGAGGTCGCGCCGCCGGCGATGCCCGGGCTGCCGTGGTGCTCGGCGACCCAGAACCGCCGGTAACCCGCCCGCTCGGCCACGGCGGCGAGTTCACCCGCGTCGCGCAGCGCTTCGGCGACTGTGCCGCCTTCGCGCACCGGAACCAGATCGAGGACCGAAAGCGGGATCATTGGCTGCTCACCAGGGTGTCCAGCTGCGCCAGATAGCCGCGCGCGGTCGCCGCTTGCGGCGAATCCGCTGCCAGCTCGATCACCGATTGCCAAGATTTGCGCGCCGCCGCGTCCTCGCCCGCGAGCGCGGCAATCAGGCCGGCCTCGAGCGCCACCGCCGGATCGTTCGGGGCCAGCGCCGCGGCGGTCTGGATCAGCGCCTGCGCGCCGGCGAGATCGTCCTGGCGGCGGGCGAGCGTGGCCGAGAGCAACCAGGCGTCGGCCAGCTGGGGCGCGTCGCGGCGCGCCTGCTCGAGTGCGGCCGCGGCCTCGCCGAGCGCGCCGAGGCCGACCAGAGCCTGCGCGCGATCCGCCGCGATCTCGCCGCCGAGCGCGCTCAGTCCGCCGCTTGCGGCTTCCGCCTGCGCGCGCTCCAGGTGTTCGCGTGCCTGCGCGAAGCGGCCGTCGGCCAGCGCGGCATTGCCGGCCATCGCGCCGAGCCGCGCGCGCCCCTCGTGGTCGCGCTCGGGCCGTGCCAGCCGCGCGCCCAGGAAGGCGCCTTCGGCCGCCTGCCAGCGCAGCAGCGAGACGTAAGCGGCCCCAAGGCAATGCTGCGGCCGGCTGCGATCGACTCCGAAGCCCTCGTCGAGCCAGGCGGAGGCGCGGGAGATAGCCGAGGCCGGATCGCGCGCCGCTTCGGCGAGGCACAGCTCGAGCCGGTTCTGGTCGGCCGTGGGCATCCCCGCGACCTGGAGGAACAGCAGCGAAAGGGTGGGCAAGATCGGCATTGGTCGGTGGGTCGGGTCGCTCTAGACGAGAGGGTTCAAAGTGCGCAGCAGCAAGGCGATGTCCTCACTGCGGGAAAGTCGGTGGTCGCCGCCTTTGAGCAGAAAAATCTGCACATCGGGTGAACACAGCGCCGCTGAAAGGCGCAGCGCGATGTCAGGCGGCACTTCGGCGTCGTCAAGGCCATGCAGCAGGCGCACCGGCCCGTCGAAGGCGATTGGGGCGCCCGACAGACGGCGGCGCGCCTGGCCGTCCTGCCAGAAGCCGGGGTGCGTGGGGGTCGGCGCGGGTCCGTAGAGATTGGCGCGCAGCACGGTTTCGCCGGCGGCGAGGCGCGCCTGCTCGGCGGGTGTGTAGCCCCATTCGGTGAAATCGGGGGCGGCCGCGATGCCGACCAATGCGGCCACCCGGTCCCCAAGCGCCTCGGCGGCGAGCAGCGCGAGCCAGCCGCCCATCGACGAGCCGACCAGCACGACCTTGCCGCCCACCTGGCTCTCGATCAGGGCCAGCACTTCCTCGAGCCAGCGGCCGAGCGTGCCATCGGCGAATTCGCCGGGACTGTCCCCGCATCCCGAGTAATCGAGCAGCAGCGCCTCGCGGCCCTGGGCGACGGCCCAGTCGAACACCGCGGTCGCCTTCGAGCCGGCCATGTCGGAGATGTAGCCCGGCAGGAACACCAGAGCGGGGCCCGAACCCGGCGTGTGGCGGAAGGCGATGCGGCGCCCGTCGGGCATGGCGTGGAACCGGCGCATGGTCATCCGCGCGCGCCGGCGAAACGCGCGATCTCGGTCAGTTCCTGCGCCAGCAGCAGCTCGCTCGCCTGGCTGTTGGAGAGCAGCGCGCGGTGCAGCGCGGCGAGCCGGGCGAGCAGGCGGTCGAGTTTGCGCGGGCTCCATTTCTGGAGCTGGACCATGAGGTCGCGCTTGTCGCGAAAGAACACGCGGCCGACGCGCTGCTCGGCTTCGAGCAGCTCGGCGACGCGCCCTCCGGGGCCGAGCTTTCCGGTCAACTGCGCGAGCTGCGCGGCGCGCCGCTCGAGCGCCAGCAGCACGCCCACGGAATTGAGCGAAACTTCGCGCATGCGTTTGAGCTCGCCGGGGACTTTGGCGGTCTCGCCCGCCAGGACCGCGTTGACCAGCGGGCCGAAGCCGTCCTCCTCGGTGCGCGCGCCGATCGCGTCGAGCGCCTCTTCGGTGGCCGGGCGCGGCGCCTGCGGGGTGCCGTCGAGATAGAGCGCCAGCTTGTCGATCTCGGACTGCGCCAGCCGCACGTCGAGGTTGCAGGCGCGCGCCACGCGCTCGGACAAGTCGGTACCCATCTTGACCCCGGCGGCGGCGGCCATGCGCCGGATTTCGGCCCCGAGGGTGGGAAGATCGGGCGGATAGAACATCGCCACCAGCGCATCGTCGCGAGTCGCCAGCAGTTTCGCGGTGCGCGACTTGTCGGTCGCCCCGCTGGCCACGATCAGCACCGGGCAGGCGTCGCGCGCCTCGCCGCTGTCGACCAACGTGAGGAGGTTGGCGACGGCGTCGTGCGCCTCGTCGCCGTTCGCGCGCACCACGATATGCCGGGTGCCACCGAACAGCGAGGTCGAACGCGCCTCATCGCCTAAGCGGACGGGGTCGCCGCGCACATCGCCGCCGGCCAACTCCACCCGCTCACCGGGCTCGCGCAACATCTCGACGAACTTGGCGGCGGCGGCGGCGGCGCCGGCTTCGTCCGGTCCGCAGAAAAAGGCGATCCGCGCCTGCTTGGCCGCCTTGGCGGCAACCGCGCTGAAATCGCGCTGGCTGGCCTTCACGACCGGCTGTTGAGCGTCAGCGCCAGCCGCGCGACGATCCGGTCGGCGACATCGTCGGCGAGGTTCTCGAGCGCGGTGTCTTCCGCCGCGATCGTTGCGAAGTCGGAACTGACCACGTCGATCCCGGCGTCCGAGCCGGCGGTGGCATCGATCAGGATCGCGCCGTTCGAGAGATCGACGAGCTGATAGCGCGCGCGCAGCGTGCGGCGCTCGCGCCCGATCGTCTCGTCGGTCAAGAGGCCGAGTGTTTCGAGCTTGTCATCGAGCAGCACGTCGAGCCGGAAGCGCGCCGGGGCGGCGGCGCCGCTCTGGGCCAGCCGGTCGCGCAGCGCGTTGCGCATCAGCCAGCCGGCGCGGCCCTCGATCGCCCCGACTTCGACCGCGGCGAGCCCGCGCGCCACTTCGCCCGATCCGCCGCCCGCGTACATCGGCTGCAGGCCGCAGCCGCTTACGCCGGCCAGCAGGGCGACGGCCGTCAACGCTCTGCCGAAACGCGTCATGCGACGATATTGACCAGTCGGTCGGGCACCACGATCACCTTGCGGACTTGCGCTCCGTCCAGGGCACGCTGGACTTTCTCGGAAGCGAGCGCAAGCGCCTCCAGTTCCGCGTTGGGCGCGCCTTTGGCCACGGTGAGCGTGTCGCGCAGCTTGCCTTTGACCTGAACGGCGATGGTCACTTCGTCCTCGACCAGCAGCGTGGGATCGACCGGCGGCCAGTGCGCTTCGGCGATGAGGCCTTCCCCGCCAATTAGGGCCCAGGCTTCTTCGGCGAGGTGCGGCATCATCGGCGCGGCCAACAGCAACAGTGCGCGGATGGCCTTCGTCCGGTCGGCCGAAGGCGCGGCTTTTTCGGCGGCCGAGGTCAGCTCGTAGATCCGCGCGACCGCCTTGTTGAACGCCAGCGCCTCGATGTCGGCGGCCACCGCGGCGATGGCCTGGTGAGTCTTGCGCGCGAGCGGCTTGTCGTCGCCCTGGGCGTTGCGGTCGTACTGCCCGAACAGCCGCCACAGCCGCTGCACGAACTTGCCGCAACCCTCGATGCCGGCGGCGGACCACGGCAGGTCGCGCTCGGGCGGGCTGTCCGACAGCATGAACCAGCGGACCGCGTCGGCGCCGTAGCGCTCGACGATGGCGTCGGGATCGACCACGTTCTTCTTCGACTTTGACATCTTCACGACCGGGCCGACGGCAACCTCGCGTCCGGTCGCGCGCTCGAACGTCTTTTCACCTCGCCGCTGAACGTCTTCGGGCGAAAGCCACTGTGTCACGGATTCGACAGCGGCTTCGTCGTCCCAGCCAAAAACGCGACGCTCATCTTCGGTTGGGGCTCGTGTGATCTGATAGGTCTCGTGCGTCACCATGCCTTGCGTGAACAGGCTGGCGAAGGGCTCCTTCACGTCGAGCTGGTTGAGCCGCGCCAGCGCGCGGGTCCAGAAGCGGGCGTAAAGCAAGTGCAGGATCGCGTGCTCGACCCCGCCGATATACTGATCGACCGGCAGCCAGCGGGCAATCTCGCGCGGATCGAACGGCCGATCGGCGGGCTGGCTGGCGAAACGCAGGAAGTACCAGCTCGAATTGACGAACGTGTCGAGCGTGTCGGTCTCGCGCCGCGCCGGGCCCTGGCAGCTCGGGCAGGCGACGTGCTTCCAGGTCGGGTGGCGGTCGAGCGGATTGCCGGGGACCGAGAAGTCCGCGTCGTCGGGCAGCGTAACCGGCAACTGCTCGCGCGGCACCGGCACCACTCCGCATGCGTCGCAGTGGATAAACGGGATCGGCGTGCCCCAGTAGCGCTGGCGGCTGACGCCCCAGTCGCGCAGGCGCCACACGGTCTTGCCCTCGCCCCAGCCTTCCATGCCGGCGCGGGTGATCACCGCCAGCTTGGCATCGGCCACGCCGAGCCCGTCGAGCCAGCCCGAGTTGACCAGGACCCCCTCGCCCGTCTCCGCCTCGCCGGCGAACGGCAAGTCGGCGTCCTCGGCGCTCGGCGCGATCACGCGCACGATCGGCAGCCCGTACTTGGTGGCGAATTCGAAATCGCGCTGGTCGTGCCCAGGCACCGACATGATCGCGCCGGTGCCGTAATCCATCAGCACGAAGTTCGCGATCCACACCGGCAGCTCGGCGCCGCTGACCGGGTTCGTGACCTTGAGCCCGGTATCGAAGCCAAGCTTCTCGGCCGTCTCCAACTCGGCCGCGGTGGTGCCCCCGGCGCGGCACTGCTCGACGAAGGCCGCGGCGAGGTGATCGGTCTCTGCCACCGCGCGCGCGATCGGATGATCCGCCGCCACCGCCACGAACGTCGCGCCGAACACCGTGTCGGGCCGGGTGGTATAGACCTCGATCGCCTCGTCGAAATTGCTGCCCTTGAGGTGGAACTGCAGGCCCTGGCTCTTGCCGATCCAGTTCTGCTGCATCAGCCGGACTTTCTCGGGCCAGTGCTCGAGCGTGCCGAGCCCGTCCAGCAGCTCCTCGGCGAAGTCGGTGATCTTGAGGAACCACTGGCTGAGATTGCGCTTCTCGACCAGCGCGCCCGAGCGCCAGCCGCGCCCGTCGATCACCTGCTCGTTGGCCAGCACGGTCATGTCGACCGGGTCCCAGTTGACCGCGCTTTCCTTGCGATAGACCAGCCCGGCTTCGTACAGTTCGAGGAACAGCGCCTGCTCGTGTCCATAGTAGGCCGGATCGCAGGTCGCCAGTTCGCGGCTCCAGTCGAGCGCGAAGCCGAGCCGCTTGAGCTGCGCTTTCATCGTGGCGATGTTCTGATAGGTCCAGGCGCCCGGATGCACGCCCTGTTCGATCGCGGCGTTCTCGGCCGGCATGCCGAACGCGTCCCAGCCCATCGGGTGCAGCACGGCGTGCCCGGTCATCCGCTTGTAGCGGGCCAGCACGTCGCCCATCGTGTAATTGCGAACGTGGCCGATGTGGATACGCCCCGAGGGATAGGGGAACATCTCCAGCACGTAGCAGCGCGGCCGCCCGTCGTCGGTATCGCCGGTCCGGAAAGTCTCTGCGGCATCCCAGGCGCGCTGCCAGCGCCCGTCGGCCTGCGACGGATCGAATCGTTCGGTCATCACGCCCCCCTAGGGAAGATCAGCCGATCGCGGAACGCCTGAGGTCGCGCGCCTTGGTGAGGATGATGTCCTCAAGCCGCTGCACGGTCGCGGCCTGGACCGGCGCGGCGACCCAGTTGCCGGCCTGCAGGACCTCGCGGCTGGCAGCGACGCGCAGGGCATCGGCGCGCAAGTCGGAATCGAGGATCGTCACCGAGACCTTCATCCGCTCCGACGCGTTGTCGGGGTTCGAATACCAGTCGGTCACGATGACCCCGCCCGAGCTGTCGGCCTGCGCCAGCGGCATGAACGACAGCGCTTCGAGCGTGGCGCGCCACAGATAGGAGTTGACGCCGATCGACGTAACCTGGGTCGGCGCCAGCGCCTCGACCCGCGCGCGGCTTTCGCGCTGCATGCAGCCCGCAAGCGCCACCGCCAGCACGCCCAGCGCCGCCGCGCGCGAGACCGTTCGCCAGGCGACACCGCGGCCGGTAGTCGGGAAGGCGCCAGTCGTCGGGACGGGAGTCGAGGCCATGATCGTTCCACTTCACTGCGAGCCGAGGCTCGAAAAGAGAGCCCTCTAGTGCCGCCCCGGGCGGTCGGCAAGGAGGGCCGCGCCGGGGCGTTTCTTGGGGCCGGGCGCGCTGAATGCGAGCTTAATCCACCGGCGCCCCTGTCGCACGATCTGTGGATTGCCGGCAACACCTTGGAAAAACAGCGCGCGCGGGCCTTTGCGGACTCGCCAAGCCCGCGGTTCGCGGCCTACAGCGCCCGGATACGCACGCCGAGTCCGAAGGGCGTCAGGAACCGTTAAGGCGGTCCAACGTCTGGAGGGAGCCGACGTGAAGGCAATGGGGCTAACCACGGTGCAGAACCGACAGCCAGTGCGCGCAAAGAGCCGCCTGTTTACAGGCATCGCCGGCGCATGTGTGTTGGCCGCCGCCTTGCCGAGCGCCGGTTTTGCGCTCGATGCGCTCGGACAGTCCGGGCGTGGCGGTGCATCGGCCGGGCTTCCGTCGTTCACGCCGGCTTCGGCCGACCCGCGCATCGCCCGCCTGGTCGCCCAGGCCGATCGGGGCGCGCGGCTGATGCGGTTCACGCCCGCTGGCGCCGCCGAAAGTTCCGCACGGCCGGTGACGGTTGCGGTGCGGATCGACGAGCAGGCGGCCCGGATGATCTCGGTGCGCTCGTCCGCCGGCGCGGCCAGCGAGATCGCCGCCGGCGCGGCCCCCGCGCTGCGCATCACCCCCACCCGCTACAATCTCGGCCTCGCCCGGGGTTACGAGAGCTTCGGCAAGGTCGCCCCGGCGGCCGCCAAAGCCGCGGTGCCCGAACTGTCTCGTCCGCTGTCCGACGCGGCGATCCCCGATCTGGCGACGTTCCGCCCCGCCCCCGGCGTGGCCGAGCGGCCGAGCCGGTTCGCCGCGCGGATCGCGCCTGACTCCGCCGCGCGCGCCGATTCCGCGGATCAGGCGCTCGATCTGGCGGGCAGCTATCGCCTCACGCGCAATCTCAATGTGACCGCCGGCGTGCGCTATTCGCCCGAGCGCGACCGGCTCGCGCCGGTCGCCGATACGGCAAAGCAGGACAGCCAGGCGGTCTATGTGGGAACCCAGTTCCGCTTCTGATCGCCGCCGGCGCTCCCGTTCTCGCAAAACCCCGCTCCGGCGGGGTTTTTCTTTTGCGCCCCGGGCCCTGCCTGGCTTAGTCGGTTGTTCGAGAGGCAAAGTTAACAACTGGGAGAGCAAGGCATGGCACGCGTCGCAATCGTCACCGGCGGAACTCGCGGCATCGGCAGGGCAATCTGCGAAGCGCTGCGCAGCGACGGGCTGACGGTCGTTGCCAACTACGCCGGCAACGACGACAAGGCGCGCGCTTTTACCGAAGAGACCGGCATCGCCGCCTACAAATGGGACGTTGGCGATCACGCCGCGTCGCTGGCCGGGTGCGAACAGGTCACGGCCGAAGTCGGCCCGGTCGACGTGCTGGTCAACAACGCCGGCATCACCCGCGACGGCACGCTGCTCAAGATGAGCTTCGAAGACTGGTACGATGTCATGCGCATCAACCTCGGCGGCTGCTTCAACATGGCCAAGGCGTGCTTCCCGGGGATGAAGGAACGCGGCTGGGGCCGTATCGTCAACATCGGTTCGATCAACGGCCAGGCGGGCCAGTACGGCCAGGTCAACTACGCCGCCGCCAAGAGCGGCATCCACGGCTTCACCAAGGCTCTGGCGCAGGAAGGCGCGCGCTTCGGCATCACCGTCAACGCTATCGCGCCGGGCTATATCGATACCGACATGGTCGCCGCGGTGCCCGCCAACGTGCTCGAGAAGATCGTCGCCCGCATCCCGGTCGGCCGCCTCGGCCATGCCGAGGAGATCGCGCGCGGGGTGTCGTTCCTGGCCTCCGAGGACGGCGGCTTCGTGACCGGCTCGACGCTGTCGATCAACGGCGGCCAGCATATGTATTGATGGCCGGCGGTCGGCGCGCCTAGGGAGGCGGCATGACCGAAACCCGCATCGAAACCGACACGTTCGGCAAAATCGCCGTTCCTGCGGACCGGCTGTGGGGCGCGCAGACGCAGCGCAGCATCGAGAACTTCCGCATTGGCGGCGAGCGCATACCGCTGCCAATCGTGCACGCGCTCGGCACGATCAAGGCGGCGGCGGCGCGGGTCAATGCGCGGCTCGGGCTGCTCGACGAGGCGTTGGCCGCGGCCATCGCGGCGGCGGCGGAAGAGGTCGCGCGCGGCGCGCTCGACGATCACTTCCCGCTGGTGGTGTGGCAGACCGGCTCGGGCACGCAGAGCAACATGAACGCCAACGAGGTGATCGCCAACCGCGCCAATTTGGCGCTCGGCGGGGCGCTGGGGGCCAAGCATCCGGTGCATCCCAACGATCACGTCAACGTGAGCCAATCCTCGAACGATACCTTCCCAAGCGCGATCCACATCGCCGCGGTGCGCGAGATCTCGGGCCACCTGCTGCCCGCACTGGCGGCGATGCAGCGCGACCTGCGCGGCAAGGCGCAGGCCTGGGCGGGCATCGTCAAGATCGGCCGCACCCACACGCAGGACGCCACCCCGCTGACCCTGGGGGACGAATTCTCCGGCTATGCCCAGCAGGTGGCCAGCGGGATCGCGCGGATCGAGCTGACCCTGCCCGGGCTCTGCCAGCTCGCGCAAGGCGGCACCGCAGTCGGGACCGGGCTCAACGCGCCCGAGGGCTTTGGCGAGGCGATTGCTACCGAGATCGCGGCGGCGACCGGGCTGCCGTTCGTCACCGCGCCCAACAAGTTCGAGGCGCTCGCCGCGCAGGACGCGCTGCTGTTCGCGCACGGCGCGCTGACCACGCTCGCGGCGGGGCTCTACAAGATCGCCAGCGACATCCGTCTGCTCGGCTCGGGCCCGCGCTCGGGCCTTGGCGAGCTGGCGCTGCCCGAGAACGAGCCGGGCTCCTCGATCATGCCCGGCAAGGTCAATCCC
Source organism: Sphingomonadales bacterium 12-68-11 (assembly GCA_002279825.1). Lineage (GTDB taxonomy): Bacteria > Pseudomonadota > Alphaproteobacteria > Sphingomonadales > Sphingomonadaceae > Croceibacterium_A. The sequence goes on from NCCV01000001.1 coordinate 195,042, forward strand.
ACCCAGTGCGAGGCGCTGACGCAGGTCTGCGCGCAAGTCATGGGCAACCAGGCGACGCTCGCTTTCGCGGACAGCCAGGGCCAGTTCGAGCTCAACGTCTATCGCCCACTGATGGCCCAGGCCTTCCTGCAGTCGGTACGCCTGCTGGCGGACGCGACCCGCAGCTTCACCGAGCATCTCCTGGCGGGGCTGCGGCCGCGCGAGGACAATATCGCCCGAGGGGTAGCGAACTCGCTGATGCTGGTCACCGCGCTCGCGCCGGTGATCGGCTACGACAAGGCGGCCGCCATCGCCAAGCGCGCGCATGCCGAAGGCCTGAGCTTGCGCGAGGCGGCGATCCTGAGCGGCGATGTCACGGCCGAGGACTACGACCGGATCGTGCGGCCCGAAGCGATGCTCGGCCCGCGCCCGCCCGCGCCGGAATGAGCGAGCTCTACCACCCGCCGATCAAGCGCTCGGTCGAAATCGCCGGCCACAAGACATCGATCAGTCTCGAGCCGCTGTTCTGGGACGAGTTGCGCCGCGCCACCCAGTCCGAGCGGATCCCGCTCAACGCGCTGGTCGCGCGGATCGATGCGGAGCGGCTGACCGCGCCCGATGCTCCGGGCCTGGCGGGCGCGATCCGGCAATGGCTTTTGGCCCGCCGAATCGCCGCCGAAGATCGCGGTCAGTAGTTGGACGGCGGATCGCTCGCGGGGAAGCTCTCGTCGCTTTCCTGATCGGTCTTGGTCCACTCGCGCGACGACTTGTCGGCCATCGCGTCGGGGCCCGCATTGCGGACCTGGGAAAAATTGCCCGGCGCGCCTTCGCCGGATGCGAACGCTGGGTGACCGTCGCGCTTCATCTTCTCGTAGTACTTGTAGCCGACGTAACCGAGCGTTCCGAGGGCAGCGAGCTTGAGCAATGCCATACGATGAGTCCTCCAAGGGGGTGGTTTGCTGCCTCAACGCGCGGCGGCGGTTAAGGTTCACCGCGCGGACGTCCCATTTTCTCCCACCTAGCCCTGCGCCGTTGACCGTGCCGCGGGCCGTTCCTAGAGCCCGGCCATGACCAGCCACAAGCCGATCCGCAAAGCCGTGTTCCCCGTTGCCGGGCTCGGCACGCGCTTCCTCCCCGCCACCAAGGCAATCCCCAAGGAACTGCTGCCGATCGTCGACCGGCCGTTGATCCAATATGCCGTGGACGAGGCGCGCGAGGCCGGGATCGAGCAGATGATCTTCGTCACCGGCCGCGGCAAGACCGCGCTGGTCGAGCATTTCGACATCGCTTACGAGCTTGAAAGTACAATGGGGGAGCGCGGCAAGGACCTGTCGGTGCTCGATCCGACCCGGTTCACGCCCGGCGACCTGATCACGGTGCGCCAGCAAGTTCCGATGGGGCTGGGCCACGCCATCTGGTGCGCGCGGGCGATCGTCGGCGACGAGCCGTTTGCGATCCTGCTGCCCGACGAACTGATGGTCGGCCAGCCCGGCTGCCTGGCGCAGATGGTGGAAGCTTATAACCAGGTCGGCGGCAACCTGATCTCGGTGCTGGAAGTGCCGTGGGACGAGGTCTCCAGCTACGGCGTGATCACACCGGGCAAGCGCGATGGCGCACTGACCGAAGTGAAAGGGCTGGTCGAAAAGCCCAAGCGCGAAGACGCGCCGTCGAACCTGATCGTCTCCGGCCGCTATATCCTGCAGCCCGAGGTCATGCGCACGCTCGAAGGTCAGGGGAAGGGTGCCGGCGGAGAGATCCAGCTTACCGACGCGATGGCCAAGATGATCGGCGACCAGCCGTTCCACGCGGTCACTTTCGCCGGCCGGCGGTTCGACTGCGGCAACAAGACCGGCTTCGTCGAGGCAACGCTCGCCCTGGCGCTCGAGCGGCCCGACATCGGCCCCGAAGTGCGCCGGATCGCCGAACGGCTGCTCGCCCGCGCATAAAAAAGGCGCCGCTGCCGGTGCCTTCTTTCGCTCAGTGCGGCAGGGACGCTACTCGGGACCGCCCTGCCCGCCTTCGGCCAGCGGCGCGGCGGCGAACTGGGTGGCGGCCATGTAGGGCCGCGGATCGACCGCTTCACCGGCGACCCGCACTTCATAATGCAGGTGCGGGCCGGTCGATCGACCGGTGCTGCCGACGTATCCGATGAGCTGGCCCTTGGTGACGCGGTCACCGGCCGCCACGGCGTAACCGGACAGGTGCGCATAGCGGGTCTGGAGTTCGCCGCCGTGTTCGATCTGGATATAGTTGCCGTAGCTGGAGAACGCTTCGGCCTTGGCGACGTAGCCGTCGGCGGTGGCATAGACCGGGGTACCGGTCGGCCCAGCCAGATCGACGCCCTTGTGATCGCGGCGGCCGCCAAGCACGGGGTGCGTGCGCATGCCGTAAGTGCTGGTCAGCGCGACCATGGCGAGCGGCATACCCGAGGGGATGGCGACGCGGGCGACCGGCGCCGGAGCGACCGAACCGGTGACGCCGCTCGTATCGACCGACTTCCAGCTCGCAAACAGTTCGCGGAATTCGGCGTCGCCGGTGGCGGCGGGAGCGTCCTTGGACACAACGCCGACGATCTGGGCGGCGGCGGCGGTTTCATTGGCAAGTGCGGGAGTGCCGGCAAAAGCCAGGATCAGAGCAGTTGCGGCCCCGGCGACATGCTGAAAAATCATCCGACTTTACATCCCCGTATGGGACAGCGCGCACGCTGTCTTGGCGGTGCCTCGGCCGTTGCAGACCGTCTTTCGGAGATGGTGGAACCCCCCGCCGTCTCGCGAATTGAGGGATAGGCGGGCAATTGTTAACCGTGCAACGCCGCGCGCCCGTTTAGACGATGGACCGGATGCAAGATACGGTGAGCCGTTGAAAGACGTTACCCGCGGCCCGGAACCTTGCTGACGAATCGCTCAACTCTGCCCAATTGGACGCAATTTTCGGATTCAGCTCAGCGCTTTGGCGGCTTCGAGCACCTCTGCAGCGTGTCCGCTCACTTTGACCTTGCGCCAGATCCGCGCGATCTGCCCTTCGGCGTCAACCAGGTAGGTGGTTCGCACCATGCCGAGAAATTCGCGGCCATAGAGACTTTTGGTGGTCCAGATGCCGAGCGCATCGGCGAGCCCGTGCTCAAGCGGATCGGATGCGAGCGGGGCGGTGAGGGCGTGTTTGGCTGTAAACTTGGCATGCTTCGCCGGCGGATCCTTGCTCACGCCGAGCAAGGCGGTGCCCGCCGCGGCGAACTCGGGCGCCAAGCGCGAAAAGTCGATGTTCTCGGTCGTGCAGCCCGGGGTGTCGTCTTTCGGATAAAAGAACAGCACCAGCTTGCGGCCTCGGAAATCCGACGGGCGCACGGTGGCCCCGTCGGCTCCGATCAAGGCCACGTCGGGCATCGGATCGCCCACATCGGGAAAGCTTGCCATCACACGATCTCCAACGCCTCGCCGAACACCTCGGCCCAGACTTTAGCCACTCCATGCCGCGTCTCGGCGAAGGCTTGCAAGAGCGCCGCGTAGTCCGGCTGGCCGCACGCCCGGGCAAGCGCCTCGCGCGCGGCCGGGTGAGGCTCGGCGGCATCGGGAGCGAGCAGGCGCGAGGCGATCAGCAGGCGCGCCAGCAGGAGGAACTGCGCCTGCAGCGTGGCGGGCACCAGGCCCTTCGCCGCCAATGCCGCGATCGCGCGTTCGAGCGCCGGTTCGAACGCGGTCCGCTCGCGCAATTGCAGGAAGTGGACGATGAACTCGACATCGACCAGCCCGCCGCGCGACAGTTTGGCGTCGAGCGGCCCGGCAGGCCCCTTGTGGAGCGCCATTTCGCCGCGCATCACCAGCACGTCTTCGGCGAGTTTGACCGGATCGCGCGGCCGATCGAGCACCTCCACGATCGTCGCCGCGAGGCGAGCACGCTCTTCCGGGGGTCCGAAGACCGGCCGCGCCCGCGCCAGCGCCATATGCTCCCAGCTCCACGCGGTTTCCTGCTGGTAGCGCGCAAAGCTGTCCAGGCTGACCGCGATCGGCCCCTGGTTGCCCTGCGGGCGCAGCCGCGTATCGACTTCGTAGAGCGCGCCTTCGGCGGTCGGCACGCTCAGCGCGGCGGTGACGCGCGTCGCCAGCCGGTTGAAGTAGAGTGCGGCGCTCAAGGGGCGAGGCCCGTCGGATTCGGGGGCGGTGTCGCCGCCGAACAGGTAGATCAGGTCGAGGTCCGAGGCGTGCGTAAGCGCGCCGCCTCCGAGCCGGCCGAGCCCCAGGATGACCAGGTCTCCGCCCGCGATCCGGCCGTGGATTTTGGCGAACTCGCCGCAGGCGAGGTCCGCCGCGGTGGTCAGCGCGGCTTCGGCGACACGGGCAAGGCCCTCGCCGATCTCAAGCGTATCGTGTCGTGCTTCGATTAGCTGGACCCCCAACGCGAAACGTTCCTCGCCGACGACCTGGCGAAGCCGGTCGAGCCGGCGCTCGTAGCCGTCGTCCGCCTCGGCCGCCGACATGCGCTCGGCAAGCTCGGCGACGGGACCGGGCAGATCGAGCGCCGTGGCATCGATCAGCCGGTCGAGCAGCTCAGGCCGACGAGCGAGTTCGTCGGCGAGCGGCCGCGCGAGCGTCAGCACCTTCAGGACCTGTTCAAGCAAGCCGGGGCGCTGCTCGAACAAGCGGAACAGGTTGACCGCGCTCGGCAGCCGCCCGACCAGGGTCTCCCAGCGCACCAGCGCATGCTCGGGATCGGGTGCCGCCTCGAGCGCGACGATGAGCGCGGGCGTGATCGCGTCGAACGCCGCGCGCGCCTCCGCTCCGCGCAGCGGGCGGAGCGTCTCCTTCATTGCCTCGATCCGCGCGGCGAACGGCGAATCGGAAAGGGGCTGCACGCGCGCGGGCGAGGCAGTGCCGTGGTCTGCCAACAAACGGTCATAGCGCTCAGCGACCGCGGCGGAGGTCTCGCGCAGTTCCGCCAGCAGCGCCGCGCCGTCCGAGTGGCCGTCGAGCCGGGCGACCGCCTCAAGCGCTGGGCCGGCGGGCAGCGTATGCGTCTGCCGGTCCTCGACCATTTGCAGCCGGTGCTCGATCCGCCGCAGCCGGTCGTAGGCCTCTCCCAGCACCACAGCGTCCTCGGCGGCGATAATCCCTTGCGCGGCCAGCGCATCGAGCGCCGGCCGGGTGCCGCGCCGGCGCAGCGCCGGGCGGCGGCCACCGTAGATCAGCTGGTGCGTCTGGGCGAAGAATTCGACCTCGCGGATGCCGCCGCGGCCCTTCTTGACGTCGAAGCCGGGGCCCGGCTCGCACGGGCCGGTGTGCGCGGCCCGAATGCGTGCGGTCAGCCGGCGAATCTCCTCGATCGCGGTGAAATCGAGGCTGCGGCGCCACACGAACGGGCGGATCGCGCCGAGAAACGCCTCGCCGGCGGCGATATCGCCGGCGGCGGCGCGGGCGCGAATATAGGCCGCGCGCTCCCACGCCAGCGCCGAGCTTTCGTAGTGGCTCAGCGCCGCGTCGAACGAGATCGCCAGGGGACTCACTTCGGACGCCGGGCGCAGGCGCAGATCGACGCGGAACACGTAGCCCTCGCCGGTCTGCCGGGTCAGTAGCTCAAGCACGGTGCGGGCATAGCGCTGCGCCGCCTCGCCCGGTTCGTCGCGCGCACGGCGCGGCAGGCGGGCGGGATCGAACAGCAGGATCGGATCGATGTCCGAGCTGTAGTTGAGCTCCTCGGCGCCGTGCTTGCCAAGCGCCAGCGCGACCATCCCGGTTGGCTCGGCCTCGGGCACGCGTCGGCGGATGGCCTCGTCGATAGCAGTCCCAAGCGCTCGGTCGGCAAACGCGCTCAGCTCGCCCATCACCCGGGCGAGCGGGAAGGCGCCGGCGAGGTCCCCGATCGCCAGCGCGGTCGCCAGCGCGAGCCGTTCGCGGCGCAGCGCGGTCTCGACGTCGGGCGCGCCGTCCCCGGCCGCCCGCGCGGCCGCCAGCGCCGCTTCGCCTTCGCCAGCCGCGAGTAGCTCGGCAAGGGCCGGTTGCCGCTCCAGCGCGCGCGCCAGGAAGGGGGCGTTCGCCCGCGCTCGCCCCAGCGCGCCGTGCCAGTCACCGGTCATGCCTGCCCCCTGCATGGCCGCGCCGCGCGGGGCAAGCGGTTGCGGAGGGAGCGGGGGTTTGCCACAGTCGCGCCATGACCCGGCTCTCCCTCCCACTCGCCCTTGCCACCTCACTCGCCCTGGCGGCTTGCGCCACCGTCCCGGCCGAAGCGCCGGTCGCGATCTCGCAGGACACCCTGCAGCGCGTCACGCGTACGCTGTCGGACGATTCGTTCGAAGGCCGCGCGCCCGGCACGGCCGGCGAAGAGAAAACGCTCGCCTTCCTGGTCGAGCAGTTCGCCGCCGCCGGGCTGACGCCAGGCAACGAGGGCAGCTGGTTTCAGGACGTGCCGCTGGTCGAGATCACCGCCACGAACCCCCGGCCGCTGACGGTCGCCGGTCAGAGCTTCACCTATGGCAGCGACTGGATCGGCGCGACCTACCGCGAAGTGCCGCGGACCGACCTCGCCGACAGCGAAATCGTGTTCGTCGGCTTCGGGATCGTCGCGCCCGAGAAGGGCTGGAACGACTATGCCGGCATCGACATGCGCGGCAAAATCGCGCTGATCCTGGTCAACGATCCCGACTATGCCGAGGAAACCACCATCGGGCCGTTCAACGGCCGGGCGATGACCTATTACGGCCGCTGGACCTACAAGTACGAGGAAGCCGCGCGACAGGGCGCCGCCGCGGCGCTGATCGTGCACGAGGATTTCCCCGCGTCTTACGGCTGGGCCACGGTCGAAAGCTCGTGGTCGGGCCCGCAGGTCTACGCCCAACGCGCCGACGGCGGCGCGGACCAGACGCAGATGAACGGCTGGGTGCAGAAGCGCGTCGCCGAAGCGATCGTACGCGCCGGCGGGCGCGATTTCGCGCAGCTTGCGGCGGCCGCCCGGCAAAGCGGGTTCCGGCCGGTGCCGCTCGGCGTGACCGGTTCGACCGGGTTCGACAACGCGATCCGCCGGTTCGCTTCCAAGAACGTGGTCGGGATTCTGCCCGGCCGCACCCGCCCCGACGAATATGTGTTGCACACCGCGCACTGGGACCATCTCGGCCGCTGCACGCCCAATGCCGCGGGCGACGATATCTGCAACGGCGCGATCGACAACGCCACCGGCACCGCCGCGCTGGTCGCGCTCGCCGAAGCTCACCGCCAGGCCGGGCCGACCGCGCGCACGCAAGTGTTCCTGGCGGTGACGGCGGAGGAATCGGGGCTGCTCGGCTCCGAGTACTACGGCGCCAATCCGGTGTTCCCGCTGGCGCAAACGGTAGGCGGGGTGAACATGGACGCGCTCTCGCTGGCCGGGCCGGCGCGCGACCTGACGGTGGTCGGCGGCGGCAAGAGCGAGCTCGACGCGTTCCTCGACCGCGCGCTCGCCGAACAGGGCCGGACGATCACCCCCGATCCCTCGCCGCAGGCCGGCTACTACTACCGATCGGACCACTTCCCGCTCGCCAAGCGCGGCGTCCCGATGTTCTACGTGAAGGGCGGGCAGGACCTGGTCGAAGGCGGCCGGGCCGCCGGGCAAGCGTGGGACGCCGCCTATCGCGCCAGCGCTTACCACCAGCCCGACGACGAGTACGATCCGGCCTGGGACTGGCGCGGGACCCTGCAGGACGTGATGCTCTACTACCGCCTCGGGCGCATGCTCGGCGAAAGCACGGCGTGGCCCAAGTGGCTGCCCGGCGACGAGTTCCGCGCGGTCCGCGACGCGAGCTGCGCGGCGGACGCGGGCGGCTGTTGAACGGTCAGGGCTGGTAAGCGAGTCCGAGACGCTCGGCCTGCCTTGCCAGACGCTTGTCGGTTGACCAAACCGTCCCGCCGAGGACCGTTGCGCTGATCAAGAGCTGGCAATCGACGAACCCCAGCCCCGTGCCGAAGATTCGTCGGGTCTCCACGAACGCCAGAAACTGGTCGTCGTCTGCGCGCTCGGCTTGAGGCAGCGCGGCAAGCATGGCAATGATCCGTTCCCGATTGGCCATCGAACCAAGCGCGACCTCACCCGTGACGAAGGGGTGCTGCACGACACGTTGCTCCGACAGGAGCGCTGCCAGGGCGGGCAAGGGCGCGCGAATGTGGTCGATCCATACCGAGCTGTCGATCAGGATCAGGCCCACGGCCGCTCACGCGGAGCAGCCCGGGCATGCGGGTCCGACCCTCCGATCGCGATGAGCTGCTTAGCCGCCTCGCGCTGGATGAAGCCGGTTAGTGCGGCCCTTTCGAGTTGGACGCGATCGGTAATGCCGCTGATGTCGGCGGCCTTGCGCCAAAGGTCCTCGATATCCGCTTCGATAAGTCGCGGAGACGAACCGGCGCCGGTCTGGCGTGAGCGGGCAATCCGTTCGAACCGCACGATACCCCTTCGCATATCGACTTCGCGCGTCTCCCAACCGACTCCTTGCCAACCCTCCTTCTGACTATGCCCCGGGCCTTGCTGATTCGACCACCACGCCCGATGTTCGTGAGCGCTGCGTGGCAGCGCAAAGCCGAGCGTGCGCTCGATCTCGGCGAAAGTGCCTGTCCAGCTGTCGTCGTTGCGCCGCCGTAGGAACTGCGCCAAGGGCTCGTACTTTCCCATGATAGTTCTCCAAGGGCGGAGAATAGTTACGGAACTATTTTTATGCCGTCAAGAAACTATTTCATGCCCGCCGAATGGGCCGAGCAGGACTGGCTGTGGATCGGCTTTCCGCACCGTGCCGATCTGTGGGAGGAGTTCACCCTGCCCGCGCAAGAGCAGATCGCGGCGTTTGCCAATGCGGTCGCCGAGAGCGGGCAGCAGGTCCGCCTGGTGGTGCACGACGCGGCCAATGAAGCGCGCGCCCGCGCGCTGCTGGCGAGCGAGGTCGTGCTCGAGCGGCATCCCTATGGCGATATCTGGCTGCGCGACACCGGGCCGCTGACCGTGTTGGACGCCGACGGCGCGCGGCTGGCGCGGCGGTTCGGCTTCAACGGCTGGGGCGGCAAGTACGACGACATGGAAGGCGACCAGGAGGTCGGCGAATCGCTCGCCCGCGCGGGCGGGCTGCCGGTGGCATTTGCCGACTGGGTGCTCGAAGGCGGGGCGATCGATACCGATGGCACGGGGCTGGCGGTCACGACCGAACAGTGCTTGCTCAATCCCAACCGCAACCCCACGCTTTCGAAGGCGGAGATCGAGGCGCGGCTGCGCGCGGACCTCGGGTTCGACCGCATCCTGTGGCTGGGCGACGGGCTACTGGGCGATCATACCGATGGCCATGTCGACAATCTCGCGCGGTTCGTGGCGCCGGGCGTGCTGGCGATCCCGCGCGCCACCGCGCCCGACGATCCGAACCGCGCGGTGTTCGACGATGCCCGCGCCCGGGCGCTCGCCTTCGGGCTCGAAGTGCGCGACGTTCCCTCCCCCGGATGGATGGGCGAAGGCGACGAGGCCGAGCCCGCCAGTTACATGAACTTCACGATCTGCAACCGCGTGGTGGTGGTCCCGACGTACGGCTCGGTTCACGACGACGAGGCCGTGGCGACGATCGGGGCGCTGTTCCCGGACCGCGCGGCAGTGGGCCTGCGCGCCGATGCCGTGCTGACCGGCGGCGGCAGCTTCCACTGTTCGAGCCAGCACGTACCGGCGCTCGGGGTGGCTTAGCAGTTCCCGCGGCGACCCGGCCGGAGCGAATTCGTCTTTGACGCAACTGCGAAGTGGCGCGATACGTCTTCGCAGTTGCGAAGGACGCCCTATGTCACTCAGCCACCCGATCTTGCCGCATTCGGCCCGCTTCGTCTTTCGAGCGGCTCTCGCCGCTCTTGCCTTGGTGGCCTCCAGCGGCGCAGTGGCAGCCGAGCAGGACAAGCCTCCGCTGTTCGCGCCGTGGATCGACGGCACCAGCGCATCCGAACCGGAAACTCAGGTCCAGCAGGTCGATCCCGACACGTTCGTGATCCGTCAATCGATGAGGACCAACTTCGAAGGTCCATTCCTCTACCTGCTGTTCGGCAGCGACAAAGCGCTGTTGCTCGATAGCGGCGCGGGCGGGCTCGAGATCCGGCCGACGATCGACCGGCTGATCGCCGCGTGGTGTGCCCGCAACGGACGCACCTCGATCCCGCTGGTGGTCGCGCATTCGCACGGCCACGGCGACCACCACCAGGGCGACGCGGAGTTCGCCGCGCGGCCGGACACGACCGTCATCGGCCTTGCCCCTACCGACGTGGCCGGCTTCTTCGGCATTACGGACTGGCCGCGCGAGATCGCGACGTTCGATCTCGGCGGGCGCGCGCTGTCGATCGTGCCTACGCCCGGGCACGAGCCGGCGCATATCGCGATCTACGATCCCAAGACGCGGTTCCTGCTGTCGGGCGATACGCTCTATCCCGGCCGCCTCTATGTGCCGGCGAACTGGTCCGGGGTGTTCCGCGAGAGCATGCTCCGGCTGGCACAGTTCGTGCGCGAACACCGGGTCTCGCATCTGCTCGGCGCGCACATCGAGATGACGACCACGCCGGGCCAGGACTACCCGTTCGAGGCGCCCGCGCATCCGGATGAACGCGTGCTCGAACTGCCGCCGGAAGCTGCGTACGCGCTCGCTCGGCTGGTCGAAGGCATGGGCGACACCGTGCAGCGGACCGTGGCCGACGATTTCATCGTGTTTCCCGTCGAGGCGCGGCTTCCGAACCCCTAGGGCCGGTGGGCCGGACTTAACGCCTTATTAGCCTTTCAGGCGGACACTTGCGTCCATGATCAAGGCGCTCGCTCTCGTCCGCTCCGACCCGCTCGAAGCCGTTCGCGCGGTGATCGTGGTGGGATGCGCGGCGGCGCTGATCCTGGCCGGGCGGGCGCTTCCGCTGCTCTAGTCCCGGACGGCGCGGGTGCGCGCACCGACATACTTCAGGTGAATCAGCGGATAGGGCCGCCCGTACGAATCGGTGCTCGTCCGCCCGGTCCGCACGAACCCGCGCGCCTCGTAGAACGGCAAGGCGTTGCTGGCCTGCTCGCTGGCATCGACGATGGCATTGGGGGCGATCCATAGCGCATGGTTGAGCAGGGCGGTGCCAAATCCGCGACCGTGCACGGCGGGATCGACGAACAGCGCGTCGATCGTCGAGCCGTCCATCACCAGGAACCCGACCGGCCCCTCGGCGTCTTCAGCCACCCAGAATTCGACCGTCGGGAGCCAGTCCTCGACCAGGGTGTCGATGTCGCGCCGGTCTCCGGCGGTCAGGAAGGTGTGGGTGGCGTCGACCGCATCGCGCCAGATGTCGATCACGCGCGGTACGTCGGCGGCGGTCCCGCGCCGAATCGTCACCGCAAGTCCGGGGGCGTCGCTTCGGCCACCAGCCAGGCGACGGCTTCGGCCAGCGGCATGACCCGCTGGCGCTCCTCGCCGAGCGTGCGGATCGCCACGGTGCCCTCTTCGGCCTCGCGCTTGCCGACCACCAGCAAGTGCGGGACCTTGGCCATGCTGTGTTCGCGCACCTTGTAGTTGATCTTCTCGTTACGCAGATCGGTCTCGGCGCGCAGGCCGGCAGCGCGCAGCTGCGCCAGCGCCTCGCCCGCATAGCCGTCGGCTTCGGACACGATCGTCGCCACCACTGCCTGCACCGGCGCCAGCCACAGCGGCAGCTTGCCGGCATAGTGCTCGATCAGGATCCCGATGAAGCGCTCATAGCTGCCGAAGATCGCGCGGTGGAGCATGACCGGCCGATGCCTCTCGCCGTCCTCGCCCACGTAGCTGGCGTCGAGCCGGTCGGGCAGCACGCGGTCGGACTGGATCGTGCCGACCTGCCAGGTGCGGCCGATCGCGTCGGTCAGGTGCCATTCGAGCTTGGGCGCGTAGAACGCGCCTTCGCCTGGCAGCTCTTCCCAGCCGTATTGCTCGGTGGCGAGGCCGGCGCGGACCACGGCATCGCGCAGTTCGGCCTCGGCCTGGTCCCACATGTCCTCGGTGCCGAAGCGATTGTCAGGGCGTAGCGCCAGCTTGATCGCGTACGTGAAGCCGAAATCGCGGTAGATCCGGTCGGCGAGGCGGCAGAACGCCTGCACTTCTTCGACAATCTGGTCCTCGCGGCAGAAGATGTGCGCGTCGTCCTGAGTGAACTGGCGCACGCGCATCAGCCCGTGGAGCGCGCCGTGCGGCTCGTTGCGGTGGCAGCAGCCGTTCTCGTAGAGCCGCAGCGGCAACTCGCGATAGCTCTTGATGCCCTGGCGGAAGATCAGCACGTGCGCCGGGCAGTTCATCGGCTTGAGCGCCATCCAGCGGGCATCGTCGGACACGATCGGTCCGTCGTCCTCGGTATTGGGCACCTCGTCGGGGATGACGAACATGTTCGCGCGGTACTTGCCCCAGTGACCGGACTGTTCCCATTGGCGCGCGTCGATGACTTGCGGGGTCTTGACCTCGCGGTAACCGGCCGCATCGATCGCGCGGCGCATGTAGGCCTCCAGCGCGCGCCACACCACGAAGCCGTGGGGGTGCCAGAACACGCTGCCGTGCGCCTCTTCCTGAAGATGGAACAAGTCCATCTCGCGGCCGAGCTTGCGGTGGTCGCGCTTGGCGGCTTCCTCGAGCCGCACGAGGTGCGCGTCGAGCTGCTTTTTGTTCAGCCAGCCGGTGCCGTAGATGCGGCTGAGCTGGGCATTGGCCTGGTCGCCGCGCCAATAGGCGCCGCTGACCCGGGTCAGCTTGAACGCCTGCGGGTCGAGCTTGCCGGTGCTGGGCAGGTGCGGCCCGCGGCACATGTCCATCCACCCGCTGGGCCCGGAGCGATAGACGGTAAGTTCCTCGTCTTGCGGCAGTTCGGCCGCCCACTCGGCCTTGAAGGCCTCGCCTTCGGCCGCCCACTTGGCGATCAGCGCGTCGCGCTCCCACACCTCGCGGACCAGCGGCAGGTCGGCGGCGATGATGCGGCGCATCTCGGCCTCGATCGCCGGCAGCTCCTCGTCGCTGAACGGGCCCCGGCCCGGCGCTGGGGCGAAATCATAGTAGAATCCGTCGTCGGTCGCCGGACCGAAGGTGATCTGCGTGCCCGGGAACAGGTTCTGGACCGCTTCGGCGAGCACGTGGGCGAAGTCGTGGCGGGCGAGCTCAAGCGCATCGGCCTCGTCGCGCGCGGTGACTAGCGCCAGCGCTGCGTCGCCTTCGAACGGGCGCGTGAGGTCGCGCAGCTCGCCGTCGATCCGCGCGGCGAGCGCGGCCTTGGCGAGGCCGGGGCCGATCGCCGCGGCAACATCGGCCGGGGTCGAGCCGGCCGGCATCTCGCGCACCGAGCCGTCGGGCAGGGATATCTTGAAAAGCTCGCTCATCGTCGGATCCTGTGGAGCGGGGCCATGGCACATCGGCCCGCACATCGGAAGTGGGGGGAGGCAGGCGGGGCGGGCCCGAGGGCCGTCGCGTCAGTTGGTGGGGACCGAGAAGGACCCGCTGACGCGCCCGCTCTGCGAGGTGGTAGCGCCCGGCGCGCCCGAGCGCCCGTCGACGCTCGAAAGCCCGGTGTTGAGATTGATCGTGAGCCGCCCGCCGCTCAGCGTGTTGCCCGCCTGGCGGAGCCGCACCCCGCCGGCCAGCACGATCACCCGGCGGTTGAAATCATAGACCCCGGCGGCGCCTTCGGCACGCTCGTTGCCGCGCGTCACCACCACGCCGCCGGTCGCGTCGATGCGCTGGATCTGCAGCGATCCGCTGTCGCTGTAGGCGACCGTGGTGCGCGCCGCTGTCAGCCGCAGGTCGCCCTGGTCGATCTGGACGTTGCCCGAGAGCACCACGCGCTTCTGACGGTCCTGCAGCTCGATCCGGTCGGCCGCGTAGTTGACCGGGGCATTCGAATTGAACCCCGCGATCGCCTGGGCCTGCGCGAGCGAGCCGGTATCGAACGCGGCGAAGGCACCGGCCACGGCGAAGGCCGCAGCAAACGACAGGGCGGCCCGACGGGCAAGCAAGGTACGGCGGCGCGGCATCGGGGGATCATCTAGGCGTTGCGAGGGGGAGAGGAAAGGCTCGCTCATGGCATTCGCATCTGGCCGGGCACCATCCGCAGCCGAGCGTTGCCCGAAAGCGTCACCGTGCGCGCGCCAAGATCGGCGAGCACGCTGTCGGCGCGGAACGTGCCCGCGGGGAGCGATCCTTCGATCCCGTCCGCGCCGGTCAGCCGGCGGCCCGGCAAGTCGATCGTCACCCCGCTGAGCGCCATCCGGTAGCCGTCGGCGGCGAGGAAGCGCACCACGCCGTCGACCGCGACGCGCTCCTGCCGGATGTTGTAGTTGCCCGCGGGCGCAGTCAGCACCGCGGGTCCTTCTTCGAGCTGGAGGCGCGCGGTCAGGTCGCTCATCTGCACCACCGGCACGCTGGCGCTGCGCTGCACGGCCTCGCCCGCCGAGAGCGAGAACGGCCGGCCGCGCTGGTCCGCGCCGCGATAGACCGCCTCGTCGACGCGCAGCCGGTCGCCGGCAGTGGCGACTTTGTTGCGGTCGAGCAGGAAGCTGATCTCGCCCCGCGGGCTGAGCGGCGCGATGATCATCGACGCGGCCATCGCCCCGATCAGCGCCGGCAGCAGCACCGCAAGCCATTTGACCGCGCGGTCGAGCGTTCCGCCGGGGGCGGCAAAGCGCTGGCGGCGCGTGCGGACCTCGTCGGCCTGAATACTCACGAGGGGACGCTCATGCCGCTCTATTCGTGACTGAAGATGTCGCGCTCGGCCCAGCCGGCGAGATCGAGGCGGGCGCGCGTCGGCAGGAATTCGAAGCAGGCCTGGGCGATCTCGCCGCGGCCCTCGCGCGCGAGCCGTTCCTCGAACACCGCGACCAGGCGGTGGAGGTAGCGCACGTCCGATGCGGCATAGTCGCGCTGCGCCTCGGTCAGGACGGGGGCGCCCCAGTCGCTGGTCTGCTGCTGCTTGGAGATGTCCTCGCCAAGCAGTTCCTGCAGCAGGACCTTGAGCCCGTGGCGATCGGTGTAAGTGCGGGTCAGCTTGCTGGCGATCTTGGTACAGAACACCGGCGCAGCTGTGACGCCGAGATAGTGCTCGATCGCCGCCAGGTCGAAGCGCGCGAAGTGGTAGAACTTGGTCCGCGCCGGATCGGCCAGCACCGCCTTGAGATTGGGCGCGTCGTAGCGGCTCCCCACCGCGAAGCGCACCAGGTGCTCGTCGCCCCTTCCGTCGGCAATCTGCACCACGCAGAGCCGGTCGCGCGGCGTGACGAGACCCATGGTCTCGGTATCGACGGCGACCGGGCCGGGGGCGAGCACGCCTGCGGGCAGGTCTTCTTCATGGAAATGAACGGCCATTCCCAGGCGCATAGGACCAATGGGGATAGAGGGGAAGGCCCGGTGGCCCCGCGCCGCGCCGCGCGGTATCGCGCGGGCGATGAGCGAAGCCATCCCCGAGAGCTGGCGCGCCGCGCTTGAGCCGGCGCTGAACACGTCCGAGGCGCGGCGGCTGGGCGGCTGGCTCAAGCAAGAGGAAGCCGCCGGACGAACGATCTATCCGCCGCGCGGGCACCGGTTGCGCGCGCTCGAACTGACTCCGCTGGGTGCCGTCAAAGTGGTGATCCTCGGGCAGGATCCCTACCACGGCCCCGGCCAGGCGCACGGGCTGTCCTTCTCGGTTCCCGATGGGGTGGCGGTGCCGCCCTCGCTGGTCAACATCTACAAGGAACTTGAGGCTGACCTGGGGGTCCCGCGCGCGAGCGCCGGCAATCTCGAGCGCTGGGCGCGGCAGGGGGTGCTGCTGCTTAACAACGCGCTGACCGTCGAAGCGGGCCGCGCGGGCAGCCATGCCGGCAAGGGCTGGGAAGCGATTACCGATGCGGCGGTGGCGGCCGTCGCCGCGCGTTCCGTCCCGAGCGTGTTCGTGTTGTGGGGCAACCACGCCCGCACCAAGGCCGCGCGAGTACCCGGGCTCGGCCCCGGAACGCCGCATCTGGTGCTGACCTCGCCGCACCCGAGCCCGCTGTCCGCGCACGCCGGGTTCTTCGGCTCGAAGCCTTTCAGCCGGGCGAACGCGTTCCTGGAGGAACAGGGGCGAGGCGCGATCGCCTGGTGAACCGCGCGGGTTGCGCCGCGCCGGATCAGGCCTCGGCCAGCCCCATCCAGTCGTAGGCGCTGATCTCCGCGCCGCTTTCGTTGATCGTGGCGCGGCGCATGTCGCGCCGGAAGGCGTTCGACAGCAACGGCGTGGCCGCGTGCATCGTGCAGCGGTTGTCCCAGATCGTCATGTCGTGCTGCTGCCAGCGGTGGCGGTAGATGTACTTGTCCTGCGTGGCGTGGGCGTAGAGTTCTTCGACCAGCAGGGCCCCCTCGGCCGGGTCCAGGCCCACCACGCCGATGCAGTGGCCGCCGATGTAGAGCGCCTTGCGGCCACTGGGCAGCGTGCGGACCAGCGGATGATCGACCCGCGGGAACGGGATCACCCGGCGCATCTCCGGCGTGATTTCGCCCTTGAGCCCGGCGCGGCGGCGGCCTTCCCAGAAATCGTGAATGCCCACCAGCGGTTCGATGCGGGCCTTGGTCGCCTGGGGCAGATCGTCCCAGGCGGCACGGGCATCGGCGAACCAGGTGTCCCCGCCCGCTGCCGGTGGGGGTGTTTCGTGGCCGAGCAGCAGCGACCACTTGGTCGGCATGGTGTGGAACGAGCTGTCGGTGTGGAACCGTTCAGCGCCTTGCGCGAGCTTGTACCCCTCGGAGCCATACGCGATGATCTCGCCGTTGTGGTCGAGGTTGCCGGCATAGAACAGCTCGGGATCGAACACGCGGGTGCCCTGCGGACGCAGCGCGCCGGGCACGCGGCTGGGCAGTTCGAGCGGGCCGAACGCCCGGGCGAAGCGCTTGTGCTGTGCGTCGTCGATCGCGGTGCCGCGGACTACCAGAACGCCGTAGCGCGCCATCGCCGCCTCGACAGTGTCGATCAGCTCCGCGGACGGCGCGGCACGCAAGTCCGCGCCGACCAGTTCGGCCGCGAACAGCGGATGAAGCGGCCTGACTTCCATGAAAATCCTTATCGCGGCGAGATTGTTTATCCGCTCAACGGTTGCAAAACCATCCCATCGTTGCAAGGCGCGCAGGCATGGAACGCGAGACCGACGGAAATCTGGCGCTGGGGCGGCTGGCGGGATCGGTCGGTCCGCGGATGCGGCTTCTGGTCAACATTCTCAGCGCGCGATCGATCGCGGCGTCGGCCCCGTACGGATTGCCGACCGGCTCGCTGACCGTGCTCGCGCTGATGGCGGCAAACCCGGGCAGCTCGCAGACCGCGCTCGCGGCGCGCGCCGGGATCAACAAGTCGGCGCTGGTCGGCCTCGTCGACGAACTCGAGCGCCGCGGACTGGCCTCGCGCGACCGCTCGACCGCCGATCGCCGCCGCAACGACCTGACCGTGACGCCCGCCGGCGAGCAGACGATGGAAGCGCTATTCGCCGCCGTGACCGGGAACGAAGCCCCGATCCGCGCCGCGCTGGGCCCGGAAGGCATGGCGCAACTGATCGATCTGCTCGACCGCGCGCTGGCCGCGCTCGAACCCTAGCGCGGCAGTTCGCTCGCGCCCATCAACGCCAGGTCGACCGCGCGCGCCGCCTGGCGGCCTTCGCGGATCGCCCACACAATCAGCGACTGGCCGCGCCGCATGTCGCCGCAGGCGTAGATCGCGGGATCGCTGGTGCGGTAGTCCTCGGTATCGGCGGCGACGTTGCCGCGCTCGGTGAGCTGCACGCCCGACTGGTCGATCATGCCGGTCTTCTTGGGGCCGAGGAAACCCATCGCCAGGAAGATCAGATCGGCGGGGATCACGAACTCGCTGTCCGGAATCTCCTGCATCGCGCCACCGACCCATTCGAGACGCGCGCACTTGAGGCCGGTGACGCGGCCCTCTTCCCCGACCACTTCCTTGGTCAGGATCGCCCAGTCGCGCACGGCACCCTCCTGGTGGCTCGACGAGGTACGCAGCTTCATCGGCCAGTTCGGCCAGGTCAGCGCCTTGTCTTCCTTGGCCGGCGGCTTGGGCATGATCTCGATCTGGGTGACGCTCTTGGCACCCTGGCGGTTGGAAGTGCCGACGCAGTCCGAGCCGGTGTCCCCGCCGCCGATCACGATCACGTCCTTGCCGGCGGCGCTGATCGTCCCGCGCGGCGCGGCGCGCTCCTCCGGGTCGCCGGCGTTGCGCTTGTTCTGCTGGGTCAGGAACTCCATCGCCAGGCGCACGCCGGGCAGCTCGGCACCCGGAATCGGCAGCGGACGCGCGTGCTCGGCCCCGCCGGCCAGCACGATCGCGTCGAAGTTCTCCTTGAGCGACTTGACCGAGACGTCGACGCCGACTTCGGTGCTGGTTTTGAAAGTCACCCCTTCGGCTTCCATCTGCACCGCGCGCCGGTTGATCAGGTGCTTTTCCATCTTGAAGTCGGGGATGCCGTAGCGGAGCAGGCCGCCGATCCGGTCCGACTTCTCGAATACCGTTACCGAATGGCCGGCACGCGCCAGTTGCTGGGCGCAGGCCAGCCCGGCGGGACCCGATCCCACGACCGCGACGCGCTTGCCGGTCGGCTCGGCCGCCGGCTGCGGCACGACCCAGCCTTCCTTCCACCCCCGGTCCGCAATCGCCATCTCGATCGACTTGATGGTGACCGGCTGGTCGATGATGTTGAGCGTGCAGCTCGCCTCGCACGGCGCGGGGCAGACCCGGCCGGTGAACTCGGGGAAGTTGTTGGTCGAATGCAGCACTTCGAGCGCATTCTGCCAGTCGCTCTCGTAGACCAGGTGGTTCCAGTCCGGGATCAGGTTGTTCACCGGGCAGCCGTTGTGACAATACGGGATGCCGCAGTTCATGCACCGCGCGGCCTGGGTCTTGAGCCCCTCCTCGCTGTGCGGGATCGCAAACTCGCGGTAATGCCCGATCCGCTCGCGCGGATCGGCGTAGCGCAAGTCCTCGCGCTCGAACTCGAGGAAGCCGGTTTCCTTGCCCATCTCTAATTAGCCCTGGCAGACCCAAACTTCGTCATTGCGAGGGACCGCAGGGCCCGCGGCAATCCAGGGCCGCGCAAGGCCGCCCTGGATTGCTTCGCTGCGCTCGCAATGACGAAGAATGAGGTGTTCATTGTTATTCGGCCGCGACGGTGGCGGCTTCGTCGCGTTCGGCTTCGAGCAGGCGCAGCGCGCGCGCGTAATCGCGCGGCATGACTTTCACAAAGCGCCCGAGCGCGGCGTCCCAATCGTCAAGCAGCGCGGCCGCGCGCGCCGAGCCGGTGTGCAGCTTGTGCCGCTCGACCAGGATGCGCAGCCGTTCGGCGTCGTGGCGCAGCATGTCGCCCATGCCGAAGTCGCCGGCATGGCTCGGCCGCTGCTGCGGCCGGCCGGTGCCGTCTTCGGCGGAAGGCTCGGGGTCGATCGCCTCGAGATCGACTTGCGCCAAGTTGCAGCGGTCGCGGAACGCGCCGTCGGCGTCGTAGACATAGGCGATCCCGCCCGACATCCCGGCGGCGAAGTTGCGGCCCGTCAGCCCGAGCACGCAGACCACCCCGCCGGTCATGTATTCGCAGCCGTGATCGCCGGTGCCCTCGACCACCGCGATGGCGCCCGAGTTGCGGACCGCAAACCGCTCGCCCGCCACGCCGTTGAAGTAAGCCTCGCCCGCGATCGCGCCATACAGGACGGTGTTGCCGACGATGATGTTCTCGGTCGCTTCGCGCTCGGCATAGTCGGGCTGGCGCACGATGACGCGGCCGCCCGAGAGGCCCTTGCCGACGTAGTCGTTGGCGTCGCCGGTCAGCTCGAGAGTCACCCCGTGCGCGGCCCAGGCGCCGAAGCTCTGGCCGGCGACCCCGGTGAACCGGACGCGCAACTGTTCGGGCTTGAGCCCGGCGTGCCCAAAGCGGCGCGCGATCTCGCCCGACAGCATCGCGCCGACCGTGCGGTTGACGTTGCGGACCGTCCGCTCGATCACCACCGTCTCGCCGCGTTCGAGCGCCGGCAGCGCGGCCTCGATCAGCTCATTGTCGAGCGCGGCGGCGAGGCCGTGGTCCTGCTTGCCGGTCTGGTGCAGCGCCTGTCCGGGCGCGAGTTCGACCTCGTGAAGCAGACGGCTGAGATCGATCCCTTGGGCCTTCCAGTGGCCGATCGCCTTGCGGGTGTCGATGCGGTCGACCCGGCCGGTCATTTCCCCAAGCGTGCGGAAGCCCATCTCGGCCATGATTGCGCGCAGTTCTTCGGCAACGAAGAAGAAGTAGTTGATGACGTGTTCGGGCTGGCCGGTGAAGCGCGCGCGCAGCACCGGATCCTGCGTCGCCACCCCCACCGGGCAGGTGTTGAGGTGACACTTGCGCATCATGATGCAGCCCGCGGCGATGAGCGGCGCGGTGGCGAAGCCGAACTCGTCGGCGCCGAGCAGCGCGCCGATGGCGACGTCGCGGCCGGTGCGCAGACCGCCATCGACCTGCACCGCGATGCGGCTGCGCAGATCGTTGAGAAGCAGCGTCTGCTGGGTTTCGGCGAGGCCGATCTCCCACGGGCTGCCGGCGTGAGTCAGGCTGGTCAGCGGGCTCGCGCCGGTGCCGCCTTCATAGCCGGAGATCGTGACATGGTCGGCCTTGCACTTGCTGACCCCGGCGGCAACCGTGCCGACGCCGACTTCGCTGACCAGCTTGACCGAGATGCGCGCCGCCGGATTGACGTTCTTCAGGTCGTGGATGAGCTGCGCCAGATCCTCGATCGAATAGATGTCGTGGTGCGGCGGCGGGCTGATCAGGCCGACGCCGGGAGTCGAATGGCGCGTCGCGCCGATCGTCTTGTCGACCTTGTGGCCGGGCAGCTGACCGCCTTCGCCGGGCTTCGCGCCTTGCGCCATCTTGATCTGGATGTCGTCGGAATTGACCAGGTACTCGGTGGTCACGCCGAACCGCCCGCTGGCCACCTGCTTGATCGCCGAGCGCATCGAATCGCCGTTGGCCATCGGCTGGAACCGCTGCGGATCCTCGCCGCCTTCGCCGGTGTTGGAGCGCGCGCCGATGCGGTTCATCGCCACCGCGAGCGTGGTGTGCGCTTCCCAGCTGATCGAGCCGTAGCTCATCGCCCCGGTGGCGAAGCGTTTGACGATCTCGCTCGCCGGCTCGACTTCGTCGATGTCCAGCGGCTGATCGGCCTTCTTCAGCTCCATCAACCCGCGGATCGTCAGCAGCCGCTCGGCCTGCTCGTTGATCGAGCGCGCGAAGGCCGCGTAGTTGTCCCACGAATTGCCGCGCACCGCATGCTGCAGGTTGGCGACGCTCTCGGGCGTCCAGGCGTGGTCCTCGCCACGCAGCCGGAACTGATAGATGCCCCCGACATCGAGCATCTTTTCATAGATCGGGTTGTGCCCATAGGCGGCGGCGTGGCGGCGCACCGCTTCTTCGGCGACTTCGGTGAGGCCGACGCCTTCGATCATCGACGCGGTACCGGTGAAGTACTGGGCGATGAACGCGCTGGAGAGGCCGACCGCGTCGAAGATCTGCGCGCCGCAATAGGACTGGTAGGTCGAGATGCCCATCTTGGACATGACCTTCATGATCCCCTTGCCGATCGCCTTGACGTAGTTCTTGCGCACGTCCTGCGGGGCCAAGCTAGGAAGCTTCTCGGCCCGGATCGCCTCCAGCGTCTCGAACGCGAGGTAGGGGTTGATGCCTTCCGCGCCATAGCCCGCAAGCATGCAGAAGTGGTGGACTTCGCGCGCCTCGCCGGTTTCGACCACCAACCCGGTCTGCATCCTGAGGCCCTGGCGGACGAGGTGGTGGTGGACCGCCGCGGTGGCGAGCAGCGCGGGCATCGCGATCCGGTCCGGACCTTGCGCCCGGTCGCTGAGGATCAGGATGTTCTTGTCCTGCAGCACCGCCTCGGTCGCGGCCCAGCACATTTCCTTGATGGCCTGGTCGAGGCCTTCCGCACCGGCGGCGGCATCCCAGGTCATGTCGATCGTCTCGGTGCGGAATGCGCCGTCGAGCGAGGCTTCGACCGAGCGGATCTTCTCGATGTCGGTATTGGTGAGGATCGGCTGATCGACTTCGAGCCGCTTGTGCGAGCCGCCGTCCTGCCCGAGCAGGTTGGGCCGCGGGCCGATCATCGAGGTCAGGCTCATCACCAGTTCCTCGCGGATCGGGTCGATCGGCGGGTTGGTGACCTGGGCGAAGTTCTGCTTGAAATAATCGTAGAGCAGGCGCGGGCGGCGGCTCAACACCGCGAGCGGGGTGTCGGTGCCCATCGAGCCGATCGGATCGTCGGCGGAGATCGCCATCGGCTCGAGGAACTTGGAAACGTCTTCCTGGGTGTAGCCGAATGCCTGCTGGCGCTTGAGCAGGCTGGCTTCGCCTTCGCGCACGGCATCGTGCGCGGTCTCGATGGTCTCGAGATCCTTGAGCTTGTACTGCGCCTTGTCGAGCCAGGCGGCATAGGGCTTGGCCGCGGCCAGCTCGGCCTTCAGTTCCTCGTCTTCGACGATCCGGCCCTGCTCGAGATCGATCAGCAGCATCTTGCCGGGCTGCAGCCGCCACTTGCGCACGATGTCCGCTTCGCGGAACGGCAGCACGCCGCTTTCCGACGCCAGGCACACCAGGTCGTCGCGGGTGACGCAGAACCGCGCGGGCCGCAACCCGTTGCGGTCGAGCGTGGCGGCGATCTGCCGTCCGTCGGTGAAAGCGACCGAGGCCGGGCCGTCCCACGGCTCCATCAGCGCGGCATGGTATTCGTAGAACGCGCGGCGCGCCGGATCCATCAGCGGGTTGCCCGCCCAGGCTTCCGGGATCAGGATCATCATCGCGTGGGCCAGCGAGTAGCCGCTCATCAGCAGCAGCTCGAGCGCGTTGTCGAGACAGGCGGTGTCCGACTGGCCGTGCGGGATGATCGGCCACAGCTTGTCGAGATCGGCGCCGAGCAGTGCCGATTCCATCGTCCGCCGGCGCGCGTTCATCCAGTTCACGTTGCCGCGAACCGTGTTGATCTCCCCGTTGTGCGCCATGTAGCGATAGGGATGCGCGAGCTTCCAGCTCGGGAACGTATTGGTGCTGAAGCGCTGATGGACCAGCCCGAGCGCGGAGACGCAGTCGGCGTCGCGCAAGTCGTCGTAGAAGCTACCGACCTGGTTCGCGAGCAGCAGACCCTTGTAAACCACCGTGCGGCTCGAGAAGCTCGGCATATAGAGGTCGGTGATCTCGGGCATACCGTGCTTTTCGGCGAGCGCTTCGAGGGGGTTCTGGGTCTGCTTGCGGATCACGATCAGCTTGCGCTCGAACGCGTCCTGGTCGGCGCAATTGTCGCCGCGCGCGATGAAGCACTGGCGGATCACCGGCATCGAGGCGAGCACCGCCTTGCCGAGCCCGTCGAGCGTGGTCGGAACGTCGCGCCAGCCGATCAGCCGTTGGCCTTCCTTGGCGATGAACTTCTCGAACTGGCCGGTGATGAACTCGCGGGCCGCGTCGTGCTGCGGCATGAAGCACATCGCCACCGCGTATTCGCCCGGCGGCGGCAGCGTCAGCCCTTCGCCGTGCGCCCAGCGGCGATAGAGGGGATCAGGGATCTGCAGCAGCAGGCCCGCGCCGTCGCCGAGCAACGGATCGGCGCCGACCGCGCCGCGATGATCGAGATTGGCGAGAATTTCCAGCGCCTGGGTGACGATGGCATGCGATTTGGCGCCCTTGATATGGGCAACGAAGCCCACACCGCAGGAGTCATGCTCGTTGCGCGAATCGTACAATCCCTGGTTGGCCGGGTACTCGGTCAATCTCGCATTCCTGTTCCAGTCGGCCCCCGTTCAGTCGGCGATGCCCGCTGTGACAGCCGTCTGCGGCGGCGGCAAAGCGCGAATCGCCCGCGCGCGGGCGCGTCAAAATGTCGCGAAGGGTCCTCATGGCGACAGGAAACAGATTTGGCAAGATTCGCGGCTGCGCGCCACAAAATTACGCGCCGCCTATCCAGCGCGTAACTTTGCGTTACCCGGCCGCACTCATCTTCTGCAGCGTCGCGATCGCGCGGCGCAGCGCCGCGTCGGCATCGGCCGGGCTATCGTAGGCCGGCGCACCCCGCGAGGAGGGGATCGGGAGCCGCGCGGGAGGGGCGTGAACCGGTCCCTCGCGAGGATAGACCCCCGTCGCTTGCGTGGTTTCCTCAGGCGCTGCGGCCGAGAGCCGTTCGCGCCGCCTTTGCAGCGCGGCGCCGAGCCGTTCGACCAGCTCGGCGGTGCCTAGCGATTCGAGCGGCACAGGCGGGCACTGAGGCGCCCCAAAGGGGCCCATAGCCACTGCACGCGGCAACAGCGCGACGGGCACCGGGGCTTCTGCAGCCGGTTCCAGGCACGCATCGGCAAAGACGAGCAGGTCGAGCGGCTCGTCCGCATCGCGCCGGCCGTCCGGGGACGGCGCGGCAAGCGGCTCGGGCAAGACCTCGGCAAGCAGGCTGCGGCGCGGCGCTCCGGTCAGCCCGTGGGCGCCCAGTTCCGCGTGGGCACTGATGGGTTGGCGGCTCGCTCGCGGCTCGGGCATCCCGGCGGGAGCGGCGCGGTGGGCGCGGGCCACGTGGGCGGCGATCAGCGCGCCGAGGCCGCCCCCCAGACCGGCAGCGGCGAGCGCGAGGAAGGCGCGCGCGGCCGAGCTGAGCGGCGGAGCGAGGACGGGGGCGATCGCCCCGAGCCCGGTCGCATCGACAAAGCGTTCGAGCAGAAGGCCCGGCAGGATCAGGCACCCGGCGCCGAACAAGCCGGCGAACCAGGCGGCGACGAGTTTGGGGAACGCCGGATGCCGGCTGAGCGGCGGTCTCGCCGCGGCGCGATCCTCGCAAGCGTCCCTTGTCAGGCTGGCCACGGTCGGTCCTTGTCGTGTCGGCGGCGAGGTCCCGCCCGCCGGGTCACGCCGCGGCCGCCGGTCGGCCATCGCGCGCCCGGCCTAACAAGGCTTGGTAAACGTCCGGATAATGACGTGCCGGCGGCTAGCCGTTGTGCGCGCGGATCCAGTCGTCGACCACCGGCGCTATGCGGGTTCGCCACTTGCTGCCGTTGAAGATCCCGTAATGGCCGACCTCGACCGCGAGCAGGTACTTCTTCTTGTCCGCCGGCAGGTCCGTTGCCAGATCGAGCGCCGCGCGGGTCTGGCCGATGCCCGAGATGTCGTCGCGCTCGCCTTCGATGGCGAGCAGCGCGGTATCGCGGATCGCGTGCGGATCGATCAGCTTGCCGCGGTGATTGAACTCACCCTTGGGCAGCGAGTGCTTCTGGAACACCTCCTCGATCGTCTCGAGGTAGAACTCGGCGGTAATGTCGCAGACCGACAGGTACTCGTCGTAGAACCGCCGCGCCGGTGCCGCGCCTTCCTCGTCCCCCAGCGTCAGGTGTTTGAACATCTCGTAGTGGCTCTGCATGTGGCTTTGCAGGTTCATCGAGATGAACCCCGCCAACTGCAGGAAGCCCGGATAGACCCGCCTCCCGGCGCCGGGATAAGTCAGCGGGACCGTGGCGATGACGTTGTTCTGGAACCAGCTCAGCGGGTTGGTGACGGCGACGTCGTTGACGCTGGTCGGGCTCGCGCGAGTATCGACCGGCCCGCCCATCATGGTCAGCGTGCGCGGCCGGTACGGGTCGTTCTCCGCGCCCATGATCGCGGCGGCGGCGAACGCGGGCACTGACGGCTGGCAGACCGCGAGCATATGCGCCCCGCCCTGCTTGTCCCGGCCGAGGAACTGCAGAAACTCGATCAAATAATCGATGTAGTCGTCGAGATCGAACGAGCCCTGGTCGAGCGGGACCATCTTGGCGTCGGCCCAGTCGGTGATCCACACGTCGTTGTGTTCGACCAGCCGCGCGACGGTGCCGCGCAGCAGGGTGG
Organism: Sphingomonadales bacterium 12-68-11; assembly: GCA_002279825.1. GTDB lineage: Bacteria > Pseudomonadota > Alphaproteobacteria > Sphingomonadales > Sphingomonadaceae > Croceibacterium_A. The sequence continues at coordinate 220,857 of NCCV01000001.1, forward strand.
CGTAGTGCCCGCTCATCGGCGCGACCACCAGCAGGCGCGGCGCGTCCTTGGGGAGATTCTCGCGGGTGAACCGGCGCAGCGCGCAGAACGGCTTCTCGTAAACGACCTGCTCGCTGACCGCATGGTGCGTGCCGTCGACCTCGACCGGGCGGATGTTGAAGCCCGGCTTGCCGCGCTGCTGGTAGGTTTCGGCGAACACCTGCAGCGCGCTCGCCACCGCCGGGCCGACGCCGAAGTAGCCGATCGGCAGCGACGGGTTGCTGTAGAGCTGCGCCCCGATCGCGGCCCAGCTGCTGGCGCTGTTGAGCCATGCCCGCTGCAACTCGTAGATATTGTAGAGCAAGACCTGTCCCCCGTTCGCCGAGTGTCATGCCCATATAGGGGTTATGTTGCAATGCGGCAAAGAGGCCTGCGACAAGCGCACCCTTCTAACGCGCCGCCGGTTCCGCTAACGCGCCGCCACGATGGCCCGCCGCCCCACTCCCAGCAGCGTCGAACCCGCCCGCACCCTGGGTCCGCTGGTGGTGATCTGGCGCACGGCCGCGCGTTACCCCTGGCACATCGCCGCCGCGCTGCTCGCGCTGCTGGTGACCTCGGCGGCGACTCTGGCGATTCCCTCCGGCTTCCGGCTGGTCATCGATCGCGGCTTCGCGGCCGGCACGAACCCCGACGAGATCGCGCGCTGGTTCCGCTACCTGCTGCTGATCGTGCTGGTGCTGGCGGCGGGCACCGCCTGCCGGTACTATTTCGTGTCCTGGCTCGGCGAGCGGGTCGTGGCCGATATCCGCCGCGCAGTGCAAGCCAACCTGCTGCGCCTCTCGCCCGGCTTCTTCGAGGTCAACCGCCCGTCGGAAATCGCTTCGCGGCTGACCGCGGATACCGCGCAGATCGAAACCGTGGTCGGGACCACGCTGTCGATCGCGCTCCGCAACGCGATCACCGCGGTGGGCGGCATCGTCTATCTCTCGTTTCTCGCGCCGCAACTGGTGTTGATGCTGGGGATTGCCGTGCCGGCGGTGCTGGTGCCGATCGTGGTGTTCGGGCGGCGCGTGCGGAGCCTGTCGCGAGAAAGCCAGGACCGCGTCGCGGACGTCGGTTCGCGCGTGTCCGAAGTGCTCGGCGCGATGAAGATCGTGCAGGGCTTCAACCAGGAGGAACGCGAGGCGGAACGGTTCGGCGACACGGTCGAGGCGACGTTCGCCACCGCCAAGCGGCGGGTCATGGTGCGCGCGCTGCTGACCGCGGTGACGATCGGGGTGATCTTCGGCGCGATCACGCTGTTGATGTGGCGCGGGGCGATCCTCGTCGCCGCCGGTGAGCTGTCGGGCGGGACGATCGCCGCGTTCGTGCTGACCGGGGCGCTCGTCGCCGGCGCGCTCGGGGCGCTGACCGAAGTCTATGGCGACTTGCTGCGCGGCGCGGGCGCGGCCAGCCGGCTGGGCGAGTTGCTCGCGGAGCAGCCCGACATTGCCCCGCCCGCGCGGCCGCTCGCGCTGCCGGTCCCGGCGCGCGGCGCGCTTGCCTTCCAGGGCGTGACCTTCCGCTATCCGACCCGCCCCGACGCGCCGACGCTGCACGGCTTCAGCCTGGCGGTCGAGCCGGGCGAAACGGTGGCGCTGGTCGGTCCCTCGGGGGCGGGCAAGTCGACGGTGTTCCAGCTCGCGATGCGGTTCTACGATCCGCAGGCCGGCACGATCCGCCTCGACGGGGTACCGCTGGTCCAGGCCGATCCGGCCGAAGTGCGCCGGCGCATGGCGCTGGTCCCGCAGGAGCCGACGCTGTTCGCCGCCAGCGCGCGCGACAACTTGCGTTACGGCAATCCGGACGCGAGCGAAGAAGCGATCTGGGACGCCGCGCGCGCCGCCAATGCCGAAGACTTCCTGCACGCGCTGCCCGAGGGGCTTGATACCTTCCTCGGCGAAAGCGGCGCGCGCCTGTCGGGCGGGCAGCGCCAGCGGCTGGCGATCGCCCGCGCGGTGCTGCGCGACGCGCCGATCCTGCTGCTCGACGAGGCAACCAGCGCGCTCGACGCCGAAAGCGAACGCGCGGTCCAGCAGGCGCTCGAGCGCCTGATGCAGGGGCGCACCACGCTGGTCATCGCGCACCGCCTCGCCACCGTGCGCGCCGCCGATCGGATCGTCGTGCTCGACCAGGGGCGCATCGTCGAGGAAGGCGATCACGCGAGGCTGGCCGCGTCCGGAGGCCTCTACGCCCGCCTCGCCGCGCTGCAGTTCGACGACGCCGCAGCCTGAGTCCCGCGCAACCGCGCCTTTACAGCGCCGGTTAATCGATCAAGTCTCAATTGAAACCGACAAGCGGCGTCGCCTCGGCGCGCGGCCCGCTACACTCGTCTCACTGCAACCGCGTTCCGCCGGCCGCCGGCGGACGGGCTAGAAAAAGGCCGACGATGATCCGCTCTCTGCTTGCCGGCGCTTCCGCGCTCACTCTCGCTTTCACCGCTCCCGCCATGGCCCAGCCCGCCGCCGAGCCCAGGCTGCCCGAGATCGTCACCGGGGCGTGGGGCGTCGATCTTACCCAGATCGACCCAGCGATCGACCCGGGCGACGACTTCTTCGGCTACGTCAACAACCGTTGGATCGCCGCCAACCCGATCCCGCCGCAGTTCACTTCGATGGGCAACTTCACGATCCTGCGCGACGAGACGCGCGGCAAAGTGCGCGCGCTGGTGGAGGACATGGCGGCCGCCAATCCGGCACCCGGCACGCATGAGCGCCGCGTGGTCGACGCCTACCGCGCGTTTCTCGACACCGCTGCGATCGACCGCGCCGGAATCGCCCCCGCGCGCCCGCATCTGGAGCGCATTGCCGCGGCCAGCGACCTCGGCGCGTTGATGGCGGTGGCCGTGCAGCCCGGCTTCCCGCGCCTGTTCGGCCCAGGGGTCACGATCGACCCGAAGAATCCGAACTCGCATGCAGTGACGGTCGGCTTCGCCGGCATGGGTCTGCCCGGCCGCGAGTACTATCTCGACGCCAGCGAGCGGAACCTCGCGATCCAGGCGGACTACAAGCGTTACCTCGCGTTCCTGCTCGGCAAGGCCGGCCACGCCGACGCCGCAGCGACGGCCGAACAGGTCTATGCTTTCGAGCACAAGGTGGCCGAGATCGAATGGGCGCCGGTGGCGCTGCGCAATCGCGATCTGACCTATAACCTGGTCAGCGCCGCCGAACTCGCGGCGCTGGCGCCGGGCTTCCCGACCGCGCAGGCCATGCAGGCGGCGGGCGTGGGCAGTGCCGAGAGCGTGCTCGTCTCGCAATTGCCGCCGAGCGCCGAAGAGGCGGCGGCGCTCGGGCTCAGCGCCGATTTCATCGCCGAGAACGTCGGCGGAGGCCTTCCGGCGATGATGCGGCTGATCGCCGAGACCCCTCTGCCGGTGCTCAAGGCCTACATGACCGCACAGTTCCTCAGCAGCAACGCGGCGGTGCTCGGCAGCGATCTCGACCGCGCGCGCTTCACGCTGTTCGACAAGACCATCTACGGCCGCGAGGAGCAGGAACCGCGCTGGAAGCGATCCATCGCCGCGGTCGAAGGGCAGATCGGCGAGCTGCTCGGCGCGAGCTACGTCGCGCGGCACTTTCCGCCCAGCAGCAAGGCGCAGATGGACGAACTGGTCGCCAATCTCGTCACCGCGATGCGCGAAGACCTGACCGAGAGCACCTGGCTGAGCGAGGCGACCAAGCGCGAGGCGCAAGCCAAGCTGGCCACGTTCGAGCCGCGCATCGGCTATGGCGAGAGCTTCAAGACGTACGATGGTCTGGCGATTTCGGCCGCGGATCCGCTCGCCAACGCGCTAGCGGCGGCGAAGTGGCGCTACGAAGACGCGCTGGCGCGGCTCGGCAAGCCGGTCGACCGCAAGGAGTGGCCGTACGTGCCGCAGACGGTCAACGCCTCGTACCGCCCGAACTACAACCAGATCGTGTTCCCGGCCGGCATCCTGCAGCCGCCGTTCTTCAACGCCAGTGCCGATCCGGCGGTCAACTACGGCGCGATCGGTGCGGTCATCGGGCACGAGATCGGCCACGGGTTCGACGATCAGGGTTCGAAGTACGACGGCACCGGCGCGCTGCGTAACTGGTGGCAGGACAGCGACCGCGCGGCGTTCGATCGGGAGGCGAACAAGCTGGTCAAGCAGTTCGACGGCTATTGCCCGCTCGACGAGGGCAAGACCTGCGTCAACGGGCGGCTCACGCTGGGCGAGAACATCGGCGATCTGGTCGGACTGGAGATGGCGTATCGCGCCTATCGCAACTCGCTCGGCGGCAAGGAGGCGCCGGTCATCGACGGGCTGACCGGCGACCAGCGCTTCTTCCTGGCGTTCGCGCAAGTCTGGCGCGGAACCGACCGCGAAGGCGCGCTGCGCGACCAGATGCTGACCGATCCGCACTCGCCCGAGAACTTCCGCGCCAACGGTACGGTGCGCAACATGGATGCCTGGTATGCGGCCTTCAATGTGACGTCGGACGACGCGCTTTACCTGCCGCCCGAGGACCGCGCGCGGATCTGGTGAACCCGCCAAGCGAGCGGGCGGCGCTTGACATCGCCGCCCGCTCCGCCATCAGGCGCACCGCATGGAGCCGACCCTCACTGCCATCCTGCTCGGCATCGTCGAGGGCCTGACCGAGTTCGTGCCGGTGTCCTCGACCGGGCACCTGATCCTCGCTTCGGAAGTGTTCGGCTACGATTCGGCCGAGTGGGCGATGTTCAACGTCGTCATCCAGCTCGGCGCGATCCTCGCGGTGGTGGTGCTATACTGGCGCACGTTCTGGGGTGCCGCCGTCGGCGCGCTGCGGCTCGATCCGGTCTCGCTTCGGTTCATCCGCAATATCCTGCTGGCGTTCCTGCCCTCCGCGGTGCTCGGGCTCTTGCTCAAGGATTACATCGACATCCTGCTGGGCAGCCCCTCGGTAGTCGGCTGGGCGCTGATCATTGGCGGAATCGCCATTCTCGGGATCGAGAAAGTGGCGAAACCGGGCGCGGACGAAGGCGTGGCCTACCTGCCGCTCAAGCAAGTGATCGGAGTCGGGCTCGCGCAGTGCCTGTCGATGATTCCCGGGGTCAGCCGTTCGGGCGCCACGATCATGGGCGCGCTGGCGATGGGCGTCGGCCGCAAGACCGCCGCCGAGTTCTCGTTCTTCCTCGCGGTGCCGACGATGATCGGCGCCTCGACGCTCGAACTGATCGACGCCAGCGAAGAAGGCTTCGCGCTCACCGGAACGGTCGGCTGGAGCGAGATCGCGATCGGCTTCGCGGTATCCTTCGTGGTCGCGATCGCGGTGATCAAGGCGTTCGTCGGCTACGTCAGCCGGCACGGCTTCGCCCCGTTCGCCTGGTACCGGATCGTGGCCGGCGGGGCGGCGGTGATCTGGCTGGCAATGCGCTAGCACCACGCTGCCGACCGTGCCGGCCCCCGGGGTCCGCCTCCGTGCAGGCACATTTTTGCCGCATTTGATGGAACCAACCCGCGGCAGGTCGATTGGTGAGCGAGCGTCGGGCAACGGCCCCGCTCGGAGACCCGCCAACGAAGGGGACAATACCATGAAGAAGATTATTGCGATCGCATCGGCCGCCGTGCTCGGCCTGAGCGTCGCGGCCTGCGACAGCGCCGCCGAGAACGCCGCCGAAGACCAGGTCGAAGCGACCGCCGACATGCAGGAAGAAGCTGTCGACGCCGCCGAAGACGCCGGTGCTATCACCGACGCCCAGGCCGACGCCTCGGAAGCCGCGATCGAAGCCACCGAAGACGCCGGCCAGGCGGCCGCCGATTCGATGGACTCCGGCGCGCCGAACTGAGCGCAGCTAGCGTTTCGAGAAGGCCGGTCCCCGCGGGGGCCGGCCTTTTTCGTGCCTGACGGGCGCTAGGCCGGCGCAGCCCCCGAGCCGCGGCCGCCGCGCAGGTGATACTCCTGCGTGCCCCGGTGCAGCACGTTATCGACGTCGAGCACGGCCGCATTGGCGTAAGTAAACCCCGGAGCGAGGCCCCGGTAAAGCCGATCGAAGTCACGATCGACCGTCTGGCGATAGAGGTCCGCGAAGCCGTCGATGACGAAGTAGTTCGGCTGCAAGTCGTCGATCACGTAATCGGTGCGCATCACCCGGTCGACGTTGAGCATGATCCGATTAGGCGAGCGGCCCTCGAGCGCGAACAGCGCCTCTCGCGGCCCCGAGAGGATCCCTGCGCCATAGATGCGCAGGCCATCATCCTCGCGCATCAACCCGAACTCGACCGTGTACCAGTACAGCGCGCCGAGCGCCTTCAGCCGGTTGTAGCGCATCGCCTTCCACCCGGCCTTGCCGTATTCGTGCATGTAGTCGGCGAACACCGGATCGGTCAGAAGCGGCACGTGCCCGAACACGTCGTGGAACACGTCGGGCTCCTCGATGTAGTCGAACGTCTCGCGCGTGCGGATGAAGTTGCCTGCGGGGAAGCGCCGGTTGGCCAGGTGCCAGATCGGACAGGCGGCCGAACTCGGGTACCCCGCCGCGATTGAGGTGCAGCTTCTGCAGGCCGGCCATGAACGCGCTGCAGGCGCGCGCCGGAAGCAACTGAAGTTGCCGCTCGAACAGATCGTTCCAGACTGCATCGTCTGCGGCCGAATAGCTCCGCTGCGTGGGTTCGAGCCAGTCCTCCCCGACATGCGGCGGGCGCTGGAGCGGCGCAGTGAAGACCCCGGGGTCGATCTCGGGGAGGACTGAAAAGTCGCTGTCGGGTTCGGCGAGAATGGCCATAGGTTACGGGGCCGATCTTACCACGCCGCCGCCGGCGCGCCAAATCGGCTCAGCGGGGCGCGGGCGCCGATGCGGCGGCCGAGGGGGCAGGGGCGCCAGACGCAGCCACGCCCAGCGCCGCCGGCGCGCGCCGCTCGGAGAGCATCTCGGCGGCCTCCCCGAGCGCGCGCGCCTCGCCGACCGTCGCGTCGGCCGGGTCCGCAGCGCTCTCGGCCGGGCCGCAGCCCGCCAACCCGGCCAGCAGCCCGGCGGACAGGGCCAGCGCCCTGCCCGCCTCGCGCCTCATCACCTCAGTTGGCTGCCTGGCTCGGTGCGGCCGCGGCGGCGGCGGCGTCGAGTGCGGCCTCGGCGTCGGCCGCCGCGGCGGCCGCGGCATCCCCCACGTCCTCGGTGGTGGCGGCCGCTTCGGACGCGGCGTCGGACGCGTCGTTCAGGGCATTCGGATCGGCAGCCGGATCGGGCGCGCCCGACATCGCCTCGTCGGCCGGCATCTCGACGGTATCGGCCTCCGCCTCCTCGGACGCGTCGTCGGCGCTGCCGCAAGCGGCGAGACCGAGGCTGGCAGCCGAAGCGAAGGCGATCAGGGCAAGCTTGGTGTTCATCGCGAGGTTCCTTGTTTGGGGGGTGACCGCGCGTGAATAGCCGAGCGCGCGTCGCCGGAAAACTCGGCAATCGTTCCTTCTCCCCATTTCCCGCGCACGGCGCGCTGTGCCACAGACGCCGCCATGCAGGACCTTGCCGATCGCGGGCTGGAAACCGAAGCGGCGCTGCGCCGGGTGTTCGGCTTCGAATCGTTTCGGGGGGTACAGCGCCAGGTGGTGGACCGGGTCCTCGCCGGACGCTCGACGCTGGCGGTGATGCCGACGGGCGCGGGTAAGTCGCTGACCTACCAGTTGCCCGCCACGATGCTGCCGGGGACTTGCGTGGTCATCTCGCCGCTGATCGCGCTGATGCACGACCAGCTCCGCTCGGCGCGCGCCAACGGCATCGCCGCGGCGACGCTGACCAGCGTCGACGAGGATCGCGCGGCGACGGTCGCGGCGTTCTGCGCGGGCGAGCTCGACCTGCTCTACGTCGCGCCCGAGCGCGCCAGCCAGCCGCATTTCCGCGAACTGCTTGGCCAGGCGCCACTGGCGCTGTTCGCGGTGGACGAGGCGCACTGCGTGTCCGAATGGGGCCACGACTTCCGTCCCGACTATCGCCAACTCCGCCCGCTTATGGACGCGTTCGGAGACGTGCCGCGGCTGGCGCTGACCGCGACCGCCGACGCGCACACGCGCGCGGACGTGCTGGCGCAGCTCGGGATTCCCGAGGACGGTTTGATCGTCGCCGGGTTCGACCGGCCCAACATCCGCTACGCGATCCGCCACCGCGAGAACGGCGCGCGCCAGCTGGCGCAACTGCTCGCCGAGCAGCCCGGGCCGGGGATCGTCTATGCGCCGACCCGCAAGAAGGTCGAGGCGCTCGCGGAATCGCTCGGGAAGGCCAGCGGGCGGCCGGTCAGGCCTTATCACGCCGGGCTCGAGCCTGGCGTGCGCGCAGACAACCAGGCCGCGTTCGTCGCCAGCGAAGACATGGTGATGGTCGCCACGGTGGCGTTCGGGATGGGCATCGACAAGCCCGACGTACGCTTCGTCGCGCATGCCGGCATCCCCAAGTCGATCGAGGCTTATTACCAGGAGACCGGCCGCGCCGGGCGCGACGGCGATCCGGCGGAGGCGATCATGTTGTGGGCGGCGGGCGACTTCGCGCAGGCCCGCCAGCGGCTCGGCGAAGTCGATGAAGCGCGCCAGGCGGGCGAGCGGACGCGGCTCGATGCGCTGGCGCGGCTGGTCGAGACGCCCGGCTGCCGGCGCGCGGTGCTGCTGCGCCATTTCGGCGAGGATCCGCCCGAGCGCTGCGGCAATTGCGACAACTGTCTCGAAGCGCCGGGAGTGATCGATGCCAGCGAACTGGCCCGCAAGCTGCTGAGCGCGGTCTATCGCACCGGGCAGAGCTTCGGCCTCGGCCATCTGCAGAAAGTCCTGACCGGCGCGGGGGACGAGCGGGTGCGGCAGCGCGGGCACGACCAGCTCAGCGTGTTCGGGATCGTCGGCGCGGACGAGGCCAAGCTGCTCGCGCCGCTGGCGCGGGCGCTGCAGGCGCGCGGCAGCCTGCTCGCGACCGAGCACGGCGGGCTCAAGCTCGGCACCGACGCGCGCGCGATCCTCAAGGGCGACGCGTCGGTCGAGATCGTCCGGCCGCCCGAAACCAGGAAGGAGCGGCGGCGCAGCGAGACGCCCAATCCGGCGGGCGATCCGCTGTTCGAGGCGCTGCGCGCGCTGCGCCGCGAACTCGCCGCCGAGGCGCAAGTGCCGCCCTATGTGATCTTCCACGACGCGACCTTGCGCGAGATGGCCGCGAATCGCCCCGCCTCGCTGGACGAGCTGGGGGCCATTCCCGGCGTCGGCGCACGCAAGCTGGAGGCCTACGGCGGCGCCTTTCTCGGGGTAATCCGCCAGCATTAGAAGGGCTTGCCGGTTCCGCTTGACCGGGCCTAATCACGATATAAATATGATATCATATTTACTTCGGAGGAGGTTCGTCATGAACGAGGGGAACAAGGGGATTTCGCGCAGCCAGGAGCGGCCGGCGCGCACCTCGAGCGGGTATCTGATGCTGTTCGTCTGGCTGGCGTTGATCGCATGGACGATCTTCGCGTTCCTGGCGTTCGGCGGGGCGGTCAACGACCCGCCGGGGCACGTTCCCTGGATTGACGGCCAGCCGCCGCTCGACACCACTCCCGCCTGGCCCTGGGCGATTGGCTGGGTGGGCGGCATCCTCGCGTTGCTGTTCATCGCGTTCGGTTTCTTCATGATCCAGCCGAACATGTCGGCGGTGATCACGCTGTTCGGCGAATACCGCGGCACCGAGCGGACGCAGGGGCTGCGCTGGGTGTGGCCGTGGATCGGGCGCAAGAAGATCTCGGTCCGCCAGCACAACATCCATTCGGAGAAGGTCAAGGTCAACGACCTGCGCGGCAACCCGATCGAGGTCGCCTGCAACGTGGTGTGGCGGGTGTCCGACACCGCCCAGGCAGCCTTCGACGTCGACGACTACAAGGCGTTCGTGAACATCCAGATCGAGGCCGGGCTGCGCACCGTGGCCTCGCGCCATCCCTACGACGACATCGAGGAGAACGAGACCACGCTGCGGTCCGACGGCGAGATCGTCAACGCCGAGCTGCAGACCGAGCTCAACGAGCGGCTGTCGCATGCCGGCATCCGGGTCGACGAAGCGGGCCTGACTCACCTCGCCTATGCGCCCGAGATCGCCGGCGCGATGCTGCGCCGCCAGCAGGCCGAAGCGGTGATCGCCGCGCGCGCCAAGCTGGTGCTCGGCGCAGTCAGCATGGTCGAGATGGCGCTCGACAAGCTCAACGAGGGCGGCAAGGTCCACCTCGACGATGAGCGCCGCGCGGCGATGGTCTCGAACCTGATGGTCGTCCTGTGCGGAGACCGCGAAGTCACCCCGGTGGTGAACACGGGCTCGCTCTACCAGTAGAGCCCGAGCGACCGTCATGCCGCAATCGACCAAGAAGGCCTTCGCTCTCCGCCTCGACCCGGCGCTCTATGCCGCGGTCGAGCGGCTGGCGGCGACCGAGCTGAGGTCGGTCAATGCGGAACTGGAGATGTTGCTGCGCGAGGCTCTGTCGAGGCGCGGAATCAAAGTACCTCTTGCCGAGCCCGCCAAGCGCGGCCGACCCAAAAAGGAGACCGAATGATGTTGATGGCTGTTGCACACCGTTACCCGCGCCTCGCCCGTCCGCTGTGGTTGGCCAGTGTCGCCCTGCTCGCTGCGGGAGGTCTCTGGCTCCTGGCCTGACCCACTTTCGACGGCCGACCATGAAGGGAGAGGACTGATGACGCTCCATTGTCCTGGGCGGCTGTGGATGATCTGGCCGCTGCTGCCGATGAGCACGTTCGTGCTGGTCGGCGGATTGATCAAGCTGACTTTCGGTTAGCCCGCCTAACTTCGTCGTTGCGAGGAGCGCAGCGACGAAGCAATCCAGAGCGGAGGCGCGCGACGCCCTGGATTGCCGCGGGACCTTCGGTCCCTCGCAATGACGAAAAGTAGAGGGACGAGGCCATGAAATTCGGGGTGTTCGACCACGTCGACGACAGCGGGCTGCCGCTTGCCGAACACCTCGAAGGCCGCCTGCGCCTGGCCGAAGCGTACGACGCGCTCGGCTTCCACTGCTACCATATCGCCGAGCATCACGGCACGCCGCTCGGCCTCGCGCCCTCGCCCGGGATGCTGTTCGCGGCGCTCAGCCAGCGCACCGCGCGGCTCCGGTTCGGGCCGCTCGTCTATCTCCTGCCGCTCTATCATCCGCTGCGGCTGGTGGAGGAAGTGGCGATGCTCGACAGCCTCTCCAACGGCCGCTTCCAGCTCGGGGTCGGGCGCGGGGTCTCGCCGATTGAGCTCGGCTTCTACGGGCTCGACATGGCCGAGCAGCGCGGCCGCTACGAGGAGACGCTCGCGGTTCTGCTGAAAGGCCTGGCGTCGGACGTGCTCGACCACGCGGGCGAATTCTATCGTTTCGACCGCGTGCCGATGGCCGTGCGCCCGGTGCAGCGCCCGCATCCGCCGCTGTGGTACGGCGCCGGGAGCCCGGACTCGATCCGCTGGTGCGCGCACAACGGCGTCAACATGGTCACGCTGGCGCTCGGCGAGCGCGCCGCGCAGTCGGCGGCGCTCTACCGCGCCGGATGGGCCGGCGCGCCCGAAGCCATGCCGCTGGTGGGCGTCAGCCGGCACATGGTGGTGGCGGACAGCGATGCCGAGGCGCTCGCGCTCGCCCGCCCGGCCTATGCGCGGTGGCGCGGCAACATGGCCCGGCTGTGGGAGGAACGCGGCGGCGGTTTCCCCTTGGCTGCGCATTTGCCGGAACAGTGGGACGACGCGGCGGCTATGGGCCACGGCTGCGCCGGCTCTCCGGAGACCGTTCGCACGTTCGTGGCGCGCGAGGCGGAGCGCGGGTTCAGCTATTTCGTCGCCGCGCTGATGTTCGGGGACTTACCACTCGATGCCGCGCTGCATTCGGCGGAGTTGCTCGCCGGTGAGGTCATGCCGGCCTTCGCGGATTAACCGCGTCGCTAGCGATTTTTCGGCCGTGCAAGGCGGAAGGCCTTGGCGAAGCTCACATGGGCAGTGGGGATCGCGTCGCTGAACGGCAGGACCTGGAAGTACTGGGCGAGCGGTCCGTCGATGTGGAGCGGCGTGTCGCGCACGAAGCCGAATCGCGCGTAGAGCGCGGGATCGCCGAGCAGCACCACGCCGCTTGCCCCCGCTTCTCGCAGCGCCACCGCCCCGGCCTCGACGAGCGCGCGGCCGATCCCTTGACCTTGCCGCTCGGGCACGACCGAGATCGGGCCGAGTGCGAGCCAGCCGCCTTCGCCGTTCGACAGCTCGGCGGGCGAGTACGCGACATGGCCGACGATGGTGGCGTCCAGCTCCGCGACCAGCGACAGGGTGAGGTCGCCATACGCGCGCAGCGCGTCGACGATCGCCGGCTCGGTGCCCTCGCTGTGCGGATGATCGGTGAACGCCGCCTCGGTCACGCGGTGGATCGCGGCTTCGTCACCGGCGCGTTCGGGGCGAATCGTCACGCTCACAGGAAGTGCCCCGCAGCATCGCGCTTGGTGGCAAGGTAGCGGGCGCTGTGCGGATTGGCCGGCAACGCGTGCGGCACGCGCTCGGCCACCGTCACACCGGCCGCTTCGAGCGCCGCCACCTTGTCGGGATTGTTGGTCAGCAGCCGCACCTGGCGCACCCCGAGCAGGTCCAGCATCCGCCCGGCGATCACGAAGTCGCGCGCCTCGCTCGGGAAGCCCAGCCGCCGGTTGGCTTCGAGCGTGTCGAAGCCTTGATCCTGCAGCCGGTAGGCGCGCAGCTTGTTGACCAGCCCGATGCCGCGCCCTTCCTGGCGCAAGTACAGCAGCGCGCCCCACCCACCCGCACGAGCCTCGCCGGCAATCGCTTCGAGCGCGGCGTCGAGCTGCGGCCCGCAATCGCATTTGAGGCTGCCGAGCACGTCGCCGGTCAGGCATTCGGAATGCAGCCGGACCAGCGGAACGCGCTCGGCGTTTTGCTGCCCGATCACCAGCGCGACATGTTCGCGCAAGTCGTCGGGGCTGCGGAACACCGCGATCTCGGCGTCCTCGGCCGCGCTGACCGGCAGGCGCGCGCGGGTGGCGATGGCGAGACGCGCCGGATCGAGTAGCGCCGCGACATCGCCGCGTTCGACCGCAACCGCTTCGCGCGCGGGCGCGGGCGACACCAGGAATGCGGGCAGGATGCCGGCGATGCGCGCCAGCTCGAGCGCGGCTGCGGCGTCTTCGGCCCAGGCGAGCGGCTCGGCGAGGAACGGCCCCTTCAGCGGCGCCCCGAGGTCGTGCGCGGGATCGGCGATCGTCCGCGCCTGGTCGAGGCCGAGCGGCTCGGCGGCGCGGATCAGGACGGCGCTGTGCGGATCGGCCGCCTCGCGCTGGTTGGCGAGCTTGAGCGTCGCCGCGCGCGCGGCCGAGATCAGCGCCAGATCGGCGAGCGCTTCGCCCGGCGCCGTCTCGACCGGCAGCAACAGCGGCGCGCGCCCGACCGCGATCGGCCAACCGTGGCGCAGCGCATCGACCGCTTGCGCGGCCCGCCGCCCAGAAATTGACGGGGCGGACTCCTCGCTCAGAGCGCGAACTCCGTCACCAGCGGCACATGGTCCGACGGCTGCTCCCAGCGCCGCGTTTCCTCGACGAAGCGGTGGCCACGCGATTGCGCGGCAACGTCGGGAGACGCCCACACATGATCGAGCCGCCGGCCCTGATCCTTCTCGCGCCAGTACGAGCGGTAGCTCCACCACGAATAGTTGCGCTCGGGCGCGGGGATGTGCTTGCGGCCGAGATCGACCCAGCCGTGCGCGTCGCGGAAGCGGCCGAGCGCTTCGCACTCGATCGGGGTGTGGCTGACCACTTTGATCAGCGCCTTGTGATCGTAAACGTCGCAGTCGAGCGGGGCGACGTTGAAGTCGCCAACGATGAGGGTCGGCCGGTCGAGCGCATCGGCCCAGCGCGCCATCCGCTCGAGGAAATCGAGCTTCTGGCCGAACTTCAGGTTGAGCGCGCGGTCGGGAATGTCGCCGCCGGCGGGGATATAGACGTTCTCGAGCACCAGCCCTTGGCCCCCCCCGATCTTGGGCCCGAGCAGCTCGACCCCGACGTGGCGCGCCTCGCCGTTGTCCTGCCAGTCGTGGCGGCCGAATTCCCTGAGCGGGATGCGGCTGACGGTGGCGACGCCGTGATAGCCCTTCTGCCCGTGGACCGCGCGGTAGCGGTAACCGAGCGCTTCGAACGCCGCGTGCGGGAACTGCTCCTCGCGGCACTTGATCTCCTGTAGGCACAGCACGTCGGGCGCCTGTTCGATGAGGAAGCGTTCGACCTGGCCGATCCGCAGGCGGACCGAATTGATGTTCCAGGTGGCGATGCTGACCGTCGGGCTGACCATCGGCCCCGGATAGGGACGGCACCGGGCAGGGGCAAGGCCGCGCGCCGACGCGCAACAGGCAAAGAAAAACCCCCGTCCCGGGGGCAATGGGACGGGGGTTCACTTGAGCGTTCGTCACGCTTGGCAAGGCGGCGACGTTTCGAGGCCAGGGCAACAGGGGGGAAACCCGCCTCATCACCGCCTTGTCCTGGAAAAATTAGGTCCTGGCGGCTTTATGGCAGGTGAATGGGGCTATGCAGTTGGTCGTGCTAGGAACGCGGTTCGACGGAGAGCCGTTTATCCTGGGCGACCACCCGTGCGGCGCGGATCGACGTATCTGAACGTGCTGTCGGGCACGGCCATCCCGTAGCGCTGATTGGCGAGCCGTACCGTGGTTCGCGCGTTCTGCGCATCGAGCTGGACCCAGCTATCGAGCTCCAGCCCGCCGGGCGCTCCGGGTTTCTTCACGAAGATCAGCGTAATCGTGCCGTATTCCGGCTTGCGCGTGTCCTTCACTTCGACACTGATGACGTCGGGATTGCTGGTCGGCATCAACCTGCCGTAGCGCTTCACGTCGCGATTGGGATCGAACAGCGCGCCGAGCGGCGAGTTGCCGATCGGCCAGCGCTGCACCTGCCGCACATCGTAATCGACGAACGTCAGCGCGCGGCCGTCGCCGACGATCAGCACGTTCTCGCCCTTGGCGTATTCGAAACGGATTCGTCCGGGGCGCTTGAGCGTGAGCACGCCGCGCACGGCCCGGCCGCTGCGGTCGGTCTGGACGAAATCGGCCTTCATCGTTGTGATGCCGCGCAATGCGGCGACCGCCTGGTCGAGCGGGTCGGCGGCTTGCGCCGCAGCGGGCGATTCGGTGGCCGCGAACATCGCGGGCACGGCAAGCGCCAAAGCGCCCGCGGCAAGAAGGCGGTGGATCGTCATGCCGGCTCGCTAAAGGCGAGGCCTTGAACCGGCTGTGAACCCTGCAGGCCGCGGAAATTCAGATTGGCGGGCAAGCAAGCCACTGGCTTACTTGATCTTGCCTTCCTTGAATTCGACGTGCTTCTTCGCGACCGGGTCGTACTTGCGGAAGCTCATCTTCTCGGTCGTGTTGCGCGGGTTCTTCTTGGTCACGTAGAAGAAACCGGTGTCGGCCGTCGAGTTCAGCCGAATCTTGATCGTTGCGGGCTTCGCCATCGTCTGATTCCCAAAGATGCATGAGGGCGTTGAGCCCGAAACAACACGGGCGGCACGCGCGGCGCCGCCCATCGGGGCGCGCCTTTGCGGCCGAAGGGGCAAAAAGTCAACCCTCGCGGCCGGCTACCACTCCACCCTGCCCCGGTTCGCCTTGACCGTCCCGCGCACTTTCTTGGCCTTGATCCGCTGCTCCTTGCCGACGCGGTTCAGGCGGCTCTTGGCGCGCCTCTTCGGTTCCTTGAGCGCTTGCTCGATCAGCGCGGCGAGGCGCAGGCGGGCGTCTTCGCGGTTGGCTTCCTGGGTGCGGAAGCGGCGCGCGGCGATCACGATCTCGCCCCGCGCGGTCATGCGGCTGCCGGCGAGCGTCTTGAGCCGCTGGAATACCGCCGGCTCGAGCCGCAGCGCATAGACGTCGAGCCGCAGTTGCACGGCGGTCGCGACCTTGTTGACGTTCTGCCCGCCGGGGCCCGAGGCGGCGATGAAGCTCTCCTCGATCAGCGCCAGCGCGCGCGCGACCGTCTGGTCGTCAGCCTGGGACATCGCCGAAGCCCAGCGCGGCGAAATCGGCCGGCAGCGGGGCGGCCGCGGCGATCGGCGTCTTGCCGGTGCGGTGCAAGATCAGCCCGGCGGCGTGCAGCAGCGTGCGCCGCGCGCCGCGCGCCTCGCCATAGACCGGATCGCCGAGCAGCGGCACGCCGATCCCGCTGGCCGCGTGGACCCGGATCTGGTGCGTGCGGCCGGTTTCGGGCGTAAACTCGATCAGCGCACGACCGTCGCTTTCCGCAACCAGCCGCCAGTGCGTGATGGCGGGCTTGCCCTTCTTGGCCAGGATCATCCGCCAGCCCTTTTCGGCGCTACTGATCTTGCTCAATGCCAGCTCGATAGTGCCTTCGCTCGACCGCGGCATCCCGGCCAGCACCCCGAGATAGCGCTTGTCGACCGCCCGCTCCTCGAACGCGCGCGCGAAGCGGGCCAATGCCTTCGGGTTGCGCGCCAGCAGCAGACAGCCCGAGGTGTCGGTGTCGAGCCGGTGGACCGGCATCGGCGGGCGCTGGAAGCCGAGCTTGAGATTATCCAGGTGGTCTTCGAGCGACGCCCCGCCGGCGCGCGGCCGCTCGATCGGCAGCCCGCCGGGCTTGTCGATCACCAGCGCTTCGCCGTCCTCGTACAGGATGGGAATGTCCATCGCGCCCCCATACCGGAAGCGGGGGGTTAGGCCAGCGCCGCGGCGATCCGGCGCATCGCTTCCGCCAGCACGGCCTCGTCGGCGGCGAAGCTGATGCGGAAGCCGCCCTGCCCGCCGAACGCGCTGGCCGCGACCACCGCCACGCCGTGTTCGAGCAGGTGCAGCGCCAGCGCTCCATCGTCGCCGCCGAAGCGGTCCATCAGCGGTGCGGCGTCGATGAAGCAGTAGAATGCCCCGTCGGGTACCGGGGTCGAGAGGCCGGGAATGGCGTTGATCGCGGCGACCACGGTGTCGCGGCGGCGGCGGAACACCTCGCGCCATTCGCCGAGGAATTCCTGCGGGCCTTCGAACGCAGCGACCGCCGCGGCCTGGCTGATCGAGGCCGGATTGCCGCAGGCGTTCGATTGCAGCCGCCCCATCGCCTCGATCAGCCACGCCGGGCCGGTCGCGACGCCGATGCGGAAGCCGGTCATCGCGTGGCTCTTGGAGACGCCCGAGACAGTGCAGATGCGGTCGGCAAGGTCCGGGCATACGGCCGCCAGCGTGGCGTGCGGCGCGCCGGTGTAGATCAGCGGGGCGTAGATATCGTCCGACAGCACCAGCACCTGCGGATGCCGTCGCAGCACCTCGCCGATGCCGCGCAGCAGCGCCTCCGGGAACACCGCGCCGGTCGGGTTGCCCGGGCTGTTGAGAAGCAACCAGCGGGTGCGCGGCGTGATCAGCGCCTCGAGCTCGGCGGGATCGAAGCGGAAGCCCCGCTGCGCGAGCGTGACCAGCGGGACCACCTCGCCGCCGGCGAAGCGGACCATCTGCGGATAGCTGACCCACCAAGGGCTCGGCACGATGACCTCATCGCCGGGGCCGACCGTGGCGACGAGCGCCTCGAAAATCGCCTGCTTGCCGCCGGCGGTGACGATCACGCTTTCGGGCGCAACCGTAAGCGCGAGGTCGCGGCGGAAATGCAGCGCCGCCGCCTGCTTGAGCTTCAGCGTGCCGGTAACGGGAGTGTACTTGGTCTGGCCGCCGTCGAGCGCGGCCTTGGCCGCGTCCAGCACGTGCGCCGGCGTTGCGAAGTCCGGTTCGCCAACCGACAGCGAGATCACGTCGCGTCCTTCTTCGCGCAGCTGGGTCGCGCGGTCGGTCATCGCGGTGGTCGGCGAGGCGGCGATGCGGCGCAGCGCGGGGCTGAGATGCGCGAGGCTCATCCGATCAGCCGTGCCGGCATAAGTCCGCGCACCGAATTGCCTAGGAAGAACCCGTCTTTCAGATCGTCGAGGCTGAGCCTGGCTTCGCGCGCCTTGCCGGCGTCGAGCAGCGAGCGGCGCAGCACGCCCGGGAGCAGACCGAGGTCGGCAGCCGGCGTCAGCAGTTCGCCGTTCCGCTCCACGAACAGGTTGGAACGCGCGGCCTCGGTCACCAGGCCGTCCGGGCGGACCAGCACGGCCTCGTCGGCCCCGGCCTCCTCTGCGGCTTCGCGCGCCTGATCGTAAAAGCGCCGGTCGGTGGTCTTGTGGCGCAGCCGCCAGTCGCCGGGTACCACCGGCAGCGGCAGGGCGGCGCAGCGGACCTGTTCAGGCAAGGCACCCGCCGCGAGCGGCTGGGCCTCGAGGGCGATCTCGCCACTCCGCGCCAGCAGCAGGCGCAGCTTTGCGGGGGCTTCGAGTTCGAAGCACAGCGCCTGGATGCGGTTGCGCGCCTCGTGCCGGTCGAGCACGAAGCCGAGCGCGCTGGCGCTGGCCTTGAGCCGCTCGAGGTGCAGCTCGAGTAGCGGGATCCCGTCTTCGGGGTCGAAGCGCATGGTCTCGATCAGGTCGTGCCCGCCCGCCCGGCCGCGTGCGAAGCCGCCCTTGACCAGGCATTCGCGCCATTCGGCCATGCCCTCGCTATCGGCGACGATCGCCCCGCCGACCCCGAGCACCGCTTGGTGCCGGTCGTTTTCGCCGGGGGTCAGCCGGATGGTCCGGATCGCGACGTTGAAGGCCGCATCGGGCTCGCCGTCGGCGCCCGCACCGATCCGCCCGATCGAACCGCAATAGGGCCCACGCGCGTCGCGCTCGACTTCATGGATCAGCTCCATGGCCCGGATCTTGGGCGCGCCGGTGATCGAGCCGCACGGGAACAGCGCGCGCAGCATGTCGACCGCCCCCTGTCCTTCGGCCAGTTCGGCGCGGACGGTCGAGACCATGGTGTGCACCGTGGGGTAGCTTTCGACCGCGAACGGATGCTCGACCTGCACGCTGCCGGGCTCCGCCACGCGGCTGAGGTCGTTGCGGATCAAATCGACGATCATCAGGTTCTCGGCGCGGTCCTTGGCCGAGGCGACCAGTTCCGCCGCCAGATCGGCGTCTTCCTCGGCCGTGCGCCCGCGCGGACGCGTGCCCTTCATCGGCTTGGCCTTGGCCGACCGGCCCCTGAGACTGAAAAACAGCTCGGGGCTGAACGACAGCAGCCAGTGCGACCCGTCGAAGATCAATCCGCCGTAACCGGCCTGCGCATCGGGGCGGATCGCGGCGTAGAGCCGCACCGGATCGCCGCGCGCGGGCCCGGCGAGCGGCATCGTCAGGTTGGCCTGATAGATGTCGCCGGCGCGGATCGCCTCCTGCAGCCGCGCGAAGGCCGCGAGGTAGCCGCCGGGCGAGACTTGCGGCGCGAGCGGCCCGATCGAGGCCGTCCCCACCCCGGCACGCGCTTCCAGCCATTGCGGCACATCGGCCGCTGCGATCCGCTGCGCCGTGTCGAACAGCCCAAACCATACCAGCGGCCCCTCGGCGCCCGTCCGCTTGGCGGCGAGCGGCGCCAGGCGCGGTTCCATCGCCAGGCCAGCCTCATAAGCGAGGTAGCCGGCCACTGTTCCTCCGGTTGCCTTCCGCGCGGCTTCCGCCGCCGCGAGCACCGGCAGTACTTCGGCGGGGGTGCGCGCCGCGAATACCTCGCGCGGGTTTTCGAACAGCTGCGCGTCGCTCGCACCTTCCGCGCGCGCATCGTCGAGCAGCACGAATGGGCGGGTGTCGGCCATCGTTTGCGCTCTAGCCGCTATTCGGCCCATGTCTATCGCTTGACCGGAGCCCAGCCGCTCGCGCAGACCGGGCCGACTGCGGGAGGGCTTCATGACATCGATCTTCATCGGGCTGGCGGAGAATGGCGAGCGGCAAGTGCTCGAACTGACCCGCGCCAACCGGCACGGCCTGATCGCCGGCGCCACCGGCACCGGCAAGACGGTGACGCTGCAGGGCCTCGCCGAAAGCTTCTCGGCCGAAGGCGTGCCGGTGTTCGTGGCCGACGTGAAGGGCGATCTGGCGGGGATTGCGATGGCCGGCTCGCCGGCATTCAAGAATGCCGCGATCCTCGAAGCCCGGGCCGAGGAGCTCGGAATGAGCGACTATGCCTATAGCGATAACCCGGCGGTGTTCTGGGATCTCTATGGCGAACAGGGCCATCCGATCCGCACGACCGTCAGCGAAATGGGCCCGCTGCTGCTGTCGCGCCTGCTCGGGCTCAACGAAACACAGGACGGGGTGCTCAACATTGTGTTCCGCTTCGCCGACGAGCAGGGCCTGCTGCTGCTCGATCTCGAGGACCTGCAGGCCATGCTCGCCTACACCGCCGAGCACGCCGCCGAGCTGACCACCAAATACGGCAACGTTTCCAAAGCCACGGTCGGCACGATCCAGCGCCAGCTGCTCGCGCTCGACAGCCAGGGCGGCGCGCAGTTCTTCGGCGAGCCGGCGCTCGAGATCGCGGACTTCCTGCACTGCGACGAGCAGGGCCGCGGCTACATCAACGTGCTCGCCGCCGACCGGCTGATGCGCGAGCCCAAGCTCTACGCCACGTTCCTGCTGTGGCTGCTCGCGGAACTGTTCGAATCGCTCCCCGAAGTGGGCGATCCCGACAAGCCCAAGCTGGTGTTCTTCTTCGACGAGGCACATCTGCTGTTCGACGACGCGCCCAAGGCGCTGCAGGACAAAGTCGAGCAGGTGGTGCGGCTGGTCCGCTCGAAAGGCGTGGGCGTCTATTTCGTCACCCAGAACCCGATCGACATCCCCGAGGAGATCGCCGGGCAGCTCGGCAACCGCGTGCAGCACGCGCTGCGCGCGTTCACCCCGCGCGATCAGAAGGCGATCAAGGCGGCGGCCGAGACGTTCCGGATCAATCCTGAACTCGACGTCGAAACCGCGATCACGGAACTTAAGGTCGGCGAGGCGCTGGTTTCCACGCTGCTGCCCGACGGGGCGCCGTCGGTGGTCCAGCGCACCAAGGTCAAGCCGCCGCGCAGCCGGCTCGGGCCGATTACGCCCAAGGAGCGCGCGATCATCCGCTCGATCAGCCCCTGCGAGGGCAAGTACGATACCCGCGTCGATCGCGACAGCGCCGCCGAAGTGATCGCCCAAAAGGCCGCCGACGCCGCTGCCACCGCCGAGGAAGTCGATGCCGTGGGCGAAGCCGAGGTCGGCAAGCGCGAGCGGAAAAGCCCGAGCATCTGGGGGAGCATCCTCGGGAAAGCGGGCAAGGCCGCGACCGGCGCCGTGGTCGGCTCGGCGGCGACGATCGCCGCGGCGGCGGTCACGGGCAAGAAGTCGCGTTCGAGCCCGATGCGCAATGCCGCGGTCTCGGGCGCCGGATCGCTCGCCACCAGCCTGGCGGGGCCGTTCGCCGGCCGCTTCGTGCGCAACCTGATCGGCGGGCTGATGCGCTGACGGGCTTTCGTCGTTCGTCGTTCCGAAGTATTGTTGGGGGCTTAGACAATCATCGACTCGTAAGCGAACTGAGGTCGTCACCTTGGGCGGGGGGGTACGAAGTCAATGGCGCACAAATTCGTCGATCTTTCTCCGGACGATAAGCCGATCTTCTTGTTCACCCACGATGACAAGAAGGTTCGGCAAGTCCTGTGGGGCGATTTTCTCGCGCTCGACCCGGCCCTTTCGCCCGATCCGGCCTGGACCTTCGTGCTGTGGGGCCTGTCGGGCGGCAATCCGACGCGGCTCAAGATCGAGACCCGCTTCACCACCGACACGCGCCCGCTCGAGATCATTTTCGTCGATGTCGGTCAGGGCGACGGCTGCGTACTGATCACGCCCGAGCGCGACGGCAGCGAACGGATCATGGTGATCGACGCCGGCAAGACCTACCACATGGCCGAGTTCTTGGAGCAGCGCTTCCGCATCAAGCAGAACGCGCAGAACCTCGAATTCCACGCGGCGATCGTGACCCACCCCGACGAGGACCACTACGGCGGCTTCGGGCAGATCTTCGGCGAGACCCGGGCCCGCTTCAAGCACCTCTACCACAGCGGGCTGGTCGAGCGCGCGGTGCCGGGCCAGTTCGAGAAGCTCGGCGGCAAGACCAAGCAGGCCGGCGACGAAGTGTTCTACCTGCGCGACCTCGCGGTGAGCGATGCCGACACGCGCGCGCGGTTCCAGGGGCCCCCGGGCGATTTCGTCTATCCCGCGATGATGGCGGCCGCGCTGGCCCGCGACGCGGTCGGCTCCTACGCCATGGTCTCGACCGCGCACGGCGAGGCCAAAGACGGCAAGCGTTGGCTCCCGGGGTTCGCGCCGGGGCCGAACAAGCCTTACGCGATCGAGATTCTCGGCCCCTGGGTCGAAAGTGACGCAAACGGCGACAAGCTGCGGGTGCTGGGCAGCTACGGGGTGACCAAGAACGGCCACTCGGTGATCCTGCGGCTCAGCTTCGGGCAATTCAGCGTGCTGTTCGGCGGCGATCTCAATACCCCGGCCGAGAAATTCCTGCTGAAGCAGCACAGCGGCATCGACAAATGGCCGACCACGATCGTCGAGCGCGACGTGTTCATCGCCGAAGCGCGCAACACTTTCCGTTCGGACGTGATGAAGGTCTGCCACCACGGCGCGGCCGATGTCACCGACGAATTCCTCAGCGCGGTCCATCCGGCGGCGTTCGTGATCTCGTCGGGCGACGAGGAGGGCCACGTCCATCCGCGTCCCGACCTGCTCGGCCGGCTCGGACGGCTCGGGCGCGGCTTCTCGCCGGTGCTGCTGTCGACCGAACTGCAGCGCTCGACCCGCGAGCGCGAGGACGTGAAGGCGGCCGCCCGCATCAAGGCCCTGATCGCCGAGCACGTCGCCGCGCCGACCCCCGCGCGCCAGCAGGCGATCGACGAGATGATCGACCACCTCGCGCGCCCGAACGTCGAAGTCGACGGCGCGATCTACCTCAAGACCGACGGCACCCGGCTGATCACCGCGTTTCGCAACGAGGTGAACAGTCAGAAGGAGAAGTGGTTCTACTTCCGCTACACGCTCGAGAACGGGCTGCTGATCCCGCGCTCGGTCGGCGGCTGATCGCCGTTACCGCGCGGCGAGCCAGGCGGCCGTCTCCGCGCGCATGCGCGGATCGTCGGCGAAGCGCTGGCGCAATTGCCCGATCACCCGCTCGACCGGCCGCGCCTGATCGGCCGGCAGCGAGCGACGCAGCGCTTCGAGCTTGTCGATCATGCCCGGATCGGTCGCGGATTGCGCCAGTTCGGCGATGTAGTCCGCGCGGCCCGAAGCATCGAGCATGGCCTCCACTTGCGCGCGGTTGGCGAGCGCGAAATCGTAGGCCAGGTTGCTGTGCCGCTGAGCGACCCGCGCGATGATCGCCGCGCTGGTGGTGCCCGCCTCGCCCGTGAGCGCGAGATCGAGCGCCCGCTGCGCGAGGGCGACATCGTTCGCGCTGCCGAGCAGCTCGTAGTAGGTCTGGCGCTCGATCGTGCTGGTGGTGGAGCGCGCCAGGCGGTGCAACAGCTCCCAGTCCTGCGCGGTGGCATTGCGCGCGGCGATGCCAAGCCAGGTGGTCTTGAGCGGCCCGTCGAGCGCCTTGGGATCGCCGACCAGCGCGGCAAAGCGCCGGCGTGCCTCGGTAGCCACGGTTTCCTCACCCATGCCGCCGAGCGTGCCGATCAGACCGGCGCGAAGATTGGAGTCGGCGGCGGATTCGCCGGCGCGCGGCACGAAGCCGAGGCCGCGCAGGCGCGGCAGCCACCGTTCACGCGCAATCGCCGCCAGCCGAGTCTTGTCGGTCTCGGCGGTCAGCAGCGCGTGGGCCGCGGCCCACCGGGCGACTGCGCCTTCGGCGACGACCGGGTTGGCATCGGCCGGGACCGCTGCCAGCAGGTCGAGCGCGGGTGCCATGCCCTGATAGCCGGCTTGCGCCAACGCCAGGTTGTCGCGCACCAGGCCGAGTTGGTCGATAGGATCGAGCTGCGGCATGCCGCCCGCCAGCGCCGCCGTCATCTCGGGGCTATAGAGCGTGCGGAAGTAGCCGAGCTGCCCACCGTTGACGATCACCGGGCCGCAACCCGGCAGCGTCAGGCTGGCCTCGCGATCGAGCACCGCGCGCACCGGCGTACCGCCGGCGGGCTTGATCAGCAGCGGCACGCGCCAGCGCTGGGGCCGAGCGGCGACCTCGCCCTTGCGG
Source organism: Sphingomonadales bacterium 12-68-11 (assembly GCA_002279825.1). Taxonomy (GTDB): domain Bacteria; phylum Pseudomonadota; class Alphaproteobacteria; order Sphingomonadales; family Sphingomonadaceae; genus Croceibacterium_A. The sequence goes on from NCCV01000001.1 coordinate 244,930, forward strand.
TCGCGGCTGAACTCGCTTTGGGTAAGCGTGAGCGCGGTGCTGCCGCCCTGGCATTCTGCGCGGACATTGACCAGCGGGATGCCGGGCTGGCGGGTGAAGTCGTGCGCGATCGCGGTCAGGCCGGTCGCGCCCGCTTCTTCGACCGCGCGCCACAGGTCGTCGCTGACGGTGTTTTGGTACTCATGGCGCTGGATGTACGTGCGGATGCCGTTCCGCCACACGTCGTCGCCGGCATAGGCCTCGAGCATCGAGATCACCGCCTCGCCCTTCTGGTAGGCGATCGCGTCGAACGCCTGGCTCAGTTCGGACACGGTGCGCACCGGCTGGACCACCGGATGCGTGGTGACGAAAGCATCGAGCCCCATCGCGGTCTCGCGCCCGGCCACGCGGCCGAGCAAGGCGTGCCACTCGGGGTTGAAGTGATCGGTCGCCTTGGTCTCGAGCCAGCTGGCGAAGCCTTCATTGAGCCACAAATCGTCCCACCAGGCCATGGTCACGATGTTGCCGAACCACTGGTGGGCGACTTCGTGCGCCTGGACCGAGAAGATGTTCTGGCGCGCGGCCGCGCTCGAGTTCGCCGGATCGTCGAGCAGGATCCGCTCGAAGGTCAGGATCGCGCCCCAGTTCTCCATCGCGCTGAAGAACTGCGACTGTCCGGGCGCGGTGACGTTGTCGAGCTTGGGCAGCGGGTACTCAGTGCCGAAGTAGTCGCCGTAGTAGCGCATCAGCGGCGCCATCGATTGCAGCGCATAGCGGGCCTGCTCGCCGCTGCCGGTGGGGGCGACGATGCCCAGATCGGTGCCGTCCGGACCGCGCATTGACAGGCGCTCGAAATCGCCCAGCGCGAAGAAGAGCAGGTAGCTCGACATCTTGGGGCTGGTGCGGAACGTCACCTTCTTGAGCCCGCCCGGCAGCCTCTCCTCGCCGGCCAGCGGCATGTTGCTGACCGCCATCTGGTTCGCCGGCACGGTGGCCGAAAGGTCGAAAGTCGCCTTGTAGCTCGGCTCGTCGAACGTCGGCGCGAAACGGCGCGCGTCGGGCGCTTCGAACTGCGTGAACAGCCCGCGCACGCTTTCACCGGTGCGCTTGTCAGGCCAGTCGAGCGCGAACAGCCCGGTCGCCTGGGTGCCGATCTTGCCGGTGTACTGCATGTCCACCCGGTACCGGCCGGGCTCGAGCGGGGCCGGCGCGGTCAGCTCGGCGGTCTGCTGCTCGGTATCGTAAGTGACCGTGAGCGGGACCGCCGCGCCCGTGCCGTCGGCCCGGAACAGGCGCGCGGCCGAAATGGCGAGTTCGTTGGCATGGAGCGTGAGCGAGCGGCTGCGCGCGAACAGCTCGAGATCGATGCTGGTCATGCCCGAGAAGGTCAGGCTGGCCACGTCGGGCACGAAATCGATCCGATAGTGCAGCGGGCGCGCGGTGCGCGGCAGGTCGCTCGGGATCGACGGCGGCAGCGGCGCAAGTCCCTGCGCGGGCGTCGTCGGCCCGGCCGGAACCGTGGCGCACCCGGCCAGCAGGAGCGCGGCAAACGGGATCGAGATCGCGGACGAGACGAGATGCTTCAAGGGCTGGCTCCGGGAAGAAAGTTTCCGAAGCAACCGGCCTTAGCCGCCTAAGGTTCCGCTGGCGATGTCGTCAGTCGAGCGGCAAGCGCAATTCGGCGATCAATCCTTGGGCCTTGTCACCCTTGGGCGCGCGATTCGTCAGCACCAGGCGGCCACCGTGCTGCTCGGCAATCGCGCGCGCGAGCGTCAGGCCAAGCCCCGCGCCGCCGGTCTCGCGGTTGCGCGAGGTCTCGCCGCGGCGGAACGGCTCGAGCATGGCGGCCAGCTCGTCGGTGGGGATGCCGGGGCCTTCGTCCTCGATGCGGATCACCGCTTCGCCGTTCTCGCGCCGGAGCGAGACGGTCGCCCGCTCGCCATAGCGCAGCGCGTTGCCGATCAGGTTGCGCATGGCCCGGCGCAGCCATGTCGCGCGCAGCGCCATCGGCAGGCGGACGGTGTCGCCGAGCGTGATCGGCTCGCCCATGTCCTCGTATTCCTCGACCACCGAGAGCACCAGCGCGCCGAGGTCGGTCCGCTCAAGCGGATCGCTCGGCCGGCCGACGCGCGCGAGCGAGAGAATATCGTCGAGCGAGCGGGCGATGTCGTCGATCCCTCCCGCGAGCTTGGCGCGCTCGGCATCGTCGTCGACGCTTTCGATGCGCACCCGCAGCGCGGCCAGCGGGGTCTTGAGATCGTGCCCGATCGCGCCGAGCATGACGTTCTTCTCGTTGAGCAATGCAGCGATGCGATCTTCCATCGCGTTGTGCGCGGCGATCAGCCGGCGCGCATCCTCCGGGCCCGACGGCTGCACCTGGCCTTCGGTGTTGAGCGAGCGGGCGAACGTCTCCACGCGTTGGCGCAGCGCCGCCAGCGGCCGGGTGATCCGCCGCAGCACGAAGGCCAGCCCGCCGACGAGGACGAGGTAAAGGAGGAGCGTCTGCGTGATCAGCGCACCCAGTTGCTGCGGCGCGCCGGTCGCCACCGGCACGCGCGCGACGGTCCATTCGGTCGATCCCTGCCGTTGGAGCGCGGCAACGATCATGTTGCCGCCGGTCCAGTCGCCGCGGCTTCGCAAGTCGGGCCGCTCTTGAAGCCGGCCCATGACGTAAGCGTCCTCGCTGGTCGGGCGCGTCACGACCAGCAGACGGGCGGGTTCGACCCCCTGGTCGACGAGGATGCTGCGCAGCTCGGTCTCGCGCTGCGCGTCGCGGCGCTCGTCCGGCTGGAGCGGGTTCGCCGCGGTCCGCTCGACCCGCAGCCGGCGCCAGCGCGGCTCGCCCTCGAAGCGCGGCTCGGCCACCAGCTGGAATGCGAGGCCGCTCAGCGACCCCATTTCGCGGCGCCGCTCGGCTTCGCGAAACTGCAGAAACGCGGAAATGCCTTGCGCCACGAACAGCGCCAGCGCCACCGACAGCAGCACCTGGCCAAGCAGGCTGCGGGGTAGCAGGCGCTTCATCAGTCGCGCTCCGCCGGCAGCCGGCGCACGTCGGCGGCGAGACGGTAGCCGCCGCCCCACACGGTCTGGATCAGCTTGGGATCGCGGCTGTCCTCTTCCATCTTGCGGCGCAGGCGGCTGACCTGGTTGTCGACCGCGCGGTCGAACAAGTGCGCTTCGCGGCCCTGGACCATGTCGAGCAACCGGTCGCGGTCGAGCACCTGGCGCGGGTGGTTGAGGAACGCGATCAGCAGGCGGAACTCCGCCGAGCTGATCGGCACGACCGCGCCCTGGGCATCGGTCAGGCGGCGCTTGAGCGGATCGAGCTTCCAGCCGTCGAATTCGTACTGAGCGTCGTCTTCGGACACGGCACCCCCGGCGACGGGCCGGGCGGCGCGGCGCAGCACCGAACGGATGCGCGCGACCAGTTCGCGCGGCTCGAACGGCTTGACCACGTAGTCGTCGGCACCGATCTCGAGGCCGACGATGCGGTCGGTCGGCTCGCCGCGCGCGGTCAGCATGATGACCGGCAGGTCTTTCGATTCGGCCAGATGGCGGCACAGCGAAAGGCCGTCCTCACCCGGCATCATGATATCGAGCAGGACGAGGTCGGGCGTTTCGTCGAGCAGCGCCGCGCGGGCCTTGGCCGCGTCTTCGGCCTGGCGCACGACGAAGCCCTGGCGGACGAGGTAGTCCGCCAGCGGCTGGCGCAAGCTGGCCTCGTCGTCGACCAGCAGGATGCGAACCGGCCCCGCTTCGCTCACTCGGCGCTTCCGCGCATGCAGACTTCGATCATCACGTTCCCTCCGCAACACGCGGCGATCGACGGACCGATCATCTCGCGTATGGCATCCTCCAATCGTGGGGGAATAGAGCAACGAGGCGCCGTGCAGAAGGGGGAGGGAGATCGGCGCCCCGTTGCCCACAGGCGCGTTCTAACGGCGCGTTGTCGCAGCCGTGTGCCGGGGCGGGCTAAAAGTGTCGCAATTTGTCACGCTGTCGTGGCCAGCGCGCAGGTTCGCGGGATCAGCGCGGTCGATGCTCGGTGCCCAGGCCGGAGGTGATGAACAGCGCGGTGGCAGCAGCGGCAACGTCAGCGGTGTGCCAGGTGCCGGCCTTGTTGATCGCGTACTCGCCCGGGCCCAGCGCCGTCCGCACGTGTTCCCCGGCAAGGTCCTGGATCAACGTCATCGCGCCTTCCAAGCAGACCACCACTTCGTCTCCCGAAGGGTGCATCTCCCAGCTCGTCCAGTCTTCGGCGAAGCGGAAGCACGAGACGAGGCGGCCTTCGGCGCCGTCGGCCGCGTGGCGTTCGCCATAGGCCATGTACCAGTCCATCGCCCGCTCGTCGGCGGGGAACTCGGGCTGCGCCTCGGCGGTGGCGCCGAGCCCGAGATGGATCGGAAAGCTGTCCAGCGTGCGCGCGCCCTCAGCCATCGGCCATCTCCGGCATGCAGAAGGCGTTGAGCTTGTTGCCGTCGGGATCGCGGAAGTAGGCGGCGTAGAAGCCGCCGCCGCGCTCGCCGGGTGCGCCTTCGTCGCTGCCGCCGTGAGCGAGCGCGATAGCATGAAGCCGGGCGACCTGGGCTGGGTCGGCGGCTTCGAGCGCGACCATCGTGCCGTTGCCGACGCTGGCGGCCTGGCCGTCGTAGGGTTTGGTGGCCGCCACCCCTGCCGCGCCGCCGGGATTGCCCCAGGCGATGTAGCTTTCGGCTTCCATCATACGCGCGGTGCCGAGTTCCGCCGAAATCGCGTCGTAGAACGTCGCCGCGCGCTCGAGATCGTTGGTGCCCACTGTAACGTAACCGATCATGCCGCCCTCCCGTGCCGACTCGTGCCGTTCAGGAACATTACCGGAACAGATGCCTCGTCACAAGGGGGCGCAGGCAGCCTCAAGCCAGGCCAGCGCCTCGTCGTCGAGCTGAGGCCCGACCAGCTCGCGCACGCGCGCATGATAGGCGTTCCACCACGCGACTTCGCCCGGGGACAGCAGCGCGGGCTCTACCAGCGCGCGGTCGATCGGCGCGAAGGTGATCGTGTCGAAGCCAAGCCAGTCGCCCTCCGCCCCGGCAATCGCGCGCAGCTCGACCAGCACCAGGTTCTCGATGCGGATACCGTAGGCGCCGGTCTTGTAGTAGCCGGGCTCGTTCGAGAGGATCATCCCCGCCAGCAATTCCTGATCGGTGCCGGCCTGCCCGCCGCGCGCCTTGGCGATCCGCTGCGGGCCTTCGTGGACGGCGAGGAAGCTGCCGACGCCGTGGCCGGTGCCGTGCGCGTAGTCGAGCCCGGCGCGCCACAGGAACTGGCGGGCGAGTGTATCGAGCTGGGACCCGCTGGTGCCGGCGGGGAAGGTCTGCTCGGCCAGCGCGATGTGGCCCTGGAGCACGCGGGTGAAGCGGTCCTTCACTTCGGCGGGCGGGGCATCGGGGCCGATCCACACGGTGCGGGTCACATCGGTCGTGCCGTCGGGGTACTGGCCGCCGGAATCGACCAGGTAGACGCTGTTCGGCTCGAGCGGGCGGTTGGTCTCCTCGCTGACCCGGTAGTGGACGATCGCCCCGTTCGGCCCCGCGCCGCTGATCGTGTCGAAGCTCAGGTCGCGCAAGTCCCCGGTGTCGCGGCGGAACTGGTGCAGGCGCGCGGCGGCGGAAAGCTCGTCCACACTACCCGTGGGTCCCTCGATCGACAGCCAGTGCAGGAAGCGCGACAGCGCCGCGCCGTCGCGGATATGCGCGGCACGGGTGCCGGCCTGCTCGGCGGCGTTCTTGACCGCTTTGGGCAGCACGACCGGATCGGTCAGCCGAATGGGCGTGGCGCCGGCCACTTCCAACGCCGTGAAGATCGCCGCGACCGCGCGCTCAGGGTCGGCGGCCACGCGTTTGCCGGCCAGCGCGCCGAGCGCGCCGGTGAATTCGCCTCGGGGCCGAACTCGCACCGCGTTGCCGAGCGAGGCGGCCACGTCGGGCGGGACCTTGCCCGGCTCGATGAACCAGTCGGCGGTGCCATCGGCGTGGGCGATCACGTAGGACAGCGCGACCGGCGTATGCTCGACGTCGCTGCCGCGCACGTTGAGCAACCAGGCGACCGAATCGAGTGCGCTGATCACGGCGGCGTCGAGCTGCCGCGCCTTGAGCCATTCGCCAACGTCGCCGCGCTTGGCCGCGCTTGAGCGTCCGGCAAGCGCTTCGTCGTGCAGGAATGCCGGCGCCGGCGAGGGTTCGGGCCGGTCCGCCCAGACCGCGTCGATCGGGTTGCTGTCGACCGGGACCAGTTCGGCGCCCGCCTCCTTGAGCAGCGCCGCGGCGGCCTTGGCCCAGCCGCTGGTGTGGAGCCACGGATCGAACCCGATGCGGGCACCACTCCCCGCATTGTCGGCCAGCCATTGCGCCTGGCTGTCCTGCGGCACCGACTTGTAATCGTAAAGCCGGCCATCGACCTGGTCGCGGACCTGCAAGGTATAGCGTCCATCGACGAACATCGCCGCCCGATCCTTGAGCACAGCCGCCGAACCTGCCGAACCGCCGAACCCGGTGAGCCAGGCGAGCCGCTGGGCGTAGCCGCCGACATACTCGGAAAGGTGTTCGTCGGAGATCGGGATCACGAACCCGTCGAGGCCGCGGCGGGCCAGTTCCTCGCGCAAGGCGGTGAGGCGGGCTTCATGGGTCTGCATCAACATGATGGCGGTCCTGCTTGCGGTCCTATGGGCCCCAACATAGAGCCGCGCGATGGCCGATACCACCTCCCCGCTCGCTCCCCGCCTTGCTCCCCCAGTCGCCGCGAAGAAGCCTGCCACCGCCACGCATCACGGCATCGCGCTGAGCGACGATTATGCCTGGCTGCGCGATCCCGGCTATCCCGAGGTGACGGACAAGGAGGTGCTCGCGCATCTCGAGGCCGAGAACGCCTGGTTCCAGGCGCGGATGAAGCCGCACCAAGATACGATCGATGCGCTGTTCAAGGAGATGCGCGCGCGCATCAAGGAAGCCGATAAGTCGGTGCCGCAGAAGGACGGCGCGTTCCTTTATTGGATCGAGTTCGAGGAAGGCGCCGAGTACAAGAAGTGGTGGCGCCGGCCCGTCGGCGCGACAGACGACGGCAGCGCGGACGAGCTGATTCTCGATGAAGTCGCACTGGCCGAAGGGCACGACTACTTCCGCCTCGGCGCGATCTCGACCACCCGGGACGGACGCCTGCTCGCTTACTCGGTCGACGACAACGGCTCCGAGCGGTTCACCGTGCGGATCAAGGACCTCGCGACTGGCGAGCACCTGCCCGACGAAATCCCCGGCACGCTGTCGTCGCTGGTGTGGGTCGCCGGCGATACCGGTCTGATCTACTCGCTCGCCAACGAGCAGTGGCGCACCGACAATGCCCGCCTGCACTGGCTGGGCCAGCCGCTCGACCAGGATGTCGAACTTTACCACGAGGACGACGAGGGCTTCCGCGTCTCGTCGGGTCTCTCGGCCGACGAGAGCTGGGTGATCGTCTCGACCGGCGATCACGAGACTAGCGAAGTCTACCTGATCCCGGCAGCCGATCCGCTCGCCGCGCCGCGGCTGGTGAAGGCGCGCGCGAAGGGCGTGGAGTACGACGTCGACGTGCGGCCCGCGCCGGAGGGCGATCTGCTCTACATCCACACCAACGATACCCACGAGAACTTTCGCCTCGCGACCGCGCCGCTCGCCAGCCCCGCCGATTGGACCACGCTGATCGAGGGATCGGACGCGTTCTACCTGACCGGGTTCGAGCTGTTCCGCGATTTCTACGTGGTCGAAGGCCGCGTCGGCGGGCTCGACCGGATCGAGATCCGTTCCTACGACGATGCCGCCCACATCGCGCCGATCGAATTCCCCGAAGCCAGCTTCACCGCCGGCCTCGGCAACAATCCGGAGTTCGACCAGACGGTGCTGCGCGTCGGCTACGAAAGCATGATCAGCCCGTCGAGCACTTACGACTACGACGTCAAGACCCGCACGCTGACGCTGCTCAAGCGCCAGGAAATCCCCTCCGGCTACGACCGCGACCTCTACACGACCGAGCGTCTCGAGATCGCCGCGCGCGACGGCACGCCGATTCCGGTCAGCGTGATGTACCGGAAAGACCGTGTTTTTCCAGGACCGCTTCACCTTTATGGTTACGGAGCCTACGGCATCGCAATCGAGCCTGGCTTCTCTACCACGCGCCTCAGCCTGGTCGATCGCGGCTTCGCCTATGCCATCGCGCATATCCGCGGCGGCGACGATCTCGGGCGCGCCTGGTACAAGGCGGGCAAGCTTGAGAGACGCGTCAACACCTTCACCGACTTCGTCGATGTCGCAAACGGGCTGATCGCCCGCGGGCTCACCGAAGCGGGACGGATCAGCATCTCGGGCGGATCGGCCGGCGGCGAGCTGATGGGGGCGGTGATCAATTCCGATCCGCAGCTGTGGGGCGCGGTGGTGGCGCATGTGCCGTTCGTCGATGTGCTCGCGACGATGCTCGACGCCTCGCTGCCGCTGACCCCCGGCGAATGGCCCGAATGGGGCAATCCGATCGAGGACCGCGCCGCGTTCGAGCTGATCCAGAGCTACTCGCCCTATGATAACGTCAAGGCCCAGGCCTATCCCCCGCTGCTGGTCACCGCCGGGCTCAACGATCCGCGCGTGACGTACTGGGAGCCCGCCAAGTGGGTCGCGCGCCTTCGCGAACTCAAGACCGACGGCAACGAGCTGCTGCTCAAGACCAACATGGGCGCCGGCCACGGCGGCAAGTCGGGCCGGTTCGAGAGCCTCAAGGAAACGGCCGAGGAGTTCGCCTTCATCCTGTGGCAGATGGGTGTCGATAGGTGAGCGACCGCTTCGCCCTGACCTTCACCGCGCAGCCCGAGCACATCGACGAGAACGGGCACGTCAACAACGCGGTGTGGGTGCAGTGGATGGAGACGATCGCCACCGCGCACTGGCTGGCCGATGCCGACCCGGCGCACGTCGCCGCTTATGCCTGGGTCGTGACCAGGCACGAGATCGATTACCGCGGCAACATCCGCCTCGGCGTAAGCGTGACCGGGGAGACCGAAATCCGCGAGGGGCCGAGCGGGGCGCGCTTCGACCGGCACTTCACCTTTACCGCCCCTGAGGGCAAGGCGATCGTCAAGGCCAAGACCACCTGGGCGATGGTCGACCGCGCGACCGGACGGTTGCTGCGAGTACCGGCGGAAGTATCCGCGCGGTTTGTGGCTAGCCCTTAAGCGCTTCCTCGAGCGGCAGCACCTCGTAACCAAGCTCGCTCGCCACCGCGGCGTAAGTCACCCGCCCGGCGTGGACGTTGAGCCCGTTGGCGAGGTGCGGGTCGGCGCGCATCGCGTCCTTCCAGCCGAGATCGGCGATCCTGAGTGCGCGCGGCAGGGTGACATTGTTGAGCGCGTAAGTACTCGTCCGCGCCACGGCGCCGGGCATGTTGGCGACGCAATAATGGACCACCCCGTCCACCACGAAAGTCGGGTTATCGTGAGTGGTCGGATGGCTGGATTCGAAGCACCCGCCCTGGTCGATCGCGACGTCGACCAGCACCGAGCCGGTCTTCATCTCGCCCAGCATCTCGCGCGTGACCAGCTTGGGCGCCGCCGCGCCCGGCACCAGCACCGCGCCGATCACCAGGTCGGCCTTCGACACCATCTCGGCGAGGTTGGCCTGGTTCGAGAAGCGCGTCTTGGCGCGGCTCTCGAAATGGATGCCGAGCCGCTCGAGCACTTCGGGGTCGCGGTCGAGGATCGTCACATCGGCGCCGAGCCCGACCGCCATCTGCGCGGCGTTGAAACCGACCACGCCGCCGCCGATCACCGCCACCGTGCCCGGCAGTACCCCCGGAACGCCGCCGAGCAACACCCCGCGCCCGCCGTGCGCCTTTTCGAGCGCGGTCGCGCCGGCCTGGATGCTCATGCGGCCCGCGACCTGGCTCATCGGCTTGAGTAGGGGCAGCGTGCCGCCCGGCCCGGTGACGGTCTCGTAAGCGATCGCGGTGACGCCCGACTTCACCAGATCAGCGGTCTGCTCGGGATCGGGCGCGAGGTGGAGGTACGTGTAGAGGATCTGCCCCGAGCGGAGCTGGGCGCGTTCGTCGGGCTGCGGTTCCTTGACCTTCACCACCATCTCGCACTCGGCGAAGATGCGCTCCGGCCCGCAGACGATTGTCGCCCCGGCGGCGAGGTAGTGTTCGTCGGTGGCTCCGATGCCGAGCCCGGCGCCGCTCTCGATCCACACCGCGTGCCCGTGCTTGACCAGCTCCTTGGCGCTCTCGGGCGTCAGGCCGACTCTGTATTCCTGGTTCTTGATCTCGCGCGGGCAGCCGATCAGCATTTCCAGTCTCCTCTCGCGCCAGCGGTTACGATTGAAACCGCCTTTGCGCAACGCCGGCCCACGCGTCGCATCAGCGGAGCGCGGACCTCAAGAGCGTAATCAGCCTGTCAAGCGGCGGCCATACAGCCGGTTCCCGACACTACCGGCGAGGGACCCTTCGATGCGCAGGCTCACGACAATCTGGCTGGCGAGCGGGCTCGCGCTGGCGCTCGCCGCCTGCGGCGGCAGCGAGCAGCCCGAAGTGCGCGAAGGCGTGCGCGCGGTCGGTTCATCGACTGTCTATCCGTTCGCGGTCGCGGTCGCCGAGGAGCTCAAGAAGTCCAACCCCGACCTCGCACTGGCCACCATCGAATCGACCGGCACGGGTGAGGGGGTCGAGCAGTTCTGCGCCGGTAGCGGGCTCGAAACGCCTGACATCGTCAACGCCTCGCGGCGCATGACCAAGGCCGAGTTCGACGCCTGCCGGGCCAACGGCGTGACCGAGATCGTCGAGATCCAGGTCGGGCTCGACGGGATCGTCTTCGCCTCGGCGCGCGACGAGGGCGTCGAGATGAACCTCTCGCCCGCGATCATCTACCAGGCGATCGCCGCCAAGCCCTTCGACCGCGCACAGACCGCCAAGAAGTGGTCGGACATCGACCCATCGCTGCCGGGTGAGGACATCACCGTCTATGGCCCGCCCAGCACGTCGGGCACACGCGACGCGCTGATCGAACTGGCCCTGCACAAGGGCTGCGCGAGCCGCAGCACGTTCGCGGCGCTCGCCGAAAGCGAGCCGGCGCGGTACACCGAGATCTGCGGCACGCTACGCTCCGACAGCGCCTATATCGACCAGGGCGAGCAGGACGAGGTGATCGTCCGCAAAGTCGCCGGCAACGAGCATGCGCTGGCGATCTTCGGCTTTTCCTACGTCGCCGACTACGCCGACCGGGTGAAGCCGCTCAGGGTGGACGGGGTCGAGCCGACCGTCGAGACCATCACCAACGGCACTTATCCGCTCGCGCGCCCGCTCTACATCTACGTCAAGAAGGCGCACCTCGCCTCCATCCCCGGGCTCAAGCCCTATCTCGATCAATGGGTGCGCAGTTGGGGGCAAGGCGGCGCGCTGGCGCGGATCGGGCTCGTCCCCTCTCACGACGACGAGCTGGCAGCGAACGCCAAGGCGATCACCGACCTGCCGGTGATGACCGGGGAGGGGCTCGCCGAGAGTTGACCGCTCGCCGCCCGCGCACGACAGTGGCGCAATGGCGAAGGACCGGCTCAAGATCGTCGCGGCGCTGCTGATCGGCGCGGGGATCGCTTTCCCGGCGGGTCTGTGGCTCTCCGGCGAACCGGCGCCGGAGCGCTCGCAGCCCGTGCCCGCCGACGATCCGGGGCACCGCCGCGCCTTTTCGCCGACCGTGCTGCGCGATCCGCATTTTTTGGCCGAGCAACGCAAGGGCATCGAAGCGCTCGAGCGCCGCTGCCGCGAGGCGGCCGAGTTTTGCACCGAAGCGGCCGAAGGGCGCCGTTGGCTCGCCGAACAGCGCTAGCAATTGGCGCGCGCCGGTGTATGGGCGGCGCGTCGTGAACATCCTGCGCGCCCTCGCCCGTCGCCATAGCCGGCTCGCCGTGCTAGTCGTGCTGGTGGCTCTGGCGCTGCGGATCGTGGTGCCGGGCGGTTTCATGCCCGCGTTCGCGCAGGGCGGCGTGACGATCACCATCTGTCACGGCGACGGATCGAGCCAGAGCACGATCCCGGTTCCGGTCAAAACGCTTCCCGGCGCGTCGCAGACCTGCGCGTTCGCGGATCTCGATCTGCCCGCGCTCGGCGCGGTCGATCCGGTGCTGCTGGCGGTGGCGCTGGCCTTCGCAATCGCGCTCGGCCTCGCCGCCAGCGCGCCGCTGCGCCTGCGCGCGTTTGCGCGCCTGCGCCCCCCTCTTCGCGGACCGCCTGCGCGCGTCTGACCGCCTGGCCGCTTGGGCGGCAGGCTTTCCGACCACAGACGAACCGCCGCGCGCCGCCGCGCGCGCGGCTCCGCGAAGGACTTGCGAAAATGTACCGACTTGCTTTCGGCCTGCTGCTGGCAGGCACCGCGTGCGCGCCCGCCTGGGCCGCCGACACTGACGAGACTTCCGCCGCCGACGACACCCGCAGCACGATTCTGGTCATCGGCCAGACCGCGACCGACGCCGCCGAGGCGCGCGCCGAGGCAACCCCGGGCGGCACCGACGTCGTCACCCACGCCGATTTCGCCGACAAGACGCTGGTCTCGCTGCGCGACACGTTGAGCTTTTCGCCCGGGGTCTACACTCAGCCGCGCTTCGGCCAGGAAGTGCGCATCTCGATCCGCGGCTCGGGCCTGTCGCGCGGGTTCCACATGCGCGGCCTGACGCTGCTGCAGGACGGGGTGCCGATCAACCTCGCCGACGACAACGGCGACTTCCAGGAGCTCGAGCCGATCTTCTTCGATCACCTCGAAGTCTATCGCGGCGCCAACGCGCTGCGGTTCGGATCGGGCACGCTCGGCGGCGCGATCAACGGCGTGACCCCGACCGGCCGTGATGCGCCCGGGCTCTACCTGCGCGCCGATGCCGGCAGCTTCGACATGCTGCGCGGACTGGTGACCTTCGGCGGCAGTTCCGGCGCGGCGGACTACTGGGCGGGCGTGAGCACGGACACTGCGGCCGGCGACCGCCAGCATGCCAACAGGGACAGCATACGATTCCACGGCAACCTGGGGCTGGCGCTGTCGAACACGGTCTCGACGCGGTTCTACGCCAGCGTCAACACGCTCGACCAGGAGCTGCCCGGTGCGCTGACCGCCGCAGTGGCCTTGACCGCGCCCGAGACCGGCAACTTCGTGGGCGATCAGGCGCGCGACATTTCCTCGGTCCGGCTCCAAAACCGCACCCGCTTCGAACTGGGCGCGGCGACGCTCGAAGTCGGCGGCTTCCTCAACGCCAAGTCGCTCTATCACCCGATCTTCCAAGTCATCGACCACGATTCGCGCGACTACGGCGCCTTCGCCCGCTTGGACTACGCTCAGGGGCCGTTCGAGCTGACGATCGGCGGCGAGATACGCCGCGGCAGCACCGACGCCAGCCAGTTCACGAATGTGAACGGCGCGCGCGGTATGCTGGTGTTCGAGGCCGATCAGGACGCCCGCACCGCCAACCTCTATGCCGAGGCGCGCTATCGGCCTGTCGAAGCCCTGACTCTGATCGTGGGCGGGATCTACGCCGACGGGTTCCGCAAGCGCGCGATCGTCTCGTCCACCATGCCGATGCAGGACGGGCGCATCGCGTTCGGCGAGTTCTCGCCGAAGTTCGGCGTGCTCTTTGCGCCGGCGGCGGACATGCAGGTCTTCGCCAACTACAGCCGCTCGGCCGAATTCCCCGGCATGGGCGAAGTGTTCCAAACGGTCGCGGGGGTCAGCACCTTCATCGCCGCGATCGAGCCGCAGCGCGCCTGGACCGCCGAAGTCGGCACCCGCGGCCGCTCGGGCCCGGTCAGCTGGGACCTCGCCTTCTACCGCGCCAAGCTCGAAGGCGAGCTGCTCCAGTACACGATCTCGACATCCATTCCGGCGGCGACGTTCAATGCCGAGCGCACGCTCCATCAGGGCATCGAGGCCGGCCTGAGCGTCGAGCTGGCCGATTGGCTGCGTCTGCGGCAGATCTGGCAGTACTCGGACTTCCGCTTCGAAGACGACAGGCAGTTCGGCGACAACCGCCTGCCCGTGGTCCCCGAGCACTTGCTGCGCACCGAGCTCCGCCTCGGCAGCGACGCGCTGCACGTCGCGCCCAACCTCGAATGGGTGCCCGAAGGCGCCTTCGCCGATTACCGCAACACCACCCGGACCGACGGCTATGTGCTGGTCGGGCTGACTGCCGGGGCCACCGTCACCGACGGGATCGACGTGTTCCTCGACGCGCGCAACCTGTTCGACGAGCGGGCCATCGGCGACATCTCGGCGGCGCTGGCGGCCACCGCTACCTCGGCGATCTACTACCCGGTCGAACGCCGCGCGGTGTACGGCGGCGTGCGGGCGCGCTTCTGATGCGCGCGCGTGCATCCTCGGAGGCTCCGGCGGCACCCGCCGCCGGAGCGCTCTATCGCACGATCTGGCGCTGGCACTTCTACGCCGGGCTGTTCGTGCTGCCGTTCGTGCTGATCCTGTCGGTCACCGGCGCGATCTACCTGTTCAAGCCGCAGATCGACCGCTGGGAGGAACGCGCCTGGCTCGATCTCGGGACGCACGGCGCGGTGTCTGCAGATCGGCAGCGCGATGCCGCGCTGGCGGCTCATCCGGGCGCGCGGTTCAACCACTACCGCCTGCCGCGCGCGGACGGCGATGCGGCGTTGATACAGGTGGTCGCGCCGGACGGCGCCAAGCGCGACGTGTTCGTCTCGCCGCGCGGCGAGGTGCTGGCCGCGCTCGATCCGGACGCGCGCCTGTCCGCGACGCTCGGCCGGCTGCACGGTTCGCTCCTGCTCGGCCAGTGGGGCGACTGGCTGGTGGAGCTGGCGGCAAGCTGGACGATCGTGATGATCCTGACCGGGCTGTACTTGTGGTGGCCGCGCCCGTTCCGCGGGGCAGGCACGCTGTGGCCGCGGCTTGCGCTTCGAGGGCGTCCGCTGCTTAAGGACCTGCACCGCGTGACCGGGTTCTGGATCGCCGGGCTGGTGCTGGTCATGCTGGCCAGCGGCCTGCCGTGGGCGGGCGCGTGGGGCAGCGCGTTCAAGTGGGCGCGCACCGAGCTCGGGCTGGTCAAGGGGCCGCAAGACTGGAAGATCGGCGCCGAGAGCCATGGCGCGCACGATCACGCCGCCATGATGCAGCCCGCCCCGGTGGCGCCGGTGCCGGCCGGGCCGCCGCTCGCGGCGTTCGTCGCCAAGGCCATGGCCGAGCGGATAGCCTTCCCGGTGATCGTGCTCCCGCCGCACGCGCTCCAGCGCTTCGGGCCGCCGACCGGCGAAGACTGGACGGTGACTTCCGAAGCGCAGAACCGCACGCTGATCCGTACGGTGACTTACGATCCGGCGACCGGTGCCGAAACCTCGCGCAATGGTTTCGCGGACAAGCACGTGATCGACCGCGTGGTCGGCACCGGCATCGCCTGGCATGAAGGGCAACTGTTCGGCCTCGCCAACCAGCTGCTCGGCGCGGCGACCGCGCTGGCGCTGATCGGGCTCAGCGTCGCCGGCGTGTGGATGTGGCTCAAGCGCCGTCCCGCAGGCCAGCTCGGCGCTCCCCCTCCCGTCCAGGGCGTTCGCATGTCCTGGGCTATCGCCGCGCTCATTGTGCTCGGATTGCTGCTGCCGCTGTTTGGGGCCTCGGTGCTCGCATTGCTGGTGGTGGAGCGCCTGGTTCGAGAGTTGCGCAGGCTGGCGCCCGCTTCCGCACGGCCCGGTTAGGCGCTGTCCTGCCAACCCGGCGAGTTGCGCAGCCGGATGCCGCTGGCGTGAAGCGTGGTCGCGAAGAGCGGGCGCAGCGGGGCCAGGCTGGGGAGGACGTGCACTTCGACCCCGGCAGCCTCTAGCGCGGCACGCAAGTCGCCGAACCGTTCGACCCCGAGCGGATCGACGGCTTCCCGCGAAACCTGCATGCCCGCATCGTCGAGCGGCTCGAAAGCTTCGGCCGGCAGCTCGTAGCGATAGATGTGCCCGGTGCGGATGCGCGCGTGCCAGGCGCGCTCGACATAGGCGATCATGCGGGCGCGGCGCTCGCCCCATAGCGCGACGCGGTCATTCGGAGTGGTCGCGTCGGTCGGCCAGATCAGAATGCGCGGGCAGTCGCGCGGGAACAGGTAGAGCGGCTGGTGCCAGTCGTCGATCGCCCAGACCAGCGGGCCGTTGAGCCACTCGCGGCCCGGCGGCCGCGCTGAAGACACGGCGACCGGGCGCGGTTCGAACCGGCCGATCGCGGGATCGTCGCTGAAATGGAACAGCCGCACACCCGGGGCGTGCGGCTGTTCGGTCATCGCGTCAATCGTCCGGCCAAGCCTAGGGCTTGAACAGCGTAAGGTCGATCGAATCGCCGACCGCCTTCAGCCCGGCGTCGCTGCCGTGCAGGAAGTCGCCCATGTGATAGCCATTGCGCATTGCGCGCGGATCGGCGGGATCGGCGAAGGCGGTGTCGAGGCGGACGACCGCGTCGAACGTGCCGGAGTTGACGATCCAGTCGTTGATCCGCTGGCGCGCGGCCTCGCCTTCCTCGGTCCAGTAGCTCGCCCCCTTGTAGGGCCCGATGGGGCTACCGATCACCTTGATACCCTGCGCGTGTGCGCGGGCGACGATCTGCTGGTAGCCGGCGATCATCTCCTCGACCGTGATCTGCGGCTGGTCGAGAGTCAGCCCGCCCGGGCCGCCGCCCGCGCCGCCCGGCGCACGCTGCGGGCCGAAGCGGTTGCCGAGGTCGTTCACGCCTTCGAACACGATCAGGTATTTGACATTGGGCAAACTCAGCACGTCCTCGTCGAACCGGCTGAGTGCGCTTTCGCCCATCCCCGGGCTGAGCACGCGGTTGCCGCTGATGGCCTGGTTGGCGACCGCCCATTCCTGTCCGGCAGCTTGGAGGCGATCGGCGAGAATGTCGGGCCAGCGGCGATTGGCGCCCGCCGTGGCGCCCACGCCGTCGGTGATCGAATCGCCATAGGCCACGATCGTCCCCAGCGCGTCGGGCGAATCGACTTCGACCGCGGCGAGGAAAGCGCGGAACTGTGCCCTGGAAACCGGCTCGAACGGCTTGCCGACGAAGTTGCCCGGGGGCGACACCGCGAGCTCGTCGACGCCGGTCAGGTGGCAGGTGCAGGGCCCGGTCGGCTTAGGCAGGTAGATCTCGACTTTGACCCGCGCGAGATCGGGCAGGTTGACCGCCACCGCATCGCTGAGGAACGGCGCGCCGCGCGGGATGACGGCACTCGCCGCTCCGCCGAACGTCAGGTTGCGCGCGGTACCGGCCACTTCGCGCCCCGCATCGTCGATCTGCACCACGCGCGCGGCGCCGATCGCCAGCGGGGCGGTGCCGTAGCGGTTGGAGAGCCGCACGCGCACTTGCCCGCCGCCCTCGCTGATGCGCAGGATCTGGGTGATGGTGACATTGTCGTAGCTCGCCGCGGCGAACGGCCCGGTCGTGCCTAGCGGCGCATGCGGCGCGGCGGTCCAGCTCGCCACCCACTTCGCGTGGGCAGGAACTGCGGCCAGCCCGCAAAGCGCTGCGGCGGCGATCATCGTTGCACGAACGGACATTCCCAGACTCCTCCCGTGCGCCATTCCTGGCGCTTTGGGTAACCATAGCGCGGAGCGCGGCAAGGGCAATCCTGCTTACGTCCGGTCGCGCCCGCCGCGCAGACGGCGCCAGCGGAGGAAAGTCCAGCACCCGCCGGTCACCGCGCAGCCCAGCGCCAGCGCGCCCAGGCCGACCGCCAGCGAGCTGAAGAACACCGCGCCGGCAATCGCGACGATGATCTCGAAGAAGATGTCGAGCGCGTCCCTCATTGCCCCGGCAACGGTCCGGAGCGATGTTCGGCACCAGCCAGCGAAAGCGAGCGCCCGTTACAGCGGATTGCCGTCCCGGTCGCGGTAGATCTCGCGGCGGCCGACATGGTTGGCGGGGCCGACCAGGCCATCTTCTTCCATCCGCTCGATCCACTTGGCGGCTGTGTTGTAGCCGACGCCGAGCTGGCGCTGCAGGAAGCTGCCGCTGGCCTTCTGGGTCTCGAACACCACCTGGCAGGCCTGGCGGTATTTGCGCTCGTCGGGATTGTCGCTCGCGGTCAGTTCGTCGTCGAACGAGAAGCCGCCGTCCTCGGGGTCCTCGGTGACCGAATCGACATAGGCCGGCTCGCCCTGGCCGCGCCAGTGCTCGGCCACACGCTCGACTTCCTCGTCGCTGACGAACGGCCCGTGGACCCGGCGCAGCGCGCCCGAGCTGGGCTTGTAGAGCATGTCGCCCTTGCCGAGGAGCTGCTCGGCACCCTGCTCGCCGAGGATCGTGCGGCTGTCGATGCGGCTGGTGACGTGGAAGCTGATGCGGGTCGGCAGGTTGGCCTTGATCACCCCGGTGATCACATCGACCGAGGGGCGCTGCGTGGCCATGATCAGGTGAATGCCGGCCGCGCGACTCTTCTGGCTGAGCAACTGGATCAGAACCTCGATCTCCTTGCCGACGGTGATCATCAGGTCGGCCAGCTCATCGACGATCAGCACGATCTGCGGCAGGGTCTCGTAATCGAGCTGTTCTTCCTCGAACAGTTCCTCGCCGGTGTCGGGATCGTAGCCGATCTGGACGCGGCGGCCGAGCGGCTTGCCCTTGGCAATCGCGGTCGAGACGCGTTCGTTGAAGCCGGACAGGCTGCGCACCTGCAGGCTGGCCATCATCCGGTAGCGCCGCTCCATCTCGCCGACCGCCCATTTAAGCGCGCGAACCGACTTGTGCGGCTCGGTCACCACGGGCGAGAGCAGGTGCGGAATGTTGTCGTAGCTCTTGAGCTCGAGCACTTTGGGATCGACCAGGATCAGCCGGCACTCGGCCGGGGTGAAGCGGTAAAGCAGCGACAGCAGGATACAATTGAGGCCGACCGACTTGCCCGAGCCGGTGGTGCCGGCGACGAGCAAGTGCGGCATCGCGGC
Source organism: Sphingomonadales bacterium 12-68-11 (assembly GCA_002279825.1). Classification (GTDB taxonomy): domain Bacteria; phylum Pseudomonadota; class Alphaproteobacteria; order Sphingomonadales; family Sphingomonadaceae; genus Croceibacterium_A. Next base: position 263,860 of record NCCV01000001.1, read on the forward strand.
GAGATCGGCGACGACCGGTTCGCCGGCGATGTCCTTGCCGAGGATGATCGGCAGCGCGGCCTTGCTGTCGGCGAAGGCGGCGCTGGCGACCAGTTCCTTGAACGAGACGATCTGCCGGTCGGCGTTGGGCAGCTCGATGCCCATCACCGTCTTGCCCGGGATCGGCGCGACGCGCGCGCTGACCGCGCTCATGTTGCGGGCGATGTCCTCGGCCAGGCCGACCACGCGGCTGGCCTTGATGCCGGGCGCGGGCTCCAGCTCGTACATCGTCACCACCGGGCCCGTGCGGACCGCGGTGATCTCACCCTTGACGTTGAAATCGTCGAGCACGTTCTCGAGCAGCCGCGCATTGCGCTCGAGCGCGAGCTTGTCGAGCTTGGGGGCGGTCTCGGCGGGCGGGTTCTCGAGCAAGTCGAGGCTCGGTAGCTCGTGCGCGGCGAACAGGTCCTTCTGCTTGGCCTTGCCGAGCGAGGCTGGGCGCGGCGGCGCAGAGGGATCGCTGATCTCGGGCGCGCGGCGCGGCGTGTCGGGAACGGCGTCCTCGTCGAGCACGAGCGGTGCGATGCGTGCCCGGCGCGGGCGGACGACCGAGCGCCCGTCTTCGGCGGTGTCGCGCTTCAGAGCGCGAGGGAGGGTCAGCAACTGGTCCCAGTCGAGCGCGAACACTTTGCCCGCCAGCGCCACGCCGCCCGCCAGGCAGGCGAGCGCCGCACCGAGCACGCTCCACCCCTGCGCGGCTTCGGGCAGGCGCCCGGCGAGCGCCTCGATCGCGCCTGCGCCGAGCAGCCCGGCGAGGCCGCCAAGCGAGGCCGGCAGGCTGCCGACGGCCGGCAGCGCCAGCGTCAGCACGCTCGACAGCAGCACCATCGCCAGCAGCAACAGGCCCACGGTGCGCCACCAACGGCGGCCGTGCGGGGTCTCCTCCTCCTCCGCGTCGCGCCACAGCTTGCGCGCGAAGGCATAGAGCATCGGCAGCAGCAGCGCCGCGACGAGCCCGAACAGGAACAGCGCCCGTTCGGCCACGATCGCGCCGAGCGGGCCCATCCAGTTGCGCACTTCGCTGCCCGCGGCGGTGGACAGCGAAGGATCGGTCTGGGTGTAGGATACTAGCGCCAACGCGAGGAACAGGGTCGCGGCGCCGAGCGCGACCGAACCCGCCAGCCGGCCGGCACGGCTCAGCGAACGGCGCCAGGCCGCGCGCCAGTCGGCCGGCGGGGCCTTGCCCCCGGTGCGCGTCAAGGCGCGGCTGGCCATCGTCATATCCCCGTGCAGCGTGCCGGCCTATTGTCCTCTCCCGCGGACTCGCCGTCAAGAATCACCTTTTGTTTCGAGGCCGGCATTCTACGAAAGCCCGTCGATCGCCGCCCAGCGGCGCCAGTGGAGGCGGTGTGCGGTTTGAGCGGTCATGCCGCCGAGCGCGATGACCGGCACTGCGGAGTGCGCTGCGAGCAGGCGGAAACGCACCGGACCAAGCGTTTTCGCCCTGGGGTGAGAGCGCGTGGGAAAGGCCGGCGACAGCATGACCGCGTCGGCCCCGAGCCGGTTGGCGAGCCCGATCTCCCGGAGCGAGTGAGCCGTCGCAATCCTCAAGGCGCGGTTGCGCGGCCATAACGCACGCGGCGCGCCATAGAGCCCGTCCGCGCCCCATTCCCGCGCGGTCAACGCGCTGTCGGCGAGGATCACGCTATGCCCTCGCGCGCGAGCGATCCGCCGCAGCGCCCGGAACCGCGCGATCCGCTCGGCCGCATCGAGGTGGTAGTGCCGGAATACGAACCCGCTGCCGCGAGGGAGCCGCTTTAGCGCAGACTCCAGTTCTGCATCGTTGCGCGCGTCGCTGAGCAGCCACAGCTTCGGCAGTATCTGGCGCGCGCGCATCGCGCCGCTATAGCGCCGCCGATGGAAAGCGCAGCCTCCCTGCTGGCCGATGTCGAGGATCGGGTCGCTCACGCCTGCAGCATTGCCCGGCGCGAACGCGGCGAAGTGACGCTGGTCGCGGTCAGCAAGACCCATCCCGCCGAGGCGATCGAACCGCTGGTTGCCGCCGGCCAGCGCGTGTTCGGCGAAAACCGCGTGCAGGAAGCCGCGGCCAAATGGCCGGCGCTGCGCGAGCGGCATCCGGACCTCGCGCTGCACCTCGTCGGCCAGCTCCAGTCCAACAAGGCCGACGAGGCGGTGGCGCTGTTCGACGCGATCCATTCGCTCGACCGCCCGAGCCTGGTGGGCGCGCTGGCGCGGGGGATGGACAAGGCCGGCCGGCAGGTGCCGTGCTTCGTCCAGGTCAACGTGGGCGCCGAGGACCAGAAGGGCGGCGTCGCGATCGGTGCGCTGCCCGCGTTGCTGGCCGAAGCGCGCGCTGCAGAAATTCCGCTCGCAGGCTTGATGTGCGTGCCGCCGCTCGACATCGAAGCCGCGCCGTTCTTCGCGCTCCTCGACAAGCTGGCACGCGACAACGGCCTTGCGGGCCGCTCGATGGGCATGAGCGGCGACTTCGAGACCGCGATCATGCTCGGCGCGACGCATATCCGGGTGGGTTCCGCGCTGTTCGGCGCGCGCGATTAGCCGGCCGAGCTAGACCGCCTCGGGTTCGGGCTCCGCCGCCGCCTCCAGCAAGGCCTGCTCGATCCGCTTCATGCGTTCCTTGCTGGTTACTTTTCCGCCGAGCAGGTCGGTGACGTAAAAGGTGTCGACCGCGCGCTCCCCGTAGTGGGTGACGTGCGCCGAATTGACCATCAGCCGGCACTCGAACAGCGCGTGCGCGAGCTTGTTGAGCAGCGCCGGGCGGTCGCGCGCGCTGACTTCGATCACGGTGAAGCGGTTCGAGGCCTCGTGGTCGAAGAACACCAGCGGGCGGACCTCGAAGCTGTCGGCGCGGGGCCGCGCGAGCGGGCGGCGGGCAAGCTGCGGCACCAGCGCGATCTTGCCGGCGAGCGCGTCGGCGATCGTCGTGCGGATCCGTTCGAGCTGGCTGTCCTCGCGGAACGGCTGGCCGAGGGGGTCCTGCACCAGGAAGTTATCGACCGCCTTGCCGACGCGGGTGGTGTGGATTCGTGCGTCGATGATGTCGCCTCCCGCGAGGTGGATCGCCCCGGCGATGCGGAAGAACAGGCCGGGATGGTCGTCGGCGATCACCGTCACCAGCGTGGCGCCGCGCGCGGGGTAATACTCGGCGGTGATCGTCAGCCGCTTCTCCGACGCCTTGGCATCGGCATAGTGCGCGAGGTTGAGCGCGATGATGTCTTCCGGCTCGGCAATCCAGTACGCGTCGTCGAAGCGGTCGCTCAGTTCGGCGATAACCGGCGTCCTGGCCGGCCCGAGCAGTTCGGCGACGCGCGCCTTCTTGGCCGCGATCCGCTCGTGCCGGCCGTGCTTGGCCTGCCCCAGCCGCATCCTTTCCTCGGCCAGCTCGTAGAGCTCGCCGAGGAGCTGGCGCTTCCAGCTGTTCCAGATGCCCGGGCCGACCGCGCGGATGTCGACGATGGTCAGCACCGCGAGCTGGCGCAGCCGCTCGATCGACTGCACGTCGGCGACGAACTGGTCGATCGTCTTGGGATCGGACAGGTCGCGCTTGAACGCGGTCGCGCTCATCATCAGGTGGTGCAGCACTAGCCAGGCGACCAGCTCGGTCTCGTCGGGATCGAGCCCGAGCCGCGGGCAGAGCTTGTGCGCGACTTCGGCACCAAGCACCGAATGGTCGCCGCCGCGGCCCTTGGCGATATCGTGCAGCAGCGTCGCGACGTAGAGCACGCGGCGGCTGGCGAGCTTGGGGATCAACGCGGTGGCGATCGGGTGATCCTCGCCCAGCGCGCCCTGCTCGATTTTGGCGAGCAGGCCGATCGCGCGAATAGTGTGCTCGTCGACGGTGTAGTGGTGGTACATGTCGAACTGCATCTGCGCGTTGACCTTGCCGAAGTCGGGCACGAAGCGCCCGAACACCCCGGCTTCGTTCATCCAGCGCAGCACCGTCTCGGGATCGCGGCGCCCGGTCAGCAGCTTGAGGAACAGGGCATTGGCCTGCGGATCGGCGCGCACTTTGGCATCGACCAGCTCGGCGTCGCGCTGCACCGTGCGGAGCGTTTCCGGGTGGATCTCGAGCCCTTCGACTTCGGCGATCTGGAACACTTCGATCAGCCGCACCGGATCGGCGCGGAACCACTCGTCGCCCGGGGCGGAGATCCGCCCGCCGGTGACGCGGTAGCCCTTGAGTTCGCGCGAGCGCGCGCGAAAGCCCGCCAGCAGCCCCTTGGGCCGGCGCGCCTTGCCGATCTCCTCGTCGATATGCGCCAGGAACACGCCGGTCAGGTGCCCGACGTGCTTCGCCTGGAGGAAGTAGTACTGCATGAACCGCTCTACCGCGCTTTTGCCCGGGCGCTCGGCGAACTGCATGCGCCGCGCGACCTCGCGCTGGAGGTCGAAGGTGAGCCGGTCCTCGGCGCGGTTGGTGACGGTGTGCAGGTGGCAGCGCACCGCCAGCAGGAATCCTTCGGCGCGGCGGAAGCTGCGATACTCTTTCGGGGTGAGCAGGCCGACATCGACCAGCTCTGCCGGATTGCGGACGCGGTGGATATACTTGCCGATCCAGTACAGCGTCTGCAGATCGCGGAGGCCGCCCTTGCCGTCCTTGACGTTGGGCTCCACGACGTAGCGGGTATCGCCCATGCGCTTGTGGCGGCCGTTGCGCTCGGCCAGCTTCTCGCTGACGAACTGCGCTTCGGACCCCTTGACCACTTCGGCGAAGAAGCGGCGGCTGGCTTCCTCGTAGAGCGCCTGATCGCCCCACAGATAGCGCCCCTCCAGCATGGCGGTGCGGATCGTGAGGTCCGACCTGGCCATGCGCAGCGCGTCGCTGATCGAGCGGCTCGAATGACCGACCTTGAAGCCCAGGTCCCACAGGAAATAGAGCATCGCCTCGATCACCTGCTCGCACCACGGCGCGGCGCGGTCGGGGGTGATGAAGGCCACGTCGATGTCCGAATGCGGCGCCATCTCGCCGCGCCCGTACCCGCCGACCGCCATCAGCGTGAGCCGCGCGCCGGCGCCGCGCGGCGCCGGATGCACTTCGGCGACCACATGGTCGTGGATCACGCGGACCAGCTGGTCGACCATGAAGGCATAGCCCTGGGTGATCTCGTGACCGGCCGACGGTTTTTCGGCGAGGCGCCGGGTCAGCTCGGCGCGCCCGCCGCCAACCGCTTCGCGCAGCAGCGCCACGATCGCCGGACGCGCCGCCTTGGCGCCTTTCGCGGAGGCGGCTTCGGCGACGTCGGCGGCCAGCTTGCGCCGGTCGAGTACCGCGCGTTGATTGGCGATTCTGAGCGCGCTCACGGGGCGACACATAGGCCGCGCGGCCAGCCATGCAATGCGCGTCGAATAGGTGGGGGAGGCTTTGCGCCGCCGCGCGTTCCGTGCCAAAGCGCGCCGATGCAGCTAGAACGGGAGCCGGCATGCTGGAGCTGATGGCCGCGGCAGGAAGCGCGCTCCGGTGGGAAGACCTAGGGCTGCGGCCGGGGATCGACCTCGGGTTCTTCACGCTGCGCTACTATTCGCTGGCCTACCTCGCCGGCATCCTGCTCGCCTATTGGCACCTGACCAAGATGATCAAGGTTCCGGGCGCGCCGCTGGCGCAGCGGCATGCCGACGACCTGTTCTTCTACTGCACGCTTGGCGTCATCCTGGGCGGACGGCTCGGCTACGCGGCGTTCTACGAGCCCGCGCTGTTTACCCATTTCACCGCCGGCGAGACCGTCAGCTGGGACCTGCTGCGGCTGTGGGACGGGGGCATGAGCTTCCACGGCGGGCTGATCGGGGTCACGGCGGCGATCGCCTGGGTCTCGTGGCAGGGCCAGCTCAGCTTCATCAGGGTGTGCGACTACATCTCGGTCAACGTCGGGTTCGGGATGCTGTTCGGGCGCATCGCCAACTTCATCAACGGCGAGCTGTGGGGCCGCGTCGCTGGCCCCGACGTGCCGTGGGCAATGATCTTCCCGACCGCCGACATGCAGCCGCGCCACCCGAGCCAGCTTTACGAGGCGCTGCTTGAGGGCGCGCTGGTGATCGCGGTCATGCTGCCGCTGTTCTGGCGGACCCGCGCACGCTACCGCACCGGGCTGATGGTCGGCGTGTTCACCGTGCTGATCGCCTCGGGCCGGTTCATCGTCGAATTCTTCCGCCAGCCCGACGCGCAATTGACCGCCTTCGCCGCGCGAACCGGGCTCAGCATGGGCCAATGGCTGACCCTCCCGCTGATCCTCGCCGGGCTGGCGCTAATCGTCTGGGCGCTGAACCGGCCCGAGCTGGGCAGCGAGCGCAAACCCGCCGCGGCGTGAACGGGGTCGAGACCGCACCCGGCACGAGCCTTGCCGAGACGTTCCGGCGGCTGATCGCGGCGACCGGGCCGATCAGCATCGCGCAGTTCATGGCCGAGGCCAACGCGCACTACTATTCCCGCCGCGATCCACTCGGGACGGATGGCGACTTCGTCACCGCGCCGGAGATCAGCCAGATGTTCGGCGAGCTGGTCGGGCTGTGGCTGGCCGACATGTGGGTGCGCGCCGGCCGGCCCGCGCGGCCCCGCTACGTCGAACTGGGCCCGGGGCGCGGCACGCTGGCGCGCGACGCGCTGCGGGCGATGGCGCAGCACGGGCTCGCGCCCGAGGTGCATTTCGTCGAAGGCTCCGATGTGCTCCGCGGGCTGCAGATCGCGGCCGTGCCCGAAGCGCGTTTTCACGCCGATCTGGGACAGGTCCCGCTTGACCGGCCGATCCTGCTGGTCGCCAACGAATTCCTCGACGCCCTGCCGGTGCGCCAACTCGTCCGGACCGCGGCCGGGTGGCGCGAAGTCACGGTCGATATCGCCGAGGACGGATCGTTCGCGCTCGCGGCGGGCGACCGGCCGATGGACGCGGCGGTGCCCGAGGCGCGGCGCGGTGCCGAGGAAGGCACGCTGATCGAGACTTGCCCGGCCGCCACGGCCACGCTGTTCGAAGTCGCCGGCCGGCTCGCCAGGCATGGCGGCGCGGCGCTGTTCATCGACTATGGCCATGCGGCCCCGCGTACCGGTTCGACGCTCCAGGCGGTCCGCGCCCATCGCAAGGTCGAACCGCTCGCCGAGCCCGGCGAGGCCGACCTGACCGCGCATGTCGACTTTGCGATTCTCGCCGACGTCGCGCGCTCGCGCGAGGCGCGCTGGCTCGGCACCGCCGAGCAAGGCGCGTGGCTGCGCGCGCTCGGCATCGACGCACGCGCCGAAGTGCTCGCCCGCGTCGCGCCTGACCGGGCAGGCGACATCCTCGCCGCGCGCGACCGGCTGGTCGCGCCCGACCAGATGGGCCGGCTGTTCAAGGTCATGGGCCTCGCCGCGCCCGGCTGGCCCGACGGCGCGGGGTTCGCCCGATGAGCGCCAAGCCGGGCGGCAGCCACCGCATTTCCAACCGCTCGATCCTGGTGGCGGCGTTCTCGACCGTGGTCGAATGGTACGATTTCACGCTCTACCTCTATTTCGCGACCGTGCTGTCGCGCGTGTTCTTCGGCGGCGGCGAAGCTTCGCTGCTGACCACGCTCGGCGGGTTCGCGGTCGCCTATCTGATGCGCCCGGTCGGCGCGGTGGTGTTCGGGCACATCGGCGATCGGCGCGGCCGCCGGCCGATGCTGCTGTGGTCGATGGCGCTGATGTCGGCGGCCATGCTGGCGACCGCGCTGCTGCCGACTTACGCGCAGATCGGCGCGGCGGCCGGCTGGCTGATGTTCGTCTTGCGCTGCGTGATGGGGTTCTCGGTCGGCGGCGAATACACCGGCGTAATCGCCTACTTGCTCGAAGGCGCGCGCCCCGAGCGGCGCGGCCTGATCGCCTCGCTCGCGGCGATGGCGAGCGAGATCGGCGCGCTGCTCGCCGTGGGGGTCTCGGCGCTGACCGTGGCGCTGCTGTCCGAAGCAGACTTGCAATCCTGGGGTTGGCGCATCCCCTTCTTCATCGGCGCGGCGCTGGCCGGCGGAGTCTGGCTGGCACGGCGCGCGATGGAGGAATCGCCCGATTTCGAACGGCTGCGCGACGCCGGGCTGCTCGCGGCGCGGCCGCTGGTCCACGCCGTGTCGCGGCAACGCGCCGGGCTGCTGCGCGCCTTCGCGATTTCGGCGCTTGGCTCGATCACCTATTACGTCGGCATCGGCTACGTACCCGCATTTCTGACCTCGGTCGGCTCGATGGGGGAGGCGCAGGCGCTGTGGCTATCGACGCTCGCCGCCGTGGCGGTCATCGCGGTGACGCCCCTCGTCGGGCTGCTGTCCGACCGCTATGGGCGCCGACCCGCGCTGATCGTGCTGGCCTTGCTCAGCGCCGCGCTGCCGATCACGCTGTTCGGGGCGATGGCCGGGGCGTCGGTCCAAAATGCGCTGCTCGGCGCGGTGGTGCTGGCGTTGGTTGCGGGCGGGGTCAGCGCCGTGGGAGCGATCGCCACCGGCGAGCAGTTCAGCGAGGAGAGCCGCGCCAGCGGGCTCGGGCTCGGCTACACCCTGGCGACCGCGATCTTCGGCGGACTGACCCCGTGGGTGGCCCAGCTACTGATCGAGCGGACCGGGATGCCGCAAGTGCCGGGGCTGATGATCGCGGTGGTCGCACTGGCGGTGCTGCCGGTGTTCGTGTCGATGCGGGAAACCGCGCCGCGCGCCGGTCCTAACCGGCGATAGCCGCCTTCGAGATCGTCAGTTCGACTATCAGCCCTTCGGGGCCGAGCCGGCGCTGCCACGACCCGCCGAGCTGGCCGGTCATGCTCATTTCGATCAGCCGCGAGCCGAAGCCATCCTCGAACTGGCGGGCGGGCTCGTCCGCCGGCTGTCCGTCGCAGCCGCGCTCAACCCAGGTCAGCAGCAATGCCTCGCCGCGGTCGGCAATCGTCAGCGCGACATGCCCGTCAACCGCCGCGAGCGCGCCGTACTTGGCCGAATTGGTGGCCAGTTCGTGGAACACCAGCGCGAGCGGCGTCGCCGCCCGCGGCGCGATCCTGGCGTCGTCGCCGCTCACACGCACACGCGCTTCGGCACCGATGCCATAGGGCTCGAACAGGTCGCCCAGCAGCCCGTGCAGGGTGCCGCTGCGGGCCTGGCCGGTCGGGCGCACATAGTCGTGCGCACGGCCGAGCGCATGGATCGTGCTCGACAGCTCATCCGCGAACGGACGGTATTCGGGCCGCTTGCGCGCCGACAGCGAAATCAGCCCGGCGACCACCGCGAAGATGTTTTTGATGCGGTGCGACAGCTCGTTGGTGAGGAGATCGCGCGCCTCGAGCGCGGCGTAGAGGTCGTGAATATCGACCGCGGTGCCGAACCAACGGATGATCGCGCCCTCGGCATCACGCACGGGCACCGCCCGGCTCATCATCCAGCGATACTCGCCGTCGTGCCGGCACAAGCGGTGCTCGGTCTCGTAGATCTCGCCGGTCTTCAGCGATCGCTCCCACAGCGCGCTCGCCTTCTTCCAGTCCTCGGGATGGAACGCGCTGCCGGTCTGGTCGTCGGGCCGACCGGTGAAATCGATCATCCGTTTGTTGAAATACTCGAATTGCCCGTCGGGCGTGGCCGACCACGCGATCGCGGGGATCGAATCGGCGAGCGAGCGCAAGTGCAGGTCGCGCTCGTCGACTTCGCGCTGCGCCGCGCGGCTGTGGCGCCGCGAGCGGAGCCGGCGCATGACCGCTTGGCCCAGTACCGCAAGCCCTTCGCGCTGGAACGCTGTCAGCCCGTCCGGCCGTGGCTCGCTGTCGATCACGCACAGCGAGCCGAGCGGCACGCCCTCTTCTGAGACGAGCGGCTGCCCGGCATAGAAGCGGATGTAAGGCGGGCCGATCACCAGCGGGTTCTCGGCAAAACGGGGGTCGCGCACCGCGTCGAGGACTTCCATCACGCCTTCGCGCCGCATGGCATGCGCGCAGAACGAGACTTCGCGCGAGGTTTCACGGGCTTCGATCCCGGCGCGGGCAAGGAAGCGCTGTCGCTCTTGCTCGACCAGGCTGACGAGCGCGACGGGGGCCTCGCACAGCTTGGCGGCGAAGCGGGTGATCTGTTCGAGCTCGGGATCGTCTTCAAGCGAATCGAAGCCGTAGTCCGCCAGCACGCGCAGGCGTTCCGGAACATCCTCCGGCGCGGCCATGCGGGTGGCCCGAGCGGTTTCGAACTTGTCCAAAATGTCAGACCCAATCAATGGGATATCCTATTCGGGCGAGAACCGGAAGCCCGATATTGGCAACGGCAGATGATTGCGTGCGCAACCTGTTTGCCGACGAATGCGGCCTTGCTATGGCCGCGCCGGGAGAACGATAGGAAAAGCCCGATGCGCGCGACCCCCGATTTCGACTTCGGCCTGGGCGAACAGGCGGAGATGATTCGCGACAGTGTCGCGCGATTCGCCGACGAGCGGATCGAACCCCTCGCCGAGGCGATCGACCGCGAGGACCGCTTCCCGCGCGAGCTGTGGCCCGAGATGGGTGAACTTGGGCTGCACGGCATCACGGTGCCCGAAGCCGACGGCGGGCTCGGGCTCGGCTATCTCGAGCATGTCATCGCGATCGAGGAGGTGAGCCGGGCGAGTGCCTCGGTCGGACTCAGCTACGGCGCGCATTCCAACTTGTGCATCAACCAGATCGCCCGCTGGGGCTCGGCGACGCAGAAGGCCAAGTACCTGCCCGGGCTGATCTCGGGCGAGCATGTCGGCGCTTTGGCGATGAGCGAGGCAGGGGCGGGATCGGACGTGGTCTCGATGCAGTTGCGTGCCGAGGCCGCAGAGGGCGGTTTCGTGCTCAACGGCGCCAAGTTCTGGATCACTAACGGCCACCAGGCCGAAGTGCTGGTGGTCTATGCCAGGACCGATCCCGCAGGCGGCTCGAAGGGCATCACCGCGTTCCTGATCGAAAGCGGCTTCGACGGGTTCAAACCGGCGCAGAAGATCGGCAAGATGGGCATGCGCGGTTCGCCGACCAGCGAACTGGTGTTCGCCGATTGCTTCGTGCCCGGCGAAAACGTGCTCGGCGCGGTAGGGCAGGGTGTGAAAGTCCTGATGAGCGGGCTCGACTACGAGCGCGCGGTGCTTGCCGGGGTCCAGCTCGGGATCATGCAGGCCTGCCTCGACACGGTCATCCCCTACGTGCGCGAACGCGCCCAGTTCGGGCGGCCGATCGGCAGCTTCCAGCTGATCCAGGCCAAGATCGCCGACATGTACGTCGCGCTGCAGTCGGCGCGCGCTTACACCTATGTGGTGGCACGGGCCTGCGACCGCGGGCAGACCACCCGTCACGACGCGGCCGGCGCGATCCTGCTGGCGAGCGAAAACGCATTCCGGGTCGCCGGAGAGGCGGTCCAGGCGCTCGGCGGCGCGGGCTACACCACCGACTGGCCGGTCGAACGCTACTTGCGCGATGCCAAGCTGCTGGACATCGGCGCGGGAACCAATGAGATACGCCGGATGCTGATCGGCCGTGAGCTGATCGGCGCCTGACACCACGACTTGGGAGAGTCGCTTGCTGAAACAGCTTCTGGCCTGCGCCGCCGCGCTGGCATCGATCGCCGCCATTCCCGCCGCGGCCCAGGACCAGGCCCGGCTCAACTGGGTCAAGGTCCATAGTCCGGCAATCGAGGGCAATCTCGAAGGCAACACCGCCGAGCGGACCGTGCTCGTCGTCACTCCGCCCGGTTATGACGAGAACCCCGGCAAGCGCTATCCGGTGGTCTATTACCTGCATGGCTACTGGGCCCCGGTCGAAGCCCAGCAGCAGGGCTTCCGGCTGCACGAGGCGGTCCAGGCCGCCGCCGAGGCCGGCAACCCGATGATCATGGTCATGCCCGACGGCTTCTCGAAGCTGCGCGGGGGGTTCTATTCGAGCTCGCCCACGGTCGGCGATTACGAAAGCTTCGTCGCCGAGGACCTGGTCGGTTGGGTGGACGGCAACTACCGCACGCTCGCCAGACCCGCATCGCGCGGCCTCGCCGGCCATTCGATGGGCGGCTACGGCACGATCCGCATCGCCATGAAGCGCCCGGGCATCTTCTCCAGCATCTACATGATGAGCGCGTGCTGCCTGCCGCCGATGGCGATGACGGCGGAGCAGGCCAAAGCGATCGAAGCGATGACCGCCGAGGATCTCGAGAAGGCTCAGTTCGGCCAGCTCGCCGGGGTCTCGACGCTCGCCACCTGGTCGCCCGATCCGCGCGCCGCCAACATCCTCAAGGTCGCGACCGGCCTCAAGGAAGACGGCACGATCGATCCGCTGGTGAACCAGCGCCTGGCCGCCAATGCCCCTCTGGTGCTGCTCCCTCAGTACCTGCCCGCGCTGAACGGGCTCGAAGCCTTCGCGATCGACATCGGCGACAAGGACTTCCTGCTCGAAGGCAACCGCGCGTTCATGGCCGAACTCGACCGCTTCGGGGTCAAGTATGCGTTCGAACTCTATGACGGCGACCACGGCAATCGCATCGGCGAGCGCATCCGGACCGAGGTCCTGCCGTTCTTCGCCAGCCATCTCGACCGGTAAATCGGTTAGAATTGCAATAGTTGTTGCATCACATCATCGCCTCGGGCAGCCCGCGCTCGAGGGGGATATTGGAGGGTTTGCCATGAGACTGACGACTTGCCTCGCCGCGGGCCTCGCCCTGCTGGCGCTCGCCGCCGCGCCCGCCGCGGCGCAGAACATCACCGCGCCGGCCCCCGCGATCCCGGCCGGGATCACGGTCGAGGCGCCCAAGGTCCCCGGGCCGTCGCTGGTCGGCAATCTCGAAGGCAATGCCACCGCGCGCGAGGTGATGGTGGTGCTGCCGCCGAGCTACAAGACCAACCCCACCAAGCGCTATCCGGTGGTCTATTACCTGCACGGCTTCGCGATCGATGGGCGTAACTTCTACAACTACATGAAAGTGCCCGAGGCGGTCGCCAAGAACGCCGCCGCCGGCAACGAGTTCATCGTGGTGGTGCCCGACACGCTGACCAAGATGGGCGGCTCGATGTACGGCACTTCTGTCACGACCGGCGATTTCCGCGCCTTCATCGCCAAGGACCTCGTCGCTTATATCGACGCCAACTACCGCACGATCGCCAACCGCGGCGGCCGCGGCCTCGCCGGCCATTCGATGGGCGGCCACGGCACCTGGGTCATCGGCATGAGCTACCCTGAGGTATTCGACAGCATCTGGGCGCAGAGCGCGTGCTGCGTCAGCCCGCGCACCGAGACCGTACAGTCGGCCACCGCGATGGCGGCGGTGCCGATCGCCGGTGTCGATCAGGCGGGCTTCGGGATGCGCGCCGGGCTCGCCTCGGCGGTCGCCTGGGCGCCCAACCCCAAGAACCCGCCTTACTACGTCGATTTCCCGATCAAGGATGGGGCGGTCGATCCGCTGGTGCTCGCCAAGTGGGCCAACAATTCGCCGCTGGCGATGGTTGCCAGCCATGTCCCGGCGCTCAAGAGCTTCGACGCGATCGGCGCGGACGTGGGCGACAAGGACGGGCTCGTGGCCGACGACACGCTGATCCACGAAGAGCTCGACCGGTTCGGCATCGCGCACGAATGGGCGGTCTATCCCGGCACTCACACCGACAAGATCGGCGAGCGGTTCTCGGATGTGGTGCTGCCGTTCTTTGCCCGGCATCTGGCCAAGCCGTGATCGCCGCGATAGCCTCGCCCCTTCCGGTGCCATGCGAGAGGGGCTGAGGTGAGCGACAATGTGACCGACGAGACCGTCTCGCGCCGGCAGCGCGGGTTCCTCGGCTTCGTGGAGCGGGTCGGCAACCTGCTCCCCGAACCGACGATGATCTTCGTTTACCTGATCCTCGTCCTCATGGTGCTCTCGGCGCTCGGGGATGCGCTCGGCTGGTCGGCCTCGCTGCCCTATTCGGGCGAGGAAGCGCCGACCGGGGCGACGCTGGCGGACGGGGTGCTGACCTACGATGCCACCAGCCTGTTCTCGGCGGAGAACGTGCGCCTGCTGCTGAGCGAGATGCCGCGCACGATGGCCGGGTTCGCACCGCTCGGGCTGATCCTGGTGATCATGCTCGGCGCCGCGGTGGCGGAGCGCTCGGGGCTCTTTTCAGCGCTGATCCGCGCCTCGCTCCGCAACGCCCCGCGTGCGGTGCTGACGCCGATCGTGGCGCTGGTCGGCATGGTCTCGCACCACGCCTCGGACGCGGCCTATGTGGTCTACATCCCGCTCGCCGCGCTGGTCTATGCCGCCGCCGGCCGGCACCCGCTGGCCGGGCTGGGCGCGGCTTTCGCGGCAGTCTCGGGCGGCTATGCCGGCAATGTCACGCCCGGTCAGATCGACGTGCTGCTGTTCGGCTTCACGCAGGAAGCGGCGCGCATCGTCGAGCCCGGCTGGCTGATGAACCCGGCCGGCAACTGGTGGTTCATTCTCACGATCGTGGTGCTCTACACCCCGGCGATCTGGTTCATCACCGACAAGGTGATCGAGCCGCGCCTCGGCACATGGAACGGTGAGGCCGACGCCGACACCCAGGCCGAACTGGACAAGGCAGAACTGGTCCCCGGCGAGCGCGCCGGCTTGCGCCGCGCCGGCCTCGCCGCGCTGCTGGTCGTCGGCCTGTTCTTCGCGCTCTCGCTGATCCCCGGCTACACCCCGCTGATCGATCAGGAGGCCGAAGGCACCGGCCGGCTCCAGCCGCTCTACGCCTCGCTGATCGCCGGGTTCTTCCTGCTGTTCGTCAGCGCCGGCATCGCCTTCGGCAGCGCGTCGGGTACCGTGAAGAGCTACCAGGACGTCACGAACATGATGCAGGATGGGATCCGCGCGATCGCGCCCTACATCGTGTTCGTGTTCTTCGCCGCGCACTTCGTCGCGATGTTCAACTGGAGCCGGATCGGCCCGATCATGGCCATCAACGGCGCCGAGGCGCTCGCCGCCTTCGCGCTGCCGGCGCCGATCCTGCTGGTCAGCGTGCAGATGCTGGGCAGCTTCCTCGACCTGTTCATCGGCTCGGCCAGCGCCAAGTGGAGCGCGCTCGCCCCGGTGGTGGTGCCGATGTTCATGCTGCTCGGGATCAGCCCGGAGATGACGACCGCCGCTTACCGGATGGGCGACAGCTACACCAACATCATGACCCCGCTGATGAGCTACTTCCCGCTGATTCTCGCCTTCAGCCGCCGCTGGGACAAGAGCTTCGGGGTCGGCTCGCTGCTGGCGCTGATGCTCCCTTACGCGCTCACGTTCATGGCCATCGGCGTGGCGATGGTGGTGAGCTGGGTGGCGTTCGACCTGCCGCTCGGGCCGGGGGCGCAGGTGTTCTACCAGCGGCCATGAGCGGTCCGGTCCTTTCGAGCGCGCTCGACCCGGAGAGCTCCGACGCCAAGGCTCGCGCGGCGCATAACCGCGCGCTCGCCGAAGCGTTGCGCGCGAAAGTCGCCGAAGCCGCGCTCGGCGGTCCCGAAGTGAGCCGGGAGCGCCACACCGCGCGCGGCAAGTTGCTGCCGCGCGAGCGGGTCGAGCGGTTGCTCGATCCGGGTTCGCCGTTCCTCGAGATCGGGCAATTAGCCGCGAACGGGCTCTACGGTGACGAAGTGCCCGGCGCGGGAGTCATCGCGGGGATCGGCCGGGTCTCGGGCCGGCAGTGCATGATCCTCGCCAACGATGCGACGGTGAAGGGCGGGACGTACTACCCGCTGACGGTCAAGAAGCATCTGCGCGCGCAGGAGATCGCCCAGGCCAACCGGCTGCCGTGCCTCTATCTGGTCGACAGCGGCGGGGCCAACCTGCCGCACCAGGCCGAGGTGTTCCCCGACCGAGACCACTTCGGCCGCATATTCTACAACCAGGCGCAGATGAGTGCCTTGCGCATCCCGCAGATCGCTTGCGTGATGGGCTCGTGCACCGCCGGCGGCGCTTACGTTCCGGCGATGAGCGACGAGAGCGTGATCGTGCGCGGGCAAGGCACGATCTTCCTCGCCGGCCCGCCGCTGGTGAAAGCCGCGACGGGCGAGGAGATCAGCGCCGAGGACCTGGGCGGCGGCGAGCTGCACGCGAAGAGATCGGGCGTGGTCGATCACCTCGCGGAGAACGATGAGCATGCGCTGACTATCCTGAGGGATATCGTGTCGCATCTCGGGTCTCCGTTCGGGTCGAGCGAAGTCGAGACCCGGTCGCGCGGCCTCTCGACTTCGCTCGAGGCGAACGGGAGGCGGGAGCCGCGCCCGCCCAGGTTCGACGCCGAAGAGCTTTACGCGATCGTCCCCGAGGACGTGCGGGCGCCCTACGATGTCCACGAAGTCATCGCGCGGCTGGTGGACGGCAGCGAATTCCACGAGTTCAAGGCGCTCTACGGCGCAACGCTGGTGTGCGGCTTCGCGCATATCTGGGGGATGCCGGTCGCGGTGCTCGCCAACAATGGCGTGCTGTTCTCGGAAAGCGCGGTCAAAGGCGCGCATTTCATCGAACTCGCCTGCCAGCGCGGGATCCCGCTGCTGTTCCTGCAGAACATCTCGGGCTTCATGGTCGGTGGCCGGTACGAGGCGGAAGGCATCGCCAAGCACGGCGCCAAGCTGGTCACCGCGGTCGCTACCGCGCAGGTCCCCAAGCTCACCGTGGTGATCGGCGGCAGCTTCGGCGCGGGCAACTACGGCATGTGCGGCCGCGCCTATAGCCCGCGCTTCCTGTTCACTTGGCCCAATGCGCGCATCTCGGTCATGGGCGGCGAACAGGCCGCCAGCGTCCTCGCCACCGTCCACCGCGATTCGGAGACCTGGACGCCCGATGAGGCCGAGGCCTTCAAGGCCCCGATCCGCCAGAAATACGAAGACGAAGGCAACCCTTACTACGCCACCGCGCGGCTGTGGGACGACGGCGTGATCGACCCCGCGCAGACCCGCGACGTGCTGGGGCTGGCGCTGGCCGCGTGCCTGGAAGCGCCGATACCGGAGACGCCGCGGTTTGGCGTGTTCAGGATGTGATATGAGATTGGTAAAGCAAAATCCGAAGTGGCCTGGATGCGGGATTGCCTGCGTGGCGATGCTTAGAAGCCAGACGTACAAAGAAGCAAAGACGCTCTTTCCCAGCGGAGATAGAGATAGAACGTTTTGGCCCGACCTCCGAACCGCGCTTAAGACATCTGCGCGCGTTCGTTGGGCTGGAGTTCTGGCACAGCAGCACCACACCAAAACAATGCTAGAGACTTTGCTGGTTGCCAAGTTGACGCAGAATGCTCTTCTTAAGGTCAATCAGAATTCACAAGGCAATTGGCATTGGGTTGTTTGGGACTGCCGTCGAAAGAAGTTGCTCGACCCACTCGATTATGGAGTGCCGCGCGACAGACGAAAGTACAGAGTTGTTTCGATGTTGGAGATAGATGCATCGGCTTAGTTTCCGTTCACCCGCCGCTCCTCCGGCACCGCGCGCACCGGCACCGCCGCGATCCAGCTTTCCAGCGCCGCGAGATCGTCGGGCCCAACCACCTTTTCCGCAGCCTGGTCGAACAGCGAGAAGCTGTCGCCGCCGTCCGCGAGGAAGTTGTTGGCGGTGACGCGGTACTTGGCGGCCGGGTCGATCGGGCGGCCATCCAGCGTGATCGCGGTGACGCGCTCGCCGATCGGGCGCGTGAGGTCGGTCGAATAGGTGAATCCGGCGGAGGGCGAGAGCCACTGCTTGGGCTGGATGTCGTCGAAGCCCTGTTCGAGCACCGCCTTCAATTCGGCGCCGGTCAGCGTCATCGTCACCAGGGTGTTGCCGAACGGCTGGACGCGGAACGCCATGCCGAAGGTCACCGAACCGTCGGGATCGGGGACCAGCGCGGTACGCATGCCGGCGGGGTTCATCAGCGCGATTTGCGCGCCCGCGCCGCGCGTGGCGGCGAGCTGCGCGTCGGCGATCAGGTTGCCGAGCGGACCGCCTTCGGCCGGCGCGGTCTTGCTCGCAGGGCCCGACAGCTTTCCGATCGGCCGCGTGGCGAACTCGGCGGAAGCGGCGACGTAGCGGCCGACATATTCGGCCACCGCGGGGTCGGGCGCGAAGCGGGGCAGCGTGTCGGTCAGGCCGACTAGGCCCTGCGAGCCCTGATAGGGTTCGGACTGGACCACTACCTGCCGCGCCGCCCGGCTGACCACGGCGCCGCTCGCGGGATCGATCGCCAGGCGGATGTCGGTCACCAGCTTACCGAATACGCCCGCGCTGGTCAGCAGGAACCGCTTGGCCGGATCCTTGCTCGGCCACTCGCAGACATAGGCCCAGTGGGTGTGGCCCGAGATCACTACGTCCACGCGTGGATCGAGCTGCGCGAGGATCGGGGCGAGGTCGCCGCTGGTGCTCTCGCAGCTTTCGGGCAGTTGCGGGTCGGTGCGGATGCCCTGGTGGATCAGCACCACCACCGCGTCGGCGCCCTGGCTCTTGAGCTGGGCGACTTCGGCGTTGATCGTCGAGGCTTCGTCCTCGAACGTGAACCCGTCGGTGCCGTGCGGCGAAACGAGATTCTTGGTGTCCTCGAGCGTCAGCCCGACCAGCCCGACGGTGACCGCCCGCGCGCCCTCGCCGAAGCTGCGCAGCACGCTGCCGGGGAACAGCGTCTGGCCATTCTCGCCGCGCACATTGGCAGCGAGGTAGCGATAGTTGGCGCCGGCGAAGCGCTCGAGCGCGCAGGGCTCGCGCTGGGTGTTCTTCTCGCAGCCGCCGTATTGCAGGCGGCTCAGTTCCTTGGTGCCGCGATCGAACTCGTGGTTGCCGACCGCGGTCATGTCGAGCCCGATGCGGTTGAGCACGCCCACCGTCGGCTCGTCGAGATAGATCGAACTGGCGAGCTGGCTCGCGCCGGTTAGGTCCCCCGCACCCACCGTCAGGTCGTGCGGATATTGCGCGCGGATTTGCTCGACCGCGCTCGCCAGCCAGGCTGCGCCGCCGGCCGGGACTGTGATCGTCCCGCCGGCGCCGTCAGGCACCGTCACGCTCGCGCGCGGCGGCTCGAGCGCGCCGTGGAAGTCGTTGATCGCGGCGATGCCGACTTCGACCGGGCTGCTGTCGATGGGCACAAGCGGCGCGGAGGGGATGGTCGCGCAGGCGCCAAGAGCCAGCGCAAGCGAAGCGGGCAGGAGCCGGTGCAGCATCACCGGCTCCTGCCCCCTTTGCGTGAACGGTTCAAGACAGGTCCGCTGCATCGCAGCATCGCGCCGCTGCCTGCCGATTGGTGCGGCGTCCAGCCAAGCCCGGCTGGCGCCCCCACCGGCTAGATATCGTTGCGGATCGTCGCCAGCGCGCCGCCATCGATCTCCCACTTCGCGCCGTTGACGTAGCTGGCCTCGTCGCTGAGCAGGAAACTGACCACGTCGCCCACTTCGCGCGGCTGGCCGACGCGGTTGAGCGTGGCGACTTCGCCGAGCTTCTTCATGCCCGCGGCGACATCGTCGAACATCTGCTCGAGCATGCCGACCAGCAGCGGGGTCTCGATCACGCCGGGCATGACGCAGTTCACCCGCACGCCCTTCTGCGCCACTTCGCTCGCCGCGGTGCGCGTCAGCCCGACCGCGCCGTGCTTGGCGGCGTTGTAAGCGCAGGCCCCCGCGAGCCCGCGCTCGGAGCCGATCGAGGCGGTGTTGACCACCGCGCCTCGGCCGGCGGCGACCATGTGCGGGAGCACGAACCGCAGGCCCAGGAACATGCCGCGCAAGTTCACCCGAATGATTTTGTCAAACTCATCGACGTCGTACTCGTGCGTGGGTGCGAGCCTGCCTTCGATGCCGGCATTGTTGAAGAATCCATCGATCGTCCCAAACGCCGATGTCGCGGCCTTAACGTACCCTTCAACGGCCGCCTCATCGGCGCAATCGGCATGGTGCGCGATAACTTGCTGAGCGATGCCGGTGGCTCCCGATGCGTTCTCGGCCAGTTGAACGGTTCGCTCTCTTAAGCGGTCTTGATCGATGTCCACCAGCATCACGCTGGCCCCTTCGCGGAAGAGTATCTCGCAGGTCGCGAAGCCGATCGCCCCAGCAGCTCCGGTCACAATGATGGACTTACCTTCGTGGCGCATCACTTCGCTCCCTTCCGGAATGGCAGTGTCAGCAGGAACCACGCGAGGCCCGGCGTCAGCAGCTTCATGAACGCGCGCGCGTTCTCGGGGGTTAGCGTCGCGCTCATCGGCATCGTGCCGAAGACCTTGCCCTTGAGGACGAGGTCGTCACCCTTCCGCTCGATCGCGCTGACCTGCATCAGCTCGCTCTTGTCGGCGCCGAAGATCTTCATGCCGCTCCCCCAGCTTCGTCATTCCCGCGGAAGCGGGAACCCAGTCGGCTGTTGCGGTCTTCCGCCCTGGGTCCCCGCTTTCGCGGGGATGACGATGAAGATGTGGTCACGAAACCGCAATCCGATCGAATTCGATACCGAGGTCCTCGGCCATGACCATCGCGGTCGCGCGGCCCGCGCCGAACACCCCGCCGCCCGGATGCTGGAACGGCCCCACCAGGTAGAGCCGTTCGACCCCCGGCACGCGGTACTGGCCGAGCTCGGGCGTCGGGCGGTGCGCGCCCGACTGGTAAGTGGTGGTGGCGATGCCGTGAAGGTCGCCGCGGTGGAAGCTGGGGCTGGTGCGCTCCATGTCGACCGGGCTGTCGCAGTGATAATCGAGCACCACGTCGGGCACGTTCTCGATGTAGTTCGCCATGCGTTTGATGACCTGATCGGCGAACTCGCGCTTGGCTTCGTCCCAGCTTCGCCCGTCGGGCCGCTCATAAGGCACGTAGTCCCAGGCGTGGAAGATCGCCTTGCCCTCGGGGGCGCGGCTCGGATCGTGCTGGGTCAACTGACCGACCCCGACGAGCGGGGTCGGCGAGAACTGGCCGTAGCGCAGCTCGTCGAAGGCGCGGCGCAAGTCCTCGTATTCGGCCGGCATCAACTCGTACATCACCGCGGACAGGTCATCGCCTTGTGCGGTTTTAGCCTTGAACCTGAGCGGCGCGTCGAGCGCGGCGTGGACGGTGAAGCACGCCGCCGGGGTGATGTGCGTGCGCTTGGCGTTCCTGGCGACGGTCGCGGGCAGGGCGGGGACCATATCCGGGAGGTCATGCGGGTGGATCGCGCCGATCACGCCGTCGTTGCACGACAATCGCTCGCCGCTGTCGAGTACTACGCCGGTCGCGCGCGCGGCGTCGGTCACGACTTCGCGCACCACCGCGTTGTTCTGCACTTTGCCGCCGTGATCCTCGATACAGGCGATCAGCGCGTTGGTCAGGCTGCCCGATCCGCCGACCGGCACCCCGAACCCGAACTTCTCGAGGAAGCCGAGGAACACGTAAGCGCCGATCCCGGTCGCCTTCTCGTCGGGGCTGACCAGGTTCTCGCCCGCCACCCGGCCGAAATGCGCCTTGACCTTGTCGTGCTCGAACAGCTCTTCCATCAGGTCGAAGGTGCTCATGCCCATCGTGCGCATGATCTCGCGGCCTTCGGCGCTCTGGTCCATCATCGCGGTCTGCGCACCGACCGGCATCGGCGGCGAATAAAGCCCGGCCTGGATCATCGGCAGCCATTCGGCCGCTTGGCGCGACAGCTCGAGGAAAGTCTCGGCATCCTTGGCCGAAAACTTGCGGATCGCTTCGGCGGACTTGGCGGCATCGCGGTAAAGCGGCAGCGTCGAGCCGTCCTCCCACACGCTCATCATCGGCACTTCGGGGAACACGTAGCGCAGGCCGTACTTGCGCTTGAGTCCGAGCTCGTCGTTGAGCAGCAGCGGATTGCCCTGGATGAAGATGTGGCTCATCGAATGCTGGTCGTGGCGGAAGCCCGGCCGGGTCAGCTCGCGCGTGACCACCCCGCCGCCGTGCCACGCGTTGCGTTCGAGCACGAGCACGGTCTTGCCCGCGACCGCGAGATAGGCCGCGGCCACGAGGCCGTTATGGCCCGAACCGATGACGATGATGTCGGCGTCGCTCATTCGATCACACTCCCCTGTCCGTTCGTGTCGAGCGAAGTCGAGACACATGGCGCCCGTGCCTCTGGACTTCGCTCGAGGCGAACGGAGGTGGGCAAACTCCCATCACACCATCGCACTCAGCGCTAGGTCGGACAGTTTCTGGCAGCGCTCGATATTGGCGGCCTGCGTCATCACCCCGGCACTGCACAGCGCGAAGCTGACGTCTCGGGCCGGATCGACCCAGAACATCGTGCTGCCGGCGCCGTAGTTGCCGTGCGTCTCGGGGCTCGCCAGCGTGCCGAACAGGTGGTGGAACACCCCCGTTCCGCGGACCTGGAAGCCGATACCCTGGTTGGCGGGGGGAACCGCCCAACCGGCGTTCTCCGCAACCCGCTTGTAGAGCTGGTTGGGCATCTGGCCGGTATGGACCTGCCGCGCCAGTTCGAGCGTGGCGGGTGACAGCAGCCGCACTCCGTCAAGCTCGCCGACCCGGCGTAGCATCTCGGCGAACCGGTAGAGATCGCCCGAAGTCGACGCGCAACCGACATGCGGGGCCTCCACCTCAGGATCCTCGAACAGCGCGTGGTCGCCCGGCAGGTTGCGGCTCAAGTGCTGGATCGGCACCGTCCCGCGCATGTCGGGCTTCACGTGACGCGGCGCAAGGTCCGGCCGCAGCCCCATCGAAGTGCTGTCCATCCCCAGCGGCGCGAACAGGTCCTCGTGCAGCAGGGTCTGATAGGTCCGGCCCTTAGGATCGGTGCGCACCAGCGCAGTGCCCATCAGCACGTGATTGACCAGCGGGGAGTAGTCGCAGCGCGTGCCCGGTGGCACTTCGCCGTGGACGGTCTCGATCGAAGCTTCGAACAGCTCCTGCAGCCGGTCGAGGTACATGCCCGGTTTGGGCGTCCACACCCCGGGCATCCCGGCGGTGTGGGTCAGCAGCTGATAGAACGTCGCGTCCTCGCGCGGCGCGCCGGTGAACTCGGGCAACACGTCGCGGACCTTGGTGGTCAGCGCGAAACGGCCTTCCTCGATCGCCTTGAGGATCAGGACGTTAGTGAAGGCCTTGGTGACCGAGAAGATCGAGAACACGTTGTCGTAAGCGAGCGGCCGCTCCCCCGCGCCGTCCTGCGCCCCGAGCGCCTCGGCAAACACCGTCTCGCCGCCGCGCCCGACGGTCAGCACCGCGCCGAAGTAACGCCCAAGCGCGATGTCGGCGAGGATGACCTCGCGAAGGGTGTCGAGACGCTCCTGCCAGACTTGCGCCACGTCACCCACCCCTTGTTTCGTCATTGCGAGCGTATCGAAGCAATCCAGGGCCATTGCGTGCGACGCCCTGGATTGCCGCGGGGCTTCGCCCCTCGCAATGACGAGGAAAGGAATGCACCCTCATCCCGCCGCGATGATGCCGCCGTCGACGGCGAGCATGGCCCCGTTGATGAACGCCGCCTCGTCGCTGAGCAGGAAGGCGGCCGCTTTGGCGACATCCTCCGGCGTGCCATTGCGCCGCAGCGGAATGGTCTTGGCCCGCTGCTCATACTGCTCTGCGGTCACGAAGCCTTCGGTCGCCGGCGTCGGCACGCTGCCCGGCGCGATTGCGTTGACGCGGATGCCGCGCGGGCCGAGCTCGCCCGCCAGCACCTTGGTCAGCCCGGCGATGCCGGCCTTGATCGTGGTATAGGCGCCGGTGTTCGGCCGCCCGCGATAAGCAACGGGCGAGGAGTAGTTGAGGATATTGCCGGTCGCGCTTTCATCGCGAAAAGCGAGGAACGCCTGGACGCCCCAGAACACGCTCTTGAGGCCCGCCGACAGCATCCGGTCGAGCGTTTCCTCGGTCACTGCCTCGATCGGCTCGTAGACCAGTACCGAGGCGTTGTTGATCACCGCGCGCAGCGGCCCGGCGTCGTAGCGGAAGGCTTCGGCCACCCCGAAATACTCGGCCCGGTTGCCGAGATCGCCGCCATAGGCGTGCGCCTGGCCGCCGTTCGCGCGGATGGCGTCCACCACCGCATGCGCGCTTGCCTGGTTGATGTCGGCCACCCCGACCACCGCGCCCTCGCCGGCGAGGTGCCTGGCGATCCCCTCGCCGAGCCCGCGCCCGGCGCCCGAGATCAGAATCGGCTGGCCGGCGAAACGCACGCGTCAATCCATCCCGAACAGCTTGGCCGTGTAATGGCTGTCCATATACTCGTGCAGGCGGTCGATCTTGCCGTTCGAGACGTGGAACACCCACGCATAGTCGTTCTCGTAAACCTTGCCGTCGAGCGTCTTGCCGGTGGAGTAGGATTCCACCCCCACCGTGCCGCCGTCGGAAAACAGGTTGGTGACATGGACTTTGGGATCGCCCGCCTCGAACATGCCGCGCACCGGCGCCAGGAACAGATCGATGATCGCCATGCCGACGTGCTCGCCGGCGCCGGCGATGTCCTTGACCTTGGGCTGCCACACCGACTTGTCGTGGAAGAAGGCGCGCAGTGCCTCGAGATCGCCCGACGAGAGCGTGGCAAAGAAATCGAGCACCAGTTGTTCGTTGGCGTTCTTGGCCTTGATGGTCATTTCAATCCTCTCGCTTCGTCGCTGGGCGCTGGAATAGTGGGCATCGGCCCGCCCTGGTGGAGCACGACCCGGCCGTAGCGGCTCTTGAACTGCCAGCCGTCGGCGGCCCTGACGTAATGATCCTCGAACCCGCCGACGTAGAGCGTGCTCGCCGGCTGCGGGGGCTCGGTCGAGGTATGGTTGGACAGCATGCCGAGGTAGTTGGTGCCCCGCGCCTCGGTCTCGCTCACCACGTCCACCAGCACGTTGGTGACGATGTGGCGCACCAGGATCGGCGGGCGGTCGCGAAAGATCGCCTGCACCCGGTCGCGCCCGTAGAACGGATGATCGGGCTGGAACGGCCGCGCGAACTCGCAGTCCTCGGTAAACAGCGCCGCGAGCGCGGCGTGATCGCCGGTGTCGGCATACTTGGCGAACAGCAGCGGCAGCCGGCCGCAGTCGCGCTCGATCAGCAGGCGAGCGAGGTCGTCCATCAGTCGAGCTTGTCCTGCGCTTCGGCGTCGATCTCGGCGAAAGCTTCGTTGGCCAGCCGGAAGCTGTCGACCGCCGCCGGGATGCCGCCATAGATGCCGACCTGCAGCAGCACCTCGCGGATTTCCTCGCGGGTGAGGCCGTTGTTGAGCGCGCCGCGGACATGAACCTTCAACTCGTGCGAGCGGTTGAGCACCGCGATCATCGCCAGGTTGATCAGCGAACGGTCACGCAGCGGCAGGCCCTCGCGCCCCCAGTTCCAGCCCCAGCAATAGGTCGTGACCAGTTCCTGCAGCGGATCGTTAAACGGGCCGGACTTCGCCAGCGCCTTGTCGACATAGGCATCGCCGAGCACCTTGCGGCGGATCGCCATGCCTTTGTCGTAAAGTTCCTTGTCCATAAGCGCTTCCCTCACGTCTCGTCATTGCGAGCGAAGCGAAGCAATCCAGGGCGGACCGCGCTACGCTCTGGATTGCTTCGTCGCTGCGCTCCTCGCAATGACGAAAGGAGAGGCGAGGCCATCACCCCACCACCCTGTAAACCGCATCGATCAGCCGCCGCGCGCGCGGGCCGTTGGTGCCGACCGCGTGCATCTGGTTGCAGCAGTAGGAGAAACCGAGCTTCGCGTCCGGATCGCCGAAGCCGATCGAGCCGCCGAGCCCGTGGTGCCCGAAGCTGCGCATGTTCGGCCCCATATAGACCGCCTCGGGCGTATTGAGCAGCACGCCCATCGCCTGATGGTAAGGCCGTTCCTGCAGCAGCTCGGTCTGGTTGTGCTGCTCCGTGATCATGCGTTCGAGCTGGCCCGGCGACAGCAGCGAAACGCCGTTCACCGTGCCCACGGCAGCGCCATAGATGCGCGCCACGCCGCGCGCGTTGCCGTGGCCCGAGCCGCTCGCGATCTCGATCTCGCGCCAGCGCGGCGAGTTCATCGTGTCGTACCACGGCTCGGCCGGGTTCTGCAGGAAGGCGAAGCTGCGCAGCACCGCGCCGTCCTGCCAGCCCTCGGACGAGGTCGGCTTCTCGGGCACCGCGTGGTCCTTGGCCGCGAACAGCCGCGCGCCGGTATTGGGCAGCACTTCGGCGACATGCGCCTGCTGCTGCTCGTCCATCCCGCCGATGTAGTATTCGGCGTGGAGCGGCCTGGTAACGTGTTCCTTGAGGAACGGCCCGACGGTCGTGCCCGTCACGCGGCGCAGGATCTCGCCGAGCAGGAAGCCCTGGTTGTGGACGTGGTAGGCGGCGCGCGTGCCCGGCTGCCATAGCGGCTCCTGCACTTCGAGCGCGCGAATGTAGCCCGGGTAATCGAAGAACCCGCCGGGATACATCGTGTCGGTGGTCAGCACCGGGATCGCGGCGGTGTGATCGAGCACCATGCGGACCAGGATGTCCTGCTTCCCGGCCTGTGCGAACTCGGGCCAATACGTGGCGATCCGCTCGTCCGGATCGATCAGCCCGCGGTCGATCGCCATGTTGAAGCAGATTCCGGTGACGCCCTTGGCGACACTCATCATGCAGACGGTCGAATGCTCGTCCCATTCTTGGCTGAGGTCGGCGCGCGCCCAGCCGCCCCACAGGTCGACGACCGTCTCGCCGCCGAGCACGACCGAGGCGCCCGCGCCCAGTTCTTCTTCTTTGCGGAAATTCTCGACGAACGCCTCGACCACCGGGCGGAAGCTCACATCGTAGCGCCCTCGCAGCGGATAGCTCCCGCCGCGTGCCTCGATCGTCTCGTGGAAGTCCTCGAGCGCCATTCCCTCTCCCGGCCCGTTTGCGAGTCCTGACACCGGCCTAGGCGAAAGGCCCTTGGCAGCACAAGGCTCGACCGCCATCGTCCGGCCGGGAGAGTGAAATGCACGACGTTATCGTGGTCGGCGGCGGGCCGACCGGCTTTGTCACCGCGCTCGGGCTGGCCCAGGCCGGGCTCGACGTGTGCCTGCTCGAGGCGGAGGACGCGATCGACCAATCCCCGCGCGCCTGCGTCTACCACTGGTCGATGCTCGACGGGCTCGAACGGCTCGGCATCCGTGAGGAGGCGGAGCGGGCCGGCTATACCAAGGACGATTACCTGTGGCTGGTGAAGCAGACCGCGGAGCGGCTTCCTTACGACCTCAAGGTGCTCTCCGCGGTCACGCGCTTCCCTTACAACATCCAGCTTGGACAGGACCGCCTGGCGCGGATCTGCGAGGCGCGGCTGGCGGCGCTGCCCAACGCCGAGGTCCGCTTCAGCACGCCGATGACCGCGCTGGCGCAGGATGCCGATTCGGTGCGGGTGGCGGTCGAAGGGCCGGACGGGCCGGAGTTTCTCGCCGCCCGTTACCTGGTCGGCGCCGACGGCGCGGGCAGCGCGGTGCGCAAGGCGATCGGCCTCGGCTTCGACGGCATGACCTGGCCCGAGCGGTTCGTCGCCACCAATGTGCGCCACGACTTCGAGAGCGGAGGTTTCGGGCAATCGACGATGGTGATCGACGACCGGTGGGGCGCGGTGATCGTCAAGATCACTCGGGACGGTCTGTGGCGCTGCACTTACATGGAAGACGCCGCGCTGCCCGAAGCGACCTACCTCGAAAGGATGCCCGAGGCTTACCGCAACCTGCTGCCGGGTGAAGGCGGCTACGAACTGGTCCGGTCCTCGCCTTACATGATGCACCAGCGCTGCGCGGAGAGCTTCCGCAAGGGCCGCGTCGTGCTGGTCGGCGATGCCGCGCATGTGACCAACCCGACCGGCGGGTTCGGCCTCACCACCGGGCTGTTCGACGCTTTCGCGCTATGGCCGACATTGGCCGCCGTGCTGCTCGACCGAGCCGATCGGGCGCTGCTCGACACCTGGGCCGACGAGCGCCGCCGCGTGTTCCTCGACAAGACCAGTCCGCAAGCCTGTGCCTACAAGGACTTCGTGTTCCACGCCCGCGGCGGCGGGCCGAAGCTGGAGGCCGCGCTGGACGGCATGCGCCGCATGGTGCGCGATCCCGACTACCGGCTCGAGCGGCTGATGTTCACCAAGGGGCTGGAGACCATGAGCCCGGCGGAGAGGTGAGATACCCTCATCCAAGCTGCGCTAACCGCCTGCGGCGGTAAGCTACGCTATCCTTCTCCCAACGGGAGAAGGATACGAAGGGTTGGCGCCGTAGGCGCCTAGCCGAAGTTGGATGAGGGTCTCCAACGCTACAGATAAGCGATCGTCCGCACCTCGATGCTCTGCCTGGGCGCGGCATCGGGCGGGGTGTTGGGATCCTCGAACGCGCTGTGTGCGGTGAACTGGACCGCGTCGGGATCGCTGTCGAACAGCTTGAACGCGAGCGCTTCCCACGGCTGCATGTGCGGCGCCCAGTACCAGCGGTGCTCGGGCCGGTAGGCAAGGTTGAAGCCCCATAGCGAGCGGCGTCCGAAATCGCCGAGCCCGCCGACGACCTCGCTGTCGAACAGGTCTTCGCGCCGGACGGTGCTGGCGTCGCACACCGCCAGCGGCGCGCTTTCGACCATCACGATCGGGCGCCACGCGTTGATCAACATGTGGCGGCCGGCGAGCCGCCGCTCGGCCTCCTCGGCCGGCAGCAGGTCGCGGGTGAAGTCCGCCACGGTGCGCGCGCCGTAATCGACATGCGCGCCGTGCGCGGGCTGGTTGTGGCCGTGCGCGCCGCCGGCGTTGGTGCGCACCATCGGCCCGAAGCTGACCACGCGGTCGGCGCCCGTGAGTCGCTGCACCAGCCCTTCGGTCTGGCGGCAGTAGCGCGCGAGTTCGGCCTTGTCGGTGAACACGGTGACATCGGTAGGTGCGTCGGCGAGCACGAACCCGTTGCGGTCGAACGCCAGCGCGCCGGCGATCGGCCGCATGTCGTGGATCGTCACCGGGCGCTCGTCGACCGGCCAATAGCTCTTCGCCCGGTCGCCGGCGTAGAACGTCGCCTTCTCGCCGCGCACGACGTACTTCATCGTCGTCTGGACATCGCACACGACCGCGTCCGCGTCGCTTGCCATCGGCCGTCTCCCTTATCCCTTTGACGGGGCTTGCCCGGCAACATAGCCTCCCCGCCAAGCCGCCGTCGAGCGGCATGGGAGGACTGCCGCATGGCCGAGACGACCGCCGAACCGCGCCCCGATCCGCGCACCGCGATGCGCGAGCGGCCGATGAACCTCTCGCAGTACTCGGTCGTGTTCCTGTGCGTGCTGATCAACCTGATCGACGGCTACGACATCCTCGCGCTGGCCCAGGCCGGCTCGGCGCTGCGCCGCGAATGGG
Source organism: Sphingomonadales bacterium 12-68-11 (assembly GCA_002279825.1). Taxonomy (GTDB): domain Bacteria; phylum Pseudomonadota; class Alphaproteobacteria; order Sphingomonadales; family Sphingomonadaceae; genus Croceibacterium_A. Next base: position 292,992 of record NCCV01000001.1, read on the forward strand.
GGCTGTCGAACGAACAACTCGGCACGCTGCTGTCGATGAACCTCGTCGGCATGGCGCTCGGCGCGCTCGGCGTCTCGCCGGTGGCAGACCAGTTCGGGCGGCGCCCCGCAATCCTGACCTGCCTGGTGTTCATGAGCGTAGGCATGGCGGGCTGCGCCATCTCGGACGGGTTCTACGGCATGGCGGCCGGGCGGATCGTCACCGGCATCGGCATCGGCGGCATGACCAGCACCGCGGGGATGCTCGCGCTCGAATACGCCAGCCAGCGGCGCCGCGAGTTCGCCGCCAGCGCGGTCGCCTCGGCCTATCCGGTGGGGACGATCATCGGCGCGGCGGTCGCGCTGGCGGTGCTCGGCAGCTACGGCTGGCGCGGGATCTTCTGGTTCGGTGCCGCGCTGTCTGCGCTGCTGCTGCCGATCGCTTACCTGAAGCTGCCCGAATCGCTCGACTTCCTGCTGATCCGCCAGCCCAAGGGCGCGCTCGAGACCACTAACCGCATCCTGCGCCGGGTGTCGGTGCCCGAGATCGCTGAGCTGCCGCCCAAGCCCGCCGATACCGGCGATTCGGTGGTGCGCGAGATCCGCCAGCCGGTCCATGTGCGCGAACTGCTCAAGCTGTTCCTGGCTCATGCGCTCAACATGTTCGCGTGGTACTTCATCATCAACTGGGGGCCGCCGATGGTGGCCGAGGCGGGCGGATCGGACGCGCTCGGCGCGCAGTACTCGGCCTGGGTCAGCTATGGCGGGATCGCCGGCGGGTTGACCGCCGGGTTCCTGTGCGGGGTGGTCGGGGTCAAGCGGATGATGTGGTTCACCATGCTGAGCCTCGCCGCGCTGATCGCACTGTTCGGCCAGTTCGTCGGCAATCCCACCGCGCTCCTGTTCATCGCCCCGCTGATCGGCGCGGCGCTGTTCGGTTCGGCCACCGCCAACTGGCTGACGATCGCCTATGCCTTCCCGCCGCAGCTGCGCGCCACCGGGCTCGGGCTCGGCACCACCGCGGGCCGGGTCGGCTCGATCTTCGGGCCGATCGCGGGCGGCTGGCTGCTCGACCTAGGGCTGACCGTGGCGGCGGTCTGCGCCGCGATGGCGGTGCCCGCGGTGCTCTCGGCGCTGGTCTTCAGCCAGGCGCGGCGGATGGAGCCCGGCAGGTAGGCGGAGTCCTAGGCCTTCAGGAAGTTCCGCATCGCCTCAACCGCCGCCGGAAACTCGTCGAGCAGCAAGTGCGACCCGCCAGGGATCACCGCCAGCTCGGCCTTGGGTAACACGTCCTGCCAGTCCCGCGCGTAGCCGAGCGGGACGATCCGGTCCGCCTCCCCCCACAGCAGCAGCGTCGGCCGGTCAAAATCCTTCAGTCCCTGGCGCAGCGCCCGATCGGTGGCGGCGAGGTCCTCGCGCGAGGCGAACGCAGCGGCGGATTCGCGTTGGCGCACGGCCAGCCAGTCGGGCGAGGGATCGCGCGGCCAGAACGGCTCGATCCACGCCGGATCGGCGACGAACATCCCGGGCAGGTCGGCCGGCGCGACCGTGCTGAAATCCGGCATCGCCGCGTGTTCGGACACCAGCCCGGCCGGTGCATTAAGGACCAGCTTCTCGATGTCGCTCGGATTGGCCGCGGCGTAGCGCGCCGCCATGTGCCCGCCCATCGAGGCGCCGGCGAGGTGGAAGGTATCGAGCCCGAGCGCCGGGAACAGCAGCTCGTAATGCGAAACGTAGTCGCCGATCCCATCGAACGCGGCCGCGCCGCTCTCGCCGAAGTTCGGGTGATAGGGACAAAAGACGCGGAACTCGCCGGCCAGCGCCCGCGCCCATTCGAAGCCGTGGAACGTGCCGCCGCCGTGGAAATAGACCAGCGGCATCGCGCCGTCCTCCGGTCCGATCGCATAGGTGACGGTCTCGACCCCCTCGACGCGGATCATGATCCGGTCGAAACCCTCGGTGCTGTAGGCCCAGTTGCTCATGCGGTGGTCGGTCCTCGGTTGCGCGGCCGCGCCGCTACCACGCGCGGCGAGCAGCGGGAAGGCGACGCCCGCGGCAAGCGCCCGGACCGCCTCCCGCCGGTTCACGCCGTCAGCGGCTCGACCGGCATGGCCGCGCCCTTGAGCAGCTCGGCCAGCGAGGAGGCGCGCACGTCGGAATGGCCCTGGCCGGCGCGCGCGAACATGCCGGCCTTGTCCGCCGCGCGCCGCGCCGGGTCGCTCTCCGACAACAGCCGCTTGAAGTTGGTCGACATCGGCGAGGTCACTTCGAGGAACACCCGCCGGCGCTCCTGCGCGTAGAAATCGAGCGCGCGGTCATCGGCGCGGCCGGCGATCACTGCGCCGAGCACGTCGGATAGGCTATCGGCGTCGATCACCCCGCCCGTCAGGCCGAGCCCGCCGCACGGGTTGCAGGCGTGCGCGGCATCGCCAGCCAGCAGCACCCGGCCGATGCGGAAGGTGGGCGCACAGCGTTGGTGCACCCGGTAAGGTGAGAAGCTGTCGATCCGGTACGGCACCGCCGGATCGGGCAGGATCGCCGCGAACCGTTCGGGCAGGCGCTCGACGATGGTCGCTTCGTCGAGGCTCGCGTCCTCGCCATAGGTCAGCCGCCACAGGTTCTCGCGCCCGAGCCGGCCGATCACGCACCAGTTGACCGGATCGACCACCATGTTGGCATTGGCGTAGCCGAACTCGCGGAACGGGTAGTCGATGTTGGTGGCGACGAACCGGTCGGGCCAGGTGAAACCCTCGAACTCAAGCCCGAGCAGCCGGCGCACCGTCGAACGCGCGCCGTCAGTGCCGATGACCCAGTCGGCTTCGATCCTTTGTTCGCCGCCGGGCGTTTCGCAGGTCAACACGGCCCGCTCCTCCGCCTGATCGAGCGCCGTGACACGGGTGTTCCACAGCACTTGCGTACGCGGCAGCCGCGCCAGATGGCGCATGACCAGCTCCGCCAGGATGTGCTGACCGAAGTGCAGGTTGTGGTCGAACCTTTGCCCCGGCTCGAGCGCGTCGCGCATGTCGGAGGCGACCCGCTCGCCGCTATCGAGCCAGTGCATCATGAACTCGCTCGAGCTCAGACCGATCTCGTGCGCCTCATCCGCCAGACCGAGCTTCTCGAGGATCGCGATCGTGGTGTGGAAATAGACCGCCGCGCGCGGGCTTTTGACCACTGCCGGCTCGGCGTCGAGCACGGTCACTTCGTGCCCCTGCCGCGCGAGGCCGAGCGCGGCCAGCAGCCCCACCGGGCCCGCCCCGACCACGGCGATCTGGGTGCGCGCGGTCATATGGGGATCGCCACGCGCGTGCGGCGCGCCAGCACGCGCGGGTTGGTCTCGCGGATGAACAGCGCCGCCGTGCCCGCGAACAGCGCCAGCCCGCCCTGGATGTAGAGTGCGACATCGAGCCCGTGAGTATCGGCGAGCCGTCCGGCGATCGGCGGGCCGAACACCCCGCCGGTCAGCTCGCCGACCATGACCACCAGCCCCATCGCGGTCGCCGCCTGGGCGCGGCCGACGGTCTCCGTGGGGATCACGCCCATGAACAGCGGAAATGTGCCGAGCCCCATCCAGCTTACGAACATCAGAGCCGTCAGCAGCACTGCCGGGCCGTCGAACCACAGCAGCGCGGCCGGCGCGAGCGCCATCAGGTAGGCGAACGCAATCAGCGGCGCCTTGCGGCCGATCCGGTCCGACAGCAGCGCGATGACGATCGCGCCGACCGCCGGGCAGATCCCGACTACCGCCATCATGTTGCTCCAGGTGAGGTCGTCGTAGCCGCGCGGCCCGTCGAGATAGAGCGGCATGAAGATCGAGCCGACCACGATCGACCCGACCGCGCCGACGCTGACCAGCGCGCACAGCCAGATGTTGCGGTGGCGCAGCAGCTCGGCCGGGAACAGCGGCGCTCGGCCGGGCGCCAAGTGCTGGGCCGCAGGCGCGGGGGGCGGCTCGTCGATGAAGCGCCAGATCAGCAGCGCCAGGATCAGGCCGGGGATGCCGGCGATGAAGAACGCCGCGTTCCAGTCGTAAACGGTGGCGATCCGCACCAGCGCGTAAGACGCCAGCGAGGTGCCCACGATCGGCCCGAACACGTTCTGCACGATCCCTGCGTTGAGCGCTTGCCGGTTGGGCGCGGCTGCGCCGGCCACGATTGCCAGGCAGATCGGCAGGAACGGCCCTTCGGCCAGCCCCATGACGATGCGCGAGGCGAGCAGCGTTTCGAAACTCCACGCGAACCCCGACAGCACCGAGCACAGCGAGAACAGCACGAGCGCGGCGATCAGGAACGGCTTGCGCTTACCGATCACGTCCGACCAGCGCCCGATCAGGAACGCGCCGAGCGCCCAGGTGGCCGAGAGCCCCGAGTTGGCCCAGCCCAGCTGCTCGTTGCTGAGCCGCAAGTCGGCCTGCACGAACGGCGCCAGGAAAGTCAGTGCCATGCGGTCGAAATAGGCGAACCCGAACGCCAGCCCGAGCAGAACCACCACGCGCAGTTCGTAACGGCTGTCGGTTCGCGCACCGCCTGATCGGGCTGCTTCGGCCATCCGCGTCTCCCGTCACGCCCGAATTCCCCGGGCTTGGACCGAACCTAGGACGCGCCGGGCGCACCGTCCAGTGTGCGCCGCACAAGAGTATTGATGCAGCGCAGCAAGTCGTTTCGTTAGTCGGCTAAGTGTGTGGCGAGCCGGCGACACTGTGTCTAAAGATACGAAATTCCTCGCAGAGACCTTGTTACGAGATTGATACTTGATACAAGTATCAGTGGGAGAGGAACGTCGGCAGAAGTTTGCGTTTCATTTGAAGCGCTTCCTCGACCAGTGACCCTGTGCTTCGGCGCGGGGGCTTTTGGGAGTAAGCGCAGGCGATCAACGTCTGCGCGATGGGAGGATACCTGATGAAACTCAACACGCTGAGCGTGGTGTCTGCGCTCGCCATTGTTTCCTGTCTTGCTTCGCCGGCGTTCGCGCAGAGCGAACCGGCCCCGGCGGTCGCGCCGGAAGACGAAAGCAACCGTACCAACATCATCACGGTGACGGCGGAGTTCCGCGAGGCGGACCTGCAGGATACCCCGATCGCGATCACCGCGGTCAATGCCGAAATGCTCGAGGCGCGCGGCCAGACCGATATCACCCAGGTCGCCGCGCAGGCGCCAAACGTGTCGCTGCGGCCGCAACCGCAGAACGGCGGTTCGGGCCTGATCGCGTTCATCCGCGGCGTCGGCCAGACCGACTTCAACTATGCGCTCGACCCGGGCGTGGGCGTCTACATCGACGACGTCTACATTCCGACGCTGTCGAGCTCGCTGCTCGAACTGATGGATCTCGAGCGGGTCGAGATTCTGCGTGGGCCGCAAGGCACGCTGGCAGGCAAGAATGCCATCGGCGGCGCGATCAAACTGTTCAGCGCCAAGCCCCGCGGCGACGGGTCCGGCTCGCTGCGCGTCGAATACGGCTCGTACAACGAACTGGTCGTGCGCGGCATGGCGGACTTCGCGCTCAGCAGCAACCTCGCGGTCCGCGTGTCCGGTATGTCGCGTGGGCGCGACGGCTATGTCGCGATGCTCGACTACGGGCAAACTCACCCCAACTCTAACGTGCGCATCAACAACGCGCGCGGCAGCGGCAATTCCGACTATGCCACGATGGGGGGCCAAGCCGTCATCGCCGGCCGCGCCGCGCTGAAGTGGGAGCCGACCGATACGCTCGAGATCAACATCTCGGGCGACTACACCCGCGAGCGGTCTGAAGCGATCCCGACCGTGCTGATCGCGGCGGGCGCGATCTGTTCCGCTCCGGGATGCACCACCTTCAATCCAAACTCGGTCGGCAATTCGGCGTCGGGAACCAGCGTCGTGGTCGGCGGGGTCAGACAGACGGTCCCTTGGTTGGTGGGCAAGGACGGCAACGCAGTCAACATGAGCTGCGCCTTCGTTCCGGCTGGGCCCTATAGCTGCGACACAGGCGGCAACCTGCTGGGTTGGGATCCGCGCTTCGTCAGCTATTCCAATTTTGCCGATGGGATGGTGCCGACGACCACGGCGCCTTTCAAACCTTACTTCGCGCTGCCGCAGACCAATTTCAACGGCTGGGGCATCCACGGCAACCTCACGCTCGACATCAGCGACAACCTGCAATTGGTCTACATTGGGTCCTATAGGGCCTATAACTCAAAGTTCGGCCAGGATCAGGACGCGACACCGATCCCGGTGGCGCAGCTCGACAACGAGCTTAACCACCACGCGTTCACGTCCGAACTGCGCCTCAACTTCGAAGCCGCGGACGGACTGATCGATGGTACCGTCGGCGGGTTCTATCTCGACCAGGAGGGCATCTATACCGCCCGCGTCGATCTGAACTACGTGTCGCCGACGATCGACTTCCTGCACGGACCCGATACCACGCCGAGCACCACCCAAGCGGCTTTCGCTACCGTGACGGTCCATCCGACCGATGCGCTCAGCTTCACCGGCGGCGTGCGCTTCACCAAGGACAAGAAAGACTACACCTACTTCCGGCGCAATCCGGACGGGACCGTTCCGAACAACACCCTGTGCCCGCCTGGGCCGCCGTCGTTCGGTTCCTCCAACTGCCTGCTAAACGGCATCTTCAACATCACCGGCAGCTTCGAGGGCGATCGCTGGGATTACCGCTTCGTTGGCAACTACCGCTTCTCCGACGCCTTCCTGGCCTATGCCTCGGTTTCGACCGGGTTCAAAGGCGGCGGTGTCAATCCGCGGCCATTCGTGGCCGACCAGCGGCTACCGTTTAACCCGGAAACGCTCACGACCTACGAGATCGGCTTCAAGTCCGACTTCCTCGACCGGCGCGTGCGGCTGAACGGCGCGGCGTTCCTCAACAAGTATAACGACATCATCCTTGGCAAGGTCCGCTGCGTCGAATCCGTCCTGCAGACTCCGTGTCTGCGGCCTGACAACATCGGTGCCGCCGATGTGAAGGGCTTCGAGCTCGAGGCCTCGGTGTTCCCGGTCGACGGGCTGTCGTTCGACGGCAGCGTCAGCGTGCTCGACTTCAGTTACACCAGCCCGACCCTTGGCGGCTTCCTCGTCTCCGGTTCGGACGCGCAGGGCAATCCGGTGGCCGGAGCGGTTCCGGGGACGGCAATCACCCCGTACACGCCCGAGCTGTCCTACTCGATCGGCGGTCAGTACGACCACGAGACCGAGGCGGGCACCTTCAGCATCCGCCTCGACGGTTCGTACCAAGGCAAGCTCTACACCAATGCCGAGAACACCTCCTGGGCGGAAATCCCGGGTCGGTTCCTCGCCAACGGGCGCCTCACCTGGACCACGATGGACGAGGCGTGGCGGGTTTCACTCGAAGTCCAGAACATCTTCAACAAGTACTACTTCCAGACGGTCAGCGACGTGACCACCTCGCTCGGCCTGGTGACCGGCGTGCCCGGTCTGCCGCGGACCTGGTCGCTGTCAGTGCAGCGCAGCTTCTAACCTGGCGCGGCCGCGATAACGAGGGGCGCGGAACCAGCCGGTTCCGCGCCCTTTGGTTTGGTGGCGCCTAGCGGCGCCTGCCTGCCTTCGGCCCGCGTCAGTCGGTGTTGAGCCGCTCGCGCATTTCCTTGCCCGGCTTGAAATAGGGCACGCGCTTCGAAGGCACGTCGACCGGGGCGCCGGTGCGGGGATTGCGGCCGGTGCGGCCGTCGCGCTGGCGCGTCGAAAACGTGCCGAACCCGCGCAGCTCCACCCGGCCGCCTTCGGCCAGGCGAGCGGCGATCTCGTCGAAGAAGATGTCGACCACCTGTTCGATTTCTTCAGGACGCAGCTCGGGATTGTCCGCCGCGAGCGACTGCAGCAGCTCGGATCTGATCATCGTCGTTCCCCCGACGGCCGGCCCGTGGCCGCCGCCATCCTAAGTCATGCCGGTCGCGCCAGCGCAACCGGACTTCCCCTGTGCGATCCCCCGCGGCTTCTTGGCAGAGCCGCCCGGCGCGCGCAATCCGCCGTGCGGACAAATGTTACCGGCGAGACGATCCGGCCGCCGAGCGATCAGGCGCGGTCAAACAGTTCCGCGCTGCCGATCCCGAGCCGGTCCATCCGCGCCCGAATCTGCGGCCATTCGTGGTCGAGGAACGCCGTACGCTCGGCGGCGCGCAGCTGTTCGGCCGCGCCGGGGCGCACGAACATGCCGACGCCGCGCTGGACCTGGATCAACCCGTCGGACTGGAACTGCTGGTAGGCCTTGGCGACGGTCAGCGGATTGGCACCCTGCTCGGCCGCGAGCGCGCGCACCGACGGCAGCATGTCGCCTTCGGGATAGCGCCCGTCGATGATCGCGGCGGCGATCTCGTCGCGCAGGCGCAGATAGACGGGCCGGATGTCGGACATCGGTGGTGCGGTGCCATAATACAGCGCGGCAGGCAAGCAGCCTGGAGCGCTTGGGGGCGGTTTCGGCTGCAACGATAGCGCTTCCTTTGCCGGAAACACACGCTAGGCTGACCGTTTACGCCCGTTCCGGGCGCAAGGACCACGGTGGGGGAACGCGACGCATGAAGGACATCGGGCTGTGGCAGGAAGAAGACTGGATCGCCGCGATCGCGCTGGTGGTGCTGGCTGCATTCCTGGCGGTCGGGGCCAAGATCGCGGTCCAGAAGGAGCCCGAGTTCGCCGGCCATCCCAAAGGCCTTTACATGCTGTTCTTCGCCGAGATGTGGGAGCGGTTCTCCTACTACGGCATGCGCGCGATCCTGATTTTCTACCTGACCCAGCACTGGCTGTTCTCGGACTCCAAATCGACCCTGATCTACGGCGCCTACACCGCGCTGGTCTATATCACCCCCGTCCTCGGCGGGTACCTGGCGGACCGCTATCTCGGCCAGCGCAAGGCGGTGGTGTTCGGCGGCATCCTGCTGGCCGCCGGGCACAGCCTGATGGCGGTCGAAGGGGTCGGCGGGCAGGACGATCCGACGATCAACGTGTTCTGGGCCGCGCTGGCCTTCATCATCGTCGGCTCCGGCTTCCTCAAGGCTAACATCTCGGTGATGGTCGGGCAGCTCTACAAGCTGACCGACGTGCGCCGCGACCCGGCCTACACGATCTTCTACATGGGCATTAACGTCGGCGCCGCGCTCGGCACGATCCTCGTCGCCTATCTCGGCCAGACGATCGGCTGGGGCTTCGGCTTCGGTCTTGCCGGGATCGGCATGCTCGCCGGGCTGGTGGTGTTCGTGCTCGGCAAGAGCGCGCTGCGCGGCGCCGGCGAGGCGCCTGCCCCGCTCGCGCGCGGCAGCGAATGGCTGATCTACGGCATCGGCGTGGCTTCGGTGGCGGTGATCTGGGCATTGGTCCAGTACCAGGACTTGATCCAGACGCTGCTCGCGGTCTCGGGCATCGCGCTGCTGCTTTACGTGCTTTACGAGAGCTTCAAGCTGCCAAAGGAACCGCGCGAACGGATGTTCGCGATCCTGTTCCTGATCGCCCTCAACCCGCTGTTCTGGGGGCTTTTCGAGCAGGCGGGCGGGTCGATGAATCTGTTCACCGATCGGTTCGTCGATCGCAGCGGGGTGCCGGCGGGCATCTTCCAGTCGATCAACCCGATTTACATCATCCTGTTCGCGCCCGTCTTCGCGGCGTTGTGGCAGGTGCTCGGCCGGCGCGGGCTCGAACCCTCGGCGCCGGCTAAGTTCGGCCTCGCCCTGGCGCAGATGGGCCTCGCCAACCTGGTGCTGGTGTGGGGCGCCGAAGCCTATGGCGTCGCCGCGATGACCCCGGTGATCCTGGTGTTCGCATATTACCTGTTCGCCACCACCGCCGAGCTGTGCCTGTCGCCGGTCGGCCTGTCGGCGATGAACCGGCTGGCCCCGCGGCACCTCGCCTCGCTGATCATGGGCGCGTGGTTCTACATGACGGCAGTGGGCAACTTCGTCGCCGGCAAGATCGGCGAGGCCACCGGCGGCCACGATGGGGCGATGAGCAAGCAGGGGCTGCTCGACATCTACGAACTGTTCGGGTGGATCGCGATCGGGGTTGCGGCCGCGGTGCTGCTGCTGAGCCCGATCGTCAAACGCTGGATGCACCTCGATACGCTGCGCGACGACGATGCCGGCCGCGCGCTCGCCGGGCAGGAGGAACTGGGCGAGCCGCAAGCCGCTGGCATTCATCCCGCGCCCAAGCCATAGGGCCCGCCATGCGCCTCCGAGTCTCGCTTGCGGCCTTCGCCGCCGTCGCCGCCACGCCCCTCGCCGCGCTTGCGCAAGACGCCCCCGCGCCGAGTCCGTTCGACACCGCCTGGCACAACCAGCAAACGCTCGCGCTCGTCGAGCGGGCCGCGAACGGCTGGTACGCGCTTCCCGGCGGAGCGCTATGGCGGCGCGTGGCGGGCAACGGGACCGGGCCGGCTCCGACTCTGGCCGACGTGATCGCGGTCCACTACACCGGCACTCTGGTCGATGGCACCGAGTTCGACAGCTCGGCGGGCGGCCCGCCGGCGACTTTCCCGCTGGATGGCCTGATCCCGGCGTGGCAACTCGCGATCCCGATGATGGGGGTAGGCGACACCATCGAACTCGCGATCCCCGCCAGCATGGCCTACGGCCCGCGCGGCAACAGGACGATTCCCGGCGGCGCGACCCTGCTGTTCAGGATCGAGCTGCTGGCGATCGATGGCGTGACGCCGTAACCCCCGGTTGCATTCGTCCACGGCTTGAGAGAGGGGCCGAGGGCTAAGGACACGCCATGGAAACCTCTCTGCTTTCGCTGCTCGCCGCCTGTCTCGCCTTCGTCGGCACGCACTTCCTGCTCTCGCACCCGCTGCGCCGCCCGATCGTGGCGCGGATCGGCGAAGGGCCGTTCCTCGGGCTCTACTCGCTGGTCGCGCTGGCGACGTTCGCGTGGATCGTGCTCGCCTTCCGCGCCGTGCCCGCGCCCGACCTGCCCGGCAGCGGCGAGCTCGGCTGGGCCGCGGCCACGCTGCTGACGCTGGTCGCGCTGGTGCTGTTCCTCGGCTCGCTGAGCGGCAACCCCGCCTTCCCCGATCCCAAGCACGCCGCGCAGCCGCCCACCGAGGCGCGCGGCGTCTACGCGGTTACCCGCCACCCGATGATGTGGGGCTTCGCGATCTGGGCGCTGTCGCATGCGCTGCTCTACTGGAGCGTGCGCACGCTGGTGGTCACCGCCGCGATCGGCTTCCTGGCACTGGTCGGCGCGCACCTGCAGGATCGCAAGAAGGAAGCGCTGCTCGGCGCGCGCTGGGCGGACTGGGAAGCGAGGACGCACTTCTGGCCGCGCTTGGGCAAGCTGCTCAAGGTCGGCTTCCCGCTGTGGTTCAAGGCCTTCGCGCTCTGGCTGCTCGCCTCGATCCTCCACCTGATCCTCGCCGGCATCCCGGCGGGCATTCTGAGGTGGATCGGGCTTTAGCCGGGCGATCAGCCCGCGCTCACCGCGAACGAAAGCCGCGCAGGCTGCGCAGGTGTGCCGGTCGCGGCATCGCGGAAGGCGTTGTAGGGTGGCGAGTTGAAGCGGACCACGTAGCACGCGCCCGCTTCGGCGACGCAATCGAGCGAATAGGTCAGGCCGTCGGCCGACAGCTGCGGCGGCCCGGCGGCTTGCGGAAACGCCCCTTCCTCGAGATTCTGGCAGAACGAATAACTGCGCGGCGCCATCGCCCGGTCGAAGGTGACCGCGAGCGTGAACGGGCCGGGCGCAATCTCCTGACCCTCGGCTGGTTCGGTGCTGACCACTCTGGGCGGCGCGGCCGCCGAGGCAATGGCACTGGCGATCATGGCAATCGTCTCCTTGTTAAGCGACGCCAGAACTTCGGCCACGACCGCCGCCTCGGGAACGACGATTCTCTCGTCACGATTTTGCTGGGACGGGCCCTCAGACGCGGCAAGCCGGCGCGCGGCATCGCGGCTGCTGCCGCAGCCGAGTTTGCGGCGCGCCGAGCGCAGCAGCTCGTTGGCAGCGCTATCGGTGATGTGTTCGGCGGTAGCCGCACTCTTGACGGTATGCCCGCCCGCCAGCAGGCGCAGCACCCGGCGCTCGCGATCGGTCAGCCGATCGAGACCGCCCTCCAAGCTAGGCGCGCGCCTCGCTCACGCCGGCGCTGTTGTGGCGCAGGGCGGAGAGCACAGTCTCGACGATGTGGGCCGCGCTGAGGCCGGCTTCGTCGTATTGCTTCTCCGGCGAGTCGTGGTCCTGGAACGTATCGGGCAGGCGCATGGTGCGGATCTTGAGGCCGCCAAAACCGTTGTCGGGGTCGGTCAGCCCCTCGTCGCTCGCCAGCGTCAGCACATGCGCGCCGAGCCCGCCGATCGAGCCTTCCTCGACCGTCACCACCACTTCGTGCGTGGTCATCAGCTTGCGGATCAGCGCGTGGTCGAGCGGCTTGGCGAAGCGCAGATCGGCAACGGTCGTCGAGAGGCCCTTGGCGTCGAGCGCGTCGGCCGCCTTGAGCGCTTCGGCGAGCCGGGTGCCGAGGCTGAGCAGCGCGATCTTGCTGCCCTGGCGGACGATCCGGCCCTTGCCGATCTCGAGCCGTTCCGGGGTCGCCGGCAGCGGCACCCCGGTGCCCGAGCCGCGCGGATAACGGAACGCGATCGGGCCGCTGTCGTGGCAGGCGGCGGTATAGGTCATATGGACCAGTTCGGCCTCGTCGGCCGCGGCCATGACCACGAAGTTGGGGAGCGCGGCCAGATAAGTAACATCAAAGCTGCCCGCGTGAGTCGCGCCGTCGGCGCCGACCAGCCCGGCGCGGTCGATCGCGAAGCGCACCGGCAGGTTCTGGATCGCCACGTCGTGGACCACCTGGTCGTAAGCGCGCTGCAGGAAGGTCGAGTAGATCGCGCAAAACGGGCGCATGCCCTGCGCGGCGAGGCCGGCGGCGAAAGTCACTGCGTGCTGCTCGGCGATGCCGACGTCGAAGGCGCGCTCCGGGTGTGCCTGCGCGAACTTGTCGACCCCGGTGCCGCTCGGCATGGCGGCGGTGATCGCGCAGATCGTCGGATCGGTCTCGGCCAGCTTGGCGAGCGTCTCGCCGAACACGTTCTGGTAGGCGGGCGGCCCGCCGCTCGATTTCTTCTGCTCGCCGGTGATGACGTCGAACTTCTGCACACCGTGGTACTTGTCGGCGCTGTTCTCGGCCGGCGCGTAGCCTTTGCCCTTCTTGGTCACGACGTGAACCAGGAACGGCCCTTCCTCGGCGTCGCGCACGTTTTCCAGCACCGGGATCAGGTGATCGAGGTTGTGCCCGTCGATCGGCCCGACGTAGTAGAACCCCAGTTCCTCGAACAGCGTGCCGCCGGTAACGAGGCCGCGGGTCAGCTCCTCGGCCTTGCCGAGCGACTGGTGGACCCGGCGCGAGACCTTCTTGGTCAGCCGCGAGGCAAGGTGACGCAGCCCGAGGTATTCGGAGCTCGAGATGAGCCGCGCCAGATAGGCGGACAGCCCGCCGACCGGGGGCGCGATCGACATGTCGTTGTCGTTGAGGATCACCACCAGGCGATTGCCCGCCTGCTCAGCGTTGTTCATCGCCTCATAGGCCATGCCGGCGCTCATCGCCCCGTCGCCGATCACCGCGATACCCTTGCCCGGCGTGCCGGCGAGCTTGTTGGCGACCGCGAAGCCGAGCGCGGCCGAGATCGAGGTCGAGGAGTGCGCGGCGCCGAACGGATCGTATTCGCTCTCGCTGCGCTTGGTGAAACCGCTCAGGCCGCCCCCCTGGCGCAAGGTGCGGATCCGGTCGCGCCGGCCGGTCAGGATCTTGTGCGGATAGGCCTGGTGGCCGACGTCCCACACCAGCCGGTCGTTGGGCGTGTCGAACACGTAGTGCACCGCCACCGTCAGCTCGACCACGCCGAGCCCCGAGCCGAGGTGCCCGCCAGTCGTGCCGACGGCAGAAATCATCTCGGTGCGCAGTTCGTCGGCCAGCTGGCGCAGCTGTGCCGGTTCGAGCTTGCGAAGGTCGTGCGGCGTATCGACGGTGTCGAGCAGCGGCGTGTTAGGCGAAGTCATCGCCAGGGGCTTACACCGCCTATGCGGCGCTGTCGATTAACCGCGTCAGCTCGCGGCAATTGCTCACAATTCGCTCACCGCGTGTCTATCCGACGCAGGCGTCGCACAGCCCACGAAGCTCAACCACCGGCCTGACGTCGGCAAAGCCGGCGTCGTGCCCGGCGCTACGCAGCGCGCCGGTCAGCGTGTCGTCGTCGAGATGCGCGGCCACACCGCAATCGTCGCAGATCAGGAAAATGCAATCGTGGCGGCACCCGGGGTGCGTATTCGCGAGATAGGCGTTGGCGCTTTCGATCCGGTTGGCGAGGTTGGTGCGCACGAACAGGTCGAGGATGCGGTACACGCTGTTGGCGGCGACCCGCTTGCCGCGGCGCAGGCCAACCTGCTCGGCGATGTCGTAGGCCGAGGCGGGCCGCTCGTGCTCGGCGAGCGCGGCGAACACGTCGGCGCGCATCGCGGTCCACTGCTCGCCGGCCGCGACCAACACGGCTTTGGCTTCATCGACGAGCTTTTCGCCCGAATGTTCGTGGTGACGGTGTCCGCTCATCCGCCCGATATAGGGCGGCAGGAGCGAGGCAGCAATCAGCCGGCCTGGAACCGCGCGCTATAGAGCGTGGGGAACATTTCGCGCAGCGCGGCGACCTTGGGCGCGTCCCACGCGCGGATGTAGGGGTGGTTGGGATTCTTCTGAGCGAAGTCCTGGTGATAGGTCTCGGCCGGGTAGAACGTCCGCGCGGCTTCGATCCCGGTCACGATCGGGCGCTGCCACACCCCGCTGGCGCGCATTTGGGCCAGATAGGCGGTCGCGACCGCGCGCTGCTCGGGGGTCATCGGGACCAGCGCCGCGCGGTACTGCGGGCCGACGTCGGGGCCCTGGCGGTCCTTGAGCGTGGGATCGGCCACCACCGCGAAGAACACCCGCAGCAACTGGTCGTATCGCACGACCTTGGGATCATAGACCACCTTGACCGCTTCGGCATGGCCGGTGACCCCGGTATTGACCTGTTCGTAAGTCGGCCGCGCGAGCGTGCCGCCGTGATAGCCGGAAACGGCGCTTTTCACGCCCTTCATGTGGCTGAACACCGCCTCGACGCCCCAGAAGCAGCCGCCGGCGAAAATCGCGGTCTTGAGCCCGCCGGTCTCGTTAGAGGTGCGGGTCGCGGCCGGCGCGCTGAATGTGGCGGCGGTGGCGAACACCGGCGTGCACGCCGCCAGGGACGCGGCGGCAACCGCCGCAAGCGCCCGCCGGAAGCTCACGCGGCGAACTGCGGCAGGATCTCGACCGCCAGCACCGCCGCGGTCACCGCGAAGCCGGCGAAGAAGGCCCGGAAGAAGCCGGGGGTGAACAAGCCCATGAAACGGTCCTCTGAAAGCGGTCGCGTCGTGTCGCATCGGCCCTATCCCTCGTGACGTTACTTCGCGGTGAACGGCGGCGATGTGCCAGGTTCAGATATAGGAGCCCGCCGCCGCGTTTCCAGACGGCCCGCTCAATGGCGGAAGTGGCGCATCCCGGTGAAGACCATCGCGATGCCGGCCTCGTCGGCGCGGGCGATGACTTCCGCGTCGCGCTGCGCCCCGCCCGGCTGGATCACCGCCGTGGCACCGGCTTCGAGCGCCGCATCGAGCCCGTCGGCAAACGGCAGGAACGCGTCCGACGCCATAGCCGAACCGACCGTGCGCGGCGCCGCCCAGCCCGCCGCCGCGGCCGCCTCGCGCGCCCGGATCGCGGCGATGCGCGCCGAATCGCGCCGGTTCATCTGCCCCGCCCCGATCCCGGCAGTGACGCCGTCTTTGGCGAACACGATCGCGTTCGATTTGACGTGGCGCGCGACGGTCCAGGCGAACAGGCAATCGCCCAGCTCGCGTTCGGTGGGCGGACGTTTCGTGACCACCCTGAGATCGTCCCGCGCCACCGCGCCGCCGTCACGCCCTTGCACCAGCAGTCCGCCGACGATCGGCTTGATGGAAAGCCCGCCTCGTCGCGCGCTGGGCAGAGCATCGACCAGCAGCAGCCGCAAGTTGGGCTTGGCCGCAAACACCGCCCGCGCCGCCGCGTCCGCCCCCGGAGCGACCACCACTTCGGTGAAGATCGCGGTGATCGCCTCGGCGGTGGCGGCGTCGAGCGGGCGGTTGCAGGCGATGATCCCGCCGAACGGCGAGTCGCGGTCGCAATCGAACGCCGCCCGGTAGGCCTCCGCGAGCGAGCCCGCGCTCGCCACCCCGCACGGGTTGGCATGCTTGATGATCGCCACCGTCGGATCGCCGTCGGCGAATTCGGCGATCAGTTCGAGCGCGGCGTCGGCGTCGGCGTAATTGTTGTAACTGAGCGCCTTGCCCTGCGCCTGCTCGGCCTGCGGCAGCCCCGCGCCGTGCGGCCCGAGCGGCACGTAGAGCGCGGCCTGCTGGTGCGGGTTCTCGCCGTAGCGGAGCTCGCCCACCTTGCTGCCGGTGATCGCCAGCATGTCGGGGAACAGCTGGCCCTGGTCGGCGAAGGCGAACCACTGGCTGATCATCGCGTCGTACGCCGCCGTGGCGGCGAACGCCTTCGCGGCCATGGCCTTGCGGAAGTCCAGCGTGGTCGCCCCGTCGTGCTCCGCAAGTTCCGCGAGCAGCCCGGCGTAATCGTCGGGATCGGTCAGCACGGTCACGAAGGCGTGGTTCTTGGCGCCCGAGCGGATCATCGCCGGCCCACCGATGTCGATGTTCTCGATCACCTCGGCGCGCCCCGCCCCGCGCATCACCGTCTCTTCGAACGGATAGAGATTGGAGACCAGGAGGTCGATCGCCCCGATATCATGCGCGTCGAGCGCCGCCGCGTGCTCGGGATCGTCGCGCACCGCCAGCAGCCCGCCGTGAACACGCGGGTGCAGCGTCTTCACCCGGCCATCCATCATCTCGGGAAAGCCCGTCACGTCCGCCACGTCGCGCACCGGCAGCCCGGCCTCGCGCAGCGCGCGCGCGGTACCGCCGGTCGAAACCAGCTCGACCCCGCCCTTGAACAGCCGCGAGGCCAGTTCGACCACGCCGCTCTTGTCGGACACCGACAGCAGCGCGCGCCGGATCGTTATGTTACTCACAGCCTTGGTACTCCTGGCGCCTCAGCCCATCTTCTTGAGCAGCCACGAGAAGTTGCCGCCACCGCGCGAGACGAGCCCCTGCAGCACGAGCTGTTGTACCGGATGCGGCCGCCCGTCGCCATCGACCCACAGGCTTTCCTCGATCTCCAGCGTCCCGTCGCCGGCGACGAACTGCCAGTAGCTGCCGTCGGGCAGCGCCAGCCCGGCGCCCCGGCCGCTGCCGCTGAGGCTCACTTCGACCGCCGGGCCGAGGTGGAAGCGAATCGCATAGGGCACTTTGCCGCGCTGGCCCTTGCGCTTGTGCGGGACCAGCGAATCGTCGCCGCGCAGTTCGCTGCCGTCGTCGCGCAGGATCAGGATGCGGCGGTGAATCAGCCCGAAGCGGCTCGCATAGCCGTCATGGCTGGCTTCGAGCCGGGTCGCCGCGCCGCCGCTTTCGGTCTGCACCGTGCGGCGGTCGATCTCGACCTCGCCGACTCCGGTCCCGAGCTTGCCGTTGATCAGCACCGCAGTCGAATTGGCGTCGCCCAGGACCAGCGTGGAATGCGCGGCGGTGGCGCGCAGCCCCTGTTCGATCCGCGCCGGGACCAGGCCGCCGGCGAACGCCGCGCCGCCGCAGTTGACTACCAGCCGGTGCGGCCCGGCCGAAAACTCGAACGCCAGAGTCGAGGCGCAGCCGGTCCGGGCGTGCCGTGCCAGCGGCGGCGGCGCGGCATCGAATACGAGCACGCTCTTGCCGGCGGCCACGCGCTGATACCCCCATTGCCGCGCATCGCGCAGCGGGCGGGCGCGCACGCCGCTGGCCTTGATGAGATCGGCCAGCCGCGCCTGCGGCACCGCACCCGCGCCCTGCCAGCTGCCGAGCGCGCCATCGCCGTGAGTCAGCGCCAGCAGCGGCGGCACGAGCATCTGCAGCAGGGTTTCGACCGAGCCCGGCGGATCGCTGCGCACCGCGCGGTAGCAGGCCCTGAGATCGACCAGCAGGCCGATCGCTTCCATCTGGTCGAGCGGCGCACGCGACAGCACCCCGCCGTCGTTGCCGACCAGATCGCCGAGCGCGCGCGCCAGTCCGGCTTCGCCGTAGAGGCGGCGCGGCTTGCCATCGGGCAGCAGCAACCCCGCCGCCACGATCGCGCACCAGCCGGCGACTTCCTCGAGCCGGTCGTCGGCGCGGCCGACGTTGCGGTCGAGCCAGCGCGCGGTCTCGTTCATCGCCGCGAGCGTGCGCGCGCGCAGCCGCTTGTCGGTGCCCGACAGGATCAGCGGCGCGTGGACCAGCCAGCCGAGCAGCCGCTGCCCGGCATGGCCGACTTTCCACGCCGTGCCCTTGGTCGGCGCCGGATTGGCATCGAGCCAGGCGGCGAGCACGCGCTCGGCGGTCTGAGTGCACTGCTGGCGCGGCGCGCAGGCCTCGAGATCGCGCAGCCAGGCGAAGCCGTGCACGGTCCGCTCGAACGGGGGGGTGAGCCGAGCGACGGCAGAGAAATCGACCTGCGCGATTGGCGCCTTGACGCCATGGATCAGGAAATGCCCGGCGCGCAGCGCCATCCCGGCCACCCGGTCACCGCCGAGCGGGCTCTCGACGGTGGCGAGCAGGCGCGGCTTGGGCGGCTTGCGGAACGGCGCGACCAGCGCCTGCCCGGGCACGCCGAGGCGGTAGGCCAGCCGCATCAGCCGTTCGCCCGCGGTGATCTCGGGCGGCTCGAAATCGCTGAGCGCGAGTGCCCTGCCCGGCTCGATCAGTTCGCCTGGCGGCGGCGCGGGGGCGGGATCGGGAGCCTTGGCGGCGGCCGCCTTGGACGGGGCCGGGGCCGGCCTCGCGAGCGGTTCGCCCGCCGCTTTGGCGAGCGGGATCGCCATCGTCTCCGCCGTCCCTTCGGGCAGCGGACTGGCGCCCTTCACGAACCGGTTGCGGACCACGCTCTCGGTCATGCCGCGCCCCGCAGCGCCACGAGGTTGGCCGCATAGTGGTCCGCCCCGCCGCGAAACGCCGCCGATCCCGCCACCAGCACGTCGGCGCCGGCCTCGACGCACTGGCGCGCGATCTCCGGGTTGATCCCGCCGTCGACCTCGATCCGGACATCCAGCCCCGCATTGTCGATCATCTTGCGCACCGCGGCGATCTTCTTGAGCTGCGAGGCGATGAAGCTCTGCCCGCCGAACCCGGGGTTGACGCTCATCACCAGCACCAGGTCGATCTCCTCGAGCAGGTAATCGAGCATCTTGGCCGGGGTGCCCGGGTTGAGCGAGATGCCGGCCTGCTTGCCGAGGGCCCTGATCGCCTGGACCGTGCGGTGAACGTGCGGCCCGGCCTCGGGGTGGACGGTGATGATATCCGCGCCCGCCTCGGCGAAAGGCGCGAGCCACAGATCGACCGGCGAGACCATCAGGTGCACGTCGAACGGCTTTGCGGTGTGGCTGCGCAGCGCGGCCACCACCGCCGGCCCGATCGTCAGGTTGGGGACGTAGTGCCCGTCCATCACGTCGATGTGGATCCAGTCCGCGCCCGCCGCCTCGATCGCCCGCACCTCTTCCCCCAGCCGCGAGAAGTCGGCCGACAGGATCGAGGGGGAGAGCAGGGGCTCGGGCATCGTCGGTAGCGGTGGGCTTGTCATCCGAACGGAGAGGCGGCAAGCGCTGGTAAACGCCTTTTCCACCGTGGGCCCGCTCAGGCGAGAACTTTCCACGACCACGTTGTCGCAGCAGGCAATTTTCGCCGGGCTTGGCGGGCCGGGCGCGGTCGGATAGGACATGCCGATGCGACCCGTGCATCTGCTGCAGCAGGCCGAGACTCTCGCCGAGCGTATCGTCGCGCTGCGCCGCGCGATCCATGCCGAGCCCGAGCTGGGGCTCGAAACCCCGCTGACTCTCGCCAAAGTCCGCCGCGAGCTCGCCGACCTGCCGCTCGAATGGCGCGAGGGCACGTCGTGCACCGGCGCGGTGGCAGTGCTGCGCGGCGCGGGCCCGGGGCCCGCGGTGCTGCTGCGCGGCGACATGGACGCGCTGCCGATGCCCGAGGAGACCGGGCTCGCCTTCGCCTCGACGATCCCCGGCCGGATGCACGCCTGCGGACACGACACTCACACCGCGATGCTGGCAGGCGCCGCGCGGCTGCTGGCGGGCGAAGACTTCGCCGGTGAAGTCCGGTTCATGTTCCAGCCGGGGGAAGAGGGCTTCCACGGCGCGCGCTTCATGCTCGAGGACGGGCTGCTGGATCCGCTGCCCGATGCCGCCTTCGCGCTGCACATCATGCCTAACTACCGCCACGGCGCGCTGCTTTGCCGCCCCGGCGCGCTGCTCGCCGCCGCGGACATGCTTGAAATTACGGTGATCGGGCGCGGCGGGCACGCTTCGATGCCGCACCAGACGCGCGATCCGGTGCCGGTCGCCTGCGAGATCGTCGGGGCGATCCAGACCCTGGTGACCCGCCGCTTCGCCGCCTCCGAAGCCACCGTGGTGACGATCGCCCGGCTCGACGCCGGCAGCGCGCACAACGTGATCCCCGACCGCGCGGTGCTGCGCGGCACGATCCGCACGCTCTCGCGCGAACGCCGCGCCGACGTGCACGCGGCCTTGGTCCGGCTCGCCGAGCATATCGCCGCCGCGCACGAGTGCCGCGCCGACGTGACGATCACCCCGGGCTTCCCGCCCACGATCAACGATCCGCGCGCGGTCGATCTGTGCCAGGCGGTCGCGCGCGACCTGCCGGGCGGCACGTTCGAGCCGCTCGAACATCCGATCATGGGTGCGGAGGATTTCTCCTACGTGCTCGAGAAGGTACCGGGCGCGATGGCCTTCCTCGGGGTGGCGGGCGAAGGCAGCGACTGGGCCCACTGCTGCGGCATCCATTCGAGCCGGATGGTGGTCGACGAAACCGTACTGCCGCGCGGCGCCGCGTTCCTGGCCGGCTGCGCGCTCAGGTTCCTCGAACGCGGCTGGGCCTGACCGCACGCGCGGCAGCGGGCGAAGTTACCGCTTGGCGATGCTCCCCCGCATTGCTAACCGCGCGGCTCTTGGGCACCCGTAGCTCAGCTGGATAGAGTACTGCCCTCCGAAGGCAGGGGTCACAGGTTCGAATCCTGTCGGGTGCACCAATTTTTCAATAACCTATAGGCGATAAGTGCTGGACGTACGGAAAGCGTACGGAAACATGGGTCTCGGCAAGCGGAGCTTGTAAATGTCGGCGGTGCTGAGCCCTTGCGGCAAATTCCGATACCGCTTGGAGCGCGACCTTGGTTTTTTCGGACAGGTTGCTGCGGTGGTAATGGTCAATCCATCAACAGCAGACGCAGAGAGGGATGATGCCACGATCCGCCGTGTGATTGGATTCGGCAAGACTCTTGGCTGGTCCCGGGTGATCGTCGGCAACGTGTTCGCCTACAGAGCGACCGATATTCGGGAGCTGGCAAACGCGGCCGATCCTGTGGGCCCGGAAAACCCCGCGCACCTGGGCGAAATTCTCGACCAAGCGGATGTGGCGATTGTCGCTTGGGGAACGCTCGGAAAATTGCCGCGCTCGTTACGCCTGGAATGGCGAAACGTCGCGGAAATCGCAGCGACATTTGCTGTGCCGCTGAAATGCTTTGGCACGACCAAGGATGGTCATCCTCGCCATCCTCTGGTGCTCAAGAAGGATTTGGGCTTGGTGGAGTGGCGGACCCCGTAGGTTGAGTCGCAGAGTCGCTTGGCGGGGCCGAAGAGATACCGGTCGGAGCGGTGGTTGCATCCAACTTTCGCTCAGTTTGCACTTCGTACCCAACGACCTTGTCCGGCACGAAGGCCATCCAACTGGCGAGCAGCGCGAATACGGCCGCAAGTGCGGCGGCTACCGCGCCGATGATCGTCACTCGCCTTGTGAGGTTCTCCACCCTCGCGGCCAAAGATTGAAGCGAGTGATTTTCTGCGGCCACCGTAGTAACCAGCTCGCTAGGGATTTCCGCGAACCCAACCCCTTCCTTGCGGAATAGCTCTTTTGCCTTTTCGGGCTCCTCCGTGAATGAGAGGTCGGCGATCCAGAGAAGGAATAGCTGGTCTCCCCTCGCAAAATGAAGGGACTTTGGCCCCGCGTTAAAGACGGAAAAGATAAGCTTGCCTCTGAAGCCTGGATCGACGTGAAAGCCGGAAACGTTGATTAATCCGCCAAACTTCGGCTTCGACTTCAGTGAGATAAATCCCATCGTGTCCGGCGGAATGAATATGGTCTCTTCGGTCAGCAAGAAGCCGAATTGGCCTGGCGGGATGACCACTACTCCCCCGCCACGCGTCCGCTGCGCCCTCCCCAATTTGACGGTCTCGGTTTCGGACAGGTAGAGCTTGATGCTCTCGCGCGGATTTGCCCCATAATGCGGCGTCACATAAGCTTCCGCACCAAGGGTTAGGGTGTATGCCGAGCAATCAATCTTGCTCGCATCGAAGGGATCGACAATCTTCCTTGTCGCGCCGTCAGTGGAAAGCCGCTGACCGCCCCAAAAGGTCATTCAGAACGCCTAAAACTTTCCGTGGAAGATCGATTTGGCCTTAATGGGGGCCAAACGCTCTTCCATTTCCGCCACAGCATTCCAGCCCTCAGCGTCGAACAGGTCGAGGCAGGCGCCTAGGATCGCTAGAACCTCGGCCAATATGACCGCACGAAACGGAAAATCCTCCAGGTGGTCGAGCCGCTCGCACGCACCGGCCATCCGCCCGGCGGCGATGGCCAGGCGCTTCGCAAACGCTTCTCTGGGCGCATTCGAGCTCTCGCCGCCGACCGCCTTTGCCGCCAGATCGACATTGAGGGTGTTGGCACTTGAGATGGCGATGATCAGCGCGTCCGTTGCGATCCGCTTGAACTGCGCATCGGCCGGCTCTTCGAGCAACCGCCCCGCGTACTTTGCGAAATGCAGTGCCATGTGCCTCAAACGATCCTGGACCGTGAGGCGACTGATCTCGCGATGATATTTTTCATCGTGCTCAAACTGAGCAAACTGCACCGCCGCCCATTCGAGGGGCGCGTGCTCTCGCGGCAAATCCGCGTTCACTACTGACAGCGCCATAGCCAATTCCCAACATTCCCCGAAGCAGCTCGTTCCATCCGAGAACGTATGCTGAGGCCCGGTATTGTCCCATTTCCAAAGCAGGGAATCAATCTTGATTCCCATGGTGAAGCGAGTTTTCCAGCCATTTCTCGGCCAGTTCAGCTTGAAAGAGGATCCATGCAGCTTCGTCTGAGCCAATGTCGAATTGGCTGATGTGAGCATCGAATCTCACCTTAAGCGCCTGTGAACCCACACGCGCGGTGACGCGCCGCAGCTCTGGACCCTTACCTGCGTAAGGGTGCTGGTCGCGTAGATCGGCCAGTCTGCGGCAATTCAATTCACGCAACACCAGCAAGAGGGCGAGTAGCGGCCGTTTAACTCCGACCTTCTTAGCATATGCCGAGAGGCTGGCCGCGTCTTTAGAAGACATATAGCAGCCAATTTGCGGCTTGGCCGTTTTCGTATGGCTCTCGCTCAACACGGCCCCCCGACTCGCAATACTGACGCTAGCAGATTGCTATCGCAGAAGCACTGCCGGTAGCTTCCGATACGGTCCCATCGCCCCGTTCCGGCACGCTTCCCCCTCCCCGCGCGACACAACCCGGTTGCCAAGCCCCTTCTCGCTACGTCAAAACCCGCGCTCATGGGGGCCCAGGCGACTCACGCGGCGATCGATCCGGGCGCGCTTGCCGCCGGGCTGCTGGCCGCGTGCTATGAGGAGACGCGCCTGATCGCGCGGCGCATCCTTGCCGGCGACGGGCCGAAGCGGCCGCTGCAGGCGACCGAGCTGGCCAACGAAGCCGCCATCCGGCTGATGGGGCTGGAGCGCATGGCGATCCACGACCGCGGGCACATGCTGGCGATGGCCGCGCGCACGATGCGGCGGATCATGATCGACGAGGCGCGCCGGGGCGGGGCCGCCAAGCGGCGCGCGCCGACGTTCGTGACCTTCTGGCCCGACGATCACGGCGCGGCGCTGATGGACCTCGTCGATCTCGACCGCGCGCTCGCCGCGCTCGAGGCGGTCTCGGCCGACCATGCCCAGATCGTCGAGCTGCGCTTCATGATGGGGCTCTCGGTCGAGGAGGCGGCGACTTACAGCGGGCTGTCGGTGCGCACGGTCAAGCGGCGCTGGCAGGCGGCGCGCATCTGGCTGCTCGACTACCTGCAGGACAATGACGCGCCCCGCCTCGCTTGATACCGAGCGGCAGGCGCTCGCGCTGTTCGAGCGGCTGCTGAGCTATCCGGGCAACGCGCGCGCGCGCGACCGCCTGCTGAGCCGCGCGCCCACCGAAGTGCGCGCGCGGGTGAACGCGCTCGAAGGCAACGTCACTCACGCCGCGCGTGCCCTGCCGACCGAGTTCGCCGCACCTGCCGAAGATGCGCCCGCGGTGCTGCCCGGCACGCGCATCGGCGCGTTCCGGCTGACCGCGCCGGTCGGGCGTGGCGGCATGGGCGAGGTCTGGGCCGCGCAGCGCGCCGACGGCCTGTTCGAACAGCAAGTGGCGATCAAGCTGATCCAGCGCCGCACCTCCCCGCGCCTGCTGCGCGCGTTCGAGGCCGAGCGGCGCATCCTCGCGCGGCTCGAACATCCCAACATCGCCCGCCTGATCGACGGCGGCGTGACCGAGCAGGATCTGCCGTGGCTGGCGATGGAGTTCTGCGACGGGCGCCCGATCGACGAAGCCGCCGCCGGCCTGCCGCTGCCCGCGCGCGTGGAGCTCTTCCGTAAGGCCGCCGAGGCGATCCGCTTCGCGCACAGCCGCATGATCGCGCATGCCGACGTCAAGCCGTCGAACGTGATGGTCGGCGCCGACGGGCAGGTGAAGCTGCTCGACTTCGGCATCGCCGCGCTGCTCGAGGGCGAGGCGGCGGCAGAGGGCACCAACGCGGGCGCGCTGACCCGCGCGTTCGCAAGCCCGCAGCGGCTGGCGGGCGCCGGGCCTTCGGTCGCCGACGATCTGTTCGGGCTCGGCCGGACGCTCGCGGCGGTGCTCGACGGCACGTCGGACCGCGAACTCGCCGCGATCGCCGCCAAGGCCAGTGCGCCGGAGGAAGCGGACCGCTACGGCAGCGCCGATGCGCTCCTGGGCGATCTCGACCGCTGGCGGGCGCATCGGCGGATTACCGCGCTGCCCGATACCTGGCGCTACCGCGCCGACAAGTTTATCGCCCGCAACCGCCGCTGGGTGCTGGGCGCGGGCGCGGCGCTCATGCTGCTCGGCGCGGTCTCGGCTTTCGCCACTTCGAGCTATTTCCGCGCCGAAGTCTCGCGCGGAGAGGCCGCCGCCCGCTCGTCCGAAGTGCGGCAGCTCGCGCACTACCTGCTCTACGATCTCTACGACCAGCTCGCGCGGCAGCCGGGCACGGCGGCGCGGCGCGCGCAGATCACCCAGGTGGCGGCAGGCCATCTCGCGCGGTTGCAGGCCGACCGGACGGCGTCTCCGGCGCTGCGGCTCGATGCGGCGCGCAGCTATCGGCGGCTCGCGGCGATCCGCGGGTTGCCCGGCATCTCCAATGTCGGCCAGCCGGAGGGCGCGCTCGAAGCGCTGGTCCGCGCCGAGGCGATCCTGGCGCCGCTCGTCGCCGAGCGTCCGCGCGAGGTCGCCGCGCTGACCGAGCTCGGCTGGGTCCACGCCGACCGTTGGACGTTGCACGCCGACAACGTCGATTCGCCCACCGCCAACCGCGCCGCGCGGCGCTGGTTCGATGCCGCGCTGGCGATCGCCCCCGGCAATGCCTCGGCGCGGCTCGGCCGGCTGACCACGCTCAAGAGCGAAGGCTACGACCTGATCTGGAGCGCCGACCGGCCCGCCGAGGCGGTGGTGCGGCTGCGCGCCGCGCTCGCCGAACTGCGCGCGACGCGCTGGCCCACCGCTTACGCCGCCCAGGTGCGCGCACTCGAGATCAACGCGCTCAACCGGCTGGGCGACGCGCTCTACTACGCCGGAGACATCCCGGGCAGCCTGGCGCCTTACCGCGAGGCCGACGCGCTGATCGATGCCGCGCTCGCGGCCGACGGCGCGACCCCGCAGCGGCTGATCCTCAAGGGCGAAGCGGCGTTCAACATCTCGGGCTCGCTCGGCGACAGCGGGCACCCGGCCGAGGCGCTAACGGTCGCCGACGCCGCCGTCGGCCCGCTCGAACAGCTACTCCGCGCCGGCCCCGACGCGGCGGCGGAAAAGCGCCTGCTGGTGCTTTACGGTCAGCAGGCGGCGCTGCTCGGCACCCTCGGACGCGGGCGCGACGCGCTGGTCCCCTCGGGCGCGAGCGTGGCGCTACGCGAGGCGCGGTTGGCCCGCTCGCCCGGCGATCCGCAGCGGATGCGCGATCTCGCGATCGGCCTCGCGCCGCACGCCACGCTGCTTGCGCAGCTTGGCAACGCGGCCGAGGCCTGCGCCGCTGCGACGCGCGCGGTCGGGGTGTGGACGCAGATTCGCGCGCAAGGCCGCCTCGGCGCGCTCGATGAGCGCAAGAACATGCCCCAAAGTGAGACACTTCAGCAGGAATCGTGCGGCCGCTGACGTTTTCGTGGCCCCAGTCTCCTCGGCTCTGCGCCTTCCCGTTTTGTTAATTGCAAAACCGGGGGTCGAAATGAAAATCCAAACTCTGCTTACCGCCGCCGCGAGCCTCGCGGCTATTGCCGGCGCCGTTCCGGCGGCTGCGCAGCACGTCGTGGTCTACGCTCCGCGAACCGAGGCCGTCGCCAACTCGACGACGCACCAGGGGCCGAACGTGGTCGGCTCGAACGGACACTTCCTCAATGGGTCGGTCATCGCCCCCAACTCGTGGCAGGGCAACGCCGGCTCGTACAACGGCGGCGGCTCGCCTGGCGAAACCTGGGCCACCACCGAGCAGTTCGGCGGGGCGGGCAGCAACGCGCTCTACAACACCGCCTATGCCTCGGCGAGCCTGGCGACCGGCGAACTCAAGGCCTCGACGGTCTCGACCGGCCCGAACAACTTCGGCACGCCCACGGGCAACGGATACGCGCGCTTCGACGATACCATCTTCTTCACCAACACCAGCGGCAGCGCGCTGACCATCGGCATGACCTACGCCTTCAACGGCTCGATGTCCGATCCGTTCGCCGGCAACCCCGGCGGCAACCTCTCGCTCGGCCTGAGCTGCTTCAGCACCACGTGCTACAACGAGACGGGCGAGCGCATCGTCTTCGCATCCGGGCCGACCCGCACCCCGAGCGACAACTGGAACTACTACTGGAGCATGACCAGCAGCTGTTTCGGCGAGAACATCTACTGCGGTCAGGGCGCCGCGCCGTACTTCCAGTCGGGCCTCAACCAGCCCAACGCCGGCGGCGTGGTCGACGGCTGGATCTCGACCGCGCTGGTCATCCCGACCGGCATGAGTTCGATCGGCTTGCGCGCCACGCTCAACGTCGATTGCCGCGGCGGCAGCAGCTGCGACTTCGGGCATACCGGTACCTTCCGCTTCGACGACCTTCCGACTGGACTCGGCTTCTCGTCGGCCTCGGGCCTGCTGCTGAGCGCGGTCGGCGTCCCGCCCACCACTGGTGCGGTGCCCGAGCCGGCGACGTGGCTGATGATGATCCTCGGCTTCGGCTTCGTCGGCGCGCTCATGCGCCAACGCTCGCAGCGCCGGCCGGCTTACGCCTGATCCCCCTCGGCGGCGGATGTCCCGCCGCCGATCTCGCTCCCACACGAAAGGAACCGATATGCGCAAGTCATTGCTCGCCAGTGCCGCTCTCGCCGCCGCCGGCCTCACCGCGCCTGCCCAGGCCCAGGTGTTCTACTCGGTCACCGGCACCTTCCAGGCCGATACCGATGGCGACCAGACCAACGAGATCTACGACTGGGCCTTCGCCTTCGAGAGCGCGAGCTACGTGTCCACGCTCAGCTACCTCGCCCCGTCGAGCTGCTCGATCACCGGCACGTTCTACTTGTGCGGGCCGACCCAAACGATCGATCCGCAAGGCGTGCTCGCCGGCGCACCGGTGACCAATCCGTTCATCGGTTTCAACGCCGTCAACGCCGACGCCACCGGCAGCGGGGTGTGGAACTACTTCTTCGCGCCCGGCGCCTTCGGCGCCGACGGCGTCTACACCACCGCCGGCTATCCCGACCCGAGCGGCCCGATCATCGATCCGGATTCCGGCCAGGAATACTACGTCGGCAACGCCGGGCTGGCGACGCTGACCGTGCGCACCGCCACCGCCGCCGTGCCCGAGCCCGCGACTTGGGCGATGATGCTGCTCGGCTTCGGGCTGGTCGGCGCCGCGCTGCGCCGGCCGAAGCGGGATCTTCGCATCCGCTACGCCTAGACCCTGCCTGACCCCTACTCGACCTGGGGGCACAGCGAAGCCCCGGCGGATTCGGGGGATCCGCCGGGGCTTTTGCTTGTCCGCAGCCGCGCCCGCGCGGGCGCGGACCTCAGAGACCGCCGAACTGGTTGAGCGTGGTGCCGTTGGCGCGCTTGACGGTGACGTTGAAGCCGCCGCGGCGCCCGTCGCGCAGCTTGTAGTAGGTCAGGTCGATCCGCTCGCCGGGAGCGAGCGACCGCTTCGACCAGCCCGCGCGCGACAGGTGGTTCGGGCTCATGCCCTCGAACGCCCAGCGCCGGCCATCGGCGTCGCGCACGTAGAGGAACGTGTGCGGATTGGTCCATTCCCACTTCTCGACCGTGACGCTCTTCATTTCGGTCGAAGTGCCCCATTCGAACATCGCGGTCGAATGGTGGGCCACCGCCGGAAGTCCGACGGCGGCGGCGATGGCGGCAACGGCACAGGCCAGGCGGGTCTTGCGGGTCATCGGGCTCTCCTCGGGCGCCGCCTGTTGGCTTGGCGCGTGTTTGTCCGCCTTTTGCCAGCAAAGGTCGCGCAAAATCAACCGCCGCTTGACTTGGCGCGCGCCGCCGCCGCACTCTCGCGCCAGAAAAGAGAGGATTCCGGAGGGTCATCATGAACAACTGGGGATTCGGCGCGCGCGCGCTGGTGAGCGCGGCGGCTGTGGCCGTGGCCGCTGCGGCGATGACCGGCGCGGCCTTCGCGCAGCAAGCGGTGGCGCCCGCGCCGGCCGTGGAGCCCGTACCGCAGGGCGCGATCCCGCGCGCGACGGCTTATGCCGAACTGGCCAAGCTGCCCAATTTCAGCGGTATCTGGACCAGCGACCGCCGCGCGCTCGGCAATGCGGGCCCGCCGCGGCCGATGCAGTTCACCCCCGCCGGCCAGGCGCTGGTCGATGCCTTCCGCGCCAAGCAGGCCGCCGAAGGCGTCAACCAGGAAGCCCAGCAGCACTGCTACCCGCCGGGCATCCCCGGAGTGATGAACCAGCCCTATCCGATCGAGCTGTCGTTCCAGCCCGGCATGGTGCTGATTTTCGCCGAAGCTTACGCCCAGCAGCGCCGCATCTACACCGACGGGCGCCCGCTGCCCGAGGATCCGGACTTGTTTTTCAACGGCAATTCGGTCGGACACTGGGAAGGCGACACGCTGATCGTCGATACCGTCGGGTTCAGCCCGCTCACCAACCTGACCGGCGGCATTCCGCATACCGAGAAGAGCCGCGTGCGCGAGCGGATCTGGCTGCAGGGGCCCGATACGCTGCGGATCGAGACCACCATCACCGAGCCCGACCTGCTCGCCGCGCCTCACGTCACCCAGGCCGCCTTCGCGCGCCGGCCCGACTACGTGATCCGCGAATACGTCTGCGCCGAGAACAACCGCCTGGTCGGCGGCGAAGGTGGCGCCAACATCGATCTCGGGCTGGACGAGGAAGAGGATCCCTTCGCCGGGCTCGACGACGAGTAAGCGCCCCGACCCGGCGTAACCGAATCGCAATCCGCCGCGTGCTAGGCGGGCGCGCCATGACTGCGCTGCCCCCCTCGTTCACCGCCCTCGGCGCCGCGCTCGAGGCGAGCGCTATCGAACGCCGCTGGAATGCGCTGGTCTCTGCCGCGCAAGTGGTGTCCGCACTGGCCGGCACCGAACCCGCAAGCGCCGCCGCGATGGACGCCTTTCCCGCCCGCATCGCCGCGGCCGGCGGCTGGCGGCTGGCGCGCGCCGAAAGCGAACTCGCCGATCTCACCGCAATCCTCGAACACGGCCTAGCCGCGCTGCTTTCGGTCAACGAACGCGGTGTGGACACGAGGCCAGCGGCGCGGGCACTGCTGGCGGAGTTCGAGTTTGCGTGTGGCGCGCTGCTGGCGTTGTTGCCGCCTGAAACGGAGCCGGTTTTCGCGGCGTAATCGGCGCGGTGCGCGCTCTAAGCCGGCTTGGACGCTTATCCCCTTCGGATAAGTATTCGGCGACTCCCTCTTTCTCGACGCGCTGTTAACATGCTCCCAGAAAGGGGAATCGCGCATGGCGAGCCAAGACGAGCCGGACGATCTCTATTTGCATGCCGAGGCAGCAAAGAAACTCAATGCTCTCTACGCCAACCGGCTATTCGTGCAGCCTCTAGGTGAAGGCTTGATACGCCTGAACCTTGGCGAGTTTCACGATTGGGAACCGACCTATCATTCCGCGTCCGTAATGACGCCGGAAATGGCGTTGGAGTTGGCGACCGTGCTGCACCGCGTAGCGCTAAGGGTCATGGAGAACCAACTGGACGTGGCGAAAGTTCAGCAAGCCGCCCGCGCGGCGGCGGAAGGCGGGGAGCCGGATGGTCAAGAACCCCGCTGACGACGAGTACGACCGGCTTCTGCTGGGCGCCAGCGGGGCAGGGGGTGATCCACGTAAGACCACCGACCGGGGGGAAGTTGCCGGCGCCGGTGAGACGGAGCCCGCAAAACGCACACGCCGTACGCAGCAACAAAAGGTTCGCAACCAGGGTGGGGTGCGGACAGTCAGGTGGTACTCAGTAAATGGCCCTGAACTTAAGAGCCTAGCCACCCTGCAAGGTGTGGGAGGCATAATGGTGGCCTTAGGGACTTTTTTAGCCGGGGTTTGGCTCAGCACAAAGCAGGGCCTCGAAATGTCTGGAAAAGATGACATTACAGCGGAAATGCGAGCATCTTGGGAAACGGCCCAATCGCTTGCGGGTTGGGCCGCCATTGGTGCATTCGCAATTGCAGCCATCCTACTTGCGGTGAACGGGTGGTCTATCTGGACGATCTACCGAGAACACGAGCATGGAAAATGAGGCGGTACGCTGTCACCGTCGCGCCAATCCCGGCTTGACCATGTTCCGCCTTCGTTCCAACATGCTCTGATGCCCGATTCACCCGCGCTTGCCGTGCTTTCCGATCCCGCCGAGCGCCGCGCCCAAGCCGTGGCGCGCGGGATCTGCCGCCTCCTCGCGCGCAACGACATCTGGGCGATT
This sequence comes from Sphingomonadales bacterium 12-68-11, assembly GCA_002279825.1. Classification (GTDB taxonomy): domain Bacteria; phylum Pseudomonadota; class Alphaproteobacteria; order Sphingomonadales; family Sphingomonadaceae; genus Croceibacterium_A. The sequence goes on from NCCV01000001.1 coordinate 324,346, forward strand.
GCCGAAATGCCGTTGCGGGGCGGGCGGCGCGCGGACCTGATGGGGATCGATCCGCGCGGCCAGGTGATCATCGTCGAGATCAAGACCGCGCGCGGCGACCTGCTGGGTGATGGCAAGTGGCCCGACTATCTCGAGTTCTGCGACCGGTTCTACTGGGGCCTGCCGCCCGAGCTCGACCGTGCCTGCCTCGACGGCGCCGATTTCCGGCCCGACTGCTGCGGGGTGATCGTGGCCGACGGTTACGATGCCGAAATCGTCCGTCCGGCGCCGAGCCGCCCGCTGGCGCCCGCGCGCCGCCGGGTCGAGGTCGAGCGGCTCGCCCGCACCGCGCTGCGCCGCCAGCTCACCGCGCTCGATCCGCAGTGCAACGCGTGGGGCCAAGTCCACGGCTGAACGCCCTTCCCCAAGGGGAAGGGGCCCTGCCAACGCTCTGAGCCTTCTGGGGCTGAAGACCGGGGCTCGGGCGTTCGCGCTTTCCTACTTGTCGGGGAATGTGGCAGGTGGCGGCCATGACCTCGCGCCCTCTTCCAATCGCCGCCGCCACAGGTGTCGGGACGCCGACGATGCGCGCGCGTATGAGGAAGTGTAAACTTGCCTCTGGACACTGTCACATGTGTCAACACCCCCCCTGCAATGTGTCGCCTTGGGCATGACCGCGGTCCTCATCTCGGCGCTGGCGATGACCGCGATCGTCGCGGTGCGCTACGCGCTGACCAGCGGCGCGTTCGCCTGGGTGACCCGCCGGCTGCATCCGGGGCTCTACGACGGGCTGGACCCGCAGATCCGCCGCGAGATCGGCTGGTCGCTGGCCTCGGCGGCGATCTACGGCGTGCCCGCGGGCGTTGTCGCGTGGGGCTGGCAGGAACGCGGCTGGACGCAGATCTACACCCAGTGGGACGCCTACCCGCTATGGCATCTGCCGGTCTCGCTGCTGCTCTACCTGTTCGCGCACGATACCTGGTTCTACTGGACGCACCGCCTGATGCACCGCCCGCGCTGGTTCCAGGCGGCGCACGCGGTGCACCACGCCAGCCGCCCGCCGACCGCCTGGGCGGCGATGAGCTTCCACCCGATCGAGGCGCTGACCGGCGCACTGGTAATTCCGGCGCTGGTGTTCCTGGTGCCGGTCCACATCGGCGTGCTCGGCCTGGTGCTGGCGATCATGACGCTGATGGGCGTCACCAACCACATGGGCTGGGAAATGTTTCCGCGCGCACTGGTTCATTCCAAGTTGGGCGATTGGCTGATAACCGCCAGCCACCACCAGCGGCACCATGAAGAGTATCGATGCAATTACGGACTCTATTTTCGCGTCTGGGACCGGCTCTGCGGCACCGACCGGGGCGTGTCGCGATCGTTCTTGCCGTGACCGGGGTTCCGCTCGGCGCGGTCGCGGCGGCGGACGGCGAAGTCAGCGTGCGAGTCGAGGTGACCGGCTTGCGCTCGCACAAGGGCGTGGTGCGCGCTTGCATGACAACCGATCCGGCGCGCTTTCCGAACTGCCAGGACGGCGCCGCCTACACCCTGTCGGTGCCCGCCACCGGCACCCCCGTGCTCGAGTTTCCGGCCGTCCGGCCCGGACGCTACGCGATCTCGATCCTGCACGACGAGAACGGCAACGGCCGGGTCGAGCGGGCGCTGGGGATGATTCCCAAGGAGGGTTTCGGCTTTTCCCGCGACGCGCCGGTGCGCTTCGGCCCGCCGAGCTTCGCCCAGGCGGCCTTCACCGTCGGCACCGAAGCGGTCCATCACACGATCCGCATGCGCTACATGCTCTGACCGCCACACGCGCGGGGCATGTTGCCGAGTTAGCGTCGTGACGTCACCGTTTACCGATAGTTAACCACGTCGCGCAATAAAGCTGCCGGGGCACAGTCAGACGAGGCCAGCGTGATGGACAACTTGCGGGGCATGCACGGTGCGCTCACGGCGCTGAGCGAGGACGTCTGGGACGACGACATCGACCGCGACCTGCCGCCGATCGCCATCGGCCAGGACGAGCGCCGCATGCAAGTGCGCGCCTACAACCACTGGGCTTCGCTGCTGGGCGAGCGCAACTATCCGGCGATCGACGATCTCGAGCCCGACGCGCTGCCCGACTTCGGGCCCTACAGCGTGCTGCTCGACTTCTCGCGCGGGATCGAGAATCCGGGCGTGGTCTATCTCGGCGCGCTGCTGGCGCGCGAATGCGATGCCGAGGATCACGCGATCGAAACGCTCGCCGACGTGCCGAGCCGCTCGCTGCTCAGCCGCATTACCGATCACTACATGCAGATCATCGCCAACCAGGCGCCGATCGGGTTCGAAGCCGAGTTCGTCAATCAGCACGACGCGACGATTCTCTATCGCGGCATCCTGCTGCCGTTCTCGAGCGACGACGATACGATCGACTTCATCTATGGCGTGATCAACTGGAAGGAACTCGCCGACGTGCAAGCCGCCGACGAACTGCTGCTCGAGATCGAACAGGCGCTCGAGGCCGAGCCATTGCCCGCGCCGCGCCTCGATCTCGCCGCGCCGCTGACCGACTGGGCCGATGGGCCTGGAGCCTCCGAGGCTCCCGGCGCCGAGCCGCTTCCGACCTTGGGCGCCGATTTCGGCAATGCCCTGCCCCGCCCCTCGTTCGGCCTGACCGCTCCCGAGCCGGCTGCCGCCGCATCCGACGACGACGCGGAAGAAGAGCTGGACTGGTGCTTCGCGCTGCCGCGCCCAGCCACCCCCGCCGCCGCCGCCGCCGAATACGACGCACCGTTGCCCGAGCCGGTCTCGGCCGAACTCGCGCTGCATCTCGCCGAAGCCCGCCAGCTCGCCGATGCCGCCCGTTCGAGCGAGGACCGCACCCGCGCGGCGCTCTACGAAGCGATCGGCCGGGCCTACGACTTCTCGCTCGCCGCGGCCGAGGCGCCGGCCGAGTTCGAGCGGCTGCTGGCCGATGCCGGCCTGACCGCGCAGGACCGCGCGCCGATGACTCCGGTGGTCAAGCTCGTGTTCGGGGCCGATTACGACAAGACGCGTCTGACCGAATATGCCGCCGCGCTCAGCCTCGCGCACCGGCTCGAGTTTCACCCCGGTGAACTGGCCGAGCATCTCGCGGCGGTCGATGGCGGCCTCAAGGCGGTGGTCACCGCCGAGCGCGACTGGCGACGTGAACAGGCCGGCAAGCCCGCCCGCGCCGCTGCCGGCGGCCCGCGCCCCGGTATCGCCCGCAAGCTGCGCGCTCTCCCGGTGCGCGGTTTCGCCGACATTGCCGCCGAAGGCAGCGAGTTCGCGCTGGTCATGATCCGCCGCACCCGCGAGGGCATCCCGGTGGTGCTCGGCGAAGTGCCCGACGACACCGCGCTGGTCGAACGCGCCGCGCGCCGCTTGATCGGCTGACCCGGCGTTAGCGCCGACCAGACTCTTCAGTTCCCGTTCAGGGCGATCCGGGCTAGCCTGCCCCGCCCATGCCCTTGCTCCGTCTCCTGTTCGCCCGCCTGATCGCCGTCGTCGCGGTGGCCGGCCTGATCGTCCAACCCGCCGCCGCGCAGTCGATCCTGCGCGACGCCGAGACCGAGGCGCTCCTCCAGGACATGCTCGACCCGCTGGTCGTTGCCGCCGGAATGCCCCCCGGCTCGGTCGACGTGGTGCTGATCAACGATCCCTCGATCAACGCCTTCGTCGCCGGGGGCCAGCGGATCTACATCCATTCGGGGCTGATCAACGCGGCCGAGACCGCCAACGAGGTCCAGGGGGTGCTCGCCCACGAACTCGGCCACATCACCGGTGGCCACATCATCAGCAGCTACGACGGGTATGGCAAAGCCGCGCGGATTCAGCTGCTCTCGACGCTTGCGGCAATTGCGGCGATGGCGCTGGGCGCGGGCGAAGCGGGCATGGGCCTGATGGGGCTGGGTCAGCAGGCCGCGATCGGCTCGTTCCTGTCGTTCTCGCGCACTCAAGAATCCGCCGCCGACGCGGCCGCCGTCGAGTACCTGACCACCGCCGGGATCAGCGGTCAGGGCGTGGTGTCGTTCTTCCAGAAGCTCCAGAACCAGGAATACCGCTACGGCTATTCGCAGGATGACGATGCCGGCTTCGCGCGCACCCACCCGCTGACCGGGGACCGCATCTCGCGCCTGCAGGCCGATCTCGAAGCCGATCCGGCGTGGGCGCAGGCCGATCTCGAGGCCACGATCGGCGGCACTTCGCCCCTGTCCGAGCTGCAGCGGCGCTTCGTGCAGGTGAAGGCCAAGCTCTACGGTTACCTCGCCAAGCCGGCGGACACGTTGCGGGTCTACCCCGCGCAGATGACCAGTGTGGCGGCGCGCTATGCCCGGGCTTACGCCTATCACAAGGACGCCCGGATCGCCGACGCGCTCGCCGAGACCCAGGCCCTGATCGCCAGCGAGCCGGGCAATCCCTACTTCCTCGAACTCCAGGGCCAGGTGCTGCTCGAATCGGGCAAGCCGGCAGAGGCCCTGCCCGCGCTGCGCGAAGCGACCGCGCTGTCGGGCAACGAGCCCCTGATCGCCGCCACGTTCGGGCATGCGCTGATCGCCAGCGAGGATCCCGCCAATCTCGACGAAGCCGAACGCGTGCTGCGCACCGCGGTGGCGCGCGACCGCGAAAATCCGTTCGCCTGGTATCAGCTTGGCGTGGTCTATGCCTCGCGCGGCGATCTGCCGCGCGCACGCCTGGCCAGCGCCGAGCAGCAGATCATGAGCCAGCGGCCGATGGAGGCCCTGCGCAACGCCGAGATGGCCGAAAGCGCGCTGCCCAACGGCTCGCCCGACTGGCTGCGCGCGCAGGACGTGGCGATGCAGGCGCGCGCCGAACTTGAACAGGCCCGCCAGCGGCAGTAGGCCAAGCGCCGATGCGCCGGTTCGTAACCCTTGCGTTCGTGCCACTCGCGATCGCGCTGCCCGCCGGCTTCGCCGGGGCGGCGTTGTGGGACCTGTCCGGGCTAGGCCAGCCGACGACCCGCGAATACCTGCTCGCCCATCCCGAAGTGCTTCCCGAAGCGATGGACGTGCTCGAGCAGCGCGAACAGGCACGGCGCATCGAACCGATGCGTGCCGAGCTCGAACAGCCGTTCCCCGGCGCGGTGCTCGGCAATCCGCGCGGTTCGGTGACGCTGGTCGAGTTCAGCGACTATGCCTGCGTCTATTGCCGCCAGAGCCTGGCCGATGTGACCGCTTTGATCGCCGCCAACCCCGACTTGCGCGTGGTCATCCGTGAGTACCCTGTGCTCCACCCCGACAGCGTCACCGCCGCGCGCATGGCACTCGCCGCCGCGCAGCAGGGCCGCTACCAAGCCTTCCACGACGCGATGTTCCGCCTGGGCACTCCCTCCGCCGAGACCGTCGAAGCGGCCGCGCGCGCCGCCGGGGTCGATCTTGCGCGCGCCGAGGCCGCGATCGCGCGCGGCGAGTTCGACGCCCAGCTCCAGGCCAATATCGCAATGGCCGAAGTGCTCGGCATCACCGGCACCCCCGGCTGGGTGGTCGGCGACCGCGTCCTCAACGGCGCGCAGGGCCAGGAGCGGATCGGCCAGGCGATCGACGAGGCGCGCGCGTCCTGAGCGTGCTGTCGTCCTTCGCCCGCCGCCAGGCGCGGGACGCGGCACGGCCGCAGGTGCACAGCGAGGCGGGCGCGCTCGGGCGGCTGCATTTCCAGCCCGCGCCGTTCTTTGCGGACAAGAACAAGGCCTTCTGGCGGCTGCAGATGGCCGGCTGGGCGGGGTACTTCCTGCAGCGCGCGGTCTCCGCGATCGCCAACGACAACCCGTGGCAGTTCATGGTCGTGCTGCTGATCAACGCGGTCACCGGGTTCTCGATCAGCCTGATCCTCTCGGTGCTCTACGGCTGGCTGATCCGGCAGCGCGCGCTGATCACCTGGACGGCCACGCTGATCGCGCTGCTGACGGCGGTGGCGTTCTACGCGTTCATCGATGCCTGGGTGTTTCAGGTCTACTACGAGGACGCCGAGACCGGCATCGCGCAGCGGATCGTGGGCATGTTCTCGCTCGACCTGACCGTGCTCGGCGCGTGGTCGGCGCTCTACTACGCGATCAACTACTTCATCCAGGTCGAGGAACAGGCCGACCGGCTCGACCGGCTCGAGGCCCAGGCCACCAGCGCGCAGCTCGCGATGCTGCGCTACCAGCTCAACCCGCACTTCCTGTTCAACACGCTGAATTCGATCAGCACACTGGTGCTGCTCAAGCAGACCGACGCGGCCAACGCGATGCTGACCCGCCTCAGCAGCTTCCTGCGCCACACGCTGGTGATCCAGCCGGGCGGCAAGGTCACGCTCGCGCAGGAGGTCGAGACGCTCAAGCTCTATCTCGACATCGAGCGGATGCGCTTCGAGGAGCGGCTGCGCACGGTGTTCCGTATCGATCCCGCAGCGGCGCGCGCGACGATCCCGTCGCTGCTGCTCCAGCCGCTGGTCGAGAACGCGATCAAGTACGCGGTCTCGCCGCAGGAAGAAGGCGCGCGCATCAGCCTGACCGCGCAGATGGTCGGCAACCGGGTCCGCATCATCGTCGCCGACACCGGTCCCGGCCCGGGCGAACGGCGCGAGCCCGTTTCCGGCCAGGTCTCGACGGGAGTCGGTCTGGCGAACATCCGCAACCGTTTGGCGCAAGCCTATGGCGAGGAGCACCGATTCCAGATCGATAACCCGCCCGAGGGCGGGTTCACCGTCACTCTCGAGATCCCGTTCGAACCGGCGGCGGACGAGAGCGCCGCCGGTTCCGAACGCGCCGCCGAGAAACTTCCCGCGGCTCCGGCCGTTATCAACCCGCCCGGCGACCGGGCCATCGGGACCATTGCATGACCATACGTACGCTTATCGTCGACGACGAGAAACTCGCCATCCAGGGCCTCCAGCTGCGGCTCGAGCCCTATCCGGACGTCGAAGTGATCGGCACGTGCGCCAACGGGCGCGAGGCGATCCGCGCCATCAAGACCGAGAAGCCCGATCTTGTGTTCCTCGACATCCAGATGCCGGGCTTCGACGGCTTTTCGGTCGTTAAGGGCGTGATGGAGCTCGAACCCCCGCTGTTCGTGTTCGTCACCGCTTACGAGGAACACGCGATCCGCGCGTTCCAGGCCAATGCCGTCAACTACCTGATGAAGCCGGTCGACGTGGACGAACTCGCCGACACGCTCGACCGGGTGCGCACGCGGCTTGCCGAGAAGCGCTCCGCCGAAGAGGCCAAGAAGCTGCAGGACGTGCTCGCCGAAGTCGCGCCCGACGCGATGGAGAACATGCCGACCGACGACGAGAGCACGGCGCGCTACGAGAAGATGATCAACATCAAGGACCGCGGGCAGATCTTCCGCGTCGATGTCGATTCGATCGAGCACATCGAGGCCGCCGGCGACTACATGTGCATTTACACCGGCGACAATTCGCTGATCCTGCGCGAGACGATGAAGGATCTCGAGCGCCGGCTCGACCCGCGCGTGTTCCAGCGCGTGCACCGCTCGACGATCGTCAATCTCGACCAGGTCCGCCAGGTCAAGCCGCACACCAACGGCGAATGCTTCCTGGTGCTCGGCTCCGGCGCGGAAGTGAAGGTGAGCCGTTCGTACCGGGATGTCGTCGCGCGCTTCGTCCACTAGCCTTATTTCGTCATTGCGAGGGGCGCAGCCCCGCGGCAATTCAGAGCGAGAGGGCGCTACCGCTCTGGATTGCTTCGCTACGCTCGCAATGACGAACCAAGGACCGTGACCTGACCGCCTTCACCCTTCCCGGCTTCGACCTCGACGCCTTCGTTCGCGCCACGCTCGCCGAAGATCTCGGCGTCGGCCTGCCGGGCGGCGGTCATGACGTCACCGCCGAGAGCGTGATTCCGGCGCAGGCGCGCTATGCCGGCGCGATGGACAGCCGCGACGCGATCGTCGTTGCCGGCCTGCCGATCGCGGCGGCGTTCTTCCGCGCGCTCGACCCCGAGGTGGAGATCGAGATCCTGGCCGAGGAAGGCGCCGCGGTTCCGGCGGGTAGCGACCTGATGCGTCTCGCCGGCAAGGCCCGCGCGTTGCTCACCGCCGAGCGCAGCGCGCTCAACACCGTGCAGCACCTCTCGGGCGTCGCCACGCTGACCCGGCGCTATGTAGAGGCGATGGGCGGAAACGCTACTCTGCTCGACACCCGCAAGACGCTGCCCGGCCTGCGCCACCTGGAGAAATACGCCACCCGCACGGGCGGCGCGCGCAACCACCGGATGGGCTTGTGGGACGCGGCCATGATCAAGGACAACCACGTGCTCGTCGCCGGCGGCGTGGCCGAAGCGGTGCGCCGTGCCAAGGCGGCGGGGATCGTCGAGGTGATTTGCGAGGTCGACCGGATCGACCAGATCGCCCCCGCGCTCGCCGCCGGCGCCACGCACCTGCTGCTCGACAACATGGGCCCGGACGCGCTGCGCGAAGCGGTCGCCCTGGTTGCCGGGCGGGTCCCGACCGAAGCCTCGGGCGGGGTCACGCTCGACACGATCGTCGCGATCGCCGCCACCGGCGTGACTTACGTCTCGGTCGGCCGGCTGACGCAAAGCGCGCCGGCGGCCGACATCGGCCTCGATTTCACGCCGGCCTGACATTGCACCCCGCGCCGCGCTGGCGCAGGATGAGCCCATAAACCAGGGAAAGGAGACCCATGCGCCCGAAATCCATCGTCATGTTCGAGCGGCTGCTGCTTGCGTCCATCGCGCTCAGCGCCGCGACATTCGCGGTCGGCTACGAAGCGATGCTGGCGGCGATGGCGGGCGATCCCAGGCTGCAGGCGGCCGGGCTCGGCGGCGGGTTCCTGATCGGGTCGGTGCTTGCCGAGTACGCGATCTATCTGGTGCTGTGGTATCTCATCGCTCGCCGCGGGGTGAACTGGGCCAAATGGGTCTTCGTCGCCGTGCTGGCGCTCGGGCTGCTGTCGGTGCCGTCGGCGCTCGGCGGGCCGATCAACCTCCTGGTCGTGCTCGGGCTGGCGGTGGTTGCGCTCAGAGTGCTGGCGGCGATCAACCTGTTCCGGCCCGACGCAATCGCCTGGCTGCGCGGCGAGGACGAGACCGATCCGGCGGCGTTCGACTGACCCCGCGTCAGCGCCGCGCGGCGAAGAACGCGCGCAGGAGCGCCGCGGCCGGCTCCTCGCCGATGCCCGCATAGACCTCCGGCCGGTGCAGGCACTGCGCCTGTTCGAACACGCGTGCCCCCTGCTCGACCGCGCCGCCCTTGGGATCGGGCGCGCCGTAATAGAGCCGCGCGATGCGTGCATGGACGATCGCCCCGGCGCACATCGCGCAAGGCTCGAGCGTGACCCACAGCTCGCAGTCGCCCAGCCGTTCGGTGCCGAGCGCCGCCGCCGCGCGGCGCAGGGCAAGCACTTCGGCGTGCGCGGTCGGATCGGCGAGCGTGCGCGGGGCGTTGTGGCCCTCGCCGACAATCGCCCCGTCCTTGACCACCACCGCTCCGACCGGCACCTCGCCGGCCTCGGCCGCCGCTTGCGCGAGTTCGAGCGCGCGCGCCATCGGCGGGGGAAGCGGCCAGCGGGTCATTTGGCCGGGCTAGGGGCCGAGATCGGTTGACGCAAGCAGCCCTCGCCGCTATGCGCGCCGCTTTCCGGGACACCCCCCGATTCAAGATTTCGAGAGACGAACCATGTCGCGCATCTGCGAACTGACCGGCAAGGGCCGCCAGACCGGCCACAACGTGAGCCACGCCAACAACAAGACCAAGCGCGTGTTCCTGCCCAACCTGCAGAACGTCACGCTGCTGAGCGAGAAGCTCGACCGCAGCTTCAAGTTCCGCGTCTCGACTCACGGGCTGCGCTCGGTCGAGCACAACGGCGGGCTCGACAACTGGCTGCTCAAGACCTCGGACGAGAAGCTCAGCGCCCAGGCACGCAAGATCAAGCGCGAGCTGAAGAAGTCCGCGACCGCCGCCGTCGCGGCCTGATTCGCCGAATCACCGGTTTGCCGAAAGGCGCGCGGGCGATCCGCGCGCCTTTTGCGTTGGGGCCCCCGGATTCCACGAAAACTTGAGCAACAGCGTGCGCTGGAAGCTCGCGGTGTTGTCATCGGACACGATCCACACCGTGGCGCCGCCGCCGGGCTCCGGATCGATCGCGATACCTTCGTAATTGTCGCTCGGGATTGGCCCGAAGAGATCGGCGACCACCTGCGCCCGCCACACCCCGCCGGCGCGAATCTCGGCCGGATCGGCGACGGCCAGCTTGGACGGAAACCGCACCGGCAGGCCCAGCTTCCAGGTGCGCAGCAGGATCGCCACGCGCCCGTCGGGCAGCTCGGCCAGGTCGGTCGGGCGATAGCCGGCTGGCGGCTCGAACGTGAACTTCGCGGGCTGCGCCTTGTCGACCGGATCGCCGGGAAACAGCAGACCCGGAGACGAGGCGACGCCACGCTTGGGGTCGCGCTCGGACAGCACGATGAAGCGTCCGTCGCGCAGGCGCAACATTCCCTCCGGGCCGCCGTTCTTGGGCCACCGTCCGATTTCGGCGGGGAAGACGTAACCCCGCCACAGAAACGCGCGGTCGTAGCGCACGATCATGCCGCTCGATTCGTAAGCGACCCACAGCATGCCGGTCAGCGGATCGCGGGTCGCCGCCTCGCTGTCGACCATCGCCTTGTTGTCCGGGTCGCGCGGACCGAAACCGGCGATTCGGGCCGGGGCGGCGGCGGGGCGGTCGGGCATCGGCATCTCGAGCATGCCGCCGGCATCGTTGATCGCCAGCAGCCGCCCCTCGCCCGGCACCACCAGCGCCGAATAGCCCCCGAAGCGCGAGTTGGCGCTGGTGAGGCGCCAGGCGGCGAGGAAGCGGAACTCGCCGAACTGGCGCGGCGCGGCGGCAAGCCGCTCGACCGTGAGCACCTGGCTGCGATTCTCCGGCGGCTTGGGAGAGCGCACGAATGTGCCCGGCGCCAGGCCCAGAGCGACCCCGGCCAGCGCGAGCAGGCGCCAGCGGCGCGCGGCGCTCACCGCGGCGGCAGGAACAGCAGCGGATCGAGCCGCGAACCGCGCCACACCAGGCTCCAGTGGAGATGGGGCCCGCTCGCGCGCCCGGTCGCGCCGATCCGGCCGAGCGCCTGGCCCTGCCGCACCCGCTCGCCTTCGCGCACCAGCAGCGCCGAGGAATGGAGGAAGGCGCTGTTGAGCCCGTTGCCGTGATCGAGGATCAGCAGATGCCCCTCGAGGCTGAATGGCTCATCGGCCGCCGCCAACACCACCACCCCGTCCGCCGGCGCGACATAGGTCGCTCCGCTGCCGCCGGCGATGTCGAGACCTGAGTGATAGGACCCGGCTTCGCCGCCGCGATAGATCCGCTGCGAGCCGAACCGCCCCGAGATGCGCCCCGCTGCCGGCCAGGTCATGCCCTGCCGCCAGCCCTCGCTGCCGGTGTCGCGCAAACGCGCCGCGACGATCCGCGCCAGTTCGCCCTCGCGCCGCCTGGCGAATTCCTCGGGGGAGGCGTTGCCGGGCCGGAGCGGCGCATTGACCCGCTCGATCTGCCAGGCGCGCGGCGCGATGCTCACGGGCGTTTCCACGGTGCGCCCGTCCGCGGTCGTGGCGACGAGCGTGGCATGTGGCCCGGCATCGCGGTCGAACGCGGCGAAGAACTGCCCGTCCGGCGCCACCGCGATCACTTGGTCGCCGATCCGCGCACTGACCGTCCCGCCCGGTACCTGCCCGCGAATCCACCCGCCCTGGGTCAGTTCGCCCGCAAACACGAAACTTGCCGGGCCGGCGGGACGGGGCGGCGGGGAGGTTGGTGGTTCCTGCCGCACCACCGGTGGGGGTGGCGGCGATTGCGGCGCTGGCGGGGGCTCGGCGCCCGGCGCGACGCAGCCGGCCGCCAGAGCGGCGAGCGCCAGGCCTGTCGCGCGCCTCACGCCTCGCCGAGCAGGCGCCGGGTGGCGATTTCGGGGGTGGCGTAGGCTTCCTGCCGCTCGACACTCCAGTAGCGCAGGTCCTGCAACGAGATCGCCTGGCCGCTGACCGCGCACGTCACGAAGCGGCCGGTCCTGATCACGCGGAAGCCGTTGGGTCCGTAGATGAGCGTAGCGGCGCTTTCGCCGGGAGACATAAGCATGGACGCAATCTAGCGATTGCCCCGCCTCAAAGCAATTTGCCCTGCGCGCCCGGCGGCGGAGCGGTTTCGGCACGGGACGCGGCGCGCGGCCGTGCCGGCGCGGCGCCCGGCGCGACTTCGAGCGTGCCGTCGGCGAATTCGAGCGTCAGGCGGTCGAGCGTGGCCGCCAGCGCGCGGCTGGAGACCACCGGATGGCCGGGGGCGCAGACCAGCGCATAGCCGCGCGCGAGCGGCGCTTTGGGATCAAGCTGCCGCCGCAGCCGGTCCAGGGCGGCAAGGCGCTCGCCGCGCTCGAAAAGCGGGCGTTTCAACAGCTCGGGAGCGAAGCGCACCGCCGCGAGCCGGTCGCGCGCCCGCTCGGTCCGGGCCCGGAGCAGCGGCGCTGACAGCCGCACCGCGTCGGCCAGCAACTGCCCGCGCGCCAGTGCGGCGCGGTCGGCAAGGCCGCGGCGGAGGCGTTCGGCCAAATCGTCGAGCTTCTGGCTGGCGCGTTCGGCGAGCGCTTCGGGCTTCGGCAGCAACCGTGCCTGGGCTGCCAGCCGCTCGCTGCCGAGCGAAACCGGGCGGAGCGCGCACTTGCGTTTGCGCAGCGCAAGCTCGTCGATTGCATTGGCAAGGTCGCGCCGCACCGGAACCGCGATCTCGGCCGCCGCCGTGGGGGTCGGCGCGCGGCGGTCGGCGGCGAAATCGGCCAGAGTGGTGTCGGTCTCGTGCCCGACCGCGCTCATCGTCGGGATCGGCGAGGCGGCGATGGCGCGCACCACCACCTCCTCGTTGAACGCCCACAAGTCCTCGATCGAGCCGCCGCCCCGCGCGACGATCAGCAGGTCCGGACGCGGGATCGCACCGTTTGCCGCCAGTTCGCCGAACCCGCGCACGGCGGCCGCCACTTGCTCGGCCGCGCCCTGGCCCTGCACCAGCACCGGCCAGACCAGCACGCGGCTGGGGAACCGGTCGGCAAGCCGGTGGAGGATGTCGCGGATCACCGCGCCCGTGGGCGACGTCACGACGCCAATCACGGCGGGGAGGAACGGCAAGGGTCGCTTGCGTGTCTCGGCGAACAGCCCTTCGGCCGCGAGCCGCAGCCGCGTTTTCTCCAGCAAGGCGAGCAGCGCGCCTTCACCCGCGATCTCCATCCGCTCGATGACGATCTGGTACTTGGAGCGGCCGGGATACGTGGTCAGCTTGCCGCTGGCGACGACCTCGATCCCGTCCTCGGGCACGAAACCGAGCCGCTCCGCCCCGCCGCGCCACATAACCCCGTCGATCACCGCACCGGCATCCTTGAGCGCGCAGTAAAGATGCCCGCTCGCCGCGCGCTTCACGCCGGAAAGCTCGCCGCGCAGCCGCACGAACCCGAAGCAATCCTCGACCGTGCGCTTGAGCAGGTTGGAAATCTCGGTGATCGTCAGCGGCTCGGCGTTGTCGCCCGGCCGCCCCTTGGCTACCAGCCCGGCGGCGTCCCCGTCATCGCCAAGAGAATCGTCGAAAGGGTCGGGCATGAACATCCTGCTGCTGGGATCGGGCGGCCGCGAACATGCGCTGGCGTGGAAGCTGGCGCAATCCCGGCTGCTTGCGGACGGGGGCCTGCTCTACGCCGCCCCGGGCAATCCGGGGATCGCGCAGCACGCCGAACTGGTCGTGCTCGATGTCACCGATCACGCGGCGGTGATCGCGTTCTGCGACGAACGGAGCATCGGGCTCGTCGTGATCGGCCCCGAAGCGCCGCTGGTGGCGGGCCTCGCCGACGATCTGCGCGCCGCCGGGATCGCGGCGTTCGGGCCGTCGAAGGCCGCCGCGCAGCTCGAAGGCAGCAAGGGCTTTACCAAAGACTTGTGCGAGCGCGCCGGCATTCCGACCGCCGGTTACGTCCGCACCGCTTCCCTGGCGGACGCCCTCGTAGCGCTCGCCCGGTTCAAGCCGCCCTACGTGCTCAAGGCCGACGGGCTCGCCGCCGGCAAGGGCGTGATCATCGCCGAAACGCGCGCCGAGGCGGAAGCAGCGCTCGCCGCGATGTTCGCCGATGCGGGCGCGGAGGTGGTGGTCGAGGAGTTCATGGAGGGCGAGGAAGTCAGCCTGTTCGCGCTGACCGACGGCGCCACGATCGTGCCCTTCGGCACCGCGCAGGATCACAAGCGCGTCGGCGAAAGCGACACCGGCCCCAACACCGGCGGCATGGGCGCCTACAGCCCCGCCCCGGTGCTGACCCCCGAACTGCGCGGCGAGGCGATCACGCGCATCCTCGCCCCCACGGTGCGCACGCTCGCCGACGAGGGCATGCCTTACTCGGGCGTGCTTTACGCCGGGCTGATGCTGACGAGCGAAGGCCCCAAGCTGGTCGAATACAACGCCCGCTTCGGCGATCCCGAATGCCAGGTGCTGATGATGCGGTTCGAAGGCGACCTCGGCGAATACCTGCTCGCCTGCGCGCAGAACCGCCTCGCGTCGCTGGAACCGCCGCGCTTCTCGCCCGAGACCGCGCTGACTGTGGTGATGGCGGCTAACGGTTACCCCGGCATACCCGAGAAAGGCGGCGCGATCGACGGGATCGAAACCGCCGAAGCGGGCGGCGCAAGGGTGTTCCACGCCGGCACCGCGCTCGCGGACGGCCAGCTTGTGGCGAACGGCGGCCGCGTGCTCAACGTAACGGCGATCGGGGATACGCTCGGGGAGGCGCAGTCAAAGGCTTACGCTGCAGTCGATGCGATCCGTTTCCCAACCGGCTTCTGCCGCCGCGACATCGGCTGGCGGGAGGTTGAGCGAGCCTGCGGGGCATAGCATGCGGCTGGCAGCCCGGCTCTCGCGCGGTGAAACGCTTGGCGACCGCATCATCAAAGTCGATCACGCCGGCGAGCACGGCGCCGTCTGCATCTACTCCGCACAGCGCTGGTTCGCGACGTGGCGTGCGCCCGACATGCTCGACGAGATCGAGGAGTTCATCGCCCACGAGCGGGGACATCGCGCGCGGTTCGCGGCCGAGCTCGAAAGACGCGGCCGACCCCGCTGCCGCAGCTACGGCCTATGCGGTCTCGGCGGCCTCGCCCTAGGAGCCGCGACCGGACTCGCGGGACGACAGGCGATCGCCGCGACCACCGTTGCCATCGAACGCGTGGTGCTGCGCCACATGCATGAGCAGATCGATGCTCTCGAGGCCGCCGATCCTCGCGCGACCGATGTCCTCCGCCAGATCGTCGTCGAAGAGCAGGAACATCACGACCTTTCGAAGATCCGACTGGCGCCCGACAATCTTTGGTCGAAGCTGCTCGATCCGATCGTTTCAGCTTCCACGGAGGTCGTGATCTGGCTCGGAATGCGGCTCTAGCCCAGCTTCGCCGCCATCAGCGCCTGCAAGTCGGCCTCGGGCCGCGCGCCGTAGTGGCTGATGATCTCCGCCGCGCAGATCGCGCCGCGGCGCAGGCAGCGCTCGAGCGGTTCGCCGCGCACATGCCCGAACAGGAACCCGGCTGCGAACAGGTCGCCCGCGCCGGTGGTGTCGACCACCCGTGCGATCGGCTCGGCCGCGACTTCGGCGCGCGCGCCCGCGGACACCGCGACCGCGCCCTCGGCGCTGCGGGTCACGACCAGCGTCGGCACTTTGTCCCGGAGCGCGGCGATCCCATCCTCGAAATCGGCAAGGCCCGTCAGCGCGGCGAGTTCGAGGTGATTGGCGAACAGCACGTCGATCAGCCCTTCGGCGATCAGCGCGCGGAAGTCGTCGCCGTGGCGCTCGATCACGAACACTTCGCTGAGCGTGAAGGCGACCTTGCGGCCGGCCCCGCGCGCGGTCTCGATCGCCCGGCGCATCGCCGCACGCGGCTCTTCGGGATCCCACAGGTAGCCTTCGAGGTAGAGCACGCTGGCCCCGCCGATCGCTTCCTCGTCGATCGCGTCGGCGGGCAGGAACTGCGAGGCGCCGAGGAAGGTGTTCATCGTGCGCTGCCCATCGGGGGTGACGAAGATCAGGCACTGCGCGGTCGAAGGCTCGCCGGCACGGGCCGGGGTGTCGAAATCGATGCCTACGGAATGGATGTCGTGCGCGAAGACGCGGCCGAACTGGTCGTCCGCCACCTGGCCGATGAACGCGCACTGCGCGCCGAGCGCGGCCAACCCCGCCAGCGTATTGGCCGCGGAGCCGCCCGAGATCTCGCGCGCCGGGCCCATCGCGTCGTACAGCTCGCGCGCCCGGGGCGGATCGACCAGCGTCATCCCGCCGCGGTTGAGCTGCAGCTCTTCGATCAACTCGTCGTCGCACGGGGCCATCACATCGACAATGGCATTGCCGATCGCGATCACGTCGTATCTGGGGTCGTTCATGCGGATTCCGGAAGCTGGGAAACGGGTCATGCCCGGACGGGCGGCGTTGACTTGGCCTGACGCGCCGGCAATCGCAAGCGCCGATGACCGTGCGCGTCCGATCGCTGCCTGACATGCGCCGGACGCTCACCGTCGCCGCCGCGCTGCTCGTCGCGGGCTGCGCGACGGCCGTGCCGACAGTGGCGCCGCCCTCCGCGCCGCGAGCGCGGCCGTGGCCCACCCCGACCACCCCGCCGCCCGGCGTGCGGGTGGTTCCCCCGATGCGCTCCGAGCCGGCGCCGCAGCCGGGCTTCCGCGCCCCGCAAGTGTTGCGCGTTCCCGGCGTGCAAGGGGTCATCGAGGAGAGCGCCGAGGCGCTGGTGCGGCGGTTCGGCACGCCGCGGCTCGATGTCCACGAAGGCGACAGCCGCAAGCTGCAGTTCGCCGGCGAGGCCTGCGTGCTCGACGTGTTCCTCTATCCGCTGCGCGAGGGCGGCGAGCCGGTCGCGACCTATCTGGAAGCGCGGCGCGCCAGCGACGGGCAGGAGGTCGAACGCGCCGCGTGCGTCGCCGCGCTGCAGGGGCGGCGCTGAACGCCCGCGAAGGGCCGGGTAACCCCGATTTAAGCTTCTTGCGCGATAGCCTCGGACCCGGACAGCGCCCAGACCGAGGATTGCCGATGACCTTCCAGTTCGCCGATTTCGCGCGCCAGGCCGCCTCGGACCGGGCCATTTCCGCCGACGAAATCCTGGCGCTGCGCCAGGCCGGCTGGAACGACGGCAAGATCGGCGCCGACGAGGCCGAGGCGCTCATCGCGGTCAATGCCGCGCTCGAGCGGCGCCCGGCGGAGTGGTGCGATTACTTCGTCGAAGCGATCTGCGAATACGTGATCAACGGCGCGGCGCCGCGGGGTTACGTCAGCGAAGACAATGCGCGCTGGCTGATCGGTCATCTCGACCGCGACGGCGAACTCGACAGCCTGGTCGAGCTGGAACTGTTGGTGCGCCTGCTGGGGCGCGCGGTCGGCACGCCCGAAGTGCTCAAGACTTACGCGATCGAGCAGATCGAGCGCGCGGTGCTGACCGGCAGCGGCCCGACCCGCGACGGCGGCGAGCTTTCCGCCAGCCACATCACCGCCTGCGAAGCGCGGCTGCTGCGCCGCGTGCTGTTCGCACCGGGCAGCGACGGCCCCGCCTCGATCAGCCAGCGCGAGGCTGAACTCCTGTTCCGGCTCAAGGACGCCGCCCTGCGCGGCCCCAACGCGCCCGAATGGAAGCAGGTGTTCGTGCAGGGCGTCGGCAACTACCTGCAAGGGCTGACGTCGCCAGGCAGTCACGTCAGCCGCGAGCGCGCTGCCGAGCTGGAAGCGTTCATGGACAGTCCCGGCGCGGGCATCGGCGGGTTCCTCGGCCGCATGGCCAAGGAAAGCCCGAACGTGTTCGGCGTGGTGTTCGGCCGCAAGGCGCCCGAGCGCGATCCGCTCGTCGAGCTGGCCGAGGCCGAGCAAGTGACCGGCGAGGAACGCGCCTGGCTCGACGCGCATATCGATGCGGACGGCACGGTCGACGAATACGAGCGCGCGCTGCTCGACTTCCTCGACGAGGACGCGAGCCGCACCCGTATCTAGCGCTAGTCGTCGAATTCCAAGGCCGCTGCGGCGCCGCCCGACAGGGGCTTGGGTCCGCGCGGCGGTTCGACCAGGGCTGGCGCCATGCCCGGCGGCCGTTTGCGGCTCGCGCGGCGCACGATCTGCTCGATATCGCGGCCGCGCAGCCCGAGTTCTCTGACCAACACCTGGACGCTCATCCTCCGCCGCGCTTCCGCGAACTTTCGTTCGATCTTGCGGGGGGGATCGTCGCTCATGCGCGAACTATACCGTAAAACTCTCGCCGCAGCCACAGGCGCCCTTGGCGTTGGGGTTGGCGAACACGAAGCCGGCGGCGAAATCGTCTTCCTGCCAGTCCATCGTCGAGCCGATCAGGTAAAGCACGCTCGCCCCGTCGATGTAGAACATGCCGCCCGGGGTGGCGATCTTCTCGTCGAACTTTTCTTCTTCACTGACGTAGTCGACCGAATAGGCGAGGCCCGAGCAGCCGCGCCGCGGGGTCGACAGCTTGACTCCGATCGCGCCGGCGGGAGCCTGCGCCATCAGGTCGGCCACGCGCGCCTCCGCAGCGGGGGTCAGCGTGACGGCGGCGGGGCGGATACGGGTGGTTGTGGCGTTCATCACAGCATCCCCAGTTCGAGCCGCGCTTCGTCGCTCATCCGGTCGGGGCCCCACGGCGGGTCCCAGACCAGATTGACCTCGGCATCGCGGATGCCCGGCACAGCGCTGACGCGCAGCTCGACTTCGGCGGGCATCGATTCGGCCACCGGGCAGTGCGGCGTGGTCAGCGTCATCGTCACCGCCGCGCCACCCTCGGCGTCGATCTCGACCCCGTAGATCAGCCCGAGATCGTAGATGTTCACCGGGATCTCGGGATCGAAGATGTCGCGCAACGCGGCGACCACGGCTTCATAGAGATCGCCGCCCGGCTCGGCCGCGCTGGCGGCGGCCGGCTGCTGGGCGAGGAACCCGGCGAGGTAGTCCTTCTTGCGCGCCAGCGTCGCGCCCGCGCCTTCGGCACTATCATCCACGCGCCCGCGCGGCGGGGTATCGACCGCGTCGACCTGCTCGATCGTGAAGGGCTTGCCGTCCCCGGTCATGCGAAAATCCTCTTGGTCCGTTCGATCCCGCGCAACAGCGCTTCGACATCGCGATCGTCGCTGTAGAGCCCGAAGCTGGCCCGCGCCGTGGCCGGCACGCCGAGCCGTTCCATCAGCGGTTGGGCGCAGTGGTGCCCGGCGCGGATCGCGACGTTCTCCTCGTCCAATATGGTGCCGAGATCGTGCGGATGAACCCCGCGGATCGCAAAGCTGACGATTCCCGCGGAATCGTCCGGCCCGAACAGGGTGAGGTCGTTCATCCCGCGCAGCCCCGCGCGCGTTTCCGCCACCAGCCGCGCCTCGTGCGCCTGGATCGCCTCAAGCCCGATCGCCGCTACATAGTCGCACGCCGCGCCGAGCCCGATCGCCTCGACGATCGCCGGCGTCCCCGCCTCGAACCGCTGCGGCGGCGGCGCGAAAGTGGTCTTTTCGAAAGTGACCTTCTCGATCATCGCCCCGCCGCCCTGGTACGGCGGCATCGCGGCGAGATGCTCGGCCCGCCCCCACAGCGCGCCGATCCCGGTGGGGCCGTAGAGCTTGTGGCCGGAGAAAGCGTAGAAATCGCAGCCGAGCGCGGCGACATCGACCGGCATGCGTGGCACCGCCTGGCATCCGTCGAGCAGCAGCACCGCGCCGACCCCATGCGCAAGGTCGGCCGCCCGGCGCGCGTCGAGCACCGAGCCGAGCACGTTGGAGACATGCGCGAAGGCGACCACTGAATGCTCGCGCGTCAGCATCCGCTCGGCCGCGTCGAGATCGATGCGGCCGTCGTGCGTCAGCGGGCACACGTCGACCTGCCAGCCGGCAAGCTGCCAGGGGACGATATTGGAGTGGTGCTCGAGTTCGGACAGCAGCACGCGCCCGCCGCGTCCGACCACGGCAGCCCAGCACTGCGCCACAAGGTTGATCGCCTCGGTCGCGCCGCGCGTGAACACCAGCTCGTCCTCGCGCCCGCCGATGAAGGTCGCCACGCGCCGCCGCGCCGCTTCGTAGCCGAGCGTCATTTCGGCCGAGCGGGTGTAAACGCCGCGGTGGACGGTCGCATAATCGCGCCCCAGCGCTCGCGCCACCGCATCGATCACTGCGCGCGGCTTCTGCGCGGTCGCCGCCGAGTCGAGGTAATGCCAGGGGGTGCCGTCGGCGTTGAACAGGCCGGGGAAGTCGGCTTTGAGATCGATCGGCGCATCAAGCGCGGCCGTGCTCACGCCGCGTCTCCCAGCACGCCGAGCGCCGCTTCGAGCAGGCGATCGTGTTCGGCCTTGTCGCCCAGCGCCACGAAGGCATCGGCGATGAACGCGCGGACCAGCAGCTTGCGCGCCGTCTCGGGCGGGATGCCGCGCGCGGCCATGTAGAATCGCGCCGTTTCGTCCAATTGGCCGATCGCCGCGCCGTGCGCGCATTTGACGTCGTCGGCGAAGATTTCGAGCTCGGGCTTGGCGTTGGTGCTGGCGCCGCGCTCGAGGATCAGACCCTTGAAGTCCTGCGCCGCGTCGGTCTTCTGCGCATCGCGCGCGACTTCGATGCGGCCTAGGAAATTGCCCGTCGCCGTGCCCCAATGGACCGCGCGGATGACCTGGTGGCTGGTCGCCTCCGGTTCCGCGTGGATCACCCGGGTCACGAACTCGCGGGTGGCCACACCGCCGCCGATGGTCACCCCGCCGAATTCGAAATGCGCGCCTTGGGCGAGCCGGACCTCGACTTCGACGCGGGTGTAGTCATCACCCAGGTTGGCCGCGAACAGTTCAGCCCGCGCGCCTTCGCCGAGGGTCAGCCGGATGCGGTGCAGCTCGGGACCGGCCCCGCCGAGTACGAGCGCCTTGAGGCGGGTCTCGCCCGGCGCGAGCGTGATGTCCTGCCACACGCCGAATGCCTCGGGCGCGAGCCCTTCCAGCGCCGCGAAATCGGCGTAGCGCCAATCCTCGTCGCGCACTGTCGGAAGAGCGAGCGTCTCCATCACGCAGCCACCGCCTCGTAGCCCTGCTCTTCGAGCAGATGCGCCAGTTCCGGCCCGCCCGACTTCACGATGCGGCCTTTCGACAGCACGTGGACCACGTCGGGCCGCACGTAGTCGAGCAGCCGCTGGTAGTGGGTGATCAGCAGCACGCCTTTGTCGGGCCCCCCCGCCTTCTGGCGCATGATCGCGTTGATGCCGTCGCCGACGATCCGCAGCGCATCGATGTCGAGACCACTGTCGGTCTCGTCGAGCACCGCGAAGCCGGGATCGAGAATGCCCATCTGGACCATCTCGAAGCGCTTCTTCTCGCCGCCCGAAAAGCCGACGTTGACCGGCCGCTTGAGCATTTCGGCATCCATCCGAAGCAAGGCCGCCTTCTCGCGCGCCAACTTCAGGAAATCCCCGCCCGAGAGCGGCTCCTGCCCGTGCGTCTTGCGCTGGGCGTTAAGCGCCTCGCGCAGGAACTGCATGCCCGACACGCCAGGGATCTCGACCGGGTACTGGAAGCCGAGGAACAGCCCCGCCGCCGCGCGTTCGTGCGGATCGAGTGCCAGCAGGTCCTCACCGGCGAACCTGACCGAGCCCGCGGTCACGTCATATCCCGGACGGCCGCCGAGCACATAGGCAAGCGTCGATTTGCCGGCGCCGTTCGGGCCCATGATCGCGTGCACCTCGCCCGCGTTCACGGTGAGCGAGAGGCCGTCGAGGATCGGCGTGCCGCCGACCGTGGCGTGGAGATTATCGATTTGCAGCATGGGGTCTTTCGCGGCGGGCATGGGGCTTGGCGCCGGCCCGCGGGGTGGATCGTTCAGGCCGCGCGCCGGGGCGGTCGAACGGCTTCTGCAGTTCCTGCTTGATGGCGGCGACCACGCTGTCGATCTCGCTCAGTACCTGCTCGTCGGCGAAGCGCAGCACGCGCACTCCGACATCGGTCAGCTTGCGGTCGCTCAGCGCGGCGAGCGTCGCCTCGGCATCTTCGCCGGTCCCGCCGATCTCGACCACCAGCCAGCGCGTCTTGCAGGCGAAATCGACTACTGCCGAGCCCATCACGACCTGGCGGTTGAACGTGAACCCGCACTGCTTGTCCTTGAGCCGTTCCCACAGCGCGGAATGCGCGGGCGTGGGGTTGCGGCGCAAGTCGCGGGCGCGGTCCTTGATGCTCTCGGCGCGCGCGGCCGAGACGTTCCAGCTCCGCGCGGCCCCGGCCGCATCGCGCGACCGTTCGGCGACCGAGTTCAGCGAGAGCGTGCGGCGCTCGGTCATCAGCGAACAGTCCCCTGGAACAGGATCGGTCGGTCGTCGGCCGGCGGGCGAGGTTCGGGCTCGGTACGCGCCGGGCTGAGCCCGGTGAAAGTGGACACCGCGCGGGCGATCTCGTCGTTGAGCTTGCGCGTCGCCGCATCGCGCGAGCGTTCGCGCTCGATCTGCTGGTTGGGGGTGAGGCCGATGCGCGGCAGGCGCAAGTCGTCCTCGGCCTTCTGGTGCCGCAGCTCGCGCACCCGGGTGATCTGGTTGTAACACAGCGTGCGCAGTGCGGTGACCGCCGCTACCAGGCTCTCGCGCGGCGCGCCCGGCGCCCCGGTGCTCAGACACACGCGCAGCCGGCGCTCGGCCTGGTCGGCATCGTTGGTGACGATGTCCTGCGCGGCAAGCGGGGCGGCAACGACCAGCAGCGCGGGCCCAAGCACCAGAGCGCGCCTCATCCCACGCTCCCCTCGAGGCTGATTCCCAGCAGCTTCTGCGCCTCCACCGCGAACTCCATCGGCAATTGCTTGAGCACTTCCCGGGCGAATCCGTTGACGATCAGCGCCACGGCTTCCTCCTGCCCGAGCCCCCGCTGCATCGCGTAGAACAGCTGGTCGTCGCTGATCTTGCTGGTGGTCGCCTCGTGCTCGATCTGCGCGGTCGGGTTCTTGACTTCGATATAAGGCACTGTGTGCGCGCCGCACTCGCTGCCGAGGAGGAGGCTGTCGCACTGGGTGAAGTTGCGCACGTTGTCGGCATTGGCACCCACGCGCACCAGCCCGCGATAGGTGTTGTTGCTCTTGCCCGCGCTGATGCCCTTTGAGACGATCGTCGAGCGGCTGCCGGTGCCGTTGTGGATCATCTTGGTGCCGGTATCGGCCTGCTGGTAGTTGTTGGTGACCGCCACCGAATAGAACTCGCCGACACTGTCCACGCCGTTGAGCACGCAGCTCGGATACTTCCAGGTCACCGCGCTGCCGGTCTCGACCTGGGTCCAGCTGATCTTGCTGCGCGCGCCCTGGCACAGCCCGCGCTTCGTGACGAAGTTGTAGATCCCGCCCAGCCCTTCGGCATTGCCCGGGTACCAGTTCTGCACGGTCGAATACTTGATCTCGGCATCGTCCATCGCGACCAGCTCAACCACCGCGGCGTGGAGCTGGTTCTCGTCGCGCATCGGCGCGGTGCAACCCTCCAGGTAGCTGACGTAGCTCCCTTTCTCGGCAATGATCAGCGTCCGCTCGAACTGGCCGGTGTTCTCGGCATTGATGCGGAAATAGGTGCTGAGCTCCATCGGGCAGCGCACGCCTTCAGGGATGTAGACGAAGGTCCCGTCGGAGAAGACCGCGCTGTTGAGCGTGGCGAAGAAGTTGTCACGCTGCGGCACGACTTTGCCGAGCCAGCGCTGCACCAGCTCGGGATATTCGCGGATCGCCTCGCTGATCGACAGGAAGATCACGCCCGCGCGCTTGAGCTCTTCGCGGAACGTGGTGGCGACGCTGACGCTGTCGAACACCGCATCGACCGCCACCTTGCGTGCGCCCTCGACCCCGGCGAGCACCTTCTGCTCCTCGATCGGAATGCCGAGCTTGGCGTAGACGGCGAGAATGTCGGGATCGACCTCGTCGAGCGAGCCGAGCTTGGGCTTCGGCTTGGGCGCGGCGTAATAGAACGCATCCTGGTAATCGATCGCCGGATAGCCGAGCTTGGCCCAGTTGGGCTCCTCCATCGTCAGCCACAGCCGGAACGCCTTGAGCCGCCACTCGAGCATCCACGCGGGCTCGTTCTTCTTGGCGCTGATGAAGCGGACGGTCTCTTCGCTCAGACCCTTGGGTGCGAACTCGGTATCGATCTCCGCCGACCAGCCGTGCTCGTAATCGGCGGCGCGCGCGGCTGCTTCGCGCGCTTCCCTGTCCAGTTCTTTAGGGGCCTGAATGTCGAGATCTTCGCTCATAGCAAAACACCGTTCGTGTCGAGCGAAGTCGAGACACGCTCGCGCACTTGCTTCTCGACTTCGCTCGAAGCGAACGGGGAGGAGAGTTGGGTGAGGGGAACATTTGCCAGCGCGCCGCGCAGCGCGTCGTTCACGATCGTCCAGTGCGGGCGCACGTTGCAGCTGCCTTCGAGCGCGCAATCGTGGCGCCCCTGCTCGACGCACGAGGTCAGCGCGATCGGGCCCTCGACCGCCTCGACGATGTCCGCCAGCGTGATCGCCGCCGCCGGCCGTGCCAGTTGCAGCCCCCCGCCGCTGCCGCGCGTGGCGCGCAGCAGGCCGGCGCGCGACAGGAGGCTAACCAGTTTCTGCACGGTCGGTGCGGGCAGGCCAGTTTCCTCGGCCAGCTCGGCCGCCGAGACGCGCGCCGAGCCGCAATGGCGCGCGGCGGCGCACATCGTGACGACGGCATAATCGGCAAGGTTGGACAAGCGCATCGCGGCTGGCGGCCAAATCAGACTGTTTCGTTCCGAATTGCAGCTAGGCAGGGCAAGCGCGCGATTCAACGGTTTTCCGCCAGTTGCGAGTCGTTAGCATGATCGACACGCGGCGGAGGCGCTGCCATGAGCCGGGCGCGATGCTTTACCGCCTGGCCCGTCCCGCGCTGTTCCTGCTCGATCCCGAGCGCGCTCACCGGCTGACGATCGCCGCGCTGAAGCGCCTGCCCTCGGGCGCGCCCGCCCCCGCCGGTCCGCTGGCGACGCGCGTCGCCGGGCTCGAGTTCCCCAATCCGCTCGGCCTCGCCGCCGGGTTCGACAAGGACGGCGAAGTACCCGATGCCATGCTTGGGCTCGGCTTCGGGTCGGTCGAAGTCGGCTCGATCACCCCGCTGCCGCAGGCCGGCAACCCCCGCCCGCGCCTGTTCCGGCTGAGCGAGGACGAGGGCGTGATCAACCGCATGGGGTTCAACAACGGGGGCGGCGAGGCGGCGGCGGCGAGGCTCGCTGCGCGCCGCGGCAAAGGCGGGATCGTCGGGATCAATGTCGGGGCGAACAAGGATTCGCCGGACCGGATCGCCGACTATGCGCGGATGACTGCGCTGATGACGCCGCTCGCGTCGTATCTCGCGGTCAACATCTCGAGCCCCAACACGCCGGGGCTGCGCGCCTTGCAGGACGAAGCCGCGCTCGCCGGACTGCTCGAAGCGGTGCTCGAAGCGCGCGGCTCCAATGGCCCGCCGGTGTTCCTCAAGGTTGCGCCTGATCTCGAACCGGCCGACATCGACGCGATTGCCCGGCTGGCGCTCGACCGCCGGCTGGGCGCGCTGATGGTCGGCAACACCACGATCTCGCGTCCGCCGCTCGCCTCGGACCACGCAGCCGAGACTGGCGGCCTGTCGGGCGCGCCGCTCAGGCCGCTCGCGCTACAGCGCCTGCGCGATTTCCGGGCCGCGACCGGCGGCGCGATCCCGCTGGTCGGCGTCGGCGGCATCGCCAGTGCCGAGGACGCCTGGCAGCGGATCAGGGCCGGCGCGAGCTTGGTCCAGCTCTACAGCGCAATGGTCTATGAGGGGCCGGGCATCGCGGCCCGGATCGTGCGCGGGATGGAGGTGCTTATGCAGCGCGATGGGTTCTCCAGCGTGGCGGAGGCGGTCGGGACCGAAGGCTAGGGAGCCGGCTCAGCTATCGCCCGGCCCTCGCGGCGCGGATCGTAGCCGCCGTCGAACCGACCGTTGCGGATCATCACCGCGTGGACGCCCGAATCCTCGCCTTGGCCGGGACGCAGCGCCACGCCGCGCGCGGCCAGGCCGTCGATCGCCGCCGGCGCGAACTTGTCGACCTCGCCCTGGAACGCTGCTCCGCGCGCGACGAGGTTGGGGAGGGCGAGCGCCTCTTGCGTAGGCAGGCCCCAGTCGATCGCCGCGACCATGCTCTTGGCGACGAAGGCGAGGATCGCGTTGCCCCCGGCCGAGCCAAAAGCGCCCGCGAAGCGGCCCTGCGCATCGATCAGCACCAGCGGCGCCATCGAGGAGCGCGGCCGCTTGCCCGGTGCGACTGCGTTGGCGACCGGCCGGCCGCTCTCGTCGGTCGGCGAGAACGAGAAGTCGGTCAGCTGGTTGTTGAGGAAGAACCCATCGACCATCCGGCCGGTGCCGAAGATCGATTCGACCGTGGTGGTCATCGACACCACGTTTCCGTCTCCGTCGCCGACGATAAAGTGCGAAGTGCCGGCGGGCTCGAGCGTGCGGTCGGGCGCGCGCGCGATAGCGCCCGGAGGCGCGCCGGCCGTGGGCGCGGGGCCCGCGCTGGTCCCGATCAGCCGGGCGCGCCCGGCCACGTAGTCCGGATCGAGCATGCCGGCGACGGGCACGGTCACGAAGGCCGCATCACCGATGTAGCGGTCGCGGTCGGCGTACATCAGACGGCTGGCCTCGGCGAACAGGAACCAGGCCTGCGGATCGTCGGGGCCCCGCTGGTCAATGTCGGTGTGCTCAAGCATCGCCAGTAGCTGCAGCAGCGCCACTCCGCTCGAGGGCGGAGGTGGCAGGCACACGCGGTAAACCCGGTAGCGGCCGCACAGCGCCTCGCGCTTGATCGGCTGGTAAGCGGCGAGATCGGCCAGCGTCATCGAACCCGCCAGCGGCTCGGCGGTGGTGCGCGCAACGATCCGCTGCGCGGTTTCGCCGGTGTAGAGCGCGTCCGCGCCTTGCGCCGCGAGCCGGCGCAGGAAGGCCGCGTAGGCGGGATTGCGCAACCGGTCGCCGGTGTCGAGCAGCGTTCCGTCACTCTCGGCGAAATAGGCCTGGGCATCGGGCGCTTGGAGCTGCGGGAAGCTGCCCGTCAGGAAGCGGCCGAGCCGCGGGGTGATTACGAAGCCTTCGTCGGCGGTGCGCACGGCATCGCCGAACAGTGCGTTCCACGGAAGTTTGCCGTGTTCGCCCTGGACCATGGCCAGCAATTTGACCGCGCCGGGCACGCCGGTCGCCCGGCCGCTGACGACCGCGCTACCGAAGGGCACCGGCCGCCCGTCGGCGCCGAGAAACATGGCGGGCGAAGCGCCCGCCGGCGCCACTTCGCGCCCGTCGTAGACCGCGACTTCGCCGGTCTCGCCGTCGAACCAGGTCATGAACGCTCCGCCGCCCATGCCCGAGCTCTGCGGCTCGACCAGCGACAGCATCGCCTGCACCGCCACCGCTGCGTCCGCCGCGCTGCCGCCCCGCCGCAGCACCGCCAACCCGGCTTCGACGGCCAGCGGATTGGCCGCGACCACGAAGATCTGCCGTTCGGGCCGCGGTGCCGCCGCCGTGGTGGTGCAGGATGCGAGTGCAAGCCCCAGCAGCAGTGTCGCCAGCGTGCGAATCAGCGTCATTCACGGCCCCTTGTCACATTTTGCAGTGCAGCATGCGCAGGTGCCCCTGTGAGCGCAAGTGGCGCACGCTTGCCGCTCGGGCGCCGCGCCCCTATCCCAGGGTCTTGAGGCCGCGCCCGACGGCCGGTGGGATAGGAGGCGCTGCCCTTGCAGCTAACGGATTTCGCGTCGGCGCCCAATCTCGTGCGGCTGTTCCTCGACCGCGCGGACGAGCTGGGAGAACGGCCGTTCCTGACCGCCAAGGTCGGCGGCAAATGGCTTTCGCTTAGTTGGGGCGAAGCCGCGCGGCAGGTCTGCGTGCTGGCGGAATCGCTGCGCGCGATGGGGCTGACAGACGGCGACCGGGTGGTGCTGGTGTCCGAGAATCGGCCCGAATGGGCGATCGCCGACCTCGCGATCATGGCCGCGGGCTGTATTACGACGCCCGCCTACACCACCAACACCGAGCGCGATCACAGCCACATCCTCGAGAACTCGGGCGCGCGCGCGGCGATCGTGTCGACCCAGAAGCTGGCCCAGCAGTTGCTTCCGGCGGTGATACGCACCGGGTTGGCGGCCGACGTGATCGGGATCGAGCCGCTGCGTACCGGCCAAAGTGCGTTCCGCGGGCACACGTGGAGCGATCTGATAGCCGGCGACGGGGCCAGCGCCAGGGCGGCGGTCGAAGGACGTATCGTGCACATCGGACGCCGCGATCCCGCCTGCATCATCTATACCAGCGGTACCAGCGGCGCGCCGCGCGGGGTGCTGCTGCATCACGGCGCCATCCTGCGCAATGTCGATGGCGCAGCGCAGGTCCTGGCCGGCGACTTCGGCTGGGACCGCGAGCGGTTCCTGTCGTTCCTGCCGCTCAGCCACGCGCTCGAGCACACCGCCGGGCTCTATCTCCCGATCGGGCTCGGTGCCGAGATCTGGTTCGCCGAGGGGCTCGACAAGCTGTCGAGCAATCTCGAGGAAGCCAAGCCCACTTTCATGGTCGTCGTCCCGCGTCTGTTCGAAGTGATGCGCGGCCGGATCATCGCCCAAGTCGAGAAGCAGGGCCGAGTGGCCAATTTCCTGCTCGATCGCGCGCTGTCGCTGGCCGAACGCCGCGCGACCGGCAAGCGGCAGCTAACGGACTGGCCGGTCGAACGCCTGCTCGATGCGACCTTGCGCCCCAAGATCAAGGCCCGCTTCGGCGGGCGGGTAAAGGCCCTGGTCTCGGGCGGCGCGCCGCTCAATCCCGAAGTCGGCGGGTTCTTCGAGACCATGGGACTGGTCATGCTGCAGGGCTACGGCCAGACCGAGAGCGCCCCGGTGGTGAGCTGCAACTACCCTTCGGCCGGGATCCGCCTCGACACGGTCGGCCCGCCGCTGCCGGGAGTAGAAGTGCGTATCGCCGAGGACGGAGAGATCCTGGTGCGCGGCGAACTGGTCATGCTCGGCTACTGGCAGAACCCCGCCGAGACCGCCAAGACCATCGTCGACGGTTGGCTCCACACCGGCGACATCGGCCATTTCGACGAAGCGGGAAGGATCAAGATCACCGACCGCAAGAAGGACATCATCGTCAACGACAAGGGCGACAACATCGCCCCGCAAAAGCTCGAAGGCATGCTGACGCTGCAGCCCGAGATCGGCCAAGCCATGGTCAGTGGCGACAAGCGGCCTTACATGGTCGGCCTGATCGTGCCCGATGCCGACTGGACGCTCAACTGGGCGCGCACCAACGGCGAGAAGTTCGATTGCGCTCAGTTGCAGCGCCTGCCCGCTTATCGCAGCGCGATGCGCGCCGCGATCGACAGGGTGAACAAGGACCTCTCGGTTACCGAGAAGATCCGCCAGTTTGCCTTCGCCGACGAACCGTTCACGATCGACAACGGCGAAATGACCCCCAGCCTCAAGATCCGCCGGCACACGATCAAAGCCCGCTACGGCGAGCGGATGGATGCGCTTTACAAAGGCTGACCCGGTCTGAGTCCGGACGTCAGGCCGCTTCGGCTTCGATCTTTTCGGGGAAGAAGCGCGGTTCGCGATCGGACCAGCCGGGCGCGGTCGCGGCGGCTTCGCTGAGCGACTGGAGCAGCGCCTTGCGGTGAGCGGGGCGGATCTGCGGCAAGGCGGCCGCGCCGCAGAACGCCGCGGGTAGCCACGGGCGCACGACCGCGCCGAGCAGTCGCTCATAGAGAAAGCGATAGGACGAGAAGGTCTTGAGCTGTTCCTGCGCCAGATCCTGCGCGGTGATCCGCACCAGCGGGCCGACGAAGGCCTCGACGTTCTCGAAGCCGCTTTCCGACGGGATCGCTTCGCGCAACAGGCGCAGTTCGCGATAGGCAAGGTATTGGCCGCGGATTGCCGCGCCGCCGCTGGCTTCGCCGCCCCACCGCTTGAACGCATCGCCCCGGCCGAGCCCGACGTCGAGGCTGCGCTCGATGAAGCGCTGTTCTTCGGCGGAGAAGCTCGCGAACTCGCGCAGTTCCGCGATGATCAGCGATGCAGTGCGGGTCTTGGCCATCGAATGCCCCTTGTCCTGTCAGGGGCGACTGTCGCCTAACTTGGTTAGCGTCAGGTAAAGGATCAGATCATTCCGGCGAGCGGGCTCGATGGATCGGCGTAGCGGCGCGTGGCCATGCGCCCTGCCCGGTAGGCTTCGCGGCCGGATTCGACCGCCAGTTTCATCGCCCGCGCCATGCGGATCGGATCGCGCGCCTCCGCAATGGCGGTGTTCATCAACACCCCGTCGCAGCCGAGCTCCATCGCCACCGCCGCGTCGCTCGCGGTGCCGACCCCGGCATCGACCAGCACCGGCACGCCCGCGCCTTCGACGATCAGGCGGATCGTGACGCGGTTCTGGATGCCGAGGCCCGAGCCGATCGGCGCGCCGAGCGGCATGATCGCCACCGCGCCCGCTTCCTCGAGCTGGCGCGCGGCGATCGGGTCGTCGGTGCAATAGACCATCGGCTTGAACCCTTCCGCCACCAGCACATCCGTCGCTTTGAGCGTCTCGCGCATGTCGGGATAGAGTGTGCGCGCCTCGCCGAGCACTTCGAGCTTGACCAGGTCCCAGCCGCCCGCCTCGCGCGCCAGCCGCAAGGTGCGGATCGCCTCTTCCGCGGTGAAGCAGCCGGCAGTGTTGGGGAGGTAAGTGATCTTCGCGGGATCGATGAAGTCGGTCAGCATCGGCGCCGAAGGGTCGGACACATTGACCCGCCGCACCGCCACGGTGACGATCTCGGCCCCGCTGGCGGCAACCGCGGCGGCATTCTGGGCGAAATCCTTGTACTTGCCGGTGCCGACGATCAGCCGCGAACGAAACGTGCGCCCGGCGACCGACCAGCTGTCGTCCCCCGCCCCGGCGTGATCGCCGCCGCCGACGAAGTGGACGATCTCCAGCACGTCGCCGTCCGCCACCGGCGCTTCACTGAGGGTCGAGCGCGGCACGATAAGGCCATTGCGCTCGACCGCCACTTTCTCGGGCTTGAGGCCAAGCTCGCCGATCAGCGCGGCCAGCGTGTTGGCAGACGAGCGGCGCGGCTCGCCGTTGACGGTCAGGTTGAGAAGCGCGGTCATCCGCGCGAGATAGCGCCTATCGGACGCTGCGCAAGTTGAGGACGTGGCCCAGCGCGACCAGCGTGACGCCGATCACGGTCAGGACCGCCTCTTCCGCTCCGTGGCCGACCGCGAGCGCGCCGCCCATGAAGCTGAGCCCGGTCATCGCGATGACGAACGGCGCCGGGCGGCGGTGGCGGATCGCGCCGAGTCCGATCGCGACGCCGGCGACCAGCGTCGCCAGCAGCAGTCCGACACGGTGGATCGCCGGATCGAGCAATACGCCGCCGCCGAGCCCAAGGCCCGCGACGATTACCAGGCCGAGCACGCAATGCAGCGCGCAGAGGCCCGAAAGAAGCATGCCGAACCGGTCCAGCCGGCCGCGAATCCAGGGGAATGCCTGCGTCATCGCGGCTCATCTATGTAACTATGTATCGTTGTGCAAGCCCTGCGCGGCGGATGGTGACGGACTTGCGATTCGCCGTGCCCCGGCGCAGAGCGGCGCGATGATCGCGAGCACCGCCACAGCAGCGCAAGCCGATGCGTCCGGCGGCTCGGCCCGGCCGCGCGCGGTCGCGCTTTGGCTGCTGGCGATCGCCGCTCTGGTCACGCTGATGGTGTTTGTCGGCGGGGTCACGCGGCTGACCGAAAGCGGGCTTTCGATTACCGAATGGAAGCCGGTCACCGGTGCGGTCCCGCCGCTCAGCGAAGCGCAATGGCAAGCCGAGTTCGAAGCCTACCAGCGGATCGGCGAGTATCGCCAGATCAATGGCCCCGCCGGCATGACTCTGGCGGACTACAAGTTCATCTACTTCTGGGAGTGGCTGCACCGGCTGCTCGGGCGCGTGATCGGGCTGGCGTTCGCGGTGCCGCTGGCGTGGTTCTGGGTCCGGCGGGCGATACCTGCGGGCTACGCGCCCCGGCTGATCGCGCTGCTTGCGCTCGGCGGGCTGCAGGGCGTGTTCGGCTGGTACATGGTTCGCTCGGGCCTGTCGGAGCAGGCTACCGACGTCAGCCACTTGTGGCTTTCGGTCCACTTACTGACCGCGTTGGTGACGCTGGCCGGCCTGGTCTGGACCGCGCTCGATCTGCTCGCGCTCGCGCGCGGGCCCGGCGCGCGGCCCGCGCGCTTGACCAGGCTCGCGGCGGTCGTGGGCGCGGTGCTGTTCGTGCAACTGCTGCTCGGCGCGTGGGTCGCCGGACTCAACGCCGGGCTCGCCTCGGACACCTGGCCGCTGATGCAGGGCCGGATCGTACCCGAAGCCGACTGGTCGAAAGGCGCGCTCTGGGCGTTCACACACGATCCGTTCCTGCTCCATTTCCTGCACCGCTGGTGGGCCTGGGCGGCAGTGATCGCGCTGATCGTTCTGGCGCGCCGAGTCCGCCAGCTCGAGCGCCGCGCCTCGGTGGCGATCCACGCCACGTTCGGCATCCAGATCGTGCTCGGCATCGCCACCGTGCTGACCGGTGTGGCGCTGTGGCTGGCGGTGCTGCACCAGCTGGTGGGCGCGCTGCTGGTCGCGGCGACCGCGTGGGGAGCGCACGTGGCCGGGTTGCGCCGGTGAGCGCGCTGATCTGGAGTCCGTTCGCGGACGAGACCAGCGCTGCGCTCGCCGCGGGCCAGTTGCTCGGCGAAGGGCTGATCGCCTGCGCCAACGTGCTTCCGGCGATGCGCTCGATCTACCTCTGGCAAGGCGAGGTGCAGGAGACCGCGGAAGTCGGGGTGCTGTTCAAGACCGATGCCTCGCTGCTCGAGCGGGCGACCGACCGGCTGGCCGAGATCCATCCTTACGCAACGCCCGCCGTGCTCGGCTGGCGCGCAGACACCGCGTCGCGCCCGACCGCCGCGTGGCTCGCCGCGCTGGCCGGCGGCGAGAGGTCGGCATGACAGCCCAGGCCTGACTTCGCGAGGCGCGCGTCGCGGCTGCGAATCGCCAAGGTATCATTTTACCTCCCGGCAAGGCCCCGGAAAAGCTTGACTTGCGGGCTGTTGGCGGACAAATGCGCCGCTTCGCGAGCGGCTCAGGCCGGCGCAACACCGACATTCGAGGAACGGAACAGAGCCATGAAGGCGCTCAGCAAACAGACCCGGTCGATCCGCCCGGCTGACGTGGAGAAGAACTGGCATCTGATCGATGCCGAAGGCCTGGTGGTCGGCCGCCTGGCGGTGATCGTGGCCGATCTGCTGCGCGGCAAGCACAAGCCGAGCTTCACCCCGCATGTCGATTGCGGCGATCACGTCGTCATCGTCAATGTCGAGAAGGTCCGCTTCACCGGCAACAAGCGCGGCGACAAGACCTACTACAAGCACACCGGCTATGCCGGCGGCATCAAGGCCGTCACCGCCGACAAGGTGCTCGACGGGCGCTTCCCCGAGCGCGTGATCGAGAAGGCCGTCGAGCGGATGATCCCGCGCGGCCCGCTCGGCCGCGACCAGATGCGCGCGCTGCATCTCTATGCCGGCACCGAGCACCCGCATGGCGGCACCCAGCCCCAGCCGCTCGACGTCGCTTCGATGAACCGTAAGAACAAGGTTGGCGCATAATGGCTACCGAACCCGAAACCCTCACCGACTTCGCCGATCTGAGCTCGCTGGCTGGATCTGGCGCTGCGCCGGCGCCCGACGCGCCGCCCGTGCGCACCGGCCCGGCCGCGCCGATCCGTGAGCAGGAACTCGACAAGCAGGGCCGCGCCTATGCGACCGGCCGCCGCAAGGATGCCGTCGCCCGCGTGTGGCTCAAGCCCGGCACCGGCACGATCACGATCAACGGCCGTGACCAGGAAGTGTACTTCGCGCGTCCGACGCTGCGCCTCGTCATCAACCAGGTGTTCGGCGTGGCCGAGCGCGAAGGGCAGTACGATGTGATCTGCACCGTCAAGGGCGGCGGGCTTTCGGGTCAGGCCGGCGCGGTCCGGCACGGCATCAGCCAGGCGCTGTCCAAGTACGAGCCGGCACTGCGCGCCGCGGTCAAGAGCGCCGGGTTCCTGACCCGCGACAGCCGCGTGGTCGAGCGCAAGAAGTACGGCCGGGCCAAGGCGCGCCGCAGCTTCCAGTTCTCGAAGCGCTAAATTCGGCGCATCGGCGGATAAAAGAAGGGCGGCCCCGCGGGGCCGCCCTTTCTCGTTGGGTACCGAGACTCGTAAAGACTACGGCGAGACGGGCTCGTCGTCGTCGCCAAGGACGTCGATGACATCGGTCAGCTCGGCAATCGCCAGCAGGCCGATAAACGCCAGGGCAACCCATAGCACGCCTCCGAAAGCGCCTTCAGCCTCTTCGGTCGGCGATGCCAGCCGATCGGCCTGTGCGGCGGCGGCGAGCGGCTGCGCAGCCACGAAACTACCGGCAGCGAGTGCAGCCAGGATTGCCTTGAATTTCATCTCAATTCTCCGCGATTGAAGTGCTGGCACAAAGCGCCTGCGGCCACTTGGTTCCGGGGCGGTGCATAATCGCCAAAACTTTCCTGATGGTTAACTTCGTCTTACCGCGCGCGGCCGACGGTTCTCAGTACACCGGCGGATCGGTGCGCGGCACCTGGTTGACCGGCGCGACGGGCTCGCCCGGCTGGCGCGGCGGCAGCGCATTCTCCGGAACGTCGTCGATCTGCATCGCCTCGGTCTCGATGTCCTGCAGGTTGCGGACCCGCACCGCCAGCTCTGTCCCATCCCACGCCAGTTCGTTGAAACTCGGCGGGGTCGAGCGCAGCCGCTGCGAGAGCGTGCCCGCGCCGATCATCCGGACCGGCCCGTTGGGAGTTTGCTCCACGATATCGAACGCGTCGTGGACGTGACCGCTCAGCACCGCCAGTACCGGCCGGCGCGCCAATTCGGCGAGCGCGCGACGGCCGCCGTGGGTCAGCGCGGTGCCGCGCGTTCCCACTTCGCGCAGGGGATGGTGGACGGCGACCAAGGCCTGCGTTCCCGCCGGCAGGGCGTCGATCTGCGCCAGGCACTTGCGCAGCGCCCGGGGCGTGACCCAGCCTTTCGACCAGTTCAGCCGCGGCTGCATCCGCACCGCGGTCTTGAGCGGCACGATCGCCAGCCCCGGCAGCTCGATCTCGCGCTCGATCAAATGCTGGATCGCGCGGAACCGCCGGTACGGGCGGAAGAACCGTTCGAACAGGTTGAAGTAAGGCAGATCGTGGTTGCCCACTTCCACGGTCACCGGCGCCGCCAGGGACTGGATCCAGCGGCTCGCTGCGGCGAACTCCGGGTGTCGCGCGCGCATCGTCAGGTCGCCGGTGATCGCTACCGCCGCCGGGCTGCGCCCGGCGATCTCCTGCTTGACCCAATCGAGCGCGCGGTTGTTCTCGAGCCCGAAGTGAATGTCACTCAGGTGGAACAGCAGCAGGTCAGGCTTCATCGCCCCGGGTCGCTAGCAGGTCCACCTCGCAGGCGGCCAGCCAGAACTCGACCGAAGGCGCCGATTCCACTTGTTCGCCGTCAATGAGCAGCCCGAACGGATTGCCCTCGGTGCTGGCAATGCGCAGCCGATCGGCCCAGCCTAGCCGTTCGTTTGGGCCTTCGCGGAAGTTGCGCCGCAACAGCGCCCAAGCCTGCCCCAGATAATCGGTCGCGCTTTCGGCATGGAAGGCGTGCACTTCGATGCCCTGGTCGTGCGGTGTCAACATGAGCAGCGGATAGCCCTCGGGGCGCCCCAACGGCGGCTCGACGCAGGCGATCTGCTCGCCGCCGAGCGAATCCTCGATGGCCTTGATGGTGCCCGTGGCGAGATCGAGCACCGCGAACTCGCGCATAGCTTCGCGCACCCGGCCCCAGCTCGCACCGGGCCCGGCCAGCGCCCCGGCGAAGGCATCGCCGTGCCGGCTGCGCACGATGCCGGGACGCCGCATGCGCGCCTCGTCGCGGCCCGCGAGCGCGATCACCTCTTCCATCGGGCGCTCGCCGTGAAGCCGGTGGTAAAGCAGGTTCATCGTCCCGCCCGGCAGCACCAGAACCGCTCCGCTCCAGCCGGCCAGCGTCGCGAGCAAAGCATTGATCGTGCCGTCGCCGGCGAACACCGCCACGCGATCGATACCCGCGGCCTCGAGCAGCGCGGGGGTGGGTAATTCCTGCGCCGGAAACTGCGTGCGGTGCGCGACAGCGAAGCCGTTATCGGCGCAGCACGCCGCGAGCGCGGCGAGCGCGGTGTCGTCGTTGCTTCCGCTCGAAGCATTGTTGATCAGCCATAGCCGCCGCGTGTTACCGTCCATGCGGCGACAGCGCGCGGGACCGGGCGAGGTTCCCGTCATATCCGGCGGGTGAGGATAAGCCATCCCGCCAAACCGTTGAGCACGCTGTACCCGAGGTAGCCCAGGCTCCACCCGGGGCGGCCGTTGCCGACCAGCAGCAGGGCGCCGAACAGGGCCGCGAACTCGAGCGCCAAGGTGATCCAGGCGGCCGATTCGCCGAGCGGCAGGCCCGCCACCAGCGGATGCCGACTGTCCAGCACGGCGCGGTGCACGGCGAAGTTGCCGATCCCCAGCACGAACACGAGCACGATCGCCATCGCACGCTCCATGGCGCAGTCGTTGGTCGGGCGCCAGCGGCGGTTTGGCGGCCGGACTGGTGCATTCGTCGGCGCGCGATTCGCCGGTCGAGCGCTGAACCCTTCCCGGCGATGCGGCCGCGCGGCGCGTGCATCCGGCGGCTACTTCTGTAGTCGCGCCGCGGATCCCCCCAAGTCCCAGTTGGAGCCGCGGCGCAGCCCTGAGGAGGAAAGTTCATGAAGGCCCCCACCATCATTCTAGCCGCCACGCTCGGCGCGGCGCTGCTGTCGGCCCCCGCGCTGGCTAACGACTCGCTGGCGATCAAGACCTCGGATCTCGATCTCGAGACCCAAGCCGGCCAGGCTCAGCTTGAGCGCCGCGTGGACCGCGCCGCGCGTACCGCGTGCGGCCTGGGCGAGGTACGCTCCGGCACTAACCTGCCCTCGCAATCCGCGCGCAAGTGCTTCGAGCAGGCAAAGGCAAACGCGATGCGCCAGGTCAACGATCGCGTCGCCGCCGCCGCCGCCGCTTCGCCAGCGGGCTAGCCCGATACCGGTTGCAGTCCGGTACACCTCGGGCGTCCGCTCGCGCGGGCGCCCATTTTGCGCACATTAGCGGCCGGCCATCGCCTTGACCTTGCGCAAGTAGGTCCGCCCGATGCGCAGCGTTTCGCCGTCGTCGAGCTCGGCCGACCACACCCCAAGTCCTTCGTGGCGCAGGCCGCGGATTCGGTCGCGCCGCAGAATGATCGAGCGGTGGATCCGGATGAAGCGCGCGGGATCGAGCCGGCCTTCGAGCCCGGCGATCGTCTGCAGCAACAGGTAGCTCCGGTCGCCGACATGGAGCCGGACGTAGTCGCGTTCGGCGTCGATCCGGTCCACTTCGCTGGCATCGATTCGCAGCAGTTCCGAACGGTGCGGCACCCAAAACTCGGCCAGCCAGGCCGTTCCTTCGGCGCGGCCACGGTCGCGGCGACCGATCGCGCGGTCGATGGCGCGCTCCAGCCGATCGACCGCCACCGGCTTGAGCACATAGTCGACCGCCTCGAGATCGAATGCCTCGACTGCGAAATCCTCGTGCGCGGTGACGAAGATGACTGCCGGCGGATCGGCCCGCTTGCCGAGCTGGCGGGCGACCGCGAGCCCGTCCATGCCGGGCATCGTCATATCGAGCATGAGCAGCTCGGGCTGAAGCTTTTCGGCGAGCCGAAGCGCCGCCTCGCCGTCGCTCGCCGTGCCTATAACCGAGATCTGCGGCAGCTCGGCGCACAGCACCTGCATGCGCTCGATCGCCAGCGGCTCGTCGTCGACGATCAGCGTGCGCAGGGCGCCATCTTCCTTGAGTGTCATGCCGGGCCCTCCGAATGTTTCACGACCGGCAGCCGCAACACGGTCGCATAACCGCCCGGAACAGGCCCCGATACCACGCTCGCCTCGCTGCCGAAGCGCGCTTCGAGCCGCTCGCGCACGTTGGCGAGACCGATGCCGAAGCCGGCGCGCGGCGCAGCCTCCTCGCCGGTCTGCTTGCCGTTGTCCGCGACCGTCAGCACGACCCGGCCGTATTCGAGCCGGGCCTCGAGCGTGATGGTCACCAGATCGGCAGTGGGCGCGACCGCATGCTTGACCGAATTCTCGACCAGCGGCTGCAGGATCATACCCGGAACCTTGGCCTGTTCGAGATCTTCGGGCAGGCGGTACTGCGCGCGCAGGCGGCGCGGAAAGCGGACCCCCTCGATATCGAGATAGAGCTTCTGCAAGGCGAACTCCTCGCCGAGCGGAACGTCCGACGTCGGATCGTCGGCCAGGCTGCGGCGATAGAAGGTGGAGATCGTCTGGATCATCCGCTCCGCCGCCTCGGTCTTGCCGGTCAGCACCAGCGCGGACAGCGAGTTGAGCGTGTTGAACAGGAAGTGCGGATTGACCTGATAACGCAGCGAGCGCAGCTCGGCGGCCTTGGCCGCG
Source organism: Sphingomonadales bacterium 12-68-11 (assembly GCA_002279825.1). Classification (GTDB taxonomy): domain Bacteria; phylum Pseudomonadota; class Alphaproteobacteria; order Sphingomonadales; family Sphingomonadaceae; genus Croceibacterium_A. The sequence continues at coordinate 362,902 of NCCV01000001.1, forward strand.
CGCCGGAACGCGCCTTCCCGCCGTTCGGCCGCGCGCGCCTTCTCCCCCGTGAGCAGCGCGAGGTAGAGCGCGCACCACGCCAGCATCATGAAGTAGCGGCCGAACACCAGATCGGTCAGGTCCTGCCAGGCGGCCGCCTTGACCGGCTTGGCTTCGGTCACGGCCGTGCCGGCAGACGCGCCGAGGCCCGGGAGATCGGTGAACACGTCACTCTCCTTGCCGGCATCCTGGGTGGAGATCTGCTCAACCAGTTGCCGGGTGGCATCCGCCATGATGAGCTGGTTGGACTGCGCGATCGCGACCGCCACCGGCAGCGACAGCAGCAGCGCCGCGGTGATCTTGGCCCACAGCGGGCGGGCATCGAACAGGCGGAGCACCAGCCACAGCCCGATCGTGATGACGATCCCCGCGAGCGTCGCCAGCACGCGTGGCCAGAGCAGCTCCTGAGAGAACCCGAGGTTGAGCAGTTCCCACCGCAGCGTGGTGAGCACGAAATAGGTGAGCCACAGGCCGGCGATCGACGCCAACACGGTGACGAAGGGGACGCTCGTGCGGCCGTCCTCCGCGGGGGGTCCGTTCATCGGCCGGCTTTAGCGGTTAGGCCCGCCTCCGCGCCAGCCCGGCTGTCGAAGCAAGTGGCGCCTTGGTCGAAAGCCATTTGGCGCCGCTTATGCGCCTTCGAGCAGCTTCTCGCGGGCGATCCGCTCGCGCCACTCGGCCGGTGCCAGCGTGTGGACATTGCGCCCCTCGCTATCGACCGCGACCGTCACCGGCATGTCCTGGACGGTGAATTCGTAGATCGCCTCCATCCCCAGGTCCTCGAACGCGACCACTCTGGCGGCCTTGATCGCGCGCGCCACCAGGTAGGCCGCCCCGCCCACTGCCATCAGGTAAGCGACCTTGTGTTTGGCGATCTGCTGCACCGCGCCCTGCCCGCGCTCGGCCTTGCCGATCATCGCCAGCAAGCCGAGTTCGAGCATCGTCTCGGTGAACTTGTCCATCCGCGTCGCGGTGGTCGGGCCGGCGGGGCCGACCACTTCGCCCAGCACCGGATCGACCGGGCCGACATAGTAGATCGCGCGGCCGCGGAACTCGACGGGCAGCGCCTCGCCCTTGCTGAGCATGTCGGCGATGCGCTTGTGCGCCGCGTCGCGCCCGGTCAGCATCGCACCGTTCAGCAGCAGCCGGTCGCCAGCCTTCCAGCTTTGCACTTCCTCCGGCGTCAGCGCGCCCAGATCGACCCGCCGCGCCGCCGCATCGGGCTTCCAGTCCACTTTGGGCCAGGCTTCGAGATCGGGCAGCGGCAGGTAGCTCGGGCCCGATCCGTCGAGCGTGAAGTGCGCGTGGCGCGTCGCTGCGCAATTGGGGATCATCGCGACCGGCTTGCCGGCGGCGTGGCACGGCCAGTCGAGGATCTTGACGTCGAGCACGGTGGAAAGCCCGCCGAGCCCCTGCGCGCCGATGCCGAGCGCGTTGACCTTGTCGTAGATCTCGATCCGCATCCGCTCGAGGTCGGTGGCCGGACCGCGCGCCTTGAGCTGGGCCATGTCGATCGGCTCCATCAGCGATTGTTTGGCCAGCTTCACGCAGTGCTCGGCCGTGCCGCCGATGCCGATCCCGAGCATGCCGGGCGGGCACCAGCCGGCCCCCATCTGCGGGAGCATCTCGAGCACCCAGTCGACGATGTTGTCGCTCGGGTTCATCATCTTGAACTTGGACTTGTTCTCGCTGCCGCCGCCTTTTGCGGCGACGTCGATGCTCACCGTCCGTCCCGGCACCATCTCCACCGACAGCGTACAGGGGGTGTTGTCGCGGGTGTTGCGGCGGGTGAACGCCGGATCGGCCAGCACCGAGGCGCGCAGCTTGTTTTCGGGGTGATTGTAAGCGCGCCGCACGCCTTCATCGACGACGTCCTGCAGCGCACGCGCCGATTCCAGGCGGCACTCCTGCCCCCATTTCACGAACACGTTGACGATTCCGGTATCCTGGCAAATCGGCCGGTGGCCTTCGGCGCACATCCGGCTGTTGGTCAGGATCTGGGCGATCGCGTCCTTGGCCGCGGGCCCTTGCTCGGCCTCGTAAGCCGCGCCGAGCGCAGCGATGTAGTCCATCGGGTGGTAGTAGGAGATGTACTGGAGCGCGTCGGCGACGCTTTCGATCAGGTCGTCCTCGCGGATCGTGACCATGTCGCTCATCGAAGCTGCCCTTCCGCCCGTCGAATCGCGTTCGCGGCCGCGCCGCGATCGCCTATGGCCGTTTGCGACGACCAATTGTAACAAACCCGGCCATTGCCGGGTCCATGTTCTGGCCCTAAGGCTCGCCCCCCGAGGCCGACAAGAGAAATTCCACTCGTGACGCTTGTTCAGGATCGCCCCGCCGGACACGACACCGCCCGCCGGGCGATGATCGACAGCCAGCTGCGCCCGAGCGGGATCAACGCCGAGTTCGTGCTGCAACGGATGAGCGAAGTTCCGCGCGAGCGGTTCGTTCCAGAGGGCGCGCTTGGATCCGCCTACATGGACCGGGCGATCGCGCTCGGCCAAGGCCGGTATCTGGCCGCCCCGCAAGTTCAGGGCGCCATGCTGCAGGAAGCGGCACCGACCGGCGCCGACAAAGCGCTGCTGGTCGACGGCGGCAGCGGCTACCTCGCCGAACTGCTCAGCCCCCTCGTCGGCACGCTCGAAGTGCTCGATGCGGCGAGCGCAGCCGCCGGCGCGGGCTCGGGGAGCGACTTCACGCTGCTGGTGATCGACGGCGCCGCGGCCCAACTGCCCGAGGCGCTGGTCTCGCGGCTGGCGGATGGCGCCCGGGTGGTCATGGGCCTGGCCGATGGCGGCGTCACTCGGCTCGCGGCCGGGCGCAAGGCGGCCGGCGAAGTCGCGTTGTTGCCGCTCGCCGAGATCGGCATTCCGGTGCTGCCCGAGTTCGCGCCCGTCAAGCGCTGGAGCTTCTGAGAGTGCGGCAAAAAGCATTGCGGATTCTGCTTCTGGCCGGCGCCTGCGCCGTGGCCGCGCCCGCGCTGGCGCAGGACGGCCCCGCCGATACGCTGCAGGAAGCGCTCGCGCTCGCCAACCAGCACAATCCCACGCTCGAGGCCGCGCGCGCCAACTTGCGCGCAACCGACGAGACCGTGCCGATCGAGCGCGCCGATGCGCTGCCCGGGCTGAGCGGCACCGCCAGCTACAGCGAGTTCCTCTACGACAGCGGCGGCGGGGTCGGCCCGGTCCGATCGGCCGGCGCTGGAGCCACGCTGACCGTGCCGGTCTATGCCGGCGGTAGCGTCCGCAACCAGATCCGCGCCGCGGAGACGCGCGTGCTGGCGGGCCGCGCCGATTTACGCGGCACCGAGAGCGCGATCTTCAGCCAGGTCGTCGCCACCTACATGGACGTGATCCAGAACGAAGCGATCGTCGGCCTGTCGGCCAACAACGTTTCGGTGCTCGAGATCAACCTTCAGGCGACCAGTGACCGGTTCGAGATCGGCGATCTGACGCGCACGGACGTCGCCCAGTCGGAATCGCGGCTGGCGCTGGCGCGCGGCGACTTGCGTACGGCGCAGGCCAACCTGATCCGCGCCAAGGAGAACTACATCGCGCTGGTCGGCGCGGCGCCGGGCGAGCTCCAGCCGCCGCCTCCGCTCCCGGGCCTGCCGGGCAGCCCCGAGATGGCGGTCGATGTGGCGATCGCCAACAACCCGGACCTGCTGGGGGCGCAGGAACGCGCGCGGGCGGCAAACATCGACATCCGCACCGCCGATGCCGCGCGCCTGCCGCGTCTCGATGTCACGCTCGGCGGCGATTACTCCAATTTCCTCGGCTCTTACTCTGGCGCGCCGGTGGGCTTCGCCAACGATTCGAGCGGCGTCACCGCCGGGGTCCGCGCGACGATCCCGCTGTTTCAGGGCGGCCGGCCCGCGGCGCTCCAGCGCCAGGCGCAAGCTCGCGCTTCGGCCGCGCTGGAGAACATCGTCGCGGCCGAACGCGATGTGATCGCACAAGTCCGCTCGGCCTATGCCAGCTGGCAGGCGGCGAGCGCGATCATCGCATCGACCCAGGCCGCGGTCGCCGCCGCCGAGCTGAGCCTCGAAGGCGTCCGCGCCGAAAACTCGGTCGGCAACCGCACGGTGCTCAACATTCTCGACGCGCAGCAGGAGCTGCTACGCGCGCAAGTCCAGCTCGTGACCGCGCGGCGCAACGCCTATGTCGCCGGGTTTACGCTGCTGGCAGCCATGGGCCGCGCCGAGGCGCGCGACCTGGGCCTCGAAGCCTACGGCCCGCTGTACGATCCCGTCGCCAATTACGACCGGGTCAAGGGCATCATCTGGGACTGGCAGCGCGATCCCGATCCGGTCACCCAATCGACCCGCACCGTTGACATCCCCACCCAGGATGCGGAAACTCCCCCGCAAAGCACGGTGGCAAGCGGCGATCAGGCCGCTCCCACGGCTCCGTGAGGGCGGCATGAAGCAAGAGGGCGAACCGTCGGTCGAGGACATCCTCGAATCGATCAAGAAAGTGATCGCGCGCGACAACCGCGAAACGCAGCGCGCCGAGCGGCGCCGCCGCACGAGCGCAAGCGTCGAGGAGACGTTGATCGAGTCCGCCGACGACAGCGACGATGACGAGGAGGATGAAGTCCTCGAACTCGCCGAAGCCTTTGCCGCGCTCCCCGATCAGGCTTTCGAGGGCAGCGGGCTGACCACGGAAGGCACCGCGCAGTCGATGCGCGAGTCGCTGGCCGCGCTGGCGATGATTTCCGAGCCTGGCGCGCCGCCGCAGATCGTCCGCTCCGGGGAAACCTCGCTCGAGGGGCTGGCGCGCGAACTGCTGCGGCCGATGCTCGCGCAGTGGCTCGAAGAGAATCTGCCCGCGATGGTCGAGCGGCTGGTCAAGGCCGAAATCGCCCGCATCGCCGGCAAGAAGGGCTGAGCGCGCCCGCGCCGCCCGGTTCGCGCGCGCGATGAACCCCGACGACCACGATGCCGAGCTAAGCCAGGCGCGCGGCGCGCTGGCGAAGATCGGCGGCGACGCGATCGGTCGTCACATCTTTTTGTGCGCGCTCTCGGAAAAGCAGGAGTGCTGCTCGCGCGAGGTGGGCGAGCGGGCCTGGAAGTATCTCAAGCGCCGGCTCAAGGAACTGGGGCTGGTCGGACCAGAGACAACCGCCGCCACCGAGCTGGGACGTGTGCAGCGGACCAAGGCCGATTGCCTGCAGATATGTGTCGCCGGGCCGATCGCGGTCGTCTGGCCCGACGGGGTCTGGTACCATTCGTGCACCGAGGCCGTGCTTGAGCGCATCATACAGGAGCACCTGATCGGCGGCGTGCCGGTGGAAGCCTTCCGCCTGCGCCCGTCGCGCTAGTCCAAAGTGTCGGATTCGCCTTTCGCGACCGATTCGTCGTGGCCGGTGCCGCTCGACAGGAACACCAGGCCCATCAGGAATGCGGTCAGCGCCATCGCGGCGCCGATGCCGAGCGCGGTGGCGATGTAGAGGTGGATCGATGCCAGGCCGTTGTTGAAATAGATCAGCACCATCGCGATCCCCACGACTGTGAGCGTGATCGCGGCCATCAGCTTCATGAGCCAGCGGAACCGGGCCCAAGCGTGGACCGAGTTGCGCAGGTCGTCGAGGGGAGAGGGCCGCGTCATCGCCCCGGCCATGCGCCTGCCGCCGGGCGCTGGCAACCACACCGAGGCATCGATTTGGCCAGGCGCACGTTTTCGTGGCATGTTCGCCCTGCAGAAGGGGAGAGAAACGATGACGATTGGCAAGGTTCTGGCCGGGCGCAGCCCGGACGTGGTCCAATGTTCCGTTGGCGACTCGGTGCTGGAGGCCGCGCGGCAGCTGGCCGATCGGCGGATCGGTGCGATGCCGGTGGTCGCGGAAGGCCGCGTGGTCGGCATCTTCTCCGAGCGCGACGTGCTGTACTGCATCGCCCGCCAGGGCGAAACGGCACTCGGGTTGCGCATCGCTGACGTCATGACGGCACCGGCGATCACCGTAGAGCCCGCCACCAGCGTGCTTGAAGCGCTCGCGCTCATGACCCGCCGCCGCATCCGCCACTTGCCGGTGGTCGAAGGCGAGCGCCTGGCCGGCTTCGTCTCGATCGGCGATCTGGTGAAGCACCGGCTCGATCAGATCCAGTCGGAGGCCGAAGCGATGCGCGATTACATCCGCATGGCTTGAGAAGCGGCCGCGCGGGCCCTACATCGCGCGCATGGCGCAAACGCTGACCCTGACCGAAGCTGCCGCCCGCCGCGTGGGCGCCATCGCACAGCGGCAAGGCCGCCCCGCGATTCTGCGCCTGTCGGTGGAAGGGGGCGGTTGTTCGGGGTTCCAGTACAAGTTCGATCTGGCCGACGCGACCGAGGCCGAAGACGTGACCAGCCAGACCGACGGCGTCACGCTGGCGGTCGATCCGGTCAGCCTCGATCTGGTCGCCGGCAGCACGGTCGATTATGTCGAATCGCTCGGCGGCGCGGCGTTCAAGGTCGACAACCCCAATGCAGCCGCCGGTTGCGGGTGCGGCTCCAGCTTCGGGATCTGAGCGCACCGGCGCTAGCCAAGGCCCGATCCGCGCCATAAGACCGTGGCTGTGCGGATCGCGACTTTCAACATCAACGGCGTCAAGGCGCGGCTGCCGAGGCTGCTCGAGTGGCTCGAGGAAACACGCCCCGCGGTCGCCTGCCTGCAGGAGATCAAGAGCCAGGACGATGGCTTCCCCGCCGCCGAGTTCGAGAAGATCGGCTACCACGCGATCTGGCATGGCCAGAAAGGGTTCAACGGGGTAGCGATTCTGGCGGACGGGGTCGCGCCGGTCGAAGCCGGGCGCGGCCTGGCCGGCGATCCCGAGGACGTCCAGTCTCGCTACCTCGAAGCCGACGTCACGGGTCCCTGGGGCACGCTGCGGATCGTCAATCTCTACCTGCCCAACGGCAACCCGCACCCGGGCCCCAAGTTCGACTACAAGATCGCCTGGATGGAACGCCTCCACGCGCGCCTGCGCGAACTGCTGGCGCGCGAGCAGCCGACCGTGGTGGTCGGCGATTTCAATGTGATCCCCGAGGACAAGGACGTGTGGTCGGTCCGCGCGATGGCCGCGGACGCGCTGATGCAGCCGGAATCCCGCGATGCCTATCGCCGCATTCTCAACCAGGGCTGGACCGACGCGCTCGACACGCTCAACCCGCGCGGCGGGGTGTGGACTTTCTGGGACTTCCAGGCCGGCGCCTGGCAGCGCGACCACGGGTTCCGCATCGACCACCTGCTGCTCTCGCCCGAATGCGCCGACCGGCTCGTGGCGGCGGGCGTCGACAAGGAACACCGCGGGCGCGAGAAGGCCAGCGACCACGCCCCGGTGTGGGTCGAACTGCGCTAGGCCGCGCCGCCGCTCAGGCTGTGCTCAGCGATAGAACACATGGTTGTCGATGGTCGCGACCTTGCGGTGCGCCCAGCGCGGCCGAACGTAAGTCGCGTGGAAGAACAGCGCGTCGTCGACTTGGCTGTCCCACAGATCGCGGTGCGCGATATGCGCCAGCGCGACGGCCTTGCGCCACGCCGAAGAGCGTTCGTCTGCGCCCGGCACGCGGCCGCCGCGCACGAACGAGAACTGCCCGCGCTGGGTGACGACGCCGCAATAGTCGCTCGGGAAGCGCCCGGAAGCGGCGCGGTTGACGACCACCCGCCCGACGGCAAGCTGCCCATCAAGCGGCTCGCCGCGTGCCTCAAAGTAGATCGCCTGCGCGAGGCAGCGCATATCGTGGGAGAGCGGCTGATCCGCCGGCATCTCCGCAACCAGCGCATGGAGCGAAGCCGCTTCGGCAGGCTCGGCGGGCTGGTCGGGTAGCGGCTGGACGACCGGCTCCGCAACGAAGCGGATCGTCTCGGCCGGTGTGGAAGACGGAGCCGCCTCGGCGGCGGCGGGCGCGCTATCGCCGGTATCGGCGGCGGCCCAGGCTTGCGCGGCGCCCAACAGGGCGGCGCAGAAAGTTGCGGACAAGGCCAGGGCCCCGATCCGCTTCGTCGAAACAGTCATCAAACCTTTTACTCAGGGCGGTGAGCGGACCTGCGCAGGCGGGGGCGGGCGGGCTCGAGCCGAGGCTCTTCGTCCGATCCGTCCCAAGGCCTGCCGGCCGCTCCCCGTCTGCGCACGGACACTCGCGGCCTGAATACCGCGAACACCGCCTGCGCTGTAAGGAAGTGGCCGGCCGCCTAGCCGCCGGCGATTTAAAGTCAACGAGAAATTAACGTGTCGTCGATGAAGCGTTCACCGTTCGCGATATCCAGTTCGACGATCCAGAGGTCATTGTCCTGTTTGCTTCGGCGGTCGCAGTATTCCCAGAACTCTCTATTTTCTTCAATGCTTTGCTTGCGCGTCAGGGTCCACTTTCGGCTGCCATCCGCTTGCGGCATGCGTTCGTAAGCTGCGGCGCCGGCGCCATTGACGCAACAAATCGCCAGGATCGTGCCTGCTTCGCGATCGCCCTTTGCGATCACGGTTGCGAACCCGCCTGCGGCCTGAACGGCACGGATCATCCCCGCGACTTCGAGGTGGGCGGGCAGGCGCGACTCCACCTGTCAGCCCTCCGCGCGGTAGCCGGCGAGGCCGGCCAGCGCGATGTGCGAACGCATGAAAGTTCCCGTGCCGCGCCCGATCTCGTCGCCGTCTTCGTCGACCAGGTGCGCCTCGGCCACGAACACGCGCCGCCGGCCGCTGATCCACGTGCCCTCTGCGATCACGCGGCCCGCGCGTACCGGCTTGGTGAAATGCAGGTTGAACGCGGTGGTCAGCAGGAAGCGGTCGGACACGAGCGAATTCGCCGCATAGAACGCCGCGTCGTCGAGCATCTTGAAATAGAGCGTGCCGTGCGCCGCGCCCGCCGCGTGATAATACGCCGGATCGACCTCGAACGTGATCCGCGAGCGACCCGCGGCGGGAATCTCCAGCCGCGAGGCGAACAGCCGATTGATCGGCGCCGAGCGGTAGAGCGTTTCCAGCGCGCGAAAGTGAACCGCCGCCCCGCTCTGGCCCGCCTCAGGCGGCGTCGCGGTCCGCGGCATTCGTCAGCAGGCTGTACAGCGCGGCGGCATCGGGGGCGTCGCTCATCGCTTCGTGCATCCGGTCGTCGCGGGCGAGGCGGGAAATCGCGGCGAGCGCATGGAGATGAGTAGCGCCGCTGTTTTCCGGAGAGAGCAGGCCGAACACCAGATCGACCGGCAATCCGTCCGCCGCGGCGAAGTCGGCTGGCTGGCTCAGCTTGATCAGCGCCGCGACCGGCCGCCGCAGGCCGGCGATGCGCGCGTGCGGGATCGCCACGCCGCGCCCGAACCCGGTGCTGCCGAGCCGCTCGCGCTCTTCGAGCTGCTCCAGCACCAAGGCGGGATCGAGTTCCCAGCCGGCCGCGAACAGCCGGCTGAGCGCCGCCAGGATCGACGGCTTGTCCGCCGCATCGGCGAAGGCGACCGCCTCGGGCTTGACGGCAAAGAAGGACGGCATCGGTCGGGGGCTCTCATTCACAAGATAAACATCACCGGCTCGCGCATCGAGCTCTCGGCATCTAAAAAGGAAGAATCGTCGGGATCGTGGACCCCCCAAGTGGCCCCGGGGGCGATTAGGATGGTTCGACCCAGCCTATCGATCCGTCGTCGCGTCGATACACCATATTATGGCGGCCGGTTCCAGCATTTTTGAAGAACAGCGCGTTGGTGTGCCGCAGATCGAGCATCATCACGGCATCCGATACGCTGCATTCGGGAATGTCGGTGCGGGTCTCCGCGACGACCGCGGGCGCATCCGGCGCTTCTTCGGATTCGGGCTCGCCGATGTCGAACACGGTATAGGCCGCTTCTTCCTGGCGCTGCGCGTGGTCGGCCTGCTCGTGGCGGTCCTTGAGACGGCGCTTGTAGCGGCGGAGCTGCTTCTCGACCTTTTCGGCGGCCTGGTCGAACGCATGGTGGGCGTCATGCGCCTGGCCGTGGCTCTTGAGGATCAGGCCGTGATTGACATGGACCACGATGTCGCAGGCGAACCCGTTGGCAGGGGCCTTGCCGAAAGTGACTTGCGACGAGATCGCGCGGCTGAAGTGCTTCTGGCTGATCGCAGAGAGCCGGTCGGAAGCGTGCTCCTGAAGCGCCGCGCCCGTGTCCACTTGGTGTCCTGAAACGCGAATGTCCATGGGATCGGGCTCTCCTCCAGTTGTGAGTGCCCCGGCGGATCAGTGCAGCCAGAGCGGGGATTCCAACGTCTCGACGAACGCTTTGTGCCGCAGCAGCTCCGCAGCCGACGGCGCATGGGGACGGGCCGGGCGCAGCGGGCGCTGGGGCGCGCGAACGGCGGCAAGGCGAACCACGCTGACGCTGCTTTCCGCCGCCAGTTCGAGCCCGATCTGCCGCCCGCCAGTCAGTTCGACATACACTTGCGCGAGCAGCTCGGCGTCGAGCAGCGCGCCGTGGAGCACGCGGTGGCTGCGATCGACGCCGTAGCGGGTGCACAGCGCGTCGAGCGAATGCTTGGCGCCCGGGTGGCGGCGGCGGGCGAGGGCCAGCGTGTCGATCATGCGGTCGAGCCCCACCGCCGGATGGCCGCACAGGCTGAGCTCGCGATTGAGGAAGCCGAAATCGAACTGCGCGTTGTGCGCCACCAGCGGCGTATCGGCGAGGAACTCGAGCAGTTCGAGCGCGTGCATGTCGAACGCCGGCTTGCTGGCGAGGAAGGCGTCGTTCAGCCCGTGAATCCGTTCCGCCTCGATCGGCATCGGCCGGCCGGGATTGAAGTAAGCGTGGAACGTGCGGCCAGTCGGCACGCGGTTGACCAGCTCGATGCAGCCGATCTCCACCATCCGGTCGCCGCCCTGGGGGTCGATGCCGGTGGTCTCGGTGTCAAACACGATTTCGCGCATCACCCGATTATTGCGCCCGCGCCGGGCGGCTTGCAAGGGTCAGCCGCGCAGCTTCTCCACCAGCGCCGCAACCTGGTCCTCGGTCGCGGCGAGAGACCCCCCGGTATCAATGACATAGTTGGCGCGCGCGCGCTTTTCGGCGTCGGGTAACTGAAGCGCCAGGATCTGCGCGAAGCGTTCCGGCGTCATGCCGGGGCGGGCCAGCACCCGCGCGCGCTGCACCTCAGCCGGCGCCGAGACCACGACGACCGCGCCGACTTCGTCAACGCCGCCTTTCTCGAACAGCAGGGGGATGTCGAACACGACCAGCGGAGCGCCGGCATGCTCCAGCAGGAACTCCGCACGCGCCGCGCGCACGGCAGGGTGGACGATGGCTTCGAGCCGGGCGAGCGCCTCCGGATCGCCGAACACGGCCGCGCCGAGACGTGGGCGATCGACACCCTGGGCGCCGGTCGTGCCCGGAAAGGCTTCCTCGATCCGTTCGACAAGCGCCCCCTTGGGACCTTGCAAGGCACGGACGATTGCATCGGCATCGAACACCGGCACGCCGAGCCGTTCGAACATCGCCGCCACGGTCGACTTGCCCATCCCGACCGAGCCGGTGACGCCTAGGATGAACGGCCGGCTCACCGCGTCAGCAGCGCCCGCAGCTCGGCGTCGCCGTCTTCGCGTGGCGGCTTGACGCCAAAGAACATCTCGAACGCGGCGGCGGCCTGGCCGATCAGCATGGCGAGTCCGTCGATCGTGCGCAGGCCGGCGTCGCGCGCGGCGGCCAGCAGCGGGGTGTCGACCGGGTGCGTGACGATATCGTAGACCACGCTGCCGGGCGGGACGTGGGTGAAGTCGAAGGCGAGCGACGGTTGTCCGGCCATGCCGAGCGGGCTGGCATTGATAATCAGGTCGAGGCACCCAGACCGATCGTCGAACGCGAAGTCGGTCGGATCGGCAAAATGGACGATATCGACCGGGCGATGATCGCGGCCGCTCGCGAGCTCCTTGAGGAGCGCCTGCGCTTTCGTGGGATCGCGGCCGGCTAGCACGATGACGAACCCCTCGGCAGAAAGTGCCGCGACAATGGCGCGCGCCGCGCCGCCGGTACCCAGCACACGCGCCATGCGGAACAGGTGCGGTTGGCCAAGAAGCGGCAGCAACGGCTCGAGAAACCCCGCTACATCGGTATTGTATCCGCTCAGCGGGCCGGCGCCCTCGCGCACGACAGTGTTGACGGCGCCGATCTGCTTCGCGAGCGGATCGAGGTGGCCGAGGTAAGGCCTCACCTCCTGCTTGTGCGGCATCGTGACGTTGCAGCCCCGCCAGTTCGCGTCTTCGCGTCTGCGCGCGAAATAGTCCGCAAGCCCTTCGGTCCGCACATGACAGGCGCGGTACTCAGCCTCTATTCCCAGCTTTCCGAGCCAGAAATTGTGGATCGCCGGCGACTTCGACTGGGCGATCGGATCGCCGATCACCTCGGCGTAAGGCTTGCTCACGCCGGGATCACTTCCAGTTCGCGCAGGGCCGCCAGCACCGGCAGCAGCGGCATGCCGAGTACGGTGAAATGGTCGCCGTCGATGCGCTCGAACAGTTGCACGCCGAGCCCTTCGATGCGGAACACGCCCACACACTGGCCGACTTCGGGCCATTCGGCGGCGAGGTAGCTGTCGATGAAAGCGTCCGACAGCGGGCGCACCTTGAGCGAGGCGACCGCGACGTGGCTCCAGCGCGGCGCCCCGCCGACCGCGATCGCCGCCGCCGAATGGAGCTGCATCGTCTTGCCCGAGAAGAACCGCAGGTGTTCGGCCGCCTGGAGCCGGCTGGCGGGCTTGTTGAAGCGGTGGCCGTCGACCGTGACCACCGAATCGCTGCCCAGCACCGGCCGCTCGTGCCCATCGACCGAGCGTGCCTTGGCTTCGGCCAGCGCGAGCGCCACCTGGTCGGGGCTCGCCTCCGCCAGTCCGGCCTCGAGCGCACGCTCGTCGATCGCGGCGGGGCGGACTTCGAACACCACGCCCGCGGCATTCAACATCGCCCGGCGCGACGCGCTTCTCGAGGCCAGTACGATCATATCGGTTTGCTCCCGCTCTCTTCGAGCCCGCGCTGGCCGCGCTCGCCCATCAGGTTGATCACCGCTGCCGCCGTCTCCTCGATCGAGCGGCGGGTGACGTCGATGACCGGCCAGTTGTTGTCGGCGAACAGGCGCCGCGCGAACGCCAGCTCGCGCTCGACCCGTTCCTCGTCGACATAAGCGGTTTCGGTGGTCTCGTTGAGCGAGAGCAGCCGGTTGCGGCGGATCTGGATCAGTCGCCGCGGCGCGGTCGTCAATCCGACGACGAGCGGCTTGCGCAGTTCGAACAGCACCGCCGGCGGCGGGCTTTCGATCACCAGCGGCACGTTGGCGACCTTGTAGCCGCGATTGGCGAGGTAGATGCTGGTCGGGGTCTTCGAGGTTCGCGAGACCCCCGTCAGCACGATGTCGGCCTCGTGCCAGTTCTCGCAGCCGACCCCGTCGTCGTGGGCAATGGTGAAGTGGATCGCGTCGACACGCGCGAAATAGGCCTCATCCATCGCATGCTGGCGCCCGGGCCGGCCCTTGGCTTCCTGGCCCAGGCGATCTTCGAGCGCGGCGGTGACGCTGTCGAGCGGGGCCACATAAGGCAGCCCGAGTGCCCGGCACCGTTCTTCGAGCCGGTGACGCGTGTCGTCGTTGACCAGCGTGTAGAGTACAAGGCCGGGATGCGCGGCTAGCTCCTCCACGATCCGGTCGAGATGCTGCTGCGAGCGAACCATCGGCCAGAAATGGCGGATCACTTGGGCATCGTCGAATTGGGCGAGCGCCGCCTTGGCCAGCATCTCCAGCGTCTCGCCGGTCGAGTCCGAGAGGAGGTGGAGATGGAGCTGGGTCATGTGGACAAGAGCCGGCATAAACCACGGGAAGGGAAGCCGGACAAGTTTGGGACGCAGAATGACCCCCGCTGCCGGCCGGCCGCGCTGCATTCCGTGAACATGGCAGATTTGTTTCAACAGCCTGGGGATAGCGAGGAAAGCTTTGACTCGACTCAACCTCGCTGCAGAGTCGGAGCCTGCGGCGCCCTCTGTTCAGCCGGGACAATTTGCGGCACAGCCCGCTTTCCCCACAATCCACAGGGCCAACAGAGTCCTAAATCCTCTATAAATATCTATATTATTTGGATTGGACTCTCCGATGCCCGGTTTGCTTCTCGATACCTTGCGCGGCCATAAGGGCGACCGGGCGCCGCTTTGGCTGATGCGGCAGGCGGGTCGATACCTGCCCGAGTATCGCGAATTGCGCGCGGAGAAGGGCGGTTTTCTCGAGCTGGCGACCGATCCGGAGTTCGCGGCAGAAGTCACGCTCCAGCCGATCCGCCGGTTCGGTTTTGACGGCGCGATCCTGTTTTCCGACATTCTGACCGTGCCATGGGCGCTGGGCCAGGACCTGTCGTTCGGGCCAGGTGAGGGGCCCAGGCTTGCGCCTCCGCTGTCGGCGGGCTCGCTTGGCGGGCTGACACGCCGCCTGGAGCGCCTGGAGCCGGTCTACGAGACCGTTCGCCGGGTCCGGGCGGTCCTACCCCCGGAGACCACCTTCCTCGGCTTCGCGGGCAGTCCCTGGACCGTGGCGACCTATATGGTGGCTGGGCAAGGATCGAAGGACCAGGCCGAGACGCGCGCGCTCGCCTATGCCGATCCCGGCGCGATGCAGGTGTTGATCGACGCTATTGCCGATCTCACGATCGATTATCTCGCCGCGCAGCATAAGGCGGGGGTCGAGGCCGTGCAATTGTTCGACAGTTGGGCCGGCAGCCTCAGCCCCGCGCAGTTCGAACGCTGGGTGATCGCGCCCAATGCGCGCATCACCGCCGGGCTGCACGGGCGTTGCCCCGGTCTGCCGGTGATCGGCTTTCCCAAGGGTGCCGGCGGCAAGCTGCCGGCCTATGCCCGCGAAACCGGTGTCGATGCGATCGGGCTCGACGAGACGGTCGATCCGGTCTGGGCCAATGCTGTCCTGCCGGAGGGTCTGCCGGTCCAGGGCAATCTCGATCCGCTCGTGCTGCTGGCGGGCAGTCCGGAGCTAGAGCTTTCGGCCCGGCGCATCCTCGAGGCCTTCGCCGGGCGTCCGCATGTGTTCAACCTCGGCCACGGCATCGACAAGGAAACCCCGATCGCGCATGTCGAACGCCTGATCGCCGCGGTGCGGGGATGACGGACGCGGGCCGCACGGCTAAGCTGGGTCCATGCAGGATGTGCTTTCGGTGACCTATTTCTGGCTCAAGGCCGGCCACATCGTATTCGTGATCTTCTGGATGGCCGGGCTGTTCATGCTGCCGCGGCTGTTCGTCTATCATCAGGAAGCCGAGCCGGACTCGCCCGAGAACGCCAAGTGGCTCGAGCGTGAGCAGAAGCTGATCAAGATCATCCTCAACCCCTCGATTGCCGTCGTGTGGGTGCTCGGGCTGGCGCTGGCCTATACCGTGGATGCCTGGAGCCAGGGCTGGTTTCACGCCAAGCTGCTGCTGGTGCTCGGCCTGTCGGGCTATCAGGGATACCTGACCGGGTATGCCCGCAAGCTCGCCCGCGGCGAACGGGCTCTTTCGGGCAAGGCGCTCCGTCTGCTCAACGAGGTGCCCGGGGTGGTTGTGGCGCTGGTCGTCGTTCTGGTGATCATCAAGCCGTTCTGAGGCCTGCGGCGGCGGCTTCCCGCCATTTCTCGAATTGACGGTGCCGCGGCGAATCCATATCTGAACCTTGTCTCCGGCCGAGGCCGCCGTTCCAGAGCGGCCGGGTCTCGCTTTCCCCAAGCCCTGAAGACCTGCCGGCGCCCCCCGAAACTCCCCCACGGATCATACATCATGCATTTGAAAGAATTGAAAAAAAGGGCCCCGGCCGAACTGGTCGCGATGGCCGAGGAATACGAGGTCGAGGGCGCCAGCACGATGCGCCGGCAGGACCTGATGTTCGCCATCCTCAAGGAAGTCGCCGAGGAAGGCGAAGAGATCGTCGGCCAGGGTACGATCGAAGTGCTGCAGGACGGCTTCGGCTTCCTGCGCAGCCCCGAGGCCAACTATCTCGCCGGACCCGACGACATCTATGTCTCGCCCAACCAGGTCCGCAAATGGGGCCTCAGGACCGGCGACACGGTCGAAGGCGAGATCCGCGCGCCCAAGGACGGCGAGCGCTATTTCGCGCTGACCAAGCTGACCAGCGTCAATTTCGACGATCCAGATGCCGTGCGCCACCGCACCAACTTCGACAACCTGACCCCGCTCTATCCCGACGAACGGCTCAATCTCGATTCGAGCGATCCGACCGTCAAGGACAAGTCGGCGCGGGTGATCGATCTGATCAGCCCGCAGGGCAAAGGCCAGCGCGCGCTGATCGTCGCGCCGCCGCGCACCGGCAAGACCGTCCTGTTGCAGAACATCGCCAAGGCGATCACCGACAACCATCCCGAGGTGTTCCTGCTGGTCCTGCTGGTCGACGAACGGCCGGAGGAAGTGACCGACATGCAGCGCTCGGTGAAGGGCGAGGTGATCTCCTCGACCTTCGACGAGCCGGCTCAGCGCCACGTTCAAGTCGCTGAAATGGTGATCGAAAAGGCCAAGCGCCTGGTCGAGCACAAGAAGGACGTGGTGATCCTGCTGGATTCCATCACCCGCCTCGGCCGCGCTTACAACACCGTCGTGCCGAGCTCGGGCAAGGTCCTGACCGGCGGTGTCGATGCCAACGCGCTGCAGCGCCCGAAGCGCTTCTTCGGCGCCGCGCGCAACATCGAGGAAGGCGGCTCGCTGTCGATCATCGCCACCGCGCTGATCGACACCGGCAGCCGGATGGACGAAGTGATCTTCGAGGAGTTCAAGGGCACCGGCAACTCCGAGATCGTGCTCGACCGCAAGGTCAGCGACAAGCGCATCTTCCCGGCGCTCGACGTCGGCAAATCCGGCACCCGCAAGGAAGAGCTTCTGGTCGCCAAGGATCAGCTCTCGAAGATGTGGGTCCTGCGCCGCATCCTGATGCAGATGGGCACCGTCGATGCGATGGAGTTCCTGCTCGACAAGATGAAGGACTCGAAGTCCAACGAGGACTTCTTCGCGACGATGAACCAGTAGGGCGCGGGGGCGGGGTCAGTCCTCGCCCCAACCCACGAGTGCGTCCGGATCTGCCGATTGCGGCAGGTAAAGCGAGGGCGAACGGCGCTTGGATCGCTTTTCGATCGCGGGGTTGTAGGCCCGTTCCCCGCCTGCGCTGTTCAGCCGGAGCTCGCGGGTGATCACGTCCCCGGTCAGCAGGTTCCAGCTCGCCTCGAACCCGGCGTGCGCATAGGTGCGGCTGTAAAGCGTGGCGTCGAGTCCGATCAGCCGCATCCGCCGGGTGCGCGCGTCGTAGCGCCAGCGGCGCGTGGACGAGACCGCGGTGGTGCCGCCGGTGAGGTCCTTGAGAAGAAGCACGCCGCGCGGTGCCGAAAGCTCTCCGGAGCCGAGCGGGTCGGGATCGAGTTCGAGCGATTCGGTGAGGCCCCTCGACAGCGCGACGACCAGCTCGCGGCCGTCCTGGTCGCGGGCAATGTAGGCGATGTCGGCCTCGCCATCGCCGTCGAGATCGCCGTCCCAGCGCGCCTCGACCCTCTCTCCGACGCCGAGCACCGGCTCGCGCGCCGCGCCTGCCTGGCAGGTCAGCAGGGCCGCGAGCGCGGCAAGGCTGGAAATGCGCGGTGTATTGCTCATATAAGCCTCCATGCCTCCGCGATGCCCGCTTCGGGCCGATTGAAAGGGCCCTACCGATGAAGGTCAATATCGAGATCGACTGCTCGCCCGAGGAGGCGCGCCAGTTCATGGGCCTGCCCAATGTCGAAAAGGCTAACGCGATCTACGTCGATGCCTTTGCCAAGGCGATGGCGGGCGCCGGCAACGTCGATCAGATGCAGGAATACGCCAAGAACCTGGCGCCGATGGGGCAGATGGGGCTGAAGATGTTCCAGAGCTTCGTCGAAGGTGCGCGCAACGCTTCGGCCCGCGCGGAGGACGACGCTAGCCCGAAGGGCTGACGCGTCCGGATTGGGAGATGGACACGGTCTTCGCGCTGTCGAGCGGCAGTCCGCCCGCGGGGATCGCGGTCGTGCGGATCACCGGACCTCAGGCGGGGGCGGCGCTGACAGCTCTGGCGGGTGTGCTCCCGCCGCCCCGTCGCGCGACGCGGGCGCGTCTGCGCGATGCGGGCGGCGACTTGCTCGATCACGCGCTGGTGCTGTGGTTTCCCGGCCCGGGGACCGTCACCGGCGAGGATCTGGCCGAATTGCACCTGCACGGCGGCCGCGCGGTCATTGTCGCGGTCGAGCAGGCGCTTGGCCGGCTGGCGAATTTGCGCCGCGCCGACGCGGGCGAGTTTACTCGCCGGGCCTTTGCCAATGGACGGATCGACCTCGCCGAGGCCGAAGGGCTGGCCGATCTGCTCTCCGCGGAGACTGAGCTGCAACGCCGCGCAGCGCTCGAGGCGGCGGGAGGCGCGCTGTCGCGTGAGGTTGAGGGGTGGCGGGAACGGCTTGTCGGCTTATCGGCGGTGCTGGAAGCCACGTTGGATTTCGGCGATGAAGACGAGATCACGCTTCCAGCGCAGTTCTCTAAGAATATCAGACAATTAGAGGGCGATATCGCAAGCGCCTTGGCCGCGCCCTCGGCCGAAACGTTGCGCGAGGGGTTTCGCGTGGCGCTGGCCGGCCCGCCCAATGCGGGCAAGTCGACCCTGTTCAACGCGCTGATCGAGAGCGAGGCGGCGATCGCCACGCCGATCCCGGGCACGACCCGCGACGTGCTCGAGCGCTCGGTCGCCATCGCCGGCGTGCCGTTCACCTTCGTCGATATGGCGGGGCTGCGCGACGAGAGCGGCGATATGGTCGAAGCGATCGGCATCGGCCGCGCTCGGGAAGAGATCGGCCGGGCGGATCTGGTGCTGTGGCTCGGTGCCGAAGGCGAAGCGCCCAGCGGCGCCTGGGAGATCGAGCCGCAGGCTGACCGGCCGGACCGCACGGGCAAGACGTCGCCACGGCATCGGGTTTCGGCGGTGACCGGGGAAGGGCTCGGTGCGTTGCGCCGTGATCTGGTCGCCGTGGCGCGGCGGGCCATGCCGAAGCCGGGCCAAGCCGCGCTCAACGCTCGGCAACGCGGCTGGCTCGATCGCGCTGCCGCGGCTTTGGGCCGTGCAACCGACGAGCATGATCCGTTGCTGTTGGCGGAGCACTTGCGAGAGGCCCGCACGGCGTTCGACCGGCTGGTTGGCAGAAGCGCGACGGAAGACGTGCTCGACGCGGTGTTCGGCCGCTTCTGCATCGGCAAATGATGTTTCACGTGGAACAGCGGACGCGCTAGAGGCCCCGCCATGCCTGGCTCCGACAATGCATTCGACATCGTGGTGGTGGGCGGCGGCCATGCCGGGTGCGAGGCGGCGGCGGTCGCCGCGCGCATGGGCGCGCGCACGGCACTGGTAACGTTCGACCTCGAAGCGGTCGGCGCGATGAGCTGCAACCCCGCGATTGGGGGACTGGGCAAAGGGCATCTGGTGCGCGAAGTCGATGCCTTCGACGGGCTGATCGCGCGCGCAGCGGATGCCGCCGCGATTCACTACCGGATGCTCAACCGCTCGAAGGGCGCAGCAGTATGGGGGCCGCGGGTCCAGGCGGATCGCAAGCTGTTCAAGGCAGCCGTCCAACGGGCGATTCGCGCCCAGCCTAACCTGACGCTGATCGAGGGCGAGGCGGCCGCGCTGCGGATCGCTGGGGGCCGCGCTGCGGGGCTCGATCTCGCCGACGGGACTGCACTAGAGGCGGGGGCGGTCATCCTCTGTACCGGCACGTTTCTTGGCGGCACCCTGTTTCGCGGCGAAGAGCGGCTGACCGGCGGGCGGATCGGCGAAGCCTCCGCGCAGAGGCTCGCCGCGCAGCTGCGCGAGGCGGCCCTGCCGATGGCGCGGCTCAAGACCGGCACGCCGCCGCGGCTCGATGGGCGCACGATCGACTGGGCGCGGCTTGCGGAGCAGCCGTCCGATGCCGAGCCGTGGACCATGTCGCCGCTGACGAAGGCGCGCGCCAATCCGCAGGTGTTTTGCGCGATCACGCGCACCAATGCCCGCAGCCACGACATCATTCGCGCCAACCTCGACCGCTCGCCGCTGTTTACGGGTGCAATCGAGGCTGCGGGGCCGCGCTATTGCCCGTCGATCGAGGACAAGATCCACCGCTTCGGAGACCGCGACGGGCATCAGGTGTTCCTCGAACCGGAAGGCCTCGATACGCCGCTGGTCTACCCGAACGGGATCAGCACGTCGCTACCCACCGACGTGCAACTGGCGATGCTGCAGACGATCGAGGGGCTCGAGCGGGTGACGATGGCGGTGCCGGGCTATGCGGTGGAATACGATCATATCGATCCCCGTGCGCTCGGTCGCGATCTGCAGCTGCGGGCCATGCCCGGTCTCTATTGCGCCGGGCAGATCAACGGCACCACCGGCTACGAGGAAGCGGCCGCGCAGGGACTGGTGGCGGGGCTGCACGCAGCGGCGGACCGGCTGGAGCGTGAGCCGCCGGCACTCGATCGGGCCAACTCCTATCTAGCCGTCATGGTCGACGACCTGACGCTGCACGGGGTCAGCGAGCCTTACCGCATGCTCACTGCGCGCGCCGAGTATCGGCTGCGCTTGCGCGCCAACAACGCCGCGACGCGGTTGACGCCTCTCGCGCTCGCCGCGGGCTGCGTCGGTGCGGAGCGGCGCGAAGCGTTCGCGCGCCAGGATGAGGAGCGGGCAAGCTGGCGAGAGGCACTCGCGCGCGAGGTGCTGGCGGCCGAGCTGTCGAGTGGCGGGATCGAGGTGCGCAGGGACGCAGGCCGCAAGCCGCTCGGGGAGTGGCTGCGTTTCCCCGAGGTTGATCTGGCCGCGCTCGCGCCGTGGCTCGATCCGGCACTAGATCCCTCCAGCGAGTCGGCGATCGAAGCGAGTGAGGACGCGATCTACGCGCCTTATCTGGCGCGGCAGGAGGGCGAGCTTCGCGATCTGCGCGCGGGGGACGCCCTCCTGCTCGGCCCGGGCTTTCCGTTCGCGGACATCCCCGGGCTCTCGCGCGAAATGGTCGAACGCCTGTCCGCCGCGGCACCCGATACGCTCGGCGCGGCGAGCCGGATTTGCGGCATAACGCCGGCCGCGCTGGCCGCAGTCCTCGTTCATGCGCGCCGCAGGTGGGCCGCGTGATCGCAGACGAGGGCGATGCGCGCGCGTTCTGCGCTGAGCGCGTCGATGCCGCAGCGCTCGAGCGTCTCGAGCGCCTCGCCGATCTGCTGTCGGCGGAGAACGCCCGCCAGAACCTCGTGTCAGCGGCAAGTCTCGATGCGGTATGGCAACGGCATTTCGCCGACAGCCTGCAACTGGCCGACCACGTTCCACGTGGAACAGATACACCTACTACGGAACCCGGTTCTTGGCTGGATCTCGGGAGCGGGGCTGGGTTTCCCGGGCTCGTCCTCGCCATCGCGCGCCCGGATGCCGCTTTCACCCTCGTCGAATCGCGCAAGCGCCGCGTGGAATGGCTCAGCGCAGCGGCGGTGGCGCTCGGCCTGACTAACTGCCACATCGTCGGCTCCAAGCTCGAGAACGTGGAAAGCTTCGCTGCGAGGGTCATTACCGCACGGGCGTTTGCTCCGCTCGACAAATTGATCCGCTTGTCCGCCCGCTTTTCCACACCGGCCACCGTGTGGTTGTTGCCGAAGGGGCGTTCTGCGGCGCAAGAGCTGGCTGAGCAGCCTTCAGCCGTGCGCGCCATGTTCCACGTGGAACATTCATGCACCGATCCGGATGGCGGCATCATAGTCGGACAAGGGACACCCCACCTGCCATGATCTGCATTGCGATCGCGAATCAGAAGGGCGGCGTCGGGAAAACCACCACCGCGATCAACATCGCGACGGCGATGGCGGCTGCGGGCTGGCGGACGCTGCTGATCGACCTCGACCCCCAGGGCAACGCTTCGACCGGCCTCGGTATCGAGGCGGCGCAGCGAACGCTTTCGAGTTATGACCTGCTGGTCGACAGGGTTCCGCTCGCTCAATGCATCGTGGCCACGCGGATACCCTTGCTCGACATCGTGCCGGCCACCGTCGATCTCAGCGGAGCCGAGATCGAGCTGGTCTCGATCGAGGATCGCACGGCTCTGTTGAGCAGCGTGTTGGCGGGCCACCACGGCCACGACATCGCGTTCATCGATTGCCCGCCTTCGCTCGGCCTGCTCACGCTCAACGCGCTCAGCGCTGCCGACACCCTGTTGGTGCCGCTGCAGTGCGAGTTTTTCGCGCTCGAGGGGCTCAGTCAGCTTTTGCACACTGTCGAGCAGGTGCAGCAGCGTTTCAACCCCGCGCTGGGCATCGTTGGTATCGTGCTGACCATGTTCGACCGCCGCAACCGGCTGACCGACCAGGTTGCCGACGACGTGCGCGATTGCCTCGGCAAACTGGTGTTCGAGGCGGTCATTCCGCGCAACGTGCGGCTGTCCGAAGCGCCCAGCCACGGGTTGCCGGCGCTGATCTACGACAACACCTGCACCGGCAGCCGCGCCTACATGGCGCTGGCGCGCGAACTGATCGCACGGCTGCCCCCGCAACACAGGAAAGCGGCATGAGCGTGGACGAGAAGAGCGAGGCCAAGCCCGCCGCGCGGCGCCTCGGGCGCGGGCTCGGAGCTCTGCTGGGCGAGACGCGCCGCGAGGAACCGCTGGTCAATGGCCGCGCGGACGGGGCGCTACCGCGAGATCCAGCCGATGGCGACCTCGCCAATTTGCCGGTCGCTTCGATTGAGCCGCATCCGGAGCAGCCGCGTCGCCACTTCGATCCCGCCGCGCTGACCGAACTCGCGACCTCGATCGCCAACCGCGGGGTGATCCAGCCCGTGATTGTGCGCCCGCTCGGCTCGGGACGCTACCAACTGGTGGCCGGGGAACGCCGCTGGCGCGCCGCTCAGAAGGCGCAACTTCATGAAATACCAGCACTAATTCGCGACCTGAGCGAGCGCGACGTGATGGCGCTGGCTCTGATCGAAAATCTTCAACGCGAGGACCTCAACCCGGTCGAGGAAGCGCGCGCGTTTCACCGCCTGGTCGAGCGCGAGGGGATGACTCAAGTCGAGGTCGCGCAGCTGGTCGATAAGTCGCGCAGCCATGTGGCCAACCTGCTGCGCCTGCTGTCGCTGCCTTCCGGCGTGCTCGACCATCTCGAGACCGGGCGGCTCGATATGGGCCACGCCCGCGCCCTTGTCGGGCATCCCGAAGCAGAGGCCCTGGCGCAGCGCGCGGTCGATCAGGGCCTGTCGGTGCGCGAAGTCGAAAAGCTCGCGCGCGAAGGCAGTGCGCGCGTGCGGAAGACCACAGCACCTGCATCCCCGCCCGCGCACGATGCCGATATCGCCGCGGTGCAAGCGCATCTCGAAGATTTGCTTGGCCTCGCCGTCAAGATCAGCGCCGACGCCGATCCGCGCTCGGGCGCCGTGACCATCCGCTATCGTACGCTCGACCAGCTCGACCTGATCTGTCAGCGGCTTACCGGGGGCGCCATTTAGCGGGCACGCCGAAGTTGCGCCGCGCGACTTTACGCTTCACGCTGGCGGTATGCTGCGTCGGCCCCGCTCAGATGCGGTCCGCGATAAGCGCGGCGAGCGCTTCGATCCCGGCCTGGTCGTCGGCATCGAAGCGAGCGAGGGCGGGGCTGTCGAGGTCTATCACCGCGATCACCGCGCCCCGCCTCAGCACCGGCACGACCAGTTCCGAGCGACTCGCCGCATCGCAAGCGATGTGGCCGGGAAACGCATGGACGTCGGCAACCCGCTGGCTGGAGCGCGTTGACGCCGCCGCGCCGCACACTCCGCGATCGAGCGCGATACGGGTGCAAGCGGGCCTGCCGCAGAAGGGACCGAGCACCAGCTCCCCGCCGATCAGGCGGTAGAACCCCGCCCAGTTGAGGTCCGGCATGGTCTCCCATAGCAGTGCCGCGACATTCGCCATATTCGCGACGGTATCGGGTTCGCTTGCCGTCATGGCGTCGGCGGCGAGCAGCAGCTCGCGGTAGAATTCTGGCTTGGGTTGAGCGGGATCGGCGGTACTGTCGAACATCGGGATCGCCTAGCGGGGGAATCCGTTGTCGCAAAGCCGCCGTTGGCTTACGTGGGAGGGATGCAACTGCTCAAGAAGATCGCCATCGGCGCCGTCGTCGTGGTGCTGCTGGTGGCCGTCGCCGTCTGGTGGGTCGTGCGCGGCTCGCCGGCCGAACTGTCGGCTGCCGCAGTCACCGGAACTGACCCGGAGTGGGCCGAGCCCGCCGCCCAGACGATCCCGACTGTCGCTGTCGCCAAGCCGATCGGCTGGCGCGACGGCGAAGCGCCGGCCGCGGCAGCCGGCCTCGCGGTCAATCGCTTCGCCGAGGGACTCGAGCATCCCCGGGTGATCTACGCGATGCCGAATGGCGACATCCTGGTGAGCGAGGGCAACGCGCCCGGCCGCGTCGTGGCCGGCGGAGCGATCACCAATTTCATCGCCGGGCTGCTGTTCAGCCGGGCAGGGGCGTCGGTCCCGTCGCCCAACAAGCTGGTACTGCTGCGCGACGCCGATGGCGACGGCGTTGCCGAGGCGCGCCACGTGCTGCGCACCGATCTGTCCTCACCAAGCGGCATCGCCTGGCATGACGGTAAGCTCTACGTCGCCAATCACGACGCCGTGCTGCGGTTCGACTATCCCGAGGGGGCGACGACGCTCCCGGGGGCGCCGACCAAGCTCGTCGACTTGCCGCCGGCGGGTAATCACTGGATGCGCAACTTGCTGCTGAGCGAGGACGGCGCGCGGCTCTACGTCGCCGTCGGCTCGGCCTCGAACATCGCGGAAGAGGGTATGGAGATCGAGCGCAACCGCGCGGCGATTCACGAGATCGACCTCGCCAGCGGCCAGGCGCGGCTGTTCGGGAGCGGCCTGCGCAATCCCAACGGGCTGGCGTGGAACCCCTGGAGCGGCGAACTCTGGACCACGGTCAATGAGCGCGACATGCTCGGCTCCGATCTGGTGCCCGATTACCTGACCAACGTACCCGTCGGCGCGCAGTACGGTTGGCCCTGGGTCTACTGGAAGAACCGCATCGACGAGCGGGTCGAAGCGCCGATGCCCAATTTCCTCACCGAATATACCCGCCGGCCCGAATACGCGCTCGGCCCGCACGTCGCCGCGCTCGGACTTGCTTTCACGCGCGAAGGCAGCCGCATGGGCGAAACCTTCGGCACTGGCGCGTTCATCGCCCGGCATGGCTCGTGGAATCGCAAGCCGCCCTCGGGCTACGATGTCGTGTTCGTGCCCTTCGATACCCGCGGTAACCCGCTGGGCAAGCCGGTCACGGTCCTGGAGAGCTTTCTGGCCGGAGATGGCGAGACGCGCGGGCGCCCGACCTGGGTGGCCTGGGACAAGACCGGCGCACTGCTGGTGAGCGACGACACCGCGAACATCATCTGGCGCGTCACGGCGCCCGGCGCCCAGCCCGCGCCGGCACCGCAACGGGTGCGCGGCGCGAGCATGCCGCCGGTCAGTGAGCTGGACGGCGCGCCTAGCCCGCAAGTTGGCCAGCCCGCCGCGAACTAGAGCGCCTGGCCGGCGCGCCCGGCGAGTTCGGTGACGAAATGCCACGCCACGCGGCCCGATCGGGCGCCGCGTCGCCGCGCCCATTCGAGCGCCTCGCCCGGCTCCCAGGCCAGGCCGTGGGCGTCGGCGTAGCCCGCGACGATCACCAGGTAGTCGTCCTGCGAACAGGCATGGAACCCGATCGACAGCCCGAACCGGTCGGCCAGTGCGAGCTGGTCGTCGAGCGCGTCGCGCGGATTGCGCGGGCCCAGCGCCGCAGAATCCTGCTCGGCCGCATCACGCTCGAGGATCGCGCGCCGGTTCGACGTCACCGCCAGCCGCACGTTTCGCGGGCGCGCCTCGACCCCGCCGTCAAGCCAGCTGCGCAGCAGGCGCGGGGCGACGATGTCGCCAGACGCGAACCCGAGATCGTCGATGAACACCAGGAACCGGCGCTCGATCTCGCCCAGCGTCGCGAACAGCCGCGACAGCGAGCCGAGCGCGTCGGCTCCAACTTGGACAAGGGCGAGACGGGCGGGGTCCTCGTGTTGCGCGTCCGCCACCGCCGCGCGGAGCAGGGCCGACTTGCCCATGCCGCGCGCGCCCCACAGCAACATGTCGTGTGCGGCGGCGCCGCGCGCATGGCGGGCGACGTTCTCGGTTACGGTGGCTTTCTGCCGGTCGATCCCGCGCAACAAAGCCAGCGGGGGCGCTTCGATATGGGGCACGGCGCGCGCGCGCTCGCCGGTCCAGACGTAAGCCGGGGCGCTCAGCCAATCGGGGACGTCTTGTGTCATGGCCCGCTCGCCTATAGCCGCGCGGCATGAGCGGCAAGCACACCGAGCGCCTGACGGCGGACGCAGCCGGGATAGCGCGCGCGGCGGCGATCTTGCGCGGGGGCGGGCTTGTCGCTGTGCCCACCGAGACCGTTTATGGGCTTGCCGCCCGCGCCGACAGTGAAGCGGCCGTTGCCGCGATCTACCGCGCCAAGGGCCGGCCCGAGTTCAATCCGCTGATCGTCCACGTCGCATCGCTGGCGATGGCGCGCAGCCTTGCGGATCTGTCGCGGGACGCGGAACGGCTGGTCGAGCGGTTCTGGCCTGGCCCGCTCACGCTGGTGGTGCCGCGGCAAGGTAAGGGCGTGGACGCCGCGGTTACGGCAGGACTGCCGACGGTAGCGCTGCGAATGCCGGACCATCCGGCGATGCGCGCGCTGCTTGACACACTCGGACTACCGCTGGCCGCGCCTTCGGCCAATCGCAGCGGCGCCGTCAGCCCGACGACGGCGGAACACGTTGCGGCAACGCTCGCGGGGCGGATCGACGCCATCCTCGATGCCGGTCCGTGCGCGCGCGGAGTGGAATCGACGATCGTGGCGCTACGTCACGGGGGCGGCTGGCAGATGCTGCGACCCGGCCCGATCGTCGAGGCGGAGATCGCCGCATTGCTCGGGGCGCCGCTCGCGGCCGGGGCGGGGGGTGTCGAAGCCCCCGGCCAGCTCGCCAGCCACTATTCGCCGGGCAAGCCGGTGAGGCTCGGCGCGGTCGCAGCCGAAACGGGCGAGTTCCTGATCGGCTTTGGCACCTGCCCCGGGGATTGCAACCTTGCCCCCGACGGCGATCTCGCGTCGGCCGCGGCGCGGCTCTACGCCTGCCTGCACGAGGCTGCGGCGTCTCCAAAGCCCCGCGTGGCGGTCGCGGACATCCCCGACGCTGGGATTGGCGCGGCGATCAACGACCGGTTGCGTCGCGCAGCCGCCCCAGGCGGGTTCTAGTCGCGTTCGACCGGGATCGTGGGCAGGATGTCCTCAATCTCGGCCATGACCCGCTCGTCCTTCTCGCAGGCCGCGCGGTCGCCGGCGGCGCACTTGCGCGCCAGGCGCTGGTGGTCGCGCTCGAGTTCACCGAGCCGCGCTTCGCGCCGGCGGATCTCGCGGCCGCGGTTGCGGTCGGCCTCTGCCTGGCTGGTGGTGGCGAGGTCCACCCCGCGCGCGGCGACCTTGACAGGCAGAGTGGCGATGTCGACCGCCGTCTTGGCCAGGCAGCCGCCGAGCAGCAGCGCGGCGCAGGGCACGAAGGCGAGAACAAGGCGGTGCATCGGCCGGTCCTTTCGGCTCCGCGCTCTGGCACGCGCGGGGTGATTCCGTCCTGAACGCCTCGGCAGTCCAGTTCGGTCCTGATGCCACGCTTAGCCAAGCCGCCTTTCGGTAGCGTTACCGGGCGCGCCGTCAGCCAGGCGGATCAAAACTCGCGGTCGTCGCAGCGCACGTCGCCGCTGCCCATGCGCGACACCGAGCACTTCGTGGTGCCGGCAATATCGACATCGCCGCTACCCATGATGGCGACCTCGGCCTCCTCGCTCACCGCCAGCGCGACATCGCCCGATCCGCCGATCCGTATTGCAGCGTCCTTGCTGCGCAGGGCGCTCGCCCGGACCGTGCCGGATCCGCCGATCGAAATCGTGGTATCGTCAGCCTCGCCAGAAGCCTCCACGCTCCCCGCGCCGACGATGGACACTTCGAGGTCGTCGACGCGCAAGTCCGCGATGTGCAGATCGCCCGCGCCCGCGATCACGGCTTCGAAATCGCCGCCTCGTACACGGTCGATCCGCACGTCGCCCGAACCGGCGAGCGAGATTCCCTCGAGCCGGGGCACGGTGATGAAGTACGTGGCAGCTTCGGCTCTCGGCCCTCCGAAACCGCCGCGAAAACCGGCTTTCGGCCTGATGAAAAGTTCGCCGTCCTCGACGACCGCCTCCAGCCTGGCGAGCGCCGCCGGCGACCCCTGGCCGCGAACCGAGTAGCCTTCGCCTTGCGTGATCACCACGTTGTGCGGTCCGAATGTGGCGATCTTGGTGAAAGGCGCGACTTCCTGGGAAGTGCGGCCGGAAACCACCACCCGGACCTCACGGCGGTCTCCGCTCTCTTCACCCAATCCGTCGATGATCAATGCTGCTCCCCCCGCGGCCACCGCTCCCATCGCCAGGGCGAACGCGATCTCGCGCTTTCGGAGAGTGGGGGCTCGCGCCATGCGTTCCACCTAGACCGGGACAGAAGCTACGAAAAGAGCCGGCCCGCCGCTTGCGCAACGGGCCGGCCGGGAATCGCGCCCAGCGCAGGGCCGCGCGCTAATCGGCGGACTCCCTTTCCCGTTCGCACATGACCGTGCCCGACCCGACGCCGTGCACGGTGCAGCGCGCCGAACCGCGCACAATGACATTGCCCGAGCCCATCAGGCTGGCCGAGACGTGGCCGTTGCAGGTAAAGATCGCATCGCCCGAGCCGGCGATGTGGACCGCTGCCTTTCCAACCGTCAGGCCTTCCGCGTCACAACTTCCGCTGCCCGCAATCGACAGCTCGAGCGCGTCGACGCGGCCATCGGCGTAGAGGCGCCCGCTGCCGGCGATGCTGACCGCCAGCGTCCCGCCGGCGATCTCCGCAAGCTCGACCCGGCCCGATCCTGCAATCGAGACATCGGCACCGGGCTCAAGCGTATCGACCGTGATCCGGCCGGAACCGGCCACAGCCACGCCTTTAAGGGCGGGCAAAGTTACTTTGACCACGGCGTCGCGGTCGCCGCCGACCACGCCGAGGCGCGTTTCGTCGAGCTGGAAGCGCACCGCCTCGGCGGCGGCGGATTGCTGCACATCGATCCGGAATAGCTCGCCCTGGCTCACTACCACCCGGCCCGGGCCGGTGAGCGAGAGTTCGCAGGGCGCCGGCCCCGTCAGATCGAGCTCGCCGAGCGGCACTCCGGGCATGGCGCCGTGCTTGATCTGCGCGCCGATCGTTCCGGCGAGTTCGCCGAGGTTTCTGAACAGCTCATCGAGACGCATCGCGGCCTCCGGGCGGTGTGTATTAAACACCTAATACACATAGACTCGCGCGGGCTCAATCGCCGTTCGTCGGGCGGCGATGCGGGTTCGCCGAAAGCGCACGAAGAAAAGGCCGCCCCGGCTTCCCGGGGCGGCCCTTGCTTTGCGATTGGGCCCTCTCAGGCGTCTTCGGTCGAGTCGTAGTACTGCGGCGCGTACTTGCGCAGCACGTCGAGGATCTTGCCGAGTGCGGTCGGCTCGTCGGTCTTTTCCATCGCCGCCAGTTCGCGGGCGAGCCGGCTCGAAGCCGCTTCGAAGATCTGCCGCTCGGAATAGCTCTGCTCGGGCTGGTCCTCGGGGCGGAACAAGTCGCGGGTCACTTCGGCGATCGACACCAGGTCGCCCGAATTGATCTTGGCTTCGTATTCCTGGGCGCGGCGCGACCACATCGTCCGCTTGACCTTGGGCTTGCCCTTGAGCTTCTCCATCGCCTCTTTTAGCGTCTTGTCTCTCGAAAGCTTGCGCATGCCGATGGCTTCGACCTTGTTGACCGGAACGCGGAGCGTCATCCGCTCTTTCTCGAACCGCAGGACGTAGAGTTCGAGCTTCATGCCGGCGATTTCCTCGCTCTGCAGCTCGACCACCCTGCCGACCCCGTGCTTGGGATAGACGACATAGTCCCCGACATCGAAGGCGGGAGCATTTGCAGCCATTGAGTGTCCTTTCGTTGCGACCGGCCCTCGGAAGCGAATGTCAACGCCGCCCCGCCGCGCGACCTGTCGGCGGCTTGGGATGACATCGAAATACGCGGATGCGCGAGGGACCTGCCTTCCTAATCGGCCGCTCGCCCGTGCGCTGGGGGCTGCGGTTGGTCCATTATATAACAGAGTCGCAACAAAATTACCACCCCCGCGCGGAGGCGGGCCGAACCAGCGGTTACGGAAGGCTTAATCGCCTTCGCCGGGCTCGGGCGTGAAGTACTTGTCGAACTTATCGGTCTCGCCTTTGTGCTGGTCGGCCTCGGCGGGCGGGTCCTTCTTCTCGGTGATGTTCGGCCACTGCGCGGAATACTGCGCGTTGAGTTCGAGCCACTGCTCGAGCCCGCCTTCGGTATCGGGCAGGATCGCCTCGGCCGGGCATTCGGGCTCGCAAACGCCGCAGTCGATGCACTCGCTGGGATTGATGACCAGCATGTTCTCGCCTTCATAGAAGCAGTCGACCGGGCACACCTCGACGCAGTCGGTGTACTTGCACTTGATGCAGGCGTCGGTGACGACATAAGTCATGGCGCTTCGGTCCTTTGCTCCTGCGCGCCGCCTATGGCCTTTGCCGGGTTTGCGTCAAGCGCACGATAACACGCTTGCGCTTCTGCGGCCGGTCCTCGCCGGTTCGGCAGGGCCAGCATCTGGATTACCAGCACGCGGTTTCGCAACGGCAGCGTCAGTACATCGCCGGGCGCCACCGCCAGATCCTGCCGCAGTACGCGCTGGCTATTGTGACGCATGTGGCCCTCGGCAATCCAGCGCTGCGCGCCGCTGCGGGTCTTTGCGAGCCGCAACTGGTGGAGCAGGCGATCCAGCCGCATCGGCTCAGGCGTTCCAGCCGGCGAGCGCGGCGAACGCGCCCTTGGGTGGCTGCCGGTCCGCAGCCTCGACAGGCCGGTCGAGTCGCGGCGGCTTCCAGCTCCAGCGGGCGGGCGCGGGCGGGCCGAACGCGCCCGCGGGCAGCGCGCGGGCACCGTCACTGCGGAAGCCGGCGTCGCGCATCAGGCGGGTGAAGCTATCGGCCGAGAGGCCCATCGACGTGGCGAGCGCGGCATCGACTCTGAAGCGCGGCCCTTTCGCGCGCGCTTCGTGCGCGGCGCGGAACAATCGCTCGGCCATGTCGAGACGGATCGCCTGCCCGCCGGCCCGGCGATAGCCGGCGGGAAGCCGGTCTGCGCCGGCGATGACCGGCGCCATCGGTTCGAACAGCGGCCGCGAATCCGCGCCGATCGCCGCCAGCAGCCGGCGCGGGGCGGGCTTGAGCAAGGCGGGCGCGAACACGTCGAGCGCGCCGATGGTGACGCCAAGACGTCGCAGCAGCGGACGCTTGTCTTTGGGAACATGCGACAAACCCGCAGCCTCGCGGGCGATTGCGCCTCCGCCGGCGGCCAGTGTCAGCAGCAGTGCACGTACTTCGCTGCCGGACTGCGGGTCCTGCGCGGCCTCTTCCAAGGCGCGGAGCGGCGCGAGCGGCGCGAGTTCGGCTTCGAGCCACAAGCCGAGCGCCTCGCTCAGCCGGGCTTGCTCGGCCTTGCCCATTGCGCGCAGTTCGGCGGCCAGCGCCAGCCGGGGCCGGGTGACCGAGCGGCCGGGCTCGAGTTTCGCCACCGCGCGCCCATCGCGCCGGATCTCGCCGGCTTCGAGCGTCAGCTCGCCCAGTTCCTCGCGGACCAGAGCCCTCGCGCGTTCGGCCAGGAGCTGCGGCAAATGCCGCTCGGCGGCGGCAAGCAACATGCGGCGGTCGGAGCTCCCGGCGGCGGGATCGACCACGAACCGAAATCCCTCAAGGTGCCCGATCGCATGGTCCTCGACGAGCACGCGCCCGTCTTCGCCCAGCGTCACCCGCAGCAGCCCGGGATCCTTGCCCAGCGCGCGCATCAGCACCGCCGTCCGCCGGTTGACGAACCGCTCGGTCAGTTTCTGGTGCAGCGCGTCGCTCAGGCGCGCCTCGGCGGCACGGGCGCGCGCTGCCATCTCGTCGCGCGCCAGCACCCAGTCGGGCCGCTGGCAGATATAAGCCCAGCTCCGGATCGCGGCGATGCGCCCCTGCAGAGTGTCGATATCGCCTTCGGTGCGGTCGAGTTCGGCGATCCGCCCGGCGACGAAATCGGAACCGATCTGGCCGGCGCGCAGGTCGTGCCACAGCCGGGCGACGAAGCGCGCGTGCATCTCCGCGCCCTGCTGGCGAAAATCGGGCAGCTGGCACACTTCCCAGAACCGCCGCACCTGGCCGGCGCCGGTTAAGGTCGCGGCGATGTCGGGCTCCTCCCCAAGCCGCCGTAACACCGTGAGGTCAATCGCTTCGGGCGCCGGCGCCAGAACCGGATCGTCGGGCCTGGCTTCGAGATCGGCCAGCAGCGTGGCCAGGCTGTCCAAGCGCGGCTCGGCCTCGCGCCAGAACAGGCGGGTCAGCGGGGCGAACCGGTGATTTTCGATCGCGTAGACTTCTTCGTCGGTGAAGCTGAGCGCATCGCCGCCTGGGCTGCCTCCGAGCGTGCCGAACGTGCCGTCCTGGTGGTGGCGCCCGGCACGTCCGGCGATCTGCGCCATCTCGGCCGGGATCAGGCGTCGCTGGCGTATTCCGTCGAACTTGCTGAGCCCGGCGAAGGCGATATGCGCGACGTCGAGATTCAGCCCCATGCCGATCGCGTCGGTGGCGACGATGTAATCGACCTCGCCCGACTGGAACAATTCGACCTGGCGGTTGCGCGTGGCGGGGCTCAGCGCGCCCATCACCACCGCCGCGCCGCCGCGGAACCGCTTCAACATCTCGGCGACCTGGTAAACCTGCTCGGCCGAGAACGCGACCACGGCCGATCGCGGCGGCAAGCGGCTCAGCTTGCGCGCGCCGATATGGCGCAACGTAGAGAAGCGCGGCCGCTCCTCGATCGCCACTTTGGGGAACAGCGCCCTGATCACCGGGGCGAGCGTGCCCGCGCCGAGCAGCATGGTCTCCTCCCGCCCGCGCGCGTGCAGCAGCCGGTCGGTGAAGATATGCCCGCGCTCGCGGTCGGCGGCGAGCTGTGCCTCGTCGAGCGCGACGAAGGCGAGATCGCCGCCCGTGCGCGGCATCGCTTCCGCCGTGCACAGGAAGTAGCGCGCGTCCTTGGGCTCGATCCGCTCCTCGCCGGTGATCAGCGCCACCGAGGCGTCGCCCTTGAGCGCGCGGACCCGGTCGTAGACCTCGCGCGCCAGCAGCCGCAGCGGGAAGCCGATCGCCCCGCTCGAATGGCCGCACAGGCGCTCGATCGCGAGATGCGTCTTGCCGGTGTTGGTCGGCCCGAGGACGGCGCGCAGGCGGCTCTCGGAGGGGGCGGCGGTCACGATGATTCGCATGTGGCGGCGCACACCGCGCCGTGCAAGCGGTGGAGCCGTCTGAAACGCGTGTCGCTTCGCCGCGCACCCGAGTCGCCTTGGCGCGGTTTAGGCGAAATTTACTTTATGCGGGCATTAACCTGATCCATCGGATCGATCAGAACGGCTGCGGGTCTCGCCGGAACGGATCGTCCGGGACCCGCCGGGCCGCATGGGAAGCGCCGCTTGTTCAAGGACCACGACCGCGCCGCAGCGATGCAGCCGTCCGGCGATTATCCGCCGGCGGAGCTGTCGCACGCGCAGATGGTACTCGCGCGGATGCTGCCGGACGAACCCGCCCCGCCGCCGCCTGGGCCCGTCCGACTCACCCGGGCCAACGGGTTTGCCGAGCGCTTCGACGAGTGGCGCGCGCGCGTCTCGCTGAAGCTCTCCAGTCTGGATCTGACACCCGACCTCGCCAGCGATATCGGCTCGCGCCGCTGGCTGCGCGGCGCAGCGACGCTGGTCGGGCTCTCGGCGCTGGCGCTCAGCGGCTGGCCGGATTTCGCGCCGCTCGCCGCCGCCCCGGCAACCCGCATCGACGATGGCGTGCGCGACGAATTCCGCAGCCAGATGATCATGCCGCTCGCGCTCGGCGCCGACAGCGGCCGGCGCATGGGGGCGACCGCGGCGGTCACCGAACTCAGGAATGCGCCCGAGCGGCCGCGCCTCGACCTCGAAGCGACCCTGGCGCAAGGCGACGGCTTCGCCCGTATGCTGGAGCGCGCCGGAGTGAGTGCCGCAGAAGCAGGCCAGATCGCCGCGATGATCGAAGGCCTGATGCCGCTCGGCGAGATTTCCGCCGGCACCAAGGTCGACCTCACGCTCGGCCGGCGCCCGGCACCCGGCGCCGCGCGCCCGGTCGATGCGCTGTCGTTTCGGGCGCGGTTCGACTTGCAGCTCGCCGTCGAGCGGCAAGGCGGCCGGCTGGCGCTGCTGCCCCGGCCGATCAAGGTCGACAGCACTCCGCTGCGTATCCGCGGCGTGGTCGGCCCGAGCCTGTACCGCTCGGCGCGCGCCGCCGGCGCCCCGGCCGCGGCGGTCCAGCAATACTTGCGCGCAGTCGGCGCGGACGGCTTCGCCGCAGGGGACGAGTTCGACATGGTCGTCGACTATAAGCGGGCCGCGACCGGCGAAGTCGAAGCCGGCCGGCTCCAGTTCGCGGGCGTGCTGCGCGGCGGCAAGCCGCGCAAGCAGCTCGTCCGCTGGGGCAGCGACGGGCAGTTCTACGAAGCCTCGGGCGTCGGCGAGACGCGCCAGGGCCTGGTCGCGCCGGTCGCGGGCCGGATGTCGTCGGGCTACGGCCGCCGCCGCCATCCGATCCTCGGCTATGCGCGGATGCACGCGGGGATCGACTTCGCCGCGCGCCACGGCACCCCGATCTACGCGGTGACCGACGGCACCGTGCAATACGCGGGGCGCCACGGCGGCCACGGCAACTACGTCAAGCTTTCGCACGGTGGCGGGCTTGCGACCGGCTATGCGCACATGAGCCGGATCGCGGTCGGCAACGGCGCCCGCGTCCGCCAAGGCCAGGTGATCGGCTATGTCGGTTCGACCGGGCTCTCGACCGGCCCGCATCTGCACTACGAAGTCTATCGCAACGGCGTCACGATCAATCCGATGAGCCTGAGCTTCGTGACCCGCGCCCAGTTGACCGGCCGCGAACTGGCGGCGTTCCGTGCGCGCCACGCCGAACTGCAGAAGGTCAAGCCCGGCGCCGCGCTGGCCTCGCTTGCGCCCGACCCGGCGGCACGCCAGGAGCCGGTGCGCGAGATCGATCGGCTCGACAGCAAGAAGGTCGGCTAGACCGCCCGATTGCCCGGCGCGGCATTTTCCGGCAGTGACCCCGCCCATGGCTGCCGCTTATCCCGCCCTCCGCCTGCGCCGCGCCCGCGCCAGCGCGTGGAGCCGGGCGCTCTACCGTGAAACCGTGCTGACCCCGGCCGACCTGATCTGGCCGCTGTTCGTCACCGAAGGGTCGGGCGAGGAACAGCCCATCGCCACACTGCCCGGTGTTTCGCGCTGGTCGGTCGATCGGATCGCGGCCCGTGCGAAGGAAGCGGTGGCGCTCGGCATTCCCTGCGTCGCCTTGTTCCCCAACACGCCGGCGGCGCTGCGCAGCCCCGACGCGCGCGAGGCGCTCAATCCCGACAACCTGATGTGCCGCGCGATTCGGGCGATCCGCGATGCCTGCGGCTACGACATAGGCGTGCTGACCGACGTCGCGCTCGATCCCTACACCAGCCACGGCCAGGACGGGCTGGTCGATGCGGCCGGCTATGTCGTCAACGACGGCACCGTCGAGCTGCTGGTCGAACAGGCGCTGGTCCAGGCTGCGGCCGGGGCCGACATCGTCGCGCCGTCCGACATGATGGACGGCCGCGTCGGGGCGATCCGCGCGGGCCTCGAAGGCGCCGGCCATCTCAACGTGCAGATCATGAGCTACGCGGCCAAGTACGCGAGCGCCTTCTACGGCCCGTTCCGCGACGCGGTCGGCAGCCGCGGCCTGCTGCAGGGCGACAAGAAGAGCTACCAGATGGACCCGGCCAACGGCGAGGAAGCGCTGCGCGAAGTCGCGCTCGACCTCGCCGAGGGGGCCGACAGCGTGATGGTCAAGCCGGGCCTGCCCTACCTCGACATCGTGCGCCGCGTGAAGGAACGGTTCGAGGTGCCGGTGTTCGCGTACCAGGTGTCGGGCGAATACGCGATGATCGAGGCCGCCGCGGCGGCCGGCGCCGGGGAGCGCGAGGCGTTGGTGCTGGAGACGCTGACGGCTTTCAAGCGCGCCGGATGCAGCGGGGTGCTGACCTATCACGCGCCGCTCGCCGCCCGGCTGCTGAATGGCTGAGGTCATCGTCGAGACGGCGCGGCTGGTGCTGCGGCGCTGGCGCGATCACGACTTCGCGCCGTGGCTCGAGCATCTCAACACCCCCCAAGTGAAGGCCTTCCTCGGCGGGGTGCAGCCGCTGGAGACAATGGCGGAGCGGTTCGCCAAGCTTGAGCGGGCGTGGGATGTGGCGGGATACTCGTTCCTCGCCGTCGAGCGCTGCGAGGACCGCGCTTTCCTGGGTGCCTGCGGGATCGGCCGCATCGAGACCGCGAGCGCGCCGGACGGGCTGCGCGGGGAAGTCGAGATCGGCTGGCAACTGCGCGCCGATTGCTGGGGCCAGGGCTATGCGACCGAAGCGGCGCGCGCCGTGCTCGCCATGGCCTTCGAGCGGTTCGCTTTTCCCACCGTATTTGCCCAGACCTCGGAGAACAACCGCGCCTCGTGGCGGGTCATGGAACGGCTCGGCATGGCCCGCCGTGCCGATCTCGACTATCCCGATCCGGATTACCCGCCGCAGGACAACCCGACGATGGTCTATGCTCTTCCGCGCGCGGACTGGGAGGCGCGGCAGACATGAGTTCCGATTGCACGGGCCGTTTCCCGTGGGCGACGATCCTGCCGTTCGAAGGCACCGCTCCGCGCATCGACGCGACCGCCTTCGTCGCGCCCGGTGCGCGCATCATCGGCGATGTCGCGATCGGGCCGCAGGCGAGCGTGTGGTACAACTGCGTGCTGCGCGGCGACATTCACCGGATCGAGGTCGGCGCCCGCTCCAATGTGCAGGACGGCAGCGTGTTCCATGTCGAAGGCCCGCGGCCGGACAGCACCGGGATGTTTGCGGGTTGCCCGACGATCGTCGGCGAAGACTGTGTCGTTGGGCACATGGCGGTGGTCCACGGCGCGACGCTGGCAGACCGTGCCTTCGTCGGCATGGGCGCGGTGGCGATGGACGACAGCCGGATCGGTGAAGGCGGCATGCTGGCGGCGGGTGCCTTGCTCAGCCCGGGCAAGCGCATCCCGGCGCGCGAGATCTGGGTCGGCCGCCCGGCCAGGCTGCTGCGCGTGCAGGACGAGGCGCAAGTGGCCAAGATCCGTTTCCAGACCGAACGTTACTGCCGCCTCGCCGAGCGCCACAATGCCGAACTGCGCCGGCAATGGGGACTCGACTGACGCCACGACGCCGTAAACAAGTCGCGCAGCGCGACTTATAGCTGCTGACGTTCGATGCGGGTCGCTCCCCACAGCAGGACGGATGCCCCCGCGAGCGGAATCCACGGCGCGGCCGCCGGCGCCCGCGTGGTCGCGATCGCGCCCAGGATCGCTCCACCCGCCAGGCTTGCCCACAACATCAAGCTGGCCAGGCTCCCGGCGAAGGGCTTGCCGGTAATGCGCGCGGCGAGGCCCTGCCCCAGCCGAACCAGGGCGCCGGTCATATACGTGACGCCAACCGCCACTTCGCCATCGCGTCGGAACGCGTTGTTGATCGCTCCCATCGCCAGCACCGAGCCGGCGAGAAACAGCACCGGGCTGCCGAGTGCGTGCCCGAGCGCGGCGGTGCCGATCAACCCCGCCGCCAGGGCCAGCACCGCGCTCTTGCGCCGCGCGGGCACGCGCTCGGCCGCGACGGCCCCGGCGACGACGCCGACGACGAAGCCGGCGATCAACAGCACGGGCGTGACGGCTTCCGCGGCGCGCGTCGCGAGATCGACCCCGAGCCGGGTGGTGTTTCCTGACATGAACGACACGAAGTAACCGTCCGCCGCCAGGAAGCCCGCCGCATCGACGAACCCGGCGAGCGCCGCGATGCCGTATCCGAGCAGGCGGCGGGGTGGGTCGTAGCGGTGCATCGCTACACCCTCGCGCCGTACAGCGCGGAATTCAATCGCGGACCAGCGCCGTGAGCGCCTCGATCCGGTCGGCCTCGTGGGGCGGCTTGTCCCAGCGCACGCGGTGGATGCGCGGAAACCGCATCGCCAGGCCCGACTTGTGGCGCTTGCTCGCGTGGACGCTGTCGAACGCGACTTCGAACACCAGGCTCTTGTCGGTCTCGCGCACCGGGCCGAAGCGACCCACCGTATGCTGCCGCACGTGGCGGTCGAGGCGCTTCAACTCCTCGTCGGTAAACCCCGAATAGGCCTTGCCGACCGGAAGCAGTTCGGCGCCGGCGTCAGGATCGCCGTCCCAGCACCCGAAGGTATAGTCCGAATAGAAGCTCGAGCGTTTGCCGTTGCCGCGCTGGGCGTACATCAGCACGCAGTCGATCAGCAGCGGATCGCGCTTCCACTTGTACCACAAGCCGGCCCTGCGCCCGGCGACGTAAGGCGAATCGCGGCGCTTGAGCATCAAACCTTCGATCGCCTCGTCGCGCGCGCCGGCGCGGATCTGTGCGAGGTCTTCGAACTGCGCAGCCGGCACCACTTCGCTCAAGTCGAAGCGATCCCCGGGCAGCAGCGGCATGAGCGCCTCGAGCCGCTCGCGTCGCTCGGTCCAGGGCAGCTCGCGCAGATCGTCGCCGCCCAGAATGAGCACGTCGTAGAGTCGTACGAAGGCGGGGTACTCCGTCAGCATCTTACCCGAGACCTGCTTGCGCCCGAGCCGCTGCTGGAGCGCGTTGAAGCTGGCCGCGCCGGCTTGCGCATGCGCGCGTTCGCCGCCCTGGTGGCTGCCGCGCACCAGCAGCTCGCCGTCGAGCACGCCCGGGATGGCGAACGCCGCTGCCATCTCGGGGAAAGTCGCGGTGATGTCGTCGCCGCCGCGCGAATAGAGGCGCGTCTCGCCGCCCGCATGGACCAGCTGCACGCGGATGCCGTCCCACTTCCACTCGGCGGCGTAGTCGGCGAGATCGAGCACCGCTCCCTCGAGCGGATGCGCGAGCATGAACGGGCGGAACAGCGGCATTGCGCCGGTATCGGGCGCCGGCTCCCCTTCGGCCGCCCATGCGAACAGCGGCGCGAACGGCGGGTCGAGCGCGTGCCAGTATTCCTCGACGTCTTCGACCGAGACATCGAACGCTTGCGCGAATGCGGTCTTCGCCAGCCGTGCCGACACACCGATCCGCATCCCGCCGGTCGCCAGCTTGAGCAGCGCGTAGCGACCCGCCGAGTCGAGCCGGTCGAGCAGCTTCGGCAATTCGGCCATGACCGAGCTTCGCGTCATATTGCTAAGTAAATCAACGACTTCACTCACCGAGGGTGACGCCGTGACGTCATCTTGCACTCCGCGCGGCGGGTCGGGCCACAGCAGGCTGGCGGTCTCGGCGGTATCCCCCACGAAGTCGCGGCTCAGCGCCCACAGTACCGGATCGACCCGCTCGGCGAGCAAGGTGCGGACCGTGCCCGCCTTGACCGCCGGGAAATCGAGCCCACCGGTCAGTGCCGCCAGCGCCCAGCCGCGATCGGGATCGGGCGTGGTGCGCAGGTAATCGGCGATTAGCGCCAGCTTGTCGTTGCGGCCGCGGGTGTAGACCAGTCCATCGACCAGTTCGGCGAAGCGTTCCATCATCGCGATCCGGAACGCTCGGCCCGCGTCGCCGATCCGGGAGCGATCGCCGGCGCGATCAGGGCCGGGCTTGGCCGGTGCCGCGCACTTGCCATTTGTAGGTCGTCAGCCCTTCGAGCGCGACCGGCCCGCGCGCATGCAGCCGGCCGGTGGCAATGCCGATCTCGGCGCCGAGTCCGAACTCGCCGCCGTCGGCGAACTGGGTGCTGGCATTGACCATCACGATCGCGCTGTCGACCTCGGCCAGGAACCGCTCGGCGGCGGCCTCGTCGGCAGTGACGATGGCGTCGGTATGGCCGGAGGAATGGCGCGCGATGTGAGCGAGCGCCGCATCGAGCCCGTCGACCACCGCGACCGAGAGCACCGCGTCGAGATACTCGGTATCCCAGTCGTTGGCGCTGGCGGGCTTGATGCGGGGATCGAGCGCTTGCGCGCGGGCGTCGCCGCGCAATTCGCAACCAGCCTCGAGCAGCGCGCCGACCGTCTCGATGCTGGCCGGGAAGGCGGCGTCGAGCAG
Organism: Sphingomonadales bacterium 12-68-11; assembly: GCA_002279825.1. Lineage (GTDB taxonomy): Bacteria > Pseudomonadota > Alphaproteobacteria > Sphingomonadales > Sphingomonadaceae > Croceibacterium_A. Next base: position 403,211 of record NCCV01000001.1, read on the forward strand.
CAGGGTCTCCATCGCCCCGCAGATCCCGGTGCGGCGCATCTTGGCGTTGAGCGCGAGGCTGACCGCCATCCCGCGGTCGGCGGCCGAATGAATGTACGTGTGGCAAATGCCGTCGAGGTGCGCGAGCACGGGGACCCGCGCGTCGTTCTGCACGCGCGCCACCAGGCCCTTGCCGCCGCGCGGCACGATCATGTCGATGAGGCCGGCCGCGCGCAGCATCGCGCCGACGGCCTCGCGGTCCTGCACCGGCATGAGCTGAACCGCCTCCGCCGGGATACCGGCGGCGACGATCCCCTCGACGAGCGCGGCATGGATCGCGCGGTTCGAATGGACCGCTTCGCTGCCGCCGCGCAGCAGCACTGCGTTGCCGCTCATCAGGCACAGCGCGGCGGCGTCGGCGGTCACATTGGGGCGGCTTTCGTAGATGATCCCGATCAGCCCGATCGGGATGCGCACGCGGCTGAGCTCGAGCCCGCTCGGCACGGCGCGCCGGTCGATCACTTCGCCTAGCGGATCGGGCAGCGCCGCCACGGCTTCGACCGCGCCGGCCACGCCTTCGAGACGCGCCTCGTCGAGCTTCAGCCGGTCGAGCATGGCGGGGGACAGGCCGCCGGCCTCTCCCGCGGCCAGATCCTGGCGGTTGGCCACCAGAATTCGCGGAGCGGCAGCCCGCAAGGCGGCGGCGGCGCTGCGCAGCGCGTGCGCTCGCGCGGTCGTGTCGAGGCGCGCCAACACCCGCTGCGCCGCGCGGCCCGCGCGCGCCAGAGCTTCGACAAGCGCGGGATAGTCGGTGTGGATCTGCTGCTGCGAGGCCATTCCGGCCGCTTAACATCGCGATAGGGCGATGTCAGGCCGAATCGGGACCGGGCAAAGACAGGAGCACGCAACTTTGCCGCTGCCAGCCCCGTGAAACTTTCGCGGACATGAACGGCTCATCGCGATTCATCTTCGACTCGCCCGAAAGCGCCGCACGGCGATTCGACTCTGCCCGATGGCGGCGGCTAGCCGGGCCCTGCGACGGGAATGATTGGGGTCGTTTTGAACAGAGTGTCATGGGGCAGCCTGCTGGCCCGCCTGCGCGCATGGTTTCCCGAGCGTGAGTTCTTCATGCGCTCGCACGGCCATGTCCGCTTCATCAAGATCTCGACTCGCGCGCAGATGCTGGCTGCGGGGGCAGCGGCTGCGCTCCTGACCGTGTGGGCCGTGTCGCTGGTGGCGATGGCGATCACGCAATATCAGTCGAGTGCGGAGCGTCTGTCGCTGCTCGATCGCGAAGCGAAGATCGCTACGTCCGAGAGCCGCGTCGCCGCTTATCGCGAGGACATGGGCGAGGTGACGGGCGCGCTGCAACGGCGCATGCAGTTCCTGGAAGAGATGAACAAGATGCTGCCCGCCGATGTGCGCGAAGGCGAGACGGTTTCCGACAGCAGCGACGAGGCCGCCGCGACGATCGGCAAAGTCAGCGCCGCGGTGCCCGAAGCGGCCGGCCTGGCGCGCATCGAAGCGCGCCAACTGGCGCTCGCCGAACGCATGACCCGTTTCGCGGACCGCCGCGCAGCTCGTTCCGAAGCCGCGATCCGCCGGCTCGGGCTCGATCCGCGTTCGATGCTGGCCTCGGCTCGCGTCGGCCAGGGTGGTCCGCTCGAACGGCTTGCGACCGAGAGCGACGGATCGGTCGATCCGCGTTTCGCCCGGCTCGGCCTCAGCCTTGCGCGGATGGACGCGCTCGAACGCGGCTTGACCGGCATCCCGCAAGTCATGCCGGCCGACATCAGCATGATTTCCTCAGGCTTCGGCTACCGCAGCGATCCGTTCACCGGCGAAGCGGCGACGCACGCCGGGCTCGATTTCCGCGGGCCGGTCGGCGCACCGATCCACGCCGCGGCCAAAGGCCGGGTCAGCTTCGTCGGGACCAAGGCGGGTTACGGCCGGGTGGTCGAGATCAGTCACGGAAACGGCATGCTGACGCGCTATGCGCATATGTCCGCCGCCCGGGCGCGGGTCGGCCAAGCCGTGGCCGCCGGCTACATCATCGGCGCGATCGGCAGCACCGGCCGTTCGACCGGCCCCCACCTGCACTTCGAGGTGCGCATCAACGACCGCGCGGTCAATCCGCGGCCATTTCTGGAGACGGCGCCCCATGTTCTCGAAGAAGCCCGAACCGACTTACCCCAGCAATCCCAGCGCAGGAGCAACCCCCGTGGCTAATGGTCCGACCTTTTCGGTAGTGGGCACCGATGTAAAAATCCGCGGCGACGTCGAAGCGTCCGCCGACCTCCACGTCGACGGCTCGATCAACGGCGACATCGTCTGCGCCTCGCTGGTGCAGGGCGAAGGCAGCCTCATCGAAGGGTCGATTCGCGCCGAGACCGCGCGGCTCTCGGGCACCGTCAAAGGCACGATCAACGCGCAGGAACTGATCATCCTCAAGAGCGCGCGCATCGAGGGCGACGTGCACTACAAGGCGCTGACCATCGAGCATGGCGCGACCGTGGACGGGCGCTTCGCGCCCGATGCCGGCAAGCAGCCGGTCAAGGCTGTCCAGGCTCAGGCGCCCGGCAATCCGGCGGCCAAGAGCCCGCCGCTCGATCTCGCCGCGCCGCGGCCGCCGATCGCCAACTAGGCGCCGGTTTTAGCGCTCGCCGCGAGCCTCGGCTGCGCGGCGCTCGGCCAGCCAGGCTTCGGCTTCGGCTTCCTGGGCGGCTTCGACCGCGACTTTGGCGGCAGAATCGCGCTCGGCGCGCAGTTCTTCGATCAGCTTCTCGCGGTCGTCGTTGCGCGCGGCGAGCGCTTCCCCAGGGGTCTGCTCGGTTCCAGCCGACTTGGCCGCCTTGGCGACCGCTGCATCGAGTTCGCGCTGCGAACAGAGGCCGAGCGTCACCGGGTCCTTGGGCTGGATGTTGGCGATGTTCCAGTGCGACCGGTCACGCAGCGCGTTGATGGTGTTGCGCGTGGTGCCGATCAGCTTGCCGATCTGCGCGTCGGAAATCTCCGGATGGTTGCGGATGATCCAGGCGATGCCGTCGGGCTTGTCCTGGCGCTTCGATACCGGGGTGTAGCGCGGGCCCTTGGTGCGGCTCACGTCGACCGGCGCGCGCTGCATCATGAGGCGATACTCGGGATCCGCCTGCCCGCGTTCGATCTCGGCATGGGTCAGCTCGCCCGAATGAACCGGATCGCGCCCGGTGTACTTCGAGCTGGCCAGATCGTCGGCCATGGCCTGCACTTCGAGGATGTGCAGGCCGCAAAACTCGGCGATCTGGGCGAAGCTGAGCGAAGTGTTGTCGACCAGCCACGACGCGGTCGCGTGCGGCATCAGGGGGGCGGGCTGGGCCACGGTATGTCTCCGACAGAAATAAGAAGGGCCGCCCCTCGCGGAGCGGCCGTCACCGGGACGATGTAGGCCGGTTGCTCGAAAACGGCAAGGGTGTCGGGAGGGGCGAACGCCCCGGAGGTTCAGGTCGCGACGGCGAGCCGAGGGGCGCGAGGCAGAGCGGAGACGGTTTGGACAGGTTCGAGCGCGGCGAGAAACTGGTCCGTGCTGGTCTGCCAGCTGAAGCTGCGCCCGTGCGCCAGGCAAGCCCCGCGATCGAGCGTCAGCGCGCGGGCGATCGCTTCCTCGAGCCGCTCGGCCATCGCGCCCGAACCGGGGCTGAGCACGTCGAGCGGCCCGGGCACCGGATAGGCCGCCACCGGCGTGCCGCAGGCAAGCGCTTCGATCATCACCAGCCCGAACGTATCGGTCGTGCTCGGGAACACGAACACGTCGGCCCCGGCATAGCACGCGGCGAGCGCTAGCCCGGTCTGCTTGCCGAGGAAATGGGCCTCGGGAAACTCCCCCTGCAGCCGCGCGAGCGCCGGTCCGTCGCCGACCACGACTTTCGAACCGGGATGCGTGTTGGCCAGGAACGCCTCGATGTTCTTCTCGACCGCGACCCGCCCGACATAGAGCTGAATCGGCCGGGGCAGGTCGAAGAACAGGTCGGGCGGGGCGACGTCGGGGCCGAACAGCGCCAGGTCCACGCCGCGCGTCCACGGGCGGAGCTGCGTCAGGCGCTGCGCGCGCAGTTGCGAGCGGATCGTCTCGGTGGCGACCATGATCCCGGCGGCCGGGCGGTGGAAGTGCCGGATGTAGGGCCAGAAGGCTGCCGCCGGCAGCCCGGTCCGGCGCGCGAGATACTCGGGGAACTGGGTGTGATAGGCGGTGGTGAACGCGCGCTTGCGGCGCAGGCACCAGCGCCGCGCGGCCCACCCGAGCGGCCCTTCGGTGGAGATATGCACGGCTTCGGGCGCGAAGGCGTCGAGCCGCCGGCCGACCGCGCCCGACCCGGCCAGCGCGAGGCGAATCTCGGGATAAGTCGGGCAGGGCAGCGATCGATACTGGTCGGGCGATACCACCGCCACGTCGTGGCCCCGGCAGCGCAGTTCCTCGCTGACCTCGGTCAGCGTGCGCACCACCCCGTTGACTTGCGGCGCCCAGGCGTCGGTGATGATTGCGATCCGCATCGGGCGGCCGGCGGTCAGGCGGCCTCGGCCAGGCTTGCCGCGATCTCGGCCGGCGCGTGCGCCTCGGCGTCGGTCTCGCGCCTGGCGATCTCGTCCGGCCAGTGGAGGATCTCCATGCGCCCGTCGAAATGCTCGACCAGCGCGTTGCAGCCTTCGACCCAGTCGCCGTCGTTCCAGTATTCGATGCCGTCGATCATGCGGAATTCGGCGGTGTGGATATGCCCGCACACCACGCCGTCGACCTTGCGCGCCGCCGCGGCGCGCGCGACCAGTTCCTCGAACCGGTAGATGAACTCGACCGCGTTCTTGACCTTGCGCTTGGCCATCTTGCTCAGCGACCAATAGGGCAGCCCGAGCCGGCGGCGCACCGTGCTGACCCAGTGGCTCAGCGTCATCATCAGGTGGTAGAGCGCGTCGCCGACGAACGCGAGCCAGCGGTGCGCGAGCATCACCCCGTCGAACTCGTCGCCGTGCAGCACCATCAGCCGGCGCCCGTCGGCGGTCTCGTGGAAGGCCGCGCGGCGAATCTCGACGCCGCCGAAACTGAGGCCGGAGAACTGCCGGAACATCTCGTCGTGGTTGCCGGGGATATAAACGATCCGGGTGCCGCGCTTGGCGCGCTTGAGGATTCGCCAGACGATATCGTTGTGCGAGGCGGGCCAGTAGAACTTTTTCTTCAGCCGCCAGCCATCGATAATGTCGCCGACGAGGTACATCGTGTCGCTGTCGACGGTGTCGAGGAAATCGATCAGCAACTCGGCGTTGCAGCCCTTGGTGCCGAGGTGGATGTCGCTGATCCAGATCGTGCGGAAAAGCCGGCGGCCGTCCGGCTCAGGCTCGGGCGTAGCGGGCTCGTGGTCGAGATCGAACGCCGGAAACGCGGAGATGATCTCCGCGCCTTCAGGCCTGCCGTCGAGAAACGCTTCCAACATCGACCGGCCCCAAAAAATTGCCTGTCCTGCGGCTGCGCCTATGAATCCCTAATGTTACAGGGGATTCTCATTTTTTGGTCAGTTGTGTGACAATTGTGTGGTCGGGAGTCTCAATTGTCCCATGGCGAGGGCATATTGTAGGGCACCGTTACGAACACCGCCTCGACCGCAGCGATCTTGCCGCCGACGATCTTGAACATCTCCAGCAGCACGAAACTGTGAGGGTAGAAGAACGGCGATTTCACGCGCGTCGTGCCGTCGGTCCAGGTGATGTCCACCACTTTGCCGGCATGGTCGATAAACCCTCCGGCCAGCACTATGCCCTTTTCTTCGTCGATCAGCGGGAAGCGTCGCCCGCGCAGCCGGTCGTCGTAAACGTACTGCCCGAGCCGGAACTGATCGGCGCAGCCGAGCGCGGCGATCGGATAGCCGTCGATCGCGGTGTTGGTGGTCTGCAAGCCGTTTTCGATCCGGTCGCAATCGTCGGTGAACTCGGTGAATAGCTGACCATCGTTGAGCTGCAGCGTGTCGAAATAGCCGTCCGCGATCGCCACCAGGCGCTCGCGCGGTCGCCGCTCGGCTTCGGACACGTCGGCCAGCATCAGCGGGCGCGGGGCGAGATAAGTCTCGGTGCTGGGGAACGGGCTGAAATCGACCTTGCGGCAGACGATCGTCTCGATTTCCGCGATCCGGTCCCCGGCGAGCGCCAGGCGCAGCGCCATGACCGAGGGATGGCCGTGCTCCTCGACGATGCCGAACCAGGCGACCTGGCCGGTCTGCACGTCGGCGATCTTGAGATCGTAGCCGGGCCGGACCGCGCTGACCGTGTGCCACAGCCCGTCGCCGAGCATGAGCTGGACGTTGTTCTCGGTGAACACCACCTGCTCGGCCAGCGGCAGACGCGACACGTCGCGCGCCGCCAGTGCGGCCAGGTAGCCGTCGGCATGGCCGTAAAGCTGTTCGCGCGTCCACGCCGCGGGCCGCGAATTGAAACGTGGGGTCATGTCTGGTCCTCTCCCGCCGCCAGCACGATCTTGCCGATGTGCTCGCCGCCCTCCATCCGCCGATGGGCCTCGGCGGCTTGTTCCAAGGGGAATATGCGGTCCATCGCCGGACGCAAGCGCCCGTCCGCCACGTACGGCCAGACGTCGCGCGCGATCGTTTCGGCCAGGCGCGCCTTGAAGCCATCGGGCCGGGCACGCAGCGTCGAGCCGGTCAGCGTGTGTCGGCGAACCAGCAGCCGCGCCATGTCGATCTCGGCCTTCGCGCCGCCGAGCACCGCGATCGTCACCAGCCGTCCGTCCTCGGCCAGGCAGTCGAGATTGCGCTGGGTGTAAGGGCCGGCGACCATGTCGAGGATCACGTTCGCGCCCGCCGGGGTGAGCGCGCTCACCACCGCGCCGAAATCGTCCGTGCGATAGTTGATCGCGTGATCGGCACCGATTGCCAGCGCCGCATCGCATTTCCCGTCGCTGCCGCACGTCACGATTATGGTCAGGCCGAACAGCTTGCCGAGCTTGATCGCCATCGTGCCGATGCCGCTCGTCCCGCCGTGAACCAGCAGGGTTTCGCCCTCGCGCGCCTGGCCGCGTTCGAACAGGTTGTGCCACACGGTGAACAGCGTCTCGGGCAGCGCGGCGGCTTCCGAAAGTGACAGCCCCTCCGGCACCGGCAGGCAGTGCTCGGCGCGCGCCAGGCAGTACTCGGCATAGCCGCCGCCCGTGACCAGCGCGCAGACCCGGCGGCCGAGCCAGTCCCCCGCCACGGCTTCACCGAGCGCGACCACCTCGCCGGCCATTTCGAGCCCGGGGATATCCGAAGCGCCGGCCGGCGGCGGATAGGCGCCGAGGCGCTGGAGCACATCGGGCCGGTTGACCCCGGCGAACGCGACTCGGACGAGCACCTCGCCCGCTCGGGCCCGCGGCACCGCGCGCCGCTCGGGCACCAGCATGTCCGGGCCGCCCGGTGCGGCGATGCCGATCGCGGTCATTGTGCCGGGTCCATCAACCATTTGCGCCTCGCCCCTGTCGCTCATCCGCCACGCCCGGCAGCCGTAGTGCTGGCCCCCATTGACAGCAAGCCGGCGCGGACTCATGCTGCATCGCAATGGAGGACGATCTCCCCCGGATCCGCGGTGACGCCGCGAGCCGGCTGGCCGGCGAGCCGCTCGACAGCTATTCGCAGGCCGAGCTGCTGGAGCGCATCGCGCTGCTCGAAGCCGAGATCGAACGGGTCAGAGCGCAGCACGCGAAGGCGGCCAGCCATCGGTCGCTGGCGGACACGCTGTTCAAACCGCGAGCGCACGAGTGACCGGGGCCTGCGCCCCGCCCCTCTTAGCAAGCGCCGAACGGCGCCCCATATCGTCAGCAACCGGAGGCCGGCCCGTTTCTCGGGCGTTCATGCGGCCCTTCGCACATTCGCAACCTGTCGGATCGTATCCTTCGCCCTTGGAATCGAGAAGCCATGCCCAGTTTCGCCCAAAGCCTTGAAAAGACTATCCACACGGCGCTCCAGCACGCCACCGAACGCTCGCACGAATATGCGACGCTCGAGCATCTGCTGCTGGCGCTGGTCGACGATCCCGACGCCGCCGAGGTGATGACCGCCTGCGGGGTCGACCTGGGCGAACTTGGCAACGTGGTGCGCCAGTACCTCGACCAGGAGTACCAGTCGCTCAAGACCGAGGACGAAGCCGACCCGCAGCCCACCGCCGGGTTCCAGCGCGTGATCCAGCGCGCGCTGCTGCATGTGCAGTCGAGCGGCAAGGACACCGTGACCGGCGCCAACGTGCTGGTCGCGCTGTTCTCGGAGCGCGATAGCTACGCGGTCTATTTCCTCCAGCAGCAGGACATGAGCCGGCTCGATGCGGTGAGCTTTATCAGCCACGGCATCGGCAAGGGTGGCCGCCAGGTCGAGACTCGCTCGCCGCAGGGCGTCGAGGAGCCCGAGACCAAGGCCGAGGAGAAGGCCGAGAAGGGCAAGAAGGATTCGGCGCTCGATCAGTTCACCGTCAATCTCAACCAGAAGGCGCTCGATGGGAAGATCGATCCGCTGATCGGGCGCGGGCCGGAAGTCGACCGGACGATCCAGATCCTGTGCCGCCGCTCGAAGAACAACCCGCTTTACGTGGGCGATCCCGGCGTCGGCAAGACCGCCATCGCCGAGGGGCTGGCGCGCAAGATCGTCGAAGGCGACGTGCCCGAAGTGCTGCAGGACGCGGTGATCTACTCGCTCGATATGGGCGCGCTGCTCGCCGGCACGCGCTATCGCGGCGACTTCGAGGAACGGCTCAAGCAGGTCGTGGGCGAGCTCGAGAAGCTGCCCGAGGCGGTGCTGTTCATCGACGAGATCCACACCGTGATCGGGGCCGGCGCGACTAGCGGCGGGGCGATGGATGCTTCCAACCTGCTCAAGCCGGCGCTGTCGAGCGGCGCGATCCGCTGCATCGGCTCGACCACCTACAAGGAATTCCGCAACCACTTCGAAAAGGATCGCGCGCTCCTGCGCCGGTTCCAGAAGATCGACGTCAACGAACCGACCGTAGAGGATACCATCAAGATCCTCCAGGGCCTGCGCACCGCGTTCGAGGAACACCACAAGGTCAAGTACACCCCCGAGGCGATCAAGACCGCGGTCGAGATGAGCGCGCGCTACATCAACGACCGCAAGCTGCCCGACAAGGCGATCGACGTGATCGACGAAGTCGGCGCGATGCAGATGCTGGTCCCGCCCAGCAAGCGGAAGCGCAAGATCACCGCGCGCGAGATCGAGCAGGTCATCGCGACGATGGCGCGCATTCCGGCCAAGTCGGTCAGCAGCGACGACAAGGCCGCGCTTGCCAGTCTCGAGAAGGACCTCAAGCGGGTCGTGTTCGGACAGGACGGGGCGATCGAAAAGCTCGCCACCGCGATGAAGCTGAGCCGCGCCGGCCTTCGCGATGCCGACAAGCCGATCGGCAGCTTCCTGTTCTCGGGCCCGACCGGCGTCGGCAAGACCGAAGTCGCGCGCCAGCTCGCCAGCATCATGGGTATCGAGCTCAAGCGCTTCGACATGTCCGAATACATGGAGCGGCACAGCGTTTCGCGGCTGATCGGCGCGCCTCCGGGCTATGTCGGCTACGATCAGGGCGGGCTCCTGACCGACGCGATCGACCAGCATCCGCACTGCGTGCTGCTGCTCGACGAGATCGAGAAGGCACACCCCGACCTGTTCAACATCCTGCTCCAGGTGATGGATAATGGCCGCCTGACCGACCACCACGGCAAGACGGTCGATTTCCGCAATGTCGTGCTGATCATGACCACCAATGCCGGCGCCGCCGACATGGCGCGCCAGTCGATCGGGTTCGGCGCGGGCACCAAGGAAGAAGCGCAGGACGAAGCGGTCAAGAAGATGTTCGCTCCCGAGTTCCGCAACCGGCTCGATGCGATCGTGCCGTTCGCTTACCTGGCGGGCGAGACGATCAGCCGCGTGGTCGACAAGTTCATCCTCCAGCTCGAGCTGCAGCTCGTCGACCAGAACGTGCATATCCAGTTCGATTCGGATGCGCGCGCCTGGCTGGCGAAGAAGGGCTATGACAGGCTCTACGGGGCGCGGCCGATGTCCCGGCTGATCCAGGACCAGGTCAAGCAGCCGCTCGCCGAAGAGCTGCTGTTCGGCAAGCTGGCGCACGGCGGCGAGGTCCACGTCAGCCTCAAGGACGACAAGCTCGCTTTCGAGCTGACCCCGTCCCCGCCCAAGCCCCCGCGCCTCAAGGCCGCCAAGCCGAAAGCCGCCAAGCGCGGAAAACAGGCCGAACCCGAAGCCGAGGCCGGCGAGGAGTAGCGCTATCGATCCACCTCCCGCTTGCGGGAGGGGGATGCAGCCGCTGGAACAAGAACCGTTTCCGCGCCATTCTCTGATCCGTGACCGCGCCCTTCGCCTGGATCCGGCCCGAGCCGCACGGCATTCACGTGGTCCCCGCCGATTGCTGGATCGACCCCTCGCGCCGGGTCGATCAGGCGCTGGTCACGCACGGCCACGCCGACCACGCCCGCGGCGGACACGGGCGGACCATGGCGACGCCCGAGACGCTCGCGATCATGGAGCTGCGCTACCAGACTCGCGAAGGCGCGGCGCCGGCAAGCTACGGCGAAACGCTGCGCCTGCCGGGCGGGGTCGACGCCACGTTCATCCCCGCCGGCCACGTGCTCGGATCGGCGCAGATCCTGCTCGAACATGCCGGCGAGCGGGTGATCGTGACCGGCGACTATAAGCGCCGGCCCGATCCGACGTGCGCGCCGTTCGAAGTCACGCGCTGCGACGTGTTCATCACCGAGGCGACCTTCGGGCTCCCGGTGTTCTGCCACCCACCGATCGAGCAGGAGATCGGAAAGCTGCTCGAGCGGCTCGCGCTCGACCCGGAGCGGTGCGTGCTGGTCGGCGCTTACGCGCTCGGCAAGGCGCAGCGGGTGATCGCCGAGCTGCGCCGCGCGGGACATCATGACGTCATTTACCTGCACGGCGCGATGGAACGGATGTGCCGGCTCTACGAGGCGTTCGGCATCGACCTCGGCGCGCTCAAGCTGGTGTCGGACGCCGCCAAGGACGAGTTGCGCGGCAAGATCGTGGTCTGCCCGCCTTCGGCGCTCAGCGACCGCTGGAGCCGGCGCCTGCCCGATCCGGTGACGGCGATGGCATCGGGCTGGATGCGCGTCCGCCAGCGCGCCCGCCAGCGCAACGTCGAGCTGCCGCTGGTGATCTCCGACCACGCCGATTGGGGCGAGCTGACTCGCACGATCGCCGAGGTCGATCCCGGCGAAAGCTGGATCACGCACGGCCGCGAGGAAGGGCTGCTGCGCTGGTGCCAGCTCCACCAGCGGCGCGCCCGCGCGCTGGCGCTGGTCGGCTACGAGGACGAGGACGACTGAGCCTTCGCACCGGCTTCGAAGGGTGGTAGCGCCGCCACCGAGGAGAGCGGACATGCGCTACAACCAGTTCGGCCAGACCGGTCTGATCGTTTCCGAGCTGTGCCTCGGGGCGATGACCTTCGGCACCAATCCCGGCCGGTTCGGCCATGTCCACGGGCTGGACCAAGACGCCTCGACCGCGCTGGTCAAGAAGGCCTTCGATGCCGGCATCAACATGATCGACACCGCCAACGTCTATACCACCGGCCAGTCGGAGGAATTCGTCGGCGGCGCGCTCAAGGCGCTCGGCACCCGGCGTTCGGACGTGATCGTCGCCACCAAGGCGATGGGGTCGATGGGCGAGGGCGCCAACGATTCGGGGATCGGCCGCAAGCACTTGCTCGACCAGATCGACGCCAGCCTGGCCCGGCTGCAGCTCGATCATGTCGATCTCTACCAAATCCACGGCTGGGACCCGGTCACCCCGATGGAAGAAGCCCTCGAGGCCCTGAACGACATCGTCCGCTCGGGCCGCGCCCGTTATGTCGGGGTGTCGAACTGGGCGGCGTGGCAGATCGCCAAGGCGCTGGGCATTTCCGAACGGCGCGGTTTCGCCAAGTTCATCTCGTTGCAAGCCTACTACACCGTCGCCGGGCGCGACCTGGAGCGCGAGCTGGCGCCGATGTTGCTCAGCGAAGGCGTGGGCCTGATGGTGTGGTCGCCGCTTGCCGGTGGGCTGCTTAGCGGCAAGTACGATCTCTCCGCCGCGGGACATGAAGGGGAAGGCCGCCGCGCCAAGTTCGACTTCCCGCCGGTCGATCTCGCGCGCGCCGCGCCGCTGGTCGAAGCGATGCGCGGCATGGCGGCCGCGCGCGGAGTCTCGGTCGCGCAGATCGCGCTCGCCTGGCTGCTCTACCGTCCGGTTGTCTCCACGGTGATCGTCGGCGCCAAGCGCGCCGACCAGCTTGCCGACAACATCGCCGCCTGCGAGGTCGAGCTGACTGCGGACGATCTCGCCGAGCTCGACCGGCTGAGCGCGCTGCCGCGCGAGTACCCAGCGTGGATGTTCGCGATGCAGGGCGGCTACACTTCGGGCAAGGTTTCGGAGCGTCGCTGGGGCAAGTGACTCGGCCCGCGCCCCGCCGCCCGCCCGCCGCCCGCTCGCTGCGGGGGCAGCCGACGCTGCTCCTCGGCGGCAGCTTCAACCCGGCGCATCCCGCGCATCGGCGGATCACGCTGTTCGCGCTGCTCGCGCTCGGCATAGACGAGGCGTGGTGGATGGTTTCGCCCGGCAACCCGCTCAAGCCGCGCGCGGGGATGGCGCCGCTTGCCGCGCGGGTCCGCTCGGCCCAGACGCAGGCGCGCAACGCTCCGATCCGCGTCACTGCGATCGAGCGCGAGCTCGGCACGCGCTACACCGCCGATACGCTGCGCGCGCTCAAGGCGCTGTTCCCGCGCCGCCGTTTCGTGTGGCTGATGGGGGCCGACAACCTCGCCCAATTCCATCTCTGGAAGAACTGGCGCCAGATCGCGCGGGAAATGCCGATTGCGGTCGTGGCCCGCCCCGGGTATGATGATGCCGCCCTCGCGAGCCCCGCGATGGCCTGGTTGCGGCGTTACCGGTTGGCCGCCGCCGGATTTCGAAACCGGGGTGAATGGAGCGCTCCCGCGCTGATTGAACTGCGTTTTGACCCCGATCCGCGGTCGGCCACCGAGATACGCCGCGCGGATCCCCACTGGGCCCGCCGCTTCGTCGGACCGCCGCCCAGGGACGGGGTGACGCATTCGCTCATTCAGGATGTCGGCCGGAGTCGGAACGCGTGAGCGGCCCGGCTCGTTGCCGTTCGGATCGCCCGTTTTCCACTAGAGGAGCATGACATTCCGCGATGACACTGGCGCAAGCATGGCCGGCCAGCACCGGCGCTTCGACGACTTTCATCCCCATGTCTGACAAACCTATCGCCACGCTCAGCCCACCCGGTTCGTCCCACGCCCTGATCCTCCATCAGCTCGATGAAGATCAGGCGCAGGACGTCGTCTCGATCCCGCTCGAAGGCAAATCGAGCATCGCCGACTACATGGTCATCGCCTCGGGCCGCTCGACGCGGCAGGTCGCGGCTATGGCGATGAAGCTGGCCGAGCGCCTCAAGAAGGAAGGCCACGGCAACGCCCGGATCGAAGGCTTGCCCGCGGCCGACTGGGTGCTGATCGATGCCGGCGACGTTATCGTGCACCTGTTCCGCCCCGAAGTGCGCAGCTTCTACAACCTCGAGCGGATGTGGGGCTTCGGCGACGACGCCCCGGCCGCGGCGGCCGGCAGCGCCTGAGTGCCACCCCCTCCCCTCCAGGGGAGGGGGCCAGGGGGCGGGGGCCGATGCGGCGCTTTCCCGACGCCCCCTCTCCAAACCCTCTCCCCTGCAGGGGAGAGGACTTAGCTCATGCTTCTGCATGTCATCGCGCGCGGTAAGATCGCGCGTTCGCCCGAGGGCGAACTGGTCGAGCGATATGCCAAGCGTATCGTCTGGCCCATGCGGTTGACCGAGTTGCCGGAAAGCGGCGGCCGCATTCCCGATCCGCAGACCCCGTGCCGCACCGTGCTGCTCGACGAACGCGGCGGGCAGCTCGCATCGGAAGACTTCGCTCGCCTGCTCGGCGAATGGCGCGACGGCGGCATTCGCGAAGCGCGCTTCGTGATCGGCGCGGCCGACGGTCATCCGCAGGCCGCGCGCGAAAGCGCCGATCTGCTGCTGGCCTTCGGCACCGCGACCTGGCCGCACCTGCTGGCGCGCGCGATGCTGCTCGAACAGTTGTTCAGGGCGACCAGCATTCTTGCCGGCCACCCCTATCATCGGGCAGGATAGTGTGATGCGCAGGGGGCTTGCTGTGGCGGTTGTGCTGGCGCTGGCGGCTGCCTCGCCGTCGGCCGCGGTTGCGCCCGCCGCCGACGATCCGGCCAGTATGCGATCCTCGCTGCGCCAGGCGCTCGCCGCCCAGCGTCTCGCCGAAGCGCGCGGACTCAGGCTCGAGCGCGAGGCCCAGGCCGCTGGCGATGCGGCGGCGCGGGCCGGGCGGCAAGCGGCCGCGCTCGCCGCGCGGATCCAGCAAGCCGAAGCGGGCATCGCCGCCGCCGAAGCGCGCGTCCGCCTGATCGACCGCGAGCGCGGCGCGCTGCGCGAAACGCTCGGCCGCCGCCAGCAGCCGGTCGCGCGTTTGGTCGGCGCGCTCCAGCAGTTCTCGCGCCGGCCGCTCACGCTGACCGTGCTGCGCCCCGGTTCGGTGCGCGACGTGGTCTATACGCGCGCGCTGCTGGCCAGCGCGGTGCCCCAGGTCCAGAGTCGCACGCAGGCTTTGCGGGCGGCGCTCGCCCGTGGCCGCGCCCTGCGCGTGCAGGCCCAGCAGGCGGCGGTCGCGCTGCGGGCGGAACAGGGCGCGCTCGCCGAGCGCCGCCGCGCGCTCGCCTCGCTCGAAGCTCGCCAGCAGCTCGCGGCCCGCGCGGCGAGCGGCTCGGCCGGGCGCGAGGCCGAACGGGCACTGGTGCTCGCCGAGCAGGCGCGCGATCTCGACGCGCTGGTCGGCGAACTCGACCGTGCCGGCGCGCTGCGCCGGAGGCTCGCCGCCTTGCCCGGTCCCATGCTGCGGCCGGCCGATCCGACTGCTGCGCGCGCGCCCCAGCCCGCCGCCTCGGTCTCGTCGCCGGACGCAATGCGCCCACCGCAACCGTACCTGCTGCCGGTGACCGGACGGACGGTGGCGGGCTTCGGCGTGCCGGATGGGGCGGGTGTCAGCCAGGGCCTGACGCTCGCGCCGCGCGCCGGGGCGCAAGTCGTCGCGCCGGCGGCCGGGCGGGTCGCGTTCGCCGGCTCCTATCGCGGCTACGGCCGGATCGTGATCGTCGAGCATGCCGGCGGCTGGACCAGCCTCGTCACCGGTCTGGCGCAGACTTCGGTCGGAGTCGGCGAGGAACTGATCGGCGGCACGCCGCTCGGCACCGCCGCCGCGCGCGATCCCGCGATCACGCTCGAATTGCGCCGCGAGGGGACGCCGGTCGATCCCTTGCCGTTCATCGGCTGAACTGCGGCGTCGGACGGCCTCATCTGGCGTTAACGCGCACCGCGCGATACAAGCGGCGCACCATGCCGAGGATTCCGCGATGAAACTTGCCGCCAAAGTCGCTCGCCCGCTGCGCGCCGCCGCGCTGCTTACCGCCGTCGCCCTGCTGCCCGCCACCACTGCGGGCCTCGCGCAGGTGGAAGGCCGCGCCTCGCCCGAGTTCGCCAAGCTGTTCGCGACTTACCAGCGGATCAAGGCCAGCTATGTCGAGCCGGTCGACGACGAGACGCTGATCCGCGGCGCGATCGACGGCATGCTCGCCGCGCTCGATCCGCACTCCGCCTATCTCGACGGCGCCGCGCTCGAACGGCTCGAGACGATGATCGACGGCAACTATCAGGGCCTCGGCATCTCGGTGCAGATGGACGAAGGCGCGGTGAAGGTGGTCTCGCCGTTCAAGGGCAGCCCGGCCGACAAGGCCGGCATCAAGGCGGGCGACTTCATCACCCACATCGACGGGCAGCTCATCTACGGGCTCGAGATCGACGACGCGGTGCGGCAGATGCGCGGGCCCGCCGGCAGCGCGATCAAGCTGTCGATCTTCCGCCCCGGCCGCGACGCGCCGTTCGACGTGACCGTCACGCGTGGGCTGATCGAGCTCGAGCCGGTGACCTGGGAGCTCAAGCCCGGCGGCATCGGCGTGATCAGCGTCAACGAGTTCAGCCGCGATGTCGGCACCGACGTCAACGCCGGCATCGCCGCGCTGCGCCGTGAGGCGGGCGGGCGGCTGAGCGGCTTGGTGCTCGACTTGCGCAAGAACCCGGGCGGCTCGCTCGACGAAGCGGTGGCGCTCAGCGACCTGTTCCTGTCGCGCGGCCAGATCGTCTCGCAGCGCGGCCGCAACCGCGCCGACACCATCTACTACGAGGCCGAGCGGGTCTATCCGGGCGACGCCGCCGCCGGGGTGCCGATGATCGTGCTGATCGATGCAGGTTCGGCCTCCGCCAGCGAGATCGTCGCCGGGGCGCTGCAGGACCAGAACCGCGCGCTGATCATGGGCGAGCGCAGCTTCGGCAAAGGCAGCGTGCAGACGCTGCTGCCGCTGACGCGCGATTCGGCGCTCAAGCTGACCACCGCGCGCTACTACACTCCGGCCGGCCGCTCGGTTCAGGAAGGCGGTATCGAGCCCGATATCCGCGTGCCGCAGCTCAGCGATCCCGACGCGGCCACGCGCGCACAGTATGCCCTGCGCGAAAGCGATCTGCGCGGCCACCTGGTCAACGAGATCGGCCTCGACGATAAGGAGCTCGAGACCGACCGCGCCGACGATCCGCGCTTCACGCTGACCGCCGCGCAACTCGAGGAACAGGGCATCGATGATTTCCAGCTCGACTATGCGCTCAAGACCTTGCGGCGCACCGGCCGGGCGGTGATCGCGGCGCGCAACTGATCGCGGCCTGACAGTGCAGCGCAGGCTCGGCTCGACCCGGCCGCTCGGGGCGGCGACGATAGGCCCGGCGCTCGCCCCGGCGATCGCGGTGCCGGCACTGCTGCTCGGGGGCGCTTACCTCTCGCAGTACGGTTTCGGGCTCTACCCGTGCGAGATGTGCTGGTGGCAGCGCTATCCGCATTTCGCCGCGCTCGCCTTGGCGTTGCTCGCCTGCCTGGCCCCGCCGCGCAAGTTGTGGCTCGCGCTGGCGGCGCTCGCGATCCTCGCTTCGGGCGCGATCGGCGCGTTTCATGCGGGGGTCGAGTACGGCTGGTGGGAAGGACTGACCGCCTGCAGCAGCCCGGTCGAGAGCGGCGGCGGCGTGAGCGCGCTTGAAGCGATCATGGACGCGCCGGTGGTGCGCTGCGACGTCGCGCCCTGGACTTTGCTCGGCGTTTCGCTGGCGGGCTTCAACGCGCTGATCTCCACGGCCGCGGCGCTGGCCATTCTCGTCCTGATCGCTAAGGATCGCCGCGCATGAACAAGCGGCATTCGATGATCCGGGTCGATCAGGCGGGCGAATACGGCGCCACGCGGATCTATGCCGGCCAGCTCGCGGTGATGGGCGACCGAGCGCCGCACTCGGCCGAAGTGCGCGGCATGGCCGAGCAGGAGCAGCAGCACCGCGCGGCGTTCGATGCGCTGATCGCGCGCCGGGGGGTGCGGCCGACCGCGCTCCAGCCGGTGTGGTCGGTGGCCGGCTATGCGCTCGGGGCGGCGACCGCGCTGCTCGGTCCCGAAGCGGCGATGGCCTGCACCGCCGCGGTCGAGGAAGAGATCGACCGCCACTACACCCGCCAGCTCGCCGAACTGGAAGAGGCAGGGGACGATCCCGAACTCGCGGGGATGATCGAGGCGTTCCGCGCCGACGAGCGCGAGCACCGCGCCGCGGCGCTTGCGGCGGGGGCCGAACGCGCGCCCGGCTATCCGCTGCTCAATGCCGCGATCCGCTTCGGATGCCGCGCGGCGATCCGTCTGTCCGAACGAATTTGAGGCGGAACAAGGCGCCCTCCCCGGGCGCTTCATATTGAGTTCAGTGCGGTTCGTGCCCAAGTGGGCGCCACGCTGCCCGCCCGGTTAGGAACGGACATGATACGCCTGCTTCTGCTTGCCGCCGCCCCTCTCGCCATCGCCGCGTCGGTTCCCGCCGCTGCGCAGGATGCGGGTGGCGACAAGGTCAATACGATCATCGTCTACGGCGAGGATCCCTGCCCGCAATCGACTCCCGATACGATCAACGTCTGCGCGCGGCTCAAGGAAAGCGAGCGCTACCGCATTCCGCAGAACCTGCGCGAAAGCAGCGATCCGGCCAACGAATCCTGGACCAACCGGGTGCAGGCGTTCGAAACCGTCGGCGATTTCGGCCCGCTCTCGTGCACGCCTTACGGCGCCGGCGGCGATCTCGGCTGCACCGCGAAGATGATCGAGACCGCTTACGCCGCGCGGGCGCGGAGCTCCGACGTGCGCTTCGGCCAGTTGATCGAGGAAGCGCGCGCGGATCGCCTGGCCGGGATCGACGCCGAAGCGGCCGATACCCAGCAGCGCGTCGAGGAGCTCGAGCGGCAATACATGGAACGCCTGCGCCGCGAGGCGGAGGCCGAAGGCGATCCGCTGCCCGCCGCGCCTGCCGCTGCTCCGGCCGAGCGGGTCGATCCGTCGCGCCTCGCCGAGCCGCCGTCCGGAAACTAGGTTTCTAGGAACTCGATTCCCGGCGGAAAGCGGTCGAACGCGGGCATCTCATTCAGACTGGCCATGTAGCCCAGCCGCTCGGCGCACTGGATCTGCGCGCCCGGCGCGTAAGCGTCCGCGTCATCGAGCGTGGCAGACTGGATGTCGGCGATGCCCGGCAGAACCGCGCCGTTGAGATAATAGAGCCCGGTGCCGCAGGTGCCGCAGAAATAGCGCTCGGCCCCGCCTTGTCCGTCCCACCGCACCGCTTCGCCCTGCGTCACAGCGAAGCCGCCGAGCGGCACCGCCAGCCACGCCACCGCCGGCGCGCCGGACGAGCGGCGGCAATCCGCGCAATGGCACAGCCCGTGTCGCGCGGTGTTCTCGGCATCGCTCTGATAGCGCACTGCCCCGCATCTGCATCCACCCGTCAGCATTGCCCTCGCTCCTCTTCGAAAGCACAGAACATATCAGGAACGCCCGGCTTAAGCCAGCGCGATGTCGGGTGCGTCTTCCTGCTTCATGCCGACCACATGATAGCCGGCATCGACATGATGGGTTTCGCCGGTCACGCCCGAGGCGAGGTCAGACAGCAGGTACAGCCCCGCGCCGCCGACGTCCTCGATCGTCACGTTGCGGCGCAGCGGCGCGTTGAGTTCGTTCCACTTGAGGATGTAGCGGAAGTCGCCGATCCCGCTCGCCGCCAGGGTCTTGATCGGCCCGGCGCTGAGCGCGTTGACGCGGATCCCGCGCGGCCCGACGTCGTTCGCCAGGTACTTGACGCTCGCCTCCAGCGCGGCCTTGGCCACGCCCATCACATTGTAATGCGGGACGACTTTCTCGGCGCCGTAGTAGGTCAGCGTCAGAATCGCACCGCCCCCGCTGCCGTCTTCGCCCCGGTCGCGCATCATCGCCGCCGCGCGCTGCGTCACCGCCACCAGCGAATAGGCGGAGATGTTCATCGTCATCAGGAAGTTGTCGAGGCTGGTGTCGACGTACTTGCCGCGCAGCTCGGCCTTGTCCGAAAAGCCGATCGCGTGGACCACGAAGTCGAGCGTGTCCCAGCGGCTCTTGAGCGTGGCGAACGCTTCATCGAGCGCGTCCATCCGCGACACGTCGCAATCGAAGCAGAAATCCGAGCCGAGCTGTTCGGCGAGCGGCCGGACCCGCCGCTCGAGTGCCTCGCCCTGGTAAGAGAACGCCAGCTCCGCCCCGTGCTCGCGCAGCTTCTGCGCAATTCCCCAGGCGAGCGATTTCTCGTTGGCCAGACCCATGATCAGGCCTCGCTTGCCCTGCATCAGCCCTGTCATCAATTTTCCTTCGTCGTCTTCAGCGCTGCAGCCGCGCGCGCCCGGTTGTCGGCCTGGCCGAGCCGGTCTTCCTCTTCTTCCGGCGTCTCGGCCAGCGCGGCGTTGAGCTCGGCCCCCATCACCAACCCTAATCCGACCAGCCAGAAAAAGAAAAGTGCGATCATGATCCCGGCCAGCGAGCCGTAAGTCAGATCGTAAGTGAACACGCTGCGCAGCAGCGGCGGCAGCGCGGCGGTAGTGCCCACCCACCACACCGTCACCAGCAGCGCCCCCGGCCACTTGGGGTAGCGGCGGAGGCGATAGGCCGCCGGAGTCAGCGAGTAGAACAGCACGTAGATCGAACCGAACAGGCCGATCGCCGGCACGATCCGCGACCACGCCAGGCTGTTTAGGAGGCTGCCCAGGTGCGGCAGCCAGGCGGCGATGAACTCTTCCGCCGCGCCGATCAGCACTTGCGCGATCAGGCTGACCAGCAGCAAGATCACCGCCGCGATCACCAGCCCGCTCGACAGCAGCCGGTAGAACCAGAACCCGCGCGTGGCGCGCGTTCCATAGGCGCGGCGCAGAATATCGCGGATCGTCTCGATCAGACTGCCCACCGACCACAGCCCGAACAGCCCGCCAATCCACAGCAGCCATCCGCTGCGCGCCTCGATCACGCTTTGGGCGACCGGGCGAATAACCTCGGACACGACCGGCGGCAGCGTCACCAGCACGGCGTTGATCGACGCGGCGCGGTCCGCTTCCTCGCCTAGCACCGAGAAGATCGCCGCCCCGGTGATGAAGAACGGGAAGATCGTCAGCACCGCCATGTAGGCCAGGTTGCCGGCGTGGATGAAGCCGTCGTTGTATGTGCCGAGGAACACCCGCTTGATGACTTCGCGCGCCCGTCCGCCCGGGCTGAGCTGCTGCCCGACCTCGGCGCGCAGCCCCATCCGGTGCTTGAGCGCTTCCTTGCGCCGGGCTTCAGGCGAAAGATCGGGGACCGGCGGACCGGGCGCGTCGCCGTCGGTCAATCCCGGCGCCATACGGGCCTGTCAGTCTGCATAGGGGGCCAAGCGTTCAGACGCCGAGGCGGTTCCGCACCGGTGCGGGGTCGCGCCAGCCTTCCAGCCTGCGGCCCAGTTCGGACAAATCCTCGGGAAGCTGGATCTCGAGCGCGACAAGCTGGTCGCCGCGGGTGCCGTCCTTGCGGGTGAAGCCCTTGCCCTTGAGGCGCAGAACCTTGCCCGAGCCGGAGCCCGGCGCGACCGTCAGCATGACCGGTCCGTCGACGGTCGGCACGCGCACTTTGGCCCCGAGCACCGCCTCGTCGAGCGTCACCGGCAGCTCCAGCCGCACGTCGTCGCCGTCACGGATGAAGAACGGGTGCGGTTCGATCTCGATCGTCACCAGCGCATCGCCGGCGCCGGCCTCGCCGGGCTGGCCCTTGCCCTTGAGCCGCATCTGCGTGCCGTTTTCGACGCCCGCCGGCAGCTTGAGGTCAATCGTCGAACCGTCGCTCAGGCCGATGCGCTGTTCCTTCAGGCCGGCCGCGTCGGCGAACGGCACTTTGAGCCGGTAGGCGATGTTCGCGCCGCGTTGGGGCGGCGGCGGAGGGCGACGCCCGCCCGCGCGTGCCCCGCCGATCCCGCCGAACAGCCCTTCGAACAGGTCGCTGAGGTCCATGTCCGGGGCGCCCGACATGCCCTCGAAATCGCGCTGCGAGAACCCGCCCGCTCCGGCGCCGGGCCCGCGCGGATCGCCGCGGAACCCGCCCCCGAACGGCATCGCCGGATTGCCTTCGGCGTCGATCTCGCCGCGGTCGAAGCGCGCGCGCTTGTCCTTGTCCGAGAGCAGGTCGTAGGCGCGCGTCACCTCCGAGAACCGCTCGGCGGCGTTGGGATTGCCGGTGTTGCGGTCGGGGTGCAGTTCCTTGGCGAGCTTGCGATAGGCGCTCTTGATGGCCTTCTCGTCGGCGCTCCGCGTTACGCCCAGGGTCGCATAGGGATCGGCCATGGTGCGGTAGCTAGGTAAAGCAGTCGGCGAGGGCAAGCGCCAAGCCTTTCCTACACCCGGCGGCGGGTCTAGGGCGGCGGCATGATCCGCGCGCCCGTCACCCCGATCCGATCCGGCCTTGCGCCGCCGCGTGCCTCGGCCAGAGTGTCAACTTCCTCTGGACACTGTCACATGTGTCAACACCCCCCGACGTGTTCAGGAGCGAGCCGTGCAGCCTGAACAAGACGCGATCCCGCACAGCGATCCGTTCGCCCTGTTCGCGGCCTGGTTCGCCGAGGCGCGAGCGGGCGAACCCAACGATCCCAACGCAATGGCGCTCGCCACTGCCACGCCCGAAGCGCTCCCGTCCGTACGGATGGTGCTGCTCAAGGAATTCGGACCGCATCTCGGCGAGCACGGGGGCTTCGTATTCTATACCAATGCCGAGAGCCGCAAAGGTGCCGAGATCCGCGCCAATCCGCGCGCGGCGCTGCTGCTGCACTGGAAGTCGCTCGAACGCCAGGTGCGGATCGAAGGTCCGCTCGAGGAAGTCCCGCGGGACATGGCCGACGCCTATTTCGCCTCGCGCCACCCGGATTCGCGGCTCGGCTCGGCCGCTTCCGACCAGTCGCGGCCTCTGGATGCGCGCGCGACGTACCTCGATCGCGTGGCGGAGCTGCGCGCGCACTACCCGGACGGCGCGGTTCCGCGCCCGCCGCACTGGACCGGCTTTCGCCTGACGCCCGAGCGGATCGAGTTCTGGATCAGCCGCCCGCACCGGTTGCACGAACGCCGGCTGTTCGTGCGCGGCGATGACGGCTGGACCAGCGAGCTGCTCTACCCGTGAGCGATGCCCGCGCCCGGCTGACCCGCGGCGCCGCGATCGCTTCGGTGACGGTCGCGTTGGCCCTGGGAGGGATGAAAGCTTGGGCGGTGTGGCGAACCGGCTCGGCGGCGATGCTCGGCAGCCTCGCGGACACCGCGCTCGATCTTGTCGCCAGCCTGGCGACGCTGGTCGGGGTATGGATCGCGGCGCGGCCGGCCGACGCCGATCACCGGTTCGGCCACGGCAAGGCCGAAGCACTCGCAGCGGTGGTCCAGGTGGTGCTGATCGCGCTCTCGGCGAGCGGGATTGCGGTCCAGGCCATCGCCAGGCTCATCGAAGGAGGCGGGACCGAGGCGGCGGGCGCGGGCATCGCGGTGTCGGCCATCGCGATCGTCCTGACGCTCGCGCTGCTCGCTTGGCAGCGCCACGTGATCCGCCGCACCGGCAGCCTGGCGATCCGGACCGACAATCTCCACTACCGCTCGGACCTGCTGCTCAATCTCGCGGTGATCGCCGCGCTGGTGCTCGACCAGTATCTCGGGCTGCGGCTGGCCGATCCGCTGTTCGCGCTCGGGATTGCCGCCTGGCTGGCGTGGGGCGCGTGGCGCGCGGCGGGCGAGGCGGTCGATGCATTGATGGACAAGGAATGGCCGGAGGAACGCCGCGCGGCGTTCGTCGCGCGGCTCGCCCGCCACCCCGAGCTGCGCAAGTTGCACGACTTGCGCACGCGCACCGCCGGCACGCGCGATTTCGCGCAGTTTCACATCGATCTGCCGCCGGCGATGACGGTGCGCGAGGCGCATGCGGTGATCGAGCGGGTCGAGCGCGATATGCTCGCGGCCTTTCCCGGGGTCGAGCTGCTGATTCACGTCGATCCCGAGGGCCACATCGACGAGCCCGGCAACGCGCTGGTCGAAACCGACGAGTTTGGCGGAATGGAGACACGGACATGAACGCAGCGCGCCTGCCCTACTGGCATGTCGATGCCTTTGCGGACCGGCCGTTCGCCGGCAACCAGGCGGCGGTCATGCCGCTCGAAGCCTGGCTCCCCGATGCCGCGTTGCAAGCCATCGGCGAGGAAAACAATTTCGCCGAGACCGCGTTCGTAGTGCCCGACGTAACCGGCGCGGCGGACTGGGAACTGCGCTGGTTCACGCCCGCGCTCGAGATTCGGCTCTGCGGCCACGCCACGCTCGCCGCCGGGCACGTGCTTCTGACGCGCGATGGCGGAGAACGCGTGACGTTCCGCACCCGCAAGGCCGGAATCCTTGAAGTGTGCCGGCTGGCCGAAGGCGGCTACGAACTGGCGCTGCCCGCGATCCCGACCGTGCCCGGCGAGTGGGCCGAAGCGGCCGCCTTGCTGGGCGGCGCGCCCGGCGAGGTCTGGCGCAGTCCGGACCGCTATAATGTCTTCCTCTACCGGAGCGAAGACGAAGTCCGCGCGCTCGCGCCGGACTTCAAGGGCCTCGCCGCGCTCGGCGACGACCAGTTCATCTGCACCGCGCCGGGGGCGACCAGCGACGTGGTCAGCCGCGTGTTCGTGCCCGGCGCGGGAGTCGACGAGGACAGCGTGACCGGTTCTGCGCACGCGGTGCTGACGCCGCTATGGGCGGCGCGGCTTGGCCGCGCGCAGTTCACCGCGCATCAGGCCTCGGCGCGCGGCGGCGATCTTGCTTGCCGGCTCGAGGACGACCGCGCCTGGCTCGGCGGCCACTGCGTGACCGTGGTCGAAGGGACCTTCTACCTGCCG
Organism: Sphingomonadales bacterium 12-68-11; assembly: GCA_002279825.1. Taxonomy (GTDB): domain Bacteria; phylum Pseudomonadota; class Alphaproteobacteria; order Sphingomonadales; family Sphingomonadaceae; genus Croceibacterium_A. The sequence goes on from NCCV01000001.1 coordinate 427,607, forward strand.
TAGAGCGCGACGACGTCGCCCAGCGCCGCGACCAGCGCCGCACGGTCGGGCTCGTCGGTCTTGCCGAGCCGCACCACTGTCAGCTTGCGGCCCGGCGAGACCAGCACGTATTGGCCGAGATGGCCGATCGCCCCGACCAGGTCGGCCGGCCCGCGCTCCGGGAACAGCATCGCGCGCTCCCCGCCCGATTCGCGGTTGAGCCACAGCATCGCGCCGTAATCGGGCGCGCGCGGGCTCGGCCGGCGCATGAACTCGATCCACCCGCGCGGCACGATCTGCGCGCCGCGCACCGAGCCGTAGTGGCGCAGGAACTCGCCGAAGCGGGCCCAGTCGGGCGCGGTGGCCCAGATCATGCTGCCGCCGGTCATCGTGCCCGCGCGGTCGTACTCGGCGGTCAGCGAGGGCATGCCGAGCGGCACCGCCATGCGTGCGCGCAGGAACTCGGCCACCGCGGCGCGCCGCGCATCGGGGGTCCCGCCGGGCGCCAGCACCCGCGCGGCGACGTCGGCCAGGATTACGGAGGTGGGCGTGGAATACTGGAAGTGCCGACCGGGCTCGTGCTCGAGCGGCTGGGCTTCGGCCCATCCGGCCATGTCGTCACGACCGTCGCGCACCAGCATGCGCACTTCGGGCGAATCGTAGATCGGCTCGGCCTTTTCCTGGTGGCGCAGGCCCGAGCGCATCTGCAGGAGCTGGCGCAGCGTGATCTCGCCGCGCGGGTCGCCGGGGCGCTGCCAGCGCGGCAGCGGCGGCGATGAATCGAGCCGCAGCCGCCCGTCCGCCACCAGCATCCCGATCAGCACGGCCGTCACGGTCTTCGACATCGACCAGCCGAGGAACTTGGTCTCGGCGCCATACCCCTCGCCGTAACGTTCGGCCGCCACCTCGCCCGCATGCAGCACGACGACCGCGCGCGTTTCGCCGAGGTCGTCGCGGGTGAACAGGGCATCAACCGCGCGTGCCAGCGCCTCGCGCGGCACCCCGGGATCGGTTGCGACCGCGGCGAGCGCTTCGGCAGGGAGCGGCGGCGGGGGCGGAGATCCCTCGGTGCCACAGGCAGCCAGCAGGAGGGCTGGCAGCAGCACGGCGGCAAGGCTAGGGACGGCGCGGCGGGGCATCGGCCGCGCATTTCATCCAGGGACCGGGCGATGGCAACCGCAAACAGGCGAACCGGGGGGCGGGGCACGGCATGGGGCGCGGTCCTGCTCGCGCTCGCGGTCCTCGCCGGCGCGCTCGGCTGGTTCTACCGCGCGCCGATCGCCGGCTATGCCGCAACCGGCGCCGCCTTCGGAGCCCGCACCGCCTGCGCCTGCCGCTATGTCGCCGGCCGCGATCTTAACGATTGCGAGAAAGATTTCGAACCGGGCATGGGCGCGGTGTTCCTGAGCGACGATCCGGATACGAGGACCGTCACCGCCTGGGTTCCCCTGCTGGCGAGCGACACCGCGCGTTACGTCGAGGGTTACGGTTGCGTGCTCGATCGCTGGGAGGGCTGACCGGGGTCAGGCGCGCTCGGTCGCGGCGATCCACCCGCCGCCCACGACCCGCTCCCCGGCATAAATCACTGCCGCCTGGCCCGGTGCGACGCCGTATTCGGGCGCCGCGAAACGGATTGCCACCTCCGCGCCATCCCCCAGCGAGCCATCCAGCGTGACTGGCACCGGCTGGGCCAGCGAGCGGACTTTGGCTGTCAGCGGCGCATCGGGGAGCGGGCCGATGCGGTTGGTCTCGGTCAGCCGCGCCGCGCCGACCGCAAGCAGGTGCCGGGGCCCGACGCGCACTTCGGCGGTCTCGGCATCGAGACCGACGACATAGAGCGGTTCCGGCTGGCCGCCGATCTCCAGCCCGCGCCGCTGGCCCACGGTGAAATGAATGACCCCGCCGTGCGTGCCCAGCACCGCGCCGGTTTCGGCGTGGACGATGCGGCCGGGCCGGGCGCCTTCGGGCCGCACCGCGCGCACGATCCGGGCATAGTCCCCATCGGGCACGAAGCAGATGTCCTGGCTGTCGGGTTTGGCTGCGACGCCGAGACCGAGCCGAGTCGCGATCGCGCGCACTTCGGGCTTGGGCAGGCCGCCCAGCGGGAAGCGCAAGTAGTCGAGCTGCTGCGCGGTCGTGCCGTAGAGGAAGTACGACTGATCGCGCGCGGGATCGAACGCGCGGTGCAGCTCGGGCCCGCCCGGCCCGATCACCCGCCGCACGTAGTGACCCGTCGCCAGGCAATCCGCGCCGAGTTCGCGCGCCATCGCCAGGAGGTCGGTGAACTTGGGCCCCATGTTGCAGCGGATGCAAGGGATCGGGGTGCGGCCGGCGAGGTAATCGTCGGCGAAGCGCTCGACCACGTCTTCGCGGAACGCGCTTTCGTGGTCGAAGACATAGTGCGCGAAGCCGAGCCGATCGGCCACCGCGCGCGCATCGCGGATGTCGTCGCCCGCGCAGCACGCGCCCTTGCGGCCGGTCGCGGCGCCGTAGTCGTAGAGCTGCAAGGTGACGCCGATCACTTCGGCGCCACTTTCGGCGGCGAGCGCGGCGACCACTGAGCTGTCGACCCCGCCCGACATCGCGACCACGATCCGGCATTGCCGGGCCGCGCGCGGCAGGCCGAACAGCGCGGCGAGATCGGCCACTTCGCCGGGTTCGGATTGACGAGCCAGAGACATGCGGAGCGCCTTACACGGCGCGGCCGGCACGGCCAATCGCGTCGCTAACATCTGGTAAACCACAGTTTACCCGTTCTTGAGAGTTGCGGGCGTAGACCCTGCGCCATGTACGAAGGCAAGCTCCCGCGCCGCGAGGTGGCGCTCCCGCTCGCTGCGCGGGGCGAAAGCGACGCGTTGCGCCCGGTCGACTGGCACGATCTTGTCGCCAAGCTGGCCGCCGCGCGCGACGCCCGCGCCTCGTTGCTCGCCGGGGTGCTGCACGGCGAAGCCAGTTTCGACGCCGGATCGGCGCAGCGGATTGCCGCGCATCGCGATGCCGAGGATCCCGTTAACCTTGAAGATTCAGCCAATCTCAAAGGCGCCGGGCGCACTCCCGCCGAAGCGGCGAGCGCCGGCCCACATGGCGCCCTGAGGGACCAATGATCGAAAACCAGAAAATCCGCCCCGCGCAGGTGATCGGCCCGTTGGGAGAGCCGCTCACGATCGCCGATCTGCCGGCCCCGAGCACCAAGCGCTGGGTCGTGCGGCGCAAGGCCGAAGTGGTGGCGGCCGTCAACGGCGGCTTGCTGACGATCGACGAAGTGCTCGAGCGCTACAACCTCACGCTCGAGGAATTCGCCGGGTGGCAACGGTCGGTCGATCGCTCCGGAATGCAGGGACTGCGGGTCACCCGCATCCAGCATTACCGCGACCTCTACGAGCGCCAGCTCAAGTACTGATCCGGGCGCCCGGCGCCTCTGTTCCGTCCCTCCCGCGCTGAAGGGTGTGGCCCGATCCTCCGGGCGCAAGGGAACGCATCGTCGCACTCTCCGTTGCTGGGGGGTGCGCACCACCGGTGCGGCCAAACAGGAGGATTAGGCAATGGGATGGATTATCGCGATCATCGTCGGCGGCGTTGCCGGCTGGCTGGCCAGCATGGTCATGAACCGCGATGCCTCGATGGGCATTTTGTGGAATATTGTCGTCGGCATCATCGGCGCGGTGATCGGTAACGCATTGGCCGGGCCGCTGTTCGGCGTGCGGGGCAGCATTCAGACGTTCGATCTCACCGGCTTCATCATTGCCATAGTGGGCGCGATCGTGCTGCTCGGGATCGTGAACCTCGTGCAGCGTGGCCGCGTGCGCTAAGCGCGCGGACAATTTATTACAAACTCCGGCAAACGGGCGGTCTGCGGAGCGGACCGCCCGTTTTTGGCGAGTTTCGAAGTTAACGTTCGTCGATCCCAGCCCGGCCCTCGCAGACTGCCGCGTTGCAGCGCATCGCGCGGGCGTCTATGGCGCAAGAGTTAGACTTGCCGCGTAGCGAATGCGCGGCCGCGAGGCCCGTGACGGGGGCTCGTCCGATCGTGGCCAGGGGCTCGTTGCGCGCATGAACTACGAAGCGAAGATGATCGACCTCTCCGGCTCGCCCAGCGTGACCGTGAGCGAGGTCGAGACCGGCCAGCCCGACCGCAAGCGCAAGCTGTGGATCGCGGGCGGGATCCTGGGCGCTTTGCTGGCGATCGGCGCCTGGATGCTCTCGCACGGCGAGGAAGAAACCGCATTCGCGCCGCGCGACGTGATTCCGTCGGTGACGGTAGTCTCGCCGGGTAGCGGCACGGTTGCCGGCATCGTCAACGCCACCGGCACTTTCGCCGCGGTGCGCCGCACCCCTGTCGGGGTAGTGGGCGAGGGTGGCCGGGTGGTCGCGGTCAATGTCGATCGCGGCCAGTGGGTGCGCGCGGGGCAGGTGCTGGTGGTCATCGATCGGTCGGTCCAGACCCAGCAGGCGCAAAGCTCGGCGGCCAGCATCGAAGTCGCCAAAGCCGACGCCAAGCTGGCGCAGGCCAACCTCGACCGCGCCACGCAACTGGTCGACCGCGGGTTCATCTCGCGCGCCGAGATCGACCGGCTGACCGCGGTGCGCGATTCCGCCACCGCCCGTGTACGCGTGTCCGAAGCCCAGTATCGCGAGCTGCTGGCGCGCAATGCCCGGCTCAATGTCGTTGCACCGGCGGCCGGCCTGATCCTCGACCGCACGGTCGAAGTGGGCCAGGTGATCGGTTCGGGCACGGCGCTGTTTACGATGGCGCGCGACGGGCAGATGGAGTTCCTCGCCCAGCTCGGTGAGACCGATCTGGCTGCCATACCGGTCGGCGCGACCGCCGAAGTCACGCCGGTGGGCACCACCGCGCGCATTCCGGCCCGGCTGCGGGTCAAGGATCCGGTCATCAACGAACAGACCCGCCAGGGCGTCGGGCGCTTTTCGGTCCCTTATTCGCAGGATGTCCGGCCCGGCGGGTTCGGCAGCGTCTCGATCAACAGCGGCTCGGTGGTGGCCCCCAAGCTGCCCGAAAGCGCCATCCTGAGCGACGACAAGGGCAGCTTCGTCTATGTCGTCGAGACCAAGGGCGAGGACAGCGTGGTGGCCCGGCGCGACGTCACGATCGGCCTCGTCACCGACGACGGCATCACGATCGCCAGCGGCCTCAACGGCACCGAGCGGATCGTGGTGCGGGCGGGCGGGTTCCTCTCGCCCGGCGACAAGGTCAAGCCCGTCGCCGGCCAAGCACCCTAGCGTCCGGCCAGAACCATGAACTTCCGCAATCTCTCCGCCTGGTCGATCCGCAACCCGATCGTTCCGATCCTCGCGTTCATCGGGCTGATGATTGCGGGCATCATGGCGTTCAGCCAGATGGACGTGCAGGACCAGCCGGACATCGAAATGCCGGTGGTCAACGTCCGGATCTCGCAGCCCGGCGCCGCGCCGACCGAGATCGAGAACCAGATTACCCAGCGCGTCGAGGCCGCGGTGCAGACGATCGACGGGGTCGACAGCATCAATTCGACCGCGAGCGAGGGGAGTTCGCAGACGACGATCGAGTTCGTGCTCGGCACCAATATCGGCGAGGCGGTCAACGAGGTCGAAAGCGCGGTCGACCAGATCCGCGGCAGCCTTCCCGACGGCATTCTCGAACCGCAAGTATCCAAGCAGGCAACCAGCTCGCAACCGATCGTGTTCTTCGGCGTCCAGGCCGAGGACATGACGATCGAGCAGTTGTCGTGGTTCATCGACGACACGGTCGCCAAGCGCCTGCTCACGGTTCCGGGGCTCGCCGAAGTGAACCGCAACGGCGGCGTCGATCGCGAGATCCTGGTGATCCTCGATCCGGTCAAGATGCAGTCGCTCGGGGTGACTGCCAGCCAGGTCAACAACGCGTTGCGCGCGCTCAACACCAATGCGGCCGGCGGCCAGTCCGAAATCGCCGGGTCGCGGCAGTCGGTGCGCATTCTCGGAAATGCCGATTCCGCTTACGAGCTGTCGCAGAACCAGATCTCGATCGGCGGGGGCCGCACCGTCAAGCTGGGTGAGATAGCGCAAGTCAGCGACGCCTATGGCGAACTGCGCTCGATCGCCAAGATCAACGGCAAGCAGGTCGTCAATTTCCAGATCACCCGGGCGCGCGGCGAATCCGACGTCAGCGTCTATGACGGCGCGATCGAGGAGCTGAAGAAGGTCGAAGCCGAGAACCCGGGCATCACGTTCACCCGCTTGTTCACTGAAGTCGACTACACCAAGGCGCAGTACGAAAGCTCGATGGCCTCGATGGTCGAAGGCGCGATCCTCGCGGTCATTGTGGTGTTCCTGTTCCTGCGCGACTGGCGGGCGACGGTCATCGCCGCGCTTGCGATCCCGCTCTCGGCGATCCCGACCTTCTGGTTCATGGATCAGATGGGCTTCACGCTCAACACGCTCTCGCTGCTCGCGCTGGGGCTGGTTGCGGGCGTGCTGGTGGATGATGCCATCGTGGAAATCGAGAACATCGTCAGACATATGCGCATGGGCAAGAGCGCGTACCAGGCCTCGATCGATGCCGCGGACGAAATCGGCCTGGCGGTCGTGGCAACCACCTTCTCGATCGTCGCGGTGTTCCTGCCGGTCGGCCTGATGCCTGGCATCTCGGGCCAGTTCTTCAAGAATTTCGGCCTGACTGTGGTGGTTTCGGTGCTCATGTCGCTGATCGTCGCGCGCATGATCACGCCGATGGTCGCGGCCTACTTCCTCAAGGCCAAGGGTCATGCTTCGCACGGCGAAGGTCCGCTCATGGAGCGTTACATGCGCGTGCTGCGGTGGTCGATCGACGCGACCCGCGCGCGTGAGATCCGCGCCGCGCTCCACCGCGAGCCGCTCAATGCGTTCTATTGGCTGGTGGAGGTGGCGTTCACGCTGCTGGTGATCGGCGCGATCGGGTTCGCGGGTTATGCGACCTTCCTCTACGTGCCGGAGTTCGAAGGGTTCGACTTCTTCCGGTTCCTGCTGGCGATCGGGCTCGCCGTGGCCGCCGGCTATCTGGCGGCGCGCGTTCTCGGTTTCATAATCCGCCTGCCCGGTGGCGGCCTGGCCCGCTATCATGATTTCTATACCGGCCGGTGGCGGGCCCGCTGGCTCGATCACCGGGTGTGGATGATGGGCGTCGGCGCGTTCTCGCTCATGCTCACCGGTTTCCTCGGCTACTCGCTGCCGACCCAGTTTTTCCCAAACAACGACAGCGATTTCGCGCAGATCTCGATAAACATGGTGCCCGGTACCACGCTCCAGCAGACCGAAGCAGTAGTCGATGCGGTCGCGGCGCGTATGCAGCAGGAACCGGAAGTCGCGCTCGCGCTCGGCATCGCGCGCGAAGGCAACGGCAACGTGCGCCTGGTGTTCAAGCCGGACCGCGCGCGCACCAGCCTCCAGTTCGAACGCGAACTTGCCCCCGTGCTCCAGCAAGTGCCCGACGCGCGGGTGAACTTCCGCGATCAGCAGGGCGGCGGAGGCGGCGGCAGCGGCCGGGCGATCTCGATCATGCTGTCGGGCGGCGACTCGGAAGTTTTGAACGACACCGCGAACAAGCTGGTCGAGCAGATGGCCGGCGTCGAAGGCGCGGTCGCGCCGCGGATTGAGCTCGATTTGCAGCGGCCGGAGCTGATTATCACGCCGCGGGAGGATCTGGCCTCGGCCCTCGGAGTGACCACCCAGGCCCTGAGCCAGGCGATTCGCATCGCGACGATGGGCGATATCGATCAGAACGCGGCCAAGTTCTCGCTGTCCGATCGCCAGATCCCCATCCGGGTCCGCTGGGCCACCTCGGCGCGGCGCGACATCGAGAACATCCGCAACCTGCCCGTGCCGACCGCGACTGGCGGCTCCGTCCCGCTCGAGCGCGTGGCGGAGATCAGCTTTGGCATGGGCCCAACCAGCATTCAGCGGTACAACCAGAACCGGCGCATCTTCGTGAGCGCCGACGTGGCTCCCGGGCAGGCGAGCGGCGACGTTAAGACGGCAATCGCGAACCTACCCGTGATGCGCGACCTACCGGCCGGGGTGTCGAATCCGGCGGTCGGCGCCGACGAGTGGCAGGGCGAGCTGGCTGACAGCTTCGTTATCGCGCTAGGCACCGGCATCCTGCTGGTCTTCTCAGTGCTGGTGCTGCTCTACCGCCGCTTCGTCTCGCCGCTGGTCAACATGGGGTCGCTGTTCCTCGCCCCGCTCGGCGGATTGATCGCGCTGTGGCTGCTCGGCCAGCCGATCTCGCTGCCGGTATTCATCGGGGTGCTGATGTTGTTCGGCATCGTCGCCAAGAACTCGATCCTGCTGATCGACTTTGCGCTCGAGGAGATGTCCACCGGCAAGCGCAAGCGCGATGCGATCATCGAGGCCGGGCACAAGCGTGCCCAGCCGATTGTAATGACGACTGTGGCGATGGTCGCCGGCATGTTGCCGACCGCGCTGTCGCTGTCGGGCGATTCCGCCTGGCGTGCGCCAATGGGCACGGTCGTGATAGGCGGGCTCACGCTTTCGACGCTGCTGACTCTGCTGATCGTCCCGGCGGGCTTCAGCCTGGCGGACAGCCTCGAGAAGCGGCTCGGCCCGTGGCTGCGCGACGTGTTCCTGACCTACAAGCCGGAAGACCGCCACGCCGCGCCGGAAGCCTATCCCGCCGAGTGACGAACCGGGCCGCGTGAGCGGGCCGCGCGCACCGGCCCCTCCTCTGCAGGCCAGGCCGGTGCCGGTCGATCGCGCGCGGCGGATGCGCATAGCCGCAACCGCGCTGCTCGTCGTGATGGCCGCAGTTTACGGCGTCGCGCGCTCGCTCGAGAGCAGCCATCCCGGCTGGGGCTATTTGCGAGCGTTCGCGGAAGCCGCGATGGTTGGCGGCCTGGCGGACTGGTTCGCGGTGACCGCCCTCTTCCGCCACCCTCTCGGGCTGCCGATTCCGCACACCGCGATCATCCCCGCCAACAAGGACCGTATCGCCGACACGATGGCGGGCTTCCTGCGCTCGAATTTCCTGATCCCGACGGTGGTCGCGCGCCGCCTGCGCGACATGAACCTGGCCCAGGCGCTCGGCGACTTTCTGATTCAGCCGCGCCGCGAGGGCCCGGGTCGCCTGCGCGCAGGTGCCGCGGGGCTGCTCGCCGACCTGCTCGAATCGCTCGATCCGGAGCGCCTGGGAACGCAAGTGCGCGCCGGACTGGCGCGCCAGGCGGACCGGATCGAGGTGGCGCCGCTACTCGGCACCGCGCTCGCAGCGGCGATCGCCGACGGCCGGCACCGCCCCCTGCTCGATTCGACAATCCGCTGGGCAGGCCATGCGCTCGAGGCCAACGAGACCATGGTGCGCGACGTGATTCATGCGCGCGCCAATGCGGTGTTGCGCTGGACCGGGCTCGACGAGCGGGTCGCCAGCTCGGTGCTCGACGGGCTCTACCGCTTGCTTGCCGAAGTCTTGGTCGATCCCGACCATCCGCTGCGCCAGAAGTTCGAAGATGGCTTGTCCGCGCTGGCGCACGATCTGCAGCACGATCCCGCGACGCGCGAGAAAGTGGAGGCGTTCAAGCGCGACCTGCTGGCCAATCCGGCCGTCGGCGAATGGTGGATGGGCGTGTGGGAGAAGCTGCGCCGCTCGCTGATCGAGATGGCCCGCAATCCGCAGACCGCGCTCGCGGGTCAACTCGGCGAGGGCCTTGCCGACCTCGGCCGTTCGCTCACCATGGATCCGGCGCTGCAATGGCAAGTCAATCGCTTCGCCCGGCGCACTGTGGTCGGCATCGCCAGCCGCTACGGCGCGCAGATCGTCCAACTGGTGTCTGAGACGGTCCGCCGCTGGGATGCACGCACTCTGACCAACCGGCTCGAGAACGCGGTCGGCCGCGACCTGCAGTTCATCCGCATCAACGGGACGCTGGTGGGCGGGCTCGTCGGTCTGACGATCCACGCCCTGTCGCACTTATGGTAACCGCGGCGGACGCGCCTTCCAGCGCATCCGCCGCAGCCACGACAGATTAGCGGCGCCCGCCGCCCATTGGGGGCATCAAAAACATCGGGCTGCCCATCCAGTAGCTGGCGACCGCTTGCCCCCCCGAGTCCTTGGCCGGGATGAACGAGGCCTTCTCCATCACCGACTTGCAAATGCCGCCGTTGACCTCGTCGCCCAACGTCGCCCAGGCGATGTGGCATGAGGTGGGCTTGCCCTCGGCGTTGATCATGACCCGAACCTGATTGGCGTTGCCAGCCATCTTGGCAAAATCGGCAAATCCGATCGTGTTGGCCGCAAGCCACGGCTGCCCCTGCGGAATGGCCGGCACCGACAGGCTCTTGTTCTTGTCCGGATCGACGCCCCAGCTCTTGACGAGGTCGTCGGTACAGGCCTGCAACGCTGCGATCGGGGCATCGAGCGCGCCGGTCTCGAAGCGCAGCGGGCGCGTCAGGCCTTTGCCAAGGCCGATCGCCGTGATGCCTTTGGCAAACGCCTGCTCGGCGGCCGGGTCATATGGCGGCGGCGGCGTGAAACGGGCTCCGGGAGCCGGCGGCGCGAACGGTTTCAGCGTCACTTCAGGGAGCGACATCACCTGCAGGCCGGCGCGCGACGAGCGGATGGGCTGTACCGTCCGCTCGGATTGCGAGGGCAGGAACGTGTAACCGGTCTCGGTTGCACCCCGGAAGGTGCGCACCGCATCGCCGACCAGCCAGATGCGGACTTGTTCGCCGGGCCGAATCCGTTCGATCCCGACCTCGACTTCGTTGCTGCCATCGGTGAAGACGCGGCCTAGGCGGCAGTAATCGTCGCCATAGTCGAGCGCCCAGGGTCCACTCGGCCGAAACACATTGGCATCTTGCGCTTGCGCTGCAGTCGAAACGAGTAGCCCCGCGACGACCGCCATCGATAGAATTCTTCTCATGGCACTCCTCCAATCCCACGGTGATGCTAAGTCACTCGCAAGACTGGAGCAAGCGGAGTCGAGGCGCCGCGACAAACCGTGACAAACGCCGGCCGCCGGTTCCCAACCTAGAGCTTCGTGGTCAGCTCCGGAACGATCGCGAACAGATCCCCCACCAGGCCGAGATCCGCGACCTGGAAGATGGGCGCGTCGGGATCCTTGTTGATCGCGACGATCACCTTGGCATCTTTCATGCCCGCGAGGTGCTGGATCGCGCCCGAGATGCCGATCGCGATATAGAGTTCCGGCGCGACGATCTTGCCGGTCTGGCCGACCTGGTAGTCGTTCGAGATGTAGCCCGCATCGACCGCCGCGCGGCTCGCGCCGACCGCCGCGCCGAGCCTGTCGGCGAGCGGCACGATCAGCTGTTCGAAGGTCGCCGCGTCCTTGAGCGCGCGGCCGCCGGAGACGATCACTTTGGCGCTGGTGAGTTCGGGGCGCTCGCTCTGGCTGGCATCGATCCGCACGAAGGCCGAGAGGCCGGCATCGCCGGGGCCTGCGATCGGCTCGATCGGTGCCGAACCACCTTTCGACGCGGCTCTCGCGAATGCGGTGCCGCGCACGGTCAACACCAGCTTGGCGTCGCGGCTCTCGACCGTGGCAATGGCGTTGCCGGCGTAGATCGGCCGGGTGAAGGTCTTGGGCCCCTCGATGCCGATCACCTCGGAGACCTGCATCACGTCGAGCAATGCGGCCACGCGCGGCGCGACGTTCTTGCCGGTGGTGGTGGCAGCGGCGACGAAGGCATCGTAGCCGGACATGACCTGCGCGGCGAGCGGCGCGACGTTTTCGGCCAGCATGTCCGCATAGGCGGGATCGTCGGCCAGCAGCACCTTCTCCACCCCGGCAATCGCGGCCGCGCCCTGCGCGGCGGCCACCGCGGTGGCCCCGCTGCTGGCGACCAGCAGATGCACCGCGCCGAGTTGCGTTGCCGCCGTGACCGCCGCCAGCGTCGCGTCCTTGATCGCGCCGCCCTCGTGCTCGGCCAGCACCAGTACGCTCATGCCACGACTCCCAGCGTCTTGAGCCGCGCCACCAGTTCATCGACCGAGCCGACGATCTCGCCGGCCTGCCGCGCCGCCGGTTCGGCGACTTTGAGCACTGTGAGACGCGGCGCCATGTCGACCCCGAATTCCTCGGGCTTGCGGGTCGCCAGCGGCTTCGACTTGGCCTTCATGATATTGGGCAGCGAGGCATAGCGCGGCTCGTTGAGCCTCAGGTCGGTGGTAACGATCGCCGGCAGCTTGAGCGCGACCGTCTCCAGACCGGCATCGACTTCGCGCGTCACCGTGACCGTGCCGTCCGCCACTTCGATCTTGCTGGCAAAGGTGCCCTGCGGCCGCCCGGTCAGCGCGGCAAGCATCTGCCCGGTCTGGTTGCAATCGTCGTCGATCGCCTGCTTGCCGAGCAGCACCAGCCCCGGCTGCTCTTCGTCCATGATCGCCTTGAGAATCTTCGCCACCGTCAGCGGCTCGACGGGGGCATCGGTTTCGACCAGGATCGCCCGGTCGGCGCCCATCGCCAGCGCGCTGCGGAGCGTCTCGGCGGCCTTGGCCGGGCCGATGCTGACCGCCACGACTTCGGTCGCGGCACCCTTCTCGCGCAGACGGATGGCCTCTTCGACTGCGATCTCGCAGAACGGGTTCATGCTCATCTTGACGTTGGCGAGATCGACGCCGCTGCCGTCCGCCTTGACGCGCGGGCGGACGTTGTAATCGATCACCCGCTTGACGGGCACGAGGATCTTCATCGGCATCTATTCTCTCGGCGGGCGACTAACGGGTTGAAAGGTCAGTTCGTCAGTTCCAGCCGGCGCTCAATTCGGTCAAGGCGGGACCGGACGGTGTCGAGCTGGACCTGAAGATGGGCGGTGACTTCCGCGTCGTTTAGCTGATCCCGCCGCAAACCGAGTACGGCGGCATGTGTATCGCCCTGCCGGACAGTCAGCTCATCGAGCCTTGACTCGATACGCTCAAGAGTCGCCTGAAAGCGTTTCAGATGCTCGAGCATCAGGTTTTCGACGTTCTCGGTCATGCCAGTATCCTACGCGGCCTGCCTGACCTCCGCCACGATCTTCTTCGCGGCATCGCCCAGGTCGTCGGCAGCGATGATCGGCAGGCCGGAATTGGCGAGAATGTCCTTGCCCTGCTGGACGTTGGTCCCTTCGAGGCGGACTACCAGGGGAACCGAAAGGTTCACTTCCTTGGCCGCGGCGACGATGCCTTCGGCGATCACGTCGCAGCGCATGATCCCGCCGAAGATATTGACCAGGATACCTTTCACCGCCGGATCGCTGAGGATGATCTTGAACGCCGCGGTGACCTTTTCCTTGCTGGCGCCGCCGCCGACATCGAGGAAGTTGGCCGGGAACATGCCGTTCAGCTTGATGATGTCCATCGTCGCCATGGCCAGGCCGGCGCCGTTGACCATGCAGCCGATGTCGCCGTCGAGCTTGATATAGGCGAGGTCGTGCTTCGACGCCTCCAGCTCCATCGGGTCTTCTTCGGTCTCGTCGCGCAGTTCCATCAGGTCCTTGTGGCGGAACATCGCGTTGGAATCGAAGCCGACCTTGGCGTCGAGCACCATCAGCTCATCCTTGTCGGTCACCGCGAGGGGATTGATCTCGATCTGGCTGGCATCGGTGCCGAGAAAAGCGGCGTAGAGCTTGGAGGCCACGCTGGCGGCCTGCTTGGCGAGATCGCCGCTCAGTCCCAGCGCGGCCGCGACCGAACGGCCGTGGTGCGGCATGAAGCCGGTCGCCGGATCGATGTCGATGGTATGGATCTTCTCGGGCGTATCGTGCGCCACCTCTTCGATGTTCATGCCGCCTTCGGTGGAGGCGACCATCGAGATGCGGCCCGTCGCGCGGTTGACCAGCAGCGCGAGATAGAACTCCTTCGCGATGTCGACCCCGTCGGTGACATAGAGCCGGTTCACCTGCTTGCCGGTTTCGCCGGTTTGCACCGTCACCAGCGTGTTGCCGAGCATCTCGCTGGCTGCCGCGCGCACTTCGTCCGCGCTCCGCGTCAGGCGCACGCCGCCCTTGGCGTCGGGTGAGAGTTCCTTGAACTTGCCCTTGCCGCGCCCACCGGCGTGGATCTGCGCTTTCACCACGTAGAGCGGCCCGGGCAGCTTGCCTGCCGCCGCGACCGCTTCCTCGACGCTCATCGCCGCGAAGCCGGCGGGTACGGGGACGCCGAACTTGGCGAGCAGTTCCTTGGCCTGGTATTCGTGAATGTTCATCGCCGGGCGAACTCGCTTCGAAGGGGGAGATGCGCCCGCGCTTAGGCGAGCGCGCGGCACTTGCAAACCCTCCGCGGGGCGGTCACTGGCGCGCGATGATCGATCGCCGCCGCCTCGAGGAGATCTGCCGCGAAGCCGGCCGCCTGGCGATGCGCCACTGGGGCGGCGAGGGGCAGGCGATCGCGAGCTGGGAGAAAGTGCCCGGCAGTCCGGTGTGTCAGGCCGATATCGAGGTCGACGGCTACCTGATGGCCGAGCTCGGGCGGCTGCTCCCGGCCGCCGGCTGGCTCTCGGAAGAGACCGCCGACGATCCCGCGCGGCTGGCGCGCGACCTGATCTGGCTGGTCGATCCGGTCGACGGGACGCGCGATTTCATCCGCGGGCGGCGCGGCTGGGCTGTCTCGGTGGCGCTGATCAGCGCCGGCAAGCCGCTGATCGGGCTGCTCGAGGCGCCGGCGCGCGGGGAAAGTTGGTGCGCGGTCGCCGGGCAGGGCGCATGGCTCAATGGCGTGCCGCTCGCCGCCAGCCAGCGCACGATCCTGCCAGGTGCGCGCGTTCCCGCCGACACGCTCCCGCCGGAAGACTGCGACCTGACCAAAGTCGAGCGGCCGAACTCGATCGCGCTGCGGGTGGCGATGGTGGCCGACGACCGCGCCGATCTGGTCGCGACGCTGCGCTGGGGTTCGGAGTGGGACATCGGCGCGGCGACCCTAATCGCGCGGGAGGCGGGCGCGGCGGTCAGCGATGCGTTCGGACATGCGCTTAGCTTCAACAAGCCCGATCCGCATGCCTTCGGGCTGCTGGCCAGCGCGCCGGGGATCCACTCCGCCGCGGTCGAGCGGCTGGCCGACCGCGCGGCGGCGTTCTCCAAGCCCTGATTCGTCATTGTGAGCGCAGCGGAAGCGAAGCAATCCAAGACATCCGCGAGAACGCCATGGATTGCTTCGTCGCGCCGCGCCTCGCCATGACGAGGCTGGCTGTTACTGGCGGCGAGCGGCCGCCACGTCGTCCTGCGTCACGGGCACGACCTTGATTTCGACCCGGCGGTTGAGCGGCTCGTTGACGCCGTCGCCGGTCGCAACCTTGAGCTGGGTTTCGCCAAAGCCCTGCCAACGGGTGCGGTTGGTGGCGACCCCGCGGCTGATCAGGTAATTGGTGACCGCGCGCGCGCGCTCTTCGGAGAGCGTCTGGTTGGTCGCGGTCGAACCGACCGTGTCGGTGTGGCCGTACACGTCGATCAGGCTGTTCGGATACTGGTTGAGGCTCGCCGCCACGTCGTTGAGCGCGGCCTGGAACGACGGGCTGATCGAAGCGCTCCCGGTCGCAAACGTGACATCCGGCAGGTTGACCAGAAAGCCGTCTTCGAGTTCGGTCACATCGACCCCGGTGCCGGCGGTCTCCTCGCGCAGTTCGCGGATCTGCTGATCCATCTGGTTGCCGACCACGCCGCCGGCGACGCCGCCGATACCCGCGCCGATGATGCGCCCGGTCTTGCCGCCGATCAACCCGCCGAGCAGATAGCCCGCCGCTGCCCCGCCGACGCCACCGATGGCCGTGCGCGAGGCATAGCGCTCGCCGGTGTTGGGATCGGTGACACAAGCCGAGAGGCCGAGAAGCGAGACCGCCGCCAGGCCGGCGATGGCAATGCGCGAAGTATTCATAGTCGTATCCTCATGAGATGCAGGGCCCAGCCAGGCTGGTGCTGCTTGCCTGAACGCCGCATGGCGGCGGCCGTTCCGCCGAGCGCCTTACGGGACCGCTTCGATTCGGTGAAGAAACCTGCTAGCGCCTCGTGCGATGGAACCCTTTCCCTGGTTCGAGTTCGCAGGCCTGGTCGCGCTGATCCTGCTGAACGGCCTGTTCTCGATGTCCGAGCTGGCGATCGTTTCGGCGCGAACCGCGCAGCTGCGCATGGCGGCCGAACGCGGCAGCCGCGCGGCCAAAACCGCGCTGGCGCTGGCCGCCGATCCGGGCAAGTTCCTCTCGACGGTGCAGATCGGGATCACGCTGGTCGGCGTGATCAGCGGCTACATCTCGGGTGCGACGCTGGGCGGCCCGCTCGGCGAGCGCATGATGGCGCTCGGCCTTCCCGCCGAATATGCGGACAACGCCGGCGCGGTGTTGGCGATTGCAGTGACGACCTATCTCAGCCTGGTGATTGGCGAACTGGTGCCCAAGCAGCTGGCGCTGCGCGCGGCGATCCCGATCGCGATGGTCATGGCCCGGCCGATGGCGCTGCTCGCGCGAGCGGCCGCACCGGTGGTCTGGCTGCTCGATACATCGTCGAACGCGCTGCTGCGGATGCTCGGCATCCGTCACCCCGGCGATCACAAGCTGACCGCCGAGGAGCTCCACATGATCTTCGCCGACGCGACTCATTCGGGAGTGATCGAGGAAGAGGAGCGGGCGATGATGTCGGGCATCATCCGCCTCGCCGAGCGCCCGGTGCGCGAACTGATGACCCCGCGCATCGAACTCGACTGGCTCGACGTCGGCGCCGACGAAGCCGAAATCCGCGAGACGATCGCCGCGTCCCCGCATTCGCTGCTGCCGGTGGCGGACGGCACCGTCGACAAGATGGTGGGGGTTGTCAAAGTGCGCGAAGTGCTGGCGCGGCTGCTGGCGGGCGAGCCGGTCAAGCTCGCCGAACTCGCGCGCAAGGCCGAAGTCGTGCCCGATCAGCTCGATGCGATGGACGCGCTACGCATGCTGCAATCGTCGGGCACGGCGATGGCAATGGTCCATGACGAGTACGGGCACCTCGAAGGCGTCGTCACGCCGGCGGATCTGCTGGCCGCGATCGCCGGCTCGTTCGCCAGCCATCTCGACGAGGGGGATGCGCCGCTCCTGACCGAGCGTGAGGATGGCTCGCTGCTGGTATCGGGCGGCCTGCCCGCCGAAGCGCTCCGCGACCGGCTGGACATCGATCTGCCCGAGGATCGCGAGTTCGCCACCGCCGCCGGCTACGTGCTGTGGATGCTGCGCAAGCTGCCGCACGAAGGCGAATGGTTCGTCGACCAGGGGTGGCGCTTCGAAGTCGTCGACATGGACGGCCGCAAGATCGACAAGCTGCTAGTCGGCAGAGCCGAGGGCTAGCCGCTCTCTTCTGGCCGATCCACTCTCCGTTCGTGTCGAGCGAAGTCGAGACGCGGCGAGGGTGCGGGTATCTCGACTGCGGGCTCCGCCCTCCGCTCGATACGAACGGCGAGGGGCGGAGCGAAGCGTCAGAGCGCCGCTACGGCGCCTTGCCCATCACCTTCGGGCGCGACCAGGATCGTGCGGGTGGTGGTGCCCTTGTCGACCGTGAACGTACCCTCGTCGCCAACCAGGCTGCGGATGCCCGGCTCGGGAACTCCGGCGCGGCGGAGCATGGTCGTCTCGGTGGCGCTGCGCGGGGCCGGGCCGCCGAACAGCGCATCGAGCGCTTGCTGCGCGGCGGTGCCTTCGGTCGGACGCGGGGCGCCGGGGGCCGGCGGGGCGAGCGTGAAATCGGGCGGCACGACCAGCGGCGCCTGGCGCTGCACGGCGAATTCGTCGGGACGTTCGCGGCCGGCGAGCCCGCCGCCGCCGCATGCGGCGAGCAGCACGGAGCCGCACAGGGCGACAATCAGCGGGGTGGCATTGCGCATCAGGAATTCTCCGAGGGGGATGGCGCCTCGCCGGCGCTGTGCGGGGCGGGCGGTTTCTCGCGCATGAACAGCGCGCGGGCAAGAATTATCGCCACGCCGATGCTGATCGCGGCATCGGCCAGGTTGAAGATCATGAACGGGCGGAACTCGCCGAAGTGCAAGTCGGCGAAATCGATCACATAGCCGAACTCGTAGCGGTCCTTGATGTTGCCTAGCGCGCCGCCGAGCACCAGCCCGAGCGGCAGAATCTCGCCCAGTTTGCGTTCGCGCAGCAGCCAGACCAGCACCACCAGCGAGATCAGCCCGGTCACCGCCACCAGGCCCCAGCGCATCTCGGGCGAAGTCGCCGGGAACATGCCCAGCGAGACGCCGAAGTTGTTGGTGCGGGTGAAATCGAAGAACGGCAGCAGGTAGAGGTTGTCGCCGACGCTCTTGAGCCCGAGCCGCTCGACCACCAGCCACTTGAGCCACTGGTCGGCGGCGTAGATGGCCGCGGCGAGGGCGAGGCCGATCGCGCGGTTGCGCCACAGCGGGTTCATGCCACTCTCCCTTTCTTCGTCATTGCGAGGGGCGAAGCCCCGCGGCAATCCACGGCCGCGTAAACTGCCCTGGATTGCTTCGCTACGCTCGCAATGACGAGACTCGGGGGGGTCATGCCGCCCTCTCCAACTGCGCCACCGCATCCGTGCAGCGATCGCACAGCGCGCCGTCTTCGGCCACCTCGGGCAGGTGTCGCCAACAGCGGCCGCACTTGTGCTTCTCCGTTCTCCTGATGGCCGGTGGTTCCGTCCCCGGCATCAATGTAACGGTGCTGGAGATGAAGAGTTCGGCGAGGAGATCGGGATCGCGGTAATCGCCAAGAATGGCGCCGATGTCCGACAGAGAAACTTCGGCTTCAAGGCTAGATCCCAGCGTTTTGTTTCGGCGGAGCGGCTCAATGGCCTCAGTGACTGCTCCGCGCAGAGTGCGCCGCTCCGCCCATTTGATCGTCAGGTCGCGATCTTCAGCGACCGGCACCTCCGGCCACTCCAGCAAATGCACGCTGCCGCCGTCCGGATAGCGCGTGCCCCACACTTCTTCGGCTGTGAACACTAGCACCGGCGCGGCGTAGCGCACCAGTGCGTGGAACAGCGTGTCGAATGTGGTGCGGCAGGCGCGGCGGCGCGGGTCGGTGGGCGCGTCGCAGTAGAGGCTGTCCTTGCGGATATCGAAGTAGAACGCGGACAAGTCCTCGTTGCAGAACTCGATCAGCGCGCGGGTGTAAGTGTTGAAGTCGAAGTCGTCGGTGGCCTGGCGCAGGGTGGCGTCGAGCTTGCCGAGCAGCGAGAGCACGTAGCGTTCGAGCTCGGGCATGGCCGCGAGGTCGGTCACCCGCTCGCTCTCGTCGAACCCGTCGAGCGCGCCGAGCAGGTAGCGGAAGGTGTTGCGCAGCTTGCGATACTGGTCGGCCACGCCCTTGAGGATCTCGGGCCCGATCCGGTGATCCTCGGTGTAATCCACGCTGAGCGCCCAGAGCCGGATGATGTCGGCGCCGTAATCGCGCATCACGTCGAGCGGGCTGACCGTGTTGCCCTTCGACTTCGACATCTTCTCGCCACGCGCGTCCATCGTGAAGCCGTGAGTCAGCACCGCCTTGTAAGGCGCGCGGCCGCGCGTCGCGCAGCTCTCGAGCAGCGAGGACTGGAACCAGCCGCGATGCTGGTCGGAGCCTTCGAGGTAGAGATCGGCCGGCCACTGCAGGTCGGGCCAGCGGCCGCTTTCGAGCACGAAGGCGTGGGTCGATCCGGAGTCGAACCACACGTCGAGAATGTCCGCGATCCGCTCGTAGTCGGCCGCATCGTAGGCGCTGCCGAGCAGGTCCTGCGCGGCGGCATCGGACCAGGCGTCGACGCCTTTGTCGCGGATGGCCGCGACGATCCGCGCGTTGACCTCGGGATCGACCAGATACTCGCCGGTCGCGCGGTTGACGAACAGCGTGATCGGCACGCCCCAGGCGCGCTGGCGGCTCAGCACCCAGTCGGGGCGCTGCTCGACCATCGAGCCGATCCGGTTGCGACCCTTCTCGGGCACAAAGCGCGTTTGCGCCAGGGCTTCCAGCGCGAGCCGGCGCAGCGTCTCGGGCGGTTCCTGCGCGCCGCCCTCGTTTTCCCAGCGTTGCTCGCGGCGATTGTCGGGATGCTCGAGGATCGGCTGATCCATCGGCACGAACCACTGCGGGGTGCAGCGAAAGATCACCTTGGCCTTGGAACGCCACGAATGCGGGTAGGAATGGCGGTAATCCGCGCTCGCGGCCAGCAAACCTCCAGCTTGCTTGAGGTCTTCGCAAATCGGCCCATCCGGCGCGTTGAACTTGGGATTGATGACCGACATCGAGCGTTCGTCGGTGCGCGGCAGCCAGGCCCAGTCCTCGCGGTAGCGGCCGTCGGCCTCGACCACGAACTTGGGGTTGATCCCGTGCGCCTTACACAGCTCGAAGTCGTCCTCGCCGTGGTCGGGCGCCATGTGCACCAGGCCCGTGCCACTCTCGGTGGTGACGAACTCGCCGGGCAGGAACGGACGCGGCTCGGCGAAGAACCCGCCGAGGTGGTGCATCGGGTGGCGGGCGACGGTGCCGGCGAGCGCTGGACCGAAGTAGAATTCCTCTATCGCCCAGATCTTGTTGTGGTGGAGATCAGTGAGGAACGCTGGAGCGACGCGCTGGAGGAATGCGTCCTTCAACTCTGTGGCGATGAGATAGCGCCCGATTACGTTCCCGTCATGGTCCTCGCATCGCACGACAACGTAATCGATGTCTGGCCCATAGGCCAAAGCCTGGTTGACCGGGATCGTCCAGGGCGTGGTCGTCCAGATCACTGCATGCGCGCCGACCAGCTCGGGGATCGGGCTCTCGACGATCTCGAAAGCCACGTCGATCTGGGTCGACACGATATCCTCGTACTCGACCTCTGCCTCCGCCAGCGCGGTCTTTTCCACCGGCGACCACATCACCGGCTTGGCGCCGCGGTAAAGCTGCCCGCTCTCGGCGAACTTCATCAGCTCGCGCACGATCGTGGCCTCGGCCTCGAAGTGCATCGTCAGATAGGGATTGTCCCAGTCGCCGCCGATGCCGAGGCGCTTGAGCTGGCTGCGCTGCGCGTCGACCCATTGCTGCGCATAAGCGCGGCATTCGGCGCGGAATTCCTCGACCGGGACCTGGTCCTTGTCGCGCTTCTTCTTGCGGTACTGTTCCTCGACTTTCCACTCGATGGGGAGGCCGTGGCAGTCCCACCCGGGCACGTAAGGCGCATCCTTGCCAAGCAGGGTCTGCGTGCGCACCACCATGTCTTTGAGGACGTGGTTGAGCGCGTGGCCGATGTGCATGTCGCCGTTGGCGTAAGGCGGGCCGTCGTGGAGGATGAACTTCTCGCGGCCCTTCCGGGCCTCGCGCAATTGCCGGTAGCTGCCGGCGGCTTCCCAGCGCGCGAGAATGCCCGGCTCCTTCTCGGGAAGGCCGGCTTTCATCGGGAAGTCCGTCTTCGGCAGGAAGACGGTGTCTCTGTAGTCTCGCGGATCGCTCATGAAGCGCGCGCCTTAGCGGTGGGGTGGGCCGACTGCAATTTTGTTCGCTCGCAGAGGCGCGGAGGAGCAAGAAAGGAAGAGATCTCACGCAAAGGCGCAAAGGCGCGAAGATGTACCGGATGCGGCGAAGCCGCGCTCCTCACTCCTAGCCTGTTCGGGTGCGCCTCGACTGGCGGAAGCGGCTTCGCCGCAGAGCCTAACCGCTTGGCGGCTTTGCGTCTTTGCGCGCAAACTCCTTGTCTTCCTGGTACTCAGCCCAGCAGCGACTTCGCCCGCTCGCAATCCTCCGCCATCTGCGCGGCGAGCGCCTCCAGCGTGTCGAACTTGGCCTCTGGCCGCAGGTAGTGGTGCAGCGCCACTTCGATGTCCTGCCCGTAGAGGTCGCCGTCGAAATCGAAGAAATAGGGCTCGAGCAGTTCCTTGGGCGGGTCGAAGCTCGGCCGCATGCCCAGGCTGGCGGCGCCCTGCAGCGCCTGGCCGGTCGCCAGCACCCGCCCGGTCACAGCGTAAATCCCGTAGCGCGGGCGCAAGTACGTGCCGATCTCGAGATTGGCGGTCGGATAGCCGAGCACGCGCCCGCGCTTGTCGCCGTGCTGCACGGTTCCCCGGATCGCGAACGGGCGGGTGAGGAGGCGGGTGGCGGTCTCGCAGTCGCCGGCCTTGAGCGCGTCGCGGATGCGGCTGGAGGAGACGGGCGTGCCGCGGTCGAGCACTGGCCCCACGGCGAGCGCGCCGATGCCGTACTTCGCACCTTCTTCCGCCAGCAGCGCAAGGTTGCCGCGCCGGCCCTGGCCGAAGGTGAAGTCCTCGCCCGTCACCACCCCGGCCGCGCCCAGGTGGTCGGCGAGCAGGGTGCCGACGAAGTCCTCGGGCGAGGTCGCCGCCAGCTCCCCGTCGAAGCCGAACAGCAGCATCGCCGCGGCGCCGGCCGCGGCGAACAGTTCTTCGCGCTGATCGAGGCTGGTCAGCCGGAACGGCGGGATATGCGGGGCGAAGTGGCGCACCGGGTGCGGGTCGAACGTCGCGACCAGCGCCGGGCGCCCCTCGCGCTGCGCCCATTCGACCGCTTCGGCGACCACCCGCTGGTGCCCGAGATGGAACCCGTCGAAATTGCCGAGCGCCACGATCGCGCCGCGCAGATCGGCGGGGACCGGGTCCCGGTGGCCGAAACGCATCAGGCGGCGCGCTCCAGCGTGACGAACGCATAGGCCGGATCGCCGCCCGCCGCCGGATGATCCTCGCGGAACACCACGCGCCACTCGGGGCCGGGTGCGGCCATGAACACGTCGCCGCCCGTGTGCTCATCGATCTCGGTGATCTCGAGCCGGGTGGCGAGCGGCATGAACAGCTCGAAAATGTCGTTGCCGCCGATCACCGCGATGTCCTCGTCGCCGCACAAGTCGAGCGCTTGCTCCATCGTATGGGCCGCTTCGGCACCTGGCGCGCTCCAGCCTTTCTGGCGGGTTAGCACCACATGCCGGCGGCCGGGGAGCAGGCCGGGCAGGCTGTCGAAGGTCTTGCGGCCCATCACCATCGGCTTGCCCATCGTGAGCGCCTTGAAGCGCCGGAGATCGGCGTGGATCTTCCACGGCACGTCGCCGTCCTTGGCGATCGTGCCGTCGAGCGCGCGGGCGACCACGAAGATGACTTCACCGTTCACAGCAGCACCTTCGTCACGTGCCCCATCTTGCGCCCTTCGCGCGCCTCGGCCTTGCCGTAGAGGTGCAAGTGCGCGGCGGGATCGGCAAGGATGCCGGCTTCTTGCGCGGCGACGTCGCCGATCAGGTTGGTCATCTCCACGCCCGCGCCGACCATGGCGGTATCGCCCAGCGGCAGCCCGCAGATCGCGCGGATGTGGTTTTCGAACTGACTGGTGACCGCGCCCTCGATCGTCCAGTGGCCGGAATTGTGGACCCTGGGCGCCATCTCGTTGAATACCGGCCCGTCCGCGGTGGCGAAGAACTCCAGCGTCAGCACCCCGACATAGCCGAGCGCTTCGGCCGCCTTCGCCGCAAGCGTACGCGCCGCCTCGACCTGCCCGGTCACGATCGGCGGCGGCGGCAGCGTCGAGGTCGCGAGAATGCCGCCCTGATGGACGTTGCGCGGCGAATCCCAGAACCGCACCGCACCGTCCTTGCCGCGCACCAGGATCACCGAGAACTCGGCCGCGAACTCGACCAGCGTCTCGTAGACCAGCCCGACCGAGGGCACGCGCAGCCCCTCGGCCTCGTGCGCCAGGGCGATGCGCCACTGGCCCTTGCCGTCGTAGCCCTCGCGGCGGGTCTTGAGGATCCCGGGCACGCCGACACGGTCGAGCGCGGCGGCCACTTCGTCGTCGCTGTCGATCGGGGCGTAAAGCGCCGCGCGGCCGCCGAGCTGCTCGATGAAGGCTTTCTCGTGCAACCGGTCTTGCGCGACTTCGAGCGCGCGCGTGCCGGGCCGCAGCAGACCCGCCGGAAGCACCGCGAGCGGCGCCACCGGCACGTTCTCGAACTCGTACGTGACCACCGCGCAATCGCGCGCGAACTCGGTCAGCGCGTCGCGGTCGTGCCAGCCGGCGCAAGTGAACGCCGCGCTCACCTCGGCGGCGACGCTGTCCTTCTCGGGCGAGAACACGTGGCAGCGATAGCCGAGCTGCGCGCCGGCCATCGCCAGCATCCGCCCGAGCTGGCCGCCGCCCAGAATGCCGATCGTGCTGCCGGGCGGGATCACCTGCCTAGTCGCCCTTGGCCAGCGCGTGCCTGGAAGCAAACGCTGCGATGCTCCCGTAGTGCTCCTTAACTCGCGTCTGCACCTTGCGCATCATGTCGGAGCCGCGTTCGGGCCAATCGTGAGCCTCGAACATGTTGTGGAAGCCGCCATACACCGCGTTTGCGATCCGACTGATCGCCTGCGCGTCACCGCCTGGCGAGAATTTCTCCTCGGCAGTTTCGGAAGGTCGCTCGGCCACCGCCTCGGTCTGCGCGGCGCGGAAGGCCTTGAGCCGCTCCGCCAGCGCAGGATCGCCGAGCGCGAGGATCGCTGCCGCGAGCAGCCCGGCGTTGGTCGCGCCGGCCTCGCCGATCGCCAGCGTGCCGACCGGGATCCCGGCGGGCATCTGCACGATCGAGAGCAGCGAATCCTGCCCCTTGAGCACCTTCGATTCGACCGGCACCCCGAGCACCGGCAGGTGCGTCATCGCCGCGACCATGCCGGGCAGATGGGCGGCGCCGCCCGCCCCGGCGATGATCACCTGAACGCCTTGGTCCGCGGCGCCCTTGGCGAAGGCCGCCAGCCGGTCGGGCGTGCGGTGCGCCGAGACGATGCGCGCTTCGTAGGCCACGTCCAGCGTGTCGAGCGCCTCGGCGGCGCGGCGCATCGTCGGCCAGTCGGACTGGCTGCCCATCACGATGGCGACTTTGGGTGCGACCGGCGCGGCCATGTCAGCGGTCCTTCAGGTAGTGGCGCTCGCCGGGGTGCAGGGCCTCGTCAAATTCATAGACGATCGGCTGCCCGGTGGGAATCTCGAGCCCGGTGATGTCCGCATCGGAAATGCCCGAGAGATGCTTGACCAGCGCGCGCAGCGAATTGCCGTGCGCCGAGACGATCACCGTCTCGCCCGTCGCCAGCACCGGCAGAATCGCGCTTTCCCAATAGGGCAGGACCCGCTCGATGGTCAGCTTGAGGCTTTCGGTCGCGGGAATGGCGATCCCGGCATAGCGCGGATCGGCGGCGAGATCGTAAGGCCCGCCGGCGTCCAGCACGGGCGGCGGCACGTCGAAGCTGCGACGCCAGACTTTGACCTGCTCGTCGCCGTGGCGGGCGGCGGTCTCGGCCTTGTCGAGCCCGGTCAGCCCGCCGTAGTGCCGCTCGTTGAGCCGCCAGTCCTTGGTCTCGGGAATCCACAGCCGGCCGCACGCTTCGAGCGCCAGATGGAGCGTCTTGATCGCGCGGGTCTGCAGGCTGGTGAAGGCGCGGGTCGGCAGCAGGCCCTTGGCGGCGAGCAGCTCGCCCGCGGCGACCGCCTCGGCGACGCCCTGCTCGGTCAGATCGACGTCCCACCAGCCGGTGAAGCGGTTTTCCAGGTTCCACTGGCTCTGGCCGTGGCGGACAAGGATCAGCGTGGGCACGTCGGGCGGCTCCGTTCGGGGAGCGCCAGCCGTTAGCTTTCGTCGCCCGGTTTGGGAAGGGTGCCGGCCCCGCTCTCCTGCCCAGGCTTCTGGCCCATCTCGCGCGCCTGCGCCTTGCGGCGGCGCAAGTTCTCGCGCAGCTTGGCTGCCAGACGTTCCTCGCGGGTGAGTTTGCGCGCGTCTTCCATCGGTGCCGGCCTTGCCGCCAAGCGAGCCCTGGCTCAAGGCCTCGCTCGATACCGCGCTTGACACGGGGGCCGCCTGTGCCAATAGCGCGCCGCTTCCCCGATGCTGCTGTAGCTCAGTGGTAGAGCACACCCTTGGTAAGGGTGAGGCCGAGAGTTCAATCCTCTCCAGCAGCACCACTCCCCTCAGCGTCGCGCAAGCGCTTGCCTTCGGCAGGTGTATTGTCCATGTAGCGCACCTGTGCCGGGGGACGGACCGTGGACGAGCTGACACCGCTGCATCCGAACTACGTCAAGGTCGTGCGGCTTGCCGCGCTCGGGGCGATGCTGCCGTTCGCCATCGGCGCGCTGGTGCTCGAACAGGCCAGTGTGCTGCCGACCGGCGCGTTCATCGTGCCGGTGCTGCTCGCCGGACTCTACCTCGTGATCCGCGCCCCGCTGCGGCGCTATCACGCGCGCGGCTACCAGATGGGCGACGACCGCTTGCGCGTGGTGCGCGGGCTGGTGTTTCGTTCGGACACCGTGGTGCCGTTCGGGCGGGTCCAGCATATCGACGTCGAGCAGGGACCGGTCGAGCGCGGCTACGGCCTCGCCACGCTGGTGCTGTACACCGCCGGTACTCACAACGCCTCGGTCTCACTGCCGGGCCTCGCGCACAGCGACGCGCTGGAGATGCGCGAGGCGATCCGCGCGCGCGTCAAGCGCGAGACGCTGTGACCGCGCTCGCCGCTCCGCCGCCCGAGGCGTGGCGGCGGACCAGCCCGCTGAGCTTCGTCGTCGGCGCCATCCTGTCGCTGCGCAGTGCGGCCCTGCCGGTGGTGGCCGGGATGATCGGCACCGGCATGTGGAGGCAGGGCTGGCTGGTGGTCGCCCCTTCGCTGGCGGCGCTGCTCGGGTTCACCGCGCTGTTCAGCTACATCGCCTGGCGGCACTTCCGTTACCTGGTCGGAGAGAACGACATTCGCGTGGAGCGCGGCCTGTTCAGCCGCACCGCGCGCGCGGTGCCGTATGAGCGGATTCAGGACGTCAGCCTCGAGCAGACGCTGATTCCGCGGCTGTTCGGCATGGTCGACGTGAAGTTCGAGACCGGCGCCGGCGGCAAAGACGAGCTGAGAATCCGCTATGTCACCGCCGCCGAGGCCGCGGCGCTGCGCGCGACGGTGCGCGCCCGCAAGGCCGGCGAGGAGAGTGTGGCCGGCATCCTCGAGACGGTTACTGAAGACCCGAGCCGCCTGCTGTTCGCGATGGATCTGAAGCGGCTGGCGACGTTCGGGGTGTTCGAGTTCTCGCTGGTCGTCTTCGCGGTGCTCGGCGGTGCGGCGCAGCAGTTCGATTTCCTGCTCCCGTACGACATTTGGGATTTCCGCCACTGGCTGGAGCTGTTGGCCGGGCCGGGCCATCGGCTGCAGGAACTCGGCGTGATGACGCAGGCGATCGGCGCGGCGCTCGCGCTGACCGTGCTCGCGCTCCTCGGCCTCGTCACGGGACTCGGCCGCACTGTGCTGCGCGACTATGACTTCCGGCTCGAGGATACCCCGAAGGGCCTGCGCCGCCGGCGCGGCCTGCTGACCCGGACCGACGCGGTCATGCCGCTGCACCGGGTGCAGGCGCTTAAGGTCACCACCGGGATCGTGCGGCGCCGGTTCGGCTGGCATGGCCTCAGCGTGGTCAGCCTGGCGCAAGAGGCCAAGTCGGGAAACCAGGTCGTAGTTCCGTTCGCGCGGATGGACGAGATAGCGCCCGTGGTCGAAACTGCGGGCTTTGCCCTGCCCGACGACACGACCGAGTGGCACCGCGCCAGCCGCCACCAGCGCACGCACGCGATCGCGCTGACGGTCGTTCCGTTCGCGCTGCTGGCGGCGGCCGTCGGCGCGCTCGGCCGTTACATCCCCGATCTGGCGACTGGGTTGCCGCTGTTGGCGGCATTTGGTGCGGCCGCGCTAGGCGCTCTGCTGGGCCTGCGCGAATGGCACCTGTGGCGCCGCCGCCGCCACGCGATCGATGCACGCCAACTGTTCGTGGAACACGGCTGGCTGGCCCCGCGGCTCGATATCGCCGCGCGGGTCAAGCTCCAGTCGGTCGAGATCGCGCAAGGCCCGCTCGGCCGCCGCGGGGGCTATGCCGACCTCAAGTTCGGGGTCGCCGGCGGCGAGCTGGAGATGCACGGCGTGCCGATCGAGGCGGCGCGCGCCATCAGCGCAGCGGTGCTGGACAGCATTGTCGCCGTCGACTTCTCTCGCTTGCCCGGTTGAGCGCTATTCGGCCGTATCGGCCAACACGTCGGCCCATTCGGGGTGCCGGCGGAACTGCGCGGCGACATAGCTGCAGCGCGGGACCACGGTGAAGCCCTGCTCGCGCGCATCGGCGATCAGCGCCTCGACCAGCTTCAAAGCGATGCCGCCGCCGCGCGCCTCGTCGGGCACGTAGGTATGATCGGCGATCCGCGCCTCGCCGCGCGCCCGCCAGGTCAGGACCGCGGGCTTCGCTGCGCCCGGCACGTCGATCCGATATTCGCCGTGCGTGGTCTCGTCGGTCCGGGTGATCGCATCGCTCATGGTGGGTTCTCCTTCTTGCACCGAACACCCGTGCGAGCCATGGCGTTCCGGTGCAGTTCCTGTCCGACAACGCCGCACCGGTCCACCCCCGGGTGTGGGATGCGCTGCGCGCGGCGGATGCGGCCGATACGCCTTATGACACCGATGCGCTGAGCCGCGCCCTCGACGAGCGCTTCAGTGCCCTGTTCGGGCGCGAGTGCGCGGTGCTGTGGGCGGCGACCGGAACGGCGTCGAACTGCCTTGCGCTGGCCACGCTGGTCGAGCCGCACGGCGGGGTCGTGTGTCACCGCGAGGCGCATATCGAAACCGACGAGTGCGGCGCGCCGGGGTTCTACCTGAGCGGCGCAAAGTTGCTGCTGGCGGAAGGCGAGGGCGCCAAGCTCTCGCCGGAGACGATCGGCGACGTGCTCGCCGGCATTACCCGCGGCATTCATCAGGTCCCCGCGCAGGCGATCTCGCTGACCCAGGCGACCGAATACGGCCTCGTCTATCGCCCCGATGAACTCGTCGCGATCGGCGCGCTGGCGCGCGCGCACGGCCTCGGCCTGCATATGGACGGCGCCCGGTTCGCCAATGCGGCCGCGTTCCTCGGCGCCGCCCCCGCGGCGGTCGCGGGCCCGGTCGATGTGCTGAGTTTCGGCTGCATCAAGAACGGCGGCATGGATGCCGACGCGATCGTGTTCTTCGATCCGGAACGGGCCGAGCTGGCGCGCTGGCGCCGCAAGCGCGCCGGACACCTGCAATCGAAAGGCCGCTTCCTTGCCGCGCAGATCCACGCGCTGCTTGATGACGACCTTTGGCTGGCCAATGCGCGCGCGGCCAACGCCGCCGCCCAGGCGATCGGCGAAGGCGCCGGCGAGCGGCTGATGCATCCGGTCGAGGCCAACGAAGTGTTCGTCTGGCTGAGCGCCGAGGAACGCGCCGCGCTGCGCGCCCAGGGCTTTGCGTTCTACGACTGGGACGCGCGCTCGGCACGCCTCGTTGCCTCGTGGAACACGCCCGAGGCGGATGCGCGCGCGCTCGGCCGTGCGCTCGCGGCGCTATGAGCGCGGCGCCATCGCACGCGCTGCTGCGGCCGGCCATCGCGCTGCCGTTCCTGCTGATCGCGCTGATCTGGGGCTCGACCTGGATCGTCATCAAGGACCAGCTCGCGGCGGCGCCCGAGAGCTGGTCGGTGACGTATCGCTTCGCGATCGCGGCCGTGGGCATGTTCGCGGTCGCGCTGGCGAGCGAGCGGCGCGTGCGGCTGGCGGCGGGCGGGCAGGTGCTGGCGATGGCCATCGGGCTCGCGCAATTCTGCCTCAACTTCAACTTCGTCTACCGCGCCGAAACGCACATCACCTCGGGCATCGTGGCGGTACTGTTCGCGCTCCTGATGCTGCCGAACGCGCTGCTCGGGCGGATATTTCTGGGGCAGACGATCACGCGCCGCTTCATGGCCGGAACGGCCATCGCGCTCGGCGGGATCGCCTTGTTGCTGGTGAACGAGGCGCGAGAGGCCCCGCCGACCGGTGCGGTAGGCTATGGCATCGTCCTTACCGTGCTGGCGATTTTCTCGGCCTCGGCGGCCAATATACTGCAGGCGAGCGAGGCCGCGCGGCGCCAGCCGCTGCTGCTGCTGATTGCTTGGGCTATGCTGTGGGGCGCGCTGTTCGATGCTGCTTTCGCCTTGATGACGGCCGGCCTACCGGTGTTTCCGCCCAGCGCGCGCTACTGGGGCGGAGTGGCTTACCTCGGCATCATCGGCTCGGTCGTCGCCTTCCCGCTTTACTTCCGTCTGATCCGCCAGCTCGGCCCGGGCCGCGCGGCTTACAACGGCGTGTTGGTGCCGGTGGTGGCGATGGCGATCTCGACGCTGCTCGAAGGCTACCGCTGGTCGGCGCTGGCGATGGCGGGCGGGGCGCTGGCGATGATCGGGCTGGTGGTCGCACTGCGCGGGCGCGAGGCGCCGGTCGGCAAAGCGGTTAGCGCAGGCAAGCCCTGAGGCCGGCGCGGAAGTCGGGATAGCGCGGACGCCACCCGAGCACGTGGCGGGCCTTGCCGTTCGCGACGCGGCGGTTCTCGGCATAGAACGCGGCGGCCTGCGGCGAGAGCCCGGCCTCATCCAACGCCAGAAGGGGCGGAGGTTCGACGCCGAGCAGGCGGCAGGCTTCTTCGATCACCGCGTTCTGGCTGGCGGGCAGGTCGTCGGCGAGGTTGTAGGCGCCGGCGGGCGCATCGAAGCCGGCGATCACGCCGGCGGCGATATCGTCCACGTGTACGCGGCTAAACACCTGGTTCGGGAGAGCGATGCGATGCGCGCGCCCCGAGCTCACGCGCTCAAGCGCGCTGCGGCCCGGACCGTAGATGCCTGGCAAGCGGAACACGCGCGCGTCGCGTTCCAGCCACCGGCCGTCCGCTTCGCTGCGCGCGGTGCGGCGACCCGTGCCGAGCGGCGCGCTCTCGTCGACCCAGGCGCCGCCGGTGTCGCCATAGACCCCGGTCGAGGACAGGTAACCGAGCCAAGGCTGGCCGAGCGCGTCGCCGTAGCGGCCGAGCACCGGATCGCCGCTCTCCTCGGGCGGTACAGAGGACAGCACGTGGCTGGAGGCGGCCAGCGCCGCGCGAACGGCGGCATCGTCGGTGAAGGCGATCTCTCCGTCGCTGCCGGTCGCTGTCACGGTCCAGCCGAGTCGTTCGGCGGCGGCGCGGATGCGCTTCGCCGAATAGCCAAGGCCGAAAATGAACAGATGCGCCACGGCCGCGTTCTACCGGCTGGACGCAACAGCGAAAGTGCCTAAGTCCCCGGTCATGGACATAGCCCGCACCCCTTCGACCCCCGATGGCAACCCCGAGATGGCCGACGCCGCGGCCGAGCCCAAGGCCCCGGCGACGATCCGGCGCGAGGACTATCGCCCGTTCCCCTGGGCCGTGCCGCAAGTCGCGCTCGATTTCACGCTCGGGCTGACCCGGACCCGCGTCGCCACCACACTGACGGTCGCGCGCAACCCTGCCGCCGAGCCGAGCCCGACGCTGCGCCTCAACGGCGACGAGATCGCGCCGCTGTCGGTCGCGGTGGATGGCGAAGCGGTCAACAGCTGGGCGATGGACGGCGGCGACCTGGTCATCACGCTGCCCGGGGAGCAGCACACGATCGAGATCGCGACCGAGATTGATCCTTCGGCCAACAGCCAATTGATGGGGCTTTACGCTTCCAACGGCATGCTCTGCACGCAGTGCGAGGCCGAGGGTTTCCGTCGCATCACCTTCTTCCCCGACCGGCCCGACGTGCTCTCGACTTACACCGTGCGGATGAACGGCCCGAAGAGGGAATTCCCGGTGCTGCTCGCCAACGGCAATCGCGTAGCCGCGGGCGAGGAGCCGGACGGCACGCACTGGGCCGAGTGGCACGATCCCTGGCCCAAGCCCTCGTATCTGTTCGCGCTCGTCGCCGGCGATCTGGTCTGCAATGCCGACACCTTCACCGCGGCGAGCGGGCGCCAGGTCGATCTGGGCGTGTGGGTCCGCGCCGAGGACCTGCCGCGCACTCAGCACGCGATGGAATCGCTCAAGCGCTCGATGAAGTGGGACGAGGAGGCGTTCGGCCGCGAATACGATCTCGACGCGTTCAACATCGTCGCGGTCAGCGACTTCAACATGGGGGCGATGGAGAACAAGGGGCTCAACGTCTTCAACACCAAGTATGTGCTGGCCGACGACGAGACCGCCACCGACGGCGACTTCGACGCGGTTGAAGGCGTCATCGGGCACGAATACTTCCACAACTGGTCGGGCAACCGCGTCACTTGCCGCGACTGGTTCCAGCTCAGCCTCAAAGAAGGCTTCACGGTGCTGCGCGACCAGCTGTTCAGCCAGGATATGGGCTCGGCGCCGGTCAAGCGGATCGAGGACGTCCGGGTGCTGCGCTCGGTGCAGTTCCCCGAGGATTCGGGGCCGCTCGCGCACCCGATCCGGCCCGACAGCTTCCAGGAGATCTCCAACTTCTACACCGCGACGATCTATAACAAGGGCGCCGAGGTGATCCGGATGATGCGCACGATGGCGGGGCCGGAGCGGTTCCGCCGCGGCACCGACCTCTATTTCGAGCGCCACGACGGCGAGGCCTCGACTTGCGAGGACTTCGTGAGCGCGATCGAGGACGGGGCGGGGCTCGACCTGGGGGCGTTCCGGCTGTGGTATTCGCAAGCCGGCACGCCGCGCGTCTCGGCGGTACTGAGCCACGCCGGCGACACCGCGACGCTCGAACTCAGGCAAGAGGTGCCCGCCACGCCGGGCCAGCCCGACAAGCTGCCGATGCCGATCCCGCTCAGGGTCGCGCTGTTCGATCGCGAGACCGGCCGGCACGCGGGCGAGCAACAGGTGGTGCTGGATGCGGCGCAGGCGAGCTTCGCGTTCCTTGGCTTTGCGAACCGGCCGGTGCTGTCGATCAACCGCGGCTTCTCCGCGCCGGTGGCGATCGAGCGGACGACTTCCGCCGAGGACCTGGTATTCCTCGCCGCGCACGACGACGATCCGTTCGCCCGCTACGAGGCGATGCAGGACCTCGTGGTCGGGCACTTGCGTAAAAGCATCGACGGTTCGCTGGATGACACAGCCCGCGCTGCCGGGCGAGCGGCGATCCGCTCCGCCTTCGCCGCGACGCTCGCCGATCCCGCGCTCGACGACCTGATGCGCGGCGAGCTGATGATCCTGCCCGGCGAGACTTATCTTGCCGAACAGATGCTGGTGGCAGACCCGGCGGCGATCCACCGCGAGCGCGAGGCGCTCAAGGCCTACCTAGGTTCCGAGCTCGAGGGAGAATTGACCGCGCTGCACGCGCGCGCCGCCGCGGTGCCGTTCAGCCGCGAGGCGGCAGCGCGCGGGGCGCGCAAGCTCAAGACCCAGGCGCTGGTGTTCCTTGCCGCCGGGGTGCCCGAACTGGCCGCTCAGATGGCCGCGCGCCAGTACGACGCGGCCGACAACATGACTGACCGCCAGGGCGCGCTGATGGTCCTCGCGGGCCTCGACACGCCCGAACGCACGCACAAGCTGCTCGATTTCTACAATCGCTATCGTGGCAACGCGCTGGTGGTCGACAAGTGGTTCGCGCTGCAGGCGCAGTCGCTGCACCCCCACGGGCTCGAGCACGTCAAGGCGCTGGCGCGGCATCCCGATTTCACGCTCAAGAACCCCAACCGGGTGCGTTCGCTGTACATGGCGTTCGCGGGCAGCCCGCACGCGTTCCACGCCGACAGCGGCGAAGGCTACCGCATGATCGCCGACCTGATCCTCGCGCTCGACCCGCTCAACCCGCAGACCGCGGCGCGCTTCGTACCGCCGCTCGGCCGCTGGCGGCGGATCGAGCCGAGGCGTGCCGCGCTGATGCGCGCGGAACTGGAACGGATCGCCGCAGCGCCGCAGCTCTCGCGCGACACGCACGAGCAGGTCTCGCGCAGCCTTGGCTGAGCCGGGCGGCTCGGACGCGGATCTCGGCGCCCCGCGCGAAGGCGTTGAGGTCGTTCGTGCGGACGCGCTGGCGGCCGTGCCGCACGGCTTCCTCGGGCGCCGCGGCGGCGTCTCGGGCGGTCCCGTCGCGGGGCTCAACGCCGGGCTTGGCGCCGACGATGCGCCTGACAACGTGGCCGAGAACCGCCGCCGCGCGGTCGCCGCGGTACTGCCGGGCGCGGCGCTCGCGACCGTGTATCAGGTCCATTCAGCCGAAGCGGTCCCCGTGCGCAGCCCGTGGGCAGAAGCTGACCGCCCCCGCGCCGACGCTATGGCGACCGATGTGCCGGGTTTGCTGCTGGGGATCGTCACCGCCGACTGCGCGCCGGTGCTGTTCGCGGATCCCGAGGCGGGCGTAGTCGGCGCGGCGCATGCCGGCTGGCGCGGGGCGCACGGCGGCGTTCTCGAAGCCACGCTGGCGGCAATGGAACGGCTCGGCGCGCGCGCCAATCGGACCGTGGCGGCAATCGGTCCCGCGATCGCCCAGCCGAGCTACGAAGTGGACGATCGCTTTCGCGCGGCCTTTGGGCTGGCTGACGATGCCTTGTTCGCGCCGGGCCGGCCGGGCCATTGGCATTTCGATCTTCCCGGCTATGCCGCGCGCCGCCTGCGCGAGGCTGGAATCGGCACGGTCCAGGATATCGCGCTCGACACTTATGCCGAAACGCACCGCTTCTATTCGTACCGGCGGGCGACGCATCGCGGCGAGGCGACTTACGGCCGCCAGATTTCGCTGATCGGGCTGCCGCTTTAGGCTGTTCGCACCTGCGCCAAAATGCCTGTTGGCATGGCCGTCCGGCTCGTCTATCAGCCCGCCAAGCCGCCGCCCGGGGGCGTTTAAGCGGGCGCGGGGCAGTTAGAATTTCACCGGTTTCGTGCGCGGGCGCTCGCTCCGCGAGACCGCCAGGCAAGGCAAGGCGATGGCAACCACCACAGGCACAGCGGAACCCGCAGCGATGGCTCCGGGAGACGGCGTGCGGCGGCGGGATTTCATCGAGATCGCGGCGGTCAGCGCGGCGGGCATCGGCGGCCTCGCCACACTGGTACCGCTGATCTCGCAAATGGCTCCGTCAAGGGATGTGCTGGCCGGATCCACGACCGAGATCGACGTGTCCGCGATCGAGCCGGGGATGGCGATCAAGGCGGTGTTCCGCAAGCAGCCGCTGTTCGTTCGCAACCTGACCCCTCAGGAAGTCGCCGCGGCGGATGCGGTCGCCGTCTCCAGCTTGCGCGACCCGCAGACGCTCGAAGAGCGGACCAAGGAAGGCAAGACCAACTGGCTCGTCACGATGGGCGTGTGCACTCACCTCGGCTGCGTGCCGCTGGGCGCCGCCGAGGGCGAGAACAAGGGTGAGTTCGGCGGCTACTTCTGCCCGTGCCACGGTTCGCACTACGATACCGCCGGCCGCATCCGCAAAGGTCCCGCGCCGACCAACTTGCTGGTGCCGGAATATACCTTCACCACCGACACCCAGATCGTAGTCGGCTGAGGCGGGAGACAGAACGATGAGCTTCCCCTGGGCCAAGCCGTACGAGCCGAAGGCGCCGCTGATGCGGTACCTCGACGAGAAGCTGCCGCTGCCGCGCCTCGTGTTCAACGCGATCGGGGCCGGCTATCCGGTGCCGCGCAACCTTAGCTACATGTGGAATTTCGGCGTGCTCGCCGGGTTCTGCCTGGTGCTGCAGATCGTCACCGGGATCATCCTGGCGATGCATTATGCGCCCAACGCGGCGGTGGCGTTCAACTCGACCGAACATATCATGCGCGACGTCAACTGGGGCTGGATGCTGCGTTATGCGCACGCCAACGGCGCCAGCGCGTTCTTCGTGGTGATCTATCTGCACATCTTCCGCGGCTTCTTCTACGGTTCGTACAAGCCGCCGCGCGAAATGGTGTGGCTGCTCGGCGTGGTGATCTTCCTGCTGCTGATGGCGACCGCGTTCATGGGTTACGTGCTGCCGTGGGGGCAGATGAGCTTCTGGGGCGCCAAGGTCATCACCGGCCTGTTCGGCGCGATCCCGCTGGTCGGGGAGCCGCTGCAGATCTGGCTGCTGGGCGGCTTCGCGCCGGACAACGCGGCGCTGAACCGGTTCTTCTCGCTGCACTACCTGCTGCCGTTCGTGATCGTCGGCGCGGTGATCCTGCACATCTGGGCGCTGCACATCCCGGGATCGTCGAACCCGACGGGCGTCGAAGTGAAGACCGAGAGCGATACCGTACCGTTCCACCCCTACTTCACCGCGAAGGACGGGTTCGGGCTGGCGGTGTTCCTGCTGCTCTACTGCACGATGCTGTTCTTCCTGCCCAACGCGCTCGGCCACCCGGACAACTACATTCCGGCCAACCCGATGGCGACGCCGGCGCACATCGTCCCCGAGTGGTACTTCTGGCCGTTCTACGCGATCCTGCGCGCCTTCACCGTGGACTTCATCCTGCCGGCGAAGCTGTGGGGCGTGCTGGCGATGTTCGCCTCGATCCTGGTGTGGTTCTTCCTGCCGTGGCTCGACAAGTCGCCGGTGCGCTCGGGCCACTACCGGCCGTTGTTCCGCAAGTTCTTCGTGGTGCTGGTGATCGATATGGGCTTTCTGTTCTGGCTCGGCGGCGCCGCGGCCGAAGAGCCCTATGTGATGATGAGCCAGATCGCGACCGCGTATTACTTCCTGCACTTCCTGGTCATTCTGCCGATCATCTCGATGATCGAGCGGCCCGATCCGTTGCCGTTCTCGATCACCGAGGCGGTGCTCGGCTCGGACGACGACAAGGCGGTGCTTGCCACCACTCCGGCCTCCTGATCGCGCGGGAATAGGGAAAGACACGGCTAATGATCAGGCTGATCGGCATTCTGGTTGGGCTCGGCTTCACGTCCGCGGTCTTGTGGGCGTTCGGCGTGGGTGCTTACACGTTCGCGACCGAGCCGGCGGAAGAGACCGCTGAACATGCGTTCCACCTTCATCCCAAGGATGTGAGCTTCCCCAGCGACGGGCCGTTCGGCAAGTTCGACCGCCGCGAGCTCCAGCGCGGCTACCAGGTCTACAAGGAAGTCTGCGCCGCCTGCCACGGCCTGCACCTGGTGGCGTTCCGCGATCTCGAGGCGCTCGGCTATTCCGAAGCCCAGGTGAAGGCTGCCGCGGCCGAATGGACCGTGCCCGGCATCGATCCCAACACCGGGGAGGCCACGACCCGGCCCGGCGTCCCGACCGACTACTTCCCGTCGCCCTATGCCAATGACACGGCCGCGCGCGCTGCGAACAACAACGCGATCCCGCCCGACTTGTCGCTGATCACCAAGGCGCGGCACGACGGCGGCGCCTACCTCTACTCGCTGCTGACCGGCTATTCGGAAATGCCGGCCGAGATGGCGGCCGAGTTCCCTGAGTTCTCGACCCCGACTGGGCTGTACTTCAACCGCTACTTCCCGAACCTCAACCTGGCGATGCCGCCGCCGCTCAGCGAAGGCCAGGTGACCTACGCCGACGGAACCGAGGCGACGGTCGAGCAGATGTCCAAGGACGTGAGCGCCTTCCTGATCTGGGCGGCCGAGCCTACGCTCGAGAAGCGGCTCCAGACCGGCTGGGCGGTGATCGGCTTCCTGCTGTTCGCGACCGTGTTGGCGTGGTTCGCCAAGCAGCAGGTCTGGGCGCCGCTCAAGCCGAAGAAGAAGGCTTGAGCCCGGACGCGCTCAAGGCGCTGATCCGTACCGTTCCCGACTTTCCCCTGCCGGGGATCCAGTTCCGCGACATCACCACGCTGATCGCACACCGCGAAGGGCTCACCGCCACGATCGAGCACCTTGCGGCGGCAGCGGAGCCGGTGCGTGCCGAAGCCGTGGCCGGGATCGAGGCGCGCGGGTTCATTTTCGGCGCGGCGCTGGCGGTGCGGCTCGGGCTTGGCTTCGTGCCGATCCGCAAGGCCGGCAAGCTGCCGGTGCCCGCGATCGGGATCGACTACGCGCTCGAATACGGCACCGCGCGGATCGAACTCGACCCTGCGCTGATTCACGCAGGGGAGCGGTTGGTGCTGGTCGACGACCTGATCGCCACGGGCGGCACCGCGCTCGCCGCCGCGCAGTTGCTGCGCCAGGCTGGCGCTGCGGTCGATCAGGCGCTGTTCGTGATCGACCTGCCCGACCTTGGCGGCGCCGATGCCTTGCGTGCAGCGGGTGTCGCTTCGCACGCAGTGGTCGCGTTTTCGGGACATTGACCGCCCGCGCGGCGGGGCTCTATAGCGCCGGCGGCCGCGGGTATAGCATAGTGGTAATGCTCTAGCCTTCCAAGCTAGCTAGGCGGGTTCGATTCCCGCTACCCGCTCCAGCTTCCCACAGTCCGTCCTGCCGAGAGGCCAATGCGGGTTCGATGGTCCGGCCTGCGGCCGTTCAAGTGCGTTTCCCCGCTATCCGCTCCAAACCTTCCGGCAGAGCTACTCACCTTCTTCGTGCGGCCGGAAGCCGGCGCGCTCGGCGCGCGAAGCGGTGATGTAGTTGCGGACCTGCACGTTGCCCTCGTGGCAAGCGTATTCATAGAAGCCGTAGTCATCGCGGCGCTGCCAATCGCTGCGCGTGGTCCAGGGCGCGGTGAAGATCACCGGGTCGTGATAAGTCGCCTCGTAGACGATGGTGTCGGCCCCAGTCATGGTGAGGCGCTCGGTAAGCTTGGCCTCGGTGCTGATCGGGGTATCGTTGGCCGGCGGCGATCCGGTGGTGACGATATTGGTCGCCGAGGGGCCGGGTTTGAAGTTGGTGGTCTCGATCACCAGCGTGTTGCCGTTCTCCCACCGGCCCCGGCTTTCGCCCAGCCAGTTGTCGATCGCCGCAGAGATCCGCGGCTGGCCGTCCACCGGGATGATGCGGGTCTCGTGGATCATTTCGAGCTGGATCACGACCTGCCCCGGGGTCTGGAACACGCGGATGCCGTTGTTGTATTGCATGGGCAGCATCGACGCCGGGAGGCCGCGCGTGATGCAGCGATCCCAGCTGTCGAAATCGGTCGTCCAGTCGTAAGTCTGTCCGGTGCGCCAGCTCGAACGCATCTGGGCCGAACGGCGCTTGCCCTCCTCGGTCATGTCCGGCAGCCGCCCGTTGGCGGGGCTGACGATCAGCGAGGTCCGGCGGCTCGCCACGCCCATCTCGACCCAGTGCCCCTGGCCGAGACGGTCCTGCGAATCCTCGTTTTCATAGCGCGCGGCGGCAGCTTCGACCCGTTGCCGGCGCGCGGCCATTTCCTCTTCGGTCAGGAACACACGGTCGCCCTGGGCCGGATCGCGCTGGAGCGGCGTGCCGTTGAGGTGGTCGATCGGCCAGCGCCCGCGCAAGTCGGGATCGCCCCACGCGGTGGTCTTAGGGCGATAATCGCCTGGCACCGGGGGGACGGCGGTGAGGTCGGCAGGAACGCTCTGCTGGGCCGATGCCGCAGGCGCAATGGCTGCCGCTACCGCCAGCATCGGACCATACTTCCAGACCACGCGCGCCTCCAAGACCGTTTAGAACATCAACTATTAGGACCCTAAATGGATTTGCTCAAGCCCGTTTGGGCTTGCAGATCGGCGGGGTTCGCCCAGAAGGGAGCCGGGAAGGGGAGGCGCATGGCACTGGCACCGCAACCGGCGAGTACCGCCGATCCGCGACCGCAGAACGACGAGCAGACTCCGGTCGATGCGCCGGGCTTGCAGGTGTTCGTGTTCGCCCTGTTCTTCATCTTCGGCGGCATCACCAGCCTCAACGATGTGATCCTGCCCAAGCTGAAAGAGCTGTTCACGCTCAACTACACCCAGGCGATGTTGGTCCAATCGTGCTTCTTTCTCGCTTACCTGCTGATCGGCATCCCCGGGGCCGCGCTGGTCAAGCGGATCGGCTACATGCGCGGTGCCACGGTGGGCCTGCTGATCATGATGGCCGGCTGCTTGCTGTTCATCCCGGCGAGCCGGAGCGCGACTTACGGCCTGTTCCTGTTCGCGCTGTTCGTGCTCGCGAGCGGGGTAGTGATCGTGCAGGTGGTGGCCAATCCGCTGATCAGCCTGCTTGGCCCCCCGCGCACGGTGCATAGCCGGCTGACGTTCGCGCAGGCTTTCAACTCGCTCGGCACAACGATCTTCCCGCGCGTCGGCTCGGGGCTGATCCTCGGCAGCCTGGCCGGCATCAGCGCCGCGGAGCTTAGCGGACCGGCGCTCGATGCCTATCGCACGGCCGAGACGCAGATGATCGTCACCACCTATCTCGTGCTCGCCGGGGCGCTGGCGGTGATTGCACTGGTGGTCTGGTTGTTCCGCAATCGCCTCAAGGGCGAGCGGCACGAGCGCACCTCGGTGGCGGAAGGGTTCACGCTGCTGAAGCGGCCGCGCTTCGGTTACGGCGCCTTGTGCATCTTCCTCTATGTCGGCGCGGAAGTGGCGATCGGCTCGCTGATCGTCAGCTACCTGATGCAGCCGAAAGTGCTCGGCCTCGTCGAACGCGATGCCGGCAATATGATCATGTACTACTGGGGCGGCGCGCTGGTCGGGCGGCTGATCGGCTCGGCGGTGCTGCGCGTGGTGAGCCCTGGGCTGGTGCTGGCTGGTGTATCGTGCGGGGCCATCGCGCTGCTGCTGATCACGTCCATGTCTACCGGTACCGTCGCAGGATACAGCCTGCTCGCGGTCGGGCTGATGAACTCGATCATGTTCCCGACCATCTTCAGTCTCGCGAGCGAAAAGCTCGGCCCGCGCGCGGCGGACGGATCGGGGATCATCAACATCGCGATCTTCGGCGGCGCGGTCGTGCCGCTGCTGACCGGTTGGCTGGCCGATGCCTCGGGCAGCCTGGGGGCCGCGTTCATGCTCCCCGCGGCGTGCTATGCCGTGATCGCCGGCTTCGGGGTCTACGCGCGCCGCCCGGCCTAGCCGCGCTCCACCGCCCTATTGTCGATCAGCCGGGTGCCGCCGATCCGTGCAGCCGCGAGCAGCCGCGCGGGGCGGCCCCCGAGGGCGGTGAGCGGATCGAGGGACTCGGCATCGGCCAGTGCGACGTAGTCCACGCCCGTGAAGCCGCCCGCGAGAAGCGCCGCCTCGGTCGCTTGGAGCACTGCGGCGACGGCTGCGCCGGCCTCGATCGCCGCGACCGCCTTGCCCAGCGCCAGTGGCAGCACGGCGGCACGCGCGCGGTCCTCGGCGGAAAGATACCGGTTGCGGCTACTCATCGCCAGGCCGTCGGCCTCGCGCACCGTTGGCACCCCTACGATCGCCCCGGGGCCGGGCTGGGTCAGGTCCAGATCGCGTGCCATGCGGCGGATCACTGCGAGCTGCTGCCAGTCCTTCTCGCCGAACAGCGCCAGGTCGGGCCGCACCTGGTTGAACAGCTTGGCCACCACGGTCGCCACCCCGTCGAAATGGCCGGGCCGGGCAGCGCCCTCGAGCCGCTTGCTGACCCCGCCAACCGAAACCGTGGTCGCGAAGCCTTGCGGATAGACCTCCTCGACGGACGGCGCCCAGAGCAGGTCGCAGCCCTCGGCGGCGAGCATCCTGGCATCTTCCGTCAAGGTCCGCGGATAGGCAGCGAAATCCTCCTTCGGGCCGAACTGGGCGGGATTGACGAAGATCGAGGCGACCACCGTGTCGGCGCGGGCCCGGGCCTCGCGTACCAAAGTCAGATGCCCCTCGTGGAGCGCCCCCATGGTGGGCACCAGCGCCACCGTGCCGCGCGCGCGGAGGCTGTCCACAGCTTCGCGCAGGGCCGCCAGTCGGTTCACGGTTTGCATGCGCGCGCGCCTCCGATAAGAGCTTCGAGAGGCGCGAATAGCCGCCCGCATCCAGCAGAGAAAGCCGCCCGTGCCCACCGCCGCTCCGCACCGCATCGTCTGCGCCAACGAAAAGGGCGGCACCGGCAAATCGACCACCGCGGTGCATATCGCCGTGGCCCTGGCCTATCGCGGCGCCAAGGTGGTGGCGTTCGATCTCGACGCCCGGCAGCGCACGCTCCATCGCTATCTCGAAAACCGCGCCGAAACCGAGCGGCGCCGCGGCGTAACCCTGCCGGGCGGGATCAGCGCGGTGCACGACGGCGCCGATCCGGCCGCGCTCGAAGACCGCGTCGCCGAGCTCGCACGCGGCGCCGATTTCGTGATTTTCGACACGCCCGGCCGCGACGATCCGTTGGCACGCCATGTCGCCACCGAGGCCGATACGCTGGTCACGCCGATGAACGACAGCTTTGTCGATTTCGACCTGATCGGCCAAGTCGATGCCGAGACTTTCAAGGTCCGCAAGCTGAGCTTCTATGCCGAGCTGATCTGGGAAGCGCGCAAGCAGCGGGCGATGACCCAGCTGCGCGACGGGCGCCGGGCGATGGACTGGGTGGTGGTGCGCAACCGCGTGCAGCATGTCGATGCGCGCAACCAGCGGCGCATCGATCTGGCGCTCGGCGAACTGTCGAAGCGGGTGGGCTTCCGGGTCTCGTCCGGCCTGTCCGAGCGGGTCATCTACCGCGAGCTGTTCCCCTCGGGCCTGACCCTGCTCGACAAGGGACATTTGGGCGAACTCGGCACCAGCCACCTGGTCGCCCGGCAGGAACTGCGCACGCTGGTCGCCAACCTCAACCTGCCGTTCGCCGCCTCGGCGCCCGTCCCGGCCAGCGCGGCCGCCTGAGCCATGGGCCAGCTCATCCTTCTGGTCGCGGTGGCGGTGCTCGGCTTCAAGCTGATGACCGGTCGCTGGCCGTGGGCGCCCACGCCGAACACGCGGGCACAGGCCGTGTTCCGCGC
This sequence comes from Sphingomonadales bacterium 12-68-11, assembly GCA_002279825.1. GTDB lineage: Bacteria > Pseudomonadota > Alphaproteobacteria > Sphingomonadales > Sphingomonadaceae > Croceibacterium_A. Next base: position 470,001 of record NCCV01000001.1, read on the forward strand.
CCGTCAATTGCTCGGCATCGGGGCCCAGGCATCGCGCGCGGAAATAATCGAGGGTCATAAACGTTTAGTGGCAATGGTTCATCCGGACCGGGGCGGCAGTAACGCGCAAGTGCATGAAGCCAATGCCGCGCGGGACCTGCTGCTCGACGAACTGCCCTATCTTCCTGAGGATCCTCGATGACTCACCGCTTCAACCCTACCGTCCTGCGCGAATACGACATCCGCGGCGTGATCGGCGAAACGCTTGGCCCCGATGACGCGCGCGCGATCGGGCGCGGCTTCGCGACCTTGTTGCGCCGCGCCGGCGGCTCGCGCGTCGCGGTCGGCTACGACGGCCGGGTCAGCTCTCCCATGCTCGAGCACGCACTGATCGAAGGCCTGACCGCGAGCGGCTGCGACGTGCGCCGGGTCGGGCTCGGGCCGACCCCGATGCTCTACTACGCCGAGGCGTCAGACGAAGAGGTGGACGGCGGCATCCAGATAACCGGCAGCCATAACCCCGCCAACTACAACGGCTTCAAGATGGTATTCCAGGGGCGCCCGTTCTTCGGCGCCGACATCCAAACCCTCGGCAAGATGGCCGCCGAAGGGGCCTGGGACGACGGCGCCGGCACTGTCGACACGCGCGAAGTCATGGACGCTTACATCGAGCGGTTGCTCGGCGCGCTCGACGGGATCGATCCCGCGCGGCTGGCCAGCCTGCGGATCGGCTGGGATGCCGGCAACGGCGCCGCCGGCCCCGCGCTCGAACGGCTCGCCGCGCGTCTGCCTGGCGAGCATCACCTGCTCTACACCGAAGTCGATGGGAACTTTCCGAACCATCATCCCGATCCTACCGTCCCCGAGAATCTGGAGGATCTGCGCAAGCTCGTCGCCGACAAGCGGCTCGACTTCGGAATTGCTTTCGACGGCGACGGCGACCGGATCGGCGCGATCGACGGCGAGGGGCGCATCATCTGGGGCGACCAGTTGCTGATGATCTATGCCGAGGATCTGCTGAACCGGATGCCGGGCGCGACGATCATCGCCGACGTGAAGGCCAGCCGCGCGCTGTTCGAACGCGTCGCCGAACTCGGCGGCAAGCCGCTGATGTGGAAGACCGGGCACAGCCTGATCAAATCGAAAATGAAGGAAACTAAGGCGCCGCTGGCGGGCGAGATGAGCGGCCACGTGTTCTTTGCCGACACGTACTACGGTTATGACGACGCGCTCTATGCCGGCGTCCGGCTGATTGCCGCCTCGGCCCGGCTCGGCAAATCGGTCACCGAACTGCGCGGCGCTATGGCGCCGATGCTCAACACCCCCGAGCTGCGTTTCCAGGTCGATGAGTCCCGCAAGTTCGCGGCGATCGAGGAAGTGAAGGCCCGGCTCGCCGGCACCGACGCCGAGGTCAACGACACCGACGGGGTCCGCGTGACCACTGCCGACGGCTGGTGGCTGCTGCGCGCCTCGAACACGCAGGACGTGCTGGTTGCGCGCGCCGAAAGCGGCACGCAGCAAGGGCTCGATCGGCTCCTCGGCCAGATCGACGAGCAGCTCGCGGCTTCCGGGCTCGAGCGCGGACCGCAGGCCGGGCATTGATCTCTAGGTGGAGGGCAAGATGGGACGTTTGATCGCGATTTCCGTACTGGCGCTGGCTGCCTTGGCGGTGACCGGCTGCAAGACAGTCAAGGGCCTAGGTCAGGACATCGAGTCTGTGGGGCAGGCCGGCTCCGACGCGATCAACGATTAGAGCGGCCAGCTCCGCCACAGCAGCCACGCGCCAGTCGCGACGAACACCGTGGCGGCGGCAATTCGCACGGCGTGCAGCGGCACGCGGCGGATCAAGGCCTCTCCCGCCAGTACCACCGGCACGTTGGCCAGCAGCATTCCCAGCGTGGTCCCGGCGGTGACCGCGAGGACCGATTCGTAGCGCGCGCCGAGCGCTACGGTTGCGAGCTGCGTCTTGTCGCCGATCTCGACCAGGAAGAAGGCCACCAGCGTGGTCAGGAACACGCCGCCGCGGGCGCGCGGGGTTTCGTCCTCGCCGAGCGTGTCCGGGATCAGCGTCCACAGACCCATCACGATGAAGCCGGCCGCGACTGCGGCGCCAAACCACGGCCCGCTCAGCCACGCCGCTGCGCTCGCCCCGAGCCACGCGGCGAGCGCGTGGTTGGCGAGCGTCGCCACCAGGATGCCGGCAACGATCGGCAGCGGGCGGCGGAACCGCGCGGCCAGCACCAGCGCGAGCAATTGCGTCTTGTCGCCGATCTCGGCGAGCGCGACCAGGGCGGTGGAACTGAGGAAGGCTTCCATCGGAAATCCAGGCCGGGCGGCGACAGACCACGGCAGCGCCCCGGCCCGGCAGAGCGGGGCGCGTGCCGTTGGTCTCGCCCGAACGGTCTCCCGTCCTCTCCGCGCCATGGCCTCTCGGCCAAGTATGTTGACGCGGGATGCCGCTGATAGCGGCCGGCTACTCCCCAAGTGACGGCGGCGCGGTAGCCGCACCCGGCAGCGAAGGCAAGCCGCGGGTCCAGCCACTTTGCCTGGGCGGCGGGGAGGCGTAGGCCGGGCGCGTGATACCGGATCGCCTCCCGCCCGAACTGTCCGCGTGGTTCGCCGGCCGCGGCTGGCGGGTGCGGCGCCATCAGGCGGAGATGCTGGCGGCGAGCGAGGCCGGGCAGCACGCGCTGCTGGTCGCCGATACCGGCGCCGGCAAGACGCTGGCCGGGTTCCTGCCGACGCTGGCGGCATTCTGCCCCAGTCGCGCGGCACTGCCGGAAGACGGCCTTCACACGCTCTACGTTTCGCCGCTCAAGGCGCTGGCGCACGACGTGCAGCGCAACCTGCTGGCGCCGGTCGATGAACTCGGCCTGCCGCTGCGGATCGAGACGCGCAGCGGCGATACCCCGTCGGACCGCAAGGCGCGCCAGCGCAGCAAGCCGCCGCATGTGCTGCTGACCACGCCGGAAAGCCTCTCGTTGCTGCTGAGCTATCCCGACAGCTTCACGCTGTTCGCGGGGCTCAAGCGCGTCGTGATCGACGAGATCCACGCTTTTGCCACCGGCAAGCGCGGCGACCTGCTGGCGCTGGCGCTAAGCCGGTTGCAGGCTATCGCGCCCGACATGCTGCGGGTAGGCCTCTCGGCGACGGTCGCCGATCCCGAGGCGTTTCGCGGCTGGCTCGCGCCGTGGGGCGAGATCGATACGGTCCGGCTGGTGGCCGGCGAGCCGGGCGCGCCGGCCGAAGTCGAGATTCTGCTGCCAGAAGACGCGAGCGTGCCGTGGGGCGGCCACGCCGCGATCTGGGCGATCCCGCAGCTTTACCAGCTCATCAAGCGAAACAAGACCACGCTGATCTTCACCAACACCCGCTTCCTGGCCGAGTTCATCTTCCAGGAACTGTGGAACGCCAACGAGGACACGCTGCCGATCGGCATCCACCATGGCTCGCTTGGCAAGGAAGCGCGCCGCAAGGTCGAGGGCGCGATGGCGCGCGGCGAGCTGCGCGCGCTCGTCGCCACCGCCAGTCTCGATCTCGGGATCGACTGGGGGGATATCGATTGCGTGGTACAGATGGGCGCGCCCAAGGGGTCGAGCCGGCTGCTGCAGCGGATCGGGCGCTCCAACCACCGGCTCGACCAGCCCAGCCGTGCGCTGCTGGTGCCCGGCAACCGGTTCGAATTCCTCGAGGCCGCCGCCGCCAAGGACGCGGTCGATCAGGGCCAGCGCGACGGCGAGGACTTCCGCCCCGGCGGTCTCGACGTGCTCGCTCAGCATGTCATGGCCTGCGCCTGCGCGGCGCCGTTCGGCGAGGCGGCGCTGCTGGCCGAAGTGCGTTCGAGCCTGACCTATGCCAGGATCGACGAGGCGACGTGGCAGCGGGTGCTGCACTTCGTCGCGACCGGCGGTTACGCGCTCGAGGCGTATGACAAGTTCCGCCGCATCGTGCGCGACGCGGCAGGGCAGTGGCGGCTGACGCATCCCGAACAAGCGGTCCGCCACCGCATGAACGCCGGCATCATCGTCGATTCGGAGATGATCGAGATCCGCTTTCGCAACGGCCGGGGACTGGGCAAAGTCGAGGAGCAGTTCGCCGCCGCGCTCAGCCCGGGCGATACCTTCCGCTTTGCCGGCCTCGACCTGGAAGTGGAGGCGTTTCGCGATCTCGACCTGATCGTCCGCGCCGCTAAGCGCTCCGCCACGATCCCGAGTTACATGGGCCTGCGCCTACCGCTGACCACGCATCTGGCGGACCGGGTGCGCGCCATGCTGGTCGATCGCGCCGGCTGGGCCCGTTTCCCGGACGACGTGCGCGAATGGCTCGAAGTGCAGGACTGGCGCTCGCAGCTGCCCGGGCCGGACAACTTGCTGGTCGAGAGCTTCCCGCACTCCAAGCGGCACTATACGGTCTATTACACCTTCACCGGCTGGAACGCGAACCAGTCGCTCGGGATGCTGATTGCCAAGCGGATGGAGCAGCGCGGCCTCGCGCCGGGCGGTTTCGTGGCCAACGACTATTCGCTGGCAGTGTGGGGGCTGCGCCCGGTCGAGGATCCGCGTCCGCTGCTCTCGCCCGACATCCTCACGCACGAGTTTATCGACTGGGTCCAGCAGTCGCACCTGCTGCGCCGCGCCTTCCGCGAGGTGGCAGTGATCGGCGGGCTGGTCGAGCGCCAGCATCCGGGCAAGCGCAAGAGCGGCAAGCAGGTGACCTTCTCGACCGACCTGATCTACGATGTGTTGCGCAAGTACGAGCCGGGTCACCTGCTGATCGAAGCGGCCTGGGCCGATGCGCGCGCGCGGATGACCGACATCGGCCGGCTCGGCGGTCTGCTCGACACCGCCGCCGACCGGCTGGTTCACGTCAAGCTCGAGCGGGTCAGCCCGCTGGCCGTGCCGGTCATGGTCATGATCGGCCGCGAAAGCGTGCCGCAGGGCGCGGTCGACGAGGAGCTGCTGCTCGAGGCGGAGACGCTGGCCGGCGCGGCGATGCGGGTCGACGACCCTGGCGAAGCGGAGGAAGGCTGAAGCCTATTTGCCGAACTGCTGATACTTCTCGTTACCCACGAAGCCGAACTTCGTAATTCCTGAGCGCTTGATGAGGCCTAGAACTTTGGCTGACAGATCATAGCTGGCCAGGGCTTCAGGCTCGAACTGCAATTCGGGTTCGACGGACAGGTTGCGCGTGTAGCTCAACTGGCTGACCAGCTCTGCGGGTGAAACGGGTTCGCCATTCCACAGGATGGCATCTGTCCGGGTCACGACGATCTTGTTTCTGATCGGATCGGCCGGAAGCGGGGCGAACGTGTCGGGTGGCCCCGGGAGGTCGATTGGGACTTCGTGCGTGGCGACAGGGATCGACATCACAAAGACGATCAGCAGCACCAATAGGACGTCGATCAGCGGGGTCGTATTGATCTCGCCGATCGGGGCGTACCCAGAGGAGGTGGACGCGAAGGCCATGCCGCATACTCCCATATCTGCTTGGGAGATAGTATATCGTTCCGAGGGCGACGGCAAGCGCCGCCAGGGCGCCCCCCCGAGGGAGACGGGTGCGCGATGCAACGAAAAAGGGGCGGATCGCTCCGCCCCTTTCGAACTTACTCAGCGTGATCCGGCTTACTTGCCGAACTCGCGGTACTTCTCGTTCCCGACGAAGCCGAACTTGGTCACGCCAGAGATCTTGATGATGTTCAGGACCTTGACCGAGATGTCGTAGCTGGCGAGCGCTTCGGGCTCGTACTGCAACTCCGGCTCCGGCTGGATGGCCCGGGTTTGGTTGAGCAGCGTCACGAGCTGTCCGTCGTTGATCGCGTTGCCGTTCCAGAGAATCTGGTCGGTCTGAGTGAGCACGATCTTGTTCTTGATCGGCTCGACTGGGATATCCGGCGGCACTTCGCTCGCAACCGGCAGGTCGATATCGACCGAGTGAGTCGCGACCGGGATGGACATGATGAACACGATGAGGAGCACGAGCAGGACGTCGATCAGCGGCGTCATGTTCATTTCCATCATCGGCGCGCCGTCGTCCTTGCCGCCTGACATCGCCATGGGAACTTACTCCTTAGGAATTCTGGATCCGGAACCGCGCGGCGTCAGCCGTTCGGGTCGACCGGATTTGAGATGAAGCCAACGGTCGGATAGCCGGCCGCCTGGACGTTGAAGATGGTCCCGGCGACGCATCTCCACGGCACGTTCCGGTCGGCGCGGATGTGAACCTGCGGGATGAGATCGGGATCGGCCATGATCGCTTCCGCGCCGCCGGCCCGCTGCACGATCGCGTCGAGCTTGTTGAACGCCTGTTCGCGCAGCTCTTCCGCGTTAACGGGCGTGATGTTGTTGATGTAGACTCGGCATTCGCCGTTACGGCTTGATCCGGCATAGCTCGAATCCGTGAGCCCGGGGGTCAACCCCGCATCGTCGGTGCTGACCACGGTGATCAACAGGTTCTCGACCTTGTTGTCCGATTCGAGCGATTCGAAGATCGGGATCTTCAGATCCTCGACGGTCTGGAGCGCCACCGGGACCGCGATGATGAAGATGATCAGCATGACCAGCATCACGTCCACGAGCGGCGTGGTGTTGATGTCCGACATCGGCGTTTCGCCGCCGCCGCCCGTTGAAATCGCCATCTTGCTCTCGTCCTATTTCAAGCTTTGTCGAAAGGAGCGGGTAACCCGCATGCCGGAGCCCGCTCCTCTCGGACGGCTCAGGCCTTGGTCGCCGCCGCCGGGGCGGTGGTCTTGGCCGCCTGCTGGGTCGACGGTGCGGTCAGCACGGCCGGCTTCACCGCGCCGCGCGAAGTGATGTTGGCCAGCAGGTCCGTCGAGAAGCCGTTGAGCAGCTCGGAGATGCGGCGGTTGCGGCTTTGCAGCCAGTTGTAGGCGAGCACCGCCGGAACCGCGACGAGCAGACCGATGGCGGTCATGATCAGCGCTTCACCGACCGGGCCGGCGACCTTGTCGATCTGCGCCGAGCCGGCGATCGCGATCCCGATCATCGCGCGGTAGATGCCGATAACCGTGCCGAGCAGCCCGACGAACGGCGCGGTCGCGCCGACGGTGGCGAGGAACGGCAGACCGCCGGCAAGCTTCGAGTTGATCGCCGCTTCCGAACGGGCGAGCGAGCCGTGCAGCCAGTCGTGCGCTTCGAGCGAATCGGTCATCTTGGCGTGCTGGGCTTCGGCGGCGAGGCCGTCATCGACGAGCTGGCGCCAGGCGCTGTTTTTCTCGAGCTTGGAGGCGCCTTCGCTCAGCGAGCCGGCCCGCCAGAACGACGAGCGGACCGCCTTGTACTGGTTCATGATCTTGTTCTGCTCGAGCAGCTTGGTGATCAGGATGTAGAAGGATCCGACCGACATGATGATCATCACGCCGAGGATCGCCCAAGCGATCGCGCCGCCCTGTTCCATGGCTTCCATGAAACCGAACTGGTTCTGCGGCGCTTCCCCTCCGGCCGCTGCAAGAATGTCAATAAGCATGCGGGTAGTCCTTTTCCTAAAGAGATCGAATCAGTCGAGCCGGTACTGAATGCGCGTCGACCAGTTGCCCGCAATCGGGTTTCCAGCTGCGTCCCAGGCCGGGTTGAAGCGACCGTACCGCGTAATGTCGGTACAGGCCGCTTCGTCGAGGATGCTCGAGCCGCTCGGGCTCGTGACACTGCAGGCCGTCACGCGGCCGTTCGGCCCGACCGTAACTTGCACGCCGACCGTGCCCTCGATCTCGTCGCGCACGGCACGTGCGGGATAGTTGTCCTGGATGCGCTGCGACCAGCTGCGCTGATTCTCCGGCGTGACCGCCCGGGCCCGCGACGGCGGCGGCGGCGGTGCCGGGGGCGGAGCCGGCGGGGCCGACGGCGGGATAATGCGCGCGGGCGGGGCCGGCGGCGGGATGTTGACCTGAGTTTGGATCGGCGGCGGCGCCACGGCGATATTGATCGGCGGCGGCGGCGCGACCGGCGGCGGCGGCGCGGTATCCGGCTCCGGCGGCGGCGGCGGTTCGTCCTCCGGCGGCGGCGGCGGTTCTTCGATGTCGACGGTCGTCACGCGCTCGATGGCCTTCTTCACCGCCGAATAGGCCAGGCCGGTAACCAGCGCATAGCCGAGGGCGATGTGAATCAGGGCAACGATGATAATCGCGGCTACCCGGCTGCCGCTCATCTGTTGGTCAGCGTAAGCCATCCGGTCCCTTCACTCCATCTCTCTTGATCGCCAGGCGAACCCGGCTCGGCACAGCGGCCGTCGGGATTTGCATCCTGCCAGCCGCCGAGAAATCTTGTCCATCCCCAAACTTCGCTTAACCGGCGCAAATGCGCCGAAACGAACCCCGGGGTCCCCTGTTAATTTTTTGTTGATGGCCCAATGACCCCAAGCCTTAACCGCGAAGATTGCCGTGGGCAAACAGATTGTCGGTTCACCCGCGATTCACCTGTCCCTCGCTGGAACAGGGTCCGAAAACGGGCCATAGATGGCGCAAATCCGCGCCTCACCGCAGGAGCCTGGCGATGACGAAAAGAGAATCAGGCGCGCCTTCAAGTCGGCGGCTGGCGCTGTGCGCGGCGGCCTTGGGTGCGCTGGCCATCGCCGTCCCAGGCCACGGCCAGCAGCGCGCCGGGGAGCCCCCCGTTGTCGCCCCGCCCCCGCCGGTGGCGAGTTTCGCAGACCTCGCGGCCCTCACCGAATCGGCGCAGATCGTGGTGCTCGTCGAAGTGCGGGATCAGGCGGTGGTAGAACCCGAGCGCGCGCCCGGCCTCGCGCCCGGACATGCCCGGCTCTACCTCGAGGCGCGCACCCAGGCGCTGCTCGCCGGCCGGTCGGGGCTCGGACAGGACTTGGTCTATCTTGCCGATGTCCCGCTCCTCGCGAACGGCCGGCCGCCCAAGCTCGGCAAGCAGCGCTTCGTGCTCTACGCCAACTCGGTGCCCGAGCGCCCGGGATCACTGCAACTGATCGCCCCCGATTCGTACGTTCCGGCCACGCCCGAGAGCGAAGCGCTCGCCCGCTGGGTGATCGCGGCGCTTGCCGCGCCCGAGGCGCCGCCGCCGCTTGGGGCGATTCGCGAGGTCATGTCGGTCGCGGGCAATCTGGCGGGCGAATCGGAAACCCAGCTGTTCTTCGCCACCGATGACGGGCAGCCCGTGTCGCTGACGGTGATCCGGCGCCCCGGGATGGCACCGCAGTGGGGTGTGTCGTGGACCGAGATCGTCGACCAGGCGGCCCGCCCGCCCGCGCCGGATACCGCCGAATGGTACCGCCTCGCCTGCTTTTTGCCCGAGCGGATTCCCGCCAGCGCTTTCCTGCAGGAGGACCGCGCCGCACGCACCCGCGCCGAAGCCGACTACCAGGTGATCCGCGAGCAGCTTGGGCCGTGCACCCGGCTGCGCGGCTGAAGCGGCATCTCCCCCTAGCCAAGCCGGGCACCCCGGACTAACTGCGCGCGCTCAATCGTGGGGGAACGCATGGTCGCACCGCTTCGCATCGCCCTGGCGGGGCTCGGCACCGTCGGGGCCGGGGTCATCCGCGTGCTTGAGACCAACGGCGCGCTGATCGCCCGCCGCGCCGGCCGGCCGATCGAGATCGTGGCTGTCTCCGCGCGCGACCGCAGCCGCGACCGCGGGGTCGATCTGTCTGCCTATGCCTGGGAAGACGACATGAGCCGCCTCGCGGCGCGCGCCGATGTCGACGTGGTGGTCGAACTGGTGGGCGGCGCGGACGGACCCGCGCTGGCGCTGGCGCGCGGCGCGCTGGCCGCGGGCAAGGGCCTCGTCACCGCCAACAAGGCGATGATCGCGCATCACGGGCTCGAACTCGCCCAGGCCGCCGAAGATGCGGGCGTCGCGCTGCGCTTCGAAGCGGCGGTGGCGGGCGGCATTCCGGTCATCATGGGGCTGCGCGAAGGCGCCGCCGCGAACGCGCTTTCGCGGCTCTACGGGATCCTCAACGGCACCTGCAATTACATCCTGACCACGATGGAACACACCGGGCGCGACTTCGCCGAGGTGCTGAGCGAAGCCCAGGCGCTCGGCTATGCCGAAGCCGATCCGACGTTCGACATCGACGGGATCGACGCGGCGCACAAGCTCGCCATCCTCGCCGCCATCGGGTTCGGCGCGCAGATCGATTTCGGTGCGGTCGAGACCGAGGGGATCGGACGGCTCAAGGCCGCCGACTTCGCGCAAGCCGCCGAGCTCGGCTATGTCATCCGGTTGATCGGGCTGGCCGATTGCGACGAGGATGCGGACGGCGCCCGGCGGCTGTTCCAGCGCGTCCAGCCGTACCTGGTGCCGCGCGGCCATCCGCTCGCGGCGGTCGATGGCGCCACCAATGCTGTCGTGATCGAAGGCAATTTCGCTGGCCGCCTGCTGTTCCAGGGTGCCGGCGCCGGCGCGGGACCGACCGCGAGCGCGGTGGTCGCCGATCTGATAGCTATCGCTCGCGGCCAGGCCGGAACGCCGTTTTCGGTGCCTGCCGCCGAACTCGAGCCGGTGCCGCCCGCCGGCGCCGGCCATCGCCGCAACCGCGCCTACTTGCGCTTCACCGTGACCGACCGGCCGGGGGTTTTGGCGGAGATCAGCGCGGCGATGCGCGATGCCGGGGTCTCGATCGAGAGCCTGATCCAGCAGGGCCGGCCCGAAGAAGGCGGCGAGGTGCTGATCGCGATGGTCACGCACGAGGGCCCGGAAAGCGCCGTGAGTGCGGCGCTCGCGCTGCTCGAAGGGTCGCCCAGCCTGACCGAGCCGCCGCTGGTGATGCGGCTACTCGGCTGATTCGGCAGCGGGCGGTGCCGGGACGGCGTCCTCGGCAAAGCGCGCGGCATCCGATCCCGGCGGCGCTTCGGGAATCGCCTTGAGGTCGATCATGAACACTTGCGGTGGCGGCGAACCCATCCGGATTGTCACGCCGCCCGAGGGGATGCCAAACACGTCGGGCGCGCGGGGCTTGCCGTCGCTGACCGCCTGTCCCGCGGCGATCGCCTGATCGCTCGACGAATCGACCCGCTGGGTCTCCTCATCGTCTTGCGCGCAGACCACGATCACGCCCGATTCGGATTGCGGGCAGGGCCGGGGCACACCCGGCGGTCGCAGGCGCTCGGCGGCGGCGGCGACCACGTCCTCGGCCGTGACCGGTGCGGCCGCATCCTCCGCAGTGCCGCCGGTGACGAGCGGCATCTCCGCCGGTGCCTCCTGCGCGCGCAGGGGGCCGGCGACCAGCCAGGCCAGGGCGACAGCGATTGGCCAGGCCTTGTGCAACATCCGGTCCCCGTGTGAGCGCGCCAGACAGCGGTGGCGCGGTGAATTGTCAATGAACACCGGCGCGTGGATCCGCCGAAAGCCGGGGGTTGCGAGGCAGGCGCCGTGGGCGGCAGGTTGCATTCGCATGACGCTGGGCTAGACGCGGCGCGAAGCCGAATCCCCTGGGCGACAAGAGGCCAGCACCCATGAAACTGATGGCCGGCAATTCGAACCTGCCGCTGGCGCGATCGATTGCCGCCTACCTCGAGATGCCGCTGACCGACGCCAGCGTGCGGCGTTTCGCCGACGAAGAGATCTTCATCGAGATCCACGAGAACGTCCGCGGCGAGGATGTCTTCCTGCTCCAGTCGACCAGCTATCCGGCGAACGACAACCTGATGGAGCTGCTGATCGGCATCGATGCCTGCCGACGCGCTTCGGCGCGCCGGATCACGGCGGTGCTGCCCTATTTCGGCTACGCCCGGCAGGACCGGAAGCCCGGCCCGCGCACCCCGATCTCGGCCAAGCTGGTTGCAAATCTGATAACCGAGGCGGGCGCACACCGGGTGCTGGCGGTCGATCTCCACGCCGGGCAGATCCAGGGCTTCTTCGATATCCCGACCGACAACCTCTACGCGGCGCCGGTCATGGCTGCGGACATCCTGTCGCGCTACGGCGGGGAGGATCTGATGGTGGTTTCGCCCGACGTCGGCGGCGTCGTGCGCGCCCGCGCCCTGGCCAAGCGGCTCGACAACGCCAGCCTGGCGATTGTCGACAAGCGGCGCGAGCGGCCGGGCGAATCCGAGGTCATGAACGTGATCGGCGAAGTGAAGGGCCGCACTTGCGTGCTGATCGACGATATCATCGATTCGGGCGGCACGCTCTGCAACGCCGCGCAGGCGCTGATCGACGCCGGGGCGACGCGCGTTGCGGCCTATATCACGCACGGCGTGCTGTCGGGCGGGGCAGTAGCGCGGGTCGACAACTCCGCGCTCACCGAGCTGGTTATCACCGATACCATCCTGGCAACCGACGCCACGCGCGATTCGGAGCGCATCCGCATCCTGCCCGTGGCGCCGCTGATCGGCGAGGCGGTGCGCCGCATCGCCGACGAGAGCAGCGTCAGCTCGCTGTTCGATTGAGATGAACCTCGCCGTCGAGATTGCGCTGGCCCACCGGCTCGCTGACGCCGCGCGGGCGGCGATCCGGCCGCATTTCCGCGAACCGCTGGCCGCCGAGCGCAAAGGCGATGCCACGCCGGTCACGATCGCCGACCGCGCCGCCGAAGAAGCGATGCGCCGGATACTGACCGCCGAAGTGCCGCAGGACGGAGTTCATGGAGAGGAGTTCGGGGTCAGCGAGGGCCGCTCCAGCCGGCAGTGGGTGCTCGATCCGATCGACGGGACCACCGCGTTCCTGGCCGGGCGGGCGACGTTCGGCACGCTGATCGCGCTCCTGATCGACGGCTTCCCGGTGCTCGGGGTGGTAGATCAGCCGATCCTCGGCGAACGCTGGGTGGGGGTCGCCGGCCAGCCGACCACCTTCAACGGCCAGCCGGTCTCTACCCGGGCGTGCCGGCAACTGGCGGACGCGACGATCGCCACCACCGGGCCGCAGTACTTCACCCAGGCCGAGGGCGACCAGTTCATGGCACTCGCTCAGCAAACCGACCATAAGCGCATGGTGATGGGCGGCGATTGCTACAACTATGCGCTGCTCGCCAGCGGGTTCGTCGATGTGGTCTGCGAGAGCGGCCTCAAGCTCCACGATTTCGCCGCGCTGGTCCCGGTGGTGGAGGGCGCCGGCGGCCTGATGTGCGACTGGAACGGCGAGCCGCTCCACGCGCGCTCCGCCGGTCACGTGCTGGCGCTCGGCGATCCAGCCCGGTTAGAGGATGTGCTGGTAGGGCTGGGCGGGCACTAGCGCCTTGCCATTCGGGGCCCTTGCCGTTAGGGGCGCGCGCTTCATCGACACGTGATTCATGTGCCGGCCTGGCCACAAGGGCTGCCAAGGCTGGCAAGGACGTGTCCCCGAAAGGAGACCAAAATGCCCAAGCTGAAGACCAAGAGCGGCGTGAAGAAGCGCTTCAAGCTCACTGCCACCGGCAAGGTCAAGCATGGTGTCGCCGGCAAGCGCCACCGCCTGATCAGCCACAACGCGAAGTACATCCGCCAGAACCGCGGCACTACCGTGATCTCCGACGCCGATGCGCGGACGATCAAGAAGTGGGCCCCCTACGGGCTCGGTTGAGCCGGTTTAGAGACAGGAGTATTTCGACATGTCCCGTATCAAGCGCGGTGTAACCACCCGCAGCAAGCACAAGCGGATCCTCGATCAGGCCAAGGGCTATCGCGGCCGCCGCAAGAACACCATCCGCGTCGCGCGTCAGGCCGTCGAGAAGGCTGGCCAGTACGCTTACCGCGACCGCAAGGTTAAGAAGCGCACCTTCCGCGGCCTATGGATCCAGCGCATCAACGCCGCGGTGCGCGCCGAAGGGCTGACCTATTCGCAGTTCATGCACGGCGTGAAGCTCGCCGGCATCGAGCTCGACCGCAAGGTCATGGCCGATCTGGCGATGAACGAAAGCGCCATGTTTACCACCGTCATCGCCCAGGCGAAGGCGGCGCTTCCTTCGGCCTGATTACGGCAGCATCGCTGTCGGCAAGAAAAGCGCCACCCCGCCGGGTGGCGCTTTTTTCTTATGGGCTTTGCCGCTAGCGGCACAGGCGGAAGTGGGATCATGGACCTAGAGCACCTTTCGACCGACAGCCTGGAGCGGATCGCGCGCGCGGCGACGCCCGGCGAGATCGAGGGCCTGCGCGTCGAACTGCTCGGCAAGAGCGGCACGGTGACGGGCCTGTTGAAGACGCTCGGGCAAATGAGCCCCGAGCAGCGCCAGGTCGAGGGCCCGCGCCTCAACGGACTGCGCCAGACGGTCGCCGCCGCGATCGACGAGCGCAAGGCGGCGCTGGAGGCAGCGGCGCTCGAGGAGCGGCTGGCGCGCGAAACGCTCGACCTTACGCTGCCTGCGCCCGAAATGCCGCAGGGCTCGGTCCACCCGGTCAGCCAGGTCATGGACGAGCTGGCGGAGATCTTCGCCGATCTCGGCTTCGCGGTCGCCACCGGGCCCGAGATCGAGGACGACTGGCACAACTTCACCGCGCTCAACATGCCCGAAAGCCACCCCGCGCGGGCCATGCACGATACCTTCTATTTCCCGGTGCAAAACGGTGTCGAAACGGATCACGAGGGCGCTCAACAGCGCAGGATGCTGTTACGAACGCACACCAGCCCGGTTCAGGTGCGCACGATGCTGGCCGCAGTCAAAGCGAACCCGGGCGGGGCGCCGGTGCGGATCATCGCGCCGGGCCGGGTCTATCGCTCGGACAGCGACGCCACCCACACGCCGATGTTCCACCAGATCGAAGGGCTGGTGATCGACCGCGATATCCACCTCGGCCATCTCAAGTGGACGCTCGAGACTTTCCTCAAGGCGTTCTTCGAGCGCGACGACATCGTGCTGCGGCTGCGGCCGAGCTACTTCCCGTTCACCGAGCCTTCGGTCGAGGTCGATGTCGGCTTCGCGCTGGTGGGCGGCAGGCGTGTGCTCGGCGGCAGCGGCGATGCCCCCGGACATGCGTGGATGGAGCTGCTCGGCAGCGGCATGGTCAACCGGCGCGTGATCGAAATGTCGGGCCTCGATCCCGACCAGTGGCAGGGCTTCGCGTTCGGGGTCGGCGTCGATCGGCTGGCGATGCTCAAGTACGGGATGGACGATCTGCGTGCGTTCTTCGACGGCGATGTGCGCTGGCTCAAGCACTACGGCTTCGCGTTCCTCGACCAGCCGACGCTCAGCGCCGGCGTGGGAGCGCGCGCATGAAGTTCTCGCTCGACTGGCTCAAGCGCCATCTGGAAACCGGCGCGAGCGCGGCGGAGATCGCCGCCAGGCTCAACGCGATCGGGATCGAGGTCGAAGGTCTTGAGGATCCGGCCGACCGGCTCGCCGGCTTCCGCGTTGCGCGGGTGCTGACCGCCGCGCCGCACCCGCAGGCCGACAAGTTGCAAGTGCTCGCGGTCGATGTCGGCGACGGCGCGCCGCTGCAGGTCGTGTGCGGCGCGCCCAATGCCCGCGCCGGCCTGGTCGGGGTGCTCGGCACCGCTGGCGCGATCGTCCCTGCCAACGGCATGGAACTGCGCAAGAGCGCAATCCGAGGCGTCGAATCGAACGGCATGATGTGCTCCTCGCGCGAACTCGAGCTTGGCGACGATCACGACGGGATCATCGAGCTGCCGGCGGACGCTCCCGTCGGCACCCCCTTCGCCGCCTATCGCGGCACCAGCCCGGTGTTCGATGTCGCGATTACGCCCAACAAGCCGGACTGTATGGGCGTTCACGGCGTAGCCCGCGATCTTGCGGCCGCCGGGATGGGTACGCTGAAGGCGCTGGACATCGAGCCGGTCGGGGGATCCTTCCCGTGCCCCGTCGAAATCCGCACCGACGATCCCGCAGGGTGCCCGGCGTTCTACGGCCGGGTCATCCGCGGGGTCCGGAACGGGCCTTCGCCCGAATGGCTGCAGGCGCTGCTGCGCGATGCCGGGCAGCGGCCGATCTCGGCGCTGGTCGATCTGACCAATTACCTGATGCTCGGCTATGGCCGGCCCGCGCATGCCTATGACCTGGCCAAGCTGACCGGCGCGGTCGTGGCGCGGCGGGCCGCCGATGGGGAGCAGGTCCTCGCGCTCAACGAAAAAACTTACACGCTGACTTCGGCGATGACCGTGATCGCCGACGATGCGGGCGTGCATGATGTGGCCGGGATCATGGGCGGCGAACATTCGGGTGTGTCCGCCGAGACGACCGATGTCCTGCTGGAGATCGCCTACTTCGATCCGACGCGGATCGGCGCGACCGGGCGCGCGCTCGGGCTCGCCTCGGACGCGCGCACGCGGTTCGAGCGCGGGGTCGATCCGGCGTTCCTCGCGCCCGGGCTGGAACTGCTCACGCGGCTGATCCTCGATCTTTGCGGCGGCGAGGCGAGCGAGGTCGTCTACGCAGGCAGCCCGCCCACGGGGACGGCCCGGGTCGCTTACGATCCGGCGCTGGCCGCGCGGCTCGGCGGCGTGGACATTCCCGAAGCCGAGCAGCGCGCGATCCTCGAACGGCTCGGGTTCGCCGTGGCCGGCGATTGGACCGTGACCGCCCCGACCTGGCGCCCAGACGTGGACGGCGCGCCCGACCTGGTCGAGGAAGTGGTCCGCATCCACGGGCTCGACCGCGTCGCCAGCGTCGCGCTGCCGCGCACCGACGGCGTCGCCCGCCCGACCGCGACTCCCTCGCAGGCGCTCGAGCGGCGGCTGCGCCGCGCCGCCGCGGCGCGCGGGCTCAACGAAGCGGTCACCTGGTCCTTCCTGCCCGAATCCGAGGCCCGCCATTTCGCGCCAGGCGAGGCGCTGTGGGTGCTCGAAAACCCGATCAGTGAGGACATGAAGGCCATGCGCCCCTCGCTGCTGCCCGGCCTGCTGGCAGCGGCGCGGCGCAATCTGGATCGCGGCGCGGACAGCGTGCGGCTGTTCGAGATCGGGCGGCGCTACTTGCGGGGCGAGGGGGCGACGAGCGACGAACGGCTGACGCTGGGCGTGCTGCTGGCGGGCGAGAAGGTCCCGCGCGGCTGGGCGACCGGTAAGGCCACCGCGTTCGATGCTTTCGACGGCAAGGCCGAGGCGCTGGCGCTGCTCGCGGCCGCCGGCGCGCCGGTCGACAAGCTGCAGGTGATGGGCCCCGATTCCCTTGGGCCGGGTAGCCAGTTCCATCCGGGCCAGTCGGCGACGCTGCGGCTCGGGCCCAAGACCGTGCTGGCGCGGTTCGGCGCGCTGCATCCGGCGACCCTGGCCAAGTTCGACGTCGACGGCCCTGCGGTCGCCGTCGAGCTGTTCCTCGACGCGATCCCGGCGGGCAAGAGTGGTGCGTTCGCCCGCCCGGCCTATGCTCCGGCCGCGCTCCAGGCCGTGCGGCGCGATTTCGCGTTCCTGGTTCCGGCCGACCTTCCGGCCGGCGACCTGCTGCGTGCGGTGCGGGGCGCCGACAAGGCCAGCATCGTGGCGGCGCGGGTGTTCGACGTGTTCGCCGGACCGGGCGTGCCCGAGGGCAAGAAGTCGCTGGCGATCGAGATCACGCTCCAGCCGGCGGACAAGAGCTTCACCGACGAGGACCTCAAGGGAATTGCCGAGAGAGTCGTGAGCGCAGCTGCCAAGTTGAGCGCGGAACTGCGCAGCTGAAGGCTTCGCGTCGGCGCGCGATCGGCTAGGATGCGCGCCGGGGGTATCCGATGCGAGTCCACCACTGAACTGCGGAACCAATTGCCCGATCGGCGGTGCGTTCTACGACGGGCGCAGCCGAGGGCCGCTCGCCCATCTGGTGTGTCACTGCCTGCTCATCGAGACGCCGGGGCACGGGCTGGTGCTGGTCGATACCGGCTTCGGGTTGCAGGACGTGCGACATCCTCACGATCCGCCGGCGCGCATGACTCGGTTCATGCGCCACCTGATCAACGTTCGGCTGCGCGAGGAAGAGACCGCGATCCGCCAGATCGAACGCCTCGGCTTCGATCCTGGCGAGGTGCGCCAGATCGTGTTGACACACATGGATTTCGACCACGCCGGCGGGTTGGAGGACTTTCCGAAGGCCACGATCCATGTCCTCGACCGGGAGTTTTCGGCCGCGACCGGCCCGCAGCGCGGCTTCTTTGCTCGCAACCGTTATCGGCCCGCGCAGTGGGACGCGCTCGACAACTGGCGGCGCTATTCCGGGCAGGGCGAGCCGTGGTTCGGTTTTGAAGCGGTGCGCGACCTCGAGGGCCTGCCGCCGGAGATTCTGTTGGTGCCACTGCCCGGGCACACCTGGGGTCATGCTGGCGTGGCGGTCCAGCATGAGGCGGGCTGGATGCTCCACGCCGGGGATGCCTATTTCTATCACGGCGAGATGCGCCATTCGCAACGCCGCTGCACCCCCGGTCTTCGCCTCTATCAGACCCTGCTCGACACCAGCCGCGAGGACCGTCTGGCGAACCAGGCGCGCCTGCGCGCGCTGTCTGTCGAGCGGGCCGACGAAGTGCGCCTATTCTGTGCGCACGACACGCTGGAGTTCGAGCGCTGGGCCAGCGGGCAACCGCTCTGACGGCCGAAGCCGGTGTGTGATAGAGGGCGGCTATGGACGACCGCCTACTTTCCGCAGCTTATACGCTTGCCCTTGAGATGCGTGACGATCCCCGATGGCGTGATGCCATGAACCGGGTCGGCGACACGGAGGGAGCCGCAGAATTGCGCAAGCGATGCCCCGGCCACCCGGATGAAGAATATCAGCGGGCGCTCGCAGAAGGTTTCATGGCCTCGCGCTAGATTTCAAACTGACCCACTACCCAGTGTGTAAAGGCATGGACGCGTTTCCGGCCGGAGGCTAACGGCCCGCCTTCATGTCCAATCGCCGCACCTTCGCGATCATCTCGCATCCCGACGCGGGCAAGACCACGCTGACCGAGAAGCTGCTGCTGCAAGGCGGCGCGATCCATCTCGCCGGCGAGGTCAAGGCCCGCGGACAGGCGCGGCGCGCGCGCAGCGACTGGATGAAGATCGAGCAGCAGCGGGGCATCTCGGTCACCAGTTCGGTGATGACCTTCGAGCGGGAAGGGATCACGTTCAACCTGCTCGACACCCCGGGCCACGAGGACTTCAGCGAGGACACTTACCGCACCCTGACCGCGGTCGATTCCGCCGTCATGGTGATCGATGCGGCCAAGGGCATCGAGCCGCAGACGCGCAAGCTGTTCGAGGTCTGCCGGCTCCGCTCGGTGCCGATCCTGACTTTCATCAACAAGGTCGACCGCGAGGGGCGGAGCGCGTTCGAGCTGCTCGACGAGGTGGCCGAGACGCTCGCGCTCGACGTCAGCCCGCAAGGCTGGCCGGTCGGGATGGGCGGGACGTTCCAGGGCGTGCTCGATTTCGCGAGTGGCGCAGTCAGCCGTCCCGAAGGCCCGAGCCGCGAATTCCTCGGCACCCGCGAGGCGGGCGCGGCGATTCCCGGCGAGATCGCCGAAGAGGCGGAACTGGCGCAAGGCGGCTATCCCGCGTTCGATCTCGAGGCGTTCCGCAACGGCGACCTCACCCCGGTCTATTTCGGCTCGGCGCTCAAGAACTTCGGGGTCGCCGAACTGATCGACGCGATCGCCCGCTATGCCCCGCCGCCGCGTGCGCAGCCCAGCGACGCGGGCCCGATCGAGCCGAGCCGCGACGAAGTGACCGGCTTCGTGTTCAAGGTCCAGGCCAACATGGACCCGCAGCACCGCGACCGGATCGCTTTCATGCGGATGGTCTCGGGCACCTTCAAGCGCGGCATGAAGCTGACGCCGTCGGGCTCGGGCAAGCCGATCGCGGTCCATTCGCCGATCCTGTTCTTCGCGCAGGACCGCGAAATCGCCGACACCGCCGAGGCGGGCGATATCATCGGCATCCCCAACCACGGCACGCTGCGGGTCGGCGATTCGCTGAGCGAGCGCAACCAGGTGCGATTTACCGGCCTGCCCAACTTCGCGCCCGAGATCCTGCGCCGCGTCCAGCTCAAGGACCCGACCAAGACCAAGCAGCTCAGGAAGGCGCTCGACGACCTCTCCGAGGAAGGCGTGATCCAGGTGTTCTATCCCGAGATCGGCGCGCAGTGGATCGTGGGCGTGGTCGGCCAGCTCCAGCTCGAAGTGCTGATCAGCCGGCTCGAGGCGGAGTACAAGGTCGAAGCCATGCTCGAGCCCGCGCCGTTCGCCACCGCGCGCTGGCTTAAGGGGCCGCAAGCCGCGCTCGACAGCTTCGCCGAGTTC
Source organism: Sphingomonadales bacterium 12-68-11 (assembly GCA_002279825.1). GTDB lineage: Bacteria > Pseudomonadota > Alphaproteobacteria > Sphingomonadales > Sphingomonadaceae > Croceibacterium_A. The sequence goes on from NCCV01000001.1 coordinate 490,075, forward strand.
AACCGCCCCAATCTGGCCAAGGACCGCGACGGCGACATGGTGTTCATGGCCAAGTCGCCGTGGGACGTCGGCTACCAGCAGGACCGCAATCCCGAGCTGGCCTTCGGCGCGACCAAGGAGCGCTGAGCTTGCGCCGCCCGGCAGGGGTGGCGTAGCCAGCCGGAATGGCTGAGTTCTTCGACGCCCTGACCGACAAGCACGTGGCGATGATCGCCGCGCAGCCGGTGTTCTTCGTCGCCACCGCCGCGCCCGACGCGCGCGTCAATCTCAGCCCCAAGGGCTACGATTGCTTGCGCGTGCTCTCGCCCGCGCGCGTCGCCTGGCTCGACTTGGGCGGCTCGGGCAACGAGACCAATGCGCATCTCATCGCCGATGACACCGGCGAGGGCGGGCGGATCACGCTGATGTTCTGCAATTTCCGCCAGCCGGCGCTGATTCTGCGCATTTATGGCCGCGGCCGCCCGGTGTTGCCGTGGGAACGCCAGTGGGGCGAACTCGCTGAGCATTTCACGATGCTGCCCGGAACGCGCCAGATCTTCGACATCGCGGTGGAGAGCGTGCAGACCAGCTGCGGTTGGGGCGTGCCGCTGATGGACTTCGCCTCGGAACGCTCGACACTGCTCAAGGCGCATGCCCAGGCCGATCCCGCCGAGTGGGCGGGCAAGCATAAGCGGCGGCGGACCAGCATCGACGGGCTGCCGGTGCGGACCACCGACCGCTACATCGCCGGCGATTCCACGGGTCTCGCCGACTGACGTGCGGCTGACGTTCGCCAGCTACAACATCCACAAGGCGGTGGGGCTCGACCGGCGGCGCGATCCCGAGCGGATCCTCAGCGTGCTGCACGAGCTCGGTGCCGACGTGGTGGCGCTGCAGGAAGCCGACAGGCGCTTTGGCGGCCGCGCCGCGGTGCTGCCGCGCCGCCTGCTCGACGAGCACGGCTGGCACGCCGCGATGCTGCGGATGACTCCCGACGGGATGGCCTGGCACGGCAACGCGATCCTGGTGCGCAAAGGGATCGAGATCGTCGCTGCCGAGGCGATTGCCCTGCCGATGCTGGAGCCGCGCGGCGCGGTGCGGGCGACGCTGCGCGCCGGCGTGCACGAGTTCCAGGTCGTCGGCATGCATCTCGACCTGTCGGGCCTGGTCCGCCGCCGCCAGGTCGAGACGATCTGCGCCGCCGCGCATCGTTCCGGCGCGCCCGCCGTTCTGCTCGGCGATCTCAACGAGTGGTCGGCGCGCGGCGGCGCGCTGCGCGGCATCCCGCCCGACTGGTCGATCGTCGGCTGCGGCCGCAGCTTCCCGGCCCGCCGCCCGCTCGCCCCGCTCGACCGCATCGTCCACTCTCCGCACTGGCGCTGCGAGCACGGCCGCGTCCACCACAGCGCGCAGGCGGCGGTGGCCTCGGACCACCTGCCGGTCGTGGCGGCACTGACCTTGGGTGCTTAAGTTTTAAGCACCCTGCCCAAGATTCGAGCGAATGTTGCGGTTTTGAGTCAGGCGCCGGATCTTAACAGGCCGTAAACACAGGCCACCGTGAAACTGGCATGGTTGTTGCAGAGCTGACCCCCGGCCGGGGTTCGTCCGGCAGGCAACAGGGGTCTGTGATGAAATTCATCATCGCCATCATCAAACCATTCAAGCTCGACGAGGTCCGCGAAGCGCTCGGCGCGATCGGCGTTGCGGGCATGACGGTGTCGGAGGTCAAGGGCTTCGGCCGCCAGAAGGGGCAGACCGAGATTTATCGCGGGGCCGAGTATTCGACCAACATGCTGCCCAAGGTGAAGATCGAGGTCGCCGCCAGCGATGCGCTCGCGCCGCAGGTGGTCGAGACGATCCAGCAGACCGCCAGCACCGACAGCATCGGCGACGGCAAGATCTTCGTGCTCGATCTGGCTTCGACGACCCGCATCCGCACCGGCGAAACCGGCGACAACGCGCTGTGAGCGCGGCCTTGGACATGAGGGGTAACACTATGATCCGCAAAATCGTTTACGGCGTCGGCGGGCTCGGGGCCTCGCTGTTCGCCGCGACTCAGGCGTTCGCGGCGGAAGCTACTGCGGCGGCGACCGATGTCGCGACCGCGGCGGCCGAAGCCGTCGCCGCGCCGGTCGCCGAAGCGACCGAAGCCGCTGCGGCGGCGTTCGTGCCGACCGCCGAAATGGTCAACAAGGGCGACGTCGCCTGGATGCTGGTCGCCTCGGCGCTGGTGCTGATGATGTCGGTGCCCGCGCTCGCGCTGTTCTACGGCGGCCTGGTCCGCACCAAGAACATGCTTTCGGTCCTGATGCAGGTGCTGACGATCGTCTGCGTCGCGGCGCTCGTCTGGTTCGGCTGGGGCTACTCGCTGGCTTTCACTTCGACCAACAGCCCCGCGCCGCTGTTCATCGGCGGCTTGGACAAGATGTTCCTCGCCGGGGTCAGCCCGTCGACTTTCGCGGCCACGTTCTCCAACGGGGTCTATCTGCCCGAGTACGTGTTCGTGATCTTCCAGATGACTTTCGCCTGCATCACGCCGGCGCTGATCGTCGGGGCGTTCGCGGAGCGCGTGAAGTTCACCCCGCTGATCATCTTCACCGTGCTGTGGCTGACTTTCGCCTATTTCCCGATCGCGCACATGGTGTGGTACTGGGCGGGCCCCGACTTCCTCCACGCCGCGCCGACCGACTACGGCCTGCTGTGGGGCTGGGGCGCGCTCGACTTCGCCGGCGGCACCGTGGTCCACATCAACGCGGGCGTGGCCGGCCTCATCGGCTGCTTGGTGATCGGGCCGCGCATCGGCTTCGGCTCGGAACCGATGCCGCCGCACTCGCTGACCATGACCATGATCGGCGCCTCGCTGCTGTGGATCGGCTGGTTCGGGTTCAACGCCGGGTCGGGCCTTGAAGCCAACGCCTTCGGTGCGCTCGCCTTCATCAATACCCTCACCGCCACGGCGGCGGCGGGTGCGACCTGGGCGATCATCGAGCAGATCGTGCACAAGAAGCCGTCGCTGCTCGGCGCGGCTTCGGGTGTGGTCGCCGGCCTGGTCGCGATCACGCCGGCGGCGGGCTTCGCCCATCCCGGCACCGCGATCCTGCTCGGCGCGGTCGCCTCGCTCGGCTGCTTCTTCTTCGTCACCACGGTGAAGACCAAGCTGAAGTACGACGACAGCCTCGACGTGTTCGGGATCCACGCGGTCGGCGGGATCATCGGCGCGATCGGCACCGGCATCGTCGCTAACCCCGAGTTCGGGGGCCAGGGCTGGATCGACTACACCGCGCCGGTCGCGGTGGCGGGCGAGTTCGACATGGCCACGCAGGTCATGACCCAGATCTGGGCGGTCGGCACCACGGTACTGTGGACCGGCGTGGTCTCCACGGTCCTGTTCCTGGGCCTCAAGTACACTATCGGGCTGCGTCCGAGTGCAGAAGTCGAGACCGAAGGACTCGACATCAACGAGCACGGCGAGCGCGCCTACAACTACTGACAAGTTTGGCGGGACCGGCCCTTCCTCTCCACCGGTCCCGCCTCCCGACGTTCCTCCTGCGAACACCACCTATGACGGGCCGGAGCGAAAGCTCCGGCCCGCTTTTCGTTGAGTGCTCGTTCGCTCGAAGCCGCGTCTTTACGCAATATGGTGTATCTTTTGCGCAACAAGTGAACCGAAAACAGGCGCTTCGGTAACCTTTACAGCCGCGGCCCCCTCGCCTTTTCGGAACCAAACTCCCAGCTAACCTTTGCGTCGGCAGTTGCGCGGATCACTCGCGTAGCACCGGGAGCTATTGCTGAGGCGTCTAGTTCTGGTTGCCAGCTCAGGAAGCTGCAATTAGAAGACGCGCGCGCAGATTAAAGGGGAAGAGATCATGAGAAGGGTTGTGCTCGGTATGGCAGTGGCGGCGGCGGCACTGTCCGCGCCCGCGTTGGCCAGGGACGGCGAAGCTTATCTCGGCGCCGATTTCGGCGTCGTGCTCAACCAGGACGTCGATATCGCCATCCGCACTGTCCAAAGCGCGGTCACGGCCGATAACGACCTCGGTTATGAACTCGGCGCGGTGCTCGGTTACGACTGGGGTATGCTGCGGACCGAAGCAGAAGTGTCCTATCGCGACGCGGATGCCGAGAGCCTGTCGGTGGTTGCACCGGGCATCCCCTACTTCCGCGGCGGTCCGCTCCGCCAGGGCACGTTCGCGCCGGTCGCCGGCGGCATCGAAGCCGTTTCGGTCATGGCCAACGCCCTGCTCGACTTCGGCGGCAATGACGGTGTCGGCTTCGCGGTCGGCGGCGGCGCCGGCCACACTTGGGTCGATGCCGATTACTCGGCGGCCGTCGGACCGGGCTTCCTGTCCGATCGCGCTCACAACTGGGCCTGGCAGGGCATCGCGCAGCTGCGCGTGCCCGTGACCGACGAGGCCGAGATCGGCCTGAAGTATCGCTACTTCAACACGATGCAGCTCGAAATGACCGACAACATCGGGCGCGCCGCGACGTTCGAGCTGGAATCGCACACGGTGATGGTCAGCCTGCTGGCGAACTTCGGCGGTGCCGAGGCTCCTCCGCCGCCTCCGCCCCCGCCGCCTCCGCCCCCGCCGCCGCCTCCCCCGCCGCCCCCGCCGCCTCCGCCTCCGCCGCCCCCGCGGCCGGTCGTGCAGTGCAACCAGGGGCCGTACATCGTGTTCTTCGACTGGGATAAGTCGGACATCACGCCC
>NCCV01000002.1:0-43135 GCA_002279825.1 Sphingomonadales bacterium 12-68-11
GGGCGTGATGTCCGACTTATCCCAGTCGAAGAACACGATGTACGGCCCCTGGTTGCACTGCACGACCGGCCGCGGGGGCGGCGGAGGCGGAGGCGGCGGAGGCGGAGGCGGCGGGGGCGGCGGGGGAGGCGGCGGCGGGGGCGGAGGCGGCGGAGGAGCCTCGGCACCGCCGAAGTTCAGCGTCACCGTGCCAAGCAGCGAATGCGTCGTCACGTCGGTTTCGAGCGTATTGCCGACCACGTCCTGGAAATTGAGCCCATCGACGCGGAAATAGCGGTACCGCAGGCCGACATCGAGATTGCGGCTGACCGGCTGGTAGAGTTCGACGAAGCCCTGGTAGGCGAGTTCGGTCTGGTCGTCGTCGATGAAGCTGCCGCTGGCACCGGTCGCACCCAGGCTCTGGCTGACGCCGGCGAGGCCGATGCCGCCGCCGACCAGAAGGCCGATGCCGTCGTTGCCGCCGAAGTCGAGCGCGGCGTTGACCATCGCCGAGTAGATCTGCACCCCGCCCGAAACCGGGCTGAAAGTTCCAATGCCCAGGCCGGCGCCCGGCGTGAACGGAATCCCAGGTGTCGTGGCGGTGATCGAGCGAAGATCGAAGGAGCGGTAAGCGCCCTCGGCTTCGAGCCGCAACATGCCGAAATCGTAGCCGAACATCACGGCGCCGTCGTATCCCTCGTCGGGATCGGCATCGATGATCTGCCCGTTGGCGGTGTTCTCGTAGTCGAAGTCCTCGGCGAGGAGCGCGCCGAAGCCGCCCTTCACATAGACGGCATCGTCACGCGCAATCGCGGGCGATGCCAGGACCGAGGTCGCGATCGCGATCCCGAGAGCCAGTTTACGCATCAAAATTCCCCTTAGGTTCGGTCCGCACGGGCCACGAAAAATGCCCGATTTCCAAGCGTCCGGCGGTTGGGGATACTCGACAACCGGCGGTTGGTTCCGAGCCGGCGATTTCATGCGCAACCGACTGTGTTATAATAGCCGCAGCTGCGCGCCAGTCTCGGGCACACGAAATTGGCTGCAATCGAGGTCGAAACGCTGCCTGGTCAGCCCTGCCCGCTTGCACGCCAGACGGAACCGCGCCCGGAACAGTTCGGCCCATACGCCGCTCGGGCGCATGCGGCTGTGAAAATTCGGATCGTTGTCGCGCCCGCCGCGGATCGAGCGCACGATGGCCATGACCTTGTCGCCGCGATCGGGAAAATGGACCGCCAGCCATTCGCGGAACAGCGGTGCGACTTCGAACGGAAGGCGCAGCGGGATCCAGCCGGCCGACCGCACGCCCAGCGCGGCCGCCTGGGTCACGATCTCTTCCATGAACTCATCGGTGATCGCCGGGATGACGGGTGCGGCCGAACAGTGCGCGGGCACGCCCGCCGCCACCAGCTTGCCGAGCGCGGCAAGACGCTTGGCGGGGGTGGATGCGCGCGGCTCGAGCAGGCGCGACAGGTGCGGGTCCAGCGAGGTGACCGAGATCGCGACGGCCACCAGCCGGTGCCGGGCCAGCTCTGCGAGGAGGTCGAGATCGCGCACCACGCGGTCGGACTTGGTGGTGATCGTCACCGGATGACGCGCCTCCAGGCAGACTTCGAGCAGTTGCCGGGTGATGCGGTAGCGGCCTTCGATCGGTTGGTAGGGATCGGTGTTGGTGCCCATCGCGATTGGCCTGGGGCGATACTTCGGCCGCGCCAGCGTGAGCCGCAGCAGCTCGGCGGCGTTGGGTTTGGCAAACAGCTTGGTCTCGAAGTCGAGCCCGGGCGAGAGGTCGTGATAGGCGTGCGTCGGCCGCGCGAAGCAGTAGATGCAGCCGTGCTCGCAGCCCCGATAGGCGTTGACCGAGCGGTCGAAGCCGATGTCGGGCGATTGGTTGAAGGTCAGGATCGTCTTGGGCCGTTCCTCGGTCACCGTGGTGCGAAGCTTGATCGGCGGACCATCGAGGCGTTCCATCCAGTCGCGCCAGTCGCCGTCGGCCTCACGTTCGGCCAGGCCGAAACGCTGCGGTGCCGCGCCCGACTGGGCACCGCGGCCGTGCACTGCGGGATCGAGGCGACGCTCCATGGAGCCGGCGATACCCCCTAGGCAAGCGCCCGGCAAGAACATATAGGGAACGGATGTCTGCTCCTACGCTTCTGGAAAAGCTCGCCATTCTGGCCGATGCCGCCAAGTACGATGCCTCGTGCGCCTCCTCGGGGACGGCCAAGCGGAACAGCTCCGGCGGAAAGGGCATCGGTTCGACCGAAGGCATGGGCATCTGCCACGCCTATGCGCCCGACGGCCGCTGTATCTCGCTGCTCAAGATCCTGCTGACTAACCACTGCGTGTTCGATTGCCATTATTGCATCAACCGCAAGAGCTCGAACGTACGGCGGGCGCGGTTCACGCCGCAGGAAGTGGCCGAACTGACCCTGACCTTCTACCGCCGCAACTATATCGAGGGTCTGTTCCTGTCCTCGGGGATCGTCAGGAACCCCGATCATACGATGGAACAGCTGGTCGAAGTCGCGCGTATCTTGCGGGAAGAGCACGATTTTCGTGGCTACATCCACCTCAAGACGATTCCCGAGGCCGATCCTGCGCTGGTTCACCAGGCCGGGCTCCATGCCGATCGGGTTTCGATCAACGTCGAGATGCCGACCGACGCAGGGCTGGCCCGGCTCGCGCCCGACAAGAACGCGCGCCAGATCGAAGGCGCGATGGGCGGGCTCAAGGGCGCCATAACCGAGCACAAGGATGCCAAGAGGCGCTTCAAGAGCGCACCGCGCTTCGCTCCGGCGGGCCAATCGACGCAGATGATCGTCGGTGCCGATGCGGCCAGCGATGCCGAGATCGTCGGCAAGGCGAGCCGCCTCTATCAGACGTTCGGCCTGCGCCGGGTCTATTACTCGGCGTTCAGCCCGATCCCCGATGCCAGCGCGGTACTGCCGCTCAAGCGCCCGCCGCTGATCCGCGAGCATCGGCTCTATCAGGCGGACTGGCTGACGCGGTTCTACGGCTATGCTTCGGGCGAGGTGATCGAGGCCGCCGGCGACGACGGCATGCTGCCGCTCGACATCGATCCCAAGCTCGCCTGGGCGCTCAAGTTTCGCGAGCGTTTTCCGGTCGATGTAAACCGCTCTTCGCGCGAAATGCTGCTGCGGGTGCCCGGGCTGGGCGTGCGCGCAGTCGGCCAGTTGCTGCGCGCGCGGCGGCAGCGGCGGTTGCGGCTCGAGGATGTCGGCCGGCTGACGGTCTCGATTGCCAAAGTGCGCCCGTTCATTGTCGCGGCCGACTGGCGCCCAAGCCTGCTGATCGACCGCGCCGACTTGCGAGCGCTGCTGGCGCCCAAGGCCGAACAGCTCGAACTGTTCGCGGCATGAGCGCGCCAGTCCGCGATCGGCCCCCGGCCGCCTGGCTGGTCACGCTGCCCGAGCCCGACGATTTCGAGGCCTGGCGCGAGCGGGCGCGGGTGCTGGTGCAAGGCGGCGTTCCGCCCGAGCAGGTCGAGTGGGCGGACGCGGGCGAGGCGGGGACGCTGTTCGCCGCCGAGCGGGGTTTGCCGCAGCCCGCACCCGGTGCCGCGCCGGTGCGCGCCAGCAAGGCTTTCGTCGAATGCGCGCGCTCGGCGATCCTGCATTCGGATTCCGGCCGGTTCGCGCTGCTTTATCGGTTGCTGTGGCGGCTGCAGGAAAACCCGCGGGCGATGGACGATGCGGCCGATCCCGACGTCCGCCGGCTCTGCGCGCTCGCCCGCGAAGTGCGCCACGACATCCACAAGATGCGCGCCTTCGTGCGGTTCCGAAAGGTCGAGGCGGCGGCCGAAGACGCGAGCGGCGGCGAGCATTACATCGCCTGGTTCGAACCGACGCACCGCATCCTGCGCGCCAATGCCGGGTTCTTCGTGCGCCGGTTCGCCAGCATGCGCTGGTCGATCCTGACGCCCCGGGGCTCGCTGCACTGGGACGGCGAGGCGCTGCACGAGGGCCCGCCGGCGCAGCGCGGCGATGCCCCCGACGGCGATCCGGCCGAAGACCTGTGGCGTACGTACTATGCCTCGACCTTCAATCCCGCGCGGTTGAAAGTCGGCGCGATGCTCAAGGAAATGCCGCGTAAATACTGGAAGAACATGCCCGAGACCGCGCTCATCCCCGCGCTGGTGGCCGGGGCGCAGGCGCGGGAAAGCGCGATGGTCGCGGCCGGCGAGAGGCCAGCGGAGCCGCGGCCCGAGACGCTCGCGGCGATCGACAAGGCGATCCACGCCTGCCGGCGCTGCCCGATCGGGCTGCTCGACAACCGCGCGGTCATGGGCGAGGGGCCGGCCCGCGGGCCAGGTACTCGACGTGCACCTCGAACGCGCCGGGATCGATCGCCGCGCCGCTTACGTCACCAACGCGGTCAAGCACTTCAAGTACGTCCAGCGCGGCAAGCAGCGGCTGCACCAGTCGCCGACCGCCAAGGAGATCGACCTGTGCCGCTGGTGGAACGAGGCCGAGCGGGCGATCGTGAAGCCCAGGCTGGTGCTGGCGCTCGGTGCCAGCGCGGCGCGCGGGCTGCTCGGCAAGACCGTCAGCATCGCCCAGGCGCGCGGCAAGCCGCATCCGCTGCCGGACGGCGGCGAGCTGTGGATCACCGCGCATCCCAGCTATCTGCTGCGCCTGCGCGACGCGGCGCGGGACGAGCAGGAGCGATTGTTCCAGGCCGATCTCACGGTGGTGGCCGAGCGATTGGCCGAGTTGGCGGGATGATCCTTTTCATCGTCATTGCGAGGGACCGAAGGTCCTGCGGCAATCCAGGGCGATGCATCGCTACCCTGGATTGCTTCGCTTCGCTCGCAATGACGAAGTGAGGGAATGTGCCCGAAGCACCGCTCACTCCCAGCCGGCCCCAACTGGATGTCGATCCCGACAGCATAGCCGCGCCGGCCCGCGCTCCGTTCGTCGAGCTGGGGCTGGTCAGTTGCTTCTCGTTCCTGCGCGGGGCGTCGCTGCCGGTCAGTCTGGTGGAGACCGCCTGGGGGCTCGGTTACGATGCGATCGGCATTGCCGACGCCAATTCGATGGCCGGCGTAGTGCGGCTCCACACCAACGCCAAGAAGGTCAAGCTGCGCCCGGTGATCGGCTGCCGGATCGAGACCGCCGAAGGCCTCGCGTTCCTCGCCTATCCGACCGACCGCGCGGCCTATGGCCGGCTGTGCCGGCTGATCTCGGCAGGGCGGATGCGCAAGCTCGGCGGAGAATGGCAGGACAAGGGCGCGTGCGACATCTCGCTCGCCATGCTGGCCGAGCATGCGGAGGGCGTGCAACTGATCCTGCTGCCGCCGCGCGATCTGGATACCGAGTTCACGATCGAGGCGGAAAGCAACGTCGTTCCGCTTTTACCCTCGCAGAGGCGCGGAGGCGCGGAGGCGCAGCCTCTTGCCGTGATATCCGCGCAAGCGGGAAATCCGTCTGTCCTGCCGACGGCGGGACAGGGGGGCGAGGGAGAGCCAGAAGCTTCCCTGCGCCTTCGCGCCTCTGCGAGAGTGTCTTTGAGAGTTCCCTTTCAGGATATCCTTCCGCACCTCGTCCGCCGGCTGCCCACGCTGCGCCACCTTGCCGCGAGCTTCCTCTATACCGGCGACGACATCGCCCGGATCGAACGGCTCGATGCGCTGGCGCAGGAAAGCGGGCTCACGCTGTTGGCCACCAACGACGTCCACTATCACATCCCCGAGCGGCGCCCCTTGCAGGACGTGATGACCGCGATCCGCCACAAGGTCACCGTCGCCGAAGCCGGCCACCGGCTCCACGCCAATGCCGAGCGGCACCTGAAATCCCCCGCCGAGATGCAGAAGCTGTTCGCCCGCTGGCCGCACGCGATCGCGGCCGCGCGCGCGGTGGCCGATGCCTGCCGGTTCAGCCTCGACGAGCTGCGCTACGAATATCCGCGCAAGACCTATCCCGGCGGCATGACGCCACAAGCCTACCTGATCAAGCTGACCTGGCAGGGCGCGGTCTGGCGCTATCCCCAGGGGATAAGCGCGAAGGTCAAAAAGACCCTGAAGTACGAGCTGGGGCTGATCGGCAAGCTCAAGATCGCGCCTTACTTCCTGACCATCAAGGAGATCGTCGATTTCGCGCGCGGCCAGGATCCGCCGATTCTGTGCCAGGGGCGGGGCTCGGCGGCGAATTCTGCGGTCTGCTTCTGCCTCGGCATTACCGAAGTCGATCCGGCCGAGCATCAGCTGCTGTTCGACCGCTTCATCTCCGAGGAGCGCACTGAGCCGCCCGACATCGACGTCGATTTCGAGCACGAGCGGCGCGAGGAGGTGATCCAGCACATCTACCGCGAATACGGCCGCGAACGCGCCGGGCTGTGCGCGACGGTGATCCACTACCGCCCGCGCATGGCGGTGCGCGAGGTCGGCAAGGCGATGGGGCTGAGCGAGGACGTGACCTCGGCCCTCGCGCGCACGGTGTGGGGCGGGCACGGGCGCGCGATCGACCGCGAGCATGTGCGCCGGGAAACCGGGCTCGACCTCGCCGATCCGCAGTTGCGCCGGGTGCTCGCGCTGACCGAGCAGATGATCGACATGCCGCGTCACCTCAGCCAGCACGTCGGCGGCTTCATCCTGACCGACGTCCCGCTGACCGAGACGGTGCCGATCGGCAACGGCGCGATGCCCGAACGCAGCTTCATCGAATGGGACAAGGACGATATCGACGATCTCGGCATCTTCAAGATCGACATCTTGGCCCTCGGCATGCTGACCTGCATCAGGAAGGCGCTCGATCTTCTTGAAAAGCATCATGATCGCAGCCTGACGATGGCCACGCTGCCGCAGGAAGACCCGGCGGTTTACGACATGCTGTGCAAGGGCGATTCGGTCGGCGTGTTCCAGGTCGAAAGCCGCGCGCAGATGAACATGCTGCCGCGGCTGCGCCCGCGCACGTTCTACGATCTGGTGGTGGAAGTGGCGATCGTGCGCCCCGGGCCGATCCAGGGCGACATGGTCCATCCCTATCTCAAGCAGCGCAAGCGGATGCGCGATGGAGGGGCCGAACTGCGCCTGCCCGGCCCTGCGCCCGAGCACGGCCCGCCCGACGAGCTCTCGGCGATCCTCGCGCGCACGTACGGGGTGCCGATCTTCCAGGAACAGGCGATGAAGATCGCGCTCGACGCCGCCAGGTTTTCGGCCGCCGAAGCCAACCAGTTGCGCAAGGCCATGGCGACGTTCCGGTCGCGCGGCATGGTCCACGCGCACGAGGCCAAGATGGTCGGCCGCATGGTCGCGCGCGGTTACGATCCCGATTTCGCGCAGCGCTGCTTCAACCAGATCAAGGGTTTCGGCGAATACGGCTTTCCCGAAAGCCACGCCGCCAGCTTCGCGCACCTGGTCTATGTCTCGAGCTGGCTGAAGTGCCACTACCCGGCGGCGTTCGCGGCGGCGCTGCTCAATTCGCAGCCGATGGGCTTCTACGCCCCGGCGCAGATCGTGCGCGACTCACAGGAGCACGGGGTCGCGGTCCTGCCGGTGGACGTGAATCATTCGGACTGGGATTGCACGCTGGCGGCCCGACTCGAAGGACCTGTCGCGCTGCGGCTCGGCCTGCGCCAGGTCGATGGCCTGGCGGAGGCCGCCGCGGCCCGGCTGGTGGCCGCGCGGCTGGAAGGAGGGCCGTTCCGCGACGTCGCCGAACTGCGCGACCGGGCGGGCCTTTCACCGTCGCATGTCGAGAGGCTGGCGTCCGCCGACTGCTTCTCGTCGCTCGAGCTGCCGCGGCGCCAGGCGCTGTGGCAGGCGCGCACGCTGGTCGCCGCGCCCGAGCTGCCGCTGTTCGCCGCCGCGCGCGAGCGGGAGGAAGGCGCGGAGCGAGCGCGTACCCACCTGCCGGCGATGCCGCTGCCCGAGGAAGTGATCGCCGATTACCAGACCCAGCGGCTCAGCCTGAAAGCGCATCCGATGCATTTCCTGCGCGCTTCGCTGGCCGAGCGCGGCTTCCTGCGCACCGACGCGCTGCGCAGTCGCAGGAATCGCACGACGGCCCAGGTCGCCGGCGTGGTGCTGATCCGCCAGCGGCCGGGCAGCGCCAAGGGGGTATGCTTCATCACGCTCGAGGACGAGGCCGGCATCGCCAACCTGGTGGTGTGGCCGGACACCTTCCAGAAGTACCGTAAAGTGGTGATGGGCGCGCGGCTGATCGAAGTGCGCGGCCGGATCGAGTACGATGAGGACGTGCTGCACGTGATCGCGACCCATCTGGCCGACGCCACGGCAAGCCTGCACGCGCTGTCCGAGGACCTGCTCCGGCCATCGATGGCCTATGGCGATCATTGCGGGACGGTGGGCAAGCCGCCGCCTGATGCCAGGCTGTTCGAGCCGCCGGGGCCGGGTAACCGCGATTGCGGTTGGCACGGCGGTCATCCGCGCGACGCCCGGATCATTCCGAAGAGCCGCGACTTTCACTGAGCATGGTCCACAATCCCCTGCTGTCGCGCCGCATCGGCCGGTTTCGGCTCGACCGGCTACTGCTGGCGCTGCTGGCCGCCGGCGCGCTGTTCGTGGCCGGGCGAGCGTGGCTCGCCGAGCATCCCGAGCACGATCCCTGGGCGCCGCTCGATCTTCGCGATCCGCCCGGCTGGGCGACCCAGCGCAAGCTGGCCGCGCTGCGCGCCGATCCGGGCGAATGCCGCGCGGTGCTCGAGCGCAGCGGGGTGGCGTTCAGCGCGCTGGCGCCGGCGGGCGAGGGTGCCTGCCGGCGCGACGACCGCACGGTCTTGGCGCAGGCCCCGCTCAGCCCGCGCCAGCCGGCCAGCACCTGCGCGGTGGCGGCGGCTTTCACGCTGTGGCTTGACCAGGGCGTGCAGCCGGCGGCGGAGGCCGAACTCGGCGCGCGCGTCGCGCGGATCGAGCATTTCGGGACGTTCTCGTGCCGCCGCCTCTACGGGCGCGGCGAGGGGCCGTGGAGCGAGCACGCGACCGGCAACGCGCTCGACGTGGCGGCGTTCGTGCTCGCCGACGGGCGGCGCATCGGTGTGCTGGCCGACTGGAACGGCGGAGACGCGGAAGCGGCCTTCCTGCGCCGGGCCCGCGACGAAGCCTGCCGGGTGTTCGGAACCGTGCTGTCGCCCGATTACAATGCCGCGCACGCCGACCACTTCCACCTCGACCAGGCGGCGAGGGGGTTTGGCGGGGTGTGCCGCTAGCTAAACCGGTTCGAGCGCGTAGCCGGCCGAGCGCACGGTACGGATCGGATCGCGCGCGTGCTCGACGGCGATCGCCTTGCGCAGGCGGCGGATGTGGACGTCGACCGTGCGTTCCTCGATCTCGCTGCCGGTGCCCCACACCGCGTCGAGCAACTGGCTGCGCGAGAACACGCGGCGCGGATGCTCCATGAAGAACTTGAGCAGACGGTATTCGGTCGGTCCGATCTGGAGCTGGCGGCCCTTGCGCTCGACGCGGTGCGCGACCGGATCGAGCTTGATGTCGCCCGCCTCGATCGTTTCTCCGGCCAGTGCCGGGCGCACGCGGCGCAGCACGGCCGAGACTCGCGCCAGCAGCTCGCGCGGGCTGAACGGCTTGGTGACATAGTCGTCGGCGCCGGTCTCGAGCCCGCGCACGCGGTCGTCCTCGGCCTCGCGCGCGGTCAGCATGATGATCGGGACATGCGCGGTGGCCTTGTCGCGGCGCAGCCGACGGCACACTTCGATACCGCTGGTCCCTTCGATCATCCAGTCGAGGATGACGAGGTCGGGCGCATCCTCGCTGGCATAGACGAGCGCCTCATCGCCATCGGCGGTGACGCGGACTTCGTAGCCTTCGCTTTCAAAGCGATATTCGAGCAATTCGGCGAGCGCGTGGTCGTCTTCGACCAGCAGCAGTTTCGGCGCTGACATTGAGTTCCCCTTGGGAGGGGCTAACCACTGTCATATTACACTTGTGCGTCAAGCTCAGTCAGCGCTCGATATCGGTCGGATAGGTTCCGACTGCCGCGAAGTGGACCACTTCGGCGATATTGGTGGCATGGTCGCCGATCCGTTCGAGATTGCGGGCGATGAACAGAAGTTGCGCCGCGCTGCTGATCGTCGCCGGGTTTTCGACCATGTACGAGACCAAGTTACGGAAGATGCTGTCATAAAAGGCATCGACTTTGTCGTCGCGCTCGATCACTTCGCGCGCCAGCAGGGGGTCGCGCGCCGCGTAGGCGGTCAGCACGTCGTGGACCATGTCCGCGGCCAGTTCGCCCATCGCCGGGATCAGCGTCAGCGGTTCGAACCGGCTGCGCCCTTCGATGCGGCCGACGCGCTTGGCGATATTCTTGGCGTAGTCGCCGACGCGTTCGAGAACGCCGCCGATCTTGAGCGCGGCGACGATCTCGCGCAGGTCGTCGGCCATCGGCGCGCGCAGGGCGAGCGTGCGGATCGCCATCGCATCGACCTCCATCTCGAGTTCGTCGAGCTTCTTATCGCGCGCCACCACCGCGGCGCCGAGCGTCTCGTCGCCGCTGACGAGGGCCTCGAGCGATTCCTGGATGGCGAGCTCGGCGAGGCCGCCCATTTCGGCGATCAGGCCGCGCAGGCGGGTGATATCCTCGTCGAACGCTTTGACGGTATGCTCTGCCATTATCCGTACCGTCCCGTGATATAGTCCTTGGTCCGCTCTTCGTGCGGATTGGTGAAGATCTGCGAGGTCTCACCGTACTCGACCAAATTGCCGAGGTGGAAGAACGCCGTGCGCTGCGACACGCGCGCCGCCTGCTGCATCGAGTGCGTAACGATCACGATCGCGAAACGGCCCCGCAACTCGTCGATCAGCTCCTCGATTTTCGCGGTCGCGATCGGATCGAGCGCCGAGCAGGGCTCGTCCATCAGGATCACTTCGGGATCGACCGCGATCGCGCGGGCGATGCACAGCCGCTGCTGCTGGCCGCCCGACAGCGCGGTGCCCGAATCGTTCAGGCGATCCTTCACTTCTTCCCACAGGCCGGCGCGGCGCAGCGACTTCTCGACGATCGTATCGAGTTCGGCCTTGCCGTCGGCGAGACCGTGGATTTTGGGACCGTAGGCGATGTTGTCGTAAATCGACTTGGGGAAGGGGTTGGGTTTCTGGAACACCATGCCGACCCGCGCGCGCAGCTGCACCACGTCCATGCCCGACGTGTAGATGTCCGCGCCGTCGAGTTCGATCACGCCTTCGACGCGCGCAGAAGCGATCGTGTCGTTCATGCGGTTGAGCGTCCGCAGGAAAGTGGACTTGCCGCAGCCGGACGGACCAATGAACGCGGTCACGAACTCGGTCGGGATGTCGATCGACACTTTGTCGATGGCCTTTTTCGGACCGTAGAACACCGACACGTCGCGGGCGCGCATCTTCGGTTCGGCAGGGGAGATCGGATCTGTCACCATTTTTTCTCGAACCGGTTGCGGAGGTAGATGGCAAGGCCGTTCATCACCAGGAGGAACAGCAGCAGGACGATGATCGCGGCGCTGGTGCGCTCGACGAAACCGCGGTCGATCTCGTCGGACCACAGGAAGATCTGCACCGGCAGCACTGTCGCCGGATCGGTGAACCCCGACGGCGGCGTGGCGACGAAGGCGCGCATGCCGATCATCAGCAGCGGCGCGGTTTCGCCGAGCGCGCGCGCCATGCCGATGATCGTGCCGGTGAGGATGCCGGGCAGGGCGAGCGGCAGCACGTGGTGGAACACGACCTGGATCGGGCTTGCGCCGATCGCCAGTGCGCCGTCGCGGATCGAGGGCGGCACCGCCTTGATCGCGTTGCGTCCGGAGATCACGATCACGGGCATCGTCATCAGGGCCAGGGTCATGCCGCCGATCAACGGCGCCGAACGCATGTTCGGGAACAGCGTCAGGAACACCGCCAGCCCGAGCAGGCCGAAGATGATCGACGGGACCGCGGCGAGATTGTTGATCGAAACTTCGATCAGATCGGTCCAGCGGTTCCGCGGCGCGTATTCCTCGAGGTAGAGCGCGGCGAGCACGCCGACCGGGAACGCCAGCAGCAGGGTGACCAGCATGGTCAGCATCGAGCCCTTGAGCGCGCCCCAGATGCCCGCCATCTGCGGATCGGTCGCGTCCGAGCGGGTCATGAACCCGAAGTCGAACCGATCGGCAAGCGCGCCGCTGCCCGCCAGGCGATCGGCGAGCGGGCCCAGTTCGGCATGGCCGTCGCCCGAGAAAGCGGCCGACAAGTCTTCGCTGACCGGGATGTCGAACTCGGACCGTTGCCGCAGCAGCGCCGGATCGGCGGCGATCTGCTCGGCGACGACCCGCCAGCCATCGGGATGAAGCTGCTCGGCCGCATCGCGGCCGAGCGCCCGCTCGGTGCTGAACCGGACCACGTCGGGCAGGCCTTGCCCTTCGAGCGAGCGGACCGCCGCGCTTTCGTCCGGCATGTCGGGCATCGACAGCCCGACGTCGCCGAAGTCGATCGGCACCGTCAGCGATGCACGCTGGAAGCCGCCCGCGCCGCTCATCGTCATCGTCACGAGCAGGAACACCAGCACCGCGAGCGAAATCAAGATCGCGGCCAGACCGGCGAACTTGAAGCGACGCTCGGCAGCGTAGCGCTGCTTGAGGCGCTTCTCGAACGCCGGCGTGCGCGTGGTGGCGATAGGGTCAGTCATAAGCCTCGCGGAACCGCTTGACGACGCGCAGGGCGATGAAATTGAGCGCCAGCGTGACCATGAACAGCACGAACCCGAGCGCGAACGCGCTCAGCGTCGCGGGGTGATCGAAACTGCCTTCGCCGGTCAACATGGCGACGATTTGGAAGGTCACGGTGGTCATCGCCTCGAGCGGATTGGCGCTGAGATTGGCGGCGGCGCCCGCCGCCATGACTACGATCATGGTTTCGCCGATCGCCCGGCTGACCGCGAGCATGACCCCGGCGACGATGCCCGGCAGCGCCGCGGGCACCAGCACGCGGCGGATCGTCTCGTTGGTGGTGGCGCCCATCGCCAGGCTGCCGTCACGCATCGCCTGCGGCACCGCGGCGATGGAATCGTCGGCCATCGAGGACACGAACGGGATGATCATCACCCCCATGACCAGCCCTGCGGCGAGCGCGCTTTCGCTTGAAGCGTTGGCAATGCCGACCGCCTGCGCCGCGTCGCGGATTGCCGGGGCCACTGTCAGCGCGGCGAAATAGCCATAGACCACGGTCGGCACGCCGGCGAGGATCTCGAGCATCGGCTTAAGCCACTTGCGCCAGGCGGGCGCGGCATATTGCGTCAGGTAGATCGCGCTCATCAAGCCGAGCGGGATGGCCACGATCATCGCGATGATCGCGCCGATGTAGATCGTCCCCCAGAACAGCGGCAGCGCGCCATAGCGCGAGGGGTCCGGATTGTCGGCATTGCCCATGGGATCGGGGCCCCAGTGGGTGCCGAACAGGAAATCGACCGGCGAGACCATGCCGAAGAAGCGCACCGTCTCGAACACCAGGCTGACGAAAATGCCGAGCGTGGTCAGCACCGCCACCAGCGAGGCGAGCAGCAGCACCCCCATCACGGTGCGCTCGACTTTGCTGCGCGCCCGGAAGTCGGGTTTGACGCGCAGGAACGACCACACCCCGCCGAGGAAGGCGAGCACCAGCGTGACCGCAAGCCCGATCAGGTTGTAGCGGGCGGTCGCTTCCCGGAACGGTTCGACCAGATCGCGCGCGGCGGGGTTGAACACCGCCCTCGCGCCCCCGGTCGCGACCGCCTGGGCTTCGGCGAGCAGTGTCTGGCGCTGCAAGCCGAACGGCGGCAGGTCGGCCGCGGCCGAGCTTGCGAGCACCGACTGGGTGATGAGCTGGGGCGCCGCCGCGCTCCACACCACCGTGAACAGGAGCACCGGCAGGACGACCCAGAACGCCACGTACCACGCGTGGTACTCTGGCAAGGCCGCCAGCCGGATGCTTGGATCCTTGCGCTTGAAGCTCCACGCGCGGGCACGCGCGGCGAGCCAGGCGGCAAGACCCAAGCCCAATGCGAGCAGGAGGAGAAAGGCCGGCGACATGGTTGCGCCCGGGGCTCGCTTAGTTGAGGTCGGCTGCGGTGAGCGTCGGGAACTGCGTCGCGGCAGTCCGGCTGCGCGCGGCGACTTCATCGGAGTTTGCGACCAACCCGATCGCGGTCAGCGGACCGCCCCGGACCCCGGCATTGACCCATTCGAGCACGAACTCGCGCAGGCCGGGGATGGCGTCCAGATGCGCCTTCTTGACGTAGATGAACATCGCGCGCGCCCCCGGATACTGGCCGCTGGCGATGCTGTCGTAGGTCGGCTCGACCCCGTTCATCGGCAGGCCCTTGAGCTCTTCGAGGTTCTCTTCGAGATAGGAATAACCAAACACGCCGACAGCGTTCGGATTGCCCTCGATCTTCTGCACAATGAGATTGTCCTGTTCGCCCTGATCGACATAGGCGCCGTCCGAGCGGACTTCGGTACAAACCTTCTCGTGCTCCTCCTCGTTGCTGTCCTTGAGAGCGGCCATCGCGGGATCGGTGTCGCAGCCGACCGTCAGGATCAGTTCGGCGAACGAGTCGCGCGTCCCGGAGGTAGTCGGCGGCCCATACACCAGGATCGGCTGGTCGGGCAGCGAGGGATCGACGTCGCGCCAGGTGCGCGCGGTCTGCTCTTTGCCGAACGGACGCGCGGCCAGCGCGCGATAGACCAGTTCCGGCGACAGGTTCATCGCGATGCCATTTCGGGCGGAGGCCAGCGCGAGGCCGTCGTAGCCGATCTGGATCTCAACGACTTCGGTGACGCCATTGGCCTGGCAAGCGGCGAACTCGTCGTCGTGCATCCGGCGCGAAGCGTTGGCGATGTCGGGGGTGTTGGCGCCGACGCCTTTGCAGAACAAGCTGATGCCGCCGCCGGTGCCGGTCGATTCGATGATCGGCGACTTGAACTCGGGCTGCGAGCGGGCGAACTGCTCGGCGACCGCCTTGGCGAAGGGATAGACCGTCGAGGAACCGACGGCGCGGACCGAATCGCGGCTTGCGCCGTCGCCGCTGGCGCCGCAGGATGCTAGCAGGAACGCGCTCGCGAGCACGGGAATAAGGGACAAGGTTTGGCGTTTCATAGGTTCGAACCCCCGCAGAATAAACGACGGGAATCTCGCGGGAGACCGCGCGAATCCACGTCAACGACTTGTCCCCTAAGAGGACCGATGTTGGAGTTGTAAGACAGCTTCATGACATCGCTGCCGCTTCTTCGGGCACCATCGGGATCCGCACGGTGACGGTGGTGCCTTCACCCTGCTGGCTGGCGATATCGAGCCGTCCGCGATGCCGGTCTACGATGTGCTTGACGATCGCCAGGCCCAGCCCGGTCCCGCCGGCGGCGCGGCTGCGGCCCGGGTCGGTGCGGTAGAACCGGCGGGTCAGGTGCGGGATGTGCTCGGGTGCGATGCCGTCCCCCCGATCACGCACGGTGATGACCGCCATATGCCGGTCGTCGTAGCTCAGCCCGATGGTCACGCGAGTGCCCGGCGCGGCGTATTTCAGCGCATTGTCCACCAGGTTGCGGACCAGTTGCTCGAGCTGTTTGTGGTCGCCGCGGGCCAGCAGCCGGTCATCGGGCACCGCAAACTCGAGCCGCTCCTGCCGCTCGGCGCCGGCGCCATCGCGCGAGGCTTGCGGGATCAGCAGCGAGAGATCGACGTGTTCGCGCGGCTGATCATGCTTCTCGGCCTCGACGCGCGATAGCGACATCAAGTCATCGACCAAGCTCTGCAGGCGCCTGGCTTCGCGCAGGACGATCGCGTGGAAACGGCTGGCGCGCTTGGGCTCGATCGCTTCGCCTTCCTCGATCAGCGTCTCCATGTAGCCGATGATCGAGGCGAGCGGGGTGCGCAGTTCGTGGCTGGCATTGGCGACGAAGTCGGTGTGTGCGCGGCTGACGTCGGCCTCGGCAGTCCGGTCGACCAGCTCGATCAGGCAATAGCGGTCGTCGATCGGCTGGCGGGTCATGTGCCAGCTGCTGCGCGGAGTCGTCAGCCCCTGGATCGTGGCGGCGCCGCCCCCGTGCCGCGACAGCAGATCGACCGCCGCCGGGTGGCGGAACGCGACGCGCGCATCCTGCCCGATGATATGCGTCCCGATCGCTTCGCGCGCGGCCGCGTTGGCGACGATGATCCGGCTGCCATCGAGCATCAGCACGGGCAGCCCGGAATGCTCGATCAGGTCGCGCATGCCCGAGCGGGTGAGCTGCATGCCTTCGGGCTGCTGGGTGGACATCGGCGCGACGGGCTGGGGCGCGACGAGCCAGAACGACACGATCCAGACTGCCACCGCAGCGCTCGCGAGCCACGGGCTTTCTCCGGCCGCGACCAGCACACCGCCGGTCGCGAGAGCGAGCACGATGCCGGCGATAGGAATGGTTCGACCTTCGGTCACGCTGCCAGCCTACCCGCCGTGCCGGGTGCGTCCAGCCAGAAAACGCCGCCACCAATCGAAAGACTCGGCGATGATGGCGCTGCGACCGATTGGTGACCCCTACGGGAATCGAACCCGTGTTTCAGCCGTGAGAGGGCCGCGTCCTAACCGCTAGACGAAGGGGCCGAAGCCAGTCGATCTCGCCGGTGCGTGGTGACCCCTACGGGATTCGAACCCGTATTTCAGCCGTGAAAGGGCCGCGTCCTAACCCTTAGACGAAGGGGCCATGCCTGACTGGCGAGGGGGCGCACTTAGTGGGGGGGGCTGGCGCGGTCAAGTACCGGAAAACAGCGCGGGCGAAGGGGTCAATCGGCCCACGCGGCATCGGTCAGATGAAGCTCGGCCTGGGGGCGGCTTCCCCAGTCGTCGAGCTGGACGCGGCCGGCCAGCCACAGCTTGCGGCCACGCGCGGGACCGAGCAGCGTTTGCGCCAGCTCGCTCTCGGCGGCGCGGAACGCGATCGCCTTGAACGAGGCGCCGTCCGCGCCGCCGGCGACCAGCCGCAAGTGGCCGTTGCCGACGATCTCGGCCTTGATGAGATGGACCGGCCCGACCGCGACCACCGGCGCGGGCCAGCCCATGCCGAACGGTCCGGCGCTCTCGAGCGTCTCGACCAATTCGGGTGTGAGCCCGCGCGGGGCAAGCGACAGGTCGAGCATGAGCGCCCGCTCGGCCGAGGCGCGCGCGACCGGACCCGCCAGGCGATCTTCCAGCCAGTCCGCCAGTTGTTCGATCCGGGCGGACTCCACCGTCAGACCGGCCGCCATCGCATGGCCGCCGCCGGCCACGAGCAGGCCGGCGGCGTGGGCTGCGATGATCGCCGCGCCGAGATCGACCCCGCTAATCGAGCGCCCCGATCCCTTGCCGGGGGCGCCGGCTTCATCGAGCGCAATGACGACGGTGGGTTTGCCGGTCTTGTCCTTGAGCCGCCCGGCGACGATGCCGATCACCCCAGGGTGCCAGCCGCGCCCGGCGACGACGACGACCGCGCGGTTGTGCTGGCCGGCGAGCTGACCCTCGGCCGATTCCTGGACCGCCGCCTCGATCGCGCGTCGCTCCTCGTTGAGTTGCGACAGCCGCGCCGCGAGATCCTGGGCTTCGGCGGGGTCCTCGGTGGTCAGCAGGCGCACCCCGAGCGTCGCTTCGCCGACGCGCCCGCCGGCGTTGATCCGCGGGCCGAGCGCGAAGCCGCAGTCGCTGCAGCGCGGCGCGCGCGTCAAGCGGCTCGCGTCGATCAAGGCGGCGAGACCGACATTGCCGCGCCGCGCCATGACTTTCAGGCCCTGGGTAACGAAGGCGCGGTTGAGCTCGCGGATCGGGGCCACGTCGGCGACCGTGCCCAGCGCCACCAGATCGAGCAGCGCCATCAGGTCGGGTTCGGGCCGGGCCTCGAAATAGCCGCGCGGCCGCAAGGTCCGAACCACGGCGACCGCCAGCAAGAAGGCCACCCCGACCGCGGCCAAATGGCCGTGCGCGGCGGCGGCGTCGGTCTCGTCGAGCCGGTTGGGATTGACCAGCGCAAGCGTGCGCGGCAGCTCGGCAGCGCACTTGTGATGATCGACCACGATCACATCGACCCCGGCATCGTGCGCCATCGCCAGCGCTTCGTGCGCCATCGCCCCGCAATCGACGGTGACGATCAGGCTCGAGCCTTGCTGGCCGAGCCGGACAAGTGCCTCGCCGCTCGGCCCGTAACCTTCGAGCAGGCGATCGGGGATATAGGCCTGCGCGTCGTGCCCGAGCATGCGGAACAGCCGGATCAGCAGCGCGGCGCTGGTGGCGCCGTCGACGTCGTAGTCGCCGAACACCGTCACCGTCTCGCGGGCGATGACCGCTTCGGCGACACGCTCGGCCGCCGCCGTCATATCGCGGAACAGCGCGGGATCGGGCAGGAATGCGCGCAGGGTGGGGCTGCGGTGCAGTTCGAGATCGCTCCGCGCAACCCCGCGCGCGAGAAGCAACTGCGTGACCACGTCGTCGGCGAGGCCGGCGATGCCGCCGGGCAGTTCCATGTTGCCGCCGCGCCACCGCCAGGCTTTGCCCGACAGCGAACGCTCGACGCCAAGGACGGCGGGACGCGTTTCCATGGCGCCGGCGTATCTCAGCACGCCGCCGGTGCAAAGGGCCGCGCCGCGCCTATAGACAGCCGGCCGCACGCGCCCGCCCATTTGGTCGCTTTCGGATGTATTACCGTGCGCCGGACTCGACCTCGCGATGCTTTGACGCCACATGGTTTCGAAAGAAACGGAGGGGGGACGGCCGATTTCGAGCATGCAGGATACCGGTGCTAGCGGGAAGATTCCGGCCGCCTCGGTGCTCTTTCCGCCCGGCCGGCGCCCCGCCGCGCAGGCCGTGCGAGCCCTGGGCGAATCGCTCGGCGCGTTTACGGTCAGCCACGATCCGGGCGATCAATGCGATACCGGCACCGCCGAGACGGGCCGCGAATCATCCGCCGACTGGTTGGAACTTCTCGTCACGGGTCTGACATTCGATCTTGCCGGGCTTGCCCCGGGCCCGGCGCATCCGTTCCCGCAGGTCGCGCATCGCATCGGGCCGGCTGGCGAATTGAGCGAAGCCCGGCTCGAAGCAATCACGCTCAGGCCGGGTCCGCACCTCATGGGCGGCGGGACGATGCTGCCGGTCGTGCAAAGTCTCGCCGCCCTTGCGGCGGCGCTCACCGAACTGCCGGACAGCGCAGCGGTGATCTGGCATCCCGCGCGCTGTCTGAGCCATGCCAAGCCGTTTCGCTCAGGCGTCAAGCGCTGGTGCGCGGGCGGGGCGTTTCCGGGCCTCGGCCTGGTGGCCGTGGCGGTCGAACCCGACGGGGCTCTGCTCAGCGAAGGGCTGAACCTGTTCGTGGGGCAGGAATTGCGGATCGAACCCGAACTGACCGCCGACCGGAATGCAGCGGTTCGGCTCGCGCTGAGATTGCTGCACCGCTTGGTCGAAGGCGGGCGGCTTCAGGCCGCAGAACGGGTGATCGTCGGACCCGACGAGACCGCGCTGCGGCTCGAGCCTTCCGCCAACCGGCGCTTCGTCAGGGTGTGGAAAGCCGGTTGAAAGCCGGTGCGCAAGCGGGCTCGGCGCAGTGGACAAGCCTGGCCGGACTGCGCCGGCCCGCGATCGCGTTCCGTGCGATCAACCGGTGCGGCGATCCCGGCTACGAGCCGGATATGCAGCGCCACCATCTGCTGCCGCGCGCGCTGCTGCAGGCCCGCTGCTTCGAAGCCCTGTTCGCGGCAGTGGGTCATAGCCGGATCGGCTTCGATGACTTTCGCTCGAACGGCTTGCTGCTTCCCGCCGCCGACGCGGCCGCGCACCGGCTGCGCTTGCCGCTGCACCGCGGGCCGCATGCCCGTTACAACGCGATGGTCGCCGAACGCGTGGGCCAGATCGAGCGCGAATGGGCCGTCGCACGCCAGCGATCCGGCGACCGGGCACGCGAGGCCGCGCTGATGCGGCTCTGCTTGCTGCAGCGCGCTCTGCGCCGGCGGCTCCTCGCGCCCGCGCGCCTGCGCAGTCCGCTCAACCGCGGCGATCCCCAGCGCGCGCCAGATTTCTCGGAACTCGACGCGCTCGCGGACACGCTGTGGCGGGACTGCGCCGAGCCGCCTCCCGGCCCGCGCGGCTATGCCGCCGGTCTGACCGCTCCGTTGGCCGCCGACAGGATCGCGCGCACGCTCGCGGTGGCGATATCCTCGTCGATGCCGACGCCCCACACGATCCGTCCATCCGGCAGCGCGCATTCGAGGTAGGCCGCCGCGCGCGCATCCGCGCCCTGGCCGAGCGCGTGCTCGGAATAGTCGAGCACTTCGAGTTCGAGCCCGAAGGTTTGGCGCAGCGTGGTCAGCACCGAGGAGACGAGACCCTTGCCGCGCCCGCTCACGCGCTGCTCGCTGCCGCCGACGGTGATCGTGCCGGCGAACAGCCGGGTGCCATCGCTGGCGCGGGTCTCCTCGTAATCGACCAGCTCGAATGTCGCGGTTTGGGCGCCGACGAAATAGGCGTTCTGGAAAGTCTGCCAGATGTCGTCAGCGTTGAGCTCACGCCCCAGCGCATCGGCCAGGCGCTGGACGTGGCGCGAGAAGTCCGCCTGCAACCGCTTGGGCAGCTTGAGCCCCTGGCCCTGCTGCAGCACCCAGGCGAAGCCGCCCTTGCCGGACTGCGAATTGACCCGAATCACCGCTTCGTAGCTGCGCCCCAGATCGGCCGGATCGATCGGCAGGTAAGGCACCCGCCACAGCTCGTCGTTGCGCCCCTCCTGCGCCTCGAAGCCTTTCTTGATCGCGTCCTGGTGGCTGCCCGAAAAGGCCGTGAACACCAATTCGCCGCCATAGGGGTGTCGCGGGTGAACGGGGAGCTGGTTGCAATACTCGACCGTCTCGATGATCCCGTCGATGTCCGAGAAATCGAGCTTCGGGTCGATGCCCTGAGTGTACATGTTGAGTGCGACCGTAACCAGGCAGCAGTTGCCGGTGCGTTCTCCGTTGCCGAACAGGCAGCCTTCGATCCGGTCGGCGCCGGCCATCAGCCCCAGTTCGGCGGCGGCGACACCGGTGCCGCGATCGTTGTGGGTGTGCAGGCTGATCGCCGCCGAAGCGCGATTGGGCAGGTTGCGGCAAAAATACTCGATCTGGTCGGCATAAATGTTGGGAGTGGCCGCTTCGACCGTGGCCGGCAGGTTGAGGATCAGCGGCCGCTCGGGGGTGGGTTGCAGCACGTCCATCACCGCCTCGCACACCTCGAGGCTGAAATCGATCTCGGCGGTCGAGAACGTTTCGGGGCTGTACTCGAAGTGCCACTCGGTCTCGGGCCGCGCCGCTGCTTCGTCGCGAAGCAGCTCGGCGGCGTGCACGGCGATGCCTTTGACTTCCTCGCGGCTCATCCGGAACACGATCTCGCGCCAGGCGGGGCTAACCGCGTTGTAGACGTGGACGATCGCCTGCCTGGCACCCTTCAGGCTATCGAACGAGGTCTTGATCAGGTCCTCGCGGGCCTGAGTCAGCACTTGCACGATCACGTCGTCCGGGATGCGCCCTGACCGGACCAGGCTGCTGATGAAGTCGAACTCGGTCTGCCCGGCGGCGGGAAAGCCGACTTCGATTTCCTTGACCCCGATCTGTACCAGCAAGTCGAAGAAGCGGTTCTTCTTCACCGCATCCATCGGATCGACGATCGCCTGGTTGCCGTCGCGCAGATCGGTCGAGAGCCAGCGTGGGGGTGCGGTGATGACGCGGCTCGGCCATTGCCGGTCGGGCAGGTCTATCGGGGGGAACGGGCGGTATTTGCGCGCCGGATCCGGGAGCATGGTCATGGCAGGATGCCTTATCGCCTGGGACCCGCGCGGCAAGCGCGGACCGATTTCGCCGAGAGAGTGATCGAGCCCTTAGGCGAGTGCCGGCGCGAACGCGCGCACGGGCAGGGACGCGCCTAAGGGCGCGTAAGTCGAAGCAGCGACAGGGGCTCGCGGCGATCCATGCGACCAGAATACGCGTAAACGGTGAAGGAAGTCCAGCGGGCGGCGCCGGAGCGCCGCCCGCCGATGCGCTTACTGCTTTTCGAAGGCCACGGTCACGTCGAGTTCGACCTCGTCGCCGACCATCGGAATGAAGCCGCCGAGGTTCCACTCAGAGCGCTTGATGGTGGTCGTCGCTTCGAAGCCGATCGTCTGGCGCATGTTGAACGGATGCGCGCCCGCGCCGGTGAACTGCGCTTCGAGCGTGACCGGCTTGGTGACGCCGTTCATCGTCAGGTTGCCGGTGATTCGCGCCGCATTGCCGTTCGGCACGACCGCGGTCGAAACGAAGCGCGCGGGCGCGGGGCTGGGTCCGAAGAAATCGGCCGGGCGGCCGTTGGCGCCGGCGCGGGTCAGGTGTTCGGTCAGTCCGGCGCTGGCGGTCACCACTTTGGCGATCGGGATCGTAACGTCGACCTTGGCGGCGGCGGCATTGGCCGGATCGATCGTCAGCGTGCCCTCGACGTCGCCGAAGATGCCGAAGTAGTCGTTGAAGCCGAAGTGATTGACCCGCCAGCCGACCAGCGAGTGGCCCGGATCGGTCTTATAGTTGCCGGCGGTGACGCGGCTCCGGTCGAGTGCGCCGGGAGGGCCCGCGGGGGCGCCCTGCTGCGCATTTACCGAGCCCACGGTCAGGACCACGGCGCTCGCGGCCGCGATGGAAAGGAGCAGTTTCTTCATCGGGAGTCTCCTGGGGGGGTGTCTGCGCGCCTGTTTGACGCGCCGGGCGGTCAATGTCCACGGCCAAACCGACTCGGTCGCACGCCTCTTGAAAGACCGGCGCGACCGCCTATTATGGCTATGCGGACCGGGCCCCTCTGGCGCGGCGCCTCAAGGCGCTGTCGCGATGTCGGACCGCATCGGGTGACACCGGTGCGCGTTTCGGCTTACCCCCGAAGGCTGACACAAGCGCCGGTGTTCCCGATTGGACAGCAACATGTTCAAGAGGAACGGCAACATGAGCCCCAAGGCTTTCAAGTTGATGCAAAAGCACCAGCAGCTCGATTCCGAGCTGCGCCTCCAGCAAGCCCGCCGCGTGCCCGACGGCAAGCGCATCGCTCAGCTCAAGAAGCTGAAGCTGGCGGTTAAGGATCGGCTCCACGCCCTGATCAACCGCACTCGGCCGCACACCGCGACCTGATCGGCCCCGCGGAGCGGCCGCTAGGCGGCGCCCGTCAACGGCCAACCCGATAGGGCAGGCGCCTGCCGCAGCCTCTTCGGGTTGGCCGCATTTGCGTGGAGTTACGCGATGGAATTTCTGTTCGCCGACTGGCTCGGCACGCCGGTGTGGTTCTGGTTCGCCTTTCTGGCGCTGGTCGCGATTCTCACGGCCTTCGATCTCGGCGTCCTTCACAAAGAAGACCGCGAGATGGGGATCGGAGAAAGCCTGAAGCTGTCGGCGTTCTACATTTCGATCGCGCTCGCTTTCGGTGTCTGGGTCTGGCTCGAGAAAGGCGCCGACCTCGGCATGAAGTATTATACCGGGTTCTTCATCGAAAAGGCGCTGTCGATCGACAACGTCTTCGTGATCAGCCTGATTTTCACCTACTTCGCGATTCCTCGAATGTACCAGTACCGCGCGCTGGTGTGGGGGATCATCGCGGTGATCGTGCTGCGCGGGATCATGATCGGCGTCGGCGCGGCGGTCGTCCAGCAGTGGTACTGGGTGCTCTACATCTTCGCCGCATTCCTCATCGCGACCGGCATCAAGATGCTGTTCCAGGGCGAAGAGCAGATGGACATCGCGCACAACCCGGCGGTGAAATGGATCTCGCGCCACATGCGGGTGACGCAAGAGCTGCATGCGCAGCGCTTCTTCGTCAAAGTGCCCGATGCCAAGACCGGCCGCCTGGTGACCGCCGCCACGCCCCTGTTCATGGCGTTAGTGGTCATCAACCTCGCCGACCTGGTGTTCGCGGTCGATTCGGTGCCGGCGATCTTCGCCATCACCACCGACACCTTCATCGTCTACACCAGCAATATCATGGCCATCTTGGGCCTGCGTGCGCTCTATTTCGCGCTCGCGGCGATGGTCCACCGGTTCCAGTACCTCAAGTATGCGTTGGCGCTGGTCCTGGTCTTCATCGGGTCGAAGATCTTCGTCTCCGACTTCGTGCTGGGCGGCGACAAGTTTCCGCCGGTTGCCAGCCTCGGGGTGACAGCGGCGCTGATCGCAGGCGGGATCGTCTATTCGCTGTGGAAGACGCGCCGCGAGGGCGCTGTCTCGTGAACCGAACCGGCGGGGGGAGCATCGCCCCCCGCCAGGTAGGTTAGTTCTTGGCCTGATCGACCAGCTTGTTGGCGCCGATCCACGGCATCATCGCGCGCAGCTGCGCCCCGGTCTGCTCGATCGGGTGCGCGGCGGCGGCCTTGCGGCTGGCTTTCAGCTCGGGCTGGCCGGCGCGGTTGTCGAGCACGAACTTCTGCACGAAGCGGCCCGAGGTGATGTCGGCCAGCACGCGCTTCATCTCGGCCTTGGTCTCGTCGGTGATGATCCTGGGGCCAGTGGTGATGTCGCCGTATTCGGCGGTGTTGCTGATCGAGTAGCGCATGTTGGCGATACCGCCTTCGTAGAGCAGGTCGACGATCAGCTTGGTCTCGTGAAGGCACTCGAAATAGGCCATCTCGGGCGCGTAGCCGGCCTCGACCAGCGTCTCGAACCCGGCCTGGATCAGGTGCGTGATGCCGCCGCACAGCACCGCCTGCTCCCCGAACAGGTCGGTCTCGCACTCCTCCTTGAAGTTGGTCTCGATGATCCCCGACCGGCCGCCGCCGACGCCGCTCGCATAGGCAAGCGCAACGTCATGCGCGTTGCCGCTGGCATCTTGGTGGATCGCGATCAGGCACGGCACGCCGCCGCCCTTGAGGTATTCGCCGCGGACCGTATGGCCGGGGCCCTTTGGGGCGATCATGATCACGTCGATGTCGGCGGGGGCCTCGATCAGCCCGAAATGGATGTTGAGCCCGTGCGCGAAAGCGAGCGCGGCGCCGGGCTTGAGGTTGCCCTTGAGGTCGTTCTCCCAGATCGCCGCCTGGTGCTCGTCGGGGGCGAGGATCATGAGCACGTCGGCCCAGGCGGCCGCGTCCTTGTTGTCCATCACCGTGAAACCGGCGCTTTCGGCCTTCTTGGCCGAAGCGGAGCCCGGCCGCAGCGCGATCGCCACGTCCTTGACGCCGCTGTCGCGCAGGTTCTGCGCATGGGCATGGCCCTGGCTGCCATAGCCGAGCACGGCGATCTTCTTGTCGGTGATAAGGTTCAGATCGGCGTCGGCGTCGTAATAGACCTTCATGTTCTTCCCCACGTCGCCCCTGCGCAGGCAGGGGCCCAAATAAGCTCGCGTAACGGCGAGAGGTTGGATAGGCTCCTGCTGGCGCAGGAGCGACGATGTAAATCTATCGGCGGCTCAAGCCCCCTCGGCCCCGCGCATCATCCCGACGATACCCGTGCGCCCGACTTCGACCAGCCCCAGCTCGCGCATCAGGCCGATGAAGGTGTCGATCTTGCCCGGATCGCCGGTCAGCTCGAAGATAAAGCTCGCGGTAGTGGTATCGACCACTTTGGCGCGGAACACGTCGGCGAGGCGCAGCGCCTCGACCCGGTTGTCGCCGCGTCCCGAAACCTTGATCAGCGCCAGCTCGCGCTCGACGTGGGGGCCAGCCTGGGTCAGATCGACCACGCGGTGCACCGGCACCAGCCGCTCGAGCTGCGCCTCGATCTGGTCGATCACTTGCGGCGGGCCGTGAGTGACGATGGTGATCCGGCTGAGCGCGTGGTTTTCGCTGATGTCGGCCACGGTCAGGCTGTCGATGTTGTAGCCGCGCGCGGTAAACAGGCCGGCGATCTTGGCGAGGATGCCCGCCTCGTTGTCGACGGTGATCATGAGCACGTGGCGCTCTTTATCGCGATGCTGGATCTTCATCACACCAGCGCCTTCGCTTCGTCGTCCATCGTGCCTTCGACCTGGTCGCCGTAAAGCAGCATCTCGGTATGCGCCGCGCCGCTCGGGATCATCGGGAAGCAGTTGGCGTCTTTCGACACCATGCAATCGACGATCACCGGGCCATCGTGCGCCATCATCGCGCGGATGCCGTCGTCGAGATCGGCTTCCTGCGAAATGCGAATGCCCTTCCAGCCGTAGGCTTCGGCGAGCCGGACGAAGTCGGGCAGGCTGTCCGAGTAGGAGTTCGAATAGCGGCTCTCGTAGGTCAGCTCCTGCCACTGGCGGACCATGCCCATGTACTCGTTGTTGAGGATGAACACCTTGACCGGCAGGCGGAACTGGCTGGCGGTGCCGAGCTCCTGGATGTTCATCTGGATCGAGGCCTCGCCGGCGATGTCGATCACCAACCTGCCCGGATTGCCGAGCTGCGCGCCGATAGCCGCCGGCAGGCCGTAACCCATCGTGCCGAGCCCGCCGCTGGTCAGCCAGCGGTTGGGGCCGAAGAAACCGAAATACTGCGCCGCCCACATCTGGTGCTGGCCGACTTCAGTGGTGATGATCGGATCCAGGTCGCGGGTCAGCTCGAACAGCCGCTGCACCGCGAGCTGCGGCATGATCGAATCCTTGTGGCGCGGGTAGGCCAGGCTGTCGCGGCCCTTCCAGCCCGAGATGCGGGTCTTCCATTCGCCGAGATTGGCGGCGGCGCGGTTGCCCCAGGCGGCGATCAGCTGATCGAGCACGGTCGCGCAGTCGCCGACGATTCCGAGGTCGACCGGCACCACCTTGTTGATGCTGGCGCGGTCGATATCGATGTGGATCTTGGTCGAATCGGGCGAAAAGGCGTCGAGCCGTCCGGTCACGCGGTCGTCGAAGCGGGCGCCGATGCAGACCATTACGTCGCACTGATTCATCGCCAGATTGGCTTCGTAGGTGCCGTGCATGCCGAGCATGCCGAGCCAGTCGGGGTGATCGGCTGGAAATGCGCCAAGGCCCATCAGCGTGGACGTGACCGGCGCGCCGGTCAGGCGCTGGAACTGGCGCAGCAGATCGGTCGCGCGCGGGCCGGAATTGATGATCCCGCCGCCGGTGTAGAACACAGGGCGCTGCGCCGTGGCGATCAGCTCGATCGCCTCGGCGATCTCCTCGGGCGCGGCGACGGTGCGCGGATTGTAGCGGCGCGGGCGCTGCACCGGCGCATCGCTCATTGGCGCGGTCGCAACCTGAACGTTCTTGGGGATATCGACCACAACCGGACCGGGCCGGCCGGTGGTGGCGATCTCGAACGCCTCGTCGATCGTCGCGGCGAGTTCCGACGGGTCCTTCACCAGATAGTTGTGCTTGGTGCAGTGGCGCGTGAGGCCGACCGTGTCGGCTTCCTGGAACGCGTCGGTGCCGATCAGGTTGGTCGCGACCTGGCCGGTAATGACCACCAGCGGTATCGAGTCCATGAACGCGTCGGCGATGCCGGTGATCGCGTTGGTGGCGCCGGGGCCGGAGGTGACCAACACCACCCCGGGCTTGCCGGTCGAACGGGCATAGCCTTCCGCCGCGTGGGCCGCGCCGGCTTCGTGCCGCACCAGGATGTGGCGCAGACGCTGGTCGGAAAACAGCTCGTCGTAGATCGGCAGCACGGCGCCGCCGGGATAGCCGAACACATATTCGACGCCCTGCCGGACCAGCATCTCGATCAGTATCGCAGCGCCGCTGCGTTCCTCCGACACGGTGTGTCACTCCTTAAAAAACGGACCCGGCGCGAGGCGATCGCGCCGGGCCGTCATTCCTCTCGACAACCTTCCGGGCCCGGGGGTCCGTAAGCGGGCTGCTAGTCGTCATTAAATGTCATGTCAACCGGCAATATCGGAATAAAGTTTCAAAGTGCGCCATTGTATCGGAACTTTCATTCGCGCTCGGCCATGATTCGGGGGGCTGACGGCGGAACCAGGTGTATTGACGCTTGGCGTAGTTGCGCGTTGCCTGCTGCCCGCGCGCCAGCGCCTCCTCACGCGGCCATTCCCCGGCCAGCCAACCGGCGATCTCTGGCACCCCGATCGCGCGCATGACGGGGAGGGCGGGGGACAATCCTCGGGAGAGCAAGGCCCTGACCTCCTCGACCGCGCCGGCGTCCAGCATCCCGGCGAAGCGCGCATCGCAGCGCCGGTAGAGCTCCGCGCGATCCCTGCCAGTGGGCGAGCGGGCCGGTCGAGCGCACGACTTCGAGGGCGCGTGAGACCCGGGCGCCATCGGCAGGGGCGAGGGCGGCCGCGCGGGCCGGGTCTTCGCGGGTGAGCGCGGCGTGGGCTTCGGCGACAGGGAGCGCGCGCACCGCCGTGCGTATATCTGGATCGATAGCCGGCACCGGCGCGATCCCGTCGAGCAGCGTGCGAATGTAGAGCCCCGTGCCACCGACCAGGACTGGCACCACGCCCACCAGGTGTGCGTTCTCGATCTCGCGCTTGGCCGCCCCCGCCCAGTCGGCGGCCGAGCAAGCCTCTGCTCCGTCCCAGGCGCCGAACAGGCGGTGCTCTATGCCGCGCATATCGGACTCGCTCGGGCGTGCACTGAGCATCGCCAGGTCGCGATAGACTTGCGCGCTGTCGGCGTTGATCACCACGGCCCGTCCGCCGCGACGCTCGAGCTCGAGCGCCAGCGCGACCGCCAGATCGCTCTTGCCGCTGGCTGTCGGCCCTGCAATGAGCGCGACCGCTTTCCCGACCGGAGTTTCCGCGTTGCTCATCGCACGGCTGATAGCAGACACCGCCACGCTCGAAACGCGCCTCGATGCCGCGAGTGCGGAGCTTGCCGCGGCCGGGCTGCCGCTGGCCGAGGCGCGCATGCTCGACGCGTGCAGCGATGTGCTCGAACTGGAACTGCCGGGCGACGAGGCGGCCGCGCTGCGGCGCGTGATCGACAGCCATTTCGCGCCCTCGGATGCGATCGTCTCGCGCGAGCCGTTCCGCGTGCCCGACCTGTTCGTGTCCGACATGGATTCGACGATGATCGGGCAGGAGTGCATCGACGAGCTGGCCGATTTCGCCGGCCTCAAGCCGCAGATCGCCGCGATCACCGAGCGTGCGATGCTGGGCGAACTCGACTTCGCCAGCGCACTGACCGAGCGGGTCGGGCTGCTCGCCGAGCTCGACGAAGCCGCGATCGCCACCTGTCTTGCCGACCGCATTCGGCCGATGGCGGGTGCGCGGGCGCTGGTGGCGACGCTCAAGCATTTCGGTTGCCGCACCGTGCTGGTGACCGGGGGTTTCCATCACTTCGCCGATCCGGTCGCCGCCGATCTTGGCTTCGAGCGGGTGGTCGGCAACCGGCTGGCGGTAGCGGGCGGGAAGCTGACGGGCGGGCTGGTGGGGCCGCTCGCGGACAGCGCGACCAAGCTTGAGGTCATGCTTGGCGAATTGGCGAAGCTCGGCGGAGAGGCCGTCTCGCTCGCTACCGGCGACGGCGCCAACGACATCCCGATGCTCGCGAATGCGACCTACGGTGTCGCCTACTACGCGAAGCCCAAGGCGCGCTCCGCCGCCAACGGGTGGGTCGATCGCGGCGACCTGACCGCCCTGCTCAAGCTGCTGGGGATTCCGCAGCGGGATTGGCGGGGCTAGCCCGCCGCAGCGGCTCCCAGCGCCAGCGCGCCAGACACCGCCAGACCCATTCGAGCGGCCCGTAGCGAAAGCGGCCTAGCCAGGGTTTCGACCACAGCAGCATCAGGGCCCAGACCGGCGGCACCAGCAGCCATGCCTCGCCGCGCGAGACTTCGCCGTAGAGCCCCCCGAAGGAGCCGAAGAACACCAGCGTCCCGATCACCGTCGAGCCGAGATAGTTGGTGAACGCGGTGCGTCCGACCGCCGCGAAGCGATCGGCGAGGGCGCCGGGATGCGGGAACAGCAGCAGAATCAGGGCCGCATAGCCGAGCGCGCCGATCGGATGGAGCGGGTTCACGTAAGTCCGGGTCCACGGATAATAGACGCTGGGGTCGAAGTTCGACCGCAACGCGAGCCAGGCGGCCAGCGTGTGAACCAGCAAGTCCGTCCCCAGGCAGGCCGCGGCAATCGCTTGATAGCGCTGGCGGCTCCAGCCGCCGGTCAGGAAGCCCGACTTGTAACCGGCCATTCCGATCAGCATCAGGCCGAGCGTCTCGAGACCGAACGTGAGCGGCGATTGCCACGGCCGCACCGCTGCATAACCCGAGGTCTGGGCACTGAGGTGCGCCGCGATGCTGGCGCGCGCGGCCTTGTCCTCGGCAATGTCGGCCGCGAGCGTGGGCGGCGCGGCGAGCATTTCCTGCACTTCGGCCCGCAGCTCGGGCGACGCCCCCGGCGCACGGCTGGCCTCGATCTTGGCGAGCATGCCGAAAGTCTCGGAGAACTGCGGGACGTAGAACATCGCCAGCGAAATCGCCGCGACGGCGAGCAGCGCGCGCGACTGGAGATGCCAGAACGCGAAAGCGACCATCCCGACGAGCGCGTAGTGGACCAGGATGTCGCCCCACCACAGCAGGTAATAGTGCAGCGCGCCGAACAGCATCAACACGATCATGCGCGGGTAGTGGACCTTCCACCCGGCCTTGCCCGCGGCCACGGCGCGCTCGATCACCAGCGCCATCGACGCGCCGAACAGGATCGAGAACAGGCTGCGGAACCGGCCATCGACGAAGATCGAATTGAGCGTCCACATCACCTTGTCGCCGACCCCGTCGAAACCGAAGTCGGGCGGATAGAAGTAGGCGTTCTCGAACATGGCCATCCCGACCACGTTGACCGAAAAGATACCCATCACCGCGATCCCGCGGATCACGTCGAGCGTCAGGAAGCGGTCGGACGCGGGGGTCAGGCTTCCATCCAGTCGCGGAAGAAGCGTTCGTGCGCGGCGCGCAGATCGGCGAGCGACACGCCGAGCACCTTATCCCCGCCCGTCGTGCCGATCCGGCGCAGGCCCGAGGAAGCGGTGTCCGCGTCGCGCGTGCCCTTGGCGATCTGCGCCTGGAAGGCATCCACGTCGGGCACTGTGAGCACGTAGCGCCCCTGGTCCTCGCCGAACCACCACGCGGCGGGCGCGAAGTCCGGGTGCGCCTCGACATCGGCGCCGATCCCTCCGGCCAGCGCCATTTCGGCGAGCGCGACCGCCAGCCCGCCGTCGGACACATCGTGGACCGCGCTGACCAGCCCGGCGGCGATCAGCTCGCGGACGAATTCGCCCGAGTTCTTCTCCAGCGTGAGATCGACGGTGGGCGCATCGCCGTCTTCGCGCCCGTGTATCTCGCGGAGCCACAGCGACTGGCCGAGATGGCCGCGCTGCGGGTTGGGCCCGGCCCAGCGCTCCTGGCCCATCAGGTAGATCGCCTCGCCCGCCGCTTTGAACGCAATCGTGGCCATCGCCGCGTAATCGTCGAGCAGTCCGACTCCGCCGATGGCTGGCGTGGGCAAGATCGCCGAGCCGCCGCCGGTCGCCTTGCTCTCGTTGTAGAGCGAGACGTTGCCGCTCACGATCGGGTAGTCGAGCACCCGGCACGCCGCGCTCATGCCTTCTAGGCAGCCGACGATCTGGGCCATGATCTCGGGCCGCTGCGGATTGGCGAAGTTGAGGCAGTTGGTGATCGCCAGCGGCTTGGCGCCGACCGCCGAAATGTTGCGATAAGTCTCCGCCACCGCTTGCTTGCCGCCCTCGTATGGGTCGGCATAGCAGTAGCGCGGGGTGCAATCGGTGGACATCGCAAGCGCCTTGCGCGTGCCGTGGACACGCACCACCGCGGCATCGCCGCCCGAGAGCTGCAAGGTGTCCGCGCCGACCTGGCTGTCGTACTGGCGCCAGATCCACGCCCGGCTGGCGAGATCGGGGCAGGCCATCAGCTTAAGGAGGTCGGCGCCGATGTCGGCACTATCCGGCACCTCGCCGAGCGGCTTGACCTGGGCCCAGGCCTTGTACTCCTCCGTACTCAGATGCGGCCGGTCGTAGAGCGGGGCCTCGTCGGCGAGCGGTGCCAGCGGGATGTCGCAGACCACTTCGCTGTTCCATTCCAGAACCATGTGGCCGCCATCGGCGAGCGCGTCGGTGACTTCGCCGATCACCGCGAAGTCGAGTTCCCACTTCCGGAAGATCGCCTCCGCCATCGGCTCCTTGCCGGGCTTAAGCACCATGAGCATCCGCTCCTGGCTCTCGCTCAGCATCATTTCGTACGGCGTCATGCCGGTCTCGCGGCACGGCACCTTGTTCATGTCGAGGCGGATGCCGGCACCGCCCTTGGATGCCATTTCGACCGAGGATGAGGTCAGCCCGGCGGCGCCCATGTCCTGAATCGCCACGATCGCGTCAGTCGCCATCAGTTCGAGGCACGCCTCGATCAGCAGCTTTTCGGTGAAGGGATCGCCGACCTGCACGGTCGGGCGCTTGGCGTCGGCGTCCTCGCCGAAGTCGGCGCTCGCCATCGTCGCGCCGTGGATGCCGTCGCGGCCGGTCTTGGAGCCGACATAGACGATCGGATTGCCCACCCCGCTGGCGGCCGAGTAGAAGATCTTGTCCTGATCGGCGACGCCCACCGTCATCGCGTTGACCAGAATGTTGCCGTCGTAAGCGGCGTGGAAGTTGGTCTCCCCGCCCACCGTGGGCACGCCCACGCAGTTGCCGTAGCCGCCGATGCCGGCGACCACGCCTTGCACCAGGTGCTTCATCTTGGGGTGATCGGGCCGGCCGAAACGCAGCGCATTAAGATTGGCGACCGGCCGTGCGCCCATCGTGAACACGTCGCGCAGTATGCCGCCGACCCCGGTCGCGGCGCCCTGATAGGGCTCGATGTAACTCGGGTGGTTGTGGCTCTCCATCTTGAAGATGGCCGCTTGCCTGACGCCGCCGGGGCCTTCGCCGATGTCGATCACGCCGGCGTTCTCGCCGGGGCCGCAGATGACCCACGGTGCCTCGGTGGGCAGCTTCTTCAGATGGATGCGGCTCGACTTATACGAGCAGTGCTCGCTCCACATGACCGAGAAGATGCCCAGCTCGACCAGGTTGGGCTCGCGGCCGAGGGCCTTGAGAACGCGCTCGTATTCCTCGGGGCTGAGACCATGAGCTTCGACGACTTCGGGAGTGATTGCAGGCATGGCGCGGCCCTTAGCGAGCGGGCGCGATCCTCGCTACCCCGCCCGCGCTTGACCCTCGACGGTATCCCCGCCAATGCTCGGGCCATGGAGGAGGCCGGCGACATCGCTGCGATGAGCTTCGAGGACGCACTGCGCGCGCTCGAGGACGTCGTGCGCAAGCTCGAGACCGGCGAAGTCCCGCTCGAGCAGTCGATCACGCTCTATGAGCGCGGCGAGGCGTTGCGGCGTCACTGCCAGGCACGGCTCGACTCGGCGCAGGCACGGATCGAGAAGATCGTCGCCGGACCGGACGGACGCGCCGCCGGCACCGTTCCGTTCGATGGCGGCTGAGGCTTGAGCGGGGGGATGGGCCTGGTGCTCGCCGACGACGTGCTCGGGCGCGGGCTCCAGCGCATCCAGCAGGAGGTCGACGCGGCGTTCGACGCCTTCCTGCCGGTGCCGCAGGATTCGCGCGCGCGGCTGGTCGAAGCGATGCGCCATGCGGCGATCGGCGGCGGCAAACGGGTGCGGCCGCTGCTGCTGGTGACGGTTGCCGAAATGTACGGCGCCTCGCGCGTGGCGGCAGTGCGGGCAGGCTGCGCGGTCGAGGCGATCCACGCCTATTCGCTGGTCCACGACGACCTGCCGTGCATGGACGACGACGACCTGCGCCACGGCAAGCCGACCGTCCACAAGGCCTTCGACGAGGCGACCGCGGTGCTGGCGGGCGATTCGCTCCACGCGCTGGCGTTCGAGCTGCTCGCCGACAACCAGGTCAGCCCCGATCCCTTCATCCGCGCCGAGCTGGTCCATGCGCTGGCCTCGGCCAGCGGGCACAACGGCATGGCCGGCGGGCAGATGATGGACATGCTGGC
This sequence comes from Sphingomonadales bacterium 12-68-11, assembly GCA_002279825.1. GTDB lineage: Bacteria > Pseudomonadota > Alphaproteobacteria > Sphingomonadales > Sphingomonadaceae > Croceibacterium_A. Next base: position 33,811 of record NCCV01000002.1, read on the forward strand.
CGATAGCGCGGCGCTCGATCTCCATACCGTCACCCGCCTCCAGCAGCTCAAGACCGGCGCGCTGCTCGGCGCGGCGGTCGAAATGGGCGCAATTCTCGGCCGTGTGCAGGAAGAGGGCAGGGGACACTTGCGCGCTTATGCGCGCGACATCGGCCTCGCTTTCCAGATCACCGACGACCTGCTCGACCACGAGGGCGACGAGGCCAAGGCCGGCAAGGCGCTGCGCAAGGACGCCGAACAGGGCAAGGCGACGTTCGTCTCGCTGATGGGCCCCGCCAAGGCGCGCGAGCAGGCGCGGGCGCTCAGCGACCAGGCAGTCGGCCATCTCGCCGGGCACGGCCAAGAGGCCGAGCTGCTCCGCGCGCTGGCAAAGTTCGTGGTGGAGCGCGATCGGTGAGCCGCATCGGCCTCTACCCCGGAACCTTCGACCCGGTCACGCGCGGCCATGCCGACATCATCCGCCGCGGCGCCAAGCTGGTCGACCGGCTGATCGTGGGCGTGACCACCAATTCGGCCAAGGACCCGATGTTCACCGCCGAGGAGCGGCTCGAGATGGTCGCAGCCGAGATCGCGCGGATGGACCTCGCCAATGTCGAGGTCACGGGCTTCAACGCGCTGCTGATGAAGTTCGCCGAAACGCAGGGCGCCTCGATGATCATCCGCGGGCTGCGCGCGGTCGCGGACTTCGAATACGAATACCAGATGGCGGGCATGAACCAGCAATTGAACGACCGGATCGAGACGGTCTTCTTGATGGCCGACGTCTCGCTGCAGCCGATCGCCTCCAAGCTGGTCAAGGAAATCGCGCTGTTCGGCGGCGACATCGGTCCGTTCGTCAGCCCGGCGGTGCGTGATCAGGTGGTGGCGCGGATCGAGCGGATCGGCCGCAAGGGCACGCTCTAGGCGCCGCAATCCATTCATTGAACTGTCAGCGGCCCGGCTCTAGGGCGCGCCATTCCCTCAGGATCGCCGTAACCGCATGATCACACGCCCCCTTGCCTTCGTGCTCGCAGCTTTCGCGGCGATGACTGCTACCGCCGCGTCCGCACAGGAACAGGCGCCGGCCGCGCCCGCGCAAGCTGCGCCGGTGCCGCTGTCAGCCGACTTCGACGTCACGCGCGATGCCGAGAACATTCTCCATCTCGATCTCTCGACCGGGCGACGGGTGACTATCCGGCTGATGCCGCAGTGGGCGCCCAAGCATGTCGAGCGGGTCAAGCAACTGGCCCGCTCGGGGTTCTATGACGGGGTGATCTTCCACCGCGTGATCGACGGCTTCATGGCGCAGACCGGCGATCCGACCGGCACCGGGCAGGGCGGCTCGGACCTTCCCGACCTCGAGAAAGAGTTCAACATGTTCCCGCACGTGCGCGGCACCGTGGCGATGGCCCGCGCGCAGGACGAGAACAGCGCCAACAGCCAGTTCTTCATCATGTTCTACCCGCGCTTCTCGCTCGACCGCCGCTATACCAACTTCGGCCGCGTTATTGCCGGCATGGACGCGGTCGATGCGATCGAGCGCGGTGAGCCGCCGGCCAACCCGACCCGCATCCTGCAGGCGTCGATCGCCGCCGACAACAAGCCGCAGCGCATGGCGGAGGCGCCCGCGCCCGCGCCTATCGAAGCGCCGGCCACTATCGAGCAGCTTAGCAACTCGTCGGCGAACTGATCGCGCGCTAGGGCGATGCCATGCGCGTCGACCTGTTCGATTTCGAGCTGCCGCCAGAGCTGATCGCGCTCCGCCCGGCGCGTCCGCGGGATGCCGCGCGGCTGCTGGTCGTGCCAGGCCAGGCGTCTTTCGAAGACCGCGGCGTGCGCGACCTGCCTTCGTTGCTGCGCGCCGGCGATGTGCTGGTGTTCAACGACACCCGCGTGATCCCGGCCCAGCTCGAGGGAACGCGCCTAAGTGCTCAGGGCGAGGCGCGGATCGGCGCGACGCTGCACAAGCGGGTCGACGTGCGCCGCTGGCAGGCCTTCGTCCGCAACGGCAAGCGGCTGCGCGACGGCGACACGATCGAGTTCGGGTCCGGGGTGGCGGCGATCGCGGAGGCGCGGCACGCCGACGGAAGCTGGACGCTGGCCTTCCTCGGCGACGAACCGGTCGAGACCCTACTTGAACGCGCCGGTAGGATGCCGCTACCGCCGTACATCGCCGGCAAGCGGGCGACCGACGCGGCGGATCAGGACGACTACCAGACCCTGTTCGCCGACAAGCCCGGCGCGGTCGCGGCACCCACCGCCGCGCTCCACTTCACGCCCGAGCTGATAGGCGCCCTCGACGCTGCCGGGATCGGCCGCGAGACGCTGACGCTTCATGTCGGCGCGGGCACATTCCTGCCGGTCAAGGCGGACGATACCGCCGACCACGCCATGCACGCCGAATGGGGCCGCATCGATGCCAGCACAGCCGAGCGGCTCAATGCGGCGCGGGCGCAAGGCGGCCGACTGATCGCGGTCGGCACCACCAGCCTGCGCCTGCTCGAGAGCGCCGCCGAGCCGGACGGCGCGATCTGCCCGTTCGAGGGCGACACCGCGATCTTCATCACGCCCGGCTACCGTTTCAGGGCGGTCGACGGCCTGATGACCAACTTCCACCTGCCGCGCTCCACGCTGTTCATGCTGGTCAGCGCGCTGATGGGGATCGAGCGGATGCAGGCCGCTTATGCCCATGCGATCGCCGGACGGTATCGGTTCTATAGCTACGGGGACGGCAGCTTGCTGCTCCCGGACAAAGATTAGGTTGTAATAGCGCTCGGGCTCGCCATTTTCGCCGGGCTTTGGACAACCCGATTCTCGATATCCGCGACCTGTCGAAGACCTACAAGAGCGGCACCGTCGCGCTTGCCGGGGTCGATTTGCAGATTCGCAAGGGCGAGATCTTCGCACTGCTCGGGCCCAACGGCGCGGGCAAGACCACGCTGATCGGCGCGGTGTGCGGTCTGCTGCGGCCGACCGGCGGAACGATCGAGGCCTTCGGGCTCGACGTCGCCAAGCATTGGCGCCAAGTCCGCCGGCGCATCGGGCTGGTGCCGCAGGAACTGGCGTTCGACATGTTCGGCCGTGTCGACCATTCGGTCGAATTCTCGCGCGGCATGTTCGGCTGCCCGCCCAACGCTGCGCGGATCGAGGAAGTGCTCCGCTCGCTCAGCCTGTGGGACAAGCGCGAGGCCAAGATCCGCGAGCTCTCGGGCGGAATGAAGCGCCGGGTGATGATCGCCAAGGCGCTCAGCCACGACCCCGAGCTGCTGTTCCTCGACGAGCCGACCGCGGGCGTCGATGTCGAGCTGCGCCGCGACATGTGGCGCCAGATCGGCGCGCTGCGCGATGCCGGCACGACGATCATCCTGACCACGCATTACATCGAAGAGGCGCAGGAAATGGCCGACCGGGTCGGCGTGATCAACCGGGGCAAGCTGCTGCTTGTCGATGACAAGGCCTCGATCATGGCCCAGCTCGGCCGCACCGAAGCGCGCATCACGCTCGAAACCCCGCTCGCCGCGCTGCCCGAGACGCTCGCGGCCTATCCCGTCACGCTCGAGGACGGCGGGCGCACGCTGCGCTATCGCGGCGGCGACGGTACCGGCAAGGGCAAGCGCGAGATCGCCGAGCTGGTGCGCGCGCTGGTGCTCGGCAACATCGCCTTTTCGGAGATCGACACGCACGATTCGACGCTCGAGGACATCTTCGTCGATCTGCTCGAAGGCCGCGATGGGGTGCCGGCATGAACTTCCTCTCCCTCAATCTGCGCGGCGCGCTCGCGATCTTCACTAACGAGCTGGCGCGGTTCTTCCGCACCGTGTTCGGCTCGATCCTCTCGCCGGTGCTGACCACCTCGCTCTATTTCATCGTGTTCGGCGCGGCGATCGGCAGCCAGATGGACCCGTCTCAGTTCGGCGGCGTATCCTACGGCGCGTTCATCGTGCCCGGGCTGCTGATGCTCACGCTGCTTTCGGAAAGCACTTCCAACGCCAGCTTCGGCATTTACATGCCGCGCTTCACCGGCGCGATCTACGAGCTGCTCAGCGCGCCGGTGGGCGTGGCGGAGACGCTGATCGGGTTTGTCGGCGCGGCGGCCTGCAAGTCGCTCATCATCGCCGCGATCATCCTCCTGACCGCGCTCCTGTTCGTCGACTACTCGATCGCGCATCCGGTCTACGCGGTCGGCTACATCGTGCTGGTCGCGGCGGCGTTCTCGCTGTTCGGGTTCATCCTCGGGGTCTGGGCCGACGGGTTCGAGAAGCTCTCGATCATCCCGATGCTGGTGCTGACCCCGCTGACATTCCTCGGCGGCACGTTCTACTCGATCCGCATGCTCGACGAGCCGTGGCAGACCGTCGCGCAGTTCAATCCAGTTTTCTACCTGATCAACGGGCTGCGCTGGACCTTCACCGGCCAGGCCGACGTGCCGATCGCGCTCGCGTTCGGCATGACGCTGGGTTTCGTGGTGCTGTGCATCGCGGTGATCGCGGTGATCTTCAAGACCGGCTGGCGCCTGCGCGGCTGAGCCGCTAGCAATGGCGCGGATGGGGTTGCCGTTCCGCCTCCTGCTGCTCCCGATTGCGGCCTGCGCCGCACCCGCCGCCGCGGAGCTGCCGGCGCCGGTGCGGGCGATGATCGACGCCGCCCTCGCGACTGGCGACCCGGCCAAGATCGGTGCCGTGCTCGACATCGCGAAGCAGACCCATCCCTCCGATGTCGCCGAAATCGACCGCTTGCATCAGGCGTTCCTGGCGCAGCAAAGCGCCGCGGCCGAGCAGGCACGGGCCCAGCAACAAGCCGCCGTCCGCACCGCCAGCATGCTCGATAACTGGTCCGGCAACGGGCAGATCGGTGCGTTCCAGTCGACCGGCAGCAGCAGCAATGTCGGCGTCTCGCTGGCGCTTTCACTCGAACGCACGGGCGTGAACTGGCAGCACCGGCTGCGCGCGAACGTCGATTATCAGCGCAGCAACGGACTGACCTCGCGCGAGCAGTATCTGGTCGCGTGGGAACCGCGCATCCAGCTCGGGCAAGACCTGTTCGCCTATTCGCTGGCCCAGTACGAGCGCGACCGCTTCCAGGGCTTCACCTCGCGCTATTCGCTGTCGGGCGGGCTCGGATACAAAGTGCTCGAGAGTTCCGCCGCGCAGTTGTCGGTCAAGGCCGGGCCGGCGTGGCGGAAGGTCGACTTCGTCAACGGCACCGGCGACAGCAGCCTCGGCGCGCTGGCGGGGATCGACTTCGACTGGCAGCTCGCGCGGCAGCTCAAGTTCACGCAGGATGCGGATCTGGTCGCGGATACAGGCGGCGCGGCTACGGTCCTGATCACTTCGAGCACGACCAGCGCCTTGCTCACCAGCGGGCTCGAAGCCAAGTTCACCGACCGGCTGACGACCCGCGTGTCCTACACGGTCGATTACGACAGCAACCCGCCGGCTGGCGCGGTATCGACCGATACCTGGACCCGGTTCTCGCTCGTGTACGGGTTCTGAAGCGGCACGTTCAGCCGCCGAAGTAGTCCCAGGTCGCCTTGGCGGTCAGCGCCAGGCTGATCGCGACCAGCATCGGGCGGATCAGCGGGGCGCCGAAGCGGATCGCCGAATGGCTGCCGAGCCACCCGCCGACCAGCGAGCCGGCTGCCATCACCAGGCCGAGCCACCACAGCAGATAGCCCGAGAACACCCACAGCAGCAGTGCGGCCAGGTTGCTGGTCACGTTCAGCAGCTTGGCCGCGCCGGTCGCGCGGGTCAGGCCCATACCGCGCAGGCCGACCAGGCTGGCATTGAAGAACGATCCCGTGCCGGGTCCGAAGAACCCGTCGTAGAAGCCGATCCCCCCGGCGATCGGGCGATAGGTGCGTTCCGACAGGCGCGCCTCCCGGTCGATGTCCTCCATCCGCGGCGACAACAGCACATAGCCCGCGACCGCGATCAGCAGCGCCGGGATGACCAGCATCAGCGCCGCGCGGTCGATCTGCTGCACCACCAGGACGCCCGCGGCCGAGCCCAGGAACACCCACGCGACCGCTGGCAAGTGCGCCCGCCAGTCGAGCAGCCCCGCGCGCGCGAAGTTCACCGTCGCCATCGCGGTGCCGAACGTCGATTGCAGCTTGTTGGTGGCGATCGCGTTGATCGGCGGCACGCCGGCGAACAGCAGCGCGGGCGTGGTCAGCAGCCCGCCGCCCCCCGCGATCGCATCGATGAACCCGGCCGCCAGCGCGACCCCGAACATCGCCAGGTAGAGAAGGGCATCGAACTCCACGGGCGTTCCCCTGTTTGCCAGTGCATTTGCCAGCCCGCAGCAATCGCTCTACCCGCGCCGCGCATGACCCGTTTTGCTTTCACGATCAAGGCGACCGACGGTAAGGCGCGCACCGGCTCGATCCGGATGGAGCGCGGCGAGATCCGCACGCCGGCGTTCATGCCGGTCGGCACCGCGGCCACGGTCAAGGCGATGAAACCCGAGAGCGTGCGCGAAACCGGCGCCGACATCCTGCTGGGCAATACCTATCACCTGATGCTGCGCCCGGGGGCGGAGCGCCTGGCGCGGCTCGGCGGGCTGCACCGGTTCATGAACTGGCCGCGCCCGATCCTGACCGACAGCGGCGGCTACCAAGTCATGAGCCTCAGCGATCTGCGCAAGCTGACCGAGGAAGGCGTGGAGTTCCGCAGCCACCTCGACGGCTCGAAGCATCTGCTGACGCCCGAGCGCTCGATGGAGATCCAGCGCCTGCTCGGTTCGGATATCGTGATGGCGTTCGACGAATGCCCGCGCGCCGACCGGCCGCTCGCCGAGATCGCAGCCTCGATGGAGCTGTCGATGCGGTGGGCCCGGCGCAGCCGCGACGCGTTCGATGCGGGGGGCGAGCATGCCGCGCGGGCGGCGCTGTTCGGCATCCAGCAGGGCGCGCTCGACGAAAGCCTGCGCCGCCGCTCGGCCGAGGCGCTGACCGCGATCGGCTTCGACGGCTACGCGATCGGCGGTCTGGCGGTGGGCGAGGGGCAGGAGGCGATGTTTGCCACGCTCGATTTCGCCGCACCGATGCTGCCCGAGGCATCGCCGCGCTATCTGATGGGGGTGGGCAAGCCCGACGACCTGGTCGGCGCGGTGGGGCGCGGGATCGACATGTTCGACTGCGTGCTGCCGACGCGATCGGGCCGCAACGGACAGGCGTTCACCTGGGCCGGCCCGGTAAACCTGCGCAACGCGGCCCACGCCGAGGACACCGGCCCGCTCGACCCGCGCTGCGCCTGCCCGACCTGCGCCCACTACTCGCGCGCCTACCTGCAGCATTTGCAGAAGGCGGGCGAGATCCTCGGTGCGATTCTGGTCACCGAGCATAACCTCTGGTTTTACCAGCAGCTCATGGCGGCGATGCGCGCGGCGATCGGAGATGGGCGGTTCGCTGCGTTCGCGAACGCATTCCGGCAGGATTACCTCGGCTGAAACGAAAAAGGGCGGCCCCGCGGGACCGCCCTTTCGCATTCCGATACCGATCGGCTCAGCGCGAGTAGAACTCGACCACCAGGTTCGGTTCCATGGTCACCGGGTAGGGCACTTCGTCGAGCTTGGGCACGCGGGTCAGCGAGACCTTGTCGGCGCCGTCCACCGCGACATAGTCGGGGATGTCGCGCTCGGGCAGGGTCTGCGCCTCGGCGATCAGCGCCATATCCTTGGCCTTCTCGCCCAGGCTGACGATCTCGCCCGGCAGCACGCGGCGGCTGGCGACGTTGCACTTCACGCCGTTGACGCGAATGTGGCCGTGGCTGACGATCTGGCGAGCGGCAAAGATGGTCGGCGCGAACTTGGCGCGATAGACCAGCATGTCGAGCCGCTGCTCGAGCAGGCCGATCAGGTTCTGGCCGGTGTCGCCCTTCATGCGGTCGGCTTCCTTGTAGGTCGCCTTGAACTGCTTTTCGGTGACGTCGCCGTAATAGCCCTTGAGCTTCTGCTTGGCCCGCAGCTGCAGGCCGAAGTCGCTCATCTTGCCCTTGCGGCGCTGGCCGTGCTGGCCGGGACCGTACGAACGGCGGTTCACAGGGCTGTGCGGACGGCCCCAGATGTTCTCGCCCATCCGGCGGTCGAGTTTGTGCTTGGCGCTCTTGCGCTTCGACATGATGTCGATCCTTCAATTTGCTGGCGCTGCCCCACTGGCAGCGCTTGAACCCGGTCTCGCACCGCATGACCTGCTGCCATGCGCGATCGCCGCTTCACCGGGGTGCGGGATCAATTGCGAGCGGGGCCCTTGGCGGTATGGCCCGGAAAAGTCAACCGGGTTGAGCGGCGACTAGATGGCGGTGCTTCAGTGGAAGGGCCGATTCTGGTCCTGATCGGCCGCTTTTGTGTGTTGCTAATAGCAGCCGCCGGGGCGACTTTGGCAGTCGTTGGCATAGGCTCTGTTAACGTCGCGCGAGAAGCGATCGGTGTTCCGCTGGGTGCCTTCGGCCTGCCGGTCCCACTCAGCTTGGGTCATGCAGGTGCGAATGCGGCGCGTGAGCGAGCCAGTCATCTTTTCCGACCGGCAGATCTTCTTTTCCTGCTGCGCCGCCTGGTCGGTAACGTCCTGTGCGCCCGCAGGAGCGACCGCGGTGGCCGCTACAAGGCCGAGTACGGCGACGACGCTAAATCTCCCCATGCATCCACTCCTCGCTTACGCGATTCCGAGGACATTGTAACAAGGTATGGGCATTTAGCCAGGATCTGGCTCGACGCTACTGAGACGCGCCTACGTAAAGTGCCTGCGACGGCGCTCGGTCTGCAAGAAAACGAGGCTGAGAGCACAGGAGCGCGGCTCCGCTCTGTTATCCGCCGCCGGGCATTCCGGACTGGGTCGTAGGCTGCACCATATCGCCCTCCCGGCTCAGCCTATCGACAGTGCGTTGGCTGCCTTCGGCGAGGCGATCCCATTCCGCCTTGGTCATGCAAGTACGGATCCGGCGGGTGAGCGAGCCGGTCATCTTCTGCGACCGGCAGATCTTCTTTTCCTGCTGCGCGGCCGGTTCCGACGTTTCCTGCGCGCTGGCCGGCGCGATCACGACGGCCAGCAGAACCGCAGCTGCCAAGGTTCCTCGCATCTTCATCGACTCTTCCCTTGCTGCTCGCGCCTTTCCCGCGCGGGTCCGCAGTCATTCTAGAGCATCCCCTTGCAGCTGCAATGCACTGAAGTGTCGTAGTGAGTATCAGCGCGGGCGGGCCGATTTCCTTGCCAGATGGCTAAGCACACCGCGCATCGTGCGCACCTCCAGATGGTTCCAGCCCGGTTTGGTCAGGATCGTGCGCAAGTTGCGGTGAGTTGCTTCGACGCGGTCGGGCGGGAAGAAGTAGCCGACCGGTTCGAGGAGGGAAA
>NCCV01000002.1:43147-215251 GCA_002279825.1 Sphingomonadales bacterium 12-68-11
GGCGCGGGTGGTAGCAGTTCCTCGACGGTGGGCTGGGCAAGCGTCTCGCCCCGCGACCATTCATAGGCGCACAGGATTACCGCCTGGGCCAGATTGAGCGATTCGAATTCGGGGTTGATCGGCACGGTGACGATCGTGCGCGCCAGCGCGACGTCTTCGGTTTCGAGCCCCGACCGTTCCGCCCCGAACAGGATCGCGCTGCGTCCTGGTTGCGCGGCGATCTCGCGGGCGGCGACCTCGGGGGTCAGGACCGGCTTGGTCACTTCGCGCTTGCGCACGGTGGTGGCATAGACATGCGCGCAATCGGCCACGGCTTCGGCGGTGGTGGGAAACACACGCGCCTGTTCCAGCACGCGGTCGGCCCCGGCTGCGGCCGGTCCTGCATCCGGGTTCGGCCAGCCGTCGCGCGGATTGACCAGTCGCAGCTCGGTCAGCCCGAAATTGAGCATCGCCCGCGCCGCCTTGCCGATGTTCTCGCCGAGCTGGGGGCGCACCAGAACGACGATCGGCGGTTCAGCCCGCTCCGGCATCGCGCACATCCGTGTCTTTGCCGGCTTCCTGGATCGCGCTGGCGAATGCCTCGAAGTCGCGCGCCTCGGAGAAATCGCGATAGACGCTGGCGAAGCGGATGTAGGCCACCGAATCGAGCTGGCGCAGGCCTTCCATCACCATTTCTCCGATCCGCGCCGACGGGACTTCGCTGTCTCCGGTGGTCTCGACCTGCCGCTGGATGCCCGACACGAGCTGGTCGATCCGTTCCTGCTCGATCCCGCGCTTGCGGCACGCGAGCGCGACCGACTGCTCGATCTTGGAGCGCTCGAACGGCTCGCGCTGGCCGCCCGACTTGACCACCGTCAGTTCGCGCAGTTGGACGCGCTCGAAGGTGGTGAAGCGCCCGCCACAGCTTTCGCACTGGCGCCGGCGGCGGATCGCGGTGTTGTCCTCGGTCGGCCGCGAATCCTTCACCTGGCTGTCGTCATGCGCGCAGAACGGACACCTCAAGTTACGGCCGGATCCGCTTGTAAAGCATGAATCCGGCGCCGGCGATCAAGCCGATCGGCCAGGTCACGACCGGCAAAATGCCCGCCGCGAGCGCGCCGAGCGCGCCACCCACGATCACGGGCTTGGCAGAGGGATGGGACAGGCCTTCCTTGCCCATCGCTTTCACTTCGTCGAGCGCGTCGGCCAGAATGCGGTTGTCGATGGGCTTGTTGGGATCGTTCATCGCTTACCTCCCGGGATAAACGGGGAATGCCTCGCACAGTTCGATGACCCGGCGGCGCACGCCCTCTTCGATCTGTGCGTCGCCCTCATCGCCGTTCTTGCGCATCCCTTCCAGCACTTCCGCAATCATCGCGCCGACTTTGCGGAATTCGGCGGGGCCGAAGCCGCGCGTGGTGCCGGCCGGCGTGCCGAGACGCACGCCGCTGGTCTTGGTCGGCGGCAGCGGATCGAACGGGATCGCGTTCTTGTTACAGGTCAGGAAGGCGCGATCGAGGCCCTTCTCGGCGGCCTTGCCGGTCACCGCCTTGGGGCTGAGATCGACCAGCATCAGGTGGTTGTCGGTCCCGCCCGAGACGATGTTGAGGCCGTGCTCTTCGAGGCTGGCGGCAAGCACCTTGGCATTCTCGACGATGGCGTGCGCGTAGGCCTTGAACTCGGGCCGCAGCGCCTCGCCGAACGCCACCGCCTTGGCCGCAATCACGTGGACCAGCGGGCCGCCCTGCATGCCCGGGAACACGGCGGTGTTGAACTTCTTGGCCAGCGCCTCGTCGTCGGTCAGGATCACGCCCGAACGCGGCCCGCGCAGGCTCTTGTGCGTGGTGGTGGTGACGACGTGCGCATGCGGGAAGGGCGAGGGGTGCGCGCCCCCCGCAACCAGGCCCGAGAAGTGCGACATATCGACCAGCAGCCAGGCGCCGACTTCGTCGGCGATGCGGCGGAACTCGGCGAAGTCCCAATGGCGCGGATAGGCGGTCGCACCGGCGATGATCAGCTTGGGCTTTGTCTCGCGCGCGAGGCGCCGGACTTCGTCCATGTCGAGCCGCTGATCCTCCCGCCGAACTCCGTAAGGCACCGCGTTGAACCACTTGCCGCTCATGTTGACCGGCGAACCGTGCGTCAGGTGGCCCCCGGCGGCCAGGTCGAGGCCCATGAAGGTGTCGCCCGGGGTGAGCAGAGCGAGGAACACCGCCTGGTTCATCTGGCTGCCGCTGTTGGGCTGGACGTTGGCGAACTTGCAGCCGAACAGCCGGGTCGCCCGCTCGATCGCGAGCAACTCGATCTCGTCGGCATGGTCGCAGCCGCCATAGTAGCGGCGGCCGGGATAGCCTTCGGCGTACTTGTTGGTGAACACCGAGCCGGTCGCCTCGAGCACCGCCGGGCTGGCGATGTTCTCGCTGGCGATCAGCTCGATCCGGTCCCGCTGACGGCCGAGCTCGCGACCGATGATCGCGGCGACGGCGGGATCGGCGTCTTCGAGAGTGTCATGCCAGAACCGCTGCAGCGGATCCCCCGCCTTGGCGGGGGCTGGCTCGAATGTGGGGTTGGAACTCATGAGGTCACTTCCTGCGGAACGTCGGTCAGCTTCGCCACGCGGGGTCCGTGGCGGCCGCCGGCGAAATCGGTCGAAAGGAATGCGGTCACACAGGCCTTGGCCATGTCGATGCCGATCAGCCGCCCCCCGAGCGCGATGGCGTTGGCGTCGTTGTGCTCGCGCGCCAGGGCGGCGGAAAGCGGTTCGGACACCAGCGCGCAGCGCACCGCCGGATTGCGGTTCATGGCGATCGAAATGCCGATCCCCGAGCCGCACAAGGCGATACCTCGATCGGTCGCGCCGGTCGCGATCGCCTGGCCGAGCAGGTAGCCGAAGTCGGGATAATCGACGCGGTCATCGCCGTGTGTGCCGAGATCGCGCACTTCGTGCCCCTCGCTCGTCAGCCAGGCGACGAGCTGGTCCTTGAGCGCCACGGCGGCGTGGTCCGAAGCAAGAGCGATCCTCATGATGAGGCGCACATAGGCACTGCCCGCGCGCTGTTCCACCGCAAATGGGCTTTGTCCCCAAGCAGGGGGGCTATAGGCTGTGCGGAAGAGCCTGTTCGGGAGAGATCATGGACTACCGCTATCTCGGCCGCAGCGCGCTGCGCGTCTCGCCGCTGTGCGTCGGCACCATGATGTTCGGCGGCGCGACCGACGAGCCGGTCGCCACGCGCATTCTCGACCAGGCGCGCGGGGCCGGGATCAACTTTCTCGACGCCGCCGATCTCTACAACATGGGCAAGACCGAGGAAGTGGTCGGCCGCGCGATTAAAGACCACCGGCACCATTGGGTGGTGGCGACGAAGTTCGGCCACCGTATGACCCAGGAACCCAACGAGGGCGGGCAATCGCGCAAGTGGATATTCCAGGATGTCGAGGACAGTCTGCGCCGGCTCGGCACCGACTTCATCGACGTGCTCTATTTTCACAAGGCCGACACTGAAGCACCGCTCGAGGAGCCGTTGCGCGCGATCAAGGACCTGATGACGCAAGGCAAAGTCCGCTACTATGGTGTGTCCAACTTCAAAGGCTGGCGCATCGCCGAGCTTTGCCGCATCGCCGACCAACTCGGCATGGACCGCCCGGTGGTGAGCCAGCCGCTGTACAACCTGGTCGACCGCACGGCCGAGGTCGAGCAACTGCCCGCCTGCGGCCACTACGGGATCGGCGTGGCGCCCTATAGCCCGCTGGCGCGTGGGGTGTTGTCGGGCAAGTACGATCCGGGCGCGCCGCCGCCGCCCGACAGCCGCGCCGGGCGCAGCGACGTTCGCATCATGCAGACCGAGTGGCGGCCCGAATCGCTGGAGATCGCGCGCGCGGTCGCGGAACGCGCGGCGGCCAAGGGCGTCACCACGATCGCCTATGCAATTGGCTGGGTGCTGAGGAACCGCCTGGTCAGCTCTGCAATCGTCGGCCCGCGCACCGAAGCGCAATGGCACGCCTACCTGCCGGCGCTCGATGCGGTGCTCGATGCGGAAGACGAGGCCTTCATCGATGCGCTGGTCCCGCCCGGGCACGCCTCGACGCCCGGTTACACCGATCCGGCCTATCCGGTCGAAGGACGCGTTGCCCGCTAGCTCAGACCGCCTGCCGCCGCCGGCGCAGCACCCACACGACAGCCCCTTCGATCAGGATCAGTCCTATAACTGCCAGGATCGTGGCCCTCACCGGATCCCAGCCGAGGGTGTGGAGGCCGTAACCCATGCCGATGAAGCCGCCCACCCACAGCGCGCTGCCGAGGAACACCGCGAGCGCGAACGTGGCGAGCGGCAATGCGAGGATGCCGGCCGGCAGCGACAGATAGCAGCGCACCACGGGAATGGTCTGCCCGACGAAGGTGGCGACGAAGGCATTGCGTTCATAGCGCGCGGCAAGCGATAGATAGAGTGGTTCCTTGAGCCACACGAAGCGGCCGTACCTGACGACAGCACGGTGCGTGCGCTCCTCGCCGAGCGCGTAGCCGATGCCGTACCAGCCGATTGCGCCGAGCGTCGAAGCAAGCGTGGTAAGCAGGATGAGCGGCACCAGATCGATCGGCCGTTCTGCCAGTGTGCTGCCGAGGAAGATGAACAGGCCGTACGAGGGCACCACCGGTACCAACCGCTCTGCCAATGCCAGAAGGAAGGCGCCAAGCAGGCCATAGGCGGCGAAAGCCCCAAGCGGGACGATGGACTCGGTCATCGCGCGCGTTCCGGCCGGAGCAACCGCACGCGCGGCTATTGGTCGAGGAAGCTGCGCATCTTGCGGCTGCGGCTCGGGTGCTTGAGCTTGCGCAGCGCCTTGGCCTCGATCTGGCGGATGCGTTCTCGGGTGACCGAAAACTGCTGGCCGACTTCCTCGAGGGTATGATCGGTGTTCATGCCGATCCCGAAGCGCATGCGCAGCACGCGTTCCTCACGCGGCGTCAGGCTGGCGAGCACGCGGGTGACCGTCTCCTTGAGATTGGCCTGGATCGCCGCGTCGACCGGGATCACCGCATTCTTGTCCTCGATGAAGTCGCCGAGGTGCGAATCCTCCTCGTCGCCGATCGGCGTTTCGAGGCTGATCGGCTCCTTGGCGATTTTCATCACCTTGCGGACCTTCTCGAGCGGCATCGACAGGCGCTCGGCCATTTCCTCGGGCGTGGGCTCGCGGCCCTGCTCGTGGAGGAACTGGCGGCTGGTGCGCACCAGCTTGTTGATCGTCTCGATCATGTGCACCGGGATGCGGATCGTGCGTGCCTGGTCGGCGATCGAGCGCGTTATTGCCTGACGGATCCACCAGGTGGCATAAGTGCTGAACTTGTAGCCGCGGCGGTACTCGAACTTGTCGACCGCCTTCATCAGCCCGATGTTGCCTTCCTGGATCAGGTCAAGGAACTGCAGCCCGCGGTTGGTGTATTTCTTGGCGATCGAGATCACGAGGCGCAGGTTCGCCTCGACCATTTCCTTCTTGGCGATGCGCGCCTCGCGCTCACCCTTCTGGACCATGTTCACGATCCGGCGGAACTCGCCCAGGCTCATGCCGGTCGCCGCAGCGATGTCGGCGATCTCGAGCCGGATCCGCTCGACCGGATCGGCTTCGTTCTCGGCGAAGGCGGCCCACTTCTTGTCCTTCTTGGCCATCTGCTGCAGCCAGCCTTCGTCGAGCTCGTGGCCGACATAGGCACCCAGGAAATCGCCGCGCTTGACCTTGTGGCGTTCGGCGAGGCGCAGCATCTGCCCGCCGAGCGTGGTCAGGCGGCGGTTGAAGGCATAGAGGTTGTCGACCAGGTATTCGATCTTGGTCGCGTGGAACTGAACCGATTCCACTTCCGCGGTGAGCTGCTCGCGCAGATCCTCGTACTTCTTCTCCTTGGCGGCAGGGAACAGCTCGCCGCGGCCGAGCACGTCGACGCGCTCGAACTGGATCTTCTCGAACTTCTTGAACAGGTCGGTGATGCGCGCGAACCGCTCGAGCGCCTCGGGCTTGAGCGCGGCTTCCATCTGCGCGAGGCTGAGGGTGTTGTCGTCCTCGTCGTCCTCGTCGCGCTGGCGCGGGCGGCTCTCGCCGTCCTCGTCCTCGTCGGAATCGGCTTCTTCCTCTTCCTCGACCTCTTCGTCTTCCTTGTAGGTCGGGCCGGCGGTGGCTTCGCTGATCTCGCCGGATTCGGCTTCCTCGTTCTCCTCCTCCATCTTCTCGACGGGAGGTTCCTTCGACAGCATCGCGTCGAGATCGAGGATCTCGCGCAGCTGCATTTCCTCGTGGTTGAGCGCTTCGGACCACATGATGATCGCGTGGAACGTGATCGGGCTCTCGCACAGCCCCATGATCATCGTGTCGCGGCCGGCTTCGATGCGCTTGGCGATGGCGATCTCGCCTTCGCGGCTGAGCAGCTCGACCGCGCCCATCTCGCGCAAGTACATCCGCACCGGATCGTCGGTGCGCTCGGTGGTCTCTTTCTTCTTCTTCTCGGGGACGTGCTGAGTGGCCTCGTCCTCGCCGTCCTCTTCCTCGACGGTCGCGGCGTCTTCCTCGTCGCCCTCGGCGTCTTCCTCGGCGGCGTCCTCGTCGGTCTCGACGATGTTGACGCCCATCTCGGAAATGGCGGTCTGGATGTCCTCGATCTGGTCGGGGCTCATCTGGCCCGAGGGCAGCGCCTCGTTCAGCTCATCATAGGTGATGTAGCCGCGCCGCTTCGCCTTCGCGATGAGCTTCTTGATCTCGGCCTCGTTGAGGTCGATCAGCGGCGCGTCATCAAGTCCGCCGGTAGTTTCGTCTGCCGCCATAGGCTCTGGTTCAACCCGTTTCCTGTCGGTCGTCCGGCGCCACCCCGGCCTCCGAACGCTCGTCCTGCAACGCCGCGGAAGCGGCACGTTTGCGGGCCATCTGCCCGAGTCGCGCGCGCAATTCCAGTTTTCGTTTGGTCAGCCGGCCCAGTTCGGCAACCGTGCCGTCGGGGTCGGTATCCCAGCGGGCCGTGGCTGCATCGATGGCGCTATCGACCGCCGGCCATTCGACCAGCAGCGCCATCGCTTCAGCCAGGTCTTCGCGCGCCATCGTCGGATCGGCGCCTTCCATGAGGAAGGAATAGTGCGCCTGGTCCGGCGGCGGCGAAGAAATGCCCGGCCGCGATATGGGATGCATGGCGGAGCCTTCAACCCCGGGACGGTGGTCGAGCAGGGCGTCGATCGCCGCTGCCAGCGCGGGTTCGGCGGCGGCGAGTTCCAGCAAGCCTTCGGAATGGCGCGCAATTTCGCCAGGATGGCGCGCGAGCCCGGCGAGCACCGCCTGCGCGAGCCCGTCGCGCGCGCCGCCGCCCGTGGTCGCCCGGCGGAGCCGATCCGCGGTGCCGGGGGCGAGCGGGCCGATCGTCAACTGGCCCCAGCGCTTGCCGGGTGCGGCCCGCTGCTCGCGCGCCGGTCGGGGCGGGCGCGGCGGAAACGCGAACGCCGAAAACCGGTCTAGCCACTCCCGGCGGTAAAGCGCGCGGATATCGGGGTGCTGGATCGCTTCGGCGTGCTCGATCAGGCGCGCCTTGAGCCCCGCCTTGTCCTCGGGCGAGGCAAGGGGGCCCGCCGCCTGTTCGCGCTCCCACACCAAGTCGAGCAGGCCTTGCGGACTGGCGAGCAGGCGTTCGAGCCCCGCGCGGCCGTCGCGCCGCACTACGTCGTCGGGGTCCAAGCCTTTGGGCAGAGTAACGAACTCGAGGCTGTACCCGGGCTTGAGCATCGGCAAAGCCCGCCCGACCGCGCGCAGCGCCGCCTTCTGGCCCGCCGCGTCGCCGTCGAAGCACAGCACCGGCTTTTCCGCTTGGCGCCACAGCAGCTCGAGCTGGGTCTCGGTCAGCGCGGTGCCCATCGGGGCCACCACTTCGTCGATTCCCGCAGCGGCCAGCGCGACCACATCCATCTGCCCTTCGACGACCACGATCCGACCGACCTTGCGCGCAGCGGGCGCGGCGTGGTGCAGGTTGAACAGCGTGCGCCCCTTGTCGAACAGCGGCGTGTCCGGCGAGTTCAGGTACTTGGGCGCATCCTTCTTCGCCGCATCGAGAATGCGCGCGGCAAACCCGATCACTCGTCCGCGGGCGTCGTGGATGGGAATGGTCAGGCGGTCGCGGAACCGGTCGTAAGGGGCCTTGTCCTCGGCCGCGATCAGCATCCCCGCCTCGCCGAGCAAGGCCTCGTCGAACTGGGGAAGCGCCTTCTTGATGCCGTCGCGCCGGTTCGGGGCATAGCCGAACCCGAACCGCGCGACCGTGCGCGCGTCGAACCCGCGCGTCTTGAGATAGGCGCGGGCGTGGCCGGCTTCGTCGCTGGCGAGGTTCGCCTCGAACCAGGCCTGCGCCGCGCCGGTCACATCGTGCAGCGTGGCGCGCTGCTCGGCGGCCCGGGCGGCGCGCGGATCGGGCGCGGGCACGTCCATTCCGGCCTGCGCGGCCAGTTCCTTGACCGCGTCCATGAAGGCCAGCCCGCGCTGGTCGGTCATCCAGCGGATCGCATCGCCGTGCGCCCCGCACCCGAAGCAGTGGTAGAAGTGCTTCTCGTCATTGACGTAGAAGCTGGGCGTGTTCTCGTTGTGGAACGGGCAACACGCCTTCCACTCGCGCCCCGCACGCTGCAGCTTGACCGTCGCCATGATCACGCCCGACAGCGTGATCCGCGCGCGCAGTTCGTCCAGCCATTGCGGGGAAAGGGCCATCCCCGAATTTAATCCGAGAGCGAAGCCTTCACCAGCCCGCTGGCCTTGCTCATGTCGAGTTGTGCACCGTGCCGCGCCTTGAGCTCGGCCATGACCCGGCCCATGTCCTTGAGGCCGGTGGCGCCGAGTTCGGCCTTGATCGCCTCGATCGCCGCCAGGGTCTCGGTTTCGCCGAGCTGCTGGGGCATGAATTCCTCGATGACTGCCAGTTCGCCGCGCTCTTGCGCCTCGAGCTCGGCGCGGCCGCCGGCCTGGTACATCTCGATCGATTCGCGGCGCTGCTTGGCCATCTTCTGCAGCACGTCGATCACCAGCGCGTCGTCGTCGATCGGTTCGGCGCCCGCCGCGAGCTTCGGGCGCAGCTCGATGTCCCGGTCCTTGAGCTTGGCGGCGATCAGCCGCAGCGCCGCGGTGCGCTCCTTGTCGCCGCCCTTCATCGCGGCGATGGTTTCCTGCTTGATCCGCTCGCGCAGCATAGTGGCACTCTTTCTCTGTGGTGACGCTCGGCCGGGCGGCTTAGCGACATATTTCGCCGGTGGCGAGGTTGACGGGGGCGAGGGCGGGGCTTAGCGGCCACGGCTTAGCACCATCGCTGGAAACCCGTTCGGAGAGCCAATGGCCCTGTCCGCCTCTTCTGCTGCGCAACCCAAGGGCGCGACTGGAGTCTTAGTCCTCGCCGACGGCAGCGTGCTGTGGGGCACCGGGTTCGGCGCCGCCGGCAGCGCGGTCGGCGAAGTCTGCTTCAACACCGCGATGACCGGTTATCAGGAAGTGCTGACCGATCCGTCCTACGCGGCGCAGATCGTCACCTTCACGTTCCCGCACATTGGCAATGTCGGCGCCAACGAGGACGACATCGAATCTCGCGTCGAAGGCGCGGTCGGCTGCGTGGTGCGCGAAGCCGTGACCCGCCATTCGAGCTTCCGCGCCGAGCGCGAGTTCGCCGAATGGCTGATCGGGCATGACAAGATCGGCCTCGCCGGGATCGACACCCGCGCGCTGACCCGCCGCATCCGCCTTGGCGGCGCGCCCAACGCGGTGATCGCGCACGATCCGGCCGGGAATTTCGACATCCCCGCGCTCATCAAGCGCGCGCAGGACTGGCCCGGCCTCGAAGGCATGGACCTCGCCCGCCGCGTCAGCCGCGAAAAGCACGAGGGCTGGGACGGCGGCCCGTGGTCGCTCGGCGGCGGCTATGGCCGCATTTCCGAAGGACCCGAGCCGGCCGGGAAGGGCCCGAGCGTGCTCCACCCGTTCCGCCGCAAGACCGACGGCAAGCCGCGCCCGCACGTGGTCGCGATCGATTACGGCTCCAAAGACATGATCTTCCGCAACCTGGTCAAGGCCGGCGCGCGGGTGACCGTGGTGCCCGCGCAGACTAGCCTTGAGGCCATCCTCGCGCTCGAACCCGACGGCGTG
This sequence comes from Sphingomonadales bacterium 12-68-11, assembly GCA_002279825.1. Classification (GTDB taxonomy): domain Bacteria; phylum Pseudomonadota; class Alphaproteobacteria; order Sphingomonadales; family Sphingomonadaceae; genus Croceibacterium_A. Next base: position 53,267 of record NCCV01000002.1, read on the forward strand.
TTCCTCTCCAACGGCCCAGGCGATCCGGCGGCCACGGGAATCTATGCAGTGCCGACGATCAAGGCGCTGCTCGACAAGGACGTGCCGATCTTCGGCATCTGCCTCGGCCACCAGATGCTCGGGCTCGCCGGCGGCGCGCAGACCACCAAGATGAACCAGGGCCACCGCGGCGCCAACCACCCGGTCAAGCGGTTGGCCGATGGCGCGGTCGAGATCACCAGCATGAACCACGGTTTCGCGGTCGATCGCGATACCCTGCCCGAGACGATGGAAGAGACCCACGTCAGCCTGTTCGACGGCTCCAACTGCGGCCTCGCCATCAAGGGCAAGAAGGCGTTCGGCGTCCAGTACCACCCCGAGGCGAGCCCGGGCCCGCACGACAGCTACTACCTGTTCGAGAAGTTCGTGGGGATGTTGGGGTGATGGATGAGGAATTTTCTCCATCTCGAATCGAACTAGCTTTGCTCGGAGAGTTGCTCCGACATGAGCAGAACTTTCCAATGTCGCCGATCCTTCGAATGGACGACCTCTTTTCGAGAGTTCTTGGACAGAATGACCAGTTCACGAACGCGATATTGCAAACTCACATCGAAGACTTGGAGGACGTTGGGCTGGTTGCGAGCAAAGAGGACATTATCGAAGATTCCGACATGCGGGCGGTAAAGGTCCGCTTGACCGCGGGTGGCGTTCATTATTGTGTATCCCGAGCATATCTTTTTGCCGAGCAAGAGCATGGTCTCACCGAAGATATGTCGCCAGACTATTCCGATTTGACTTTTGTACTGGCAAAGAGATTTGGTGTAAATCAGAGCGAGTTAGTTTCGTCCGAAGATCGTCGGGTAAGCTTGGTTCATAATCAAACAGAAGTCGCGAATCTTTCAAAGAAGTTGGATAATATTATTGCGCTAGTTTCAGCAGACAATGAGTTTGCTTCTCGCGATGCAACATTCAGAGATGAAAAGATCGCTAAACTGAGAGAACTAAAGGACGCTTTGGCGGATCCGGAAGCTCGCGTCGATTACCTCATGTTTCTCGGAATTCAGACGCTATTTTGGATTGGCGCCGCGTTCGCTGATAAGCCCGTTGGGGCTCTGGCAGATCAAGCCTGGTCCGCCCTCAAATCAATTGCTGGTATGTAGATAATGCCCAAACGCACTGACATCTCCTCGATCCTCGTCATCGGCGCCGGCCCGATCATCATCGGCCAGGCCTGCGAGTTCGACTATTCGGGCACCCAGGCGATCAAGGCGCTGAAGGAGGAGGGCTACCGCGTGGTCCTCGTCAACTCCAACCCGGCGACGATCATGACCGATCCCGAGTTCGCCGACGCGACCTATGTTGAGCCGATCACGCCCGAGATCGTCGCCAAGATCATCGCCAAGGAGCGCCCCGACGCGCTGCTTCCGACGATGGGCGGGCAGACCGCGCTCAACTGCGCGCTGGCGCTGTTCAACGACGGCACGCTGGCGAAGTACGGCGTCAAGATGATCGGCGCCGATGCCGACGCGATCGACAAGGCCGAGAACCGCCAGCGGTTCCGCGAGGCGATGGACAAGATCGGGCTCGAAAGCGCCCGCTCGGGCGTCGCCACTACGCTCGGCGAGGCCCTCGCGGTGCTGGAGCGGACCGGGCTGCCCTCGATCATCCGGCCCAGCTTCACGCTTGGCGGCACCGGCGGCGGCATCGCCTACAACCGCGCCGAATTCGAAACCATCGTCCGTTCGGGGCTCGAGGCGTCGCCCACCACCGAAGTGCTGATCGAGGAATCGCTGCTCGGGTGGAAGGAGTTCGAGATGGAAGTCGTGCGCGATCGCGCCGACAACGCCATCATCATCTGCGCGATCGAGAACGTCGATCCGATGGGGGTCCACACCGGCGATTCGATCACCGTGGCGCCCGCGCTGACGCTGACCGACAAGGAATACCAGATCATGCGCTCGGCGAGCATCGCCGTGCTGCGCGAGATCGGGGTCGAGACCGGCGGCTCGAACGTCCAGTTCGCGGTCAATCCCAAGGACGGGCGGCTCATCGTGATCGAGATGAACCCGCGCGTCTCGCGGTCCTCGGCGCTCGCGTCCAAGGCGACCGGCTTCCCGATCGCGCGCGTCGCCGCCAAGCTGGCGGTCGGCTACACGCTCGACGAGATCACCAACGAGATCACCGGCGCCACGCCCGCCGCGTTCGAACCGACGATCGATTACGTGGTCACCAAGATCCCGCGCTTCGCGTTCGAGAAATTCAAGGGCACCGAGCCCTTGCTGTCCACGGCGATGAAGTCGGTCGGCGAAGTCATGGCGATCGGCCGCAACTTCAAGGAATCGCTGCAGAAGGCGCTGCGCGGGCTCGAGACCGGGCTCGACGGGTTCAACCGCCAGCTCGCGCTCGAAGGCGCCAGCCGCGATGTCGTCGTCGCCGCGCTCAGCCGCGCCACGCCCGACCGGCTGCTCCAGGTCGCGCAGGCGTTCCGCGAAGGTTTCACGGTCGACGAAATCAACGCGATCACGCACTACGATCCGTGGTTCCTGCGCCACATCGAAGAGATCGTCGCCGAAGAGCAAGCGATCTCCGCCAACGGCCTGCCGACCGACGCTGACGGGTTGCGGCGGCTCAAGGCGATGGGCTTTTCCGACAAGCGCCTCGCCACGCTGGCGGTGCGCTCGGTGGGCGTGGCTGGCGGCATGGCCGAGACCCAGGCACGCCGCTCCGGCCTGCTCCACGACGCGCTGCTGGCGATGGCCGGGGCGACCAGCGAGGACGAAGTGCGCGCGCTGCGCGAGCGGCTCGGCGTGCTGCCGGTGTTCAAGCGCATCGATAGCTGCGCCGCCGAGTTCGAGGCGATCACGCCCTACATGTACTCGACGTACGAGGCGCCCAGCTTCGGCGAACCCGAGAACGAGGCCTGGCCGAGCGAACGCGAGAAGATCGTCATTCTCGGTGGCGGCCCCAACCGGATCGGGCAGGGCATCGAGTTCGACTATTGCTGCGTCCACGCCTGCTTCGCGCTGAGCGAGGCGGGCTACGAAACCATCATGGTCAACTGCAACCCCGAGACCGTCAGCACCGACTACGACACGTCGGACCGGCTCTACTTCGAACCGCTCACCGCCGAGGACGTGCTCGAAGTTCTGCGCGTCGAGCAGTCGCGCGGCACGCTCAAGGGCGTGATCGTGCAGTTCGGCGGGCAGACCCCGCTCAAGCTCGCGGGCGCGCTCGAAGCCGCCGGGATCCCGATCCTCGGCACTTCGCCCGACGCCATCGACCTTGCCGAGGACCGCGAGCGGTTCGCCAAGCTGGTCAACAAGCTCGGCCTGCTCCAGCCGCAGAACGGCATCGCGCGCAGCCGCGACGAGGCGCTCGCGGTCGCGCACCGTATCGGTTACCCGGTGCTGCTGCGGCCGAGCTACGTGCTCGGCGGGCGCGCGATGGAGATCGTCGACAGCGACGCCCAGCTCGATTCCTACATCGCCACCGCGGTCAACGTCTCGGGCGATAGCCCGGTGCTGATCGACCAGTACTTGCGCGACGCGATCGAATGCGACGTGGATGCGCTGTGCGACGGCGAGCAGGTCACGGTCGCGGCAGTCATGCAGCACATTGAGGAAGCCGGCGTCCATTCGGGCGACAGCGCCTGCACGCTTCCCCCTTACAACCTGCCCGCCGAAATCATCGCCGAGATGGAACGCCAGGCCGAAGCGCTGGCGCTCAATCTCGGGGTGGTCGGGCTGATGAACGTGCAGTTCGCGGTCAAGGACGGGCTGGTCTATCTGATCGAAGTCAATCCGCGCGCCAGCCGAACGGTGCCGTTCGTCGCCAAGGCGATCGGCCAGCCGATCGCCAAGTTCGCGGCGCGGATCATGGCCGGAGAGAAGCTCGCCGACCTGCCGCCGATCAAGCGCAAGATCGACTACATGGCGGTCAAGGAGGCGGTGTTCCCGTGGGCGCGCTTCCCCGGCGCCGATCCGGTGCTGACGCCCGAAATGAAATCGACCGGCGAAGTGATGGGCATCGACCGCGATTTCCCGACCGCCTATATCAAGTCGCAGCTCGGCGAGGGGACCGTGCTGCCCGAACGCGGCATCGTGTTCGTCTCGGTCAAGGACAGCGACAAGACGCATATCCTCGAGCCGGTTCGCCAACTGGTCGGGCACGGCTTCGACATCATCGCGACCGGCGGCACCCAGCAGTTCCTGGCCGAAGCGGGCCTCCCGGTCGAGCGTGTGAACAAAGTCGCAGAGGGCCGCCGTCACATCGTCGACCGCATCGTCGACGGCGAGATCGCCTTGATCTTCAACACCACCGAAGGCTGGCAAAGCCTGCAGGACAGCAAATCGATCCGCGCCTCGGCGCTGCAGATGAAAGTCCCGTACTATACCACCGCGGCGGCCTCGGCCGCGGTCGCCCTGGCGATAACCTCGGTCAGGGTCAGCGAACTTGAAGTGCGTTCGTTGCAAGACTATTATACTTAGGAACCAGAAACCCTCACCCCGACATCGGAGCCCTCGCGATCCGCCTCCCCGGCGGGCTAGGGTTCCTTTGACAGGGAGTCACGGACGAACAGGGAACGACATGGAACGAGTGCCGATGCTCGCCGAGGGCTACGAAAAGCTGACGGCCGATCTCAAGGTTCTGCGCGAAGAGCGCCCCCGGATCGTCGACGCGATCGAGGAGGCGCGCGCGCACGGCGACTTGTCCGAAAACGCCGAATACCACGCCGCCAAGGAACGCCAGGGCCAGGTCGAGGCGCAGATTTCCGAGATCGAGGACCGGGTCAGCCGCGCGCAGATCATCGATCCGGCCTCGCTGTCGGGCACCAAAGTGGTGTTCGGCGCGACCGTGACCGTGCTGGACGACAACGACAAGCCGCAGCGCTACCAGATCGTCGGCCAGACCGAGGCGGACGCCAAGCAGGGCCGCATCTCCTACGATTCGCCGCTCGGCCGCGCGCTGATCGGCCGCTCGGTCGGCGACGACGTCGAAGTCACCGTGCCGTCGGGCGACCGGTTCTACCAGGTCAAGAAAATCGAATTCATCTGACCTGGTCCGCTCCTAACGGGAGCGATACTCAGGACGCCGGCAGATCGGGCTCGAGCAGCCGGTGCAGGTGGACGATCACGTACCTCATCTCGGCATCGTCGACCGTGCGCTGCGCGTGGCTGCGCCAGGCTTCTTCGGCCTCGGCATAGCTCGGGAAGATCCCGACCACGTGCACTTCTTCGAGATTCTGAAACTCGAGCGTCTGGGGGTCGGTCACGCGACCGCCCATCACCAGATGCAGCAACTGCTTAGCCATCGATAACCCCCGGACAGCGCCTGTTGGCGCCGATCCTTAGGCAATTGGCTTCGCGCCGCAAGCGGTGCGGCTCAATTGACGCGGTCGTGGAACGCTTTCGAGAGCCGCTTGCCGGCCCGGCGGGCCATCGACTGCGCGGCAGAACCGCCGTCGCGGGCGCGGTCAGCCACCGTTTCGCCCAGACCGCCAAGCGTATCGACACCGACTTTGCGGGCTTCGTCGGCCGCGGCCAGCGCCTGCTGGGCATAGCCGAGCGCGAGTTCGGCACCGAGCGCCGCCAGTCCGGCCGCGCGCGATCCGGCCCGGCTCGCCGCCTTACGCGTCGGCGAGCCGCGAAACAGTGTGCTGGCCAGCACGCCCAGCGCGATCCCGCCCGCGATCGTGGCGACCGGATGCTCTTTGGCGAAGGCGATGACCCGATCCTTGGTCTCGATGGCGCGCTCTCCCGCGCGATCGACGATCGTGGTCCGGCCGCGATCTTCATTGCGGGCCACGCCCTTGGCGACCTTCTCGCGTATCTGCTGACGCTTAGCTTCGGCCATCGCTTGCTCCACCACCCGTTGTTCTAGTCATCGTCCGAACGGTCATCGGCATCGTCGGGTTCCGCGTCGGGATCGTCGAACAGCGAAGAAATCGCGCGCAGGATCGGGCCGCGCGCCAGCCACAGCACGAGCGCGATCCCAAGCGCCGCGATCTTGCCGCGATGCGCCTCCGCATAGTCGACCGCGTCGTCGACCATGTCCATGGTGCCGTCGCCGATCCGGTCGGCAAGCCGCGTCCCGAGCCCGCGCTCGCGCAAGTCGGCGCGCAGCAGCGCGAGGTCGGACTTGAACAGACCCAGCGCCGCATCGCGCAGTGCCAGATCTTCCGCGAGTTGGCGTTCGAGCCGGTTCATTCGCCGCTGGTCCGCTCCGGCGCGATCAGGGACAGCAGACCCACCCAGCGCTTCGCGGAGGCGCGTGCCGCCAGTGCGGCCGCCAGCATCAAGAGCCCCACCACCAGCGCAGCGGCGCCCCAGGCCGTCAGCAACGGGGCGAGCGCGATGATCGCCCCGACGGTCAGCCCGATGAGCGCGAGGAAGCCCAGCAGCATCGCCACCGCGCCAAAGATGAGCGCGGACTTGGCCCGATCGGCAACCACCGCCGCGCGGGTCTTCTGAAAGGCGAATTCGGCTTCGAGGTAAGTCTTGCCGTCGTCGATCAACGCTTCGACATCGTCGAACAACGAGCGCGCCTCGATATCCTCGTAGGCGCTGTCGTTGTCGGGCGCCGGATCACCTGCCGTGTCCGGCATGTCTTGCAAACCTGCTCCCAGCCCCCCCGGACCGGGCCGGTCGTCCGCCGGCTCGGTCACCGGGTCTTACTTGCGGCGCAAAATGCGGGCGACCAGAAATCCGGCAAGCGCAGCCAAGCCGACCGCGGCGGCCGGGCTCTTGCGGACCAGCTCGCGCGCATCCGCGCCAAGTTCGTCGAGACTCTTCTGATCGAGCTTGCTCGCGGTGTCGCCGAGAGTCTTCGAGGCCGTGCGGGCGTAGTCGCCGTACCGCGCACCCAGCTTCTCGTCGATCGTCCCGGCATTGTCGTCGATCACGCGCGCGAGACCGGAAATCGCCTCGCTGGCGCGGGCCTTGCCTTCGACCGCCAGTTCACCGGCCTTGGTCTTGGCTTCGGCGACCCAGTCCTCGCTCCGCTCGCGCGCCTGCGAGCCATAGGCATTGGCCTTGTCGCGCGCTTCCGACTTCAGCGCGACCGCACCGGCGCGCGCTTCGTCGAGCGCGGCATTGAAGCGCGAGCGCGCCTCGGAAGTGCTGGCTCCGGCTGCGGCGGCCTCGGGAGCAGCCACGACGGCGGACCCCGCGGCGGGCTTGCGTTTGGGGGTGGTGGACTTGGCAGCGGTGTCGGCCATATAATTTCCCTTTCCGTGACGCGCGGACGGCTCACGCCGCCGGTCGTACATACCTCTTGCGAACGCGACTTGCACCCCTTGGTTCCGTTGCATAGGACGCGCTCGCACCGCCGATATGGGCGTGTGTTACTCGATTACAACACCTGTCTGCTGGGGGTCCCGTGACCGCGATCATCGATATCCACGCCCGCGAAATCCTCGACAGCCGGGGCAATCCCACGGTCGAAGTCGATGTCCTGCTCGAAGACGGCAGCATGGGCCGCGCGGCCGTGCCTTCGGGTGCGTCGACCGGCGCTCACGAGGCAGTCGAGCTGCGCGACGGCGATCCGGCGCGCTATCTGGGCAAAGGCGTGCTCAAGGCGGTCGGGGCGGTCAACGGCGAGATTTCGGACGCGCTGCTCGGGTTCGATGCCGAAGACCAGCGCGATCTCGACACCGCACTGATCGCGCTCGACGGCACTGCCAATAAGAGCCGGCTCGGCGCCAACGCCATTCTCGGCACCAGTCTCGCCGCCGCCAAGGCCGCGGCCGCGGCGCGCGGCCTACCGCTGTGGGCCTATGTCGGCGGGGTTTCAGCACATGTCCTGCCGGTGCCGATGATGAACATCATCAACGGCGGCGAACATGCCGACAACCCGATCGACATCCAGGAATTCATGATCATGCCGGTCGGCGCGCCGACCCTGGCCGAGGCGGTGCGGTGGGGCTCGGAAGTGTTCCACACGCTCAAGAAAGCGCTCCATACCAAGGGTCTCGCTACCGCCGTCGGCGACGAAGGCGGCTTCGCGCCCGATCTCGCCAGCACGCGCGCGGCGCTCGACTTCATCATGGCGGCGATCGAGCAGGCCGGCTTCACGCCGGGGACCGACATCGCGCTCGCGCTCGACTGCGCGGCGACCGAGTTCTTCCGGAACGGCCGCTACGAAATTTCGGGTGAGGGCCTGTCGCTCGCACCCGTGGAAATGGCCGGCTACCTCGCCGATCTTTGCGCCGACTATCCGATCCGTTCGATCGAGGACGGTATGAGCGAAGACGACTTCGAAGGCTGGGCGGCTGTCACCGAACGGCTCGGCAGCACCGTGCAACTGGTCGGCGACGACTTGTTCGTGACCAATCCCGAACGCCTGCGCATGGGCATCGGCAAGGGCCTCGCCAATTCGCTGCTGGTCAAGGTCAACCAGATCGGCACGCTGACCGAGACGCTCGAGGCGGTCTCGATCGCGCATCGCGCCGGTTACACCGCGGTGATGAGCCACCGCTCGGGCGAGACCGAGGACGCGACCATCGCCGATCTCGCGGTCGCCACCAACTGCGGCCAGATCAAGACCGGCTCGCTCGCCCGCTCGGACCGGCTCGCCAAGTACAACCAATTGATCCGCATCGAGGAAGAGCTCGGCGGCAGTGCGCACTATGCGGGCGCGGCCTGCTTCGGAAAGCTCGCCGGCTGAGCGCTCAGCTCAGATAGAAATCCTTCGCCTGGAGCGGCTCGGGCGCCGGTTCGCCGAGGTGCGGCGCTAAGCTGATCTCGGCGGCGCGGCAGATCGCGTCGAGCGGCAGGGCATTGGGCGTGGTGCCGAACGGATGGCTCAGTTCCTCGCTGACTTCGGCAAGGCCAAGGAACACATAGGCCACGATCCCGACCACGACCGGCGTAAACCAGCCCGCCGCGCTCACCAACGACAGCGGCAACAGCAGGCAGAACAGATACGCGGTCCGGTAGATCAGCAGCGAATAGACGTAGGGCAGGGGCGTCCCTGCGATCCGCTCGCACCCCGCCTGCTGCGCGGCCATCGCGCCGAGCCGCTCGGCCAGCGTGCGCGCCCCGAACCCGTCGATCGTCCCATCGGCGAGCCCCGCCGCGACTTGCTCCGCCAGTCGGTCGAGCGCGGCGCAAGGCGGGTGCGGGGCGTCGCGCAGCTCCGTAGACAGCGCCGCCGTCGAGTCATCATCGCCGAGCTGGCGCAGGTTCCGGCGGTGCAGGTGCAGGAACGCCAGCGCCAGCCGCAACATGGCCACACGCCGGGCGGGGTCGCGGACGAAGATCTCGGTCTCGCGCGCCAGACTGCGCATGTCCGCCAGCAACCCACCCCACAGCTTGCGGGCTTCCCACCAGCGATCGTAGGCGGCGTTGTTGCGGAAACCCAGGAACAGCGACAGCGCGATGCCGAAGATCGCGAATCCGAGATCGGCGACTTCGGGAAAGGCGTCCCACCGGTCATGCAGCACGACCATCAGCGCAGAGACCGCCATCAGGAACGCGATGCTCGGCGCGATCACCGGCACGATCGAACCGCGCACCGCGAACAGCAGGTCGGACTTGCGAGGGCGGTCGCGGACGATCATCGCATCGGCCTATAGCCGAACAGCCGGGTTAATCGACCGGGGCGTCCACACTGTTCCTACGGAGCGTCTACCGCCTCGGCAGCGCGAACGTCACGTAACGGTTCGGGCCGGCCTTGGGCGCGCCGAGCTGGTTGTGGAGGCCTTCGCCGCCGACCGGGATCGTCACGAACTGCCGGCCGCCCGCTTCGTAAACTGCCGGCACGCCTTCGGTGGCGGCGTCGAGCTGGTGCTCCCACAGCACTGCGCCCGTGTCCTGGTCGCGCGCGCGGAACATTCGGTCGCCAGCGGTACCGACGAACAGGAGCCCGCTCTTGGTGGTGACCGGTCCGCCCCGCGGCGCCTGGCTGCCGACATCCTCGGTCACGCCGCGCTCGCGTAGCACCCAGCTGGTGCCGTTGGGGATCCGCCACAGGATCTCGCCGGTGTTCATGTCATAGGCGGTCAGGAACGAGAACGGCGGCTTGATCGCCACCATGCCGTTGGCCGAGCGCAGGAAGTCGTATGGCGAACCGTAGGCGAGGTCATCGGGCCCGCGATTGGGGATCACCGTCGTCGCGTTGGCGTTCGGCGGGGTCAGCTTGATCAGCACTGGCGTCTCGCGGCTGACCACGAAGAACCGCTGCCGCGCTGGATCGACCGCGCTGTTCCCCCAGTTCACGCCGCCGTTGTGGCCCGGCACCGAGATCGAGCCGCGCAGGCTCGGCGGAGTGAACAACCCCTCGTTGCGGCTCTCGCGCAGGATCTGGCGGATCCGCGCCTGATCCTCGGGCGGCAAGTGCGGGTTGATGTCGGCCTCGGTGAACTCCATTCGCACGAACGGCTGCGGCCAGGTCGGAAACGGCTGGGTGGGGGAGGTATCCTCGCCCGGCACGTCGCTTTGCGGCACCGGGCGTTCCTCGATCGGCCAGACCGGCTCGCCCGTGCGGCGGTCGAACACGAACACGAAGCCGTGCTTGGCCGCGACGATCACCACCGGGATGCGCTTGCCGTCCTTGGTGATGGTCATCAGCTTGGGGGCATTGGGCAGGTCGAAGTCCCACAGGTCGTGATGCACGGTCTGGAAATGCCACAGCCGCTTGCCGGTGCGCGCATCGAGCGCGACGATCGAGTTGGCGAACAGGTTGTCGCCCGGGCGGTTGCCGCCGTAGAAATCGCCGCGCGCGGTGCCGGTCGGCACGAACACGATGCCGAGTTCGCTGTCGACGGTGAGCTCCGACCAGTTGTGGACCCCGCCGAACAGTTCGCGGTCCTTTTCCGGCCAGGTGTCCGACCCGAACTGCCCGAGGCGCGGCACGACGTTGAACACCCATTTCAGCGCGCCGGTGCGAATATCGTAGGCCTGGATGTCGGCCGGGTGCGAGGCGTAGCCGCCCCCGGCGGGCAGCGAGACGATGAAGGTATCCTCGAAAACCCGGCCGGGGTTGCTGGTCATCAGCGGGCGCGGCGTCGGCGCATGCCCGTCGGGCAGTGCCTCGCGAATGTCGACGCTGAATCCGGGGACGTACTTGCCGGTGCGTGCATCGATCGCGCGCAGCAGGCCTTCGTTGAGGAATACCAGCCTGCGGTCGCTGCCGTCGGCGCTCTGCCAGTAGTTGATGCCGCGCGTGCTGATGCGCCCGGTGGCCTCGCTGATCCACAGCTCGCGGCCGGTCGCCGGGTCGAGCGCGGCGAGCCTGCCGTCGGCGCGCAGGACGTACATCGTGCCATGCACCACCAGCGGGTTGAACTGGGGCGCGGCGCCGTCGCCGGCCGGATACTCCCAGGCGACTGCGAGCTGATTCACGTTGCCTTTGTCGATCTGCTCGAGCGCCGAGTACTGCGCGCTCTCGGCCCCGCCCAGGTAGGCGTCCCAGCCGCGATAGTCGAAAGGCTCGCGCGGCAGCTCGGTGCTCGCGCCCGGGGCTTGCTGAGCATGCGCGGGCAGTGCCGGCAAGACGAGCGCCGAAGCGGCCAGCAGCGCGGCCTGGGTGACATGACGCATCCGGGAAATCCTCTCGCTTTTGCCGGCGACAGTAAGCCCGCGCGCGGGCTCGTCAATCGCGGCTAGCGCGCCTCGGCCTCGACCTCGCGCTCGATCCGCTCCGCTTCCTGCTCGACGCGCTCGAGCACGGCTTTCTTCTTCGGATTGAGCAGGTACTGCCACACGCCCCAGGCGTTGATCAGCAGCAGCACCGCGTTCATCGCGGCGATCGGCAAGGCATCGCTGGTCAGGCCCGAAACGATCCAGGTCGCTGCCACCGCGCAGAACAGCACGAAGCCCCAGCCGGTCACTTTGCGCCCCAGATCGGCGGCAACGAGCGCGGCGGCGATCATCGTGCCGAGCGCGGCGATCCATTCGAGCGGGCCGTTCATGCCCGCCTCAGCGCTCAGACGAAGCCGAGGTTCCAGGTCGAGGGATTGTAGTTGGCGATGTTGGGCACCACCGTCAGCAGGTCGGTGTTGGAAACCCCGAACCAGCGCGCCAGCGTCGCCGCATACTGATCGACCGACATCGTCGGGATCAGCCGCCCCTGGCCGACGTCATCGGGCGTGTTGTTGCCCACCGCCGGCGGGCTGCCGTAGAATCGCCCGCCTTGTACCGCACCGCCCAGCGCGAAGTGCATCGAGCCCCAGCCGTGGTCCGACCCGTCCTCGTTCGACTGTAAGGTGCGCCCGAAATCGGACGCAGTGAAGGCGGTCACCCTGTCCTGCACGCCGAGCGCCACCGTAGTGTCGTAGAAAGCGCGCAAGGCATCGGAGACTCGCGCCATGAGCACCGGGTGGCTCGTCGCCATCGCATCGTGCAAGTCGAACCCGCCGAGCGAGACGAAGAATACCTGCCGCTTGGCGCCGAGCTCTGCGGAGACCGAAATCATCCGCGCCACGATGCGGAGCTGGTCGGCCAGGCTGTTGCCGGTTGGGAACAACGGGAAGTTGGTCGCCGGCGCGCCCGCCAGCGCGGTCGAGACTTGCGCGTAAGTGTCGAGCGCACGCTGGCCGACTTTGGCGTGCTCGTCGCCGAACATATGACCAGCGGGCGTGCTCATCAACGAGCGCAGGGTGGTCGCGGCGGTCGCCGACCCGTAGAGCGTGGTCGCGCGGTTGAGCAGCGCGATCGGCCCGCCGCTGCCGATCGAATACTGCACTGCCGTGCGACCGGTCAGGTAGATCGCATTGCCGCTGGCGTTGATGCAGGTCAGCGCAGATGCGCCGTTGCCGCTCTGCAGCAAATCGCCCATTCGTCCGCCCCAGCCCGAAGTCGCGCCTTCCGGGTTAGAAGCTTGGAAGTAGCTCTGCTGGTCGTTGTGACTAAACAGCTTGGGCGGCAGCCGCACGCTGTTGGCCTGATAGGCGGCCTTGCTGGTCGGCTCGACCAGCGTGCCGACGTTGAGCATAACCGCCAGCTTGCCCGCGTTGAACAGCGGCAGCATCGATCCCATCGACGGGGCCAGCGCATATTGCCGCCCGCCCGCCAGCGGCACCGACGGGTTGAGCGTCGTCGCCGCCAGGTTGGCGAGCGGGTGCGCGAAACCGGGGCGCGCCGCCAGATAGGCGGCATGGCCGGCGGCATCGACCGGCGGCAGCGTATTGGCGTAGTCGTTGCCGCCGTAGAGGAACACGCACACCAGCGCCTTGTAGTCGGTCGCGGTCGCCGCGGCCGCTTCGCCGATGCCGGCAAGGCTGGTGACGAGCGGGGTCGCCACCCCGGCGAGGCCGAGCGCGCTCGACCGCTTGAGGAAGGCGCGGCGGGACTGGTTCTGGCCGATATGCATCGCTTATCTCACCGTCAGGAAGTCGGGCGATGCCAGCGTCAGCAGGATCGCGATGCCGACGCGGTTGATCGGGCCGTTGGTGGCGGTGGCGGAGACGCTTTCGACCGCAGTACGGATCGCCGTCACGGTCGCCGCCGAAAGCTGCCCCGCCGCCAGCACCAGGTTGATCTCGTCGACCAGCGCGGCCGCGTCGGCCGCCTTGGTCAGGATGGCTGTGTAATCCGCCTTGGTGTCGCCCGCGCCGTTGGCGACCAGCGAGTTCATGTAGTTGACGTAGCCGACCACCGACTGCTCGTTGGTGATCTGGAACTCGGGCGCGACCAGCCCGGCGGTCGCGATCGCGGTGTTGGGCGGCGTGTATCCGGGGCGGAAGAAGTTGAATACCGTCGGGCTGCGCCCGAACGACTGGCCGAGCCGGGTCGACTGGCTCGAAGTGTCGCCGATCGCCCAGGCATTGGTCGGGGAATTGACCCCGAAGGCGCGCGCCCAGCCGGTCAGCCGCATCACCGGCTCGCGCAGCTTGCCGAACCCGTTGGCGGTGATCGCCGCATCGCTGCGCGCGTCGGTGTCGAGCAGGATCGCCCGCACCACGGCCTTGAGGTCGCCGCGTACGCCGTTGCCGTTGTTGGCGAACACGTTCGCGATCCGGGCCACATAGGCAGGCGTCGGGTTGCTGGTCACCAGCCGCTGGATCAGCTGCTTGGAGATGAACGGCGGGACGTTGGGATGCGCGAAGATGGTGTCGAGCGCCGCCTGCACCGCGGCCATCCCGCCGCCGGTCGTGCTGGTCCCCAGGAAATTGGCCGTCCCGGTCTCGTTGATGCCGGCATTCATCACCAGCGGCATGCGGTACCGGTCGGGGGTCTCGTTGTTGCTGTTGGCGAGCGACAGCCCGGTGAACACCCGCGCCAGGCCCGCCACGTCGGCCTGGGTATAAGTCTCGACCGGGCGTCCGTTCACCAGCCGCACGGTGCCGTCCATTTCGAGCTGGTAGAGCCCGATCGTGAACAGTTGCAGGATCTCGCGGGCATAGTTCTCGTCGGGCACTGCGCCATTGCGCGCCTTGCGATTGCCGAGGAAGGTCACGAACGAGGCCATCGCCGCATTGGTGGTCATCGCCTCCATCAGCGTGCGGAAATTGCCGAACGCGTTGTCGAGCAGCACGTCGACATAGGCGGCCATCGCGAACTGCCGCCACGACAGGTTGATGCCGTCGATCCCGACCGCGAGGATGTCGAGCAACGCCATGCCGACCCGCTGGCGCAGCTGGTCCGGCGCGGTGATCAGCGTGCGCCACATCGTCGGATCGAACCCGGTGGTGCCGTCGCGGTTCGCGACTACCGCGTAGCCGTTGTCGACCAGCCACTGCCAGTGCGATCCGGCCCGCGGCGTGGCCAGTTGATCGTCGACCCAGCCGGTGATCCCGCGCGTCACGACCCCGTCGATCGAGGCGCGGGTCGCGCCCATGGTGGCCTGCGCGAGCAGCCGGCTGGCCTGCGTGGCGGTCGGCGGCGGAGGCGGGGGAGGCGCCGGCGTGCCCCCGCCGCCCGCCGGGCCCGAACCGCTATCGCCGCCGCCGCAGGCCGCGAGCAGCCCGGTGGCCGCGAGCGCGCCGGCGGCCCGGCCGAGGCCCAGCGCGGCATCGCCCGCCGTCTCCGCATCGGGCAGCGGCCGCACCTGCGCTTCAACCGCGTCCATCGTCTCGGACATCGCAGACCCCGTCCAGCCGCCGCCCCCCTGGCGACGGACCCGCAATCGGCCCCGAACAGTTACCACCGCCTTACGCCGCAGGCTGAGGGGGGTGTTAACTATCCGATATGTGGCACCCTGCCGCGCTCAGGCGGCCGCCGCCAAGGCGACAGCATCGGGACCCGCAGGATAGCGCAAGCGATCCGACGCATCGTGCACAGCCGCCCAGATCGCTTCCGCCACGTCCGACTCGGCGGTCACCAGAGCGGGCTGGGCGAATGCCGTGAGGATCGGCTGCGCGAACACCGCGTAGGCTTCGGGTATTACGTCTTCCAGCCGCAAATCGGTGTTCTGGCTGAAGCGCGTCGTCGGGCCATAGCCGGGCTCGACCAGCTTCAGGTGAACGCCGCCGTTGGACACCGCGGTCGATCATCAGTGGAAGCCTCGACAGTCGGGGTGGTCAGCGGCCTGATGCCGGCGCCGGCTTCGGATTGACCATAATGACTGGCGGGAGCCGCAGCGAGTTGGGCGAGTAGCCCGACGCACGCGCGATCAGGACCATCCAGGCTGTGCCCCTGCGGAAAGCCATGCCGAGCAGGATTTGCTTTTCATCGAAAACAACAGTGCGATTGGCAGCAACCCACTCTTTCCAACCCTTGGTATCGGGTAGGGGATTGGCAAGGCGGGGCGATTGCTCTGGGTCCTCGCCCAATTTCTCCCACGCCTTGGTCGTGGCTTCCGAGGCATCTGCGGCGGTTGGAATGTACACGTTCACGATAGCCAAATCCCCTTCGGGCGGCGTGTACATCCAATTGCCTTTGAAATTGCTGGCCATCCAGAGATTCGGAATGCGAAGCGATATACTCCCTGTGGATTCATTTTCCGCACTATCCGATGCCTGATCCGCCGCGGCTTGAAGGAATGGGGCGGTCATCATCAGCCCCGCGCTCAACGTTGCTACGCCTCGAAGGCGACCCGATGTGGCCATTTCATCCCCCTACTGCCCGCGCACTCACTTACTATTCACTTGCTATGAGGCGAGGCCCCCGCAAGGCAATCGCCATTCACAATCCCGCAGCGGCTAGCCGGTCCAGTTGGTCCTGGCTCAGCTCCAGCCCGAGCGCTTCAAACTGGATGTCGAGCTGCGCCGGCTCGCGTGCGCTGGCGATGGGCGCGGCCACGCCGGGCTGCTTGAGCAGCCAGGCCAGCGCGATCGCGCCGTGGCTGGCGCCGGTCTCGGCGGCGACCGCGTCTAGCGCCGGGAGGACGGTCAGCCCCTTGTCGAAGAACCGCTCGATGCTCGATCCGCGGTTGTGGCGCGCGAGATCCTCGCGCGTCCGGTACTTGCCGGTCAGGAACCCGGCGGCGAGCCCGAACCACGGCAGCATGGCAATGCCCTGGCCGGCACACAGCGCCTGGAGGTCGGGGCCATAGGCCGCGCGCTCGACCAGGTTGTATTCGTTCTGTAGGATCGTGAAGCGCGCCGTCCCATTGGAATGTGATGCCGCGTTGAGCGCGGTAAGCCGCTCGGCCGTATAGTTCGACGCGCCGAGTTCGCGCACGAGGCCCTGTTGGACCAGCGTGCCGAAACCCTCGGCGGCTTCCGCGAGCGGTGTCGCAGCGTCGTCCCGGTGCGCGTAATAGAGGTCCACATAGTCGGTCTTGAGCCGTTCAAGGCTTTTGTGCAGCTCTTCTGCAACCTTGCGGGCACTTAAGTCGCCGGCTGCGCCATTCATCCCGGTCTTCGTCGCGATCCGCATTTCAGCGCGAACGCCGCGCGATTTCAGCCACTTGCCGATCACCAACTCGCTTTCGCCGCCCTCGTGGCCCGGGACCCACACCGAGTAGCCCTGCGCGGTATCGACCATCCGCCCGCCGGCTTCGTAGAACCGGTCGAGCACCGCGAAGCTGGCATGCTCGTCGGCGGTCCAGCCCAAGACATTGCCGCCGAGGACCAGCGGGATTCCGGCGATCGACCAGTGACTTGCGCTGACCTGAGCTTGTCCAACGGTCATGCGAACCGCTCCCGCAATGCCATGAGCGCCAGCGCCGCTTCGGCCGCCCCGCCGCCCTTGTCGGCTTGCGCCGGATCGGCCCGGACCAGCGCCTGCGCTTCGTTCTCCACGGTCAGGATGCCGTTGCCGACCGCCAGCCCGTCCAAGGTCAACGCCATGATCCCACGCGCCGATTCTCCGGACACGATTTCAAAGTGATAGGTCTCGCCGCGGATAACCACTCCGAGCCCGACGAAGGCCTCGTAGCGCCCGCTTTCGGCGGCAAGGGCGATCGCCGCCGGCACCTCGAGCGCGCCGGGCACGGTCAGAACTTCCACCGAGTGTCCTGCCCGCTCCAGCACGCCGCGCGCGCCTGCGATCAGCAAGTCGTTGAGATGCGCATAGAACCGCGCTTCGACGATCAGCACAGTGGCCATCACAGGCTCCCTTCGGGCCCGATCGGCCGCTCGCCGACGATCGACAGGCCGTAACCTTCCAGCCCGACCAGCGCGTGCCGCGTGTTGGTCAGCAGCACCATGTCCTGCACGCCGAGCTCGGCGAGGATCTGCGCGCCGACGCCGTAGTCGCGCTGTTCGGACGGTTCGCCGCTCATGTCCTCGTCCGGCTCGGGCTTGCCGAGCGCGCCTATCGCGGCGCTGGCGTGGCCGGGGGCGGGGCGGTTGATCAGCACCACCACGCCCGCGCCTTCCGCGCCGATGATCCGCATTGCGCCTTCGAGCAGGCCCTGCCGCTCGGTCTCGCGCGCGAACACGTCGTCGAAGATCGATAGGGCATGCATCCGCACCAGCGTGGGCCGGGCGGGATCGATGTGGCCTTTGACCAGCGCCATCGTCTCGCCCCGGGTGGCCTTGTTGTAGAACGCGAGCGCACGCCAGTCGCCGCCCCAGCGGCTGGCGAAGCGGCCTTCGGCGCGCAGTTCGACGAGGTGATCATGCTTGCGGCGATAGGCGATCAGGTCGCGGATCGTGCCGATCTTGAGGCCGTGGCGGCGCGCGAAGGCGATCAATCCGTCGAGCCGCGCCATCGAGCCGTCCTCGGCCATGATCTCGCAGATCACGCCCGAGGGGTTGAGCCCGGCCAGGCGGGCGATGTCGACGGCCGCTTCGGTATGCCCGGCGCGGACCAGCACGCCGCCCTCGCGCGCGACCAGCGGGAACACGTGGCCGGGGCTGACGATGTCGTCCGCTCCGCGCGCGGCATCGATCGCGACCGAGATGGTGCGCGCGCGGTCGCCGGCGCTGATCCCGGTGGTCACACCCTCGCGCGCCTCGATCGAGGTAGTGAAGGCGGTTTCCATGCGGCTGCGATTGGTGCGGCTCATCGGCGCAAGGCCGAGCGCCTCGACTCGTGCCGCGGTCAGCGCCAGGCAGATCAGCCCGCGGCCGTGAGTGGCCATGAAGTTAATCGCATCGGGTGTCGCCATCTGCGCCGGGATTATCAGATCGCCCTCGTTCTCGCGGTCCTCGTCATCGACCAGCACGAACATCCGCCCGTTGCGCGCTTCCTCGATGATCTGCTCGATCGGCACCAGCACCGGCGAGGTTTCGTTCTCGGCCAGGAACCGCTCCAGCTTGCCGAGCGTGTCCGCAGTCGGGTTCCAGCTCTCCTCGCCGCACTCGCGCAAGGTATTGGCATGAAGCCCCGCGGCACGCGCTAGCCCGGCGCGTGTCATGCGCCCTTCAGAAACTAGTTTTCTCACATGATCAATAACTAAAGACGACATGGTCAGCCTCATTCACATCACAGTGTGATGTATGAGAATCGCAAACACATTGCAAGGGGAGGGTTGCGCCCACCCCCGCTCCACCCCATGACCCCAAGCGTGACCGAGCCCGCACCGACTCACTCCGCGCTGCTGGAAACCTATCGCGCGGCGATGCGTCACGTCGCGGGGACGGTCTATGCGGTGACCACCGCGCAAGGCGGCGAGCCCTGCGGGATTCTTGCCACCGCGGTGAGTTCGCTAAGCTTCGATCCGCCCTCGCTGCTCGTCTGCATCAATCAGGCAGCCTCGCTGCATGGCCCGCTGGCCTCGGCCGAGACGTTCTGCGTCAATGTCCTCGGCCTCGGCAATCGCGATGTCGCCGAACAGTTCGCGCAGGGGCGCGGAGAGGAGCGCTTCGGCGTCGGCGAATGGGAACAGTGGCACGGGCTGCCAGTGCTGGCGACCGCGCAATCGAGCTTCGTGTGCCGCCGCGCGCATCGCCATGATTTCGGCACCCATACGATCTTCATCGGCGAACTGCTCGCCGCGCGCCACCGCCCGCACGCCGCGCCGCTCACCTACTACGACCGAAACTATATCGATATCAGCCACGCGCCCGCCTGCCCGGCGTGACCGCGGATCACTCGAACGGTGCGTCGCGCCGAGCGAGCAGGTGGCCCGGCCAGGTGGGAGCGGCACCCCCCGCAAGATACTCGGCCACTTCGCGTTCGACGAGCTGCGCGCGCGCTTCGGGCGAGGGGTAGGTGCTGCTGCGCAGAACGCCGCGCCCCGCCCGGCGGCCCAAGCTGCTGCGCCAGAACCCGGGGGCGATCGCGGGATCGTATCCGGCATTGGCCAGCAAGTGCACCGACAGCCGATCGGCCTCGACTTCGACCTGGCGGTTGTACTGCTGGTTGCGCCCCAGCTCGCCGAAAAACCCCTTCACCACGCCCGCTTCCTCCAGCCGGCGACGATGCTCGAGCACCACATGCGCCAGTTCGTGCGCGAAAGTGACTGCGAGTTCGGCGTCGCTGGCGGCGGCGGCGAGGCCATAGCTGATCTGGATGACCCGGCCATCGGAGCGCGCGTTCAGCCCGTTCCCCGCCGCGATCTCGACCAACGCGCGGCATGCTGGGCGCGCCGGTAGCGTCACCACCCGCTCAGTGCCGCCCCGCGTGATGGTCACCGCGAGCGGAGCGTCCACGGGCTGATCGGCCAACACCGCGAACACCGCATCGCGCAGCGGCGCGCCGGTTTCGGGATCCGCGCGCAAGTCTGCCACGCGCGTCCGTCCGACCGCGACCAGGCCGTCGCCCGCGCGCAGCTCCGAGGCTGCCGGCGATTCGGCGACCACTCCGGAGATCGCCACCGGTCCGTTGGCAAAGTAGTCGCCGGTATCGGAACGGTACTGGTCGCGGCTGTGGATAAGCATGCCTGTCGCAGGCATCAGCCGCCGGCAGAGCGCCCGATTTGCGCCCATGAGGCGCTCAGCAACGACCGCCAGACGCACGTCCTGGCCCAGCAGCGCCGCAACCCGGTCATCGACCTGGGCCGCTGACTGTTGCCCCCACGCAACTGCCATGAGGGCAATCACCAGCTTGACCGAACGTTTCATCATCGACACAACTACGGCCGTCGCAATCTTAAGAAAACCGCAAACTTTGCATTGCATTGGGCTTGTGACGCAGGCGTGCGACCCGCGCTTCGAACGACTGGTCGATGAAGCGTTGGGGTAGGGTTGACGAGGAAGCAGGTCGTGTTATGGCGCGGCCGAAGTAATGGAAGGGCAGGCAATGGTTATTCGCAAAGTTCTCGCCGGTCTCGCTGCTGCGGGTCTGGTTTTCGGTTCGACGGCTGCCGCCGCTGCTCCGTCCGACGCTCGCACCGGTTCGCCGGTTGGTGAAGCCGAAGGTCTGAGCACGTTCGCGATCATCCTCGGGCTGCTGATCATCGCCGGTGTTATCGGCGTGATTGCGTCCGACAATGGCGAAGATCTGCCGGCCAGCCCGTAGTCTCGTTCGGCAATTCGGATTTGACGGGCGGCGGAGAGTAACTCTTCGCCGCCTTTCCGCTTGCCGCGCGGAGGCGCAGGCGGCTAGGCGACAGCCTTAAAAGATTGTCCGTGTGCCGCACGATCGGGCGTGGCGCGTGTAAACGGACCCAAGAACTCGGGTTCGGACGCGCCGCGCACAGGGGGCATAATGGACGTTCTGGTTACCGGCGCGGCAGGCTTCATCGGAGCCGCGGTCGCCGAAGTCCTGCTGCAACGCGGAGACCGGGTACTCGGAATCGACAATTTCGATCCTTACTATTCTACATCGTTGAAAGAAGCGCGCTGCCAGCGCGTCAGTGTGATCGGGGCCGATCGCTTCGAGCTGATTCGGCAGGATTTCGCCGACATGGCCGGGCTCGAACAGGCGCTCGCGGGGCGCAGCTTCGACCGGATCGTGCATCTCGGCGCCCAACCCGGCGTACGCTATTCGCTGACGCACCCGCACGCCTATTCACGCTCGAATCTGGTCGGCCACCTCAATATTCTCGAAATCGCGCGCGCGCGCGAAGTCGAGCACCTCGTCTATGCGAGCTCGAGCTCGGTCTATGGCGGCAACGCCAAGCTGCCGTTCGCGGTCGAGGACCGGGTCGATCATCCGCTCTCGCTCTACGCCGCGACCAAGAAGGCCGACGAGTTGATGAGCGAGACTTACGCTCACTTGTTCCGCCTGCCGGTCACCGGCCTGCGGTTCTTTACCGTCTACGGGCCCTGGGGCCGTCCCGACATGATGGTCTGGCGATTTACCGAGCGGGTGCTGCGCGACGAACCGATCCCGGTCTACAACGGCGGCGAGATGATGCGCGATTTCACCTACATCGACGACATCGTCGCCGGGGTGATCAATTGTCTCGACGCCCCGCCCGCCGACGACGGGACTGCCAAGGCCGGCGGCAGCACCAAGCCGCACGCGCTCTACAATATCGGCAACAACCGCTCGGAGCCGGTCATGAAGATGATCGGGCTGATCGAGGAGGCGTGCGGGCGCAGAGCGCAACTCGATCTGCTGCCGATGCAGCCGGGCGACGTCACTCAGACCCACGCCGACATTACTGCGATTTCGCGCGACCACGGTTTCGCGCCGACCACGCCGGTCGAGATCGGCGTGCCGAACTTCGTGAATTGGTACCGCGCGTTCTACGGGATCTGACTGCCGTTCAACCGGGCGCGAGCGCGCGCACTTCCGCGACCGAACGCGCGCCCAGCATGGCCATCGTGCGCACCGTCTCGCTGCGGAGCAGTTCGATCGATCGCGCCACGCCGGCTTCGCCAGCCGCCGCCAGGCCATAAAGTGGGGCCCGCCCGGCCAGTACCGCGTCGGCCCCGAGCGCCACGGCCTTGATGACATCGCTGCCGCGCCGCACGCCGCTGTCCAGCAGCACGGTCATCTTGCCGCCGACCGCGGCGACAATCTCGGGCAGGGCGCTGATCGAGGCGACCGAGCTATCGAGCGCACGCCCCCCATGGTTCGAGACGACCACGCCATCGGCCCCAAGTTCCAGCGCGCGCCGTGCATCGTCCGGATGCAGGATCCCCTTGAGCACGAACTTGCCCGGCCAGCGGTCGCGCAGCGCCCGCACGCCGTCCCAGTCGAGATCGTCCTGCTTGAACAGCGCGCCGGGCATGGCCGCGCGCGTGACTTTCGAGCGCAGCCGATCGGGCAGGTTGGCCTGGGTCGGAATGCCGCCGCCGAGCATGTAGCGCCCCATCGTACCGAGCAGCCAGCGCGGATGCAGCGCCACATCGAGAGCGTTGCGTGCATTGAGGCGGAACGGCGTGCCGAAGCCGTTGCGGTGGATGTACTCACGGTTGGGGGGCACCGGCAGGTCGAGCGTGACGAACAGAGCCTCGCAGCCGAGCGCGGCGGCGCGGTCGACCACCGCGTGCGAGAGCGCGCGGTCTTCCCATAAATAGAGCTGGAACCACAGCCGACCGCCGGCTTCGGCGATCTGCTCAAGGTCCATGGTGCTAGCGCTGGAGATCGTGAACGGCACCCTGGCCGCAGCGGCAGCGCGGGCGAGGGCGAAATCGCCGTTGTGCCACATCAGCCCGGCGGCGCCGGTGGGGGCGAGGGCCAGAGGGAAGGGGATGGGCCTCCCGAACAGTTCGGTCGAGGGATCGACCGTGTGAACCCCGCGCAGCACGCGCGGCCGGAACGTCACCGCTTCGAACGCCGCGCGGTTGCGCGCCATGCCGGCTTCGTCCTCGACGCCGCGTTCGAGGTACTCCCAGATGCCGAGCGGCAGGCGCCGACGCGCGCGCTCGCGCAAATCGGCCACGTTGTAGCACGCGAGATCGCGCATCGGATCGCCTCGAGGCTTCAACCGCGTCCGAGGAACGGCAGCTTGTTCTGCACCACCAGGCCTTCGTAGAAGTTCAGGTGGTCGGGGATGTCGGCCATGTGGACGATCACCGAGGCGATATCCATCGGATCCGCGCTCATGTCGTCCGCCAACTTGACCGCGCCGGGAGCGATTTCGGTGGCGACGATGCCGGGATGGAAGATCGACAGCGCGATGTTGTGCTCGCGCCCGTCGATCGCGAGCGAGCGGGTCAGCCCGTCGAGGCCCCATTTGCTGGCGGCATAGGCCGGGCTGTGCTGGCGCGGCACCCGCGCCGAGATCGAACCGATGTTGATGATCCGGCCGCGGCCCCTGCCTTTCATCACCCGGAACGCGGCCCGGCTGCAGAGGAAGGCGGAGGTCAGATTGGTTTCGATCACGCGGTTCCACAGCTCGAGCGCCATTTCGTCGACCGGGGTGCTGTCGGCGATGCCCGCGTTGTTGATGACCACATCGACGGTGCCGAAGCGCGCCACTGCTTGGTCGAACAGGTTCTGCACCGCGGCCTCGTCGGTGACATCGGTGGGGACGGCGAGCGCCTGGCTGCCGAGAGCCTCGATCTTCGCCACCAGCGCCTCGAGCCGCTCCGCACGCCGTGCCGCCAGAACCACGCGCGCGCCCTTCTGCGCGAAAGTCAGCGCGCAGGCCTCGCCGATCCCCGAACTCGCGCCGGTCACCAGGGCCACACGGCCCGCCAGAATGCTCACGTTGGCTTCCCCTCTCAGTGCCGTCGTCTGAGCGGATCGCCTAGACGCGCTGGTCGTCGAGGGAAAGGTGGTGGACGCACTTGGGCTCGAACCAAGGACCCGCTGATTAAGAGTCTGGCCAAGGACCATTTTTCCAAGTCGTTCCACCCTGTCCGAAATTCTCCAAGCGTGTCTTGAGAGAGTGGAGTAAAGCACGGAAATAGATGAAATTATTTTCAGCGGGTCTCTTCCGAGTTTGTCCCGAAGAAGCTACTTTCGTCCCGTGTCGACCACCTCATTTTGTGAACCCATAGGGAACCCATAGCAAGCAGCAAGGAGCACTAGATCGATGGATCGTGGGCTTACCAAGGCCGCACTCGAGGCTGCCGCCATCCGCGCCCGCGAGTCGCTTGAGCGGATCGAACTTCGAGACGACCGAGAGCCGGGTCTGAGGTTCCGGGCGGGCGAGCGGTCGGCGGGCTGGTCGTTGCTGGTGCAACTGAAGACCGGCCAGCGCAGTCGCGTCAAGCTCGGGACTTGGCCGGGCATGGGTTTGGCCGAGGCTCGCGTTGCTGCACGCGATACCCGCACCCGAATCGACAAGGGCGGGGACCCGAACGCCGAGAAGCGGGACGTCGCCAAGCAGGCGGCGCGCGAAGCGCGCAATCGGATCACACTATGCGAAGTGCTCGACACCTACGAGACGCTGGTGCTGGCGACGCATCGCAAGGGAGCTGAAACAAGGCGTGCGCTCGATGGCAAGAAGGGGCTTCTTACTTCGCTCCGTACGAGACGACCGACTTCGATCACACGGCAGGAGATCGTCGACCTTGTCCGGAAGGGCGCGCGTACCGCGCCGATCGCCGCCAATCGCAAGCTTGCCTACGCCTCGGCGTTCTTCAACTGGTGTGTCGACCAGGGCATTCTCGAAACCAATCCAGCCGTCAAGATACGCAAGCCGGGCCGCGAGAACGTGCGCGACCGGTTTCACACGCTGGCAGAGCTGCGCGAAATCTGGGCGGCGGCCGGCACACTCGGGTATCCATTCGAACAGATGTTCCGCCTGCTGATCGTCTTGCCCAACCGGCGGGACGAGATCGCCTCGCTGCCCCTTGCAGAATTGACACTCGGAAATGTGGCCGAGCCGTTCGACGAGGCCGTGTGGGTGCTTCCGGCTAGCCGGACGAAGCGGGCCAATGCGCTTCGGATACCCCTGTCGCCGCTAGCTCGTGAAATCCTGATCGCGGCCATCCATCATCCCGACCGCCCGAAGGATTCTAAGCTGGTGTTCACCACGACCAGCGAAACACCGATATCGGGCTTCGCCAAGGCGCGGCGGCGACTCGATTTGGCGATTGCGCGAGCACGACAGGATCTAGCGAGCGCATCCGGGGAAGATCTCGATGCCTGCGAAAACATGCCTCACTGGACCGTTCACGATTTGCGGACCACGTTCAACACGCACGCCTGTGAGATTCTTGACGTTCCCCCACATGTAGCGGACCGCATTCTCAATCATGTCGCTACGGCAACGCGTTCCAAGGTCATGCGAGTATATAACAAGTCCGAGCTGTTTGAACCGCGTCGAGAAGCGTTGAATTCGTGGGCTCACCTTCTCAGGCAGCACGTTCTATAGCGCACTGGCATGATGAGATTCTGTGTAGGACTGCCGGCTAGAGCGCTCGAAAATCGGTTTGCCTTAACAAAGCGCGCGCAGTCAGATGTATGGACTGGTTTTTTACCGGCGGCCGGAGGAACCTGATCGAGGCTAGGGCACAAGCTCGCGCTTATGCTCTCCCAAGGCATCGAAGATGCGCGAACCGATCAGAGCACCCGAAGCATCAAGCGTCAGCTTGACCGGCTCAAAGCTGCGGTTCTGCCAGTACCAGCCGTGAATGCCTGTGAACGGTGCGACATAGCGGCCCTGCATGCTGCTTCGCGCCTCGATGCTGTAGCTCTCGGTAAGGTCGGTGCCGCCTTCGAAAGGATGCGCGTGCATGTCGTAATCGAGCGGGCCGGTCGCCTGCCAACGGAAGGTCATCGCCTTGCCTTGAGCGATCTCGTATTTGAGTTCGATTCCCTCGTAAGGCTGTATCTCGAACTCCCAGTGATCCCTGGCGCCCGGCTCTGCCGGCGGTGGCGTGTCGCCGAGGGTTAGCACGCCTTCGCGCTGCAGGCCTTTGCGCAGGTAGACGTTCATGCCTTTCGGATTGGCGATTTCGGTGAGGCGGGTGGCCGTGCCGACGCCGGTGGGATCGATGCCAAACTCGGCGGGCAGGACGAAAAGTACCGTGATGGCGGCACCCACTACCAGGGAGGCGGCGCCGCCGATCAGGATGTGACGCGCCGATGGCCGGACGAACTGGACGTCCTCAGTCATCGCTTGGTCAATGGTCGGAATGGTTGTCATGATCCGAAGTACCTCATGAGCTGGTAGCCGGTGAGCACGAGCCCGGCGATGATCAGGACGACGTTCGCTGAGAAAGCGCCCTTCCTGAAGCTCGGGGTTCCGCGCCACAGGTTCAGCAGCGAAACGACCAGGAACAGCACGATAACCTGACCGACTTCGACGCCGATGTTGAACCCGATCAGGTTGGTCAGCAGTCCGTTCGGGGACACTTGCAAGGCAATGAGCTTGGTCGCCAGGCCCATCCCGTGACACAGGCCGAAGACGAGCACCGCCAGCTTGGTGTTGATCTGGAGGCCGATCTTGCGGAAGCCGCCGAGGTTCTCGACGCCCTTGTAGACCACCGACAGGCCGATGATCGCATCGACGACGTAGGAATTGGCGCCCGTACCGAGCAGCACCCCGAGCAGTAGCGTGGTGGAGTGGCCGATGGTGAACATCGAGACGTAGAGCACCACGTCTTTGAGCCGGTAGAGGAAGAACACCACCCCGATCAGAAACAGGATATGGTCATATCCGGTGACCATGTGCTTGGCCCCGAGATACATGAACGGGATGAAGGCGGGCCCGTCGATGCTCTCGACGAAGGCCTTGTCACCTTCCGCCACGTCATGGGCGAGCGCGGCCACCGAAATCAGCAGCAGCCACAGGCCGGCGAGCTGATAACGCCATTTGGCCAGCAGCGCAGTCATGCAGCGCCTCCCGTGGCGGACGCGCCCGGTTCGGGAGTGCTGGCCGGGAAGGCCTGATGGCAGGCGCTGCACACGCTGTAGATCGTGCCGCCAACCTCAAAGATGGCTTCGGGTTTCTTGTCGGCGGCGGCCTTCTCAGCCTGTTTGCTGATATCGATCAGCCCTTGGCTGAACTGAACCCAGGAAGCTCCACGCTCCGCGGCATAAGCATCGCTCTTGAGGAGTTCGCCGAGCTTGCCGAGATCCTCGGCGGCCTTGCGGGTCCGCTCCCATTCGGCATCGTTCTTCGGAACAATGTCGTGATCGCCGGTCTCATCGCTGATGTACTGGACGGAATCCCAGTAGAGCTTGGCGGTCGGCTGAACCTTGGTGGCCATCAACTCCTTGACGGTCTCGGTCGGCGCGGCGTTCTGGCCGCAGGCCGAGAGCAGAAGCGCTCCGGCTAGCCCGATGAATTTTGCTTTCATGGCACTCTCCATTTCAATGGCTCCGCTAGGAGCGTCGGCGGTGTTACGCAGGTTAATTACGGTAATCGGGGGTGACCCAGCCGGGTTACGGGGCAGGCCCAGTTCATCGCGGCCATTCCGGGTGCCTGGCATCGATCACGAACGGATGGGATGCACGCCCTTGCGCATGGCTCTCCTGCACATGGGGGTGATCGGGCGGTAGGTCGTCGTGGGTATGCGGGACGACGTCAGGATCGCGAACCGGCCAGATCCACCACGCCAGCACGACGCCGGCAAAGGCCAGGGCTGCGCTAACGCCGAATGCAGCACCCATCCCCAACCGTGCTCCTATTTGACCCGCGAGCGGATAGGCGATCAGCCAGCACACATGGCTGAGTGCGAACTGGGCGGCGAACAGGGCCGGGCGGTCGCCCGCCTCGCTCGATCGCCGCAGCAACCGGCCACCGGGCGTAATCGCGGCCGAATAGGCAGCACCCAGCGCGAACCAGCCGCCAAGCAGGCCGAACCAATAGGCGGGTACTCCGTTGAGCGGCCATGTTAGGGCAAGAAGCAGCAAGGCCGCGGTGAGCACGGCCGCCGCCGCAACCATGATCGTTCGGTCACTCACCTTGTCGAGCAAGCGCGGCAAGAGCAGGGCCGCGATCATCGAGCCCGCGCCGAAGGCGGCGAGGGTGATCGCAACCTCGGTTTGGCCGCGGCCAAGCGCTTCTCGCACCAGCACGGGTGTGTTGACGATGACCATCGCACTGGCGGCTGCGGCTGCGAGCGTCACCGCCAGCAGTCCGCGCAGGCGGGGCGTCTTGAGGTAGATCCGCGCCCCGCGCGTGGTCTTGTCGTATATGCCGCCATCGCTGGGCGTCGACTTCGCCTTTGGAAGCACAACGCTCACCACCAGCAGGGCCGAACAGATGAACCCCACCGCCGTGCCGCTGAACAGCCAATGGAAGTTCATGACGGTCAGCAAGGCGGCCGCGAGGATCGGGCTGGTCAGGGTTTCCATGTCGTAAGCCAGCCGCGAGAGCGACAGCGCTTTGGTGTAGTCCTTCTCCTCCGGAAGGATGTCCGGGATGGTCGCCTGGAAAGTCGGGGTGAAGCCTGCCGACGCGGACTGCAGCACGAAGATCAGCACGTAGATTTGCCAGACCTGGTCCACGAATGGCAGCGCGAGCGCGACAAGGGTCCGGATCACGTCCATCGCGACGAGGAAGGTTCTGCGGGGAAGTCGCGACACGAAGGCACCCACGACCGGCGCGACGCCGATATAGGCGACCATCTTGATCGCCATCGCCGTGCCCAGCACCGCGCCCCCGTTGGCTCCGGCGATGTCGACTGCCAGCAATCCCAACGCGACGGTGGCCAGGCCGGTGCCGACCAAAGCGACGACCTGCGCCAGGAACAAATGCCCGTAAGTGCGGTTCGCGAGGACTGACAGCATCGCTCAGGTTTCCTCTTTCTTGAGGAACGGCGCTGGATATCGCGGGGTTGCGGCTCGCTCAGACAAGGCGGCGAACTTCGCTGTACTGACCCGAGGTGCGCAACGTGACGGTGACCGGTGCGTCGGAGCGGTTGCGCCAGAACCAGCCGTGCTTGCCGTCGAAAGCGGCCACCAGGCGGCCTTCTTCGCCGGTGGATTCTCGGCCTTTGCCGTAACCATGATAGAAGTCGCGCGGCGCGTTCGGCGGGTCGCCGTGGGTGTCGAAGTTGACGTGCCCGCCCTCGACCGACCAGGCGAACTGGATCTGGGCTCCCTTGTTGGCCGTGACCTTGATTTCCGCGCCTTCACCGGGCGCCAGCGTGAGCGTGGTGGTGTCGGATCGCGTATCGGCAGACGGGGCTGGAGACCCCGTATCGGTCGCGGCGACCACGGCTCCGCTGGCCGCCCGGTCAGCTACGGCGGTCTCAGCCGCGGCATCGAGCGCGGCCTCTTGGGCCAGCTGCACTTTGGTCTCGCCCATCTCGGTCATGCCGAGCGCGCGGCCGATGCCCGTTGGATCGATGGCGTATTCGGCCGGGAGAATGACGGCCACCAGAAGGGCGGCGGCGATGACCGCGGCGATGCCGGTTGCCCCCAGCAACTGGCGGTTGGTGGGCAGGTCCTCGTCCCGCGGGCGTTGTGAGTTGAACATCGGAAGCTCCTGACGACTAGCTGATGGCGAGGCCCGCCAACTGATAGCCGACCAGCGTGAAGCCGGCGGCCATCAGGGCGGTGTTGGCTGCGAAGGCATGGCGCATGAAGCTGGCGGTGCGGCGGCAGTAGCCCATGACGATAAGGATCGCGCCGAGCGCGAGCAGCTGCCCCAGCTCGACGCCGATGTTGAAGGCGATCAGGTTCGGCAGCAGCCCATCGCTCGAGATTTCGAATTCGATGATCTTGGTCGCAAGACCGAAGCCGTGGAAGAAGCCGAATATCAGAGTGGCGATCTTGGTGTTCGGCTGGAAGCCGAACCATCGCTGGAAGGCACCGAGGTTGTCGAGCGCCTTATAGACGACCGACAAGCCGATGATGGCGTCGATTACGTAGGCGTTGGCGCTGATT
Organism: Sphingomonadales bacterium 12-68-11; assembly: GCA_002279825.1. GTDB lineage: Bacteria > Pseudomonadota > Alphaproteobacteria > Sphingomonadales > Sphingomonadaceae > Croceibacterium_A. The sequence goes on from NCCV01000002.1 coordinate 83,146, forward strand.
CCCGTCAGCACCCCGAACAGCATCGTGGTCGAATGCCCGATCGCGAACAGGGTCACATAGGCGGCGACGTCCTTCAGTCGGTAAAGGAAGAAGATAACGCCGAACAGGAACAGCAGGTGGTCGTAACCGGTCACCATGTGCTTGGCGCCGAGATAGACAAAAGGCAGGAACAGTACCCCGCTGCTTTCCTGGATATAGCCCTTGTCTCCCTCGGCGACGTTATGGGCATAGGCATCGGCAGCGCCGAGAAGCAGCAGGGCCAGTCCGGCCAACGCGAGGATCAGAAATCTTCGCGCTGCCACGGTGTTCAAGGTTGGTCTGACAAGCATCGTGTTTCCCATGTCTAGGGCTGGGCCGGGCGTGAGCGGAAGCGCGCGAGGAAGCCCGTCGGATGCGGCGTCTCGTCGGTTTCGTCCTCGCGCTTGGCCTGCCGGCCGTGGATCATCCGGTAAAGCGCCGGCAACACCACCAGCGTGAGCAGCGTCGAGGAGACGATGCCGCCGATCACCACGGTCGCGAGCGGGCGCTGCACTTCCGAGCCGATGCCAACATTGAGCGCCATCGGCACGAAGCCCAGCGAGGCGACCAGCGCGGTCATCAGCACCGGTCTGAGCCGGGTGAGCGCGCCCTCGCGGATAGCCTCCTCAAGCGGTTTCCCTTCCGCAAGGAGCTGCTTGATGAAGCTCAGCATCACCACGCCGTTGAGCACCGCGACCCCGGAGAGGGCGATGAAACCGACCCCTGCCGAGATCGAGAACGGGATGCCCCGCAGCAGCAGCGCGGCAACCCCGCCGGTAAGAGCCAGCGGCACGCCGGAGAATACGATTATCGCATCTCGCAGCGAGCCGAACAACGCGAACAGCAGCGCGAAGATCAGGAGCAGCGTCAGCGGCACCACGATCTGCAATCGCTGCGAGGCAGACTCCAGCTGCTCGAACGTGCCGCCGTACTCGACCCAGTAGCCCTCGGGCAGGTCCGCGTCCGCCTCGACGCGTTCCTGCACCTCGGCGATAAACGAGCCGAGATCGCGGCCGCGAACGTTCACCGTCACCACGGCACGCCGCTTGCCATTCTCGCGGCTGATCTGGTTCGGCCCCGTCGTCTCGACGATAGCCGCCACTTCGGACAGCGGCACGCTGCCCCGCGCCCCAGTGCTGTCCCCCGGCAACGGAACGGGCAGGCGTTCGAGGACCGAGCGATCCTGTCGCATGATTTCCGGCAAGCGGATCACGATGTCGAAGCGCCGGTCTCCCTCGAACACCTGACCCGCGCTGGCGCCGGCTGTCGCAGCGGCTACCACTTGCTGCAGGTCGCTGATGTTGAGGCCCAGCTGGCTGAGCCGCAGCCGGTCAGGCACGATTTCGACGAACGGCAGCCCCGTGACCTGCTCCGCCTGAACGTCCTGCGCGCCTTCAATGCCCGAGACGATCCCGACCACGCGTTCGGCACTCGCCGCCAGCTCGTTGAGATCGTCGCCGACGATCTTGATCGCCACGTCCGAGCGCACCCCTGCGATCAGTTCGTTGAAGCGCATCTGGATCGGCTGGAGGAACTCGTACCGCGATCCCGGCACGTCGCGCTGGATCGCCGCGTTCATTTCATCAACGAGTGCGGTCTTGCTCTTGCTCGGATCGGGCCACTCGCTCCGCGGCTTCATGATCACGAACGTGTCGGCCACGCTCGGCGGCATCGGATCGGTCGCCACGTCCGCGGTACCGATCTTGGCGAATACCTCCTCGACTTCGGGGAACTGCTTGAGGCGGTTTTCCAGTGCCGATTGCATCTGCACCGCCTGGGTCAGGCTGGTGCCGGGAATGCGCAGCGCGTGGAGCGCGATGTCGCCTTCGTCGAGGTTCGGGATGAATTCCGAGCCGAGACGGGTCGCCGCAAGCCCGCTCAGGACCACTAGCGCGGTGGCCGCCAGCAGCACGATCCCGCGGGCCCGCAAGGCCCAGTTTAGCAGCGGCGAGTAACCGCGCTTGGCGGCCCGCATGATACGGCTTTCCTTCTCCTCGACCTTACCGGTGACGAAGGTCGCGACGGCTGCCGGGACCAGGGTGAGCGAGAGCAGCGCGGCGGCCGTCAGCGCCAGAACCACCGTGATTGCCATCGGATGGAAGGTTTTGCCTTCGACGCCGGTCAGCGCGAAGATCGGCAGGTAGACGATGGTGATGATGGCGATGCCGAACAGGCTGGGTTTGACGACTTCGGCCGAAGCCGAAGCGGCGAGCCGGAAGCGCTCTTCGCGATCCAGCAGGCGGCCAAGGCCATGCTGCGCTTCGCCGAAGCGCCGCAGGCAATTCTCGACGATGATCACCGCCCCGTCGACGATCAGGCCGAAGTCGAGGGCGCCAAGGCTCATCAGGTTGCCGGAAAGGTTGCCCGCCACCATGCCGGTGATGGTCATCAGGAAGGTGATCGGAATGACCGCCGCGGTGATCAGCGCCGCGCGGATGTTTCCAAGCAACAGGAACAGCACGACGATGACCAGCAACGCACCTTCGACGAGGTTCTTCTCGACGGTGGCGATGGTTGCCTCGACCAGCTCGGATCGATCGTAGACCGCAACAGCCTCGACCCCGCCTGGCAGCGAACGGTTCACTTCGTCGAGCCGTTCGGCGACCGCGACACTGACGTTGCGGGCATTTTCGCCGATCAGCATGAAGATTGTGCCGAGCACCACCTCGCGTCCGTCCTTGGTCGCCGCACCCTGGCGGATTTCCGAACCGATCGAGACGTCGGCCACGTCGGCGACCCGGATCGGCGTGCCGCCGCGATAATCGACGATGACGCTCGACAGATCCTGCTCGCCGGTCGCCTGGCCTGGCACGCGGATGACATACTGCGCTCCGGCACGCTCGATGTAACCGGCCCCAACGTTGGCATTGTTGCGCTCGAGCGCTTCGGTCAGGTCCGTCACGGTCAGGCCGAATGCCGACAGTCGCGCCGGGATCGGTGCGACGATATACTGCTTGCGATAGCCGCCGATCGAGTTGACCTCGGTGACGCCGGGGACATTGCGCAGCTGCGGCCGGACGACCCAGTCGTGGAGGGTCCGCAGGTCCTCGGGGGTGTAACGCGTGCCGTCGGGCTTGAGGGCGCCCGGCCGCGCCTCCAGCGTATACATGAAGATCTCGCCGAGGCCGGTAGCGATCGGGCCCATCTCGGGTTCGGCACTCGCTGGCAGACTGTCGCGCGCGCCCTGAAGCCTCTCGTTTACCAGCTGGCGGGCGAAATAGATGTCGGTCCCATCGTGAAAAACCACGGTAACTTGACTCAGCCCCGCACGGGATACGGAGCGAGTGTATTCAAGCCCGGGAAGACCCGCGAGCGCGGTTTCGATCGGATAGGTGATCCGCTGTTCCGCCTCGAGCGGCGAGAAGCCGGGAGCAGGCGTGTTCACCTGAACCTGGACGTTTGTGATGTCGGGCACGGCGTCGATCTTGAGCCGTCCGAAGTTGTAGATGCCCAGGCCAGTCAGCAATAGCGCTGCGGCAAGGACCGCCCATCGCTGTCGGATCGACAGCCGGATTATGCGTTCGAGCATGCCGTCTCTCCTCAGTGATCGTGGCTGGCGCCGGACTTTTCGATGTCCGCTTTGATGACGTAGCTTCCCTTGGCGACGTAAGCCTGGCCGGGCTTGATGCCGCCGAGCACCTCGGTCCATTCGGGGTTGCGGGTGCCCAGCTCCAGCATGCGCACTTCGTACGTGTTGCCGACCTGGGCAAAGACCACCGTAAAGTCGCGGAATGGCTGCAGGGCCTCGGTCCGGACCGCGAGCGGTACGCGGCGGCTCTCGACCGTGACCACGCCCTGGACCGCCATGCCGGCGCGCCAGAAGCCGTCGCGGTTGGGCAGCGGCGCGCGCGCCTGGAGGGCGCCGGTCACCGGATCGGCCGCGGACTGGAAGTTCACGATCCGCGAGGCGATCGTGCGCTCGCCATCGATCACGCCGAGCTGTACCGGTTGCCCGGACCGCACCTTTTCCATGTCGCGGGGAAAGATCGGAAATACCGCCATCGTCCGCGCGGGATCGGCTATCACGTAGATGGGACCGGAGCCGGCCACGTCGCCCACGTTGGTTCGGCGTTCGAGCACGACGCCGCTGATCGGTGAAGTGATCGCATAGACCTGCATGCTCTCGCTGCTCTCGACCCGCGCCAGTTCCTGACCGGCCCGGACGTGTTGCCCGACGTTGGGGCCTGCCGAAACCACTCGGCCGGGGAACTTGGCGCCGACTTGTGCAGTGGCGGACGGATCGAGTTCGACCCGGCCAACGAGCTCAATCGTCTCAGCGAGGTTGGCAGGCCCGACATTCTCGATCTGCATGCCCGCTGCGCGTGCAGCTTCGGCAGGGATAGTCACGCGCCCTTCGTACGAGGCGAACTGCCAGGTATGCCGGCGGTCACCCTCGCGCGCTGCCACCGATACATCGAAGCTGTGCGGTTCGATAACGGTCGCGTTACCACGCAGATAGTCTTGCTCGGGCCGGAACTGGAAGGTGTTCACTTCGCCATCGAGCCGCTTAAGTTGGATGGTTAGGTTTACTGTGGCGGGGTCGATCGGTTTGTCGTCGCGATAGGCGTAGACGCGATACTCGGGAGGCACTCTGTCTTCGAAGATGGTCACTTCGATGGCGAAGGTTCCATCGCGCAGCATTCGCCCGTTGTGCGGGCCGCGCTCGTAGTCTGCCGGAGCCGCTTCGGCCGCCTCTTCAGCAGTTTCGGGGGTTCCGCTTCCGCATGCGGCAAGCGGCAGGACGAACAGCGCGGCGAACGCCGCGTGTGAGAGTTTCATCAAAGAGCCTCCTCGGCCAGATTGGCATAGCGGCCCGTCAGGCGGTCGAGCTCGACCTGGGCCTCGTGATAGCGGCGTGCCGCGTTGACCACCCGCTCGGCTGCGTTAGCGAGAGTGGTTTGTGCGGCGATGACATCGGCAAAGCTGAAGAAGCCGCGATTGTAGCCGAGACGAACTTCGCGCAGGGTCTGCTCCGCCTTGGGCATGACCTGCTGCTGGATGGCTTCGGCTTCGTGGCGCGTTTCTTCGGCTTGTGCGGCGGCGTGATCGATGGCCCGGACTAGGCCGATGCGTTCGACTTCCCGATCGGCATCGATCCGTTGCCGGTCGGCCTGGGCTTCCAGTACGCGGGCTTCGGCAAGACGCCGGCCACCCAGCGGAAACGAGACACCGGCGACCAAACCGACGTCGCCGGTGCCGATTATCCGCGGGCCCCCCGAGAAGGTGGGATCGCGCACGGCACTTGCGCGGACGACGTCGATCGCGGCATCCGCCCGTGCTCCGCGCGCCTGATAGACGGCGAGCGCCACAAGCGAGGGTTCGAAGGGGCCGAGGGGGGCGGCCAGATCGAGAAACCTGTCCGCAGGAATGCTCACGCCGTCCGGAGAGCCACCCCACAAGGCGACCAGTCGCGCCACGGCCGCATCCCGCTCGCGAACGGCCAGTTGCAGATCGACTTCAGCTTCCGCGACGCCGGTCTGCGCACGGGTGCCGGCAAAGACCGGGTCGCGTGCTGATGCGACACGGCGGTCGACCTCCTTCTGCAGTTCCTGGGCGATCTCCAGCCGGCGCCGCGCCAGGCCGATGGCGGCTTCCGCGGCTTGCGCCCGCACGAAGTGTCGCTGGACGTCGGCGATGAGCTCGAGGCGCTGGGCGAGATATTCGGCTTCGACCACGTCGATGTCCCGGTCGGCAAGCGCCACGCGGGCTTCTCTCTTCCCTCCGCGTTCGATCCGCTGGCTGTAGGAACCGGTGATCTGGAACTGGTCGTAGAGGTTGCCGATCGGCGGGCCGAAGTTCTCGGCCGTGACCTCGATACTTGGCGCAGGGCGCAACCCGACGGCGGTACGGCTTGCACGTAGCGCCTCGACCCGGGCCGACACGGCGGCCGTTTGCGGGGCCGCGTCGAGCGTACGCCGCGCGGCATCGTCGAATGTCAGCTCGGCCTGGGCCCAGGCCGGCGACGGGATGCATATGGCCAACGCCAATGCCACCCGCAAAGCGGTATGCATGTGTAATACTCCTGATCCGAACGTGAGCGGACGCGCCGAGGCACGCCGCGTTCAACAGTCGCGGATCAGGCTATGGGGGGTTCGGAAATTGAGCTCAGGTCTGCTGACGTGAGCGCAGCATCATCGACAGGCACAAGCGGACCTGAAGCAGTCGCCAACGAGCTGAAATCTGCTCTGAGCGGCGCGACGGCATCCCCCACGACATGATGGTGGCTACCGAGCGGCGTGGGGCCTTTCTCGCCCTGCGCATTGCCTTCATCGGCCTTGTTCAAGGCCGTATCGTGCGAAGTAACGGCATCGTGATCGTGATGGGCGGACACCGCGTGATCAGCGTCATGTGCCGGATGCAAGATGGCAGCACTTAGCGGCCCGTGTGTACAGGCGAGTAGGAAGATCAGCAAACCTGACAGAAGGCGGCGCATCGGGACGCAGCATATACGCGAGGCGTCCTCCCAAGCAATCCAATTCAGTGCGGTGTCCCCAGGCGGCGATTTTCTGCCTTTTCGCCTTGGGGTGCCCCGGCTGTCCGTCGTTCCAACGGTCAACGGGTTCACTCGGAGCGTAGTTCCTGTAAGCGCTTCCCGAAGGCAGTGGGCGTATCGCACGCGCCTCGGCGTTTGTGCATTCCGGACCGGAATGCGGCAGTTCTCTACTGCTCACTCCCGGTGTTCGACTGTCAAGCTGTCCGTCATGCCTCGGCCACGAGGGTTGCTCGCAGTTGTGAAGGTCCCCGGCCGCTTCCGAACGGCACGGGACTTGACCTCCCATGTTGTATGACGAGGCGTTTTGAGGCAGTGCGCCCTTCAGTGATCATGAGATTCGGCCCTTCCTCTGCCTACCGCGCGCTAGCAGCGCTGTGCATGCTGCTTTCCGTGCTTGTCGGTGGAGCGATCGAGGCTGCGGCCTGCGGGCCCGAAATTGTTGCGTTCGAACAGGTAGATAGCTCTGCTCCCGATAACTCGGGTCAGGACGGCGATAGCCAACCGGACAAGCATGCAGTTTGTGCTCACGGCCACTGCCATCACGGCGCACAGGTTCTCTCATCGACCGACCACGATTCGGCGCCGTTGATGCCGGCGACGACGCTGCACTTTGCGCTGCCGGATGAGACATCGCGCCAGCCGGCGCCTAAGCTGGTCAAAGAACCACCTCGCGCCTGACACCCGTGCGCCGCCGACGGCGGCGCGTCTCCTGGTGTCAGCAGAGGATTTCTTGAAACATGCCTTCCAGAATATGGGGCCGCGCCGCAGGCGCGCGGTCGATTCTTCAGCTACGCTGGGGGATCAGTAGCTGGTGCGGCGAGCAATTGCGCATTGGCCAGCGGCCGAAGTCCAGCGAAGAATCCGGGGCCAGGACGTACGCCGTGCCCCGCGCCGTCGCGGGCTGGAGCGCTGTCGCACTCGCCGGCCTAGTGTTCGGTGGAGCGCCCGCCGCCGCCCAGGTCAGCACGCCTGGCACTCCCCAGGTTGGCTCGCCGACGGTCGGACCACCGGCTCCGCGCAATAACTCGGCGGAGAGTGCCACGCTGCCGTTGCTGGTTCCGAGGACGGAGCCGCTGCCAGCCAATCTCACGCTGGCACGGGCGCTGGAAGAGGCGGAGGCAAGATCCCCGGCAATCGCGGCGGCGGTTGCCAACGTGGCGGCTGCGCGGGGACGGCTTCGCCAGGCGGGTTTCCGATCAAACCCCGAACTCAGCGTTGAGGTCGAGAATTTTCTCGGCACTGGTGAATTGAGCCGTCTGCAAGGTACCGAAGTGACGGTGGCCGTTAGCCAGCGCCTCGACTTGGCCGGCCGGCGTCCGGCCCGGCAGGCCGTGGGGCGCGCGGAGCTCACGGTGAGCGAACTGCGGTTGCGTATTGTCCAGGCGGAACTGGCGCAGGCGGTCAGGCAGCAGTTTGCCGGCGCCGTGGCGGCGCGCGAACGCGTTCGCGTCGCCACCGAGAACGAGGAGCGATTCCGCGAGCTCGCTCGAATAGCCGGCATTCTCGTAGACGCCGGGCGCGAACCGCCTCTGCGAGCGCTGCGGGCGCAATCGGCCGCCAGCCAGGCGCGCGCGGAACTGCGCGCCGCCGAAGCCGAAGATGCAGCCTCGCGCCGAACACTGGCGGCGCTGTTCGGTGTCGAAATCGCGCCCGAGGCGGTGGCCGGCAGCCTGACCGATATCCTGCCGACAGCAACTTCAAATGTGGAATCGCTCGACGTGCGCCTGGCCAATGCCCAGGTGGCGCTGGCGGAGGCCAATCTGCGGCAGGCGTCGGTCGAGGGGCGCCTGGATCCCGCCGCCGGCTTGGGCATCAGGCACATCCAGGCAACGGGCGATCAGGCATTGGTGGCGGGCTTTTCGATGCCGCTGCCGATCAGGGACCGCAACCAGGGCAACGTGGAAGCTGCGCGGGCCGAAATCCTTGCCGCCGAGGCCGAACGGACAGGCGCAAGGGTTGGGGCAACCGCCCGAATTGCGAACGCTACGGGAAATCTCAGCGCGGCTTCGGCCCGTGTCGAGGCCCTCGAGGAAGCCGCGATCCCGGAGGGCCGCGAGGCGCTCCGTCTTGCCCAGCTGTCCTACCAGGCCGGCAAGATCGAACTGATCGAACTGATCGATGCGCAAGCCGCTCTGGCAAGCGCCGAAACCGACCTGATCGCCGCCCGCCTTGCCCAGGCCCAGGCTGCCGCCGAGCTTGCTCGCGCCACCGCCCAATAAGGACGTGACCATGGATTTAGATCGCACTGATGACCGCCGGAAACTCTTCGCCGTGGCAGGGGGTATCGCGTTGCTTGCGGGGGTTGGCGGCCTCCTCATTGGCCGCACAATGGCCGAGCCGACCGCTGCCGAACCTGCGGCCGAAGCCGGGGAGCATGGCGAAGAAGAAGAAAATGGACCCGAAGGGTTTGTGGCCGTTGCCGCCGAGAACGTCGCCTCGATTGGCATCAAGACCGAAAAGGTAGCCGCTGGCGCATTGGGCTCCGAAATCCTCGCGCAAGCCACGGCCACCGCTCCGCCGCAGGGTCGCTCATCGGCGACCGCGCGTGCCGATGGCGCTCTGACGAGCATATCCAAGCGGTTGGGCGACGCCGTCGGCGCCGGTGAGACAATCGCTCTGCTCGAGAGCCGCGAAGCTTCGGCGATAATGGCTGAACGGGCTTCCGCGGCAGCACGCGCACAGGCCGCCACGTCCGCGCTCAATCGCGAGCGGCGTCTTTTCGAAGAGAACATCACCGCGCGTCAGGACCTCGAGGCCGCGCAGGCCGAAGCCGCCCAGGCTCAGGCCGAGTTGCGCAGGACCGAAGCCGCCGTCCGGGCCGCAGGGGTCACCTCGGACGGCCGCCACATCGCTGTGCGAAGCCTCATCAGCGGCCGTATCACCAAGATGGACGCCGAACTGGGGGCCTTTGTTTCGGCGGGAACGGAGCTATTCGAAATTGCCAATCCCCGCAGCGTCCAGATCGAGGCCGCGGTGCCGTGGGCTGATGCCCAACGTGTCCGACCCGGCGACCCGGCGGTGATCGAGCTAGGGGGTGGGGAAACCCTGCAGGCGTCGGTCAGATCGACGACGCCGTCACTGGACCCTGAAAGCCGAGCCGCAACCGTGGTGCTTTCTCCAGCGGGTGTCCCGGCGGGTTTGACCCAAGGTCAGGCGTTTCGCGTGCGGATCACGCCGCGCGGTTCTGCCACCGACAGCCGCATCGTCCTGCCGGAAGGCGCCGTGCAATCGGTCGAGGGCCGGGATGTCGTCTTCGTTCAGGTGCGGGGAGGCTTCCAGGCCACACCGGTGACCGCGGGCGGACGCAGCGGTGGCCGTATCGAGATTCTCGAAGGTCTCAAGCCGGGTGCGGTGGTGGCGACCGAGGGCGCGTTTGTCCTGAAATCGCAACTCGGCGCCAGCGAGGCGGAGCATTGATCCGCGACCATCAAGTCTGCCGATGCGACCGCCAGACGTACGAGCCTGCTCGCGTCACCACCGATAACGCCCGGGCTCCGAGCCTCGGCCGACCAGGAATGAGTTCATGCTAGACCGTCTTCTTGACGCTGCCATTCGCTTCCGCTGGGCGGTGATCGCACTGACCTTGCTCGTGGCTGCCTACGGGGCCTTCCAGCTCCTGCGCCTGCCGATCGACGCGGTGCCGGACATCACCAACAAGCAGGTGCAGATCAACACGCAGGCGCCCGCTCTTGGGCCGCTCGACATGGAGCGGCTTGTCACGTTCCCCGTCGAGACCGCCATGGCCGGCATTCCCGGTCTCGAAAGTACGCGCTCGATCTCGCGCAACGGCTTCAGCCAGGTGACGGTGATTTTCGAAGACAATCTCGACATCTTCTTTGCGCGCCAACAGGTGGCCGAGCGGCTCAACCAGGCACGCGAAAGCCTTCCCGAAGGCGTGGAGCCGCAAATGGGTCCGCTTTCGACCGGGCTCGGCGAAATCCTCATGTGGACCGTCGATTACAAGCGACCGAACTCAACCAAATCCCCGACGGTCGCGGGGCGGCCGGGATTTCAGCCGGATGGCTCGTTCCTCACGCCCGAGGGCGAGCGGCTGACGACTGATGTGCAGAAAGCAGCTTACCTGCGGACGCTCCAGGATTGGGTCGTCAGGCCGCAGCTGCGCAGCGTCGAAGGCGTTGCCGGCATCGACTCGATTGGCGGATACGAGAAGCAGCTCGTCGTCCAGCCTGATCCGAGCCGGATGGCGGCTTACGGCGTCTCCTTCGCGGAGCTCGCCGAAGCGCTCGAGCGGGCCAACATTTCGGTCGGGGCTAACTTCGTGCAGCGCGCCGGCGAGGCGTTCCTAGTCCGCGCCGATGCCCGCATCCGCACCGAGGACGAAATTGGCCGCACCGCCATCGGCACGCGCGGCGGTGTGCCGGTATTGGTCCGCGATGTCGCCACCGTGCAAAGCGGGGGCGACCTGAGGACCGGCTCCGCTTCGATGAACGGGCAGGAAGTAGTCGTGGGCACAGCGCTCATGCTGCTCGGCGGCAATAGCCGCATCGTCGCGCAGGACGTGAGCGAGCGCCTTACGGAAGTATCTAGGGCGATGCCCCCCGGCGTCGAAGTCAAGGTGGTCTACGACCGCGCGGCGCTCGTCGACGCGACGATCGGCACCGTCGAGAAGAACTTGCTTGAGGGCGCGATCCTGGTGGCCGCGGTCCTGTTCTGGCTGCTCGGTAACATTCGGGCGGCGATCATCGCCACGCTCGTGATCCCGCTCTCGTTCCTCTTTATGGCCATCGGCATGAACCGTTTCGGCGTCTCGGGAAACCTGATGAGCCTCGGCGCGCTCGACTTTGGACTGATCGTCGACGGGTCGATCATTATCATCGAGAACTGCCTGCGGCGACTGGCCGAACGGCAGCATCATGAAGGCCGGCTGCTGACCTTGTCTGAGCGCCTGCATGAAGTGTTCGAGGCGTCCAAGGAGATGATCCGTCCGACCATCTATGGCCAGGCGATCATCCTGCTGACCTTTGCACCGCTGCTCACCTTTACCGGTGTCGAAGGCAAAACCTTCTCGCCGATGGCGATCACGGTCATGCTGGCGCTGGTCGGCGCTTTCATCCTCTCGCTGACTTTCGTGCCCGCGATGGTGGCCGTTCTGATCCGCGGCAAGGTCGCGGAAAAGGAAGTGAAAGCGGTCGCTTGGTATAAAGCGCGGTACGAGCCGGTTCTTCGCCGCGTCGTACTGCGGCCCTGGCCCTGGATAGGCGCGGGTCTCGCGACCCTGGCCGCGGCCTTCCTCATCTTCCAGACGCTGGGCCGTGAGTTTATCCCGACCCTCGATGAGGGCGATCTCGCGATGCAGTCGCTGCGCGTCCCCTCCACCTCCCTCGAACAGTCGACCAAGATGCAGTTGGCCGTGGAGCGGGCAGTCTCAAGCCTGCCCGAGGTCGCCTACGTCTATTCGAAGACCGGCACTGCCGAAGTGGCTTCGGACCCGATGCCGCAGAACGCGTCCGACGCCTTCATCATTCTCAAGCCGCGCGCTCAATGGCCGGAGGGGGTGGACAGCCGCGAGGACATTCTCGAACGGATCGACGGGAAGCTGAAAGGCCTCGTGGGCAATGCGTACGAGACAAGCCAGCCCATTGAGCTTCGTTTCAACGAGCTGATCGCCGGCGTGCGCGGCGACATTGCCGTGAAGATCTTCGGCGATGACATGGATGTGCTCAACCGCGTCGCCGGACAGGTCGCTGCCGCGATGAGCGGTGTCGAAGGAAGCGCGGACCTCAAGGTCGAGCAGACCGAAGGCTTCCCGACGCTGGAGGTGCTCTTCGATCGCGAAGCCATCGCAAGGTATGGTCTGGCGATGGAGGACGTTACCGATACGGTCGCCGCGGCGCTCGGCGGGCGCGAGGCTGGTCTGGTGTTCGAGGGCGACCGGCGGTTCGACATCATCGTTCGACTTGCCAACTTCAACCGCGACAATCTCGACGTGGTCGGCTCGCTTCCCGTCATGCTTCCGGAGGGAGGCTCGGGCGTCGGCACGTCCGTGCCGCTACGCGAACTGGTCACCTTCCGAACTTCGGAAGGGCTGAACCAGGTCAGCCGTGAGAACGGCCAGCGGCGCGTCGTCGTTCAGGCCAATGTGCGGGGACGAGATCTCGGTTCCTACGTCGACGAGGCTCAAGGCAGGGTAGCGAAAATCCAGCTGCCTCCAGGGGTGACGATCACCTGGGGCGGTCAGTTCGAGAACTTGCAGGCGGCCTCGCAGCGGATCGCGCTCATCGTTCCCGTGGTATTCCTGTTGATCTTCGGCATCCTGTTCCTGGCCGTGCGCAACCTGCGTTCCTCGCTTGCGGTCTATTCGGCAGTGCCGCTCGGACTCGCCGGCGGCGCGTTCGGGCTCGCACTCGCGGGCCTGCCGTTCTCGATCTCGGCGGCGGTTGGCTTCATTGTGCTGTCGGGTGTGACGGTGCTCAACGGCCTGGTCGTCATGACCAGCGTTCGTCAGCGGATCGATGCAGGCCGTCCGGTCGACGAAGCGATCATCGAAGGCACCTTGGAACGCGTACGGGCGGTGCTCATGACGGGCATTGTGCCCGCGATCGGGTTTGTGCCGATGGCCATCGCTACCGGCCGGGGCGCAGAGGTCCAGAAGCCGCTCGCCATTGTGGTCATTGGCGGCCTGATCGTCGCCACCTTCATGACGCTCTACGTGCTCCCCGCGATTAGCCACCTGATCTTGCGGAAGCGCGGTGAGAGCCATCCGCCAGGCGACTTCGATGAGGTGGCTCCGGTTGCTGAACCCGTATCCGTCTAGGTGAGCATCTCAGGAGAGCAGAGATGACCGAGCACGTACGGCTGGATCTGCCGGTAATTCTTCCCGAAGTTCCGGTTGAGGCTGATCGCTGTGTCACTAGACTGCTCGCCGAGCTTCGTGGTCGAACTGGCGTGTCCGACGCCCACATCGTCGGCGCGACAGCGACCGAGCCGGCGAAGCTTTGCGTCCACTACGATCGAGAGACGATCAGTCTCGCCCGCATCCGCGAGCTTGCGCATGCGGCCGGCGCAAGCCTGACCTCCCGGTTCGGGCATCTTCTGTGGCAGGTAGACGGGATTGAGCACCAGCGCCGCGCGCGCACGGTGGCGGAGCACCTCAGCCGGCTCTCCGGCGTCGTCGAAGCAGACGCCACTGCGAGTGGGACGGTTCGGGTCGAGTTCGATCGTGAGGTGGTTGATGAGGCGCGTATCGAAGCGGCCCTGGCAAAGCTCGATGTGCGAAAACGTTCCCTACCGACCGTCGCGCCGGCTGCGCAGACAGCCCCCGCGGCAACGCGCGAAGATCACGATCATCAATCGGAAGGACACGCTCACGGCGGCATTCTTGGCCCGAACACCGAGCTGATCTTCGCCCTCGTATCCGGCGCATTCCTCGGCATTGGCTTTTTGCTCGAAACACTTTTCGACGTACCCGCCGGGCTGCTGACCGTCTTGTATGGTGGCGCTTACGGATTTGGCGGGTGGTTTACTCTCCGCGAGGCCATCGACAATCTGCGTCTCAGGAAGTTTGAAATCGACACGTTGATGCTGGTCGCGGCTGCCGGCGCGGCGGCGCTCGGCGCGTGGGCCGAAGGGGCGTTGCTGCTATTTCTGTTCAGCCTCGGCCATGCGCTTGAGCACTACGCGATGGGGCGGGCGAAGCGCGCGATCGAAGCGCTCGCGGAGTTGGCGCCGCAGACCGCGTTGGTTCGGCGCGGCAACGAACTTGTCGAGGTCGCGGTCGAAACCCTCGCGATCGGCGATATTGTTGTGGTCAAGCCCGACGAACGCCTCCCGGCAGACGGCTTCATCATCAAAGGGACGAGCAGCGTCAATCAGGCCCCGGTCACCGGCGAGAGCATGCCCGTCGACAAGCGGCCGGTGCCCGACGACGCCGAGGCTCGGGCGCGGCCCCAATCGATTGACGCCGTCTATCGGGTGTTCGCGGGGACGATCAACGGCAGCGGACTCCTAGAAGTCGAGGTCACCCGTAAATCGACCGAGACCACGCTCGCCAAGGTCGTGCAGTTGGTCAGCGAGGCGGAGACGCAGAAATCGCCAACGCAGCGGTTCACCGACCGGTTCGAGCGGATATTCGTGCCCTCGGTGCTCGCGTTGGTGGCACTGTTGCTGTTTGCCTGGGTCGTGGTCGACGAGCCGTTCCGCGACAGCTTCTACCGTGCGATGGCCGTGCTGGTGGCAGCAAGCCCGTGCGCACTAGCCATCGCGACGCCGAGCGCCGTCTTGTCAGGAGTTGCGCGGGCCGCCCGGGGCGGTGTGTTGATCAAGGGCGGCGGACCGCTCGAAGAGCTGGGGTCGCTGAAGGCCATCGCGTTCGACAAGACCGGCACGCTGACCGAGGGGCGGCCTCGCATTACGGATGTCGTGCCCGCCGCCGGCATCGCTGAGCAGGAGCTGCTGGCGGTCGCGGTTGCGGTCGAGCGGTTGAGCGATCATCCGCTCGCGCGCGCCATTGCGAGCGACGGCATCGAGCGGCTCGGCGGGCGATCGGTGCCGACGGCGACCGATCTCGCAAGTCTGACCGGCCGCGGGGTCACGGCGAAGATTGCCGGCGAGACAGTCCTGATCGGCAAGGCCGAGATGTTCGGCACGGACGGTACTGACGCGCTCTCTCCCCAGATGACCCAGGCCATTGCCCGTCTTCGCGACGGGGGGCGAACGACGATGGTCGTTCGCCGGGGTACGACCGATCTCGGCGCAATTGGGTTGATGGATACCCCCCGGGCGGAGGCGAGGGAGGCGATCGCCCGTATTCACGCGCTCGGCATAACCCGCATGATCATGATCTCGGGCGATCACCAGAAGGTCGCCGAAGCCATCGCCAAGGAAGTCGGGCTCGACGAGGCTTGGGGCGACCTGATGCCCGAGGATAAGGTCGAGGCCATCCGCAAGCTTCGCGCGACGGACAAAGTCGCGATGGTCGGCGACGGGGTCAATGACGCGCCCGCCATGGCCAGCGCGACGGTGGGGATCGCCATGGGGGCAGCCGGGTCGGACGTCGCGCTCGAGACTGCCGATGTCGCCTTGATGGCCGACGATCTGGCGCACCTTCCCTTCGCGGTTGGGCTAAGCCGCGCGACGCGGTGGATCATTCGCCAGAATCTCGTGGTCAGCCTGGGCGTCGTCGCGCTGCTCGTCCCCGCGACGATCTTCGGGCTCGGGATAGGGCCGGCCGTCATAGCGCATGAGGGTTCCACCCTACTGGTGGTGTTCAACGCCCTGCGCCTGCTGGGCTATCGGGAGGCTACGCGATGATCGAAGCTGAAAACGACATCCAGCTCGCTTCCTCGTGGGACACGGTCTGGCGAACGTTGACCGATTTCAAGCACTACAAGGCCTGGCATCCCTACAACCGAATAGAGGGTGCTGCCGAGCTCGGCAGCAAGATCGACTATACCTATTTCAGCACGCTGATCGGGCCCCGGTCCCTCCACATTCCCGGACGCATCACTCGCCTCGAGCCCGGAAGGATTCTCGAATGGCGCGTGGGCTTCCGCTTCGTGTTCATCTTCACCGAGACCTATACCTTGGAGCCGGCGAACTATGGCACGCACCTCGTCCACCGGATTGAGTACCGCGGACTGGGCGCCACCTTCAATCGCAAGCGAGCCGGTGGCCATGCACGGACTTTGATCAGCAAAATCGATGCCGCCCTGGCCAGATATCTCGCCCCCTCTGCTGCACGCCCGCGACTTGGGAAACCGAAGATGGCCGGCAGCAAGAGCCGTAAACGCTGACGTTGGATGGGAGATACTGACCTTCCGAGGACTGGCCAAGACTCGGCGCCGGCAGGCGCAGTCAGGAAGCCCACAGCATCGGTTTCGCCAAAGCTGTCTACGATCAACAGCATGCCAGGATGAGACCGTGATGTCTTTCGGGGCCCCATCGAACGTCCGCAAGCGCTTCCGAACTGCGCCGAAAACAGCGGTCGCCGCATGCGCGCTCACCATGGCAATAGTTGGCCTGGGCTACGTGATGCTCGGACTGCTCCCCGCGGCGCTGTTTACGTTTGGCTTTCTCGGGGGGCTTCTCGCGTGGTTTGTCGTGCCGACCGCAGCAAGCTTCGGAGAAATCAGGACACCGTTCTTTCTCACGCTCGGCTTGTTCGTGGTCCACAAGCTCGAAGAGCGATATCTGGACTTCTTCCCGGCGCTTTCGCGCATCACGGGCGTTCCCGTGCCGGACACCAACAGCATACTGGTCTATCTGCTATATGGCCTCGCGAGCACGTGGCTGCTGACACCCTGGCTCATGAAGAGAGGACATGCGTTCGGCCAGTATCTCGCGTGGACCTTCTTTGTATCCATGGGCGTCGTAGAGCTCGCCCACTTCGCATTCCCACTGCTGACACCGGGCTCCTATGAGTATTTCCCGGGCATGGTGAGTGCCCTCCTGCTCGTGCCGGCCGCCTGGTGGGGCATCAGGCGTCTCGCACGCCCCTCGACAGCCGGCCCGCGCTTGCTCGACTGAGGATATTCAAACACCGGCCGGATCGCCGTCTTCCGGTTGAGCTGACATCGCATCCGGTCCGACTTAGCGCGGGTGATCGGGACTGCTTCCAAGGGCCTCGAGCACTCGACAGCCGGACACCTGCCCACCTGCACACAGCGCGCTTATCCGTGTCAGTTCATCCCGGAGGAGCGCAAGGCGCTCGATTTTGGTCTCCACCTCACGGAGATGACAAAGGGCGATTGCATACACCTCGGCACAGTCGCCTTTGCGATCGGCGGCGAGCGCGAGAAGCGAGCGGACCTCGTCTAGGTCGAAGCCGAGCGCGCGCGCGCCCCTGACAAATCGGAGCCGCTGCAAATCGTCCGGGCCATAACTTCGCCGGCCGGAGGGGGTCCGGGAAGGTTTGGGAAGAACCCCCGCATCCTCATAAAATCGGATCGTGGTCACCTTTACGCCGGAGGCGCTTGCCAAATAGCCGATGCTCAAGGTGCCAGCCACGAAAACCTCCCTGCGCAAGCGTCAGCGACCGCTCACCTTGTTGCGAGCCGTTCGTAAGAAAGCGCTTGATCCTCTAGTCACTGGAGGTTGTAAAGCCTCCCCCCATGAATGACCCCACCGGAGCAGGCAGTTGTGGCTGCCACGCGGACGCGCCGCGGGCTGCGCGAGATCCCGCCTATCGTCGAGCGCTCGGTATCGTGGTCGCGCTGAATTTGGGTTTTGGCGTGATCGAGGTGATCGGAGGGTTTGTAGCTCGCA
The DNA here is from genome assembly GCA_002279825.1 of Sphingomonadales bacterium 12-68-11. Taxonomy (GTDB): domain Bacteria; phylum Pseudomonadota; class Alphaproteobacteria; order Sphingomonadales; family Sphingomonadaceae; genus Croceibacterium_A. The sequence goes on from NCCV01000002.1 coordinate 100,880, forward strand.
GCGAAGCGCTCAAAGCTGACTCACTCGACTTTCTTGGCGATGGCTCAATCACCTTGGTGGGCCTGCTCGCGCTTGGCTGGAACGCCAAGGCCCGAGCCACGGTGGCACTCGCGCAGGGGCTGTTTCTGGGGCTGCTCGGCTTGAGCGTTATTGGCTACGCCTTCTGGCGGGCTTGGCATGCGGTTCCGCCCGAAGCCGGGTTGATGGGCGGTATCGGCGTAGTCGCTTTGCTCATAAACGTTACCGCCGCGCTCGTGCTGACCCCCTTCCGCGAAGGCGACGCAAACGTTCGGTCAATCTGGCTCTTCTCGCGCAATGACGCTCTTGCCAATGTCGCGGTGATAGCGGCGGCCGCATTGGTCGCGTGGACCGGAACGGCCTGGCCAGACATCGCGGTAGCCGCCGTCATCGCGCTGTTGTTCCTCCACTCAGCCCGGGAAATCATCTGGGATGCCCGCAAAGAGCTGCGTCAGGAGAGCGCGATGAGAGGGACGAGGTGAGCCTGCGCCGTTTTCTCGCGAGGCTGATGGTGTTGGCCTCGCTGCTGTTCTCTTCGCCCGCCTGGTCCGCCGGTGAGGAAACGGGGCCGGGGCGCGTCCAGGTCGCCTGGCGACTTCTGGACTACGTCGCAGTGGACTATCCGGAGGCGGTTCGAGGCGGGCGGATCGTAAACGAGGCTGAATATGCCGAGATGCTCGAGTTCTCGGCGGCGGCCGCTCGGCATGTCAGTGAGCTGCCAGCTCATGCAGCCAAAGCCGATTTGCTCGCTCGCTCTTCCGCGCTGATGGCCGCGGTCAGGGAGAAACGTGATCCCCAGGAGGTCGCTCGACTGGCAAAAGCGTTAGGCTCGCAGCTGTTACGCGCATTTCCCGTTCCGCTGGCTCCGAGCCGAACCCCCGATCTGACGCGGGGCGCCGCGATCTATCAGGAACAATGTGCTGCCTGTCACGGGCGTACCGGCGACGGCAAGGGTCCAGAGGCAGCAGGGCTCGATCCGCCTCCTATCGCTTTTGCAGACCGTGCACGCGCGGCACAACGCAGCGTGTTCGCGTTGGAGCAAGTGATCAATCAGGGGCTCGAAGGCACGGAGATGAAGAGCTTCGCTCAGCTCTCGCCGGAGGACCGATGGGCGGTGGCGATGCATGTAAGCCGGCTGTCGTTCTTTCCGAGCGAAGTGGCCGAGGGCGAGCGCCTGTGGTCGAGCGACCGATCGCTACGGCAGCGCGTGCCGGACCTGCAGGCGCTCGTCTCGCTCACGCCCGTGACCCTCGCGGACGAGCTCGGCGACAGGAGCAAGGCGGAGGCGGTGATTGCCTTTCTCCGCAGCCACCCGGAAGCGCTTCAAGCAACCGTTGCAGGCTCGCTTTCCCTAACACGCGACCGTTTGGCTCAGAGCCTGGAAGCGTACCGGAGCGGCCATCGCGGAGAAGCGCGTCAGCTGGCGCTGTCGGCATATCTGGACGGCTTTGAGCCTGTGGAGCCGACGCTTTCCGCCCGCGACGGACGGCTCATGCGCCAGATTGAACAGGCGATGGCCAGGTTGCGAGAGTTGATAGGATCCGGTGCGCCGGTCTCGGATGTCGAAGCGCAAGTCGCCACGCTGGACCATCTCTTTGCTGAAGCGGAGACCATTCTGGCCGACGATCGGGGCACCGATCTTTCAGCAGGCATCAGCTCGTTCACCATCCTGCTTCGCGAGGGTCTTGAGGCGTTGCTGGTGGTGGTGGCGATGATCGCATTTCTGCGAAAGGCGGAGCGCACGGAAGTGATGCCGTACGTGCATGCGGGATGGGTTGCGGCGCTTGCCGCGGGTGCTGCAACGTGGCTTGCGGCTACCACGTTAATTGAAATTAGCGGTGCCAGCCGGGAGCTCACTGAAGGCTTCGGAGGATTGTTTGCGGCGGTGGTTCTCATCTCGGTGGGCATCTGGATGCATGGCAAGGCGCAGGCAGGAGCGTGGCAACAGTACATAGCTGAGAAGCTTGACCGCGCCCTGTCCCGGAAGTCGGCGTGGTTCCTGTTCATGCTTGCGTTTGTGGTCGTCTATCGGGAGGTTTTCGAAACGATCTTGTTTTTTGCGGCCATGTGGGCGCCTGGCCGCGAGGGGGCGATATTAGGAGGCGCGCTCAGCGGGGCAGTTGCTTTAGCAGCGATTGCATGGGCCATGCTTCGCTACAGCCACGCGCTGCCCATCGGTACCTTCTTCCGGTACAGTTCATGGCTCCTTGCGGTGCTGGCGGTGACGCTTGCCGGCAAAGGCGTCGCAGCCTTGCAAGAAGCCGGCACTTTCGGCGTGACAACCCTGGATTGGGTTCCGCAATTTGACGTATTCGGCCTGTACCCAACCCTGGAAGTTGTCGTGGCGCAGCTAGTGGCCGTGTTCGCTCTGGTCTTCGGTTTTAGGTTTGGAAGCAGGCCGCATCCGCGAGCCGACCAAGATCGAGCTTGACGAGCCGCGGCTATCCTTCGGAGACGGATGTCTCCCCTCGATCCTCTGCCCGGGCGCGTTAGAGTGCGGTAGCAGCGGTAAGCAAGTGCCGAGCCATTCCGAAGCCTGACGGCAAAGCAGCAATGGCATACAGAATGCCGGCGCCTTACTTGTGGCCGTCCGCTTGCGCGGTTCGCTTCACTGCGCACCTTGGCTCGTCCTCACAAATTGACTCTTTCCGGCTTCCAGCGCATCCACGGCGCGTGCCCAAGCTTGTTCGCCTCCTCGTCTGCTGGACCATATTGGTTGGCCTTGTGGGCAATGGCGTTGCGCTAGCCTCTCCCTGCATTCTGATGCCGACCGTTCAACAGCAGGCTTCTGCGGAGATGGAAGCATCCTGCCACTCCGAACGGAGCTGTGCAGACTGCCCCATGCAGGACGAAGGCGCACCGACGCCCCCGAAGGAAAAGGCGTCGGGATGCCTGGCTATGGTCGCTTGCGCGGCGGTCCTGGAGTTGCCCGCGACTGGCGACCTAGATGCTTCGGATCATTCCGGCCTTGGTGATTTTCCGGCCAATGTGATCGCGCTTGCCGGCCGGAATCTGGCCCCGGAACCGGAACCACCCACTCAGTCAATCTAAGGCCTCTGGCTTTCATGCTCGATCGAGCCCGGCGTGTTCGTCGGGTCTCGTCGAGCACAATGAGTGGTTTGGAAACGGAGCACTGGCCTCCCGAGAGCGAGCGCCACCCGTTTTCCCCGACTTCAGGATAACGCGCATGCGTACGATTTTGGTTGCGACCATGCTCGCCGCCATCCCCGCTTCGGTGATGGCCGAGCCGATGAGCTTTGAGAGCGCGCTCGCCCTAGCCGCGGTCAACGGGCCTTCGGTTGAAGCGGGCCGGCTAGAAATCGAGGCACGACGAACAGCCATCGCCGCGGCCGACGAATTGCCCGATCCCAAACTCGGCGTCCGTGTCGAGAACTTCCCCGTCTCCGGTCCACCGGCATTCTCCTTGATCGAGGACGACATGACCATGACGGTGATCGGATTGAGCCAGGAAGTGCCGAGCGCGGCGAGACGTCGCGCGCTGGCCGCCAGAGCCACCGCCGACGTTACCGAGGCCGAAGCGGCTCAAGCCCTGAGCGTGCGTGAGGCGAGGATTGCGGCGGGCGTCGCCTGGCTAGATCTCGCCTTTGCGGAGCGGCGCCTGGCAGCGGTCAACACGGCCATGGATACGATCGCCACCTATCGAACCAGCGGCGCGGCGGGCGTGGCCTCCGGCTCGGTCCGGCCCGCCGAAACCCTAGACACTCAGATGGCACTGGTTGAACTTGAGGACATGCGCTCGGAAATACTGGCAGAGCGCCAGCGTGCGAGGGTAAGTTTGGTGCGCTGGACCGGCGATCCCGATCCTGCGGTAGCAGGGTCTCTCCCGCATCTTGAAATCGATTCCGTCCGATTGCGGAGGTCCGTCGACGAGCTTCCGCAGATCGAACTGGCGCACGCACAATGGCAGCAGGCGCAGTCCGAGACGGCCCTGGCCGTTGCCGGAAAGCGCCCCGACTGGATGTTTGATGTAGCCTATCAAAGGCGGGCATCTCGCTATGGCGACATGGTTTCAGCCGGCGTTACCGTCAGCTTGCCGCTGTTCACGGCTCGTCGCCAGAACCCGACCATTGCCGCGCGCCAAGCGGACGCCCAGGCTGTGCTTGCGCGCAGGGAGGACCTCCGGCGCTCGCTGGCCGCCGACCTCGAAGCGAGTCTTGCCGATCACGCCATGCATCACGATCAGTGGGAGCGCGCACGCGATACGCTCCTCCCCTTGGCTCGACAGCACGCCGATCTGGAAATCGCCAGCTATGCGGCCGGCCGCGCCAGTGTCCAGGACGTGATCGCGGTACGTACGGCAGGGGTCCAGGCCGAACTGCTCGTTCTCGAACGCGAGGCGGAGGTCATGCGCGACGCCGTGCGCATCAACCTCACCTTCGGAGGGTCAGTCGATGCCGCTCACTAGTCGACGCACCTTGGGGGCCGCAGCGGCGGCTATCGCGCTGATCGCGGGGACCACCGGGTACTTCGTGGCCGAATATCGCGGCGACGCGAACAATGACGCGGGCGGCCGCCGCGTGCTCTATTGGTATGACCCGATGGTGCCCAGCCAGCACTTCGAACAGCAGGGAAAATCGCCCTTCATGGATATGCAGCTAGTGCCTCGCTACGCTGACGAAGGCGAGGCCGAGCCAGGCGTCCGCATCGATCCAGCGCGGACGCAGAACCTTGGTGTGCGCGTGACCACGGCGCGGATGGGAACGCTCGACAGTCGCTTCACCGCCACCGGCACGATCGATTTCAACGAACGCGACGTAGCAATCGTGCAAGCGCGCGCGTCCGGCTTCGTGCAAAAGGTCCATGGCCGGGCCCCGGGCGATGTGATCGCCGCCGGCGCGCCGCTCGTTGACCTCCTGGTGCCCGAGTGGGGTGGGGCTCAGGCAGAATATTTGGCGGTACGCCGCACCGGAGACGAAGCCCTGACCAGCGCGGCTCGTCAGCGTCTGACCTTGCTTGGCATTCCGCCCGGCGTCATTGCGGCGGTCGAGCGCACCGGGCGCCAACAGAACGTGCTCACCGTCAGCACCCCATCGGGTGGGCTCATCAAATCGCTCGGGATACGGTCGGGAATGAGCGTAGCGGCGGGCCAGACGCTGGCCGAGATCAACGGGCTCGACACGGTGTGGCTCAATGCCGCCATTCCCGAAGCCGTTGCGGGACGGCTGGCTGTTGGTCAGCCGGCGAATGCTACGCTCTCGGCCTACCCGGGTGCGGGGTTCCCGGGCCGGATCGCGGCGATCCTGCCCACCGTGGCGGGCGAGAGCCGCACGCTCACAGCGCGCATCGAGCTCGCCAACCCAGGCGGACGCCTTCGGCCGGGAATGTTCGCCGAAGTCGCGCTTGGGGGCAGTGGACGCGCGGCACTGCTGGTGCCCGACGAGGCGGTGATCCGCACCGGCACCCGAGTGATCGTCATGCTGGCCTTGCCGGGCGGGCGATACCAGCCGGCGGAAGTGCGAACCGGCGCTACCGGCAACGGCCAGACGGAGATCCTCGAGGGATTGGCCGAAGGAGAGCGGGTCGTCACCTCCGGCCAGTTCCTGATCGACTCCGAGGCGAGCCTGACGGGGGCCCAGGTCCGTTCGCTCGGCCTAGCCAAGCCGGCCACGGCCGGAAGCCCGCAAGAGCTTTTCGAGGCGGACGGGGCGATCACCGCCATCGATGCCCGGAGCGTGACTGTCAGCCACGGTCCGGTCCCGGCGCTCAAATGGCCGGCGATGACGATGCGCTTCTTGGCCGAGCCCGCCCTGATCCGCGGCTACAAGCGTGGCGACCGCGTGCGGATTGCCTTCGACCAGCCTTCGGCGGGGCCGACCCTTCGCCGCATCGCGCGGATAGCGCAGCGGTGATCGCTTCGGTGATCCGCTGGTCGATTGCCAACCGGCTGGTGGTCGCTGTGGCGGCTGCGGCGTTGCTGGTGGCCGGGCTGCTCGCGGTGCGCGCTACGCCGGTCGATGCCTTGCCCGATCTGTCCGATACCCAGGTCATCATTCGGACCACCTATCCGGGCCAGGCCCCCCACATCGTCGAGAACCAGGTCACCTATCCACTGGCGACAACAATGCTGTCCGTGCCCGGCGCGAGAACGGTGCGGGCCTACTCGTTCTTCGGCGACAGCTTCGTCTACGTAATCTTCGATGAAGGGACCGACCTCTACTGGGCGCGCTCTCGCGTTCTCGAATATCTGAACCAGGCGCAGCAGCGGCTGCCAGAAGGCGCACGCTCCGCCATCGGGCCCGATGCGACTGGAGTGGGCTGGGTTTATCAATACGCGCTCGTCGATCGAACGGGGGGGCATGACTTGGCCCAGCTACGCAGCATCCAAGATTGGTTCCTGCGTTATGAGCTAAAAAACATTCCCGGCGTCGCCGAGGTCGCCAGCATAGGCGGCATGGTGAAACAGTATCAGGTCGTGCTCGATCCCGTCCGTATGGCCGGTTACGGCGTGACGCACGGTGAGGCTGTCGAAGCTATCCAGCGAGCCAATCAGGAGACCGGCGGCTCGGTGGTGGAAATGGCCGAGGCCGAATACATGGTCCGCGCCTCGGGCTATCTTCAAACCGTCGCCGATTTCTCGGTGATCCCCATTCGTGCCACGCCGGGCGGTGTGCCGGTTGTCCTTGGCAATGTCGCGACGATCCAGGTCGGGCCGGAAATGCGTCGGGGGATAGCGGAACTCGACGGCGAGGGCGAAGTGGCCGGAGGGGTGATCATACTTCGGTCTGGCGCCGATGCTCGCTCGGCCATCCGGGCGATCGAGATCAAGCTCAAGAGCCTGCGCGCCAGCCTGCCGCAAGGCGTCGCCGTGGTGCCGGTCTACGATCGCTCGATCCTGATCGACGAGGCGATAGACAATCTCACCGGCAAGCTCATCGAGGAGTTCATCGTCGTCGCGCTCGTGTGCGCGCTGTTCCTTTGGCACGTGCGCTCGGCATTGGTCGCCGTGGTCACGTTGCCTCTTGGGGTCCTCGCTGCGTTTCTTGTCATGCGGGTGCAGGGCATCAATGCCAACATCATGTCGCTCGGAGGCATCGCGATCGCGATCGGCGCGATGGTCGATGCCGCCATCGTGATGATCGAGAATGCGCACAAGCAGATCGAGCATTGGCACGAAGCCAACCCCGAACGTCCGCTCGCCGGTGCCGAACGCTGGAAAGTGATCGGCGACGCCGCAGCGGAGGTAGGCCCGGCGCTGTTCTTCAGTTTGCTGATCATCACCCTGTCGTTCGTGCCGGTGTTCACGCTGGAAGCGCAGGAGGGCCGCCTGTTCGGCCCGCTTGCCTTCACCAAGACCTACACGATGGCGGCGGCGGCTATCCTCTCCGTGACCTTGGTGCCAGTTCTGATGGGTTGGCTCATTCGAGGCCGCATCCCGGCCGAGCAGGACAATCCGGTCAACCGCTGGCTGACTTCCGCCTATCGTCCGGCGATCGACTGGGTTCTGCGCCGGCCGAAAGCGACGCTCGTCATTGCCGGCCTTGTGCTCCTGACCACGGCCTGGCCCGCGACCCGGCTCGGCGGCGAGTTCCTTCCCGCGATGAGCGAGGGAGACTTGCTCTACATGCCGTCGGCGCTTCCCGGCCTCTCTCCGACGAAGGCGGCGGAATTGCTCCAGCAGACCGATCGGATGATCAAGTCGGCGCCCGAAGTGCAAAGCGTGTTCGGCAAGGCGGGACGCGCGGAGACCGCGACGGATCCTGCACCGCTCGAAATGTTCGAGACCACCATTCACTTCAAGCCGCGCGATCAATGGCGGCCGGGGATGACCCCGGAAAAGCTCGTTGAGGAGCTGGACCGGACCGTACAGGTGCCCGGCCTGGCCAATGTCTGGGTGCCGCCGATCCGCAACCGCATCGACATGCTCGCCACCGGAATCAAGAGCCCCATCGGCGTCAAGGTATCCGGCTCCGACCTCGTCGAAATCGACCGGATCGCCCGCGAGGTTGAGCGTGCCGCAAAGCAAGTGCCTGGAGTAAGCTCGGCGCTGGCCGAGCGTCTCACCGGCGGACGCTATATCGATATAGACATCGATCGCGCTTCCGCCGCTCGATACGGTCTCAACATCGCCGACGTTCAGGAGATCGTCGGCGGGGCGATCGGCGGCGAAAACGTGGGCGAGACGGTCGAAGGGCTCGCGCGCTATCCCATCAACGTCCGCTATCCGCGCGAGCTTAGGGGCAATCTCGAAGCCCTGCGATCGCTGCCCATTCTCACGCCGGCCGGACAACAGATCACGCTCGGGTCTGTAGCGAGCATCGAAATCTCCGACGGACCGCCGATGCTCAAGACCGAGAACGGACGCCCCTCGACCTGGGTCTACGTGGACGTGCGCAATCGCGACCTGTCATCGGTCGTCGCCGACCTTCAGCAGGCCGTGGCTCGCGAGGTGAAGCTCTCGCCGGGGGTGAGCATCGCCTATTCGGGGCAGTTCGAATATCTCGAGCGTGCGGTTGCGCGCCTCGAACTCGTGGTTCCGGCAACCCTGGCGATCATTTTTCTGCTGCTTTTCGTCATCTTTCGCAGGGTCGACGAAGCGGCCCTGATCATGGCCACGTTGCCCTTCGCGCTGACCGGCGGCTTCTGGACGATCTATCTGTTGGGTTACCACCAGTCGGTCGCCACCGGCGTCGGCTTCCTGGCGCTGGCGGGTGTCGCTGCGGAATTTGGCGTCGTCATGCTGATCTATCTCAAACACGCTTTGGAAAGGGTCGGACCCGATGCCTCGCTTGGAGAGGTCGCCAATGCCGTCAGGCTCGGCGCGCTCCAGCGGGTGCGCCCAAAGGCCATGACCGTCGCCGTGATCGTAGCCGGCTTGCTGCCGATCCTTGTCGGCTCCGGCGCGGGCTCGGAAATCATGCGCCGCATCGCCGCGCCGATGATCGGAGGGATGCTGACCGCGCCCTTGCTCTCGATGTTCGTCATTCCGGCCGGCTACCTGCTCATGCGTCGCCGACGGTCCCTGAACTCGTCGATTGGATCAAGCTCAACCACAGGAGAAGTAACGTGAAGAATGCAGCCCTACGGAACGTGATGCTGGCCGCCGTCGTGACGCTCTCGGCGTGTGGGCAGGAAGCACCCGCGCCGACCGAAGAACCGACCATGGCGGCGACGAGCGAAGCCGCGATGGGCGGCATGGCGATGTCTGCCGAAGCCAAGATGGCGCAAGGGACCGGCGTCGTGACCGCGATCGACACATCGGCCGGCACCATCACCCTCGACCACGAGGCAATGCCCGAAATCGAATGGCCGGCGATGACCATGACCTTCTCGGTCAAGCCCGCAGTATTGGACGGCGTGAAGGTTGGCGACAAGGTCGCATTCGACGCCAGCATTCAAGGCAGCGCCGCAGAGGTAACGGCGATCTCAAGCCAGTAAGGTTGCGGGACGGGGGGTGTCTACTTTGGGCCTAGGGCGGACCGTCAGCCTTCGCCATGTCGTGTAAGAAGAGCGGACGGTCCGCTGACGGCCAGATGGGCCAATCGACTTTGCATCCATGCCAGCGCTTTACTGACGTGCCGTGGGGCACCTTCCTAGGTCGAAGGAGTCGTTGGAACTCGCTTCTGTATTTCCACGTCATAGGAAATAGGGAGTCAATCAAATCCGCCATGTGCTTCGTCCACATCGCGTCGACTCCGGCGTGCACAGGGAGGCGTCGCGCGCCGCGGCGCGCTTGACTCCGTACTGCGGTACGGGGGTTAGGATTCCGAATCCGAGGGGTGGCGCCCTGGGAGCCGTAAAGAGCAAAGGAGACTTCGGCGATGACGATCGACCATCACGCGCACGGCGCCAGGCCGAAGGCCGGACAGGCGGTGCCCGCCGGCACCGCGATCGATCCGGTCTGCGGGATGACCGTCACCATTGACGGCGCGCGCCACTTCGCCGAGCACGACCATACCCGGCACTATTTCTGCTCGGCCCGGTGCAAGGACAAGTTCCTGGCCGACCCCGCGCTCCATCTGTCGGGCGCCCATTCCGATGCGGCCGAAGACGCGCCGCCCGGCACGATCTATACCTGCCCCATGCACCCCGAGATCCGCCGGCTGGGTCCCGGCAGTTGTCCGATCTGCGGCATGGCGCTCGAGCCCGAGGCGGTCAGCCTTGACGATGGCCCCGATCCCGAGCTGGTCGACATGCAGCGGCGCTTCTGGTGGAGCGCGCTCCTGACCGTGCCGCTGTTCGCCTACGCGATGGGCGACATGGTCGGGGCCGGCCTCGAACGCCTGGTCGAACCCGGCCGGATCCAGTGGCTTCAGCTGGCGCTGGCGAGCCCTGTGGTTCTGTGGGGTGGTTGGCCGTTCTTCGTCCGCGCGGTCCAGTCGCTGCGGACCCGCAACCTCAACATGTTCACCCTGATCGGCTTCGGGGTGGCGATCGCCTATGTCTTCAGCCTCGTTGCGACGCTGGCGCCGGACCTGTTCCCGGCGGCGTTCCGCGACCATGCAGGCAGGGTCGGGGTCTACTACGAGGCGGCCGCGGTCATCACCACGCTGGTGCTGCTCGGCCAGGTGCTCGAGCTCAAGGCGCGCGGCTCGACCTCAAGCGCGCTGCGCGCGTTGCTCGAGCTCGCCCCGCCGAGCGCGATCAAGATCTTCGGCGCGGGTGACGAGCGCGAGGTGCCCCTCGATCAGGTCGCCGAAGGCGACCGCCTGCGCGTGCGGCCCGGCGACAAGATCCCGGTCGACGGCGAGATCGAACTGGGCTCGAGCGCGGTCGACGAGTCGATGATCAGCGGCGAGCCGCTGCCGGTCGCCAAGCGGGCCGGCGACCGGGTCATCGGCGGCACGGTCAACCAGACCGGCGGCTTCGTCATGCACGCGACCGGGGTCGGCAAGAACACGATGCTCGCCAAGATCGTCCAGATGGTCGCCGCGGCGCAGCGCAGCCGCGCGCCCATCCAGCGGCTTGCCGACAAGGTCGCCGGCTGGTTCGTCCCCGCGGTGGTGGTCATCGCCGTGGCCAGCTTCATCGCCTGGGCGGTCTGGGGTCCGCCGCCGGCGCTGGCCTATGGATTGGTCAATGCGATCGCGGTGCTGATCATCGCCTGCCCTTGCGCGCTGGGGCTGGCGACACCGATGTCGATCATGACCGGCACCGGCAAGGGCGCGCAGCATGGCATCCTCATCCGCAACGCCGAAGCGCTCGAGACGCTCGAGAAGGTCGACACGCTGGTGGTCGACAAGACCGGGACGCTGACCATGGGTAAGCCCGACCTCGTGTCCGTCACCCCGCGCGAAGGCCTCGCCGAGGCCGAGCTGCTGGGCGCGGTGGCGGCGGTCGAACTCGGCAGCGAGCACCCGCTCGCCCGCGCGATCGTCGACGGGGCCCGCGCGCGCGGCGCGGTGCCGGGCGAGGCCCGCGACCTGCAGTCGGTCACCGGCGAGGGCATCGAGGCGACGGTCGGCGCGCGCCGGGTGGCGATCGGCAACGAGAAGATGATGCGCCGCATCGGGATCGGCGATCCCGTCTGGCTGGCCTCGGCCGAGGCCGGGCGAACCCGCGGCCACACGGTCATGTTCGTCGCATTTGACGGCCAACCCGCCGGCCTCATCGCGGTCGCCGACCCAATCAAGCCGACCAGCGCGGCGGCGATCGGCGCGCTGCACGCGCGCGGCATCCGCGTGGTCATGCTCACCGGCGACAGTCTGGCCACGGCCGAAGCCGTAGCGCGCGAGATGGCCATCGACGAGGTTCACGCCAACGTCTCGCCCGAGGACAAACACCGCAAGATCGAGGAGCTCAAGGCAGCCGGCCGGCGGGTAGCGATGGCCGGCGACGGGATCAACGACGCGCCGGCGCTCGCCGCCGCCGACGTGGGCATTGCCATGGGCACCGGCACCGACGTCGCGATCGAGAGCGCGGGCGTAACGCTGGTGCGCGGCGACCTCGTCGGCGCGGTCCAGGCGCTGGTCCTGTCGCGCGCGACCATGCGCAACATCCGCCAGAACCTGTTCTTCGCCTTCGCCTACAACGCGCTCGGGATTCCCGTGGCCGCAGGCGTGCTGTTCCCGGCGTTCGGACTCCTGCTCAGTCCGATGATCGCGGCCGCGGCGATGAGCTTGTCGTCGGTCTCGGTGATCGTCAACGCGCTGCGGCTGCGGCGGTTGCGGCTGGACCTGGTCCGTGGCTGACTGCCGGGTCTTGGCCGCCGCGAACTGGGCCTGGCGCGCTCCGTTGCGGACTGTCCCCGTCGCGGAACGAAGCACGGCGCAGGCGGTTGATCGCTTCGGGCAATGAGCGCTTGGTCAGCCATCATGAGCCTTCGCCGGCTCCTTACGGCCGTTGTGGCCCTCTCGCTTCTCTGGGCGCCGGTCGCGCTGCAGAACGGCGCGGCGCTGGCGACGGCGCCCGCCGACCACAGCGAGCAGATAGTCAAGGGGCACTGCGGCGGCGACACGGGCAGCGACAAGTCTGGCCATGCCTCCGGCAAGGCCTGCTGCGCGGCCATGTGCATGGGCATCGAGACTCAGCCCCTGGCGGCAGCCGAGCCGCACGCGCTGATCGGGGCCCCGGCGTTGACCGCGGTCCGTCGCGGCGGCACCGGGTTCCTGGCCGAGCTGCCGACCCCCCCTCCGCGAGGCGGGTAGCTCACCGGTACGGAACCCGCGAGGCAAGGGCCGGAACCGTCCGGCTGCGACCGTCCCGGCGCTCGGGCTTCTTCTCCCCGAGAGATCGCGTGGCGACCGCGGGCAGGGATATGACCGGCTTGCCGGCGAACCGCTGCACGGCTCCATCCACGTTGCAGCGTCACGCTGCAGGCGCCGGCTTCCGTCAACCGCACTGAATCCGCTCAAGCCAACGGGGCCAACCAGGCCCACAAGGATCGTCCATGTTCGAAACACATCCATTTTACCGGCGCGACGTCCTCCGCGCGGCCGCGCTTGGCGGGGGCGTCGCCGCCCTGTCGGGGATCGTGCCCGCCTGGGCGCAACCGGTCTCGCGCGGGACGGTGCCCACGCTCCCGACGCTGACCGGAGGCGATATCTCGCTGACCGTCGGCGAAGTGGCGCTGCGCGTCGATGGCAAGGTCGCCCGCGGCATCGGGATCAACGGCACGGTGCCGGGACCGCTCCTGCGGCTCAGGGAAGGCCAGACCGCCCGCCTGCGCGTGACCAACGCGCTGACCGACCGCGCGAGCGGTGACGATAGCACCTCGATCCACTGGCACGGCCTGCTGGTGCCGTTCGCGATGGACGGTGTTCCCGGGATCAGCTTTCCCGGAATCCGCGCGGGCGAGACCTTCGATTACGCGTTCCCGATCGTGCAGTCGGGCACCTACTGGTACCACAGCCATTCCGGCTACCAGGAGCAGGACGGGGTCTACGGCCCGATCGTGATCGAGCCGGCAGGAGCCGAGCCCGTTGCCTACGACCGCGAGCACGTGCTGGTCCTTGCCGACCACAGTCCGATGCGCGGGGCGACCATCTACCGCAAGCTCAAGCAGATGGGCGGCGGCTACTTCAACATGCAGCGCCTGACCCTGTCCGGCCTGCTCGCCGGGCGCGACCTGTCCGCGAGCGAGCGGCGCGACTGGGCCCGCATGCGGATGGACCCGGCCGACATCTCCGACGTCACCGGCTCGACCTACGACTTCACCGTCAACGGCTGGGGCCCGTTCGATAACTGGACCGCCCTGTTCACACCGGGCGAGCGCGTTCGCCTGCGGATCATCAACGCCGCGGCCCAGACCAACTTCAACGTGCGCATTCCCGATCTCGCCATGACCGTGGTCCAGGCCGACGGACAGAACGTCCGGCCGGTCGAGGTCGACGAGTTGCAGATCGGGGTTGCCGAAACCTACGACGTCGTCGTCGCCCCCGGCGACCGCGCCTATACTTTCGTCAGCGAGGCGATCGACCGCTCGGGGCTGGGCCGGGCGACCCTGGCCCCGCGCGAAGGTATGTCGGCACCGGTGCCGCCGCTGCGCCCGCGTCCGCTGCTGACCATGAAGGACATGGGCATGGACATGGACATGGCTGGAACGGACCATGCGGGCATGGCCGGCATGGAGGCGCCCGGCGCGCCCCGCCCCGCCGTCGTCCGCGGGGTCGATCCTTCCGCCGAGCAGAATGCCTCGCGCAACCTATGGAGGCTGACCGGCTGGACCGGACCCGCGACAACGGCGGTGGCTACGACCACGGGGATGGACCGCTCCGGGATGGACAAGGCGGCGGTGCCGGCCGGGACAGTCGATCATGCAGCGATGGGCCACGCCCCGGCGACCCAGGCGACGCCCGTTGACCACGCGGCGATGGGCCATGCGCCCGCCGCCGCCGCGCCCGAGGCGATGCCGGGCATGGATCACACGGGAATGGCGCCGGCAGCACCGGCAGTGGACGCCATGCCCGGGATGGACCACGGCGCCGGCCGGATGGCCCACGACATGCGCGACTTCCGCAACGCGCCCCAGGTTCGCGAGGGACCGGGCGTGCAGTCGATTTCGCCGATGCCCGCCGACCGCACGGGGGACCCCCCGGTCGGGCTCGAGGGGCTCGGCCATCGCGTGCTCGTCTACCGCGATCTCGTTGCGCTCGAGCGCAACCCGGACGCGCGCGCTCCCTCGCGCATGCTCGAACTCCATCTCACCGGCAACATGGAGCGTTACATGTGGGGGTTCGACGGCATGAAGCTCAGCGACCCAGCCGACCCGATCCCGTTCCGGCTCAACGAGCGCGTGCGGGTGACGCTGGTCAACGACACGATGATGCCGCACCCGATCCACCTGCACGGGCACTTCTTCGAGTTGGTGACCGGCCACGGCGCCCATGGTCCGCGCAAGCACACGATCAACGTTCCTCCCGGCGGCAGGATGACCTTCGACCTGACCGCGGACGCGGCCGGAGACTGGGCGTTCCACTGCCACAACCTCTACCACATGACGGCGGGGATGATGCGCGTCGTCACCGTTCGGCCAGTTGCGGGAGATACCCAGAATGAAGCGTCGTAAGCTCGTGCTCGCCGGCGCCGCCTGGCTCGCGATCGCGGCTGGGGCACCGGCCATCGCCCAGGAGGCGGACCCGCATGCAGGCCATGCCACGGCCCCGGCCGGGTCCGACCCCGCACCCCCGCCGACCCCGGCGGCCGACCCTCACGCGGGGCACGCCATGCCGGCGCAGCCGGACGCGGCGGAGCCGACCGCCGATCCCCATGCCGGACACGCCATGCCGGAGGCGCCTGCGCCGGAGCCGGCATCCGGGGTGGCCGAAGCGGCGGCGGATCCCCACGCGGGGCATGTGGAGCCGTCAGCCTCGGCGCCGCCGGAGACCGGCCCGCATGGCGGACACGCCATGTCCGGGGCTCCCGCGGGTGACGTGGGGGCGATGCCGGTAGCGGACGCGCCCGCCGGGACCGATCTGCCCGCCGGCGATGCGCCGCCGCCGCCGGTTCCCACCGCCAGCGCGGCGGATGCGGTCTACGGCGCCGAGGCCATGCACATGGGGCGCCATCATCTGGCCGAGTTCCACGGAGGGCAGAAGCTCTACCGGGTCATGCTCGACACCGCCGAGGCGCAGCTGCGCGAAGGCCGCGATGGGTTCGCATGGGATGCCGAGGCATGGTACGGCGGTGACCTCGACCGGCTGTGGCTCAAGAGCGACGGCGAAGGCGCAATCGGCGGGTCGATCGAGAAGGCCGAGGTCCAGGCGCTCTACAGCCGGGCGCTCGACCCCTACTTCAACCTCCAGGGCGGGGTGCGCTACGACGTGAGGCCCGATCCCTCGCGGGCCTATGCCGTGATCGGCATCGAGGGTCTCGCGCCGGGCTTCTTCGAGGTCGAGGGCGCGCTGTTCCTGTCGAACGAGGGCGAGGTCATGGCCCGGATCGAGGGATCGTACGATCAGCGCATCACCCAGCGGCTGATCCTCCAGCCTCAGGCCGAGCTCAACTTCGCCGCGCAGGACAGTCCCGAGATCGGGGTCGGCTCGGGCCTCTCGGATGCCGAAATCGGCTTGCGGCTGCGCTACGATGTCCGCCGCGAGTTCGCCCCTTACGTGGGCGTGCAGTATCGCCGCGCGTTCGGCGAGACCCGCCGGATGCTGCAAAGCCAGGGTGAAGACGCCGGAGGCTGGAGCTTCCTTACGGGCATCCGCGCATGGTTCTGAGGAGCCAACCGATATGAGCAACCACGGCGGTCCCGCCCCGAGCGGACACGGTCACTGACGTCGCTTGAGGCCAGAAGGAGAGAGTATCATGGACCACGGCAAGCACACGGACGGGCACACGGACGGGCACACGGCGCCGGGCATGGCGGGCCGCCACTACACAATGCTGGGCATCAATCTCGCGCTCAGCCTGCTGATCATGTACGTCGGGATGTTCGCGATGATCTGGTCGTGGGGCGAGTTCGTCCAGAACGTCAACTTCCTCTACATGGCCCTCGTGATGTGGGCGCCGATGGCGATCGTCATGATGCTGACGATGAGGTCGATGTATACCGATGCCCGCCTCAATACGGTTCTCTACTTGGCGCTGGCTGCGGTGTTCCTGCTATCGTTCGCCGGCATCCGGGCGCAAGGGCTGGTCGGCGACCGGCAGTTCCTGAGCTCGATGATCCCGCACCACTCGGGCGCCGTGCTGATGTGCAACCGCGCGTCGCTGCGCGACGCCGAGATCCGCGAGCTGTGCTTCGGCCCGGAGGGCATCGTGGCCGGCCAGCGGCGTGAGATCGACCAAATGAAGGCGATCCAGCAGCGGCTCTAGCCGATAGTCGGACCCTTCTCAGCTTCCGACGATCGGAGACGAGCCATGGATGCAATCGGAATGTCTCGCAGGAAGTTCGCTATCGAGCTCGCGGCGCTGGCGGGCGCTGCGGTGGCGGGATGCGGCCGGGCCGCCGAGACCGCAGCGAAAGCCACGAGCAAGGGCGACGGGACCGCGGGGCGCGCTGACGCCGCGATGACGGTCTATCGCGATCCCAGCTGCGGCTGCTGCGAAGCGTGGGCCGCGCTCGCCCGCGACGCCGGCTACCGGGTTACGGTCGTGGACCGTCCCGACATGCTGGCGATCAAGACGAAGTACGGGGTGCCGACGAGCCTGAGCTCGTGCCACACCGCGGTCGTGGCCGGCTACACCCTCGAGGGCCACGTCCCGCTGGCACAGGTGGCACGGCTGATCGAGACGCGGCCCGCGGGTATCCGCGGCTTGGCGGTGCCCGGGATGCCGCGCGGATCGCCAGGCATGGAGATGCCCGACGGCACCAGGGATGCGTTCGAGGTTCTCGCGTTCGATGCGGCGGGCCGGTCTCGACCGTTTGCAGGCTAGGTCCCGGACCGGAAGGGGGAGCGGGTCGTTCTAGTCCAAAGTCGATGCAACCTTTCCACGAGGAGCAGATCATGAAAAAGCCACTCGCCACCTCCCTCGCCATCGGCGCCGGGCTGCTGGTTTCCGCCTGCGGCTCCGGCGGCGACGCCACCGACCAGCAGGTGGGCGCCGCCGTGACAAGTGAGGCACCCGATCCGAACAACCCGTTCGCCGTCGCCGAGACGCAGATGAACGAGCGGACAATGGCCGCCGTCGGCACCGACGTCGGCGACAGCTGGGTGCGCAAGATGATTGAGCATCATCAGGGTGCGATCGAGATGTCGCGGATCGTGCTGCAGCAGAATCCCCCGGCCGCGATTGCCCAGATGGCGCAGGACACGATCGACAAGCAGAGCGAGGAAGTTGAAGATCTTCGCAAGCTCGTCGCTGGGGGCACGCCCGATCCCGGGAGCGCCGAGGTGTTCCGGGCGTCTATGGCGAGCATGCAGCAAGCGATGATGTCCGCCACCGGCGCCGACGTCGGTGAGACCTTCATGCGCAAGATGTTGGCGCACCATCGTGGTGGTGTCGCGATGTCCGAAGCGGCTCTGGACGCCGGCGCTTCGGGAGCGGTCCGCACGAACGCCGTCAAGACGCGCGACGGGCAGCAACGCGAGGCCGACATGACCGAGGCCATGTTGCGCGGCGAACCCATGCCTGCGGCGGGCACGCCCGCGGCCGTCACACCGGCGGCGAGTCCAGAACCGGCCCCATCGGCTCGCCCGAGTGCGACGACACGTCCACGCGCGCAGGCGCCCGCGACCGGCACGCCAGCCGAGGCCGCAGGCCCGCACGCGGGCCACACGATGACCGGCCAGTAGCCGCAGCGCGCGGGCGATCCGGCGGCGGCTCGTCCGCCCCCTCGGGGCAGCTGTGGCAGGCGAACGGCGACGTCGGATGGGAGAGGGTCGGAGCCGCCCTGTGTATCGCCGCGCCTCACCGCATCCAGGGCTCTGCTGGCTCCCACGTTGGGGAACGGCCAGCCCGGCTCGAACGCGGATCTGAAGCTGGTCCGTGCCCGGACTACGCCGGCGCGTCCGCGCCCGGCTGTGGCCGGCTCTGTAGACCGCCGCGCGGCCGGGCCTTGCGCCGCCTGAACAGGAGAATGCAGCCGATCAGCGCGCCGGCAACCGAGATCGCGGCGAACCCGATCAGCAATGGATGATGAGTGTCCTCGCGCGTCTCCAGGTCCATGATGTGCAGGCCCCACATCAGGTCGTAGACACGCCACCCACGGGTGCGGACCGCGAGCACTTCGCCCGTCGTGTCGTCCACGTACAGGTTTGTGCCGTCCGCGAAGCGCGCCTGCCACGAGGCGACGTTCCGGCGCAGTTCGAGCGGCGCGGCGTCCGCGGGGAAATAGGTGACGCTCTGCAGGGCCCCCTGGCCCGCGTAGGCGGCCTGCGCAATGGTTTGGGCCTCATCCTTGAGGACGGGCGGGACCGCCGTTCCCGCCACGGCCGAATAGCGCCACCGGCGTCCGTCCGCGGCCGTGATCAGCCAGACCGGGCCGCCGCGCTGCTGCACGAGCGAGGCGCCGGCTATCGCATCATCGATCCGTGGGAAGACAATCCCCTCCGCAACGATAGGCGGCGGCGGCGCCAGCAGATGCTCGCCGCGCACCGCCTCGATCGGCCGCACCACCATGACCAGCCCGGTGATCGTCCACATCAGGATCGGGAATCCGACCAGCCAGCCGAGCCAGATGTGCCATCGGGCAAGACGCTGCATCATCCGTTGGTGCGACATGTTCCCTCGACTTCCCCAGGACCCGACGTAATCCGCAAGCGCGGCACCCGGCTACGCGCCGGTCCCGGCGGGCTCGAGCGTGCCGAGCCAGGCCACCAGCGCGAGAATGGCGAGCGCGGCGAGGCCCTCCAGCGCCAGGCTCTTCCTGAGCGCGCTTAGCGCAGATGCGCTTTCGCCAGTGCCGATGCCGATCGCGAGGGCGGGGGTCAGCTTCCACCGGTTCGCGCCCGCCAGCATCAGCATCGCGGCGAACAGCCCGAGCTTGGCAAGCAACAGCCTCCCATAGAGCGATCCAGTCAGGCTGCCGACACTGGGCACCCCCATCAGGACGAGACTGTTGACGATCCCGCTCGCCACGATCAGCGCGACGGCGGCGGTGCCCACCCGTGAAAACTGCGCCAGCGCGCGGTGGACGAGCGTCAGCTGACCCGGCGGCCGCCCGGCAGCGCCGGGACTTAGCAGCAGGGCGAATGCAGCAAGGCCCCCGATCCACACGGCGGCCGCGAGCATGTGGACGATGTCGCTGACCCGGTGCACCGTCCCGGCAGGCCCCTCCGTCGCACCGGCGTGGCCGCTCCACACGAGGGTGGCGATGGCGATCGAGGACGCGCCGAGGAGGGTAACGCGGGCGGTCGCCGGAAACCGCCTGAGCGCCAGGGCGGCCGCGACGGCGACCGCCATGGCCGTCATGCGGACGATCCACGCGGCGCCGATCGCGGATTGCCCGACGACCTCCTGCAGCACCGCGCCGTCGATGGCGAGCACGCTCGCGCCCGTCATCGCAGCGACCAGCGCGAGCATCCCGATGCCTGACAGCGCCAGGCCGGCCAGCGACAGCGCGACCGCCGGTCCCACCGGCGGCAGCCCCGCGGAGGCTCGTTCCTCGCCTTTCAGGGCATAGAGCGAAAATGCGGTGAGGCCCGCCAGCATCATCAGGTCCGCAAAAAGCGCGAACCTGATGGCGACGACGAGCGGCGCCTCCATCGTCTTACCGGACGGTAAAGCTGAAGTTGCCGGTCGCGCGATGCGAGTCGGCCCCCGCAGCCGACCAGGTCACGCGGTAGGTTCCCGCCGACAGGGCGCGCGCGAGCTCGAGCGTCACGGTTTTCCTGTCGCTGCTCACCTTGGAGGTGAAGCCGGTCACCGCCGTGGGCTTGTGGTCGGCCATGCCGGGCATACCGGTCATCGCGATTTCGGCGTGCGCCGTGCTGCCGATGATCGGTTCCTCGAAGCGCAGGTCGATCTTCGTCGGGCCTGCGACCCGCGAATTGGCCGCAGGGGTCGACGAGACGAGCTCGGTGTGCGCACTGGCGAATTGCGGGGTCGCGAGGGCAAGCGCGCCGAGTGCTATGGCGAATTGGCGAATACGCATGGGTTGTCTCCTTGGTGTGCGTGTCATCTGCCAAATACGCAGCGACGACTGTCACCCCTCGGCCTGACGGCACACTTTTTTCGCTGAGGGCCGGCGGGCGGGGATGCGTATAGAGGACGAAGACCTTGGAGACTTTTCCGTGCCCGATCTCGATCTCACCCTCCGGCGGCTCGGCGAGATGCCCGTTCCGCCGGGGCTCGCCGCGATGGACGATGCCGTCCTCGCGGGCCTCGACCGCGCACGACGGGACAGGGCCGGCGGAAAACTGCTCATGGGTGCCACGGTGGCGTTTGCGCTTGCGCTGGGCATGGCGGGCGGCGGTGTCGCCGGCACCGCGCCGGCCTCCGCCCGGCCGTTGTCGCCCTTTGCGCCTGACAATGCGCTCGCGCCGTCGACGTTGCTGGCGGTTCATCCGTGAGCTCGGGCAGACGGCTGATTCTGGTGGTGATCGTCGCTTTCCTCGCGGCGATCGCCGGGGTCTTTGCCGGTAGAGCGCTCGCCGAAACGCGCCAGCAGAGCGAAACCGAGCTCCACGCGCTGCTGCACAAGGAGCTGGACCTCGATTCCGCGCAGGCGGCAAGGATCGAGGCGATCGAGCGGCGCTTCGGCGTGCGGCGCCAAGCGCTCGAACGCGAGATGCACGCCGCGAACGCCGATCTCGCCGCGGCGATCGAGGCCGAGCGCGGATATGGCCCGCAGGTCACCGCCGCGGTCGATCACAACCATCATGTCATGGGCGAGCTGCAGAAGGAAACGCTCGAGCATCTCTTCGCCATGCGCGCCGAGCTGAGGCCCGAGCAGCAGGCGCGGTTCGACAGGACCGTGGTCAAGGCTCTGACCCCCGGCGTACGGTGAGCCTGGCGCTGTCCGACGCCAGCGACGCGGAGCTCGCGACTCTGGCGCTCGCGGGGCGACAGGAGGCCTACCGGGCTTTGCTTGCGCGGCATCGCGAGCCCGTGTTTCGACTGGTGCGGGCGACGACCGGTAATCCGGACGAGGCGCTCGACGTCACCCAGGAGGTCTTCGTGGCCGCGTTCGCCGCGTTGGCCCGATACGACGCGAGCAGGCCGTTTGGCGCCTGGGTCAGGCGCATCGCGCTCAACAAGTGCCGCGACTGGGCGCGCCGGCGCAGGGTGCGCGCTTTTTTCACCCGTGCAGCGCCGCTCGATGACGCCCGCTTTGTCTCGGACGACGCTGTCCCTTCGGACGTGCAGGTGTCCGACCGAACCGAGCTCGCGCGCGTGTCGGCCGAGATTGCGCTGCTGCCCGCCCGCCTGCGCGATGTCCTGCTGCTGCGCACCGTCGACAACGTCACCCAGGCCGAGGCGGCGGCCATTCTCGACATCACCGAAAAGACTGTCGAGACCAGGCTCTACCGCGCGCGCGCGAAACTGAGGGAAGTGCTCGGCGGCTAGGCAGGCAGGCACGCACCCAGCCGCAATGCTCACCTCTGTGAAATTCCGATTGTATCGCCGCATGTCGCGGACTGCATTCTCAATGACATGGTAACAGCGGCCCGCTCGAAGGTTATGCGGGTTCATAACAAATCCGAACGGTTTGCGCCTCGTCGTGCCGCCCTAAAAGCGTGGCCGGGCTTTTGCGGCAACAGGGTCTTTGACAACCAAGCTTGTCCTCGGTCTGCAGAAACTCGATCCGCAATTAGTCGACCCTCGAATATGCCCATTGCTGACAAGACAACGTCTTGCTCTCAGCTATTTCGACTCTATCCTGGTTAAGCGCCGGGGGTCGGCGCCGAGGCGTGAGAACCTCGCTTGTGGGGCCGGCGATTTCGGCCGGGTGGCCGTCGCGCATGTCCAGACCGCTTGCGGTTAAAGGCGGCGGCGCATGTCCAAGCATGTTCTCAACACCCGGCTCTTTGCCGGCGCGTCTCGTCAACCGGTGAGGCGCCTGTGGAATCTCTCGCCCGAGCAAGACAACCAGATCGCGGGTTTGATCGCCGGGGCGGTCCGTCGGGGCCATGACGGTCGACCACGACGTTCGCGCGCGCGATCCTCTCGACCCCACGGATGCCGCAGGGAGCGTGGGAGCCAGCGATGCGGCTTCGCTCGATTTGATTTACCGCGAGCAGTCTCCCCGGCTGCTGCGGTCCCTCAGTCGGCGGACCGCGAGCGCCGAGGAAGCGCGCGATCTCGTTCAGGACATCTTCTGCCGGCTGGCGGGCCTGGGATCCGAAGGGCTGCAATTCGTCGAGCGCCCGCAGGCTTATCTGAGCCGCATGGCTACGAACCTGCTTCGCGATCGGGCGAAGCGGAGCCGGCGGCGAATGGAGGAAAGCCACGTGCCGGCGGACGAGAGCACGCTTCAGGGGATCGACCACCACCGTATCCTGGAATCGCGCGATATGCTCCAGCGAGTGGAAGCCGCCGTGCTAAGGCTGCGACCGAGAACGCGGGAGATATTCATGGCTCACCGAGTCGAAGGGCTCAGTTACGCCGAGATCGCGCAGCGGACTGGCCTGTCGATCAAAGGGGTCGAGAAGCAGATGAGCAAGGCCATTGCCGCCTTGGACCGCATGCTGGACCGCGACCGGGCATGATGCGCTGGCTATTGGGCGGACGCCGCGAAAAAGTGCGGCAGCAAGCGTCCGACTGGATCGCGAAGCTGAATGGTCCGCAGGGCGACGTGGAACGCGCCGCTTTCGAGCGCTGGTATCGCGCCGATCCGGACCACGCCGCGGCCTACGACCGCCTCTCGGTCATTTTTGAGGCATCCAGTCAGATCCGGGCCGTGCCGGTTTCAGCCGGCCTCGAACGCCCTGGCCCGGGGGCTGGGCGCTACGCTTTTGCGGCTGCCGCCGCGGGCGTGTGTATCGTGCTCCTCGGCGTGGCGGCGCTCGTCTTGCGGCAGACGACGCTTTCGCCGGCGATCGATGTGCAGCAGGACGTCTTCGCGGCCGGCGACAGTGCAAGCCGCACGTTGCGGCTTGCCGACGGGTCCCAGGTTGTCCTGTCGCCGGGAAGCCAACTCCATGTGGTGCTCGATCGGGGCGAGCGTCGCCTCACCTTGAGGCGCGGCGAGGGCCGCTTCACGGTGTTCCACGAAGCACGGCCGTTCATCGTGCTGGCGCAAGGAACGCGCGTGACGGCGCGAGGCACGCAATTCGTCGTTCGGCTGGACTCTCGGGGAACGCGGGTCTCGCTGATCGAAGGCCGGATCGAGGTCTCCTATCCGCCTTCCGCCGACCGTCCGGAGCAGCTTATCTCCCTTACCGCCGGACAACAGCTGATGGTACCGGCTCAACCTCCACCGAGCGGGGAAGGGCCGGACGTTACCGGGACCTCCCCACAACCGGCGATGATCGACTTCGACGATGTCCGCCTCGCTCAAGCCGTCGAGCAGGTGAACCGGCAGAGCCATCAGCAGATCCGCCTGGCGGACGCGGCGATCGCGGATCTGCGGGTGACGGGCGCGTTCCGGGCCGGCGATGTCGAAGGGTTTGCACGAAGCGTGGCGTCGGCGCTCGGCCTGGAAGTCAGCTATGACGCAGCCGGTATGCTGTGGCTGCGGCGTCCGCCCGCGCGATAGCCCCGCCTGGAGATTTTTCGGGGGGTAGCTTCTCTCCCTGTCGTCAGAGCCCCCACCGGCATCGCCAGCCTGGCGCCGGCCAAAGGGGGATCGAATGCACCGCAATCTGTTGGGGACGTTGCTTGCCGCTGGTGCGGCCTGCGCTGTGACCTGCGCCGCGCCGGCGAGCGCCCAGACCACGGAAGTATTTCCGATCGCGCTGCCGGAGCAGGACTTGGCGTCGTCCTTACGCCAGCTGTCGGCGCAGACGGGCCGCAGCATAGTGGCATCGGGCGATCTTGTGCGGGGGCGGCGCGCGCCCGCGGTATCCGGATCGCTGACCGTCGAAGAGGCAGTCCGCGCCCTCGTCGCCGGAAGCGGTCTCGCAGTCCGGCGGGTTGGGGGATCGCTGGTCATCGTCGGGCTAGGAGGAGGCGAAAGTCCGGAATCAGCGGTCCTGACCGGCGCGCCCTCACAAGGCGGCACGCCGATCGTCGTGACCGGCACGCATTTGCGCGGTGCGCCGGCTAGTTCGCCTGTGATCGTGATCGACCGGGAAGAGATCGATCGTAGCGGCGCAACCTCCGTCGAGCAGTTGATGCGTAAGCTGCCACAGAACACGCAAGGCGGGGTCAACCAGGAAAACTTCGAAGTCGCCTTGCCCGATCAGGACGGCACCGACCACGGCGCGGGACTGAACTTGCGCGGCCTAGGGCAGCGCGCCACGCTGGTTCTGCTCAACGGCCGGCGGATGGCACCGAGTGGCTACGGGGCTTACGTCGATATCTCCCTTGTCCCGGTGAGCCTCATCGAACGGGTCGAGATCCTCACGGACGGTGCTTCCGCGATCTACGGTTCTGATGCCGTCGGCGGCGTGGTCAACTTCATCCTGCGAGATAGCCTGAATGGGCTTGAAACGAGCGCCCACGCGGGAACGACAACCCGCGGCGGTGGCCAGCAACTCCTGCTGTCGCAGGCCGGCGGGCTCGACTGGAGCGGCGGGCACGCGCTGCTCGCCTACGAGTATCGCGAGGAGCGGGAGGTCAAGGCTCGTGACCGGGCCTTCACGATCAACCTCAACCCGGATAACTTTCTGCTTCCTCGTGAGCAACGGCACAGCGTGCTCGCCAGTGTCGAGCAGGACCTTATCGCTGGATTGCGGATCGGTGCGACCGGCAGCTACGCACACCGAACGACCGACAGGACCTTCTTCCCGGGCGTCTCGCCGATCGCGATCAGCGCGCAGGCCGTCGCCGAGGCGATCAGTCTGGGATCCGAGCTTTCCTATGACTTCGGCGCGAATTGGCGCGCACGTGTCGAAGGCACTTACGCGTTATCGACCTCCGACCAGCAGCAGGACGAGCCGGGCGGAGTGGGCTTCGTTAATTCGCGGGGCTTGCGAAACGAAGTGTTCGGCGGCGCGATAAAGGCGGATGGGCCGCTCTTCGATCTGCCGGGCGGTTCGGTTCGAGCGGCATTGGGCGTGGAGGTACGGGCCGAAGCCTATCGTCAAATCTTCGAGGGATCGGCTTTCCCCCGGACCGTCACGCAGGCCAGCCGCGACGTCATGTCGCTGTTCGGCGAACTCTCCGTCCCGCTCGTATCGAGCCGCAACCGCTCGCCCGGCCTTGAGCGGCTGGAACTGTCGGCGGCAGGACGCTTCGATGACTACGGACCTACCGGCTCGGCGTTCGACCCTAAACTCGGCGTGCTATGGTCACCTGTCGCCGGATTCGATTTTCGCGGCAGTTACGGGACGTCGTTCCGCGCACCGCTGCTCGCGGAAACCGGCGGCAACTATGACGTCTTCTACGCGCCGTCCTTCCTCGCCTACCAGAACCCTGCCCAAGCGCCTCTTGGGGAAATCGCCGCCATTCTCCAGGGTAGCGATCCCGACATTCGGCCGGAGACCTCGACCACCTGGTCAGCCGGCGCGGATTTCTCGCCCGCCTTCCTGCCTGGCCTCAAGCTATCGTTCGGGTATTACGCCATCACGTTCGTGGACCGCATCGCCTTGCCGATCCGGACCCCCGCCGTGATCGGCGACCCGGCGTACGAGTCCATCATCTCTCGCAATCCAGCTCTGGCGGACGCGACGGCGATTATCGGAGGCGCCCAGCGCACCTTCGACGTGACCGGACCGGGTTTTTCCAACGGCGGGGCGACGCCCGCCGACGTCGACATCCTGCTCGACACCCGCGTGAGCAACACGGCCGAGACCCGCACCGATGGGTTTGATCTGTCCGCGCGCTATGCCTTCGAGACGGGCGCCAACGGCTTCGTCCTCGAGGCGAACCTCAATCACGTTCTTGCGTTCGACGACCGCATCACAGCGGCCAGCCCGGTAGCGCAGGGGCTCGATCGGGTATTCGGCCCGCTCGCGTGGCGGGCCCGGGGAGGGGTGGGCTGGAACCGGGGTTCGTGGACCGCCGGCCTGTTCGTGAACCACGCGGGCGACTACGCGGACGACCGCGGCGCCGCACTCGTGCCAATCGGATCGTATACGACCGCCGACTTCAGCCTTTCGTACACCGTTGCCGACAGCGTCTCATCCTGGCTACGAGGGACGCGGCTGAGCATGTTCGCCGAGAACGTCACCGACGCCGGACCGCCTCGCCTCCTGCCCGAACCGGGGCAGGGCAGAGGGCTGGGATACGATCCCGTCAACTCGGGCGGCCGCGGCCGGTTCGTCTCGCTGCAAGTCCGACGCGCGTGGTGAACCTCCGCCTTGGACGCGGCAAAGCGCTGACATTTGCCGCCTTGGCCTGGGCGGCGGGCGCGCCGGCGCTGGCAGGACCAACTATTCCCGAACTGGTCGAGGTGGGCGACATGACCAGCCTCTCGGCGTCGGCGGGCGGCCGCATGGTGGTGTTCCGCCTTGAACGCGCATCGATCGCGGACAACCGCTACCTCATTGAGTGGTATGTTGCCGATCTTCAAACGCAGACGGTGCGGCGCATCGCAGGCGGCGGGAACGCCATCGAGGGAGCCTCGGAACCGCTTGCGGTGGAGACCGCCGCCTGGTCGCCCGACGGTCGCTTCATCTTCCATCGCGCGCTGAGGGAGGGCGCGATTGGAATATGGCGGACTGCCATCGATGGGACCGGGACCTGGCCCGTGGTCGTGGCAGACGGCGATGTCGAAAGCATGACCGTGGGCGCCAGCGGCCGCACGCTGACCTATGATCTGGGTCCCTCGCGCCAGGATATCGAGCGGGCCGAGCGTCGCGAGTACGACGAAGGCATTCTGGTCGATGGCAGTGTCGAGCTCGCGCAGAATCTCTTTCGGGGCGGCTGGGTCAACGGGCGCCTGGCCAGCCAGCGCATGGTCGGCCAGTGGTACACGCGCGCCGGGCTGCTGTGGCAGTCGCCGCGCCAGCGTTACAGTCTCGATCTGGAGACGCTCGAAACGCGACCTGCCGAGGCAATCGCGCCGCTCGCTCGGCCGCCGCTGACCCCGCTGTCCGGGGTTTCGATGGTGCTCGAAACCGCGGGCCGGCCGATCGCGCGGGTGCGCCAGGAGGGCGATCGCTCGATACTCGAGATCGAACGCCCGGAAGGAATCGTCGCTTGCATACGGACCGGGTGCCCTAGCGGCGGCATTGCGTCGCTGGCGTGGCGGCCTGGCGCCGACGAGCTGGCTGTCACCGTCCAGGACAGCCACTATCGGCAATCGCTTCTTCTGTGGGACACCGTGCGCGGCACTGTCAGAACAGTGGTGCGGACGGAGGGGCTGATCGGCGGATCGCGCGATGCCGGGAGGCCCTGCGCCCTGACCCCCGACGCCGCGGTCTGCGTGACCGCGGGCGCGGTCGAGCCGCCGCGGCTCGAGCGGATCGACCTGTCATCGGGCCAGCGTAGCGTGCTGTTCGATCCCAACGCGCTCTTGCGGGGGCGCGGGCCCGCCCGGGTCGAGCAGCTGACCTGGACGCTCGCCGATGGGCGCCAGGTCTCGGGAACGGTGTTGCGGCCGCCGACGGCGAAAGGGCCGGCAGCCGCGTTCATCAGCTACTACTACTGCCCGGGCTTTCTGCGCGGAGGGGTCGGTGACGAGTTCCCGTTTGCGCCGCTGGTCGATGCCGGCTTCGTGGTCGCCTGCCTCAACAGGGTGCCGGGCAGCGGGAATGACATCCTGGCGAGCTACAATGACGCGCTGGCGAGCGTCAGGGGCGTGGTCGATCTCCTCGCGCAGCGCGGCTGGATCGATCGCGGGCGCGTGGGAATGGGGGGATTCAGCGCCGGAAGCGAAGCGACCCTGTGGGTCGCGATGAACTCCGACATCCTCTCGGCGGCGGCAACCGCCTCTCCGCAATATTCGCCGTCAAGCTACTGGAGCAACGTCGTGCCGGGGCGCGACTATGCGGAGGTGCTGCGCGCCTTCCTCGGCCTTGGCAGTCCCGATGAAACCCCCGAGCGCTGGCGGCTCATCTCCCCGGCCCTTAACACCGAGCGGATCAGGGCTCCCCTGCTGATGCAGATGCCCGAGCAGGAGGCTCGCAACTCGGCCGAGCTCTACACGCGTTTGGCCGCCAGCCCGACGCCGGTCGAGCTCTATGCCTTTCCGGACGAGGGCCACGCGAAGGTGCAGCCTCGTCATCGGCACGCAGCGTATCGACGCAGTCTGGACTGGTTTCGGTACTGGCTACAGGGTTACACCGATCCGGACCGCGCGAAGGCGGACCAGTATCGTCGGTGGGATGCGGCGCGAGACCGGCGGGATGCAGCTCAGCCGTCGAACGATCGCAACCAGGTCTCGGCCGATGCCAGCTCGAGCAAGCGAATGTAGCCGAAATCGCCCGGCTGCGATGAGCGCTGGAGGTAAGCGTGAACCGCTTCCCGGTCGATCATCTCCGCTTGCGCGAGCCGTCCCTCGAGCAGCAGCCCTTCGAGGACGGCTCGGCCGGCCATGTATCCGCTTACGAACATGCTTTGCAGCGCACCTTTCGATCGGCGCATCAGGATCGCACGGGGGAGCAGGTCGCCGAACGCAGCGCGCGCCACCGCGCGATCGCGACCGTCTCGAATCCACAGCCAGGACGGAACGCGCAGGCAAGCCTCCAGCACCGGCTGGGACAGGAGGGGATGAAGCGCGGGTGTCTCGCCCGGCGCTGGATCGCGCAGGAAGTGCCGGATCCCGACGATCGACCGGACATGTTCGTAAGTCCCGCGGGCCGCGTCCGACGGAGCGTCCAGCCAGAAATGAGCCGGCATTTCGGCGATCGCATCCGGTGCCAGGAAGGATAGGTCCGCTGGCCAGCGCTCGCGAGGCCGGCGATGACGGCGCCAAGCGGCGCGGCTCGCGGCCCAGGCCGTGGTTCCGTGCACCCTTGCCAGGTCCTGGATAGCGGCGAGGCCAGCGCGCGGACCCTGCCGGGCGAGCGCGTCGAGGGCGGGGGAAGCGTTGGACAAGGAGCAGAACACGTTGTCGCCCCCGGTCCCGTCGATCGCAAGGCCAGCCTCCGTCACCGCGAAGTGGTTGGCAAGGATGCGATGCAACGCCCGCATCAACGCGTTTGGCGGGGGCCGCAGCGCGAGGGAGGGCACCGTTGCGAAATCCATCGGCTGAGTGTCCTCGGCCAATACCGCCAGCTCGACGCCGCAGTGGTCTGCGACCGCGCGGGCATGGATGCGCTCGTCGCCATCGGGCGCAAAAGTCGCGAAAGTCACCGCGCGGAACGGACAATCGGCCGCTGCCAGCGCCGCGCAGATAATCGAGGAATCGAGCCCGCCGGAAAGCTGGACAACGACATCGTTCCAATCCGCAGCCAGACGCGGCACCGCATGCAGCACGGCCTCGCGCACATGTGCGGCCGCGTCCTCGAAGCTCGCGATCGCGCGGTCCGGCCGAGCGTGGTCCCAAGGGGTCCAGGCCGCGCTCGCGGTTAATTCCGCTCCCCGGGCGACCAGCGCCTCACCGGGCAGGACTTCTCGGACGCCGACGATGCCTGTCGGAGCGGCGCGCAATTGGGGATAGGTCAGCCACTGCCGCAAGTAGCCCTGATCGGGTTCCTCCGGGCCGCTGCACGCCAAGTTGAGGATCGCCAGATCGGAGGCATAGAGACTGAGGCTCCGATGACGCCGGTGATAGCATGTCACGCCCCCCGAAGGATCGCGCAGCACCCAGTGTCCATCCGGCGCCTCGACGACCAGCAGATAGCAGCCCCACGCCCTGCGCGTGAAGCATCCCGGCGAGGGCAGCGGCGACGGCAATCGCTGCAGCCGGACACCGCGTTCGCTCTCGAATAGCGTTCCGATGGCCACCGCGCTTCCGTCGTCCGATGCCAGCCACGGCGTCTGCGGCGACACCCACACGGCGAGCCCGGGGCGATGAAGGACGGGAACGAGCGAGGACGAGGTCTCGGCAACCCCTCGCGAGATCTCGGCCAGATCCTCCTGGGGACCGGCCGCCGCCAGGAAGCGGAGGGGCATCAGACCGACAGGACCGGGACAAACGTCCCGACGGTGTCGTGCGCATCGGTCAGCAGCAGGCGCTCGGTCTGAAGCCAGCAATGCGCCCTGAAAGGATCGAGGCTCACTCCAAACACCAGCTGCGCATGCCCGGCATCCTCGCCCAGCCAGTCGATCAGGGCCAGGGAGTCGAGGAGGCAGCCCCGCTCGACCGGCACGATCGCGCGAGCGCCGACAAAGCTGCGCGCGGCATCCTCTGCGACCGAGGCATCGCCTTGCGGCGGGACCGCGTAGCGCGCTTCCCGGATATCCCGCGCGATTTGGGCTATCGGGACCGTGGTGAGGCGCCTGCGCGCCCGCTTCACCGCGCGCCAGGCTCGCCAGGCAGCGCGCAGGCGAAGCCCGGCCCGGGCTGTCTCGTCCAGCAGGCTTAGCGTAGGACGCGCAGGGTCTGCAGCCGCCAGGCGGACGCGGAGCGCGCTTGCCCGAAATAGCCCGGTCGCCAGCAGCGCCTCGCGATGAGGTCCCGCGGACAAGACCGGCTCGGGGGCTTCACGCAATTCCTGGAAGGCGTGTTCGCAGCTGGGGTCGAGGGAAAAATAGCGGTCCCGGCGCAAATCGAGGAAAACCGCACGGTCGCCGACCAGGCCGTAGCCGACCAAGGGCTCAAGCTGGAGATATCGCATGGCGAACCCGAAACGCGCGAGGACGTCTGTCCCCGCGCGCTATCGCTCAGTCGAACATCCCGCGCTTCACGTAACCGCCGGGCTCGGGCAGGTTGAAGATATCCGAACCGTGGGTATCCGTGCTCGCGGTGCCCAGTTCGATCACACCGGTTTCAGGGGATTGGCGTTCCATCGTTGGTCTCCTCATGCTGCGGGAATAAGCAGCGCGGGAAACAATAAGGACCGAGCGCAAGGGTACGAACCTTATACCGGCCATATAATCCGAATGTTGCCGGGAGCCGATGCGTGATCGCTAGCGCGCCGCGAGCATGGCGGCGACGATGTCGCCAACCGCGCGCTCGCGCCGGCGATGATAAGCTGCCAGCGCGCGCCGGAAGGGCAGGTCTGCCTCGCCGTCCAGCCATTGCTCCAGAAGATCGAGTTCGTCGTCGGGACCGAGCTCGAGAGCGAACTCGACGTGACGGACCGGCCGAAGGCGAGCGTTGATACGTTCGACGGCGGCGGACACTTCGGGGTTTCCGGCCCTGGCTGCGACGGCCAGAAACAGCCGTTCAGTCAAGTCCACCGCGGCGGCCGAAGTCGGAGGGACTGTTCGTTCGCGCGAGGGCCAGGGCGCGTCGGCACGTCCGCGCGCGGCCAGGTCCAGCAGCACGGCGTTCCAGCGATAGAGATGCCGCAACCCCATTTCGGTCAGTCGGGGGATGCGGAATCCTTCGCCCCGCGCGGTATCGACGAGCCCCTCGCCCGCCAGTCGGTGAAGGGCATCCCTGACGGGCGTGATGCTGGCGTTGAGGTCTTGCGACAGCACGGCTGGCTCGAGATGCTGCCCCGGTGCGAAGCGGCCCGCGCCGAGCTGCTCGCGTAACGCGAGATAGACGCGCTCGAAGGTCACGCCGGCGTTCACTCCAGCGCCTCCGAAGCAGGCGTTCCGCCGCTCAGGCGACCTGCAACTGCTGGCCCGCCACGTAGTCGGCGACGAGAGCCGCCTGATCGGGGCGCAGCGCGTCGATCGCGCCGGGATGGTTCGGAACGTCTCCCCCGAGCAGGATCGAAGGGCACTGGCCTTCGTAGTTGCCGAGGTTGGGGCGATGCTGCTGGTATCCGACCAGCGCCGCGAGTTCGGGCGAAAACTGCCGCGCCACTTCGGGCGGATAGGCCAGCCACTGGTTCTCGTAGGGTTTGAGCCAGCCCAGACAATAGCTGACGATGCAGCCGCGGCGCACCGCACCCGTCCGGTTGCCGCCGGCCCCGTGAAGCGTCGAGCCGAGGAACACCAGCGCGCTGCCCGGCGCCATCTCGATCGGCAACGTCTCCTCTACGGGTTCGCCGAGGTCGAGGGCACGCGCGCCGTGGCTGTCCGGCCAGACCAGCGTAGCCCCGTTGTCCGCGGTGTAGGGCGTGAACGGCCACATCACGTTGACCAGGTACTCGACTTCACCGGGCGCGCCGCGCCACATGTCCTGGTCGCGGTGCGGCAGCTGGGGCAGGGCGCCCGGATGGAGCGCGATCGCCTGGGTCAGGTTGAGCTGCACGGTATCGCACCACGGCCCGAGCACGCGTGCGACGAGCGCCATGATCAGGGGGTTGAGGACCAGCGCTTCGGCGTGGGGCGAGCGAGACAGCAGGCGACCGAACCGCTTGGTCCGGCTGCCGTAGAACCCGCCTTCGCAAAACGGCGTGCTCGCGAAGTCTTCGGCCAGATCGGCATCGAGGGCCTGGACGGAGGGCGTGAGCAGATCGGGTATCACGCAATAGCCTTGCGCCAGGAGACGTTCGGTCCAGCGCTCGGTCTGCGCATGGTGATAGTGCACGGTCATCGGAATCCCCCTTGTGACCTCAGGCGGCCCGGCGCTCGCCGGTGAAGCCGAGCGCGTCGGCGATGTAGACCCCGCCCTGGGCGAGCAGGGCCGGCGTGTCCGACCCGATGTCGATCCACAAGGCGCCGAGCGTGCGACCGTCGCGCACCGCCGGCAGGCCGAGCGGCCGGCAGCGCCAGCCAAACGCGAGGATTTGCTGGAGCCAGCCGAACTCGGCGATGCCGGTATAGCCGGTCACGCCGCGCATCAGCGCGTAGTCGGCAATGGCGCTTACCAGGGTATTGCGGACCGTCAGCCGGCGTGCGGCCGGCAGCCGGCGATCGAGGCAGAAGCGGGTGATCTCGAGGATGTCGGGACCGCGCGGCGGATGGGCGGCGCACAGGTCGGCGAACAGGGTGTCGAGGATATGCGGCCGCAGCGTCTCGAGCAGCCGCGCCGAGCCGAGATGCTCGCCGTCATCGCCCACGGCGATGAGGTAGACGGCATGGGGATCGTCGAACTGATCGACTTCGTACCGGTTCTCGATGACCGGCACGTTCCACTTCAGGAGGTCGACGAAGACCCGTTTGCGCGCCTCGAACATGGCCCGCAGCATGTCGTCGGCGAGCGGCTGCGCGGTGCGTTCTGCAATCGTGATCATCGCGATCTCCCCTGCCTGGTCCGGTCGCTATCGCCCGGAGTGAGAAGGTCCCGCGAGTCCCAGAAATGGGGGTCAGCGCTTCATCACGTCGTTGAAGCTGATGGTGCCGTCGAACAGGGCATGGACGGCAAGCAGGGTCCGCTTGCCGACCCCGTAACGTTCGCGCGCACGCTTGAGGTATTCGGTGACGGTCTCGTGGCTCAAGCCGAGGATGCGCGCGATCTCCCAGTCTGATTTGCCGCGCGCGGCCCAGATCACGCAGTCGCGCTGCCGATCGGTCAGCCGCGGTTCGCCGAGCGGGCCGGTCATGCGTACGCCACAAACGCGCCGGGCCGCCTCGAACGCGAACGCGCCCACGAGTTGCGCCAGGGGAAGCTGGTCTTCCTCGAGCGAACGGCCCGCCTGAATAGCGAACGAGCAGGAACCGTTCGCTTCCCCCGGCACGTTGGCCGGGACGGTGAAGCCGTCGCCGATGCCTCGCCGCTCGGCCAGTTCGAGCACCTGGAGGTCGCGCGGGGTCAAGGCGATCAGACGCGACAGCTTCGACCAGGCGAAGCCGACGCTGGTCAGGTGGCTCGCGCGATGCACCGGGTCCGACGGCCCGAGCTTGTGCGCGTCGAAGTAGTCGACCCAGTCGGAGGGATAGTTCGCCAGCCGGATGGCGGGGCCGGGCGTATGCCGGATGTCGACGTGATGGGTCAGCGCGAAGTAGGCGAACCCCATCTCGCGGCAGATCTCGTCGAGCCGCTCCGCCAGCGCGATCTCGGTCTCGATAGTACTCACGTCGCGGACGAACGCATCGATCCTGTCGAACATCGACCTTGCAGCGACGCGGGGCGCTCCAAGCTCGCCGGACCCGCTTGCTGTCCTCCCTGATGTCCGGCCGCCGGGTCTCAACCGGCCCTTCCGAACCACCCCTATAGACGTCCCATTACGGGGCGCTGCATGCTGCAGCGCGGCAAGAGGATAGCACTTCATGAAAAAATCACCGAATATATTCGGGTTACTTTGTGTTTACTCATGGCGGGAGGAAAAACCTCCGAAATGGATGAATATCGGGTGCATCCTGTTCGGCGTAGCCGGCCGCTGCCCGAGATGGAGGCAGAGCGGTGACTGCAGGACTGGCAGGTCTGGTCTGCCAGTTCGACCTCCGCGCGGCGGTATGCGCCTCGCCGGCCGGTCTTGCCGACCTGCTGGCCGACGCGGTGCGGGAGCTGGGGTTCGAGTACTTCGCGCTGCTGCACCACGCGAGCCTGGCTCTCGATCGCGCCAACCTCATCCGGCTCGACAACTATCCGGTGGGTTGGACCGCCGAGCTTACCGGCCGCGGCCTCGTCGCAGACGATCCGGTCCACCTGGCCTGCGGACGCACCCATCTCGGCTTCCGGTGGGATCGGCTTGGATCGCTGGTACCGCTTACCGCCCGGCACTGTGAGATTCTCGACCGGAGCCGCTACCACGGTCTTGGGCCGGGCTTCACCGTGCCGGCCAACGTGCCGGGCGAACCAGGCGGATCGTGCTCGTTCGCCGTTCGGCAAGGGCGCGCTTTGCCCATAAGACATCTGTTCACCGCCGAACTGATCGGCGCGCGGGCGTTCGGTGCGGCGCGGCGCCTGCACGGCTTCCCGTCGCGGCGCCGGCGCCCGCACCTCAGTCGCCGCGAGATTCAGTGCCTGCGCCTGGTCGCGGCCGGCAAGACCGACTGGGAGATCGGCCGCGTGCTCGGGATCAGCGAGGCGACGGCGCGGCAGTACGTCAAGCGCGCACGATCTGCCTACGATGTGGTCGGCCGGACCCAGCTCGTCGTGCATGGGCTGCGCGACGCGTGGATCGGGTTCGACGAGGCCATTCCCCCGTTCGGGGGAATGGGTTAGCCGGCGCCCTACTGCTGTCGTCTCCGCGAGGTCGAGGAGACGGTTCCATGCACGACTCGAAGCAGCTTGCGGAGCGCGGCATCGCGCGGGGACCGGAGCGCTTCGGCTGCTGACGCGGGGCCGCGGCGACCATGGCGGCGGAGCCTCGCGGGTTGCCGGACTGGCACGATGCCTCGGCCTATGCCCCGCTGCTCGGCGCCGAACCGGCGGGCCTTGCCTGGGAATGGCTGCGCCGCGACGAGGCCTATTGCGCGGCGGCCGGAAGCGGGTCGGCGCTTGATCCCCCCGGGTGGTGGGCCACGGCAGAGGACCCGGCCGCACGCGATTGGGGGCTGCATGCTTTCGTGGACCCTGCGCTGCCGGCGGCGCTGGCCCGGCCGGTCTGGCGCCGCGAGGTGGTCGGAAATGTCCTCGTTGCCGCGGCCAGCGCCAGCGGGCCTCTCGACGATCGGTTCGATCTCACCCGGTTCGCTGCCTTCGCCACGTTCGTACAGGGCGAGAACGGGGCGGAACACTGGCTGCTGGCGGAAGGAACCGCGAGCCTGCGGCTCGACATACCGTACGGCTCGCTGCTGGATGGACCAGTACACCTGGCTTACGACCTGTCCGGGTTTGCAGCCTTGCCCGGTCCGCTCGCCGCGCTCGAGCGCCTGCTTGGTCTGTGGCGCACCGGCCGATTGGCGCATCGGCCCGGCAGCCCTCGCAACCGCCGCCTGGTTCAGCTGCTGCGTACGCACGACGCCTTGCGGGCGGGCACGGCGCAGCGCGAGATCGCCGAAGTTCTGCTCAGCCCCGAGGCCGGCAGGGCGCGCTGGCGCAGCGAGGCGCCAAGCTTGCGAACGCGGGCGCAGCGACTGGCAGCCGGCGCGCGGACCATGGGCTCCGGAGGATATCTTCGGCTGCTGCGCGGACAGCCGCCGGCCGGACAATGAGGCGCCAGCACTCTTCTCGGGCGATCAATCGACCCGCGACTTCGACCAGCGGGCGCTGGTCGAAGTCGCGTTCCTTTGCGGCCCATGGGTCGAGGTGCGCCCGCCCAAGAAGTCCTTTCGGATCTTGCTAGGTAAGGGCATCCAGGTCCCATAGCACTCAAGAACCCGGGAGCACGGCGATGGCAACCCTCGACAAACCGGAAGCGGCCGAGCGCATGATCGTCAGCGCGATCGCCATGACGGAGCGCGGCGACGATCCGCTGGCGATCCACGTCGTCGCCGCCTCCGCGCTCAGCCTCCTGCGCGAGCTCATCGACAAGAGCGGCGATCCTTACGTGGCCCAGGTGCTGAAGCTGGGCCTGTTCACGGCGGCCGCCGCGCGTTTGCAAGGCGAACCCATCCCGCTGCCGACCACCCCGGAGATCGACGCTGTCATCGACAGGGTCGTCGCGGGCATCGACGCCGGCGAAATCGCTGCCCCGGCAGACCTGATCCT
The DNA here is from genome assembly GCA_002279825.1 of Sphingomonadales bacterium 12-68-11. Classification (GTDB taxonomy): domain Bacteria; phylum Pseudomonadota; class Alphaproteobacteria; order Sphingomonadales; family Sphingomonadaceae; genus Croceibacterium_A. The sequence continues at coordinate 137,712 of NCCV01000002.1, forward strand.
GAACCTCACCGCGGACGAGCTCCGCGGCATGCTCGGCTACATCGTCCGGCCCTACAACTTCCTGAAACATGCGGACCGCGATCCGCTGGCGACTTTGGACGAGGGCGATCTCGATCCTGAAGGGGTCATCATCCACGCCCTGACCGCGTTCTCGATGGTTCGCCCCGGCAAGGCCTTGCCCGAAGAGATCAAGCCGTTCCTGATCCGGCACAAGTTGGCTTGATTGCTGCCCGCCCGCTCCGGCAAAATACCAGACTGAGGCTGCTCGGCCCGTTATGCGGCGGGCATGATCAAGCCAGAAGATTGCCTTGTGCAAATCGGGTCGATGATCGGCAATTGCGTACCATTCAGCCACGGCATGCGGTTGCCTTGCGTGTCCTCTTGGTCTCGCGATAACTCTCTAGAATAATGAAAGGTTTTTTTGGCTGGGTGTCGCGGTTCGCATTCCCGATACGGTCGACGGAGCAAATCGGACGTGATTCTCAATTTTCGACGCTGTTCGCTTTTGAACAGTGTTGAAAAGGAGAAAGGCGATGCCTTTCACAAGTCGGATCGATGAGCGCTATTCGGTGACCGTCGGCTCCCATGGCCGCACGCGCGAGGGCTGGGAAACCCGCGGCGATATCTTCGCGACGGACACACCCGAACGCATCGTGTTCACAGTGCGCGGAGAAGGCCCCACGCAACGGCTCGCCGAAGACCGGGCCGCTGCGGCGGCGCGGACTTGGTGCCGTGCGCGCTACCTGAAACGCAGGGCCGGACGCCGGCCGAAGCGTTCGCCAAGCAGGTAGGGGGCGGGGGAAGGCCTTCCCCTGCGGCCGAGCCCTTTCGGGTCTCGGCCGACCCCTTCTGCGGGGCGCCGCCCCGCAACGCCCCGGCGTCTGCGACGAAACGCGGCAGGGGCTCGAATTCGCGGCCGCGCGTTTTCGGGCCTCTGCCGTACCGTCGATTCCGGGCACTTCGATGGCGAACGGGACGGCACTGCCATGCCGCCCGCGCAGCGAGGATCGTATGGACGACGAAGTAGGCCGCGCCGCGCGCGCGAAGAAGGGCAGCCCGTTTCTCTCGACCGAGCAGGCCGGGTTCTATCTGGGTCTCAGTGCCCGCAAGCTCCAGGCGATGCGCGCGGACGGGACGGGACCGAGCTTCCGCCGCCACAGCCGTTACGTGCGCTATCATATCGACGACCTCGACGCATGGTCGAAGGGCGTTGCCGGTGCGCCTGCCCATGTCTGAGCCAGCCGCGGCGTGCTCGGCGCGCAGGTGCCGGCAGCGGCCGCGCAACGCAGCGCGCTTGGCACGCCTCTCTCGCAATCGGCGGTACGCCGTGATGGCGGCGGCGGTGGCCGCCGTCCTGGCGCTGGGTGCGACCACGGTGTGGCGCTTGCCGCCGCTGCTGGTGTGGAACGCGACCGCGAGCAGCCCGATCGGGCTTTACCGGGTCTCGCCGGCGCGCGAGCTGCGCGCCGGCGACATGGTCATTGCGTGGCCGCCTGTCGCGGCCCGCGAGCTTGGTGCCGCGCGGCGCTATCTGCCGCGCAATGTGCCGCTGGTGAAACGCGTGATCGCCGTCGGCGGGAGCACGGTCTGCGCCGCGGGCGACGCGATCACCGTCGACGGGCGCCTGGTGGCCCGGCGCCGCGCGGCCGATCCCTCCGGCCGGCCTATGCCGTGGTGGCGCGGCTGCGAAACGTTGCGCAGGGGCGATCTGTTTCTTCTCACGCCCGGCGTGCCGGAAGCGTTCGACGGTCGCTATTTCGGCGTAACGCGCCGCTCGCTGATCCTCGGCCGCGCGAAATTGCTATGGGCGCGCTGAAGACCGCGTTCCTCGCGGCGCTCCTCGCCTGGGCCGGTCGGGCGGCGGCCGATCCGCTCGATCGCTGGACGCCGCATATTGCCGAAGCCTCCGCCCGGTTCGGCGTTCCCGCCGAATGGATTCGGCGCGTCATGCGCGCCGAAAGCGGCGGCCGCACTCTGCTTGCGGGCAGGCCGATCGTCAGCCGGGCAGGGGCCATGGGGCTCATGCAGCTGATGCCGGCGACCTGGCAGGACATGCGCACGCGCCTTGGCCTCGGCGCCGACCCGCACCATCCGCGCGACAACATTCTTGCTGGCACGGCTTATTTGCGGCTGATGTACGACCGGTTCGGCTATCCGGGCCTGTTCGCCGCCTACAACGCCGGTCCCGCCCGCTACGCGCGGCACCTGGCCACCGGGCAGCGTCTCCCGGGCGAGACCGTTGCCTATCTCGCCGCCGTGGCGGGAACTGGCACTCCCGCGCCGAGCCGGCTGCCGGCCGTGCCCCATCAGCCGCCTCCCATCCCTTCGCTCTTCGCGGTGCATGCCGGCGAGCGTGCGCCTGCCGCCCCGGCCGGACCCGATCCGGACGCGCCGTCGGCGAGCCTGTTCGCGCTTCGTCCGGCAGCGCCGCGCTGAATCGTGCCGGGAAAGGAAAGGCGGCGGGAGCGGTCCGAGCCGTTGGAGACGTGTCATGCCGGGCCACCGCGCCCCACCAGACCTGGAAGCGCAGGGCCGGGCCATCGTCGAGCGCCTCGGCGGCCGCTGGAACGGTGCCAACGGTCTGTGCCGCTGTCCGGCCCATGACGATCGCCGTCCATCGCTCAGCGTGCGCCTCGGCCGGCGCAATCTGCTGCTGCATTGCTTCGCGGGTTGCGACACGCCGCGCATCATACGCGCGCTGCGCGAACTCGGGCAGGTGTTCCACCGGCGGGATTCCGACGAGATCGTGCGGCCGCGGGGGCGGTCGGGGTCTACGCCTGCGGCCGCCGCGTTGCGCTTGTGGCACCAAGCCCGGCCCTCTGTCGGGACCCCGGCCGAGCGTTATCTCGCACGGCGCGGGCTCGAGGCGAGCTCGGATGAGCTGCGCTACCATCCGTGCGCGCCGCACGGCCCGCGTCCTTTCACGCGTTTTCGCCCGGCACTGGTCGCCGCCGTGCGCGACGAGAGCGGCCTGGTGGCCGTCCATCGGAGCTTTCTGGAGCTGGACGGCCTGAGTCTGGCCGTTCTCGACGAGCCCCGCATGGGCCTCGGACCGTTCGGCGCGGGCGCGGTCCGCCTGGGCGGCGTGGCGCCGTGCCTGGGGCTTGCCGAAGGCCTCGAGACCGCGCTGTCCGCATCGATCCTGTTCGGCCAGCCGTGTTGGGCGACGCTCGGCACCGAGCGCTTCGCGCGGCTCGCGCTTCCGCCCGAAGTCCAGCGCCTCGTGCTGTTCCTCGACAACGACGCCGGGGGACGACGCGCCGAGCAGTTGGCGCGCGCAACGTTCGCCGAGCTCCCGATCGAGGTGCACTACCCCCCGGCTAGCGGCGAAGACTGGAACGACGTGCTGCGCGAGCAGCCGGCGCCATCGCGACCCTAAGATCAAACCGCGATCTCGTGCGCCGCAGGGCATCGATCGGGCCAACCTGCTTGTCAGCCGGCCGGCGCGGCTTCGTCCTGCGCGTAGTGGAGCCGTACATGCTGTCCCGCGGCGTCGAGCACTTCGTCGATGAAGGCGAGGACCCGCGCAATAAACGCCTCGGTCATGTACCAGACCCACGGCTTGCCGCCGGTTGTCGCGCTGTTGAACCAGCCGGCGGGCCAGGTCTTGATCCGATTGCCGAAGGCCTCGCGTTTTTCGACCGGCCATTCGAACCCGTTGTGCAGAACCTGATTCCGATAGCCGAACAGCGCCTCGAGCACGGGCTTGAGATCCGCCGGCAAGTGAGCCGCGAGATCCGCGGCTTCCGCCAGCTGGACGATCCCGCTGATCAAATCCTCCTTCACTTCGCGGTTCGCGAAATAGAAGTGCGGATCCCAGAATAGCGCCTGGGCGCGCTGCGAACGGGCGGAGTTGGGTTCGTGGCCGATCCGGTCCTCGCCCATCTTGCCGATGCCCCGGAAGATCCCGGTGAACAGGTTCTCCACGAACGGAGCGAGCATGCCCACAGCCGCCGCGCTACGTGCCGCGTCGTGATAGACCGACGTGTGGACCGCGTCGGTCCACATGCCCACGAGGTGCTCGCTCCCGGCCTTTTTCGCGCGCTCGGCGAGCGCCTCGATCTCGGCGGTCTCGTCCGCCTCCACAGATCTCGCGGTGCCGAGGAACGCTCGGATCGCGATCAACTGGGCTTCGAGATCGTAGTCGTCGAAATAGAAATGGGCGTAGTCGCGGTTGTCGAGCTCGAGCATCCCTGGAGGATAGCCCTACCGGCACGGTGACGGAAGCTCCGATCGGCGCCTAGGGCTCTCCAGCTTGCGGGCCGGGCCTCGTATTCGTCGGCCAAACTCGAGGAGTCCGCCCTAAAGGCGCGTGTCGCTGGCCTCGGCCTTGCGGCGGCAGGTCTCCGCAAGCTTGCGGCATCGGCAAGGGGACCAGGTCGGCATGATAGTCGGCCGACCTTACAAAGGGTTACGCTGCAAGCGTTCCCGGCGAGGGGGGTGCTGCCCTGGACTCGCGGCGAGCCAGCGAGTGTCCGGCATCGCGGCGCCGATAGAGGGGAGGGGGCGGGGAGCCCGGTGGAGCGACGGGTGCGGACAGTCCGCGCCGGCTCTCATCCGGAGAACCATCATGATCACCACCATTCCTCTCAGCAAGCTTGTGTCCTCGCCGCGCAACGTCCGGCGGCACAGCGACGCGCAGGCCGATGCCGAACTCAAGGCGGACATCGAGGCGCGAGGCCTCCTGCAGAACCTGGTCGTCACCGGGGTCCGCAAGCCCAAGGGCTGCTATGCCGTCGAAGCCGGCGAGCGGCGGCGCCGCGCGCTCCAGAGCCTCGCCGACGAGGGCAAGCTCTCGCCCGATGTCGACGTCTGCTGCCTGGTCGTCAGGGGCGGCGTCGCGGGCCGTGAAGCCAGCCTCGCCGAGAACTTCCAGCGCCTGTCGATGAACCCTGCCGACGAATGCCTCGCCTTCGGCCAGCTGATCGAGCAGGGCGCCGATGTCGAAGGGATCGCGCGCCGCTTCGGCCTGACGATCCGCTTCGTCGAGGGACGGTTGCGGCTGGCGGGCCTTGCCCCGGTCGTGTTCGACGCGCTCGGTGCCGGCGAGATCAGCCTCGACATCGCCAAGGCTTATGCCGCGACGCCCGACCGCGAACGCCAGGCCTGGGTCTACGAGCAGCTCGGCCGCGGCTACTCGGCGCATCACCCGGACAGCATCCGGCGCATGATGACCCAGGCGACCGCCAGCGCGGCCGACCGGCGCGCGCGTCTGGTCGGGGAAGACGCCTATCTGGCGGCCGGTGGGCGCATCGAGCGTGACCTGTTCGCCGACGAGGCGGCCGTGCGCTGGCTCGACATCCCGCTGCTCGAACGGCTCGCCTGCGAGAAGATGGCGGCTTTGGCCGACGAGGTGGCCGCCGAGAGCGGACTGGCCTTCGTCCGGCCCACACTCGACAGCTGGGTGGGCTACGATCAGCTCGACGGGCTGCGCCGCGTGCCGCTCGATCCGCCGCCCCTGACCGACGAAGAGAGCGCCGAGCTCGACGCGCTCGAGGACGAGATCGGCACTCTGGCCGAGTTGCTCGAGGGCGAGGAAACCGGCGACGATCAACGCGAACCGGCCGAGACCCGCATCCGCGCGATCAACGCTCGCATCGAGGCGCTGACCGACCGGCGGCCGGTGCTCGACGATGCGCTCAAGGGCGAGGTCGGGGCGTTCCTGGTGCTCGACGAACGCGGCCAGGCGAGGCTCGACACGACTTACTACCGCGAGGTCGGGACCGAAGAACCCGCAACCGAACTGCCCGAGCCCACGAGCGCGGACAGCCCGGCGAGGGCGAAGAAGCCGGCGGGCCTGTCGCATCGCCTCGAAGGCGAGCTCGCGATGCAGCGGCGCGATATCCTCGCCCTCCATGTTGCGGGCGATCCGGTGCTGGCGCTCGATCTCGCTATCTTCCTGATGGCCGACCGCGATGGCGATTACAGCGGCGGCAAGGCCGGCTCGTCGCTTTTGGCGATCCCGCCGACCAATCCGGTATTCGACTTCAAGCCGGTCGATGCCGCGGCCACCGTCGCGCGCGAGCAGGCGCGCGAGGCGCTCGACCGCAGCTGGATGGAAGGCGCCACCCGCGCGGCCCGCTTCGATGCGTTCCGTGCTTTGCCGCTCGAGGCCCGCATGGCCTGGCTCGGCCAGACGGTCGCTGGCACGCTCGAAGCGAGCCTCAACTCGCCGGGCGACCGGGCCTGCGCGTTCCACGACCACCTCGGGCAACTGCTCGCCATCGAGGTCGCGCGCTGGTGGCGGCCGACGGGGACCAACTACTTCGATCGGGTGCCCAAAGCCGTAGCCCTGGCGGCGCTCGAGGAGGTTGGCGGCACTGGGCTCGCGCAGCGCTACGCGAAGCACAAGAAGGCCGAGCTCTCCGAAGCTTGCGAGCGGATCTTCGCGGGTGACTTCATCGCCGAGATCGACGTCAAACAGGCCGCGCTGGCCTGGCTTCCGGCGGTGATGCGCTTCGCCGAGCTGAGCCAGCCGGCGGCAGTTGGGGAGCTCGAGCCCCCGGTCGATGCCGGCGACACTGGCGAGGGCCAGGGCGAGAGCGAGGGACCGCATGATCATGCACCGGATGCGGTGGAGGAGGGCGCTCCATCCGAAGTCCCCGCCGTCGACGAAGCGGCCTGATCGCCGTACCCCTGCCGGGCGGCCCGCTCATCCTGGCCGCCCGGTCTGTCTCGCCATGGGCTGGGGACGGTGACCGGACCTAGTGACAAGCAGCTGCGGGGCGCGTCCAACGGGATATGCAGGCGCTCCCCACTATCCGCCGCGACGGGTGGTCAGCCACCGCGCTTGCCGAGATGCCTCACTGAAGGGCTCGCCCTGACCCGTCCGGACGGAAGGCGATGCGCTTTACAGGAGATCGGCGCCACGGCGCACGGCTGGCACCTGCCGCCGCCCGGCATCCCAGCCGTCCCCAACCCATGCCGAGATCGGGAGGACTACCATGCCCGAACCCCAGTGCGAGCCGACCCGCGACGAGGTGGCGCGCGCCTTGCGCGCGCTGCGGCCGATCGAACGCGACATTCTCTCGCTCGCCGCGCGCGGGCGCCTGACCAACGAGGCGATCGCATGCCGTCTGGGCATGCCCCTGCGGACTGTTGAGCGCCATCTCGCCCGCGCGCTGCGCCGTCTCGACCGGGCGATCGAGCGGCAGCGCGAGCGCGGCGGTCGGACCTGAGCAGGACGGGCAATGGCCGTTCCAGCGACGACTACCCGGCGGCGGGAGAGCGCCCTGGCCCGCCGGCCCCCCTCGCGCAACCCGCCGGCTCTCGGCCCGTGTGGTCTCGCCTGCGGCGAGCCTGCCCGCGCCAGCCTCGGCCGGGGGTTTCCCCGCGCTTCGCGCGGGTGCGCGGCGGATCCCGGCGGGCCGAACGGGCGCCGACGCCGGGCAGTCCGGCGGCGCACAGGAGAACAACCATGCACACCAGCCTTGCCGCCCAGCTCGCCCAGCTTGAGCTCGGTCATCTCGCCATCGAACGGCCGGCGAACGCCCTGCTCGACCCGCCCGAATCCGAGGCCGTCAACCACACGCTTGCCGCGGTCTGGTCCGATCTGTTCGCGTTGTTTCCGGACACCGCGCTCGAGGACGATGCCGAGGAACTCGCCTGGGGCATGGTCAACCTGTTCCATCGCGCCGCCGCCAAACGCGGTGCGCAGCTCGACCGCGCGACCGACGAGATCCGCTGCCTGCTGGCATCGGCCGACGGTTCCGAAGTTCACGCCGTCGAGCTCGAAACCCAGATCGCTCGCGCCCGCGCCGCCGAGACGGCCATGATTGGGCTCGAGGCCTGCCGCGAGGCGGCGGCCCTGCTATATGTCAACGAAACCGGCTCGTCGTGGCGCCCGGCGGGCGGTTCGCGGCTCAACCATGCGCGCACGCTGACGTCGGCGGTCATCGATGGCCGCGACTTTCTGCGGGCGCGCGCGGAGAGCCGGCGCCGCGCCGCGCTTCCCGAAGGTACCCCGGTGGTCTTCGCCGGCGGGCGCCTGGCGTTCCCGAGCGCCGAGGACGCCAAGACCTTTGCGTCTTGCGTCTGGGATACGCTCGACAAGGTCCGCGAGCGGGTCGCCGATCTTGTCCTCGTGCACGGCGGCGACGGGAAGGGCACCGACCGCCTCGCCGCGTCCTGGGCCGAGCGCCGCAAGGTCCCGCAGGTCGCGTTCGGGCTCGACACCCGCCTTGGCGCCAGGGCCGGGTTCAAGCGCAACGAGCAGATGCTCGCCCTGAAACCCCGCTACCTCGTGGCCTTTGCCGGCAACGGGGTGCTCGAGCGCCTGGTCATCCAGGCCAAGGAGCAGGGAATTGCCGTCGTCGATCGCCGCGGTCCGCTGGGCAGCCATCCGAAGCACGCCGCGCGCCTGGCATCGCCGGGCTGAGCGCATGCCGGATTTTCCTTGTTCTTTGGCCATGGCCGGGCAAGTTCGCACGCGATGAAAACCGCGCTCGATCACCTTCCCGAAGCCAAGCGGCGCGAACTGGCCCATGTCGTCGACGCGCTGCGCGACGGGTTTGCCTTCGCGATTGAGCGCCGGACCATGCCGGCCCTGCGCGGCGGGCGGCTGCTCAAGGTCATCCTGTTCGGTAGCTACGCGCGCGGCGACTGGGTCGAGGATCCGGTGGGCCGCTATTTCTCGGATTACGACCTGCTGGTCGTGGTCGATCGAGAGGAACTGACGGATGTGCCCGAGTTCTGGTCGAAGACCGAGGAACGCCTCCTTACCGAGCTCGCCGAAGGCGAGCAGCTCCGCACTCCCGTCAGCCTGATCTACCACAGCCTCGCCGACGTGAACGACAAGCTGCGGCTCGGCCGCTACTTTTTCATCGACATCGTCCGTGATGGCATCGTGCTGTTCGAGGAGCCGGGCGTCCCGCTCGCCGAGCCCCGGCCGCTATCGCCGGGTGAAGCGCTGCGCGAGACCCAGGAATACTACGAGGAGTGGTTCGAAACCGCGAACCAGTTTTTTCGCCAGTTTCACCACGCGATCGCGGATGGTGCGCCGAAAGTCGCTGCTTTCCAGCTCCACCAGGCAACCGAGCGGTTCTACCACTGCTTGTTCCTGGTCCGCACGCTCTACAGCCCCAAGACCCACAATCTGAACCAGCTCCGGCAGTTGGCAGAGGATGTTGAGCCTCGTTTGAAAGCGGTCTGGCTGCGCGACAGCAAGTTCGAGCGGCGCTGCTACGAGCTGCTGCGCGAGGCCTATGTGAAGGCCCGTTATTCGCACCACTACCGCATCTCGGCCGAGCAGCTCGAGTGGCTGTCAGCGCGTGTGGCGGTCCTGCAGGATCTTGTGCGTGCCTTGTGCGAGGAGCGGATCGCGAGCCTGGCCGAGGCGGCCTGACCGACCCGGTCCCCGGGTCCCCGATGCCGCGGCAACTCGCATCGCGTAAAGGCTAGCCTCGCAGTCCAGTCACGGGCTCGCCTCCGATGATGACTGCAGCGGGATGGCAGGGGACAGGACGGCGGTCATGAGCAACGGGTGACGAAAACTCTGAAAAGCTCCTTCGAGAACGGTCGCAACGGCCTGCCGCTAGGCCGCTCGAGGTCCGAACAAGATGATGGCCGCACCACCTAGGCAAACGATCGCGCCGATCAAATCCCAGCGATCCGGCTTGGCCCCTTCGACGAGCCACAGCCATGCAATCGCCGACACGATGTAGACGCCGCCATAGGCCGCGTAGGTCCGTCCCGCATGTTCGGCATCGATCAAAGTGAGCAGGTAGGCGAACAGCGCCAGCGCCAGCATGCCGGGCGCGATCCACCACACCGATTTATCCATGCGCAGCCATGCCCAAAAGGCAAAGCATCCGGCAATCTCGGCAAGCGCTGCGCCGATGTAGGCTAAGGCGGTCATTCGCATTTGTCGCAGTCCGCGCGAGCTTTCGCAATCGATGAGAAACCGCCTTGGCGGTTTGCTGGCAAGAGCAAGAGCATCTTACGCGACAGTCGCCTTCCGGCTCCGGCCCCGGCAGCAGGGACGCGCGCTCAGATCGTCAGTTGCCGTCGAGCGATCGAATGGCGTTGAGCAGATCGGGCAGGGCGTCTTCCGCAACGCTGATCACGCCGTCCGCCTTTTCCCCGACCTGTTTCGGTTTCGCGCTGCTGTTGTCGTAGATCCAGGCTCGATCGGCCTGGTTGAGGAACCACGGCAGCTGTTCGAGCGAGCGACCGTAGCGTTTGCGAACGTCGTCGTCCGCGACATGGTGCCCGCCTTTGGCGACCCGCAGCTTGATACGTTCGATCGACCGCTCAGGGCTGTCGAGCACGACGTAGATCAGCCACACCAGGAAGCCGAGTTCCTGGGCCATGATCACCAGCCGGCGGTACTTTGCGGTCGAGAGCACGGTCTCGACCCCGATGGTTTTGTGGACGGAGATCGACGCCTCGAGCCAGGCCTCGATGCGCACGACGGCGGAGAGGTTGGCCGTCGGCAGCGCTTCGCCCTCGATGTCGCTGATGCGTGCCGCCAGCAGGTCGGGATTGACGATCCACACCGAGCGGCCGTCCCATTCGAGGTCTGCGTCGCGATAGACGCTGCTCTTTCCCGATCCGTTGGGCCCCGCGACGATCAGGAAGACGGGTTGTTCAGCCCTTGGCGGGGACACGGTCGGGAGTGCCGGTGACCTGCTTGTTCTCGCGCCGCGCCTTGCTGACGTTCTTCGTGAAGACGTATGTGAGGTCCCTGCCGAAGGTGGCGCTCTTGCCGTCGAGCGTGCGCACGGTCAGCAGCTTGCCGGACGACGCATCGCGCACCCGTTTCTCGCCGACCGCAGCCGACTTGGGCGCGTCCTTGCGCTTCGTGCCTGCGGACTTGATGACGACGACCTTGGACATAGTCACTCCAACCACTGCCTATGACATAGCGATCCCGTGGCCCGCACGGAAGGGCCGGCTTGCCGCATGCAACGTGCCGCTCGCCGACGCGGTTCGCGGTTAGCCAAATGGCGTTCGCTGCCGAAGTCGTGAGCATTTCCGGCAACACGGCTCCAAAGCTAGCGGCCTTTTTTGCGAATGACTTTCTTCGCCGCGCCGCAGAGGGCGCAAGCGCCGAGTTGGCGCTCGAAGCCGGCGGAACCGGCAAGCTCGCGGGTCTTGTGATTGGCGTGCTGGCGTATCGTCAGGCTCAGCCTGTCGGTGATGCAATCGTCGCATACCGCATCCGGCGCCAAGCGTTCGATCAGCGCTCTCACCCGATCCAGGACTGTCCCCCTCATGCCGCCAGTCTAGCGTGACAAGCCCGCGCGTTCCATGGCTTACGTACCGGGCCTGGTTTGGATCGCCGGCATCGGCAACGCGTTTCTTCGCCCGGCGGATGGTGCTCACCTGGCTGGATCTCGCGCTGCAATTGTCCGCCGCTTCTGACTGGCGACGCGAGCGGGCGGTAGTTGTCCGCAAGTGTGTCGGCACGGGCGCGTGGCCATGTCCCAACGCGGTTTGATGGAAAACTGAGGCACCCGGTGGCGCCAGACCCCCTCCATCTCCTTTCCAGCCCTCTGGCTCGGCACCGGCGGGGTGCAACCTGCGGCCCTGCGGCCCGTGTTGCCCTGCGGGCTGCCCGCGCCGGCCTTGGTCCGAGGTTTCCCTCCGGCTGCGCCTGCGGTGCACCCCGCCGCTTCGCCTCGCTTCTCCCCGGGCTGTCGACGGGGCGGTCCCGGCGACACACCAGGAGACCTGCAATGACCAACATCGTGATCCTCGTCGGCAACCTCGGAGCCGACCCGCAGAGCCGCACGACGACCGGCGGAACCGATGTCGCCACCTTCAGCCTCGGCACCAGCAGGGTGAAGCGCGACAGCGAGGGCAAGACCTTCAAGGACGAGAGCGGGTTCACCGCCAAGGACACCGAATGGCACCGCGTGACCTGCTTCAACGGGCTTGGGCGCGTGATCGCCCAGCACGCCGTCAAGGGCATGCTGGTCTCGGTTCGCGGCCGGCTGCACAACACCAAGTGGACCGATGGCGAGGGCGTCGAACGCTACGGTTACGAGATCATCGCGGACGACGTGCAGTTCCTCAACCGGCCCCGCCAGTCCGATGCGCCCGACCAGGGCGAACTCGATGCCGACGAACCGTTCTGAGACCTTTCCCACAGCCCGGCGGCTTCGGCTGCCGGGCTTTTTTGTGTTCGGGCGGGAGGCACTGGGAGAGAGGTCTCGTCTCGAAGAGGCTCAGTGTGGCGGGTGGCGGAGCGGCTCTCAAGGATGCGCGGTGCCCCCAATTTGCTGCGCAAATCGGCTCCCCCACGCCCCGCTGCGCGGCGCTTGCGCGTCCCTGACAGCCGCCCCGCCACCCGCGTCCGAGACCTCGTCTTCGATGGGAAGACACCAACAAGGAGGTCACTCATGGCGAGGGTATCGGTGGTCGGCGAAGGCGCCTGCGAAGCGGTGGTCGAGGGTCTGAAGGCGGAGTACGGAGCGGTGCTGGCTGCCCGTATTCTTGAAGCGGAAGCGGCCGATTTCCTGTGGGATGCGCGCATCGGTGAACGGTATCTGGGCCAGCACTTCGGCTACGCCGACGATGCGGAAGACGAGCATTCGCGGGTGGCGATCCTGAGCTTGCTGGCCGGCAACTGGCACGTCGGAACATGCCTTGCCGATGGCGATGGACAGGTGGTTGCGCTGTTATGGTCCCGCCGGTTCGAGCGGCGCGAAGAAGCCGAATTCATGTTCTCGCGCGCGGCCTGAGGGATCGCGTCCCGGGAGCGGCGCGGCAGTGTCGCTCCCGATTATGGACGGTCAGCGCGGTCGGTGTCTATTTCGCAGGGTGGGGAATTGTGGGGAAGGGGGGCAGGGAAGGCAAGATAAAGGGATTGCCTCGCGATGCTCGGCAAGTCCTTGTCTGCACATCGTTTTGTTACGAGAGTGGCTGGCATGCTGCGAGACGAACAGTCTCGCAGCATCAGGGTGCACGGCATCGCGTTGGCGGCGGGCTTGCGATCAGGCGTCGCCAGGTTTCATCCAGCTCAGCGCTTCCTTGACCGCAGAGGCATCGCCGAGGTCGATTAGGTCGGCGCGCTCGATCGCCGGGTCATCTTCGGTATGCCAGCGACGCGCCACGTGCCCGGGTGGCAAGCGATCGACAATGCGGCCAGTCAGATCGGGATCTCGATCAGACGTTCCCAGCGCGAGCAGCACGAGGAAGACTTTGCGATCATCGCTCGCCGCCAGCCCATCCGCCAGGCTTTCGATCGTCCCGAGCGCGCCGTGACGGCCCATGATGACCGTGAGGTATCCCGCGATCGTCGCGGGCAACCGCAGGGCGTGTTCGGGCAGGAGAAGCGCGACCGTCTCGGGCCGTAGGCGTTCGTGCTGGTTGAACAGCGCCCAGGCGGCGGCGCGACCGACCGCGATGCGCCGGCCCTTGCGTGACATCTTGACCACCTGCTCCTGGCGCGCGGCGTCGCCGTGGTGAACGGCGCAGGCCAGCATTCGGCCGACAAGCGGGATATCCTCGGATGACCTCGCGCGATCGATCAGTTCGCCGAGCACGTCGTCCGGGACCGTGTCGAGCGCGGAGATCGCAGCGACTGCCCGCCGCGCCACCGGGTAGACCCCATCGTCATTGTCCTGCCGCGCCCATTTGGACCACTCGTCTCCGGCCAAAAGGCGAAGCGTCGGCAAATGTCCGGCGTGAGGCTTCGCCTCCAGTTGGTCGAGCAAGGCCAGACGGACCGGACTGGACGTCCGCTCGGCGAGCTCGAGAAGAACTGGCGGCAACGGTGCCGCGAGCGGGTCGGCCACGGCCTTGAGGGCGCGCGCCGCAACATGCGCGAATCTGTGGCGCAGGGTGCTTTCGACAATCGCCACCATTCCCCGTGCTGCCGCGACGTTGATCGCGAGGAGCGCATTATCGTGGTCGTCGGTATGGGCGAGCATCCACCGCGCGTCGTCTTGCGCCTGGAGTTCCAGGACTTGCGCTAACCTGAGCCGGGCCGCGCGAACGTCTTCCGGCGGATCGGCGATCGCCGCAAGCACCTTGGCGTCGGCGTCCGACAGGTCCGGTTGCTTGTCCTGCAGAAGGGCCAGTTCCGCATGCGCCAGCGCCTCGAAAGTGTGCGGAAGCTGCGCGATCAGTTCCCCGGTGCGCTGCGACCAGGCCTCGGGATCGGCGCCGCGGCCGGGCGACCGATGCGCGAGTTCCGACGCCAGTTGCGCGAGGCGGGCGTCACGCCCGGTGTCGACCAGCCGCGCTACCACCTCCGGGAACCGGCCCGGCAGTTGCTCCGCAAAGCAGTCGAGCGCGGCTTGGCGAACCTCGGCGTCGTCATGCCCTTCGATCATCCGCTCGAGGAGTAGCTGAGTGAGGCCATCCTGCCATTGCCCGCCAGCGATAGTCCAGATCGACCGTTCTTCGACCGTGCCGCTGGCGGCTGCGGCCGCCGCCTGGAGTTCGTCGGGCGGGACTATCGCATCCTTGCGGACCAGCGCCCGCAGCCAGGGGCCAAGCAAGGCGTCGCGGTGCCTATGGGAGGCCAGCACCGGCCATCCCCGTTCCGACCGGATACGATCCACGTAGGCATCGAGGTAGGTCGAGGCGGTGTAGCCATCGTCATTGTCGGCGAGATGCTCGGCATAGTCCTCGCTGACCTCGTCGTTGATCACCAGCATCCGATTGCGCGCCGCGTGTGCGAGGCCGGCCTCGGTTGGCTCGAGCACCGCGACCGCGGCATCGACGATGGGCTCGAACCCATCCAGATCGGCCAGCGCGCCCGCCGCGATGGTATCGTCGTTGCGAATGTAGCCGTAGTTGACCGAAACCGTCGCAGCCTCGACGAACGCGGCAGTCAAATCGCCGGCAAGCTCGGCCAGATCGCCGGCGAAACCCTTCGGGAACCCCGTGCTGTCTCGCGGCAGCGCGGACCGAACGAACCGCTCGGCGACGAGGCGCACGCCCGGACTGGCGCGCATCCACCTGTACCAGGCCTGGTCGCGCTCGGGCTTCTCCCAATCCAGCATGTAGGGAAATTCCTGCTGTGGACGATGCTCGATCCAGCGCGCGAACTCGGCAAGGTCGCTGCGCCCGGAGCCAACCAAGGCCGCCAACCTAAGCGCGGCTTCCAGTTCGCGTCCCTCTGCGCCGAGCGCCTGCTCGATCCAGGCGTCGACACGGTCCTGGCTGGCCCGAGACAACGTCGGGGTCAGGTCGGGAATGCGCTGCGACAGGCGAACGATCTCGGCGGCCGTTTCCACGCCCCATTGCTTGCCGGTGTCATCGTCGCGCACGAGGAGCGCCTCCACCAGAAGTCGCAGCGTTCGCCGCGCCGCTTGTGGATGGCGGGCGAGCACTTCCTCGATCCCGGCCTCAACCCTCGGATGGTAATACGACAGCGACCCGTCCGCTCCCTGGCGCAGGTTGCGTCCGGCGACGAAACCGTTGACGAACTGGCCCAGCTTATCCTCGAGCGAGGCGTCGCCATCGACGAGCGGGTCTTCGAGGCTCCGCAGCACGTCGCCGGACAGTCGGCCGTTCGGTTTGATCAGGGCCCAGACAATGGCCGCGGGTTTGACGGATTCGCGCTCCTCGATCTGCTCGACCACTGTTCGCTCGATCGCGTCCTGGTGGGCGCGGGCTATCGCGTCCTCCAGCGCAAGCCCGGGATTGGCGGCAAGCCTTTCCCTATCGAGATCCGGTAAGGCGTCGAAGAACTTGCGCAGTTCGAGCGGCAGGCTCAGTTGCCGCAGCACGGTCCGCTCGCGCTGATGCGCGAAGGCCTTGAGGTCCGCCGGTAAGCGCTTGGACAAATTGCGGTAGAGTTTCTGCCGCTCGGGCAGGCCGTAGTTCTCAGCATCGAGCGGCATGCGCCAACGCCGGATGGTTTCAATCGCTCCACTCTGGAGCGCGACGTCGGTCCGGCTCGTGGCAATGAACAGGCGATCGTGCCGCGCGCTGTGGAAGGCCGGTGCCAACTGGTCGTTCCACGGTCTGCTGTCGGCCTCGAACTTGAACCGTCCCCAGGGATCCTCGATATCGTAGAGCACGGGCGGCAAGCTGGCATCTGCCGCGAGTTCCGCGGGACCTTGTGTGATCCTGACGCGCCGCAAGTCCGGGATGCGCGCTTTCAGGTCAAGCCAGAGCGCGTCGACCGTCGCCGTCTTCCCGCTGCCCGATTGCCCCACGAGCATCAGCGCGTGGTGCTTGTCGAGTACGCCGGTCAGATCGCCCCAGTTGGTCGGCCTGACATAGTCTTCGCCTTCGAAGGATGCGATCAGATACCCTTCATGCCCGGCAATGACGGCCTCGATCTCCTCACGGGCCCAACGCCCACCGGAGAGGCCGCGCATGCGATTCCACGCTGCTTCGCGCAGCTGCTTGAGACATTCCTCCCATCGAGCCCGGGGAACGCGGAAGCGGTCGATAAGCAGGTCTTTGATATCGCTGACGAGACGCTCATCGTCCTGCGTGCCGATGATGGCGACGCGGCCAGCGATGTCCTTACCCGCCACCCCCAGCGCTTCGGTCACTTGGGGTGCCGGCGGCCACCGCCCGGCGCGGCGTACACTGATAGCTTTCACGGGGACGTTCAGCCCGGCGCTCGTCACCAGCAAGTAGCGGGCTCCGGCATCTTCCTTGAGGCGCGCCATGGCCGACTTGCGGCGTTTGCCGTGGTTCAGGAGCTTGAGAAAGCTCGTCTGGGTCCAGGCGTTGCCCGTCCGACGCTTTGCCTGGACGATAAGGCGGTAGCCATGCATCGGTACCGGATCGGACACCGCGCCCGGTTCGAATTCTTCGAGGTCGGCTTCGAGATCCTCCTCGCTGACATGCTCGAGCGTCATTTCCTCGGTGAGGCGCCCGGCGACCATGACATCGAGCGCCAGCCATACCGACACATCGACCTGGTAGTCGAAGCCTAGAATCGACCAACTGCCGGCACCCTGTCCGGTCTGGTCAGCCTCGTCATCCAAACCCTCGTACTCCCGTCAGCGCCGGACCGGTTTTCCGCTTGATCCCAGCCCGGTGGTTGTCGCAGTTCGGCATCGCGTCAAGGGCGTGCGGCCAGATCGGGGCCATAGGTCTGGCGGCGATTGGCCGAGCCTGAGTTGCGCCGTTCGTCGTCGGGCGGTGGGTTTTCTCGGGCGTCTCGCCGAGCCATGCCGACCTGGAGGCAGGCATCGTCCGTGAGCGAGAAAGAATTCGAACCCGAAATCGGCAAGATGCGTACGGTGCGCTCGCCCCGCGGCCGCAAGTATCTGCACGCAGTGCTGGCCGCGGCGATGCGGGCCGGGCTCAAGGGAGAGGGCACGGGGCGCCGTTTCGGGGGCAGCCGCCTCGGGCGCGGTGCTGCGGCCGGACGCCTGCTCGGATCGCGCGACCGGCACGCCGGGTTTCGGGCGAGACGGGCCGTGGTCAAGGCGCGCATAGCCCGGCTTGGCGGCAAGGGTTTCGCCGCCGCGCGCGCGCACTTGCGTTACATCCAGCGCGACGGGGTCGGCGTCGAGGGTGTGCATGGGAGGCTCTATGCGGCGCGCGACGACGCGGCCGATGACAAAGCCTTCCTCGATCGCTGCGAAGGCGATCGCCACCAGTTCCGCTTCATCGTTTCCGCCGAGGACGGCGCCGACTATTCCGATCTGCGGCCGCTTGTGCGGCGTCTCATGGCACGAATGGAACAGGACCTCGGTACTTCGCTCGACTGGGTCGCGGCCGATCATGCCGACACCCTGCATCCGCACAGCCATGTCATCCTGCGCGGCAAGGACGAGCGCGGCGAGAACCTGGTGATCGCGCCCGAGTATATCGCGCGCGGCATGCGCGAGCGTTTGGCCGAGCTGGTCACGCTCGATCTCGGGCCGCGCTCGGATCGCGAGATCGAGGCGCGCCTCCGGCTCGATGTCGAAGCCGAGCGTCTGACCAGGCTCGACCGCCGGCTCGTGCGCGATGTCGACGCGAACCGCGAACTCGAAGCGGGCGGCAGCAGCTCGTTCGACCAAGCCTTGCGGGCGGGCCGGTTGCGCAAGCTCGAAGCGCTCGGCCTGGCCGAGAGCCTGGGCGGGGGTCGCTGGCGTCTGGCGCCCGATCTCGAAGCGACGCTCCGCGCCTTGGGCGAACGCGGCGATATCGTCCGCACGATGCAGCGGGCGCTCGGCGAGCTGCGGTCCGACAGGGCTCTGTCCGAACAGGTGGTGTTCGATCCAGCCGCGGGCCAGACGATCACCGGGCGGATCCTGGCGCGCGGGCTCGGCGACGAGATCCGGGATCGCCACTTCCTGCTGATCGACGGCCTGGACGGGCGGGTTCACTACGTCGACATCGGGCGCGCCGATGCGGTCGAGACGCTACCGACAGGGGCGATAGTCGAGGTCGAGGCCCGCGCGGCCGCGTCGCGCGCGAGCGATCGGACGATCGCCGCGGTCGCCCGTGCGCATCGGGGTCGCTACAGCCATGCCCTGCACGAAGCGCACGATCCGAGCGCGTCGGACGCGTTCATCGCCGCGCACGCGCGCCGGCTCGAGGCCTTGCGCCGTCCCTTGGGCCTGGAGCGGAGCGCGGAGGGCATCTGGCAGATCGGCGGCGACTATCTCGCGCGCGCCGAGGCGTTCGACGCGCGGGCTGCGCGCGAGCGGCCGGTTGCGGTCCGCCTTCTGTCGGCTCTGCCACTCGAGCAGCTGGCCGAGCACGAGGGGGCGACCTGGCTCGACCGTGAACTCGACGCGGGGGCCGCGGTGCCGGCGCGCGATGCCGGGTTCGGCCGCGAAGTGCGCACCGCTTTGGCGGTCCGGCGCGCCTGGCTCCTGCGGGAAGGGCTGATGGCCGAAAGCGGCGAGCCGGCGAGCCTGCGTCGCGGGGCACTCGCGATCCTGCAGCGCCGCGAGCTGCTCCGCGTGTCGGAAGCGCTTGCCCGCGCGACCGGCAAGGACTTCGTCCAGCCGGTCGAGGGAACACGGCTTGAGGGGATCGTGCGTCAGCGGCTTGATCTGGCGTCCGGACGGTTCGCCCTGATCGAAGGCCAGCGCGAGTTCGCGCTCGTGCCCTGGCGGCCGGTGCTCGAGCGCGCGCTCGGCAAACCGGTCTCAGGGATCGTACGCGAGGCGGGGACGAGCTGGACGATGGGGCGTGACCGTGGGCTCGGGCGCTAGGTGCGGTTTGGATCGGAAGCATGGGTGGTGCCTCGCGCCGCTGGCGTAATCCCGCTTTGCGGCGCCGGTTGCCGCCGAGCCTCGGCTCTTCGGGTCTCGGCCTGACTGTGACGCTGGCACCGTTAGCTTACTGGAGCTTCGGAGACCGATGCGACGAATGCGGCGGTTCGAACCGAGAGGTTGCCCGTCTGTGGATCGTCGTGAATGGTGCGATCCAGCGCTACCCGTTCTATGGAACAGATCAAATACGAATCCGGGGTTAACCCCGGATTGATATGGGCACGTCTCCAAGCTAATCTGGGCACATGCGCTACACTCAAAGCCAGATTCGCGAACTGCTTCCGATCTCGGTGGATGCCTTTCGCACGTGGCGTGATGCCATTCCCGCTCTGGCTTTACACAAAGGGCATGCCCCCAGCTTCACGCCGGGTGACGTTGTCGCCATGGCGATCATTGCCGAACTTGTCAGAGACTTCGGTGTGCGAGTGGGAACGGTGGGCAACCGTTTAGACCAACTCTTTAAGGAGTGCCGTGGGAGATCTTGGCTCTCGCTTGAAAATTGCGTCGCATTGATCGAAGCTGACGACTTCCGCCTGATTGACGCAAGCGTCGCCAACCGCCGCGCGCCGGATGCCTCCACCCTCTGTGTGCCGTGCGCCCCCATAATTGCGCGACTCCGCTCGGCGCTCACAGCGACTGAAGTCGACCAAGCGCAAGGCCATCTGCAGTTCCCCCCCACCTCCGTGGCTATACCGCCGGAACGGCGGGGGAAGCGAGCGTGACCAGCGCCCTGGCATTCCCATTGGCGCCGGAGTGGAAAGATCGCTTGGGGCTCGCACATCGGCGCTCGCCTGAACTCTACGAGTCAGCCGAGGCCGTCAGCGACGTGCCGCACGCGCCGGCTATCCGAGCCGCCCTCAACGAAATGGGTGTATCGGCGATCTTCTGCGTCCAAGGTGTCCCAACCATCGCGATCCTGGAAGCCGATCACTACGACCGCGCCGCTATTATCGATCTTCACGGCGCACTCTGGAATCAGGGCCTGGCTAGCCTGTTGCTGGTTATCGCCGACGATACGCTCAGAGCGTTTTCGCTCGCCCGTACTCCGTTGAGCGATCCAGGCGACGCCTTCGAGACCCGCTGCCTCATCGATAGCCTCAGCCTGACGACCGAAGCGCTGCGGTTTCAGAACCTTGTCTACGGCGCGGAATCCGGACGTCTCTGGAAGGACTACGGCGAGTATTTCCCCCCGAAAGAACGCATCGATCAGGTCCTCCTCGACAATCTGAATGCGTCCCATGACCTCCTGCAAAAGGCCGCGCTCGCTCCCGATGCGGCCCAGGCCTTGCTCATACAGGCGATGTTTATCGCCTATCTTGAAGACCGGGAGATCGTAACGCCTACCTACTTTGCCGCCGTTTCCGAAAAGAGCGTGGAGAGTTTTTCGGCGCTGCTGGAAACCGGCGACGTCAATCTCTTCCGGTCCTTCTTCCGGACCCTCCACGCGGATTTCAACGGCGATCTGTTCGTCGCGCCGTGCTCCTTCGAGTCCACGGGCGAGGCGCCAGAAGTCACGCCTGCCCATCTGACGATCCTGGCGCGGTTCCGGTCAGGTCGTGAAGAAATGGCGCATTCCGGACAGCAGCGATTCTGGGGCTATGACTTCCGCTATATCCCGATCGAGCTCGTCAGCGCCGTCTACGATCGGTTCCTGGGTGAACGCGAGGCCGAACGCCGCGCCAACGGCGCCTACTACACGCCCATGTTCCTCGCCGACACGGTCGTTTCCCAAGCGTGGGAGATGTTGCCGGATGCGACAAGGACGACAGGAAACTTCCTCGACCCCGCCTGCGGTTCAGGTGTTTTCCTCGTCCGCTCGTTTCAGCGGCTCTGCGAACACTGGCGCGCCAAGCACAAGACGCAGACGATTTCCTGGAAAACGCTGCTGTCCTTGCTGAGCCAAATCCATGGCTGGGATTTGAATGGCGGTGCCGTTCGGGTCGCCGTGTTTTCGCTCTACGTCGCCTTGCTTGAAGAGGTGTCTCCACGCGACATCCGCAAGCTCATCACTCGGGGGAAACTCCTCCCGGAACTTTGGGGCAAGAACCTCGTCTGCCGCGACTTCTTCGAAGTGTCACCTGACGGCGCCCGATACGAGGTCATCATCGGCAATCCGCCATGGACCAGCCGCCGCGGTCCGGCGCGTTCGTCTGTGCAGTGGAGCAAAAAAACCGGCCATCCCATGCCCTGTGGCGAGGACGCCTGGGCATTCAGCTGGAAAGCGCTTTCGCATCTCGCCGACGGCGGACTGATCGCATTCCTGCTGCCGGCGATGGGATTTTTGCATAACCACGCCCAAAAGACGGTCGAAGCGCGTGATGCGTTCTTCCGGAAATCCCAAGTCCGCCGCGTCATCAACTTCGCCGACCTTCGCTTTCAGCTTTTCGAGAAAGCCCATCGCCCCACAGCTCTGATCATTTACGGCAGCGCGAATGCGGGTAATTTCCCGTATCGCTTCGACTACTGGGCGCCGAAGGCCGACCTCAACCTGCGCATCAAGCGTGTCATCACGCTGAGCAGCGCGGACAAGGCCTCGCTCGGGGTGGGCGCAGTTCTCGATAACCCGCTCATCTTCAAGCAGCTCCTTTGGATGCGCGAACCGGACGCCAAACTTTTCGGCTACCTCGCGCGGCTTCCCAAGCTAGAGGCCTTCGTCAATGATTTTGGCGGCCTAAGCCGTCGCCGCGAAGAGCCGGGCGATCGCTGGGTGATCGGGCAAGGCTATCAGCCCTTCAATGAAGACAGCGATAGCGATGCGCCTCCACTCGAAAGCGCGTATGTCGGCCGACTGCCGGACCTACCCATTGCGGCCTACTCACGCCTAGCCCAGACTGTGGAAGGCTTAATGCCGGCCGCATCGTCGACGGTTCGTCGTCGCGGGTTCGAGGCTGGGTTCGATGGCTCGCGGATCCTTATCCCGCGTGGGGTCGAGACGTCGCAGAACCGTCTTCGCGCCGCCTATTGCGATCAGCCTCTGACCTTCCAGCATATCTTCCAAGCGATCGTGGTGCCGGAGGGCGAGAACGACCGTGCTATGCTCCTGACCGCGATACTCAATAGTCGCATCGCGGTCTGGTACGCTTTTCACGGCACCGCTTCGTTCGGGTCAGATCGACCCGAAGTCCAGCAGGCCGACCTGCTCCGCTTGCCGTTCCCATCGCCCGACGATGTCCCGGATCAAGCCGCAGCAGCCCAAGCGGCCCTTGAGCTAGTCGCGATTGTGGACGACGCACGCGAACGCTCCAACAAGCCATTTTCGATGCAGGTCGATGACAGCGAGATCCTTCGGACGATCGACCGGCTCGCGTACCAATATTTTTGCCTGTCTCCCGATGAGATCGCGCTAATCGACGACACTGTCGAGGCGATCCTTCCTGCGCTTCAGCCCCATGAAGGCCACTTCCCGAACCTCTGGGGCGCGCCTGACGAACGGCAACGCGCTCAATACGCGCGCACATTGTCGGTGAGCCTCGCGGACTGGTTCAACGGCAAGAAGATCGATGCGCGCCTTGTCGCGCGGGGCGCTGATCTGGCGATCCTGCGCCTGCATCTAGGCGGCCATGAAGAGTATGCCGAAGATGCGGTCGGCGCACTCAGCGACGTACTCGAGCAGCTCGCAGCCCACATCCACAGGCCCCTCAACGGTAACTTCCAGCTCATGCCGGATCTGCGCGTTTTCGTCGGTGACTGTCTCTACCTCATCAAGCCTATGCAGATGCGCTTCTGGCTGCGCTCCACGGCGCTCGCCGATGCCGATGGAATAGCGCTCGACCTCCAGCAAGCTGCCGCCGCGCCCCAACAGCGGGGCGCGGATTGATGCTGATCGGTGATGTGCAGGGATGGGTCGACAACTTCGTTTCGTTTGACGATCGCTTCCTGGAGAGGATCGCGGCGGCGTGGCCGGCCTGCATGGCGGTTCTTCCCGAACAGCCAGGGGAGGATGCTATCACCATCAACCTCGTCGATCGCCTCGCCAAGGACGTTGTGGTGCGTCGGTTATGCCATTGGGTCGAGTATCAGTTCGAGCCGTTCGGCCTAGCGGCTGACGGGTCGAAATACAGCAAGGGCATCATCGACATCGCCGTACTCTTCGACAGGGAGCGGGAGCGATACCTGGCCTATGAGTGCAAGCGGCTCAACGTGATCAACGGCGGAAGCCGCAGTTCCCTGGCCACCGTGTACGTCACCCAGGGCATGATGCGTTTTCTCACCGAGCAGTATGCCGAGCAGCTGCCTGTGGGGTGCATGCTCGGTTACGTGCTCGACGGCGACGTGCCCTTTGCCAATTCACGGATTGCCGACGCCATCGGCAGCCATGTCCCTCTCGCGCTTGCTGAGGGACCTACACCACTTGCCGCAATCGAAACGATTGAGCGCTTCCGCACAAGGCACACCCGCCCAACCGGATCACACATCGAACTTCGCCACGCGCTATTTTCGAAGCCATCAGCGGCCGCGCCAAATGCTTGATCGTAGAGCCGTCTGCCGGGAATGGCTCGATGCATTGCGCGCCGAGACCAGTTTCTACGGGTCGGTAGCGCACGATTCGTTGAGTAGGGCGGAGATTCCGCGGGCGCGCGGTGTTGCGGCCCGCCGCTCCGAGCGATGGTGCGATCCGGATCGGCGCACGGGGCGCGCGGTCCCGGAGATCGCCGGTGACGCCCACCAAGCTCTTGATCGGTCAGATCCTGGTCGTCTTTGCGATCGTGATCCTGGGCGTATGGGCTGGAACCCAGTGGGCTGCCGCGATGCTCGGCTACCAGCCGCGGCTTGGGCTCGCCTGGTTCGAGATCGCGGGCGTTCCGATCTATCGCCCTTGGGCGCTGTTCGCCTGGTGGTACCACTATGAGGCCTATGCGCCCGAAGTGTTCGACAAGGCCGGCACGCTCGCCGGCGCGAGCGGTTTCCTCGGCTGCGCCGCGGCGATAGGCGGCTCGCTGTGGCGGGCGCGCCAGGCCGGGCGGGTCACGACTTATGGATCGGCGCGATGGGCCTCGCCGCGGGAAGTTCGTCGCGCCGGACTGCTGCGCTCGCGCGGCGTCTTTCTCGGCCGGTTCGAGACCGGCTATCTTCGTCATGACGGTCCCGAGCACGTTATGGCCTTCGCCCCGACGCGCAGCGGCAAGGGCGTCGGGCTGGTCGTGCCGACCCTGCTGGGCTGGACCGGCTCGGCGGTCGTTCACGACATCAAGGGCGAGAACTGGCAGCTGACCGCGGGCTGGCGGTCGCGGTTCTCGCATTGCCTGCTGTTCGATCCGACCGATGCGCGCTCGGCGCGCTACAATCCCCTGCTCGAGGTCCGGCGCGGCGTGAACGAGGTTCGCGACGTTCAGAACATCGCCGATATCCTGGTCGATCCAGAAGGCGCGCTCGAGCGGCGCAACCACTGGGAAAAGACCAGCCATTCGCTGCTCGTCGGCGCGATCCTCCACGTGCTCTACGCGGAGGAGGAGAAGACGCTGGCCCGGGTGGCGGCGCTTCTGTCGGATCCGCGGCGTAGCTTCGCAGCGACGCTCAAGGTCATGATGACGACCGGTCACCTCGGTGCGTCGGGGGTCCATCCTGTCGTCGCGTCCGCGGCGCGCGAGCTGCTCAACAAGTCCGAGAACGAGCGTTCGGGGGTGCTCTCGACCGCGATGTCGTTCCTCGGGCTCTACCGCGATCCGACCGTGGCCGCGGCGACCGCCGCCTGCGACTGGCGCATCGCTGACCTGCTCGGCGGCGAGCGGCCGGTCTCGCTCTACCTCGTCGTGCCGCCGTCGGACATCTCGCGGACCAAGCCGCTGATGCGGCTGGTGCTCAACCAGATCGGCCGCCGCCTGACCGAGCGGCTGCCTGAGGGCACCGGCTCCGGGCGGCGCCAGCTGTTGTTGATGCTCGACGAGTTTCCGGCGCTCGGCCGGCTCGACTTCTTCGAGACCGCGCTCGCCTTTATGGCCGGCTACGGCGTGCGCGCGTTCCTGATCGCGCAATCGCTCAACCAGATCGTCAAGGCCTACGGCGAGAACAACGCGATTCTCGACAACTGCCATGTGCGCGTCGCCTTCGCCTCGAACGACGAGCGCACCGCCAAGCGCATTTCCGACGCGCTCGGGACCGCAACCGAGCAGCGCGCGATGCGCAACTATGCCGGGCACCGGCTGGCGCCCTGGCTCGCGCACGTCATGGTCAGCCGCCAGGAAACCGCGCGTCCGCTGCTGACGCCCGGCGAGGTCATGCAGCTGTCGCCCGAAGACGAGCTGGTGCTCGTCTCGGGCCTCGCGCCGATCCGGGCGCGCAAGCTGCGCTATTACGAGGATCGCAACTTCGCCGAGCGCGTGCTGCCGCCGCCCTGCCTCGACGGCGACCGCCCGGTCCCGCGTCCCGACGACTGGACCGGCTGCCTCTGCGCCGCGCTCCCCGAGCCGGTTGGAGCGGAGGCGGACGACGCCGCCGGCGAGGGTGAGCTGCAGCAGGCCCGGGTGCCTGAGATCGAAGGGGTATCCGCACCGGCTCGGCCGGCGGAGCAGCTCGACCTGCTCGGGCTCGACCTCGACGACGATGCCGGCGTCGCGCTGGCCGGCGCGATGCCGTTGTCGCCGGTCGTGGCCGCCCACGCGGCGAACGAAGGGGCAGGGCGTGATGCCGACCTCGTCCCGAGCTTCTGACATGGCCCTGCGCGGCGCTCGCCCGGTTCGCTACCAGCTTTTCCTGCCGCGCCCGCTCAGCGAGCGCTTCGAGCAGCTCGCGGCCGCGCCGGGCGCGTCAAAATCGGGTCTGCTCACGGCCGCGCTCGAGGCCTGGCTCAACCGGCGCGGCGCGGACGAACTCGAACAGCGCTTCGCGCTGCGGCTCGACCGGCTCTCCAACCAGCTCGCGCGGATCGAGCGCGACGGACAGGTCCAGCTCGAGAGCCTGGCGCTGTTCGTGCGCTACATGCTGACCGTCAATCCGCCGGTGGCCGACGAGGACGAGGCGGCGCGGGCGGTGGGACGCGACCGGTTCGCGGCGTTTGTCGAGCGGGTCGGCCGGCAATTGGCCAGCGGGCGCGCCACGTTCCTGCCGGACGATGCGGCATGAGCGCGGCGGAAACCGCGGACCGCCGGCGGGCCATGCTGCACACGGCGATGGGCCCCGACATCGCGGAAGCCTTGGCCGACCCGCTGGTTGTCGAAGTGATGGTCAATCCCGACGGCGCGCTGCGGCTCGATCGGCTCGGGTCCGGCCGGTGCGATACCGGTCACGTGCTCGAGCCGGCCCGCGTCGAGCGGATCATCCGGCTCGTTGCCAGCCACGCGCGTGCCGAGGTGCACGGCGCCGCTCCGATCGTGAGCGCCGAATTGCCGGCGCATGGGGAAGGGCTCGCCGGCGAGCGCTTCGAGGGGATCCTTCCGCCGGTCGCGACCGGGCCCTGCTTTTCGATCCGCAAGCCGGCCTCGCGCATCTACACGCTTGCCGACTACGTCGCCGACACCCTCATGCCGGCCGCGGCGGCCGCGGCGCTCGCCGAGGCGGTAGCCGGCCGGCGCAACATCCTGGTCGCCGGCGGGACAAGCTCGGGCAAGACCACCCTGGCCAATGCCCTGCTCGCCGAACTCGCGGCCCGCGACGAGCGCGTCATCCTGATCGAGGATACGCGCGAGCTGCAGTGCGCGGCGCCCGATACGGTCGCGTTGCGCACGCGGCCTGGCGTCGTGGCGATGGCCGATCTGGTCCGCTCGACCCTGCGGTTGCGGCCGGACCGCATCGTCGTGGGCGAAGTCCGCGGCGGCGAGGCGCTCGACATGCTCAAGGCGTGGAACACCGGCCATCCGGGCGGGATCGCCACGGTCCACGCCAACAGCGCGCCGGCCGCGCTCTACCGGCTCGAGCAACTTGCCCAGGAAGCCGTCGTCACCATCCCTCGGCGCCTGATCGCCGAAGCGATCGACCTGGTCGTGTTCATCGCCGGCCGCGGCACGGCCCGGCGCATCGACGGGCTCTCGGCCGTCGAGGGGCTCGATGCCGCCGGCGACTACGTCCTTCGCCCCCTTTTTCCCGAACCCGTTAGCGCCTGAGGAGAATCCCATGACAACGAACTTGCCGATTGCCCGCCCGACCCGCCTCGTGATCGCCCTCGCGCTCGCCGGCGCCCTGCTTGCCGTGCAAGCCCAGGCCGCGGGCTCGGGCATGCCGTGGGAGGAGCCGCTCCAGCAGGTGCTGGAGTCGGTCCAGGGGCCGGTCGCCAAGATCGTGGCGGTGATCATCATCATCGTCACCGGGCTGACGCTGGCGTTCGGCGAGACCGCGGGCGGATTTCGCCGGCTGATCCAGATCGTGTTCGGCCTGTCGATCGCGTTCGCCGCCTCGTCGTTCTTCCTCAGCTTTTTCAGCTTCGGTGGCGGGGCCCTGCTCTCGTGAGCCTCGCCCCGCATCATGCCGAGGGGTTCGAGACCCCGATCCACCGCGCGCTCGTCGAGCCCATCCTGCTCGGCGGCGCGCCGCGGGCGATCGCGATCCTCAACGGCACTTTGGCCGCCGCGCTCGGTCTCGGCCTGCAGCAGTGGATCGCCGGCCTGGTGATCTGGGCCCTCGGGCACACGCTCGCGGTCTTCGCCGCCAAGCGCGACCCGGAGTTCGCGGCGGTGCTCGTCCGCCACCTTCGCCAACGGGGATATCTGGCATGCTGAAGATCGGCGAATACCGCAGCCGCGCCGACCGCCTGGCCGACCATCTGCCGTGGGCCGCGCTGGTCGCGCCCGGTGTCGTGCTCAACAAGGATGGCAGCTTCCAGCGCACGCTCCGCTTCCGCGGGCCGGATCTCGAGAGCGCGACCGAGAACGAACTCGTGTCCGCCGCCGCGCGGGTCAACAACGCGCTGCGCCGGTTCGGCTCGGGCTGGGCCCTGTTCTTCGAGGCCGAGCGCCGCGAGGCCGCCGGCTATCCCGAAAGCGCCTTTCCCGACAGCGCGTCCTGGCTGGTCGACAAGGAGCGGCAGGCCCGGTTCGAGGGCGAGCGCGATCATTTCGAGAGCCGCTACCACCTGACGCTGGTCTGGCTGCCGCCTGCCGATGCCCAGGCCGTCGCCGAGCGCGCGCTGATCGCGCGCGGGACCGAGCGGAAGGGACGTGACTGGCGCGAGGCCCTGGCGGCGTTCGTGGCCGCGACCGACCGCGCGCTCGATCTGCTGGCGGGGTTCATGCCGGAGGTCGGCGCGCTCGACGACGAGGAGACGCTGACCTACCTCCATGCGGCGATTTCTTCCGGGAAGCACCGCGTCGCAGTCCCCGAGACGCCGGTCTATCTCGACGCGCTGCTCGCCGACACGCCGCTCGCCGGCGGCCTCGAGCCGATGCTCGGCGAGCTCCACTTGCGAACGCTCACCGTGCTGGGCTTTCCGGCTCTCAGCCGGCCGGGCCTGCTGGACGCGCTCAATCAGCAGGATTTTGCCTATCGCTGGACGACGCGCTTCATCGCGCTCGACAAGACCGAGGCCACCCGCGCCCTGACCAAGCTGCGGCGCCAGTGGTTCAACAAGCGGAAGTCGGTCACCGCGATGCTGCGCGAGGTGCTCTACAACCAGCCCGCCCAGTTGCTCGACAGCGATGCCGACAACAAGGTTGTCGACGCCGATCTGGCGCTCCAGGCGCTCGGGCAGGACTATGTCGCGTTCGGCTACCTGACGGCGACGATCACGGTCGCCGATACCCGCGCCGCGGCCGCCGACGAGAAAGTCCGGGCCGTCGAGCGCGTGGTGAACGGGCTCGGCTTCACCGCCATTCGCGAGCGCCTCAACGCGGTCGAGGCCTGGCTCTCGAGCCTGCCCGGCCACGTCTATGCGAACGTGCGCCAGCCGCTCGTCCATACGCTGAACCTGGCCCACCTCATGCCACTGTCCGCCGTCTGGGCCGGCCCGTCGCGCAACGCGCACCTCGGCGGGCCGCCGCTGCTGCTGGCCTCGACCGGCGGATCGACGCCGTTCCGCCTGTCGACCCACGTCGGCGATGTCGGCCACATGCTCATTGTCGGCCCGACGGGCGCCGGCAAGTCGGTGCTCCTGGCGCTGCTGGCGCTCCAGTTTCTCCGCTACCCGGGCGCCCGGATCTGCATCTTCGACAAGGGCTGGTCCGCGCGCGCCGCCGTGCTCGCCTGCGGCGGCACCCACCACACTTTGGGTTCGGCGGCGGCGGCAGAAGAGCTGGCCTTCCAGCCCTTGCGGCGGATCGACGAGCCCGCGCAGCGCAGCTGGGCTGCCGAATGGATCGCGGCGCTCCTCGAGCATGAGAACCTCGCCGTGACTCCCGAGGTCAAGGACACGGTGTGGTCGGCGCTCGGCAGCCTGGCGTCCGCACCGCCCGCCGAGCGGACGCTGACCGGCCTGTCGCTCCTGCTCCAGTCGAACGCGCTCAAGGCGGCGCTGCTGCCCTATACGCTCGAGGGCCCGTTCGGCTCGCTGCTCGACGCGGCCGAGGACCGTCTGGCGCTGAGCGACGTCCAGTGCTTCGAGACCGAAATGCTGATGGACCGGCCCGGCGCGGTCCTTCCGGTGCTGACCTATTTGTTCCACCGCCTCGAGGAACAGTTCGACGGCCGGCCGACCCTCCTCATGCTCGACGAGGCCTGGCTCTACCTCGACAACCCGTTGTTCGCGGCGCGCATCCGCGAATGGCTCAAGGTCCTGCGCAAGAAGAACGTGGCGGTCGTCTTCGCCACGCAGTCGCTCGCCGATATCGCCGAAAGCCCGATCGCGCCGGCCATCGCGGAAAGCTGCCCGCAGCGGATCTTCCTGCCCAACGATCGCGCGCTCGAGCCGCAGGCGCGCGCCGCTTACGAGCGGTTCGGTCTCAACGCGCGCCAGCTCGAGCTGATCGCGCGGGCGACTCCCAAGCGCGACTATTACCTCCAGTCGCGGCGCGGCAACCGGTTGTTCGACCTCGGCCTCGGCCCGATCGCGCTGGCCTTCTGCGGCGCCTCCGATCCGGTTTCGCAGCAACGCGTCGACCTCGTCCTCGCCGAGCACGGTTCGGACCGCTTCGCGCATCACTGGCTCGAGGACCGCGGGCTCGCCTGGGCAGCGGCCGCGCTCGACGACTTTCCCACCCCCCGCAGCCCCGAAGGAGATCTTTCATGAAGACGTTCGCAACCGCGCTCGCGCTGGCCTCGAGCGCGCCGCTGGCGCTCGCCATCCCGGCCGCTCCGGCGGCGGCGATGCCGGTGTTCGATGCGACCAACTACGCGCAGAACCTGCTGCAGGCGGCGCGTGCGCTCGAGCAGATCAACCACCAGATCCAGTCGCTGCAGAACGAGGCGGCGATGATCCAGACCATGGCGCGCAACCTCGAGCGGATCGACTTCCCGCAGCTGCAGAAAATCCGCAGCGCGCTGGAGCGGATCGACGGCCTGATGGAGCAGGCGCAGGCGATCGACTTCCGCATCGACCGGCTCGATCAGCAGGTGCGCGCCCTGTTCCCCGGAACGGGCGAGGCCCTCGGCGGGAGCGCGCAGCAGGTCGAGCGCGCCCGTGCGCGCCTGGGCGCGGCCATGTCGGGCTACCGGCACGCGATGACCGTCCAGGCGCAGATTGCCGAGAATGTCGGAGAAGACGCGGCGCTGCTCGAGGAACTTGTCGCGCGCAGCCAGGGCGCATCGGGCGCGCTCCAGGCGCAGCAGGCGTCGAGCCAGTTGCTGGCGCTCGGGATCAAGCAGCAGCTTCAGCTCCAGACCCTGATGACGGCCGAGTTCCGCAGCCAGGCGATCGAGCGGTCGAGACGGGCCCAGGCCGAGGCCGACGGCCGCGCGACCACCCGCCGCTTCCTCGGCACCCGCAGCGCTTACGCGCGCGTGGGCAGCTGATCCGATCGGGCGCGGCTGCCCGCGGCGCCGCGTCCGCCGCGGGGCTCTCTTCCTCCCCCTCCGGAGAGCCCCGCGGTCCCGTTCCCCTAAAGCGGATTCCGGCCATGGACGACCTCAGTGTCATCGACCGCTTCATGGCGGTCTATATTCAGTACATCGACAGCGGGTTCGGCCTGCTCGGGGGCGACGTAGCCTTCCTCACGACCGTGCTGGTCGGGATCGACGTGACGCTCGCCGGCCTGTTCTGGGCCATGGGCGGCGAGGACGACATCATCGGGCGCTTCCTCAAGAAGATCCTCTATGTCGGTGCTTTCGCGCTCATCCTCGGCAATTTCTCGACCCTGGCCGATGTGATCTTCCGCTCGTTCGCCGGCCTGGGGCTGGTGGCCGGCGGCGGCACCATGAGCGCCGACGACCTCTTGCGGCCGGGGTTCGTCGCCGGGACCGGCTTCGACGCCGCGAAACCGCTGCTCGAGCAAGTCAGCGAACTGCTCGGTTTCGTCAGCTTCTTCGAGAACTTCCTCACGATCGCCGTGCTTCTGACCGCGTGGATTCTGGTGATCCTGTCGTTCTTCGTCCTGGCCATTCAGCTCTTCATCACGATCATCGAGTTCAAGCTGACCACGCTCGCGGGTTTCGTGCTGGTGCCGTTCGCACTGTGGAACCGGACCGGCTTCCTGGCCGAGCGCGTGCTGGGCAACGTCGTCTCCTCGGGCATCAAGGTCATGGTCCTGGCGGTGATCGTCGGCATCGGTGCGGGTTTCTTCTCCGAGTTCGTCGCCGCCGCGCAAGGCATGGAAACCGACATCGCCCAGGCGATGAGCATGGTTCTCGGCAGCCTCGCGCTGTTCGGGCTCGGCATCTTCGGTCCCAGCATCGCCTCCGGGCTCGTGGCCGGCGCTCCCCAACTCGGCGCCGGGGCGGCGGTCGGTACGGCGGCTGCAGCGGTCGGCTCGCTGGCGGTCGGAGGCGGCGCAGCGGTAGCCGGGGCCCGCGCGGTGGCCGGAGGGACCATGGGTGCGCTGCGATCGGCGACCTCGCTCGGCTCGGCGGCCTCGACCGCCTACCGCCTCGGACAGGAGACGTCGGGCTCGAGCACCGTCGGCGCGGGGCTTGCGGGGGTGGGGCGGGCCGGCGCGGCTGCCGCCCGCCAGAGCCTCGGCGACGCTGCCGGGCTGGGCGCCGCGGCCGAGCGCGGCCGCCAGGCTGCCATGCGCGCCGGCTCGCCGCGCGGCACACCGGGTGGATCCGGAGCTGGCGCTGCCGAGGCGGATGGCGCGCCGCAATGGGCGCGCCGGTTGCGCGCCGAACAGACGGCCCGTCATCATCGGCACACCGCGCTCCAGGCCGTCCGCGAGGGCGATCGCGGCGGCGGCGGCGCCAATCCCGACATCAGCGAAAGAGAGGTCTGACCATGCGGTTCAAGCGCGCCGTCCAGCGTTACGGGCGAACACCCGAGCCCGAAACTCCCTATCAGCGCGCCGGCCAGGTGTGGGACGAGCGCATCGGCGCGGCCCGTGTCCAGGCCCGCAACTGGCGCATCATGGCCCTCGGCGGCCTCGCGCTGTCGGGTGCGCTTTCGAGCGGCCTGCTGTGGCAATCGATGCAGAGCCGGGTCGTACCGTACGTGGTCGAGGTCGACCGGCTCGGCGAGGCGAGGGCCGTGGCCCCGGTCGCGGAGGACTATCGTCCGACCGATCCTCAGATCGCCTGGCACCTCGGACGCTTCGTCGGCAACGTGCGATCGATCTCGCTCGACCCGGTGCTGATGCGCGAAAACTGGCTTGCGGCGTACGACTTCGTCACTGAGCGCGGCGAGGTGTTCCTCGGGGAATACGCGCGCTCGGCCAATCCGTTCGGACAGGTCGGCCTGCGCACGGTATCGGTTCAGGTCACCAGCGTGGTGCGCGCCTCGGACCGCTCGTTCCAGGTGAAGTGGACCGAGACTATGTACGAGCGCGGCGCGCTCGGCGAGACCTCGCGCTGGACCGGCATTCTTGCGGTGGCGATCAATCCGCCGTCCTCCGCCGAGGCCCTCAGGAAGAACCCGCTCGGGCTTTACGTCGACGCGATCGACTGGTCGCGCGAGCTGGACGTGGCGCCGCCTTCGCCCGCTCCGGCGCCAGCGGCATCCCCTGCGGCGCAGCCCGATCTTCCCGGCTTCGAGGCCGATGCCGACGCTTCTCCAGACGAAAGGAACTCGCAATGACCCGTTCCCCGTTGCTGCTCGCCGCACTCGCGCTCGGTGCCTGTGCCGGCAAGCCGGCCATCGAACCGGTCCCGGCCCCCCCGCCGCCCGCAAGCTACGCTGCCGCAGTACTCGCGCCCGATGCGCTCGCGCCGGAACTCCCCACTGCGGCGGTCTTAGCCGTTCCGGCGCCGGTCGGGCCTCTGGCAGAGCCGATCGAAGCGGCTGCCGGAAGCGAGGCTCAGCCGCTGCCCGACACCGGACCGCCACTCGCGCGGGTGGCGGCCGCCAACCGCTCCGCCGTGCGCGAGCCGAGCCGCGAGGGTTATCTCAATGCCGTCCAGGTCTACGACTGGGCGGACGGCGCCCTCTACCGGCTCTACACGGCGCCCGAACGGGTCAGCGAGATCGCGCTCCAGCCCGGCGAGACGCTGGTTTCGGTCGCCGCCGGCGACACGGTCCGCTGGGTCATCGGCGATACGACCAGCGGCGCGGGCGCTTCCCGCCGCTCGCACATCCTGGTCAAGCCGACCGCCGCCGGGCT
Organism: Sphingomonadales bacterium 12-68-11; assembly: GCA_002279825.1. Classification (GTDB taxonomy): domain Bacteria; phylum Pseudomonadota; class Alphaproteobacteria; order Sphingomonadales; family Sphingomonadaceae; genus Croceibacterium_A. Next base: position 171,391 of record NCCV01000002.1, read on the forward strand.
GCGCACCAATCTCGTGGTCGCCACCGATCGACGGGTCTACCACATCTCGCTCGAGAGCAGCGCGGGCTCGGCCATGGCCAGCATCTCGTGGGCCTACCCGCAGGACGCGCTGCTGGTGGTGAACCGCGCCGAGACCATGCAGGCGGCGCCGGCCGTCCCTGCCCCCGAGGGGCCGGACCTCGAGGCGCTGAACTTCGCCTACACGATCGAGGGCGATGAACCGTCGTGGCGTCCGCTGAGGGCATTCGATGACGGCAGCCAGGTGTTCATCGAGTTTCCGGTGAGACTGGCGCAAGACGAAGCGCCGCCGCTGTTCGTCAGCGGGGAAGGAGGCCGGCCGGAACTCGTCAACTACCGGGTCCGCGGCCGCTATTACGTCGTCGATCGGCTGTTCGCGGCCGCCGAATTGCGCCTTGGCGAGCGGCGTCAGCAGATCGTGCGGATCCTCGCCGGCGGCGCCCCCGGACGCCGCGGGAGCATTCGGTGACCGAGCCGGCCGCACCGGATCTGGCACCGGCCGCTCCGAAGGAGGATCCCGAAACGCTCGTGCTGCGCGGGCGACCGCGCCCGGTGGTCCGTTTCCGGCGCGGCGTGATCATCGGCGGGACCGCTGCCATGGCCGCGGCGCTCGCGGTGGTCGCCTGGCTGGCTTTGGCTCCGCAGGGCCTGAGGCTTGCCGCAGGACAGGCCGAGGAAGTCATGCCCGCGAACGCGCAAATGCCCGAGGCACTGGCCGGTGCGCCGCGCAGCTATGGCGAGGTACCGCAACTCGGTCCGCCGCTTCCCGGCGATCTCGGCCGGCCCATCCTCGAGCACCAGCGGAGCCTCGAGGGCCAGGCATCCGAGCCCTTCGCGGCGCCGCCAGCCGACCCGGCGCGTGAGGCGGCGGAAGCCGAGCGACAACGGCGTATCGCCGAGCGCCAGGCGGCCCGAACATCGGCGGTCATCGTCCAGATCTCGGGCGGTCGGACGGCGATCGTCTCCTCCGGAGACGCCAGCGGCAATCCCGTACCCGGGCCGCCGCCACCCCCTGCCGCCGGCGATGGTGCGCCAACAGGGCCACCTCGTGCGGAGGCGAGTTCGCTTCGCGCGGCACCGTCGGTTTGGACGTTGTCCGCCGGCGCGGTCATACCGGCGAGCCTGATCACCGGCGTCAACTCCGACCTTCCCGGCACCGTCCTCGCGCAGGTCACCGAAAACGTGCGCGACAGCGCGACCGGCCGGACGGTGCTGGTCCCGCAGGGCGCCCGCCTGATCGGAAGCTACGACAGCGTCGTCGCCTTTGGCCAGAGCAGGGCCTTGCTGGTCTGGCAGCGGATCGTCCTGCCCGACGGCTCCTCGATCGCGCTCGACAACATGCCCGCCACCGATCTGGAGGGCTACGCAGGCGTCCGGGACGGCGTGGACTTTCATACCTGGCGATTGCTGAAAGGCATCGGACTCTCCACGCTGCTGAGCGTCGGCACCGAGATCGGCCTTGGCGACGACGAAGGCGACCTCGTGCGCGCTGTTCGCGAATCCGCGCAGCAGAACGCCGCGCGCGCAGGCGAGCAGATCACCGCCCGCAACCTCGATATTCGCCCGACGATCACCGTTCGGCCGGGCTGGCCCGTTCGGGCGATCGTCAACAAGGACTTGGTCCTGCAGCCCTGGAGACCCTGAGCCGTGCCCAATCTTCGTCTGCGCAAACTGCCTGACAGGACACCGGTCAAGCTCACGCTCAGCCTGTCGCCCGAGCTCAACCAGGCGCTGCTCGACTATGCGGCGCTTTATGGTGACGTCTACGGACAGACCGAGCCCGTAAGCGAGTTGATCCCGGCTATGCTCGAGAGCTTCCTGGAAGGCGATCGGACGTTCGCGCGCCACCGGCGCCAGTCGCCGGGCCTTCCAGCGTGAGAACGGCTTCGACCGGACAGCCGTTCGATCCCCTCAGCGTCAGGATTCCCGATGCTGCGCGCCTTACCGGCCTTAGCCGGACGCGGGTCTATGCGCTGATGAAGAGCGGAGACCTGGAATTCATCAAGGTTGGAGGCTCGACGCTGATCCCGTTCGACAGCCTGCGGGCGTTCATCGAAAGACAGCGCGGAGCGTAGCGCTGACAGATCGGCACTGCGGCTGGTGCGGCTGCCCCAAGTAAGAGCCGCCACGAGCGGGAGAGAACACGCCGACAACGCGGTGCGCCATCAAGGCGCTGGGCGGAGCGTCGCGGGCCGAGGTCCAGGTCCGGCCAAGCGTCAGTTGCGGCTGCCTTTCTCGCACAATCCAAAAAACGAGCTGTGAACCCATAGGGAACCCATAGGACTTTCTGGGTTCACGAGCGGCCTTCGCAAGGCCGTTTCATCGCCGCTAAGTCTCTGAAATGATGGGTTTTAGGTGGTGGACGCACTTGGGCTCGAACCAAGGACCCGCTGATTAAGAGTCAGCTGCTCTACCAACTGAGCTATGCGTCCAATCCCGGCCTGGCAGCAGGGCCCGCGAATCGCGGGGAGGCGCCCATATAGCGTCTGATCGGCGCGAGGGAAGGGCCTTGTCCGGGCGATTTCAGCCGAGCCGGCTCGAGCCTTCGCGGCGGGTCCAGCGTTCGATCATCATCAGGCTGCCGATGCAGATCATGTTGGTCATCATCGAAGTCCCGCCGTGGCTCATGAACGGCAGCGGGATGCCGACGACCGGGGCCAGCCCCATCACCATGCTGAGGTTGATCGCGGCGTAGAAGAAGATCGTCGCGGTCAGCCCTCCGGCGAGCAGCCGCGTGAAGCGGTCGTTGGCGCGGCGCGCCACGGTCGCGCCCCAGCGCAGCACGATGCCGAACACCAGCAGCGTGAACAGCCCGCCGATCAGACCCCATTCCTCGGCCATCGTCGCGAACACGAAGTCGGTATGCGGCTCGGGCAAATAGTCGAGATGGCTCTGCGACCCGTTGCCGAAGCCCTTGCCGAAGATGCCGCCCGACCCGATCGCGATCTTGGACTGGGTGATATGATAGCCGGTCCCGAGCGGATCGCTTTCAGGATCGAGAAACGTCAGCACGCGCTGGCGCTGATAATCGTGCAAAGCGAAAAAGTAGGCCAGCGGCGCCGCGATCAGCGCGGCGAGCGCCCCGCCGGCGAACCACCGCCCGGGCAGGCCGGCTAGGTACACCGTCACCACCCCGCCGAACGTGATCGCGAGGCCCGTGCCGAGATCGGGCTGGAGCAGGACCAGGCCGACCGGCACCGCAACCAGCGCGGCGGCCGGAAGCAGGGCACGCCAGCTTTCGGTCATCGACGCGGGCAAGGCGCTGTAGAAGCGCGCGAGCACCAGCACGATCGCCGGCTTCATCAGTTCGGAGGGCTGCAGGCGAACGAAGCCGAGATCGAGCCAGCGCTGGCTGCCGCCGCTGATGCCCCCGATCGCCTCGACCCCGATCAGCATGACGAGGATTACCGCGTAGGCCGGATAGGCGCCTCTCTGCACCAGTTCGCGCGGCAACACGGATATGACCAGCGCCATGACCAGGAACACCGCGTAACGGATCAAGTGCGATTCGGCGTAAACCCCGAAGTCCCCCGCCGCGGCCGAGTAGAGCACAGCGGCGCCGAACGCGACCAGCAGCGTCAACGGCAGCAGCACCCTCCAAGGCAAGCCGGCGAGCGGCGCGGGAAGGATGGTGGCGCTCATTCGGGGGCGGGCTCGGCCGGCTGGCTGCCCGCCGGCACTTCGGCCGCAAGGCGGGCTTCGGCATCGACCAGCCGCATATGCGCGACCGGATCGGCGGGCGCGGGCGGCACGTCGGCGCCGGTCGTGGCGGCCGCAAAGCCCGAATAGCTCCGGGCCAGCCGCTCCTGCGCGGTGCCGCCCCATTCGGCTTCGAGCGCATGCAGCGCTTCGAGGCCTTTCTGCGGATCGAACAAATACGTGAGGACATCGCGCGCGACCGGCGCGGCCGAGCGCGATCCGCCGATCCCGTGTTCGATCACCACCGCGCCAGCATAGATCGGCTGCTCGACCGGTGCAAAGAACACGAACAGGCCGTGGTCGCGGTAGCGCCAAGGGACGCCGGTTCCGCCGCGTCCGCCGGCGAGCGAGCGAACCTGCGCGGTGCCGGTCTTGCCGCCCATCATGATGTCGGGGAAGGGCAGCCGGCTGCGCACCGCCGTCCCGGCGCCGTTGACGACTTCCGACATCCCTTGGCGGACTCGCTCGAAATGGTCGGGATCGTACGCGAAGCGCGGAGCCGCTACCTGTTTGCCCGCCATCAGGCGCGGCCGCACCTTCCGCCCGGAGGCAATGCAGGCGGCCATTACCGCGAGCTGGAGCGGATTGGCGATCATGTAGCCCTGGCCGATGACCGCGTTCAGCGAGTCCGATGGCGTCCATGCCTGACCGAACCGCCGCTGCTTCCAGGCCGCATCGGGTACGGTCCCATAACTCTGGCTGGCTACGGGCAGGTCGTATCTCTCGCCCAGGCCCAAAGTCCGCGCCATCGCCGCAATGACTTCGTAACCGTGACGGTGAGCCATCGTGTAGAAATAGGTGTTGCAGCTCCGCGCGATGGCGGTGTGCATGGTCATCGGGCCGTGGCGGCCGAGGCAGCGGAAGAAGCGGTTGCCGAGCCGGTAGCCGCCGCCGCAGCTCACCGTCTCGTCGGGATCCACACCTGCTTCCAGCAATGCCATCGCCGCCATCGGCTTGAGCGTCGATCCCGGCGGGTAAAGCCCGCGCAGTACTTTGTTGCGCAGCGGAACCCGCTCGTCCGCGCTCAGCATCTGATACTCGAGGCGGCCGATGCCATCGGAGAAGCTGTTCGGATCGAAGCTCGGCATCGACGACAGGCACAGCAGATCGCCGGTCCGGCAATCCATCACCACCACCGAGCCGCTTTCGAGCCCGAGCCTTCGCGCCGCATAGTCCTGGAGCGGCCCGTCGATGGTCAACTGGATCGCCTTGCCCTGGACGTCTTCGCGCGTCTCGAGATCGCGCACGACCCGCCCGGATGCCGTGACCTCGCTGCGCCGTGCGCCGGGCTCGCCGCGAAGAGTCTGTTCGAACTGCTTCTCGAGCGCATCCTTGCCGAGCTTGAAGCCGGGCGTGAGCAGTAGCGGGCTCGGTTCGGCTTCGTACTCCTCCCGGCTGGCCGCCCCGACATAGCCGATCAGGTGCCCGACCGACGGACCGGTCGGATAGAACCGTGAGAAGCCGCGCTGCGGCACCACTCCGGGCAGGTCGGGCAGGCGCACGCTGACCGCGGCGAAGGTGTTGTAATCGAGCCCGGCGGCGACCGGCACCGGCTGGAACCCGGCGGCGCGCGCCAGCCGGTCGCGCAAGTCCTGCGTCTCGTCCGGAGAGAACTTGAGCAGGCGGCTCAGCGCGGTCACCGTCGCTTGCGGGTCGGGCGTGCGCTCGGGGATGATATCGATGCGGAAATCGGCCCGGTTCGAGGCCAGCGGGGCACCGTTGCGGTCGAGGATCCAGCCGCGGCGTGGCGGGATCAGCGTCAGGTTGACGCGGTTGCTCTCGGCCTCGATCTCGTACTTCTCGTTCTCGGCCACCGCGATATAGCCCATGCGCGCGGCCAACAGCAGCCCGATGCCGCCCTGGACCGCGCCGACCACGAACGCGCGGCGTTCGAAAGTCTGGTTCAGGAGGTTCGAATTGAGCGGTTGTCGCATCGCCTTCAGCCCAGGCGCCGCACGCGCATCAGGCGAAGCCGGTCGAGCTGGGCGACCATCCGCGCGATGAGCGGAAACAGCATGACCGAAAGCACGAGCTGAGGCACGATCACCGGCAACTGAAAACGCGCGAGCGCGGCGCCCGACACCAGCGCCGCCACCAGCAGGTAGCCCGCCGTCAGCGCCGCCGCGGTGAGCCAGTCGAGCAGGAACGTGCGCCACGGAAAGCGCAGCTCGATCAGTTCGGTGGCGATCAGCGCCAGCGCGAACAGCAGCGTGGCGCTGCCAAACGGCTGACCCGAAAACAGATCGTCGAACATTCCCAATGGGAGCCCGGCCCACAGCGGGAGCAGGCCGGGCCGCAGCAGGCGCCAGGCGAGCAGCATGAGAAATCCGATCGGCGGCAGGACCGGCGCCGACGCGACAATCGGCAGCCACGGCGTCAGCGAACCGAGCAGGATCGACAACCACGGCACGCCGATCGCCAGCAGGGGAGACTGGGCGCGGTTGATCCGGCTGCCGTAACGGTCGCTCCGCGCGCGCGGGTTGAGGCTCTCCATCAGCGGGCGGGCGGCGCGCTTTGCGGCGCCTGCTGGAGCATGGCGACGGCTTCGGGCTGCCACGGGGCTTCGACCGTCACGTAGTCGGTGGCGGCGGGATTGCTCAGCAGGTGGCCGATCGCTCCATCGCGGGTCAGTTCTGAGACGACCGCAACCGCGATGCCGGGGCGGAATATCCCACCCGCCCCCGAAGTGACGAAGACATCGCCCTTCTTGAGCGGGTTGATGCCGAGGCTGACCAGCCGCAGGCGCAGCGAGCCGTCGGACCGTCCCTCGGCGAAAGCGACCACGTCATCGGTCGCGCGCCTAACCGGAATCATGCTCTCGGCATCGGTCAGCAGCAGCACGCGCGAGCTGCCGGCGCCGACTTCGAGCACGCGGCCGACAAGGCCGAGCGGCGAACTGACCGGCATGCTCGGCCGTACGCCGTCGCGCGCGCCCACGGAAAGATAGGCGATGCGCCGCGTGCTCGAGGCGGTCGAGCCGATCAGGCGGCCCACCGCGACGGGCCGGTCCTCGCTGTCACGCAGGCGGAGTATGGCGCGCAGGCGCCGATTTTCCTGCTCGAGCGCCTGCATCCGCGCGCGCTCGACCCGCGCCACTTCGACTTCGCGTTCGAGCACCGCGTTGCGGCTCCCGGCACGGTAGTAGCCGGCAATGGCTTCGAGGAAACTCCACGAGCCGCTGCGTCCGGCCGCTCCGGCTTCGCCGGCCGGCGCCACGACGTCGCCCGCCATCGCCCGCAGCCCGGCGAACGCATCCGGCCGCACCAGCGAGACGATCAGCAGCGCCGCGCCGAACAGCGCGCCGAGGATCGCCGCCAGATAGCCGGCGAACAGCCCGAACTGGGCTTTCCTGTTATTTCCGGAACGGCGGCCGACCGGCAGTGCCATGCCCGCCTTCCTTCCTGCTCAAATGCTGCCGCGCGGATCAGGCCGACATCAGCACGCCGCGGTAGATCGGGTCTTCCATCGCCCGCCCGGTCCCGAGCGCGACGCACGACAGCGGATCCTCGGCGACGCTCACCGGCAGCCCGGTCTCCTCGCGCAAGTGCTCATCAAGCCCGCGAATCAGCGCGCCGCCGCCGGTGAGAACGATGCCCTGGTCGACGATGTCGGCCGCGAGTTCGGGCGCGGTGTTCTCGAGCGCGATGCGTACGCCTTCGACGATCGCCCCGATCGGTTCGCTGAGCGCTTCGGCGATGTTCGCCTGGGTAATGGTAATTTCCTTGGGCACGCCGTTGACAAGATCGCGGCCCTTGAGCGTGATCTGCTCGCCCACGCCGTCGTCGGGAACGGTGGCGATGCCGTAATCCTTCTTGATCCGCTCGGCCGTGGCATCGCCGATCAGCAGGTTGTGGTGGCGCCGGACGTAGTTGACGATCGCCTCGTCCATCTTGTCGCCGCCGGTCCGGACCGAGGTGGTGTAGGCAAGCCCCCGCAGCGACAGCACCGCGACTTCGGTCGTACCGCCGCCGATGTCGACCACCATCGAGCCGACCGGTTCGGTCACCGGCATATCCGCACCGATCGCCGCCGCCATCGGCTCGAGGATCAGGAACACCTGGCTGGCGCCGGCATTGCTCGCCGCGTCGCGGATCGCGCGCCGCTCGACCGACGTCGAGCCGGATGGCACGCAGATAACGATCTCGGGCGGGCTGAACATACTGGTGCGCTTGCCGGTGACCTTGCGGATGAAGTGCTTGATCATCTCCTCGGCGATTTCGATGTCGGCGATCACCCCGTCGCGCAGCGGCCGGATCGCCTCGATGTTGTCGGGGGTCTTGCCCATCATCAGCTTGGCGTCGTCGCCGACCGCCTTGACGCGCTTTATGCCGTTGATCGTCTCGATCGCGACCACCGAGGGTTCGTTGAGCACGATGCCGCGTTCCTCGACATAGACCAGCGTGTTCGCGGTCCCGAGGTCGATCGCCAGGTTCTGCGATCCGAACTTGAAAAGCCTGGAGAAGAAAGAACTCATCGACGGATCCGTATCCTGTTGCGCGCGTGAGGCTCTGGGGTGCTGGCAGGAGGCGGCGGCGCCTGCCGGCGCGAAGCGGCTCAATTAGCCGGAAGCTTCGAGGAAGGCCAAAAATTTGTGTTCACAGGAACGCGATTTGTCACCGGCTACCTCGAATTGCGTTCATCCGGGCGCTAGTTCGGTGAAATGCCCACGATCCGCCGCCTTCCCGAGACGCTGATCAACCGCATCGCCGCGGGCGAAGTGGTCGAACGGCCGGCCGCCGCGCTCAAGGAACTGGTCGAGAACGCGATCGACGCCGGTGCCACGCAGATTGCGGTCACGCTGGTGGAAGGCGGGCTGGGACGGATCGAAGTGACCGACAATGGCTGCGGAATGACGCCCGCCGAAATGGCGCTCGCGCTCGAACGCCACGCCACCTCGAAGCTGCCCGACGCGCTGGTCGGGGAAGAAGGCGCGATCGAGCGCGTCGTCACGCTCGGTTTTCGCGGCGAGGCGCTGCCCTCGATCGCGAGCGTCGCGCGGTTGACGCTGGAGAGCCGTCCGCATGGCGCTGCGGAGGGTTGGCGCCGCGTGGTCGATCACGGCTTGCTGACGGACGAAGGCCCCGCCGCGCTGCCGCCGGGCACGCGGGTGCGGGTCGAGGAGCTGTTCGGCAAAGTCCCCGCGCGGCGCAAGTTTCTCCGCTCGGAACGCAGCGAATATGCCGCCTGTCTCGACGTGGTGCGGCGCCTCGCGATGGCGCGGCCCGACATCCGCTTCGATTTCGAGCACGGCGGTCGGCGCGTGCTGGCGTTGCAGGGCGGGGAAGGGCTCGCTGAGCGGGTGGCGCGGATCGTCGATCGCGCGCTGGCCGACAACGGCACGGCAGTCGAGATCGCGCGCGGGTCAATGCGGCTCACCGGCGTGGCCGGCCTGCCGACTTTCAACCGCGGCGTCGCCGATCACCAGTACCTGTTCGTCAACGGCCGCCCGGTGAAGGACCGGCTCTTGGTGGGCGCGGTGCGCGGCGCCTATGCCGGGATGCTGGCGCATGACCGCCACGCGGTGCTGGCGCTGTTCCTTGAACTTCCCACCGAGGACGTCGATGTCAACGTCCACCCGGCCAAGACCGAAGTGCGCTTTCGGGAGCCGGCGGCGGTGCGCGGGTTCCTGGTCTCTGGGCTGCGCGAGGCGCTTTCGAGCGGCGACAAGCGCAGCGCGCATCTGCCCGACGCCGCGGCGATGAACCGCTGGCAGCGCGAACCGATCGCGGCCCGCGCGCCCGAGCTCGCCTCGATCTTCGGCCGCGACTGGTCGCCGCCTTCGGGCCAAGTGGCGGAACCGGGCCGCGCCTGGCATGGGCCTGAAGCGGGCGTTCTCACGCCGCTAGGCCGCGCCGAGATGGCCGCCGATGTGCCCGCCGAGGCCGGAGACTATCCGCTGGGAGTGGCGAGGGGCCAAGTCGCCGATACTTATATCGTGGCCGAGGCCGCCGACGGCCTGGTCCTCGTCGACCAGCACGCCGCGCATGAGCGGCTGGTGCTTGAACGGCTCCGCGCAGCGGGGACCGGCGAGGCGCTTGCGGCAGGGCAGGTGCTGCTCATGCCCGAAGTGGTCGAGCTCGACGAACCGGCCTGCGACCGGCTCGAAGGCGAAGCCGAGCGGCTCGCCGCTTACGGCCTCGCGATCGAGCGGTTCGGCCCGGCTGCGCTGCTCGTCCGCGCGATGCCCGCCGTGCTGCGCGGTGCCGATCCCGAACGCCTCCTGCGCGACCTCGCCGACGATCTCGCCGGCCACGGCGAAAGTCTGCTGCTCGGCGAGAAGATCGAACACGTGCTGGCGACAATGGCCTGTCACGGCTCGGTGCGCGCGGGACGGCGATTGACCGTCAGCGAAATGAATGCCCTACTGCGCGAGATGGAATGCACCCCCCGCTCAGGCCAATGCAATCACGGCCGCCCGACCTGGGTCAAATTGTCGATGGCCGACGTGGCCAAGCTGTTTGGACGGCATTGATGCGGCGCGCGGTACTTGTTCTCGCACTGCTGGCCGCCGGCTGCGGGCAGGAGCTGACACCCGAAGAGCGAGAGCTGCGCGACCGGCAGGACGTGGCGCAAGTCGAGAAGGCCAACGAGGTCTTGCCGCCGCTCGAACCGGTCACGCCCGAGCCGCTGCTCTATCCCGATATCGAGCGCTATGACATCAAGGGCGCGGCCTGCAACTACGCGCCGGGCACGAGCCTCGGCACCCGGGTGGTCGCGCGCGAGGCCGACGCGTTCATCAAGATCGGCGGCGAGGTCGAGCGGCTGGCCGCGGATTCGGGCGCGCGCGAACTGCCGCTGCGGACCCGCTCGCGCTATACCGGCAAGGCCTACGAGCTGCGGCTCGAGCTAAAGGGGGAAGGCGCATCCGGCGAGGCTGGCCCGGCCGATCTCGAAGGCACCGTGACCTTGCGCGACGGACACGGCCGCGTGGTCTATACCGGAACCGGGCTTGCCCAGTGCGCGGGTTGAGCGCTCAGGCCGATCAGCGCACGCGCTTGACGAAGATTCCGCCGCCCTCGCGGCGCTCGACCTGGAAGTTGGGAATCGCCTCGAGCAGGTCGATCAGTTTGGCATAGCCATAGTTGCGCGTGTCGAACGACGAGCGGTTGCCGGCGAGCTTGCCGACATCGCTCAGCGACGCAAACTGACGCTCGTCGCGCTTGGCCGTTTTCCAGGCATCGCCGAGCAGCTTGAGCAGTTCGTCGTCGATCGGGAGCTTGGACGAGGAGGGCGAGGGAGCGGGCGCCGCGGCCGGCGACTTGGCGGCGACCGTCGGCGGCGCTTCGGCGGTTTCGACCAGCGCCCCGACATCGATGAACCGGGTGCAAGCCTCGCGAAACGACACCGGCGTCTTCGCGGTGCCGAAGCCGAATACCGGCAGTCCGTCCTGCTTGATGCGCACCGCCAGCGGCATGAAGTCGCTGTCGCTGGTCATCAGCCCGAACCCGTCGACCCGCCCGCCGTAAAGCAGGTCGAGCGCATCGATCGTCATTTTCATGTCGGTCGCGCTCTTTCCCTTGGCGACGTCGAACTGCTGGTTGGGCTCGATCGCATAGCGATGGAGGATCGATGACCACCCCTTGAGCGCGGGCTTCTGCCAGTTGCCGTAGGCACGGCGGATGTTGACCGTGCCGAACTCGGCAAGCACGGTCAGGACCGCGTCGAGCCCGGCCGCCGAGGCGTTGTCGGCGTCGATCAGCAGGGCGATGTTGCGGTCGGATCGGTCGGTCATGGTTTCCTCAAGCAGGGCCAAACTCGCCCGTTTCCGTGTCCAGGACATAAAGCTGCCCGGCAGTGATCGCGAACCACATGCCATGGAGCGTGAGTTCGCCGCGTGCCACTCGCTCGGCGACGAACGGGAACGTCATCAGATTGCCCAAGCTGCACTTGATCCCGGCCCATTCCAGGGCTTGCTGGGGATCGACCGGGCCCGCCGCCAGCACTTCCGCTTTTGCCCGATCGAGAATGCGCATCCAGTCGTCGACGAAGTCGTAGCCGCTCAAGCCCGGCCCTTCGAGCGACGCGTGGATCCCGCCGCATCGGCCATGCCCCATGACGACGACGTGGCGGACGCGCAAGTGGCGTACCGCGAACTCGATCGCCGCCGACGCGCCATGCAGACCGCCGCCCGGTTCGAAAGGCGGCACCAGGTTGGCAACGTTGCGCAGGGCGAAGACCTGTCCCGGCTCGACGTCGAAGATGGTCGCCGGATCGACCCGGCTGTCACAGCACGAAATGACCATAACCGGCGGCGCCTGGCCTTCCGCCAGCGCGTCGAAGCGCGCACGCTGCTGCGGGTAGGCGTTGGCCTTGAAGCGGCGATAGCCTTGAAGGAGCTGGGCAAACTCGGGCATCAAAAGCGCTCGCCGCGCACCACTTCGACGTCGCCGATGGCGAGTATCATGCCGTAGCTGTCGAGGAGCGGGCCGAGCGCGGCTGCGGCAGCCGCGGCCTTCTCTGCGGAGGTGATTGCCAGGACGATTTGCTTTGCGGTCGCTCCGGTCAATTCGTCGTCTTGCCACTCGCCCTGGCGACCTCCGCCCGCGGTAACATGAAGCACGCTCCATCCCTGTATCCCGGACGCGCGCAGCTCTGCGACGATCTTTCCGACCAGCGGGGCATCGGCGAGGATTTCGAGGCGCTTGCGGACGACGGTGGTGGCCATGGGTCAGCTTAGCACCTGCGCCAATGCCGCGAACAGGGGTATCCCTAGAATCACGTTGAATGGGAACGTGATACCGAGCGCCATCGACAGGTAGATGCCGGGATCGGCCTCTGGCAGCGCCATGCGCATCGCCGCCGGCACCGCTATGTAGGAAGCGCTTGCAGCGAGTATGCCCAGAGCAGCGGCACTGCCGACGTCGAGGCCGATCAACGTTCCCAATACCGTTCCGATGGCGCCGTTGATCAGCGGTAGGATCACCGCGAGCAGCGCCAGCCGCGCGGTCAAGGAGCGCGACTGCACGATCCGCCGCGCGGCCACCAGGCCCATGTCGAGCAGGAACAGGCACAGGATACCGCGATAGCCGCTCTCGAACACCGGGCTGATCGGCGCGAAGCCGTCTCGCCCCGCGATCAGCCCGATCCCGAATGCACCGACCAGGAGCAGCACCGGGCCGTTGGCGAGAAGCTCCCGCCACTGCCCGCGCAGCCGATTCCCGGCCGCGCCGCGGCGTGCGATGTAGAGGCCGCTGATTATCGCCGGCGTTTCCATCAGAGCCAGTACCGCGACCATGAATCCCGCCGCCGGAACACCGGCGGCTGCAAGCATATCGCTGGCGGCCCCGAACGTGACCAGGCTGACCGAACCATAGTGCGCGGCGACCGCCGCCGCATCGATCCTGCCCAGCCGACCGACGCGTTGAAGCAAGGCGAACGCCAGGAACGGCAGCAGCAGGCTGAGCACAATCCCGGCTAGCGCGGCATAGCCCAGCAAGGGCGTGAACCCCGCGTCCGCCACGGCGACCCCGCCTTTCAGCCCGATGGCCGCCATCAGATAGATTGAAAGCGCCTTGGCCACGGCCTCGGGAACGGCCAGATCGCTGCGCAGCAGCGCGGCGATGAAGCCGAGAGCGAAGAACAGCACGACCGGAGATGTCAGGGTGTCCGCAATCATCGCGCAATCGGATCCATAGAGGGCCGGCCACGCCCGTTACCGTCTCGGCCACGGTTGGCAAGGGCGGGTGGCGCGGCTAAGGGCGCCGGATGGCCTCCACCTCTCCGACCGTACGCGTCTCCAAGCCCGATTGGATCCGGGTCAAGGCGCCGGTCAGCAGGGGCTACCACGAAACCCGCGCGTTGATGCGCGAACTCAGTCTCAATACGGTGTGCGAGGAAGCCGCCTGTCCGAACATCGGCGAGTGCTGGACCAAGAAGCACGCGACGGTGATGATCCTGGGCGACGTCTGCACGCGTGCCTGCGCGTTTTGCAACGTCAAGACCGGGATGCCCCGCAAAGTCGATCCGCTCGAGCCCGAGCACGTCGCCGCCGCGGCCGCCAAGCTCGGGCTGGAGCACATCGTGGTAACCTCGGTCGTATGCAGTTCGTCAAAGTCATCGAAGCGATCCGCCGCGCGGCGCCGGGCACGACGATCGAAATCCTGACCCCCGACTTCCGCGGCAAGATGCGCGAGGCGGTCGAGGCGATCTGCGCCGCCGGACCTGATGTTTACAACCACAACCTCGAGACCGTCCCGCGCCTCTACCCGACAATCCGCCCGGGCGCGCGCTACTACGCCTCGCTGCGCCTGCTCGAAGAGGTCAAGCGCCACGATCCCCTGATCTTCACCAAGTCAGGCGTCATGCTGGGCCTCGGCGAAGCGCGGCTCGAAGTGCACCAGGTGATGGACGACATGCGCTGCGCCGGGGTCGATTTCCTAACCATGGGCCAGTATCTGCAACCCACCCCCAAGCACGCACGGGTGGAGGAGTTCGTGACCCCGCAGGCGTTCGCGGCGTTCGGCGCGATCGCCCGGGCCAAGGGCTTCCTGCAGGTCGCGGCGAGCCCGCTGACCCGCTCGAGCTATCATGCGGGCGAGGATTTCGCGCAGATGCGCGCCGCGCGCGCGGCCAAGCTGGCCCCCCAGCGCCCCTGATGCCCGGTATCCGTGAAACGCGGCGCTTGCCCTATAGCGCCGAGCAGATGTTCGACCTCGTCGCCGATGTCGCGCGCTATCCCGAGTTCCTGCCCTGGGTCGTCGCCACCCGCGTGCGTTCGGACGACGGGACCGAGATGCTCGCCGACATGCTGGTCGGCTTCAAGGCGCTGCGCGAGAAGTTCACTTCGCGGGTGCTCAAGCAGCGGCCCGACCGGCTCGAAGTGATCTATGTCGACGGGCCCATGCGCGATCTCGACAACGTCTGGCATTTTCGGCCCACCGCCGAAGGCTGCGAGATCGAGTTCGCGGTCGATTTCAGCTTCCGGAACCGCATGTTCGAACTCATGGCCGGCCAGTACTTCGACCGGGCGTTCCGCAAAATGGTGGCCGCGTTCGAGGAGCGCGCTCACGCGCTTTACGGCAGCAGCAGCTCCAGCGCGCAAAGCGTCGCCTGACGGCGCACGCCTGAGCGGCTCTCGCCTTCGAACAGCCGGGTTTCAGCGTCCGGTTTACTCTCGCCGCGCACTGCCCGGGCGAACACCACCGTGCCGACCGGCTTCTGCGGGCTGCCGCCCCCCGGCCCGGCGATGCCGCTGATCGCCACCGCCACGTCGGCCTCGCTCCGCTCAAGCGCGCCCTGTGCCATCGCATAGACGCAGGCGATCGAGACAGCGCCGAACGCGTCGATGATGTCCGGCGAGACGCCCAGCTCGCGGGTCTTGGCCGCGTTCGAGTAAGTTACGAAGCCGCGATCGAGCACGACCGAGGAGCCGGCTATCTCGGTCAGAGCGGCGGCGACGAGCCCTCCGGTGCAGCTCTCAGCCACTACCACGGTGCGTCCTGCCGCGCGGTTGGCTTCGACCACGCGCCGCGCCAGCGCGACGATGTCGTCGGGAAGCAGGCTGTCGGTCATGACAGGTGGATCGGCACCAGCGTGGCGACCGCCTGGGCGGCGATGCCTTCGCCGCGCCCGGTGAACCCGAGCCGCTCGGTGGTGGTGGCCTTCACGTTGACCGCTCCTACCGCCACCCCGAGCAGCTCGGCAAGCCGCGCGCGCATGGCGTCGCGGTGCGGACCGATCTTGGGAGCTTCGCAGATCAGGGTGAGGTCGACGTTGCCGATCGCAAAACCCGCCTCGCGTGCCAGCTTCACGGCGTGCTCGACGAAGCGGCTGGAGGGGGCACCGCGCCACTGCGGATCGCTCGGCGGGAAGTGCTGACCGATGTCGCCTGCGCCGCACGCGCCCAGAACGGCATCGACGACGGCGTGCAGCCCGACATCGGCATCACTGTGGCCAGCGAGACCTCGGTCGTGGTCGATTCGCAGGCCGCACAGCCACAGCTCCTCGCCTTCGGCCAGGCGGTGGACGTCGAACCCGGTGCCGGTGCGCGGAAGCAAAGCTGCCATGAAATCCTCCGCGAATGTGAGCTTGCGCAGCCGTTCGTCGCCGTCGACCAAGGCCACCTCGAGCCCCGCGGCGCGGGCGACTTGCGCGTCGTCGCCTGCCGACGGCGCTCCGGGCCAGGCGCGGTGCGCGGCAAGGATGGCGTCATAACGGAACGCCTGCGGGGTCTGCACCCGCCGAAACTCTTCACGCGCGGCGCTTCCGGCCATCAGCCCGGCCTCGGCGCGGGCGAGACTGTCGACCACCGGCAGGACCGGGATCGCGCCGGGATGTTCGGCCAGGGCTGTCACCAAGCGATCGACGACTTCGGGGGGACAATCGGGCCGGGCGGCATCATGGATCAGCACCAGATCGGGGGCATGGCGGGCGAGCGCTTCGAGCGCCGCCTTGACCGATTCCTGGCGGGTCGCGCCGCCTGGCACCGGGTGAACCCCGCCAAGGCCTTGCAGCGCAGCTTCGGCCAGCGCCTCAGCGCCTGCCGCGATCGCGACCACGATCGGCTCGGCCCCGGACGCCTGCAGCGCCTCCACCGCGCGCCGCACCACCGGTTGCCCGCGCCATTCCAGATATTGCTTGGGAACCGTCCCGCCCGCGCGCGTGCCGGAGCCTGCGGCAACGATCACGGCGGCAAATCTGGTGGGGGCGAGGGGCATGGCGCGCGGTCGCCCGGCTAGCGGCTTGCCGCGGGGGCTGCAATCCACTATGCGCTGCCCGATTTTTAGGCACACCCCCCAGATGTCATCGCTTCCCACCCCACCGGCGCTCGAGCCGATCCAAATCGGTCCGCTCCGGATCGACTGCCCGGTTGTGCTCGCGCCGATGACCGGCGTGACCGACATGCCGTTCCGCACGCTCGTGCGCCGCTACGGCTCGGGGCTCAACGTGACCGAGATGATCGCCAGCCCGGCGATGATCCGCGAGACCCGGCAGAGCCTGCAGAAGGCGGCGTGGGACTTGCGCGAGGAGCCGATCTCGATGCAGCTCGCCGGCTGCTCGCCGACCGAGATGGCCGAGGCCGCCAAGCTCAACGAGCAACGCGGCGCGGCGATCATCGACATCAACATGGGCTGCCCGGTCAAGAAGGTCGTCAACGGCGATGCCGGCAGCGCGCTGATGCGCGACCTTCCGTTGGCCGCGAGCCTGATCGCGGCGACGGTCAAAGCGGTTTCGGTACCGGTCACGGTCAAGATGCGGATGGGCTGGTGCCACGACAGCCTCAACGCACCCGAACTGGCGCGCATCGCCGAGGATCTCGGCGCGCGGCTGATCACCGTCCACGGCCGCACCCGTAACCAGATGTACAAGGGCAGTGCCGACTGGGCCTTCGTCCGCAAGGTGAAGGATGCGGTATCGCTGCCGGTCATCGTCAACGGCGATATCTGCGGGATAACCGATGCCGCCGCCGCGCTCGCGCAATCGGGCGCCGACGGGGTGATGATCGGGCGGGGGGCGTACGGCAAGCCCTGGCTGCTTGGCCAGGTCATGCATTGGTGGCGAACCGGCGAGGCTTTGCCCGAGCCCGACATCGACGAGCAGTATGCGGTGCTGACCGAGCACTACCGCGCCATGCTCGATCACTACGGTGACGAAGTGGGCCTGCGCATCGCGCGCAAGCACCTCGGTTGGTACACCAGGGGACTGCCGGGTTCGGCCGAGTTCCGTAACCGCGTCAACTTCGTCGATGATGCCCGGCAGGTGCTGAGCGACCTGGCACGGTTCTACGAACCGTTCCTGCGGGACCAGGCCCAGCGTCAAGCGGCATGAGCGAAAATGCCGGCCCAGCGGCGCCCGACCCGCGCGAGCAGATCGCCGGGCTGACTTTCGCTCTGCTGCTGCTGGCGCCCGACCTGACGATCACCCAGGTCAATCCGGCAGCCGAGAACCTGATCGGCCGCAGCGCGCGGCGGCTGACCGGACGCAAATTCCTCGAAGTGGTGCGCTTTCCGGAAAGCGAAATCACCGAACGCCTGATGGGCGACGAGACCCAGCTCGTCGCGCGCGGGCTCGCCATCGAAGTCGATCGCAAGGTCTGGCTGGTCAACCTGACGATCTCCTCGCTCGCCGCGCATCCGGGCTGGCGGGTCGTCACGCTGTCGGATTCGGGGCAGGGCGACCGGCTGGCGGAAGACGATACCGTGCGCGGACTCCGCGCGCCCGCGGTGCTGGCGCACGAGATCAAGAACCCGCTCGCCGCGATCCGCGGCGCCGCGCAGCTGGTCGCGCGCAAGCTAGCGGAGGACGACCGCGCCCTGACCGGCCTTATCGTCGACGAGGTTGACCGCATCGCCGGGCTGATCGACCGGATGCAGCGCCTCGGGCGCGAGCGCGCCGAGCCGATCGGCCCGGTCAACCTCCACGCCGCGATCCGCCGGGCCTGGGAGACGGTCCAGGCGGCGGGCGGGACGCAGATCGCCTTGCGCGAGGAGTTCGACCCGTCGCTGCCGCCGGTGCTCGCGAACGAAGGGGCGCTGGTTCAAGTCCTGGTCAACCTGATCGGCAACGCACGCGATGCTTGCGCGGCTTCAGGCCAGCCCGAGATTGCGATCCAGACGCGGTTCGTCAGCGGGCTGGTGATGAACGTGATGCGGCTCGGGCGTTCGGTGAAGCTGCCCATCGAAGTGACTGTCAGCGACAACGGCCCCGGGATCGACCCGGCGGTGCGCGGCGACATCTTCGAACCATTCGTGTCCAGCAAGAAGAACGGGCAGGGCCTCGGGCTCGCCCTGGTCCGCAAGCTGGTGACCGACATGGACGGGCGCATCGGGCACGACCGCGACGAGGCCGGCGGATGGACCAATTTCCGCATCCACCTGCCGATGGCCCGATAGGGAGAGGACGATGCCCAGGCGCGCGCTACTGGTCGAGGACGATGCCGCCATCGCCACGGTGATTACCGCGGCGCTCGAGGCGGAAGGCTTCGCGGTCGACCGCTGCGAGAGCATCGCCGGGCGCGACCGGCTGCTCGACGAGAACCCCGGCTACGTGGTCATGCTGACCGACGTCATGCTCACCGACGGCGACGGCATCGCCTCGCTCGGCGCGGTGCGCCAGGTCCATCCGCGGCTGCCGATCATCATCCTCTCGGCGCAGAACACGCTCGACACCGCGGTGCGCGCAACCGACACCGGCGCGTTCGAGTACTTCCCCAAACCCTTCGATCTCGACGAGCTGGTCCGCGCCGCGGTGCAGGCCGCCGACTCGCGCAGCGGGGCGGCCGCGCCCGAAGCCGAAGGGACGGGCGGGTTGCCGCTGATCGGCCGCAGCCAGGCAATGCAGGACGTCTACCGGATGATCACCCGGGTACTGCGCAACGACCTCACCGTGTTGATCCTCGGCGAATCGGGTACCGGCAAGGAACTGGTCGCGGAAGCGATCCACCAGCTCGGCGCGCGCAAGGCCGGGCCGTTCATTGCCGTCAATACCGCGGCGATCCCGTCGGAGCTCATCGAGAGCGAGCTGTTCGGCCACGAGAAGGGGGCCTTCACCGGCGCGCTCGCGCGGTCGATCGGCAAGTTCGAGCAGGCCGACGGCGGCACACTGTTCCTCGACGAGATCGGCGACATGCCGCCCGAGGCGCAGACCCGGCTGCTGCGCGCGCTGCAATCGGGCCGCATCCGCCGCGTTGGCGGCCACGACGAAGTGGCTACCGACGTGCGCATCATCGCGGCGACCAACCGCGACCTCGCGCCGCTGATCGCCGCGGGGCGGTTCCGCGAAGATCTTTACTACCGGCTGGCGGTGGTCCCGATCAACCTGCCCCCGCTGCGCGAGCGCGACGGCGATGTCGCTCCGCTCGCCCGCCACTTCCTGCGCCTCGCGGCGGAAGAGGGGCTTCCCGCCCGCCGCCTGACGGCCGCCGCCGCCGATCTCCTCGAAGCCCAGCCCTGGCGCGGCAACGTTCGCGAGCTGCGCAACTTCGCCTATCGCGCGGCGCTGCTAGCGCGCGAAGAGGAGATCGACGTCGCGACGGTCTCCCAATTGCTCGACGATCGCGCCGCCACCGACGAACCCGCCGGGCAGGTCACCTTCGCCGCCGCGCTCGCCTCCTGGCTGTCCGCCGGGCACGCGAACCCCGGCACGCTTTATCACAGCGCGCTCGCCGCTTTCGAACGTCCGCTGTTCGAGCATGCCCTGCGCCAGACCGGCGGCAACCAGCTGCGCGCCGCGCATCTCCTGGGCATCAATCGCAATACGCTGCGCAAGCGGCTCGACGATCTTCAGATCGATCCGGAGGCGTTCGCTCGGTCCACCTGATCGCGGCGTCGTGGCGGCAAAAACCCCTTGCATTCATGCAACAGCATCGTTGTAACCATGCAACGATGAATGCCGACGCGGCTCAGGAACAGCTTTCGTTGCCGCTCAGACGATCGCGCAGATGGCGGCGAGTTTGGATCCGGGCCCGCCGCGCCAATCTGTTCGCCTGGCTGGAAGCGGGGGCGGCGATCGCGCTCGTGGCGATGCTCGCCGCGTCCTACCTGATGCTGACCAACGCGCCCAATCCGGGCGCGCCGCTCCCCGCGGTTCAAGCCGCCGCGCTGCTGGTCGGCACGCTGATTCCGGCGCTCGCGCTGGTGGTGCTGGTCGGCCGGCGGCTCGCGATCCGCCGGGCCGGGGGGACCACCGCACGGCTGCACGTCAACCTGGTGTTTTTCTTCTCGCTGGTCGCGGCGATCCCGACGCTGCTGGTCTCGGTTTTCGCGAGCTTCCTGTTCCAATCCGGATACGAGCTCTACTTCTCGAGCCAGTCGCGCGGGATCCTGGAGAATGCGCGCACGCTCGCACGCGGGTATTACGATCAAAACCAGGGCTCGGTGCAGCGCAACACCATGGCGATGGCCGGCGACATCCGCGACTACCTGGAGCGCTATTCGCTGGCCAACCCGGACTTCCCCGATTCCTACATCTACCAGGCCTATCAGCGCGAGCTCAGCAGCAGCGCGATCGTGCAGGAAGGCGCGGACGGAAGCCTGGGGATTGCCGCGATCGTCGATACCGACGAAGGGGAAACCGCCAAACGCGCGGTCGCGGCCGCACTGCCGCGGCTCAAGACCGGCACGGCTGTGGTCGATACCGTCCACCCCGACCGCATCGAGGCGGTCGCGACGATCGACCCCGCCGCCGGCATCTACCTCTATAACGCGCGCGATCTCGATGCCCTGGCGCGCGGCCAGTGGGACCGCGTCCAGGCGGTGATGCAGTCCTACAACGTCCTGACCCAGCGGGCGCGGGCGTTACAGGTGCGCTTCAATCTGGCCCTGTTCGCGCTGTCGCTGGCACTGGTCGCGCTCGCGGTGTGGTTCGCGCTGCGCTTCGCCGACCGGCAGGTCAAACCGCTCAAGGAACTGGTCGGCGCGGCGCGCGAGGTTGGCAGCGGCAATTTCGCTCTGCGCGTCACCGGGCGCACCGGGCTCGACGAGATCGGCCTGCTCAATCGCGCGTTCAACCGCATGACCGCGCAGATCGAGCAACAGACCGACGCCCTGGTGGGCGCCAACAAGCAGCTCGCCGAGCGGCGGGCGTTTATCGAGACGGTATTGCAGTCGATCACCGCCGGCATCGTCACGGTGGACTCAAGCGGCCAGATCGTCCTGATGAACGCGTCGGCCCAGGCGCTGCTGCTCGATCGGCAGGGGCCCGCGCCCGCCGAACTCGAGCTCGAGGCCGTGGCTCCCCAGCTTGCCGCGCTCGTACGCAGCGGCGCCAGCATGGGGATCGTCCAGTACGGCAAGGGCACCGAGCTTCTGACGCTGGCCGTGAAGATCGCGCTGTCGGCAGGCGGTCACGTGATCACGTTCGAGGACATCACCCGCCAGTTGCTCGATCAGCGACAGGCGGCCTGGTCCGATGTCGCCCGGCGCATCGCGCACGAGATCAAGAATCCGCTGACCCCGATCCAGCTCGCCGCCGAGCGGCTCAAACGCCGCTACCGCCGGCAAATCGTCGAAGACGGCGCGCTGTTCGACGACCTGACGGCCACGATCATTCGCCAGGTCGGCGAGCTGCGAACGATGGTCGACGAGTTCTCCTCGTTCGCGCGCCTGCCCAAGCCGGTGTTCCGGCAGGAAGACGCCGTCGACCTGCTCCGCCAGGCGCTGTTCCTGCAGGAAGTCGCGCATCCCGAGATCGATTTCCGCTTCGCCGCGGACGAGGCCATTCCGCCCATCGGCTGCGACCGGCACCAGTTCGGCCAGGCGATGACCAATGTGCTGAAGAACGCGGCCGAGGCGATTGAAAGCAGACGGCGCGACGCCGACGTCGATTACCGGGGGCGCATTACGGTCGCGGCGCATGCCGGCGCCGAGCACCTGACGGTCACCGTCACCGACAACGGCATAGGCCTGCCGAATGGCGGCGAGCGCATCATGGAACCTTACGTGACCACGCGAGAGAAGGGCACGGGGCTGGGACTGGCGATCGTCAAGAAGATCGTCGAGGAGCATGGGGGCGAGTTGAGCTTTACCGGCGCCGACGGGGGGGGCACATGCGCCACGCTGCGGTTCGCGCGCGACCCGATGGCCGCCGCCGGTAGCGAGGCAGCGGAATGATTCACAATCAACCTCTTAGGCGCGTTCTCAGGGAGATCGTTTGATGGCGCTCGACATCCTCGTGGTGGATGACGAACAGGATATTCGCGAACTGGTGGCCGGCGTGCTGAGCGACGAGGGGTACGATTGCCGCACCGCCGGCGACAGCACCACGGCGCTGCGCCTGATCGACGAACGCCGACCGAGCCTGGTGCTGCTCGACGTCTGGCTGCACGGCAGCCCGATGGACGGGCTCGAAGTGCTCGATGCGGTCAAGGCGCGCGAGCCGGCGCTGCCGGTGATCATCTTCTCCGGCCACGGCAATATCGACACTGCGGTCGCAGCGGTCAGCCGCGGGGCCATGGACTTCATCGAGAAGCCGTTCGAGGCGGAACGGCTGCTGCATCTGGTCGGCCGCGCCACCGAAACCGAGCGGCTGCGGCGCGAGAACGCCCGGCTGCGCGAAGGCGTCGGGCTGGCAGAAGAGTTCACCGGCAATTCCGGGGCAATCAATCAGGTCCGCGCGACGTTGAAGCGCGTCGCCAACACCGGCAGCCGGGTGCTGATCAGTGGCCCTGCGGGTGCGGGCAAGGAAGTCGCCGCGCGGCTGCTGCACGGCTGGAGCCCGCGCGCCGACAAAGCCTTCGTCACCGTCAATTCGGCCCGCATAACGCCCGAGCGGTTCGAGCAGGAGCTATTCGGCGAGGAATCCGACGGTAAACTGGTCCGCCCCGGGCTGCTCGAGATGGCGGACGGCGGCACACTCTACTTCGACGAGATCGCCGACATGCCGCTCAACACGCAGGCGCGTATCTTGCGGGTCCTGACCGAGCAGAGTTTCGTGCGGGTCGGCGGCGCGCGGCAAATCGGCGTCGACGTCCGGGTGGTGTCGTCCAGCGCACGCGACCTCGAGCGCGAGATCGCCGAGAAGCGCTTTCGCGAAGACTTGTTCTACCGGCTGAACGTTGTGCCCGTCGCGGTGCCGCCGCTCGCCGATCGGCGCGACGACATTCCGCCGCTCGCCGATCACTTCTTCACGCGCTACGCCCGCGAGCAGGGCCTGCGTCCGCCGGACATCTCTCCAGAGGCGATGGCCGCGCTGCAGACTTACGACTGGCCGGGCAACGTCCGCCAGTTGCGCAACGTGGTCGAGCGGACGGTGATCCTCGCCCCGCGCGACCGGATGGCGCGCATCGAACCGGACCTCTTGCCCCCCGAGATCGTCGGTGGGTCGGCTGAGCAAGGCTCCAGCCTGTCGACGCTGATGGGGGGACCGCTCCGGGAAGCGCGCGAAAGCTTCGAACGCGAGTACCTGCGGATCCAGATACGCCGCTTCTCCGGCAACATCTCGAAAACCGCCGGGTTCATCGGCATGGAGCGCTCGGCCTTGCACCGCAAACTCAAGCTGCTCGGCATGAGCGAGCGCGAGGGTGCGCCAGAAGAAGACTGAGCCACGCCAAACGGGGAATTGCGCGCTGGCGCGCCGCTCCCTACACTTGTCAGGAACGACCCGGCCGTCCGCGCGCTGTCACACGCGGCGGCCAGAATGCGGGAGCGTCTTCGCGCGGCCGCCAAAAAGAGGAACCAGTGAATGAGCAAGGGAACTCTCTCCGCCCGTGTGCGCGCCAAGGAGGACCCGTTGCCGGAGCCTGCATCGGCCGGCGCGGCCGCGCCCGCCAAAGTCGTCGGCAATCTGCAGGACCTGTTTCTCAACCACCTCCGCCGCGAAAAGACGCCGGTCACCATGTTCCTGGTGAAGGGCGTCAAGCTGCAGGGCATCGTCACCTGGTTCGACAACTTCTCGATCCTGCTGCGCCGCGACGGTCAGTCGCAACTTGTTTACAAGCATGCGATCTCAACGATCATGCCGAGCAATCCGGTCGATGCCGCGCAGTTCGGCACCGGCGGCGAGGGATCGCGCAAGCAGCGGCTGCTGCAGGACGTATTCCTCAGCCGCGTGCGCGACGCCGGCGTTCAAGTGACCATGTTCCTGGTCAACGGCGTCATGCTGCAGGGCCGGATCGCCGCCTACGACCTGTTCTGCATGCTGCTCGAGCGCGAAGGCTTCGTGCAGCTTGCCTACAAGCATGCGGTTTCGACCGTGCAGCCGGCGGTCCCCGTCGATTTGTCGACCGAGTTCGACGAAGATGAAGGCGAACCCGGCTGAGCACCTCCGACGATATCGAAGGCGGGGTCGCCCGCGGCGCCCGCGCGCTGGTGATCTGCCCCGACATCCGCGGGCAGCGCCGCTCGGAAGATCCCGAAGCCCGGCTCGAGGAAGCCAAGGGTCTCGCGCTGGCGATCGGGCTGGTGGTGGCCGATGCCTTCGTGCTGCCGATCCGCGACGTGCGCGCCGGCACGCTGTTCGGCGAGGGCCAGATCGAGCGGATCGCGGTCGCCTGCACGCAGGAGCAAGCCGAACTCGTCGTGGTGGACGGTGCGCTCAGCGCGATCCAGCAGCGCAACCTCGAGGACAAGCTCAAGCGCAAGGTGATCGACCGCACCGGCTTGATCTTGGAGATATTCGGCGAACGCGCGGCGACCGCCGAAGGCCGCCTGCAAGTCGAGCTGGCGCATCTCGATTACCAGCAGAGCCGGCTGGTGCGCAGTTGGACTCACTTGGAACGGCAACGCGGCGGCTTCGGCTTCCTCGGCGGCCCCGGCGAGACCCAGATCGAAGCCGACCGGCGAATGATCCGCGACCGCATGGGCAAGCTGCGCCGTGAGCTCGAACAAGTCCGCCGCACCCGCGCGCTGCACCGTCAGCGGCGCGAACGCGCGCCGTGGCCGGTGATCGCACTGGTCGGCTATACCAACGCCGGCAAATCGACGCTGTTCAACCGCCTGACCGGTGCCGACGTCATGGCCGAGAACCTGCTGTTCGCGACGCTCGACCCGACGATGCGCGCGATCGAGCTGCCGGGGGTCGACAAGGCGATCCTGTCCGACACGGTGGGCTTCATTTCGGACCTGCCGACCCAGCTGGTGGCTGCGTTCCGGGCGACGCTGGAGGAAGTCACCGCCGCTGATGTCATCGTCCACGTCCGCGACATCGCCAATCCCGACAGCGCGGCGCAGAAGCGCCAGGTGCTCGCGGTACTGGCCGATCTCGGCGCGATCGACGGGGAAGGGGAAGACGGCGCCCTTGGCGAACCCAAGGCTCCGCTCCTCGAAGTGTGGAACAAATGGGATCTACTGGAACCCGAGAACGCCGAGGAACTGGCACTCGTGGCAAGCGGCGACCCCGATGTGCTGCCGCTCTCGGCGGAGACCGGCTTCGGCGTTGCGCAGTTCCTGGCACGGCTCGGGGAAACGCTGACCGAAGGCGCCCGGCTGCATCGGATCACTGTGCCGGCAGGTGACGGCGCGCGCATTGCCTGGCTCCATGCGCACGGCGAAGTAGTCGGCGAAGCGGACGCAGGAGAGAACAGCGACGGCCCGTTGCGGCGGATCGAGGTCAGGCTGACCGAACGGGAATGGGGCCGCTACGCCGCGCTCGACGCCTGAGCCTCGGCGCGTTTGACCTGCTGCCAGAGCGCTTCCTGCTGTTCGAGCGAGAGACCGGCAAATCCTCCTCCCGCGGCGGCTTCCATCGCACGGTAGCGGCGTTCGAATTTGTCGTTGGCCGCGCGCAGCGCTTCTTCGGCCGGAAGGCCGTAAGCGCGCACCAAGTTGACCGCCGCGAACAGTAAATCTCCAGCTTCTTCCAATCGCATATCGGGTGAAGCGTCAGCGAGTTCAGCGATTTCCTCGACGACTTTGGCCGCCGGGCCAGCGGTATCGGGCCAGTCGAACCCGTCGCGCGCGGCGCGCTTCTGGAGCTTTTCCGCGCGCAAAAGCGCCGGTAGCGCCCGTGCGACCCCATCGAGCGCGCTCTTGGCGCCTTTGTGAGCGCGTTCGGCCGCCTTGAGCGCTTCCCAGCGCTGGTCGCGCGCTTCGCCGGGCGGCGCCGCGTCCGCGAAGATATGCGGGTGGCGCGCCTCGAGCTTGTCGGCGATCGCCCGAGCGACGTCGTCGAAAGCAAAGTGACCGGCTTCCTCGGCAATGCGCGCTTGGAACACGACCTGGAACAGCAGATCGCCAAGCTCGTCGCGGATGTCGGCAAGATCGCCGCGCGCGACCGCGTCGGCAACTTCGTAGGCTTCCTCGATGGTGTGCGGCACGATCGTCGCGAAGCTTTGGGCGCGATCCCACTCGCAACCGCGGTCAGGATCGCGGAGAGTGGCCATGATGCCGAGGAGGCGGTGGAGCTGCGGCGCCATCATAGGATGATAAGGCGCCATCATAGGATGATAATATGTATTATGTTAAATAATAGGGAGAGCATCTCAACCCTGGGCCCCCGCCACGATCGCGCTCACCACGAAGAAGATCGCAGCCCAAGCCGCCGCCATCAGCAGACCTTTGCGCATTTCGATCCGGCGCGCACGGAGCCCTGACGTTACCAACACCAACGCTCCCACCAGGGACACGATGGACAGCCAGTCGTACGACGTCACGCCGTCAACTCCATTCCGTCGTATCCCACGAGGACGCCCGCAGGCACTTCGCGCGACAGCGCGGCGTAATCCATGCTCTTATCCAGATGCGTAAGCACGGTCCGCCGCGCCCGCGACCGCTCGGCGAGACTCAGCGCCATGGTTAAATTGGCGTGAGTCGGATGCGGCTCTCGGCGCAGGCAGTCGACGACCAGAATATCGACGTCCGCGAACAGCTCGGCCATCTCGTCGGTCACTTCGCTGAAGTCCGTCGCGTAGCCGATCGACTTGCCGTCGGCACCGAACCGGAATGCACTCGTCGTAATTGGTCCGTGCGGCATCTGCGCCCAGTCGATCGAGAAGCCGGCGTGGATCCGCACCACGTCGAGCGTGTCGAGCGCGACGATCGTCGAATACCCGTACTGGCCCGAAAACACATAGCTGAAGCGTTGCCTGAGGCGCCGGGCCGTCTCGACATCGGCGAAACCTGGCAACGGCGCAGTCCTGCCGTATCGCAGCGGCCTGAGGTCGTCGATGCCGTGGCAATGATCCGCATGGTCGTGCGTCCAGAACACCGCGTCGATCCGGTCGATCCGGTTGTCGAGGAGCTGCTGGCGCAAATCCGGAGAGGTATCGACCAGCAGCCGACTTCCCTCGTCGCTCTCCACCACGATAGAAACTCGCGTCCGCCGGTTCTTCGGTTCGTCGGGATCGCATTCGCCCCAGTCGTTGCCGATCCGCGGCACCCCGGTGGACGTGCCGCAGCCCAGAACGATCAGCTTCACGCCGCCGCTTTCGTGAACAGGCCGTAGAAGTTGCGCGTGGTGGTCTCCGCCAGCCGCTCGATGCTTTCGCCGCGCAATTGCGCAACGAAAGCCGCGGTGTCGCTGACATAGGCGGGCTCGCACGGCTTGCCCCGGTGCGGCACCGGCGCGAGGAACGGGCTGTCGGTTTCCACCAGTAGCCGGTCGGACGGGATTTCCCGCGCAAATTCCTGGAGTTCTGCGGCATTCTTGAAGGTCACGATACCCGAGATCGAGATCGTCAGGCCGAGATCCAGGACCGTGCGGCCGAACTCCCTGGAGGCGGTGAAGCAATGGATCAGCGCCGGGAAGGCGCCCTTCTCCATCTCGTCCGACAAGATTTCCACGGTGTCTGCATCTGCGTCGCGGGTGTGGATGATGATCGGCAGCCCGGTCGCGCGCGAAACCGCGATATGCGTGCGGAACAACGCGCGCTGCACCTCGCGGTCGGACTTGTCGTAGTAGAAGTCGAGCCCGCTTTCGCCGATCCCGATCACGCGCGGATGCGCCGCCGCTTCGAGCAGCGCCGCCTCGCCGAGATCGGCATGGGCATCGGCCTCGTGCGGATGGATGCCGATACTGGCCCAGACGTCGGGCTCGCGTTCGGCGGTGCCGACGACGGCCTCCCACTCGCTGCGCCGTGTCGAGATGTTGAGGAACGCCCCTACTCCCCGCGCCCGCGCACGATCCAGCGCGGCCGGCTGGTCCTCGACGAGGCCCGGGTAGTTGAGGTGGCAGTGGCTATCGACGAGTATCACGCGGCTTCCACCGGCAGTTCAAGGCGCGGAAACGCCGGGCTCGGGCTATCGATCCTGAAGGACTGAGGCTCTGACGTCGCCAGCGCAGCAAAGTCGCGCAGGTTCGGCGGAATTGATAGCGCATCGAGGATTTTCGCCGCAGCTGTTGGTGTTACCGGGGAAATTGTCACCGCGAGGTTACGAATGGCTTCACACAAAGTGGCCAGAACGCGCGCCATCCGCTCGGGGTCCGTCTTGCGCAGCGCCCAGGGCGCCTGCTCGTCCACATAGGCATTGCAGGCGAACACCGCCTGCATCCATGCTTCGAGGCCCGAAGCGAAGGCCAGTTTCTCGAAGGCTTCGGGGAGCTGCTCAAGACACGCGGCGCGGACCTTCGCGCGCAGATCTTCGTCTGCGGGCGTAACCGGCGCGCTAGGCTCCACCACGCCTTCGCAATTCTTGGCGATGAAGCTCAGGACACGCTGCGCGAGGTTGCCGAAGCTGTTGGCGAGTTCGGCGTTGGCGCGGTTGACGATCGCCTCGTGCGACCAGCTGCCGTCCTGCCCGAAGCTGAACTCGCGCAGTAGGAAATAGCGCAGCGTATCGACCCCGTAACGGTCGGCCAGTTCGCCGGGATCGGTCGTGTTGCCGAGCGTCTTCGATTCCTTGACACCCCGATTGAGCAGGAAGCCATGCCCGAACACTGCCCTTGGCAGCGGCAGGCCCGCGCTCATCAGAAACGCCGGCCAGTAGACCGCGTGGAAGCGGACGATGTCCTTGCCGATCAAGTGCAAGTCGGCGGGCCAGAACTTGCGGAACTCGGGCGTATCGTCGGGATAGCCGACGCCGGTCAGGTAGTTGGTCAACGCATCGACCCACACGTACATCACGTGGTCCTCGGCGCCGGGCACGCGCACGCCCCAGTCGAAACTGGTGCGGCTCACCGAGAGATCGCGCAGCCCGCCTTCGACAAAACTGCGCACTTCGTTGAGCCGGGTCTGCGGGCGGACGAACTCGGGCTGTTCGGCGTAGAGCTGGAGCAGCGGTTCCTGGTATTTCGACAGCCGGAAGAACCAGCTCTCTTCGACCGTCCATTCGACCGGGGTTCCTTGCGGCGAGAGCTTTTCCCCGCCCTCCCCCTCGGACAGTTCGCTGTCGTCGTAGTACGCCTCGTCGCGGACCGAGTACCAACCTTCGTAGCGGTCGAGATAAAGGTCGCCGCTCGCCTCCATCGCGCGCCACAGCGCCTGGCTGGCGCGGTGGTGCTCATCCTCGGTGGTGCGGAAGAACCGGTCGTAGGAAATGTCGAGCTTGTCGAACAAGGCGCGGAAGTGGCCCGACATCTCATCCGCGAGCGCGCGCGGGGTCACGCCGAGATCGCGCGCCTTCTGCGCCATCTTGAGCCCGTGCTCGTCGGTCCCGGTCTGGAACCGCACCTCGCGCCCGCGCAGGCGCTGGAAGCGCGCGAGCACGTCGGCGGCGATCGTCTCGTAGGCGTGGCCGATGTGCGGCTTGCCGTTCGGATAGTGGATCGCGGTCGTAAGGTAGTAGGGCTCAGCCATGGCCAGCTTCACTAGGCATGGCCAGTGAAGCGAGCAACCCGCCGATTTCCATCGTCAGCAGGCCGGCATCGAAATTGTAGGTCGGCGCCTGCGCGGCGAGGCGGGAGAGATCGGCATGCGCTTTCGTTAGCGCCGGGATGGCCGCGCGCGAGGATCCGGCCATGCGGCCGGCCACAACCGCGCGAGCCAGCTCGACCGCCGCAAGCTGGCGCTGACGATCCGGCCGAGCGCCGATTGCGTCGGCAAGCTTGCTGCGCAGCTCGAGCCGAGGATCGCCGTTCGTGGCGATCGACTGCATGACGTCATGCGCTCGGCCCAGATCGAGTGCGACGAACTCGAGCGCCGCGCCCGGCGACCCGCCCGCCGCTGCGACTGCGGCGGCGCAGGTCGCGGCGCTGGCCTGGGGCACTTCGCGGGCCAGGACAGCGGCGATCTCGGCATCGGCCAGGCGCGGGAAATGCAGTACCCGGCACCGCGACCTGATCGTCGGCAGCAGGCGGCCGAGGCGGTGCGCGATGAGCAGGAAGAACGTGCCGACCGGCGGCTCCTCGAGGCTCTTGAGCAGCGCATTGGCCGCTCCCTTCTCGAGATCGTCGGCCGGATCGACGATGATCGCGCGGCGGCTGCCCAAGGTAGGGCGCGTGGTCAGTCGCTGTTGCATCGCCCGGACCTGATCGACCGAGATGTTGCGCTTGGTCTGATAGGGCTTGCCTTCGTCGCGCTTTTTCTCGTCGTCGGCGGAGGCGGGTAGCGGTTCGAGCCGGATGATGTCCGGATGATCGCCCTTGGGCTGCGCGGTGCCGGGCTCGGCGACCAGCTCGCGCGCGGCCTTGAGCGCAAAGGCCGCCTTGCCGGTGCCGCGCTTGCCCGAGAGTATCCACCCGTGATGCAACCGCGGCCCGGCGAGCGCCGCCTGCCATTCGCGCCACGGCTCGTCATGCCCAGCAAGGTTCACAGCAGGGCCTCGACCGCCTGCATGACCCGCGCATGGACGGTGTCCGCGTCGCCATCGCCATCGACGCGCTTCATTCGGCCGGGTTCACGCTCTGCCAGCGCGGCGAAAGCGGCCGCAACGGCGGCGTGATAGTCTGCGCCGCGCCCGCCGATCGCATCGGCGACGCCCATGTCGCGGTCGGCCAGCCGCCATTTGACGATTTCCGGCGGCACCTCGATCACCAGCGTCAAGTCGGGCAGCAACCCGCCCGAGCCGAGCCGGTGGAGCGCCAGCACCCCCTCGTCGCCCAGCGCGCCGGCCCCGCCCTGGTAAGCGCGCGACGAATCGACGAACCGGTCGCACACCACCCACTGCCCGGCTTCAAGCGCGGGAAGGATCGCGCGCTCGACGTGATCGGCGCGCGCCGCGGCAAATAGCAGCGCTTCGGCGGGCGGCCCCCACCCCTCCCCCGGAGGATCGAGCAGTAGCGCACGGATCGCCTCGGCACCCGGCGTACCGCCCGGCTCGCGCGTCAGCAGAACATCCAGGCCGCGGACGCGCAGGGCCTCGGCGAGCAGGCGCGCCTGGGTCGACTTGCCGGCCCCCTCCCCGCCTTCGAGCGAAATGAAGCGGCCGCGCGTCATGACAGCAGGCCCGCCACGCCATTGATCAGCCTGCGGAGCGGCCCGGCCTCGGGCACGTCCTCGGCTGCCACCAGCGGCACATCGTGCGGCGCCTGGCCGGGAATCTCGACATGCAGGAAGGCGACGTCCTGCCCCTTGGCGATCGGCGCCGCGAGCGGCCCGCGATAGCGGATCGACAGCCGGGGCGCTTGCAGCGAGGTGCCCTGGGGGAGGCTCGCCAGCACTTCCCCCTTGGTGCGCAAGGTCACCTGCCAGGCGGCGCCGTCCTGCACTTGCGCTTCCCCCACCGTGGCATCGCGCGGCAGCACCACGCGGCTATCGAAAGCCTCGAACCCCCAGTTGAGCAAGTCGCGCGCGGCCTGGTTGCGCACTCTCGCCGATGGCACGCCGCCGAGCACGATCACCAGCCTTCGGTCGCCGCGCCGGGCCGAGCCGACGAACGTATAGCCGGCCTCGCGGGTGTAGCCGGTCTTGATCCCGTCGGCCCCGGCGACGACTCCGGTCACCGGATCGTGGTTGACCTGGGCAATGTTGCGATAGCTCATCCCGCGGTGCCCGAAATAGCGCCGGTAAAGCCCGGGATAGCGCGTGGTCATGGCCTCGGCGAGCGTCGCGAGGTCGCGCGCGCTCGAATACGTCCGGCCTTCGTCGGGCAAGCCGTTGGGCGATCCGAAGTGGGTATCGCGCATGCCGAGTTCGGCGGCGTTGCGGTTCATCAGCGCGAGCCACTTGTCGAGCGAACCGGTGGTGGCGATCCCGAGCATGGCGGCCGCGTCGTTGCCCGATACCGTGGTGACGCCGAGCAGCAGTTGTCCGACCGTCACCCGTTCGCCCGCCTTGAGGAACATCGACGAGCCTTCGCCAGACCAACGCTCGTCGACCTCCTGGCTGACCACCAGCGTGGTGCCGGGATCGAGATGCCCGCTCCCGATCAGTTTGAACGCGGTGTAGGCCGTCATGATCTTCGTCACCGAGGCGGGCACGAAACGCCGCTCGGCCTCGCGCGCGAACAGCGTCTGGCCGCTCGACAGGTCGACCAGCAACGCGACGGGGATCTCGGGATCGACCGGCGGGACGCGAGCCGGAGCGGGCGCGGCGCGCGGAGCGGACGGCGCGCCGCCCGGTGTCGGCAGCGCCGCGCGCGCCACCGGATAGCTTGCCAGCAGGAGCGCGAGAGCGGCGACGAGTAACGGGCTGGGTTTCAAATCGGCTCCACGGCCTGGGCAGCGGACGCTGGAGGCCTTCAACCGCTGTTCGGGATTCGCGCATCGCTATAGCCCGCCACCCGCCCCTTGGCGAGCAGGCCGGGGAATTCAGCGCGCGATCTCTTCGGCCAGCAAACCCACGCTCATCGCGTAATAGTTCGAGCAGTTGTACTCGAGTATCACCCGATAATTCTGCGTCAGCAGGTAACTCGGCGCGGCGGGGCCGTCGGGCTCGAACAGCACCGCCAGCACCTCGTCGCCGATCGGTCCTTGCGGGATCACGCCCAGTTCGCGCCACTCGCGGACCGACAGCCAGCGGCTGAACCGCGAATGGACGCGCGGGCAGACCGGCGCTGCCATCGGGCTGCGCAGCGCTTCGCGGTCGACGGTGTTGGGGGTGAAAGCGCGGACGCCCCACGGCTCGCCCCGCCGCCAACCGGCATCGCGGAAGTAATTGGCGATCGAGTGGAGCGTATCAACTTCGCTGCTCCAGATATTGCGGACTCCATCGCCGTCGCCGTCCACCGCGAGACGCAGGTAGATGCTCGGCAGAAACTGCGGATTGCCGAACGCCCCGGCCCAGCTGCCGACCAGGGTGGAGCGGGGGATGCCGCTGTCGGCGATCTTGAGCAGGTCGATCAGTTCGCGTTCGAACAGTTCGCGCCGCCGGCCTTCCCAGGCGAGCGTCGCCAGCGCGCGGGCGAGGTCGAAGTTGCCTTTGACCGCCCCGTAGCTGGTTTCGTGCCCCCAGATCGCGAGCACGATCGGCTCGGGGATGCCGTAGCGCGCCTCGACTTCGGCGGCGAGCGGGCGCAGCCGCGCATAAGCGCGCCGCCCGCCGTCGATCCGCGCCTGGGTGTTGTGGTCCCGCAGATAGGGCGCGAGCGGCGGGAAGCCGCTGGTGGTGGCGCCCGAGGAAACGTTGTCGCGGTCGAGCGCGATGACGCGCTCGTTAGGCGTGAGGTCGCCGAGCATGCGCGCTACCGTCGCCTCGCCTACGCCTTCGGCGCGAGCTTTGGCAGCAACGACGGCGAGGTAGCTCTGGAAGCTGTCCGACGCCTGCGAAACCGCCGGCGTGGCGGGCCCGAGGAGCAGCGCGAGCAAGAGCGGAAGCGAAACGAAACGGCGCAGCATTCCGAACGTGTGCCACGCAACGGCCGGAGAGGGAATGCCCTGCCCGGCCGATGCGACGAAGCGAAGCTGCGCCGGGTCGGTCGAGCGCGGGCATTACGCCCTGCTCTCGCTTGGGGCCGCTTACTTCTGCGGGCGCGTCACCACCGGGATATGGTCGAGGTTTGGGTAGAAGTTCGGATTGCGCGCCAGCATGTCCTTGAACGGCCCGAACCCGCAGTTCTCCTGCTCGCCGCAGTTGGTGACGGTGTGGACATAGCGGATCTTGCCGCTCTCGATCCGGAACACGTGCGCGTCGGCGCGGGCATTCTGCCCCATGCGCAGGAACACCGCGACCGCACCGACCACCGGATCGATCAGATAGCGCCGATCGGCCATCTCGACGTTCTCCGGCACGCCGACTTCACAGCTATCGGTCGGCTGACCCTTGCCGGTATAGGCGCTGCCTTCGAGCCGCGCGCAGGGCGTGCCCCACGGCACCTGCACGCTCTTGTCCTTGAACAGGTTGAGGTAGGCGTCGGCGGCAGCCTGGAGTTCCTGGCGCGTGTTGCGCTGCGCCTCGGGAATGTCGGTCCAGTCTTCGCGCTGGGCGTAATAGAGCGTCTTGCTGGCATCGAACAACCAGTCGTGCGGCTCGCTGACGATCACGTCGAACCCCCCGATCGTGCCCGGTCCCGAGCCGGGGCCGCCGCCGGCGCGGATCAGCGAGGCGAGGACATAGGGCTTCTCGGGATTGGTGATGATGCTCTCGACATAGACCTGGCACTGGGTGGTGTCGTAGAACGAACGGTCCCAGTCCACTTTCTGTGGGGTGGCGATCACCCCGCCGAACGTCATCGAGGACAGCTCGAAGTTCTCGTAATAGCTGACCCACTCGCCCATCGGCCGCATGTTCATGATCACCGAGCCTTCGCGCTGCGCGGCGCGGTACTGCTCGGCAACTTCCTTGAGCCGCTCACGAGTGCAGCCGGCGCCCTGCGCGAAGGCGGGGGTGGCGGTGGCGGTGGCAACGGCGGCAAGCGCGCCGAGCGCGCCGATCAGGTTACGGTTCATGAACAAAGGCTCCTCTCAACCTTGCGCTCTTGCTATCGCAAGCCTCGCGGCGTGTCACGGGGTGACAGCCCAAGGCATCCCCGCTAGCGCCGCCGCGCCGGAAGAGTGGCCGAGTGGTTTAAGGCACTGGTCTTGAAAACCAGCGACGGGGCAACCCGTCCGTGGGTTCGAATCCCACCTCTTCCGCCAAGTTTACTTCACCTAATGCGCGCGCTCTTCGCCATCGCCGTATTGCCGAACGCCCAGCAAACTCGGGTTCGTACTCGCATCGAACAGCTCTTCCTGGCCGGACATCTCGTATTCCATGCCCGAACAACGCGCGGGCCGTCGGCGTGGATCCAGTTCCATATATGTTAAGTAACGTAATGCTTTACCGCGCCTACATGTGCAGCATACGCCCGAACGCGGCGAGCACGCCTTCGTGCATGGTCTCGCTGATCGTCGGGTGCGGGAAGACGCTTTCGATCAGCTCCGCCTCGGTCAATTCGCCGGTCTTGGCGATGGTGTAGCCCTGAATCATCTCGGTCACTTCGGCGCCGATCATGTGTGCGCCGAGCAGCTCGCCGGTCTTTGCGTCGAACACGGTCTTCACGAAACCCTCGGGCTCGCCGAGCGCGATGGCCTTGCCGTTGCCGATGAAGGGAAAGGTACCGACCTTGACCTCGTAACCGGCTTCCCTGGCCTTCGCTTCGGTCAGGCCGACGCTGGCGATCTGCGGATGGCAGTAAGTGCAGCCGGGGATGTTGCGCGGGTCCATCGCGTGGGGATGCTTGCCGGCGATGGCCTCGACCGCGATCACGCCTTCGTGGCTGGCCTTGTGCGCGAGCCACGGCGGCGCGGTGACGTCGCCGATCGCGTAGAGCCCCTCGACGCTGGTCTTGCAGTTGGCATCGGTGACGATGTGGCCACGCTCGGTCTTCACGCCGAGCGCTTCGAGTCCGATATTCTCGGTATTAGGTACGATGCCGATCGCGACGATGACGTGGCTGAACTCCTGGGCCGTGACCTTGCCGTCCTTGTCCTTAATCGAGGCGGTGACGCCCTTGGCGCCGACTTTCAGGTCGCTCACCCCGGTCGAGGTCAGGATCGTCATGCCCTGCTTCTTGAACGCCTTCTCGAGATGGGCGGAAACGTCCTTGTCTTCGACGGGCACGACGCGGTCGAGCATCTCAACGATCGTCACCTCGGCGCCCATGTCGTTGTAGAAGCTGGCGAACTCGACACCGATCGCGCCCGAGCCGATGACCAGCAGCTTGCTCGGCATTTCGGGCGGGGTCATTGCGGTGCGATAGGTCCAGATCCGCTTGCCGTCGGCGGGGGCGAACGGCAGGTCGCGGGCGCGCGCGCCGGTGGCGACGATGATGTTCTTGGCGGAGAGTTCGGTCTTCTTGCCGTCCTCTACGGTGACGGTGATCTTGCCCTTCCCGGTCAGCACGCCGGTACCCATGTGCACGGCGACCTTGTTCTTCTTCATCAGGTGCGTGACGCCCTGGTTGAGCTGCTTGGCCACCCCGCGGCTGCGCTTCACCACCGCTTCGAGGTCGGCCGAAATCTTGTCGGCGACCAGGCCGTAATCCTTGGCGTGCTGCATGTAATGGAAGATCTCCGCCGAACGCAGCAGCGCCTTGGTCGGGATACAGCCCCAGTTGAGGCAGATTCCCCCGAGCAGCTCGCGTTCGACGATCGCCGTCTTCAGCCCAAGCTGCGACGCGCGGATGGCCGCCACGTAGCCGCCGGGGCCCGATCCGAGAACGATGACATCGTATTGCTCAGCCATTGAGTGCTCCGAGAAGCCCCTTTCCCGTGCGGGAAGCGGGCGGATTTCAAACGCGATTTGGGGACGGCTTGCTCATGAATCCACCGCCCGCGGCTTGCCCTGATCATCAACCGCCACGAACGTGAACTTGGCCTGCGTCACTTTCGCCGCGGCTTCCTCGTGTCGGTGGCGGCGCCAGGCTTCGACGGCGATGGTCATGCTGGTGCGGCCGACGCGCTCGATCTCGGCATAGACGGTGACCTCGTCGCCGACTTTGACCGGTTCGTGGAACTGCATGCCGTCCATCGCCACAGTGACCGCCCGGCCCTTGGCGCGGCGCGCGGCGGTGAGGCCGGCGGCGTTGTCCATGATGCCGAGCAGCCAGCCGCCGAAGATATCACCATAGGAATTGGCATCCGCCGGCATGGCGACGACGCGGATCGCCGGATCGCGGTGCTCGGTCATGCCGTCAGGCCACCAGGCCGAGCGGCTTCTCGCACAATTCCTTGAACGCCTTCATCAGCTCGGCCCCGTCGGCGCCGTCGATCGCGCGGTGGTCGAAGCTGCCGGTGGCGCTCATCACCGTGGCGATCTGCAGAGCGTCGTCGATGACGTAAGGCCGCTTCTCGCCCGCGCCGATCGCCATGATCATGCCCTGCGGCGGGTTGATGATCGCTTCGAACTGCTTGATCCCATACATGCCCATGTTGCTGAGCGAGGCGGTACCGCCCTGGTACTCGTGCGGTGCCAGCTTGCCCTCGCGGGCGCGGGCGGCAAGATCCTTCATCTCGGTGCTGATCGCGCTGATCGTCTTGTGGCCCGCATCGACCACGATGGGGGTGATCAGGCCGGCCGGGATCGAGACCGCCACCGAGACGTCGGCGCGGCTGAAATTGAGCAGCTTGTCGCCGGCGAACTGCACGTTGCACTTGGGTACGGCGAGCAGCGCCTGAGCCAGCGCCTTGATCAACATGTCGTTGACCGACAGCTTCACCCCGCGGCTCTCGAGCGCGCCGTTGAGCTCGGCGCGCAGCTTGAGCAGCGCATCGAGGCGGATATCCACCGTGAGGTAGATGTGCGGGACCTGCTGCTTAGATTCGCTGAGGCGGCGCGCGATCGTCTTGCGGATGCCGCTGAGCTTCTCCTCCTCGTGCGGGATGCCGAAGTCCTGGGCCTCGGCGTGGACCGGCGCGGGCGCCGATGCCGCCGGCTGCGCGGTCGGCGCGGTGCCCGGCTTGGCGTTCTCGACGTCGGCCTTGACGATGCGCCCGTGCGGGCCGGAGCCCTTTAAGGTGGCGAGATCGACGCCCATGTCGGCGGCGATCCGCTTGGCGAGCGGCGAGGCGACGATACGGTCAGCCGAGGCGGCTGAAGCGGGAACTTGAGCAGAAGACGGCGCTGGGGCAGGAGAAGAGTTCTGAGCCGGTGCCGCGGGCGCCTTCGCTTTCGTTGCAGTGGGCTCAGGAGCCGGCGCCTCTGCACCGCCTGCCCCCTTCACGCTCGCCGGATCCTCGCCCTCTTCGGCGAGAACCGCGATGACCGTGCCGACTTTGACGCCCTCGGTGCCCTCAGCGACCGAAATCTGCGCGACCACGCCCTCGTCGATCGCCTCAAACTCCATCGTCGCTTTGTCGGTCTCGATCTCCGCCATGATGTCGCCCGAGGAGACCTTGTCGCCGACCTTGACCAGCCACTTGGCCAGCGTCCCCTCCTCCATCGTGGGGGACAGGGCGGGCATCGTGATGGCGATCGACATTGCGGTAGAGTCCTCCCCCGGTTCGGCCGGGCACCACCCGTCTAAAGCCAATTTGCCCCGGCCAAGCAAGGGCCGAGGCGAGAGGCAAGGGCCAAGAACCTTGCGGGAGGGCCGCAATCGGCGGATATCGCGCGCACAAGAGCGGGCGGAGAGACGGGGCCATGCGGGTCTATCTGGTGGTCATCGACGAAACTCAGGAGGCGCGCAGCGCGCTGCGCTTCGCCGCGCGGCGCGCCCGCGATACCGGCGGCCAAGTGCACCTGCTGGCGATGGTGCCGCGCCAGGCGTTCAACGCCTTCGGCGGCGTGCAGGCCACGATCGAGGAAGAAGCGCGCGACCGCGCCGAGATGCTCGCCAGCGGTGCTGCCGGCGAATTGATGAGCGAAAGCGGCCAAATGCCGCAGATCACGGTCAAAGTGGGCGACGGCAAGACGGTGATCGGCGAGTACCTCGCCGAACATCCCGAAGTCGCCGCGCTGGTGCTGGGGGCCGCCGGAGACGGCAACCCGGGGCCGCTGGTGACGCACTTCTCGGCGCACGCGGGCAGCCTGCCATGCCCGATGTTCATCGTGCCCGGCGGCCTGAGCGACGAAGAGATCGACCGGCTGAGCTGATCTTGAGAACGATGAGAAACTCTACCGAGATATCTTGGCTTATTGGTTTCGTGGCGCTGTCGGTCACCACTTCTTTGACCATCATTGGCCTGGCTCTGCTGTCTCCCCGGACGGCGCTCTGGCCACTGATAACTTTGAACTGGTTGCTCTTCCTGCCAGCCCTCTATCTAACATTCGGAAATGATCTGTTTCGGCCCAAATTCCACAGGCCTTGCATCAGACCAAGCCGGAAGCGGTTCCGCATATGCAGACTCGCACTTGCCGGTTTCATGCTCGCCGGCCTGATATTGCCATTCTCCGGCGCGAGAATAATTTAGCGCTTCTTCCCTTGATGGCGAATGTTCGCCGGCCTGCCACGTTGCCCCTGCGGGTGCTTTCCGCGGCCCTTCTTCACTTCCAGCCGCTTGCCGCGCGGCTCGACGGGTTGGCCGCCCTCGGCGTCGGGTACCGCGAACTTGAGCGCGCCGGTCAGCGGATTGGCCTCGGCCAGCCGCAGCGGCAGCGTATCGCCGACGGCGAAGCGCGTGCCACTGTCCCCGCCGACCAGCGCCCGGGCGCCCTCGTCATAGCGGAAGTACTCGCGGCCGAGCGTCGAGACGGGGACCAGACCGTCGCCGCCGATCCCAACGATGGTGGCGAAGAAACCGAAACTCTGCACCCCGGTGATACGCGTGGGGAAGACTTCGCCGACGCGGCCGGACAGCCACGCGGCGACGTAGCGGTCGATCGTGTCGCGCTCCGCCTCCATGGCGCGGCGCTCGGTCTGGCTGATCGCTTCGGTGACTTTCTCGAGGTCGGCCTTGTCCTGATCGGCTAGCCCGCTTCGCGCCGGGATGCGACCTTGGGGCGCGGGCTGTTCGAACCCGAACGCATCGACCAGCGCGCGGTGCACCAGCAGGTCCGAATAGCGGCGGATCGGCGAAGTGAAATGCGCGTAGCTGCCGAGCGCGAGACCGAAGTGCCCCGCGTTGCGCGGGCCGTAATAGGCCTGGGTCTGGCTGCGCAGCACCGCTTCCATCACCAGCGCCTTCTCGGCTTCGTCGGCGATGTCCTTGAGCATGCGGTTGAACAGGCCCGGTGTGATGACCTGGCCGAGCGCGAGGTTCTTGCCGAGGCTGGCGAAGTACTCCTTGAGCGCGAGCAGCTTCTCGCGCGTGGGCGGCTCGTGGACCCGGTAGACCACCGGGCTCGCCTTGCTTTCGAGCGCCTTGGCCGCGGCGACGTTGGCGGCGATCATGAAATCCTCGACCACGCGGTGCGCGTCGAGCCGCTCGCGGACCGCGATCTCGGCAATGCGGCCTTTCTCGTCGAGTACTACGCGCCGTTCGGGCAGCTCCAGCTCGAGCGGATCGCGCGCCGTACGCGCGGCGGCGAGCGCGCGCCAGGCGGCCCAGAGGTTTTCAAGGAC
Source organism: Sphingomonadales bacterium 12-68-11 (assembly GCA_002279825.1). Classification (GTDB taxonomy): domain Bacteria; phylum Pseudomonadota; class Alphaproteobacteria; order Sphingomonadales; family Sphingomonadaceae; genus Croceibacterium_A. The sequence continues at coordinate 211,716 of NCCV01000002.1, forward strand.
GCCTATTTCAACTCCGTTCGTGTCGAGCGAAGTCGGGACACCTGGGTCAGGCGCAGCGCCAGCGTCTCTCGACTTCGCTCGAGACGAACGGGTGCGGACTCTTTCATCGATCCGGCGTTGCGCATCTTCATACGCGATCACTTCGGCGATACGGACCAGCGCGCGGCTGAAGCGCCATTCGGTGACGCGGCCCTTGGCGTCGATCTTGAGGTGGCAAGCCATCGCGGCGCGGTCCTCGCCGGACTTGAGCGAGCAGACGTCCGAACTCAGCACGTGCGGCAGCATCGGGACGACGCGATCGGGGAAATACACTGAGTTGCCGCGCTTGCGCGCCTCGCGATCGACGTCCCCGCCCCCGGCACCCCGCGTGGGGCGGACGTAGAAGGAGACATCGGCGATCGCAACGACGGCGCGGAAGCCACCCTTGTTGTCATCGGCCTCGTCGGGTTCGGCCCAGATCGCATCGTCGTGGTCGCGCGCGTCTGCGGGATCGATCGCCACGATCGGGAGCGCACGCAAGTCCTCGCGGTGTTCTACGCTCAGCGGCAACTTGGCCGCCAGCTCGGCCTCCGCGAGCGCCTCTTTTGAGAACACGTTAGGAATACCGTACTTGTGGATCGCGATCAGGCTGAACGAGCGCGGCGCCAGCGGATCACCGAGCACTTCGACCACTTTGACCCCGGCGCGTGGGCCCCGCCCCGCCGGCTCGGCGAGCACGAGTTGGCCTTTCTCCGCGCCCCCGAGGTCGGAAATCGGCGAGGAATTGCGCACGCGCTTGTCGACCGGGGCGAGCCACGGCTTGCCCGCCCCATCCAGTTCGATCACCCCGAGCACGCTTTCGGTCCGGTTCGGCAGCTTCTTGATCGGATGCGCCCGCCAGCCGGTCCCGGCTTCCTCGGTGCGCGCCAGCACACGGTCGCCGACCTTGAGCGCCGCCAGCTTCTTGCTTTCGATCAGGCGCACGCGCGGCGGGGCGGCGCCGCTATCGGGCTGCCAGGTGTCGGGAATCGCAAGCGCTTCGCCGTCGTCGGTGTCGACCACACGCAGCACGGTGACTTTGGGAAGTCCGCCCATCTGGTGAAAGGCGGTCTTCTTGCCGTCGATCAGGCCCTCTTCCGCCATGTCGCGCAGCAGGTGCTTAAGCGCGATCCGTTCCTGCCCCTTGAGTCCGAATTCGCGCGCGATCTCGCGTTTGCCGGCAGGCGTGTCCGACTGCTGGATGAAAGCGAGGATCTGCTCGCGGCTCGGCAGGCCGCCGGCGGCGCGGGAACGGGAAGGCATCGGTCGATGCTATGGTGGCGCCGGGCGATCACCGCAAGCGCCGCCCCGCTTTCCGTCCGAAAGCCCGTTCAATTCAGTGGCGGGAAAGCCGCGCGCTTCGTAGAGGGGCGTCATCCAAACTGGTAAGACGGGAAACGACATGAACAAGATGATCGCCGGCGGTCTGCTCGCCGCCAGCGCGCTGTCGAGCGGCTCCGCGCAGGCCGCGGTGCTCGAAGAAATGGGCCCGATCCTGGCGACGGCGGCGGACGCGGCCACTATCGACGCCAAGTGCGACCGCTACCTGGCGGCGATCGGCGAGCGCAAGGCCGCGCTCGAAAGCGAGACCGGCCCCGCGACGCTGACGGGCACAATGGTCCGCTACGACGAGCTGAGCGCGCTGATCGGCGCGGGCTCGGGCGAGTTCACGCTGTACCAGGAAGTCATGGCCGACCAGCCGCGCCGTGACGCCGGCGCGGCCTGCCAGGTGAAACTCGCCTCCGTGGCGAGCGAGATCAGCCTGTCGCGCCCGATTTACGACCGGCTCAAGGCAATTTCCGCCACGGGAGCCGATGCCGAAACCGCGCTCTACCTCACGCGTACGCTCGAGGGTTTCGAACGCTCGGGCGTTGCGCTCGACGATGCCGGGCGCGCCCGCGCGCAGGCGCTCAACGAAGAGCTCGCCAAGCTCGGCACCGAGTTCAACACCAACATTGCCAACGCCCGCGCGGTGATCAAGGTCGCGCCCGCCGAGCTTGCCGGCCTGCCCGCCGACTTCATCGCGGCGCGCCCCGCCGGCGCCGACGGGATGATCGAGATCTCGACCGATACGCCGGACTACCAGCCGGTGATGGCCTATGCCGAAAGCGACGCGCTCCGCCGCCGCCTGTCGGAGGTCTACAACCGCCGCGCCTATCCGGCCAACGACGCGGTCCTGAAGCAGATCTTCACGCTGCGGCAGGAACTGGCCGAGCTGCTCGGGCGGCCGAACTACGCGACGCTGGTGCTCGAGGACAAGATGGTCTCGAGCCCGGCGCAAGTGCAGACCCTCATCGACCAGATGGCCGCCGCCGCCAAGCCTGCGGCGGACCGCGACTACGCGAAGAACCTCCAGGTGCTGCGCGAACTGCGTCCCGGCGCCGAGCGGATCGAGTTCTGGCAGACCGGCTGGCTCTCGCCCAAGGTCCAGCAGAAGTTCTATGCCTATAACCCGCAGGAAGCGCGCCAGTACTTCGCTTACGACAACGTGCGCGACGGCATCCTTCAGCTCACCGAAGACCTGTTCGGAGTCGCGATCGAGAAGTGGGACACGCCCGTTTGGGACCCCGAGGTCGAAGCTTACGAGATGCGCGACGGCGACCGGGTGATCGGCCGGTTTTACTTCGATTCGCACCCACGGCCGGGCAAGTATACTCACGCCAACATGGTCCCGCTGCGCCCTGGGGTGGCCGGTGAGCCGCCGGTCGCCGCGCTGGTGATGAACTTCCCCGACGGCGACCATTCGACCGGGCTGATGGAACACAGCCAGGTGGTCACTTTCCTCCACGAATTCGGGCACATGATCCACGGCATGTTCGGCGGCCATACCCGCTGGCTGGGCCAGTCGGGGGTCGCGACCGAGTGGGACTTCGTCGAGGCGCCGAGCCAGATGCTCGAGAACTGGGTCTATGACTACGACACATTGGCGCGGTTCGCGGTGGACAAGGACGGCCAGACGATCCCGCGCGAACTGGTCGAGAAGATGAACAAGGCGCGCTATTTCAACCTCGGCATGGGCGACATGGTCCAGCTCGGCTATTCGAACATCTCGCTCCAGTTCCACCAGAACCCGGTCCCGGACGATCTCGGCGCGGCGACCCGCGCATGGCGCGACAAGTACGCGGTCATCCCGGCGCCCGAGTGGGTGCAGTTCCAGGACGCCTTCGGCCATCTCAACGGCTACTCGGCGATCTATTACACTTACCGCTGGTCCAAAGTGATCGCCGACGACCTGTTCACCCGCTTCCAGCAGGAAGGCTTGCGCAACCAGGCAACCGCCAAGGCCTACCGCGAGGCGGTGCTCGAACATGGCGGCACCAAGCCCGCGGCGCAGCTAGTGCGCGATTTCCTCGGGCGCGAGATCAGCCTCGACGCCTACCGGGCGGAAATGGCGAAGGATCAATAAGCCTGGGTCCTCCCCCACCGGGGGAGGGGGACCACCGAAGGTGGTGGAGGGGCACGGGCTGCGCGCGCAGCCTGTGCCCCTCCACCCCTCTCCGTTCCTGAGAGGATTTCAG
>NCCV01000002.1:215256-352703 GCA_002279825.1 Sphingomonadales bacterium 12-68-11
TCGAGCGGACCAAACGCCCCGCCTGGCACCGCGCTGGCGACCGGGCTTTCCGCGCCGTTTGCGGCAATCGCGCTCACCCCGAACAGCCAGTCGTCGCCGCGGTCGGGAGTGAGCACGACCACGATCGGGCCGTCGGCGGGCAAAGCCGCGCGCCCGGCCGAGGTTTCCCCGCCGCCCACGGTCAGGCGCCACTCCCACTCGGCCTGATCGGTCCGGCGGCGATAGATTTCGTAGCGCACTGCGCCCGGCACCGGGCTCCAGCGTAGTAGCGTGTCAGTCCGCACCGCCGCCTCGATCGCAACCTCGGGTGGCGTCGGCGCGCGCGCCAGCGCTTCGGCGGCGCGCACATTGAGCCGCGTCACGCGCGCCAAATAGGGAAAATCCATCTCGTCGACGGTATCGCCGTATGTCACGCCGTCCTCGACCCGCAAGTCCTGGTGCTGGTGCTCGTAATCCTCGACCGCGACGCTGAAACGGATCGCCGGATAGCCCGCGTCAAGAAACGGAATGTGGTCGCCGCCGCGGCCCATGCGGTCGGTGCGCCAGATCTGCCGCACTTCGAGACCGCCCGGATCGCTTTCCGCCAGTCGCGCGACGAAGCGCGAGAGGTTGCGCGAGGGGCTGTCGTTCTCGCCACCGTTGCGGCGCACGTTGGCGCGCAAAGCCTCGCTGCCGTCGGCGCGCGGGCCTTCGGAGAACACCCGCACATGGCGGTCGTCGCAGTGCTTGTCGGAACCGCACGAGCCGCCGACGATGTCGTTGTTAAGCACCGCCTTGACGGTCCAGCCGTGGAGGCGGGCATAGTCGGCCAGCAGCTCGCCGCCGAGCAGGCCCTGCTCCTCGCCTGACAGCAGGGCATAGGCGATCGTGACCGGGTAGCGTTGCTGCGAGAGCACGCGCGCCGCCTCAATCGTGAGCGCGCTGCCCGAGGCGTTGTCGTTGGCGCCGGGGGCGTCGGCGGCAGCGTTCATCACGTCGCTGACGCGGCTGTCGATGTGCCCCTGCACGATCACCACTTCGTTCGGGCGCTCCGTGCCGCGCTGGATGGCGACGACGTTCACGAGCCGCGTCGGCACCGGCACCCGGTCGGCGGTGACCATTCGCTCGGGGCGGACGATCTCGAGGCAGCCGCCGCAGCTCTCGCTGGCAGCGCGAAACTGCGCTTCGCCCCAGCGCAGCGCCGCGCCGATGCCGCGCGCCGGATCGTCTTGGGATGACATGGTATGGCGCGTGCCGAAGCCGACGAGCGCCTCGACGTCAGCGCGCAGGCGCGCCTCGGAGACCTCGCCGGCCGGATCGGACTGGGCAGCGGCGGGAATGGCGGCGAGCAGCGCCGCGAGTAGGAGAAAGTAGCGCATGCAACCGTCTTGGCCGAGTGCCCGGCCAAGGCAAGCGTCAATCGAAGGCGCGGCGCTCGCGGCGCCCCCTCAGACGTAAGCGATGAGCCGGCCGAGGGTGCCGATCACGACCCACAGCAGGAGCGACAGGACCGCAAGGGCCCGCGCGCGCAATGGCAGGTCGGTGGCCCGCGCGGTGATCCGCGGCTGCCACCACATCCGGAACAGCACCACGTTGGCCAGCGCCGCCGCGATCAGCAGCAGCTTCCACTGAAAGATCGCCGAACGTGACAGCGTGGTCCCGTCGGCCGCGAACAGCGTCACGCCGGAGACGACCAGGACGGCAAGGCCGGCAACCGCAACCGGCGTGAGCGCCTTGTTCAGCGCTGCCAGCGGCAGCGAGCGCCACAAACCCGCGATTCGCAGATCGACGATGCCTATCCCGCCGACCAGCATCGCCAGCCCGAATACGTGCAACACGTTGGCCGCCGGATAGACCCACGGCGTCGCGCTCGCCCATTGGCGGAGCCCTACAGCCTCGAGCCAGCCGGCGGCCGCAAGCAGCGCCGGTTCCACCGATCAGCGCAGTTCGACGGTCTTGTCGCCGACCTTGATCCGTTCGATCCGCATCTCGGCCACGCCGTCGCGGCGGATATAGCCGGTCAGCGTGACCGGTTGGCCGCGGTTGATCTCACCCATTTCGAGCCCGCGCGCGGTCATCCGCGAGACGGGCGCGAGAACCACGTCCCATTCTCGCTGCCGCCAGGTAATCTTGGCGGTGCCGTGCGGGTTGCCCCACACCACTTCCTTGAGCGGGCCGGTGACGCTGACCGCTTCGGCCTCGTTGTAGGAACTCCACCCGTGGTGGGCGAGCGCAGCGGCCGGCAGCGAGGCGATAAGTCCGGCGGCGAAGAGTTTGGCGACAGGCGACATGTCGTAGTCCTTTCGATCGGTCCGTTCCCGCTCCCCGTCTCGATCATACAACATGCGTCGCCGCGATGCACCCCGGCAAAGCGGTGCCGGTCAGTAGGCGCGCGCGACCAGAATTCGCTCGACCGCCGGCTCACCGGTAAACAGGCAGGCGCCTTCGGCCGGCCCAGCCCCAAGCGGGACGTTGCGGAAGGTCAGCTTGAGCGCCTTGAGCCGCTCCACGACCGCATCGAGTGCGGCCCCCGTCGGGCGGGCCCACGGCACTTCGGCCCACCCGGGATAGCGCTTGTCCGCCGCGAAGAAGTCGGCGAGCGCCTCGAACGACGCGATACCCCGCTCGACGTTCGCTTCGCGCCGAGCATGCGCCTCGGCGTGGAGCCCCTGCTGGATCGATGCGAGCGTGATGGCGGCTTCGGCGACGAAGGACTCGCGCGGCATGAAAGCGAAATCCGGCTTGCCGGCTTCGGTCCACAGTCGGTCGCGTCGCAGCACCGCGACTTTGCCTTCAGTCATGTCGCGCGGACCGACTTCCACGATCAGTGGCGCGCCCCTGCGCACCCAGTCCCAGCGCCTGGCGGCGGCCTTGCCCGGGCGGCTGTCGAGCAGCACGCGGATCGGTTCGCCCAGCGCGGTCTGCCCGGCCAGGCTGGCGCGCAGCGCCTCGCAATAGGCGAGCAGCGCGGCGTCGCCGTCGTCCTCGCGCAGCATCGGCAGGATCACGATCTGCTGCGGCGCGACGGCAGGCGGCACGCGCAGGCCGTCGTCGTCGCCGTGAGTCATGATCAGCGCGCCGACCATGCGCGTCGAGACACCCCAGCTGGTGGTATGCGCGAGCTGCTGCCCGCCTTCGCGATCCTGGTAGCGGATGCCGGCCGCCTCGGCGAAGCTGGTGCCGAGGTAGTGCGAAGTGCCGGCCTGGAGCGCCTTGCCGTCCTGCATCATCGCTTCGATCGACCAGGTTTCGGCCGCGCCGGGGAAGCGCTCGTTCTCGGGCTTCTCGCCGGCGATCACCGGCAGCGACAGGTCGTCCTCGGCAAAGGCGCGGTACATTTCGAGCGCGCGCATGGTCTCGGCCCTGGCGTCGTCGCGGGTGGCGTGGGCGGTATGGCCTTCCTGCCACAGGAACTCGCTGGTGCGCAGGAACATGCGCGTGCGCATTTCCCAGCGCACCACGTTGGCCCACTGGTTGAGCAGCAGCGGCAGGTCGCGCCACGATTGCACCCAGCGGCTCATCGCATCGCCGATGATCGTCTCGGAGGTCGGGCGCACGATCAGCGGCTCTTCGAGCTTGGCCTCGGGATCGGGGATCAGCCCGCCCTTCCCGTCGGAGATCAGCCGGTGATGCGTGACCACCGCCATTTCCTTGGCAAACCCTTCGACGTGCGCGGCCTCGCGCACGAAGTTGCCGAGCGGGATGAACAGCGGGAAATAGGCGTTCTGCACCCCTGCGGCCTTGATCCGGGCATCGAGCAGCCGCTGCATCCGCTCCCAGATGCCATAGCCCCAGGGTTTGATGACCATGCACCCGCGCACACCCGATTCCTCGGCCATGTCGGCGGCAGCGACGACCTCCTGGTACCACTGGGCGAAATCGTCCTGCCGCTTGATCGACAGGGCATGGCGGATGGCGGACATGCGAAAGCTACCTGAACTGTGACCACACGGCCCTAGCCGTTCGTGTCGAGCGAAGTCGAGACGCGTTAAGCGGCCGCGGCGGGTATCTCGACCACGCGCTTCGCGCTCCGCTCGATCCGAACGGAGCTCGGTTCGAGGGCTACTCGCCCAGTTCGTCGAGCCGCTTCTGCATGGCCGCGAGCTGCTGGCGCAGCGCGTCGAGATCTTCCTTGGCGGCCGGCGCTGGGGTGGGCGCGGACGGCTTGGCGCCGGGGATGAACGCGCTGGCAGCGGCCTGGAACATCGCCATGTTGGTCTCGGCCAGCTTGGCAAAGGCCTCTGGCCCCATGCTGGTCTTCCAGGTTTCCTGGATTTTGAGCTGGTTGGTGCGGAAATTGTCCATCGTCGCTTCGAGGTAATGCGGCATCAGCGCCTGGAGCGAATTGCCGTAGAGCGAGATGAGCTGGCGCAGGAAGCTGACCGGCAGCATCTGCTCGCCGTGAGTCTCTTCTTCGAGGATGATCTGGGTCAGGATGGCGTGAGTGATATCGGCGCCGGTCTTGGCATCGAGAACCTGGAAATCGATGCCTTCGCGGGTCATCTTCGACAGATCGTCGAGCGTGATGTAGCCCGAGGAGCGGGTATTGTAGAGCCGCCGATTGGCGTACTTCTTGATGATGATCGTCTCGTCGCCCTTACTCTTGTCCGTCGCCATGCCCCCACGCTCCCTGCACGATTGTTGCACCTTTGCTGCATACTTAGCATTCGCAGCATGTGCAGTGCAACAAGTGCGAGACATCAATCCGTGTGGAACCGCCGTCCAAGCAAGGTGAGCAATTCATACTGCGACAAGCCGGAGCTCGCTGCGGCTTCGGGCAAAGAATAGGGCAGGTCGAGCCAGTCGCCTTCGCGCAAGTCCGGCGCGGCGGAGGCGTCGACCACGATCATGTCCATCGACACCCGGCCCAGGACCGGCAGGACCGCATCCCCGCGGCGTAGTTCGCCTCGCCCTGTCCAAGCGCGCAAGTAACCGTCGGCATAGCCGAGCGACACGGTCGCGGCGCGTATCGGCTCGTCGGCGGTAAACAGCGCGTTGTACCCGACGCTGTCGCCGGGCAGGAGGTTGCGCAGTTGCAAAACGGCGGCTTGCGGGAAGGCGACTTGCGCGATCGTGCCTGACAGCTCCGAGCGGGGGATGCCGCCGTAGAGCGCCACGCCCGGGCGGGTCAGGTCGAAGGCATAATCGAGCCCAAGCGCGATGCCCGCGCTGTTGGCCAGGCTCCGGCGGCGCGCGGGAATCTCGCGCGCCACGCTGGCGAACAGATCGAGTTGCTGGCGATTCTGCGCGGCGTTCTCGTCAGCCGAGGCGAGGTGCGACATCAGCGTGTCGATCTCGAGCCGGGCGATGTCCCCATCCCCCAGTTCGGCCACCGGCAGCCCGAGCCGGTTGATGCCGGTGTCGATCATCAGGTCGCACAAGCCCCCGCCGGCAGTCAGCCAAAGCCGCACCTGATGTAGGCTGTTGAGCACGGGCTTGACCCCGGTGGCCTTGGCGAAGGCCGCGTCTTCGGGGCTGATCGGCCCGTGCAGGACGGCGATCTCACTGGCAGGCGCGTGATCGAGCAACGCTGGCACTTCGCTCCAGTGTGCGACGAAGAACCGCCGCGCCCCGGCCTCGCGCAGCACCGGGACCACGTTCGCCACGCCTATGCCGTAAGCATTGGCCTTGACCGCCGCGCCGGCCTCCCCGCTGCCCGAGAGCCGGTCCAGCGCGCGCCAGTTGCTCGCGAGCGCCTGCGCGTCGATCCGCAGCCGCAGCGTCGGGGGCGGCAGGTCAGGCGGGTTCATCGTTGAGATTGGCGGGCGGCGGTCCGTTCGGGAGGCCCCACCAGGCGGTCGCCAGCGCGACCACCAGCAAGACCCAGGTGTACCACAGCCCGGCGAAGATATCGCCGGTGCGGGCGACGATATAGCCCGCGATCAGCGGCAGGAAGCCTCCGAAGTAGCCGGTGCCGATATGGTAGGGGATCGACATCGAGCTGTAGCGGATGCGCGCCGGGAACATCTCCGACAGGAGCGCCGCCACCGGCCCGAAGGTCGCCCCCGACAGCGCCCCGAACAGCACCAGCATCGCCACGATGCCGACCATGTTGAGTGCCGAGGGGATCTGCTTGTCGAGATCGTAGCCAAGGCCCGTGACCCATTCGCGGATGGCCGCCCGGCGCGCGTCGCGGTCGGACCAGGCGGCGGCATCGAGCGGCAGCGCGGTACCGCCTCCGGTGACCTTTAGCGCCCCGCCGTCCTGCACCTGGTAGCGGATGCCGAGCGCGGTCAGGTCGTCGAGCAACTGCCCGCACTGCGTCGCCTGCCGCGATGCGAAGGGATCGTAGTCGCAGTCGGGCCCGGAAATCTCGATCGGGGTGGCGCGCGCGCTCGCCGCGAGGCTGGGGTTGGCGAGTTCGGCGATCCCCCAGAACAGCGGGAACAGCAGCACCAGGCTGGCCGCATAGCCCCATACGATCGGCTTCTTGCGGCCCACCCGGTCGGACAGTCTCCCGAACCCGATAAAGAACGGCACGGCCAGCAGCGAAGCGCCGGCCACGAGCAGTTCGGCCGTCGTATCCTCGACCCGCATCGGCCCCTTGAGGAACGACAGCGTCGAAAACAGCGCGGTGTAGAAGATGATGGTCAGCCCGCACGCCACCCCGAACAACGCCACGAAGATGCGCTTCTTGTTGCCGGGATAGGTGAAGCTCTCGGTGAACGGGTTGGGCGAAGTCTTGCCTTCGGCCTTCATCGCCTTGAACACCGGGCTTTCGGAGAGCTTGAGCCGCATCCACAGCGAGATCGCCAGCAGCACGATCGACAGCAGGAACGGCAGGCGCCAGCCCCAGACGGCGAAATCCTCGGGCGAGATCGCCAGCCGGCACGCCAGCACCACCGCCAGGCTCAGCACGAAGCCGCCGATCACGCTCGCCTGGATGAACCCGGTGTAGAACCCGCGCCGGCCGGGCGGCGAATGTTCGGACACGTAGATCGCCGCGCCGCCGTATTCGCCGCCGAGCGCGAGACCCTGAAGGATGCGCAGGAAGATCACGATCAAGGGCGCTGCGAGGCCGATCGTCTCATGGCTAGGAATGAATCCGACAGCGGCCGTGGCGGCGCCCATCAGCGTCACCGTAACGAGAAACGTGTACTTGCGCCCGAGCCGGTCGCCGAGAAACCCGAACAGCACCGCGCCCAAGGGGCGAAACCCGAAGCCGATAGCGAAACCTGCCCAGGTCAGCAGCAGCGACAGCGTGGCGTTATCGGTCGGGAAGAACGCCGCCGCGATCATCGGCGCGAGCGTGCCGTAGACGAAGAAATCGTACCATTCGAACAGGGTGCCGGCCGAGGACGCGGAAATGACCAGCCGCATCTCCTTGTTGCTCGGCTGATGCGCCGGTGCCGGCTCTGCCACGCTTGCCATCGGATCCCCTTCCCTCGCCCGCGCGGGCAGGGTTAGCGCGCGTCCGCCGGGCTGGAAAGGGCGGCCACCGCTCCCTTCCACGGCAACAGCAAGGCCCCGTGCCGGCCCGGGAAGTCGCGCGCCGCGGCGACCAGCGCGAGATCGGGCCAGTCGGGCGCCGGGCCCTGTTCTTCGAGCCAGGCTTCGAGCCGGGCAAGTGCCAGCCCGATCTGCGCGGCATCGCGCCCTGCGGCATGGCGCGCGAATATTGCCGCCGCGGCCTGCCCGACTGCGCAGGCGCGCACGCGGAGCCCCAAGCGCGCGATGCGTTCATCGGCGCCAAGCACCAGATCGATCGCCAGCGTGCTGCCGCAGGCCGGCGAGCGCACTTCGGCGCGCCGCGCAGGCGAATCGAGCGGCGGCCAATCGGCCAGCTCGACCGCCAGCGCCAGCATTGCGGGGGTGTAGAGGCGCTCGGCAGCGCTCACCGGTTTGCCTCGCCGCCGTTGACGCCGGACGCGGCTTCGTCCTCGCGCAACCGCTCGCGGCGCTCGTCGATGAGCTGGACCATCGCCTCGGCGCTGGCGTTCACGAACGGATAGGTGCGCGCGGTGACCAGCCAGGCGGGCCGGCCGCTCGGGCCCCAGATGGTATCGTAGCCGAGCACCAGCACCGAAAAGGCCATGACCGTGATGATTACGCCCTTGACCGCGCCGAACCCGAATCCGAGCACCCGGTCGATCGGCCCGAGCAGCGACTTGCGGCTGGTCTGCCCGGCCCAGCGGGCGATCATCCGGATCGCGAGGTAAGGCACCAGCAGCAGGAGCAGGAACGCCAGCACCGCCGCGCCCGAACCGGTCCCGACATAGTCGAACAGCAGCGCGGTGAGATCGGTATGGAGCAGACGGATCGCCAGGATCGCCACGATCCAGGCCGCGAGCGAGAGCACTTCCTGCACGAAGCCGCGCATGAAACCGCCCACCGCGGCGACACCCACCACCAGCAGGACAACGATGTCGAACCCCGTCATGCGCTCAAGCTAAGTCGCCGCCATGACCCGGTCAACGAGCTTGGCCAGAGTCGACAGCCCGGCGTAGGCCTTGGCGGAGGCCCCAGCGGGCGGATCGGGCGGCCCGCAAGCAAGGTCGAAGCCGAGCTTGGCGGCCTCGCGCACGCGCACTCCAGGATGCACCACGGGGCGCACTTCGCCGGCCAGCGAAACTTCGCCGAACCACACGCTCGCGAGTGGCAGCGGCTTGTCGGCCAGGGCTGAGACCAGCGCCGCCGCCACCGCCAGATCCGCCGCCGGATCGGACAGCCGGTACCCGCCGGCGACGTTGAGATAGACCTCGGCCGAGGAGAAACTCAGCCCGCAGCGCGCCTCCAGCACCGCCAGCAGCATCGCCAGACGTCCGCTATCCCACCCAACCACTGCGCGGCGCGGCGTAGCGCCCGATTGCAGGCGCACGATCAGCGCCTGGACTTCGACCAGCACCGGCCGCGTGCCCTCAAGCGCCGGGAAGATCGCGCTGCCGGCGATCGGCTCCTCGCGGCCCGACAGGAACAGCAGCGAGGGATTGGCGACTTCGGCCAGCCCCTGTCCTTCCATTGCGAACACCCCGATCTCGTCGACTGCGCCGAACCGGTTCTTGAGCGCGCGCAGAATGCGGTACTGGTGGCTGCGCTCCCCCTCGAAGCTCATCACCACGTCGACCATGTGCTCGAGCACGCGGGGGCCCGCGATCGAGCCATCCTTGGTGACGTGGCCGACCAAGACCAGCGCGACGTGGTTCTCCTTGGCATAGCGGATCAGCTCGAACGCACTCGCCCGCACTTGGCTGACGGTGCCCGGGGCGCCTTCGATCAGGTCCGAATGCATGGTCTGGATCGAATCGATCACCAGCAGCGCCGGCGGCGGACCGGCGGCAAGCGTGGTGAGGATGTCGCGCACCGAAGTCGCCGCCGCGAGCCGGAGCGGCGCATCGGCCAGCCCGAGCCGCGTGGCGCGCAGCCGCACTTGCCCGGTCGCCTCCTCGCCGCTGACATAGACCGCGCTGGCACCGGCCCGCGCCATCGCCGCGGCCGCCTGGAGCAGCAAGGTGGACTTCCCGATCCCCGGTTCGCCCCCCATCAGGATCGCCGAACCCGGGACCAGCCCGCCGCCGAGCGCCCGGTCGAACTCGGCGAGCCCGGTGCCGCGCCGGGTCAGTGGCTCGGTCGGCGCATCGAGCGCCTCGAACGCGATCCTGCGCCCGCCGCCGGACAAATCGTGCTTGGCGGAAAACGGAGTCTCAGGCGCTTCCTCGACCAATGTGTTCCACTGCGAGCAATCCACGCACTGCCCCTGCCAGCGCGTCGTGACGCTGCCGCATTCGGTGCAGACATAGCGGCGCTTGGGCTTGGCCATGCCCAGCCGCTATCAGGAACAAATTAGGAACTCAAGCGTGCTTAGCCCTTGAAGGCGCTCTTCAGCTTGGAGAAGAACCCGGCGCTTTCCGGGCATTCCTCGCCGGTCTCGGTGTCCTGGAACTCGCGGAGGAGTTCCTTTTGACGCGAGGAGAGCTTGGTCGGGGTTTCGACCACGATTTCGGTCACCAGATCGCCGCGCCCCCTGCCCTGCAGCACCGGCATCCCCGCACCGCGGCGGCGGAGCTGGCGGCCGGACTGGATGCCGGGCGGGATCTCGATCGCGTGCGTGACGCCGTCGAGCCCCGGGATGTCGACCGTGCCGCCGAGCGCGGCGGTGGTGAAGCTGACCGGCACGCGGGTGAACAGCGCTGTGCCTTCGCGCTTGAACACCGCGTGTTCGCGGACGTGCACGAAGATGTAGAGATCGCCCGGCGGTGCGCCTTGCGGGCCGGCCTCGCCCTTGCCGCTCAGGCGAATGCGGGTGCCGCTGTCGACCCCTGCGGGGACCTCGACCGATAGCGTCTGGAGCTTGTCGACGCGCCCTTCGCCGCCGCAGGAGCGACACGGCCGTTCGAGTTGCTCGCCGCGCCCGTGGCAGTTCGGGCACGGCCGCTCGATCACGAACAGGCCCTGCTGCGCGCGCACTTTGCCGCGCCCGTGGCACAAGTCGCAGGTCCGCTTGGCGGTGCCCGGCTCGGCGCCCGAACCGTGGCACGGCTCGCACGCGACCGCGACTTCGACGCGGATCTCGGTGGTCTTGCCGTGGAACGCCTCGTCGAGCGTGACTTCGAGGTCGTAGCGCAAGTCCGCCCCGCGCCGGGGGCGGCCGCGCTGCTGGCCGCCGAACGCGCTGCCGAAGATGGTCTCGAAGATGTCGCCGAGATCGCCGAATTCGGGCCCTGCTCCGCCACCACCGCCGCCGCCGTTAGCGAAAGCGGCATGGCCGTAGCGGTCGTAAGCGGCGCGCTTCTGCGGATCCTTCAGGCAGTCGTAAGCGGCGCTGACCGCCTTGAACTTGGCCTCGTGATCCTTGCAGCCGCCGTTCTTGTCGGGATGATACTGCATCGCCAGCCGGCGATAGGCGGCCTTGATCGTCGCATCGTCCGCGCTGCGCGAGACGCCGAGCGTTTCGTAGAAGTCGATTTCCATCGCAGAGACCCCGCCCCAACGCTAGCAGCCACCGGCGTGGATTTCACCGGTGGCAGCCAGGTTTTCCATCAGGCGATCAGCCCTTGTTGTTTTCGTCGACTTCGGAGAACTCGGCATCGACGACTTCTTCGCCGCCCGCCGCGTCATCCGCCGCAGGCCCATCGGTGCCCGGCGAGGCTTCGGCCTGCTGCTGCTTCTCGTAGATCGCCTGGCCCATCTTCATGGCCAGATCGGTCAGCGCCTGCGCCTTGGCCTTGATCGCCTCGACGTCGTCGCCCTGGAGCGCGGTCTTGGTCTCGGCGATGGCGCTTTCGATCTCGGACTTGAGACCCGCGTCGATCTTGTCGCCGTGCTCGGCAAGCTGCTTCTCGGTCGCGTGAACGAGGCTGTCGGCGTTGTTCTTCGCCTCGGCCGAATCGCGCCGCTTCTTGTCCTCTTCGGCGAACTTCTCGGCATCGCGGACCATCTGGTCGATGTCGGCGTCGCTGAGCCCGCCCGAGGCCTGGATGCGGATCTGCTGTTCCTTGCCGGTGCCCTTGTCCTTGGCACTGACGTTGACGATGCCGTTGGCGTCGATGTCGAACACGACTTCGATCTGCGGCACCCCGCGCGGCGCCGGGGGCAGGCCGACGAGGTCGAACTGGCCGAGCAGCTTGTTGTCCGCGGCCATCTCGCGCTCGCCCTGGAACACGCGGATGGTCACCGCCTGTTGGTTGTCCTCGGCGGTCGAATAGACCTGGCTCTTCTTGGTCGGGATCGTGGTGTTGCGGTCGATCATGCGGGTGAACACGCCGCCGAGCGTCTCGATGCCGAGCGAGAGCGGGGTCACGTCGAGCAGCAGCACGTCCTTGACATCGCCCTGCAGCACGCCGGCCTGGATCGCCGCGCCCATCGCCACCACTTCGTCGGGGTTGACGCCGACGTGCGGTTCCTTGCCGAAGAACTCCTTCACCACTTCGCGCACGCGCGGCATGCGGGTCATGCCGCCGACCATCACGACTTCGTCGATGTCGCTGGCCTTGAGGCCGGCATCGGCGAGCGCCTTCTTCATCGGTTCCTTGGTGCGCTCGATCAGGTCGGCGACCATCTTCTCGAGGTCGGAGCGGGTGACCGTCTCCACCAGGTGCAGCGGCGTGGTGCTGCCGCCTTCCATGCGCGCGGTGATGAAAGGCAGGTTGATTTCGGTGGTAGCGGTGCTGGACAGCTCGATCTTGGCCTTTTCGGCCGCTTCCTTGAGACGCTGAAGCGCGAGCTTGTCGGTCTTCAGGTCCATGTTTTCCTTGGCCTTGAACTTGTCCGCCAGCCATTCGACCAGCTTGGAGTCGAAGTCCTCGCCGCCCAGGAAGGTGTCGCCGTTGGTCGACTTCACCTCGAACACGCCGTCGCCGATCTCGAGCACCGAGACGTCGAACGTACCGCCGCCGAGGTCGTAGACCGCGATCGTCTTGCCGTCGTTCTTCTCGAGCCCGTAGGCGAGCGCGGCGGCGGTCGGCTCGTTGATGATGCGCAGCACTTCGAGGCCGGCGATTTGCCCGGCGTCCTTGGTCGCCTGACGCTGCGCGTCGTTGAAGTAGGCGGGAACGGTGATGACCGCCTGAGTGACGGTCTCGCCGAGGTAGCTCTCGGCGGTTTCCTTCATCTTCTGGAGGATGAACGCGCTGATCTGGCTCGGCGAATAGTCCTCGCCGCCGGCGTTGACCCAAGCGTCGCCGTTCTTGCCCTTGATGATCGTGTAGGGAACCAGTTCGGTGTCCTTCTTGGTCACCGGATCGTCGAAGCGGCGGCCGATCAGGCGCTTGACCGCGAACACGGTGTTGTCGCCGTTGGTGACCGCCTGGCGCTTGGCCGGCTGGCCGATCAGCCGCTCGCCGTCCTTGGTGAACGCGACGATCGACGGCGTGGTGCGCGCGCCTTCGCTGTTCTCGATCACGCGCGGCTTGCCGCCTTCCATCACGGCGACGCAGCTGTTGGTCGTGCCGAGGTCGATACCGATCACTTTAGCCATAGATGTTCCCCACATCCCTTTTCAAAAATTGGACGCCGCGCGCTCGGTTTCCCGTTCTGGCGAAAGCCTTTCGGCGGCTCGATTGTGGGGGCGATATAAGAGCGCTTCGGCTTGGCACAAGGGAGCGCGGCGGTTAGGAACGGGCACGAAAATCACGGGAAGGAACGGGGATGAGACACGGGATCTGGCCGGCACTGATGCTGGCGCTGGCAGTGGCCGCCTGCGGCGAGACGCCCGCCGAAGCCCCTGCTGCCGAAGCCGGCGCCCTGACCGGCGTGACGGTCACGCAGGGGCGCCTGTCGCTGCCCCCGGTCAAGGGCAACCCCGCCGCGGTCTACTTCGAGATCGCCAATGCCGGCGACAAGGACCTGATGATCCGCGCCGCCACCGTCGAGGGCGCCGCTTCCACTCAGCTCCACCAGATGGGCACCTGGAACCTGCAGCCGTCGATGGACCAATTGATGCAAGTGCCCGTGCCCAAGGGGCAGACCGTCAAGTTCGCGCCCGGCGGGCTGCACGTGATGGTGTACGAGCTCTCGGACACGCTGGCCGCAGGCGGCACCACCCAAGTGACGCTGAACCTCGTCGGGGGCGAGACCGTCACCTTTCCGGTCGAAATCCGCGCGGCGGGCGACGAGCGCTGAGTGACGGGGCGCTCGCCTGCCCGGTGGGGGGCGAGCGCCGCCTGACCGAAGGCGAGATCGCGCTGGCGCGCAGCGTGTTCGGATCGGCGCTCGACCTGTCGCGCGTCACGCTGCGGCGCCGCAAGTGGTTCCCGCTTCAGCCACGCCGCGTAACGATGGCGCCGCTCGGGCACATCTATTTTCACCCCGCAGGCAACGCGTACTGCGACGACTTCGCGCTCCAGCCGCTGCTCCGGCAAGGGCTGTTGATCCACGAACTCACGCACGTCTGGCAGACCCAAACGCGCGGCGACTGGTACTTGCCGCTGCACCGCCACCCCTGGTGCCGCTACGACTACAGCCTCAAGCCCGGGTGGAGCCTGGACGAGTACGGCATCGAGCAGCAGGCCGAGATCGTACGCCATGCCTTTTTGCTGCGTCGCGGGCTACGCTTGGCGGGGGTCAGCGATCCGGCGGCTTACGCCTTGCTGGTGAACTTCCCCGGCGCAGGATAAGCTCGATCAGGGAGGAGATCCGCATGGACGCAATACAGGACAGCTTCCGCCCTTCGACGTTCGGATGGCTGGTGGGCACGCTTGCGGGGCTCGGCGTAACGGCGGTGGGGCTCGCCGGGTTCGCCGTGACGATCGGGGCTGCCGGTGAGTGGGGCGCATGGCCGCTGCTGGCGACCGCGCTGGCAATCGCGGTGGTGCTGGTCAAATGGCTCGCCAACCTCGCCGCGACTTACGAGATCACGCCCGAGCGGCTGATTCTTCGCCGCGGCCTGATCATGAAAAGCATCGACGAGATCGAGCTGTACCGCGTCAAGGACGTGCGCCTCAACTTCTCGATCCTCAACCAGATGGTCGGGATCGGTACGCTGACGCTCACCTCGAGCGACGAGACCACGCGCCCCGGGGAATTGGTGATTCGGGAAGTGCCGAGCGCGCGGCCGCGCCGCGAGGAGCTGCGCCGGCTGGTCGACCTGGCCCGCCAGAAGCGCCGCGTGCGCGAGATCGACATGACCCACGACGACTTGTGAGCGACTCTGGAACCGGTCGGCGGTTGATGAGACTTTCCAGTGCTGACACCTGTCGCAATTGTTACACGCGCTGCCCCTAGCAGAGGCAAGGGTCGGTCCAACGCGCAGGGTCGGAGAATACACATGAAATCGTTGTCGCCGCTGGTGCTCGCTGCCACTACACTCGGACTGTCCATGCCGGCGGTGGGGCAAGACTTGTCGGCGACCGCGACCTACGAGACGGTCACGCTCCAAACGGGCTTCACGCCGGACCCCTACGAAGTCTCGGTGATCTCGGGCGGCGAGGTCGATGCCAGCGATCTCGGAGACACCTGCGACGGATTCATCGCCGACGCGCCGGACGTGAAGCTGCACTACGAAACCGGCAAGGGGAGCGATTTTCCGCTCTATATCTACGCCGTATCCGCGTCCGACACCACGCTGGTCGTGAACGGCCCCGATGGAAGCTGGTATTGCGACGACGACAGCGGCGGCGATGCCGACCCGATGGTGTGGTTCCAGGATCCTCAAAGCGGAGACTACGACATCTGGCTCGGCTCGTACGAGGAAGGCGACAACGAGGACGCCACCCTGTTCATCTCCGAGATATCGGAAGACGACTGAATCATCCGGTGGGCGTTGGGTCTCGAAAGCGTGTGAGGCAAGCGTCGCTGCGGCCGTTGCCGAACGCGAAGGGACGAAGCGGCTGGTCGACAGTCAGCCGGGCTTTTTCGCGACCCCAACCATCGCCGGGCGAAGCAGGCGGTCCTTGATCATGTATCCGGCCTGCATTTCCTGCACGACGGTGCCGGGCTCGACCTCGTCGGTCGGGATTTCGAGCATGGCCTGATGCTGGTTGGGATCGAGCGGCAAGCCGGTCGAAGCGATGCGGGTGATGCCGTGGAGGCCGAACACCTTGTCGAGCTCACGTTGGGTCGCCTCGATGCCCGCGAAGAAGTTCTTCAGCTTGTCGTCCTCGCGCAGCTCGGCAGGAAAATGATCGATCGCGCGCGCAAGGTTGTCGGCGACCGAAAGCACGTCGCGCGCGAACGCAGTTGCGGCGTAAGCGCGCACGTCCTGCACCTCTTTTTCGAGCCGGCGGCGCACGTTCTGGATCTCCGCGCGGGCGTAGAGGACATCCTGCTGCGCCTTATCGAGATCGGTCCGCAGCGCGTTCAGCGCCTCGTCGAGCCCGCCTTCGCCGCTATCGTTTTCGCCGTTGTCGAGCAGTTCATCCGGCACTCCGGCCAATTCCTTCTCCACCGCGCCGTCGCGCGCGTTGTCGTTGTCGCTCATCGTGTTTCCCGAGGTCAGCCAATGCGTTTGCCCAGCGAACGGGCGGTGAAATCCACCATGGGCACGACTCGGGCATAATTCAACCGCGTGGGGCCGATCACCCCGAGCACGCCGATCACCCGCCCGTCGCGGTCGCGATAGGGCGCGGCAATGACCGAAGAGCCCGAGAGGGCGAACAGCCGGTTCTCGCTGCCGATGAAGATTCGCGCGGCGTCGCCTTCGGCCGCCCGTTCGAGCAGTCCGGCGACCGACTGCTTGCTTTCGAGGTCGTCGATCAGCGAGCGGACGCGTTCGATATCCGCGAGCGCGGTGCCATCGAGCAGATTGGCCTGGCCGCGCACGATCAGCACCGGGCGCCGCGCGGCGTCCTCGCTCCAGACGGCAAACCCACGCTCGACCAGGTCTCGGCTTGCGGCATCGAGCGCCGAGCGGCCGGAGGCGATTTCGGCCTGCATCGCCCGCGCCGCTTCGGCCAGAGTCCGCCCGGCGAGGCGCGCGGTGACGTAGTTGGAGGCTTCCTGAAGCGCCGACGGCGTCGCATCGACCGGCACTTCAACCACGCGATTCTCGACCGAACCGTCTTCCCCCACCAGCACCGCCAGAGCGCGGCGCGGATCGAGCGGAACCAGGCTGAACTGCGCGAGGCGCGTCTCGCGACGCGGCACCATGACCATGCCGGCCGCCCCCGAAACATCCGACAGCACCGCGCTGGTCGCTTCGAGCGCAGCCTCGATCGGCCCCGGCGCGGCCAGGCGCTGCTCGATCGCGGCACGTTCCTGCGCGGTCGGTTCGGCGACCTGCATCATCCCGTCGACGAACAGGCGTAGCCCGCTTTCGGTCGGCATCCGGCCGGCGCTGGTATGCGGCGCGGCGAGCAGCCCAAGCGTTTCGAGCTCGGCCAGCACCGAGCGGATCGAGGCGGGCGAGAGCGCGAGCATGCCTTCGCCCGCGAGCGTTTTCGAACCGACCGGCTGGCCGTTTTCGAGGTAACCCTCCACCACCAGGCGGAAGATTTCCCGCGCACGTTCGGTGAGTTCGCTGATCGGTGGGGAGGTCATGACAGCGGCCTATCTAGGCGCTAGGGCCGCAGCCGCAAAGCCGATCCGGCTCACGGAGATTCCCCATGCGACCTTCAGGCCGCGCGCCCGACGAAATGCGCGCCATCACGATTGAGACCGGCTTTACCAAGCACGCCGAAGGCTCGGTGCTGATCGGGTTCGGCGACACCAAAGTACTGGTCACCGCCAGTGTCGAGGAAAAGGTCCCGCCGTTCCTGCGCGGCAAAGGCCAAGGCTGGGTCACCGCCGAATACTCGATGCTGCCGCGCGCCACGCACACGCGCGGCAATCGCGAGGCGGCCAAAGGCAAGCAGAGCGGCCGCACTCAGGAAATCCAGCGGCTGATCGGCCGCAGCCTGCGCGCCGTGACCGACCTCACCAAGCTGGGCGAGCGGCAGATCGTGCTCGATTGCGACGTGATCCAGGCCGACGGCGGGACGCGAACCGCGGCGATCTCGGGTGCATGGATCGCGCTGCGGATCGCGACAAACAAGCTGCTGGCCGCCGGCTCGCTGGTCGAGGACCCGATCATTGCCAAAGTCGCGGCGGTGAGCTGCGGCATTCACCAGGGCACCCCGGTGCTGGACCTCGACTACCTCGAGGACAGCGCGGCCGATGCCGACGCCAACTTCGTGCTGCTCGAAGGCGGCCAGATCGCCGAAGTCCAGGCCACGGCCGAAGGCGCCTGCTACGACGAGGAAAGCCTGCTGCGCCTGCTGCGGCTAGCCCGGATCGGCTGCGAGCGGATCTACGCGGCGCAGGCTGACGCGGTGCGCTGAGGGGGTGCTTGCGAAGCGCTGGGGCAGTTCATATGATTGGTCGCCAGAGGTAAGGTAGCAAATGCGGAGCGGTACGGAACACTCAGGGTGGTCGCGCCTCTCAATGTTCGGCGCTGATCGGCTAGCCTATTTCGCCGTGATGACCGGCTCGGCCGTTTACGCGGGGAGCGGAATCTCGGGTTGGCCGCAGGGACCGAGCGCGGACGGCCTGGCGTGGTACCTCGTCGCCGTGCCGTTGCTCGTGTTGGGTGCCTACACTGTCTGGTCCGGCCTGCGCCTGCGCTTGAAAGCCGCACGGCTGGGGGACTTTGGCACCATAGATCGCTCCTCAATTTCCTGATGGACGTTTCATCGCGGGCCCGGTTCGTCGATCGCGGCTGGCATGATTGGCTCGCGAACTTCCCCGAGTATGACAGGCACAGCGGCCATGTTCCTTCGGTGATCTTCGCGAGGGAGGTGACGCTCCATCTGGCGAATGGCCGTTCTCTGCCCCGGCCCTGCGACAGCGATCACGCGACCCTGCGGAGTGAGTTGGAAAGCCACTTCAAACTGATCGGGATACAGATCGGGAAAAAAGTGGACCTCGGCCTGCTGAGCGCAGTTTCCGGCGCGATCGGACTGATTGGCGATTTCTTCATCCCGGGCACATCGCTGCTCATCACCTGGATATCGGGCATGCTCATCGTGGGCGGAGCGGGCAGCAAACTCTCCGCCGCGCTCGAGGTCAAGAACGTCCTCGGCGCGCAGGCCGAGGTGGAAAGATGGCTCCGAACGATATGACGGTCCACCGCCTGGCCGGGTCCTCGTCCACCCTTGTCATCGCCACGCACAATGCCGGGAAGCTCAGGGAAATCGCTGCGCTGCTCGCGCCCTACGGCACCCAATGCATTTCGGCGGGCTCACTCGGGCTGCCCGAGCCCGCGGAAACCGGTAAGACTTTCGTCGAGAACGCGCTGCTCAAAGCGCGGGCGGCAGCCGACAGCTCGGGCCTGCCCGCGCTCGCCGACGACAGCGGGCTGTCGGTGGCGGCGCTCGGCGGCCGGCCGGGCGTCTACACCGCCGACTGGGCCGAGCGGCAGTGGTTCGAGGGCCCCGCCGGTCGCGACTGGTACCTGGCGATGGGCAAAGTCGAAGGTCTGCTCGCTGCGCAAGGGCCGGACGTGGAACGCGGCGCGTGGTTCTCGTGCGTCCTGGCGCTAGCCTGGCCCGGAGGCGAGCATGCCATCTACGAGGGCCGCGCCGACGGCGCGCTGACTTGGCCGCCGCGCGGCACGCTGGGGTTCGGCTACGATCCGGTATTCGTGCCGAGCGGCTACGCGCGCACCTTCGCCGAGCTCGATCCCGACGAAAAGCACCGCATCAGCCATCGCGCCGATGCCTTCGCCAAACTGGTCGCGGAGCAGTTCGCTTAGGCGGATCGCCTAGTACACCGCCTCGCCGACCCAGTTGCCTGCCGGCCAGTAGCGGCACACCAGCACATCGTGGCCGCTGCCGCGCGCCAGCCCGCAGCCGACCTCGCGAGTCGTGCGCCACACCACTTGCGTGTAATGCCCGACGTCCTGCCAGCGCCCGGTGCTCGAAACCGCTGGAAACGGGCCCGGCCGGTACAGCCGCTTCTGGCTGACGAACGCGCCGATCATGGCTTCGGTGGGGAACAGACCGGCGGTGCCGAACCACAGGTTCTCGCCGGCGCCGCCGCGGGCTTCGCGCGGCGCGTGCCGGACCGTGCCATCGCGCGCCAGCCGGTCCGCCCAGGCTTGCGCTCCGTGAGCCAGCCTGCCGTTCCACACCAGGCGCGGAACACCCACCCGGCCGCGCTCGGCATTGTGCTCGGCCAGCACGCGCCGCGCGAAGTCGGCGGGCGGCGCCGGCTCTCCCGGCTCGGCCGCCGCCGGCACCGCCATGATGATCGCCGCAATGAGCCAACCCGTCCGCATGGCGCGGTGCTTGACCGATCACCGGTTAAACCCGAGTGAAACCGCGATGACGACGGCACTCTACATCCACTGGCCGTTTTGCCTGGCGAAGTGCCCGTATTGCGATTTCAATTCGCATGTCCGCGCGGGCATCGACACCGAGCGATGGCGCGCGGCGCTGCTCGCCGACATGCGGCATGAGGCTGGAGCGACCGGCGGCGGACCGCTCGAGTCGGTGTTCTTCGGGGGCGGTACGCCGTCGCTGATGCCGCCCGCGCTGGTCGCCGCCTTGCTCGAGGAAGCCGAACGGCTGTGGGGCTTTACCGCGCAGATCGAAGTCACGCTCGAAGCCAATCCCAGCTCGGTCGAGGCAGAGAATTTTAGGGACCTGGCAAGCGCCGGGGTCAACCGCGTCTCGCTCGGGCTCCAGGCGCTCGACGACCCTGCACTGCGCTTTCTCGGCCGCCTGCACGATGCACGCGAGGGCCTAAACGCGCTCAAGACCGCCCAAGCGGCGTTCAAGCGCGTCAGCTGCGACCTGATTTATGCGCGCCCCGGCCAGACGCCGGATCAATGGCAAGCCGAACTGGCGCGCGCGCTGGCGCTCGGCACCGGGCACCTGTCGCTCTATCAGCTCACGATCGAGCCGGGCACGCGCTTCGCCACCGATGTACGACTAGGCGCGTTCGCGCCGCTGCCCGACGATCCCGCGGCCGACCTGTTCGCGCTGACCGCCGAGATGACCGGCGCCGCCGGCCTGCCGGCCTATGAGATCAGCAACTACGCGCGTCCCGGCGAGGAGAGCCGACATAACCTCACCTATTGGCGCTACCGTGACTACGCCGGGATCGGACCCGGCGCGCACGGGCGGCGCGGCGGCGCGGCAACGGTGCGGCACAAGAAGCCCGAGAACTGGCTGAGCGCGATAGACCGCCACGGGCACGGCATCGCCGAGGAACGCATGCTGGGCGCGCGCGAGGCGGCGAGCGAAGCGTTGCTGATGGGGCTGCGGCTGGCCGAGGGGATCGACCCCGCCGCGCTCGGCGCCCGGTTCGCGCTCCCGCCGAGGGCGCTGATCGATCGCGATCGCGCCCGCTTCTACGAGGGGCTCGGCCTGATGTGGAATCGCGCTGGGCGGATCGGGGTCACGCAAGCGGGCATGGCGGTCCTCAACGCCCTGCTGACCGAGCTCATCCCCGCCGAACTGGTAACCGAATGAGCAAGGCCGATCTGCTCGAAGCCTGGCGCGGCCATCTGACGCTGGCGCGGCGCCGCTCGCCGCATACCGTGCGTGCCTATCTCGCTGCCGCCGGCCGGCTGCTCGACGCGACCGGTGCCGAGACCTGGCGCGCCCTCGCCGACCTCGACGCCGCGGCGCTGCGCGGCCAGCTCGCCGAGCGGCGTTCGGATGGGCTCGGCAACGTCTCCGCCGCGCGCGAGCTGTCCGCGCTCAAGGCCCTGCTCGCTTTCGCCCGCGACCAGGCCGGCGACGGCAGCACCCCGCTGCGTCTGCGCGGTCCGCGCATCAAGAAGGGGTTGCCGCGCCCGATCACGCCCGACGATGCGACCAACGTCGCCGACGCGGTGCGGAACTCGGCGGCCGAGGACTGGATCGGTGCGCGCGACCGGGCGGTGCTGCTGCTGATGTACGGTGCCGGGCTGCGCATCGCCGAAGCCCTGTCACTGACCGGTGCCGACATGCCGCTCGGCGAAACCCTGCGGGTGACCGGCAAGGGCGGCAAGCAGCGCGTGGTCCCCATGCTGCCGGTGGTCCGCGCCGCGGTGGCCGACTATGCCGCGCGCTGCCCCTGGCCGCTGGCGCCGCGCGAACCGCTGTTCCGCGGCGCCAAGGGAGGGCCGCTCGGCCAGGGCATGGTGCAAAAAGCGATGGCCCGCGCACGCGCAGCTCTGGGCCTGCCGGCCAGCGCCACGCCCCACGCCTTGCGCCACAGCTTCGCGACCCACCTGCTGGGGGCGGGGGCCGACTTGCGCAGCCTGCAGGAACTGCTGGGCCACGCCAGCCTGGGTTCGACGCAGATCTACACCCAGGTCGATGCCGCCACCCTGCTCAGCACCTACCGCGCCGCGCACCCTCGCGAAAAGGCATGAGCGGGCTGCTCGGCACCGGGTTGCGACTCACGTTCGCGAGTTCGCGCTCGCCGATTGTCGCGCTGGCGGTCGGTCTGGCGTTCGGGGCCTGGATGGCGATTGCAGATACGACCGTATTCGCGGACGCGGTGCCGGATACTCAGCGGATTGCGGTTGCGGAGTTCTCTCCGCTCGAGCGCATAGTCGCCGTTCTGCCCCGCGTCATTCTGGACGAGATCGTCTTGCGCTTGCTGTGCTCAACCGGGCTCGTGGCTCTGTTCATCAAAGTCGCCGGCAAGCAGAACCCATGGTCCTACGTCGCACCCATGATTCTGGTCGCTACGGTCGCCTATCCTTTGCGCGACTATGCCTACTTTGCATCGCTCGAGTGGTCCGGGCTGACGCTCAATCGCGAGATCGGGCTGCATATCATGGCCAACCTGCTGTGGGTCTGGCTCTACTGGCGGCACGGCTTCCTCGCGGCAGTAACCGGCCACTGTGCCGCCCACTTCGCGCTCCAGCCGTTGCTGACCTGGCTGGCCTAGTCCTCGCCGCGCGGTTTCCAGGTGATCACGCGGTAGATGTAGAACAGCACGATCGCCACGACGAAACCGACAACCGCCCAGCCCGCCGCAGCCTCGTAGCGTTCGATCAGCGGCGCGAGGCGGCGTCCGCCCTCGATCAGGATCGCGTTCCACACCGCCGCCCCGGCCGCGGTGAACAGCAGGAAGCGCCAGGTGCTCATGTGCGAGAGGCCGGCGGGCAGCGAGATGATCGTGCGCAGCACGGGCGAGAAGCGGAGCACGAACACAACCCACTGGCCGTGCTTGCGAAAAAAGCGGCTGCCTCGCTCGATATCTTCCCACTCGAGCGTCAGCCAGCGTCCGTACTTCTGCACGAACGGCTCCAACCGTTTGTAGCCCCACCGGTCCCCGATCCAGAACCACACGTAATTGCCCACCGTGGTGCCGAGCGTGCCGGCGATCATCAGCGGCCAGAACTCCATCTCGCCGCGCGCCACCAGGATGCCGCCGATGCCCATGATGACTTCGGACGGGATCGGCGGAAACACGTTCTCGAGCACCATCAGGGCGAAGATGCCCCAATAGCCGCCCTGGGCGATCGCCTCGATGATCAGGTCTTGCATGGTTGAGGTGTAACCGGTGGCCGGGGTTTGGGTTCTCGCAAGGCGCAGAAAATCGGCGCTAGTCGGGCTTCAAGGCGCCGTCATGACGCCAACCCGGGGGCCAGGCGCGCCTCGATCGCGTCCCAGATACGGGCGGCCGTGTCGGTGCCGTTGAACGCGTCGATGGCGACGATGCCGGTCGGGCTGGTGACGTTGATCTCGGTCAGCCACTGCCCGCCGATCACGTCGATGCCGACGAACACCAGGCCGCGCGCCTTGAGTTCGGGCCCCATCGCGGCGCAGATCTCCTCCTCGCGCGCGGTCAGCGTGGCGGCTTCGGCATAGCCCCCCTGCGCGAGGTTGGAGCGGAACTCGCCCTGCCCCGGCTTGCGGTTGATCGCCCCGGCAAACTCGCCGTCGACCAGCACGATGCGCTTGTCGCCTTCGGCCACTTCGGGAAGGAACGGCTGGACCATGAAAGGCTCGGGCCAGACCTGGCCGAACAGCTCGGTGATCGCCGAGAGGTTCGTGCCGTCGGCCTCGACCTTGAAGATCGCCTTGCCGCCGTTGCCGTGGAGCGGCTTGACCACCACCGCGCCGTGCCGCTGCTGGAACGTGCGCACATCTTCTATCCGCCGCGCCACCAGCGTGGGCGGCATGAACCGCGCGTAGTCGAGCACGAACATCTTCTCGGGCGCGTTGATCACGCTGCGCGGGTCGTTGACCACCAGCGTCTCGCCCTTGAGCCGGTCGAGCAGCAGCGCGGCGCTGATGTAGCCAAGATCGAACGGCGGATCCTGGCGCATCAGCACCACGTCGATGTCGGCGGCCAGGTCGATCAGGGCCTCTTCGCCCTCGAAACCGAAGTGCTCGCCTGCCACCCGTTGCACACGCACCGGGCGCGCGTGCGCGGTGATCCGGCCGTCCTGCCAGGCCAGCGAGCGCACGTCGTAGTGCCACAGCCGGTGGTCGCGCGCCTGCGCCGCCAGCATCAGCGCAAACGACGAATCGCCGGCGATGTTGATGCTTTCGAGCGGATCCATCTGGACCGCGACGCGCAGGGACATGGCTTCAGCCTCGCTCAGCGTGTCTCGACTTCGCTCGACACGAACGGAAAAACTGGCGCCCCCTAACCGTTCGTGTCGAGCGAAGTCGAGACGCGCGCTAAGGCTGCCAGGCGTTGACGATGTGGCGCGGCCAGCGGCCCGGCGCAAGCAGCAGCACGTCGATGCGAACCATGTCGCCGGGACGGGCGAAGCGGTGCGCCGCGCTTTCCGCCGCGGCGCCGACCCGGCGCAGGCGCCACGGGTCGATCGCCAGGTCGAGTTCGGCCGCGGTCGCGCGCCACTTGACCTCGATGAAGGCGACGGTGCCGCCGCGCCGGGCGACGAGGTCGATCTCGCCGCGCGGGGTCTTCAGCCGGCGCGTGAGGATGCGCCAGCCGTGCAGGCGCAGCCACCACGCCGCCCAACCCTCGCCGCGCCGGCCGCGCCGCTCGGCGACCGCGCGGCTCATTCGCCACGCAGCTCCAATGCCCGCGCGTAGAGCGCCTTGCGGTCGAGCCCGGTCGCCTTGGCGACTTGCGCGGCGGCCTGCGACGGCTTCGCGGAAGCCAGCGCCTCGCGCAGCAGGGCGTCGGCTTCGGCCGAATCGACCACGCGGTCGCCGGGCGGACCGACCAGCAGCACGATTTCGCCCTTGGGCGGGTGCGCGCGGTAGTGTGCTGCCAGCTCGGCCGCGCTCCCGGTGCGGCATTCCTCGTAGAGCTTGGTCAGTTCGCGCGCGACCGCCAGCTCGCGGCCGGGCAGCACCGCCTCAAGCGCGGCAAGCGAATCGACGAGGCGCGGCCCGGTCTCGTAGAACACCAGCGTGGCGCGCACCGTGCCCAGCTCTTCCAGGATCTCGCGCCGGGCCTTGTCTTTCGAGGGCAGAAAACCCGCGAACAGGAACCGGTCGCTCGGCAGCCCGGCAAGAGTCAGCGCTACGACTGCCGCGCTCGGCCCGGGCAGGCTGGTGACGGGGATGGCGGCCTCGCGCGCCGCGCGCACCAGCCGATAGCCGGGGTCGGAAATCAGCGGCGTGCCGGCATCGCTGACGAGCGCGACGGGCTGCTCCGCGAGGAGCGCCAGCAGGCGCGCCCGGTCGGCTTCGCTGGCGTGATCGTCGTAGCGGATCAGCCGCTGTTTGATTCCCAGGTAATTGAGCAACTTGCCCGTTACCCGCGTATCCTCACACGCGACCGCGGCGCAGCGCCGGAGCGTTTCGACGGCGCGGTAAGTCACGTCGCCGAGATTGCCAATCGGCGTGGCGACGATGTAGAGGCCGGGCGCCAGAGGACTGGCATGGGGGTCTGCAGCGTCGCTCACCCGGCGCCTTGTGGCCAGACAACGCGGGAGCGGCAAGCGTGATGGCGATTACCCGGCGGAAGCTTGTCGCGAGCGCGCTGGTCCTGGCCTTGGCCGCCTGTCAGGCCGTGCCCGATCGCACCCGGCCCGGTCCCGCGCCAGTTCCCACTCCCACGCCGTCCGGCCCCTCCGAAGCGCTGCCGACCGACACCGCCCGCCACCGCATCGCGCTGCTCGTGCCGCTGTCGGGCAGCAATGCCGAGGCCGGCCGGTCGATCGCCAACGCGGCAACGATGGCGCTGCTCGACACCAGCGCCGAGAACCTGCGAATCACCACTTACGATACCGCCAACGGCGCCGGCGCCGCGGCCTCCAATGCTATCCGCGACGGCAACAAGCTGATCCTCGGACCGCTGCTGCGCGAGGACGTGACCGCCGTGCTCGGCCAAGCGCGGGCGGCCGACGTGCCGCTGATCACGTTCTCCAACGACACGTCGGTGGCCGCCGCGGACGTGTTCGTGATGGGCCACGTGCCCGAGCAATCGATCGCCCGGACCGTCGCCTATGCACGGGCGCAGGGCGCGGCGCGCTTCGCCGCCCTGGTGCCGAGCGGCGACTACGGCCGCCGCGCTGCCGATTCGCTGACTCAGGTGGTGCGCCAGGCGGGCGGGACGATGGGCGCGGTCGAGCAATACGACCGCGGCAATACCTCGATCATCTCGGCGGCCGACCGGCTCAAGGCGCGCGGCGGTTACGACGCGGTGCTGATCGCCGAAGGCACGCGGCTGTCGGTCATGGCGGCCGGCGCGCTGACCGCCGGCGTGACCGTGCGTCCGCGCCTGCTCGGCACCGAACTGTGGAGCGGCGAAGGCGATCTCGCGGGCAGTGCCGCGCTGCGCGGCGCGTGGTTCTCGGCGGTGTCCGACGCGCGCTTCCGCCAGTTCGCGTCCAGCTACCAGACCCGCTTCGGCGAGCAGCCCTATCGCATTGCCACGCTCGGCTACGACGCGGTGCTGCTGACGCTGCGGGTGGCGCGCGACTGGCAACCGGGGCGCAATTTTCCGGCCACACGCGTGGTCGGCGGCGAGGGCTTCCTCGGGCTCGACGGACCGTTCCGCTTCGGCAGCAACGGCGTCGGCGAACGGGCGATGGAAGTACGCCAGATCGGCAACGGCACCGTATCCGTGGTCGATGCCGCCCCGGCGCGGTTCAACTGACGATAAGCGTCCGGGGCGCGCTTGAATGCGCGCGAATCCGCGCCTTATAGCCTGGCGATGCTCCCCGAAGATCCCGGCGACCTGTTCGACAAGCTGCCCGCGGGCGGCGGCGACTACGACTCCAGCGCGATCGAAGTGCTCGAAGGGCTCGAGCCCGTGCGGCGACGGCCGGGCATGTATGTCGGCGGAACCGACGAGCGCGCGCTGCATCACCTCGCCGCCGAAGTGCTCGACAACGCGATGGACGAGGCGGTGGCGGGCCACGCCACCCGGATCGAAGTCACGCTCGAGGAAGGCAACCGCCTATCGATCGCCGACAACGGGCGCGGCATCCCGGTCGACGAGCATCCCAAGTTCCCCGGCAAGTCGTCGCTCGAAGTGATCCTGACCACGCTGCATTCAGGCGGCAAGTTCTCGGGCAAGGCCTATGCCACCAGCGGCGGCCTGCACGGCGTCGGTGTCAGCGTGGTCAACGCGCTCAGCGAATTCACCCGCGTCGAAGTGGCGCGCGACCGCCAGCTTTACGTTCAGGAGTTCTCCAAGGGCCTGCCGCTCGCGCCGCTCAAGCCGGCGGGCGCGGCGCCCAACCGGCGCGGGACGACCGTGACCTTCGTGCCCGATCCGGAGATCTTCGAAGGCAAGGCGTTTAAGCCGCAGCGCCTGTTCCGCCTCGCGCGCTCGAAGGCCTACCTGTTCGCGGGCGTCGAGATCCGCTGGAAATGCGCACCCGCGCTGACCAGCGAGGACGTGCCGGCGGAGGCGGTGTTCCAGTTTCCCGGCGGGCTCGCAGACCACTTGCGCGAGCAAGTCGGCACGCGCGAGTGTGTGACCGCCGAGTTCTTCGCCGGGCAACAGGACTTTCCGGTCCAGAACGGCGAACATCAGGGCCGCGTCGAGTGGGCGGTCGCGTGGCCGCTGTGGTCCGACGGCGCCTATAGCTACTACTGCAACACTGTCCCCACGCCTGATGGCGGGACGCACGAGCAGGGGCTGCGCGCGGCGCTCGCCAAGGGCATCCGCGCGTTCGGCGAGCTGATCGGTCAGAAGAAGGCCAAGGACATCTCCGCCGACGACATCGTCACCGGCAGCGAGGTCATGCTCTCGGTGTTCATCCGCGAGCCGCAGTTCCAGAGCCAGACCAAAGACCGCCTGACCAGCCCCGACGCCGCGCGGCTGGTCGAGGCGGCGGTGCGCGATCACTTCGACCATTTCCTGACCGACAACATGGAGCGCGGCCGCGCACTGCTCGGCAGCGTGATGGAGCGGATGGACGAGCGGCTGCGCCGCAAGGCCGAGCGCGAGATCAAGCGCAAGACCGCCACCAGCGGCCGCAAGCTGCGCCTGCCCGGCAAACTCACCGACTGCTCGGGCGAAGGCAAAGGCGAGACCGAGCTGTTCATCGTCGAGGGCGACAGCGCGGGCGGCAGCGCCAAGCAGGCACGCGACCGCAAGACCCAGGCGATCCTGCCGATCCGCGGCAAGATCCTCAATGTCGCCAGCGCCACCGCCGACAAGATCCGCGCCAATTCCGAGATCGCCGACCTCGCGCTCGCGCTCGGCTGCGGGACGCGCAAGGACTGCAATCCCGACCAGCTGCGCTACGACCGGATCGTGATCATGACCGATGCGGACGTCGACGGGGCGCATATCGCCACGCTGCTGATGACGTTCTTCTTCCAGGAAATGCCCGAGCTGGTCCGGCAGGGGCACCTCTATCTCGCGCAGCCGCCGCTGTTCCGCCTGACCGCCGGGAAGGAGAGCCGCTACGCCCGCGACGAGGCGCAGCGCGCCGAACTCGAGGCGACGGTGTTCAAGGGCCGCAAGATCGAAGTCTCGCGCTTCAAAGGGCTCGGGGAGATGAACCCTTCGCAGTTACGCGAGACGACGATGGACCCCGCCAGCCGCAGCCTGATCCGCATCACCCTGCCCGCCGAGCACGAGCAGCGCCACGCGGTCAAGGAACTGGTCGACCAGCTCATGGGCCGCGAGCCGATCCACCGCTTCAACTTCATCCAGAACCGCGCGAGCGAAGTCGATCGCGACCTGATCGACGCCTAACGGCGTGCCGACTCAAGGGGGGTGTTGACACTTGTGACACTGTCCAGGGCAAAGTGACACTTCACCCGATGCGGTAGAAATCGGCCACCCGGTCGAGCGCCAGCTTGAGCACCAGCTTGCCGCTGCGCGCGGGCCATTCGAGCGCTTTCTCGGCCGCCGGCAGCCCCTCGCCCGCGCAGACCACGCGCCACAGGATATCCTCCAGCCCCTTGCCCGCCGCCGCGATCGCCCCGTCGAACCGCTGGCGGGCCGCGAGTTGCCGCTCCCCTGCGGTAAGCGCCGCGCTGTGGCCGGTGCCGCGGATTCGCACCGGATCCCACCGCATCGTGACCGACGGGGCGAGCTGGGCACGCTCCCAATCGGCGCGCAACCGCTCGCCCGCCGCGAACAACCGGTCGTCGAGATGCCCGCGCGCGTGCAGCCAGGTGAGCGGCGATTCGGCCAGGTTGACGGTGACGCTGCGCCGCCTCGGTGCGACTCCGGCGCTCGACCGCGGTCCCTCGCTGGTCAGTTCGCGTTCGGCCAGAGCGCGCTTCATCATGGCAATTCTCCCCACGGCTGCGTGAAGCGCCCGCTTGCCAAATCCACCCCGCTGTAGGAAAATGCGAAAACCAGATCGGTTAGCCAAAGCGCAATCTGGAGAGGACACCGATGATCAATCGCATCCGCGACATCCGCCGGCAGAAGGCGATGACGCTGGCCGAAGTCGCCGCCGCCTGCGACCCGCCGACCACGGCGCAAACCATCGGCCGGCTCGAGACGGGGATGCGCAACCTGTCGCTGGTGTGGATGAACCGCATCGGCGCCGCGCTCGGCGTCGATCCCGAGCTGTTGGTCAAAGGCGATGAAAGCGACCAGGCCAAAGTGGTCGCGGTCCTGACCGAGGCTGGGGCCGAGGCGCTACCCGCGCCGCGCGATGCGATCCTGCCGACCGACCTGGGCGGGGGAGAGGCGCCGCTGGTGTGCGTGGCGATCGAGGCGGCGCAAGGCGAATACCGCGCCGGCGATCAGTTGTGGCTGCGCCAGCATCCACCCGAGAACGCCGCGCAACTGATCAACCGCGACGTGCTGGCGCCGCGCGCCGGCGGGCGGTTCGCGTTCGGCCGGCTGATCGACCGGCGCGATGCGCTGGTCGCGCTGCTGCCGCCGGGTAGCGGGCAGCGGCAGATCGTGATCGATGGTCCAGCCTGGCTGGCAGTAGCGGAGATGCTGGTCCGCAAGCTGTGAGCCGGGTTCTCGCCCTCGCGACGCTCTACCCCAACCGGCATCAGCCGCGCTCCGGCACGTTCGTGGCGCGGCAGATGGAAGCACTCGCCGCGCGCACCGAGTGGGACGTGACGGTGATCAATCCGATCGGGGTCCCGCCGGTGCCGATGGGCCGCTACAAGCCGCTCGCCGAAGCGGCCGTCACGGGCGTCGAAGGCGATGTTACCGTCCATCGGCCGCGGTTCGCGCTGATCCCGGCGGTGGGCGGACCGTTCAATCCGGCGATGATCGTGCGCGCGGTGCTGCCGCTGGTGAGGCGGCTGCATGCGCTCTCGCCGTTCGACCTGATCGACGCGCAATTCTTCTACCCGGACGGACCCGCGGCGGCACGGCTGGCGAGCGAACTCGCAATCCCGTTGTCGATCAAGGCGCGCGGCGCGGATATCTCGCAGTGGGGCGCGAAGGCCTATGCGCTGCGCCGAATGCTGCGCGCAGCCGACCAGGCCGCCGGCTTGCTGGCGGTTAGCGCGGCGCTGGCCGAGCGGATGGCGGCGATGGGGTTTCCCTCTGGGAAGATCACCGTCCACTACACCGGGCTCGATCACAGCCAGTTCCGCCCGCTTGGACGCAAGCGCAGCCGCGCGCGGCTGCGGTCGGAATTCGGGATCGAGCTGCCCGACACCGTTCCGTTGTTCGCCACGGTCGGCGCACTGACCCCCAGCAAGGGCCAGTTGCTGGTGCTGCGCGCGCTCGCTCGGCTGCCGTCGGCGCATCTGGTGCTGGTCGGCGCCGGGCCCGACCGCGCGTATCTGGAACAGTTCGCCCGCGAGGCCGGCCTTGCGCCGCGCGTGCATTTCCTCGGCGCGCTCGATCACGAACTGCTGCCGACCGTGCTGTCGGCTGCCGACGCGATGGTGCTGCCCTCGGCCAGCGAGGGGCTTGCCAATGCCTGGGTCGAAGCGCTTGCTTGCGGCGCGCCGCTCGTCATCACCGATGCGGGCGGCGCACGTGAAGTGGTAACCCGGCCCGAGGCCGGACGTATCGTGGCGCGCGATGCCGATGCTATCGCCGGGGCGATGCGCGCGTTGGCCGAGGATCCGCTGCCGCGCACGGTGGTGGCCGAATGCGCGGCGCGGTTCAGTTGGGAAGCGAACGCCGCGGCGCTGGCCGGGTACTATGCGCGGATCGCGGCCTAGATCTCGCCGCGCGCCTTGCGTTCCTGAACGTCGACCGCGGATTCTTTGGGCACAAAGCTGTCCGACTTGACCCCCAGCCAGATCAGGATCGGCGTCGACATGTAGATCGAGCTGTAGGTGCCGACGAAGATCCCGAGCGTGATCGCGGCGGTGAAGCCGAAGATCACATCGGGACCAAGCACGAGCAGCGCCAGCAGGGTGATCAGCAGCGAGGTCGATGTCGTCACCGTGCGCGACAGCGTCTCATTGACCGAGAGGTCGAGCAGTTCGGGTAGCGGCATCCGGCGATACTTCTTCAGGTTCTCGCGGATGCGGTCGTAAACCACGATGTTGTCGTTGAGCGAATAGCCGATCAGCGTCAGCAGCGCGGCGACGATGTTGAGATCGAACTCCATCCCCGTGAGCGCGAACAGCCCGAGGGTGAGCGTGACGTCGTGGACCAGCGCGAACAGCGCGCCGACCCCGAATTGCCATTCGAAGCGGACCCAGATGTAGATCGAAATGCCGATCATCGCGAGCAGCAGCGCGATCCCGCCATCCCAGGCCAGCTCTTCGGACACCTTCCCCGAAACCGATTCGGCCGAGCCGATTTCGGCGGTCGGGTGATTGCGCTCGAGCGTGCCGCGGATCTCGCGGATCACACGTTCGGTGACCGCCGGATCGTCGGTATCCGGCAGCCCCATGCGCACCGCGATGGCGTTGGGTTCGCCGAGCTGCTGAATGATCGGCTCGCCGTAACCGAGCGCGTCGATCTCCTCGCGGACCTGGGCGATCGGCGCGGTGGTGCTTTCGGCGAAAGTCACGCGGATCATCTGTCCGCCGACGAAATCCACGCCGAAGTTGAGCCCCTTGATGCCGACCAGCGCGAGCGAGGCGGCCATCAGCAGCAGGCTGACCGTGTAGAACGGCACCCGCCAGCGCAGGAAGCGGATGTTGGTGTTGTCGGGGATGAGCTTGAGCAGTTTCATGGCGCGTCCCTACAGCACGATGTCGGCCGGCCGCGCGCGGCGCAGCCAGCCGGCGGCCCACATCCGGGTCAGCGTGACGGCGGTGAACACCGAGGTGACGATGCCGATCATCAGCACCACCGCGAAGCCGCGGATCGGGCCCGTGCCGAATGCGAACATGATCACCGCGGCGATCGTATTGGTGATGTTGGCATCGAAGATCGCGCGGCTCGCCTCGCTGTAACCGAGCTCGACCGCCTGGATCACGCGGCGCCCCCGCGCGCGTTCCTCGCGGATGCGCTCGTTGATCAGCACGTTGGCGTCGACCGCCGCGCCGATCGTCAACACCAGCCCGGCGATGCCCGGCAGCGTCAGCGCCGCCATCGACCCCATCAAAGCCATGACCCCGAGGATCATCATCAGGTTCAGGATCAGCGCCAGGCAGGTATAGACGCCGAAGCGGCCGTAGCTGGCGATCATGAACAGCATCAGCGCGACCAGACCGACCGCCATCGCCACCGCTCCGCGCGCGATCGAATCGGCGCCCAGTTCGGCACTGATCGAGAACTCCTCGACCACCGTCAGCTCGACCGGGAGCGCCCCCGAGCGCAGCGCGATGGCGAGCGCATTGGCGCTCTCGGTAGTGAAGCCGCCGCTGATCCGCCCCTGCCCGCCAAGGATGGCCGATTCAATATTCGGGGCCGAGATCACTTGTCCGTCGAGAATGATTGCGAACGGCCTGCCGACATTCTCGCTGGTCAGCCGGGCAAACCGCGCCCCGCCCTGGGAGTCGAATTGGATCTCCACGACGGGCGCGTTGTTCTGGGCATCGAAGCCGAGTTGGGCATTGGTCAGCGAATCGCCACGAACGCCGCCCAGGCGCTTCACCGCGATCGATTGGCCGGCATAGTCGCTGTCGGGCGCGCCGGGGACAATCTCGCTGCCCGGCGGGACGATGCCTTGCGCCACATCGGAAGGCAGCGCCGTTTGATCCACCAGCTTGAACTCAAGCTCGGCGGTCTGGCCGAGCAGGTCCTTGAGGCCCTGCGGGTCCTTAAGGCCGGGCACGTCGACGACGATGCGGTCCTGGCCCTGGCGGATGATCGTCGGTTCGCGGGTGCCGAGCGCGTCGATGCGCTTGCGGACCACTTCGGTGGCGCTGTCCATCGCGTTGTCGACTGCGGTGGCAAGCCCGGCGCGGGTCTGGCTGAGCACGAACCGGCTGCCATCGACCACTTCGAGATCCCATTCGCGGGTCGTGCCGGTGCCGTTGATTTGCGGCAGCAGCGCCTCGCGCGCCCGGTCGATGTCGGCCGGGTCTTCGAGCAGGAACGACAGGCGCCCGCCCGAGGTCGAGATGTCGCTGACGCGGATACGCGGTTCGGCATCGCGCAGCGTGGCGCGCACGCCTTCTTCCATCGTCTCGAGCCGCTGGCGGGCGACTTCGGACGGCTCCGCCTCGAGCATCAGGTGGCTGCCGCCGGCAAGGTCGAGCCCGAGGTTGACCATCGGCGGGTTGACCGAAGCGGGGAAGTTGACGCCGCCGAGCGACAGCAGCGAGGGGACCGCGGCGAGCGCCAGGCCGAGCGTCACGCCCCAATAGGCCAGCCGCTTCCAGAGAGGGAAATCGAGCATTGCGCCGCGCGCCGCCTAGTCGTTGGCGGGCTTGCCGCCCGGCTGGACGATATCGCCGAGCGTCGACTTGACCGCCTTGACCTTGACCCCGGTGGCGATCTCGAGCTCGACGTAGTCGTCATCGACCTTGATCACTTTGCCGAGCAGGCCGCCGGCGGTGATCACCTGGTCGCCCTTCTTGACCCCGGCGATCTTCTCGCGGTGGGCCTTCTGCTGGCGCATCTGCGGGCGGATGATCAGGAACCAGAAGATCGCCACCATGCCGATGATCGGCAGGAAGCTGGTCCATGCCGGCGGGCCGGCGGCGGCAGCGCCGGAAGTCAGGATATCGAGCATGTCAAAGGTCTATATCGCCATTGCGTCAGGGGGATTTGGTCTTCCCGGGCCTCATCCCCGGGACGTGGCCGGTGCGCCTAGCAGCAAAGCCGCGCAGGCGCAATCAGGGGCGCTGGACAGGGTGAGAGCCCTTGCCTATAGGCGCGCCTCCACTGGATCGGGACGTAGCGCAGCCTGGTAGCGCATCACACTGGGGGTGTGGGGGTCGCAGGTTCGAATCCTGTCGTCCCGACCAGTGGCACATCTCCGGCTGGCCCCGTGCGCTGCAACCGGATAGGCGTCGGGGACCGACAATCGCCAGGAGTGCCGGTGACCCAGCCCCCTTATCCGCCGCTGTTCGACGCGTTCGACCGCATCCGCATCATGAACCTCGCGCATCGCACCGACCGGCGGCGCGAGATGATCGAGCAACTGCGCCGCGTCGGGATGGCGGATCACCCGCGGGTGGCGTTCTTCGACGCGCTCAAGGCGGACGAGCCGGGCCTGTTCACCAGCAAGGGCATGCACGGCAACTTCCGCACCTACCGCGCGGTGATCGCCGAAGCGGCCGCGGCCGGGGAATCGATCCTGGTGCTGGAGGACGACTGCGACTTCCTGCTGCCCGAAATCTTCGACTATCGGCTGACCGAGCCGTGGGACGTGTTCTACGGCGGCTATGACGCCAGCGATCCGGACGACCTGCCCGGCAGCGACATCATCGGGGCGCACTTCATGGGCTTTTCGCGTGAGGGCGCGCGGATCGCCGCCGACTACATGACGCGGTACCTGAAAGCGGACTTCGTGCCCGATGCCAAGGCCGCTGCCGACCCGCGGTTCGACCCCGCGATCCGCCCGCCTTCGGATGGTTGCTTCGTGTGGCTGCGGCGCGCGCATCCCGAACTCAGGACGGTGTTCGCGATGCTCGGCGTGCAGCGCCCCTCGCGCACCGACACCGGCACCCAGAAGCTCTACGACCGGCTGCCGCTGGTGCGGACCGCGGCGGGCTGGCTGCGCCGCGTGCGCGCCGCGCTCAACCCCAGCAAGGAATGGACCGCGCGCCGGGGTTAGGCCCCGGCGGTGAAGCCGCCGGGGTTAACCGGCGGCGGGGCCGAAGCGGCGGAACAGCTCCTGGATGCGGCCGATCGCCATGTCGGATTCGGCGCGGTCGACGGTCTCGTTGGCGTCGTTGTAGCCTTTCATGTCGCCGCCTTCGACCGCCTGCACGGCGATCCCGTCGCGGCGCGGGAGCACGTTCACGTCGCGGTAGGAGACCCCGTAAGTCAGCTCGGGCTGCGGGATCAGCCAGGCGATCTGGCCGCGCACCGGCACCACCGTCTCGTCGCGCCACAGCGCTCGCGCGCCGTAGCCGGGGCAGTTGATGATCACCGGCTCGGGCAGCGCGGCGAACTCGGCGGGCGAATGGAACTCGCGCCGCTTGAGCGTGCCGCCGCCGGCCAAGAAGTCGGTCAGGAGGGTGTGGCCGTAGTTGGCGACGTTGAACATCAGCGACTGGTTGCGATAGACGAACGGGGCGCCGAACGGGGTCGAGCCCGGCGCCATCGTCTCGCGCCGCGGGGTCAGGTCGCGCACCCGCTCGTCGTAGTGGGCGAACTGCAGCGGGCCCGGCCGCTCGCGCCGGCCGGGCGCCATCTCGGTGTCGGACACGCTGTAGCGGTCGAGCCATTCGACCGGCGTGCCCGGCAGGCCGAGATAGGAACGGAACATTTTCCACGAGGTCCGCGTCATCGCTTCCCAGGTGGCGGGGAAGTCCGCCGGAACCTGATCGGCAAGGCCGACCCGGCTGTCTGGCGACCAGGTCCCGGTGGCGCGCGCCGAGCGGCTCTGCGGCAGCAAGTCTCGCGTGTAGATGGTGACTTTGGTGCCGGCGCGCTGGGCCACGGTGGCGGCGGTCAGGCCGAGCGCGCCGCAGCCGATCACCGCGATCTCACGCGGGCTGGCGGCCATCGCCTGGCGCACCGCGATCTCGCCCGAGCCCCACGACAGCGACCAGCCGCTTCCGCCGTGGCCGTAGTTGTGGACCACCAGCTTGTCGCCGATCGTCTCGGTATCGAGCCGCGGGCCGGCGGCGCGGAACGGGCGCAGGCATACCGTGATATCGAACACCCGGTCGGGCGCGACCCGGATCGGCGCCAGCGCGCGCGGGTCCCACGCCAGCGGGGTCGATGCAACCCGCGCCGGCGAGCAGCCGCCCAGCCCCCACAGCGCCAGCCCCGAGGCGAGCGAGCCGCCCATCATGCGGCGCCGGTCGATCCCCGGCGCCAGCGGCCTGGTACGCGTCAACTCGGTGGCAGCCATGCATCCCCCCGTTCGAGACCGGCCCCGCGCCGATCGATGATCCCACCGCGCCGCCCGGGCGCAGTCCTTGTCCGATCATCCGTCCCTGAGGGCGGATCGGGGGCCGTGGCGACTCCCGTCCGTTTGCCGGCGCAAGAGAACGCAATCGGGACACGATTGCAAGCGCCGCGCCGGGTCGGATGCAGCGCTTCGTCCCACGCCTGCTTCCCCACGGCCCAGCGCGATTTCCGCTTTCCTACAGTAACCCATATGGTTCAGGCAGCGCGAAACGCCAGTCGGAGGTTCCGCCCATGCCGCTGCTCGAATCGCTGATCGCCCCGCTCGCCTCGATCATCGACAAGGTCATTCCCGACAAAGAGGCGCGCGACCGCGCCAAGCTCGAACTGGTCCGGCTCGAAGGCTCGCACGAGCTTGACGCGCTGCGCGCACAGCTTTCGGCGATCGTCGCCGAGGCCAATTCCGCCGATCCCTGGACCAGCCGCGCGCGGCCGAGCTTCCTCTACGTGATGTACCTGCTGCTGCTGTGGTCGCTGCCGATGGGCCTTATCGCGGCATTCCGGCCCGAGGCCGCGCAGGCCATTGCCGCCGGCATGACCGGCTACCTCGACGCCCTGCCCGAGCCGCTCTACGCGCTGTTCGGCACCGGCTACCTGGGCTATACCGCCGCGCGGCAGTGGGGGAAGATCAAGGGCGTGGATCGGTAGGTCTGAGACGTGAGCATGGGTGGAAGAAGCGGAGTCGACTGACTCCGCAGCGCGCTCATGACCGAGTATTCGTGAGGTGCCTACCCACGTGACCAATGACGAGCTTGCCACGTACCTGGTCCGGCAGGAAATGGATTGAAGCGCAGGTGTCGGCACTACCAGCGCCAAGCGTCACGTGCCATTCGAACAAGTGACGCTCGTTCTCATAGGTGAATGTATACTGCTCACCCCACTTTCCTTTGGACGTCTGCGAGATGAAGTTGCTGACGCGCTTACCGAGACCCGCTTCAATCAGCATTTGGCGCAAGTCTCCGCCACCTTGGTTCCTCGCCCAAACGTCGGCCACTTTGTTCATAATCGATAGCACCTCGTAAACCTCTCCTGGCCGCTTGAACGGCGAGGCTTCCGCGGAAGATCGACTGTTGTCGAGGAAGAACAAGCGCGGGCAATCGTCAATCGCGAACCCCACGGCCTCAGATACGCTCGTCGGCTGTCTTTCTGTTGGAGCGTCCTCGCCATCCGCACTCTCGACTTGTTCGGAGAACGCGAATAGCACGTTCTGGTTGGCACGCAGATTTTCGTTTTCGGCCTTGAGCGTTTCGAGGTCGACCACAGCCGCATCCAGCTTCTCCGACATCTCAAGAGCATACTCCTCCCAACCAACATCGCCATGCCCGACTGCTTCCTGCGCTCGCTCGGCGCGCGCGACGGCCTGACTTTTGGCGATGATCGCGCCGATTCCAGCATCAGGCGTGAAGCGGAACGCCGCAACTGAGAATATCAATCTTTCCAGCGTCCGCTCCGCATGCTCCCGGCCTAGGATCGAAATCCGAGAGCTGAGCATCAGCGGATGGCGGCGCAGATCGTCCCTCCGTCGAAACCCTGGCCAATACACCCGCACACCGCCGTCAAAGCACCCAAGTCGCCCGAGGCGCTCGGAGAGGGCTCGCGTGGTCTCCGGCGTGTCCGCTTCTGTGACAATTGCGAGACCGGCCAAGTGGTCGGCGAGCGCCCTCGCGTCGAGGTCGCCCGGCTCTCCGTTCGCGA
Organism: Sphingomonadales bacterium 12-68-11; assembly: GCA_002279825.1. Taxonomy (GTDB): domain Bacteria; phylum Pseudomonadota; class Alphaproteobacteria; order Sphingomonadales; family Sphingomonadaceae; genus Croceibacterium_A. The sequence goes on from NCCV01000002.1 coordinate 253,042, forward strand.
AGGGCGTTAGAAGCACAACAGGAAGACGGCGCTGCTCGGCCTCAAGCAGCCCGACAAATTCGTCCACCGAATCCCTCGCTAATGGGTACACGGTGGCGCGCACGCGCATATCGCCAACAAGTACATCCTGCTGGCATATGATGCGTACGACGGCTGGGGCGCCGACTGAATAGCCGGCAGGCGAAACCAGATACTCGGTCGAACCGATCTCCACCCTATGCTCGACCGCGCAGCGGTCGCTGAATTGGGCAGTCCGCACCAGATTGCGCCAGACAAGCCCGTGTTCGCCAGGGAAGGACCATTCCAGCTCGGTGGCGAGGCCATCTACCTCATGTCGCCGTATTGCGAGCACATGCCCTTCAGGTGGGACGCCGTTGATCTCGCCGGTACTTAAGTCCGCGCTGACGGTGGTCTCGAAGGCCCTGCGATACCTATCGGAAATCCAACACTCATATCGAGGCCGAACAGTCGTCGACCAAGCAGCGTCGCCAGGAACATCGAACCTGCAGCCGTATACAAATCGAGCCATGTCGTACTCCACTCTCTTGCTCAGAATCTAGCGAGGAGCGCCTGCGTGACAAGCGGGGCGGAAGCGGCATCGACAATACCGGTATAAGCCTTGGAATACGTCATCCCTTTGAACGGACGAAGGCCCAGTTCAATGCAGTCGTCAATCGAAGACAGACCACCCGGCATGGACGCTCGGCTGCGCAAAGACGAAGGTCTGATAAGGGCGCGCGCGTGAGATCGCATCCGTCCGAACACCGACAACCAGCAACTCTTTTGCCCTTCCCCCAGCATGCCGCTATGCCGGCCCGCGCAAGCGCCAGGGGGAGTGCAATGTCCGGTACCGTCTATGTCCTCAACGGGCCCAATCTCAACCTCCTCGGCCTGCGTGAGCCGGAGATCTATGGCTCGGACACGCTCGACGACATCGCCGGGCGGCTCGAGGACCGGGCGCGCGAGCTGGGGCTGGCGGTCGACATGCGCCAGTCGAACCACGAGGGGCACTTGTGCGACTGGCTGCACGAGGCGCAGGCCGAAGGCGCCAAAGCGGTGCTGCTCAACGCCGGGGCGCTGACGCATACCAGCCTGGCGCTCTACGACGCGATCCGCGCGATCAGGACACCGGTCATCGAGGTCCACATCTCGAACCCTCAGGCGCGCGAGGCCTATCGCCACAAGAGCTATGTGGCGATGGCCGCCAAGGGCACGATCGCGGGGTTCGGCGCCTATGGTTATGAGCTGGCGCTCGAAGCGGCAGCACGGCTCTGACCCTGCACGAAGGGCACCCGCCGCTTGCCTTGCGCGCCCGCCCGACGCATAGCGCCGGCCAGTTTTCACTCCCCACGAGGATTTAGATGGCCGCAGACCCGGGCAAGAACGCCGGCATGAAGGTCGATACCAAGCTGGTTCGCGAGCTCGCCGAGCTGCTCGCCGAGACCGGCCTTACCGAAATCGAAGTCGCCGACGGCGAGCGCAAGATCCGTGTTGCGCGCCAGGCGCTCGTTGAAGCGGCCGCTGCCGCCCCGCCGGCCGCCCCCGCCGCGCCTGTGCCTGCCGCTGCGGCCGCGCCCGCCGCGCCGGCCGCGCCCGATCTGGCCAACGCGGTGCGCTCCCCGATGGTCGGCACCGCCTATCTGACGCCCGATCCCGATACCGATCCGTTCATCCGGGTCGGAGACACCGTCAAGGCCGGCGACACGCTGCTGATCGTCGAGGCGATGAAAGTGATGAACCCGATCACCGCGCCCAGCGCCGGCACGGTCAAAGAGATTCTCATCGGCCACGCCCAGCCGGTCGAATACGACCAGCCGCTGGTCGTGATCGCCTGACGGCGGCGCAGCAATGGCCATTACCCGCCTGCTGATCGCCAACCGCGGCGAGATCGCGCTCCGCATCCACCGTGCCGCGCACGAAATGGGTATCGAGACGGTGGCGGTCCATTCGACCGCCGACACCGAGGCGATGCACGTGCGGCTGGCCGATCACGCGATCTGCATCGGGCCGCCGCCGGCCACCGACAGCTATCTCAACACCGCCGCGATCATCGCCGCGGCCGAAATCTCGGGCGCCGACGCGATCCACCCCGGCTACGGCTTCCTGTCGGAGAACGCCCAGTTCGCCGAGATCGTCGAGGCGCACGGGATCTGCTGGATCGGGCCCAAGCCCGAGCACATCCGCACGATGGGCGACAAGGTCGAGGCCAAGCGCACCGCCGGCAAGCTCGGCCTGCCGCTGGTGCCCGGTTCCGACGGGGCGGTGTCCGATATTCTCGAGGCGGAGAAGATCGCCGAGGAAATCGGCTATCCGGTGATCATCAAGGCCGCTTCGGGCGGCGGCGGGCGCGGCATGAAAGTGTGCACCGGGCCCGAGCAGCTTGACGCGCTGATGCGCCAGGCCGGCAACGAGGCCAAGGCCGCGTTCGGCGACGATACGATCTACATCGAGAAGTACCTCGGCAACCCGCGCCACATCGAGTTTCAGGTGTTCGGCGACGGCCGGGGCGAGGCGATCCATCTCGGCGAGCGCGATTGCTCGCTCCAGCGCCGCCACCAGAAAGTGCTCGAGGAAGCCCCCTCCCCGGTCATCACCCCGGCCGAACGCGACCGCATGGGCGGGATCGTGGCGCGGGCGATGGCCGACATGGGCTATCGCGGCGCGGGAACGATCGAGTTCCTGTGGGAGAACGGCGAGTTCTACTTCATCGAGATGAACACCCGGCTGCAGGTCGAGCATCCGGTGACCGAGGCGATCACCGGGGTCGATCTGGTGCGCGAGCAGATCCGCATCGCCGACGGCAAGCCGCTGTCGGTCAAGCAGGACGAGATCGAGTTCAAAGGTCACGCGATCGAGTGCCGGATCAATGCCGAGGATCCGTGGACCTTCGCGCCTTCGCCTGGCTTGGTCACCGCCTACCATGCGGCGGGCGGCATGCACGTGCGGGTCGATAGCGGGCTCTACGCCGGCTACCGGATCCCGCCGTACTACGATTCGATGATCGCCAAGCTGATCGTCTATGGCCGCACCCGCGAGGGCTGCATCATGCGGCTGCGCCGCGCGCTCGAGGAAATGGTCGTCGAAGGAGTCAAGACTTCGATCCCGCTCCACCAGCAGTTGCTGCGCGAGCCCGACGTGCTCAACGGCGACTATTCGATCAAGTGGCTCGAGGACTGGCTGGCGCGGCGCGAAGCCTAGTCATCGGCGGTCGAGCAGGCGCGCGACGGAATCGCGCGCGGTCGCGGCTTTGGCGTCCTCATAGGCCTGATCGGCAGCGTTCCTTTCGAGCTCGGCGCGGATCGCCTCGATCTTGCGATCGGTCAGGTGTTCGATGCCGATGAACTGGCCGCGCGCGTTCTCGACCGCACGGATCAGCTCGTCGAGCTTGGCCTGCATCGCCGCGGCGTCGCGGTTCTGCGAATTCTGGATCAGGAACACCATCAGGAAGGTGACGATGGTGGTGCCGGTGTTGATCACCAGCTGCCAGGTATCGCTGAAGCCGAACAGGGGCCCGGTTGTACCCCAGACCAGGATCACGGCGAAGGCCAGCAGCGAGGCGACCGGCTGCCCCGCGAGCGCCGAGAACTTCGAAGCGATGCGGGTGAACAGCTCGTCCATCTCCGCTAAACCCGCCGCGCGCGGTTTGATGCCGGCACGCTAGTTCCCGGACTCCGCGCCGTCGCGGGCCTGATATTCGAGCGCGAAGCTGGGATCGCATTCGTAGGGCAGCACGTACTGCCCGGCCCGCTTGTCCCAGCGGATGAAACGCGCGCCGGTGTTCTCGAGCACCGCCGGGTCCGAGAACCACTGCGTCGCGAGCAGCGCGGTCCCGTCGGCGCTGAGCTTGTAGCGCTCGACCATGTGGATGGCGTCGCTGTGGTCGAGGCCGTTGTTGGTGATGGTCGAGGCGGCGATGTGAGTGGTGTCGACCACCAGTTCGTCGCCGTCCCAGCGGCCGATCGAATGGCCCATCTTGGTGTGCGGCGCATCGGCCGGCGGGTGCCCGCGCCCGTCCATGAAAATCAGGCGCACTTGATCGTAGTACTCGTAGCGGAACACGATCAGGTCGCGCGTCTGATCGATCTCGAACGGAAACGGCCCCTGCACCGCATAGACGATCGACTGCGGCGCGCAGACGCGCTGCAGGGTCATCTCGTCCTCGGCGCGCCAGGTCCGCGCCTTCTCAAGCGCCTCGGGGGTGAGCTTGAGGCCGCCAAACTCCATGCGCGGGAATTCCGGCGCGCCGGTGTCGGCGATGACCACCGATCCGGCCGGCAGCTTGGCGATCAGGTCCGGGTCGGGCTCGACCGTGGCGAACGTCGGCGACCAGAAGCCCGCCAGGTCGGCCTCGGCCGAGGCGGCCGAGGGGAGCGCGCAGGCCAGCCCCGCGCAGACCAGTAGGGCGATGCGCATCAGCTCTGGTCCTGGCGGCCGAACGCCGACGTGCCGACCAGGCTGCCGTCGGCGCGGGTGGCGCGCTGGAGGCGAATGTACGGCTTTCCGTCGCGCGAGGGCCAACCCTCGATCGTGATGGTCTCGCCCGGCTTGACGCTGTCGCGCGTCCAGCCGCGCCGGGTCAGCACCACCGGCGCGTTGGTCTCGGCGCGCCATTCGCGGGTGCGGCCGTTGGCATCGGTGACTTCCAGCGCGATCGTGCCGTGCGGGTTCGTGAACCGAAACGCTGTGACCTTGCCGGTGATCGTGACCGACTTGGTGGCGTCGAAGAACACCGCGAACGAATGGTGCGCGGCCGCCGCTGTGGCCACGCAGGCCAGCGCAAGGCCGCCGGTCAGGACAAGTGCCCGCATCGAAGGAATCCTCTCTCTTTGAGCGCGGCTTAGCACCGGACGCGCGGCGCGCAAACTCACTCCAGCGGGACGCCGGGTTCGTTCTTGGCAGTGCGGATCGTCAGCGAGGTCTTGACGCTGGCGACGTTGGGCGCGGGCGTCAGTTTGCTGGTGAGGAACTCCTGGAAGCTTTGCAGATCCTTGCTGACGATCTTGAGGATGAAGTCGATCTCGCCGTTGAGCATGTGGCACTCGCGCACTTCGGGCAGCGTCTTGATGTGGTCCTCGAACGCGCGCAAATCGCCTTCGGCCTGGCTCTTGAGACTGACCATCGCGAACACCGTGATCGCGAAGCCGAGCCGCGAGGCATCGAGTTCGGCGTGGTAGCCCTTGATGACGCCGGCTTCCTCGAGCGCGCGCACGCGCCGCAGGCACGGCGGTGCGGTCAGCCCGACCCGGCGGGCCAGATCGACGTTGGTGACCCGTCCTTCGGCCTGGAGTTCTGCCAGCAACCGGCGGTCGATGCTGTCGAGCGTCGCCATGCTCATCCCACCTGAAGCCCCATCCGGCTGCGCCCCATTCAGTCCGCGAAACGAACCGCGTCCAGGGCACCGGCGTCCGGTAATATTATTGTGTATGATCGCAATCGTCCCGCTTTGCAACGCGGGATCTGGTGCCCGTTTCGCCTCTGCCGTGAACCGCTATGGGACAGGCTCGCCCCTGCTCTGCCCACCGCGCGGGCGCGGAGATTCGATGCAGTTCGACGACCGCCTTGCCACCGTCCTGCGCGCCGGCGCGCGCACGCAGGCGGCTGCGCGGACGCAATACCGGCAGCTGCTCGACCTGCTGGGCTCGATGCCGGACGAAGCCGCCAGCGAACTGGCCGAGGCGGCCTATCGCCGGCTCGAGGAGCTGGCGGGCGATCTGCCGCCGACGGTCCAGTCGCAGATCCTGCGTTCGCCCGACCTGCGGCTGCGCAATAGCGCGCTACTCGCGCATCTCGCGCAAGGCGAGCCGCAGGCCGCCGCGGCGGCGATGGCAACCGCGCGGCTGAGCGAAAGCGACTGGCTGTTCCTGATCCCGCGGCTGCCGATGACCGCGCGCGGCTTTCTGCGCCACCGCCGCAACCTGCCGGCGAGCGCCCGGCAGGTGCTGGAACGCCTCGGCGTGCGCGACCTGGTCCTGCCCGAGCCCGCCGGCTACTTGCCCACCGAGCCGCCCGCGGAGGCGCCGCCCGTGGCCAGTCCTGACATGCCGCTGCCGCTCGATGGCGGGATCGCCGACCTGGTGCGCCGCATCGAGGCGTTCCAGGAAGCGCGCCGTCAGGACGAAGCGGCGCGGCGCCGGGCGCCCGAAGACGGACGCGCGGCGCGGCCGGCGGCGGGCTTCGACTTTGCCACCGGGACCGACGACCGCATCGCCTGGGCCGACCCGGCGATGGCGGCGCTGGCGGTGGGCATGACTCTTGGGCCTGAACGCCCTGAGGCGGTCGCCGCGCTCGGTGCGGCCGGCGCACGCGCCCTGGCGCGCCGGCTGCCGCTCAGAGCCGCGCGCGCCGAACTGGCCGGGCCGGCGGCGATCGCCGGCACCTGGCTGGTGGACGCCGCGCCGGCCTTCGATCGCGCCGGGGGCGGCTTCACCGGCTACCGCGGCCGGATGCGCCGCCCGGCGGGGGCCGGAGCGGGGCCACCCGCCATCCGGCGCAATCCCGCGGCCGAGCGAATGCGCCAGGTGCTCCACGAGCTGCGCACGCCGGTCGGCGCGATCCAGGGCTTTGCCGAGCTGATCCAGCAGCAGTTGTTCGGACCCGCGCCCAACACCTACCGCGCGCTCGCCGCGGCGGTCGCGGTCGATGCCGCGCGCCTGCTCGCCGGGTTCGAAGAGATCGACCGGCTCGCCCGGCTCGAGAGCGGGGCGGACGCGCTCGAGACCGGTACCAGTGACTTCCGCGAAGTTCTCGAACGGCTGCTCCGCCGCCTCGAAGGCGCGCTCCGCCCGCGCCGCGCGGCGATCGAATTTGCCGCGACGGGCGGCCCGTTCGGCGTGGGGCTGGCCGAAGGCGACGCGCTCGAGCTCGCCTGGCGGCTGCTGGCGACACTTGCCGGGGCGCTTGCGCCGGGCGAAGCGATCGACGTCACCCTCGCTGGGGACGCCGGTGCCGTGACTTTGCGGGCCGAGCTTCCGGCGGCGCTGCTCGGCGATGACGACCTGTTCTCGGCGGCCGATCCGGCACGCCCCGGCGCGCTCTCCGCCGGCATGTTCGGCCACGGCTTCACGTTGCGCCTGGCCCGCGCCGAGGCGGCCGCGGTGGGCGGTTCGCTCGAGCGGCACGACGACCTGCTGATCCTCTCGCTGCCGGCCTTGACCGCCGCCGAGGCCGACCATAGCGTCGCGGAACGCGCCTAGCCGCGGCTGAGGCGTGGCCAGACAATCGAAGGGAACAGGCGCGTTGCGATCGCCGATCGATCCGCCGCCCCGCACCGCCCAGGCCCGCTTCGCCGCCGATTTCGGGCAGCGGTTCCTCATAACGGTCGAGATCGGCGAAGCATTCGAGCGCGCCCAATCGCGCACGCACGACACGTCCGAACCGATCGATGTCGCACGCATTGCCCGGTTCCAGCGGCTCTGCGAGGCCGAAGGCGTCGCGCCGGTCTACCTGGCCGACGGGACGATCGCGCGATCGGCCGAACTGGCGGATATGCTGCGCGGCCCGCTCGCGGCGGGCAAGGCCGAGATCGGGATTCAACTCCGCCCGGCACTCAATCCGCCAGCCGGGCGGGAGCGCGCCGAGCTGCTGGCACTGCGCACCGAGATTGTGCGCAATTTCGGTTCTGCACCCGTCATTTACCGCGCGGTAGGGAGGGGCGCCGGGGCACTTGCGGCGGCGACACCGCGGGACAGCGGAATCGGCGCCGGCAGCCCGGCGCTCCCGCACTTCGATGACACGAGTAGCGGCGGCCGGGACGACCGACGTCACCCAATCGCGCCGTACTGGGCGGACGCTACGCACAGCGTGCTCCAACTGCCGCTGACCAGCGTGTTCTGGGGCTTGCTGCGGCGGCAGGGCGAATGGCTCGATCCCTTGCTGGCACCGGTGCCGCGGCTGCACGGCGCGCTTGCCCGGCTCGGCCTGCTGCAACGAATCGCACTCACCTGTCCGGGGATCAGCGTCGAAGAGGCGATCCGGGGCATCGACATCGCACTCGACGACGGGCTGCCGCTGCTGGTGTTCGCGTTCGACTGCTCGTTGCGTGACGCCGACGGTGCCCTCCAGCGCTTCCACGACTGGTGGACACGCGTGTTCGCCTATCTCGAGCTGCGCGCCGTGCGGCCCACCACGGTGCGTGACGTGCTGCGGGCGGCCGAGCGGTGAGCTTGCCATGGGCGGGGCCAAAGGGTAGGTCGCCGCGCGCACTGGACGCACGGGGGCCTGTAGCTCAGCGGTTAGAGCTGGCCGCTCATAACGGCTAGGTCGCAGGTTCGAATCCTGCCGGGCCCACCAGTTTCGTGCGCAGGGTCCACCGGACCGGTCGGGGAGTAGCGCAGCCCGGTAGCGCATCTGCTTTGGGAGCAGAGGGTCGCAGGTTCGAATCCTGTCTCCCCGACCAAGCCCTCATCACGAGCAGGGCGAGGCAGCCCTGCTGCCCGCCACGAGAGCGGCCGAGCCCAAGGCCGTGGTGAGGGACGCCGGCTGCCGGCTTCGGCGAGGCATCGGAGGCGCCGCCGGCGTGCGCGCGGCCAAGCCACTTGACACCAAGGCCAGACGCGGATCATGGCATGTTATATTGTTTCATGGAGTCGGTCGTTCATGCGTTTCTGGGGGGCGGCGGCTGTAGCCGCGACTATGTTGTGGTCATCATCGTCGGCCTGGGGACAGGAAGCCACCCTCTCTCCAGCCGGGCAGCCGGAACCGGATGAGCCGGAAGTTCCGCCGCCCGCCGTCGATAGAGATATCGTCGTCACCGGCTCCCTCATCCGCGGCCTTCCGAGCGAATACGTGGCAAGCCCGGTATTCACGTATGACAAACTGGACGTCGTTCGCTCGGGCGCGAATTCGATGGCCGAATACATCCTGACCATCCCGCAGAACTTTGCCGCCGACCTCAGCGATTTCGGAACATCGGCGTCGCAGATCGGATCACAGCTCAGCACCGCGACCTCTTACAATCAATACGATGCCTTTGCCGGCTTCGCGCTGCGCGGGCTCGCTTCCGATGCGACGCTGACCTTGCTCAACGGGCGCCGGATGCCATCGGTCGGGATGATCGAGGCCTCGACCGTCTCGGCCATCCCGTCGGCGCTGATCGAGCGGATCGACGTGATCCCCGATGGCGCCTCGGCCACCTACGGCGCCGACGCCGTTGCGGGCGTGGTCAACATCGTCACGCGCAAGATAACCGACGGGGCCGAGTTCCGCGTTCGCGGCGGGATCATGAGCGAGACCGGGGCCAAGATTTGGGATGCAAGCATGCTTGCCGGAGCGAGCTGGAGCAGCGGCAGCATCTACGCCATGGCGAGCCACCAGCGGCGCGACGAGTTCGTGACCGATCCGGTGCTCTCAGGTACCACGCCGCTCTTGATCAGCCAGTTGCCGGAAGAGGATCTAAGCGGCTTCTACGGCGGCGTCCGGCAAGAAGCCGGCGATCTGACTCTGTCGGTCGACGGCTCGTACTTCGAGCGTGATCGCTCCGCGCGGCTCGATTACCCGAACACGCCGCGGAACAACCGTGACTACGTCAGCGTGGCCAACGGCTGGTCGGTCAACGGCAACGTCCATTGGGACGGCGGCGCGCGCACTTCGCTCGATCTCAACGTCGACTACGGTTCGACCGAAGCGGGGAGCCAGCTCACTTACGGAACCGGCCGGGTGACCGCGTATAACCACGCGAACACCCTGTTCGTGGCCGAAGCCACCGCACAGACCGCGCTGGCCACGCTTCCGGCCGGTCCACTCGTCGTCGCGGGCGGCGCCCAGTATCGCGTCGAAACGCTTGAGACCGACGCGGCGATCTTCTTCTGGCAGCGCGGCGCCACCCGCAAGGCAATGTCGGTTTTCGGCGAGGCCAGCGTGCCGGTAATCAGCGCGGCGATGGGCGTGCCGCTGATGCAGGCCCTGACGCTATCGGCGGCGTTGCGTTACGAGGATCTGGAGTTCGATTCCGCGTTCGCGCCCAAGGTGGGCCTGCGTTGGCAGATCAATCCGTCGCTGGCGCTGCGCGGAACCTATGCGCGCTCTTTCCTCGTGCCACGTTTCCGGGACACGATCGGCATCGCCGAGCAGGTTTCGTTCTGGAGCCAGCCCTACCCGTTCCTCTCGGTCACCAGCCAAAACCCGGCGCTGCCCGCGGGAAACGCGCTCGCAATGTACCGCGCCGGCTCCAATCCCGATCTGGATACGCAGGAAGCCGATACCTTCACCGCCGGCCTCGACTTCACGCCCGAATTTCTGCCCAATCTGTCGTTCAGGGCGGGATACTATCGCATCAAGATCGCCGGCCGGGTGATCACCCCCGCGCAGACCGATGCCGCGACGCTCATCGACTATCAGCGCTTCAACATTGCCAATCCGACATCCGCGCAGGTCAACGCCGCCTTGAACAATCCGGTCACGTTCAGATGGTTCTCGGCCAACGTCCCGTTCATCAATCGGGGTCAAACGCAGACTTGGGATTCTGCCAGCCTGGTGCCCCCCAGCCTGACTTCACAAGTCCAGGTGATCATCGACATTCGGCCGCAGAACTTCGCGGTCGAGTTCACCGACGGCCTCGATCTGGACATCGCCTACCGGACGCGCGTCCTGGGCGGCGAAGCGCGCCTTCGGCTCAACGGCCAGTATATCCTCAACCTCGATTTGCAGGCCGGGAACGGTGAACCGGTGTCGCGGCTCGACGGCTATGCCCGCGCGGCGGACTTGAGGCTCAACGGCAGCTTGGTGTGGGGGCGCGGCGGGCTGTCGGTCGGATCGGTGGTGAACTACGTCGATGGCTTCACGGACAACCGCCCAGGCGTGGTGCCGATGCCCGTCGGGTCCTACACCACCGCATCGCTGTTCGTCGGCCTCGATCTTGCGCGGCTGACGAGGTCTCGCGCACTAGCCGACGCGGAGCTGCAGGTGGTAGCGGCCAACGTGTTCGATCAGCGCCCTCCATCTGTGCGAAACGCATACCTGGGATACGACCCTTTCAACAACCCACCCAATCCGCGCACGATCAGCGTCACGTTCACCAAGCGCATTGCAGGCCGGTAGCCGACGCGCGACCCGCCGAAAGCCCTCGCGCCAACCGCGAAGGGTCTGCGCGCACCGCCCGTTAAGCCTCTCGACAGTCCCTTCACGGCAGCTCGCCTGGAGGGATCGCCGAACGCCGCAACGGAAGGCTTACGCTTTGGACCAATCCGTCATCGCCGTGAATCGCTTCGGGCTTGGCGCCCGCGCCGGGGAGCCGTTGCCCGCGCAGCCGCGCGAGTGGCTGCTGCGGCAGCTCAGCGCGTTCGATCCGCGTCCGGCGGCGCTGGCGGGCGCGGCTTCGTCGCGCGAGGCGACCGGGGTGCTGGTCGGGCGCCTGCAGCAACTGCGGCAGGGCAACGCCCGGCCGGAGCGGCCTGGCGCGCCGCAGGCCGCGACCGGGCAGCCGATGTCCGGGCGAGCGATGTCCGAGCAAGCGATGGACGCATCCGGCATGGACGGGATGAACGCCGAACTGGCCGCGCTCCCGGCACCGGCGCGTAACCTGCTGCGCGAAGGGCGCGAGCGTTTCATTGCCGACGTCGGCCGGCGCGGGGCCGTGGCCCTCACCTCGCCGACGCCCTTCGCCGAGCGGCTGGTGCATTTCTGGGCCAATCATTTCACCGTCTCGGCCGCCAAGCCGCAGGCCGCCGCGGTGATCGGCCCGCACGAGTTCGACGCGATCCGCCCGCATATGACCGGGCGTTTCGCCGACTTGCTCAAGGCCGCGGTGCTGCATCCGGCGATGCTGGTCTATCTCGACCAGTTCCAGTCGATCGGGCCGAACAGCCGGGCCTCGGGCCTGGCGGCCGCGCGAGAGCGGCCGCGCGGGCTCAACGAGAACCTCGCGCGCGAGATCCTCGAACTGCACACGCTCGGCGTCGGCGGCGGCTATAGCCAGGCCGATGTGACCGAGTTCGCCGGCGCGCTGACCGGGTGGACGCTGACGGGCCTCGGCAGGCGCGCAGCCCGCGATGTAGGCGAGCACGGCGCTTCCTTCGTCGCGCTGGCGCACGAGCCCGGCGCGCGCCAGGTGCTCGGGCGCACTTACCGGCAGGACGGGCCGGCTCAGGCGCTGGCGGTGCTCGACGATCTCGCGGCGCATCCGGCGACCGCGCGGCACGTGGCCACCAAGCTGGCGCGGCACTTCGCCGGCGACACGCCGCCCGCGCCGATGGTGGCGCGGCTCGAAGCCGCCTTCACCGAAAGTGGCGGCGACTTACCAACGGTTTACCGCGCGCTCGTGGACTCGCCCGAGGCCTGGGCGGAGCAGCCGGTCAAGTTCCGCCAGCCGTGGGAATGGACGCTCGCCGCGCTGCGCGCGACCGGGATCGAGCAAGTCCCGGCGCAGCGCTTCACCGGCCTGCTGAACCAGCTCGGCCAGGGTGCGTGGCAGGCGCCCTCGCCCGCCGGCTACGACGATCTGGCGGCGAGCTGGCTGGGCCCAGATGCGCTGGTGCGCCGCGCCGAAGTGGCCGAGCGGCTGGCCGCGCTGGTCCCCGAGGACGATGCCCGCGCGCTCGGGCGGCAACTGTTCGGCGGTGGCCTCAGCGAAGCCACCGCCTCGGCGATCGCCCGCGCCGAGACTCCCGCCCAGGCGACCGCGCTCTTGCTGGTCGCGCCCGAAATGCTGCGGAGGTGACGATGATCGACCGGCGACAGATCCTGATCGGCGGCGCCGCGCTCGGTGCGGCCACGCTGTTCGTGCCGAGCCTGGCTGCAGCCCAGGCCACCGGCCCCAAGCGGCTGCTGTTCGTGCTGTTGCGCGGGGCCGCCGACGGGCTCGGGCTGCTTGCCCCGGTCGGCGATCCCGACTTCGAACGGCAGCGCGGCGTTCTCGCCGAGGACTTTGCCGGGGCGCCGAAGATCGGCGGAATGTTTGCGTTCCACCCCGGGCTCGAACGGACCGCAGCCATGTTCGCGAGCGGCGAGGCGCTCGTCGCGCATGCCGTCGCCAGCAGCTACCGCGAGCGCTCGCACTTCGACGCACAGAACTTGCTCGAGACCGGCGGGGCCAGCGCGCACGCGCTGCGCGACGGCTGGCTCAACCGCCTGCTCGGCCAACTCGGGACGCCGCGGCCGACCGGGCTGGCGATCGCGCCGGCGATCCCGCTGGCGCTGCGCGGCGCGTTGCCGGTCACCAATTTCGCGCCCTCGCCGCTGCCCGATGCAGCCGCGCCGCTGCTCGCGCGGGTCGGCGAGCTCTACGCGGGCGACGATCAGCTTCACGCGCTGTGGCAGCAAGCGCTCGCGACGCGCGCGATGGCGGGCGACAGCGCGGGCGGCAATCTGCGCAACGCCGAAGTCGCCGGCACGCTCGCCGCCTCGCTGATGAGCGGGCCCGGCGGCGCTGGCATCGCGATGCTCGACCTGGACGGGTGGGACACGCACGCCAACCAGCGCGGTGCGCTTGCCCGCCAGCTCCGCCAGCTCGACGCGCTGCTCGGCGCCTATCGGAGCGGTATGGGCGAAGCGTGGGGCGATACCCTGGTGCTGGTCGCCACCGAGTTCGGCCGCACCGTGCGCCTCAACGGCACCGGCGGGACCGATCACGGCACCGCCGGCGCAGCGCTGGTGCTGGGCGGAGCGGTGCGCGGCGGGCGGGTCATCGCCGACTGGCCGGGCCTCGCCGACGCGGCCTTGCACGACGGCCGCGACCTCAGGCCCACCGGGTCGCTCGAAGCCGTGCTGGCGGGTGCGGCGGCGGCGCACTTCGCGCTCGATCCGGCGCCGACGATGGCCGCGCTGTTCCCCGGCCGGCAACACGCGGCGGTGCCAGGGCTGCTCAAAGCCTGACCCCGGTGCGCGAGCGGCAAGCGCGCGCTTGCCCCATGCCCGCGCGCCGCCTATCTGCGCGGCAAATCCAGCCACTCTCGACTTCGCCAAGGACCTCCGATGGCCGCGCAATACGCATACGTCATGAAGAACATGACGAAGACTTTCCCCGGCGCGCAAAAGCCGGTGCTGTCGAGCATCGACTTGCAGTTCTACCAGGGCGCCAAGATCGGCATCGTCGGCCCCAACGGCGTCGGCAAGTCGACCCTGATGAAGATCATGGCCGGGATCGACACCGACTTTACCGGCGAGGCCTGGCCGGGTGAGTACATCACCGTCGGCTACCTGGCACAGGAACCCGAACTCGATCCGACCAAGACCGTGCTCGAGAACGTCAAGGACGGCGCGCGCGAGATCGCCGACATGGTCGAACGCTTCAACCAGATCGGCATCGAGATGGGCGAGGACGGCGCTGACTTCGACGCGCTCGGCGCCGAGATGGGCGAGTTGCAGGAGAAGATCGACGCGGTCGACGGCTGGACGCTCGACAACCAGCTCGAGATCGCCATGGAGGCGCTGCGCTGCCCGCCCGGCGATTCGGGGGTCGAGAGCCTGTCGGGCGGCGAGAAGCGCCGCGTGGCGCTGACCCGGCTGCTGATCCAGAAGCCGGGCGTGCTGCTGCTCGACGAACCGACCAACCACCTCGATGCCGAAAGCGTCGAATGGCTCGAAAACCACCTCAAGGAATATGCCGGCGCGGTGCTGATGATCACTCACGACCGCTACTTCCTCGATCACGTGGTCGATTGGATCCTCGAGCTCGATCGCGGCAAGTACTTCCCTTACGAAGGCAACTACTCGACCTACCTGGAGAAGAAGGCCAAACGCCTGGCGCAGGAGGAGCGCGAGGAAAGCGGCCGCTCCAAGGCGCTGCGCGAGGAACTCGAGTGGATCCGCCAGACCCCGGCCGCGCGGCAGACCAAGTCCAAGGCGCGCATCCGCAAGTTCGAGCAGCTCCAGGAAGCGCAGAACGACCGCAAGCCGGGCAAGGCGCAGATCGTCATCCAGGTGCCCGAGCGGCTCGGCGGCAAGGTCATCGAGGTCAAGAACATCTCGAAGGCTTACGGCGACAAGCTGCTGTTCGAGAACCTCTCGTTCACGCTTCCCCCGGGCGGCATCGTCGGGGTGATCGGGCCCAACGGCGCGGGCAAATCGACGCTGTTCAAGATCATCACCGGCAAGGAGACGCCCGATTCGGGATCGATCGAGATCGGCTCGACCGTCCGGCTCGGCTTCGTCGACCAGAGCCGCGACCATCTCGATCCGTCGAAGAACGTATGGGAGGAAATCTCCGACGGGCTCGACTACATGACCGTCAACAAGCACGAGACCTCCACCCGGGCTTATGTCGGGGCGTTCAACTTCAAGGGCGCCGACCAGCAGAAGAACGTCGGCAAGCTGTCGGGCGGTGAGCGCAACCGCGTCCACATGGCCAAGATGCTCAAGACCGGCGGCAACGTGCTGCTGCTCGACGAGCCGACCAATGACCTCGACGTCGAGACGCTGGCCGCGCTCGAGGACGCGATCGAGAACTTCGCCGGCTGCGCGGTGGTGATCAGCCACGACCGCTTCTTCCTCGACCGCCTCGCCACCCACATCCTCGCCTTCGAAGGCGACAGCCACGTCGAATGGTTCGAGGGGAACTTCGAGAGCTACGAGGAAGACAAGCGCCGCCGGCTGGGTGACGCGGCGGACCGGCCGACGCGGTTGGCGTACAAGAAACTGACGCGGTGATCGGCTTAGGCCATCCTGAACGTTCAGCTTACTAGCCGGTTCAGTTAACGGAAAGCCCGACTCGCCTAATCCTTGCGCCATGCTTCGCCGCAGCCACCGGGCGGCCTGACTTGGGAAGGATTGCCGCGATGACAGTTTCGAAACTCGGCTGGAACAGCGGGCTGACCGCTCTCGCTATCGCCTTGGCGGCGTCGGCGGCGCCGGCCGCCGCGCAGCGCGGCGGGGATCGCGGTGAACGGAGCGCCGAGCGGACCGAGAGCGCCAACCCGGCCGGCCGCCCGGCGGCAATCGAGCGCGCTCAACGCCAGCAGCAGGAGCGCCGCGAGGCGCCGCGCCAGGCCGAGCAGCCTCGGCCGGCCCCCGCCGCGGTGGCTCAGCGCGCTCCCGATCGGGGCGGCAGCGGCGGCTGGCAGGGTCGCGGCCAGGAACAGCAGCAGCAGCAGCAGCAGCAGGCCAGCCCGCAGCCAGCGCCGGGTCAGCAGGGCCAATGGCGCGGCCGCGCCTCCCCCGTCCAACCCGCGCAAGCGCAGCCCCAGCCCCCGCGCGGCGGCCGCGACGGCGACAATCGCTGGGGCGGCGGCGAGCGGGGCCGGCCCGACGGCAATCGGCCCGACGGCAACCGCCCGAACGGCGCACGGCCGGACGGAAATCGCCCCGACGACAACCAATGGCGCGGCCGCAATCCCAACCAGGACGGCAACCGCTGGAACGACGACAACCGCTATCGCAACGACAACCGCTACCAGGACAACCGCAGCCGCGACCGGGACGATCGCGACGGGCGCGGCTGGAGCGGGCGTGACGACGATCGCCGCTGGGACCGCAACTGGCGCGGCAACAACCGCTACGACTGGCAGCGCTATCGCACCAGCAACCGGGTGGTGTTCAACCTCGGGGTCTATGCGGCGCCGTACCGCGGGTACAGCTACCGCCGGTTCGGCATCGGCGCCACGCTCCAGTCGCTGTTCTTCGGCAACCGCTACTGGATCAACGACCCGTGGCAGTACCGTCTGCCCGAAGTCTACGGCCCCTACCGCTGGGTTCGCTACTACGACGACGTGCTGCTGGTGGACACTTACACCGGCGAAGTGGTCGACGTGATCTACGACTTCTTCTGGTAGCCGCCCCTTCCCCAGCGTTGACCTTCGCCGGTGAGAGTGGCCCGGCAAGCGGAGCCCCCGGTCCTCGGATCGGGGGCTCTTGCGCGCCCTCTTGCGTGGGGGGCCGGGCAATGGATATGCAGGGCGGCGATGGCCGTCCCGCAACTGACCCCGCACGTCCCCACGCCCGACGACAAGGACAATCCCGATCGGGCTCGGTTGCGCCGGATCGGACGCCAGGTGCGCGAACGGCTGGCGGCAAACCCGGCGGTGTACAAAGTCCAGGTCGAAAAGGCCGAGCTCTACGCGCTCGGCGGGTTTCTTACCCCTGACGAGTGCCAACGGCTGATCGCGCTGACCGACGCGGTGGCGCGGCCATCGAGCGCCTTCGATGCCGACTATTCGAGCGGTTACCGCACCTCCTACTCAGGCGATCCCGATCCGACCGATCCGTTCGTGCGGCGCATCCAACGCCGGATCGACGATCTGCTCGGGATCGATCCCAGCTTCGGCGAGACCATCCAGGGGCAGCGTTACCTGCCCGGCCAGCAGTTCCAGGCGCACACCGACTGGTTTCCCGCGAACACGCCCTACTGGCCGCAGGAAAAGAACCGCGGCGGGCAGCGCAGCTACACGACGATGGTGTTCCTCAACGCGGTCGAGCAAGGCGGCGAGACCGATTTTCCGCGCCTCGGCATCACTTTCACGCCGATGCCCGGCGTGCTGCTGATCTGGAACAACGCCGACGAACAAGGCCGCCCGAACCCGTGGACGATCCACGCCGGCACTCCGGTGATCAAAGGCGTGAAGCACATCGTGACCAAGTGGTACCGCGCGCGGCGGTGGCACTAGGCGGCTTGGTTTCGTCATTGCGAGCGTAGCGAAGCAATCCAGGGCGGCAGGACCTCGCCCTAGATTGCCGCGGGGCTTCGCCCCTCGCAATGACGATAGTCAGAGAGCGCGTTCGAGCGCCTCGGCGATCAGGCGGCGGGTGTTGGCGACGCCGTAGAGCGCGACGAAGCTGCCCATGCGCGGTCCCTGGTGCGAGCCGAGCAGGGTTTCGTAGAGCGCCTTGAACCAGTCGCGCAGGCTCTCGAAGCCGAACGCCTCGCGCTTGCCGATCTCGTAGATCGCGGTCTGCAGGTCTTCGGCCGAAGCCTCCTCGCCGCTACTCGCAAGCACGGCGTCGAGCGCGCGCAGCGCGGCGGCCTCGGCCGAGGTCGGCGCGCGGCGGTGCAGCGTCGGGGCGACGAAATCACGGTTGTAGGTGATCGCGCGGTCGATCAGCGCCGCCAGATCGGTGTGCTGCGCGGGGTCGAGATCGGGGCTGTAGTTGCCGAGGTAGGACCACACCTGTTCCGCCGTCGCATCGGCGCCGAGCACTCCGACCAGGTTGAGCAACAAGCCGTAAGTCACCGGCAAGCTGTCGCCGTCCCCGCCCTGGTAGCCGTTGGCGCGCAGCAAGTGCCAGGCCGGGTTGCCGAGCTGCTGCTCGAGCGGCTGCTCGGGGATCTTGGCGCGAAACTGCCAGTATTCGTCGACCGCGCGCGGGACGATCCCGGCATGGAGCTGCTTGGCGCTCTTCGGTTCGCGGAACACGTAGAACCCGAGGCTCTCCTCGGTGCCGTAACGCATCCACTCCTCGAAGGTGAAGCCGTTGCCCTTGGACTTGGAGATCTTCTCGCCATTGGCGTCGAGGAACAGCTCGTAGATCATGACTTCGGGCATGCGCCCGCCGAGCGCGCGGACGATGCGGCCCGACTGGGTGACGCTGTCGGTCAGATCCTTGCCGCTCATCTCGTAATCGACCCCGAGCGCGTACCAGCGCATCGCCCAGTCGACCTTCCACTGCAGCTTGGCCTGGCCGCCGAACACCGACTGCTCTACCGTCTCGCCCTCGTCCTCGAAGCGGACGATCCCGTTCTTGGCATCGACCACCGTTACCGGCACCTGCAGCACGATCCCGCTCTTGGCGCTGATCGGCAGGACCGGGGAATAGGTCTTCTGCCGCTCGGCGCGCAGCGTCGGCAGCATGATGTCCATGATCGCGCCGAACTTCTCGAGCACACGCGCCAGCGCGCCGTCGAAGGCGCCTGAGTTGTAGCGGTCGCTCGCCGCCACGAACTCGTAGTCAAACCCGAACCGGTCGAGGAAATCGCGCAGCATCGCATTGTTGTGATGAGCGAAGCTCTCGTAGCCGGCGGCAAAAGGATCGGGGATGCGGCTCAAGGGCTTGCCGAGATTGGCCAGGAGCAGTTCCTGATTGGGCAGGTTCTCGGGCACCTTTCGCAGCCCGTCCATGTCGTCGCTGAACGCGACCAGCCGGGTCGGCGCGCCGCCGGAGACGATCTCGTAAGCGCGGCGGACCAGCGTGGTGCGCAGCACCTCCTGAAAGGTGCCGATATGCGGCAGCCCGCTCGGCCCGTAGCCGGTCTCGAACAGCACGGGAGCGCCGCCAGGCTTCCCATCCGGATAGCGCTTGACGAGCTTCATCGCCTCCTGGAATGGCCAGGCCTTGGACACGCGGGCGGCTTCGATCAATGCGGGGTCGAACATCGTCGGCGCTGTTGCGGAAGCAGGCTGCGCGTGCAAGCGCATCCTGCTCCCGTGCGGGGTCAAGTGCCCTGCAAGCGCCGCGCGAACAGGCGCTTCACGAGGCGGTCCTCGAGAACACGTCCGACCAGATAGAGCGCGGCGAAGATCCCCGCGAAAACATAGGCAGGCGTGGGCGACGGACCTTCGTCCTCCTCCTCGTCCTCGCCTTTGGCCTTCGCCTCGGCCTCTTCCTTCTTCTTTTCGGCCTCGGTCTTGGGCTTCTCGGGCTCGGGCGCGCCGAGGAACTGGTCGATCGGGTGCAGCTTGCGCTCCGCAGCCCGCTTTTCCTCTTCGGCTTCCTTCTTCTTCGCCTCGGCCTTCTCCTCGGCGGTCGGCTTGTCGATCACGCCAACCGCCACCGCGAGTTGCCCGAAGCTCAGGAACAGGAACGGGGCTAGAAAGCAGAACAGCAATATCTTGCTGGTCAGGTCGTAGCGCAGCACGCCCCCGGAGGGGGCCTGCTCGATGCGCAGCTCGCCGCCGTCGAAGATCGACATCTTGTCCTGCGGCGCCTGGTTGCTCTTCTCGAACGTCAGAGTGTCGCTGTTGCGCACGTGGTGCGTGTCTCGCTCGCGGAACAAGGGCTCGAGACGCTCGAATGCCTGCTCGCTCGATTGCCCGGCGGCAAGCGGCACGCTGCCCCGGATATGCCAGATCCAATCGATGAAGCGCAGGTTCACGGGGTCTCCTGGGGAGCGAGGGCGCGCCGGCGCCGTCTCGCGCGGCAGGCTCCAGTCAGCGCCGCTCACGTGCGAGCGCTCCGGATTTCGGCAATAACGTGGAAGGGTTCGAGCGAGCGGCGGCGGCGCCCCCTCACTCGGCCGGCTCAGCTGTTGGTCCGTCCATCAGGCCCTTGCCGTAGCGGTCCCGCCCGAAGCGCTCCTTGAAGGTCTTCCAGCCTTCGGTGAACGGATAGACCAGGGTCTCGCGGATCGTCATGCGGCGCCCGCCTTCCATGCCGAGCAGTTCGGCCTCGCCGTCCACGCAGGTCCCGAACATCCGGTCGATGATGATCCAGGTGCCCGAGTAATTGCTGCGGCTGCCTTGGAAATCGCGCGAATGGTGCACGCTGTGGTGCTCGGTGGTGTTGAACAGGAAACGCCACCAGCGCGGGCTGTTGAAGCGCACGTTGATGTGCTGGTAGCTGCCGACTGCCAGCCCGAGCGCTCCGGCGAGCAGCGCGGCGCGCGGCAGGAAGTCGAAGAACCCGCCGATCCCCAGGCCGATCAGGAACAGCTCGACCGGATTGCCGACCGCGCCCTTGTTGATGTTGAGCTGGGTAATGTAGTGGTGCGGCGCGTGGGTCAGCCACAGCGGGTGCCAGTTGTGCATGCCGCGGTGCATCCAGTACTGCCCGAAATCGAAGATGAACGAGATCAGGAAAGCCTGGAAGAGCAGCGGAAGCCCGGTGAACCAGGCGAACTTGTCCCAGTCGAACGAGTTCTGCACCGCTTCGACCATCACGCCGTCGCCGATATAGCCATCGACCAACCGCAGGATCGTGTAGCCGAGCCCGACGAAGAACAGGTCGGTGACCAATTCCTTCCAGGTCAGTTTCCAACTGTCGTAGCGCGGGTTGACCCATTCGAGCGCCAGCAGGAACAAGCGGAAGCCGACCCCGAGCATGATCGCGGTCGAGGCCTTGGCGATCGAGTCCGGGGCATAGTACCAGAATGCAATCAGGGCGAAGAGTACCGTGGGCTGGAACCACGTGAAGAACGCCTGCTTGACCGGCCCGCCTTGGACGCGGCCGATGTTCTCCCAGCCGACAGTGACCGGCGAGTCCGCCCCGATGATCCTGTTGCCAACGCGAACCCCGTCCATAACGCCCGTCCTTGCGGTTATGTGTTGCTCATTCCGGTAATACGATTCGAAGGTATGGTAATACGAAATCGGTGCGTGCGTCTATATCGTATCGCAGACCTTGCCGGCGAGCGGGCACAAAGCACGCTCTCGGCGACATAACCGATACGTAACTCGGCGTAGGAGCGGGCTTTGAGGCGGCCGGCCGCACCCCCTCGTTCGTTCGCGGGCGACAGGCGCCGAGGCGGCGGCGCCAGTGCCCGCCGCAACGGTTCGCCGCTCGTCTTGCCCGGGTTACCCGCAATTAGCCTGAGTGCCGGAACATTTCGCTTGTCGGCAAGCTTGCGCTCAACAATCCGTAAATCCGGCGCGTCAGAGTTCAACTTGCAGGCCCAAACCGATCCAGCGAGATGACCCACCTTCCATCACCCAGCCAGGCCGCGGTGGCCTCGGAAATCCCGGAAGCGAACGCGCAGGCGGGCTGTTTTACTTTCGAAGGAGCAACGCAATGAGAATTCTATCCAACCGATCGGCGCTTCCTCTGGCCATCGCCATGCTGGCCATGCCGGCGTGGAGCAGCCTGTCCGCGCAATCCGTTCCGGCGGCGAGCGACGAACAGATCACCGTGGTCGGCCAGGCGCCGACGGATTTGACCGGCCTGACCGAAGGACCCGAGATCGAGGGCTTCATCTCGGCGCGGCGCGGCGAAGAGCTGAAGGTCACCGGCGCTGCCGGGACCACCTCGGTTCTGGTCTCGAGCGCCACCAACATCCGCTCGAGCGGCGGCTTCCTCGGCCTGAGCCGCGCCTCGCTCGGCGCTGACGCGCTGCTCAACGGTCTGCCGGTGACGGTCGAGACGGTGCAGTGGAACGGCGGCCTGGTGGCCACGCGCATTCGCCTGCGCAACGCCGATCTCACCACCGCGAACATGATCCGCAACGGCACCGATCAGCGCTTCGGCGAGAACGAAGTGGCGATTGCCGACAATGCCGCCGCGACCGAGGCGCTGCGCGGCCGGGTTGCCGATATCGACCAGTACAACATCAAAGGCACTACCAACGTCTACTTCGACACCGGCAAGTGGAATCTGACGCCGGCCGCCGAGGCCGAACTGTGCGCCGCCGCCGCCCAGGCCAACGCGACCAACAACGCCCTGCTGCTGGTGGTCGGTTACACCGACGCCCAGGGTGACGAGGACTTTAACCAGGTCCTAAGCGAGCGCCGCGCGTCGCGGGTCGTCAACTACCTGCAGCAGAAGTGCGGCTGGGCTCCCTACCGCATGCTGACCCCGACCGGCATGGCGGAATCGGACCCGCTGGCCGACAACAGCACGCCGCAGGGCATGGCGCAGAATCGCCGCGTCGCTGTCAACATCATGGTCAGCAAGGCAGTCGATGGAATCGGCGGGTGATCGGTTGATCGACGGGTGAATATGCGGGGTGGGCTTAGGCCCGCCCCGTTTTCGTTCAGGGGCAGGCGCTATCAGACCCCTCGCCTCCCCGATTCCCCGCTTGCGCTCGCGCCCCGCTGTGGCAGGTTGGCGCAAACATAAGTGGGGGAGAGAAGGATGGCTCTTGAAGCCTATCCAAGCGTGCCGCTGTTCCGGTATCCATATACCGACCTGACTGAGGCGCAGATTCAGGCCAAGCTGGCCCCGGCGGCCGCGAACGGCCCGAGCAGCAAGGCGCGGCTCGAAACCGATCTGACCGGCACCAACCTGCGGATCGTGACCGATGGCGCCGGCACGCTGCTGTGGCAGTTCGGCGAGGGCAATCGCGTCACCTTCAACGGCCAGCAGAGCGCCTATGGCGCGCTGACGCTCGATCACGTCACGCTGATCGTCCACGTGGTCCCCAACAGCACCAAGGCCTGGGCGATCGCCTGGGACCGGCACACCAATCTCGCCACGGTGTTCGAGCTGTGGTTCGGCGGCGGCCCGGCCCCCAAGGCGCGCGAGATCAACCGGGCGGTGTGGCACGGCTATGTTGCAAGCGGCGCGAGCGAGCCCCCCAAGGAGCGCCACGCGCCGACGCTGCGGATGGAAGGCCGCGGCTATGCCTGGACCGAGGACACCGGCAACCGCACGCTCGAGTACTGCTGCTCCTACACCTACACCCACTGGGTCGAGCTCGACCGGCTCAAGGACAATCGCGGCTATTCGGCGCCGGCCGACTACATCCAGTTGACCGAGGATCTCTACCTGTTCGCGCGGGTCGAGGCCGAGTTTTCCGGCCTGCTGCAGCTCTATGTGCTCGATTCCAACCGACTCCAGTCAGCCGGGGTCAGGCTCGGCTTCAACGGGGCCGACGAGCTGGAATACTACATGTTCCGCGGCACCGGGGAGTGGCTCGGCCAGAACGCACGTTTCCAGAAACTGGGTGACTTCACCGCCGCGCCGATCCCCATCGAGAATCCCAAGAAGGGCGAGCGGCGCATTTATCGGCCGCTCGCGACGATGGACAAGCTGACCCCGGCGCAGGTCAACGAAGTGGTGGCCAAGGATACGCACGTGTTCGACCGGCCGAGCGCAATGGCCGGCAACGGTACCCCGCCCAGCGACAAGCTGGCCGGGAAACGCTTCGCGGTTCACTACGACGGCGGTCCGCGGATGGAATACCAGTTCCTCGCCGGCGACCGGCTGCAATGGCGCAAGGACGGCGCCGGGCAGTTCAAGGAAGCGCGCTACAACGCCTGGGAGGTCATGCCCGGCGCGTTCATCTTCGGGCACCTGCTGCAGGGCGAGGTGAACCACGACAGCCATATCGTGGTGATCGACCTCGAGAGCGGCATGGCGACCAACTATCACGGCTTCCTCAACACCCCCTACTTCGCCAACGAGGCGGGGGCGGAGACCCTATTCGGCAGGATCGTGGGCGAAGGCATTCCCGACCCCGGGACGCGGCGACATGAGCGCACACGCGAACTGCTCGGCCGGGCGTTCACCTGGGAATATTCGCCCGGTCTGAACTCGCAGCACCTCTATTCGACGCCGAACACCACCTCGTGGATTATCCCGAACGCGCAGACCGGCCATTTCGGAACGCAGTGGAGCGGCACGGGTGACTTCGTGAAGATCCGCGACCAGCTCTATTTCGCGCGCTGGTGCGAGGAGGCGTGCAACGGCACGCTCGGCACGCTGCTGCTCAACATGCGCACGATGCACGATGCCGGCATCGGCTATCACTGCGGGCGCAATGGGCTGAGCATGAGCCCGGTCGGCGCCCCGGCACGGCATGTCGGCAAGTTCGAGGTCGACGAATTCTTCGGACCCGAGGCGTGGAGGACCAAGCCATGAGCGCGAACACGATGCCGACCGACCGGCGCTCGTTCCTCAAGCACGGCGCGATGGTCGCGGCGCCGATCGCCGCAGTGGCCGTGCCTTCGGCCGCGCTGGCCGCTGACGACGGCTCGCGCGCGAAGCTGGCGCGGCTCCAGGACGAGCGCGCAATCGAGGCGTTGCACCGCAGCTTCCTGCGCCAGATCAACGGCGCAGGCGACTGCGCGGCGCTGGTCACATCATCAGACGCGGTCGCGTTCGAACCGGGGCTGCGGGCGATCGCCGAGGACCATGCCCACGACACGCAGATCGTGCTGGCAGACGACGGGCGCAGCGCGAGCGGGCGCTGCGCCTGCACGGTCGAACTGGCGACCGAGTTTACCGGCGACACCACGATCGAACGCATGGCACGTTTCGAGGGCCAGGGCAGCCATCGCCACGAAGAGCCCCGCGTGCTGGCCACGGAGTTCGTCAAGGCGGCCGACGGGTGGCGGATTTCGAGCGCGCGGTTCGTTTGATGCGTTCTTCTTCTTCGTCATTGCGAGCGTAGCGAAGCAATCCAGAGCGTCCTGTACTGCCGCTCTGGATTGCTTCGTCGCTCGGCTCCTCGCAATGACGAGATCGTGAACTTGCCCGGTACGTTGGAGAGACCCGAATGACCCCCACCAGACTAGCCGCTTCGGTCGCGCTGGCTGCGCTCGCCGCCGGTTGCACCGCGCAGCAGAGCGCCCCGAGCGCGGCAAGTTTCCCCGTACTCGCCGGCGCCGACAAATGTGCCGCCGTAACCGGCGCGATGGTCGGCGCGGCCCCGGCGAGCGGCAAGTGGGTCGCCGAGGCCAACGGCGTGCCGGGCTTCTGCGAGGTGACCGCCACGCTCAATCCCGTAAGCGGCTCGAACATCGGGGTGGTGTACCGCCTGCCCGGCGCCTGGAACGGCAAAGTGCTCGGCTTCGGCGGCGGCGGGTGGATCGGCAATATCGCGGTCGGCACTGCTGCCGAGGGTCTGCGCAAGGGCTATGCCACGCTGCAGACCGATGGCGGGCATCCGATCGGCAACGTGTGGGACAACTCCTGGGCGGCCAACCCCGAAGCGGCCAAGGACTTCAGCTACCGCGCGATCCACGAGATGACCGTAACCGGCAAGAAACTGGTCGCCGCCTATTACGGCGCGCGGCACCAGAAGGCTTATTTTCAGGGCTGCTCGACCGGCGGGCGAATGGCGCTAATGGCCGCGCAGCGCTACCCGGCGGACTTCGACGCGATGTCCGCCGGGGCACCGGTCTATACGCTGCAGGTGCAGACAAGCTCGGTGCTGCGTGCGAACACCTTCGCGCGTCCCGGCGCCGGCTTCACCGCCGCCGACCTGCAATTGACGCAGACCTCTGCTCTCAATGCCTGCGATGCCAACGACGGGCTCAAGGACGGGCTGATCAACGATCCGCGCTCGTGCGGCTGGGACCCCGCCACCATCCAGTGCACAGGCGCGAAGAATGCGAGCTGCCTGAGCGGCCCGCAAGTCACCGCGCTCAAGGCCGCTTACGACGGCGTGCGCGCGCCCGACGGCGAATGGGCCATGCTCCCGATGAGTCGCGGCGGCGAAGCCGGCTGGGCGGCGTTCGTCGGCACCGCCGGCACGGGCGACGCCACCAATGGCGGCGGGCTCGGCGGACTGCTGCCGCTGATGTTCGACGCGCCGCGCCCGACCCTGCCGAACTTCACCCTCGCCAATGTGCAGCAGGTGCGGCGGAGCCAATTTGCCCAGATGTACGAAGCCAAGGACCCGAACCTGCGCCCGTTTTTCGCGCGCGGCGGCAAGCTGATCCTGTGGCACGGCGAGAGCGACCCCGGGCCGAGCCCGGTCGGGACCAACGACTACGTTCGCGCGGTGCTTTCGGCCGCGCCCGCCGCGCGCCAGAACATGCGCTACTTCCTCTACCCGGGCGTCGGCCACTGCGCCGGCGGACCGGGGGCGGACCAGGTGGCGCTCCTCGACGCGCTCGACGGATGGACCGAAACCGGTCGCGCGCCCGACGTGCTGATCGGCACCAAGGCCAACGGCTCGATCACCCGCCCGCACTGCGCTTGGCCCAACGTCGCGCAGTATCGCGGGAGCGGCGAGGCGAACGATCCCGCCAGCTGGCAATGCGTGGCACGGCGGACTTGAGCCCCCGGGTCTGACCACGCCAAAGGGCGGCCCGCATCTTGCGGACCGCCCTTCGGTGCGCTGCCCCAGGGGGATCAGGCAGCGGCGGGGTAACGCTGCGCCAATCCCGGCCAGTTTTGCGGGTACTGGCTGAGATCGATCCACGGCTTGGCGTCGCCGAAGTCGCGGCCCAGCGACTGCAGGATCAGCTTGGCGCGGCGGTGGCGCTGCATCGGCGAAGTGAACGGATTGGCGCGGTCGGGCTTGGCCGCCACCATCCGCTTGATGAGCGCATCGCGCTCTTCGAAGCTGGCCGGCAGCTCGCGGGGCAGCGCGACCGAGGCGCCGCCGTGCGACAGGCTGGCGGGCGAAGGACTGGCCACCACGGGCCGGCCGATCGACACCGGCTCGTCCGGCTGCACGCTCACGGAGGCAACCGCAATGGGGGCTGTCGGCACGATTGCCGCGGCGCCACGCGATTGCAGCGTCTCCGGCTCGATCGAGGTCGCGGCGGCCGCACGGGGCGGGGTTCGGCGACGGTTGAAGGCGATCAGGCCCCAGCCGAGCAGCGCGAGACCGGCAAGGCCCCCGCCGATCGCGGCGATGGTCCCCGCGTCCGAGTTCCGGGCGACAGGTTCGTCGGACGAATTCTCAGCGATATCGGCGGCGACGGGCGCCGGCAGCGCGGCGGGCGGAAGCGTCTCAGGGGTAAGGGCGATTTCAGGGGTCTCGGGTTCAAAAGCGGGGGCCGGCGCGGCCGGTTGCTGCGCAGCAGGGGCGGCACGTGTGCGAGCCGGCGGTGCAGCCTGGGCCGCGACGGGCGCGGGCGCCGGTACGGCGGCGACCGGCGGCGGAGTCACCGGCGCTTCGACCTGCGGGATGGCCGGCGGTGTGGCCGGCGCGATGTCGGGCACCGTGATCGTCGGCGCGATGTCGATCGGCGGCGGCGCGACCGCGACGTCCTGCGCGGCGACCTGGGTTGCGGTGAGCGCGAGCGCCGCGACAAGCGCGGAACCGGCGGAGCGAGCGAGGTGTGGCTTTCTTGTCATAGCTCAGAAAAAACCACGGGCTCGCCCCGCCGGTTCCCTGAACCACCTGTCAGGATTCGGCCGAATAACTGATTTTCCTTCACTTTTCGGTGAGCCGATCCCGCCGAGCGGTGCCCGGCTTGCGACGAACAACGCTGCCGCAGACCGCAGCGACTGGCTACCCGATGCGCCAGGCCGGCGTTGTCGCCACCGCACAGTGCCGGCCTGGCTCAGAAACACGCGCGGTGCGCTTGCCCCGCGTTCCATCTCCGTTCTATCGACGCGCCATGCCCGCCGTGCCCCTCGCCGCGCTTCATGCCAGCCACGCTGGCACCTGGCTGCGCGGCGCGATCGGCGGGACGCGCGGCGTGAGCAAAGGCGAAGCGGTGGTGGCCGCCGCAGACACGCCGCTGCTACTGCTCAACGCGCCCCTGGTGGCAAGCCGGCTCGGCTATCCCGATCTCTCGGGCCTCGACCTGCTCGAACTCTATGCCTTCGTGCATCCGGCGCGCTTCGCGGTACCGACCCCGAAGGGCCTCGCCCATGCGCTTGGGCTGCCCGAACCGGCCGGCGACGATGCAGTGCCGGCGTTTCTCCAGGAAGCGGCGGGCGCGCTGCTTGAGCGCTGCGAGCACGACGACTGGGCCGAACGCGAGGGCGCGTGGTCGGGGCTGCAATCGCTGGCCCGGCTGCGCTGGCCGTGGGCGCCCGTGCTGGCCCCGCATATCCGCCGCCCCGAACGCGCCGAGAAGTGGCTCTTCGCCAAGCTGCCCGAGTGGCAGGAGGCGCCCGAACGGCCGCAGCCGGCGCAGATCGACCTCGCCCCCGAAGACATCGAGACCCGCCTCGCCGCGCTGACCGGCGCCGAGGCCGAGCGCCGCGACGGCCAGCGCGCCTATGCGCGCGAGAGCGGCCGGATCTTCGCCCCGCGCACCCGCCGCGGCGCACCGCACCTGCTGCTCGCCCAGGCCGGCACCGGGATCGGCAAGACGCTCGGCTATCTCGCCCCTGCCTCGCTGTGGAGCGAGCGCGCCCAGGGTACGGTGTGGGTCTCGACGTACACCAAGAACCTCCAGCGCCAGCTCCGCCGCGAAAGCGCGCGCGCCTGGCCGGAAATTCGTCCCGACGGCAGCCGCCCGGTGGTGGTGCGCAAGGGGCGCGAGAACTATCTGTGCCTGCTCAATCTGGAGGACGCACTGCAGGGCGGGTTTGGCGGACGCGCGGCGGTGCTGGCGCAGTTCGTCGCGCGCTGGGCCGCGTTCAGCCAGGACGGCGACATGATCGGCGGCGACCTGCCGGGCTGGCTCGGCACGCTGTTCCGCAACCGCGCGATCCGCTCGCTGACCGACCAGCGCGGCGAATGCGTCTATGCTGGGTGCCCACACTACCGGAAGTGCTTCATCGAACGCGCCGCGCGGGCAAGCGCGCAGGCCGACCTGGTGATCGCCAACCACGCGCTGGTGATGGTCAACGCGGCAAGGGGCCGCGACGTGGCGCAGCGGCCGACGCGGATCGTGTTCGACGAAGGCCACCACGTGTTCGAGGCCGCCGACAGCACTTTCTCCGCCGCGCTGACCGGGCAGGAGGCGATCGAACTCAAACGCTGGATCATGGGGCCCGAGCGCGGCTCCAAAGGGCGCCGCCGCGGACTCGCCGCGCGGCTGGCCGATGTCGCGAGCTATGACGAAGACGGCGGCCGCGCGGTCGCGATGGCTTGCGAGGCGGCCGAAGCGCTGCCCGGCGACGGCTGGCTCCTGCGGCTCGCCGACGGTGCACCCTCAGGGCCGATCGAGGCCTTGCTGGCGGCCGTGCGCGCCACGACTTACGCACGCGACGAATCCGGCGGGCAGGAAGCCGGCTACGGGATCGAGACCGAAGCCGCGCAGCTCGAGGGCAATTTCGTCGAGCTCGCCCAGCAGGCCGCGGGCGCGCTCGCAGCGATCCGCCAGCCGCTGATCCGGCTCGGGCTGCGGCTCGAGGCGCTGCTCGAGGATCCGCCCGACTGGCTCGACGGCCAGGGCCGCGCGCGGATCGACGGCGCGCGGCATTCGCTGGCGTGGCGCATCGACACGCTGGCGGCCTGGGAGGCGCTGCTCGGCCGGCTCGGCGGCCCGGCCGATCCCGAGTTCGTCGACTGGCTGGCGGTCGAGCGCTCCGACGCGCGCGAGTTCGACGTCGGCCTGCACCGCCACTTCCTCGATCCGATGAAGCCCTTCGCCAAGACCGTGCTCGAACCCGCGCACGGGGTGATGCTGACCAGCGCCACGCTGTGCGACCGGGGCGCGGACGGCGCGCACTGGGATTCGGCCCTCGCCCGCTCCGGCGCGCTGCATATCGACGGCGGCCCGCACCTGATCCAAGCGGAGAGCCCGTTCGACTATGCGGCCTGCGCCGAAGTGCTGATCGTCACCGACGTGGCCAAGGGCGATCTCGCGGCGCTCGCCGGCGCCTATGCGCGGATCATCGAGGCGAGCGGCGGGGGCGTGCTGGGGTTGTTCACCGCGATCCGCCGGCTGCGCGCGGTCCACGGCCGGATCGCCGACCGGCTCGCCCGCGAAGGCCTGCCGCTCTACGCGCAGCACGTCGATCCGATCGATACCGGCACGCTGGTGGACATCTTCCGCGATGACGCGCGCGCCAGCCTGCTCGGCACCGACGCGCTGCGCGACGGGGTCGACGTGCCCGGCGAATCGCTGCGCTGCGTGGTGCTCGAGGCGGTGCCCTGGCCCAAGCCGAGCATCCTCCACCGCGCCCGCCGCGCCGCGCATCCGGGCGGCGGCAATGCGCACGACGACCGGATCATCCGCGCGCGGCTCGCCCAAGCGTTCGGCCGGCTGATCCGCAGCGCCACCGATCGCGGCCATTTCCTGGTGCTCTCCCCTGCATTCCCGAGCCGCCTGCTGAGCGCGTTCCCGCTGGGGACCCCGGTACTGCGCGTCACGCTCGACGAGGCTTTACATCGGCTGGCGGGGCGTGTTTCATCCGGAGCCGGGGCAGAGACCGGCGCGGCGGCTCCGCGCGAAGAGGAACGCCGATCTTGAACACGCCCACCAAGACCCTGGGCCTGCTGCGCCACGCCAAGTCCGACTGGGACGACATGTCGCTCGGCGATTTCGAGCGCGGGCTCAACGCGCGCGGCCGGCGCGGCGCGGCCCTGATGGGCGCGCATATCCGCGAACACGGCGTGCCCTGGGACCTCGTCGTCTCCAGCCCGGCCGAGCGCGTCAAGCTGACGCTCGAGGCGGCGCGCCTCGGCGTGCCGATCCGCTGGGAGCCGGACGCCTACCTCGCCGACACCGACGCACTGATCGCCCTGCTCCACCAGGTGCCGGAGGATGCCGAGGCGGTGCTGCTGGCCGCGCACAACCCGGGCCTGCAGGAACTGATCTTCGCGCTCGTTCCCCCCGAAGGCGAGAATGCGCTGTTCGCCGAAGCCGCCGAGAAGTTCCCGACCGCGACCTTCGCGGTGCTGGAACTGGCGATCGGGAGCTGGTCCGAGTGCGCCGAAGGCTGCGGCCGGCTGGTCCACTTCGCCCGGCCCCGCGACCTCGATCCCGAGCTGGGGCCGGAGCGGGTGCGTTAACGATCGACGGTTTACAAGCGGCGCGCACGATCATAAGAGCCCGCGCCATGTTCACCAGCCGCACGATTATTACGACCCCGAAACCGACCCGCACCCGCGGGGCGGTCGCGGTCGTGTCGGCCTGACGGACACACCTCGACCAGCCCTGCGGACACCGCGGGGCCAGTCTTCCTGACGAACGCCGGTCCCGCGCCTCCGCTTATGAAGGAGACGCTTGCCATGACCCCCAACCTTCCCGCCCGGCCCCATGTCGGCATCGTCGGCGCCACCGGCCTCGTCGGCGGCATGATGCGCGAGCTGCTGGCCGAGCGAGCGTTCCCGCTTGCCTCGCTGCGGCTGTTCGCGTCGGCGCGTTCGGCGGGTTCCAGGATTGCCTTCGGCGGTACCGAGATCGTAGTCGAGGATGCCGAGACCGCCGACTTCGCGGGCCTCGACCTGGTGTTCTTCTCCGCCGGCGGCGCGACTTCGAAGGCGCTCGCGCCGCGCGCAGCGGCGGCCGGCGCGGTGGTGATCGACAACAGCTCGGCGTGGCGCTCGGACCCGCAAGTGCCGCTGGTGGTTTCCGAAGTGAACCCCGAATCGCTCGACGATCTCCCGAAGGGCATCATCGCCAATCCCAACTGCACGACGATGGCCGCGATGCCGGTGCTCAAGCCCCTGCACGACGCGGCGGGCCTGACCCGGATCGTCGCCAGCACCTACCAGGCGGTCTCGGGCGGCGGCATGGCCGGGGTCGAGGAATTGCACGAGCAGATCGTGGCGGGCGCGGCCGATAGTGACGCGCTGGCCCGGCGCGGCGACGCGGTCGATCTCGGCACGCCGCGCAAGTGGGCGGTGCCGATCGGCTTCAACGTGGTGCCGCTCAACTACGTGCTCGGCGAGGACGGCTATACCGAGGAAGAGCTCAAGCTGCGCGACGAGAGCCGCAAGATCCTGGGCCTGCCCAAGCTGGCGGTGTCGGGCACCTGCGTGCGGGTGCCGGTGTTCACCGGCCACGCGCTGTCGCTCAACGTGGAGTTTGAGCGGCCGCTCGAGCCCGCACAGGCGCTGGTGCTGTTGGCGAATGCACCGGGCGTTGTCGTGACCGACGTCCCCAACCCGCTCGACGCGACCGGCGCGGACCCGGTGTTCGTCGGCCGCGTGCGTAAGGACCGCACGGTGGCGCACGGCCTCGCGCTGTTCGTGGTCGGCGACAACTTGCGCAAGGGCGCCGCGCTCAACGCGATCCAGATCGCCGAGGTGCTGCTGGCGCGGCAGGAGGCATTGACCGCAGCCTAAGGCTCGATGCGCGTGCCGGCCAGTGTTTGACCGGCCTGGGTCAGTTCGGCGCCGATGACCTTGCCGGCCGCGTCCGTCGAAAACCGTATCTGGGCATCGACGATGCGCCAGAAGAAGGTCAGCGGCGCTTCGGGAAAGATCGGGTTCGACGACGCACGAGCGGTCTCGTTGGCGGCCCGCACCGTGCCGCTTTCGAACGTAACGGCGACCACGAAGCCGGGGAACTGGTAGCGACCGACCACACGCTCAAGCTCGGCTGAGGGGAGAGTCAGCGCGGTGCGCGCGACCCGCGGCGGCGGTGCGGGCGGCACCGGCGGGGTCGCCCCCATCGGCGAGCCGATCAGCACGCGCATACCGATGTCGGCCGCCGATGGCTCGACCGCCGAGTTGACCAGCGTCACTACGGCTCGCCCCTTGGGAGGCTCGAGCGCGATCACGGTGCGGTAGCCGCCGGTGCCGCCGTCATGGATCAAGATCTCTCGGTCCGGCGTGGGGTGGATCACCAGCCAGCCGAGCGCCTGCTCGGTGCGCGCATTGGCGCCGGGCACGCGAACGGACAGCGCGGTCTTCACGGCGGGGGCGATCGGCGAGTTGGGATCGAGTACGGCTGCGGCGAACTCGAGCATGTCCGCGGCACTCGAGCGGATGCCCCCGGCCCCAACGTGCACGTCCAGTTCCCAGGGCGAGGTCGGCCGCATGTACATATCGAACGCCGGCGCCAGTCGCGGCGCGTGCGAAGGAGGCAGGGTCACCAAGGTGTCGTCCAGGCCGAGCGGGCCGGTCACTCGCTCGCGCAGCAGGGTTTCGTAGTCGGATCCGGCGGCGCGCCCGAGCAGGTAGCCGAGCAGCCCCACGCCGAGGTTCGAATATTCCCACTGCACCCCGACGTCGCGCGTCAGCTCATAGCGGTCGAGGAACGCCAGCATCTTCTCGGCGGTGTAGTCGACGAACGGCCCTTCGCGGCTGTCGATTACCCCTACGTCTTCGGCCATGCGCGGCAGGCCCGAGCGGTGGGTCGACAAATCGCGCAAGGTGATCGCGCGACCGCGCTCGGGCATCTTATGCCCCGAGGGCAGATACTTGGCGGCCGGATCGTCGAGCGAGACTTCGCCCTTGTTGACCATGTCGGCGAGGATCAGCGCGGTGAAGACCTTTGAGATCGAGCCGATCTCGAACAGCGTCGTGCCATCGAACGCGGCGCCGACACCGCTGCCAGCCGAGACCACACGGCGCCCCGCCGGTTCGAGCACGCCGACGACGATCCCCTGCCCCGGCCGCGGGGCATTGCGCGCCGCGATCAGCTCGCGGATCGCGGCGTCGGCGGGCGGGCTCCAGTCGGCGGGAAGCGGCGATGCCGGTGGAGCGGCGCTGGCGGCGGCAACCGCCTCGCCTCCCGTCAGGTCGAGCGGCCAGGTCATGCCGCTCTGGCTCCACTGTCCTTTCCAGCTCTTCGCGGGCTCGTCCCACGTCCCCTCGTAACGGCCGGCGACCTGGGGAACCGTGAAGGCCATCTTGCCCTCAGTCAGCACGATATCGCCGAGCGGGATGCCGCGCGCGCTCTGGCTCGGGCTGTCCATCGTGCCCGTGACGACCCCGGCATCGTCGCGAAGGATGTGTACGACGAGCGGCAAGCGCACCTCGGGCGTGACCTGGAGCGTGCCCGCCCAGTCGCCGACCGCATCTTGAGCGGCGGCGGGCGCGGCGACCGTCACCACGGCGGCGATCCCCAAAGCAAGCGGCGTTCTCATCCCATCCCTCCCGTGAGCGCGTCGATCTCGTCGATGCGCTTCTGCAAACGCCGCGCCCCCAGCTGATTGAGCCACCAGATGCCGCCGATCACCGCGAACATCATGGCAAGTGCCAACCACCTTACCCAAATCGGCGGGCCCGCCGCTTCGATCTTGGGGTCGAGCCCGTTGCCGGCGATCATGAGGGCGAAGCCTGGCGCGAACGGCAGGATATACCAAACGAAGATGCTCTTGAGCGCATCGCGTTGACGGACGAGCTGAGCCCGCATGAACGCAGAGATCGGCATCGTTCCGGCCATTTCGGGGGCCACCGCCGAGGCCCGGCGATGAAGCTGCCAGGGCGCATAGATCGCCGCCAGGATGACGAGTACCGAGCCAAGCTTGTGAAGCACGTGCTCGAACGTAACCAAGTAGTATCCGAAGATCACGATTACGGCCGCGCAGGCGAAGTATTCGATGCGGTTTCGCCATTTGACGAAGCGGTAGAACTTGTCGGCGCCCTTGCGCACCTCGTCGAGCGGCAGTGCTCCGCCGATCTCGACCGACGACTGCCAGGCGCGCTTGATGGGATCGTCGCTCATGCCGATTTCTCCTCAGGAGCATAAGGTTCGGCCAGCAGGGCCTTCAAGCGATGGATTCGCACGGCGACGGCGCCGGCCGAAAGGCCCGTGACTTCGCCGATCTCGCCGGCGGTCAGGTCTTCGAGGTAGAGCAGCATGACCTGCCGGTCGGCCGGCTTGAGCTGGTGGATGGCGCCGAGCAGCCGCTCCGACAGGGTGCGGTCTGCGGTGGCATGCTCGGGATCGTCGTCGCCGGGCAGCGTGTCGATTTCCTCGAGCCCGACCAGCGGCACCCTGCGGCGGCGGCGGCCGGTCATCATGTGAGTCACCGCGACATTGTGCGCGATGCGGTGGACCCAGCTCTTTTCCGCGCATTGCCCCGCGAAGATCGCGAAGCTGCGCCACAGCGCGGCGTGGATGTCCTGCACCAGGTCGCGGCGCAGTTCGGGATCGGCTTCGTAACCGCGCGCCAAACGTTCGATCATGCCGCCGTGCACGCGCGCGGCGACCACGTAGCGGGCGTCCTGCTGCGCCTTACCGATTGCCTGGCTCATGAACCCTCGCCGCCCATCGTCCCTGTCAGTCGGGCGGCGGCCGGCTGTCTTACGCAGGCCGCGGAAAAACCCGCGCGCGCGAAAATCAGGCCGCGAGCGCGGCGGCGAGCCGATCGCGGATCGCGCTGAGGCGGGGCAGGAACTCGACTATAGTTCGCGCTGAGCCCGTCATCGCACCGCTGCCGTCTTCGGGCGCGGAGCTTGCCGACACGGACGGCCGTTGCGCCTGCGGATGAGCTTCACTTCCGACAGGCTCGGGGCGAGCGGACTTGGCCTGGGCAAGTCCCTTCTCAAGCGCCTGCCGGGCGCCTTTCAGCGTATAGCCTTCGCGGTTGATCAACCGGTCGATCGCGCTCACCAGCTCGACATCGGCGCGCCGATAGTAGCGGCGAGCGCCGCTGCGCTTGAGCGGCTGGAGCATCGGGAACTGCTGCTCCCAATAGCGCAGCACGTGCTGCCGGATGCCGAGCGCGGCCGCCACTTCGCCGATTGTGCGGAGCGCGTCGGGCTCCTTGCCGTCGGCGAAGATCGGCAGCTGCGGGGGCGCGGCCGGCATCAGCCCTTGGTGATCCTGTCCTTGAGCTTCTGGCTGGCGCGGAAGGTCATGACGCGGCGCGGGGTGATCGGCACTTCGATGCCGGTCTTGGGGTTGCGCCCGACGCGTTCCTTCTTGTCGCGCAGCACGAAGCTGCCGAAGCCGGAGATCTTGACGTTCTCACCCTCGGCCATGGCGTGGCACATCTTGCCGAGAATCGCCTCGACCAGAGCGAGGCTTTCAGCGCGGGAGAAGCCCAGCTTCCGATTGATCGTCTCCGCCAAATCGGCACGCGTCAGCGTGCCCACGGACCGCATCATCTGCATGCGTCATCCTTAGTTCGTAGTGCGGCGACCCTACGATTGATAAATGACGGAATTGCGGGGCTTTGGCAACGGCCGACAACGGTTTTTCCCGCGCCCTCTCGCGCTTACACGCGCAGCAGGCTGGCCCCCCAGGTGAAGCCGCCGCCCATCGCCTCGAGCATGACCAGCTGGCCGCGCTGGATGCGCCCGTCGCGCCACGCCGCGTCGAACGCCAGCGGCACCGAAGCGGCCGAGGTATTGGCATGCCGATCGACCGTGACCACGACCTTATCGATCGGCAGCCCGAGCTTGCGGGCGGTGGCCTCGAGGATGCGGAGATTGGCCTGGTGAGGCACGATCCAGTCGATCGCGCCCGCCGGCACGTCTGCCTGCACGAGCACTTCCTCGAGCACTTCGGCGAGATTGACGACCGCATGGCGGAACACCTCGCGGCCCTTCATTCTCAGCTTGCCGACGGTGCCGGTGGTGGAGGGGCCGCCGTCGACGTAGAGCAGCTCGCGGTGCGCCCCGTCGGCGTGGAGCTTGGTGGCGATCACGCCCGGTCCGTCTTCCGAAACCTCCTCTGCGGCGAACACCATCGCCCCCGCCCCGTCGCCGAACAGCACGCAGGTCGCGCGGTCGTCCCAGTCGAGTAGGCGGCTGAAGGTTTCGGCGCCGATCACCAGCGCGCACTTGGCCATACCGGTGCGCAGCATCGAATCGGCGGTCGCGAGCGCATAGAGGAAGCCCGAACACACCGCCGCGACATCGAAGGCCGCCCCGCCGTTGCAGCCGAGCGCGGCCTGGACTTGCGTGGCGGTGGCGGGGAACGTGCTGTCGGGGGTCGCGGTTGCCAGCACGATCAGGTCGACCGCGCTCGCCTCGATTCCCGCGTCGGCGAGCGCGGCGCGCGCGGCGGCGGTCGCCAGCGTTCCGGTGGTTTCGTCATCGCCGGCGACGTAGCGCTGGGTGATGCCGGTGCGCTCGCGGATCCATTCGTCGCTGGTGTCGACGCGTTCGGCCAGTTCGGCGTTGGAGACGATGCGCCGCGGCAGGGCCGAGCCCGCCCCCTTGAACACCGAACGAATCACTTGCCGGTCCCGGCCGCGCCGTTGATGCCGAGTTCGCCCAGATCGGCGGCGATGCGCTGGGTCAGGTTGTCCTCGAGCAGCCGCGCGGCAACCGCCACCGCGTTCGCCACGCCGAGCGCGTTGGCCGAACCGTGAGATTTCACCACCACGCCGTTGAGGCCGACGAACACCGCGCCGTTATGGTTGTTGGGATCGAGGTGGTGGCGCAGCAGCTCGGTCGCCGGCCGCGAGACCAGGAAGCCGAACTTGGAGCGCAGCGAACTGGTGAAGGCGGCGCGCAGCAGGTCGGTCACGAAGCGCGCGGTGCCTTCGATCGCCTTGAGCGCGATATTGCCCGAAAACCCGTCGGTGACGACGACATCGACATCGCCGCGGTTGATCTTGTCGGCTTCTACAAAGCCTTCGAAATCGAGCGCGAGGCCGGTCGCCGCACGCAGCAGTTGCGCGGCCTGCTGCAGCTCGCCAGTGCCCTTGTTGTCCTCGGTGCCGATGTTGAGCAGCCGCACGCGCGGCCGCTCGCGGCCGTGGATGATGCGGGCATAGGCCGCGCCCATGACCGCGAACTGGACCAGGTTGCGCGCGTCGCAATCGGTGTTGGCGCCGAGATCGAGCATGACCACGTCGTGCTCCTCGAGCGTGGGCATCAGAGCGGCGAGCGCGGGCCGGTCGATGCCCGGCATGGTGCGCAGCGCGAGCTTGCTCATCGCCATCAGCGCGCCGGTGTTGCCCGCGCTGACCGCGGCGCCGGCATCGCCCTTCTTCACCGCCTCGATCGCGAGGCCCATCGAGGTCTTCTTGGCGCGACGCAGCGCCTGAGTCGGCACTTCCGAGGCGCCGACCACGTCCTCGCAATGGAGGATTTCGGACGCGCTGCGCATGTTGGGGTGGCTGTCGAGCGCGGCCTTGATCCGCGGCTCGTCGCCGACCAGCAGGAACTTGAACTGCTCGTGCTTGCGGCGGGCCAGAGCCGCGCCGGAAACCATCACTCGGACGCCTTCATCGCCGCCCATCGCATCGACGGCGATACGCGGCAGGCTCATGCGCTGATCCTTCAACCGGCCTTAGAGGCCGACCGAGACGATCTCGCGCCCGTTGTAGTGGCCGCAATGCGTGCACAGGTTGTGCGGGCGCTTCAGCTCGCCGCAGTTCGAGCACTCGTGAAAGGCCTCGACCTTGAGCGCATCGTGCGAGCGGCGCATGCCCCGGCGGGAGGGGGAAGTTTTTCTTTTAGGGACGGCCATCTCGGCACCTGTTCCTTGAAATCTGTGTCGTCTTTGACGGTGCCCCTAGGCCATGCTCTTGCCTGTAGCAAGAACAGCGGCGGAACGGGCAGCCATGCGGCGAAGGCGCGCGCTATAGCGATTTTTGGCCGGGGTGCAAGGCGGTGTTCGGCCGGTAGGCGGAGCGCAGCACTCCCTGCCGTTCGGGCATATCCTCCGCCAGGCAAACGTCCCACGCCAGCCTGGTCAGTTCCAGAAAGCGAATGACCGCATAGCCCCAGTCGTGCTGCCCAGGGTAGAGTCCGATCCGCGCCGATCCCGGATATGCGTGATGGTTGTTGTGCCAGGCCTCGCCCATCGTCGGGATGGCCGCCCAAGGGACGTCGTGCGCCTGGACCCCAGCGTGCTTGACCAGCCATGTCTGCGGGCCGCGCCGGTGCGCGAAATGGCCGACGAACCAGTGTCCGTGGACGGTGATCGCGACGCGAGCGAATACGCCCCACACCACGAACCCCCAGCCGCCCAGCCCCCACAGCAGCGCCGCGACCGGAAGCTGCTGGAGCATCCAGGTGCGCTCGAGCA
This sequence comes from Sphingomonadales bacterium 12-68-11, assembly GCA_002279825.1. GTDB lineage: Bacteria > Pseudomonadota > Alphaproteobacteria > Sphingomonadales > Sphingomonadaceae > Croceibacterium_A. Next base: position 292,023 of record NCCV01000002.1, read on the forward strand.
AGCGGTAAAACCGATCTTCACCGACTCTTCCGAGATCGAACCCCGGCGGATGATCGAGCTCCAGCCGGCAATGCAGTTGCCACCATGCGTCGACCAATATCGAGCGCCGGTGCGCGAGATAGTCGTGGCAGTCCGTCTGGCGCTGCGCCCAGTCGCGCAAATCGTGAGTGCGAATGATCCACAGCGGCCCGCTCATCCCGGCAACAGTGCCGCACCAGACTAGGAACTGCTCGATCGTCCGCGTTGTCGAGAAGCTACGGTGGATCAGGAGGCGATGGAACCCGACGGAATGTCCAAGCAGCACCGCCCCGCCGGTCGCAATCAAGAACACTGCAAGCGTTTCCAGGCCGGCGGTCGCGGGCCCGAACGCCAAGGCGGCGACGAGCATGCCGCCGTTCCAAAGACTATGCGCCGGATCCCAGCGCACGTGGCCTCGCATGGGATTCGCTGCCGGAGTTTCGATCAACCAGTTGACCTCACAGCGGTCACGGCGCTCGGCGTCCATCGAATCACCTCATTAATTAGCTAATCCCTTAATTACATCTAAGCACTGGAAAGCAATTAAGCAATCGCTTATGTTCCGCGCATGGAACGCGTATTTGAAGCCCTCGCCTCGACCACTCGGCGCAAGATTCTTGCCTACCTCGGAGGCGCGGCGGAGCTGACCGCAGGCGAGATCGCCGAGCGGTTCGAGATATCCAAGCCCGCAGTGTCGCAGCACCTTTCCGTGCTCGAGAACGCCGGGCTGGTGACGCGCGAGAAGCGCGGACAGTTCGTCCACTACCGGCTGGCTGAGGAGAACCTCGCCAATACCCTCAACGGCTACTTGCAGCAGGTCTGCCCGGTATCGCGCCCGCTCAAGCGCGAAGGCCAGGCCCGCCAGACCCCGACGCCGAAATAGCAGGCACGGAATGTTCGAGGCCTTCGCCAACGTCTGGACCGTGGTAGGCCCAAGTGCCGGTTTGAAGGCCGGTGCATTGCAGCCGATCATGATCGCCGGCGAGCGAATCGTGTTGTTTCGCGACGCGAGCGGCGAGCCCGCTGCGCTGCTCGATCGCTGTCCGCATCGCGGGGCGGCGCTGTCGCTCGGGCGGCTGCGCGACGGCGAAGTCGAATGCCCGTTTCACGGCTGGCGGTTCGACGGCGCGGGGCGCAACTGCGGCGTGCCGTGGAATCCCGAGGCCAAGCTGGACACGCTCTCGGCGAACCCGTTGCCGATCCGGGAGATCGGCGGGCTGCTGTGGGTCTACACCGGTCCAACCGCCGCCGGCGAGCCGCCCGACCTGGCCACGCTGCGCGAGCCGCGGATCCGGGTCACGGTCCAAGAGGAAACCTGGGCCGCGCACTGGACGCGGGCCATGGAGAACATGCTCGATGTGCCGCACCTGCCGTTCGTGCACGGGGCCACCATCGGCCGCGGGATGCGCGCCAGCACCGGCTCGCGGATGGATGTCCGCTGGGTTCCGCATGACGGCGGCGCGGCAATCGAAAGCGCGATCGGCGAAACCCGGACGGCGCGCCTCAACTATCTCTATCCCAACGCCATGGAGCTGGTGATCGACCCGCCCGGGCGCATGCTCCGCATCCTCGCCGTATGCCTGCCGGTCGGCCCCCGGGAGACGCGGATGATTTTTGTGACCATGCGCGATTTTGCGCGCCTGCGCGCCGCCGATCCGCTGTTTCGCTGGTCCAACCGGCGCATCGCCAAGGAAGACCGCGCGATCATCGAGAGTTCGGACCCACCCGAGGTGCCGCCGCCCTCGGCGGAGCGTTCGGTCCGCACCGACGCGCCGACCCTCGCTTTCCGCAAGCTCTATTTCGAACGTTTGAAGGGCAGCAGCGCCTAACGCCCCGCCGCCAGCGCGGCATCGCCCACGAACGGATTGTGCTGGCGCTCGCGGCCGAAGGTGCTCGGGTTGCCGTGGCCGGGGACGAAAGTCACGTCGTCGCCGAGCGGCCAGAGCTTGCCGGTGATCGCGTCGAGCAGGTCCTGGTGATTGCCCATCGGGAAGTCGGTCCGGCCGATCGAGCCTTCGAACAGCACGTCGCCGACGAAGGCGAACCGCGCGCCGCGGTGGAAGAACACCACGTGGCCCGGGGTGTGCCCCGGGCAGTGGAGCACTTCGAGCTCGACTTCGCCGAAGCTTACCGTGTCGCCGTCCTCGAGCCAGCGGTCGGGCTCGAAAATCCGGGTGTGGATGCCGAAGCGCGGGCCGTCGTCCTCGAGCCGGGCGATCCAGAACCGGTCGGCCTCGTGCGGGCCTTCGATCGGCAGGCCGAGTTCCTCGGCGAGCATGCCCGCCTGGCCGCAGTGATCGGCGTGGCCGTGCGTGAGCAGGATCTTCTCGAGCGTGACCCCGGCCTTGGCGACGCCGGCCTTGAGCTTGTCGAGATCGCCGCCCGGATCGACCAACGCGCCGCGCAAGGTCTGACTGCACCACACCAGCGAGCAATTCTGCACGAACGGTGTAACGGGGATGATCGCGGCGCGGAGCGGGCTTTCGGGCATCTGCGCTAGCTGGCCAATCGGCGCGGCGATTACAACCGCCCGCTTTTCCACACCACGCGCCCGATGAGGTCGACCTCGCCCAGCGACACTTCGACCGGCTCGTAAGCGTCGTTGGCGCTGATCAGGCGCAGGCGGCCGGGCTTGCCGGCCTGGACGCGCTTGACGTGGAGCGCGTCGCCGAGGCGCAGAACATGGACGCCTTCGCGGAACGGTGCCGGGGTGCGATCGACCAGGATCTCGTCACCGTCGCGCAGCAGCGGGTCCATCGAATCGCCGATAACCCGGATCGCCGACAAGCGCGCCGCCTCCAGCCCTTGCGCGCGCAGCCACCGGCGCGAGAAGCGGAACGCGCCGAATGGCGCTTCGGCGGATGCCAGCGCGCCGGGCCCGGCCGAAGCCTCAAGCGGAAGGCGCGGAACCTCGAGCCAATCGTCACCGGATTGGCGGGATTTTTCCTCCGCTCCGCCCAGTTCCGATTCGCTGACGGCAAAGAACTGTGCCAGCTTGCGGCGGTCCGCTTCCTCCAGCTTGCGCGGGCTCCCTTTGGTCAGAAACTGCTGCAAATAGCTGGAATTGCGGCCGATCATGCGAGACAGCGCAGCCAGGCTGCTGCCGCGCTGGCGGACCAATTCGGACAATCGTTCGCGGGCGTCCATGCAGTCCCTGCCTTCCTACGCACCAATCCTACGCATAGGATTTATCCTAGACAAGTAGGATTTCGCGCGCGAGCTAAGTGTGGTCGATTCGCCCACCCTTGAAATCGAGGCCGCCATGTTGCTCCGCAAAATCGAAGTGTTCCTGCGCCGGACGGGGATGCCGGCAACCCGGTTCGGCCGGCTCGCGGCGCACGATCCACGCTTCGTCCTCGACCTTCGCCTTGGTCGTACGCCCCGGCCCCGCACCGAAGATCGCGTGGAACATTTCATGAACATATACCGGGAGCAGAACCATGCTGGCTGACACCCCCGCCCCGCCCCGCCCGCCGCGCGGCACGTCCGCCCGGTTGCGCGAAGCGCTCGTCGCGCTAGCCCGCGGGCATGCCAGGATTCTCAGCCACGCCGAGAAAAGCTGGGCCAGCATCACCTTTGCCGGAACCCGTCACCGGCTCGAGCTCGCGTTTGAAGGCGATGTCGCGGTGGCGGCGGGCGAGCGCCTCATCGCGCTGCTGCCCGAGCATGAGTTCGCGCTTCCCGGCCAACTGGTCGCCGATGCCGCGGTGACGGCGGTCGATCATCGGCTGCTGCCGGAGCCGCGATTACTGGTGAGCTGCGAGCTGCTTGTGTTGGAGGAAAGCTAGTCGCTCTTGTCATTGCGAGGGCCAAAGACCCGCGGCAATCCAGAGCGCATCGCCCCGCGCCCTGGATTGCTTCGCTTCGCTCGCCCTGACGAAACCCGTTCAGATCCGCCGGATCACCAGGTTCCGGATCTCGGTCATGTCCTCGATCGCGAAGCGCACGCCCTCGCGGCCGAGGCCCGAATCCTTGACTCCGCCGTAAGGCATGTTGTCGACCCGCATGCTGGACACGTCGTTGACCACCACGCCGCCGACTTCGAGCCGGTCCCAAGCCGCCAGCACTTTGTGCAGGTCGCGGGTAAAGAGGCCGGTCTGGAGGCCGAACTTGCTGGCGTTGACTTGCGCGAGCGCCTGCTCCCAGTCGGAGAACTTGGACAGGTTGGCGAGCGGGCCGAACGCCTCCTCGCGGTCGGCGGCGCAATGCGTCGGCACATTCTCAAGCAGCGTCGCTTCGAGCATCGCGCCTTCCAGCCGGCCGCCGGTCAGCAGAGTCGCGCCCGCCGCCACCGCCTCGTCGATCCAGCCTTTGAGCCGGCCGGCTTCCTTCTCGGAAATCATCGGTCCGATGAAGGTCGCGCGGTCGTGCGGATTGCCCGAGACGAGCGCATTGGTCTTGGCCACCAGCCGGTCACGGAAGCTGTCGTAGATGGTCTCGTGGACCAGTATGCGCTGCACCCCGATGCAGCTTTGGCCCGACTGGTAGAACGCGCCGAACACGATCCGCTCCACCGCGTGATCCAAATCGGCATCCGCATCGACGATCACCGCCGCATTGCCGCCGAGTTCGAGCACGACCTTCTTCTTGCCGGCCTTGGCCTTGAGCGCCCAGCCCACCTCGGGCGAGCCGGTGAACGAGAGCAGCTTGAAGCGCTCGTCTTCAGTGAACATCGCCGCGCCGTCGCGGTGCGCGGGAAGGATGGAGAACGCCCCCTCGGGCAGGACGTCGCATTCGGCCAGGACCTCGCCGATGATCAGCGCGCCGAGCGGGGTCAGGCTGGCCGGCTTCATGACGAACGGGCAGCCGGCCGCGATCGCCGGGGCGATCTTGTGCGCGGCGAGATTGAGCGGGAAGTTGAACGGGCTGATGAAGCTGCACGGCCCGATCGGCACGCGCTTCCACATGCCCATGAATTTCTCGGTGCGCGCCGAGATGTCGAGCGGCTGGACCTCGCCGTAATTGCGGGTCGCTTCCTCGGCAGCGATACGGAACGTGTCGATCAGGCGGCCGACTTCGCCCTCGCTGTCGCGGATCGGCTTGCCCGCCTCGACGCAGAGCGCAAAGGCCAGTTCGTCCGACCGCTCCGTAAAGCGGCTCACACAGTGCAGCAGCACGTCGCGCCGCTGGTAGCTGGCGAGCCGCGCCAGCGGCTCGGCCGCGCGCACCGCGCCGGCGATGGCCTCCTCGATTAGCTCGGGCGTGGCGAGTGCGGTGCGGAACGCGATCTCGCCGGTGAACTTGTCGGTCACCGCCAGATCGGTGTTCGGCTGCACCGGCCGGTTGTTGAGGTAGAGCGGGTAAATGTCGCGAAGGCTCGGCATCGGAACTCTTTCCCCCCTCCCGCTTGCGGGAGGGGTCGGGGGTGGGCGTGTCGTCGCGCTACACTGGCCCACCCCTAGCCCCTCCCGCAAGCGGGAGGGGAACTTCAATATCCCCTCGCCAGATCGACTTGCGCCTCGAGCGGCTCGCCGGCCTGGAAGCGCGCGCAGTTGGCGATGAAGCGTTCCGCGGCACGGCGCTGGCTGGCCGGGGTCGGGATACCCGAGAGGTGCATTGTCACGTGCGCGTTGCCCAGCGCCCACAGCGGGTGATCGGAGGGGAGCGGCTCGGGATCGGTCAGGTCGAGCACCGCGGCGGCGATACGGCGTTCGGTGAGCGCGCCGATCAGCGCGTCCTGATCGACGCAATCGGCGCGGGCGAAGTTCACCAGCACCGCCTCGCCCTTCATCGCTGCCAGCTCGGCAGCGCCGATCAGTCCGCGCGTCTCGGGCGTGCCGGGCAGCGCCAGCACGATCCAGTCGAATGCGCCGAGCTGGTGGCGCCAGCCGCGCGGGCGGCTGCGGCTGACCGCGAGGACCTCGACCCCGAGCGCGGTCAAGGCGCGCCCGATCGCCTGCCCGATCGCGCCGTTGCCGAGCACGAGCGCGCGGCTGCCGGCGAGGTCGCGCATGCCCTCGGGCGCCGGGAACAGCCACTCGCCCCGATCCTGCGCGCGCACCACGGTGCGGTACTGCTTGGCGACCGCGAGAATGGTCAGCACCGCGAACTCGGCGACTTGCGCGGTGGTGAGCCCGGTGCCCGCGGTCAGCGCGACCTTGCGGGCGGCCAGGTCGGAGAGCGGCATCCAGTCGACGCCGGCATAGGAGGTGTTGAGCCAGCGCAGCCGCTGCGCCCGGGCAATGGCCGTCAGCGCCGCCGGCTTCTCGTGCAGATCGAACCAGCCGATCTCGGCCTCGGGCGCGAGCGCGACCAGTTCCTCGGGCCCGCCCCACCAGCGCGCGTCGATACCGGCGGGCAGCCTGCCATCGAGCGCAGGCCGCAACGATGCCGGGAGAAGCGCGAGGGTCACGCGCGATCCTCCCCATCGACTTGCGATGGGGAGGTGGCAGCGCGCAGCGCTGACGGAGGGGCCTTTCCGAACTCAGCCAGCCGCCTTTCCACCAGTGCGACTAGCGACCGCGCAACCTCATGAGAATCGCGCAAGACCTCGGTTGCGGGGATGCGGACGGTGTCGATCCGGTGCTCGGCAAGCCATGCATCACGCCGGGAATCGCGTTCAGCACGTTCTCCCGTGTCATGTGCGAAGCCATCGATTTCGATCGCCAGGTTCGCGCGGGCGCAGAAAAAGTCGAGCACATAGGGGCCGGCGGGATGTTGGCGGCGGAAGCGATAGCCGCCTCGAGAGGTGCGCAGGTGTTGCCAGAGCTTCGCTTCCGGCAAGCTCAGTTCGCGACGAAGGCGCTTCGCGCGCTCGACGGTATCGGCAGGTTTACCTGGTCGCATCGTCCCCTCCACCCCTCGCTGCGCGAGCGGTCCCCCTCCCCATCGCAAGTCGATGGGGAGGATAACACCAACGCTAGCTCTGTCCTCCCCACCGTCTCGCGAAAGGTAGGTGGCAGCCCGCAGGGCTGACCGAGAGGTAGTCCCTCAAAGCTTCCACTCCCAGCCGAGCGGATCGCCGTCCATGACTTCGACGCCTTGCGCGGCGAGGTCGTCGCGGATCGCGTCGGAGGTGGCGAAATCCTTGTCCGCGCGCGCGGCCTGGCGGCGGGCGAGTGCGGCGTCGATGTCCAGCTCGCCGATGCCCGCGCTCTTCGGACGCAGGCGCAGGTCCGCGCGGGCCAAGGTCAGCAGGCCAAGCCCGAGGACAGCATCGGCCGTAGCGACGAACCGCAGTTTCTCCCCGGCGTCGGCCTTCTTCAGCGCCAGCACCTCGTCGAGCACGGTCAGAGCCACGGCGGTATTGAGGTCTTCAGCGACCGCCTCGTCGAAGCGGGCGAGGAACGGCAGGAACAGGCTGCCGATCGCGTCATGCGTCGCTTGCTCGGTCGGTCCCGCGACGGGAACCTCGATGTCGGCCCTGGCCATGAGCTGCTCGACCGCCATGACCATCCGCTTGAGCCGCACCAGCGCCGCCTGGAGTCCCTCCCACGAGAACTCCAGCTCGCTGCGGTAATGTGCCTGGAGGCACATCAGGCGGTAGGCGAGCGGGTGGTAGCCCTTGTCGATCAGCAGCTGGAGGCGGAGGAATTCGCCCGAGGACTTGCTCATCTTGCCGGTGCGATCGATGAGGAAGTTGTTGTGCATCCAGATCTTCGCGCCGCTATTCGTAGCGACGTCGAGGCCGTTGGTGCAGCAGTGCGCCTGGTTCTGCGCGATCTCGTTGGGGTGGTGAATCTCGCGGTGGTCGATCCCGCCGGTATGGATGTCGAACGGGAACCCGAGCACTGCGCCGCTCATCACCGAGCATTCGAGGTGCCAACCGGGCGCGCCGCGCCCCCACGGCGAATCCCATTCCATCTGCCGCGTCTCGCCCGCCGGCGTGGTACGCCAGATCGCGAAGTCGGCGGCGTTGCGCTTGCCTTCGACCGGATCGATGCGGCTATCGCCCCCGAGCTCACTGGCGTCCGTGGCAGCACGCGCGAGCCGGCCGTAGTCGGCCACCGTCGAGACGTCGAAGTAGAGCCCGCCTTCGAGCCGGTAGCAGTGCTGGTCCGCGATGCCCTCGGCGAACGCAATCATCTGCGGGACATAGTCCGTCGCCACGGTCCACTGCGCCGGCTGACGGATGTTGAGCGCGCGAACATCGGCCCAGTAAGCCTGCTTGTAATGCTCGGCGATGTCCCAGATCGACTGCCTGTTGGCCGCCGCCGCCCGCTCCAGCTTGTCCTCGCCGGCATCGGCATCGTCGGTCAGGTGGCCGACGTCGGTGATGTTGATCACGTGCGTGAGCGCGTAGCCCTTCCACGACAGCGTGCGCCCCAGCACGTCGGCGAAGACATAGGCGCGCATGTTGCCGATGTGCGGGTAGTTGTAGACCGTCGGGCCACATGAATAGACCCGCGCTTCGTGCGGGTGGACGGGCTCGAAAGTCTCCAGCTCGCGGGTCAGCGAATTGAACAGGCGCAAGGGGGCAGTCATCGCGCGCCGGACTGACGCGCGGCGAGCGTCAGGTCAAGCCGGGCCGCCCCGCCGCAGAGCGATGAGAATTCTTCCAGAAAAGTAAACGCGCGGAGACGATTTGTTCACCTCGATCTGGAATGGGTGCGGGCGAGGAGACTTCGATGGCGATCGAACGGCAGCCCAACGACGACCGCGCCGAGAAGCGCTACGCCCCCCGCAAGCCGGTGGCGCTGACACTGCGCGCCTGGATCGCCGGGGCCGAGCGCGAGATCACGGTCCGCGATCTGTCGCACACCGGCTTCCTGGTCGAGACCACGCCGCCGCTGACTCTGAACCAGACGATCGCGCTCGAACTGCCGCACGAGGGGCGCAAGGACGCCAAAGTGGTGTGGGCCGGCGATTCGCTCGCGGGATGCACGTTCGAAGGGACGATCTCCAAAGCCTCGGTCAGCGCAGCGCTGCTCAAGAGCGAAGTGCGGCACCCCACCGCCACGATCCCCTCTCAGGTCTTCGAATCGCTCGCTTATGCCGGCGACGACGACCCCGAAATCGAAAAGCTGCCCGTTCCGGTGCGCCTGGCGGTGATCGGCGCCGGGTCGGTGCTGGCGTGGGTTCCGCTGGTCCTGCTGGGATCGGCGCTGCTCGGCTAGGCTGCGGGCCGGGTCCTCACTCCACCTCGAACAAGTCCGCGAGCTGCTCGATGATCGTGCCGCCGAGCTGCTCGACGTCCATGATCGTGACCGCGCGGCGGTAATAGCGGGTCACGTCGTGGCCGATGCCGATCGCCACGAGCTGGACCGGGGACTGCTTCTCGATCCACTCGATCACTTTGCGCAAGTGCAGCTCGAGATAGCCGGCGTTGTTCACGCTCAGCGTCGAATCGTCGACCGGAGCGCCGTCGGAGATAACCATCAGGATGCGGCGGTCCTCGGCGCGGGCGAGCAGGCGGGCATGGGCCCACAGCAGCGCCTCGCCGTCGATGTTCTCTTTGAGCAGCCCTTCGCGCATCATCAGGCCGAGGCTCTTGCGCGCGCGGCGCATCGGCTCGTCGGCCTTCTTGTAGATGATATGGCGCAAGTCGTTGAGGCGGCCCGGCTGGCCCGGCTTGCCTCCCGCCAGCCATTTCTCGCGGCTCTGCCCGCCCTTCCAGGCGCGGGTGGTGAAGCCGAGGATCTCGACCTTGACCCCGCAGCGTTCGAGCGTGCGGGCCATGATGTCGGCGCTGATCGCGGCGATCGAGATCGGCCGACCGCGCATCGAGCCCGAGTTGTCGATCAGCAGAGTGACGACGGTGTCCTTGAACTCTTGGTCGCGCTCGACTTTGTAGCTGAGCGAATGGCCGGGGCTGACCACCACGCGGGCGAGCCGCGCGGCATCGAGCAGGCCTTCCTCCTGGTCGAAATCCCATGACCGGTTCTGCTGCGCCATGAGCCGCCGTTGGAGCCGGTTGGCGAGCCGCGTGACCACGCCTTGCAACCCGGTCAACTGGCTGTCGAGATAGGCGCGCAGGCGGTCGAGCTCTTCGTAGTCGCACAGCTCGGTCGCCTCGACGACCTCGTCGAACTCCTCGGTGAAGACCTTGTAGTCGAAGCCTTCGGGGATGTCGGTCCACGGCCGGTTGGGGCGGACGGGGAGCAGGCCCTGCTCGCCCTCGTCGCCCGGATCGGCTTCGGACATCTCGGTTTCGGATTCGACTTCGGCGGTCTGCTCGTCGTCGCCCTCGCCTTCGCCCTCTTCGCCCGAGACCTGCTCTTCGCGCATTTCCTGCGAGGGGGTCTGTTCGGCCTCGCCGCCCTCCTCGTCCTCGCCCGGCGCGTCCTCGCCCTCGCCGTCGTCGCCGCCCGCGTCGAGTTCGTCGGCCTCGATCAGCTCGAGATGGCGCAACATCGCCAGCGAGAGCTGCTGGAACGCCGCCTGGTCTTCGAGCAGTCCGGCCAGGCGCGCAAAGTCGTCACCGGTCGCGCGCTCGATCTGCTCGCGCCGCATTTCGACCGCGGCCCGGGCGGCGGTGGGGATCGGCAGGCCGCTCAACTTCTCGCGCAGCAGCAGCGCCAGCGCGGTCTCGATCGGCACGTCCTCGGGGTTGACGGCGCGCGCGATCGGATCGGCGCGGGTGCGCGCGTCGGTGGACGACGCCAGGTTGGCGCGCATACCCGCGTAGTCGCGCTCGCCCAGCGCCTCGTAGCGCACGCGCTCGACCGCGTCGTAGCAGGCCCGCGCGCCGCCCTCGGCGGGCATATGCCGGCGATGGAGCGCTTCGTTGTGATGGCGCAGGCGCAGCGCGAAACTGTCGGCAAAGCCGCGCGCCTCGCGCGCCTGCTCCGGCGGAACCGTGCGCAGAGGCATCGGCACCCGCAGCGAGTGCCCCTGCACCGCGGGTGCCTCGGCGGTCCAGGCGACTTCCAGTTCGGCATCGTGCGCGATCGCGCGCGCCGCGCCGGTGAGCGCGAGCCGGAACCGATCGAGAGGGGTTTCGTCAGCCATGCGGCGGGTCTGCTAGCAACAAAGACCGGGGCTGCGAAGCCGCGCCGGGCGCATCGACCGAGAGATTTGTCACACCATGGACTTGTTATGCTCCCGGGGAACCGTATGGCCCCCAGCCATGCGTGCGCTCGCCGGCCTCTCGTTCGCTTTCCCTTTTGTATGGTTTGCTGCGCCAGCGGCGGCGACCGAGGAGGACACCCAGTTCCGCCTCGCCAGCGGCATCGCCGTCACGCTTTCAGAGCGCTTTACCGCCCACGTCGAACCGCAGCACCGCTGGCGCGCGGAAGGGGACCTGTTCGAGCTGCGCACCGCGCTCGACTACGCGGTCAACGACTGGCTGACGCTGACCGGAGCGGTCGTCTATACCGAGCAGGACCCCGCCGATGACATCCGTCTGCAGCAGCAGGCCACTCTCACATTCGGCCCGGTCGCGTTTCGCTCGCGCGTCGAACAGCGATGGTACGACCGCGGCGACCGTCCCGTCATTCGTCTCCGCCAGCGTGTGCAGTTTACGCAGCCCATCACCCCGCGAGCCAGGGCTGCGATCTCAGCCGAGCTGCTCTACATTGCGCGTCCGCAAGAACGCGGCCAGCGAGAGCGCGTCGATCAGGTGCGCATCGAAGCGACGTTGGCGCAGCGACTTTCCGACACCTTCGAAGCGGGGATTGGGTATCGCGGCGTCTTTATCCCGCGCGCGGGGCAGAGCGATCGGATCAGCCACACGCCGCAGGTGACTCTGAACTGGCGCCTGTAGATCGCGCCTAAAGCATCGCATCCGCGGCCAGAACGCCGATCAGCAGCGGATCGCGCGTCGACCGCGGATCGGCGCGAATCGCGGCTTCCTCGGCGGCGATCTCGTTCCAGATCGCGTCCTCGACCTGAGCCGCGAAGCCGCGCGTGGTGCGCGCCAGATCGACGCCGGTGAGCCCGGCGATCAACTGGCCGATCAGCGGGTCCTGCGCCACACGCAGCGCGTCGCCGATGCCGGGCACGAGCGCGTCGAGCAGCCGCGCGCCGATCTCCTGCCGCAAGTAGCCGCTCGCCGCGGTCGGGCCACCGCGCACCAGCGCGACCGCATTGGCGAAGCCGATCGTGCGCACGGCGTCGGTGACGATCGGCGCCGCGCGGTAGGAAGCGTCGATCGCGACATCCGCGACCACCTCTTCGAGCCGCGACTTGAACAGCGCCGAAGTCAAGATCGTCGCGAGCACCGAACCGCGGTTGCCGAAATACCCGTCGAGGCCGACGCGGGCGACCTGCTGGTCCCAGAATCCGTCGGGCGCGGTCAGGCGCACGAAGGCGCGCTCGCTCGACAGCAGCAACAGGCGCCGGACCGCCTCGGTCAAGTCGAACCCGCCGCCGTACGTGGTGCAGGCCGGCAGCGCGAGCGCGGCCGCCGACGCGAGCGACCCCGCCAGGAATGCGCGGCGACGCACAGGGGTGGCTCTCAAATGGGGCATCGCGTGGACCTCCTCCTTGCCGCACCTTGCCGGCGGCGCCATGTGCAGCGGCAACCATGAACCGCGTCCGACTGCTCATCTTCAACGCCGCCCTCGGGCCGCTCGACTACCGCGTGCCCGAAGGGATGGCGGTGGAGGCCGGCTCGGTCGTGGTCGCCCCGCTCGGGCCGCGCCAGACTGTCGGCGTGGTCTGGGAAGCGGAACGGCTGCCCACCGCGCCGGTTCCGGACGCCAAGCTGCGCCCGCTGATCGCGGTCCTGCCGGTGCCGCCGATCCGCGCTGAGCTGCGCCGGCTGCTCGAATGGACGGCGGACTACTATTGCGCGCCGCTGTCGGCGGTCGCCCGGATGGTGCTCGCGAGCGGCGGCGCGCTGCGCGGACCAGCGACGATGACCGAGTATCGCCTGACGGGGGGCGCTCCCGAACGGCTCACCCCGCAGCGCCGCGCCGCGATCGACGCGCTGGAAGGCGAGCAGGCGACGATCCGCGAGCTGGCCGGGATCGCCGCGGTCAGCGAAGGGGTGCTGCGCGGGCTGGTCAACCAGGGCGTGCTCGAGCCGGTCTTGGTCGACTGCGACCGGCCCTACCCCCGCGCCGCCGCCGACCATGGGCAGCCGGAGCTGGCGCCCGCGCAGGCCGAGGCGGCCGAGCGGCTGGTCGCGGCGGTACGCGAGCGCCGCTTCGCGCCGTTCCTGCTCGACGGGGTGACCGGATCGGGCAAGACCGAGACCTATTTCGAGGCTATCGCCGAAAGCCTCAGGTGTGCGCGGCAAACGCTTGTCCTGCTTCCGGAAATCGCCCTGACCGAAGCGTTTCTCAGGCGCTTCGAGGAACGTTTCGGGGCGGCCCCGGTGGTGTGGCATTCCTCGCTCAAGTCGACCGAACGGCGACGCGCCTGGCGGGCGATTGCGGCGGGCCCAGAAAACGGTGGCGCGCAAGTGGTGGTCGGCGCGCGCTCGGCGCTGTTCCTGCCGTATGCCAATCTCGGGCTGATCGTCGTCGACGAGGCGCACGAGGTCAGCTTCAAGCAGGACGAGGGCGTGCGCTACAACGCTCGCGACGTGGCGGTGATGCGCGCGCGCTTCGAGCGCATTCCGGCGGTTCTCGCCAGCGCCACGCCGGCGCTCGAAAGCCTGCAGATGGCCGAAGCGGGCGTTTACGAGCGGCTGGTCCTGCCCCGCCGCTATGGCGGCGCGCAGATGCCGGCGATCACGCTGATCGATCTGACCGAGCACAAGCCCGAGCGCGGCCGCTGGCTGGCCCCGCCGCTGGAAGCCGCGCTGCGCGAACGGCTGGAACGCGGCGAGCAGTCGCTGCTGTTCCTCAACCGGCGCGGCTACGCTCCGCTGACGCTGTGCCGCAATTGCGGGTTCCGCTTCAAATGCCCCAATTGCAGCGCCTGGCTGGTCGAGCACCGGCTGAGCCGCCGGCTCGCCTGCCATCATTGCGGGCACGAGACTCAGCCGCCCGCGACGTGCCCCGAATGCGGCGAGCCCGATTGCCTGGTGGCCTGCGGCCCGGGCGTCGAGCGGATCGCCGACGAAGTCGCGGAGCTGCTGCCCGGCGCGCGCATCGCGGTCGCGACCAGCGATACCCTGAACTCGCCTGAGAAGGCCGCCGCCTTCGTGGCCGAGGCCGAGGCGCGCGCGATCGACGTTATCGTGGGCACGCAGCTCGTCACGAAGGGGTTCCACTTTCCTGAGCTCACACTGGTCGGCGTAGTCGATGCGGACCTGGGGCTCGAAGGCGGGGACTTGCGCGCTGCCGAGCGCACTTACCAGCAGATTGCCCAGGTCGCCGGGCGCGCGGGGCGCGGCAGCAAGCCGGGCGAAGTGCTGGTGCAGACCCGTCACCCCGAAGCCGCGGTCATCGCCGCGCTCGCTGCCGGAGACCGCGACGCCTTCTACGCCGCCGAAACCGAGGCCCGCCGCCACGCCGGCGCCCCGCCGTTCGGGCGCTGGGCGGCGATCATCGTCTCGAGCGAGGACGAGGCCGAGGCGCGCGAGGCGGCCAAGCGCATCGGCGCCACGCGGCCGCATCTGCCGGACGTGATGATCGTCGGCCCTGCTCCGGCCCCGTTGGCATTGCTGCGCGGCCGCTACCGCCACCGGCTGCTGCTCAACGCCCGGCGCAGCGCCGAAGTGCAGCAGGTGATCCGCGACTGGCTGGGCGAACTCACCTTCCCGCAAGGGGTGCGGGTGAGCGTGGACATCGACCCTTACAGCTTCGTGTGAACGCGGGGATTGCTAGCTGTAGAGCGCCCCGGCTTCCGCCGCGAGCCGTTCCATTGCCCAGCGCCACGGCTGCGGGCCCCAGCTCACGCGGGCGACGCCGGCCTCGGCCAGCGCGGGCAGGTCCAGCGCATCGGTCTTGAACACGTTGACCGGCAGCGGCGAGGCCGCGCAGATTTCGGCGATTAGGTCGATATCGCTGACGGCGGGAATGAAGAAGCTGTGCGCGCCCGCTTCGGCATAGGCGGCCGCGCGCTCGAGCGCTTCGGGCAGCAGAGCGCGGTCGTGGGGATTGCCGCCCGCCAGCCGGCGGCGCAGGAACAGGTCGGTGCGTGCGTTGACCCACAGGCCGCTCTCGGCCATCGCCGCCACCCGCCGCGCCTGCTCTTCGACCGGGTGCAGGCCCGGCCCGCCGATCTCCTGATCCTCGAAATTGCAACCGACCGCGCCGGTCTCGGCGAGATACCGCGCATGATCGGCGACATGGGTCGCGTCGACCGCGAAACCGCCTTCGAAGTCCACCGTCACCGGCGCCTCGACCCCGGCCACGATCCGCCGCACGCAGTCGAAGAACAGGCTGAGCGGGATCTTTTCGCCGTCGGGGAAGCCCATCGCCTCGGCGAGGGCGTGGCTGCCGGTGGCGATCGCGGGAGCGCCCGCCCCGGCCACCGCCTTGGCGCTCGCGACGTCCCAGATATTATAGAGCAGCACCGGATTGCCCGGCTGGTTGAGCGCGGCGAAGGCAGCGCGCTTCGCGGAGTCGATCGTGGTCATTGCCGTTCCCGTTCGAGCAATTCGCGCTTGATGTCGAGCCCGTAGGCATAGCCGCCGAGAGAACCGTCGGCGCGGATCACCCGGTGACACGGGATCAGCACCGCAACCGCGTTCGCGCCGTTGGCGCTGCCCGCCGCGCGCACCGCTCCGGGGTGCCCGGCCGCCGCCGCGATCTGCGCATAGCTGCGCGTCTCACCCGCCGGGATCCGGCGCAGTTCGGCCCAGACGCGCTGCTGGAACGCGGTCCCCTGCACGTCGAGCGGGATGTCGTGCCCGGCGCCGGGTCGCTCCACCGCTTCGATCACCCGGGCAAGCAGCTCTGCAAACGCCTCGCCGCCTTCGACCAGGTCGGCGTTGGGGAACCGCACGGCCAAGTCCTCGGCGGTCTCATCGAACGAGAGCCGGCACACGCCCCGGTCGGTCGCCGCTACCAGCATCGGGCCGAGCGTGGTCGCCACCACCGCCCAGCGAATCGTCGCCCCCGCGCCACCGCGCACCCAGGCCGAAGGGGTCATGCCGAGCTTTCCTTCCATGCTGTCGTAAAACCGAGAAGCGCTTTCGAACCCCGCTTCGTAGATCGCCCCGGTCACCGCGCCCGCGGTGCTCAGAGCCACCCTCGCCCGCTCCTCGCGCAAAGCGCGGGCATAGGCGGCGGGGGACAGACCGGTCGCACGGGTGAAGACGCGCTGCATGTGGCTCGGCGAATAGCCGGTCTCGGCGGCCAGTTCGGCCAAGGAAATCCGGGGCCCGATCCGAGCGTCCGCCTGGCGCAACAGGTCGATGGCCAGCTCGACCGCGGCGCGGTCGCGCGTCACCCCGTCGGGCTCGCAGCGCCGGCAGGGACGGAAGCCGGCCTCCCGCGCCTGCTCGGCCGAGGCGTAGAAGCGCGTGTTCTCCGGCCGCGGCCGCCGCGCCGGGCAGCTCGGCCGGCAATAGATGTTGGTAGTGGTGACGGCGACCACGAAGCGCCCGTCGTAGCTGCGGTCGCGCGCCGCGAAAGCCGCCTGCATCAGTTCGGTGCTGTCCATGCCGGGCAAGATAAGGCCACGGTGGGCGATTGCCTCCCGAATCTTGCGCTCAAAGCGCGGGGCGGCGAAAGAGGCGCGATGACGGGCTGGCAGACATGGCGGACACGGATCGGCGCGGCTTTCGCGCTCGCCTGCGCGGGCCTGCTCGCGGGGCCCGCCGCCGCGGATCCCGCCGACAT
The DNA here is from genome assembly GCA_002279825.1 of Sphingomonadales bacterium 12-68-11. Lineage (GTDB taxonomy): Bacteria > Pseudomonadota > Alphaproteobacteria > Sphingomonadales > Sphingomonadaceae > Croceibacterium_A. Next base: position 308,603 of record NCCV01000002.1, read on the forward strand.
CGAAGCCGCCGCACGCGGCGTGGTGCGGGTGGTGATCGTCGAGGCCGACAACGCCAAGCTCGAGCCGATCTCCCATGGCACAGGCTTCGCCATCGGACCCGAGCGGATCGTCACCAATGCCCATGTCGTCGCCGAAGCGCGCGGCAACGCCGATCTCGCCATTGCCATCGTCCCGTCCGACGGGGAGGACGCGGTCTATGCGCGGATCATCGCGATCAGCCCGCGCAACGACCTTGCGCTGCTGGCGACGACCTCGCCGATGCGGCTGCCGCCGCTGACGATCGCCGGCAATCCACCGACCGACAGCGGCGCGGTGACCGCGGTCGGCTATCCCATGAACGTCGACCGCGCGCAGGGGCTCTCGATCGGCGACATCTTCAATGCGCAGCCGCCCGTGCGCAGCACCGGGTTCCTGTCGGGACGCCGCCCGACCCGCGAGTTCGATTCGCTGCTCCACACCGCCCCGATCGCGCGCGGGAACAGCGGCGGACCGCTGCTCGACGAGTGCGGGCGGGTGATCGGGGTCAACAGCTTCGGCGCCGAAAGCGGCTCGAGCGACGGCGAGTTCTATTTTGCCGCCTCGAACCGCGAACTGCTGCCGTTCCTGCGCGCCAACGACATCACCCCGGCGATCAACGGCCTGCCCTGCCGCTCGATCGCCGAACTCGACGCGGCGGAGCGCGCCCAGGCCGAGCGCGCGCGGATGGACGCGCAGTTTCGCGCCGAGACCGAGCAGCGCACGACCGCGCGGCGCCGCGAGCAATTCGAGCGCTATGCGGTGTTCGCGGTCATGACCGAGCGCGACAACGGATTGGCGCTGGCGATGGTCCTGCTGCTGGTCGGGCTCGGCGCCGGAGGCTTCGCTTACCAGGCTTACGGACGTGACAACCAGAAGCAGCTCAAGATCGCCGCGTCGATCGCGGGCTTGGCGGTGCTCGGCGCGTTCCTGGCGTGGATCCTGCGGCCCGACTTCGCCTCGATCGACGACCGGGTCAACGACGCGCTCCTCGCCGAGACCGCGGCCGCCGAATCGTCCGGCGCGGCGAGCGCCTCGATCGACGCCGGACGCTTTGTCTGCGTGCTCGATCCGGCGCGCAGCAAAGTGACCGGCGCCGACACTGCCGACGTGCCGCTCGAATGGCGCGCCGACGGCTGCGTCAACGGGCGCACCCAGTACGGCTTCGCCGACGGCGCCTGGGCGCGGGTGTTCACGCCGAGCGAGGAAGCGACCGTTTCGGTCAACAGGTTCGATCCCGCCACGCGCGAATACCGGATGGAGCGCTACCTGCTCGACCGCGAGAGCATGACCCGTTTGCGCGAGGCGCGCGGGGAGTTCCAGGCGCCGGCCTGCGGCGCGGGGAGCGAAGCCGCCGGAGAACTGGGCGACCGCCAGCAGGCAATGCTCTCGCTGCTGCCCGAAACCCCTAACGAGCGGCTGGTCTATCGCTGCGGTCCGGCCCGGGCTGGGTCTTAGCGGGCGGACGGACCGGGCGGGTTGCATCCTCCGGTCCCCGATGCTAGGCGCGCGCAGCCTTGCCGGGGTGCTGTTCAAGCGCCCCTTTTGGCGAGACCCTTTCCCGTTCACTGGGTTTTGAAGGACCTTCGCGCGTGGAGCTTTCCGCCGGTATTAAGGCCAGCCTGGCAGGGCGCTATGCCGCTGCCCTGTTCGATCTCGCCAGCGAGGCCGGGACGGTCACGGCTATCGAGTCCGATCTCGAGACGCTTGGCAGCGCGCTCGCCGAATCGGCGGAGCTCAGGGCTCTGATCCGCAACCCGGAAATCGGCCGCGCGCAGGCCGGCCAGGTCATGGCCGGGCTCGCCAAGCACTTCGCGCTTGCTGAGCTCACCAGCAACTTCCTCGGCGTGCTGGCCGAAAACCGCCGGCTCGGCGACCTGCCGGCGATGATCCGCGCGTTCCAGGCGATCGCCGCCGCGCAGCGCGGCGAAGTGACCGCCGAAGTCGCCAGCGCGCACCCGCTGACCGACGCGCAGGTCGGGCAGCTGGAGACCAAGCTGCGGGCCCGCCAAGGCCGCACCGTCAAGCTCAGGACCCGCATCGAGCCGGAACTGCTCGGCGGGCTCGTCGTCACCATCGGCTCGCAGCGGATCGACGGCTCGATCCGCTCGCGCCTCAACTCTCTCGCCCAAGCAATGAAGGGCTGAAAGCCCGTCACAAGGCTTCGATGAAAGGCTAATCATGGAAATCCGTGCCGCTGAAATCTCGAAGGTCATCAAGGACCAGATCGCCAACTTCGGCACCGAGGCCGAAGTCAGCGAAGTGGGCTCGGTGCTCAGCGTCGGCGACGGCATCGCGCGCATCTACGGGCTCGACAAGGTCCAGGCGGGCGAGATGGTCGAGTTCGCCAACGGCGTGCAGGGCATGGCGCTCAACCTCGAGGCCGACAATGTCGGCGTCGTGATCTTCGGTTCGGACTCGGAGATCAAGGAAGGCGACAGCGTCAAGCGCACCGGCACGATCGTGGACGTGCCCGTCGGCAAGGGCCTGCTCGGCCGCGTGGTCGACGCGCTCGGCAATCCGATCGACGGCAAGGGCCCGATCGTCGCCGACAAGCGCAGCCGCGTCGAGGTCAAGGCGCCGGGCATCATCCCGCGCAAGTCGGTGCACGAGCCGGTGCAGACCGGGCTCAAGGCGCTCGACGCGCTGGTCCCGATCGGGCGCGGCCAGCGCGAGCTGATCATCGGCGACCGCCAGACGGGCAAGACCGCCGTCGCGATCGACACCTTCATCAACCAGAAGGAAGCCAACGCCGGCGACGACGAATCGAAGAAGCTCTACTGCATCTACGTCGCGGTCGGGCAGAAGCGCTCGACGGTCGCGCAGATCGTCCGCACGCTCGAAGAAAACGGCGCGATGGAATACACCATCGTGGTCGCCGCGACCGCGTCGGAGCCCGCCCCGCTGCAGTTCCTCGCGCCCTACACGGGCACCGCAATGGGCGAGTTCTTCCGCGACAACGGCATGCACGCCGTGATCGTGTACGACGATCTTTCCAAGCAGGCGGTCGCCTATCGCCAGATGTCGCTGCTGCTGCGCCGTCCGCCGGGCCGCGAAGCCTATCCGGGCGACGTGTTCTACCTGCACAGCCGCCTGCTCGAACGCGCGGCGAAGATGAACGACGAGAACGGTGCCGGATCGCTGACCGCGCTGCCGATCATCGAAACCCAGGCCGGCGACGTTTCGGCCTATATCCCGACCAACGTGATCTCGATCACCGACGGGCAGATCTTCCTTGAGACCGGCCTGTTCTTCGCGGGCATCCGCCCGGCGATCAACGTCGGCCTGTCGGTCAGCCGCGTCGGCTCGGCCGCGCAGACCAAGGCGATGAAGAAGGTCTCGGGCTCGATCAAGCTCGAGCTTGCTCAGTACCGCGAAATGGCCGCGTTCGCGCAGTTCGGCTCGGACCTCGACGCCTCGACCCAGAAGCTGCTCAATCGCGGCGCGCGCCTGACCGAGCTGCTCAAGCAGCCGCAGTTCTCGCCCCTGCCGTTCGAGGAGCAGACGGTGTCGATCTTCGCCGGTACCAACGGCTTCCTCGACGAGGTGCCGGTCAACCGGGTAACCGACTACGAGGCCCAGATGCTGAGCTGGATGCGGTCCGAGAAGGCCAATATCCTCACCGCGATCCGCGACAGCCGCGACTTCTCGGACGAAACCAAGGCCGAACTGAAAGACGCGCTCGGCGAGTTCGCCAAGCAGTTCGCGTAACTTAAGCCCTCTCCCCTTCAGGGGAGAGGGTTGGGAGAGGGGAATGTGCCCTCGCCCGAAACCAAAACAACCGAGGCGGCGACAGCCCCCTCTCCCCGACCCTCTCCCCTGAAGGGGAGAGGGAGATTAGAGGAACCAGAGTGGCGTCACTCAAGGAACTCAAGGGCCGGATCAACTCGGTCAAGTCGACCCAGAAGATCACCAAGGCCAAGCAGATGGTGGCGGCGGCCAAGCTGCGTAAGGCGCAGGCGGCGGCCGAAGCCGCGCGTCCCTATGCCGAGCGCCTCGGCCAGGTCATGGCCAGCCTCGCCTCGGCCGTGGCCGACCGCGAGGGAGCGCCCAAGCTGCTCGCCGGGACCGGCCGCGACCAGAAGCACCTGCTGGTTGTCGCCAACAGCGACAAGGGCCTGGCCGGTGCGTTCAATTCGAACATCGTCCGCGCCGCGCTCGCCAAGGCGAATGAACTGCGCGCCGAGGGCAAGGACGTCATGTTCTACCTGGTCGGTCGCAAGGGCCGGGCCTCGATCCGCCGCGCATATCCCGACAACGTCGGCCACCAGTTCGACACCACCGACGTACGCGAGCCCGGCTTTGCCGAGGCGACCCGCATCGCCGACGAGCTGGTAACGCTCTACGAGGCCGGCAAGTTCGATGTCGCGCACCTGTTTTTCTCGAAGTTCAAGTCGGCGCTGACGCAAGAGCCGACCCGGGTTCAGATCATTCCGGTGCCCGCCCCCGCCAGCGCCGCGGCGAGCCCGGCGGCGGTCGAGTACGAGCCCGACGAGGAGGAAATCCTCGCCGCTCTGCTGCCGCGCTACCTGAAGACCCAGTTGTTCCGGGCGCTGCTTGAGAACCAAGCCAGCGAACAGGGCGCGTCTATGACCGCGATGGACAACGCCACGCGCAACGCCGGCGAGCTGATCGGCAAGCTGACCATCCAGTACAACCGCAGCCGCCAGGCCGCGATTACTACAGAGCTAATTGAGATCATTGCGGGCGCCGAAGCGCTCTAATCACGTTCAAGCCAAGGAAACGAACATGGCCACCGCCCCCGTGCTTAACCCCAACGTGACCGACAAGGGCACTATCGCCCAGGTCATCGGCGCCGTCGTCGACGTGTCGTTCGAAGGCGAGCTGCCGGCGATTCTCACCGCGCTCGAGACCGACAACAACGGCAACCGGCTGGTGCTCGAAGTCGCCCAGCACCTCGGCGAGAACACCGTCCGCACGATCGCGATGGACGCCACCGAGGGCCTGACCCGCGGCCAGAGCGTGCGCAGCACCGGCGCGCAGATCTCGGTCCCGGTCGGCCCCAAGACGCTCGGCCGCATTCTCAACGTGATCGGCGAGCCGATCGACGAGCGCGGCCCCGTCGGCCACGACCAGACCGCCCCGATTCACGCCGAGGCCCCGCTGTTCGTCGACCAGTCGACCGAGGCGGCCATTCTGGTCACCGGCATCAAGGTCATCGACCTGCTCGCGCCCTATGCGCGCGGCGGCAAGATCGGCCTGTTCGGCGGCGCCGGCGTGGGCAAGACCGTGCTGATCCAGGAGCTGATCAACAACATCGCCAAGGGCCACGGCGGCGTGTCGGTGTTCGCCGGCGTGGGTGAGCGCACCCGCGAGGGCAACGACCTCTACCACGAGTTCCTCGACGCCGGCGTCATCGCCAAGGACGCCGACGGCAACCCGACCTCCGAAGGCAGCAAGGTGGCGCTGGTGTTCGGCCAGATGAACGAGCCGCCGGGCGCCCGCGCGCGCGTCGCGCTCTCCGGCCTGACCATGGCCGAGTACTTCCGCGACCAGGAAGGGCAGGACGTGCTGTTCTTCGTCGATAACATCTTCCGCTTCACCCAGGCGGGCTCGGAAGTGTCGGCGCTGCTCGGCCGCATCCCCTCGGCGGTGGGCTACCAGCCGACCCTGTCGACCGACATGGGCCAGCTCCAGGAACGCATCACTTCGACCAACAAGGGCTCGATCACGTCGGTGCAGGCGATCTACGTGCCCGCGGACGACTTGACCGACCCGGCGCCGGCGACCTCGTTCGCGCACTTGGACGCCACCACCACGCTCTCCCGCGCGATTTCCGAATTGGGCATCTACCCGGCGGTCGATCCGCTCGATTCGACCAGCCGCGTGCTGACCCCGGCCGTGGTCGGGCAGGAGCACTACGAAGTGGCGCGCAAGGTCCAGGAGACGCTGCAGAAGTACAAGAGCCTGCAGGACATCATCGCCATCCTCGGCATGGACGAGCTCAGCGAGGAGGACCGCCTGACGGTCGCCCGCGCACGCAAGATCCAGCGCTTCCTCAGCCAGCCGTTCCACGTCGCCGAAGTGTTCACCAACATCCCCGGCAAATTCGTGCAGGTCGAGGATACCGTGAAGTCGTTCAAGGCGGTCGTCGAAGGCGAATACGACCACCTGCCCGAAGCCGCTTTCTACATGGTCGGCGGCATCGAGGAAGCCGTAGCCAAGGCGCAGAAGCTGGCCGAGGACGCGTAAGCTATCCCCCTCCCGCTTGCGGGAGGGGTTAGGGGTGGGCCACACTCCCACCCTCATACAGACCCACCCCCGACCCCTCCCGCAAGCGGGAGGGGGGAGAATGAGATGGCCCTGCACTTCGAACTCGTCACTCCGGAACGCCTGGTCCGCTCCGAGCCTGTCTACATGGTCACCGTGCCCGGCACCGAAGGCGACTTCGGGGTGCTCGAAGGGCACGCGCCGGTCATGGCGACGATCCGCGACGGCGCGCTGGTGGTGCTCAAGAGCGAAGGCGCCGCGCCCGAGACGATCGAAGTGCGCGGGGGCTTCGCGGAGGTCTCGGCTGCCGGGCTGACCGTGCTGGCGGAGCGCGTCGAGGGCTGAGCGCCCTCGCCTGGAGCGCGGCGGCGATGGAACCGTTTCGGCTCCGGTTTCGGCTTGTCCTCTTCAGTATCCGGGGTAGCAATCGGATCGAATGCGTCCGAGCCCTGAACAGCGCGCGGCGCTCGAACGCTACTCGGGCCCTGCGGCGCGAGAGATCAACAACCAGTTGCGCGGCCGTTCCCCGCCCGAGCTCGGCACCACTCGCCTGATCGATCGGATCGATGAGGTGCTGCAAGATTCGCGCCTCGACCGCCCGCGTACCGTCTACCGCGGGATCAAGCGGGCATATGCGCTGGACCTTGCCGCCCGCGGCCTGAAAGCCGGCAGCGTTATTCATTTCGACGAGTTCCTGAGCACGACCCGCGATCCCGATGTCGCGACGCGGTTCAAAGGTGGCGACGAAGGATTGATCCTGCGCATTCGCCTTGCGGAGGGCTCGAAAGCGCTCGATCTCGTCCCATATTCGCATCACCCGGAGGAGGAGGAAATCCTGCTTGCTCGAAACGCGCGACTGCGTGTGCTAGGGTTCGATGCGGCATCGCGCATGCTTGACCTGGAGTTGATCGACAATGGCTGAAGTGCGCAGCGACCGTTTCGCGATCGACGATCTGAGCGGGTTGCATGTGGACAATTCGCAGGGCCACGGCCCCGATCTCCTCGCCGAATGGGCCGGGCGGAGTGGTGGGGCAGGCAAGCAGCGGAGCCGCGTCCTCACGCGCAAGGACCTCATCGTCCAGGTGGCGCAAACGACCGGCCTCGATCGCAAGCTCACCGAATTGGCCGTCAGGGCTCTGCTCGGCACCATCGGTGACGCCCTGCATGACGGCAAGGACGTCCGCCTCACGGGCTTCGGGACCTTTTCCGTGACCGAACGGCCGGCAACGCTGATCCGCAACCCGCGGACCGGCAAGCCGATGAAGGTCGAAGCGGCTAAGCGGCCTGGCTTCAGGCCCGGCAAGTCGCTCAAGGATGCGACCGCACGGCGCTAAGCCTTCACTCTGCGATCGGGCTGTAGCTCCACTCCATCGCGTCGCTGCCGTCCATCTTCGAGATGCGCGCCTTGAGCAGGCGCCCTTCGCGCCAGTAGCGGATCCGCTGGGGGTAATCGTGCGCGGCGCTCGCGAACTCGACCATTTGCGGGCCGCTGGCGACCAGCGGGAACTCGGTCGGCGGCACCCCGCGCGGCTGGGCGAAAAAGCTCAGCGAGCCGTCGGGCTTGCGCACGATCCGGGTATGCTCGAACTCGCGGAGTACCTCGCCGCGCCCGATCCGGGCCGCGCCGATCATCATCCCCCCGCGCGGCGGGGTCCAGAACTCGTCGGCCCAGGTGTCGCCCGTGCGCTGTTCCCAGGCGCCGGCCAGGAACGCGGGCAGCTCTGGCTGTTCCTGCGCTGTGAGCGGAGCGGCCAGCATAAGCAGGGCCAAGGCTGCACGTTTCATCGCGGCGTGTCCTTCAGCAGGACACCGTTTGTGTCACCGCTGGCGGGTCTTGCCTAGCCTCGCCCGGATGCGACCACTTCGACCACGTCGCCCACGCGGGCGGCGTCGAACAGCAGGCGGGCGAACTCTTCGGGCACCCCGACGCAGCCGTTGGAGGCCCTGCCCCACCGCACGTTGCTGCCGTGGACGGCCACGCCGTCGTCGGTCAGGAACATCGCAAAGGGCATCGGCGCATCGTAAGTGCGCGAGTGATAGTCGGCGTGCTTGGATTTGATCGGGAAGCGACCAAGCGGGGTCGGCTTGCCCTCGGCACCGTAGAGCACCACGGCGGTGCCGATTTCATGCCCGCTGCGGAACACCGACACGAGCTGGCGGTCGATATCGACGCGAATCGCCAGTTCGCCCGCCGGAACCCCCGTGTCGTCCCAGCGGTACTCGCCGTGCTTGAGCTTGCCCTTGAGGTCGAGGATCGAGCGAACGCCGGCGGGCAGCAAGCCCGTCTCGGCGCCGCGCCGCGTCTGGTCGGCGGTCAGGAACACGCGGCCGCCGCGTGCTTGCGCGGCGGACGCAGGTGCCTCGGCGAGCGGTGCCGAGTCGGCCGGGACGTTGAGCACGAGCCCGGTCACGGCCAGGGCCCCGACCGCCGCCAGCACGAACATCGCGATCCGTGCGGCGCGCATCACAGCCCGAGAGCGAGCCTGTTCTTGCGCGACTGGCGGCGCATCGCCCCGCCCAGCAGCCCGAACCCCATGATCATCATCGCCCAGGTCGCGGGTTCGGGTACCGCCGAGACCGGAGGCGCGCCGCCGCCTTCCCCACCGGGAGTTGTGCCGCCGGGGCCGCCACCGCCTCCAATGCTGCCGCCGCCACCGGACACAGGTACATAGCCGAAACCGCCCGAAAAGCTCGGTCCGGGAAGGCTCGCGAGCGGACCCAGTTCACCGGGCAAGCCGGCCAGTTCAGGCGCTTCGGTGGGGAGCAACGGCGCTGCCGGGTCGGGAATGGCGAACGCGATCTCTTCCCCGGCCGGCGCGGCCGGCGGGCGGGGAAGCGCGCGCTCGGCACGCTTCTCAGGTTCGGCGGGGCTGACCCCGAGAGCTTGCGAAACGGCCCGCGCCGCCTTCATCGCAACACCGACCAGCCGTTCGCCGGGCGAGCGGTTCTCGAGATCGGCGAGCGCATCCGAGCCCGTGCCGGCGGTAACGCCTGCGTTGGGAGCGGCATCGGCGCGGCTCGAATTGACCGAGAGGGCAACCGGAACCGAAGCTGCAAGCAGCAGGATCGCGGCGCCGATCACGGCAGTTCGGCGGCGGCCTGGGGGGACATTGAGGCCTTTCATGTCCCGACCCATGACAGATCAGTTACCATCGCGTCATCCCGCTCAGAGCCGCGTCCCAAAAAGAAACAGCGGACAACTCGATTATGAGCGCATCGCTGCGGCATTTAAAAACATAAATCGTTCAACGCCTTGCATTGTTCCGAAGCCGCGTCGGGGCGTGAAAATCGGGCGGTTTTCCGGCAATCCAAGCCAGGAAGCGGGCGATCTCCGGATGGGCGGTCAGTGCGGCGCGCGCGCCTCCGGCCCGAAAAAGCTCAGCGTTGGTGAACTTCGCGTGAATCACGCGGTGGCAAATCGGATGTAGCGGGACCGTCTCGCGCCCGCCCTTCGCCTTGGGCACAGGGTGATGCCACTGGACCACACGGCCCAGCGAACGTTCGCAGAGCCAACAGTTTATCGAAGGGTCCGGCTTCATTGCGGCCATGCTAGCGGATAATCGGCTGTGCCGCCCGTGCTGCGCGGGCGACTCGCGGCGGGGGGTTACGTGTCGGATTCGCGGGCAACCAGCCCAAACCTGCCCCCGCTGGCACGCGTCGATCTGATCGCTGCCGCCGTGCTGCTGCTGGCCGCTTTCGCGATCCGCGGCCTGTGGTTCGGCGATCCGGTCGCCGATTTCGACGACCAGCTCTATTCCTTCATCGGCTGGCGCATGACGCAGGGCGACTGGCCCTATGTCGATCAATGGGACCGCAAGCCGTTCGGGCTGTTCGTGATTTTCGCTATCGCGCACTGGATCGGCGGGCCCGGCCCGGCCGCCTATCAGGTTCTCGCGACGCTATCGGTGTTTGGCGGCGCGCTGCTCGTCTATGCGCTCGCCAGGCTGCTCGTCGACCGGTTCGCGGCCGCTGTGGCCGGCGTGCTCTACATGGTGCTCGTCTCGGCTTACGGCTCCTACGTCGGGCAAACCGAAACCTTTCACACCCCGCTTATGCTGCTGATGCTGTGGCTGGTGCGCGACTGGCGCCGCGAGGATGCCGCGCGCCGCGCGCTGATCGCCATGGCGATCGGCGGAGTAGCGCTGCAGATCAAGTACACGGTGCTGCCGCAGTGCCTGTTCTTCGGCGCCTATGCGCTGTGGGGCCAATGGCGCCGGGGGATGCCGATCCCGAAACTCGCGCTGCTCGCGAGCGCCTTCGCGGCGCTCGGCGTGCTGCCGACCGCGCTGGTCGGCCTGCTCTACGCGGCGATCGGCCAGTTCGAGCCGTTCTGGTATGCCAACTTCGTCTCGTTTTTCGCGCGGCTGCCCGCCCCGCTCGGGCGCATCGGCAACGTCCGGCCCGCCGCGCTGCTGCCCTATGCGGTGCTGCTGACGCTCGGGCTGATCGCCGCCTGGCGGCTCAATCCGCCGCGCGACCGGGGGACTTACCTGCTGTTCGTGGCGTGGCTGCTGGCGGCCATCGCCAGCGTGCTGTTCCCCTCGACGGTGTACCTCTACTACTACAGCGCGCTCGCCGCGCCGGTAGTGCTGGTGGCCTTGCCGCTCCTCGATGGTCGTAGGATTGTCGGCACCGTGGCGGCCATTATGCTCGTTGCGGGCGGGCTCTACTTGCTGCGCATTCCCCACCGCCTTGAGATCACCAAGGCAGAACGGCGCAATGTTGCGCGGCTGACCCAGGCGATCCGGCCACATGTCGATGCCACCCGCGAATGCCTTTATGTGTTCGACGGCCCGACAGTGCTGTACCGAACCACCGGCACCTGCGTCCCGACGCGGTTCGTCTATCCGGATCACCTCAACAACAATCTCGAGACGCATTCGCTGGGGGTCGATCAAGTCGCGGAAGTCCGGCGCATCCTCGCCACCCGACCGGCGGTGATCGTGACCGCCGACAAGTTCATGACACCGCAGCGGCCGGAAAACCTCGCGCAAGTCCACCAGCGGGTGAGCACTGCCTACCGGCCGCTCGCCACCGAATGGCTGCACGGCCGCCGCATCACCGCCTGGCTGCGCAACGACCTGCCGGGGCCGGACGCGCGCGCGGCATCAGCCGGCGGGCGCCCGCCGATCGTTGACCCGCCCGCGCCACCACAGGAATAGCCCCGCCCCGATGATTACCGCGGCGCCCACCAGCGCGGTGCCGCCCGGCCGGTCGCCGAAGAACACGAGGCCCAGGACAGTGGCCATCAGCAGCTGCCCGTAAGTCATCGGCGCGACCGTGCCGGCGCCGGCCTTCACCGTGCCCATGAAGATCAGCCACTGCGCCAGCGTGGCGGTCAGCCCGATGAATGCGCAGCGGGCCACCACGCTCCAGTGCGGCACGGTGAGATGGAACCGCTCGAACCCGCTCAGATGCCCGGCCGTGGTCGCAGCGAGCAGAAACAGCATCGCGGTGACGGACATGTAGTACTGCAACGCCAACACGCTCGCCCGGCCGGCCACTTTGCGGTTGGCGATGATCGTCACCGCCATTCCGGCCGCCGCGACCACGGGAAACAGCACCCCCCAACCTGCGGTCTCGAAGTTGGGGCGGAGCACGAGGAACACGCCCGCGAAAGCCGCCAGCGTCGCCAGCCAGGTCGAAGGGCGCGCCCGCTCGCCCAGCACCCACATCGCCAGCACCGAGGTGATGATCGGCTGGGTAAAGGCGATCGTGGTCGCTTCGGCGAGCGGCATCAGCCAGACCGCGAGGAACATGCCGACCGCCGACAGGCTGATCGCGACACCCCGCACCCATTGCAGCCCATCGCGCGGCAGCCGAAGCGCGCCCATCCCCTCGGACCGGGCCAGCAGCCCGGCCAGCACGATCGTCCCCATCACGTACCGCGTGGCCGCCATCGCCGTCGCGGGCCAGGCGCCGGGCATGCCCTTGATGATCGCATCGCCGATCGAGAGAGTGCAGAAACCCGCCAGGGCAAACGCCAGGCCGGCGCGGTCGGTATGCTGCAAGCTGTCTCTCCGCGACTGACCGGGCAGGCCGCGATACAGCCCCGCGCGCGGCGGGCAACCCGATTGTCGCGGAGCTATCCCGTTCGCGTATGGATGTCCCGGTGCGCCAGGATGACCGCGAACCCGACCATGATCACCATGATAAATCGCGGATAGTGCAGCATGCCCTCGAGCAGGCTCATGAACAGAAGCGCATAGAGGACCGCGGTCAGCGGCCGGAGCGCGGGCTCCGCGACTCCGCGACGGTGGACGGCACGGATCGCTCGCCCGAGCAGCCACAGCCCGCCAGCCGCACCCACCAAGCCCCACGAAACCAGGAACTGTAGGATGACGTTATGCGGCTGGGTATGCGCCCAGCCAATGTGGACTTCCCAAAAAGTCGAGCCCGAGCCCCAGCCGAAGACTGGCGCTTCGAGCCATTTGGCGAAAGTCGCACCCCACAGCTCCAGCCGTCCGCCCGAGACCGAGTTCGCGCTGCCCATGTCGCTGGCCTGGTAAAGAAGGAAGTCGGGGCTAGGAGCCGGCAGGCAGAGCGCGCCCACCAGTCCCAAGGCGGTAAGTCCGATGACGTTGAGCGCGGCGGCAGGGCTCGGCAATCGGCGCAGTGCAACCAGAAAGACCAGTCCTACCACGGCAACCGCCAGAACCGCCGCCCGGGTGCCCGACCAGACGGTCATCACGACCGCACACACGTAGAGGAGCCCGGTCCAGCGTTGGCGGTGCCCGTCGGGAGTGTAGATCAATGCGACGATCAGCCCCGCGGCCAATGCCCCGGTCCATGAGCCGAAGTGGCGGACGCTGATGAAGCCGGGCAGCGCCGAGCCCCATTCAATGCTGCCGCCGAACACGCTCGCCTCGGGCGGCGGAAAGGCGAATTTCCAGGCTGTCAGCCCCGCCAATACCGGCATCCCCGCGGCGAGCGCGGGCACGAACAGGTCAACCCCTCGCCCCTGCTCGCTTCGCACAAGATGGTACACCGCCAGCGCGAACCGGATGTGCACCAGGGTGAACAGCGAAATCGCCAGCGAAGCGCCGAAGTTCTTGGACGCCACGGCCGAACTCGCGGTAAGTCCGATCAGCAGCAGCCCGCCGGCGATCTTCACGTCAGCCGGCAGCCGTTGCCAGATCTCTCGGTCCTGCAAACCTCGCCGCAAGGCGAAGTGGATCACCGCCATCTCGCAGGCCACGAACGGCAACTCGAGCAACCGGGTCCATTCTAGCCACGGCTGCTCCATCTGATGCATGTACGTGGGGTAGATCGCCGCAGCCGCTACCGGCATCGCGGTGCCCAGGATCACCGCCAGCCAGAGCAAAGCAGAGAGATCGCGAGGTCGAGCGGTTGCCGTCCAGCCGGCGCGCGTAGGGGCATTGTCCATGGGTCCAGCACTAGACGATCATGGTTGAAAAACGCTTACCTGGGGGCCCGAGGCAGGCTTAGGAAAACCGAAAGCTTTCCGCTTTATTCACCAGTTTCCACCACGGCGGCGCTCCGGACGCGCCCGGCGTGTCGGTGGTTGAGGGTTGCAAGCGGGGACTGGAATGAGCGCATTTGGACGCAAGAGCGGTGTCGGCAGCATGCAGCCCGGTGCACGCCCCTCGTTCGGTGTCGCCCGTCCGATGAAGGGCGGAGCCGCGGTGCCCGGCGGCGCGCTGCCGGTCCAGGGCGGCGATCAGTTCCCCCCGATTCCGGGCGATCTCCCCACCGCCGATCCCGCCACCTCGCGCAATGGCGATGCCATGAGCCGCCTGGCCGATCGCGCCAACACGGTCGTTGAAGGCAATGTCGAGATCGGCGGGTTCGAGGCCTCGGTCCACAAGATCAAGGAGCAGGTGCTGCCGCGCCTGCTCGAGCGTGTCGACCCCGAAGCGGCCGCGACGCTGAGCAAGGAAGAGCTCTCGGAGGAATTCCGCCCGATCATCATGGAAGTGCTGACCGAGCTCAAGGTCACGCTCAACCGCCGCGAGCAGTTCGCGCTCGAGAAGGTGCTGATCGACGAGCTGCTGGGGTTCGGGCCGCTCGAGGAATTGCTCGGCGATCCTGACGTCTCGGACATCATGGTCAACGGCCCGCTCCAGACTTACATCGAAAAGAAGGGCAAGCTGCAGATCGCGCCGATCAAGTTCCGCGACGAGCAGCACTTGTTCCAGATCGCCCAGCGGATCGTCAACCAGGTCGGCCGGCGCGTGGACCAGACTACGCCGCTCGCCGACGCCCGCCTCAAGGACGGCAGCCGCGTCAACGTGATCGTGCCGCCGCTGTCCTTGCGCGGCACCGCGATCTCGATCCGCAAGTTCTCCGAGAAGCCGATCACGATCGACATGCTCAGGGACTTCGGTTCGATGAGCGACAAGATGGCCACCGCGCTCAAGATCGCCGGCGCCAGCCGGATGAACGTGGTCATCTCGGGCGGTACCGGCTCGGGCAAGACGACGATGCTCAACGCCCTGTCGAAAATGATCGACCCGGGCGAGCGCGTGCTGACGATCGAGGACGCGGCCGAGCTTCGCCTGCAGCAGCCGCACTGGCTGCCGCTCGAAACCCGCCCGCCGAACCTCGAGGGCCAGGGCGCGATCACTATTGGCGACCTGGTCAAGAACGCGCTGCGTATGCGCCCGGACCGGATCATCCTGGGCGAAATCCGCGGCGCCGAGGCGTTCGATCTGCTCGCGGCGATGAACACCGGCCACGATGGCTCGATGTGCACTCTCCACGCCAACAGCCCGCGCGAGTGCCTGGGGCGCATGGAGAATATGATCCTGATGGGGGACATCAAGATCCCCAAGGAAGCGATCAGCCGCCAGATCGCCGAATCGGTCGACCTGATCGTGCAGGTCAAGCGCTTGCGCGACGGTTCGCGCCGCACCACTAACATCACCGAAGTGATCGGTATGGAAGGCGAAGTGATCGTCACCCAGGAACTGTTCGCATTCGAGTATCTCGACGAGGGCGAGGACGGGAAGATCATCGGCGAGTTCCGCGCTTCGGGCCTGCGCCCCTACACGCTGGAGAAAGCCCGCCAGTTCGGCTTCGACCAGGCTTACCTCGAAGCCTGTCTGTAACGGCGCCGGCGGCTAGCCCGCCAGCCAGCCGCGCACGCCGAGACTCACCAGCGAAACTCCGCCGAACAGGGCGGTGAGGAACAGCGCGTTCCACGGCATCCAGCCGACTGCATCGATCCGCGCACGGCGAACGCGCCGCCGTTCGGCTAACGCCGCCCACAGCGCTATCACCAGTAAGCCCGCCCCGGCGAGAACCGCCAGCGTCGCGTCGCTGGCGAACAGCAGGAAGCGGGGTTCGGGCATTGCGCGCCCAGATGGGCTTGCCGCGGCGCCGCCGCAACCTATGGCGATCGCCATGCAGCCCTCCCCTGGAACCCGCCCGCTGCTCGCGCTGGTGATCCGCCTCGGCGCGATCGCCGGCCTCGCGACGATGTCGGCGCTGATCAAGCTCGCGGCGGAGCGCGGCATCCACGTGCTCGAGATCATGTTCTGGCGGCAGTTCGTCACTTTGCCGATCCTGCTCGGTTGGCTGGCGCTGACGTCGGGGCTTTCGAGCCTGCGGACTGCCCGGCCGGGGACCCATCTGCTGCGCGGGCTCTACGGCACGATCGGGATGGTGCTCAACTTCGGCGCGGTGATCCTGCTGCCGCTTGCCGAAGCCACCGTGCTCAACTTCACCGCGCCGATCTGGGCGACGATCCTCGCGATGGTGCTGCTGAAGGAACATGTCGGGGTGTGGCGCTGGTCGGCGGTGCTGCTCGGGTTCGTCGGCATCCTGGTGATCGCGCAGCCCGGCGGGGGGCATATCCCGCTCTACGGCGCGCTGGTGGCGCTCGGCGGTGCGTTCATGATCGCGCTGATCTCGATCCAGATCGCCGATCTCAGCCGGACCGAAAGTCCGCTTCGGATCGTGTTCTACTTTGCCCTGTTCAGCACGCCGGTGACCGCGCTCGCGCTCCCGTTCGTGGGCAGCGCACACGATGCGCAAGGCTGGCTGCTGCTGCTCGCAATCGGCATTGCCGGGTCGATCGGGCAGCTGCTGCTGACCGCCGCGTTGCGCTTCGGGAGCGTCGCGAGCGTCATCGTGATGGATTACTCGGCCTTGTTCTGGGCAACGCTCTACGGCTGGCTGATTTTCGCGACCCTGCCACCAACCAGCACCTGGTTCGGCGCGCCGCTGGTCATGGCCGCCGGGCTGGTAATTGCCTGGCGCGAGCACCGTCTGTCGCGCCTCCGCGCGCGCGCACGGTCGGTCGCGGAGGGAACCTAAGCCGGCGCCTACAGTTAGTGCTGCGACCGCTCACACGGACACCGAAAGGAATCCTCAATGGTTCGCAAAGTCTTTCTCGCGCTCGCCCTGACCGGCCTGACCCTCTCGGGCACGGCCTGCAAGACCATCAAGGGCGCCGGCCAGGACATCGAGTCCGTCGGCGAAGCCGGCAGCGACGCCATCGGCAACCCGTAATCGACCTTTAGGGTCGCAAGGTGCCCGCCGGAGCGATCCGGCGGGCACTTCCTATGGGCCCTCCCGGCGCGCGAAATAGATGCGAATGGCGCGCGCCATCGCTTGCGCGAAGCGGCGCTGGCCATCCGGCGAGGCCAGCCGCTCGGCATCCGCCGGGTTGGTGATGAAGCCGGCCTCGAACAGCGCCGAAGGCACGTCCGGGGCGCGCAAGACGACCAGCGCGGCTGACCTGCGCGGCTGCGGGTGAAACGCCAGAACGCTTTGCCCCTCGCGCACCACCAACGCTGCAAACTCGGCGGCCTGTTCTTGCGCACGGCGCTGCGACAACTCCACCAGGATGGCGCTCACCGCGCTACTTGACGCGGTCAGAGGCACGCCGTTGATCACGTCCGCGTTGTTCTCCCGCTCGGCGAAGCGCGCGGCCGCCTGGCTGGATGCACCGCCCGACAGCGTATAGACGCTGGCCCCGCTCACCTCGTCCTGCTCCCCGGCCGAATCCGCGTGGACCGAGAGGAACAGGTCGGCGCCCAGCGCTCGCGCGATCTCGGATCGCTCCTCGAGCATCAGGTAACGGTCGTCGTCCCGCGTCAGCGCAACGCGAATGCCCCCGCCGCGTACCAGTTCGTCGCGCAGTGTGCGCGCGAGGCCGAGCGTCAGCGTCTTTTCGCGAAAGCCCGCGCCCGCGGCGCCCGGATCGTGGCCGCCATGTCCCGGATCGAGCACCACCAGCGGCCGGCTGCGGTCGGCCGGACCTGCGATCGCCGGCAGCGCCGCGGGCGCGCCAGCGTCGGGCAGCCGGATCCGCACCACGTAGTCGCGCCCGATGCTGGGCAGCGGAAGCGTCAGACCGAACGCATAGAGCCCGCCGACCAGCGCCACCGGCGCGAGGAACACGAGCGCGATGTGCAGGCGGTAATGCATCGCGGCTGTTTCAATCATCCTCCGGTCCGCCAGCAAACCAAGGTTAATTTGCGCCGCCGCGCAATATGGTTGCCGAGGCTGTCCCCCGATGCTAGCAACCGCGCCGTCCGGACGAGCCTCGTCCGGCCTCCCGGAAGCGTCCTCCCGACCCGTTCCGGACATGCTTACAGGTTGATGCCGTAATGAGAAGCAAGAGCCCATTCGCCAATCCGCAGCCGCACGGCTGCGCGGCGGCGGGGGCCTCTTTCGCGCAGACCGAAACCCTGCGCCTTCGCCTTGCTGCAGACACGATCCGCAGCGTCGCCCGCCCTATGGCCGGCAACGCAGTGAAACTCCGCGCCCCCAGATCCATGGCCGGCGCAATCCACACACCAGATCGGCGCGCCACGGCTTGGGGCCCAGCCCCGGGGACCGCGCGCGCCCGGAGATACGACAATGGCGACCCGCATGCTAATCGATGCGCGCCACCCGGAAGAAACGCGGGTGGCCGTCCTCAAGGGCAACCGGATTGAGGAATTCGATTTCGAATCTGCCGAACACAAGCAGATCAAAGGCAACATCTACCTTGCCAAAGTAACCCGCGTAGAACCCTCGCTCCAAGCGGCGTTCGTCGACTTCGGCGGCAACCGGCACGGCTTCCTCGCCTTCAGCGAGATCCACCCCGACTATTACCAGATCCCGCAGGCCGATCGCGAAGCGCTGATCGCCGAAGAGCAGGCGCATGCCGAGGAAGAGGCGGCGCTGCGCGCGGAAGAAGACGAGTTCGGCGACGATCTCGAAGGTTCCGACGAGCACGACGCGCATGATATCGACGGCGTCGAAGAAATCGACACCAGCGAGAAGGACGAAGTCGCCACGATCGAGGATGGCCACGTCGAGAACGGCGAGGACCGCGGCGACGAGGAAGACGAGCCTTTCGAGGTGGACGCCGCCGACGGCGACCGCGACACGCGCGGCGAGTCCGGCGAGGACAACGGCGACCACCGCCGCCGGCGCGGGCGCCGCCAGGGCTCCAACCGCGGGCAGGCCAAGGCGATGGACGACTTGCGCGCCAAGCGCATGGCGCTGCGCCGCCGTTACAAGATCCAGGACGTGATCCAGCGGCGCCAGGTGCTGCTGGTCCAGGTCGTGAAGGAAGAGCGCGGCAACAAGGGCGCGGCGCTGACCACCTACCTCAGCCTCGCCGGCCGCTACTGCGTGCTGATGCCGAACTCGAGCCACGGCGGCGGCATTAGCCGCAAGATCAGCTCGGGCGCGGACCGCAAGCGGCTCAAGCAGATCGTCGGCGAACTCAGCCTGCCGCGCTCTATGGGCCTGATTGTCCGCACCGCCGGGCTGCAGCGCAACAAGACCGAGATCAAGCGCGACTTCGATTACCTCGCCCGGCTGTGGGACGAGATCCGCGAACGCACGCTGGCCTCGAGCGCGCCGGCGCTGATCCATTCAGACAGCGACCTGATCAAGCGCGCGATCCGCGATATCTACAACAAGGAGATCGAGGAAGTCGTCGTCGAGGGAGACGAAGGCTACCGCTCCGCCAAGGCGTTCATGAAACTGCTGATGCCCAGCCACGTGCGGCGGGTGAAGCAGTATGCCGATCCGGTCCCGCTGTTCCAGCGCTACGGCGCCGAAGACCAGCTCTCGGCGATGTACGATCCGGTCGTGCAGCTCAAGAGCGGCGGCTACCTGGTGATCAACCCGACCGAAGCGCTGGTTTCGATCGACATTAACTCGGGCCGCTCGACCCGCGAACACGGCATCGAGGCGACCGCGGTCAGCACCAACCTCGAAGCCGCGCGCGAGATCGCCCGCCAATTGCGCCTGCGCGACATGGCCGGGCTGGTGGTCATCGACTTCATCGACATGGAGTACGGAACGAACGTCCGTAAGGTCGAGAAGGCGATGAAGGACGCGCTCAAGAACGACCGCGCGCGCATCCAGGTCGGCCGCATCTCGGGCTTCGGCCTGATGGAAATGAGCCGACAGCGGCTGCGTACCGGCGTGCTCGAAGCGACCACCCGCTCGTGCCCGCACTGCGACGGCACCGGCCTGGTCCGCACCGCCTCCTCGGCAGGCCTCTCGGCGCTGCGTCTGATCGAAGACGAAGCGGCCAAGGGCAAGGGCACCAAGATCACGCTCTACGCATCCACCGAGGCGGCGGTCTACATGCTCAACGCCAAGCGCGGCGATCTGCGCGAGATCGAGGAACGCTACGGCGTCGAGGTCGAAGTGCTGCCGGAAGGCGAGGACGAAGGCGCCAAGATGCGCGTCGCCTCGAGCGGTCCGCGCCCCACCACGGTGCCGCGCTTCGAGCCGATCGCCGACGAGGTCGAGGACGACTTCATCGACGAGGAGCCGGAGGACGAAGAGTTCGAGGACGAAGAGCGCGAAGAAACCGAGCGTGCGCCGCGCGGCGGTGCGGGCGAAGACGACGACCGCTCGCGCAAGCGCCGCCGGCGCCGCAGGGGCGGCCGAGGCCGCGACCGCGAGGAGGGCGAGGAGCGCTCCGAGACGAGCGGCGACGACCACGAAGAGACCGCCGAGCCGTCCTCCGAGGACAGTGACGACGAAGCCGACGACCGCGCTCGCGAGACGGCCGAGGACACCGGCGAGGAGCGGCCGCGCAAGCGCCGCCGCCGGGGTGGCCGCCGCAGGCGCCGCGGTGCCGGCGAAGCCGAGGGCGAGGCCGTGAGCGGCACCGCCGGCTTCGAAGGCGCCGAAGCTTCCGAGGCGATTGCCGAGGAAGCGATCGCCGATCTCGAGCCTCCCGCCGGAGCCGAAGAAGCCGCCGCCGAAGAGGCGCCCGCACCCAAGCCGAGACGCTCGCGCCGCAAGCCGGCCGCGAGCGAATCCGAGGATGCGCCTCCGGCCGTGGCAGCGGACGAAGCTCCGGCAGCGCCCGAGGCCGAGCCCGAAGCCGTAGCGCCCGCCAAGCGTTCGCGCCGCAAGAAGCCGGCTGCCGGCGAAGCGGAAGCGGCCGAGCCCGCTGCTGAAGCCGAGCCGGCGCCTGTCGAGGCGGCCGAACCGGCCAAGCCCAAGCGCTCACGCAAGAAGCCGGCCGCGGCCGAAGCTGCAGCCGAAGCGGGAGCAGCCGAGAAAGCGCCTGAACCGGCCCTCGCCGGCGCCGCCACCGATGCGAGCGGCGACGCCGAAGCCGACGACGGAACACCGCGCCGCGGCTGGTGGCAGCGCACCTTCGGGGCGTGATGTCGTGACGAGGGCCCTCGCCGCTAGTCGGCGGGGGCCTCGCACGATGCCGCACGTGCCAGCAGGAAAGCCTTTTCGCGCGCATTACGGGTCAGCCCGGCGGCCGCCTCGAACTGGTCCTTGGCTTCGGCAAGCCGGCCCGCGCGAAACAGGAAATCGCCTCTCGCGGCGGGCAGCGGCGCGTAGCCCCGCAACGGGGCAGCATCTCCGAGCGCGTCGAGCAGCCGCAGTCCGGCGGCGGGCCCGAAGGCCATGCTGTGCGCGACCGCGCGGTTGAGTTCGACCACCGGCGATGGCGTGACTTCGGCCAGCCTATCGTAAAGCGCCGCGATGCGGTGCCAGTCGGTCTCCTCGGCCCGGTTGGCCCGCGCATGGCATGCGGCGAGCGCGGCCTGGAGAGCATAAGGGCCGTCGGCGCCGCCGAGCGCTTCGGCGCGGGCCAGCGCGGCAAGCCCGCGCACGATCAGCAAGCGATCCCAGCGCGTCCGGTCCTGCTCGGTCAGGGGTACGAACGCACCGCCCTGCCCCGCTCGCGCGGCCAGCCGCGAGGCCTGTATCTCCATCAGCGCCAGCAGGGCGTGCACTTCGGGCTCCTCCGGCAGCAAGCCGGCCAGGATCCGGCCGAGCCGCTGGGCCTCGGCGCAAAGCGCCGGCCGGACCAAGTCCTCGCCCGCGGTGGCTGCGTAGCCTTCGTTGAAGATCAGGTAGATGACCTCCAGCACCGACGGCAGGCGCGCCGCGCGTTCTGCAGCGCGCGGGACTTCGAACGCGAGCCCGGCGCTGCCGATCGCCGTCTTGGCGCGCACGATCCGTTGCGCGATCGCCGGTTCGCTCGACAGGAACGCGCGCGCGATCTCCCCGGTGGTCAGCCCGCCGATGAGGCGCAGCGTCAGCGCGGCGCGCGCCTCCGCCGAAATCACCGGGTGGCACGCCGTGAAGATCAGGCCGAGCAGCTCGTCGCCGAGATCGTCGTCCATTGCCGCCTCGAGATCTTCCAACGAAGTATCGCGGTTGTCGAGTTCGCGGGCGATCTCGGCATGCTTGCGCTCGCGCATCCGCGTATGGCGGATGCCGTCGATCGCGCGGCGCTTGGCGGCCGCCATGAGCCAGGCTCCGGGATTGGTCGGGACGCCCGTCTTCGGCCATTCGGCCAGCGCAATCAGCAGCGCCTCCTGCGCCAGCTCCTCGGCCCGATCGACGTCGCGCGTCAGCCGCGCGAGCCCGGCGATCAGCCGTGCGCGCTCGATCCGGAAGGTAGCCTCAATCGCGCGCCGCGTTTCATCCGCCGCCATGCGCGCAGGCTAGGCGTGCATGGCGGCGGCGGGCAAGCGGTTCAGCGGTTGGCGAGCTTTTCCCCGACGCCGTCGTGGATTTCAGCCGCTTCGGCCGGGATGAGGCCCGCGAAGTCGTCCATCTCGTAGACCGGTCGGATTTCGATCTCGCTGGGCCCGAGCATCGGGTTGGGGCACCGCTTCACCCAGGCGACCGCTTCGTCCATATCCTTGACCTCCCACAGCCAGTAGCCGGCAACCAGCTCGCGGGTTTCGGCGAAGGGTCCGTCGATTACGGCGCGGCTCGGCCCGTCGAACGCGACGCGTTTGCCATGGGACGAGGGCTTGAGCCCGTCACCGGCAACCAAGACGCCGGCGTTGACCAGTTCCTCGTTGAACTTGCCCATGTCCACGAACATCTGGCTCAGCTCCGGCGAGGGCGTCATGCCCTGCTCGCTGTCCTCGGTCGCCTTCACGAACACCATTACCCGCATCGTCTGTCTCCTCGTTCGAAAGCCAACCGCGGCCTTCTATCGTCACGACGAACCACCTCGCGCGGATTCGACAACGGTTGTGAACTTTTTTTGCATTCGTCCGGTTTGACTATCGACAGACCGTCGCTTGCCCCGCGGCGCGGGATCGCTAGATAGGCGGCGCAGCTAAGGGATTTCGATGGCCGCGTTCACTCTGCCGAAGAACAGCCGGATCACCGGCACCGGACTGACCCACCCGGCGTCCGGCGCCGCGCGCGTCAAGCGCTTCCGCATCTATCGCTGGGATCCGGACAGCGGGGAGAACCCGCGCTACGACACGTTCGAGATCGATCTCGACCAGTGCGGGCCGATGGTCCTCGACGCGCTGATCAAGATCAAGAACGAGATCGACCCGACGCTGACCTTCCGCCGCTCGTGCCGCGAAGGCATCTGCGGGTCGTGCTCGATGAACATGAACGGGCGCAACGGGCTCGCCTGCACCACCGCGATGGACGACCTCTCTGGCGAGGTGCGGATCACCCCGCTGCCGCACATGGAAGTGGTCAAGGATCTGGTCCCCGATTTCACGCACTTCTACGCCCAGTATGCGTCGATCAAGCCGTGGCTCCAGACTGTCAGCACCACCCCGAACGGCAAGGAGCGGCTGCAGAGCCCCGAACAGCGCGAGGCGCTCGACGGGCTCTACGAATGCATCCTGTGCGCCTGCTGTTCGACCGCTTGCCCGAGCTATTGGTGGAACGCCGACAAGTTCCTCGGCCCGGCAATCCTGCTCCAGGCCTATCGCTGGCTGGCCGACAGCCGCGACGAGATGAGCGGCGATCGGCTCGACCAGCTGGAGGATCCGTTCCGGCTCTACCGCTGCCACACGATCATGAACTGCGCCAACGTGTGCCCCAAGGGCCTCAATCCCGCCAAGGCCATCGCCGAGATCAAGAAGCTACAGGCGGAGCGCGCCGCCTGATGGTCGGCGACGGTGTGGTACTCGAAGGGGGCTGCCTGTGCGGCGCGGTCCGCTACCGCCTGACCGGGCCGAGCCTGTTTACCGCGCAGTGCTGTTGCAAGGATTGCCAGAAGGCGACCGGCACCGGCCACACTACCATCGTAGGGATTCACAAGGATCAGCTCGCGCTTCAGGGCACGCCCGCGACCTACACCAACATCGGCGAGAGCGGCGGCAGCGTTACACGGCATTTCTGCGGCACTTGCGCCGGCCGCCTCTACACATCGGGGGATCTGCCGGGCGAATTCATCATGGTCCAGGCGGGATCGCTCGACGAGCCCGGCGCGATAACTCCGCAGAGCGTGATCTACCTCAAGGACGCGGTCCGCTGGGATCATTTCGATCCGGCGTTGCCGAAGTACGAGACGATGCAACCGCGGCCAAACCACGCCCGCTGATGGCCGGGCTGCTCGAGCGCTATCGCGCGCTGGTCGCCGCCGGCGAGCTGCGCGCCGATGCCGATCAGGCCGCCGCTGCCGAGCGGCTCGATCGCGTGCAGCGGGAGCTCGAAGCGGCGCCCGCCGGCGGCCTCCTCGCCCGCTTCCGCAAGCCGCGCCCGGTGCGCGGGGCCTACCTGTGGG
Organism: Sphingomonadales bacterium 12-68-11; assembly: GCA_002279825.1. Lineage (GTDB taxonomy): Bacteria > Pseudomonadota > Alphaproteobacteria > Sphingomonadales > Sphingomonadaceae > Croceibacterium_A. The sequence goes on from NCCV01000002.1 coordinate 332,800, forward strand.
GCGGCGTGGGTCGCGGCAAGTCGATGCTGATGGACCTGTTCCATCAAACACTGGCAATCCCCGACAAGCGGCGCGTCCATTTCCACGCGTTCATGCTCGAAGTGCACCAGCACCTGCGCGAAGCCCGGGCGAGCGAGACCGGCGATCCCATCCCGCCGGTCGCCGCCGCGCTCGGCGAGCACTTGCGCTGCCTGGCGTTCGACGAGATGGTGGTCGGCAACAGCGCCGATGCCATGCTCATGAGCCGGCTGTTCCGCGCGCTAATGGTCGACGAGGGCGTCACAGTGATCGCGACTTCGAACCGCCCGCCCGGCGATCTCTATAAGGACGGGCTCAACCGCGAGCACTTCCTGCCGTTCATCGCGCTGCTCGAAGGCGAGCTCGACGTGCTGTCCCTGAACGGCCCGACCGATTACCGGCTCGACCGCATCGGCGAGATGGAGACCTGGAACACGCCGATCGGCGACGCCGCCACCGCACAACTGCGCGAGCTGTTCTTTCGGCTGACCGACTACCCGCCCGAAGATGCCGCCCATGTGCCGGCCTGCGAACTCGATGTCGGAGGCGCAAGGACGCTGCAGGTCCCCAAGTGCCTCAAGGGCGTCGCGGTGTTCAGCTTCAAGCGGCTGTGCGGCGAGGCGCGCGGCGCGGCCGACTACCTCGCGGCGGCGCGCGCCTTCCACACCGTCATCCTCGTTGGCGTGCCGCAGATGGGGCCTGACATGCGCAACGAGGCAGCGCGCTTCGTGACGCTGATCGACGCGCTCTACGAGCACCACGTCAAGCTGTTCGCCTCGGCGGCGGTCGCGCCCGAGGACCTCTACCCGGCCGGAGACGGGCACTTCGAATTCGCCCGGACGGTCAGCCGGCTCATGGAGATGCAGAGCGGGGAGTACCTCGCGCTGGGCCACGGTACGGCGGCTTGACAACGCGCGCGGCGATCCCAGATTCCTGACCATACCGGCGGCAACACCCCGCCGAGGCGGAACATTCCCATGATCGACATTCGCAAGTTCGCCGGCCTGGCGCATCGCGACCACGGCTGGCTCGATACCCGGTTTCATTTTAGCTTCGCCGACTACCACGATCCCGAGCGGATGGGCTGGGGCAAAATCCGCGTCTGGAACGACGACAAGATCGCCCCGCAAAGCGGCTTCCCGCCGCATCCTCACCGCGACATGGAGATCATCACGTTCGTGCGCGCCGGCGCGATCACGCACAAGGATTCGCTCGGGAACACCGGCCGGACCGGTGCCGGCGATGTGCAGGTGATGAGCGCGGGCACCGGCGTCACTCACGCCGAGTACAACCTCGAGAGCGAGGACACCTCGCTGTTCCAGATCTGGATCATGCCCGACCGCGGCGGCGAGGCGCCCGACTGGGGCCAGCGCGAGTTCCCTCGCGGCGAGCGCGCCGGCAAATGGGAGATCGTCGCCAGCGGCGAGCCCGATCAGGATCAGGCGCTGCCGATCCGCTCGGACGCGCGCATTCTTGCGGCGACGCTGGCAGCGGGAGAAAGCGTCACCTACGAGGCGGCGCCGTGGCGCCACCAGTATCTGGTCGCAACCGGCGGCCGCGTGCGGGTCAACGGCGCCGAGGCCGATCCGCGCGACGGCGTAGCGATCACCGGCGAGGAGGCGATCACCGTCGAGGCGATCGAGGATTGCGAACTGGTGATGGTCGATGCCCGCTAGAGCGAGCGCAGGCGCCCGCTGACGCGGGCCCGGTCGCCGTGATCAGGATCAGGCGGCCGCGGCGGCGTTGACCCGCTGCTGCGCGCGCACCAGCCGGCTCATGATCTTGAGGTCGCTTTCGTTGAGCTGAAGCGCCGCGTCGGCCCACAAGTCGACGATGCGCTTCAGTTCGTCGTTTCCGAGCGGATGCGTGAGCTTCATCGCGCGCCGCGCGTTGACCAGCCCGGGATGGCGCCGCTCCGACTTGCGGATGAAGTCCTGGCACACCGCAAGGCCTTCCCCGTTAGGCGCCAGGTGGTGGACGAGCCCGAGTTCGTACATCTCTTCAGCGGTGTAAGTGCGGTTGGAGACGATCAGCCGGTCAGCCAACGCGCTGCCGAGCTTGCGCGACAACAGGGCGTGCGCACCCATTCCGGGGAACAGACCGAACAGGATTTCGGGCATGCCGAACGTCGCGTCATGCTCGGCGACGATGTAGTCGAACGACAGCAACGCTTCGAACCCGCCGCCGAGCGCCGCGCCCTGCACCAGCCCGATCGTCAGCAGCGGCAGGTCGAGCGAATGCATGTTGCGGTGGAGGATATCGACGCAGCGGTAGCCGTAGCGGGCCAGCCCGTCGCGGTCGCGCTCGCGGATCAGGCGCTGGAACAGCTCGAGATCGCCGCCGAAGCAGAACACCCCGGGCGCGCGGCTGCCGAGCACCAGGTAGCGCAGCGGCACCGACCCCGGCCCGAAATTCTCGCCGATCAGGCGCTGCCAGTCTTCGAAATCGTGGATCAGCGCGGGGGAAAAGGTCGGCCGCCCGGCGGGCCGCATAAAAGTCCAGAGTGTGGCCGTATCAGCCTGATAGAGACAATCGAGTTCGGCGAGATCGAACAAGTGGCGATCGATCGCATGATGACGAACGCTGTCTTCGAGAAGATATTCGTCAGCACGCGGCAAGCCGAAAACGGATTCGTCTTCGAGAGCCGACCGTTCGTCCTTGCTGTCAAGTTGGCCGGAAGCCCGGTCCATAGATACCTCTTGTGCAACCTGATGACATCAGGGGTAATTCGCCGAAGGTTGCCACAACATGGTATTCTTGCACGGGCCTATTGGCAATCAGCATTAACGAAAATTTAAGCATAATCCCCGCGTGAATCCAAAATGACACAATGGCTGTCAAGAAATGGGACAGTGCCCAGGCTGACAGCGAGGTCCGTTACGGAACAATCGATCCGGATGACCCGATATACCAGCACACTTGCTGTCTCGCTTTGAACCGGCCGGGGGTCCGCGCACGCCGCGCTCAGCCCGCGCGGCGGTCCTGCGACAAGGCCGACGGCGGCCCCCGCTCCTCGGCCCCGAGCCGCGCGGCTTCGCGATAGGCCAGCAGGTCCAACCGCCCCCACGCAAACTCGCGAATAAGCTCGCGCAGCCTGGCCGCCATCTCGCCGCGCCGCGCATAGTGGCGCAACCGCGGCCCGAGCGGCGCCCCGGCGACGCGCGGCTGTCCGGGATCGATCTCCCAGGGGTGCAAATAGAACAGCGCCGGGCGGCCATCGCGGCGGTTGACCTGGCGGATCGCCCACCGGTTGAATCCGTATGGCAGCGCGCGGAAGAACCCTCCCCCGCCCGCCGCCAGCCGCTTGCCCGCGAACAGCGCGGTCGTGACCGGTAGCTCTACCAGGTCGGCCCAGGGCAGCGGCTTGAATGCAAAGCGCGGCGCCTCAGCCCAGCCCAAGTCCCCGTACGCGACCGGCGCCACGCTCGACGAATAGCGATAGCCGCGTTCTGCCAGCTCGGCGAAGGCCCACGGTGTGCGCCGGTCGAGCGAGAAGTTCGGTGCGCGGTAGCCGCTCACGGCCACCCCGCCGGCGTCCTCGATCGCCTTGCGCGCCCGATCGAGGTCCGCAGCGAAGCCCGCGCGCTCCATCCGGAACACGCGCTGGTGGTCCCAGCCATGGCTCGCGAGTTCATGACCCCGTGCGGCGATTTCGAGCAAAAGAGGGGTATGCCGCTGCGCCACCCAGCCGAGCGTGAAGAACGTCGCCTTGGCGTCGACCTCGTCGAACAGGTCGAGGATCTCGCGCACGTTGCGATCCACGCGGTCGTCGAGGCAGGCCCACTCGTCGCGCTCGACGACACTTTCGAACGCGCCGACCTGAAACCAGTCCTCGATATCGACCGACAGGCCGTTGACCGGGCCCATGGATCCGCGGCGCTCCGCCCCACGCTCGAACGCAAAGGCGTTCACGCGCCCGCCCCCTGCTGCGCTGCAGACCGGCCCGTCGTCACGCCGCCCGTGCCGGCTCGTTTTCGGCTTCGATCCATTCGATCAGAGTGGTCAGCGTCTGACGGAGCGTGCGTTCCTGCTCGAACAGCTTGGCTTCCGTGCGCGCGCAGCGCTCCTGAATCGCGGCGATGTCCGGACGCAGCACCTCGGACGCGGCTTGGTCGCGCTGGGTGGCCAGTTCGACGATCGCTTGCTGCAACTCGGCGATCTGCGCATCGCGCTCGGCGAGCAGGCTTTCGATCAGCCGGGGGTCGATATGGGGTTCCGGGTGCGGCGCTGCCCGGGGCAGAGATGCCGGCACCGCCTGCGGGAAGGCGGTCTCATCGGCCATGTCCTCGACCACGGCTTGGAGCATCGCGGCGTCGATCCGCGTGCGCCGCTCGACCGCGCCCAGCAGCAGCAACCGCGTCGCGATCGGGTTGATGCGGCCGGGAACACCCCCGCTCGCCGCGAACAGCTCGGTGAACACGCGCTGGTCGAACCGGGGATTGCCCTGCCAGCCGGCCTTGCCGAGCCGGTGGAGCAGATAGGGCTCGATCTCGCTCTGCTCCATCGGCTCGAGCCGAAGCGCGGCGACGACCCGCTGGCGCAGCGGCTCAAGCACGGACTGGCCTTGCAGCGTGGCGCGGAACTCGGCCTCGGCGAACAGCAGCGTCTGCAACAGGGGATCGTCGCCGAGCCTCAAGTCCGACAGCACCTGCAGCTCCTCGAGCGCGGCAAGGGACAGGTTCTGCGCGTCATCGACGATCAGCAGGCAACAGCGCCCGGCCTGCGCCTCGGCGTGCAGGAACGGCTCGATCACACCGAACGCGGCGGCTTCGTCGTCTCCTGCCATATCCAGCCCGAGGCTCCGCGCAGCGAGCAGGGCGATCTGGGCGGTTTCACGCTGGCTGGGGACGATCTGCGCGACGGTCAGCCGTTTGGGATCGACCGTGCCGGCGAGGTGCGCGGCCAGGACCGATTTGCCCGTGCCGCGTTCGCCGGTGATGACCGCGAAGCCTTCGCCCTGTGCCAGACCGTACTCGAGGTATGAAAGCGCTTTGCGGTGCGTCGCGCTAGCATAGTAGAACGCCGGATCCGGCGCCGGCTGGAAAGGCTTCGCGGTAAGGCCGTAGAAGTCGCCCAACATCATCGTCTCTCCGTCAGCCGGCCAGGCCGCAGCGGCTCCGCGCCGCGATCCGTGCGAAGCCCGCTCGCGACAGGCGATCTTGGGCGGCCGTTCCGAGCGTCGCCAGCGGGATCGAATCCGCTCCCGAGCCACTTCGCACCTGCTTTGGCGGACGGGGTCGGAGTCTGGCCGCGGCCCCGCGGGCCAAGAGGGTCTGACGCATCGGCCAAGTCCTTAGCGAGGCGGCCGGGCCGTCATGCGCACGGCCCCGCTGGTTCAAGCCGGGGTTGTCGCCAAAAAGGGTGAACAATGCGTTAGTCTTGGCGCGCGCGGTCGCGCCCGATCTGCCCGCGTTAGACGAGCATCTCGCGCGCCGGCCCGTGGCCGAGAAAGGCGCTCGGGCTGGCGCTTGCGCCGTAGGCGCCGGCGCAGAACACCGCGACCAGATCGCCAGCCTCGGCGCGTGGCAGGTGCGCAATGTCCGCGAGCCGGTCGAGCGGGGTGCACAGGCAGCCGACGATCGAGGCCTCCTCGGTCGGCTCGGCGCGGAAGCGCGAGGCGATCGCGACCGGGTAATTGCGGCGCACCACGGTGCCGAAGTTGCCCGATGCGGCAAGTTGGTGGTGCAGCCCGCCGTCGGTGACCAGGAACACCTGCCCGTGGCTCTCCTTGCGGTCGACGATCCGGGTTAGATAGACTCCCGCCTCTCCGACCAGGTAGCGCCCCAGCTCGATTGCTAAGGTGGTGCCTTCCAACTCGGCGGGAAGTTCGGCGAACCGCGCCGCCAGTCGTGCACCGACCAGCGCGATATCGAGCGGCTCATCGCCGTGGAAATAGGGAATGCCGAACCCGCCGCCCATATTGAGATGCGGCAGCGGCGCGCCGATCTCGCGGGTCAGCCGGGCCGCCAGATCGAGCACGTTACCCTGCGTCTCCGCCACCGCCTCGGCGCCTAGCGCCTGACTGCCAGCAAAGATGTGCAGCCCGCGCCAGACCGCGCCCGCCGCGATTACTTCACGGGCGAGGCCGGGGACCTGCGCTTCGTCGATCCCGAACGGCCTGGCGCCCCCGCCCATTTTCATGCCGCTGCCGCGCAGCTCGAAGCTCGGATTGACGCGGACCGCCAGGCGGGGCGCGATCCCCAGCCGGTCGCCGATCGCCAGCGCACGGCGCGCTTCGCCCGTGGACTCGAGATTGAGCGTGACGCCGTGACGCACTGCCTGCTCGATCTCGTCGTCGCGCTTGCCGGGGCCCGCGAAGCTGATCGCCGCCGGGTCCTGTCCTGCTGCAAGCGCCAACTCAAGCTCGCCTTGTGAGGCGATGTCGAAGCCGTCGACCAACGTGCGCATCAGTTCCAAGAGCGGCGCGTAGGGATTTGCTTTTACAGCATAATGCACAAGCAGGCGATCCGGCATCGCCGCCCGCAGATCGGCCACGCGCCGCCGGATCATCTCCGCCGAATAGACGAACAGCGGTGTGCCGCCCGCCTGTTCGACCCATTCGCTCGCGCGCCGGCCACCGATCGCCAATTCTCCGCCGAGCGCCCCAAAACCGAGCGGTATAGGGCCGAGCGGCTTCATGACGTCAGTTCCGCGAGCGCCGCGCGGTCGATCTTGCCGTTCGGATTGAGCGGCATCGCCTGCACCCAACGGATCGTATGGGGCTGCATGAAACCCGGCAGCTCGCGTTTGAGCGCGGCGCGCAAGGCAGCCTCCGCGTCCTCCCGCGCGTGCGGTGGCCCGCGTACCACTAGGTGGATCGCCTGCCCCAATCGGTCGTCGGCGACACCGAATGCCGCCGCTTCGCGTACCAGCCCGGTCTTGATCGCCGCGTCCTCGATCTCCTGCGGGCTGATACGGTTGCCCGCGCTCTTGATCATGGCGTCGCGGCGCCCGGCGAAATAGAGCAAGCCGTCCGCGTCGCATCGCACCCGGTCCCCCGACCACACGGCCGTCCCGCCATAGCGCGATTGTGGCGGCGCCGCGCGGAACCGCTCGGCCGTGCGCGCGGGATCGCGCCAGTAGCCGTACGCGACGAGCGGGCCGCAGTGCACCAGTTCGCCCTCCTCGCCGGCCTCCGCGACCCGTACGGGCCCGGCCATCACTAGGATCTCGGCGAACGGGATCGCCCGGCCCATCGAAGTCGGATGCGTATCGACCAGCGCGGGATCGAGATAGGTCGAGCGAAATGCCTCGGTCAGCCCGTACATCGGGAAGAGCCGCGCGTGCGGGAATGTGGTACGCAGCGCGGTCACGAGGCCGGTGGTCAACGCGCCGCCGCTGTTGGTCAAGCGCCGCATCGCGGCGGTGGCTTCCGGCGGCCAGTCCTGCTCGGTGAGTTGGACCCAGAGCGGCGGGACGGCGGCCAGAGTCGTCACGCCGTAACGCCCGCACGCCTTGATGACATCGCGCGGGGCCAAGTAGTCGAGCGGCACCGCGCAGGCCCCGGCTCGCCACGCCGAGAGAAGCTGGTTCTGCCCGTAGTCGAACGCCAGCGGCAAGACCGCCAGCACCACGTCGTCCGCCTCGAGTTCGAGGTAGTGCGCCACGCTGACCGCGCCGAGCCACAAGTTGGCGTGGCTCAGCATGACCCCCTTGGGCAATCCGGTCGACCCGCTGGTGTAGAGGATCGCGGCCAGCGCTTCGGGATCGACGGTCGACGGCGGTAGAGGCTCGCCTGCGCCGGCCTCCTCCTCGCCCATCACTGCGCAGTCCACCGGCACGTCGCCCGGCTCCAGAGTAGCGAGTCGCGCGGGAGTGCCGAGCAGCAGGCTCGCCCCGCTGTCGGCCAGGATATGCGCCACTTGTGCGCGCTTGAGCAGCGGATTGATCGGCACGTGGACCAGCCCCGCACGCGCGGCGGCGAGCGGCATGAGGCACGCCAGCTCGCCCTTGGCAGCCCAGGTGGCGACGCGCGCGCCGGGCTCGGGAACCTGCGCCCGCAGCCATCCGGCGAGGCTCGCGACACGGGTTCTCAGGCGCTGCCAGCTTAGCGCTTCACCTGGCAGGATCAGCGCCGGGCGTTCGTCTTCGCCCGACAGGGCCAGGTGATCGAGCGGGCGCGGAACGGGATCGAGCGCAGGCGGCATAGGCAACGACCGGCTTTCGGCAGACGGAGTGACGCCCGCTATCACTGGACCGCCGACGATCCGCAAGACCCGCGCGCCCCGCCGTGTTCTCGACCGCCTTGTCTCGCGCGTCCACTCTGGCTAGGTGCGCCGCCCTATGGCCCCATCGCTGCCTTCCGACACCGCGCGCCTGCCCGCCCCGCTCGACACCGATGCCGCGTTGCGCGACATCCTCGCCGACGTCCTGGGGCTGACCCGCGCCCGCACCGCAGCGTTCGAAGCGGACAGCGGGCTGTTCGGCCACTTGCCCGAGCTCGACTCGATGACGGTCGCGGGGCTGCTGACCGAGATCGAGGACCGGCTCGGCATTGTCGTCGAGGATGACGAGGTCGACGGCGAAATGCTCGCCACCTTCGGCGCGCTCCGCGCCTTCGTCGAAGCCAAGCGCAACCCCGAGTGACGCGCTAGCGGACGAACAGGCTCGCCAGCTCCACGTGCGTCGACCAGCGGAACTGCCCGACCGGGCGTAGCTCGGCGAGCCGGTAGCCGGCATCGACGAGCACCCGCGCGTCGCGCGCCCAGCTTGCCGGGTTGCAGCTGATGTAGGCCACGCGCGGCACATGGCTCGCCGCCAGTTGCACCACTTGTTCGCGCGCGCCGGCGCGGGGCGGGTCGAGCAGGACCCCGTCGAAGCCGCGCAGTTCCTCGGCGCGCAGTGGATTGCGGAACAGGTCGCGGTGGACCGCCTCGATCGCAAGGCCCGCGCGCCGCGCCGCGCCGCGGCAGGCAAGATGCGCGTCGCGGGCGGCTTCGGCCGCCAGCACACGCGAGATGGCCGCGAGCGCGAAGGCGAACGTGCCCAGGCCGGCGAACAGGTCTGCCGTTTGGCTACACGCTCCGAGCCAATCGCGCGCGGCCGCCGCCAGCGCTGCCTCGCCGTCAGCGGTCGCCTGCAGGAAGGCTCCCGAGGGGAAATCGACCGCCACTCCGCCGAGCGTGACCGTGACCGGATCGGGCTCCCAGAACGCCTCCGCGCCATATCCGCGGTCCAGGGTCAGGCGGGCCAGCCCGAAGTCGCGCGCGAAATCGAGCAGCGCTTCGGTCGCCGCGAGACCTTCGACGTCTAAGCCCTTGATCGCACAGTCGATGCCGCGGTCGGTCAGGGTCAGCGCGATCTCCGCCGCATAGCGCTCGCGGCGCGGCGCCAGCAGCGCGCGCAGCGGTTCGACCAGCGCGAACAGCCCGGGCGCGAGCACGTGGCATTCGCGCAAGTCCACGACTTTGTGCGTGCCCGCCTCGTTGAAGCCGATGACCGGCCGGCCGCCCCCGTTGATTGCGCGCAGCGTGGCGCGGCGGCGGCTGCGCGGCGGCGAGAGATGGACCGGCGCGACAAGCTCGGACACCAGGCCCTGCCCCTCGGCGGCATGGACCACTCGGTCGCGCACGAAGTCCGCCAGCGCCGCTTCGTCCAGGTGCTGCAACTGGCAGCCGCCGCAGCGCGGAAAATGGCGGCACGGCGGATCGGCGCGATGCGGCCCCGGCACCAGAGCGCCATCGTCCTCCAACAGGTCGCCCGGTGCGGCCAGAGCGACATGACGGCCCGACGCGGTGACGCCGTCGCCCTTGGCGGCCACGCGGACGACGGGCTCGCTCACAGGCAGCTCGCCACGGCGGCCGAGACGTGCCTGGCGAGGCCGCTGGCGAGAAATGCCGGCCCGGCCAACCGGGCGGCCTCGGCGTGAAGCCACGCGCCCTCAGAGGCCGCCTGGAAGGGATCCCCGGTTGCGGCCAGCCGCGCGGCGACCACCCCGCCGAGCACGTCGCCGCTGCCTCCGACCGAAAGCCAGCTGGTCGCGGTGGGCAGGAAGCCGACGGACCCGTCCGGGCCGGCAATGACGGTATCCGGCCCCTTGAACACCACGACCGCCCGCGCCGCCCTGGCCAAGGCGCGGGCCTGCTCGACTTTGCCGATCGCGGCGATGCCGAAGCTTTCGGCGAGGGACGCCATTTCCCCCGCGTGCGGCGTCAGCACCAGCGGGGCATCGAACCGCTCAAGGTCGCCGGGCCGCAGCAAGGCCAGCGCATCGGCGTCGATCACGCTCGGCCGGCCCGCCGACAGCACCGCGCTCAGGCGTTCGCGCGCGGCCGCGTCGCGCCCGAGCCCGGGCCCCGCGACCACCGCGCCGGTGCGCCGGTCGCCGAGCAGATCACCCAGCGGCTCGGCGCGCAGCACCACGTCGGGCGGCACCGCGGGATGGACCCGCTCGGTCGACAGCCGCACCGCACCCGCGCCGGCATGCATCGCTCCGGCGCAGGCCAGCAGCGCCGCGCCCGTCATCGGCCCTTCGACGACCAGCACCAAGCCGCGGCTGTACTTGTGCGCATCGCGCGGCGGGGCCGACAGGCGCGGGCGCGCGATCAGGCGCGCGGCGCCCGGCACTTCACCGATCCCGATCGGAACGAGGCGCATCTCGCCCAGCGTCGCCAAGGCGGGCATCAAGGCATGCGCGGGTTTCCAGGCGCCGAGCGCCAGCGTCAGGTCGTTGGCGGGCAGATCCGGATTGAGCGGACGGCCCGTATCCGTCTCGACTCCGCTCGGCAGGTCGATCGCGACCAGCTTATCGTGCCGTGCCGCGAGGCTGCGCAGCAGCCCGGCCAGATCGCCCGGCAGCGCGCGCGTCAGGCCCGTGCCGAACAGGCAGTCGACCAGCACCCCGCCGTGGGCGCCCTCGGCGAAAGGCCCGCCGTAAGCGGCGCGCGCGGCGATCGCGGCCGGCGTCGTCGGTTCAAGCGGCGCGACGACTGTGACCGCCGCCCCTCTCCCCGCAAGTTCACGAGCGATTACATAGCCATCGCCGCCATTGTTGCCGGGCCCGCATAGCACGGTCACCGATCGGCTGGCCGCCAGGCGCCAGACCCACTCGGCCGCGCGCTGGCCCGCGCGCTCCATCAGGCTTGCGACGGTCTCCCCGGCGCCGATCAGCGCCTGCTCGGCCGCGCGCATCTGCGCGACGGTCAAAACCGGCGCGCCAGCGGTCATAGCGCCCCGCCTCAATGCCTTGCCGGAGCGCGGCCCGTGACCTGGCTCACGTCGCGCACCGCGCCGCGCGCAGCGCTCGTGGTCATCGCCGCATAGGCCTGCAACGCGGGCGAGACCTTGCGCGGGCGAGGGTCGGCGGGCTGCCAGGCGGCAGCGCCTCTGGCCTCCATCGCCGCGCGGCGCTGTGCCAGCACCTCGTCGGGCACGGCCAGGTGTATCGTGCGGCCGGGAATGTCGATCTCGATCCGGTCGCCGTTCTCGACCAGCCCGATCGTGCCGCCCTCGGCCGCTTCGGGCGAGACGTGGCCGATCGAGAGGCCCGAAGTGCCGCCCGAGAAGCGTCCGTCGGTGATCAGCGCGCAGGCCGCGCCAAGGCCCTTCGATTTGAGGTAGCTGGTCGGGTAAAGCATTTCCTGCATGCCCGGCCCGCCGCGCGGTCCTTCGTAACGGATCACCACCACGTCGCCGGCGACGACCTGGCCGGCGAGGATGCCGGTCACCGCCGCGTCCTGGCTCTCGTAGACCCGCGCGGGACCGGCGAAGGTCCAGATCGATTCGTCCACCCCGGCGGTCTTCACCACGCAGCCGTCGCGCGCCACATTGCCCGAAAGGACCGCGAGGCCGCCTTCCTGGCTGAAGGCGTGCTCGACAGAACGGATCACGCCGCCTTCGCGGTCGAGGTCGAGCGCGTCCCAGCGCCGCGACTGGCTGAACGCTGTCTGCGTCGGCACCCCGCCCGGCGCGGCGGCGAAGAATTCGTGGACCTTGGTGTTGCGCGTGCGGCTGACGTCCCAGTCCTCGAGGGCATCGGCCATCGTCGGGCTGTGCACCGTGGGCAGCGCGGTGTTGAGCAGCCCGCCACGCTCGAGCTGGCCGAGGATCGCCATGATCCCGCCGGCGCGGTGAACGTCTTCCATGTGCACGTCGGACTTGGCCGGCGCGACCTTGGACAGCACCGGCACCCGCCGGCTGAGGCGGTCGATGTCGGCCATCGTGAAATCGACCTCCGCTTCGTGAGCGGCGGCGAGCAGGTGGAGCACGGTGTTGGTCGAGCCGCCCATCGCGATGTCGAGGCTCATGGCGTTCTCGAACGCGGGGAAGCTGGCGATCGCCCTCGGGAGCACGCTTTCGTCGTCCTCCTCGTAGTACCGCTTGGCGAGAGTCACCACTAGCCGACCGGCGCGCTCGAACAGTTGCTTGCGGTCCGAATGCGTGGCGAGCTGCGAGCCGTTGCCGGGCAGCGAGAGCCCGAGCGCCTCGGTCAGGCAGTTCATCGAATTGGCGGTGAACATCCCCGAGCACGACCCGCAAGTCGGGCAGGCGGCGCGCTCGATATCGGCGACTTCCTCGTCGGTCATCCGCTCGTCGGCGGCGGCCACCATCGCGTCCACGAGATCGAGCGCGACCTGCTTGCCCTTGAGCACGACCTTACCGGCTTCCATCGGCCCGCCCGAGACGAACACAGCCGGCACGTTGAGCCGCAGCGCCGCCATCAGCATCCCCGGCGTGATCTTGTCGCAGTTGGAAATGCAGACCATCGCGTCGGCGCAGTGGGCGTTGACCATGTACTCGACGCTGTCGGCGATCAGGTCGCGGCTCGGCAGGCTGTAGAGCATGCCGTCATGCCCCATGGCGATGCCATCATCCACGGCTATCGTGTTGAATTCCTTTGCCACACCGCCCGCAGCCTCGATCTCGCGCGCGACCAATTGGCCGAGATCCTTGAGGTGGACGTGGCCGGGCACGAACTGGGTGAACGAGTTGACCACCGCGATGATCGGCTTGCCGAAGTCGCCGTCCTTCATCCCCGTCGCGCGCCACAGCCCGCGCGCGCCGGCCTGATTGCGGCCGTGAGTGGTGGTGCGGGAGCGGTATGCGGGCATCGGCTTGGGTCCGGTAACAGGCTGAAACGGGAGGGATGCCCCTATAGCAGATGGCCGGGGGGTCGAGAACAAATCCGCTTTCGAGGGGAAAGCGAGGCTTGTGCCGCTCCTCCACACTTGGGGGGAGGACTTACTCCATCAGCTCCAGCGCCACCGCGACGGCAATGCGCGTCAGCCGCTCGGCCCATTCGGTTTGGCCCGCGGCGTGGGCGATCAGGTCCTGGCGGACCTCGATACCGAGGTAGGGGCGCCCTTCGGCCTCCGCGTGGCGGTTCATCGTCGCGTTGAGCACCGTGCCCGAATAGGGTTGCTGGTCGCCGACCACGAGTCCTTCCGCCTCGAGCCGCGGGATCGCGAGGCGCGCGGCGCGGTCGTCCCGGTTGTAGAGCACGCCGACGTGCCACGGGCGCAGTTCATCGGGCCGGCTTTGCAGGCGGGGCGTGAAGCTGTGGAGCGACAGGATCAACGCGGGCGGCCTTTCCTCCAGCAGCGCTGCGAGCGCGTCGTGATAGGGCCGATGGAACCGCGCCAGCCGCGCCTCGTGCTCGGCCACGTCGAACAGGTTGCCGGGGATCGCGTGGCCGTCGCTCGCGTGCGGGATCACGGCAGGCGCATTCTCCTCGCGGTTGAAGTCGCACACCAGCCGGCTGACGTGGCCCATGAACGCCGCGATGCCGGGGCGGGCCGCCATCAGCGCGCCTACCTCTGCGACCCCGATGTCGATCGCCACATGCTCGTCCAGCAGCACGGGATCGATGCCGAGTTCGATATCGCCGGGCACGCGGTTGGAAGCGTGATCCGAGACGACCAGGATTCCGCCGAAACGCGGCTCTCCGACGATGCGATAGGCTTCCGGGTTCATGGCCTACTCCGTTCGCCTCGAGCGAAGTCGAGAGGCTTGGCGCACCCGTGTCTCGACTTCGCTCGACACGAACGGAGATGGGAGGACGACCGGAAACGGGGGGGTCACCTGAGTTTTCCCAGCAACTGCCACCAGCCTGGATGCGCGGAAGCCAGCTTTTTCGAGGCTTCGCGCATGACGTCATGACTTCGGAAGAGCGCAAAGCACGTCGCCCCCGACCCGCTCATACGCACCAGGTCAGCGGGCGTATCGCGCAAGGCGTCCAGCACCTCGGCGACCGGCGGGCAGAGCGCGATCGCCGGCGCTTCGAGATCATTGCGCCCCTCGCGTGCGATCCGCGACGCCGGCCCTTCCGGAAACGGCCCGCGGTCCTGCCCGTCCCAGGCCTTGAACACCGGCCCGGTCGCGAGCGGCACGCGCGGATTGACGAGCAGCACGGCCGTACCCGCGAGGTCGTTCTCGACCGGCTCAAGCTCGGTGCCGGTGCCGCGGCCGATGCAGGCCACGCTCTCGACGCAGGCGGGCACGTCCGCACCCAGTCTGGCCGCTCGCTCCAGCCAATCGTCAGGCAATCCATAAGTCTCGCGCACCAGCCGGAACACCGCGCCCGCATCGGCGGAACCGCCCCCCAGCCCCGCCGCGACCGGCAGGTTCTTTTCCAGCGTGATCGCTAACCCGCCCGGCCGGGGCAGCGCGGACAAGGCCTTGGCGACGATATTACCAAATGGATCAGTCAGTTGATCGGCAAACTCACCAACAACCCGCACGTCATCCCGCACGGCGGACTGTGCCGTCAACACGTCACCCGCATCGACGAACGCGAACAGCGTCTCCAGCTCGTGATACTTATCCTCCCGCGGCCGCCTGACGTGGAGCGCGAGGTTGATCTTGGCGTAAGCGGTTTCGGTCGGCATCGGCGGAGCAATAGCGGCAAAGTTCCGGCTTGTCCGCTATGGGTGGAAAGCGGCCACTGGCAAGGATCATCCTGAACCCAGCAGCGAGTTCCGCATTTGCTCGTGAACTTGCTGAACCCATTCATGACGGGCTTCCACCGAATGAAACGGAACAATCGTCAAATCGCTCTGCGTTAAGAACTCAACGCAATCGTCACCGCCGACGAAGGCGAAGTGCTGGACGTTAGGAAAGTTGGCGCTCAGAATTCCGTCGTCGCTATAGGCTTGTATTAACTTCGAGCGACGCGCTCGTTTTACGTAAACGCCGCCTTTGTAAGCGAGACTGGGCAGGCCGTGACCGGTTACGGAGTACTCGAACTCATCGACAAGCCAATATAGCAGGACGGGCGCAGTTACGCCGAAACCTCCTTCTGGCACGCCGTCGCCGAGGACCAACAAGTTAATGCTGCCAGGTAAGCCGGCTATCAAGCGGACATAGGGACGGCGCACGCCATCAATGGCCGACGGGTAGCCTTTCCATTCACTGGTCGTATCCGGGAACATGACGGCCTCTGTTACTCAATGCTGTCGTCTGATGCGCAGACATTCGAAAGTCCGCAATGGGTCGATTGCGGACACCAGCCCCGTGCCACTCACATATTCGGATAGTTCGGCCCACCGCCGCCCTCAGGCGTGACCCATTCGATGTTCTGGGTGGGGTCCTTGATGTCGCAAGTCTTGCAGTGGACGCAGTTCTGGGCGTTGATCACCAGGTGCGGTGAGCCCTCTTCCACCCCGACATACTCGTAGACACCCGCCGGGCAGAAGCGCGCTTCGAGCCCCCCGTAGAGCGGCCAATTGATCCGCTCGGGCACCGTGGGATCGGTCAGCAGCAGGTGACCGGGCTGGTCCTCGGCGTGATTGGTGCCCGACAGGAACACCGAGGAGAGGCGGTCGAACGTCACCACCCCGTCGGGCTTGGGATAATCGATCCTCGGATAGATATCCGCGCGTTGGGTGGCAGAGGCGTCGCTGTGGTGACGCAGCGTGAACGGCAAGCGCAGCCTCAGCGTGCGCAGCCACATGTCGGCACCCGCCAACACCGTGCCGAGCGCGCCGCCGAACTTGGCCACCAGCGGCTGCGCGTTGCGGACCGTGGCAAGCTCCTCAGCGATCCAGCTCGTTCGCACCGCCGCGTCGTATTCGGCCTGCTCGTCATGCGCGCGGCCGGCGGCGATCGCGGCAGCGACGGCCTCGGCCGCCAGCATCCCGCTCTTCATCGCCGTATGCGTGCCCTTGATTCGCGGCACGTTGACGAATCCCGCAGCGCAGCCGACCAGCGCGCCGCCTGGGAACGCCAGCTTGGGCACGCTCTGCCACCCGCCCTCGTTGATCGCCCTGGCGCCGTACGTCACCCGCCGCCCGCCTTCGAGCACCGGCCGGATCGCCGGGTGCGTCTTCCAGCGCTGGAACTCCTTGAACGGGTCGACCCACGGGTTGGCGTAATCGAGCGCGGTGACGAACCCGAGCGCAACCTGGCCGCCCGCCTGGTGATAGAGGAACCCCCCGCCCCAGGTTTCGCTCTCGCTAAGCGGCCAGCCCTGGGTGTGAATCACCGTGCCGGGCGCGTGTAGCCCCGCAGCAACGTCCCATAACTCCTTGATCCCCAAGCCATAGACTTGTGGGGAGCTGTCCTTGGCGAGCTCGAACCGGGCCTTCACGGGCTTCGTCAGATGGCCGCGCGCGCCCTCGGCGAACAGTGTGTACTTGGCGTGGAGCTCGATCCCCGGCTGGTAATCCGGCTTGTGCGAGCCATCGGCGGCCACGCCCATGTCCTGCGTGGCAACGCCGATCACCGCGCCGCTCTCGTCGTAAAGCACATCGGCGGCCGGAAAGCCGGGAAACACCTGCACCCCGAGCGACTCGGCCTGCTCGGCCAGCCAGCGGCACAGCGTGCCGAGCGAGCCGGTGTAACAGCCCTTGTTGCTCATGAGCGGCGGCATGAGGACTTCGGGCAGCGACCACTTCCCACCGCGCGTCAGCACCCAGTGGTGGTTCGCGGTGATCGGGGTCTCGGCGAGCGGGCAGGTCTCGCGCCAGTCGGGCAGCAGCTCGTCGAGCGCGCGCGGATCGATCGCCGCGCCCGAGAGGATATGCGCGCCGACTTCGGAGCCCTTCTCGAGCACCACGACTTCGAGTTCGGAGTTAAGCTGCTTCAGGCGGATCGCCGCGGCGAGGCCCGCCGGCCCGGCGCCGACGACGACCACGTCGGCCGGCATCGCTTCGCGTTCGCTCATCCCGGCGGGCTTGATCGCTCGCTGCCAAGAGGTCAAGACCTCGCCCGACGATGGATACCCGCCCGCCGCCTCCCCTGGCCGAAAGCCTCGCCGCCGCGCTCGACTGGTGGCGCGAGGCGGGGGTCGATCTCGCTTTTCACGACGAACCGCAGACCTGGCTCAAGGCCGACGAACCCGATGCCGAGGCCGCCGGTAGCCACGCGCCGCCCGCTACCGAAGCGCTCCCCCTTCCCCGCCTCGGCGGCGATCCGGCGGCCTGGCCGCGCGATTTCGAGGCGTTCCGGCACTGGTGGCTCGCCGAGCCCAGCCTCGACACCGGCGGGCTCGGCTCCCGACTCGCGCCGCGCGGTCCGGCCGGCGCGCCGCTCATGATCGCGGTGCCGATGCCCGAGGCCGAGGATTCCGAAACACTCCTCTCCGGCCCGCACGGCCGCCTGCTGGCCAATATGGCGCACGCGATGGGTTTTGCGCCGGATGCAGTGCTGGTCGCCGCGGCACTGCCCCGCCACGCTTCGGTG
Source organism: Sphingomonadales bacterium 12-68-11 (assembly GCA_002279825.1). Taxonomy (GTDB): domain Bacteria; phylum Pseudomonadota; class Alphaproteobacteria; order Sphingomonadales; family Sphingomonadaceae; genus Croceibacterium_A. The sequence continues at coordinate 350,437 of NCCV01000002.1, forward strand.
CCCGATTGGGCGGCGCTGACGGCGGGCGGTCTCGGGGCGGTCCTGCAGCACCTCATCGCCCTGGCGGCTCCGCAGCGCCTGATCGTGCTCGGCAGGGACATCCTGCCGCTTCTTGCGCACGATCCGGCGCAAGACGCTCCCGCCGCGCGCGAAATCACGATTCATGGCCGCGCGGTGCCGGCTCTTTCCGGCTACGCGCCCGGTCGGTTGCTCGAGCACCCTCGGCTGCGCGCTGACCTTTGGCGAAGCTGGCTCGACTGGACGGAGAGCGGAACGCGATGAAGCTGGCTTTCGGAATGCTCGCGGCGGGAGCCGTGCTCGGCCTCGCGGTGCCCGCCGCCGCGCAACCGAGCCGCGCGTACTTTACCGCCCGTATCGCGCAGCAGGCCGCCCCGCCACAGCTCGATACGGCAACACGCGAATACTATTCGGCCGTGTTCGCGGCGATCGACCGCAAGGACTGGGCCGGCGCCCAGGCTTTGCTCGGCCAACGCGACGGCGTGCTGCACCCGGTCGCGCTCGCGGAACTCTACCTGGCGGCAGGCTCGCCCAAGGTCGAACCCGAGCAGATCGCCGCCTGGCTCGAGCGCGGCCGTGCCCTGCCACAAGCGCAGGCCTTGTCGCGCCTCGCGCTGAACCGCGGCGCCACTTCCCTGCCCGCGCTGCCCGCCGAACGGCCCTTCCAGGCGACCAGCGGCATTCCCAAGCGCACCCGCCCCGCCGCGATCGACGACGGGACTATGCCGGCCGGCGTGCGCGAGGCGATTCTGGCGCGGATTTCGGGCGACGATCCCGACGGCGCGCGCGCGCTGCTGGACGGGGTCGATGCGCTGCTCAGCCCCGCGGCGCGCGCCGAGTGGCGCCAGCGGGTGGCCTGGAGCTACTATATCGAGAACCTTGACCCGCAGGCGCTCGCGCTCGCCCGGACCGTGGCGCAGGGCGATGGCGCGTGGGTCGCGGAGGGCGAGTGGACGATCGGCCTGGCCGCGTGGCGGCTCGGCGACTGCGCCGAAGCTGGCCCGGCGTTCGAGCGCGCGGCCTATCGCGCGACCAACCCGGAGCTGCGCTCGGCCGCGTTCTACTGGGCCGCGCGCGCTGCGGTGCGCTGCCGCAAGCCGGAGCTTAGCGCCGAACTGCTGCGCGGCGCGGCGAGCGCCGACGACACGCTCTATGGGATGCTGGCGGCCGAGCAGCTCGGCCTCGCCCTCCCCGCCCGCGTCGAACGCGCCGATTTTTCGGCGGACGACTGGCGCGCGCTCGGCGGGATCGACAACGTGCGCGCGGCGATCGCGCTGGCTGAGATCGGCCGTGACCGCCTCGCCAGCGAAGTCCTGCTCCATCAGGCGCAGATCGGCGATCCCGGACACTACGCTGCGCTGTCGCGCCTGGCGCGCGAGCTCAGCCTGCCTTCGACCCAGCTCTACATGGCCTACAACGCGCCGCGCGGCGCCAGCGCCGACCCCGCCTCGCACTTTCCTGCGCCCAAGTGGGCGCCGGCGACGGGCTGGCAGATCGATCCCGCGCTGGCTTTCGCGCATACCCTGCAGGAGTCGAACTTCCGCGCCGAGGCAGTCAGCCCCGCGCAAGCCCAGGGCCTGATGCAGATCACGCCGATCACCGTGCGCGAGCATGCGCCCCGGCTCGGGTTGAGCGCGAGCCAGGTCAACATCTTCGATCCCGCGACCAATCTCGCCTTCGGCCAGCGCAATCTCGAGATGCTGCGCGACAGCCCCGCCACCGGCGGCGCGCTGCCCAAGGTCATGGCCGCCTACAACGCCGGGCTATCGCCGATCACCCGCTGGAACAGCGAAGTCCGCGATCAGGGCGATCCGCTGCTCTACATGGAATCGATTCCCTATTGGGAGACGCGCAGTTACGTGGCGATCGTGATGCGCAACTACTGGATGTACGAGCGGCAGGCGCGCTCGCCCTCGCCGAGCCGCCAGGCCCTGGCCGAGAACGCCTGGCCGGGGTTCCCCGGGGACGCGCGGCCGAGCCAGTCGGGCCGGGTCTATCTCTCGGCCGAGCGCAACTGATGGCGATCGACGAGACGCGCGCCTTCAAGCCGATCAACATCGCCCTGCTCACGGTCTCCGATACCCGCGGCCCGGCCGAGGACACGTCGGGCGACATCCTGGCCGAGCGGATCGCCGGCGCCGGGCACCGCCTGGCGGCGCGCGCGATCGAGAAGGACGATGCGGACGCCATCGCGCGGCGCTTCAATGCCTGGATCGACGACCCCGCGATCGACGCGATCGTCTCGACCG
>NCCV01000009.1 GCA_002279825.1 Sphingomonadales bacterium 12-68-11
GCATGACCGGCCGCTTCGCCCATCTGCTCCCGCCGGAGCCCTTCACCGATGCAGAGCTGCTGAACTTCGCCTTCCGCGAGCGGCCCGTATTCCGCACCAGCTTCGATCACCACGTGCGCCAGCTTGACCGGCTCGTGCGCACTGCCGTCTGGCGCGCCTACAATTCCCGGCCGGGCTTCGCGGCCGCTTATGACCAGCGGCTTCAGGACATCCGAAGCATGCCCCTTCCGCCGTGGAAGGCGAGGGCAGCATGATCGGCCTTCCGCTTCGCCGCCGCACCGTGCGCCGCGCGCTGGGTGCCATGCTGGTCAAGGTCGCGCTCGGCGCCGGGGTCGGGCGGGTGACCGACTGGCGCGGCGACTGGACCGGCGGGCGCGGCGCGGCGGTGCGGACCGGTTCGGGCGCAGGGGCCGGCGCGGGCCGGTCGGCCAGCACCGGGGCAACCGCGGCGCGGCTTTCGGGCACTGGATCGGGCGCCGTGGCTGTCAGGGCGACATCCTCGGCCAGGCTGACCTCGATCCGCTCGGGAATCGGCAGCGCGCTCGGCTCGTCGCCGACCTGCAGGACCAGCGCCGCCACCAGCGCGACATGCGCGGCCACCGCGACCCCGAGGCCGAGACGCTCTTCGCGCGAGAGGTGGGCGAGCGAAGCCATGGCCGTTCGCTATGGAGCCTCGACTGAACCGCTGGTGACCAGCGAAATGCGGTTGCAACCGGCGCGGTTGAGTTCGCCCATCACCGTCATGACCCGCCCGTAGTCGAGCGTGCGATCCGCCCGCAGCGCCACCAGCGGCGATTCCTGCCGCTCGCAGCCGATCCCGCCGACCGCTTCCGCCAGGCCGCCTTCATCGACGGGCTGGTCGTCGAGGTAGATCGTGCCGGTCTGGTCGAGCGCGACCGTGACCTGGTCGGGCTCCTGGTCGAGCGCGTTGGCGCGGCTATCCGGCAAGGCCACCGGCACGCCGCTGGCGAGCAGCGGGGCAGTTACCATGAAGATGATTAGCAGCACCAGCATGACATCGACGAACGGGGTGACGTTGATCTCCGCCATCGGCGCGCGCTTGCCGCTGCGGGTGCGGGCATTGGAGTGAAGGCCCATGGCCATCAGGCCCGCTCCAGCTCGCGGCCGATCTGGGCGTGGACCTTGTCGGCGAAGCGGCGCAGGCGCGCTTCGTAGCCGTTCACGCGGTGGCTGAAGCGATTGTACGCGATGACCGCCGGGATCGCCGCGAACAGCCCCACGGCGGTCGCGAACAACGCTTCGGAAATGCCCGGCGCGACCACCGCCAGCGAGGAGTTCTGCTGCGCGCCGATCTGGAAGAAACTGTTCATGATGCCCCACACGGTGCCGAACAATCCGACGAACGGCGCGACCGAACCGGTGGTGGCGAGGAAGTTGAGCCGGTTGGCGAGCGTGTCCGCCTCGAACGCCACTTGCCCGTCCATCGCCAGCGCGACACGCGCGCGCACCGCCTCGCGGTCGCGCACGCCCTGCTTGGTGGACTTGGCCAGCTCGTCGAGCCCCGCCTTCGCGACCCGCGCAGACGGGTTGTCGGCACCGCGTCGCGCAACCAGTTGACCGGGATCTTCGACGTCCCAGAACTCGTCCTCGAAACCATCGGACCGCTTGCCCACCGCGCTCATTCGGAGGCTGAACGATACCACCAGCGTCCACACCCACACGCTCGCCAGCGCCAGCCCGGCGATAACCAGCTGCACCACGATGTCGGCCTGAAGGAACAGCTCGACCGGATCGAGCCGGGTCGGCGCGGCGGGCAAGGCGGAAGCGGCGGCGGCCAGGATCATGCGGGTTCCTCGGGGTTGAACTGTTCGAGCGCGGCGCGCCACGCGGCGGGCTGGCGGCGGGGGCGGCCGTCGGGGCCGATAAAGCCGACCCGCACGGTCTGTTCCGCAACCAGCGTATCGCCGCGCAGCGCGCGCTGGTGCGCGCGGACGCTGGCGGCGCGGATTTCCAGCGCGCGGGTCTCGATCGTCAGCGTGTCGTCGAGCCGCGCCGGCACGGCATAGCGGATGGCCAGGTCGGCGACCGCATAAACGCCTTCGCCTGCATCGGACGCCGCGCCCTGGTGGATGCCGAGCAGCCGCAGCAGTTCGGTCCGGGCGCGCTCGAAGAAGCGCAAGTAGCTGGCGTGATAGACGATCCCGCCCGCGTCGGTGTCCTCGTAATAGACGCGCACCGGGAAGCGGTGGAGACCGCGTTCGAGCGTGCCCGAGGGCGGCGGGAGGAGCGTCGCGTCCATCGTTCGAGAGCGGCCTTAGCGAAGGCGCGACTCGCGTGGCAACCTCGGACACGCATATGGTTAGCGTTAAAGCGAAATGCCCGGCGAGCCGGGGCTAGCGCGCGATCATCCGCCCGAGCGGCGCGCCGCCGAACAGGTGGACATGCAGATGCGGCACTTCCTGGCCGCCGTCGGCACCGAGGTTGGCGAGCAGGCGGTAGCCCGGCTCGACCAGGCCCTGCTCGCGCGCAACGTGCCCCACCGCGCGGACGAAACCGGCGATTTCCTCGGCACTCGCGCGGGCGGAGAAATCGTCCCAGCTCACGTAAGCGCCCGTGGGGATCACCAGCACGTGGACCGGCGCCTGCGGGGCGATGTCGTGGAACGCCAGCGCCCACTCATCCTCAAAGACCTTGTTGCAGGGAATCTCCCCGCGCAGGATCTTCGCGAACACATTGTTCGGATCGTACGGCTGGGTGGCGTCGATCGGCATGTCAGGCGCCCCGGGCTGCTTTCTCGGCCAGCCCCGAGGTGCCTTCGCGCCGCTCGAGTTCGGCGAGCACCTCGGCGAGCGGGATGTCCTTCGCGGACAGCAGAACCAGCAGGTGGAACAGCACGTCGGCGGCTTCGCCGGTCAGCTCCTCGCGGCTGCCGGAAAGCGCGGCGATGACCGTCTCGACCGCTTCCTCGCCGAGCTTGCGCGCGATGACGGGCACGCCGCATGCGTGGAGCTGGGCGACGTAGCTGTCGCCGCTAGGCGCGGTGCGGCGCTGCGCGATCGTCGCTTCGAGGCGGGCCAGCGTGTCCATCGGCGCGGAATGGGCAAGCCGCGCGGGCGCGTCAAGCCGGGCGGCTGGTCAAACCCGCGCCGGCAATCCAGCCGCCCGCAGCGCGGCATGCGCCTCGGCGATGGTGTGCGTGCCGAAATGGAAGATCGAGGCGGCGAGGACCGCGCTGGCGCGGCCTTCGGTCACGCCTTCGACCAGGTGCTCGAGCGTGCCGACCCCGCCGCTGGCGACCACCGGCACCGAGACCGCATCGGCGATCGTGCGGGTCAGCTTGAGATCATAGCCGCGCTGGGTGCCGTCACCGTCCATCGACGTGACCAGCAGTTCGCCGGCGCCGAGCTTGGCAAGGCGGACCGCGTGCTCGACCGCATCGATCCCCGTTTCGCGCCGGCCGCCGTGGGTGAAGATTTCCCAGTGGTCGTGGACCCAGCGCGCATCGACCGAGGCTACAACGCACTGGCTGCCGAACCGCTCGGCGATTTCGCCGACCACTTCGGGCCGCGCGACCGCCGCCGAGTTGACCGCGACTTTGTCCGCGCCCGCCAGCAGCAGCGCGCGCGCATCCTCGGCGCCGCGCACCCCGCCGCCCACGGTAAGCGGCATGAAGCATACTTCGGCGGTGCGGCGGACCACGTCGAGCAAGGTACCGCGCCCTTCATGGCTGGCGGAGATGTCGAGGAAGCACAGCTCGTCGGCCCCGGCCGCGTCATAGGCGCGCGCCTGCTCGACCGGATCGCCGGCATCGCGCAGATCGACGAAGTTGACGCCCTTGACCACGCGCCCGTCGCGCACGTCGAGGCAGGGAATGACGCGGACGCGGACGGTCACGACGACAGCTCGTCGATCATGAGCGCAACACCGCCGAATAACAGCAGCACGTTAAACCCGCCAAAGAGCCAAAACCGCATAGGCTGTTTTGCTGAATCAGCGGTGGCATAGACCTGCCCCACGGCCGACATCGTTCCTGTTCGCCATCCTGCGACAAGATGCCAAGCCGACACCGCAATTAGTGCCAACCATACCACGATCATCACGACCGCTCCGCCATCGCAATCGCGGCCGCCAGATCGAGCCGGCCGTCGTAAAGCGCCCTGCCAGTAATCACGCCCTCGATTCCGTCGTTGGCATGCAGCGCGAGTAACCGGATGTCGTCGAGCCCCTTCACGCCGCCGCTGGCGATCACCGGCAGCGCGGTGCGGCGCGCGAGATCGACTGTCGCGTCGATATTGCAGCCCTTGAGCAGCCCGTCGCGGCCGATATCGGTGAACAGCAGGCTGGCGACCCCGGCGTCCTCGAAGCGGCGCGCGAGATCCTCGACCGGCACGTCGGACACTTCGGCCCAGCCCTCGGTCGCGATCAGCCCGTCGCGCGCATCCACCGCCACGACGATGCCGCCGGGCCAGGCAGCCGCCATGTCGCGCACGAATTGCGGGTCCTTGAGCGCGGCGGTGCCGATCACCACCCGCGCCACGCCGAGATCGAACCAGCCCTCGACCGCCGCGGGCGTGCGGATGCCGCCGCCGAGCTGCACATGGCCGGGGAACGCCGCGACGATCGCTTCGACTGCCGCGCGGTTGCGGCTTTCGCCCGCGAAGGCGCCGTCGAGATCGACCACGTGCAGGTATTCGGCCCCGGCCGCGGCGAACTTGAGCGCCTGCGCGGCTGGATCGTCGCCGTAAACGGTGGCGCGCGCCATGTCGCCTTCGGCGAGGCGCACCACCTGCCCGGCTTTGAGGTCGATGGCGGGGAACACGATCATGGGCGCGCGCCTAACACCCGATCTTCCCCATTTCTATCGTCATTGCGAGGGGCGAAGCCCCGCGGCAATCCAGAGCGTAGTGCGCTGCGGCTCTGGATTGGTACGCGTCGCTCGCAATGACGAAGGAGGATTACTGAGCGCCGGGGTGCGCCGAGGCCACGAACGCATCCTTTGGCACGTGCGTGATCCGGCAGGCCAGGTCCGCCTCGCCGCTGGCGACCACGAAATGATCGCCAGCATCGGCGATGCCGGTGCTGAACACGACGTCGTCCAGATACATCTGGTGGCGGATCGGCTCGGTCAGCGCGGCGTTCGCTTCGAGCAGCGGGGCATGGCCGGTGGCGAGGACTTTCCACGGCTCGTCGGGGTCGAGCAGCGACCAATAGGTGCGATACACCCCGACGATCTGCTTGGGTTCGACCCCATGCCACAAGGACAGCCAGCCGCGCTGCCCGGCGATCTCGGTCAGCACCGGCGGGGTGCCGCCGCCGATCCGCGCGGTCGACGCGGTGCCGGCGTGGGGGCGGATCGCCGGCTCGATGTGCGGCTTCCAGTGCAGCGCGTCGGGGCTGGTGGCGTGGTTGATCGACGGGCCGGCGTGCCACGGGCTGCCTGGCGGATAGGCGAAGAACAACTGCCCGAGCGGGCGGGTCTGCGCCCAGTAGTGCCCGCCGATCAGGCCTTCGAAGATCAGCATGTCCTTATTCTGATGATCGAGCACGAGACCCTCGAAGGTCCAGGCGAGCGCATCGTCCGAGCTATATAGCGTGGTCGAATGGCGCTCGGGGCTGACCGAGCAGGTAGTCATCAGCCAGCGATCGCCGACCTTGCTGACCCGAGCGTCTTCGAGCCCGTAGCACTGCCACGATCCCCGCGGCGCGATCACCCTGTCGTAATGGATCGCCACCCGCTGCAAGCCGTCGGGCGTCAACTCGACCGGCAGCAGCCATGACAGCGAGGTCAGCGCCATGACTTTCCAGCCGTAACCGCGCAGCTCGAATTTGCGCGGGTCGGCGGTGTCGGCGTACTCGAGCGGCCAGGCATCGAGGACATAGCGTCCCTCGTGCCAACGGATCGCGTGGACATGCCCGTTCGCAATCGGATGCCGCAGCGCCTCGGCGACGCGAACCATCAGCAGCAGGTTGCCGTTCGGGAGCCGGGTCATGCCGGGATTGAAGGCGCCCAGTACGTAAGTCTCGGCATCGAGCTGCCCGGCGAGCGGCGAGCGCGCAAGATCGATATCGTCCGGCGTCAGGACCAGCCGGTCGACTGCAAAGCTCATGGGGCGAAACTCACTCGTCGGATACGCGCTGGGTCACGGTCAGTTGCTGTACCACCGCGCGGCGCGGCTGGGTCAGCATGAAATGCACCGCCACCGCAATGTCCTCGGCGCGCAGCATCTTTTCGGCCTGGATCATCTCGCGCTGCTTCTCGGCCGGGATGTCGGGATACTGGAAGTCGGCGCCGGTCAGACCCGGTTCGACCAGTCCGACCTTGATGCCCTTGTTGCCGAGTTCCTTGCGCAGCGCTTCGGCGAAGCCCTGGATGCCTTTCTTCATGCCGGAATAGATCGACGAATCCGGCCCGAGCGCGTGCGCGCTCATCGAACCGATCAGGATCAGGTCGCCCCGATCCTGCATATGCGCGACGGCCTTGTGTGCGCTCATGACATAGGCCGCGTAATCGACCGCGACAGCGTAGCGGGCGTCGTCCTCGCTGGTCGAGGTGATCCCATCGACCGGGATCGCCGCATTGACGATCGCGATGTCGTAACTTCCCAGCGCCTGCTCCGCTTGGGCGAAGAACCGGTCGAGCCCTTCGCGCTCCGCCAGATCGACCGCGATCCCGCTGCCCTTGCCGACCTGATTGATGCGCTCGAGGCCGTCGGCGAGGTGCCGTTCGTCGCGCCCGCAGGTGAAGATCTCGACGCCTTCGGAAGCCAGCAGCACCGCGATCGCGCGCCCGATTCCGGTGGTGCCGCCGGTAATGACCGCCTTGCGGCCCGTGAGCGACGGCATGCGCGTGTGGGCATCGGCGAGGTTGACGGGATCGGCGTGGGCCATGGCAGTCTCCTTCGAGGCGGAGACGTTCGGACGGGGGCCGGGTTCCCCCTCTCTAGCCGCTCTCTCGTCATTGCGAGCGTAGCGCGGCAATCCAGAGGCGCCGCGCCCTGGATTGCTTCGTGGCTGCGCTCCTCGCAAAGACGAGGGGGGGTTGGCCTAGGGATTCCACTCCAGGAACCGCGCCAGCAGCGCGAGCCCGTAAGTCTGGCTCTTTTCGGGGTGGAACTGCACGCCGACCAGATTGTCGCGCGCGACCGCGGCGACCAGGCCGCCGCCGTGATCGGTCATTGCCGCCACCGTGCGGCCGTCTTCGGGCTGGAAGTGGTACGAGTGCAGGAAATAGGCCTCGCCCGGCTCGATCAACTGCGCACCGTCGGCGTGCGGCGTCGGCAAGACGTCGTTCCACCCCATGTGCGGCACCTTGATCGCCGGGTCGGTGCGCTCGATCAACCGCACCTCGCCCGGGATCCAGCCCAGCCCTTCGGTGACCCCGTGCTCGAGGCCGCGGCTGGCGAGCAATTGCATGCCCACGCACACGCCGAGAAACGGCACGCCGTCTGCCATCACCCGGTCTTCGAGCGCCTCGACCAGCCCGTCGATCGCCCGCAGCCCTTCGGCGCAGGCCTTGAAGGAGCCAACCCCAGGCAGCACCACGCGCCGCGCGCCGCGCACCAGCGCCGGGTCGGCGGTGACCGCGACCCGCTCCGCTCCGGCGGCGATCAGCGCGTTGTGGACCGAGTGGAGGTTGCCCGCGCCGTAATCGATCAGCGCTATCGCCTCAGCCATCTTTGCTTTTCGCACGCCCATCCTGGCGCGCGATCCTCGCTAGACGGGCAGCAAAGCTGCCCACGCTGCGGGCGGGCGTTCGCCCTTGCGGCCGCTGCGCAGCCGAACTCACGTCGCTAGCCACCGAGCTGGCCTTTGGTGGAGGGCACCGCGCCGCCCTTGCGCGGGTCGAGCTCGACCGCCTGGCGCAGCGCGCGCGCGAAGCCCTTGTAGATCGCCTCGCACACGTGGTGGTTGTTCTGCCCGTAAAGCAGCTGAACGTGGAGCGTGAGCCCCGCCGCCTGCGCGACCGAGTGGAACCAATGTTCGATCAGTTCTGTGTCCCACTCGCCGAGCTTCTCTTGCGTGAAGCGGGCTTTCCACACCAGATAAGGGCGGCCGGAGATGTCGAGCGCGACGCGTGCCAGCGTCTCGTCCATCGGCGAATAGGCGTGGCCGTAACGGCCAATACCCGCCTTGTCGCCGAGTGCGTCGCTGAGCGCCTGGCCGAGTGCGATAGCGCTGTCTTCGGTGGTGTGGTGCTGGTCGATGTGGAGGTCGCCGGCGACCGTCATCGTCACGTCGATCAGCGAGTGGCGGCTGACCTGCTCGACCATGTGATCGAGGAAGCCGATACCTGTGGAAACTTGGTAAACGCCCGTGCCGTCGAGATTCACTTCGACGAGGATGTCCGTTTCGGCGGTCTTGCGGGTAATCCGGCCGGTGCGCATGGCCAGCGCGCTATCGCGCAGGCGCGAACCGCGCAAGCTTTCCGGCTTGACCCGGCGACTCCGCCTCGCCACCTAGCCGCTCATGAGCGACGACACCCCTGACAGCCTGATCCCGTACGACGAGATCGTGCAGGAAGCGCTGCGCGCGGTGGTCGGCCGAGTGCTCGGCTCGGTCGAGCGGCAGGGTGGCACGCTCCCGGGTAGCCACCACTTCTACATCACCTTTAAGACTCACGCCCCCGGCGTGATCATCCCGAGCAGCCTGCGCGAGCGGTTCCCGGACGAGATGACCATCGTGCTGCAGAACAAGTTCTGGGACCTGACGGTCGACGAGGATGGGTTTTCGGTGGGGCTGAGCTTCAACCAGATCCCGTCCAAGCTGGCGATCCCGTTCGCGGCGATCACCGCGTTCGTCGATCCGGCGGTCGATTTCGGCCTGCAGTTCCAGGCGGCCGCGGCCGACCTCGAGCCCGCGCGCCACGACGACGGCGAGAACGACACCTCGGATACGGCGGAACGTGGCAAGCGCGCGGCCGTTGGCGTAGAAGACGACGGATCGAACGTCGTCACGGTCGATTTCGGCCGCAAGAAGTAGCCGCCGGCCCGGGCCGGCTCTCGCAGGGGGATCGCCGGTGGCAGCCGACAGTGCCAGGCCCAAGCGACGCGACCGCCGGGCGCGCCGCGCGCTCGCCCAGGCCAAAGCGGGTATCGGCAAGATCCCGGGGCCGAGCCCCAATCCTGCCACCAACCTGCTGATCCTCGACGTGGCGATGCGCGGGGCATCGTTCCTCGCCGCGCGCGCGGTCGAGCGGGCAGTGCTGAAAAGCCGCTATGACGCCGACAAGGCCGCGGACATCGTCAAGGGCCGCTCGCTCCTGCAATCCGTTGTCGCGACGGGCGCGGGTCGGATCGCCTCGCGCTCGGTCCCCGGGCTGCTGATCGTCGCGGGCGGGCTGCTCGCCAAGGCGGCCTTCGATCGCAGCCTGGGCCCGCGCCGCGCGAGGCGCGCCGGCGAAAAACAGCTCGCGCAGCAAGCCGCCGAGGCCGACGAGTAAGCGGCTCGGGGTAAATCCGCCGCAGACGCTTGATTTTGCGATCCGCCCTGCGGCAGGAGCATGCATGGCCGATCCGGACACCCTCCAGCGCCGCGGACTGATGTTCATCCTGTCCTCGCCCTCGGGCGCGGGCAAGACCACGATCGCCCGCCGGCTGCTGGCGGAACAAGGCGCTGCCCTGCGGCTGTCGGTGTCGGTCACCACCCGGCCGATGCGGCCCGGCGAAATCGACGGGCGCGATTACTTCTTCGTCGACCGCGCCGAGTTCGACCGCATGGTCGAGGCCGACGAGTTCATGGAATGGGCCGAGGTGTTCGGCAATTGCTACGGCACCCCCAAGGCGCACATCCGCGATGAACTCAAGCGCGGCGAGGACTTCCTGTTCGACATCGACTGGCAGGGCACTCAGCAGCTCTACCAGCGCGCGCAGGGCGACGTAGTGCGGGTGTTCCTGCTGCCGCCGAGCATCGAGGCGCTCGAAGCGCGGCTGCGCGGCCGGGGCACCGACAGCGACGCCGTGATCGAGGCGCGCATGGCCCGCGCCCGCGCCGAGATCAGCCACTGGGACGCTTACGACTACGTGGTCATTAACGACGACGTCGAGGCCTGCTTCGGACGGGTTAAGATGATCCTCGAGGCCGAGCGGATGCGCCGCCTGCGCCAGACCGGGCTGATCGACTTCGTGCGCGAGCTGACGCGCTGACTTCAGTATCGTCATTGCGAGCGTAGCGAAGCAATCTAGAGCGGTTTGGGCTGCGCTGGATTGCCACGGCGACTTCGCCGCCTCGCAATGACGAAGCTGGTTAACGCATTAACCTTACGAATTAACTAGAACTTGCCCGACCAGCGCAGCGCGGTGCCGAAATCGTCGGGCACCGCGGCATAGTGGCCCGGGTCGCGGCGATAGAACAGGCTCGCCGAACCGAAGCCCGCCAGCACCGAGCCCTGCCAGGCCAGTTCGCCGACCAGCTCGCGGCCCTTGGGCGCGAGGCCGAGGCCCTGGAGCTGATAAGTCGCGGTCTGCGAGGCATAGTCCCAGCCCGAGGGGAGCAGGAAGTTGACCCCGCCGCCTTCGACACGGAGCGGCTGCGCCACGCGCAGGCCGAGGCTGTCGCGAACCCCGAACACCCCGCGCCGCGTCAGGTCGAGCGACCAGGCGCGGCTTTCGAGCCGCGAGCCTTCCGCCACCAGGCCGCCGTCGCGGGCCGTGCTCCAGCCCTGGCGGAGCGCGGCGCCGAACTGCCAGCCCGAGCCCATGTCCCATGCCGCGCGGGCATCGATGAAAGTCGTGTCGGCGCCGGCCAGCGCGAAACTGTCATGGAACCGGCCGCCGAGCAGCGTTTCGTCCTCGGCCAGCCGGCTGACACCGAGCGATGCCGCCAGCGCGCCGAAGCGGCGATCGAACGACACGCCGTAGCTGGCGGTGCCGCCGCCGAGGCGCCGGGCATGCTGCTCGGCCGCGCGGCGCATCTCGGCGCCGCTCTGCCACTCGCCGCGCTCGGCGAACAGCGTGACACCCCAGCCGGCGACCGCGCGCCGCACGGCCAGCGCGGTATCCGAACGGGCGCTGCCGGCGTCGTCCGCACCCGAGAACGGGGCGATCAGGAACGCTGCCCGGTCCTGGCCCTGGAGCTGCGCGGCGAGGCCGTCGGCCCCGTCGCGATAGGCGAAACCGAGCTGCCACTGCGGGGAAATGCGGGTGGTGACCCGCGCCGCCAGCACGCGGGCCTGCTCGGCATCCTCGTGCGCGAGGCGGAGCTGGGCAAGCCGCGGCGCTTCGCCGAACGCGCCCGAGGCGTCAACGGTAAAGGCCACCGCCGCCTGGTCGTTGCCGAACGCGACCCGGCGCTGCTGCGCGTCGACCGCGCCGGCCAGCCGCGGGGCGGGCTGCGCACCGCGCAAGGTCCCCGCGAGGTCGGTCGCAAAGGCGCGGCCGTAAGCGTCGAGCACGACGGTCTTGAGCGAGGCGGTTCTGGTGGAATCGCCCATCGCGGAGGAGCCGGTGCCGCTGCTGTCACCCATCGCGACCGCGCTGCCGCCAGCCAGAGTGGTGGCGCCGCTCGGGCGGAACGCCTTCGCGATGTCGAGAATGCCGCGGCCATAGACCGCGTCGGTGCCCGCCGCGCCGGCGTCGTAAGCCGATTCGAGCAGGATCTGCGCGATCTGGCGCCCGGTCAGGTGCGGGAAGGCCTGCGCCAGCAGCGCGGCCGCGCCGGAAACCTGCGGCGCCGAGAAGCTGGTGCCAGAGATGACGTAGTTGCGGCCCTGTTCGTCGGCGTAGATCTGCCCGCCGCTATAGACGCAGCACATCGTCTCGCCGCGCGCGGCCAGGTAGTTCTGCGCCTGGCTGCCGGCGCGGTTGCTGAAGCTGGAGATCGCGCCGTTGGCGTCGATCGAGCCGACTACCAGCACCCCGCCGCCGCCCGCCGTGTCGAGCTGCGAGGCGAACGCGCTAAGCTGCGCCTGCGCTTCGTTGCCAGCCGCGACCACCACCAGCGCGCCGGCGCCGACCGCATTGGTGACAGCGCTGCGCAGCGCCGAGCCCGCGCCGTCGGCGCTGCCCATGGAAAGATTGATGACCTTGGCGCCGTTCTGCACCGCATAGGCCACGCCTTGCGCGAGGATGTGGTCGGGGAAGGCACAAGCACTGCTACCGGCCTGCAGGCTGTTGCCCCCGCAGCTGCCCGGCTCGTCGGCCCGCAGCGCCAGCACGGTCGCGCCGTAGGCGATGCCGAGGACACCCTTCGAGTCGCGCGCCGCGGCGGCGATCATCGCCACGTTGGTGCCGTGATCGTCGATCCCGTCGACCGTGCGACCGGCCGAGAACAGATCGCGCGAGGCCTGCGAGAGGCGGCCGGCGAACTCGGGGCTGTCGGAGTCGATGCCGGTATCGATCACCGCGATGGTGACCCCGGTGCCGGTGTGACCGGCCTGCCAGGCGACCGCGGCATTGTGCTGTAGCGGGCCTTCGGACTTGCGGAACTCGGCGGTATCGAACTGCGCGGGGACCGGTGCGAGGGTCATCGCCGAAGCCGGCGCCGGCGCGACCGCCGACGACGCCGGGGGCGGTGCGGGCGGGGCGACGGGCGTGCTGACGACACCGGTCCCGCCCGCGCTGCCGCCGCCACCGCCGCCGCACGCCGCGAGCGACGGAGCCAAAATCGCCGCGAATCCGGCGCCGAGCCAAAACTGGATATTACGTTGCATCGTCTCGCCCTGCCCTGCGTGACCAATTGATGGGTGGCCCTTAGGCGGGAGATTCGCGTGAGTCCGCGCGGACTACGGTGGTGTACCGAAGCGTAACACTTGGCCGTTCCAAACGTTAACGCGCGTCCCGGCGAGGGACTTGATGCCACCCCGTTGCCAGTCAGCGGCACAGGCCCTAACGCCGCGCGGCCTATGAGGGAGAGACCAATGCCCGCCGAACTCGAACGCGCGATCGCCGCCGCCTGGGAGCGCCGGACCGAGATCACGCCCGCCAGCGCCGACGTGCGCGAGCCCGTCGAAGCGGCGCTCGAACTGCTCGACGCCGGCGAGGCGCGCGTCGCCGAGCCCGACGGCAGCGGCGGCTGGACGGTGAACCAGTGGCTCAAGCAGGCGGTGCTGCTGTCGTTCCGGCTCAACGACAACGCCGTGGTCGAAGGTGGCGCGGCCGGCGCGCCGGCGTTCGACAAAGTGCCGAGCAAGTTTGCCGGTTGGGGGGAGAGCCGATTTCGCGCGGCCGGCTTCCGCGTCGTTCCCGGCGCGGTCGTGCGGCGCGGCAGCTATATCGCGCCGGGCGCGGTCCTGATGCCGAGCTTCGTCAATATCGGCGCCTATGTCGGCGAAGGAACGATGGTCGATACTTGGGCCACCGTGGGCAGTTGCGCGCAGATCGGCCGCAACGTCCACATCTCGGGCGGCGCGGGGATCGGCGGCGTGCTCGAGCCGCTCCAGGCCGGGCCGGTGGTGATCGAGGACGGCGCCTTCATCGGTGCGCGCGCCGAAGTCGCCGAAGGGGTGCGCGTCGGCGAAGGCGCGGTGCTGTCGATGGGGGTCTATCTCGGCGCCTCCACCAAGATCGTCGACCGCGCGACCGGCGAAGTCCACCGCGGGGCCGTGCCGCCCTATGCGGTGGTCGTCCCCGGCGCGCTGCCCGGCAAGCCCTTACCCGACGGCACCCCCGGTCCGTCGTTATACTGCGCGGTGATCGTCAAGACGGTCGATGCGCAGACTCGCGCCAAGACCGGCATCAACGACCTTCTCCGCGACTGAGCGAGCCTAGCGAACGGAGCGCGGAACGAACCCGCGCTCCGCTCGTAGAATCGCCATGGCAGACAGTTCAGAGCGGGATCCCATGGAAACGCGGCGTCAGGAAGTACACATCGATTCGGACGACGCGCGTGCGGGCTCGACCAACAACGTCGGCCGCTGGGTGCTGCTGTTCGGCATGGTGCTGGCGATCGCGGCGATGTCGCTCGCCTGGATCATCCCAGCGCTGAGCTGACGCTCTGCGCTTCAACTGACTTTCGTTTCCAGCGGCGGGTCGTTGCTGTGCGCCGCGGCGTGGGCTTCGGCCGCTTTCAGCACCCGCATCATGTTGCGGCTGGCGATCTTTTCAAGATCGGCCTGGGAGTAGCCACGCCGTGCCAGCTCGGCGAACAGCGCCGGGTAACCCGACACATCCTCCATGCCGACCGGACCGGTTTCCATCCCGTCATAGTCGCCGCCGATGCCGATGTGGTCGATCCCGGCGACTTCCCGGATATGATCGATATGATCGGCATAGTCGCCGATCGTCGATTTGGGCGCGGGATTGGCGGCGATCCACGCCGCGATACCGGTCGTCACCGCCGCCGGATCGCCGGGGTTGAGCGATTCCAGCCGCCGCCGCTCAGCATCGCGATTGGCGCCCCACTGGCGCAGCGGTTCGCTGAGATAGGCCGGAAAGCCTACCGCCATCACGATCCCGCCGTTCTCCTTGAGCCGCGCCAGGACGCTGTCGGGCACGTTGCGCGCATGGCCGTTGACCGCGCGGACCCCAGAGTGGCTGAACATGACCGGCGCCCGGGACACGTCGAGCGCGTCCAGCATGGTCGCTTCGCTGACATGGCTGATATCCACCAGCATCCCGATCCGCTGCATCTCGCGCACCACCAGCACGCCGAAATCGGTGAGCCCATCGTGCTCCGGCGCGGCGGTGGCGCTGTCGGCCCATGGCAGCGTGCGCGAATGGGTCAGCGTCAGGTACCGCGCGCCGAGCGCGTAGAGCTGGCGCAGCACCGCCAGGCTGCCGCCGATCGAATTGCCGCCTTCCATGCCCAGCAGCGAGGCGATCTTGCCCGCCGCCATGGCCCGTTCGACGTCGGCCGCGGTCTCGGCATATTGCAGCCGCTCGGGATATGCGGCGATCAGCCGCTTGGTGACGTCAATCTGCTCGATCACCGCGACGACCGCTTCGGGTTCTTCGAGGCCGGCCGAGACATAGACCGACCAGAACTGCGCGCCGACTTTGCCCTGCGCGAGCCGCGGCAGGTCGGTGTGCATGGCGCGAGTGCCTCCGTCGCCGTCGGGCTCTTTGGTGGTGTCGTTGAAATCGAACCCTTCGAGCACATTGCCGCGCCGGCCGCGGAGCTGCTCGGGCACGTCGTTGTGCCCGTCCCACACCGGCGCGGCGGCGAGCGCGGCGGCGGCGACCCGCTCGGGCGAGGTCTGCGCGGGGAGCGGCGCGGCTAGCGCGAGCGCCAGTGCGCCCGTAAGCAATACAATGTTTCTCATGGGGTCCCTTTCAGCCGGTCGGCAAGCGCCAGCGCGGCCGCGGGGGCTCGCTCCTTGGCGCCGTTGATCATGAACGCGAACACGTCGCCGTCCCGGCCCCACTCCCCACACAGTTTTGCGATCCGGTCGAGCTCGCCGGGCGGGTAGCCCGTCGGCTCGCCGGCCGTCATGTTCTTGCACCTCAGATAGGCAAAATCGGCGGTGCGCTCGGCGATGCATGCGCGCCCGTCCTGTTCGAGATAGACCACCGCCACGCCGGCCTGGCGCGCGAGATCGAGAAACGCCTCGCACGCGAAGCTCTCGTGCCCGGCCTCGATCGCGTGGCGCAGCGGGTGGCCGTTCAGCTCGCGCGGCAGCAGCGCCAGGAACGCCGCCATGTCCTCGGCATCGAATGTCTTGGTGTGCATCATCTGCCACAGGATCGGGCCGAGCCGGTCGCCCAGCTCCGCGAGACCCTGCCCGAAGAACTT
Source organism: Sphingomonadales bacterium 12-68-11 (assembly GCA_002279825.1). GTDB lineage: Bacteria > Pseudomonadota > Alphaproteobacteria > Sphingomonadales > Sphingomonadaceae > Croceibacterium_A. Next base: position 15,628 of record NCCV01000009.1, read on the forward strand.
GCCCAGGCTCTCGCCCGCGCTCGCCAGGACCTTGCGGTTGGTGACGTAGGACGATCCCTTCACCGCGAACACGAACCCGTCGGGCGTCGCCTCGCGCCATTTGCGGAAGCTCTCGGGCTTCTGCAGGCTGTGATAGGTGCCGTTGATCTCGATCGCACCGAGCTGGCGCGAGGCCCATTCGAGCTCGCGCTTCTGGGCCAGGCCCTCGGGATAGAACGCGCCCTTGCGCCATTCGGGATAGACCCAGCCGCCGATCCCGGTCCGGATCACGCGGTCACCGTTACGAAACATCTGGAACCCATACCCGCAATCGGCGATTCAGCGATCGGCTCTGAACGACAAAAGGAACGCCCGATGACGGTCGAAGCGAAATGGAACGGCCAGGTCATCGCGCATAGTGACCGCACAGTGGTGGTCGAGGGCAACCATTATTTTCCGCCCGAGGATGTCGATCCCGCGGTGCTGGTGCCGAGCGCCACGACGACCCACTGCCCCTGGAAAGGCACGGCGCACTATCACACTCTCGAAGTGGCCGGCGCGCGCAACCCCGATGCGGCGTGGTACTACCCCGACCCCAAGCCCAAAGCGGCGCAGATCCAGGGCCGGATCGCCTTCTGGCGCGGCGTCGAAGTGCGCGAGTCATGAGCCCGGTCAAGCGGATCATCGAAGAGCTGCGGCTCGTCCCGCACCCCGAAGGCGGCTGGTACCGCGAGACCTGGCGCGCGCCGAGCGCGGAAGGGCAGCGCGCCCAGGCGACCGCGATCCATTTCCTGCTCGAGGCGCACCAGCGCTCGCACTGGCACAAGGTCGATGCCGCCGAGATCTGGCTATGGCATGCCGGCGATCCGCTGTTGCTGTCGCTGAGCCTCGACGAGGATGGGCCGGTGCGCGACGTGCGGATGGGCCCCAACGTCGTCGCCGGCGACCTCCCGCAATACGTCGTCGCCCCGCACGAATGGCAGGCGGCGATGCCCCTCCCGGGCAAGCGCGGCTTTACCCTGGTATCCTGTGTGGTCACGCCGGCGTTCGATTTCGCCGGTTTCACGCTGGCGCCTGACGGATGGTCTCCCGTCGGCGGAACCCCGGCACCTGACGAGGGTTCTCACCTGCGTAGGCTTTTTCAGGAGCGAAACGCGTGACCAAGACCCTCGGCGACATTTCCAAAGCGATGAAAGACATCGATTTTTGCATGCTGGTAAGCCGGGCCCAGGACGGCGCGATCGCCGGCCGGCCGATGAGCAACAACCGCAATGTCGAGTATGAAGGGACCAGTCGGTTCTTCACCTTCGACGACACCCGCATGGCCGAGGACATCGCCCGCGATCCTTCGGTCGGCCTCACGTATCAGGGCAAGGCCGGCCTGCTCGGCATCGTCGGCAAGCCCGGCCTGTTCGTGCACGTCGAAGGCGAGGCCCGGCTGGTGCACGACAAGGCTAAGCTCGCGGAATACTGGGACGAAAGCCTCGAGCGCTGGTTCGAAGACGGTATCGACACTCCCGGAATCGCGCTCATCGAAGTGGCGGCCAAGCGCATCCATTACTGGGATGGCGAGGACGAGGGCGAGGTGCGCCTGCCGGCGACGGCAGCGGCCTGAATGCGCGCCGGCGCCCGCGCTGCCGCGCGCTGGGCGCTGGCGCTGCTCTATCTGATCGCGGCCGGCTTCCACTTCGCCAGGCGCGCGCCGTTCATCGCGATCATGCCGGGCTTCGTGCCCGCCCCGGCGACGGTGGTCTGGCTGACCGGGCTTGCCGAAGGGCTAGGCGCGCTCGCGCTGCTCCAGCCGTGGGCGGCGGCGCTGCGGAAGGCGGGTGGGATCGGCCTCGCGCTCTACGCGCTGTGCGTCTGGCCGGCCAACTTCAGCCATGCGGCGATCGACCTGGCCCGGCCCGACGGCGGCCTCGGCCTGATCTATCATGTTCCCCGCCTGCTGGCCCAACCGCTGCTGATCTGGCTGGCGCTGTGGAGTTCCGGCGCGACCGACCGGCCGCGCCGGAGCTAGAGCCTACTTTTCCTTGCCCGCCACGCCGTAATTGATTTGCGCGTTGCGGGTCTTCTGGAACTCGGGGACCGACAGGCCCTTCATCGCCGCGTAGATGTCGATGTTGCCGATGCCGGTGACCGCGCCGAGCTTCTCGAGCATGAAGAAGATCACCCCGTAGTGGATCATCCCGATCCAGTCGCGGCGCCGCACCAGGTCGCGCTCCTCCTCGGTCAGCCCGCCTTTCTCGTAAGCGGCTTCTTCATCCTCGCGGAACAGCTTGCGCATCGCCGGCTCGGTCAGCGAGTGCAGGAAATGGTTGAGCCGGAAACCCTTGACCGAACGCTCGATCGTGAAGGGATAAGTCCCCGCCATCGTTTCGCTGCCCTTGTAGTCCCATTCGATGCGCTCGAGCGTCGCGGACGGATCTTCGACCGGCGCGTCGTTCGATACCTCTTCGAAAATCATCGTCGCGATCGGGCACATCGAGGGCAGGAAGTAGGTCTTGTGAGTGACTTCGACCTCGGCCGAGAGCGCGCCGCGCATCATCAGCCACATCACCACTTCGGCGCCTTCCCAGCCGCCCAGTTCCGCCAGCTTGGCGATCGGATAGTCGAGCAGGGCCTCGGGGTCCTTCTCGAGCAGGGTCATGAACTCCTGGTCCCACTCGGGGTTGTTGAAACCGCAGCCTTCGCCGTGGACCTGGTGGCTGAGCCCGCCGGTGCCCGCGATCGCGACCTTGATGTCCTCGGGGTACGACAGGATCGCCTGGCGCAGCGACTTGCCGAACTTGTAGAACCGCCGCGCCGAAGGCAGCGGCACCGTCAGCACGCCGCACACCACCGGCAGCAACTTGACCGCCCAGCCGTTGGCCTCGTCGTGATCGACCATCACCGAAAGCGGCGAGAACGCGCCGTGATCGAGGCCCTTGCCCTGGAAGTAGCTGAGGTCGAACTCGTTCGCGACCATGACCTTGGCGACATGCTCGGCGAACTTGGGATCGCCCTTGATCGCCGGGATGTCGCGCGGCCCGCCGCCTTCGTCGGCCGCTTCGAAGCTCTCGCCCACGCCCAGCGCGAAATGGCTGTAGTGATCGAAGAACGAGGTCATGTGATCGTTGTAGATATAGACCAGGACGTCGGGCTTCTTCTCGCGGAACCACTTCTGGACCGGCTCATAGCCTTCGAAGATCGGCTTCCACACCGGATCGTCGAACTTCTTCGCGTCCTTGGCGAAGGCGATGGTGGGGGTATGCGAGGTGGCGACTCCGCCGACGATCTTGGCCATGGGTGACTCTTCTCTCTCCACTGGGCAGCGCGCCTTGACGCGGCTCAAAAATGCGTCGGCCCGCATGCCACGAGGTGGGCATGCGGGCCAACAGATTTTACCCGTCTCTGTAATCGGCGGGCGCCTGCGCCCGCCCGACCGATCAGCTCAGATGCTTGGAGACCGCCGCGGTCATCTTGAACATCGAGATCTGGTCCTTGCCGATCACCGCGCCGAGCTTGGCATCGGGGTTGATCTGGCGCTTGTCTTTTTCGTCCTGCAGCTTGTTCGCCTTGATGTGATCCCACACCTTCGAAGTCACTTCAGCGCGGGTCAGCGGGCCCTTGCCCACGACGGCTTCGAGTTCGGGCGAAACGTTCACCGGCTTGTTGAGCGCGTTGTTCTTGGCAGCCATCGTCCATCCTTTCCTACTTAAGACACTGGGGGGAGACGCAGTTTCCTCCGCAGCGGGCCGGCCGGCTCTGCCGCGTCGCTCCCGCTATGGCAAGAGTATGCGGGTCTTGATGCATCCGTAAGCAACAGGGCGTAAACCGAATCGGTGCCATGTGCGCCAAACCGGCTGCTTGCGCGCTTGCGCCCAAAGGGGGCCCGCAATAGTCTGGCGACTCTCGGGTCAGGACGGTCATGATGTTGACAAAGTTGGCTTTTTTGGCACGCCGGCGGCACCGGGCGATCTTGGCCGCGGGATGCATGGCGCTGCTCGGTTCGTGCGGCGGAGGCGGCGGCAGCGCGCCATCCGGAAACGGTGGACAAACCCCGACGCCCAGCCCCTCAGCATCGTCGCCGCCGGCCGCCACCACCTGCACGCTGCGCGCACGGCAGGACTGGGCGCTGGCGCAGCTTCAGGAATGGTACCTGTTCCCGACCCTGTTCAACTCCGCCGCCAACCCGGCCAGCTACGCCACACTGCTCGACTACGTAGATGCGCTGGTCGCGCCCGCGCGCGCGCAGAACCGCGACCGGTACTTCACGTACACCACCTCGATCGCGGAGGAGAACGCCTACTACCAGCAGGGCGCCAGCGGCGGGTTTGGGATACGGCTGTCGTACCAGGGCTCGCAAGTGTTCGTCAGCGAAGCGTTCGAGGGCGCGCCGGCGCTGGCAGCTGGGATCGACCGCGGCACCGAGATCCTCAATATCAACGGCCAGTCGGTTGCCAGCCTGATTGCGTCGCTCGGCAGCGGCGGGGTGATTCAAGCGCTTGGGCCCGACACGCCCGGGACCAGCCGCACGTTGACCGTGCGCGACCCCGGCGGTGGCCCGCTGCGGACGGTGACGATCGCCAAGGCGACCTACTCGCTCGATCCGGTCTCCAACCGCTACGGCGCCAGAGTGCTGACCGACGGCGCCAAGAAGGTCGGCTACGTCAACCTGCGCACGTTCATCGACACCGCCAACGCGAACCTGACCGCCGCTTTCGCCGATTTCAAGGCGCAGGGCGTGACCGAGCTGATCATCGACTTGCGCTACAACGGCGGGGGGCTGCTCAGCGTCGCCGAACTGCTGGGCAACCTGATGGCGCTCGGCCGCGGCGGCCAGGTGTTCGGTTACGTGGCCTTCCGCGACAGCAAGGCCGCGGAGAACGAAACCGCGCTGTTCAGCGTGCTGCCGCAGTCGATCGCGCCGACCAAGATCGCCTTCATCGGCACCGGCGGCACCGCCTCGGCCAGCGAACTCATCATCAATGCGATGGTCCCCTACCTCGGCAGCAACATGGCGCTGGTGGGCGGCAATACGTACGGCAAGCCGGTCGGCCAGATCGCACTCGACCGCGCGGCATGCGACGACCGGCTGCGCGCGGTGGCGTTCAAGTTCGACAACGCCAACCGCCAGGGCGAATACTATAACGGACTGGCAACGACCGTGCCGGTCACTTGCCGCGCCACCGACGATGTCACCCGCCCGCTCGGCGATCCTGCCGAAGGCATGATCCGGGCCTCGCTCGATTTCCTCGCGGGCCGCAGCTGCACCGCCATCGCCAGCGTGACCTCGGGAGCCTCGGTCAGCACCGAGCGCGTCGGCACACCGGCCGCGCAGCAACTGCTGACGCCGGAGGTGCCGGCGAGCACGTTCGAGCGGGAAGTGCCCGGCGCGTTTTGATCGGCGGCCGGCCGGCCTAACGCTTCGATGCGGCCAGCCGGCGCCGGTTGGCGCGCACCCGGCGGCCATAGTGGCCCATCGCCTTGCGCGCCGCGCCGGTCGCCGAAGTGCCCCCGGCGCCGGTCGCCAGGAGCATGCCGTACGCGGCGTTGGCGGCGAACTTTTCCTCGACCATGCGCCGCGCCTCGCGCTCGCCCGCCGCGCCGCCAAGCGCGATCACCCACGATCGCATCCACATGACTTGCGCGACTTCGTAGCCGAGCAGCCACGCCTGCCAGCCGAGCGCGAAGGCCTGTGGGGGTATCTGCACGTTCATCCGACCGCCCCTTTACCTTTGCTGCATTGCAACAACGCGACCGGGGCGCGGCAGTGCCCGCCTGCGCCGTCAGTCTTCAGAGATATCTTCGAGCGTGTCGCCGACGAGTTCGTCGTCATCCTCGAGCGCAATGTCACCGAGCGAGACCACGCCGATCAGCCGATCATCGTCGTCGGTGACGAACAACCGGCGGATCTGCTCCTCGACCATCAGTTCGGCAGCTTCCTCGACTTCGGCATCGGGGTCGATGCAGACCGGGTCGTCGCTCATGACTTCGCTGACCGGGGTGTCGGGGCCGAGGCCCTGGGCCACCGCGCGCACCGCGATGTCGCGGTCGGTCACCACGCCGATGAACCGCCCGTCCTCGACCACCGGCACCACGCCGTAATCGCCCTCGTCCATCATCGCCGCGACTTTGCGCACGGTGTCCTGCGCGGTCGCGGCATCGGGGTTTGCGGTCATGATCTCGGATACCAGCATCGCAGCGCTCCTTGAGAGAATGCCTGCCAGCCTAACGGGCGCCGACGACCGGCTGGCGGCAGCCGCGGCGCGGCACGCTCGCCCGGTCGCGCCACGCGGGCGCCCTGCCCGGTTGCGGCCTTCGCGTGTTCGGCGAAAGGCGGTTAGGCGAACCGGAACGCGGAGACTTTGCCTTCGAGCACGATCTCGCCGTAGTCGCGCGTGCCGCGCGCGTCGGACGCGCCGGCCGCCACCATCAGCGGCAACAGATGCTCCTCGCGCGGGTGGACGAGCCGCGCCCACGGCGCCTCCGCCCACCGCGCGAGTTGCGCGCTGCGAGCCTCCGGTTCGGCCCCGATAGCCTCCGCCAGCCAGGCGTCGAATGCCTCCGACGGCGCCGTAACGCGCGGATCGCCCATCGCTCTCAGATTGTGGAAGCTCATGCCCGAGCCGATCACGAGCACGCCCTCGTCCCGCAGCGGCGCGAGCGCGGCGCCCGCTGCGAGCTGGATCGCGGGATCGAGCGAGGCGTGGAGCGACATCTGCACCACCGGCACATCCGCCTCGGGGAACGCCACCTTGAGCGGGATGAACACCCCGTGGTCGAAGCCGCGCGTGGGATCGATCGCCGCCGGCAGCCCCGCGCCCGTCAGCAGGCTTGCCGCGCGTTCGGCCAGCCACGGCGCACCCGGCGCGGGCCAGGCAAGCTCGTAAGTCTGCGGCGGGAAGCCATAGTAATCGTAGATCAGCCCCGGATGCGCCTGGGCCCCGGTCAGCGTGAAAGCGGGCGCTTCCCAATGCCCCGAGACCACCAGAATCGCGCGCGGCGCCATGGGCAGGCTGGCTGGGAGCGCGCGCAGATAAGCTTCCATCCGGCTCCAGGTGCCGCGCGGATCGGGCATGAAGAAGCACGGGCCACCGCCGTGCGGGATGTAGAGGCTGGGGAGTGCGACCACTAAGGGGCTTCGGAGCCGATGAAGCGGCGCGCATCGCTCCACCCGCAGCCGCGCAGCGTCTGGCCGTTCGCCTGGACGGTCACGGTAAAGGGGTAGGTCCGGTCGGACATGCCGTCGCTGCACTCCGCCTCGCTCGCCGCCAGCTCGAACGGCGCGCCGCCCAGCGTGCCCGACAACCCGAGCCCGCCGCGTCCGGCGAAGCGCGTCACCGCGATCGTTTGGCCGGCCGGATTCTCGGGCGTCTCCCAGCTCAGCGATCCGCCCTTGGCCTCGCCGCCCCAGAACGGCTCGGTCCCGAGGACATGCAGCGCCTCGTCCGCGCCGATCCCGGCCCAGACGTCGGACGAACCGCCGCCGGGCAGCGGCGAGGTTTCACCCGGCTCGGTCTGGCAGCTGGCGAGCAGGAGGCCGGCAAGCGGGAGGGCGGCGAACGAGGGCGCGAAGCGGATCATGCGTCCGAACCTAGTGCGGTGCGCGCAGGGCGCAAGGCGGCCCTACTCCGCTTTGGCGTCTTCGGCCCCGGACAGCAGTTCACGCAGGTCGCCGCCGGCGGGCAGCGAGCCGGAATCGATCCGCGCGATCACGCTCCGCGCGGATTCGGCTGCGGGCCCGCCGTGCGGATTGAAGGCAATCGGCACGAGATTGCTCCGGGCGCGGGCGAGATCGCCCGCCGTCAGCTGGTAGGACGCGAGGTTGAAGCGCAGGCCGAGATCGAACGGCGCCAGCTCGGCCGCCCGTTCGAGCCCGCGCACCGCGGTGGGATTGGGCGTCCGCCCCGCCTGCACGAAGCTGCGGAAGTAATACACCAGCGGCAGCGGGTGATCGGGCTCCAGCCGGTTGAGCGCGATGAACGGCTTGACCGCCTCGTCGAACGCGGCCACCCGGTCGTCGGCCTACGCCGCGCGCCGGAACAGCGCATAGCCCTTTTGAACGTATGCGTTCACTTGCGCCGGATCGAGCGCCAGCGCCGCATCCGCCGCGGCGATCGCCGGCTCGTCGAAGCCCGCATCGTATTCCGCCTCGGCGAGCGCCGCGAGGACGCCCGGATCGCCGGGATGCCGTGCCGCGACCGCACGCGCCTCCACCACCAGCGTGGCAGCTTCCTCGCTATCGACCCCCCGGCGCGAGCGGATCCTCACCGCCATGATTTCCACCTCACCCGCTGTCAGCGGGCGCACCGCGATCGGCCCGATGCGGATCATCTCCGGCTTGAGTGCCAGATAGTTCATGCGCGGCCGCTTGAGATACGTCTGCAGTTCGCGCTCGAGCTGGGCAAGGCTGCCGAACGCCTGCTCGGCCGCTTCGCGGGAGGACTTTCCGCCGGCCATACCCTGAACATACGCGCGCAACTGGCCTTGCCGCTCGGGGTTGAACATCAGGTAGTGATAGAGCAGCCAGCTCTTCCCGTAGAAGGCATCGTTGGCGCTCAGCGGATCCCGCCCGGTCGCCGCCGGGTCGACCAGTTCCGCCACCGTCACGTTGCGCGCGAATGCGAGCTCGCCGCCGCGGTGAAGCGCCGGCCGGCCCAGCCCCACGCCGCCCTCGCGCGTGAATTCGGCGGAGGCGAAGAACTCCGCGGCCCCTTCCCCCAGCCAGCGCGTGCTGGGGAAGTTGCTGCCCGAGATCAGGAAGTGATGCGCGTATTCGTGCAGCAGCGTGATCATCGAGAGATCGGGCTGCCCGGTTCTCACCTCCACCCGCGGCACGAACGCCACCGACCCGCCCGCGCGCGGGATGTAGAAGCCGCCGATATTGCGGTTGTCCGCCAGCCGCCGAATCTCGCGCTCATTGCGCACGACGAACACCACCACGCGGTTCGACGGGCTCGGCGCCTCGGTTTGCGTCGCGGTAACGTAGGCCATCGCCGAGTGATAGCGTTCGAGCTGCTCGGCGAACTGGCGGATGTCGCGCTCGCTGTCGTCGGCATAGACCACGAAATGCGCGCTCGAGGCCTCGAGCCAGGCCGCCTGCGCGATTTGCGGCAGCAATGCCGCCCACGCCATCAGCGCCAACGCCAGCAGTCTCATCGGCAAGCCCCATTCCCCCCGGACGTCCGGGGCGGAGGGTACCTTGCCCTAAGCCGCGCGCAACCCCTTTGCGGGGCGGCGCCCAGGCGAGTTAGCTCCCAATCGGCGGCATTTCCGCCGCGACCGCGCCGCTCGCCGGCAGGCGCGCCTCGATCCAGCCGATCACATCCTCGAACACCCGCTCCTTGCCGAGATCGTTGAGCAGGTCGTGGTAGTAATCGTCGTAGAGGATCAGCTGCTTGTCGGCGCTGCCGGTCTCGTCGAAGAACTGCTGGCTGCCGTCGACGCGCGTCGCCTTGTCGGCGGTGCCGTGCAGGATCAGCACCGGCAGCGTGATCTTGCCGAACTCCTTCTCGAACCGGTCACCGGCGCGGGCCAGCGCGGCCACGGTCGAGACCGGCTGAACTTCGTCCTTGGTCAGCGGATCGGCCAGCAGCGCCTCGACCCAGGCCGGATCGCGCGAGAAATCCTCCATCTTGAGCTTGAGCACGTGGAGGTGCGGGGCGATGTGGTCGGCGCCCTTGAGCAGGGTCAGCGCGATATTGGGCGCGAATACGCGGAACGCGAAGCTCTCGCAGATCAGCCCGTCGATGCGGTCCTGGTAATCGAGCGCGTAGGACACCGCCGTGACACCCCCGGCGCTATGGCCGAGCACATAGTGCGGCAGCTCGGGGTCGTGCGATTTGGCGAGGTCGATCGCCAGCGACAGGTCGGACACGTAGTCGTCAACGCTCTCGGCATAGAACCGCTCGCCCTCGGACTGGCCCCGGCCGCGCAAGTCGAGCGCGGTCACCGCGAACCCGCGCGCCGCGAAGATCTCCGCCGCGCCGATGTATTGCCCGCCGTGCGAATTGACCCCGTGGCAGATCGTCAGCGCGGCTTTGGGCGTCCCCTGCGGCCGCCAGTGGCGGGTGAAGATCCTGCCCCCCGTGCCCTCGAGCCATTGTTCCTGCTGCGGATTGCTTTCGAACATCATGACGACCTCCAGCGACTCGCGGGCGCGACCCCAGCGGCACGGTACGCGGCTTTGTGCGATGCGAAAGCGGATTGTGCGGGCGCCTCGCCGCCCGGCGCCGCATCTGCTAGGCTCGCCTCGCCGCGCGGGATTTTCTCATGGACAGCGTTCTCACCAAACCGGCGATCATCTGGGCGCTCGACTTCGAGGACGGCCGGCCGATCGCCTGCGACGAGGACGGCCCGGTGCTGTGCGAACCGGCGCAGGGCAGCTTCCGCTGGCTGCACCTCAACCTCGCCGACCAGTGGACCCGCCAGTGGATCGAGGCGGCCGAGGCGGTGCCCCGCCCGCTGCGCGCGATGCTGCTCGAACCCGAGCGCCACCAGCGCGCGCTGGTCGAGCAAGGCTTCGTCGGCTGCGTGCTGCACGACATGGAGCGCGACTTCGACCGCCACGACGCCGAGCGCACCGGAGTGCTGCGGCTGGTGCTGGGCCCGCGCCTGATGATCACCGCGCGCCACCACCCGCTGCGTTCGGCCGACATCGTCAGGGCGCATATCCTGCGCGACCGGGCCGAGGTTCCCGACGCCGCCGCCGCGCTTGACCTGATCGTGACCGCGATCATCGAAAGCATTGCCGCGGTCAGCCGCGACTATGCCAGCCAGATCGAATCGTTCGAAGACGCGCTGCTCGACCGGCCCGAGAGCTTCGACCACCGCCGCCTGATCGGCATCCGCCGCCGCGTGGTCCAGTTCCACCGGCTGCTGGTCGGCATGCGCGCGACCTTGCGCCGGCTCGAGCAGGACCGCGACCTGCCTCCCGCGCTGCTGCCCACGGTCGAGGACCTCGCCCAGCAGCTCGGCGGGATCGACAGCGACATGGTCTCGATCAACGGCCAGCTCCGCCTGCTGCGCGAGGAAGCCGACCTGCAGGCCACCCAGCGCACCAACCAGAACCTCTACGTGCTCTCGATCCTTTCGGCGCTGCTGCTCCCGGCGACGCTGGTGACCGGCTTCTTCGGCATGAACACCGGCGGGCTCCCTTTCGCGGAAGGGGCGGAAGGCACCGCCTGGGCATTCGGCCTCGCCGCGCTCGCCTCGCTGGCGGTCTACCTTCTGCTGCGCCGGCTGGGCCTGCATCGCCGCTAGCAGCCCAGGGCCGTGACCGACGAAGCGGACGACGAGGCGGCGGGCCTGCGCAAGATCATCCATGTCGACATGGATGCGTTCTTCGCCAGCGTCGAGCAGCGCGACAACCCGGAGCTGCGCGGCAAACCCGTCGCGGTCGGCGGCGGCGGGGGACGGGGGGTCGTCGCGGCCGCGAGCTACGAGGCGCGGCAGTTCGGCGTGCGTTCGGCCATGCCCGGCGTGACCGCGCGGCGGCTATGCCCGGACCTGGTCTTCGTCCGCGCGCGCTTCGACGCTTACCAGGAAGTCTCGCGCCAGATCCGCGCGGTGTTCCGCGCCTTTACCCCACATGTCGAGCCGCTCAGCCTCGACGAAGCCTATCTCGACGTGACCGAGGATCTCCAAGGCATCGGCTCGGCCACCCGCATCGCCGAGTTGATCCGCGCGCGCATCAAGGCGGAGACCGGCCTGACCGCCAGCGCCGGGGTCAGTTACAACAAGTTCCTCGCCAAGCTCGCGAGCGACCAGAACAAGCCCGACGGGCTGTGCGTGATCCGCCCCGGCGAGGGCGCCGCTTTCGTCCAGGCGCTGCCGGTGCGGCGGTTCCACGGCATCGGCCCGCGCGGCGCGGAGAAGATGGCCCGGCTCGGGATCGTGACCGGCGCCGACCTCGCGGCGAAAGATCTCGCCTGGCTGCGCCAGAACTTCGGCAGTTTCGCCGATTACCTCTACCGCGCCGCGCGCGGAATCGACCTTCGGCCGGTGCGCGCCAACCGTATCCGCAAGTCGCTCGGCGGGGAGCGCACGTTCGGCGAGGATATCTCGAGCGGCCCGGCGCTGCGCGAGGCGCTGGACACTATCGTCGAGATTGTCTGGGATCGGATAGCCGAAAAGGATACCAAAGGCCGCACCGTCACCCTGAAGATGAAGTACTCGGACTTCCAGATCGTCTCCCGTGCCCGCTCGTTGCCGCGCCCGGTAGCGGACAAGCGCGAGTTCGCCGCGATCGCCCGGCAGCTGCTCGACGACCAGCTACCGCTGCCGCTCCCGATCCGGCTGATGGGCCTGACCCTCTCCGCGCTCGAAGGCGAAGCGCGCGAGCCCGAGCGACCGCCCGACGGGCAGTTGTCGCTGCTGTAAATTCAATCCTCCCCCTTGGGGGAGGGGGACCATGCGAAGCATGGTGGAGAGGCACCCTCGCCAAACGCGAGCTTGCGAAAGCCGCCTGTGCCCCTCCACCAGCTTCGCTGGTCCCCCTCCCCGTTCCGGGGAGGACGCTACCCCCGATGCGCGCGGTAATGCTCGATGCGCCGCATCGCCACGCGGCCGATATTCGCGGGCAGCGCATCGAGCGCAAAGAAGCGCGCGTCGATCACCTCGCGGCCGTCGGGGCGCGGCCGGCCGGCCAGTTGCCCAACGAAAAGATACCCGACATGCGCGGCGCCCGACAATGTATCCCGCAGGGGCGGAAGCGCGCGCAAGTCGCCCCACAAGTCGCAGCCCAGTTCCTCGCGCGCCTCGCGCCGCACCGCGGCCACGGGGTCCTCGCCGCGCTTCAGGCCTCCGCCGGGCAGAGACCAACCGCCCCCGCCGTAACTGTGCCGGACCAGCAGCACCCGGCTCTCGCCATCGACCGCGACGAGCGTCACTCCGGACAAGTTCGGCTTGAACCAGCGCCGCAGCGTGCCGCGCAGCCAGTGCGCCACACGCAGCGCCGCCCGGTGCAAAGGAGCCGGGATCAGGTGAAACATGTTACCGGCTGCGTCGCGGCGCCGAGCAGCCGCGCCACCGGCAGGTCGCTCTCCGCGCGCTTCGCCGCCTCGAACACTGCGCGTTTCACGCCGCCGCGGATCACGAACACCAGTTCATCGCTGGCCAGCAGGGCGGGGAGCGTCAGCGTGATCCGCTCGAACGGGGCTTCCGGAGGCAATGGATCGGGGGTCAGTCGGCGTATCCTTTGCGGATCATCGCCGCGCGGATCGGTGTTCGGAAACAGCGACGCCACGTGCCCGTCCGCGCCCATGCCCAGCCAGGCGAGCGCGAACCGCGGCACCTGCTCCATCTCGCTCAGCGCCACCACTTCGGCGTCCACCGGCTCCAGCAGCGCGCGCAGCTTGCCAGTATTGCTGGCCGGGTGATCCTCGGGAACCAGCCGGTCGTCGTTCGGCCAGACCGTCAGCCGCGACCAGTCGAGCGGGCGTTCGACCAGTCGCGCCAGAATCGGGAACGGCGTCGAGCCGCCCGGCACCGTGATCGCCACCGGCGCCGCGCTCGCCGCCAGGGCAGCAGTCAACCGGTCGCCGAGCCAATCGGCAATCGCCGCGTCCCCGGCGCCTTCGATAGTCTCCACCTCCTTCGTCATTGCGAGCGGAGCGAAGCAATCCAGGGCCGCTCACGCCAACCTTGGATTGCCGCGGGGCTTCGCCCCTCGCAATGACGATGGCAAAACTGCGTCAGCGCAAGTGCTCGCGCAGGAACCACACGCGCAGTTCGGCGGCGTCGGTCCATTCGTCGACCACCGCACTGGTGGCGTTGTCGCCGGCTTCCTCGGCCGCTTCCTTGAGCGCCTTGAGATCGGCGACCAGGGTCGTGTTATCGTCGGCGAGCTGCTTGATCATCGCGTCGGGATCGAGCGTGGTCGAATCCTGGTCCTTGATCTTGGTGGCCTTGGCGATCGCGCCGATCGAGGTCAGCGTGTCGGCGTCGTTCTTGCGCACGCGCTCGGCCATCAGGTCGGTCACCGCCAGGATCGCGGTCGCTTGCTCGTCGAACAGCAGATGCAGGTCGCGGAAGCGCGGGCCGCGCACATGCCAGTGGAAGTTCTTGGTCTTGAGATAGAGCGCAAAGTGATCGGCGAGCGTGCCGTTCAGCCCTTCGATCAGCGCCTTCTTCGAGTTATCGCCCTTGCTGGCCATCGCGGTGTCCTTCGGAGTGGTGGTTCAGCGCGGCAACGGACGGGCCCGGCAATCGTTTCGCGATCGATTGCGCTCGGAGTGATCGGCTTAACCGATCAAGCCGCGCGCGCCGAGCCCGATCGTCAGCGCCGCCATAATCAGCAGGGCCGCAGCGGTCCAGCGCAGCGCGCCGAGCGGCACGCGGGAGTCCCATTCGGGCCCCGCGAAGGCGGCGACCGTCAGCGCCGCCCCGCTCCCGAGCGCCCCGCCCGCCACCGCCAGCCACGGCGCACCGCTGCTCGCGGCCAGCGCCAGTACGATCAGCCGCGCGGGGTCGGTGAGTTGCGCGGCGAACAGCACTGCCACGATGGCCCCGAACGAGCGGGTCGGCTCTCGCGGAGGACGTCCGGTGCGCAGAACAACGATCTGGATCGCCCCGAGCGCCAGCGCCAGCGCAACCAGCATCGCCTTGCCCGCCGGATCTAGCTGCGCGGCCAGCCATCCCCCGAGCCAGCCGGCCAGCGCCGCGCTCGCCAGGCTCGAAGCCCAGATCGCCGCCATGAGCGGCACCCCCGCCCCCAGCCCGCCCGCCAGCCGCCCCACCCGCACCGCCTCGCGTCCGGCCAGGGTGGCGAACGCAGCGGCGATCAGCGCGAGGAGGAAAGCGGACACGGCGCGCGGGTAAGGTCGGCGCTGAACGGGCGCGCTTCGACTGGAGGCATGCTCATCGCGGGTCGCCGGGCCGTGCCCGGATGATCCTGCGCTCCTGCCAGCTTTTGACAAGCTCCGTCAAAGGGGGCCGCATGCACGCTTCCAGAGCGGGCGCCGTGTCGACCTGCCGGACACAGCCGAGATAGGTATCGCACACGCCCGCATCCAGGATCCGATCGCCGCTGGAGGGCCTGGTGACGCAGCGGCGGGTGCCCGTCCTGCGATCCCGGACCATCACGATTCTGAGATTTTTCATCCGTTCCCCGATCACGACGATGTCGTCGCCGGGCGGCGGTGAGGGCGGAGCGGCCTGCGTCGTAGCAGCAAGGCCGAGCATGATCGCGAGGATCATTGTCCCAGCGTTCGCACGAGGCGAAGGCCCAGACTGTCGATGCCCGGGTTCTGTTCGGAAAAAATCTGGCGATGGCTGAAATGCTCCCACGTCGCCTCGATCGCCCAGCGCGGGTTGAAGCGCACGCCGATCGAGGCGTTGGGGTTGAACAGCACCTGCGATCCGAACGACGTGCGATTGAGGTAGATATCGTATCGCCGCTGAGCTTCGCCAGCCGCCAGGCCGGGCGCGTAAGGATCGGGGGTGAAGCGATAACCGTCGTGGACGGTCAGCCCGATGCCCGCCTGTCCGTATACCCGGCCGTGCAGGATGTGCTGGCGCCATTCCACGCCAAGGCTCGCGAAGCTGGTGCGGCCCGCGGTGCTGATCTGCAGCTTGGCGACAAATCGCGGCTTTAGGAGGATGGTCAGCGGCGCGCCGCGGAAGGCAAGCTGGACATCCGCCGTCCCATATTCCTCCTGGCCCTCGTAGATCTGCCCGGCTGGAAGCTTGGGCAGATCGAAGATCAATTGGTCTCCCAGCGGATGAAAGTTCGAGCCATGCTCGAGCACCCCGACCGCGATCTCCGCCCCTGCCCAGCGCGATGGACCGTCCGCAACGTCCTGCGCACTTGCCGCGGTGGAGGTGAGCACGAGCGCGGCGCCGAGGACTTCCAGTTTCGACCGAATCACGGGACACTCCTCTGTCAAACGGCTGGCGCCCAACCGTGGGATGCGCTATGGATTCGCAATTAATTTCTGTCAAACAGAAAGAATATGATGCCAGACGGCTTTTCCCTCCCTGCTAGCAAGGCGCGCATGAGCCGGCGGGTCGGTCTCCTGTTCCTGCTGCTCGCCGCTATCCTGGGCATCGCGGCGGTCGCCGGATCGATCGTACCTGGCTTGTCGCTGCAGTGTGATCTGCCGCAGCCATGCCGGGATACTTCCGACCCCGCCCACCTGCTGCCCGAAGAGACGCGCGCCGCGCTCGCGCGCGATCCTGCCGCGCACACGCGCTACGACGCCTGGGTAGCGCGGAGTGACGTGCGCGCCGGGTTGGCCGGGCTGAACTTGCTCGAACAGGGGCCGGTCATCTTTCTGTTCCTGGCTATCGGATTGGGCCTGCGCCGTTTGGGCGAACGCCGCAAGCAGGTCCTGGCGCGCGCGCTTCCCTGGGTGAGGCGCGCGTCGCGGGCGGCCATCGTGCTGGGATTCGCGCACCTGATCGTGGGGGGGCTGCGCTCCGCCTTGCTGTACCCGGGGTTGGCGCCTGCGGGAGGGTTGCAGTTCCCGCTCGACGTGAACGGCGTGGCCCTCCCGCTGCTGCTCGCTCTCGGGGTGTACACCACCGTCTGGGCACTGGAGGCAGGCATCCGCGCCGAGCGTGACCTGGCCGACTTCGTCTGATGCCGATTGTCGTCAACCTCGACGTGGTGCTCGCGCGCCGCAAGGTTCGGTCCAAGCAACTCGCCGAGGCGATCGGGATCACCGAGTCCAACCTGTCCTTGCTCAAATCGAGCAAGGTCAAGGGTGTGCGCTTCTCCACCCTTGCCGCAATCTGCCGCTATCTCGACTGCGAGCCGGGCGACATCCTCGGCTACGAGCCCTCCGACGAGGACCTCGGCACCGATCCCGGCGCGTGAGCGAAGCTGGAGCGTAGCCCCAACGGAATCGCGCGGGCGGCAATGGAGCGGGTGAAGGGAATCGAACCCTCGTATTCAGCTTGGGAAGCTGCTGCTCTACCATTGAGCTACACCCGCTTGCCGGGCGCGCCAGTGCCACAGCGGGCGCCTGCGGGTCAATGGCGCCGGTCAATGCCGGTTGCGGGCGCGGTGCAGCGGGCCTATCGTCGCGCTTTCCCCGGGGGGCCGCGCGCGAGCGGCTGAGATAGGGCTGAAGCCCTGACCCGCCGAACCTGATCCGGTTGACACCGGCGGAGGGAGGGAGCGGCTTTCACCCGAAATCCGTGCCCCGCTCCGATCCTGAGGAGCGACGAGACATGGCCGACATCCCCGCACAGTTCGAGAATGGGGCCGAGATCGGCGTCACCACCGGCCCGATCCGCGGCAGCAAGAAAGTCCACGTCGGCCCGCTCGGCGTGGCGATGCGCGAGATCCATCTCGAGCCGAGCTCGGGCGAGGCGCCGGTGCGGGTTTACGACACCTCGGGCCCCTACACCGATCCCGCCGCCACGATCGACATCATGGCCGGCCTGCCGCAGCTCCGCCGCCAGTGGATCATGGCCCGCGGCGATGTCGAGGCTTACGACGCGCGCGAAGTCCGCCCGGAGGACAACGGCCTGAAAGGCCCCGACCGCTCCGCCGGCGTCCCGCAGTTCCCCAACGTGATCCGCCGCCCCTTGCGCGCCAAGGCCGGCGCCAACGTCAGCCAGATGCATTACGCCCGCCGCGGCATCATCACGCCCGAGATGGAATACGTCGCCGAGCGCGAGAACCTCGGCCGCGCCCGCCTCGCCGAATACGTGCGCGACGGCGAGGATTTCGGCGCCGAGATCCCCGATTACGTCACCCCCGAGTTCGTCCGCAGCGAAGTCGCCCGCGGCCGCGCCATCATCCCCAGCAACATCAACCACCCCGAGAGCGAGCCGATGGCGATCGGCCGCAATTTCCTGGTCAAGATCAACGCCAACATCGGCAACTCCGCGGTCGCCAGCGACGTCGCCAGCGAAGTCGACAAGATGGTGTGGTCGATCCGCTGGGGCGCCGACACCGTCATGGACCTCAGCACCGGGCGCAACATCCACGACACCCGCGAATGGATCATCCGCAACAGCCCGGTCCCGATCGGCACCGTGCCGATCTACCAGGCGCTCGAGAAAGTCGGCGGCGTCGCCGAGGACCTGACCTGGGAGGTGTTCCGCGACACCCTGATCGAACAGGCCGAACAAGGCGTCGACTATTTCACCATCCACGCCGGGGTGCGCCTGCCTTACATCCCGATGACCGCCAAGCGCGTCACCGGCATCGTCAGCCGCGGAGGCAGCATCATGGCGAAATGGTGCCTCAGCCACCACAAGGAGAGCTTCCTCTACGAGCGGTTCGACGAGATCACCGAGATCATGAAGGCTTACGACATCGCCTATTCGCTCGGCGACGGCCTGCGCCCCGGCAGCATCGCCGACGCCAACGACGAAGCCCAGTTCGCCGAGCTCTACACCCTGGGCGAGCTGACCAAGCGCGCCTGGGCGCAGGACGTCCAGGTCATGATCGAAGGCCCCGGCCACGTGCCGATGCACAAGATCAAGGCCAACATGGACAAGCAGCTCGAAGCCTGCGGCGAAGCGCCGTTCTACACCCTCGGGCCGCTCACCACCGACATCGCGCCCGGCTACGATCACATCACCAGCGGCATCGGCGCCGCGATGATCGGGTGGTACGGCACCGCGATGCTTTGCTACGTCACGCCGAAGGAGCACCTCGGCCTGCCCGACCGCGACGACGTCAAGGTCGGCGTGGTCACGTACAAGCTCGCCGCCCACGCCGCCGATCTCGCCAAGGGCCACCCGGCAGCAAAGGTCCGCGACGACGCGCTCTCCCGCGCCCGCTTCGAATTCCGCTGGCGCGACCAGTTCAACCTCAGCCTCGATCCCGACACCGCCGAGCAGTACCACGACCAGACCCTCCCCGCCGAAGGCGCCAAGACCGCGCACTTCTGCAGCATGTGCGGCCCCAAGTTCTGCTCGATGAAGATCACCCAGGAAGTCCGCGACTTCGCCGCCAAGCAGAACCAGCCGAGCACCGGTTTCATCGCCGCTGAGGAAGCCGAAGCCGGCATGGCCGCGATGAGCCAGGTGTTCAAAGACACCGGCAGCGAGCTCTACATGGGCGCCGGCACCCGCGAGCACGACTGACCGGAACGCGTTCCGGGGCGAACCGCAGTCCCCGATCGATCCAGGATGACGGAGAAAGGACCAGGCCATGCCCACCGCTCTCCGCTCCGGGCCGTATCGCTGCTACTTCTTCAGCCACGAACCGAACGAGCCGCCGCACGTCCACATCGACCGCGACCAGGCGACCGCCAAAGTCTGGCTCGGCAGCCTCGAACTGGCGCGAAGCCGCGGCTTTCGCCCGAAGGAGATCAATGCCATATTGGAACTCGTCGCGGCAAACCGCGACGATCTGCTAAAGGCCTGGCATGACTATTTCGGCGAGAGTGACTGACGAGCGGGTGAGCGATGTGCGCTGCACGGCGGACACCCTGACCGTCGATCTGATGGACGGCCGCACCATTTCGGCCCCGCTCGCGTGGTATCCGCGCCTGGCGCACGGCACTCCGGAGCAGCGGGGCAACTGGCAGGTCAGCGCGGGCGGTTACGGCGTGCACTGGCCCGATCTCGACGAGGACCTCAGCACCGAAGGCCTCCTGCGCGGCGCGCCCGCCCCGAAGGCGGCGTGAGTTGCCGGTGAGCACGACCTGATGGCCGATCTCTACGCCAAGGCCCTCGAATCCGAGCGCAAGCAACTCTGGGCCACTTGCCGGCTCAAGGGCCTCGCCAAGACCACGCCCGAGCGGCTGCGCATCGGCGAGCTCGACCGCCTGATCGCCGAGCACAAGGCCAAGAAGGCGTGAGCGGTTCCCCGGCCAGCGGCCCGGTCAAAGGCCCCGCCTCCTACTTCCCCTCGATCGAGAAAACCTACGGCCGCCCGATCGCCGAGTGGAAGGCCCTGCTGCGCGCCCGCCCGCCGGGCAAGCACATGGAACTCGTGTCCTGGCTGAAGGACGAACACGGCATGGGCCACGGCCACGCCAACGCGCTCGTCGCGCACACGCTGGCCGAGGACAAGGGCTAACCCCGCCCCTCCAGCAACCGCTTCCAAAACGGACGCACCGCTTACCACACCGGCCGGCCCGCAGCGGTCGTGCTGGCCATAGAGGTCTGGTGACTGCCGCAACGCGGCATGCGAATTGCTGCGCTGTGCATAGCTTCGCCCCCGTGCGGGCGCTATATCGGGGGCACTGGGCGGACAGACCGCCCCGTCACTGTCACGCCGCCCGCATGGATGGGCGGCGGGCAAGCAGGAGAGACCGATGCCCACTATGCTTACACCCCGCTTCCTGGGGCGTGCCGCCGTCGCCGGCGTTCTCGCCCTCACCGC
>NCCV01000003.1:0-553613 GCA_002279825.1 Sphingomonadales bacterium 12-68-11
CGCCGCCCGGGCGTCCGCCCCGGCCGCCGCGGCGACGGTTGCCGCCCTGGCCGCCCGGGCGCGGAGCGCCGCCGCCCTGGCCGCCGGGCCGTGCCCCGCGCGGTTCGACGCGGACTTCGCCGCGTGCATCGCGCTGGGCCTCGGTGCGGGTGTCACGGCGCGGGGGCTGGCCCCGCCCATTGCCGCGGCCCTGCTGGCGCGGTCCGCGGACCGGTTCGACATGCTTGGCGACGACTTCGACTTCGGCGCGCAGCCCTTCGGGCAGCGGCACCTGGTCGAGTGTGACCTTGGTCAGCTTCTGGATGTCGCGCAGGTAGTCGCGCTCGTCGCTGGCGCAGAAGCTGATCGCCACGCCTTCGCGCCCGGCGCGCGCGGTGCGGCCGATGCGGTGGACGTATTGTTCGGCCACATTGGGCAGCTCGAAATTGATGACATGGCTGACGCCGGTCACGTCGATGCCGCGTGCGGCGATGTCGGTCGCGACCAACACCCGGACGCTACCGCTCTTGAACTCGGCGAGCGCCTTCTCGCGCTGCGGCTGGCTCTTGTTGCCGTGGATCGCGTTGGCGCGCAGGCCCGACTGGTCGAGCTTCTTTACCACCCGGTCGGCGCCGTGCTTGGTGCGGGTGAAGATCAGCACGCGGTCCATCTCGTTGGACTGCAGCCCCTTGCGCAGCGCCAGCGTGAGCAGCGCCTGCTTTTCGGTCTGGTTGACGAAGCAGACGTACTGCTCGACCCGCTCGGCGGTGGTCGCCGCGGGCGCCACCGAGACCTGCGCCGGATCGGTCAGGTACTGGCCGGCGAGCTGCTTGATCGCGTTGGGCATCGTCGCCGAGAAGAACAGCGTCTGGCGCTTCGCCGGCAACAGCCGCACGATTGCCTTGAGCGCGTGGATGAAGCCGAGGTCCATCATCTGGTCGGCTTCGTCGAGCACCAGGATCTCGACGTCGGAGAGGTCGAGCGCGCGCTGATCGCACAAGTCGACCAGCCGGCCGGGCGTGGCGATCAGGATGTCGACGCCGCGCGCCACGTCCTGGCGGTTCTTGTTGACCGAAGTGCCGCCGAACACGGTGACCACCTTGAGATGCGCGAAGTGTGCGTACTGGCGCGCGCTGTCGGCGATCTGGCTGGCCAGCTCGCGCGTCGGCGCCAGCACCAGCATGCGGCACGAACGCGGCTTGGGCCGCTTGTCGGCGGCGACCAGCCGATCGATCGAGGGCAGCACGAAGGCCGCGGTCTTGCCGGTGCCGGTCTGCGCGATGCCGAGCAGGTCGCGCCCGTCGAGCACGTACGGAATGGCCTGGGCCTGGATCGGCGTCGGCGTATCGTAGCCCTTGAGCTCGAGCGCCTGGAGAACGGGCTGCGACAGCCCGAGAGATTCGAAAGTCATGAGTGTTTAAGCTCGCAAATGTGCGGCAGGCGCGCGCGAACGAACGGCGCGCGTGACGCGGGGTTTAAAAACCGCCCGCGTGAAAAGGGAAGCTTTGGGTCAGGACCGAAACGCAGCCGGGGCGATCTCTCGCCAGTTCACGCTGCCAAGCGCTTCGATCGCGCGCAAATGGCTATGCGAACCCAAAAAGTCAATCGATTCCTGAACCGCGCTGCTTGGAACGCGAAGCGCCGCCGGTCTCGCGACCGGCGGCGCTCCTGGTTTCCGAATGCCGGAAGCGGCTTAGGCGAAGCGGATCTTCGCCTGCGTGCGGGCCGAGCGCATCGCGCCGCCGACCAGACCGAAGCCGAGGATCATCATCGCCCAGGTCGCGGGCTCCGGAACTGCGCCGCCGGGCGTCACCGAGTTGAAGCTGAACTTCGGCGACTGATCGCCCACGCTGCCGCTGAACGTCACGAGGCCGCTGGTGCCGTCGCTGAAGCTCGCGAACAGGGTGTTCGTGCCGGTGAACAGCGCGGTGCGGAAGTCGGTGGTGCCGGGGCCGAAGTTGACCGTGAACGACGCATAGGCGCCCGGGTCGAACTGGGTGTCAACGAAGTCGAACAGGACCGACTTGCCGCCAGAGGCGACCGACGTGTTGCCCGACTGGTTGCCGATCGACGGGGTATCGTCGATGCCGGGGGTGTAATTGCCCTGGCCGAAGTTGGTAACGCCGGTGACGGTCGAGGTGGTGCCAGCATCGAGCGTCAGAACCAGCGAAGTCAGCAACGGCGTCGTGGCCGAGCCCGGCGTGGTATTGACCACGCGGACGCGCGGCGCGTCGTACGAGCCGCTCGAGCTACCCGGCGATCCGATGTTGGTGCCGAGTTCGACAAGGAAAGTGCCCGCCGACGCGGGAATGGCAGTCAGCATGGCGGAACCCGCCAGCAAGGCGGCGAAAGTTTTCTTCATAGGGGATCCCCGAACAGTTGGCCCGAAACAAAATTGCCCGAGACTGCGGGGGCTTAAGGCGCTGGTTAACCGCGCGTCAACCATGCCCCAACGTCTGCGACAATTTCACGGCGGCGTTACGGATTGAAGACACAGAGTCGGCGCGGAACCGTCCCGAAATGAAGCAGAAAACAAATGGCGTCCGTGCTTTAAGACCGGCTGGTGCAAGAAGCCCCGCGAAGGCCAGCGCCACGGCTATCGCGCTAGCCCCGCCGCCTCCAACAGCGCCTCGGTGCTCGCATCGAACCGCTCGCCGCCCGCCTCGATCTTCTTGGCGATCGCCTTGCCGAGTTCGACCCCGAACTGGTCGAAGGGGTTGATCCCCATCAGCACCGCGTTGGCGAAGGTGCGGTGTTCGTGAAACGCAATCAGCGCGCCAAGCGTGGCGGGATCGAGGTCGTCGACCAGGATCGTCGCGCTCGGGCGGTCGCCCGGATAGGCGCGCGCGGGATCGTCGCTGCCCTGGCCCGCCATCAGCGCGGCGCCTTGCGCGAAGCAGTTCATCAGCAGGATGCGGTGATGCGCGGGGTCGAGGGCGTCGCCGGGCGCAATGCTGGCAATGAAGTCGATCGGCACCAGATGCGTACCCTGGTGGAGCAGCTGGAACACCGCGTGCTGGCCGTCGGTGCCGACCCCCCCCCAGGTTATCGGCGCGGTCGGGCCGGACACCGGATCGCCTTCCGTGGTCACCCGCTTGCCGTTCGATTCCATTTCGAGCTGCTGGAGATAACTCGGGAACAACCGCAGCCGCTCGTCATAAGCGAACACTGCGCGCGTCTCCGCGCCGCGCAGTCGGGCATAGAGCAAGTCGGCGAAGGCGGCGCGCAGGGGCAGGTTGGCGCGGCCGTCGGTGTCGCGGAAATGCGCGTCCACCGTGGCGGCCCCGTCGAGGAACTCCTCGAACTCCTCCCAGCCGATCGCCAGCGCGATCGGAAAGCCGATCGACGACCACAGCGAATAGCGCCCGCCGACGCTTTCGGCGAAGGGCAGCACGCGGGTCTCGTCGACCCCCCACTCGACCGCTTTCTCCGGGTACGCGGTCAGCGCGATGACCCGGCCATAGGCGTCGGCCACCCCGTTGGCCTCGAGCCAGGCGAGCGCGCTCGCGGCGTTGGTCATCGTCTCGATGGTGGTGAAAGTCTTGCTGGCCACGGCGATGAGCGTGGTGGCCGGATCGCACTTCGCGAAAGCGGCCTCCAGCGCGACCCCATCGATGTTGGAGGCGACGTGGACGTCCACTCTAGCGAAATCGCGCGCCAAGGCGTCGACCGCCAGCGCCGGGCCGAGCGCCGAGCCGCCGATGCCGATATGGATCAGGTGATTGACCTCGCCAAGCACGCCGTCGTGAATCGCCTCGACCAGGATTTTCATCCGCGCGCGCAGCGCGGCGGCTTCCTCGACGCTGGCGTCCTTGCCCACGCCGCGCAGCGCCGAATGCTCGGCGGCGCGATGCTCGGTCACGTTGACCACCTCGCCGGCGAACAGCCGCGCGCGCGCTTCGTCGAAGCCGGCCGCATCGGCGAGCGCTTCGAACCCGGCGATCACCTCGTCGGTCAGATGGGTCTTGGACCAGTCGAACAGCACCCCGCCCGCGTCCTGCTCGGTGCCCAGTTCGATGCGGCCCGAGAGCTTGGCGACGCGTCCCGGGTCGGCGGCGAAAGCCTCCCCGAGCGTGACTTTGGGCAAGCCGGCCAGCAGTTCCCAGGCTCGCTCTCGCGCTTCGTTCACGCTCATTCCCCTTTCCTACCTCGGTCGTTGCGGGCTAGGCGGTCCGACCATGATTGCCTACCGCAAATGCGCGCCGATCTGCGTCCCGGAATGCGCCCCCGAACGGGTTAGCGCCGCTCCCCGCTCGGCCGCCGCCGAGGGCCTCGCGGCGTCTTTCCTCTGGACACTGTCACAAGTGTCAACACCCCCTCGATCGGGAGCGTGCCGATGACCGACGTTATCGCCCCGGTTAGCGAAACGGCGGAGACAGCGCCGGCCGAAAAAAAGCCCAAGGAGGAAGGCAGCTTCCTGTGGTTCCTGGTCAAGCTGGCCATCGCGGTGTTCGTGTTCCGCACTTTCATCTTCACCAGCTTCATGATCCCCAGCGAATCGATGATGCCGCGCCTGCTGGTCGGCGATTATCTGTTCGCGGCGAAGTGGCCCTACGGCTATTCGCGCGCCTCGCTGCCGCTCGATATCGATATCGGAGACGGGCGCCTGTTCGGCGGCTTGCCCGAGCGCGGCGACGTGGTGATCTTCAAGCATCCGATCGACCGCACCGATTACGTCAAGCGCGTGGTCGGGCTGCCGGGCGATCAGGTCCAGATGGTCGCGGGCGTGCTGCACCTCAACGGCCAGCCGGTGACCAAGGCCAAGATCAGCGACCTGCTGCTGCCGATCGAGCCGACCGGCCGCTGCGCGCAGGCGCGCTTCACCGAACGCCAGGCCGACGGCAGCTTCGCGTGCCGCTATCCGCGCTACCGCGAGACTCTGCCGGGCGGAAGGAGCTACGAGGTGCTCGATTTCGGGCTGCAGGTGCAGGACACCACTCCGCCGGTGCTGGTGCCGCAGGGCCGCCTGTTTCTGATGGGCGACAACCGCGATAACTCGATGGACAGCCGCTACCCGCCGGTCTCGAACGAAGGCGTCGGTCTGGTGCCGGTCGAGAACCTGGCCGGGCGGGCGAGCTTCATGTTCCTGTCGCTCGACGACAGCGTGCGCTGGTACAATCCGATCAGCTGGTTCACCGGCATGCGCTGGAGCCGGATCGGGGGCACCTTTTGAGCGCGTTGGCGCCGGCCACCCGCGCCTGGCTCGAAGGGCTCGGCTTCGCGGTCGAAAATGAAAGCCTGTGGAGCGAGGCGCTGACTCACGGCAGCACCGGCGAGGCGCGCGATTACCAGCGGCTCGAGTTCCTCGGTGACCGGGTGCTCGGGCTGGCGGTCGCCGAACAGCTCTATCGCCGCAACCACGGCAGCGAGGGCGAGCTGGCGCAGCGGCTCAACGCGCTGGTCAGCCGCCAGGTCTGCGCCGCGGTCGCCCGCGAGATCGGCGCGCCCGACCACGTCCGCCTCGGCAAGCAGGCGCGCGACGACGGCGCGCAGGGCAGTGACAACGTGCTCGGCGACGTGATGGAAGCGCTGCTCGGCGCGGGCATGATCGAAAGCGGCTTCGCGGCGACGCAGGCCATCGTCCATGCGCTGTGGGAGCGCCAGGTTGCCGGGATCGCCGGCCGCTCCAAGCATCCCAAGAGCGCGCTGCAGGAATGGGCCGCCGGCAACCGCCGCAAGCCGCCCGAGTATGCGCTGGTCGAACGCTCCGGCCCCGATCATGCCGCGCAGTTCACGGTCAGGGTCGGCGTACACAACGTCGGCGAAGTCACCGCGAGCGGCCCGAGCAAGCAAGACGCCGAAACCGCCGCCGCCAAGCTGTTCATGGAGACCTACGGGTAATGACCCAAGACGCCACCCACTGCGGCCTCGTCGCGGTCATCGGCGCGCCGAACGCGGGCAAGTCGACGCTGGTCAACGCGCTGGTCGGGCAGAAAGTCGCGATCACCAGCGCCAAGGCGCAGACCACCCGCGCCCGGCTGCTCGGCATCGCGCTCGAAGGCACCACGCAGCTCATCCTCGTCGACACCCCGGGCATCTTCGCGCCCAAACGGCGGCTCGACCGGGCGATGGTCAGCGCGGCCTGGGAAGGCACCGTGGCGGCCGACGCGGTGCTGCTGGTGGTCGATCCGATCAAGCAGCGCCGCCACGAGCTCGAGCCGCTGCTCGAAGCGCTCGAGAACCGGCCCGAGAGCAAGCTGCTCGCGCTCAACAAGGTCGACGCCACCGCCAAGGAGCCTCTGCTGGCGCTGGCGCAGGATCTGACCGCCAAAGTTCAATTTGCCGAAGTGTTCTTCATCTCCGCGCTGACCGGCGACGGGGTGCCGCAGCTCAAGACGCATCTCGCCGGGCTCATGCCCGAGGGGCCGTGGCACTATCCCGAGGACCAGGTCAGCGACGCCAGCGAGCGCTTGCTGGCCACCGAAGTGACGCGCGAGCAACTCTACCGCCAGCTCCACGAGGAACTGCCCTACGACAGCGCGGTCCGCCCCGAGCAGTACAAGACCCGGCCCGACGGCAGCGTCGAGATCCACCAACAGATCGTGATCGGCCGCGACAGCCAGAAGCCGATCGTGCTCGGGAAACGCGGCGCACGGATCAAGGCGATCGGCGAAGCGGCGCGCAAGGAGCTCAGCGAGATCCTCGGCGTGCCTGTGCACCTGTACCTCCACGTCAAGGTGGAGGAAAACTGGGCCGAAAGCCGCGAGATCTTCGAGGAGATCGGGCTGGACTGGGTGCGCTAGTCGGCGCGCAAAGTCGCCATCGTCATCCCCGCTTTGGTCACGCTGCGATAGCGCGCCAGGCTGCACAGTGCCGCCACTACCGCCAGCGCGCAGGCGACGAACAGCGGGGTCGGGCCAAGCCCGGCTCCCGTCGCCAGCAGGATGCCGACCACTACCGCGGCGAGCGTCTGGCCGAGCAGCCGTGAGGTCGACAGCAAGCCCCCGGCCGCTGCCGCTCGGTCGGGGGGGGCCTGGCCGATCAGGAGGCGCGAGTTGGGGGCGAAGAACAGCCCGAAGCCGGCGGCGGTCAAGCTCAGGCGCCAGGCAATGGCCGTCTCGCCCGCGCTCTCCGGCAGGAACGCCAGCAGCAGCAGGCCGAGAATCGCCACGGCCATGCCGGTCACGCCGAGCTTGGTCGGCGCGATGCGGTCGCTGAGCCAGCCGGCGAGCGGCGCGACCACCAGCATCGTCAGTGGGAAGGGCAGCAGCAGCAGCCCGGCCTCCTCGGGCGAATAGCCGAGCACGTTCTGCAGCCGGAACGGCAGCGACAGCATGAGCGCCCCCGCGGCGATGAAGCAGGCCATCGCGCCGAGCGCCGAGAGGCCCAGCACCGGCCGGGCCAGCAGATCGACCGGCAGCACCGGCGCGGTGCGGCCGCGCTCGCGCCGCACCAGCAGCGCGGTCGAGACCACGCCGAGCAGCGCCAGCACCACGCCGAGCGCGAGGTTCTGGTGAGTCGCCAGTTGCACGCCGCCGATCAGCAGCAGCATGGTGCCCGCGCTCCACAGGCTGCTGAGCCATTCGGGGGTGCGCGGGCGCGGCACCGGATCGGGCAGCGCGCGGCCGAGCAGCAGCGAGATCACCGCCAGCGGCGCGGCCGCGACGAACACCCACTGCCACGGCGCGTGCCCGGCGATGTACCCCCCCAGCGTCGGCGCGAGTGCGCTCGACGACGCTACGATCACGCTGTTGACCCCCATCCCGGTGCCGAGCCTGCGCGCCGGATAGATCTGCCGCAGCATCGCCGCCGAAACGCTCAGCGCCATCGCCGCGCCGATCGCCTGGAGCGCGCGCAGCAAGAGCAGCAGCAGGAAGCTGTCAGCGAAGAGGCACAGCGCGCTCGCCGCCATGAACGTGATCTGCCCCCACTGATAGAGCGTACGGTGGCCGATCCGGTCGCCCATGCTGGCAAAGGGCAGCAGTGCCATGACCAGCACCAGCTGATAGATCGCGACCATGTTGGTGACCGCGCTGTCGCTGACCCCGAGATCGCGCGCGATCGTCGGCAGCGCCACCGTCGGGATCGCCCCGTCAAGCACCAGGAGCGCGGTGCCGAAGCTGATCGCGACGATCGCCCAGGCCCGGCGCGGCGCGGGTAGGCCGTCGGGCTGAGTGGTTGCGGGCTCGTCCGGCATCGGGGCCCTGTGTCGGCATCGCGGCGACTATTCAACCCAGCTCTATCCCCTTCAGGGGAGAGATACGAAGGCTTGGCAGCTTGCTGCCTAGCCGGAGTTGAGAGGGGGGGTGGCAGCGCGGCCCCCTCTCCCAACCCTCTCCCCTCAAGGGGAGAGGGCTTTGCCTCACCGCTTCTTGGCGATGTTGATCCCGTCGATCTTGGCGCGTTCGCGGGTCGATTCCTCGGTGCGCGAGAGGGCCTTGGCGATCTCCTTGAGGCCCTTGCCCTTGCTCGCCAGCGTCTTCAGTTTGCCGACTTCCTCGGAGGTCCAGGGCTGGCGGTGGCGTTCGAAGCGTTCGCTCACGGCTTTGCGGCCTTGGGCGCGGCCTTCTTTGCCGGCGCTTTCTTGGCGGCGGGCTTCTTGGCGGACGCCTTCTTGGCCGGAGCCTTGCGCGCGCCCTTCTTCTTCGCCGGCGGGCCCTTGGCGGCGCGCGCGTCGATCAGCCCGATCGCCTGCTCGAGCGTAACGTCCTCGGGCGTCATGTCCTTGGGCAGCGTGGCGTTGGTCGTGCCGTCGGTCACGTAGGGGCCATAACGGCCGGGCATGACCTTGATCTCGCCGCCGCTGGTCGGGTGCGGCCCGAGCACTTTGGTCGGCTCGGCCTTGGCGCGCCCTTCCCGGCTGCCGCGGTTGGCGGCTTCGGCGAGCAGCGTAACCGCGGCGTTCATGCCAGTCTCGAACACGTCGCGCGTCCCGCCGAGCTTGGCGTACTTGCCATCATGCGCGAGGTACGGGCCGTAACGCCCGATGCTGGCGGTGATCGGGTTGCCCGATTCGGGATGGAAGCCGACCTGGCGCGGCAACGCCAGCAGCTTGAGCGCCCACTCCAGATCGAAATCGGGCAAGTCCTTGGGGATTGAGGCGCGCTTGGCTTCCTTGCCTTCGCCGAGCTGGACGTACGGCCCGAACCGCCCGGTCTTGCGCTCGACCGGCAACCCGCTCTCGGGATCGGTACCCATCGCCTCGCTGTCGCCGCCCGCGCCGCTGTCGTCGCCGGCCTGGCCGAACCGGCGGCGGAACGAGCACTCGGGATAGTTCACGCAGCCGATGAAGGCGCCGAACTTGCCGCCCTTGAGCGCGAGGCGCCCGCCGGCGCGGCCTTCCGCCTCGCACTTCGGGCACCAGCGCGGTTCATGCCCATCGGCGCGCGGCGGGAACAGGTGATCGCCGAGGAAAGCGTCGAGCGCCTCGGTCACTTCCGAGGGCTTGAACTCCATCACTTCGTCGCTCTTCGGCTTGAAATCGCGCCAGAATGCCTCGAGCACCGTCTTCCACGCGGCGCGCCCGCCGGAGACGTCGTCGAGTTCCTCCTCCATTACGGCGGTGAACTCGAAGGCGACGTAACGCGGAAAGAAGCGCTCGAGAAACGCCGTCAGCAGATGGCCCGAATCTTCGGCGAAGAAGCGATTCTTCTCCATCCGCACATAGGCGCGGTCGCGCAGCGTCTGGATCGTCGAGGCGTAAGTCGAAGGCCGGCCGATGCCCAGCTCCTCGAGCCGCTTGACCAGGCTGGCTTCGGAAAAACGCGGCGGCGGCTGGGTGAAATGCTGGGTGGCGGTGACCGCCTTCTTGGCCGGGCTGTCGCCCTTGCGCATGACCGGAAGCAGGCCGTCTTCGTCGTCCTCGTTTTTCTGGTCGCGGCCTTCCTCGTAAACCGCGAGGAAGCCGGGGAACTTCACCACCTGGCCGGTGGCGCGCAGCACATGCCGGCCGGTCGGATCGCGCAACGTGACGGTGGTGCGCTCGAGCGCGGCCGAGGCCATCTGGCTGGCCAGCGCGCGCTTCCAGATCAGCTCGTAGAGCTTGGCCTCGTCGCCGGCGCCCGCACGATTGCGGCCGAAGTCGGTCGGCCGGATCGCCTCGTGCGCTTCCTGAGCGTTCTTGGCCTTGGTGCTGTAAAGACGCGGCTTTTCCGGCAGATAGTGGCCGCTGTACCGTTCGGCGATCTCGCGCCGCGCGGCAGAGATGGCGCTGCCGTCCATCTGCACCCCGTCGGTGCGCATGTAAGTGATTGCGCCCGCCTCGTAGAGCGACTGCGCCAGCCGCATCGTATGGCTGGCCGAATAGCCGAGCTTGCGCGCCGCCTCCTGTTGCAGCGTCGAGGTGGTGAACGGCGGTGCCGGATGGCGCTTAAGCGGCTTTTCCTCGACGTCCTCGACCGTGAAGCGTCCCGCTTCGACCGCCGCCTTGGCGCGCTCGGCGATGCCAGCGTTGCCGAGGCTGAGCCGCTCGACCTTGTCGCCATCGAATTGGACCAGCCGCGCTTCGAACTCGGTGCCGTCCTGCTCCATCGTCGCGACGACCGACCAGTATTCCTGCGGCTTGAAGGCCTCGATCTCGCGTTCGCGCTCGACGATCAGCCGCAGCGCCACCGACTGCACGCGGCCAGCACTCTTGGCGCCCGGCAGCTTGCGCCACAGCACCGGGCTGAGCGTGAATCCGAACAGGTAATCGAGCGCGCGGCGGGCGAGATAGGCGTCGATCAGGTCGTTATCGAGCGCGCGCGGATGCGCCATCGCCTCGGTAACGGTCTGCTTGGTGATCGCGTTGAAGGTGACTCGCTCGACATGCTCGGGCAGCGCCTTCTTCTTCTTCAGCATGTCCATGACGTGCCACGAGATCGCCTCGCCCTCGCGGTCAGGGTCGGTGGCAAGGATCAGCCGGTCCGCCTTCTTGGCCGCGTCGGCGATCGCCTTGACCTGGTCGCGCTTGCGCTTGTCGGGATAGATCTCCCAGTCCATCGCAAAGTCTTCGTCGGGCCGCACCGAGCCGTCCTTGGGCGGCAGGTCGCGGACGTGACCATAGGACGCGAGGACCTTGTAGTCCTTGCCCAGGTACTTCTCGATGGTCTTCGCCTTGGCCGGCGATTCGACGATAACAAGCTGCATGACGGTGAAGTTACTGCCCCCTTACGCGTACGCGCGAGGGTGGACGGGAGCAGCGCCGGGCGTCAAGTCGCTCGGCGATCACCCCAGCGGCAGGGTCGTGAACAGGCCGTTGATGCGCTGCGCGCCGTAAGTGCCATGGATGCGGTACAGCGCGGCGGTGCCGCGCCCGCCGAAGTGCTGCTTGAGCCGCTCGACATTGGTCGCGAAGGCGCCCTGCATGTCGTGAGAGACCAGATCGTCCCAGTACATCGCGAACGGCGCGTCGGTCGCGATCAGGTCGTTGTCGATCAGGAAGTCGAGTTCGCGCAGCACCGCTTCGGCCGAGTGCACGCCGTCGGAGAAGATCAGGTTGAAGCGGTGGCCCTTGAGGCTGGCCCAGGTATCGGCGCTAAACTGGTCGCCGCGCGCGTAGCGGACCGGTTCGTGCCCCGGACGCGCCAGTTCGTAATGCGCCAGTTCGACGCGGCCCGAATCCGGCCCGCCGCGCAGCGTTTCGACGCGCTGCTCGATGCCTGACGACCAGGCCTTGGTTTCGCTCGCGAACTGCGCGGCGAGCACCGGGTTGACCTTCTCGATGTCGAGCCCGACGATTTTCGCGTCGGGCAGCGCCCGGCACACCTGCAGGAAGTTCTTGCCCACCGAGACGCCGATCTCAAGATACTGCACCGATCCGCCGAGCGCTTTCGCAAGCACCACGATCAGATCGGTATAAGTCGGCTCGCGCTCGATCTGGTTGAGGCCGGTCTGGTTGAGCGCGGCCTGGTCGCTTTCCCACGGCTCGGGCACGCCGTAGCGCCACAGCGTGTCTGACAGATCGCCCGCGGGGAGCCAGGCCGGAACGGTTGCGAGCGTTTCCCGATTGGCGCGGTAAACGGCCGCGAACGCATCGATATCCCGCGAAAACCAGTCGCTGAAGGCGCTCCGCAGCAGAGTGCGCTGCAGGTAGCTCGGACGTACCAGTTCGAAACCCGCGCGCCCCAGCAGCGCCTTGGCGGACTTACTGATCGGTCCCAACATCAACGCAGCTCCCTCGAAAGACCCGCGCGCCTTAGCGGCGATAGTCGGGCTGTCAAAGCGGGCAGGCCAAACGCCCCCCGATGGGCCACCTGACAGGCGATCTATTGCGCGGCCAGGCTGACGCGCCCGCCTGCATGGCGCGCCAGACGGCCGGCGATCTCCAGCTCGAGCAGCGCCAGTTGCACCGCTCCGGCGCCCGCACCGCTCTGGCGGACCAGTTCGTCGATGGCGACCGGAGCGGTGGTCAGCAGCGCGCCGATCTGCGCCGGCTCATCGGCCGCCTCGTCGTCGGACAGGGCGTAGCCGGGTTGTGCCTCGCGCAAGGCCGAGCGCGGCCGGCCGTCGAAGTCGCTCAGCAGTTCGATGACGTCTTCGGGCGTCTGGACCAGCACCGCGCCTTCGCGGATCAGCTGGTTGCAACCGTGGCTGCGCGCGTCGAGCGGGCTGCCAGGGATCGCCATGACCTCGCGCCCGGCCTCACCCGCCAGCCGCGCGGTGATCAGCGAGCCGGACTTGGGCGCCGCCTCGACCACCAGGGTGCCGAGCGCGAGGCCGGCGATCACGCGGTTGCGGCTCGGGAAATGGCTGCCGCGCGGCTCGGTGCCCGGCGGCTGCTCGGCGAGCAGCAGACCTTCGCCCGCGATCCGCTCCTGCAGGTCCGCATGCTGCGGCGGGTAGGCGATGTCGATGCCGCTGGCGATCACGCCGATGGTTGCCGGCAGCGCGCCCTCATGCGCCGCCCCGTCGATCCCGCGCGCCAGACCGGAAACGACCACGAAACCCCCATCCGAGAGCGCATGCGCGAAGTCGCGCGCGAGCTTGACCGCCGCCGCGCTGGCGTTGCGCGCTCCAACGATGGCCACGCACGGCTTTGCGGCCAGGGCCAGGTCGCCGTGCCAGGTCAGGATCGGCGGCGCGCTTTCGAGTTCGGCGAGGAGCGGCGGATAGTCGGGCGAATCGTGAAACAGGTAGCGCGCCCCGGCACGGCGTACGGCGGCGATCTCGGCTTCGACGGCTTCTGCCGGCGCGGGTCGATAATCCCGCCCACCGCGCGCCGCGAGATCGGGCAACGCGTCCAGCGCGGCGCGGGCATCGCCGAACCGGCGCAGCAACTGCGCATAGCTGACCGGGCCGATGTTGGGGGAGCGCAGCAGGCGGATACGCGCGAACGCCTCGTCCTGCGCGAGCCCCTCGCTCATCCCTTGCGGCCGATCCTGGGCTCGGTGCCGGCGCGCAGTCGGGCGATATTGGCGCGGTGCATGAACAGCACGATGGCCGCGATTCCCGCCAGGACCGGGACCAGCTCCATCCGCCCCAGCGCTGCCGCCGCGATCGGCGCGGCAATGGCTGCGCTCATCCCGCCGAGCGAGGATATCCGCGTAACCGCCAGCATTCCGATCCACACCGCCGCGTAAGCCAGCCCGATCGGCCAGCCGAGCCCGAAGCAGACCCCGGCGGTGGTCGCGACGCCCTTGCCGCCCTTGAACTTGAGCCAGACCGGAAAGCAGTGGCCGAGCACCGCGCCGAGCGCGGCCAGACCCGCCGCCTCGGGCCACCATCCGGCGGCAAACCAAACCGCCAGATAGCCCTTAGCCAGATCGAGCAGCAGCGTCGCCGCCGCGAGCCATTTGCTGCCGGTGCGCAGCACGTTGGTGGCGCCGATATTGCCCGAGCCGAGCGCGCGTATGTCGCCCTTGCCCGCGGCCAGCGTCAGCAGCAGACCGAAGGGGATCGTGCCGAGCGCATAGCCGAGCAGCAGTGCCAAGAACCAGTCCATGGCGGACGTGCATAGCCGCTCGGGCACAATCCGACAGGGCCAATTTGATCCAGTCCGGGAGCGCGGTACCAGCCGCCCGTACTTGGGTTTGGCGGTGAGGCTGATATGCCGGGCGGCATGGAGACCAGCGCGATCGCCCGGCTTACCGAGCGCGAGAAGGACTGTCTGCGCCGCTGGCTGCGCCACGAGACGGCGAAGGAAATCGCGCTCGACCTCGGCATCTCGCCGCATGCCGTCGAGAAACGGCTCAAGATGGCGCGGGCCAAGCTCGGCGTGTCGTCGTCGCTTGAGGCGGCGCGGCTGCTGGAGACTGCCGAGGGGTACCAGCTGGCGGGACCCGAACCGCCGGACCTTTCGCCGCACCCGCTTCCTCGCAAGCCTTGGCAAACCCGCTATCGCATAATCGGAGGAATTGCCTTGTCCGCTACCATCGTCCTGACAGGAACACTGCTGTTCTCGCTCCAGTCCGCCGCGCCCGAAGGAAGGCGCGCCGTGGTTTTGCCGCGCCCCGACGGAACCACCACCATAGTCCAAGTCATGTCGCCTGAGCCGCTGGTCGTCCTGCCGCCAGAGGAAACCCTCGCAGCGCTGATTCGCGGCTTCGCCATGATGGACCTCGACCGGTCGAGCTACATCGAAGTGGGCGAGACCCCTTCTGCCGCCGTCGTCAGTTTCACCCTGACGGCGGCATCGCTGGCGCGCGGCGACAGGCCAGTCCGGCCCGCACCAGCGGATGCCGATGCCGCCCGCAGCCGGTGGATGTCGGAAGCCGACGCCAACGATGACGGGCGCCTCGATGAGGCCGAGTTTATCGCCCGGCACCAACCGCTTGCCGCGACGCACGGCGTGCCGGAGAGCTGGGCCTCCACAAGCTAGCGGCCCCTGTTGACGGGTGGCAGGTCCAGGGTCATTCGGTTGGCAATGGACAGTTTCGCCCCGATCCTGCTGTTCGATTCCGGTGTCGGCGGGCTCACCGTGCTGGCGGAGCTGCGCAAGTTGCTGCCGGACGCGCCGGTGATCTATGCCGCCGACACCGCCGGGCTGCCTTACGGGGAGAAAACCGAGGCGGAGATCGCGGCGCGCGTGGCCGGGCTGCTCGGGCGGCTGGCCGAGCGCTATCGGCCGCGGCTGATAACGATCGCCTGCAACACGGCCTCGACGATCGCGCTCGGCATGGTGCGCGACGTGCTCGAAGTGCCGATCGTAGGCACGGTGCCGGCCATCAAGCCGGCGGCAGCGCTGACCCGGACCGGCACGATCGGCCTGCTCGGGACCGCGGCGACGATCCGCCAGCGATATGTCGACCAGCTCGAGGCCGAATTCGCCGCCGACAAGCGGCTGATCCGCCACGCGGCGCCCGAACTGGTCCAGGCGGCGGAAGCGAAGTTGCGCGGCGAATGGGTCGATCCGGCCGTTTTCGCGGCGGCTGCGGACGGCCTGCGCGCGCAACCGGGCGGCGACGGGATCGACACCGTCGTACTGGCCTGCACCCATTTCCCGCTAGTCGAACAGGAGCTTTCCAAGGCCCTGGGGGCCCAGGTGCGCTTCGTCGACGGGGCTGCGGGGATCGCCCGGCGCATCGCTTTCCTGACCGCCGGACAGGCCTTCAGCCGGCGAATTCCGGACTTTGCGCTGTTCACGGGTGATCCAGATCAAATCCGCAAGGTCCTCCCTGCGCTAAGGTCGTACGGACTCGACGGCGCGGAGCCCTTCTAGTTGCGAATCCCTCGCAAACTCCGCGCTTTAAACCCCGCATGGCTTGGCCTAAGTCGCGCGGGACTCACCGGCTGCAAAACCCCACGTTTCCGGGGCTCGCGGCGCTGAACGGACAGATCCGCTGAACTACGATCACATCTTCGACCAGGCGATCAAGCGGCTCCATGCCGAGGGCCGCTACCGCGTGTTCATCGACATCTTGCGCAACAAGGGCGCCTACCCCGATGCGCGCTGCTTCGCCGGACACAACGGACCGAAGCCGATCACGGTGTGGTGCTCGAACGACTACCTGGCGATGGGCCAGCACCCGAAGGTCATCGCCGCGATGGAAGAGGCGCTGCACGATGTCGGCGCCGGTAGCGGCGGCACCCGCAACATCGGCGGCAATACCCATTACCATATCGAGCTCGAGCGTGAGCTGGCCGACCTGCACGGCAAGGAAGGCGCGCTGCTGTTCACCAGCGGCTACGTCTCCAACGACGCGACGCTGTCCACCCTCGCCCGCCTGATGCCGGGCTGCGTGATCTTCTCGGACGAGATGAACCACGCCAGCATGATCGCCGGCATCCGCAATTCGGGGTGCGAGAAGCGCATCTTCCGCCACAACGACGCCGCGCATCTCGAGGAGCTGCTCGCCGCGGAAAACCCGGACGTGCCCAAGCTGATCGCGTTCGAGAGCGTCTATTCGATGGACGGCGACGTCGCCCCGATCCATGCGTTCTGCGATCTCGCCGAGACGTACAACGCCCTGACCTACATCGACGAAGTCCACGCGGTCGGCATGTACGGCGCGCGCGGCGGCGGCATCTCCGAGCGCGACGAGGCCGCGCAGCGGATCGACATCATCGAAGGCACGCTCGGCAAGGCGTTCGGGGTGATGGGCGGTTATATCGCCGCCGATATCCGCGTGATCGACTGCATCCGCAGCTATGCGCCGGGCTTCATATTCACTACCTCGCTGTCGCCGGTGCTGGTCGCCGGCGTGCTCGCGGCCGTGAAGCACCTCAAGAGCAGCTCGGCCGAACGCGAGGCACAGCAGGCCGCCGCCGCCGAGCTGAAGCGCCAGTTCCGCGACGCCGGGCTGCCGGTGATGGATTCGACGACGCACATTGTCCCGCTCATGGTCGGCGATCCGGTGCGGGCCAAGAAGATCAGCGACATTCTGCTCGCCGAATACGGTGTCTACGTGCAGCCGATCAACTTCCCCACCGTGCCGCGCGGCACCGAGCGCCTGCGCTTTACCCCCGGCCCGCAGCACACCCATGCGATGATGCGCGAGCTTACCGGCGCGCTCGTCGAGATCTGGGACCGGCTCGACCTGGAACTACGCCAGGCCGCTTGAACGACCGTCGCTGACCTCCCGGTTGTACCTTCGGAAGCCATTCAACCTTTGCGGATTGTGCTTGCGTTCTCGGGGATACAATAGCCTGAGAAGCGGAACCGCCCTTGGCGGATGGCGCAAGGAGGACAGGCCGGCGATGAAATTGGCCGAGATCGTTGGCTATCGCCTCGACATGGCGCGCTGCGCCGCGCAGCGGAGCTTGCACCGCTTGCTCGAGGAAACGCCGTTCCGCCCTGCCGATACCACGGCACTGCTTCTGGTGCGCGAGCGCCCCGGCTGCGACCAGACCGTGCTCGGGCGGGCCCTGTCGGGCAACCGTTCGGTGGGAATGAAGCTTGCCGCCCGCCTCGAAGCGCGCGGGCTCCTGACCCGCGGCGAAGGGCGCGACCGGCGCAGCAAGGGGCTCTACCTCACTCCCAAGGGGGAAGCGGTCTTGGCCGACCTGGTCGAGCGACACCGTGCCGCCGAGGAGCGCCTCGTCGCGGCCCTGAGCCCGGGCGAGCGCGAGCAATTGCTGACCTTGCTCGCCAAGATCGAACTCGCCGTCGCGGAAGAGGAGTTCGACATCAGCAGCGTTTCACTTGCGGTCGTTACACGTGCCCCCGAACAAGCCGGCGGGAACGTCGCCGCCGGTTAGGTCTCCGCAGGAGCACCGCTCCTTCGCCCTTGATCGGTATCAAAGCGTCATTTCGCCCCAGCGGCCTACATCCTTCTGCACGCGGCAAATTTGCGCGCCGCGCCGGGAGAACCGCCATGAAGCTTCGCATCGCTATCGCCGTGATCGCAGTCGCCTCCCTCGCGGGCTGCCAGCCGGCCGAAGCGCCTGCCCCAGAAGCGCAGGCGGACGCCGCTGGCCTCACGAGGCTCCCGGTCAGCCTTAACGCCGCCATGGTCGGGATGGTCGACCACTCGGCGGACTATCTGTTCGCGCTCGGCAACGGAGATCTGCCACGCAACGACAACGATTGGCACCTCGTGACCAGTTCGGCTTACGAGATGATGCTCGGCGGCGCGGTGATCCAGGTCCCGGGAAGCGGCCAGTTCGATCGCGAATGGACCGCCAATCCCGAATGGCAGACCCTAGCGCGCGACCTGACCACGATCGGTGCGCAAGCCTTGGCCCTATCGGAATCGAAGTCCACCGACGTCGACGAATGGCGCAAGGTCGGCGACCGGCTAATCCAGAACTGCCTCGCCTGCCATGCCAAGTTCAAGCCGGAAATCCCGAGCGACGGCGTGCTGCGCGGCTCGACCGAGCGGCAATCGCGCGGGATCAGTATCTTCGGCTATTGAACCCTGTCCCTCCCGCGAGCGAGAGGGACACCATCAGCGCAGCGTGACGACGTTGTCGGTCTTGCGCTTGTCGCGCCGTTCGCCGGTGTAGAGGCTCGCCATCGGTTCGTCCTCGACCGTGACCGCCTCGCCCGCGCCGAACCCGTTGAAGCGGGTCTTCATCGCCGCGCCATAGGCCCCGAGCATGCCGATCTCGATGTAGTCGCCGGCCTGGATGTCCGCCGGCAGCATGAAGGGGCCCTTCATGTAGTCGGCGTCGTCGCATGTGGGGCCGTAGAACGCGAACTCGGTGAGCGGCTGGCGCAGGTCGTCCTCCAGCGCGCGCACCGGGAACCGCCAGCCGACGTGCGCCGCGTCGAACAGCGCGCCATAGGCGCCGTCGTTGACGTAGAGTTCCTCGCCGCGGCGCTTCTCGACCTTGACGATCACGCTCGAGTATTCGGCGCACAGCGCACGGCCGGGCTCGGCCCACAGCTCGGCCGAGTAAGAAATCGGCAGGGCTTCGAAATAGCGGTGGATCAGCGCGAAGTAATCTTCGAGCGGCGGCGGCTCCATGCCCGGGTAGGAGCTCGGGAAGCCCCCGCCCACGTCGATAATGTCGACCGTGACCGCCGCCTCGGCGATCGCCGCGCGGACGCGCTCGAGCGCTTGGACATAGGCGAACGGCGTCATCGCCTGGCTGCCGACGTGGAAGCAGATGCCGAGCGCGTCGCAATGCTGGCGAACCGCCTGGAGCAGCGGCGCCGCGTCAACCAGATCGACGCCGAACTTCGCAGCCAGTGACAGCTCGGAATGCTCCGACGAGACGCGCAGGCGCACCAGCAGGTTGAGATCCTGCGCTGGCTCTCCGGCGGCGCCGGCGGTCACCTCGACGATCTTGGTCAGCTCCTCGTGGGTATCGAGGCTGAAAGTCCGCACGCCGTGCGTGTGATAGGCCTCGGCGATCGCGCTCGCGGTCTTGACCGGATGCATGAAACACAGCGTGGCCTGCGGCAGCAGCTCGCGCACCAGCCGCACTTCGGCAATCGAAGCGACGTCGAAGTGCGTGATGCCGTTGTCCCACAGGATCTGCAGCAGCTCGGGCGAGGGATTCGCCTTCACCGCATACATCGACGTGCCCGGGAACTTATCTGCAAAGAAACGCGCTGCCCTCGCCGCCGCGTGCGGGCGGTTCAGGATCGCGGGTTCGTCCGGCGAAAGGGCTCGGACTACAGACCGTGCGTCAGGATGATGGTGCAACTCAAGGGACCCCCAAAACTAGTTTCGACAAAGCTGCCTTGCGGTTTGGAAGTCCCCATGGGGCAGCGGAACGGGCGCATATATGCGGGGGGGGATGAACTGCAAGTGAAAACCGCTGTGTGTTACTCGGACGTACGATCAACCGTGAAATTGTCGTCAGGGTGTCGTTTCGGCGCGCTTGATGCTGCGGGCAGCAGCCCTGAAAGTCCTGCTGGGTCTGCCGGGGGGGAGGCACGCGCTCATGAAGGAAGCTTTATCGCATTTTTTGGAGCATTTGCGGGGGTTGGGTGGGATCCGGGCGACGTTCCTGAGCCTGATAACTGGCGCCGTAATTTACCTGACAAGCAAGGTCTTCGAGCTGTACGACGATGCCGTTATGGCGTCGCTGCCGTTTGAGCGGACGGCCCTACTCCAAGTACTACTCGCTGCCGTCGTGATACTAGCCGTCGGGTTCATAGCCCATGAATGGGGCAGATCGCGGCTTCGCAGGGCCGTTCCGGAGTTTCGCGACACATTTTATACCGAGATCGAGCCGATCCCCTTTCGGACCCAGCCCTTGGACAGCGCCATCCAACATACCCTCATCCCGACGCTCTTTCCGTCCGAGCTGAACTCAAGCGGCGCTGAGACGATGCCGTTTGAAGAAATCGACAAGGTTGGGGAAATGAACCGCTACACGGCGGTCGGCGTGAAAGCGGGCGAGAGAATCGTCGGCTATGCGTCCTTCTGGCCCGTGCGAGACGAAGTTGGTCTCAAGTTGCTAGCGGGCGCGATGAGCGACAGCGATTTGGTGGCTTCGGACGCCTTGCCCGATTCTCAGCGACGGACTGCCCGGTACGCTGTGATTCCCGGCTTTGGCGTCGTCCATCCCAAGAATTCGATCCGCGTGCGGGCAGCCGTAGTTCTCTACCATACGCTGAAAACGCTGATCGCCCGAGAATATCTGAAGGGCCACAAGCGCGGCAGCCTGACCGTGATCGCTTTTCCTTACTCGGACGCGGGAAAGGAGTGGTGCGAGAAGCTGGGCTTTGTGGCGAACGGCAACTACGTCGCTTACGCGGACGGGAAGTCAGTGCCGGTATGCTGCCGCAAGGTCACATTACTCGACTTGGTCTAACGCCCAGACCGCAACAGAGTGATGCCTTCCCCTCCCATCTGGGTGGCTCGCCCAGAGCGTGCTCAGCTCTCCTCAGCCGAACAGCTTGCTCCAGCGGCGCGGGCTGCGCTCGCGGCTTTGCTGGCGGTGCCAGGCGTCGCTGGCGAGCAGCGGCACGACCGAGCCGGCCTCGGCGAACACCATCTGCTCGATCGCGGTGTTGACCTTGCCCCAGCTCGCCGCCTCCTGCAGCGTCGAGGACGAGCAGGCGCCGTCGCGCACGTCGGCGACGGTGATCTGCACCGCGTATTTGTGCACTTCGACATCGTCGTGGCCGAGGATTTCGGCGCAGACCACGGTGTCCTGGACGAAGTTCTTGGGCACCCCGCCGCCGATCATCAGCAGCCCGCTGACGCCGGACGCGATCTTGATCTCGGTCAGCTCGCGGAAGTCGGCGATCGAATCGATCATCAGGTAGGGCCGGCCCTGCTTCATCGCGTCGACCTGGTG
The DNA here is from genome assembly GCA_002279825.1 of Sphingomonadales bacterium 12-68-11. Lineage (GTDB taxonomy): Bacteria > Pseudomonadota > Alphaproteobacteria > Sphingomonadales > Sphingomonadaceae > Croceibacterium_A. The sequence continues at coordinate 21,037 of NCCV01000003.1, forward strand.
CTTGACCAGTCCGAACCCTGCCGAGCTGTCGGTGAACGCCGGACAGAAGATCGGCACGTCATGCTCGTAGGCGAGCTTGACCAGGCTGTTGTCCTTCTTGCCGTGCTCGACAAGGTACTTGCCCATCTCGCGGATGAAGGCGCGGCTCGAATAGGCCTTGGGCTCGAGGCTCTCGGCGATTTCGAAGATCGTGTGATCGACGTGCTGGAGGTCTTCCTCGTCGATGTAGGTGTCGTAGATGCGGTCGATGTAAAGCGAGCGCAGCGTGTCGTCGTCGGGCACGTCGAGCGCTTGATAGTGCTTGTGGCCGAGGCCTTCGAAGAAATCCATGTCGACGATCGTGGCGCCGGTGGCGACGATGCCGTCGACCATGTTCGAGCGGACGAGTTCGGCGTAGGCGTCCATGCACCCGCCCGCGCTGGTCGATCCGGCGATGACCAGGAAGATCGTGCAATCCGGGTCCTCGAGCATCTGGTTGTAGATGCGGGTGGCGCGCGCGAGATCGCGGCTGGTGAAGCTCATCTTGCCCATCGCGTCGACGATCGGGCGGGCGTCGAACTCGCGGATGTCGATGTGCTCGACGTGAGTCGAAAGCAGCTCCGCCTTGCGGGTGTCGTTGATCGGCGAATCGGTCATCGGCGGTCTCCACTGTCGCTCGGGGCAACCCGGCACTGGTAGCGCCGTGCCCGGTAAAAGGCGCGGCCGATAGAGGCTGGAGGCAGCCGAGTAAATATGCGACGTGACCGAGCCATGACGGGGGCCGGTCCACTTGCAGATTTAGCGCGCCAACCGACGCGCGCCGGCGTGCTGGCAGCGGCGGCGAAAGTCGCCGCGCTGCTTCCGCCGACGCCGCTCCTGCCGGTCGAGATCGGCGGGGTAACCGTGTGGTGCAAGGCCGAGTGCCTGCAGCCGGTCGGCGCGTTCAAGATCCGCGGCGCCTGGCACAGGCTCAGCGAGCTGTCGGAACAGGAACGGGCCCGGGGCGTGGTCGGCGTATCGAGCGGCAACCACGCCCAAGGCGTGGCCTGGGCCGCGCGCCGGCTCGGCATCGAAGCGACGATCGTCATGCCGCGCGACGCCCCGGCGGTGAAGCTCGCCCGGGTGCGCGAACTGGGCGCTCACATCGTCCTCTACGACCGCGCCAGCGAGGATCGCGACGCCATCTCGGAAGCCCTCGCCAACGAGCGCGGCGCGACGCTCGTCCATGCCTACGCCGATCCCTGGGTGATCGAAGGCCAGGGCAGCGTGGGGATCGAACTTGCCGTGCAAATGGCCGCGCAGGCCGGCGGCGAGGCCACCCGGATCGTCACCCCGTGCGGCGGCGGCGGGCTTGCTGCCGGGCTAGTGCTTGCCTGCCCCAACGCTGAGATCGTGACGGTGGAACCGGAAGGGTGGGACGACATGGCGCGCAGCCTCACCGGAGGGCGGATCCTGGCAGTCGCGCCCAACCCACCGGCCACCGCGTGCGACGCCTTGCAGACCCTCGCAACGCGTCCGATCAACTTCGCGGTGCTGGACGGCCGGGCGCGCGGATTGGCGGTGAGCGAGGCCGAGGTCCGCGCGGCGCAGCGGTTCGCCTTTGCGCGCCTGCGGCTGGCGCTGGAGCCTGGAGGAGCGGTCGCGCTTGCGGCGGTGCTGGCTGGGAAAGTCGCGCCCGACGGCAGGACCGCGATCGTGCTTTCGGGCGGCAACGTGGACGCCGCGGCCTATGCCGAAGTCTTGCTCGGTACTGGCTGAGGGCGCAACTTCGGAACCACCGCGTCGACCGCGAGCCACAACGAAAAAGGCCGCCGGGCTATGCCGACGGCCTCTCTTGATTCGCTGAGGCGCTACCGACTACGGGCTGGTCGGCAGACTGTCTTCGTCGCTCTCGTTGATCTGGAACAGGACGAAGGCGAGAAGGCCGACGCCAAGCAAGCCCAGCCAAAGCGCCGCGCCGCCGAGCTGCTCGGTCGTTTCGACCGGAGCACCGGTGCGCAGATCCGAGGCCGGAGCCGCCTGCGCCATGCTGCTGCCGACGAGCATCGCCGCGGCTGCCGCTCCCAGAATAACTTTTCGCATTTGCTTCTCCAGCACCGTCATTGCGTTCGGGGCTCCTTTGCCCAAAGTCGGCTATCGCTGCAAGGCATTTTGCGCAGTCATCAACCAGTTATGCGCAGCGGATTGCATCCAAGAGAAAGGAACGAAGCCCAACGCGTGGACAACCGGCTGGTTCCGCGCACTTGTTCTCGCCGCCATTGCTACCCGCTGACAAGCAAGTTGGTTAACGCGCGACGACTTCAAGGGCCTCGATCGCCGGTGCAACGGTCCGCCGCCCCGCTCGACGGCAGCGACTTCGACTTCTGAACCGAGTTCGAAAAGTGGTAGCGGAGGAGGGACTCGAACCCCCGACACGCGGATTATGATTCCGCTGCTCTAACCGGCTGAGCTACTCCGCCACACGCCTCGATCGGCGCAGATGGCCGCTTTCGAGGCGGCGCATTTAGGGCCGGCCGCGAGGCGGGTCAACCACCCTGCGCGATACTTGCAATCCGTTCGCTAACGGCCTGTTGCTCAAAGAATTGCAGTCGTTCAAGGGGAGCGACATGAACACTGCCCAAACTATTCTGCTGGTCGAGGACGAGCCGTTGCTGCGCGAAGTGACCAGCGAGGACTTGCAGGATTTCGGCTTCGAAGTCGTCACCGCCAGCGACGGCGCCCAGGCGGTCGAAGTGCTCGAGAGCGGGCAAGCGCTCGCGGCGATGGTCACCGACATTCGCATGCCGGGGCCGTACGACGGCTGGGGCCTGGCGCACCGCGCGCGCGAACTGCGCCCGGATCTCCCGATCGTCTACCTCAGCGGCTATTCGGAAGCGTCGAGCCCGGTGGAGGGCGCGGTGCTGGTCAACAAGCCCTATCGGCCGCAGGAACTGAGCGACGCGCTCGGCTCGGTCGGCGTGCGCTGAGGCAGCTTACATCTCGCCGCGGGAGCGGCGGATCGCGAACCAGCGGGCGACATTGGCGTTGTGCGCCGCCAGGGTGCTGGCGAAGACATGCCCGCCCTGCCCGTCGGCGACCATGAACAGCGCGTCGGTCCGTTCAGGGTTGAGCACCGCTTCGATCGAGGCCCGGCCGGGATTGGTGATCGGACCCTTCGGCAGCCCGACCATCGTATAGGTGTTGTAGGCGTTGACCGCGCGAATCTCCGACTGGCGGATCCGCCGTCCGAGCGGCTTGCCGCGCGTGATCGGATAGATGATCGTCGGGTCGGCCTGAAGCATCATCCCCTGCCGCACGCGGTTCGAATAGAGCCCGGCGACCATGCGCCGCTCGCGCGCCACGCCGGTTTCCTTTTCGACGATCGAGGCGAGGATCACGGCTTCCTCCGGTGTCGAGACCGCGATGCCCTGTGCGCGCTTGGGCCACAGTTCGGCGACCGTGTCGCGCATCGCCCGCTGCATCCGCGCCAGCACCGCCGCGCGGCTCTCGCCGCGTTCGAAATCGTAGCTCTCGGGGAGCACCGATCCTTCGGATGGAACCGCGATCGAGCCGGTCAGCAACTTTTCGGCCATGAGCCGTTCGTGGACCATGATCGAGGGCATGCCTTCGGGAATGGTCACGAACCGGCGCACCGCTTCGCCATGCTGGAGCGTATCGAGGATCGCCGCTGGGCTGGCGCCCGCGGGGAGCAGAAACTCGCCGGCCCTGACCGGATCCCCACTGCCGAGCACTTTGGCGCGCAGCAGGAAAGTCTCGGCCGAACCAATCAGCCCTTCCCGCTCCAGCTTTCCGGCCACCGAGGTGAGCGACGATCCGGCCGGGACCACGAACGCGGTGTCTTCCTCGACGGCGCTCGATGCCCACCAAGTCCACCCAAACACCGCCAGCGCGGCCAGCAACACCGCGCCGAGCGATGCGGCGACCAGGCAGCCGCGCCGGGCCATGTCAGTCGATGGCCTTGACGATCAGGCTTGCGTTAGTGCCGCCGAAACCGAAGCTGTTGTTGAGCGCCGCGCGCACCGGCCGCTTCTTGGCGACATGCGGCACCAGGTCGGCGCCTTCGGTACCCTCGTCGGGATTGTCGAGGTTAAGCGTGGGCGGCACGATCTGGTCGCGAATGGCAAGGATGCAAAAGATCGTCTCAACCGCGCCGGCGCCGCCCAGCAGGTGGCCAATGGCCGACTTGGTCGAGCTCATCGACACCGTGCCCATGGCATCCCCGAACAGTCGCTTGACCGCCCCGAGCTCGATCGTGTCGGCCATCGTCGAAGTGCCGTGCGCGTTGATGTAGTCGATGTCCGACGGTGCCATGCCCGCCTTTTTCAGCGCGGCGGTCATCGAACGGAACGCGCCGTCCATTTCAGGGTCGGGCGCGGTGACGTGATAGGCGTCGCCCGACAGGCCGTAGCCGACCACTTCGGCGTAGATCTTGGCGCCGCGCGCCTTGGCGTGCTCATACTCCTCGAGCACCACCACGCCGGCACCCTCGCCCATCACAAACCCGTCGCGATCGCGGTCATAGGGCCGGCTGGCCGCTTCGGGCCGGTCGTTGAAGCTCATGTTGAGCGCACGCGCCTGCGCGAACCCGGCGATGCCGATCGGGCAGATGGTCGCTTCCGCGCCGCCCGCGAGCATGATGTCGGCGTCGTCGTCCTTGATCATGCGCGCCGCGTCGCCGATCGAATGCGCGCCGGTCGAACAGGCGGTCACCACCGCGTGGTTCGGGCCCTTGAGCCCGTATTTGATGCTGACCTGGCCGGAGATAAGGTTGATCAGGCGGCCGTGGACGAAGTGCGGCGAAACCCGGCTCGGCCCCTTTTCGGCCAGCAGCAGGCTCTCGCTCTCGATCCCTGGCAAACCGCCGATCCCCGAGCCGATCGACACGCCGGCGCGCAGCTTGGTGGCTTCGTCCATCTCGGTGAGACCGGCATCCTCGAGCGCCTGTCCGGCGGCATCGACCCCGAACACGATGAACGGATCGACCTGGCGCTGCACTTTGTGATCGACGCGCTTGCCCGGATCGAACCCGTACGGGTGATCGGCGGGCTTCACCTCGCAGGCGATCTGGCACTTGTACTCGCTGGCATCGAACCGCGTGATGGGTCCGGCACCGCTCTTGCCCGCCAGGATGTTGGACCAGGTCGTCTCAACGTCGCCTCCCAAGGGGGTGACGAGGCCGAGCCCGGTTACGACCACTCGCCGCATTATCTCTCTCTCCGCTTAAAGCGCGAAAGGCCCAGCCCTGCGGCTGAGCCTTCCTCTACCCGTCCGCATGCGGCGGGATCGTCCGCGGCTCAGCCTTCGCTGGCGTTCTCTTCGATGTAGGCGTTGGCGTCACCCACGGTGTTGATCTTCTCGGCGGCGTCGTCCGGGATTTCGACCCCGAACTCCTCCTCGAACGCCATCACCAGCTCGACGATGTCGAGGCTGTCGGCACCGAGGTCGTCGATGAAGCTCGCGTCGGGCGTGACCTTGTCTTCTTCGACGCCGAGATGTTCGACGACGATCTTCTTCACGCGGTCGGCGATATCGCTCATGTGTTGCCCTCTCACGAAACTAAGGGGTGGAATTGCGCTCGCCCTAATGAACGGTGGGGGCGGTGGCAAGTGCCGCTTGGCTGCGATCCACGGGCCGGGACTCGGCAGGCGGGACCGCGCGCCAAGCGGCCAAGGCCAGTCCGGCGGGCGAGTTGCGGCCGAAATCGCGCGAGCGCGCGTCGTCAGTCGGCGGTCTTCCGCTTCCGCTTGTCGTCGTACATGCGCTGGTCGGCGAGCACCCTCAGCGATTGGCTTTCGGCCGCCTCGTAGGGATAGCAAGCGACGCCGATGCTTGCGGCGACGCCGATCTCTTCGCCCTGCGGGAGCACCATCGGCGGCTCGAAGGCGCGGCGAATGCGCTCGATCACCATCGCCGCGCCGCAATCCGGGAGCGTCGAGAGCATCAGCAGCGCGAACTCGTCGCCGCCGAGACGAAACGCCCGGTCAGGGGCCCGCACGCTGGCGGACAGGCGCCGAGCCGCTTCCACCAGCACCGCGTCGCCGACGTCGTGACCGAGTTGGTCGTTGACGTCCTTGAAGGCATCGAGGTCGAGCACGAACAGGCCGAGCGTGCGGTTGGCGGGGCCGGCCGCGGCGATAGCCAGTTCGTACTCCCGCTCGAACGCGGCCCGGTTGCCCAGCCCGGTCAGCGGATCGTGCTCGGCCTGATGCGCGAGGGCGCGGTTTTCGATCAGCATGGTCTGCTGCCAGCCTTGCAGCTCGCCCAGCAGGCTGTTGAAGTCCTGGGTAAAGCGGTCGATCTCCGCGATCCCCGAGACGCTCAGGCGGCGGCCGAACTGGCGATCCCGGCTGACCGCACGCGCCACTTCGGCGATATGCTCGAGCGGGGCGACCACTTCCTCGTGCAGACGCCGCGCCAGCACGCGCGTCGCCACGATCGTGATCGCCAGGCACGCCAGGCCGATCGCGAAGCCCCACACCGAATACCGGAAAGCCTGCGACACGCTGCCATAGGCGCGGACCGTCCCCAGCGTGCGGTCCGGGCCGGCGATCGGCGCTTCAACGGGGCTCGGCCAGATGACTTGGTTGAGCGCGTGTTCGAGATCGGTCTCCGCGCCGGCACCCGGTTGCCAGACCGCGATCAGGCGCCCGGCGCTGTCGATTACCTCGATGCGGCGCGCGCGCGTCGCGGTGCTGACCGAGCCGATCGCGCTGCGCACCTCGTCCGCATCGCCGAAAAACATCGCAGGCTCGACCGCATAGCTGACGGTCCGGACGCTGAGCGTGAGATTGTTCTGGTTGAACACCCGCAGCAGGATCGCGCCGGTCAAAGTCAGGCTCGTCGCCGCCAGGATTACCGCGAACGTCACCATGCGATAGTGCCCACGCGCGAGGATCTCGCGGATGCCCGAGGGCTTCGCCCCGGTTCCGTCCCACAGCGGCATCAATCGCCTCCCGGCGATTCGGACATCCGCAGCACGCGGGGGTCGATCCGGACCTGCGAGCGCGAGACCGCGTCGAGATTGATCCGGAACGCCATCTCGTCGAGTTCGAACAGCAGACAGATCATCGCGCCGCTCCGGCAGGCGGGATCGTTTTCCGCGATCGTCAGCACCGCGGTTTCGCGCAGTCCGGCGATGATCGCGCGCTGCTCGGCGAGCGAAAGCCGGCCGAGATAGACGATTTCGCAGCGTTCCGGAGCGATCGCGGAGACCGGCCCGGCGACCGGGCGCAGTTGCCTGCCCCGCGCGAGCGGCTGGACCGTGAACCGCTCGGCGTGATCGGACGGACCGGCGAGGCACAGCCGGAGCGTTTCGCGTTCCGAGGGCCAGCGCGAGTATTCGGCGATCGCGGTGAGGGTGCGCGCGAGGGGGCCGGCATAGGGCGCCGGCCCGGCATCGAGGCTCAGCCCCGCCTTGCTGACCTGGGCGTCTGCCGCGGCGGATGCCGGGAGGCCCAGCGCCAGCAGCGCTATGCCAAGAAGTGCTCTGAACAATTTATGCGCCGCCCGCGCGTTCGACCGGCCCCAGGGAGGGACGGCCGAACATCTCAGCTCTTGGCGGCTTCGGCGAGCCGAATGTTCAATTCGCGCAATTGCTTGGCCGAAACCTGCGAGGGCGCGCCCATCATCAGGTCTTCGGCCTTCTGGGTCATCGGGAAGGTGATGACCTCGCGAATGTTGGGCTCGTCGGCCAGCAGCATGACGATCCGGTCCACCCCCGGCGCCGAACCGCCGTGCGGCGGGGCGCCGAACTTGAACGCATTGATCATGCCGGCGAACTGGCTGTCGACGTCCTCGCGCGAGTAACCGGCGATCTCGAAGGCCTTGTACATGATTTCCGGCCGGTGGTTCCGGATCGCGCCCGACGACAGTTCGACCCCGTTGCAGACGATGTCGTACTGGTAGGCGAGAATCTCGAGCGGATCCTTGGTCTCGAGCGCCTCGAGTTCGCCCTGCGGCATCGAGAACGGGTTGTGGCTGAAGTCGACCTTCTTGGCGTCTTCGTCGTACTCGAACATCGGGAAGTCCACGATCCAGCAGAACTCGAACCGGTTCTTGTCGATGAGCCCGAGCTGCTCCCCGACACGGGTGCGGGCGAGACCGGCAAGCCGCGCGGCCTGGGCTTCGGGGCCGGCGGCGAAGAACAGCCCGTCGTCCGGGCCGAGGCCGAGTGCATCGGCCAGCGCATCCATCTTCTCGGGGCCGTGGTTCTTGGCGATCGGCCCGCCCCACTCGCCGGCCTTGCGCGTCGCGTAACCGAGCCCTGGGAAGCCTTCGCTCTGCGCCCAGGCGTTCATGTCGTCGAAGAACTTGCGGCTATGCTCGGCTGTGCCCGGCGCGGGGATCGTGCGCACGACGTCGCCGGCCTCGACGATCGCGGCGAAGCGCCCGAAGCCCGAGCCGACGAATTCGGGCGAGACGTCCGAGATCACGATCGGGTTGCGCAAGTCGGGCTTGTCGTTGCCGTATTTGAGCATCGATTCCTTGTAAGGGATGCGCGCGAACGGCAGCGGGGAGACGCTGCGCGCCTTCCCGTCATGAGCGGCGAACTCCTCGAACACCCCGTGCAGCACAGGTTCGATCGCCGCGAACACGTCGTCCTGGGTGACGAAGCTCATCTCGAAATCGAGCTGGTAGAACTCGCCCGGCGAGCGGTCGGCGCGCGCGTCCTCGTCGCGGAAGCACGGCGCGATCTGGAAGTAGCGGTCGAAACCCGCGACCATCAGCAGTTGCTTGAACATCTGCGGCGCCTGCGGGAGCGCGTAGAACTTGCCCGGGTGAACGCGGCTCGGGACCAGGTAATCGCGCGCGCCCTCGGGCGAACTCGCCGTCAGGATCGGGGTCTGGAACTCGGTGAACCCCTGCCCGATCATCCGCTGGCGCAGGCTCGCAATCACGTTCGAGCGCAGCACGATGTTCCGGTGCAGCCGCTCACGACGCAGATCGAGGAAGCGGTAGCGCAGACGGATGTCCTCGGGATAGTCGGCCTCGCCGGCGACCGGCAGCGGCAGTTCGTCGGCGCGGCTCTGAACAGTCACCCCGCGCGCATAAACCTCGATCTCGCCGGTCGGCAGGTTGGCATTGGTCGTGCCGTCGCCCCGCGCTTTCACCGTGCCGTCGATCGTCACGACGCTCTCCGCGCGCAAGTGCTCGAACACTTCGAGTGCCGGGGAATCGGAGTCGGCGACGATCTGAGTGATGCCGTAGTGGTCGCGCAGATCGACAAACAGCACCCCTCCGTGGTCCCGTTTGCGGTGCACCCAGCCCGACAGGCGGACCGTCTGCCCGACGTGCTCGGCGCGGAGCGCGGCACAGTTGTGGGTACGATAGGCGTGCATCGCTGACTCTTCCAATCTCGGGGCCTATGGCGCTAGGGAGCCGGCGCTAACAGGGGAAGGCCCCCGCCTTGTCAAGCCGCCGGCCCGGCGTGCGTGCCGCCCTATAGAAAAGTGCCGATGAAAATACACCCGCTCATCACCACGACCCGCGAGCTCGCCGATCTTTGCGACCGGCTGGCGAAATTCGATTTCGTGGCCGTCGACACCGAATTCATGCGCGAGAACACCTACTACCCGCTGTTGTGCCTGATCCAGGTCGGCAACGAGGAAGAGGCGGCAGCGGTCGATCCGCTGGCCGAGGGTCTCGACCTTGCGCCGCTGCTCGAGCTGATGACCAACAACGAGGACGTGCTCAAGGTCTTCCACGCCGGCGGGCAGGACGTCGAAATCGTCTACAACCTGACCGGCAAGACCCCGCATCCGATCTTCGACACCCAAGTGGCGATGATGGCGATCAGCCAGTCCGAACAGATCGGTTACGCCAACCTCGTCGAAAGCTGGCTCGGTAAGACGATCGACAAGGGTGCGCGCTTCACCGACTGGAGCCGGCGCCCGCTGTCCGAGCGGCAGATCGAATATGCGATCGGCGATGTCACCTATCTCGCGCGTATCTTTCCCAAGATCCTCAAGAAGCTGATCAAGTCCGGCCGCGGCGTGTGGCTCGACGCCGAGATGGAGAAGCTCGCCGATCCGCACAATTACGCCAACGATCTCGAAACCGCCTGGCACCGCATCCGCGCACCCAGCCGCAACGCGGTGGTGCTTGGCCGCCTCAAGGCGCTCGCCGCCTGGCGCGAGACCGAGGCGCAGGGCAAGGATATCCCGCGCGGGCGCATCATGCGCGACGAGACGCTCGCCGATCTCGCCAGCCAGCCGCCGAAGAAGCAGGAAGATCTCGCCAAAGTCCGCGGGCTTAGCCAGGCATGGCGCGACAACGACATCGGCAAACGCCTGATGCGCGTGCTGCGCGACGCCGAGCCGCTGCCCGAGGCCGAAATGCCCGACAAACCCAAGCGCGGCGCCCCGCTCGGCAAGGAAGGCGCACTGGTCGCCGATTTGCTCAAGCTCCTGCTCAAGATCCGCACGCGCGAGATCGACGTCGCCGCCCGGCTGCTGACCCGCTCGGACGAACTCGAAGCGCTCGCCGCCGGGGTGCGCGACCTTCCGGTGCTGCAGGGCTGGCGCTACGAAGCGTTCGGGCGCGACGCGCTCGAGCTGGTCGAGGGCCGGCTGGGGTTCGGGGTCGAAAAGGGCCGCCTCAAGATGACCCGCATCGACCGCGAGGCGCAGGCGATCGCCGAAGCGAGCGTCAAGCCGCTCGACGACGACGACGAGGACGGCCCGGCCTTCACCCTGGTCGACGACGGCGCGCCCGATAGCGACGCGGATCAGGCCGCCGAGTGACCATCTACCTGCCCACCATCAAGCAGCTCCAGTATCTGGTGGCGCTGCACGAGAAGGGGCATTTCGGCCGCGCCGCGGAGGCATGCTTTGTGTCGCAGTCGACGCTTTCTGCGGGTATCCGCGAACTCGAATCGCTGCTCGATGCGACGCTGGTCGAGCGCAGCCGGCGGGTGGTGCGCTTCACCCCGCTCGGCAACGCGGTCGTCGCCAAGGCCCACCGGCTGCTGCGCGAAGCCGAAGAGCTCAGCGATCTGGTTCAGGCCAGCGGCAAGCCGCTCGCCGGCGAGCTGCGGATGAGCGTGATCCCAACCATCGCGCCGTTTCTGCTGCCGCGCATCCTGCCGCGGCTGCGCAAGGAACGGCCCAATCTCAAGCTGTTCCTGCGCGAGGAACTGAGCGGCGACGCGGTCGAATCGCTTCATCACGGCCGCGCCGATTGCGTGCTGCTGGCGCTGCCGTTCCCTACCGGCGAAGTCGAGATGGAGCACATCTCCGAGGACCGGCTGTTCGTCGCATTCCCCGAGAACGACCCGCGAGATCCGCCCGACGCCATCCCGGCGTCGATGATCGACGAGGGGCGGCTGCTGCTGCTCGAGGACGGTCATTGCCTGAAGGAACACGCGCTTGCAGCCTGCAACCGGCCCGAACTGCGCGCCAGCGCGACCGTGATCGGCACCTCGCTGCATACGATGGTGCAAATGGTCGACAACGGGCTCGGCCTGACGATGCTGCCTGAAATGGCGATCGAGGCGGGTATCCTGCGCGGCACGCATGTCGTCGCCCGGCCGCTCAAGGCCAAGCACGCCAGCCGCGAGATTGCGCTGATCTGGCGCCGCAACAGCCCGCGCGCGGACGATTTCCGCCTGCTCGCGCAGGAACTGCGGGCGGGCTGAAGGCCTTCCGGCGATTGCCGGATGCCCGGCCCGGTGGAATAAAGGCGGCATGATCGCAGCGCCCGGCAACCCACCGCTCTCTCCTCGCAGGTGGCTGCTGCAGTGCGGCGCGGCGCTGGCCATCCTCCCCATGCTAGGCGGCTGCGTGGCGGCGGCGATCATGGTGCCGACGATGGCCGGGATGGGCTACATCTTCACAAACGGCAAACGCGTGCGCGCCGCGACCCCACGCCCGGAGCCGTCGGCACTCGCCCAGCGCGGCACCGCGCTGCCTCCTGGCGTCACGCTGACCGAGCTGACCGAGCTGCCGCCGCCTTCCGGCTTGCAACCCGTCGTTTTCACCGACCCCGGCTGGCGGGCGTTCTTTGCCTATGCGCACGATCGAGCCGCCAGCCTTGCGGCCGAGGGCCCTGCGCAATCGGCGCTGCTCGCCCCGCAAGGGGCGGTGTCGATGCGCCCGGACCGCCGCTCCTGCGAAGACCGGACCCCGGCGGTGCTGATCGATCTCGATCCCGGTGACGCCGCTCTCGCCGACACGCCCGGCACAGTCGCGCCGCCCTATCTCGCGCCCGAGCTCGATCGGCTGCGGCAGGCGGGCGTGATGGTGGTGTGGATATCGCAAACCCCGGCCGACGCGGTCGGCGCGGTGGGCGAGGCCTTGCTGCGGACCGGGCTCGATCCGACCGGCCGCGACCCGCTGCTGCTCATTCGCGGTCCTCAGCAGCGCAAGCAAATGCTGCGCGAAGCCGCCAATCGCGACGTCTGCCTGCTCGCCATCGCCGGCGACGAACGGAGCGATTTCGACGAACTGTTCGATTACTTGCGCGGTCCGCCCGACGCTACGCTGTTCGAGACTCTGATCGGGTCCGGCTGGTTCCTGGTCCCGCCGCCGCTGGCCCCGTCTCCCGCGCCCTGATCAGTCCATGTGCCGCAGGCCGACCCGCAGGTAGTCCCAGCCGGTCACGACCGTCAGCACGGCAGCCGCCCACAAGCTGGCGAGGCCGGTCTGATGGACCCACTGGAACTGTGGCACTGCCCCGCCGAGTATCAGCGCGCCCAGAGCCACCAGTTGCAGCGTGGTCTTCCATTTGGCGAGCTGTGAGACCGGCACCGAGACTTGCAGTCCGCCGAGAAACTCGCGCAGGCCCGACACCGCAATCTCGCGCATCAGGATGATCAGGCCAGCGACCACGTGGAGATCGCCGACGTAGGGCCCGGTCAGCACGCCCTTCGCGGTCAGGACCAGGATCACCGCGGCGACCATGATCTTGTCGGCGATCGGATCGAGGAAGATGCCAAGCTTTGACACCGCGCCGCTGGAGCGCGCAAGCAGCCCGTCGAAGTAGTCGGTGATCCCCATCAGGCAGTAGAGCGCGAAAGCGAGCGCGTATCCGAGATGCCACTGCGGCCACCACAGCAAAGCCGCCAGCAGCGGGATCGTGACGATTCGCGAGAGCGTCAGCAAGTTGGGCAATGTCAGCATGCGAAACGCCGCCTAGCCGCAAAGCCCGCCCGGCAAAAGTCCACTTCCTCGCTTGTCGTTAACGGTGGGTCGACTAAGTGGGGCCAGCGCTCCCGGCGATCAGGCACCGACTAGAACATGTTCACCTCGGCCCACCTCCTCCGCCAGCGGCGCTTCCTGCCGCTGTTCGTCACCCAGCTGCTCAACGCCTTCAACGACAACCTGTTCAAGAACGCGATGGTGCTGTTCGTGGTGTTCGGGGTGTACAATTCCGAGGCCGCCGAGGCGCAGTTCAGCGCGATCGCCTCGGGCCTGTTCATCCTGCCGTTCTTCGTGCTCTCGGCGCTCGCCGGCCAGCTTGCCGACATGCGCGACAAGACGAAGATTATCCGCGTGGTCAAGGCGGCCGAGATCGGCATCATGGCGGTCGGCGCGATCGGCCTGGTGATGGCCTGGCAGATGGCGCTGGTGCAATCGGTCGCGATCCCACTGATGCTGCTCGCGCTGTTCGCAATGGGTATCCATTCGACCTTCTTCGGGCCGATCAAGTACGCGATCCTGCCGCAACATTTGAAGCGCGAGGAAGTCCTCGCGGGAACCGGACTGATCGAAGCGGGGACTTATGTCGCCATCCTCGCGGGCACCATCATCGCCGGCTATATCGCGGTGGAATGGGCGGCGCTGGCCGTGATCGTGACCGCGTGCATAGGATATTGGACCAGCCTCAAGATACCGCCCGCCCCGCCCTACGAGCATGGGCAGACGATCGACTGGAACATCCTGCGCTCCTCGATCGCGCTGGTCCGCAACACCATGCACCAGCGCGAAGTGTTCTACGCGATCCTCGCGATCAGCTTTTTCTGGACCATCGGAGCGGTGCTATTCATCCAGTTTCCGCCGCTCGCCAAGAACGTGTTGATGGCCAGCAAGGAAGTCGCCAGCCTGTTCCTGGTGATTTTCTCGATCGGGGTGGCGATCGGCTCGGTCGCCATCAACGCGCTGCTCAAAGGCGACGTGTCGGCGCGCTACGCGCCCATATCGGTCATCGCGATGGGGATCTTCGTCGCGAGCTTCTACTGGGTCTGCCACATCTGGGTCAGCGAAGTATCGGGCAGCGAGCTGATGGGCGTTGCCGGCTTCCTCGGGCATCCGCTGGCCCCGCTCGTCATCGTCACGCTGCTGTTGATCGCGATCACCGGGGGTATGTTCGTGGTGCCGCTCTACGCGTTTCTCACCACCAAGTGCGATCCCGCGCAGGCCGCCCGCACGGTGGCCGCCAACAACATCGTCAATGCCGGCGCGATGGTGACGGGCTCGCTCCTGGCGGCGGGACTGAGCGGGGCCGGCGTGCCGGTGGTCGAACAGTTGTTGCTCAGCGCGGCGATGTGCCTGGTCTCGGCCTGGCTCGGCCATCTGCTGGTTCGCGCCGAAAAGACCGCGCTCTCGAGAGTCTAGCCCTCAGGCGATGAACGCGCCGATGCCGACCAGGCAGGCCACATAGGCCTGGAGAAACTGCCGCACTTCGGGACCGGGCCGCTGGATGGCCGCCGCCCCGCCGTCGCCGGCAGGTTCGTCGCGGCGAAAGACATGGGCCGGGAGGGACGCCCGGAACGGGTGGCGGGCGAACTCGGCGGTGAGGACCAGGGCACGGCGCATAGCCCTTGTTAACGCAATGCTAACCGCGTGAAACGCTTCCCGCTCGCACTGTCCACAGCCGGGACACGCCTGCTATTTCTCGGCGCTGCTGAGCCTAAACGACAAAGGCCGCCCGACACAGGTCGGGCGGCCTTTGGGTTTGAGGAAATGCGCGTCAGATCTTGTCGCCGAGTGCGCCTTTGACCTTACCGACGAGGTTCTGGGCCTCGCCCTTGCGTTCCTGCGTGCGCCCTTCGGCGCGCGTCTTGGGATCGGATGACGCCTGCTTGACGTTGCCCGCGACCTCGTTGGCAATGCCCTTGGCTTTGTCCTTGAGTTCACCCATTGCAATCTCCTGTCATGGCTCGGCGATCGATCGCCGTCATGATTTCAACGACAAGAGCCGCCAGGGGTTCCCCGTCACAGCCCTGCCATGGAACAGACTGTCGCCCACTCGGCGGGCTTGATCTCGGCAACCGACAGCCGCGAGAGGCGGACCAGCTCGATTTCGGCAAGCGCCTTGTTCGCCTTGACCGCAGCGAGCGTGACCGGACGCGGAACCGGCGTGACAGGCTTCACTTTGACTGCCGGCCATTTGTCGTCCCTGGGGTCGGTCAAGTCCGCTTCGCTGACTTCGGCGATGCCGACGATCTCCTTGCCCGTCACCGAATGGTAGAAGAACACCTGGTCCCCTGCCCGCATCGCTCGCAGATTGATCGCCGCGCGGTGATTGCGCACGCCGTCCCACAGCGTCTCGCCGTCGCGGTTGAGATCGTCCCAGGAATAGGCGGCGGGTTCGGACTTGATCAGCCAGTGATTCACGGTTGAGAATTCTCCTCGTCATGCAACATTTACGGACTAAGCCCAGACCCGGCGATTAACTGAAATTTATTCACGTTGTCCGATAAGCCTTGCCCGAGGAAAGGGGCAAGACGCCTTGGCAACACCCATCATCGGCACCGACCAAACCGACGCACGCGGCCTTGGCCGCGCCGAAAGGGATATCGTCGCGCTCGGCATAGCGGTGGCCGCCCTTATCCTGTTCATCGGCACCAGCGGCTCGGTGATGCCTCAGATCGTCGCGTCGTGGACGGGCCGGGGCGAAGCGCCCGACATGCTGCTGACCAATGCCGTGGTACTCAACATCGCGCTGCTGATTTTCGGCTGGCGCCGCTACAACGAGCTGCACCACGAAGTGACCGAGCGTCGCCGCGCCGAGGCCCTCGCGCGCGAACTTGCCGATACCGACCCGCTGACCGGCTGCCTCAACCGCCGCAGCGGCGGGCCCGCGATCGAACGGCTGGTGTCGAAATGCGCGACGCGCCAGGACGACGTCGCAGTCTTGATGGTCGATATCGACAACTTCAAGCAGATCAACGACCTAAACGGCCACAAGGTCGGCGATCTGGTGCTGACCGAGCTCGCTCGGCGCATCCGCAGCCAGCTTCCCGAAGCCGGAGTGCTCGCGCGCATCGGCGGCGACGAGTTCGTCTGCGCTTTGCCGTTCATGCCGCAGGAGCGCTCGCGGGTTGACCATTTCGTGGCCGAGCTGATCGAGCTGGTCTCGCAGCCGATCGAGCACGACGGCTGCCACCTCGAGGCGACAGTATCGGTCGGCGTCGCCAGCTTGCGCCGGACCGACGGTGCGATCGTCGAAGGTGACGGCGAGAAGCTGCTGCACCGCGCCGACATTGCCATGTATCACGCCAAGAAGCGCGGCCGGAACCGCTTCTACTGGTTCGAAACGCAGATGGAGAACGAGCTGCGGTTCCGCGCCGAGCTCGAGAACGGGATCCGCCGTGGGGTCGCCGCCGGGGAGTTCGTGCCCTATTACGAGCAGCAGATCGACCTCCAGACCGGCAGCCTGGTCGGCTTCGAAATGCTGGCGCGCTGGAACTCGCCGCAGTTCGGCCTGGTCAGCCCGGAAGTGTTCATTCCGATCGCCGAGGAGATCGACGTCATCAGCGAGTTGTCGGATCAGCTGATCCGCCAGGCGCTCACGGACGCGCAGACCTGGGATCCCAGGCTGACGCTGTCGGTGAACATCTCGCCGATCCAGTTGCGCGATCCGTGGTTTGCACAGCGAATCATGAAGATGCTCGCCGATCACGGCTTCCCGCCCGAACGGCTCGAGATCGAGATCACCGAAAGCTGCCTGCACGAAAACATCGGCGTAGTGCGCACCATCGTCACCAGCCTGAAGAACCAGGGCATCCGCATCAGCCTCGACGATTTCGGGACCGGCTATTCGAGCCTGTCGCAATTGCGCACGCTGCCGTTCGACCGGCTCAAGATCGACCGCAGCTTCGTGGCCGAACTGGCCGACGAATCGAACAACGAGCTGGTCCAGGCGATCATCTCGCTGGGCCACGGGCTGTCGCTGCCGGTCACCGCCGAGGGCGTCGAATCCGCCAATATCCTCGAGGCGCTGCGCGGCATGGGCCACCTGAAGGGCCAGGGCTACCTCTACGGCCGGCCGGAAGATGCCGCCGCGACGCAACAGCGCCTAGCGGACCTGGGGTTGCTCGCGGGCTCGACCGCGGACGACGATCGCAGCCACCGCGCCGACCCGCGCCGCCTGGCCGGCTGACCCCGCGCGTCATTGCCCTCGTGGCGCATCGTCCCTAGGTGGCGGGGATGCGCGCCGAATTCGTCAAGATGCATGGGCTGGGGAACGACTTCGTCGTGCTCGATGCGCGCGCGCGGCCCCTGCCGCCGATGACTGCCGCGACCGCGCGTGCGCTGGCGGACCGGAGAACGGGGATCGGCTGCGACCAGCTCATCCTGCTCGATCATTCGGCCACGGCCGATTTTCGCATGCGCATTTTCAATTCGGACGGCGGTGAAGTCGAAGCCTGCGGCAACGCCAGCCGCGCGGTGGCGCTGCTTCACGGCGAGCCGGCGCGCATCGAGACCGCCGGCGGCATCCTGGCGGTGCGCCCGGGCCAGGGCGGCGCCGCGGTCGACATGGGAATCCCGCGCTTCGAGTGGGACGCGGTGCCGCTGGCCTATGCGATGGACACGGCCGCGCTGCCGGTCGGCTGGGACGAACTCGAGCGGCCGGCCGCGGTCAACGTCGGCAATCCCCACGCAGTGTTCTTCGTCAACGATTGCGACGCCGTGCCGCTCGACCGGCTCGGCCCGCAGATCGAGTTCGACCCGCTGTTTCCGGAACGCGTCAACGTCGGCGTCGCCACGGTCGAAAACCGCACCGCGCTGCGCCTGCGGGTGTGGGAGCGGGGTGCCGGGCTGACCCGCGCGTGCGGCACCGGCGCCTGCGCGGCTGCGGTGTCGGCCATGCGCCGCGGCCTGGTCGACCGCGAAGTCACGGTGGCGCTGCCCGGCGGCACCCTGCTGATCGGCTGGGGCGAGGACGACCACATCATCATGACCGGGCCCGCGGCAGAAAGCTTTCGCGGCAGCTTCGACTGGGGTGACTTCGCGTGACCGGAGCGGTGGCGTCGGCGCATGTCGTGACCCTGGGATGCCGGCTTAACCTCGCTGAAAGCGAGACGATCCGGGGGCTGCTGGCAGGCGAGCCCGACACCGTCGTGATCAATAGCTGCGCGGTCACGGCGGAAGCGGTCCGGCAGACGCGTCAGGCGATCCGCCAAGCCCGCCGCGCCCGGCCCGATGCGCGCCTGCTGGTGACGGGCTGCGCGGCCGAGATCGAGCGTGCGGCGTTCGCGGCGATGCCCGAAGTGGACGGCCTGGTGCCGAACTCCGCCAAGCTCGACGCGCGGGCCTGGAACGTGCCTGCTCGCCCGGTGCGCCCATCGGCCCAGCACACCCGCGCCTTCATCGCCGTGCAGACCGGCTGCGATCATGCCTGCACCTTCTGCGTGATCCCGCAGGGGCGCGGATCGAGCCGCTCGCAGAGCGTCGCCGCGGTGCTGCGCGAGGTCGAGCGGCATCTGGCCGACGGCGCGGCCGAAGTCGTACTGACCGGGGTCGACGTGACCAGCTGGGGCACCGACCTGCCGGGCGCACCTCGGCTCGGCGATCTGGTGGGTGCAATCCTCGCGGCTTTCCCCGAGCTCGCGCGGCTGCGGCTGTCCTCGCTCGACGGGGTCGAGATCGACGGCGCGCTGTTCGAGATACTCGCCCACGACCCGCGTGCGATGCCGCACCTGCATCTTTCGCTGCAACACGGGCACGACCTGATCCTCAAACGGATGAAACGCCGTCACACGCGCGCCGAGGCGATCGATCTGGTCCATCGCCTGCGCGAGCGCCGTCCGGAGATAGCCGTCGGCGCCGACCTGATTGCCGGCTTCCCGACCGAGGACGCCGCGATGCACGCGGCCAACCGCTCGATCGTCCGCGAGCTGGGCGTGGTTCACGGCCACGTGTTTCCCTATTCGCCCCGCCCTCGCACTCCTGCCGCACGAATGCCGCAGCTCGAAAAAGCGGCGATCCGCGCGCGCGCCGCCGAACTACGTGCCGATGTGGCGGAAGTCCGGCGGGCCTGGCTCGTGAGCCTCCTCGGCCAGCCGCTCGTGGTGCTGGCGGAGGCCGACGGCACTGGGCACGCCGGCAACTTCGCGCGCGTCGCGGTGCCCGCCGGCACCGCGCGCGGGGCGCTGGTGACGGTCGTGCCCACCCGCATCGCGGACGGCGTGCTGCAATGAGCGAGCCGAGCTGGTCGGAACGCCTGTTCGGCGGCTTCCGCAAGACTTCCGAGCGCCTGACCGAGAACCTCAGCGCGGCCGTCGGCACCGCCAAGCTCGACGACGCCACGCTCGACCAGGTCGAGGACGCCCTGATCCTGTCCGATCTCGGTCCCGCCGCCGCCGGCCGCATCCGGGCCCGGCTTGCCGAAAAGCGCTTCGGCCTGGCGATCACCGAGCGCGAACTCAAGGAAGCGGTCGCGGAGGAGATCGCGGCGATCCTTCGACCCGTGGCCAAGCCGCTGGAGGTCACCGCGTTCCCGCGCCCGCAGGTGATCCTGGTGATCGGCGTCAACGGCAGCGGCAAGACCACCACGATCGCCAAGCTCGCACACCTGTTCCAGGAGGACGACTACGGCGTGCTGCTCGCGGCGGGCGACACGTTCCGCGCGGCGGCGATCGGGCAGCTTGCGGTCTGGGCCGAGCGGATCGGGGTCGAGGTGGTGCGCGGCCCTGAAGGCGGCGATCCGGCCAGCGTGGTGTTCGACGCGGTGAAGCGTGCCACCGATACCGGCATCGACGCGCTGATCGTCGATACAGCCGGCCGGCTGCAGAATAAGCGCGAGCTGATGGATGAGCTCGCCAAGATCCGCCGCGTGCTCGGCCGGCTCAATCCCGAGGCGCCGCACGACGTGGTGCTGGTGCTCGACGCCACCAACGGCCAGAACGCACTGAGCCAGATCGACGTGTTCAAGGAAGTCGCCGGGGTCACCGGCCTGATCATGACCAAGCTCGACGGCACCGCGCGCGGCGGCGTGCTGGTCGCGGCGGCCGAGCAATACGGCCTGCCCATCCATGCGATCGGGGTCGGCGAGAAGATCGACGACTTGCGGCCGTTCGACCCCGACCTCGTAGCGCGCGTGATCGCCGGAGTAGCCTGATGACCGAAACCTCTGCCCAGAAACCCAAATCCGGCTGGATCAACGTGCTGGTCGATTACGGCCCGCTGCTGGTGTTCTTCCTGACCTATCGCCATTTTCGTCCCGAGGGCGATGACCCGGCGGGCGAGATCTTCGCGGTCATCCGCGGGACGGGTGCATTCATCGTGGCCGCAATTGCCGCGCTGGCGATCTCCAAGGTCCGGCTCGGCAAAGTCTCGCCGATGTTGTGGCTGTCGACGGTGCTGATCGTCGGTTTCGGCGGGCTGACGATCTTCTTCGCCGATCCGGTCTTCGTGCAGCTCAAGCCGACGATCATCTACCTTGCGTTCGGCGTCGTGTTGCTGGTGGGCTATGCGCGCGGCAAGGCACTTTTGAAGACGCTGCTCGAAGCCGCCTTCGAGGGTCTGTCCGACGAAGGCTGGATGAAGTTGTCGCGCAACTGGGGCCTGTTCTTCCTGGTGCTTGCCGCGCTCAACGAGACTCTGCGTCTGACGCTCGATTTCGGCGACTGGCTGGCCGCGAAGCTATGGGTGTTCCTGCCGCTTTCGTTCCTGTTCACGTTCACCCAGTTGCCGATGCTGCTGCGCCACGGGCTCGCCGCCGAGGAAAAGGACGAGGAAATCTCCAACCCGCCGCCCACCGGCTGAAGGTCTTCGGCCGCGCTAGGTTGGCGCTGCCGGGGCTTTCGCGACCAGGTATTGCAGCAAGCGGTTGGCGATTTCGCGTTCGCCCATGACCACTTGATCGACGCCGAGATTGCCCAGGTGGGTAACTTCCTCGTCCGAATGCGCGCGCGCGTAGATCACCAGGTCTTCGCTCAGCCGGCGCGCATTCTCGGCAATGGCGCCCGCCTCGAAGCCTTCCGGGATCGTGATCACCAGCGTGCTCGCCTCGCCGATCCCGGCTTCCTTGAGCACGTAGGGATCGGACGCGTTGCCGATCACCACCTGGAACCCGTCCTCGAAGGCGCGGCGCGCCACGTCGGGCTGGTCCTCGACCACCACCAGCGCCCGGCCGGCGCGCGCCGCCACCAGGCTGCCGACGCGGCCATAGCCGACCAGTACCACATGTTCGCGCCGGTCCAGCTCGCGCTGCCGCTCGACGGCTTCCTCCTCGTCTTCTGCTTTCTTGCGTGCCGCAGCGACGCGCCCGGCGACGGCGGTGAACACGAACGGGTTGAGGAAGATCGACAGGATCGCGCCGGCCAGGATCAGGTCACGGCCTTCCTCGGGCAGGATGCCGAGGCCGACCCCCAACCCTGCGAGAATGAACGAGAACTCGCCGATCTGAGCAAGGCTCGCCGAGACCGTCAGCGCGGTGCGCGTCGGATGCCCGAAAGCCCGGACGATGGCAAAGGCGGCGACCGACTTGCCCAGCACGATGATCGCGACCGTCGCCAGCAGGGGCAGCGGCTGCTCGACCACCACCGAAGGATCGAACAGCATGCCCACCGAAACGAAGAACAGCACCGCGAACGCATCGCGCAAAGGCAAGGTTTCTTCGGCAGCGCGGCGGCTGAGCTGCGTCTCGCCGAGAATCATGCCCGCGAAGAACGCGCCGAGCGCGAACGATACGTCGAACACGTACGCCGCGCCGAACGCCACCCCGAGCGCGATCGCCAGCACCGCCAGGCGAAACAGCTCGCGCGAACCGGTGTGCGCGACCCAATGCAAAGCCGCCGGGATCACCCGCCGGCCGACGATCAGCATGAAAGCGATAAATCCGCCGACCTTGAGCAAAGTCAGCCCGAATGTTGCCGCGATCGCGCTGCCGCCGCCACCGTTGCCCTCGAGCAGCCCCGCCAGCGGCGGCAGCAGGACCAGCGCCAGCACCATCGCCAGGTCCTCGACGATCAGCCAGCCGACCGCGATCCGGCCGCGTTCGGTGTTGATGAGATCGCGGGCCTGCAAGGCGCGCAGCAGCACCACCGTGCTGGCCACCGACAGTGCGAGCCCGAACACCAGCCCCGAGACCAGCGGCCAGCCGAGCCAATACCCGAGCCCCGCGCCGAGCGCAGTGGCCGCCGCGATCTGCACCACTGCGCCCGGCACCGCGATGTTCTTGACCGAGAGCAAGTCGCGCAGCGAAAAATGCAGCCCGACGCCGAACATCAGCAGGATCACGCCCAGCTCGGCGAGTTCGTTGGCAAGCGCCACGTCGGCCACGAAGCCGGGGGTAAATGGACCGACCAGGACGCCGGCGAACAGATATCCCGCCACCGGCGAAACGCGCAACCGGTGCGCGATCGCCCCCATGATGAAAGCGGCCACCAGTCCGGCGACGATCGTGGCGATGAGAGGCGTGTGGTGTGGCATCCAGGCTCCTTGAACGCGCGGGAGCCGTTTCGGGGCTCCCGCGCGCGTATGCTAGTAAGCGGTAAGCGAGATCAGCACCGCGGCGGCTCCGCCAACGGCGACCGATCCCATCAGGATCGTAGGGACGAACCACCAGGGCGGCCCCCGCCTGTTCTTCTTCATGGCGACCTCCGTCCTTCAAGCCGCGCGCGTCTGGCGAGGCGCCCGCGGCAAGCGAAAGGCGCCGCCCGATCGCGGGCGGCTCGGTCAGTCAGGAGGCCGGCGGTGCGCGCGCGCCTAGCGGCGTCAGTAACCGCTGCCCGGCGTCGGGAAGGTCGGTGAACGCTCGGGCGCGCGCGTCGCCGTCGGGCCCGACGCGTGCGGGCAGCGCGGCGGCGATCAGGAACGGTCGCTCAGCCTCCACTTCGTCCGGCTCGTCCGACGGCGCGGATTTCAGCAGGTCCTTGAGCTTGGTTTCGCGCGGGCTCAGCGCGACCGAGACCGTCGCCGGATCGAATGCCGAGCCGACCAGCCGCGTGCGCGGGGGCCCGCCGGTCGGGGCCGCCGAAAACAGCACCAACAGCACCAGGCCCCACCCCCACAACAGGGCGGACCACGGGCGCACGATCGCGGCGGGCTGGTACCTGGTCCCGGTCATAGCGGCCGTTCTAGACCGGAAATGTGCCCATTTTGTGCGGGCAAGTCGTTGGGGCCTAGATTTCGATCTGGCTGCCGAGTTCCACCACGCGGTTGGGCGGCAGGTTGAAAAACTGCATCGGTGTGGCCGCGTTGCGCATCATCCAGGCGAACAGGCGTTCGCGCCAGATGGCCATGCCCGGGTGCGAAGCGGCGATCAGCGTCTGGCGCGACAGGAAGAAGCTGGTCTGCATCATCTCGAACGGCGCGCCGCACTTGGCGATGAGCTTGAGCGCAGCGGGGACATTGGTTTCCTGCATGAAACCGTAGTGCAGCACGACCCGAAAGAACCCATCGCCGAGATCCTCGAGCGTGAAGCGCTCGCTCTCTTCGATATAGGGCACCTCTGCGATCAGCACGGTCAGGATCACGACCCGTTCGTGGAGCACCTTGTTGTGCTTGATATTGTGCAGCAGCGCCGAGGGCGTACCGCTCGCGCCCGAGTTCATGAAGATCGCGGTCCCCGGCACGCGCGCGGTGCTGTTGCGCGCCGACTTGGCGAAGATCTCGAGCGGCAGCCCCACCTCGGCCATTCGCTCGCGCATCAGCCGGCGGCCCTTGGACCAGGTGGTCAGGAGCGTGAACGCGACCGCGCCTACCAGCAGCGGGAACCAGCCCCCGTCGGGGATCTTGGTGGCGTTGGCGGCGAAATAGGCGCCGTCGACCAGGAAGAACACGACCACCACCGGCACCGCCGCCACCCAGCGCCATTTCCACACCGCCAGCAGCAGCACCGCCATCAGGCAGGTATCGATCAGCATCGCTCCCGTGACCGCGATCCCGTAGGCCGAGGCGAGGCTCGAGGAGTCCTGGAAGAACAGCACCAGCGCGATGACCGCGACGCACAGCGCCCAGTTGACCAGCGGGATGTAGATCTGCCCCTGGTGTTCCTGGTGGGTGTGGAGGATCGACAGGCGCGGCACGAAGCCGAGCTGGATGGCCTGATGGGTGACCGAAAAGGCGCCCGAGATCACCGCCTGACTGGCGATGAACGTGGCGGCGGTGGCGAGCAGCACCAGCGGCAGGCGGAACACTTCGGGGGCGAGATAGAAGAACGGGTTCTCGATCGCCTCGGCGGCGGCGGCGTCGCCCAGCCCGAGGATCATCGCCGCCTGTCCGAAGTAGTTGAGCAGCAGGCACGGCATCACGAAGTAGAACCACGACACCCGCATCGGCCCACGCCCGAAGTGGCCCATGTCCGAATAGAGCGCCTCGGCCCCGGTCACCGCCAGCACCACCGAGCCCAGCGCTAGGAACGCCAGCCACTTGTCGGTCAGGAAGAACTGTACCGCGTACCACGGGTTCAGCGCCCACAGCACTTCGGGCATCTGCACGATGTGGACCACGCCAAGCACCGCAATGGTGACGAAATAGAACAGCATGATCGGCGCGAACAGCGTCCCCACTTTGGTGGTCCCGCGCTTCTGCAGCACGAACAGGAACACCAGCAGCGCCAGCGCGATCGGCACCACCATCGGTTCGAGCCGGCTCTCGACCACCGTGAGCCCCTCGACCGCCGACAGCACCGAGATCGCTGGGGTGATCATGCTGTCGCCGTAGAACAGCGCGGTGGCGAAGACCCCCAACAGCACCGTGATCCACCCGTAGCTGGACGTCCCGAGCTTGCGCGAGATCAGAGCGACCAAAGCGAGCGTGCCGCCCTGCCCCTTGTTGTCCGCGCTCATCAGGATCGTGACGTACTGGATCGAGACGATCAGCGTCATCGACCAGAAGATCAGGCTGACCACACCGAGAATGTGTAAGTCGTCGATCGCCAGCGGGTGCGGTCCCACGAAAGTCTCGCGGAAGGCGTAGAGCGGGCTGGTGCCGATATCGCCGAACACGATGCCGACCGCGCCCACCGCCAGCTTGAGCTTGGCGGAGGTCCGGTCGGTGCCGTTTGCAGAACTCATCGGGGACGCGATCCCTTCATCGGCGGCCCATGCCGCGGCGCGCGGCGCTTAGCACCGCTGAAGTTCGCCAGCAACGCGGCCCGCATCACTGTGCTGGAGGGGAAGCAGACGGGGGCGCGAGCGCGCCCTCGAGCCGGGCGAGCACGGCCTCGAGCTGGGCGCGGCCCGCCGCCTCTGGCGCCGCGCTTGCCAGCGTATCGCGCCACATCGTGCGGGCTTCCTCGGCGCGGTTCTGGCGCAGCAGCGCCAGGCCGAGGAAATAGCCCGCGCCGGTGCCGCGCGGATCGACCAGGGCGGCGTGGCGAAAGGCATAGAGCGCGGGCGGCGTCAGTTGCCCGTCGGCATGCTCGACCAGCGCGTTGCCCAGCGCCAGCCAGGCCTCGCGGTCGGCCGGATCTCGCGCAACCACGCCGCGCAGCAGCACCGCGGCGCTGCTGTACTGCCCGTTGCGGGCGTAGGCATCTGCGCTAATGACCATCGGGCTGCGCGAGCGGTCGCTCTCGGCCACCATCGCCTTGCGCGCGTCGATCAGCGCCCAGCCGAGTTCCTGGTCGGACGTCGTCGCGCGGGCCGGGGATCCCGCGATCCCGGGATTGGCCTGAAGCGCATAGCCGGCCAGCCCGAGCGCGAGCGCTGCAGCAAACGCGCTCCACCCGCGCCGGTCGAGCCCGAAGGCGAACGCCGCCGCAACGAAGGCGACCATCGCCAGGCCGATGACCAGCAGCCAGATCATCGCCGCGCCTTGAGCCGGCGCGCGATTACCGCCCCGGCGAACGCCAGCAGCAGCAGCGGCGCCGCGAACAGCGGCCAGGTCGTGCGGCTCATCTCGGGCCGGTAGCTGACATAGTCGCCGTAGCGCTCGACCAGCCAGGCGCGGACCGCCTCGGGGTCCTCGCCGGCACCGATCCGCTCGCGCACCTGATGGCGCATGTCGCCGGCCATCGGCGCGTCGCTGTCGGCGATCGACTGGCTCTGGCATTTGAGGCAGCGCAGCGTTTCCATCAGCGCCTGCGCCTTCGCCTCGCGCTCCGGATCGTCGAGCTGGCGATAGGCATAAGGCGCCGGCGGCAAGCTGTCCTGCGCGACGACAGGCGTCGCTAATGCCGCCAGAACTGCCCAAACCCACATCGTCATCCCCGCGACAGCGGGGGTCCAGCTGCCTTTGCGCCAGAACCCAAACCAAGCGGGATCCCCGCTTTCGCGGGGCTGACGAAGACAGGCCGTGCGGCTCATGACTCGCCCGCCTTCCGGAGCTCTTCGAGCAGCAGCGGCACCTGGTCCGCGCGGATGTCGCCGATGTGCTGGTAGCGGATCACGCCCCGGCCATCGACCACGAAGGTTTCGGGCACGCCCGACGAGCCGAGCGAGAGCTGCACTGCGCTGATATCGTCCCGGCCGATGCGGCTGAACGGGTTGCCGTTGCGTGCGAGGAACGCGGCAACGTCCTCGGGCCGGTCGCGGATCGCCACGCCAACGATCGTGGCGCCACCGCGTTCGAGCGCGGCGAGTTGCGGGGCTTCGGCGATGCACGGCACGCACCAACTGGCGAACACGTTGAGCAGCTTGGGCGTCCCATCGGCGAGATCGGTGCTGGCAAGGCCCGGCCGGTCCGCCACCGCCGCCGGCAGCGCGAACGCCGGGATCGGCTGGCCGATCATCGCGCTTTCGACGAAATCGTCCTTGGGCTGGCGGAGCTGGTAGGCAAACAGCGCAAACAGCGCCGCCGCAAGCACCACCAGCACCCACAAGAAGCGCCGCGACTTTGGTCTTGGCAGAGCGGCGCCTCAGATCGGTGCCGACCCGACCGAACAGCGACAGCAGCCCGCCGAGCGCGATCAGCACGCCGCCGTACCAGATCCAGTTCACGAACGGCTTCCACCACAGCCGCAACTGCCAGCGCTCGGCGGCCGGCCCGTCGGCGCCCTCGACCGGGGCTTCACCGCCGAGCACGGCGTAGAGCTGGCCGTTCCAGCGCGTCAGCAGCGCGGCCTCGGTGGTCTGCGTAGGCGGCGACCAGAAGCTGCGCGCCTCGGGCTGCACGAGAGTTGGGGAGCCCTCGCGATAGCGGGCCTGCAGCTGAGCGCGCATGGCGGTCCAGTTGGGCCCGGCGACCGGCTCGACCGCATCAAGTTCGACCGTCCAAGGACCGACACTGGCGCTATCCCCGACCCGCGCGGCCACCAGCCGCTCCTGTGTGAAGGCGGTGTCCGCCGCCATCCCGAACAGCGCGACCGCGACTCCGAAATGCGCGATCGCCATGCCCCACACCGCCAGCGGCAAGCGGCGCAGCGAGCGTCCAGCAAGCGGCAGGAAGCTCGCCGCTCCCACCGCCGCGGCCATCGTCATGCCAAGCAGCGGCAGCAGCGCGATCCCGGCGACCAGCCACACGCCGAGCAGGACGGCAACGGAGATCACCGCGACCGCAACCAGCGGCCGGGTCACCCGCGCCAGGCTGTCGCGCCGCCAGCGCAGCAGCGGCCCCACCGCCAGCACCAGCAGCATCGGCAGGAAGAAGATCGCCCCCACCGGATTGAAGTACGGCGGCCCGACCGACACACGCACGTCGAACGCCTCGGTCAGGAGCGGGTAAAGGGTGCCGAGCAGCACGATCCCGAGAATCGCCGAAAGCGCGACGTTGTTGACCACCAGCGCGCCCTCGCGGCTGACCGCAGAGAAGCGCTCCCCCTCCGCCACCGTGCCCGCGCGCACCGCGAAGAGCGTCAGCGCGCCGCCGATGTAGATCGCCAGCAGCACCAGGATGAACGCGCCGCGCTCCGGATCGACCGCGAAGGCGTGGACGCTCGTGAGAATGCCCGAGCGGACCAGGAAGGTGCCGACCATGCTCATCGAGAACGCCACTACTCCGAGCAGGATGGTCCAGGCGCGCAGGGCGTCGCGCGAGGCCAGCACGCTTGCCGAATGGAGCAGCGCGGTTGCCGCCAGCCAGGGCATCAGCGCGGCGTTCTCGACCGGATCCCAGAACCACCAGCCGCCCCAGCCGAGTTCGTAGTAGGCCCAGTATGATCCGGCCGTGATGCCGAGGGTGAGGAACAGCCACGCGCCCAGCACCCACGGCCGCATGACGCGCGCAAATTCGGGCGTGACTTGCCGCGTCAGCAGCGCGCCGACCGCGAAGCTGAACGCCACCGACAGACCCACGTAGCCGAGGTAGAGCGTCGGAGGATGCATGACCTGGCCGATGTCCTGCAGCAGCGGATTGAGCCCGGCCCCTTCGGCAGGCGCCGGGAACAGCCGCGCGAACGGGTTCGAGGCCAGCAGCAGGAACGCGTAGAAGCCGAGGCTGACGAAGGCCTGCGCGGCCAGCGTGGCAAGCGTGGTGCGTTCGGGGAGACGCCGCTCGACCGCCGCGATCAGCCCGCCGGCCAGCGCCATGACAGTAACCCACAGCAGCATCGACCCTTCGTGATTCCCCCAGGTCCCGGCAAACTTGAAGACGAGCGGTTTGTCGATGTGCGAGTTCTGCGCGACCAGCGCGACCGACAGGTCGGTCACTAGGAACAGCCATAGCAGCGCCCCGAACGAAACCGCGCAGAGCAGCGCCTGGACCGCGGCGGCGGGGCGGACGATCGCGCTTAGCGCCTCCCCGCCCTCGCGCAGCCCCACGAACCCGGCGAATAGCTGCAGCGCGGCCAGCGCGGCCGCCAGCCACAGCGCAGCGAGACCCAGTTCGGCGATCATCGCAGTCGCGCCTTCATTCGGTCTCGGCCACGACTTGCGTCTTCTGCGCCGCAGTCATGTCCTCAAGCTCGCGCGGCATGTAGTTCTCATCGTGCTTGGCGAGCAGGTTGGTGGCCACGAACGTGCCGTCGGCACGCAGCGATCCTTCGGCGACTACGCCGGAGCCTTCGACGAACAGATCGGGCACGATGCCCGAGAACATGACCGGCACCCGCGCGTCGCCGTCACCGACCACGAAGTCGACGGTGATCCCGTCGGCGCGGATCTTGAGCGAGCCAGGCTCGACCATGCCGCCGAGGCGGACGTCCTGACCCGGTGCCGGCGGCGTCGCCACCATCTCGCTGGGCACGAGGAAATAGCTCGCCTGGTTGCGCAGCGCCCAGGCGGCCAGCAGCGCCGCGCCGATCAGCGCGATCAGCGCGATCGTCAGCAGCACGAACCGCTGGTGCTTGGGCTTGAGCGCCGAGGTGTTCACCGGCCGCGGTCCTTGCGCCGCTCAGCCGCGCGCATCGCCAGCCAGCTCCACGCGGTGAGCGCCAGCGTGGCAAGCGCGGTCACCGCATAGGCGGCGATCACGAAAGTCCACTGATCGAGCGCTTCCCGCACCGGCTCAGCCCTCCAGCGCCCGGCGCCGCAGGCGCGCCTCGGCCTGCGCAGCGGCGAGCAGCGCACGCATCCTCGCCAGCACCACGCCGGCGAACAGCAGGCTGAAGGCGAGCGTCGCGGTCAGCAGCGGCCACAGGAACTCCGGCGCCATCGTGGAGCCGCCGGTCGTGAGGCTCGGTGGCTGGTGCAGGCTATTCCACCAGATCACCGAGTAGTGGATGATCGGGATATTGAGCACGCCGACGAGGCCGAACAGCGCCGGAATGCGCGCCGAGCCGCCTTCGCGGTCGACCGCTCCGGCCAGAGCCAGATAGCCGAGATAGAGGAACAGCAGCACCAGCATGCTGGTCAGCCGTCCGTCCCATACCCACCAGGTGCCCCACGCCGGGCGCCCCCAGATCGAGCCCGTGGCAAGGCACACTGCGGTGAACACAGCGCCCGGCGCGGCCGCAGCGCGGGCGGCGATGCCGGCGAGCGGATGGCGCCAGACCAGCTCGGCGAGGCTCGCTACCGCGATCGCCATCCAGCCTGCCATACCAAGCCACGCGGTCGGCACGTGGACGACCAGAATCCGCGCGGTGTCGCCCTGGAGGCGCTCGGCTGGAACGCCGGTCAGGCCCCACCACAGCGATGCTGCGACGAGCAGGAGCCCGCCCCACAGCAACGGGCCCGTCATCGGACGGGCGATCCTGAGAAAGCGGGCGGGATTGGCGAAGCCGTGCATCGGTCCAAGGGCCTATGGGGAACCGCTTTGGCAGGTGCCGGACCCGTGAGCAAGGCCCCCGGGACATTTCGGACATTATCAACCAGCAGCGGGCTCAGCGGCGCCCGATAAGGGCCTGCGCCATGCGGTCGGCAACCACGTCGGCAGACAGCCCGCCGGCCTCGCTCTCCTGCCAGATCGCGCGCAGCCGGTCGGGAATCTGCGCAATGCGCTTGCGCACCTCGTTGATATCGCATGGCTGGCCGTGCTGGCGGCACAAGTATTCGAGACTGACGTTGATGATCCCGCCGGCATTAATCACGTAATCGGGCGCGTAGAGTATTCCGCGCTCGGCCAGCAGCCCGCCGTGCTCGGCGCGCGCGAGCTGGTTGTTCGCGCCGCCCGCGACGATCGCGCAGTCGAGCCGGGCGATGCCGTCCTCGTCGAGTATCGCGCCGAGCGCGTTCGGACTGAATACCTCGCAGGCCACGCTCATGATCGCGTCGGGAGCGACGGTCCTGCCGCCGATCTCACGCGCCAGCGCGGCAGCGCGCGCAGGGTCGATGTCGGACACGGTCAATACCGCGCCGTCCTTGGCGAGCAGCCGCGCGACACCGCCGCCTACGCTGCCGCAGCCCTGCAACGCGATGCGCACGCCCGTGAGGCCGTCCTGCCCCAGCTTGTGCGCCACGGCGGCTTTGATCCCGAGAAAGATGCCCATTGCCGTGAACGGTCCCGGGTCGCCGCCGAGTTGCCCCTCGCCCGCCGGCAGCCCGCAGACGTGCGGCGTGCGCCGGGAGATCGCAACCATGTCGGCTTCGCTGGCCCCGACGTCCTCGGCGGTGACGTAGCGCCCGCCAAGCGCATCGACCGCATCGCCGAACGCGGCCAGCATCGCGGGCGTCTTGGTGCGGCTCGCATCGAGCAGCACCACACCTTTACCGCCGCCCATCGGCAGGCCCGCCATCGCGTTCTTGTAGCTCATGCCCCGGCTCAGGCGCAGAGCATCGCGCATCGCACCTGCCGGGTCGGCATAGTGCCAGAACCGCGTGCCGCCGGCACCGGGCCCGAGATGCGTGGAATGGAGCGCAATGATCGCGGTCAGTCCCGAGGCGCGGTCGTGCACCAGCTCGACCCGCTCGTGCTCGTCGTAGTCCGCTTCGGTCCAGAACGCCGCCATTGTGTTAGCCTTCGCAAGAGGTTGCGCAAGCGGCCTAAAAACAGAGGGAGTGGGGCGATTGACGGGGTTTGAACCCGCGACCTCCGGTACCAC
Source organism: Sphingomonadales bacterium 12-68-11 (assembly GCA_002279825.1). GTDB lineage: Bacteria > Pseudomonadota > Alphaproteobacteria > Sphingomonadales > Sphingomonadaceae > Croceibacterium_A. The sequence goes on from NCCV01000003.1 coordinate 52,483, forward strand.
AAACCGGCGCTCTAACCAACTGAGCTACAATCGCCATATGCCTATGCCGCGTGGGGCACTTAGGCCGCCCCGCCCCCCGGTCAAGCGGGATCGGCGAGGGCGCGAGCCTGTTGCACAGCGACCTTTTCAAGCAAAGCAAAAACTGCGCGTGCCGCGCGGTGACGCAACTTTATTACGAGCCGCCGAACCCCTATAATCGAGCCCATGGCGAATCCCGGCGAGACCACCGCACCCACCCTGTTGGCCTATGCCGGTGTGCGGCGCGTCCCGAGCCCGCGGATCGAGCTGTTCGATCGCCCCGGCTTCCTCGGCCGCGACCTTTGCGCGAGCCTGATCGCGCTGATCGATAAGGATCGCCGCCCGTCGACGATCGCCGATCCCAATGGCGACGACACGTTCCGGACGAGCGAGACTTGCGACCTCCCCGCCGCCGAACCGGCAGTGGAAGAACTCGAACGCCTGTTGTTCGCGCTCAACGGGATCGACCCGGCGCACGGCGAGCCGGTGCAGGGCCAGCGCTACGCGGTCGGCCAGGAATTCAAGGCGCACACAGATTACTTCGAGCCGACCGGCATGGACTTCGCGAAGTACTGTTCGGTCGCCGGCCAGCGCACCTGGACTTTCATGGTCTATCTCAACGATGTCGAGGCCGGCGGCGCGACGCGGTTCAAGGTGGTCGACAAGATGTTCAAGCCCGAAGCAGGCAAGCTGGTGTGCTGGAACAACCACCGCCCCGATGGCACGCTCAACGCCGCGACGCTCCATCACGGGATGAAAGTGCGCAAGGGGGTCAAGTATGTGATCACCAAATGGTACCGCGAAAGGCCCTGGGGATGGTGAGTAGCAAGACGACGCGCACAGGCGGCTGTCACTGCGGCGCGGTGCGGTTCGAGGCCGAAGTGCCCGAACCGCTGGTGGGCGGGCGCTGCAACTGCTCGATCTGCGCGATCAAAGGCGTGGTGATGGTCAACGTCCCATTGGCCGATCTGCGGATCACCCAGGGGCAGGATGCGCTCGCGACCTACACTTTCAACACCGGCGTGGCGAAGCACCACTTCTGCCCGACCTGCGGCATCCACGTGTTCCACCAGGCGCGCTCCGACCCCGGCAAGTTCGGCATCAACGCCGCCGCGCTCGACGGGGTATGCCCCTATGCCGACTTTCCAGACGTCAACGTCAACGATGGAACGCGGCATGTGCGCGATACGGGGGTATCGCGCAGCGCGGGCCGGCTTAGGTTCGAGCCGAACCGGACATAGCCGGCGTTGCTCTCTTCACTGTTTGCGCATACTTTGTGCGCATGGCCACTCTCCATCGAAAGTCCGGCAAGTCCGCGCGACGGCCCACCAACGTCTCGCTCGACCCCGTTCACCTCGCGGAGGCCCGCGAGCTCGGCATAAACATCTCGCAAGCGTGCGAACGGGGTCTCGTCGCGACTCTGGCGGAAGAGCGCGCCCGGCGCTGGAAGGAAGAGAATCGCGAGGCGATCGAAGGCTGGAACCGTTACTTCGAGGAGCATGGTTTGCCGCTCGAACACTACCGCACGTTCTGAATGGCCCAGTTCGACGTGCATCGCTTGACGAACGGACGCCAGCTTGTCCTCGACTGTCAGTCAGACCTTCACGATGAGTTCGCCACACGGTTCGTTGTCCCGTTGGTGCCGCTGAATGCTTCGCCACCGCGCGCGGGTCGGCTGCATCCGCTTTTCCGGGTCCAGGGCGATGGCTATGTCATGGCTACTCAGGGTGCGACGGCGCTTCGGCGAACGGAACTCGGTCCCGTCATAGCCAATCTCGCCGAGCATCGGCTCACGATTGTCGGCGCCCTCGACCTGCTGATCACCGGCGTCTGACAAACGAAAAGGGCGGCCCGCGGACCGCCCTCCCCTAAACCGTTCGCTGGATCCGGATCTCAGCTCTTCTTGAGCGACAGTCCGCCGAAGCGCTTGTTGAACTGGGCGACGCGGCCACCCTGATCGACCTGGCGGGTGCCGCCGGTCCACGCCGGGTGGCTCTTGGGATCGATGTCGAGCGCGAGCGTGTCGCCTTCCTTGCCCCAGGTGGAGCGGGTCTCGAACACGGTGCCGTCGGTCATCTGCACCTTGATCATGTGGTAGTCGGGGTGGGTATCGGCCTTCATGGCAATAAGTCCTTGCTGTCCATAAGGCCGGTTCCGACCGGCCGGGCAATCTCGGGAAGCGGCGCGCCTAATCGCGTTTGCCGCGAAAAGCAACCCGACCCGTAACGCCGCGCGTCGTCGAAGCCCTTGCTCGGTTTGCGACCAGCAAACCGCAAGGCCGACTGGCCGCCCGCAGGTGCCCCGTCGCGTAGCGACGGAATAGCACCGAGAACGAGCGCCCGGATGGGCACTCGAAACAATCAGGAGGGCGGATCGGCGACCATGGCTGTGAACTGCACCTCGCAGGTCACTTTGCCCTCGACGCTGGCCTTGCCCCAGAACTTGCAGACCCGCGCGCGCTTCTGGACGAATCCGACGTTGAGATCGAGCAGGCAGCCGGGTTCCACGGGCGCGCGGAACTTGGCCTCGTCGATCGACATGAAATAGACCAGCTTGCCGCTGCCGGCGAGTTCGAGCGTTTCGATCGCCAAGATTGCAGCGGCCTGGGCCATCGCTTCGATCTGCAGCACGCCGGGCATGATCGGCCGGCCCGGGAAATGCCCCTGAAAGAACTGCTCGTTGAAGCTGACTGCCTTGACCGCGTGAATCTCCTCGCCGACCGTCAGGCTTTTCACCCGGTCGACGAGGAGCAGCGGATAGCGGTGGGGCAGCGCGTTGAGGATCTGCCCGATGTCGTAGCCGCGGACGGCGTCCTCGCTCATGCTTCGGCTCGTCTCGGGCCTTAGCGGCCTTCGACCGCTGGGCCCTGCGCGGGAGCCGCAGTGGGTGCAGCCGGCTGACCCTGGGCGGCGGCCTGCGCGGCCTGCTGCTGCGCCTGCTGCTCGCGCAGTTCGCGCGGCAGCCAGCCCTGCGGAGGAACGAGCTGCGCCGAGGGAACGAGGCGGTTGACCTCGTCGAGCACGGCCTGGGTCATGTTGTAAGCCGGCTCCGCGAAGACCACGTTGTCGGGCGTCAGGATCAGGCTGATGCTCTGCTTCTTGGCGGCTTCCTGCACCGCTTCGCTCAGCTTGCCCTCAACCTGCTCCTGGACATAGGCCTGCGACAGCGCAACCGGGGCGAGGATCTGCTGCAGCTCGCGCTCGGCGGCCTGCTCGATCTGCTGGATCTGCGCGGCCTGCTGCTGCAACGCCTGCTGGTTGGCATTGGGCACCTGGCTGTCGGTCTGCAGCTTGGTGTAGAGCGGCTGCAGCTGCTGACCGATCGCGGTGCGCCGCGCGGTCGCCTGGTCGATGGTTTCCTTGTAGGTCACCGGGCGCTGCTGCTGCGCCACGCGGTAGGCGTTCGAGTTCTGCACGACGGCCGCCAGATTGACGACGCCGATGCCGCGTACCGGGGCCTGCGCCTGCGCGGCGGCCGGGGCTGCTAGGGGGCCGGCGGTCAGCATCGCCAGCGCGATGGCGCCCGCCGCGGGCTTCACGAAGTTGATCATCAGAATCGAGTTCCTACGTTGAACGAGAAGATCTTGGTGTCGTCGCCTTCCTGGCTGAGCAGCGGATAGGCGAAGTTGACGCGGAACGGGCCGAACGGAGAGTTCCAGTCGGCACCGATGCCGATCGATAGGCGCGGACTCGGCGTATCGCCATAGAACTCTTCCACGAACGGGGGAAGCGAGCTCCCGAGCGCGGTGTTCGGCGTGCCCGCCGGATTGAGCGGATTGGTGACCACCGAGACCGTCCCGTCGGTGTTGGTCTGGGTGTAGAGCGCATTCCCGTCCGTATCGCGCGTCGGCAGGAAGATGCCGTCGGGATAGGGGCTGGTGTTGAGCGTCGGACGGGTGACGTCGAAGACCGCCCCCATATCGGCGAAGATCGACGGCCGGATGCCCAGTTCGCGCACGCCCTGGCCGAGCGGAATCTCAAGTTCCGCCCGGAACATGTACATCGCATGCCCGCCCAGCGCGTCATCGACGGTGCTTTCGTCGTCGAGCGGGAGCAGGAACGGATTGCCGTCGTCATCGACGTCGTAGAACCGGCGCACCACGCGCGGACCGATGCCGCGGATATCGAAACCGCGGATTTCCGGCTCGCCGAGGAAGATGCGGTCGGTCAGCAGCACGTCGTCGTTGCCCGGCCCGCGATCGCGCAGGCCAAGGATGTAGCCGGCCTGCGCTTGCACCGAGAAGATGAAGCTGCCGAGCACCGGCCAGTACTGCCGGAACTGCCCGGTCAGACGAGCATAGCGGGTCGATCCGCCGAGCCCTGCGAAATCGAGGCTGAGCCCGGCATCGATACCGCGCGTCGGGCGTATGCCGCTGTCGAGCGACCGATAGATCAACGACAGGCCGAGTATCGAGGTGCTGCGCGTGCCGATCGCGTCGCACAGATAGCGGCCGGCCAAAAGCGGCTCGCAGGTGCGCGTGCCGTCGCCGTCGAGGTCGAAGAAGTACTGGCTCTCGTCGACCGTGATGTTCTCGAGATTGAACGTATAGCGCCCGAGCAGCGACATGTACTCGGTCAGCGGAACGCCGACCCGGACCTGGAGGCCGGTCGTCGATTGCTCGTAGGTGGCGAGGCCCTGGTCGTAATAGTCGTTGTTGTAATCGCGCCGGTAGATGTCGATCGCCGCGGAGATGTTGCGGTCGAACACATAGGGCTCGGAGAAGCTGACGTTGGCCGACTGCGAATAGCGTGAGTAGTTGATGCCGAGGCCCACGGTCTGGCCGCGTCCGCGGAAGTTCTTCTGCCGGATCGAGCCCTGGAAAATGAAGCTCTCGAGGCTCGAGAAACCGGCCGACAGCGACAGCTCGCCGGTCGCCTGCTCCTGCACGTTGGCCTCGAGCAGGATCCGGTCGGCCGCGCTTCCGTCGACCTGTGAAACCTCGAAATTCTCCTGGAAGTAGCCCAGCGAGTTGATGCGCGCGGTCGAACGCCTGATCTGCAGCGAGTTGAAGGCATCGCCTTCGGCCACGCGGAACTCGCGCCGCACCACTTTGTCCTGCGTCAGCGTATTGCCGTTGACGTCGATCCGCTCGACATAAACGCGCGGCGCTTCGTTGAGGACGAACTTGATGCCCATCGTCAGGTTTTCGCGATCCGGATCGTAGTCCGGCTCCACCGACGCGAACGCGTAACCGAACGTGCCGGCGGTCTCCTCGAGCCGCTCGATCGTGTCCTCGACCAGCTTGGCGTCGTACCAGTCGCCTTCGTTGACCCCGATCGACTGGGTCAGCGCGGCGCTATCGAAATCGCGCAGCTGGCTCTCGACCTCGACCTTACCGAACTTGTACCGCTCGCCTTCCTCAACCTGGTAGGTGATGATGAAGTCGCGCTTGTCGGGGGTCAGCTCGGCGACCGCCGACACCACCCGGAAATCGGCGTAGCCCTGGGTCAGGTAGAACTGGCGGAGCTTCTGCTGGTCGAACGCCAGCCGATCAGGATCGTAGCTGGTGGTCGAGGCGAAGATGTTCAGCAGGCCCGCGACCTTGGTGACCATCTCGCCGCGCAGCTGGTTGTCGGAGAACGCCTCGTTGCCGATGATGTTGATCTGACGGACCCGCGACTTGGGCCCTTCGTTGATCTCGAACACCACGTCGACGCGGTTCTGGTCGAGCTGGACCATCTGCGGCTCGACCGTGGCGGCGAATCGGCCCTGGCGCTTGTACAGCTCGATAATCCGGGCGACGTCGGCGCGCACTTTCGAACGGGTGAAGATCTGCCGCGGCGCGAGCTTGATCTCGGGCACGATCTTGTCGGATTTGATCCGCCGGTTACCTTCCAGCACGATGCGGTTGATGACCGGGTTCTCGACCACGCGGATTACCACCGCGCCGTCGGTGCTCGTTATGCTGTAGTCGGAAAACAGCTCGGTTGCGGCGAGGTCCTTGAGCGCCTGGTCGGCGACCGCGGCGGTATAGGCCTGGCCGGGGCGAAGCTGGACGTAGCTCACGATCGTCTCGGGCTCGAGCCGCTGCGCACCGGCCACCGAGATCGAACGGATCACTTCGGTTTGCTGCACCGCAGCGGGCGTCTGCGGAGGCGTGGGCGCGGGAGCGGCGCTGTCCTGCGCCAGTACGGTGCCGGGCACTCCGGCCAAAACGGTGCACCCCAGCAGGGCTGCGGCCAATCGGGAAGCTGCGAACGAAGGGGCCTTACCGCTCATGTACCGTCCATTCATCCGACGTTGCGGGTCCCGACCTGCCAAGCCTGACCGTCTGCCTTGCGGGCTAACCAGCCGGCACCGACGCGAGGGAGCGCCCTTGCCCGATGGCGGTGACGGTATCAAGCGAATGCAGCCCGGAATGCGCGGCCGGTAAGTTCCTTTTCCCCACCCGGCGCATGCCAGGGGGTGCTCTTCGCCCTAGCCGCCGAAGATCGGCAGCGAGGCGATGTCGTTGATCGTCACGAACAGCATCAGCGCGAGCACGAAGGCAATGCCGGTCCTGAACGCCCATTCCTGACTGCGCGGGCCCAGCGGCTTGCGGCGAACCGCTTCGGCCGCGTAGAAAGCCAGGTGCCCGCCGTCGAGGGCAGGAATTGGCAACAGGTTGATGAATGCCAAGTTAATTGAGATAAGCGCCGCGAACTCGATAAACGCGAGCGGCCCGAGCGAAAGCTTCTCGCCCGAGAACTTGGCGATCTTGATCGGCCCGCCAAGTTCATCGACCGACCGCTGCCCGGTCAGGATCTGCCCCAGCCCGGTCAGCGTCATCTGGACCACGCGGACGCTGCTCTGGACCGCGAACGCGGTCGCGCCGAGCGGGCCCACGCTTTCGAACGTGACATCGTTGGAGCCCACGCCGATCAGGCCGATGCGCGCCTTGTTGCCGAACCGATCGACCATTTCGCGATCGGCGACCTTGACCGGGACGGTCGAGGTTTCGCCTTCCCGCGTATAAGTCACCGCGATCGTCTTTCCGGGATAGGGCAGCACGAAGTTGCTGATGTCGTCGAAGCCGGCAATGGGCTGGCCATCGATCGCCACGATACGGTCGCCCACCTGAATGCCGGCAGCGGCGGCGGCCGAGTTCTCCGTCACGACCTGCACCACCGGCGGGACCGCCGGCTTGCCGTAGACCATCGCATAACCGGCGAAGATCGCAATCGCGACGAGCAGGTTGGTCATCGGGCCGGCGAGGACGATCAGCGCGCGCTGCCATAGCGGCTTGGCCTGGAAAGTCTGCTGCCGCTCGTGCTCGGGCAGATTAAGCCAGGCCTCGCTCGGCTGGCTCGCGGGATTCATGTCGCCGGCGAACTGGACATAGCCGCCAAGCGGCAGCGCCGAGAGCTTCCAGCGGGTGCCGCGGCGGTCGGTCCAGCCGGCCAGCTCCTTGCCAAAGCCGACCGAAAACGCGTCGGCCTTCACCCCGAACCACCGCCCGACCAGGTAGTGGCCGAGCTCGTGCACGGTCACCAGCGGGCCGAGCAGCAGCAGGAAGCCGGCGATGTAGATCCAGAAGGGGGGCGATTCCATCAGCTCAGGCAGGCTCCAACATGCCGGCGGCCACGCGGCGCGCCTCGGCATCGACGGCGAGGACCTCGCTCAGGGTCTGCGGGGCAGGACAGTGCAACTGGGCCATCGTCTCGGCCACCAATAGCGCGATCCTCGTGAATTCCACCTTACCGGCGAGAAACGCGGCAACCGCCACTTCGTTCGCGGCACTCAGCACCGCCGGCGCCGCGCCGCCCGCCTCGGCCGCCTCGCGCGCCAGCCGGGTGGCCGGGAAGCGCTCCTCGTCAGGCGCGAAGAAACTCAGCGTACCGAGCGCGGCCAGGTCGAGCGGGGCGCAAGGTGTATTCATGCGCCCCGGCCAGGCAAGGCACGAGGCGATCGGCACGCGCATGTCCGAAGGGCCGAGCTGCGCCAGAGTCGATCCGTCGCGGTATTCGACCATCGAGTGAATCACGCTCTGCGGATGAACCAGAATGCGGATCTTCTCCAGCCCGACCGGGAACAGACGGTGCGCCTCGATGTACTCGAGGCCCTTGTTCATCATCGTCGCGGAATCGATCGTGATTTTCGCGCCCATATCCCAGTTGGGATGCTTGAGCGCCTGGGCCGGGGTGGCAGCCTTGAGCTGCTCGTGGCTCCAGTCGCGAAACGGGCCCCCGCTGGCGGTCAGCGTGATCGCGCGCACGTCCTCGATCCGCCCGGCCTGCAGGCACTGGAAGATCGCATTGTGCTCGCTGTCGGTCGGCAGCAGCGTCGCGCCGTGGCGCTCGACTGCCGCGGTCATGACCTCGCCGGCCGACACGAGCGCTTCCTTGTTGGCGAGCGCGATCATTCCGCCCTGTTCGATCGCCGCCATCGTCGGCGCCAGGCCCGCGCAGCCGACAATGGCCGAAACCGTCAGGTCCGCACCGCGCGAAGCCGCCTCGACGAGCGCCGCGGCCCCGCCGGCCGCTTCGATATCGCTTCCCGCCAGCGCCTCGCGCAGTTCGGCCAGGCACCTCTCGTCGGCAACGACCGCAATCTCGGCCCCGAATTCGCGGGCCAGCGCCGCCAGTTCGGCCGCTTGGCAATTGGCCGTGAGCGCGACCACGCGCCACTTGTCCCGCTCGCGCCGTACCAGGTCGAGCGTCGAGGCTCCGATCGAGCCGGTCGCGCCGAGCAAGGTGATCGAGCGCGTCATGTCAGTCCCATCAGCCAGGCGGCGATGATCGCGGCGGGCAACAGGCCGTCGATGCGGTCGAAAATGCCGCCATGCCCCGGGATCAACCGCGAGCTGTCCTTCACCCCGGCCCTCCGCTTGAGCCAGCTTTCGAAGAAATCCCCCGCCTGCGCCGCCACCGCCAGCCCCGCCCCGACCAGCGCGGCAATGCCGAAGTGGGCCTGCTCCAAGGCGTTGCCGAAGCTGGGGCCGGTGCCCGCCAGCCGGCTGATCGCGTAAGTCATCGCCAGCATCGCAAACACCAGCCACAGCGATGCGGCGGCCATTCCCCCGATCAGCCCTGCCCAGGTCTTCGACGGGCTGATCGACGGCGCGATCTTGGGGCCGCCGATCGCGCGGCCGGCGAAATAGGCGCCGGTGTCGGTGCAGACCACCACCCCGACGACGACCATGACATAGACCCCGTGCATGGCCGTCAGCGCATAGGCCGCCAGGCCGATATAGCTCGCGCCGGCCAGCAAGGCAGCCAGCCGGTACGGCACGTTCGGCGTTGCGCGCACCACCAGGAACACGAACTCGACGAAGCACGCCAGCGCGACCAGCACGATGAAAGCATCGAGCACCGGGCCGCCGGCCCAGAGCGCCGCCCCCGCCACCGCCAGCATGACCGCCGCCGAAGCGAGCCGCTTCGGCAAGTCCGAAGTCCTGACCGCCAGCGGCACCTCGACGGAGTCAGCGCCCGCCAAAGCGTCGCTCCCTGGCGGCGAAGCTCGCCAGCGCCTGTTCGAGGTGCGCCACGGTGAATTCGGGCCACAGCACTTCGGTGAACCACATCTCGGCATAGGCCGCCTGCCACAGCAGGAAGTTCGACAGGCGCACTTCGCCGCTGGTGCGGATCAGCAGGTCGAGCGGCGGCAAGTCGGCGGTGTCGAGATGCGCGGAGATGCTCTCGGGCGTGATCTCCCCCTCCCGCGCAGCCAGCGCCGCGGCGCGCGCGATCTCCTGCTGCGATCCGTAGTTGAGCGCCACCGCCAGCGTGCGCTTGCCTTTGGAGGTCCGCGCCAGTGCGTCTTCGAGGCTGGCGACAATATCGGGCGCCATCGCGCTGTAATCGCCGATGATATGCAGCCTCACGTCGTTGGCGATGAATTCGGGCAAGTCGGATTTGATGAACCGCCGCATCAGCCCCATGAGGTCGGAAATCTCTTCGTCGGGGCGCTTCCAGTTCTCGCTCGAGAACGCATAGAGCGTCAGGCAGTCGAGCCCGAGCGGTTCGATCGCGCGCACCAGCCGGCGCACCGCTTCGACCCCGCGCTGGTGGCCCATGACGCGAGGCAAATGGTGCTGGCGCGCCCAGCGGCCGTTGCCGTCCATGATGATCGCGACGTGGCGCGCGCCGTGGTCGGAACTGTCCATGACCAAGTCAGTGCCGTTCGTGTCGAGCGAAGTCGAGACGCCGTTTGGCTCGCGCCTCTCCACTTCGCTCGAGGCGAACGGAGCGTGGGGCAATCCGGCTGTCACTGCGTGAGGATTTCCTTCTCCTTGGCCGCAGCCACCTGGTCGACTTCGGCGACGAACTTGTCGGTCAGCTTCTGGACTTCGTCCTCCATCCGCTTGCGATCGTCCTCGGAGATGTCCTTCTTCTTCTCGTCTTCCTTGAGGGCTTCCATGCCGTCGCGGCGGACGTTGCGGATCGCGATTTTGGCGCCTTCGGCATATTTGCCGGCGAGCTTGGCGAGTTCCTTGCGGCGGTCCTGCGTCAGGTCGGGCAGCGGCAGGCGCAGGGTCTGCCCGTCGATGATTGGATTGAGCCCGAGGTTGGCATGAGAAATGCCTTTTTCGACCGGGATCACATTCGCGCGGTCCCACACCTGCACGCTCAGCATGCGCGGCTCTGGCGCGGATACGGTCGCGACCTGGTTGAGCGGCATCATCGAGCCATAGACTTCGACCATGACGGGATCGAGCAGCGCCGTGTTGGCGCGCCCGGTGCGCAGGCCCGACAGGTCGCTCTTCAGGCTGTCGAGCGCGCCAGCCATGCGCCGTTCGATATCGCTCTTGTCGTATTTGGCCATGTCACGCTTCCTTCCGCACTATCGTCTGGACGCCCATGCCCGAAAGGATGCGCGCCAGGTTGCCCTTCTCGCGGATCGAGAACACCACGATCGGGATGTCGTTGTCGCGGCACAGCGCCACCGCGGAGGCGTCCATGACCTTGAGATTGCCAGCCAGCACTTTGTCGTAACTGACCGTATCGTAACGCTGCGCAGCGGCGTTTGTCTTGGGGTCGCTGTCGTAGACCCCATCGACGCTGGTGCCCTTGTAGAGCGCGTCGCACTTCATTTCCGCCGCGCGCAGCGCCGCGCCGCTGTCAGTGGTGAAGTACGGCGCGCCCACCCCCGCGGCGAAAATCACCACGCGGCCCTTCTCCAGGTGCCGCTCGGCGCGGCGCCGGATCACCGGCTCGCACACCTGGTCCATCTGGATCGCCGACTGCACGCGGGTCTGCACGCCGATCTGCTCGAGCGCATTCTGCATCGCCAGGGCGTTCATCACCGTCGCCAGCATGCCCATGTAATCGGCCTGCGCCCGGTCCATGCCGCGCGCCGCCCCGGCCATGCCGCGAAAGATGTTGCCCCCGCCGATCACCAGGCAGATCTCCAGCCCGGAGTTCTTGGCCGCCTTCACTTCCTCGGCCAACTGGGCGACGAACTGGGGATCGATCCCGAACGGCTGCGCACCCATCAACACCTCGCCCGACAGCTTGAGCAGGATGCGCTTGGTGTTGGGCAGGAGCATGAAGGGGCGGTCCTCTCCGCAGGCGACGCTGCGCTCTTATAGGCTGCGCAAAGCCGGTGCCAAGGGCGCGGCGTTGATAAGAAAAACCCCGCGCCACGCGGACGCGGGGTTCGATAGCCAGCGCGAAGCGCTCAGCCCTTAACTGCGGCGGCCACTTCGGCGGCGAAGTCGGTGACTTCCTTCTCGATGCCTTCGCCGAGCTGGAAGCGGACGTAGTCCTTGAGCACGATCGGCGTGCCCGCGGCCTTGCCGGCCTGGGCGACGACGTCGGCGATCGGGGTCTTGTTGTCCATCACCGAAAGCTGGCTAAGCAGCGCGTTTTCCTTGGCGTACTTCTTGACCGCGCCGTCGACCATCTTGGTCTGCACGTCGGCGGGCTTGCCGCTCTCGGCCGCCTTCTCGGCCGCGACCTTGCGCTCGCGCTCGAGCACTTCGGGGTCGAGCCCGTCGGCGTCGAGCGCCTGCGGGAACGCGGCGGCGATGTGCATCGCCAGGCTCTTGCCAAGCGGCTCGAGCACGTCGGCCGGGGCCTCGCTCTCGAGCGCGACAAGCACGCCGATCTTGCCGAGGTTCGGCGCCTGCGCGTTATGCATATACGGCGTGATCAGCCCCTGGCCGACCTCGACGCGCTTCATGCGGCGCAGCTGCTGGTTCTCGCCAATGGTCGCGACGTTGTCGGTGAGCTTCTCGCCGACCGTGCCGCCGCCCGGGTAAGCGGCTGCCTTGAGCGCCTCGATATCGTCCGAACCCTGCTGCAGCGCGACTTCGGTGGTCTTGCGCACGAAGTCCTGGAACTGGTCGTTCTTGGCAACGAAGTCGGTCTCGGAATTGACCTCGACCGCGACCCCGGCGGTGCCGCTGACGGCCACGCCGACCAGGCCCTCGGCCGCGGTGCGGCTGGACTTCTTGGCCGCCGCGGCCAGGCCGCGCGCCTTCAGACTGTCGACTGCGGATTCGAAGTCGCCGCCGGTCTCGTCGAGCGCCTTCTTGCAGTCCATCATGCCGGCGCCGGTGCGCTCGCGCAGGTTCTTCACGTCAGCGGCCGTGTAAGCCATCGTTCTATCCTCTAGGAAAAATTTGGGTCTCTCGAAGAATTCGAGGCGCCGGGCCGATAGATTGGCCCGGCGCTGTGAATTGCAATCGTGACCGGCCGATTACGCTTCGGCAGGGACCTCGGTCTCGGCGACCGCATCGTCGGCAGTGGCAGCGGCGAGCGCGGCGTCATCGGACGGGGCGGCTTCGGCGGCCGGCGCGACGAGCGCCGGTTCCTCAGGCGGCAGGTCGAGCGCGCCGACGTCGGCGCCCGAATCAACCACGCCTTCGGTCCGGCCGGTCGTCGCGGCCTGCGCGATCGCTTCACAATAGAGGCGCACGGCGCGGCTGGCGTCGTCGTTGCCGGGAATCGGGAAGGCGATGCCGTTCGGATCGACGTTGGTATCGAGAATCGCAACGACCGGGATGCCGAGCACGTTGGCTTCCTTGATCGCCAGCTCTTCCTTGTTGGCGTCGATCACGAACATCACATCGGGGATGCCGCCCATGTCGCGGATGCCGCCGAGCGACATGCGCAGCTTGTCGAGCTCGCGGGTCAGCTGGAGCACTTCCTTTTTGGTCAGCCCGGCAGTGTCGCCCGAGAGCTGCTCTTCGAGCGTCTTGAGGCGCTTGATCGACTGCGAGATGGTCTTCCAGTTGGTCAGCATTCCGCCGAGCCAGCGGTGGTTGACGAAGTACTGGCCGCAGCTGCGCGCGGCCTGGGCGATCGGCTCCTGCGCCTGGCGCTTAGTGCCGACGAACAGCACCTTGCCGCCGGAGCGGACCGTACCCGCGACGAACTCAAGCGCGCGCGCGAACAGCGGCACGGACTGCGACAAGTCGATGATGTGAACACCGTTGCGCGCCCCGAAGATGTAGGGCTTCATCCGCGGGTTCCAGCGGTGGGTCTGGTGGCCGAAGTGCGCACCAGCCTCGATCAATTGCTGCATGGTGACAGTGGGAACCGCCATAATCGTATCCTTTCCGGTTTGACCTCTGGAAGGCGGGGAACCGGCTGCGGAGATCCCGCGACCGGCACCGGCATGATGTGCCTTCCATGTGAATTTTGCTGCATTTTCGGACCGAACGAGCGGCCACCTGACGCGGCAAGCGGCGCCCTTAGCGGCGAAACGGGTGAAAATCCAGCCTCAATTCGCCGCGCGGCGAGCGCGTGCCGCCGCAATAATGCTTGACGCACCAGAACAAATCATGAACATAGAGGAACACCAAGCGGACACGGCGGAACGCCCTTCGCCATCCACGTGTTTTCCACAGGCTCCCAACAGGCTTGTCCTGGACGGATAACACAGTTCGAGGACCCATTCGATGCTCGCGATGCTGATTGTGTTGCTGTTCGCCGTAACGACCGGTTTTGCCCTCGCCGTGGTCGGCGATGCCGTGCGCAAGGGCTACCGCACCTCGGTTGCGATCCAGCGCGAGCTGGCCCGCACCGAGCCGCCGGCTCCGCTGCGCCGTTCGCGTGTCAGGACTGCAACCGTGTCGCGTCGAACGGCGCAGGTGCGTCCGCTTTGCGCTGCCGCTTGATCCGCGCATAGCGGGTCAGCGCGTAAGGCATCAACGCCAGGTAGAGCAGGCACAGCGCCGCGAGCGTCCACCACGGTTCGGTCAGCAGCGCCGCGAACATCAGGCCCGTGAGCGCGATAGCCGGCAGCCGGATGTCGCGCCGCGGCCGAATCGACGTCCAGCTCAAAGTCGCCAGGTTCGAAATCATCAGCACTGCGATGGCAGTCATCCAGACCGCGACCAGCGCGGGATGCCGGAACACCGCCTCCCCGGTCGCAAGCCACAGGTAAAGCGGCAGGAACGCGAGGCCGGCGCCGAGCGGCGCGGGTACCCCAGTGAGGAACCCGACCGACTTGTGGGGCTGCTCGGCCATGTCGATCTGGGCGTTGAAACGCGCGAGGCGCAGCGCGCAGCAGATCGCGAAGGCCAGGCTGGCGAACCAGCCGAACCGGGGCAGGTCCTGCAGCGACCACAGGAACATGACCAGCGCCGGCGCCATGCCGAAACTCAGCGAATCTGCCAGGCTGTCGAGCTCGGCCCCGAACCTCGACTGCGCCTTGAGCAGCCGGGCGATGCGCCCGTCGATCCCGTCGAGCAGCCCGGCAAGCACGATCGCGAACACCGCCATGTCCCACCGCCCGTCGATGGCGAAACGGATCCCGGTCAGCCCCGAGCACAGCGCTGCGGCAGTGATGGCATTGGGGAGCAGCGCCCGCAGCGCCAGCCCCCTGTCGATCTGTCTGGGATCGAGTGGCCGCGTGTCGCCGTGCCCGTCGGTGGTGAGCGGCTCGGCTTCGCTGGCCCGCGGGCCGAGCCAGGCCGGGCCGGGATCGATCGGGCGATCCTCGTCCCGAGCAGGACCCGCGAATCGGTGCCCTGCGGCAGGTAGACGTCGACCCGGCTGCCGAAGCGAATGAGCCCGATCCGCTGCCCGGCGGCGACGATGTCGCCTGGCTTGACGAACGGCACGATCCGGCGCGCGACCAGCCCGGCAATCTGCGTGAGACCCAGCGGACGCCCGTCGGGCCGCTCGATCAGCACATGCTGCCGCTCGTTCTCCTCGCTCGCCTTGTCGAGGTCGGCATTGAGGAAGCGCCCCGGCACATAGACCACGCGGCGCACCGTGCCGCCGACCGGCGCGCGGTTGATGTGAACGTCGAACACCGACATGAAGATCGAGATCCGCGTGACCGGCTCGGTGCCGAGACCGGGCCTGCCCTCCGCATCGCCGGCCTGCAGCTCGCGCGGCGGCAGGACCTGGCTGATCAACGAAACCATCCCGTCGGCGGGCGACACGATCAGGTCACCGCCCTGCGGGACCACGCGTTCCGGGTCGCGGAAGAACGCGAAGACCCCGAGCGAGAGGAACAGCATCGGCCAGCCGACGATCTCCCAGTCGAGCAGCAGCAGCAGAACGAGCGCTATGCCAGCGGCAATCAGCCCGAACTTGCGCCCCTCGGGATGAATCGCCGGCCATTCCCATTCGGCATTACCGCGGCCGCGGTTGTCGCGTATTTCGCCAGACATCCGATGTTACTAGGGACTGTCCGCGGCGGCCACAACCCGCGGCAGGTCTGCGCGCGGTGAACCGAGTTGGCACGGTCCGCGCTGATGCGCGGCGGGGGCCTAGGGCGCTGGCAGCACCGCCGCTTCGGCTTCGAGCTCGGCGCGGGGCCGCGCCGCCTGGTTCCGCTTGTGCAGCGCCGCAGATAACTTGCGGCCCAGGCGAATGAACGGGCGTTCGACCAGAAGCACCGAAGCGACCACTGCGATCGGCAGCAGCCATAACGGCAAAGGGCCCTGCCGGTAGAGCGCGGGGTCGGCGAGGAACAGCTGCTGCCACAGGTACAAGCTGTAGCTCGCCGTCCCGATCCACTGGATCGGCGGCAGCGCCATGACCGTGCGGACCCAGCCGAGCTCGCGAGCGGCCGCCACCACATAGAGGATCAGAAACGGCGTTATGAGTTGCATCGGCTTGGTGGGCGCGAACACCGGCCCGAGCATCAGCGCCAGCCCAGCCGCTATCCACAGCGGGCTGTTGGCCCACCGGGTCAGTCCCGCACGAAGGCGTCCCGACAGCGCCCACAGCGCACCGAGCCCGATGCAGGAGAACGAGATGTAGTTGCTGTGGAAGCTGAACGGCATCACCAGGAACAGGATCAGCGCGGCGGCGATGCCGGCGCACAACAGCAGGCTCCGCCGTGTCGCCACGAGCAGCAGCAGGGCCGGCCAGAACAGATAGAACTGCTCCTCCACCGACAGCGACCAGGTGTGCGCGACCCACCACTGGCAATCGACCAGGCCGAGATTGCAGGTGAAAGTCGCCGCCGAGACCATGCTGGGGCCGTCGAGCGCGATCAGCCCCAACCCGTCGCATGCGAGCAAGCCGGCGTAGAACAAGACCAGCGGCGGCATGATCCGGCAGATTCGCCGAACGTAAAACGCCAGCAGCGAGAACCGCCCCGTCGCGGCTTCCTCTTTGCGCAGCAGCAACGTGATGATGTAGCCGCTGATCACGAAGAAGATCAGCACGCTGGTTTCCGAGAGCGGCCCCACGAGGCGCTGCAGATAGGCCGCGCCCGGATAGCTCGCATCACTCCAGCGGAACGCCACCGCGTGGGTGAATACGACCCCCAGCGCCGCCACCGCGCGCAAGCCGTCGATAGTGGTGTCGCGCGTATCCGCCACTCGGTCCCCGAAGCGCTGCCTGACCGCTCCCGAAGCAGCGAAGCCCGGAGGTGTCAACGCGGCCGGGCTTCAGAACGAGCGCCTGTGCCGCGATGACGCGGCGGGTCAACCGAACCTTCGCGGCGACGCCAGCACGCGCGCCGCCGGGCGCCGCTGTCGCATACTGCGACAGCGACAAACTCTCTCCTTGGCGAGGCGGGGCGATTGAGCGAGGTTAACTTCGGTACAGGGGGATTCGCAGCATGGATAACGAGCAGATCAAAGCCACGATTCTGGAATACGTTCAGGGCTCGGACCACCCTGATCTCGATGTCTACCGCCGCGACGTCAAACCCGAGCTGCTCGACCTCTGGCTGCGCCGGCTGGACCAGTATGGCGCGCTGGGCGGATTCCAGGGGCAGCACATCCTCGAGGCGGGCTGCGGGTTCGGCTGGGACGCCGTCGGGCTGTCGCTCAAGTTCGACGCGAAAGTCACCGCCACCGACATTCTGCCTTCGATGATCGACGGGGTGACGCAGTGCCTGGCGGCGATGGCCGCCAAGGGCAAGCCCCTCAATGTCGAGGCCCGGCAAGCCGACATCTGCACGCTCGACCTGCCCGACAACTCGCTGGGCGGCATCTTCTCGAGCGAAGCCGTCGAGCACGTCCACAGTCTCGAGGCGATGTATGCGAACTGCCTGCGCATGTTGAAGCCGGGTGCGCGGCTGCTCATCGTCAACGACAGCAACTGCTACAATCCCGAGATGCGCGATCGGAACCGCGAGATGTGGGTCGAACGCGACGAATCCTTCGAACACGCCCAGTGGCTGAAGGAAGAAGTGCGCCCGGTCGAGCACGCCAACGCCAAGCCGTATCAGGCCATGCGCGAGGATATCATCCGCGAGGCCGCGCCCGAACTGAGCTCAGAGCAAGTCACGAAGATCGCTCGCGCCACCGCGGGGCTCGTCCGGCCCGAGATCGTCGCCGCGGTCGCGGCTTACCAGCGGGACGGCAGCGTGCCGGTGCGTCCGGAAAATTCCTGGTGCCGCAACCCGGAGACGGGCGAATACGCCGAGCGCCTGCTCGATCCGTTCGAGATGCGCGACGGCTTGCGGGCGGCGGGCTTCCGGACTCAGCTACGGCACCTGTTCACCAAGATGCCGCACCGCCTTCTGAACGGCATCGCGATCCGCCCCATCAACGAAAAGTTGTTCGGCATGCGGCCGCAGTTCGTGCTGGTTGCCGAAAAGCCGGCCTGATCCTGGCGACGTCGCGGCGCCACCTCTCCGGCGGTGCCGCGTGCGCTGCGCGATGCTGGTGGACAGGGCTGGATTCGAACCAGCGTACGCTTGCACGGGCAGATTTACAGTCTGCTGCCTTTAACCACTCGGCCACCTGTCCACCGGAACCCGCGTGTTGCAGGGGCCTGGCGGGCCCCTCCGGCCGAGAGGCACGCCCCATGACGAAGCGGCGCTTGCCTGTCAATGGCGGCGCTGGCAGGAGCCGGGCGGACAGTTATGGACAGACGGAACGACAAACGCGGCCTGCGCGGACAGGCGGGGCGGATGCGCGGCGGACGCGGGTCCGGCCGGGCGAGCCCAGGCTCGGTGCGACTGTGGGGCCGGCACGCGGTCGAAGCGGCGCTGCGCAACCCCGATCGTCAGCACCGCAAGCTCTGGGCGACCCGCGAAGGCCTGGCCTCGCTGGACGGCGAACTGCCGGCAGGCTTTCCGCTCGAGTTCGCCGAAGTCGCCGACCTGGCGCGGCTGGTCGCCCGCGATGCGCCGCATCAGGGGCTGGTGCTCGAATGCGAGCCCCTGCCCGATCTGCATCTCGACGATGTGCTCGGCGGCGAGCCCGGCCGCCCCATCGTGGTGCTCGACCAGGTTACCGATCCGCATAACGTCGGCGCCATCTTGCGCTCTGCGGCTGCGTTCGGCGCCGCCGCATTGGTAACGCAGGACCGCCATGCTCCGCCCGAAAGCGGCGTGGTCGCCAAGTCCGCCTCGGGCGGGCTGGAGATCGTGCCGTGGGTGCGGGTCGTGAACCTGGCCCGTGCGCTCGAGGAAATGGCCGAGGCCGGCTACTGGCGTCTCGGCCTGGCCGGCGAGGCCGATGCGACCTTCGCCGCAGCGCTCCCCGAGGGGCCCGTGGCGCTGGTGCTCGGTGCCGAAGGCGAAGGCCTGCGCCAGAACATCGCCGCGCATTGCGACGCCCTCGCCCGGCTACCGATCGGCAGCGCGATGGAGAGCCTCAACGTCTCCAACGCCGCCGCGATCGCGCTTTACGCTGTGGCAACGCGTTAGGGTCCATAGCACACGGCGGGTTCAAAGGGGGGATCTGACGATATGTCCGGAATACGCACGTGGATCGCTTGTGCCTCGCTCGCGGCGCTCAGCCTGCTGGCTTCGGCCTGCATTCTCGCGCCGGGCAAGTTCGATGCCACACTCGACCTGCGGCGCGACGGGCACTTCAGCTTTACCTACACCGGCCAGATTCACCTCTTGGCGCTGAGCGAGCTGGCCAGCATGGCCAACCGCGCCGACGAAGACGAGGAGTTCGTCGAGCAGCCGTGCATCGACGACGAAGACTTCGAAGAACGCCCCTGCACCGCAGAGGAAGCCGCTCAGCAGCGCGACGAGTGGGAGGCGGACAGCGCGGCCCGCAAGCAGCGCGCCGAAGACAGCAGCGAGGCGATGCAGGCCCTGTTCGGGGGTATCGATCCCGCCAATCCCCAGGCCGCCGAAGAACTCGCGCAGCGGCTCCAGCGCCAGGAAGGCTGGAAGCGAGTGGACTATCGCGGCGACGGGCTGTTCGATGTCGAGTTCGCCATCGAGAGCCGGCTCGGCCATGATTTCATGTTTCCGACGCTCGAACGCTTCCCGATGGTGAACAGCTTCGTGCTCGCCAACTTGCGGCAGGGAAATCAGGTGCGCATCGAAGCGCCGGGCTTCGCCGCGCAGGGCGGCGGCAATCCGTTCGCCGGCATGATGAGCGGTATGGCGGGAATGGCGAGCGTTGCGGCCGGCGCTTCGGGCTCTGGCGCCAACCTGCCCAAGATCCCCGACCTCGACGGCACGTTCCGGATCGTCACCGACGGGCGTATCCTTGCCAACAACACCGACGAGGGCCCGGCCGAGACGCCGCGCGGCCAGGTGCTCGAATGGCGCATCAACGCCCGCACCCAGTCCCCGCCGATGGCGCTGATCGCGCTCGGCGATTGAGCGCCCGGGAACGCGCGCAAACGAAGGGCCGCAGCGGCGATCCGCAGCGGCCCTTCGTGTTACCCCGCCCGTCGAAAATCGACGGCACTCAAATGCTCAGTTGCACGAATCCTTGAGGCCCTTGCCAGCCTTGAACTTCGGCTGGCTCGACGCCTTGATCGGCATCGGTTCGCCGGTCCGCGGATTGCGGCCGGTCGAGGCCTTGCGCTTGGCAACCGAAAACGTCCCGAACCCGACCAGGCGAACCTCATCGCCCTTGGACAACGCACCGGTGATCGTGTCGAAGACGCCTTCGACCGCTTTGGTCGCGTCGCTGCGCGATAGGCCGCTGGCATCGGCGACGGCGCCGATCAGTTCGTTCTTGTTCATTGATGGAAAACCCCCTCGCTGCTGTTTCTCAGAACCGAATTCTTGAATCGCCTCGCGATCGCCGGAATTGAGCGAGTTTTACTGCGCGAGTCAAAGGCAAAGCCGCGAAACGGCGAGGGTTTGGGGCAATTCTGGCAGTTTTGCGGCCGAACGGCGACCAGCCTCCGATACGCATGCCGCCATGCTCGCAAGGCATCCCCGGGGCGGCCGCGAGTCGCTGCGTTGCAGCAACTCGCGTCTCGTTCAGTGCGCTATACCGCCTGCCGCCGGATGCACGCTGCCCATCGTTGCCGGCTGGCTGGCGATATCGTCGGCCTCGGTCCACTCGATCGGCAGCGGCGGGGAGACCAGAGCCCGCGCCAGCACTTCGTCGACGTGCGACACGGTCACGATCTCCATGCCTTCCTTGGCGTTGGCCGGGATTTCCGCGAGGTCCTTGGCGTTCTCTTCGGGGATCAACACAGTGCGCATGCCGCCGCGCAGCGCGGCGAGCAGCTTTTCCTTGAGCCCGCCAATCGGCAGGACCCGGCCGCGCAGCGTGACTTCACCGGTCATGGCCACATCCGGGCGCACCGGGATGCCGGTCAACGTCGAAACGATCGAGGTGACCATGCCGATGCCCGCGCTCGGCCCGTCCTTGGGCACTGCCCCTTCAGGCAGGTGGATGTGGATGTTCTTGCGCTGGAAGATCGACGGCTTGATCCCGTAGGCTGGCGCGCGCGCCTTGACGAAGCTGAACGCCGCGGCGACGCTTTCGTTCATGACCTCGCCGAGCTTGCCGGTGGTTTTGACCTCGCCCTTGCCCGGCGTGGTGACGCTCTCGATGGTCAAGAGCTCGCCGCCGACTTCGGTCCAGGCGAGCCCGGTGACGGCCCCGACTTGCGCCTCTTCCTCGGACACCCCGTGCCGGAACTTGCGTACGCCGGCGAACTCGCCGAGGTTCTCGGGGGTAACGACGACGCCCGCGACCTTCTTTTCGAGGATCTGGCGCAGCGACTTGCGCGCCAGGCGCGCGATCTCGCGCTCGAGCGTACGGACCCCGGCTTCGCGTGTGTAATAGCGGATCAGGTCGCGCAGACCGTCTTCGGTCAGTTCGAACTCACCCTTCTTGAGCCCATGCGCCTCGATCTGCTTGGCGATCAGGTGGCGCTGCGCGATCTCTACCTTCTCGTCCTCGGTATAGCCTTCGAGCCGGATGATCTCCATCCGGTCGAGCAGCGGCTGCGGCAGGTTGAGGCTGTTCGCGGTGCACACGAACATCACGTCCGACAGGTCGATGTCGAGTTCGAGGTAGTGATCCTGGAACTTGGCGTTCTGTTCGGGATCGAGCACTTCGAGCAGCGCCGATGCCGGGTCGCCGCGGAAATCCTGGCCGAGCTTGTCGATCTCGTCGAGCAGGAACAGCGGGTTGGACGCGCCGGACTTGCGCAAGTTGGTCACGATCTTGCCCGGCAGCGAGCCGATGTAAGTCCGCCGGTGACCGCGGATCTCGGCCTCGTCGCGCACCCCGCCCAGCGACTGCCGAATGAACTCGCGCCCGGTGGCGCGCGCGATCGACTTGCCGAGGCTGGTCTTGCCCACGCCGGGCGGGCCCACCAGGCACAGGATCGGGCCCTTGAGCTTGTTGGTGCGCGCCTGCACGGCGAGATATTCGACGATCCGGTCCTTGACCTTGTCGAGCGCGTAATGGTCCTCGTCGAGCACCGCCTGGGCCTTGGCGATATCCTTCTTGAGCCGGCTCTTCTTGCCCCACGGCAGCCCGAGCAGGACGTCGAGATAATTGCGGATGACGGTCGCCTCGGCGCTCATCGGCTGCATCGTCTTGAGCTTCTTGAGCTCCGCCTGAGCCTTGGTCTTGGCTTCCTTGCTCATTTTGAGCTGGTCGATCTTGGCTTGCAGTTCGGCGAGCTCGTCGACGTCCGCCGCGTCACCCCCGCCCAGCTCGGACTGGATCGCCTTGAGCTGTTCGTTGAGGTAGTATTCGCGCTGGGTCTTCTCCATCTGCCGCTTCACGCGGCCGCGGATCTTGCGCTCGACCTGCAGGACCGACAGTTCGCCTTCCATCACCGAGCCGACCATCTCCAGCCGCTTGACGGCGTCGGCTTCGGTCAGGATCGATTGTTTGGTGGAGACTTTCGCGGCGAGCGCGGCGGCGATCGTGTCGGCGAGACGCCCGGCGTCTTCGATACCCGCCAGCTCGTCCTCGATATCATCAGGCAGCTTCTTGTTGTGCTTGGCGTACTCGGTGAACTGCTCGACCGCCGAGCGCATCAGCGCGGCGACTTCGGCCCCTTCGGGCTCGCTTTCGACAATCAGCTCCGTCGCGGCAACAACATGGCCGCCTTCGTCGGTCAGCGCCGTCAGGCGCGCACGCGCCTGGCCTTCGACGAGCACGCGCACGGTGCCGTCGGGCAGCTTGAGCATCTGCAGCACCTGCGCGACCACGCCGACATCGTAGAGGTCCTCGGCCACCGGGTCGTCGCACGCCGGGTCGAGCTGGGCGAGCAGGAAGATGTCCTTGTCGCCTTCCATCGCCACCTCGAGCGCGGCGACCGATTTCTCGCGGCCGACGAACAGCGGCACGACGTGACCGGGGAACACCACGATATCGCGCAACGGAAGCAGGGGGTAGGAAGTCATAGCCGGTCCGATCTTTATGGCGCGCGATCCCGGCGCCATCCTTGAACCGAATATGGGTGCGGCGCCCGGCACCTGCAATCCGCCCTGTCCGCGCAGCTGTGGACGGCGTCTCAGTGCGGGAAAAGCGCGCCGCGCGGCGCCAGCACGTCGGGCAGCCAGGTCCGCCGGACGAGGATCAGGGCCGCCACCAGGCAGCCGCCGAACAAGGCTCCTTCGAGCGCCCCGCTGGCGAGCTGCGTGACGGCGCCGAAGCCGTCGTCGCCGAACAGCATGCCGATCCGCTCCGGGCGAAGCCGCGAGGCGGGAAAGCTCTCGGCCAGGAGCACCAGGCTGCCCAGCATCAGCCGGCCGCCGAGCAGCGCGCACAGCAGCCCCCCCGCCCCGCCGCAAGCCGCGCCGATCGCCAAGCCGCGCCGCAACGAGGCGCCGCTCCGCTGCGCCAGCCAGGCGCCAAGGCCGACCGCCGCGCCGACCAAGGCCCCTTCGGGGGCGCCGGTGATGTCGCCGGGGGTGCGACCGAGCAACAGGTTGAACGCATCGAGCCCGAGCAGCTTGACCGCGCCGCCGACCGCGAACCCGCCCGCCGCGCCGCCGCCCACGGTCCACCACCAGGCGCGCGAGGGCGCGAGGCCGGCCGCTGCTATGCCGAACGCCACGCCAGCGCCGCCGCTGAGCGCCACCAACACGGTCAGCGCCACCAGCACCACGATCAGCGAGGCGGCGCCGGTCCCGTCCCCGAGCGGCTGCGAGGCGCCGGCGAAGCCGTAGATCAGCCCGCCGACCAGGCCGGCCAGGCCGCCCCCGATCGTGCCGCCGAGCCCCAGCAGCCCCGCGGCACGCCATGAGAGCGGCGCCGGGGCGGCGGCCCTAGCCTTCGCCGGGCCCTGCCCTACCGGCGCGACCTCGGCGATGAAGCGATAGCCGTGCTTGGGCACGGTCTCGATGAAGCGCGGCTGCGCGGCGTCGTCTCCCAGTGCCTTGCGCAGCGTGCGGATGCACTGGGTGAGAGCCTCGTCGGTCACCGGAATGCCCCGCCAGACCTCGCCCATGAAGCGGTCCTTGGAGACCAGCCGGCCCTGTTCGCTGACCAGCAGGATCAAGGCGTCGAGATAGCGCGCGTTGAGTTCTACCGGGCCGGACGCGCCGTCGAGCCGCCGGTCGGCGGGGTCGAGCGCGAATTCGGCGAAGCGGAAGCCGGGGATTTGCCCGGGGGGCGGCATTGTTCGGTGCATCCTCAGGCTGCGGCTCGGCGCGGAGGCTAGGCGTTCCGGCCTGGCCGAGGCAAGCGGCGCTTCGGCCGCCGGCGCGATACGCCCGCAATCCCGCTATTCGTGCCGCAGAGCCTCGATCGGATCGAGCTTCGAGGCCCGCCGCGCTGGGAAGTACCCGAACACGATTCCGATCAGGGCCGAGATCGCGAAGCTGAGCCCGTTGATGAACGGATCGAACACGAACGGCAGCCCGAAGGCGCTCGACAGCCCGATCGAGAGGCCAAACCCGAGCGCGATCCCGACCAGCCCGCCGAAACAGCACAGCACCACCGCCTCGGTCAGGAACTGCAACTGCACCTCGCGGGCGAGCGCGCCGATCGCCAGCCGGATGCCGATCTCACGCGTCCGCTCGGTCACCGATACCAGCATGATGTTCATGATCCCGACGCCGCCAACCACCAGGCTGATCGCGGCGATCGCCGCCACCATAATGGTCAGCGTTCCGACCGTGCTGGCCACCGTCTCGTTGATCTGGGCGGTATCGACGATGTCGAAGTCGTTCGCTTGGCCCTCGAGCAGCACGCGCCGTTCGCGGATGAGGTCGATCAGTGACCGGATCATCGCGTCGCTCGAATAGGACGCGTCGTAGGACACGACCATGTAGCCGATCTTGTCGTTTCCGGTGAAGCGGCGCTGCGCGTTGGTCAGCGGCATGAACACCGCGTTGTCATCGTCGCCGCCGCCGCCGACCGAGCCGCGCGTGGCGAACACCCCGATGACCTGGCAGGACACGTCGTTCAGCCGCATGCGTTCGCCAAGCGGGCTGTCGTTGGGCGGGAAGATTTCTTTACGCACCGTCGGGCCGATGATGCAGACGTTGGCCCCGGCGGTTTCTTCGGCGGCGGTGAAGCGGCGCCCTTCGTCCAACTCGATGCCGCGCGCATCCAAGAATTCGTTGCCGACGCCTTCGACCTTGCTCTGCCAGTCCTGGCCGTTGTGGATCGCGACGACGTTGCGCTCGACCTGTCCAGCGACCGACTTCACCCCGGCGATCTGCTCGCGCACGGCTTCCACGTCGCGCTCGTCGAAGGGGCGCGGAGGGCCGCGGTCGGTCTCGATGGGGAACACGAAGAACACGTTCGAGCCGAGCGAGTTGATCTGCCGCTCGATGTCGGCGGTGACGCCCTTGCCCAGCGTGACCATGGTGATCACCGCCGCGACGCCGATGATGATGCCGAGCGTGGTCAGGAAACTGCGCAGCACGTGGCGCCGGATCTCGCGCAACGCCAGGATCAGGGTGGTGCCCCACATCAGCGCGCCTCCACCGGGGTTGGGGCGCGCTGGCCCCGCTCGACCCGCTCGACCAGCCCGTCCTTGAAGTGGACCACGGTCTTGGCGAAGGCGGCCATCTCGGGCTCGTGCGTGACCATCACGATCGTGATCCCAGCCCGGTTGAGCTCAACGAGAAACTGCATGATCTCGAGCGAGCGTTCGGAATCGAGGTTTCCGGTCGGCTCGTCGGCGAGCAGCACTTCGGGATCGGTGACCAGCGCGCGCGCGATCGCCACGCGCTGCTGCTGGCCGCCGGACATTTCGGCAGGAGTGTGATCGGCCCACGGCACCAGGCCGACGCGGTCGAGCGCCTTGAGCGCGGCGGCGCGGCGCGCGGACTTGCCTTCGCCGCGATAGATCAGCGGCAGTTCGACATTCTCGACCGCCGTCGTGCGCGCCAGCAGGTTGAAGCCCTGGAACACGAACCCAAGGTACCGGCGCCGCAGCAGCGAGCGCTCGTCGCCGCTGAGCGCCTGCACTTCGGCACCGAGGAAGCGGTAAATGCCGCTGGTCGGGGTATCGAGGCAACCGAGAATGTTCATCGTCGTCGACTTGCCCGACCCCGACGCGCCCATCACCGCCACGAAATCGCCGCGCGCGATGGTCAGGTCGACCCCCTTGAGCGCCTGGAACGCGGCCGCGCCCTGGCCGAAGGTCTTGGTAATCCCTTTCAGTTCGATGATCGGCTCGCCGCTCACTCGGCGTTCGCCTTGAGCGAGGTGACCACTTTCATGCCGGGCTTGAGCGCGGCGGAGGTGACCACCGTGTAGCGCCCGTCGCTCTGGCCGGTGACGACTTCGACCTCTTCCAGCGTACCGTCGTCCTTGAGTACATGGACCGTCTGGCGGCTGCCGCGCCCGATCGTTGCCCGTTCTTCTTCGCGCTCGAGCCCGAACTCTTCGTTGCCGAGGTCCACGCCCGCGGCGGCATCGTCGGCCTCGGGCTCGAAACGCAGCGCCCCGTTGGGTACCAGCAGCCGCCGCCCGGTGCTGGCGGTCGCGATATTGGCTGTGGCAGTCATGCCCGGGCGCAGCAGCCCATCGGTATTGGCGACCGACAGGCGCGCCTCGTAGTTGATCACGGACGTGCCCTGTTGCGTTCCCTGCTGTTGCTGGTTGGCCGTGGCAGTGTTGTTTGAGGCGAGCGCGACGCGCTCGACCACGGCCGGGAACTGCCGGCCGGGATAGGCATCGACCGTGAAACTCGCCTTCTGGCCCTGCTCGACCGCGCCGACATCGGCCTCGTCGATCGCAACCCGCAGCTGCATTTGCGAGAGATCCTCGGCGATCACGAACAGCGTCGGAGTGTTGAAGCTGGCGGCCACGGTCTGCCCCGGCTCGATCTGGCGCGCGAGCACCACCCCGGACACCGGAGAACGGATGACCGCGCGGTCGCGGTTGGTCATCGCCGACGAAAGCTGCGCTTCGGACGCCGCGACGCTCGCCCGAGCGGACGCAATCGCGGCGCGCGCACGCTTGACCGAGGCATCGGCGGCCTCGAGCTCGGTGCGCGAGGGGACCTTGCCGTCCGATAGGCGGAAGACCTCCTGCAGCCGCGCGAGCTGCGCGCTGTCGACGTCGAGCGTGGCGGCCGCCTGCGCCACCGACGCCCGCGCCGCGTTGACGTTGGCCTGCGCCTGCCGGATCTGGTCGTCGATCACATCGGTATTGATCTGCGCGAGCACTTGGCCGCGCGCGACCCGGTCGTTGACATCGACCAGGACGCGGTCGATCCGGCCGGACACCTCCGAGCCGACATCGACCTGGTTGGTCGGGCGCAAGTTGCCCGTCGCCGTTACCTCGATGTCGAGCGACCGCTCGGCGACCGCTTCGCTGATGTATTCCGGACGCTCTTCGCCGCGGGTCAGCGCGTAAACAACCAGCGCGCCGATCACGAGCGCGGGCAGCCAGTACTTCATCCAGCGCCGCCAGCGCGGGCGCTGCTTGGTGCCGAGGAACTCGGCAAGGTCGGTCTGGGGGGCGGTCGTCTGGTTCATCGCGGGGTCCCATCGCGTATCGGGAGGGGGCTGATCGGAAGCGGATAATCGGCCGGAGCCCAGCCGCCGCCGAGCGCCTGCGTCAGGCGGACGAAAGCGCTCGCCCGGTCGGCCTGGGCAGACGCTAGCGCGTTGCGGGCCGAGAGCAGCTGGTTCTCGGAGGTGAGCAGATTGCGGAAGTCGGTCAGCCCGGCTTGGTACAAGCTGCGCGCGAGCAGCGCCGAATTCTCGGCAGCCTCGAGCGCCTCTACGAAGATAACGACGCCTTCGTCGGCTTTCCGGAGATCGACCGCAGCGGTCTCGACGTCCTCGAGCGCGCCGAGGATCGACAGCCGCCAACCCGCGAGCGCGCCTTGCGCGGCCGCCTCGGCGCTGTCGATCTGTGCGCGCGTCCGGCCGCCGTCGAAGATCAGCTGGCTGACGCTGCCGAGCAGATTGCCGGTGATCACGTTGAACAGGTCGTCGAACCCCAGCGACGAGGTGCCGATCGAACCGCCGAGGCGCACCAGCGGCATGAGCTGGGCCCGCGCCACGTCGACGCGCGCGCTGCTCGCGATCAGGCTCGCTTCGGCGGCGCGCACGTCCGGCCGGCGGCGGAGAACTTCCGCCGGGGCTTCGAAGCCCGCCAGCGCGGGGGGTTGCGGTATGGCGGCGGCCGCTTCGAGCCGTCGTAGCACCCGTCCCGGCGGTTCGCCGATCAGGGTGGAGATGGAATTGGCGGTCGCGGCGAGATTGCGTTCGAGCTGCGGGATCGTCGCCGCGGTCTGCGCGCGCTGGCCGCGCGCCTGCTCGGCATCGAGACTCGAGACCAGCCCAGCCTGCACGCGCCAGCGCGCGATCTGGAGGTTCTCGTCCTGGTAGCCGAGCGTGTCGCGCGCGATCGCCAGTTGCGTCGCGGTCGCGCGCGCCGAGATCGTCGCCAGCGCAACCTGCCCGGCGATCAGCCGCTGCAGGTCGGCGAGCGAATACCCGGCCGCGGCGAGGTCCGCTTGCGAGGCCGCGACGTTGCCGCCGATGCGGCCGAACAGGTCGGCTTCCCAGCTGGCATCCGCGCCGAGCGATACGAAGGGATCGCCCGAGGCGTTTGCGCCGATGTCCTGCGAGCCCTGACCGCTGGCGGAGATTTGCGGCAGGAAGCCGGCGCGGGCCCCGGCGAGCTGCGCGCGCGCCTGCTCGAGCCGGGCGGCGCTCTGGGCGAGATCGAGATTGTTGGCGAGCGCCGCTTCGACCAGCTCGGTCAGCAGCGGGTCGCCAAGCAAGGTCCAGTATTGCCCGAGATCGACCGAGGCGCGCGCGGGATCGGTCTCCGCCCAGTCGGCGGGGAGCGGCAGTCCGGCCTCGGGTGGAGCCAGATCGGGCCGGGCGCAGGCAGTCACGGCCAGCGCCAGTACCGCAACCCCGCCCCTCTTCAACGACCCCATACAAATCCCCCAGGCGATCTGTCGCCGTCTACAGATGCAGCGTTATAAGGCAGTAACACAGCAAATGTCCACGCCGTCTGTCGGGCTTAGTCGAACATCCGTCGAGAGGTCTTACAGCCGAGTTGTCGGAACCGCGCACCGCTCACGCTGGCGCGCGAGCGGCGGGCCGATCAAGCGCAACTTACCCCATTCCGGGCAGATTGAACCCCGGCGGAAGGCCGAGACCCTGCTGGACTTTCTGCATCTCGGCGTTGGCCGCCTGGTCCGCCTTGCCGCGTGCATCGTTGAACGCTGCTGCCACCAGATCCTCGAGCATCTGCTTGTCGGCCGGGACGATCAGGCTGTCGTCGATCGCCACGCCGAGGATGCGGCCCTTGGCGCTGCAGCGGATCTTGACCAGCCCGCCGCCCGAGACGCCCTCGACCTCGAGCTGATCGAGTTTGGCCTGCGCTTCGCCCATCTGCTGCTGCAACTTCTGCGCGGCTTCCTGCGCCGCGCGCATCATCTCTTCCATGTTCATGCCAAAAACCTCACGCTCGTTTGCTCCAGTTTCGGTCGCCGCGCGGCCGCTCATCGTCTTCGATCAGTTCCGCCTCGGGAAAGGCCGCGAAGGTCGCTTCCACCAGCGGATCGGCCCGGACCCGTGCCGCGGCGGCAGCGGCGGCTTCCAGTTCCAATTCGCGGAGCGAAGCGCTACCCTCGCCCTCGCCGCGTTCGACTTGCCAGCGTTCGCCGGTCGCCTGGCGCAACGCATCGCGCAGCTCGGGAGCGGGATCGTCGCCAAGCCCCGGCACCGGCGCATAGACCAGCCGGCCGGGAACCAGTTCGATCACCCTCACCCAGTCGCGCATCAGCGCGGCGACCCGAAGCTGGCCGGCGCGCTCGACCTGCTCGCACAGCGCGCGCCAGTCGACCGAAGCGGCCGGCCCGGCGCTTGCCGCGGGTTCGGTGGCCGCCGGCGCTCGCGCCACCATCCCCTCGCCGATCTGTTTCGCCAGCGTGCCCGGATCGGGCAGGTCGGCGGCATGCAGCACGCGCAGCAGCGCCATCTGCGCGGCGATGAGCGGATCGGGGGCCTGGCGCACTTCGTCGTGCCCCTTGAGCAGGAGCTGCCACAGCCGGTGGACCTGGCCTGCCGACAAGCGCCCGGCCCACGCGTCGATCGCTTCGCGTTCCTCGAGCGTGGGCGCATCCGCCCCCGCCTTTCCAACCTGGGCGACGGCGATGCGGTGCACCAGCTCCATCTGCGAGCGGAGCAGCGCGACCGGCTCGACGCCGAGCGCGTGGTGCCGTTCGACCTCTGTGAGCAGCGTTTGCGGATCGCCATCCAGCAGCGCGCCGAACAGCCGGCGCTGCCCGCTCTTGTCAGCCAGGCCGAGCATGTCGCGGACCCGTTCGGCCGTCACTTTGCCTTCGGTGTCGAGATCGGCGTGAGCGATCGCCTGGTCGAGGATCGACAGCCCATCGCGCACCGAACCCTCGGCCGCCGAGGCGATCATGTGGAGCGCCTCGGCCTCGGCCTCGACGCCTTCCTGGCGGCACACGCTGGCGAAATGCTGCTGCAGCATCGGGGTCGGGATGCGCCGCAGGTCGAAGCGCTGGGTGCGGCTGAGCACGGTCACCGGAAGCTTGTCGACTTCGGTGGTGGCGAACAAGAACTTCACATGCGCGGGCGGCTCTTCGAGCGTCTTGAGCAGCGCGTTGAACGCGTTGCGGCTCAGCATGTGGACTTCGTCGATAATGTAGATCTTGTAGCGCGCGCTGACCGCGGCGTAGCGCACCGCCTCGATGATCTCGCGCACGTCATCGACGCCGGTATGACTGGCGGCGTCCATCTCGATCACGTCGATGTGGCGGCCCTCGGCGATGGCGACGCAAGGCTCGCACACGCCGCACGGATCGATCGTCGGGCCGCCCTGGCCGTCGGGCCCGACGCAGTTGAGCGCCTTGGCGATCAGCCGCGCCGTGCTGGTCTTCCCCACCCCGCGCACCCCGGTCATCAGGAAGGCATGCGCCAGCCGCCCGCGCGCAATGGCATTGGCCAACGTGCGGACCATCGGCTCCTGCCCGATCAGCTCGGAGAAGGTCTGCGGCCGGTACTTGCGGGCGAGCACGCGGTAGGGCTGCGTCGCCGAAGCGGCGGGCGCAGGCTCCTGAGGCGCCGGACTGCCGAACATCGCCGCCTGGCCGGCCGCCTCCAACTCGGCGGCGCTCAGCCTGGTGGTCTCGGCGCTGCCCTCGCTCGCCGGATCGCTGCCTGGGATGTCGCCTGAATCGGTCATCGTCGGCCCGCTATCTAGGAGCAGCGGATGCGCATGTCGAACGATTGGCCCGTACCGTGTATCGCCGCCGCTGCCGTCGCTATTTCAACAGGAGCCCGCCATGCCGATCCATCCCGGACGCTTTGCCGCCGCACATGCCGGTCCGATCGTGGTGTTCCTGATCGGGATGCGCATCAACCACTTCCACAAACCGGGCAAATGGCTGCCGGTGGCGCGCGCGATGCCGGCGATGCTGCGCGAGCTCTACGCTGACCCGGCGAGCGGCTTCCTCGGGGCCGAGACCCTGCTGGGCGGCGTCCGCGTGCTGTTCATGCTGCAGTACTGGCGCGATTTCGACAGTCTCGAGGGCTATGCGCGCGACCCGGACCGCGTCCATTGGCCCGCCTGGGCCGCCTTCAACAAGGCCGTCGGCGGCAACGGCTCGGTCGGCATCTTCCACGAAACTTATTGCGTGGACGCCGGCCGGTTCGAGACGATCTATGCCAACATGCCGGCCTTCGGGCTCGGCAAAGTCTCGGGTGTGGTGCCGGCGACGGGCTCGCGCAACGCAGCGCGGGAGCGCATGAAGGCATCTCGCCCCGAGACCTGATTTCGACAATTAGGAGCCGGGCGACCCGCTGCCATCCGTTGTGGCTGCTTCCTTCCGGACCTGACCAGGTTGGCGGACGCGAACGTCCACCCGACTCCCGCCGCGCATATGGCGGGGGAGCGATCAAAACGCAACCTCAGCGGAAGTTGTCGGCGTAGGCCTGCAGCTTGAGGCGGCGCGGGGGCGGCTGGTGGACCACAGCTTCGATGCCGTATTTCTCGGCGTAGGCGACTGCCGCTTCCTTGCTCGGGAACCGCAGCTGGAGCTGCTGGCGGGTGTCCCCGCTGCCCGGCCAGCCCATCAGCGGATCGGGCTTCTTGGCTTCGGCCGGCACGAAGTCGAGAATCCACTGATCGGTGAGCGCCTTGCCCGATTGCATGGCGTTCTTGGGGCGCTGGAAGA
Organism: Sphingomonadales bacterium 12-68-11; assembly: GCA_002279825.1. GTDB lineage: Bacteria > Pseudomonadota > Alphaproteobacteria > Sphingomonadales > Sphingomonadaceae > Croceibacterium_A. The sequence continues at coordinate 84,657 of NCCV01000003.1, forward strand.
TACGGGCCTGCATGGGCAGCGCTTTCACTCGGTTGCGATCCGAAATCAAGGGGCCTGAAATCACGAGCGCAGGAACGCGTTCTTGGTCTTGAGGCTGGGCGCCTCGGTCCAGGGTTCGTCGGGCCAGCGGTGCCGCGGATAGCGCCCCTTCATCTCCTTGGCCACATCGCGCCAGCTGCCGCGCCAGAAGCCCGGCAGGTCGCGCGTCGCCTGGAGCGGACGCCCGGCCGGGCTGGTCAGCTTGAGCAGCAGCGGCGTGTCACCGATCAGCGGGTGCGAATCGAGCCCGAACAGCGCCTGGACACGCACCTCGACGCTCGGTGCATCGGGCCCGGCATAGTCGATCGCGTGATGCGTGCCAGCCGGCGTGGCGAACTCGCGCGGGGCCAGCCGGTCGAGCCGCTGGCGCGTCTCCCAATCGAGCAGGCCAAGCAGCGCCTCCGTTACGTAGCCCTTGGGAAACGCTAGGTCGCGCCGGCCCTGCAACAGCGGCTCGAGCCATTGCGCGGCGCTGGCGGCGAGCGCCTCGGGCGCCAGTTGGGCGATACCGAGATAGCCGGCGCGGGCCAGCAAGGTTCTCGGCAGGATATCCGGCAGTTTCTCCAGAGCGTTTTCCACAAGCAGCGCGGCCACGGCAGCGGCGTCGGGCGCCGGATCGGGACCGCTCGCGAGCGTGATCGCGCCGAGCCGCCGCTCGAGCCGCGCCTCGACCCGCGCTCCGCTCCAGCGCAGCACCGAGCTGCGTTCGATCTTGCCCGCCAGCCATTGCTCGACCTCGGCGGTGGTCAGCGGCAGCGCGGCGGTAATCCGCGCTGCCTGGGCGCGGCCTTGCGCATCGCCGATCGCCAGCCATTCGCTCGTCGCCAGCGGGGATGCCGGATCGAGCGCATAACCGCGCCCACCGGCGGAGAGCCAGCTTTCGCCCGAGGCATCTCTGCGACGCGCGAGATTGTCGGGCAGCGCGAGGGCGAGAAGAATGCCCAACGGAACCTGGACATCCGTTCGTGTCGAGCGAGGTCGAGACACCTCGCGCGAGGCATCTCGACTTCGCTCGATGCGAACGGAGTCTGCTTTAGCAACGCGATTTGCCCAGCCCTCCGCCAGCTTCCGCGCGGAATTGGCACGCGGCGAACGGTCGCCGTCCCACCGCGCCAGTCGCTGCACCAGGTCCTCGCCCTTGCCGCCGAGTCCGCGTTCCTGAAGCAGCAGCGCCAGCTTGGCGGCCGCCAGCGCCGCCCGGTGTTCGGCGCCGAACAGCAGCATGGCCGCCTGCCAGGGCTCCATCGGCAAGGCAGCGATCCGCCGACCGCGCTCGGTAATCCGCCCCGCCCCATCCAAAGCATCGAGCTGTCGCAGGCGATCGCGCGCCGTCGCGACCGCCGGTACCGGTGGCGCGTCGAGCCACGCGAGCGATGCGGGATCGGCCACGCCCCACTCCGCCAGCGACAGCAGGAGCGGGGCGAGGTCGGCGTTAGTGATCTCGGGCGGGTCGAACGCTTCGCGCCCGGCATGCGCGGCCTCTTCCCACAGCCGGTAGGCGACCCCCGGGCCTTGCCGCGCGGCGCGACCGGCCCGCTGCGCCGCCGCGGCCTGGCTGGCCCGGCGCGTCACGAGATGCGTCACGCCGGCGGCGACGTCGAACTCGGCGCGGCGCGAGAGGCCGGCGTCGACGACCACCGAGACGCCTTCGAGCGTAATCGAGGTCTCGGCGATGGCCGTGGCGAGCACGATCCGCCGCCGTCCCTCGGGATCGCGGCGGATCGCGGCGCGCTGCGCGGCCGGCTCGACCTGGCCGTGCAGCGGCAGGATCGGCACGTCGGGCAGGCGCCCGGAGAATTGCTGGACGAGCCTCTCGCGGGTGCGCTCGATCTCGCCGACACCGGGGAGGAAGGCCAGCAGGTCACCGCTCTCCGCGCGCCAGGCGGTCATGACCGCGCTCGCCATCGCCTCGTCGGTGCGCTGCTCCGCGCGGTGGCCGAGCCATTCGATGCGCAGCGGGTGAGCGCGCCCTTCGCTTTCGATCACCGGCGTGCCTGCTCCGAGCAGGCCGGCAAACCGCGCCCCGTCGATCGTCGCCGACATCGCCACGATCCGCAGGTCCCCGCGCAGTGCGCCCTGGCTGTCGAGCGCCAGCGCGAGACCCAGATCGCTGTCGAGATGACGCTCGTGCGCCTCATCGAACAGCACCGCGGAGACGCCCGCGAGCTCGGGATCGGCGACGATGCGGCTGACGAAGATCGCCTCGGTGACCACCAGGATGCGCGTTGCCGCCGACTGCTTGCTGTCGAGCCTTGTTACATAGCCGGCCCGCTGGCCCACGGGCTCGCCGAGCAGCTCCGCGATTCGCTCGGCTGCCGCGCGCGCGGCCACCCGGCGCGGGCTGAGCAGGATCACCAGACCGTCGCACCACGGCTCGCCGAGCAGCGCCGGCGCCACGGCGGTGGTCTTGCCCGCGCCCGGCGGCGCGATCAGCACCGCGCCGCGGCGTTCGCGCAAAGCGGCCAGGAGGTCGGGGAGGACGGCGTGGATGGGCAGCATCCCGCTCACCCAAACTTCCGTTGCAATACCAGACCGCTCAGTCGCTTAAGCGATCATGCCGATCGCGGAGCTGAATCTGCCGGTCGATCCAGAGCGCCAGCGACGATATCGCGGCCACGATCAAACCGCCCCAAAGCATGATTTCCGCAATCTCACTCATCTGTCGTAGGTACCACAGCTCATTGCGATCCGGAACTGCCGATCAAGATAGGCCTTGCGCTGGACGGGCGAAAGGTCGGGATTTAGCCGTTCGTCACGGAGAGCGGCATGAGCCGGAGGGCACACGGTCGCCGTGTCATCGACCAGATCGGTCATCACCGTGTAACCGCCGCCGATTGCCGCTGTAATGAGACTGCCGCCCGCCACCGCTTCAAGGAAGATCCGGCGCAGCGGCTTGGGTGCCTCCCTGACTTCACGATCACGCCGCAGATTCCGATTCTCGCGTCGCAGAACCCGGTTCTCCTCGCGGAGCCGATCGACAGTTTCGCCGTCAGCCTCGGAGGGGACCATCAATACCCTCTGCTCACCGCGAACCGCGCTGCCTCGATCATCGCCGCGCGGGCTTTGCCGTCGGGGAAAATCGCCAGCGCGTCGCAGGCGCGCTCGGCATAGTGGCGGGCGCGTTCGCGGGTCGCGCGGACCGCGTCGGTGCCGCGGATCAGCTCCACGGCGTGAGCGAAGTCTTCATCCTCGACCCGGAAGCCGGCGACCGCTTCCTGCCAGAAGCGGCGCTCTTCCGCATTACCGCGCGCGTAAGCGAGGATGACTGGCAGGGTCATTTTGCCTTCGCGGAAGTCGTCGCCGCGGTCCTTTCCCATCTCGGCGGTGCCGCTGTCGTAGTCGATCGCGTCATCGACAAGCTGGAAGGCAATCCCGAGGTTGCGGCCGTAGTCGTCGAGCGCGCGCTCCTCCGCCTCGCTGCATTCGGCGACCACCGCGGCGATGCGGCTGGCGGCGGCAAACAGCGCGGCGGTCTTGGCGCCGACGATGTGCAGGTAGCGCTCCTCGCTGGTCTCGATGCGCCGCTGGGCGGTGAGCTGGTCGACCTCGCCCTGCGCGATCACCGCGCTCGCCGAGGAGAGAATCTTGAGCACTTTGAGGCTGCCGTCCTCTACCATGAGTTCGAACGCGCGGGCGAACAGGAAATCGCCGACCAGCACCGTTGCCGGATTGCCGAACACGATGTTCGCGGTTTCCTTGCCGCGGCGCATCTCGCTGCCATCGACCACGTCGTCGTGGAGCAGCGTCGCGGTGTGGATGAACTCGACCGAGGCCGCGAGCTTGTGATGGCGCGCGCCCTGATAGCCGACCAGCTCGGCGCCCGCGAGCGTGAGCATCGGCCGCATCCGCTTGCCGCCGCCGGCGATCAGATGCCCGGCGAGCGTCGGAATCAGCGGGATTTCGCTCTGCATCCGGTCGAGGATGATGGCGTTGACCGAATTCATCGCGGTGGCGGTGAGCGAGAGTATGGGAGTGAGCGAAGGCTGCGCGGCGTCCGGTTTGACAGGCAGCGGGACGACCTCGGCGCTCATGCCCGGGCCATGACCGCTCCCCGCGACCTTGGCAAGTCACGAATCCCTGCTAGCGTGAGCCGATGGCCAGCCAGCTTCATCCGCCGCAAAGCGACCCGGTGCTCGCGAGCTTTCGCAAGAGCATCGACAACATCGACGCCGCGCTGATCCACATGCTGGCAGAGCGGTTCCGGATCACCCAGGCGGTCGGCGAATACAAGGCGCAGGCCGGGCTACCCGCCAGCGATACCAGCCGCGAGGCGCGCCAGATCGAGCGCCTGCGCGCACTTGCCGTCGATGCCGATCTCGATCCCGAGTTCAGCGAGAAGTTCATTCGCTTCGTGATCGACGAAGTGATCCGGCATCATCGCCAGGCAGCCGGCAAGTAGCGGGAGACCCATGGCGGCGCATCCCCACCACGGCATCGTCGCGATCCTGCCTTGCACCGATATCGAGGCCAGCACCGCCTTCTATGCGCGGTTGGGGCTGTCCGTCCTCTCCGATCACGGCCGCTATCGAATCCTGACCGACGGCAAGGGCTGGCAGCTCCATTTGTCAAGCGAAGGGCCGCCGGGGTGGGTGGTCCCGGGCCGCAACCCGGACGGGCTCTACGTTTACGTCGAGGACGTGGACGGGGTGGCCGAGCGGATCGGCGATCTGCTGCTCGGCGGCGGACCCACGCACCGGCCGTGGGGCATGTACGAAGTCTCGGTGTCCGATCCCGACGGGACGCTGGTGCGGATAGGCTGGCCGAGCCGACCGGCAGGCTAGGCTACGGCGCGCGCGGCAAGCGCAGCCGCACCAGGAGCCCGCCCAAGTCTTCGCTTTCGTCCAGCTCGACGCTGCCGCCATAGATCTCCACCACGTCGCGAACGATCGCGAGACCCAGGCCGGTGCCGGGCTTGCTGGTGTCGAGCCGCGCGCCGCGCGCGAACAACTGGTCGCGCGCGGCCTCGGGAATGCCGGCGCCGTCGTCCTCGATCCACACGCTGCACAGCCGATCCGACGGGCGCGGATCGACAGTCACGAACACGCTGCCGCCGCCGTACTTGGCGGCGTTTTCCATCAGGTTGCCGAGCAGTTCGTCGAGGTCCTGACGCTCGATCGCCACTTCACTGGCTTCCGAGCCGTCGCGGTCGAAGCGGACATGCGGGTAAAGGCGCGAGATCGCGCGCTCGACCCCTTCCACACTGGTCATCGCGTTCGCGCGCGACAGTCCCGAGGCGCGTCGGCCCACCGCGCGCGCGCGGGCGAGGTGGTGATCGACCTGGCGGCGCATCGTCGCGGTTTCGCGCAGCACCGTTCGGTCGAGGTCGGAAGCGCGCGCGTGCGCAGCACTGTTGAGCACCGTGAGCGGCGTCTTGAGCGCGTGCGCCAGATTGCCGGCATGCGTGCGCGCCTCTTCGGCCTGACGCTCGGAATGGGCGAGCAGCGCATTCAGCTCCTCGACCATGGGCTGGACTTCCTGCGGCAGGGGGTCGGTCACGCGATTGGCGCCGGCGGTGCGGATCTGGGCGATCGCCTGCCGCACGCGGCGCAGCGGGCCGAGCCCGTACCAGGTCTGCAGCATGGCCATCAGGAATAGCCCGATGCCGAGCGCAGCGAAGCTCCATACCAGGATCGAGCGGATCCGCACGATCAGCCGGTCAGGTTCGTCTTGCGCCCCGGCCACGGTGAACTGCCAGTCGACCGGGCTCCCCGGCAGGCGGATGGTCTGTTCGACAACGCGCAGCGGCTCGCCTGCGAACTGGTCCGAATCGTAGTACATCGGCGCTGCGCTGGCCTTGCGCCCGCTGATCTGGAGCGTGCGATCCCACAGCGAGCGTGACGGGTACGGCTGCTTGTCCTTGCCGTCGATCTGCCAGTAGAAACCGCTATTGGGTTCGAGGAAGCGCTGGTCGGCAAGCTGGCGGTTGAACAACACGTCGCCATAGGGATCGATCTCGGCCGAGGTGATCATCGCGGTCAGGATGTAGCTGAGCTGCTCGTCGAACTGCTGCCGGACCAGCCCGGTGAGCGTTCGATCGAGCGCCACGCCGCCGCCGAGCAGCAGGATCGTGATCCACCCCGCCGCGATGACCATCATCCGGCGCGAGAGGCTGCCGGTATGCGGCCGCGTGCGCTCCGGGGCGGCGTTACTCGCCGCGGCCGGGCTCGTCGGGGTCGTCGAGGCTGTATCCGAGGCCACGGATCGTGGTGATGACGTTGGCGCCGAGTTTCTTGCGGATGCGGGTGACGAAGACTTCGATGGTGTTGGAGTCACGGTCGAAATCCTGGTCGTAGATGTGCTCGATCAGTTCGGTGCGGCTGACGACCTTGCCCTTGTGGTGCATCAGATACGACAGCAGCTTGTATTCCTGCGCGGTCAGCTTGACCGGCTCGCCCGCCAGCGTGACGCGCCCGGAGCGGGTGTCGAGGCGAACGGTGCCGGCGATCAGTTCGGACGAGGCATTGCCCGACGAACGGCGGATCAAGGCGCGAAGGCGGGCGATCAGTTCTTCGGTCTGGAACGGCTTGGCCAGGTAGTCGTCGGCGCCGGCATCGAGACCGGCGACCTTGTCCGACCAGCTGTCGCGCGCGGTCAGCACCAGCACCGGGAACTTGCGCCCTTCGCGCCGCCACATGCCGAGCACTGTCAGCCCGTCGATCTCGGGCAAGCCGAGGTCGAGGATCACCGCGTCGTATTCCTCGGTCGAGCCGAGGAAGTGGCCGTCTTCGCCGTCGGTGGACAAGTCGACGGCATAGCCGGTCTGCTCGAGCGTCGACTTGAGCTGCTGGCCGAGCGTCGGCTCGTCCTCGACGATCAGGATGCGCATCTGAAGTCCCCTGGCTTATGCGGCCCACGATGTGGTCCTTCGGGTCCAACGCGTCAACCGAGGCACCGTTTCCCGCGGGGATACGCGCGCGCTATTTGGAGATGCGCAGCACGCGCCCGGTGCGGGCATCGACATCGACCCAGGTGACTTGCCCGTCTTTCATGTACTTGAGGCGATAAGCGCTCGCCCGGTCGTCGAACTCGAAGCCGAGATAGTCGTGCCCGCGCATTTGCGGCATGATGCGCTGCTCGATCTCGCGCGAGGTCAGCGCGCGGCCGGCCTGCATCTGGGCGCGGGCGCGTTCCTGGTCGCCGCGCGTCTGCTGCTGCGCCGCCGCCGGAGCAACAGCCCCGGCGGCGATCAGGGCCCCAAGCGCGAGGGGGGCAACCAACGAGGCGAAAAAGGTCCGCATGACGCCGGTGTGCCTAAGGCGTTGGCATTGAACAAGGTCTGAATGCTGGGCAGGCGCAATGTTCAGCCGGCGCTTTGACCTATTTGGTCAATTCGTAGCGCACCGTCAGCGTCACGCCGGCTTCGACCTGCCCCGGCACGACCGGAGTGGACGCATCCGCCGCTTCGCGCAGCGCCATGCGGTACATCGGCACCGGGCCGGGGCTGGAGACCGCCTCCTCGATGCTCAGCAGCCGCGAGCCGCTGTGGCCGGTGGCGCGCGCGTAGTCGGCGACCAGCGCGGTCGCACTCTCGAGCGCGCGCGCGCGGGCCTGGCGGCGCGCCGCGGTATCGTCGTCGAGCGACCAGTCGGGCCCGGAAATGTCGGTCGCCCCGGCGGCCACGAGCGCGTCGAGGACGACGCCGGTGCGGTCGATCCGGCGCAGAACCACGCTGACCCGGTTCGAGGCCTGATAGCCACGGAAGACCTGGCGCTGGGTGCCCTGATCGTAATCGTATTGCGCGCCGAGGCTGACGCTGGTGGTCTGGATGTCGCGCTCGGCAATGCCGAGCTGGCGGATCCGCGCGACCACCGCGCTCATCGCCGCGGCATTCAGGCGCATAGCCTCAACCGCGGTGGGGGCTTGTGTGGTCACGCCGGCGCCGACACGAGCGATGTCGGGCGCGGCATCGACGCTGCCCTGCACGGTCAATTCGACCACCGGGCCGGTGGCCTGGATCTGCACGTCGGCAGCAGCGGCCGGCATCGCCAGCGCGGAAGCAGCGGCGGCGGACAAGAGGGCGATGCGAAACATGGGGTACTCCTCGATGTAGATTGGTCGGCCGCTGACGTGGGACCGCTTACGCCGGGCTGAACAAGCGGCCCCGCCGTCCGTTCCTTGCAGGGCCCCGCCCCTTCCCCTACCTGCGCCCGCTTATGGCCGAACCTCCGATCCTGTCCTGGGAAAATCTCGCCCTGCAGCAGGGCGGCCGCTGGCTGTTCAAAGATCTCGATGTGCATATCGGGCCGCGCGACCGGCTGGCCCTGATCGGCCGCAACGGCGCCGGCAAGACCACGCTGTTCAGGCTGATCGCCGGGCAGATCGAGGCCGATCGCGGCACGCGCTCGGTGCAGCCGGGCACGCGGATCGTGGCGCTAGAGCAGGATCCCGACTTCAGCGGGTGTGCAACGCTGATGGATTTCGCGCTCTCCGGCGACGATGCGCCGGCGCGTTACGAAGTCGAGGCGATCGCCGGCCAGCTCGGCATTGCGATGGACCGTCCGGCGGCGACCGCCAGCGGCGGCGAACGGCGCCGCGCCGCGCTCGCCCGCGCGCTGGCGATGGACCCCGACCTGCTGCTGCTCGACGAACCGACCAACCACCTCGACCTTGCCGCGATCGACTGGCTGGAATCCTGGCTGATGCGCTTCAAGGGCGCGTTCGTCGCGATCAGCCATGACCGGACCTTCCTCAAGCGACTGACCAGCGCGACGCTGTGGCTCGACCGTGGCGCGCTGCGGCGCAAGGAAGTCGGCTTCGGCGGCTACGAGGCGTGGGAAGAGCAAGTCTATGCCGAAGAGGCGCGCGCGGCCGATAAGCTCGACGCCCGGCTCAAGCTCGAGGCGCACTGGCTCGAACGCGGCGTGACCGCGCGGCGCAAGCGCAACCAGGGCCGGCTCGAAGCGCTTTACCGGATGCGCGCGCAGCGGGCATCGATGCTCAATCCGGCGGGGACCGCCAAGCTGGGTCTGGGGCATGACGACGAAGTGCGCACCAAGTCGGTGATCGTCGCCGAGAATGTCTCCAAGCGTTATGGCGAGCGGCCGATCATCAAGAACTTCACCTTGCGTATCCAGCGCGGCGACCGGATCGGCGTGGTCGGCGCCAACGGCGCGGGCAAGACCACCCTGCTCAAGCTGCTGACCGGAGAGCTGGCGCCCGACGAAGGCGAAGTCACGCTGGCCAAGACGCTCAATGGCGTGATGATCGACCAGCAGCGCAGCCTGCTGACGCCCGACAAGCGCGTGCGCGACGTGCTCGCCGAAGGCGGCGACTGGATCGACGTGCGCGGCGTGCGCAAGCACGTGCAGGGCTATCTCAAGGAATTCCTGTTCGATCCCGCGCTGGTCGATACGCCGATCGCCGCGCTGTCGGGCGGCGAACGCTCGCGCCTGCTGCTGGCGCGCGAATTCGCCCGCCGCTCGAACCTGCTGGTGCTCGACGAGCCGACCAACGACCTCGATCTCGAAACGCTCGACCTGCTGCAGGAAGTCATCGCCGACTACGAAGGCACCGTGCTGATCGTCAGCCACGACCGCGACTTCCTCGACCGCACGGTCACGGTGACGCTGGGGCTCGACGGCAGCGGCATGGTCGACGTGGTCGCCGGCGGCTATGCGGACTGGGAAGCCAAGCGAAAGGAACGGCACGCGCCCGAGCGGCGCGAAGCGGCCAAGGCGCCGGCCACCGCGCCCGCTCCGCCACCGCCCCGCAGCGCCAAGCTGACCTACAAGGACCAGCGCGACTACGACCTGCTGCCGGCCCGCATCGAGGAACTGGACGCCGAGATCGCTCGCGACGAGGCCGCGCTGTCGGACCCGCAGCTCTATACCCGCGATCCCGGCGGTTTCGCTCGCCTGACCGCCGCGCTCGACCGCGCCAGGGCGGAGAAGGCCGCGGCGGAGGAACGCTGGCTTGAACTGGCGGAAAGGGTCGAGGGCTAGCCTCTCACAGCAGGTAGCCGAGCTCGTAGAGCCCCCAGCGCCGGCCCTCGAAGGTCAGCGGCACGAACACGCTCCTCAGCGCGCGGAAGCGCCCCTCCCCGAGATCCTGGCGGTAGGCGTAGAGGCAGAACGCGCCCTCGCTGTCCAGCGCGCGGCGCGTCTGGCTGTCCATGAAGATCTGCCGGTTGCGGCTGAACTCGAGATTGCGCCGCCGCTCGCCGTGCTGCTGCGGCTGGCTGCGCTCAGTGATGTGCGTGGGCAGATAGCCGTTCATGTCGACCAGGCAGCAGCCGACCACCGGGCGGTTGTGATTGGTATAGCGATCGAGGATCGGGCGGATACGCGCGTCGGCGAAACCGGCGAAGCCGTTGTCGTATTGCACCGGATCGGTATCGGGCCGCGGCCGATAGGCTGTGTCGAACAAGTCGGCCTCGCTCAGTTCGCCGCGGCGCAAAGCCGCCTCGATCAGAGCGGTCACTTCCTCGGCGCCTTCCATCGCCAGTGCGATAAAGCGCGTGTTGCGGGTGGGCACCCCGCCGTGGGCGACCTGGTTGAGCATGTCGTTGGCGCGCGTTTCGAGTTCGTCGAGCTCACGCCGCGCCTGCTCGGCGCGCTTGGCGCTCGCCGCCGCCACCTCGCGAAACTCGGCCAGCCCTACGTCGAGTTTGGCGACCTCGCGCCCGGCGCTCTCGTTGCAGTCGGCGATCGCCTGCGATCGGTCGCGGAACTGCTGCACCAGCGCGGCCATCTCGGTCAGCGCGCCGCGCATCTGGTCGACGTGGCGGGTGGTTTCGCGGCCTGCGGCGATATTGGCCTTGAGCGGACCGATCAGCGAGCCCGCGGTCTGTTCGAGCCGGGTGATATTGCGGCCCACTTCGGCCGAGGACTGCGCGGTGGTGACCGCGAGGCGGCGGATCTCGTTGGCGAGCACTTCGAACGGCTTGGTCGCTTCGCCGCCGCGCGCCGCCTCGATGCGGGCGTTGAAGCTCAGTAGCTCGGTCTGCTCGGCGATTTCCTTCAGCGAGCGCGAGATGCCGCCGATCGTGCCGAGGGTGGCAAGGAACGACTGCAACTCGTCGTCGAGCCCGACGACATTGCGGACCAGAGCGGAAACCTGCTCGAGCGACTGCTGCGCCACCAGGTTGCCGCGGTCGAGCACCTGATGCGCGACCACGGCGGTGTGCAGCAATTCGTCGGTCGCCTCGCGGCTCTCGGACTGTCCGCGGTTGAGCGCCTCCATGGCCTCGACCAGCCCACCGAGCCGCTCGGCTTCCGCCGAAATGTGGAGGTTGAGCCGGCCGGCGACGCCCGCGGTGGCGCTGCACTGCGTGGCGATGTCGCCGGCCTGCTCGCCAAGCCGCGCCAGCAGCAATTCTACTTCCGGCGAAGCCGCGTTCGTCCCGTCCATGTGCGGGGACCGTGCCGCACTGCCGCATCAAAAGCAAACCGGTATGCTGCGATGCAATAAGATTTGCCCACAGCCGCCTTCCCTGAGCCGGCTAGACGTTCAGTTCGCGGGTCTCGTGGACGATCTCGCGCGGGACGCTGGCGAACATCAGTTGGGCGGCGGGGCGCGCCGCGATTTGCTCGAGCCAGCGGATCAGGCCGGGCGCGTCCGATGGATTGACCAGCTCGGCGAAGCCGAATTGCAAGCCGTTGGCGATTGCGAAGTTACAGATGTCGGCGAGCGAGTAGGCCCCGCCCGCGAGCCACTCGTGATCGCGCAGGTGATCGTCGAGCCGGCGTACCGACACCGCGACCTTGCGCATTTCCTCGTCGAGCATGTCCTGGGGGAAGCCTTCCCGAGCGCGGCGCCATTTGACCTGCTGCTCGGGGACGGGGATCGCCTTGAGCTTTTCCTCGAACTCGGCATCGGTCAGCTTCTGCGCCATCTTGCCGACGTAACGGTGCCAGCCGATCGTCGAGACGCACCAGCAGAAGTATTCATCGACCCACTTGGTCCACACCCGCATCTGCGCGCGGTCAAAAGGATCCTCGGGCCGCAGCGAGGCCGCGGTCGGGTGCGCGTCCTCGAGATACTCGCAAATCACCGTGCTTTCGGTGACGATCCGCCCGGCATCTTCCAGCGCGGGCACCTGACCGCGCGGATTGATCGCCTTGAACCAGTCGGAATGATGCTCGAACTTGGCGGGGTTGAGCTGGTGGACGGTGAACTCGCGCCCGAACTCGAACTTCTCGAACAGCGTCAGCATCGGCTTGAGCGAATTGGCCGCCGGGCCGAAACTGTAGAGCTTGAGCATGATAGTCTCCCAACGTCGTTTCGCTTCGCTTAAGGCATTTTGAAGCGGCGAACAGCGATGATATGCTGCGCCCGAAGGAGAGCTTCCATGCGCCTGATCGTTCCCATCCTCGCCCTGTTTTCGGCTGCCACCGTCACCGCCGCGGACGCGCCACAACCCGCTCCGTCGGCGGCTGAGCGCTCTCCCGGCACCGTCATCCAGGCGCCCGGCGCCGGCCCCCGGGATGGCAAACCCTGCCGCGACACGCTACAAATGGTGCGTGCGGAAGGCGGGTTACCCTCGCTTGATCGAGAGAACGCAAGACCCGGCGAAGAACTGTTGATCGCGGCGGTCGATCAGCGAATCGACGGCTGCTCCTACATGGTGATGCGCAACGATACTGCCGATGTCCGAGCGGTGCCGACCGCGCCCGGCACCCCTGAAGTGCGCCGGATTCAGTAGAGCCGCAGGTTCGCCGTCTCGACGATCCACGCCGCTTCATCGGGCGCGGCCACGGCTTCAAGATCGTCCACCGCCGCCGCCGGATCGTCGACCCAGTCGCGCAGGTCGGGTCCGCCGTTGATCACGTCGATCGCCAGCCGCTCGAACTCGTACTCGTAAGCGAAATCGCGCCACAGCGGATACTCGGGATGGAGCGTGCGGATCGCCTTGAAGGCGAGCGCCTGAAGCCGCCAGGGCCGGAACACGGCGTGGTCGTAGAACGCCCCTTCGGCGTGGACCATCAGCGCGTTGCACAGCGTGCCGGCGTGCTTGTGGAAGGTCGGAGTGAACCAGCATTCGCGCAGCGTGCAGCCGGCCAGCCATTCGGGCGCAAGCCGGTGCATCTCGGCCAGCACCGCGCCCGCATCGATCCCGGGGGCGCCGAACAGCACTTCGAGCGGGCGGGTGGTGCCGCGGCCCTCGCTGAGCGTGGTGCCTTCGAGCATGACCGTGCCGGCATAGGCGCGCGCCATGTTGAGGCTTGCGGCGTTCGGGCTCGGGTTGATCCAGATACGGCTGTCCGGCCAGCCGAATCCGGGCGCAGCTTCGGGCAACCAGTCGTGCATCTCGATCACGCGGTAATCGACATCGAGATTGAAGTGCCGGACGAACCAGTGCCCCATCTCGCCCATCGTCAACCCGTGGCGCATCGGCATCGGGCCCGCGCCGACGAAGCTCTCTTGCCCCGCGCGCAGCATGGTGCCTTCGATCGGGCGTCCGGCCGGATTGGGCCGGTCGAGCACCCACACCGCCTTGCCGTGGCGCGCCGCTTCCTCGAGCAGATAGAGCAGCGTGGTGCAGAAGGTGTAGATGCGGCAGCCGAGGTCCTGGAGGTCGAACAGGAACACGTCGGCCGCGCTCATCATCTGCCCGGTCGGGCGGCGCACCTCGCCGTAGAGGCTGAACAGCGGGATGCCGTACTTCGCGTCGGTCTCGTCCGCGCTCTCGACCATGTTGTCCTGCTTATCGCCTTTGATCCCGTGCTGCGGGCCGAACGCGGCGGAGACGTTGAGCCCGGCGGCGATCAGGGCGTCGAGCGAATGGGCCAGGTCGAGCGTGACCGAGGCCGGATGCGCGACCAGCGCGACGCGCTTGCCTTCGAGCGGGCGGCGCAGCTCGGGCTCGGTCAGCAGGCGGTCGATGCCGAACTTCATGCCGCGGGCGCTGCCGGAAGCGTAGCGGCGAAGCAAGCGGGCGCGTGGAAATCCGGCTTGTCCTCGGGATGGGCCAGCGCCCAGTAGCTGACGGTCCCGCCCGCTTCTTCGATCACCGCGCTGAGGCCGAGCGTGCCGCCGCCTTCGGGCAACCCGGCAGCGGGGATCGCCGCGTCGAAAATCGCGAACGTACTGCCGTGACGCAGCGCGCATTCGGGTTCGCGCGGCATGGCCCGCTCGCGCATGCCGAGCCGGTAGCCGTCGAAATCGTAAGCGTTCCACCGCTCGGACGGCGACAGGTTGAACTCGGTGTAAGCCTCACCGCCGGAGGGCTTGAGGAACGCCTCGAAGCAGGTCGTGCGCCACAGCTCGTCGGCGCGGCCCTTGCCCGAAAAGGCCGGCACGACCAGCCCCTGCGCGCCCTCGATCCGCCAGCGCAGCCGCAGCCACTGGGCGTCGCGCCCGACGATTCGCGCGGTGATCGCGGTCACGGCGGCAGGCGGGACGCTGGGGTGCGGCTGGAGCGGGTGCATCGAGGCTGCAATGCCTATCCGTTCGCAGCGGGCAGCGCCAGCCGCCTTGCCCCGCCGCCGTCGCACCGGTGCGGCAGGCCGGCGCAAGCTGGCCGGCATAGCGCGCGCCTGATGACGGACGCGCAAACTGTGCTAAGCGCCCCCGCGCCATGAGCCAGTATCGATCCGATCTCCTGCGCGTCCTCTCCGAACGCGGCTACATCCACCAGATGACCGATGCCGAGGCGCTCGACGCCTTGGCCGCGAAACAGGTCGTACCCGGCTATATTGGCTTCGACGCCACCGCGCCGAGCCTCCATATCGGCAGCCTGGTCCAGATCATGATGCTCCGCCGGCTGCAGCAGGCCGGGCATAAGCCGGTCGTGCTGATGGGCGGCGGCACCACCCGGATCGGCGATCCGACCGGCCGCGACGAGAGCCGCAAGATGCTCAGCGACGCGACGATCGAGGCCAACATCGCCTCGATCCGCACGGTGTTCGCCAAGCTTCTCAAATTCGGCGACGGGCCGACCGATGCGGTCATGGTCAACAACCACGATTGGCTGGGCCGCCTCGGTTACATCGAGCTGCTGCAGGAAGTCGGCACCCACTTCACTGTCAACCGCATGCTGAGCTTCGATTCGGTGCGTCTCCGGCTCGAGCGCGAGCAGCCGATGACCTTCCTCGAATTCAACTACATGATCCTGCAGGGCTACGATTTCCGCCATCTGAGCAAGACGATTGGGTGCCGGCTGCAGATGGGCGGCAGCGACCAGTGGGGCAATATCGTCAACGGCGTGGAGCTGACCCGGCGGATGGACGGGCAGGAGGTCTATGGCCTGACCACCCCGCTGCTCACCACCGCCGACGGCGCCAAGATGGGCAAGACCGCCGCCGGCGCGGTGTGGCTCAACGAGGCGCAGCTGCCGGCCTACGATTTCTGGCAGTACTGGCGCAACGTGGACGACCGCGATGTCGGGCGGTTCCTGCGGCTGTTTAGCGACCTTCCGCTGGACGAGATCGCCCGGCTCGAGGCGCTCGGCGGCGCGGAGATCAATCAGGCCAAGATTGTGCTCGCCAACGCAGTCACCCGGCTGGTGCGCGGCGAGGAGCAAGCGCGCGGCGCCGAGGCGACGGCGACCGCGACGTTCGCCCGCGGCGGGCTCGGCGAGGATCTGCCGGTGCTCGACGTGCCCGCAGACGGCGTGCGCCTTGCCGCGGCGCTCACCGCGATCGGGTTCACCGCGTCGGGCGGCGAGGCCAAGCGCAAGATCGCCGAAGGCGCGGTGCGGATCGACGATGCGCCGGCCGATGATCCCGCGTTCCTGATCGCGCTTGCCCCCGGCGAAGAGCGCAAGCTTAGCCTCGGGCGAAAAAAACACGGGATTCTACGGGGGACGTAAACGGCGCCTTTACCCTTTGTACGGCAAGAGGCGGCACGGGGGAGTGCTGGCAGACGTAAAGGAGGGCGCAGTCGATATGCAAGGCGGAGCCCAACTGTCCGTAACCGACCTGCGACGCGCCACGCGTCATCCCGTCGATTACGCGGTGATCGGCGAGCATCGCCTGCGCGGCGACGTGAACCTGCACATCTGCAATATCTCGATGACCGGCCTTATGGTCGACGGTTCGCCGGGCATCGACCGCGGCGACCGGATCATCGTGCGTCTGCCGTCGATCGGCCGGATCGAGGCCTACTGCATGTGGACCGCCGGCGACCGCGCCGGCTTCCAGTTCGAGCGGATCATCCGGCACGACGACTTCCAGATGATGATCAGCGAGTTGCAGCCCAACCCGCGCCTGCGCCGCAAGGGCTGAACAACGGTTCCTTCCACCTAGGGTAGTTTCGGCGCGCTTGGCACCTCGCCGCCCGCCTGCCATGGCGCAAGCGTGACCGAAACGCTCGCGGAACCCACCTCCCCGCTCCAGATCCCCGACTACCGGCGGCTGTGGCTGGCGCGTTTCCTGGCGGTGTTTTCGACCATCTCGATGGTCGTCCTGATCGGCTACCAGACTTACGACGTGGCCCGCGACGACTACGGCATGGACCCGGCGGCGGCCGCGTTCATGCTCGGGCTGCTCGGGCTGGCGCAATTCGTGCCGCTGTTCTTGCTGACCCCGTTGGCGGGCGCGGCAGCCGACCGCTTCGACCGGCGGCATGTGGTGCTGTTCGCCAACCTGGCCGACAGCGCGATAGCGCTGGCGCTGGGCGCAATCACCCTGCTCGATGCGATGACGTTGCCGCTGCTGTTCGTGCTCGCCGCCGCGCATGGCGGAGCGCGGGTGTTCAACGGCCCCGCGCTGAGCGCCATCGCCCCCAACGTGGTCCCACCGCCGCTGCTGCCACGCGCGATCGCGCTCAGCTCGATCGCCTGGCAGGTCGGCTCGGTGATCGGGCCGGCCGCGGGCGGCGGCATGTTCGCGGTGCACGCCTCGTTGCCCTATTTCGTCTCGTCGGCGATGCTGCTGGTCTCGGGCCTGCTCATTTCGCGCATCCGGCCAGTGCGCGCGCTTCAGGAAGGTCCGCCCGCCCATCCGCTCAAGCGGATCACCGAAGGCTTCAGCTTCGTGTGGAAGGAGCGCTTCCTGCTCGGCTGCATCTCGCTCGATCTGTTCGCGGTCTTGCTCGGCAGCGCCACCGCGATGTTGCCGGTGTTCGCGCGCGATATCCTGCAAGTGGGTCCCGAAGGTCTCGGGATCATGCGCGGCGCGCCGGCGGCTGGGGCGGCGCTGGTCGCGCTGTGGCTTTCGTTCAAGCCCTTCAACACCAATGTCGGGCCCAAAATGCTGTGGGCCGTGGTGGCATTCGGAGCGGCGACGGCGGCGTTTGCGCTGTCGCGCAACTTCTGGCTTTCGCTCGCCCTGCTGGCCGTGCTCGGCGCGGCGGACATGTTCTCGGTGTTCATCCGCAATTCGCTGATCCAGCTCAACACGCCCGACACGATGCGCGGGCGGGTATCGGCGATCTCGGGCCTGGCCATCTCGGCCTCGAACGAACTCGGCGAACTGCGCGCCGGGCTGCTCGCGGGGATCATGGGCGTAACGGCGGCGGTTGCCATCGGCGGCGTGGGTGCGATAGTCGTGACCGCCGTCTGGGCCGTGATTTTCCCTGAGCTGCGTAAAGCAAGGACCTTCGCCCCGACTTACTTGCACCAAGATAGCGCCAAGGAGCCCGCAGCATGAAGGCCGACACCGTCCTCGCCACTATCGGCAACACCCCGCATATCCGTCTCGCCCGCCTGTTCCCCGACCACGAAGTTTGGGTGAAGAGCGAGCGCGCCAACCCCGGCGGCTCGATCAAGGATCGCATCGCGCTCGCAATGATCGAAGCCGCCGAGGCCTCGGGCGCGCTCCAGCCGGGCGGCACCATCGTCGAGCCGACCAGCGGCAACACCGGCATCGGCCTCGCCATGGTCGCCGCGGTCAAAGGCTACCGTCTGGTGCTGGTCATGCCCGAATCGATGTCGCTCGAACGGCGCAGGCTCATGCTGGCCTATGGCGCCACTTTCGACCTGACACCCAAGGAGCAAGGCATGAAAGGCGCGCTTGCTCGCGCGCAGGAAATCGTCGCTGCCACCGAAGGCGCGTGGATGCCCCAGCAGTTCGAAAACCCGGCCAACATCGCGGTCCACGCCGCGACCACCGCGCAGGAAATCCTCGCCGATTTCGCCGATGCGCCGCCCGCGCTCCTGATCACCGGCGTCGGCACCGGCGGGCACCTGACCGCTTGCGCCGAAGTCCTCAAGAAATCCTGGCCGGAGCTGAAGGCCTATGCGGTCGAACCGACGCTCTCGCCGGTGATCTCGGGCGGTCAGCCCGGGCCGCACCCGATCCAAGGCATCGGCGCCGGGTTTATCCCCGCCAACCTCCACACCCAGGCGATCGATGGCGCGATCCAGGTCGACCCGGCGGAGGCCAAGGACATGGCCCGCCGCTGCGCCAGCGAGGAAGGCCTGCTGGTCGGAATCTCGAGCGGCGCCACCCTGCAGGCGATCAAGCAGAAGGTCGCCGAACTCGATTCCGGCACCCGCGTGCTGGGGTTCAACTACGACACCGGCGAACGCTACCTGTCGGTGCCCGACTTCCTGCCGACCGAATGAGGGCTTCCCCTCGCCGCGATGACCTTGTGAGAGAAATCCGATGAACGACAGCCTGTACGACGCTTCCGCGCCGGTGTTCGTGACCGGGCTCGTGAACATGCGCGCCTGGCTTGACAAGGCCGCGCAGGACGGCTCGCCCGATGCGCTGATGGAGGCGCGCCTCGCGGAAGACATGCGGCCGCTCCCGGCACAGTTCCAGATGGCCTCCGACAGCGCCAAGAACGCGATGGCGCGGCTGATCGGTATCGATCCCCCGGCGATGCCCGACACCGAGACGAGTTTCGCCGAGCTCCAGGCGCGCTGCGAAAAGACGATCGCCTTCATCGAGAGCATCGATCCCGAAGCGCTCGACGGGGCGGAGGAGCGCGAGGTCACGCTGAAATTCCCGGGCGGGATGGGCTACCGCTTTACCGGGGTCGACTACCTGCGGCGCTTCGCGCTGCCGAACTTCTACTTCCACGCATCGATGGCTTACGCGATCCTGCGCAACCAAGGCGTGCCACTCGGCAAGCCGGACTATCTCCGTCACCTCGGCCAGCCGATCCAGCTCTGAAAGAGGCCGATGTCCGTTTTCGAAGAACTCGCCTATTCCGATGGCCCAACCGCGCTGACCGGACTGCTCGCCCGCCCTGCCGGTCGCGCGCGCGCGGCGGTGCTGGTCATGCCGACGATCATGAACGCGACCCCGTCGGTGGAGGCCAAGGCGCAGGCGCTGGCCGAACTCGGCTACCTCGCGCTGATCGCCGACTTCTACGGCCGCACGCCAGCCGATTTCGACGACGCGCGCACGCTCGCGGCGGCGATCCGTCCCGAGCCGATGGTCTATCGGTTGCGGCTGCGGGCGGCCTTGCGTGCGCTCGCCTTGCGGCCCGAGGCCACCGACCTGCCGATCGCCGCGATCGGCTTCTGCATGGGCGGGCAAGCCGCGCTCGAACTGGCGCGCGACGGCGCGCCGCTGTTCGCCGCGGTCAGCTTCCACGGGCTGCTCGATACCGGTCTGCCCGCCGATCCCGGCGGCATTCCCGCGCGCATCCTGGTGTGCCACGGCGATGCCGATCCGATGGTGCCGCGCAGCCAGGTGCTGGCGTTCTGGGAGGAAATGGACGCCGCGCAGGCGCAGTGGCATTTCCACAGCTGCAAAGCTGGGCGGCAATGTTGGAACTGTTCGACGAGGTGCTCGGTTAAAGACCCGATGACGGGGGCTTCCATCGATCTGATCCAGCGCGGCGATCCCGGCTACGATGCCGAGCGCGCGCGTGTCATCTGGAATAAGCGGCTCGACACCGCACGGGCGCCCGAGGCGATCGTGACGGTCCGTTCCGCCGAGGAAGCCGCCGCCGCGGTTCGCTACGCCCGGGAGCGCGGTCTTCGGGTGTCTCCGCGCAGCGGCGGGCATCACTACGAAGCGGCTCCGCTGCGCGACGGCGGGCTGCTGCTCGACCTGGGCGGGCTCGACTTCATCGAGATCGACGCCGAGGCGCGGACCGCGCGCGTCGGTGCGGGCGTCCAGGGCGGCGCGCTGGCCGAGGCACTTGCCGCGCACGGGCTCGCCTTTCCCGTCGGCCATTGTGTCGATGTCGGCCTGGGCGGTTATCTGCTGGCCGGCGGATACGGCTGGAACGCCGGCGAATGGGGCGCGGCCTGCGCCAACGTCATCGCGATCGAGGCGGTCACCGCCGACGGCGCAGTCGTGCTCGCCGATGATGAGCGCCACCCGGACCTGGTATGGGCAGCGCGCGGCCATGGGGCCGGGTTTTTCGCGGCGATCACCGCCTACCACTTGCGGGTCTTCCCGGTGCCCGGCGCGATTGTCGCCTGGCGCTGCGCCTTTACGGCAGCGAGCGCGCCCGTGCTCGCCGACTGGCTGACCGCCGCCGCTGCAGCCGCGCATCCCGCGGTCGAGATCGGCTGTTTCCTGATGGACCATTGGGAGACCGGCGAGCCCGCGATCGTCCTGCGGCTCTCGGCCTGTGCCGATGACGAAGCGGAGGCGCACGCCCGGCTCGCCTCGTTCGCCTCGCCGCCCGCCGCCGCCGAGAAGATCGGCGAGATCAGAGCCGAGGCGGTGGCCTTTACCGACCTGTTCAAGATGTCGCCGATGCCCGGCGGCAAGCGCGTTGCAGCCGATCACATGTGGAGCGACGCGCCGCTCGGCGACCTGCTGCGCGCGACTTGGCAACTCGCCGCGGCAAGCCCGCATTCGACCGTCGACCTGATCGGCTTCGGCGGCGGCGCGCCGCCCGCCGGCCCCGCGCACGGCGCGCTGTCGGTCGGCGGCGGGACCGGCGCGGGGATCTACGCGATCTGGGACGATCCCGCCGACGACGCGGCCAATCGCGACTGGGTGCGGCGCATCGACGCCGCGCTAGCGCCGCTGCGCACCGGCCGCTACGTCGGCGAGGCCGACCTCACCGCAGGGCCGGAGCGGCGCGCCGAGTGCTTCACCCCGGAGACGCTCGAACGCCTAGAGGCGATCCGCACCCGCTACGATCCCGACCGGCTGTTCTTCGCCTATCCCGAGGGCTGAAACGCCTCAGGCGGAAGCGCCATGAGGCCCGCCGCGCCCGCCACCGCCTGGCGCCGCAGAGCCCCCACATCGGGCAGATGCCGGAGTATGAAGTGCCGCGCGACCGCCAGCTTCGCCGCGCAGAATGGTTCGTCGGCCCGTGGGAGCGCGGCCTGCGCGAGGCGCAGCCACATCCATCCAACCGCGACCAGCCCGAGCAACTGGAGGAACGGGTAAGCGCCCGCACCGACCTCATCGGGATTCTCCCGGCCGGCGGTGACCAGCCACAGCGCGGCCTCGCGCGCTTCGTGGACGGCCTCGCGAAGGGGTGCAGCCAGCTCATGCAGTTCGCCGGGCGCCACCTCGCATTCGCCCTCGATCAGGGCCAGGAAGCGTTCGGCCACTTGTCCGCCGTCGCGCGCCACCTTGCGCGCCGCGAGGTCGAGCGCCTGGACCCCGTTGGCGCCTTCGTAGAGCATGGCCGCGCGCGCATCGCGGACAATCTGCTCCATGCCCCATTCGGCGATATAGCCGTGCCCACCGAACACCTGCTGCATCGCCACCGCGGTCTCGAAGCCCCTGTCGGTGCCCCAGGCCTTGATCACCGGCGTCAGCAGCGACACCAGCGTTTCGGCCGAGGCGCGCGTCTCGGCATCCTCCGCGCGGTGCGACAGGTCGATCTGCGCGGCCGTCCATAGCACGAGCGCGCGGAAGCCCTCGGTGAAGGCGCGCGCATCCATCAGCAGGCGGCGCACATCGGGGTGGACGATCAGTGGATCCGCTTCGGCAGTGCTCCCGGCTGCTCGGCCCTGCCGGCGCTCGAGAGCGTACGCGGCGGCGCGTTGATAAGCGAGCTCGGCCTGCGCCAGGCCCTGGTTGCCGCACGACAGCCGCGCCGCGTTCATCATCACGAACATCGCCGCCAGCCCGGCGTGCGGCTCGCCGATCAGCCAGCCGATCGCACCGTCGAAATGCATCGCGCACGTCGCGCTGCCCTTGAGCCCCATCTTGTGCTCGATCGCCCCGCAGGTAGCGGCATTGAGTGCGCCATCGGCAAGAACTTTAGGCACCAGGAACAACGATATCCCGCGCGTTCCCGCCGCAGCATCGGGGAGCCGCGCCAGCACCAGGTGGACAATGTTGTCGGTCAGGTCGTGTTCGCCGCCCGAGCAGAAGATCTTCTCGCCGGTAATCGCGTAGCTGCCGTCTCCGCGCGGCACCGCGCGGGTGCGCAACAGGCCGAGATCGGTACCGGCCTGCGGCTCGGTCAGAGCCATCGTGCCGAGCCATTCGCCCGAGACCAGCTTGGGCAGGTAGGCATGCTTGAGCTCGTCGCTGCCGCTCGCCAACAGCGCCGCGACCGCCCCGTGAGTGAGGCCGGGGTACATCATAAACCCCTGGCACGAGGCGTTGAGCAGTTCCTCAATCGCGCTCGCCAGCACATGCGGCAGGTCCTGCCCGCCGTAAGCTTCCGGCAGCGCCAGCGTGCCCCAGCCGGCCTCGCAATAGGCTTGGTACGCCTCGCGAAAGCCGGACGGCGTCGCCACCGTGCCGTCCGCATAGCGCGTGCACCCCTCCCGGTCGGAAACCGCGTTGAGCGGGGCGATCCGGTCGGCGCAGAACCGTCCGGCCTCCTCGAGAATGGCGTCGCCCAGATCGCGGTCGAGCGCGTGCTCGCCGAGCTGCAGCATGTCCCACAGGACGAAGCGGATGTCCGCGAGCGGCGGGGTATAGTCGGTCATCGGGAGTACTCAGTCGGCTCGGCGCACGAGACGGTCGCCGTCCAGTGTGCGGTAGAAGCAGCTTACCGCACCGGTGTGGCAGGCCGGGCCGGCCGGCACCACGCGCAGCACCAGCGCGTCCTGGTCGCAATCGACACGGATCTCCTCGACCTGCAGCGTGTGGCCGGAGGTTTCGCCCT
Source organism: Sphingomonadales bacterium 12-68-11 (assembly GCA_002279825.1). Classification (GTDB taxonomy): domain Bacteria; phylum Pseudomonadota; class Alphaproteobacteria; order Sphingomonadales; family Sphingomonadaceae; genus Croceibacterium_A. Next base: position 107,571 of record NCCV01000003.1, read on the forward strand.
TGAGCCACAACCGGCCGCGGCTGCGCGAATAGAAGTGCGCCAGGCCGGTGGCGCAGGTGCGCTCGAGCGCCTCCTCGTCCATATGCGCGACCATCAGGACCTCGCCGCTCCGGGCATCCTGGACCACCGCGGTGACGAGGCCAGCGGCATCGAACCGGGGCATGAACGCACTGCCCTGCTCGCGGTCGATCTCGCCGTTCACTCCGTCCAGTCCTTTCCGCCAGGGCCCAACCCCCGAAATTTGTTGCAGGATAACCACATACTTGGTGCAAAATCCATGCTGCGCCGCGAACAGGCTTTGTCTGCGAACGGTTCGATGGGATGAAGCCCTTCGCGGCATTGACGGGCCGCGTCCGACCGGCAGCGCCGGAAAGCGCCAAGGAAGGGGGGTCTCGGCACCAGTCCGTAAGGATGGGCCGGGGTACATGAGGGATTGGGCCGCCGCGCCAGGGGGGTTTGGCGCGAAGCCCAGCGATTTTCGTCACGCGAACGCCCGGGGCCAACCCCCGGGCGTTTTGCTTTCAAAGACCTAGAGCGCTTCATCGAGCACGCGTGCGAAGCACGCGATTCGAACTTCGGCGGCGCCGGCGCGCTTGAGTGCAGCGACGCAGGCAGTGCTGGTGGCGCCGCTGGTGAGCACGTCGTCGACCAATACCACTTTGGCTCCGCTCAACTCTGTGTGGCGCCGCGGCGCGACCGCGATCGCCCCCGACAGCGCCCGCGCCCGCGCCGCGCGGCCCAGCCCGCCGAGCGTCGGCGTGGCCTTGCGGCGCACCAGCCCGTCCACCACCAGCCGCCCGCCGCGCAGCTTGACCAGTTCGCCCGCCAGCAGTGCCGACTGGTTGAACCCGCGCCGCCACAGCCGCCAGCGGTGGAGCGGCACCGGGATGATCAGGGTGTCCGGGCCGGTCTGCGGCAAGCGCGCCGCGATCAACCGCGCGAGCAACGACGCGAGCGCGATCCGCCGGCCGTGCTTAAACGCCAGCACCAGCTTGCGCGCGGCGTCGTTGTAAAGTGTGGCTGCGGCGATCCCTGCATGCCGCGGCGGATCGGCCAGGCACGGGGCGCAGACCGAGCCCTCGCCCTGCTCCGCCCCGAAGGACCGCTGGCACAGCGCGCAGGCCGGCTCGCCCGGGATGACCAGTTCGCCCCAGCACGCCGCGCAAAGCCCGTCCTGCGCGGCGAGCCCTTCGCCGCAGGCCGGGCAGCGCGGCGGGAACACCAGATCGATGGCCGGAGCGAGCGCGTCACCGAGCTTCATCGCCGCGTGTCCTTGCGCGCGGGAGCGCCGCACGGCAGGGCGCGGGAATGGCCGCCGCACCCCCGACCATCTTCTCGTCCGCGCGCCGCGCCGCCGCGCGCCGCCGCGCGGCCGCACGCCAGCGCCGGCCCGATGCCGCGCGCTTCCTGCTGGACGACATCGTCGAGGACGCGCTCGAGCGGCTCGCCTTCCTGCGCCACGCGCCGCGGCGGGCGCTGGTGATCGGGGACTGGACCGGTGCCCTGGCGAATGCGCTTCGCGACGCTGGCGCGGAGGTCGACGAAGCCGAGCCTGGCAGCGGCTTCGACGAAGAACGGCCCTACTCGCGCGCCGGCTACAATCTCGTCGCCAGCGTCGGCACGCTCGACACCGTCAACGACTTGCCCGGCGCGCTGATTCACATCCGCAACGCGCTGGCGCCGGGCGGGCTGGCGATCGCCGCGTTCGTCGGTGCCGAATCGCTCCCCATGCTGCGCGGTATCATGCTGGAATCCGACGGCGAGAGGCCCTCGGCGCGGATCCATCCGCTGGTCGATGTGCGCGCCGGCGGGCACTTGTTGCAGCGCGCCGGCTGGGCCGATCCGGTGGTCGACAGCCGCACGCTGACGGCGTCGTATCGTTCGCTCGACAGGCTGGTGGGAGACCTTCGCGACCAGGGGCTGAGCAACGCTCTGGCGTCGCCTCCCCCGCCGGTCGGCAAGGCCGGACTGGCGCGCGCGCGCGAGGCGTTTGCCGCCCAGAGCGATGCCGAAGGCCGCGTGGTCGAGAGCTTCGCGATCCTGACCCTGAGCGGCCGCCACCCCTAGCGCGCCCGCAGCGCCGCCTGCGCCGCCGCCAGCCGGGCGATCGGCACGCGGTAAGGCGAGGCGCTGACGTAATCGAGCCCGACCTTCTCGCAGAACGCGATGCTCGCCGGATCGCCGCCGTGCTCCCCGCAGATGCCGAGCTTGATCTCGGGCCGCGTTACCCGCCCGCGCTCGACCGCGACGGAAATCAACTGGCCGACCCCCTCGACGTCGAGGCTGACGAACGGATCGCGCGGATAGATGCCCTGCTCGACATAGACCGACAGGAACCGCGCCGCATCGTCGCGGCTTACGCCCAGCGTGGTCTGGGTCAGGTCGTTGGTGCCGAACGAGAAGAAGCGCGCTTCCTCGGCGATCTCCTCCGCCATCAGCGCGGCGCGCGGCAGCTCGATCATCGTGCCGACGAGGTAATCGAGCGAGCGGCCTTGTTCGGCGAAAACCGCCGCCGCCGCCTTGTCGACGACTGCCTTCATCAGCGTGAGTTCGCGCTTGGTCGCGACCAGCGGGATCATCACTTCGGGCACGATCGGATCGCCCCCCTTGGCGGTCACCGCGCAAGCCGCCTCGAAGATCGCGCGCGCCTGCATCTCGTAGATCTCGGGGAAAGTGATCCCCAGCCGGCAGCCGCGATGGCCGAGCATCGGGTTGAACTCGTGCAGTTCGGCCGCGCGGCGCTTGAGCTTGTCGATGCCGACCCCGAGAACCGCCGCAAGATCGGCGAAATCGCCCTCGCCCTGCGGCAGGAACTCGTGGAGCGGCGGATCGAGCAGGCGGATCGTGCACGGCAGCCCGGCCATCGCCTCGAAGATCTCGATGAAATCGGCGCGCTGCTCGGGCAGCAGCTTGGCGAGCGCGGCGCGGCGGCCGGCTTCGTCCTCGGCGAGGATCATCTGGCGCACCGCGCTGATCCGGCCCGCCTCGAAGAACATGTGCTCGGTCCGGCACAGGCCGATGCCCTCGGCGCCGAACTGGCGCGCCACGCGGCAATCCGCAGGCGTTTCGGCATTGGTGCGCACGGCCATGCGGCGGTGGCGGTCGGCCCATTCCATCAGCACGCCGAAGTGGCCCGCCAGCTCGGGCTCGATCGTCGGCACTTGGCCCGCCATGACTTCGCCGGTCGAGCCGTCGAGCGTGACGATGTCGCCCTCGGCCAGTTCGCGCGTGCCGATCCGCAGCTTGCGCGCCGCCATGTCGATCGAGACGCCCGAGGCGCCCGAGACGCAAGGCCGGCCCATGCCGCGCGCGACCACCGCCGCATGGCTGGTCATGCCGCCGCGCGCGGTCAGCACCCCTTGCGCGGCGTGCATGCCGTGGATGTCCTCGGGGCTGGTCTCGACCCGCACCAGGATGACCTTCTCGCCGCGCCCGGCCCAGGTCTCCGCGGTGTCGGCGTCGAGCACGATCTTGCCCGCGGCCGCGCCGGGACTGGCGGGCAAGCCCTTGGTCAGCACGTCGCGCGGCGCATCGGGATCGAGCGTCGGGTGGAGGAGCTGATCGAGCGCCATCGGATCGACGCGCAGGATCGCCGCTTCCTCGTCGATCAGGCCTTCCTCGACCATCTCGACCGCCATGCGCAGCGCGGCCTTGGCGGTGCGCTTGCCGCTGCGGGTCTGCAGCATCCACAGTTGGCCGCGCTCCACAGTGAACTCGATGTCCTGCATGTCGCGGTAATGCCGCTCGAGCAGGTCGAACACGCGGGCCAGCTCGCCGTAAGCCTCGGGCATCGCCTCTTCCATCGACGCCGCCGAAGCGCCCGCCGCCTGGCGCGCGGCGCGGGTCAGGTATTGCGGGGTGCGGATGCCGGCGACCACGTCCTCGCCCTGCGCGTTGACCAGCCACTCGCCGTAGTAGGCGCGCTCGCCGGTCGAGGGGTCCCGAGTGAAGGCCACGCCGGTGGCGCTGGTCTCACCCATGTTGCCGAACACCATCGCCTGGACGTTGACCGCGGTGCCCCAGTCGCCGGGGATGTCGTTGAGCCGGCGGTAGACCTTGGCACGGTCCGAATCCCACGAATCGAACACCGCGCGGATCGCGCCCCACAGCTGCTCGTGAACGTCCTGCGGGAACGCGCGGCCGAGCTCGGTGGAAACGATCGCCTTGTATTCGGCGACCAGCCGCCGCCAATCGTCGGCCGAAAGCTCGGTGTCGGCCGAATAGCCGCCGTCTTCCTTGGCGATCTCGAGCGCTTCTTCGAACAGCCCGTGATCGAGCCCGAGCACCACGTCGGAATACATCTGGATGAAGCGGCGGTAGGAGTCCCAGGCGAAGCGCGCATCGCCGCTCACCGCCGCCAGCCCCTCGACCGTCGCATCGTTGAGGCCGAGGTTGAGCACGGTGTCCATCATGCCCGGCATCGAGACGCGCGCGCCCGAGCGGACCGAGACCAGCAGCGGATCGGCGGCATCGCCGAAGCGCTTGCCGACCGCCGTCTCGACATGGCCGAGCGCATCGGCGACCGCGCCGTGCAGTGCCGCAGGAAATTCGCCGCCTTCCTTGAGATAGCGGACGCATTCCTCAGTGGTGATCGTGAAGCCCGGCGGGACCGGCAGGCCGATCTCGGCCATCTCGGCCAGGTTCGCGCCCTTGCCGCCGGTCACTGTCTTGTCCTTCGCGCGCGGCTCGTCGTGCCCAAGAGCTTTTTGGGCGCCGCCGCCGAAGGTGTAGACCGTCCGCATCATTGTCCCCCTGCTCGCCCCTGTCCGTTCGTGTCGAGCGAAGTCGAGACACCTGGCGCGGCCTCTCGACTTCGCTCGACACGAACGGAATGGGACTATCTGCCCTAGCCCTCAATCCGTGAAAAATCGGCGACATCGTGCACTGCAGCACGGAACCGCGCAAGCAGGTCCAGCCGGGCCGATCGCTTGGCGGGATCGGCGTCGTTTACCGTGACACTGTCAAAGAACCGGTCGATCGGGGCGCGCAGCGAAGCCAGCGCGGACATGGCGCCCGCGAAGTCCTCCCCCTCGACCGCCGCACGCGCCTGAGGCCCGGCGGAATCGAGCGCCTCGATCAGCGCCTTTTCGGCCGGTTCGGGCGTGTAGGAAAGCTGGCTTTCGTGCCGCTCGGCCATCTTGGCGGCGATGACCGGTGCGAGATCGGGATCGTCGACCCCGGCGAGCGGATCTTCCTCGCCGGTCTGCGCGATCTCGCCTTCGATACCGCGCCAATCCTCCTTCTTGAGGATGTTGGCGGCGCGCTTGTAGCCGGCGAGCAGGTTGGTGCCGTCTTCGGTCGCGATTAACGCCTGGAGCGCGTGGACGCGAGCGAGCAGGCGAACGAGATCGTCCTCGCCGCCAAGCGCAAACACCGCGTCGATCAGGTCGTGGCGGACGCCGGCTTCGCGTTGCTGGACTTTAAGGCGGTCGATGAGGAAGGCCGCAACTGCGAACTGGACCTCGACCAGCCGCTCCCAGACGTTCTTGTGATCGGAACGATCCAACGCGTCGTCCATCGCACTGTGAATCCGCTCACGATCCAGCGGCCTTGCTTCCAGTGCCTTAAGGGCAAGTGGTTCCTCGATCCACGTGCGAACCCCGCGCATGACCAACGTTACCAAGTCGAGGCGAACATTATTTGTCAACAGGACAGCGATGATCGCAATCGCTGCCCGTCGCAGAGCGAATGGGTCCTTCGACCCGGTAGGCCTCTCGTCGATCCAGAAGAAGTTCGTGAGAGTATCCAGCTTGTCCGCCAGGCTCACCGCCACCGTCACCGGTGCCGTCGGCACGTCGTCGCCCTGCCCGATAGGTTTGTAGTGATCGCGGATCGCGTCGGCGACGGCATCGGGCAGGCCCTCGGCGCGGGCGTAGTAGCCGCCCATCAGGCCCTGCAGTTCGGGGAACTCGCCGACCATGTCGGTGACGAGATCGGCCTTGGCGAGGCGCGCGGCCTGTTCGGCGAGATCGGCCAAGGTCTCCCTCTCCCCTTCAGGGGAGAGGGTCGGGGAGAGGGGGCTGTCGGAAAGGTGGCGTACGTCCCCCTCTCCCAACCCTCTCCCCTGAAGGGGAGAGGGCTTTACGATCCCCTCCTCGACCAGCCACCGCGCCAGCTTCGCCACCCGCTCGACCTTGTCGGCCACCGTCCCGAGCTTCTCGTGGAATGTGATCCGCGCGAGCTTTTCGGCGTGCTGGGCGAGTGTCTTCTTCTGATCCTGCTCCCAGAAGAAGCGGGCGTCGCTGAGGCGGGCGGCGAGGACCTTGCGGTTGCCGTCGACGATCGCCGCGCCGCCATCGCGCGCCTCGATGTTGGCGGTGCAGACGAAGGCGTCCGCTAACTTACCGTCAGAGGACTCGCAGACGAAATACTTCTGGTTCACCCGCGCGGTGAGCTGGATGACTTCCGGCGGCACGTCGAGGAACGCGGGATCGAAGCGGCCGAGCATCGGCACCGGGTATTCGGTGAGGCCGGCGTTCTCGATCACCAGCCCTTCGTCCTCGACCAGCATCAGCCCTTCATTGAGCGCGGCGGCGCGGGCCATTTCGCGGACGATGCCTTCGCGTTCGGCGTGATCGACGATGACGTGGCAGGCGCGCAGCTTGTCCTGATAGTCGTGCGCGCCGCCGAGGGTGATCGGGCCCGGGTGGTGGAAGCGGTGGCCGAGCGTGGCGACGCTGCTGGCGACACCGCCCACTTCGCATTCGACCAGATCCTCGCCGAAAATCGCGACGACCCCCGACAGCGGGCGGACCCAGCGGATGCTTTCGGTGCTGAGCGATGTCGCGCCCCAGCGCATCGACTTGGGCCAGGCGAAGGAGCGCGCGATCGCGGGGATCGCTTCGGCGAGCACGACCTTGACCGCCCGGCCCGGCTTTTCGACGACCGCGTAGAGTACGCCATCACGCTCGGTGAGTTGGTCTTCGCTCAGCCCGGTCTTGCGCAGGAACCCTTCGAGCGCCTGCGGCGGGGCGCCCACTCTGGGCCCCTTAGTTTCCTCGCTGACGGCTTCGGTGGCTTGCGGAAGGTCGCGCGCAATCAGCGAGAGCCTGCGCGGGGTCGACCACACGGTGACCGCGCCAGGCGATACGCCGGCGGCCTCCAGCTCCTTGCGGAACAGCTTCTCCAGCTCGGCGCGCGCACCGGCCTGCATTCGCGCGGGGATTTCCTCGCAGCGCAGTTCGAGAAGGAAGTCGGTCAACCTAGTGCCTCCCCGCTTGCGGGGAGGGGGACCGTGCCCCCGGCACGGTGGAGGGGGCTCTCAGCACGCGCAACTATCGCAGCAAGGGCGCAGTCCACGTCTTTCAGCACGTCCGCGGCCGGGAGGCGTAGCACCTCGTATCCGTGCTCAATCAGGTACCCGTCGCGGACCCGATCTCGCTCTGCCCTCTCCGCATTGTCGTGCGCCATACCGTCGACCTCGACGACCAGACGTGCAGTCGCGCAGTAAAAGTCGACCACATAGGGGCCAATCGGGTGCTGGCTGCGGAACTTCAGCCCAAGCTGTTTCCCACGAAGACGCTTCCACAACATGCCTTCCGGCAGCGTCATTTCCTTACGGAGCTTTCGCGCGGTGTAAGTCTGCGGGCGGCGCGTGAACCGAGGGCCCCCTCCACCGCGCTTTGCGCGGTCCCCCTCCCCGTCCCGGGGAGGCACTTGGCCGGACATGGTCATGCCGTCCACCCGTTGTAGTCGGCGGCCCAGCGGTCGGCTTCCTTGGCGATGTAGGCCTCGCACGAACCGCGCGCCAAATCGCGCACCCGGCCCATGTAGCTGGCGCGCTCCTGCACGCTGATCACGCCGCGCGCCTGGAGCAGGTTGAACACGTGGCTGGCCTCGATCGCCTGCTCGTAAGCGGCGATCGGGACGCCGGCGTCGAGCGCGTTGCGGCACTCGGCCTCGGCCTTGGCGAACAGGTCGAACAGCGCGTCGGTGTTCGCGACCTCGAAGTTCCACTTCGACATCTGCCGCTCGTTCTCGAGGAACACATCCCCGTAACTGACTCCTCGACCGTTGAAATCGAGATTGTAAACGTTGTCGACGCCCTGCAGATACATCGCCAGCCGCTCGAGTCCGTACGTCAGCTCGCCCGCGACCGGCTTGCAGTCGAACCCGCCCATCTGCTGGAAGTAGGTGAACTGGGTCACTTCCATCCCGTCGCACCACACTTCCCAGCCCAGCCCCCAGGCGCCCAGCGTGGGCGATTCCCAGTCGTCCTCGACGAAGCGGATATCGTGCTTGAGCGGATCGATGCCGATCACCTCGAGGCTCTTGAGGTAGAGCTCCTGCAGGCCCGGCGGGCTCGGCTTGAGGATCACCTGGTACTGGTAATAGTGCTGCAGCCGGTTGGGGTTCTCGCCGTAGCGGCCGTCGGTCGGGCGGCGGCACGGCTGGACGAAGGCCGCGTTCCACGGCTCGGGCCCGAGCGCGCGCAGCGTGGTCGCCGGGTGGAAGGTGCCCGCGCCCATCCGCATGTCGTAAGGTTGCAGGATCAGGCAACCCTGCGCGCTCCAGTAATCGTGGAGCATGAGGATCATGTCCTGGAAGCTTCTGGCAGGGTCCCTCTGCATGGCCGCGCGCATGGCGGATGGCCGGGGGAGCGTCAACGGCCGAGCGATTCATCTGACAGGAAGGTAGCGCCGCATATGGCGTGCGCCGAGTGGAGCCCCTACATCGGCCAAACAGGGGCCGAACGGGTGCCAGGGAACGACCGACCGATGCTGCTGAAACGTCTCGCTTCGTCCGCCGCCGCGCTGCTGCTCGGCCTGACCGGCTGCGCCGGCGTGGGGGTCGAAACCCCGCCGCCCGGTGCGGTGCCCGGTCCGGCGCTGTGGGAAGTGGCGGACGAGGACACCACAATCTACCTGTTCGGCACGGTCCATGCGCTGCCGCAAGGCAAGAACTGGTTCGACGGCCGCATCGAACAGGCCTTCGCCGCCTCGGAAGAGCTGGTCACCGAAATCGACCTCGCGCAGGCCACCGCCTCGGCGCAGTCGCTGGCCGGAGCCGCGCAACTGCCCGAAGGGCAAACCTTGCGCGGGCTGATGGCGCCCGACAAGCGGCAAGCCTTCGAGGCCTCGCTGGTCTCCCTCGGCCTGCCGGTCGAAGCGCTCGACCGCGTCGAGCCGTGGTTTGCGGGCATGACGCTATCGTACTTGCCGCTGGCGCGGCGCGGCTACGAAACGCAGAGCGGGGTCGAGCTGGCGCTCGCTGGGCGCGCGGGCGAGGCCAAGAAGCGCGGCGCGCTCGAAACCATCGAGCAGCAGATCGCGCTGTTCGACACGATGCCGATGGAGGCGCAGCTCGCTTTCCTCGACGAGGTGGTGACGGCGATGCCCGAATCGGCCAACAGCCTGGACGCGATGGTGGCCGACTGGCTCGAAGGCGATGCGGCGGGGTTGGCCAAGCTGCTCAATGCCGAACTCGACAATCCCGCGCTCTACCAGCGGTTGCTGACCGATCGGAACGCCAACTGGGCCGAATGGATCGACCGGCGGCTGGAGCAACCGGGCACCGTGTTCGTCGCCGTCGGCGCCGGCCATCTCGCCGGCGCGGGCAGTGTGCAGGACCAGCTCCGCAAGCGCGGCATCAAGGCGCGGCGCGTCTGGCAGTGATCCGCCGCTGCCTGGCGCTGCTGGCGGCGCTCGCGCTCGCAGGGTGCGGTGAGCCCGAGCCCGCCGGGCCGCCCCCCTCCCCCGCGCTGTGGGAAGTCACCGCTGCCAACGGCGCCAAGGGCTGGCTGTTCGGCACGATCCATGCCCTGCCGGAAGGCACCCGCTGGCGGACCCCGGAGTTCGAGCAGGCGCTCGCCGACGCCGAAGTGCTGGTGGTCGAGATCGCCAATCTCGCCGACAGCCAAGCCGCGGCGAGCGCGTTTGCCGCGGTCGCGCGCAGCCCCGGCTTGCCGCCGCTGCTGGCGCGAGTCGAGCCCGCGGCAAAAGCCGAACTGATCCGGGCGCTCGGCCGTGCGGGCATGACCGAGCGCGACTTCGCAACGACCGAAAGCTGGGCGGCGGCGCTGCAGATCGCCAACGCCGCCGGGTCCGGCGACAGCGCCAACGGGGTCGACCGCGCGCTGCTGACCAGCGGGTTGCCGGTCACCGGGCTCGAGAGCTTCGCCGCGCAGTTCGCCCTGTTCGATCGCCTGCCCGAGCCGGCACAGGCCGAACTGCTCGAGCAGGCGGCGGCCGACACCTCGCCGGAGGAAGAGGGCGCCCTCGCCCGTGCCTGGCTGACCGGCGACCTGGCCGCGCTTGTCCAGACCACGGACCGGGGCCTCGCCGATCCTGAACTGCGGCGCGTGCTGCTGACGGGCCGTAACCGCGCCTGGGCCGGACGGATCGCCGCAATGATCGAGCAAGGCCGCTACCCGCTGGTCGCGGTCGGTGCCGGACACATGCTGGGGGGCGAGGGGTTGCCCGCGCTGCTCGCCGCGCAGGGCTACAAGGTGAGCCGCCTCCAGTAGCGCTTGCCCCCGCGCCGCTTTGCCCTTAAGGGCGCGCGCTTCCCGTCATGGTCATCCCTGGAGGCGTGACGGGCAAGCACACCAACGCATTCGAAAGGCACTGACATGAGCGATGCTCTGACCCTGCCCGCCGAGCTGCGCGAACGGGCTGGCAAGGGAGCCTCCCGTGCATTGCGTCGCGAAGGCCGGGTACCCGCCGTGATTTATGGCGGCAACGACGAACCGACCCCGATCCATATCGAGGAGCGGGCCCTGCTCCGCCAGCTCAACAGCGGGCACTTCATGAACTCGATCGTGATGATCGACGTGGGCGGCAAGCCGGTCCGCACGATCCCCAAGGACGTCGCGCTGCACCCGGTCACCGACCGGCCGCTGCACGCGGACTTCCTGCGCCTGAGCAAGGACTCCAAGATCCAGGTCGCGGTGCCGGTGGTGTTCGTGAACGAGGAAGAGAGCCCGGGCCTGAAGAAGGGCGCGGTGCTCAACGTCGTGCGCCACGAGCTCGAGCTGGTGTGCGAATCGGACAAGATTCCCGACGACATCCAGATAGACGTGACCGGCCTCGACGTGGGCGATTCGATCCACATCAGCAACGTCACCCTGCCGCAGGGCTCGGAAAGCGCGATCACCGACCGCGATTTCACCATTGCTACGATCGTCGCGCCGTCGGCGCTGCGCTCGAGCGAGGGCGAGGACGGCGACGAGGCCGCTCCCGCCGAGGGCGAAGCCGAAAGCTGAGCCGTTCGCCGCGGTTGAATTACAGGCGCCGGTCCCTCGCGGGGCCGGCGCTTTGCTTTTGAACCCGGGCGCTCTAGGGGCGCGCGATGCAACTGTGGGCAGGCCTCGGCAATCCCGGTCCCGAACACGCGATGGACCGCCACAACGTCGGCTTCATGGCGCTCGACGTGATCGCCGACGTGCACGGCTTCGGGCCGGTGCAGAAGAAGTTCCAGGGCTGGCTGCAGGAAGGCCGCATTGGCGGCGACAAGATCCTGCTGCTCAAGCCGGCGACTTACATGAACGAGAGCGGGCGTTCGGTCGCCGAGGCGCTGCGCTTCTACAAGCTCGAAGCGGACGCGCTGACCGTGTTCCACGACGAGCTCGATCTCGCCCCGTTCAAGGTCAAGGTTAAGCAGGGCGGCGGCACCGCCGGGCATAACGGCCTCAAGAGCATCGACCAGCACCTCCAGCAGCTTGGGGGCCCCGACTTCCGCCGCGTGCGGATCGGCATCGGCCATCCCGGGCACAAGGACCGCGTCACCGGCCACGTGCTCGGCCGCTACGCCAAGGACGAGCAGGACCCGCTAATCGAAATGCTGGGGGCAATCGCCGGCGAGGCCGAATGGCTCGCCAAGGGCGACGACGCGCGCTTCATGAGCGAAGTCGCGCTGCGGCTCCAGGACCCAGCATGACCGCTCGGACAGCCGGGCCGAGGCACGCGCCGGTCTGGACGCTCGCCGCGGCGATCCTCGCGTCGAGCATGGCCTTCGTCGACGGCTCGGTCACTAACGTCGCGCTCCCCGCAATCCGCTCCGATCTCGGCGCAGGTGCGGCCGACTTGCAATGGATCGTCAACGCCTACCTGCTGCCGCTGTCCGCGCTGCTGCTGCTCGGCGGCGCGGCAGGCGATCGGTTCGGTCGGCGGCGGATGTTTCTGGGCGGGGTGGCGGGGTTTGCGCTCGCCTCGCTGGCCTGCGCGCTCGCGCCGACGCTCGAAGTGCTCCTAGCCGCGCGCTTCGCGCAAGGGGCGGCGGCGGCGATGCTCATGCCCAACAGCCTGGCGCTGCTCGGCTCGGCCTATGCGGGCGACGCGCGCGGCAAGGCGATCGGCACTTGGGCGGCGGCCGGCGCGATCACCGCGGCGATCGGTCCGCTGATCGGCGGCTGGTTGATCGAGACGGTCGGCTGGCGGGCCATCTTCTACGTCAACCTGCCGCTCGCCGCCGGCGCGCTGGTGCTCGGCCTCGCGCGCGTCGGCGAGACGGGCGCAGGCAAGCAGCGGCTCGACTGGCGAGGCGTCGGGCTGGCCACGCTCTCGCTCGGGGCCCTCACCTGGGGGCTGACAGTGCTGAGCGCGGCCGAGCCGAACGTCGGCGGCGGTGCGGCCGCAACGGCCGCCGGGCTGGCCGGGCTCGGCCTGTTCGTCTGGGTCGAGGCCCGCCAGGGAGAGCACGCGGCGATGCCGCTGGCGCTGTTCGGAACCTGGAGCTTCGGCGGGCTGACCGCGCTGACGTTTCTGCTGTACGGTGCGCTCGGCGCGACGTTCGTGCTGATTCCCTACGTGCTGATCGAGAACCACGGCTATTCGCCGACGCAGGCCGGCGCGGCACTGCTGCCGATCCCGGTCATTCTAGGCGCGGGTTCGCGCTTCATGGGCGCGCTGGCGGTGCGGATCGGCCTGCGCTGGCCGCTCACGGTCGGGCCGCTGGTGGTAGCGGTCGGCTTCGCGCTGACCGCGCGCGTGGAGGCCGGCGGTTCCTATTGGACCACGCTGTTCCCGGCCCTGACATTGGTCGCGCTCGGCATGGCGGGCGCGGTCGCGCCGCTGACCACCGCGGTCATGGCCTCGGTCGATGCCGAGCATGTCGGCACCGCCAACGGGTTCAACAGCGCGATCGCCCGTACCGGCGGGCTGATCGCGACCGCACTACTCGGCTCGGTGCTGGCGGCGCAAGGCGCGGCGCTGGAGGCGGCTTTCGACCGCGCGGTGCTGGCCGCGGCGGCGGCTTCGGCGCTCGCCGGGGTCGCCGCGCATTTCATGCTGCGCCCCGGCGAAATCGCCGGCAAAGCCCATCGCGACTAGCGGGACGCAGGCTGGCCAAGCGTAGCACCCCAAGCTAAGGCGCCCGCCAATCCACATACGAGGACGCTTTCATGGGATTCCGCTGCGGGATCGTGGGTCTGCCGAACGTCGGCAAATCGACTCTGTTCAATGCCCTGACCGAAACGCAGGCGGCGCAGGCCGCGAACTATCCGTTCTGCACGATCGAGCCCAACGTCGGCCAGGTCGCGGTGCCCGACGAACGGCTCGACAAGCTGGCGGCGATCGCCGGCAGCGCCAAGATCATCCCGACGCAGCTCGGTTTCGTCGACATCGCCGGCCTGGTCAAAGGCGCCAGCAAGGGCGAAGGGCTCGGCAACCAGTTCCTCGGCAACATTCGCGAGGTGGACGCGATCGTCCACGTGCTGCGCTGCTTCGAGGATGACGACATCCAGCATGTCGCCAACCGGGTCGATCCGATCGCCGATGCCGAAGTGGTCGAGACCGAGCTGATGCTGTCCGACCTCGACAGCCTCGAGAAGCGCGTCGCCGCCGCGGCCAAAAAAGCCACCGCGGGCGACAAGGAAGCCAAGATCACGGCCAGCGTGCTCGGCCAGGCGCTCGCGCTGCTGCGCGAAGGCAAGCCCGCGCGGCTGACCGAGCCGCGCGACGACGACGAGGCGCGGGTGTTCGCGCAAGCGCAGCTCCTGACCGCCAAGCCGGTGCTTTACGTCTGCAACGTGGCCGAGGCGGACGCCGCCGAGGGCAATGCGCTATCGGCAAAAGTCTTCGCCAAGGCCCAAGCCGAAGGCGCGCAGGCAGTGGTGGTCTCGGCGGCGATCGAAAGCGAGCTGGTCGCGATGCCGGGCGAAGAGCGCGCCGAGTTCCTGTCCGAGCTGGGCCTGACCGAAAGCGGCCTCGCCCGCGTGATCCGCGCCGGCTACCGGCTGCTCGGGCTCAACACCTTCTTCACCGTGGGGCCGAAGGAAGCGCGTGCCTGGACCTTCCACACCGGCGCCAAGGCGCCGCAAGCGGCCGGCGAGATCCACACCGACTTCGAGCGCGGCTTCATCCGCGCCGAGACGATCGCATACGACGACTACGTCACGCTGGGCGGCGAGGCCGGCGCGCGCGAGGCGGGCAAGCTGCGCCAGGAAGGCAAGGAATACCTGGTCCAGGACGGCGACGTGATGCTGTTCAAGTTCAACGTGTGAAAGCGCGTCCTTTGATCGCGGTCCTGTAGCCCCGGTCCTTCGAGACGGACCTTCGACTACGCCCTGCGGGCTGCGCTCAGTCCCTCCTCAGGATGAGCGTTACCTTGAAAATCGTTCATGCTGAGGAGCGGCTGAGTAGCTCCGAAGGAGCGTATCGAAGACGCGTCTCGAAGGACCCGAGACCGACGAGGACCGGCCCTTACGCCGCCTTGCTATCGATATAGGCTTCCCACAGCCGCGCGATCGGGGCGCGGGCTCCCGCGACTTGCGCGAAAGTGGCCTTGGCGGCGTCGAGCTTACCCTGCTGGACCTGTGCGATCCCGAGCCGGGTGAGCGCGCGATCGCGATCGGCGCCGCCTTTCTCGGTGGCGAGGCGAAACATCTCTTCGGCTTCGGCGAACTGCTCGAGCGAATAGAGCACGTCGCCCGCGTTGAGCGCGTCGCTACCCGTGCCGGTGCGCGCTTCGGCGACCAGCGATGGCGCGTCGCGGCGATCCTCCGGGACACGCAGATCGACGATCCGCTTGATCTCGGTATAGTACTCGTCGCCCGTGGTCAGCACACCGGCGGCGACCGCGGCGTCGAGCACTTTGGTCACTTCGTTGGACATGATGCGCGGATCGGCCGCCTCGATGTAGGCGACATACTCGCGCCGATCGGTCATCGCGTTGGCGAGCCGCATCAGCCGCAGCAGATCGAGCTGGACTTGCTTGTCATCGGCGGTCGAGCCGCCGACAATCTGCAGCACCGCGGCCCAGTTTTCCGGGCTCGGTTCGGCCGAGACCAGCAGCGCCGACCAGTCGCCCACTTTCGGCGAGCGGCCTTCGAGCGCGACGCGCAGGCCGCGGCGGATCCAGTCCGCCCGCAGCGGCTGGCCCGCCGCGCGCAGCGCCGCCAGTTCGCTTTGCAAGTAATCGAGACCCGGTTCGATCTGACCTTCGCCGAAGTAGGATTCGGCGGTCAGGCCGACGATCGCCGCATCGGTATAGCCCGCTGCCTTGGCGGCGGCGAGACCCGCGCGGGCGGCCTGCCAGTCCTTGGCATCGTAAGCGAGGCTCCCGATGAAGAACTGAACCTGGCCGAGTTGCTCGGCAGGAACCTTGCCACTGGCGAGCATCAGTTCGAGGCCCTGGCGCTGCAGCGGCCGGTCGTTCAGCTTGGTGCCAAGCACGACCAGGACGTTGCCGGCGGCATAGCGATCGTCAGCGGTCTGAGCGGCGGCAAGCATGCCGGGAATCTGCGTGCGCGCGGCAGCGAAGTCTCCCGCCGGCGCATTGGCGACATCGGCGATCGGCTGATAGACGGCGGTGAATTCGCGCGAATAGCTGGGTTGCGGAGCTTGCTGCTGCCGCTGCTGGCGCTGCGCCTGCGCCGTGGCAGGCGCGACCCCGACCGCGACGACCGCGCCCAGAGCAAGCGCGGAAACCCACTGGCGACGCGGGGCACGGCTTTCGGTCCGGAACAAGCCAAACATACTCTGTCTCTCCTGTGGGATCTTTTACCGACTTACGCTGAGGGAAGCCGGATAACGTCACCTGGTTCCTGCCGAGATTTTCCGGCGATTGCAATTCGCAGATGCAAAAGCCGGGCTGAACGCCGTTTTAACCGCGACGGATGACAGCTCGATGCCGATCGCGTCCTCGCCGGGGGGCGGAGGTGTGGATAACGGGCTTGTCGGGTCCCCTCCCCGCCCCCATATTCTGGCTTGCGCGAGCCCGATGGCCTAGGCGCTTTCCAGCCACGCACATTGCAACGAAAAAGGGACGGGCAAACCGCCTTGGCCGACACCGATACCGATATCCTGAACCCGCCGCCTCCGCCGGAAGAGTTCGAACGCATCGACATCGTCGACGAGATGAAGTCGAGCTACCTCGATTACGCGATGAGCGTGATCGTCGCCCGCGCGCTGCCCGACGTGCGCGACGGACTGAAGCCGGTGCATCGGCGCATCCTGTGGGCCAGCCAGGAAGGCGGCTTCGTCGCCGGGCGTCCCTACCGCAAATCGGCCAAGATCGTCGGCGACACGATGGGCAACTATCACCCGCACGGCAACCAGGCGATCTACGATGCGCTGGCGCGCATGGCGCAGTGGTGGTCGCTGCGCGTTCCGCTGATCGACGGCCAGGGCAACTTCGGCTCGATGGACCCCGATCCGCCGGCGGCCGAACGTTATACCGAAGCGCGCCTGGCGCGCCCGGCGATGGCGCTGCTCGAGGACATCGACAAGGATACCGTCGACTTCGTCGACAACTACGACGGATCACGGCGCGAGCCTTCGGTGCTGCCGGCGCGCTTCCCCAACCTGCTGGTCAACGGCGCGGGCGGCATCGCGGTCGGCATGGCCACCAATATCCCGCCGCACAACCTCGGCGAAGTGATCGACGGGTGCCTGGCGTTCATCGACAACCCCGGCATCACCTCTGAAGAACTGATCGAGTTCATCCCCGGCCCCGACTTCCCGACCTCACCGCTGATCCTCGGCAGCGCCGGCAGCCGCGCCGCTTACACCACCGGGCGCGGTTCGATCCTGCAGCGCTGCCGCCACACGATCGAGGAAGGCCGCGGCGACCGCCGCTCGATCGTGCTGACCAGCATCCCCTTTCAGGTCGGCAAGGCCGGCCTGGTCGAGAAGATCGCCGACGCCGCCAAGGACAAGCGGATCGAAGGCGTGTCGGACATTCGCGACGAATCGAACCGCGACGGGGTGCGCGTGGTGATCGAGCTGAAGCGCGATGCGACCCCCGAAGTCGTGCTCAACCAGCTGTGGCGCCACACCCCCGCGCAGGCGAGCTTCCCGGCGAACATGCTGGCGATCCGCGGCGGCCGGCCCGAGACGCTGACGCTGCGCGACTTCGTCCAGGCGTTCATCCAATTCCGCGAGCAGGTCATTACCCGCCGCACCAAGTTCGAGCTCGCCAAGGCGCGCGACCGGGCCCACGTGCTGCTCGGCCTGGTGGTGGCGGTCGCGCATCTCGACGAAGTGGTGGCGATGATCCGCAGCGCGGCCAATCCCGCGCAAGCGCGTGAGCGGCTGCTGGCGCGCGAGTGGCCGACCACCGAGATCGCCCCGTACCTGACGCTGGTCGAAGCGGTCGAGCCCAACCTTGGCGCGCGCGACGGCACTTATCGTCTCTCCGAAATCCAGGTGAAGGCGATCCTCGACTTGCGCCTGCACCGCCTGACCGCGCTCGGCCGCGACGAGATCGGCGACGAGCTCAAGCTGCTGGCCGTCAGCATTGCCGAATACCTCGCGATCCTCGCCGACCGCGCGCGGCTCTACGCGGTGATGCGCGAGGAACTCGAGACGATCCGCGCCGCGTTCGCCACCCCGCGCGTGTCCGAGATCGCGCCGGCCTGGGACGGGCTCGAGGACGAGGACCTGATCGAGCGCGACGAGATGGTCGTGACCGTGACGCTCGACGGCTACATCAAGCGCACCACGCTCTCGACCTTCCGCGCGCAGAACCGCGGCGGCAAGGGCCGCGCCGGAATGGCGACGAAGGAGGAAGACGCCGTCAAGGCAATGTTCGTCACCTCGACGCACAATCCGGTGCTGTTCTTCTCGACCGCCGGCAAAGTCTACCGCCTCAAGGTTTGGCGCCTGCCCGAGGGCGGCCCGACCACGCGCGGCCGGCCGATCGTCAACCTGCTGCCCGCGCTCGACGAGGGCGAGACCATCGCCGCGGTGCTGCCGCTGCCCGAGGACGAGGCGACCTGGGGCGCGCTCAGCGTGGTGTTCGCCACCGCGCGCGGCAATGTCCGCCGCAACAGCATGGATGCCTTCGCCAACATCCCGTCGAACGGCAAGTACGCGATGCGCTTCGAGGACGGCAGCAACGACCGCCTGATCGGGGTGGCGCTGCTCGACGCCGACGACGACGTGCTACTGGCGACCCGCGACGGCAAGGCGATCCGGTTCGCCGCCGAGGACATCCGCGAATTCCAGAGCCGCACCTCGACCGGGGTGCGCGGCATGAGCCTCAAGCCCGCCGACGAAGTCGTCTCGCTCTCGATCCTCCACAAGGTCGGGGTCAAGGACCAGGAGGAGCGCGAGGCCTATCTGCGGTTCGCGCCGTGGAAGGCGGAACGCGAAGGCGAGCCCGACATGCCCGCCGAACGCTTCGCCGCGCTGGCCGAGGCCGAGCAGTTCATCCTCACGGTCTGCGCCAACGGCTACGGAAAGCTCAGCTCGGCTTACGAGTACCGGCGCACCGGGCGCGGCGGCCAGGGGATCGTCAATATCGATAACATCGGCCGCAACGGCCCGGTGGTGGCGAGCTTCACCGCGACCAAGGCCGACCAACTGATGTTGGTCACCGACCAGGCCAAGCTGATCCGCATCGGGCTCGATTCGCTGCGCGTGATCGGGCGCGGTTCGGCCGGAGTCAGGCTGTTCAATGTCGCCGACGACGAACACATCGTCGGCGCGGTCCGGCTGGATGAGGAAGAGGCGCCCGAAAACGCTGCCGAGGAAGCGATCGCCGAAGAGATGGTCGGCCGCGGCACCGAGCAGACCGCGATCGAGCCCGAGCCGGACCGCGACGACGCGGACGACGAAGCTTAGGCCAGGCGCTCCCGGAACCAGCCGGCGACTTCATCTTCGGTGAGGCCGCCAGCGGCGAGTTGCTGCATCATCACGGTCGCCTCGGCTTTGTCGAATGTCACTATGGCACCGTTCAGCCGCAGGAACAGGCGCGCGACGACCCACGCCGTGCGCTTGTTGCCATCCACGAAAGGATGATTGCGCGCGATGCCAAAAGCATAGGCGGCGGCAAGGCCAGCGAGGTCAGGCTCGCCATAGTGGAGCTGGTTCTGCGGACGAGCGAGCGCGCTCTCAAGCGCGCCCGCGTCGCGCAAGCCGGCGCCGCCGCCGTGCTCGGACAGTTGACGCTCATGGATGGCCTCGGCCCAGGCACGAGCGACCCAAGCAATCTCGGTCATTTTGCCAGGACGCGAAGGATGTCGCGATCCTCGTGCATGATCTCCTCGGCAATCTCCATCGCCCGCGCGAACTCGGGATCGTACTTGCCGATACTGAACTCGCCGTTCGGCCGCTCAACAAGGTGCAACTCGTCACCGAGTTCGACACGCAAACGCGCGAGCACGTCCTTGGGCAGGATAAGACCGGTCGAATTGCCGACCTTGATGAGCTTGGCTTTTGCGTTCATACGGTAGTTATAATACACCGCTCTGGGATTTCAACCCTCCCGGCTGCTCACCAGCCGCAGCTCGGGCTCGCGCTTGTGCAGTGTGCGGGTGACGCCGGTCGCCACCAGCAGCAAGCCGAGGTATGTCAGCGGCCAGATGAACACCTGCGCCGCCACGCTGCCCGCCAGAACCCCGAGTTCCGCTGCGCTCAGCAAGTGGGCGATGACAACCAACACCGCCCCTGCCCCGACCCGATAACGCGGGAAGCTGCTGGTCCAGGCCGCGCCCGCCATCGCCCCGAGCGCGAGTCCATAGAACGCCGCCGGCTGGGTCAGGCGCGGATCGGCGGGCAGCAGCGCCACGAACAGCGGCGTGCCCAGCAGCAGCGCCACTGCGGTCCACTTCTGCGTCTGCGACATCGCCGTGCGCCGGTGACGCAGATAGAGCATCAGTGCCACGAGGTGATGCCCGAACCACAGCGCCACCCCGGCCCCGAGATCGAGCCGCAGCGCCATCTCGCCCGCAGAAGCAATTGTCAGCGCGATCGCCAGCAGCCGGGCGTCCTGGCCCGAATGGCGCAGCCAGGCATAGAGCGCGAGCGCCAGAACCGCGCTGCCGCGCAGCAGAATCAGGTAGAGTTCGCCGACCGGCGCGGCACGCAGATAGTAATAGGCGAGCGCGGCAAGCACGCTCAGCACGAGCAGCGGGCGTTTCTCGGCGAGCGCGCGGCGCGCTTGGGCTCTGGGCATCGCGCTTCCCTTGACGCCGAAGGCGAGCGCGAGCAAGCGGCGCTCCTCCTATGGCACACGACGTCCACATCATCGGCGGGGGCCTCGCTGGCAGCGAAGCCGCCTGGCAACTCGGCCGGCGCGGCGTGCGCGTGCGGCTTTCGGAGATGCGGGGAGGCGGCGACATGACCCCCGCGCACCACACCGACGGGCTCGCCGAGCTGGTGTGCTCGAACTCGTTCCGCTCGGACGACGACGAGAAGAACGCGGTCGGCCTGCTGCACCACGAGATGCGGCGGCTCGATTCGCTGGTCATGCGCGCGGGCGAAGTGGCGCGGGTCCCGGCCGGATCGGCGATGGCGGTCGATCGCGACGTGTTCAGCCGCGAAGTGCAGAGCGCGCTCGAGGCGCTGCCCGCGGTGGAGGTCGTGCGCGAGCGGATCGATACCCTGCCCGCTGCCGGCTCTGGGGCCGGGCTGACGATCGTCGCCACCGGCCCCCTCACCGCCGCCGCGCTCGCTGGCAGCATCGCCCAGGCGACGGGCGCCGAAAGCCTGGCGTTCTTCGATGCGATCGCCCCGATCGTCCACCACGACAGCATCGACATGGATGTCTGCTGGATGGCCGCGCGCTGGGACAAAGGGGGCAAGGACTACATCAACTGTCCGATGACCAGGGACCAGTACCTGGCCTTCCATCAGGGCCTCCTCGACGGCGAGAAGACCGAGTTCAAGCAGTGGGAAGCCGACACGCCCTATTTCGAAGGCTGCATGCCGATCGAGGTCATGGCCTCGCGCGGGGTCGATACGCTCCGCTACGGCCCGATGAAGCCGGTCGGGCTCGACAATCCGCACTGGGCGACGGCCGAGCATCCTAGCGGCCGCTGGGCCTATGCGGTCGTCCAGCTGCGCCAGGACAACAAGCTCGGCACGCTGTGGAACATGGTCGGGTTCCAGACCAAGCTCAAACACGCCGAGCAAGTGCGCCTGTTCCGTACCATCCCGGGGCTCGAGAACGCCGAGTTCGCGAGGCTCGGCGGGCTGCACCGCAACACCTTCCTCAACTCGCCGCGCCTGCTCGACCGGCAGCTCCGGCTGAAGAGCGCGCCGCACATCCGCTTCGCCGGGCAAGTGACCGGCTGCGAAGGCTATGTCGAAAGCTCTGCGGTCGGGCTGCTTGCGGGGCTGATGGCGGCAGAGGAGCTGGCGGGCGGCGCCTGGTCCTCCCCTCCCCCGACCAGCGCGATGGGCGCGCTGCTGGGCCACATCACCGGCGATGCCGAGGCCGACGGCTACCAGCCGATGAACGTCAACTTCGGGCTGTTCCCGCCGCTCCCGGCGACGCACAAGAAGCAGCGCAAGGAAGCCTATACCACCCGCGCCAAGGCCGATTTCGGGGCATGGCTGTCGGCTATCGAACGCGTCCCTGCCTAGCGGAAGGCCGGTCCTTCGAGACGGGCCTTCGACAAGCTCAGTCCCTCCTCAGGATGAGCGAACATTTTCCATTCCCGCTCATCCTGAGGAGGGACTGAGTAGCTCCGAAGGAGCGTAGCGAAGGTCCGTCTCGAAGGACCCTTGCGCGGGAGGGGGACTAGCAGTTGCAGCGCGGCGTGGGCGTGGGCCGGGGCGCCGTGGTGGCGAACTCAGCGCGGTCGAGTTCGCCGTTGCCATTGCGGTCGGCGCCTTCGAAGCGGTCGACGGTGGTCACCGCCCATTCCTCGAAGGTCAGCAGGTTGTTGCCGTCCTTGTCCAGCTCGCGGAAGCCCGCGGTGCGGGTGGACAGCATCTCGTTGCGCGTGATGCGCCGGTCGCGGTTGCGGTCGTAGCGGAAGAAGCGCTGGTCCTCGCGGGTCAGCGCAGTCGCCTCGGGCGGCGCCGGCCCGCGCAACCCCGCCGCGTTGGCGCTTGGCAGGGCCTGCGGATCGGGCGCCGGCGCAGGTGCCTCGGGCGGCGGGGCGCCCCGCTCGACTTCAGCACGGCCTTGCAGCCAGAACAGCCCGATGCCTACCAGTAACAAGGCCAACACGGCCCCCAGCACCACCCGGTTCATGCGCATATCCCCCCGGTTTCGGGCAGGCTACCGCCCCGACAGGCCGATCCGCAAGGCGAGAAGCACGCTGCGCGGCCCGGACAGCAGCGCGCCCCCTCCCCGCTCGAGCGCGGCGGCGCCGAGCGCGGCCAGCACCGCCAGCGCGCGCAGCGAGGCCGGCAGGCGCGGCGGGGGGCCCTTCGCGCGGCCGTATTCGACCACCAGTTCGCGTTCCGCGCCGTCGCCCAAGTGCTCGGCGAGATCGGCGAGCGCCCAGATCTCGGCCGCGTCCGCCGCCGCCGCTTCGTCGGCCGCGCCGAGCTGGCGGGCGAGCGCGGCGAATCCGTTGGCGCGGCCCGCCACGAACGCGGCGATCGCGGCGGGCGTGAGCGCATCGGCGAGCAGCGATTCCCATGCATCGGGCAGGCCCGCAAGCGCGCTCGGGTCGCGCCAGCCCGACAAAGCCGACAATAAAGGTTCGCCCGCCGGCCAGGCGTTAACCGGTTTGCCAAGGGTTTCGCGCCACCAGGCGAGCCGCAGCTGCACGGTCAGCGGCTCGCGCCGAGCCCGCAGAATCGCCGCCAACCGGGCGTCAAGCGCGAGAAAGGCATGGGTCGCGGTCCGCGCGCGCGCAGGCGCATAGGACAGCGCGAGGCGCTGCGGCAGAGGCAGATCGGCCGTGGAAAGGCCGCTCACACCCGTATCCGCGTAACCCTGCGGCATAACGTGATCTTAACCGCGAGGCTCAAAAGGATGCTCATTCGCCTGCGTTAAGCCGGAGGTGGACGGGTGTATAGGACACAGCGGGGCAATCCATGAGGGATGCGAAGCACGGCCGTTCGGGGCACACGGAGGTTGGCCCGCGTTCGGCGTTCATGCGGCGGCTGCGGCGCGATACGGCGGGTAACGTCCTGCCGCTGACCGCCGGGGTGGTGATCGTGCTGGCCGGGCTGGTCGGCGGCGGCGTGGATATGGCGCGCGCTTACAAGGCAGAGCGCCGGCTCCAGGCCGCCTGCGACGCCGGCGTGCTGGCCGGCCGCCGCGCGGTCGGTGCCAACGGCTTCGATACCGCCGCGACCGCCCAGGCCAACGCCTATTTCACCGCCAACTACGACCTTGCTTCGCAAGGAACGACGGGCACGACATTCCTGCCCAGCACCGAGGACGATGGCAATACCATCGAGGGCACCGCCAGCGCCACGCTGCCCACCGTGATCATGAAGATCTTCGGCTACAACACGATCCCGCTCGCCGTCAGCTGCACCGCGTCGATGGGCGTCGGCAACAGCGACATCGTGTTCATCCTCGATAACACCTTCTCGATGAACTGGCGGCCGGATGCGGACAGCCTCCCTGCCAACGCTTCGGGATCGCGCATTTTCGCGCTGCGAGCGGCAATGAAGAGCTTCTTCGATACCGTCCACACCGCTACCGACGGGACCAACGCGCGCATCCGCTACGGATTCGTGCCCTATTCGAGCACGGCTAATGTCGGCAAGCTGCTCTACGATCTCGATCCGAGCTATCTTACCGACAGCATCACCGTGCCGTCACTGCAACTGGTCAACTGGAACGCGACCCCGGTCGCGACCTGGACCGACACGAACCCGACTTTCACAAGCGCAACTCAAGTCCAGAACTGGACCAACATCAGCAGCCAGTATCCGAACCCCAACGGCGATACGAACTGCAACGCCGCGAAGCCGGCGGATACCGCCTGGGCGGACTACGGCTCGGCCACGACGAACATCAGCTTCTCGATGGAAGCCGACACTGATGGCAGCCTGGTCCAGGTCAAGACGACCGGGACGCACCAGCCGCAGCGGCGCTCGCTTTATCGCTGTAACAGCCGGCGCATCCAGGAACGGATCGAGGCGCGCGAACGCCGCAGTTCGAGCTATGAAAAGCGGACTCCGATTGCGGTCACGACATCGGGCACGACGTTCGCGAACGCGGTCCTGATGAACCGCACTTTCAGCACCTCGACCTACAAGACGCAGGTGGCCGTAACGCATCCGATCGGGATCGCCAGTAACGGCACCCAAAGCGCGAATGTCAGCTCGACCTGGGCGGGGTGCGTCATCGAGCGGTCTTCGACCCCTGCCGCGACGCACTCGTTCACGTCGCTCGTCGCGGGCATCGTCGGAAGCGACGGCGTCACCCCGCTGGATATGAATATCGATGCGGCTCCGACCTCCGACTTCAACACCAAGTGGCAGCCGCAGTGGTGGCAGGTTACGTTCGGGCGCGACGTCAACACCGCACAGTACGAAAACCTGGACGACAACGGAAACGGCTCGGTCTCGACCGGCAGCGGGTCCGAGTACGAGGAAAACGTCTCGCTTTTCAATCGCCAGAGCACCAACGGCGCCGCATCGTACTGCCCGTACCAGTCGCAGCTGCTCACGGCGATGACCGAGACCAGCTTCGACGCCTATGTCGATGCTATGACCGTGACATCCTACGGGACCTATCACGACACCGGGCTGCTATGGGGCGCTCGGCTCAGCTCGCCGACGGGCATTTTCGCGTCCAACGTCAACCTCGAACCGAGCAACGGGGCGACCGTCTCGCGCCACGTGATCTTCATGACCGACGGCGACCAACAGGCGTTCGACGATGTGAACTCGCTGTGGGGCATGGAGTGGATGGACCGACGGATCGTCGGGACCAGCGCACTCAGCAATGCCAACGCGCGGCACCTGAGCCGTTCCGCGGCGCTGTGCGAAGCGATCAAGGCGCGCGGCATTCGGCTGTGGGTCGTAGCGTTCGGCACCAGTCTGCAGACGTGGATGTCGACCTGCGCCTCGCCCGACAGCAGCTTCGAGGCCGACGATGCCGCCGAACTCGAAGAGCATTTCCAGGAAATCGCCAACCAAGTCGGCGAACTGCGAGTGACGCTATGACCGAGACCGGCTCCCTCCCCATCGCCGCCACGATGACGCGCCTGCTGCGCTCGCGGCACGGCATCGCCGCGACCGAGTTCGGGCTGATCGCGCCGGTGTTTTTCCTGTTCATCTTCGGCATGTTCCACCTCGGGCACATGGTCTACGCCAAGGCCGTGTTCGAAGGCGCGGTCGAGCGCGCGGCGCGCGAATCCTCTCTCGAGACCGCTGACACCGACGACGCCGACGATATGGTCGAGGACATGGTCAAGCCGATCCTGCCCGGGGTGGTGTTGACCACGACGCGGACCAGTTATTACGACTTTGCCGATATTGCCCGTCCTGAAAAGTGGACCGACAACAAAGGCAAGAACTCTTCCGGCCAGTGGATCGACTATCCCGGCCGCAACAACGGCATCTGCGACCAGGGCGAAGCCTACATCGACGAAAACCGCTCCGGCCAGTGGGAATCGGACATCGGAACCCAGGGCAATGGCGGAGCGGGCGACGTGATCCTTTACACCGTCAAGGCCACCTACACCCCGATCTTCAAGGTCCCGTTCCTGCCGGCACAGTGGACCGACAAGCAACTCGTCGCGACGGCAGTCAAAAAGAACCAGCCGTTCGGCAACCAGACCAGGTACGCCGCCACCGCGGGGACTTGCACATGACGCCGCCGCCCGCTTTGCCCGCCGCCGCGCCGCGCCGCCCCGCGCGGTTGCTTGACGCGCTGCGCCGCGACGAGTCCGGCATCTCGATGGTCGAGTTCGGGCTGTCGCTGCCGATGCTGGTGGCGCTGGGCATGTACGGCATCGAGATCGCCAACATGACCACCACCAACATGCAGATCAGCCAGCTTGCGCTGGCGGTGGCTGACAATGCCTCGCGGCTCGGCCAGACCGACAACAGCGCGGTCTCCCCGACCATCGCCGAGAGCGAGATCGCTGCGGTCATGTCCGGGGCGCTGCGCCAGGGCTCCGGGCTCAAGGTCCAGCAGAAGGGCCGGATCATCCTGTCCAGCCTCGAGAAGCACACCAACGGGCGGCAATACATCCACTGGCAGCGCTGTACGGGCGATCTCGTGCGCGTCTCCGCATACGGCAATGACACGACCAACAACGGTCTCACCGGCATTGCCTGGGACGGCATGGGCCAGCCGGGCCGCAAGGTTGCGGCCAACACCGGCCAGGCGGTCATGTTCGTCGAGGTCGTCTACGAATACCAGCCGCTGTTCGGCACGATGTTCGTGTCCGGGCGCGAGTTCCGCCACGAGGCAGCGTTCATTGTGCGCGACGACCGCAACCTGGCGAGCACTTCGGGCACCAACACCCTGACCTGTTGATCGCTAGCCGCGCTCAGCCCCGGTAGCACACCTTGCGCGCCGCTTCGGCGATGCGCGGCGCGTCGATCAGCGCGAGCGCTTCGAGGTTGGCAGCATAGGGTAGCGGCACGTCCTCGTTGCACACCCGCAGCACCGGCGCATCGAGGTGGTCGAAGCCGTCCTCCATGCAGATCGCGACGATCTCCGAAGCGATCGAGCACTGCGGCCAGCCTTCCTCAGCGATGATCAGGCGGTTGGTCTTGGCGAGGCTGGCGAGCACCGTCTCCCGGTCGAGCGGGCGCAGCGTGCGCAAGTCGATGACTTCGGCCTCGATGCCCTCGCCCGCCAGCGTCTCGGCCGCCTCGAGCGCGAGCCCGACGGCAATCGAATAGCTGACGATCGTCACGTCGCTGCCTTCGCGCATGATCCGCGCCTTGCCGATCGGCAGCACGTGATCGTCGAGCTGGGCCAGTTCGAAGCTGCGGCCGTAAACCAGCTCGTTCTCAAGGAACACCACCGGGTCGTCGCTGCGGATCGCGGCCTTGAGCAGGCCCTTCGCATCCGACGCGTCATAGGGCGCGATCACGATCAGCCCGGGGACGCTGGCATACCAGGGCCCGTAGTTCTGGCTGTGCTGCGCGCCGACCCGGCTGGCGGCGCCGTTGGGGCCGCGGAACACTACGGGGCAGCGCATTTGCCCGCCCGACATGTAATTGGTCTTGGCCGCCGAGTTGATGATGTGGTCGATCGCCTGCATCGCGAAGTTGAAGGTCATGAACTCGACCACGGGACGCAGCCCGCCCATCGCCGCGCCGGTGCCGATGCCGGCGAAGCCGTATTCGGTGATCGGGGTGTCGATCACCCGGCGCGGGCCGAATTCCTCGAGCAGGCCCTGCGTGACCTTGTAGGCGCCCTGGTACTCGGCGACTTCCTCGCCCATCACGAACACGCGGTCGTCGCGGCGCATTTCCTCGGCCATCGCGTCGCGCAGCGCTTCGCGCACGGTAACCTTGATCATATTGCTGCCAGCGGGAATCTCGGGATCGGCCGCGCGCGGGGCAGGTGCGGGTTTGCTGACCGCCGGTGGCGCTTCGGCCGCCACAGGCTCGGCGGCCGGCGTCTCGGCCTTCGGCGCCGGAGCAGGCGGGGATGCGTCTTCGCCCTCGCCCGCCAAGGTAGCGATGACGGTGCCGACCTTTACGTTCTCGCTGCCTTCGGGGACCAGGATCTTGCCGACGGTGCCTTCGTCGATCGATTCGAATTCCATCGTCGCCTTGTCGGTCTCGATCTCGGCGAGCACGTCGCCGGAGGCGACTTTATCGCCTTCCTTGACCAGCCACTTGGCGAGCGTGCCTTCCTCCATGGTCGGCGACAGCGCGGGCATCTTGAGCTCGATCATCTCAGTAGCTCTCCACCAGCACGTCGGTATAGAGTTCGGCCGGTTGCGGCACCGGCGAGCTTTCGGCGAAATCGGCCGCTTCGGCGACTTGCGCCTTGATGCGCTTGTCGATGTCCTTGAGCTTGTCTTCGGCAACGCCGGCCTGGAGTAGCTCGACCTTGGCATGTTCGATCGGGTCGCTCTTCTCGCGCATCTGCTGGATTTCCTCGCGCGTGCGATACTTGTCCGGATCGGACATCGAGTGGCCGCGATAGCGATAGGTGTTGAGTTCGAGCAGCACCGGCCCGTGCCCGCCGCGGACATGCTCGAAAGCGACCTCGGCGGCCTGGCGCACCGCGAGCACGTCCATGCCATCGACTTCCATGCCGGGGATGCGGAACGCGGTGCCGCGCCGGTAGAACTCGGTTTCGGCCGAGCTGCGTTTGACCGAGGTGCCCATCGCGTACTGGTTGTTCTCGATCGCGAACACGATCGGCAGCTTCCACAGGCTGGCCATGTTGAAGGTCTCGTAGACCTGACCCTGGTTGGCCGCGCCGTCGCCGAAATAGGCCAGGCACAGCCCGCCGTCGCCGCGATACTGGTGCGCCAGCGCGAGGCCCCCGCCGAGCGAGACTTGCGCGCCGACGATGCCGTGCCCGCCGTAGAACTTGTGCTCGGTCGAGAACATGTGCATCGACCCGCCCTTGCCCTTCGAGATGCCCGCCTGGCGCCCGGTCAGCTCGGCCATGATGAGCTTGGGATCGATGCCGTAAGCGAGCATGTGGCCGTGGTCGCGGTATCCGGTGATCACGCTGTCGCGCTCATTGTCGAGCGCCGACTGGAGCCCGATCGCGACCGCTTCCTGGCCGATGTAGAGATGGCAGAAACCGCCGATCAGCCGCATCCCGTAAAGCTGGCCGGCCTTTTCCTCGAACCGGCGAATCAGCAGCATCTGCTCGTAGAAATGCAGCAGCTCGTCGGCGCTGGCCGCATAGCGGCGCTGCTGCTCTAGCGCCTGCTGGAGGCTGCGGAGTTCGAACGATCCGCCTCCGGTATCGTTGGAGCCGCTGGCGGCGGAGGTCGGAGCTTTCTTGGCCGGCGCCCGCTTGGGTTTGCCGGGGGTGGAACTGGCGGCACGGGCCAAGGCAATGTCCTCTAAACGCGCCCCGGAGGCGCCGGCTTCGCCCCGCTATAAACAGAGCCGTGCGATGCTGGCAACGCCCCGCGCATGCTGCAATGCGGCAATCGCGCGGGCGCGGATTCGCGCCGTTAGGGCTGCAACCTCACGGCCGGGGTTTGAGGTCGAGAACGTACTCGTCGGGATGCGCGACGTTGAGGTCGCGCCGGATCAACTCTGTCGCCAGGTCGGGGTCGGCGTGGTCGGGATCGAGCCGCACGACGCGGTTCTTGAGTTCGTCGCGCTGCGCGACCAGGGCCGCGATGCGCTGCTCCCGTTGCTCCAGCATCGCGCGGTTCTCGCTCCACGAGAGCAGCCCGTAAGGCCCCGCCAGGGCCAGCCCGCCAAGGCCGAGCAGCCAGGCGAGCGCCCCATAGCGGCTGAGCTTTTCGCGGAAGATGGCGCGCTTGGGCGCGGGCGAATTCATGCCTTGGGTGAATCACAGTTGATTCAACGATTCAAGCGGTTTTGCCGGTTATGTGGCACAATCGCGTTGTGTGGCGTGCCAGGCATGCTTGCTCTGGCTGCGCGAGATGATTACAAACGAAACCATGTCCGACCTGTTCGACAATCCGCTGGGGCTCGACGGCTTCGAGTTCCTCGAGTTCTCCGCGCCCGCCAAGGGCGTGCTAGAGCCTGCTTTCGAGCGCATGGGCTTTACCCGGGTCGCCCGGCACCGCAGCAAGGACGTGCAGCTGTGGCGCCAGGGCGCGATCAACCTGATCGCCAACTACGAGCCGCGGTCGCCTGCCGCCTATTTCGCCGCCGAACACGGCCCCTCGGCCTGCGGCATGGGGTTCCGGGTGCGCGACGCTGCCCGCGCCCATGCGCTGGCGATCGCGCGCGGGGCGGAGCCGGTCGAGGTGCCAGCGGGCGCGATGGAACTCAACATTCCCGCGATCCGCGGGATCGGTCACTCGTTGATCTACCTGATCGACCGTTACGGCGCCGACCTGTCGATCTACGACATCGACTTCGTTTTCGACGAAGCGGTCGAGCGCTTCCCGCCGGGCGCCGGGCTGCATACGATCGATCACCTGACGCACAACGTCTACAACGGCCGCATCGCGCATTGGGAAGACTTCTACGCCCGCATTTTCGGCTTCCGCGAGTTCCGCCAGTTCGATGTGACCGGCGAGTACTCGGGCCTCAACACCAAGGTCATGATGGCGCCCGACGGCAAGATCCGCATTCCGCTCAATCAGGAAAGCGGCCCGGATGGCGGGGGCGGCAAAGGCCAGATCGCCGAGTACCTGCGGGTCTACAACGGCGAAGGCATCCAGCACATCGCCTTGGCCAGCGACGACCTGTACGGCTCGCTCGACAGTCTGCGGCAGAAGGGCCTCGGCTTCGCCCCGCCCCCGCCCGCGACCTATTACGAGCAGCTCGGCGACCGGCTGCCCGGGCACGGCGAGCCGGTCCCCGAACTGCAGCGGCGCGGCATCCTGGTCGACGGTACCACGCACGGCGGTGAACCGCGGCTGCTGATGCAGATCTTCAGCGAGCTGATGATCGGGCCGGTGTTCTTCGAGTTCATCCAGCGCAAAGGCGACGAGGGCTTCGGCGAAGGCAACATCGCGGCGCTGTTCAAGTCGATGGAAGAAGACCAGATTCGCCGCGGCGCACTCGATCCGACCAAGGCCGCCGGCGCCTGACACCGTCTTGGTGGCGGGGGCCATCCGCAACCCCCTTGCGTGGGCGGCGCGGTCCGGCCATGTCGCGACCATAATGCGAGAGGGAGCTAGCCGGACCATGTTTTCTACCCGCGCGCGGATCGCCGCCGCTGCCACCGCGGTCACCGTGCTGGCCACCCTTCCGGTTCCCGCCGCCGCGCAAGCGAACCGCGAGGCCGTGCTCAATATCCTGGTCGAATGCGCCAAGATCGACGACCCGACGGCACGTCTCGCCTGCT
Organism: Sphingomonadales bacterium 12-68-11; assembly: GCA_002279825.1. Taxonomy (GTDB): domain Bacteria; phylum Pseudomonadota; class Alphaproteobacteria; order Sphingomonadales; family Sphingomonadaceae; genus Croceibacterium_A. The sequence continues at coordinate 138,588 of NCCV01000003.1, forward strand.
ACGATAACAACATCCGCCAGGCCGGCGGCGTCGCGCGCAGCACCGTGCCCGGCGCGGTGCGGGCGCAGGGGGGCGGCGCGCCGGTCATGCCTGCGCAGGGACCTGGCGGGTTCGGCGCCGAGACCGTACGCACCGAACAGCGGGTCCGCGCTCCCGACGCGCAAGTCGACAGCATCCGCCCCAAAGTCACCGCCGTTTCCATGCGCGAGCCCGGCATCTATCTGGTGACGATCGAGGGCGGCGCGCAGTGGCTGTTCACCGACGGCGTCGATGCAAGCTTCCGCCCTCCACGGGTCGGCTCGATCGTCGAAATCGACCGCGCAGCCATGGGCAGCTTCCTGATGCGCGTGGACGGGCAAGAGGGGATTCGGGTTCGCCGCCAACGTTGACGGGTAGCGCTATCCCTGATCCAGCTCGGCGAAGGCGCGCTCGCGCTCGAGCTGGGCCACCGCGTTGCGGCGGATCTTGTCGAAAATTTCCAGGAAGCGGCTCCGCCGGTCTTCGCTGAGCGGCGCCAGCAGAAACGCGCTGCGCTCACGACCGGCGTCGTGAATGACCTTGTGCAGCCGCGCGCCCTCCGCCGAGGGCACGAAGCGCCCGTGTCGCCGGCCCGGTCCGCCTTCGCGCGTCACCAGGCCGCGTTCGACGAGCGCCGTTATGGTGCGTCCCGCCTGGCTATGGTCGCGCTGCAAAACGGCGACCAACACCGGCCACTCGACCGGGGCGGCGAGGCCGATCTCCGACAGCACGAAAGCCTCGAAGTTGGACAGTCCGGTGAGCCGCTTGAACGCCAGCGCCCCGCTCCGGCTGAAATAGGCGCTGAGCGTCATCAGCGGCGAGACGATCCGGGTTCGATCGATAACGATGCGGTCGGCGGGGCGCCGCTCGGCGGTCCGCGGCGGCGCATCCTCGCCGCGCGCGGCAAGCATGCGCTCCTGCTCGTAGAGCTGCATTGCTCGGTCCAGCAGTACCTCGATGACCGCGAAAAGTTCCGCCAGTTCGTCGTCGCTTACTCCGAAAGTCAGCTCGCGATTGCGCAGTTCGGCAAGCCGCGAGAGCCGTTTCGCCAGCGCTTCGCCTTTGCGCGTCAGGTGCAGCGGCGTTCGAATCTGCGCGCGCTCAACCATGCGCAGCTCGAGCAGACGCTTGACCGAGCGGCTGACCTGAGCCTTGTCGACCCCGACCGCGCCGGCGATGTCGGCGGGCACCAGCGGTCCGACGCCTTGGAGCATGAACAGGATGCGCCGGTCGAGCTCGATAATGTCGAGTTCGCGCGCATAGGAAAGCTCGGCGCTCTCGCGAACCTTATGAAGGATCTGCCACAGTTCGCTTTGGATGATCTGCGGGGATGCGGCGTCCCCGCCAGCCGCATGGCCTTCCCGCGCGGCTGCCTCGGCGATCCCGGCGAGGACGATCTCCAGGCCGCCGAGGTCGGGCGCGGCGTCCGGCCCGCCGGCCAGTTGGCGCCTGCCGAGCGTGAACGCGGTGACAATATCGAAAGCCTCGCCCGTGCGCCGCCCCAGCGCCCGTGTCACCTTTGCCAAGGCAACGGAATCCGCCGTCGCAAGTCGCGGCGCGGCGAGCCAGACTTGGCGCGCGTGATCGCGCAGCGCGGCGCACCAATCCTCAGCCGCTCCCGGCGGGCTCAGATCGCTCCGTCCGCTGGACACCGGGTGTCCGCTCCCTCGCCCTGACATGGCTGTCTCGCCCATTTTGTATCGACCTTAAGGCGGAATGTCCGCGTTGAACAGCGCCCGCCGGGATGAGCCCGAATCCGCTCGGAAATGGCGGGAACGAGCGCTTTGTCATCGCGGACAGAATCATCTTCGCAACCGATGCAGCATGGCAACACCCGTTCGCAAGCGAACCTTTGTTAAGCGTCAAAAGTAGCGGAAATCCGCCATTTCGGCGCTATCCGGCGGGCACCGCGCCGATCGGCGGATGCCTTCGAAGCGTAACAATGCGTCCCGAATCCGCGCAATTCCGATACTTTTTGCGGGTTTCGCCGCGTCTGGCCCTAGACACCATGTTTCGCGGGCCATATGTGTCCCGGCAAGAACCGAACCCGTCGAATCAAAGACGGGCGGGAGGGGAGGATCATTTGATGGGGGTTGCGCTTCACAGCGCTTGCGACATTCCGGCTAGCCGGGCCTCCGTCGTCTTTCACTCCACCCACGCAGACATCGCCTTTCGCGGCCGCTGATGCGGTCCGCAGAGCCCAATGGGGCCTGACGGACGATCGACGGCCGAGAAGCCATATCGGAGATAGTGCCGGCTGCTGAGCCGCCGGTAAACTTGTGAAGGGAGCACACAGTGAGGAATTTCCAAACCGCGGCCGTTCTGAAGGCCCTGCTGCTGGCCGGTTCGGCCACCAGCTTCTTCGTCGCTTCGCCCGCGATGGCGCAGAGCAACGACGTCGATTGCGACGAGACCCCGGACGCCGCCGAATGCCGCAGCACGACTTCGAGCTCGAGCGGTGCGATCGTCGTGACCGGCTCGCGCATTCAGCGCCCCGATTACAGCGCCAACAGCCCGACCGTCACGGTTGACGAGACGTTCCTCCGCCAGTCGAGCACGGCCGCGGTCGAAGAGCAGCTCAACCGTCTGCCGCAGTTCGTCATCTCGCAGTCGTCGACGTTCTCCAACACCGGTGAAGGCACCGGCGGCCCGCTCCCGGCCGGCGGCGACATCCAGCCGAACGCGACCAACACCCCCGGCGCGGCGACCGTATCGCTGCGCGGCGTCGGCGCGAACCGCACCCTGGTGCTGATCGACGGCCGCCGCGGCACGCCGGGCAACGCCAACGGCTCTGTCGACGTCTCGACGATTCCTTCGGCCGCGCTGCAGCGCGTCGAAATCGTGTCGGGCGGCGCTTCGGCGACTTACGGCGCGGACGCGGTCGCGGGCGTGACCAACTTCATCCTGAAGCGCGACTTCCAGGGCATCGAACTCGATTTCCAAGGCGGCATCAACCAGGTCGGTGCGGGCTTCGAGTATCAGATCGGCGGCATCATGGGGACGGACTTCCCGGACGGCCGCGGCAACGTCAGCGTGGCGATGTCGGTCAACACCCGTGAAGACCTCTATCAGCGCGACCTCGACAACTATCAGAGGCTCTGGAACGATCCTGAGCGCACCGCCGGCGGATTCTTCTTCGTGCCGCGTCCGGGCGTCAGCGGCCTGGGCCTCACCAACAACTTCAACCCCGCCACCCCGGCGACCCCGGGTTGCGAAACCCAGGCTCCGCCGCGCGGCTGCGTCATCACGAACTACTTCGCTGGCGCGAACCCGACCGTGGCGAACAACGCGGGCAGCGTTTACGTCAACCGTGACGGCTCGCTGTTCCTGCCTTCGTCCGCGTTCGGTGGTGGCACCTTCGCCCAGCGCGGCGCCGGCGCCGCGTTCTACAAGCCGTGGGAAGAATTCGACGCGGTGAACGGAACCGCGTGGAAGACCGGCACCAACGGCCAGTTCTATGCGCTCAACACGCTGACCCCGGCCGTCGTGCCGAGCACGCGCTACAACTTCCTCGCCCGCGGCAATTACGAGATCAACGACTGGATCGGCGTGTTCGCGCAGGGCATGTTCAGCAACAGCAACACCTATTCCGTCCAGGAAGCCGGTGGCGCGCAAGGTGGCTGGGACATCATCATCCCGTGGGGCAGCGGCAAGTACACCGGCGAAGTGCCCAACCCGCTGGCGTTCCTCGGCCGTCCTAACTACCAGAATCCGGCGGTGCCTTCTGCGGTCATTCAGACTCAGTCGGTCGTGAACGGCGCGATCGTCACGACGTTCGCCCCCAACCCGGCGTTCATCAACCGGTATACCGGCATCCTGCCCTGCGCCACGCCGGGTAACCCGGGCTACAACCCCACGGGTTGCACCAACACCGAAGCGTTCCAGGCGGTCATTCCGGACACGATCGAGACGCTGCTCAACGCCCGCCCCAACCCGAACGCGGCGGTTCAACTCGCGGGCTTCTACCCGAACCCGCGCGAGAACTACTCGGACGTGACGACCTATACGCTGATCGCCGGGCTCGAAGGGTCGATCCCCGGCACCGACTGGACCTGGGAAGCCTTCGTCAACCACGGTGTTTCGCGGACGATCAGCCGCCAGACCGGCATGTATTCGCTGCAGCGCGCGCGTGCCGTGTTCTCGGCCCCGAACTTCGGTCAGAACTTCAACTCCACCAGCAACCAGTTCAGCGGCGGCTTCGGCGCGGCCAACGGCCGGTGCACCACGGGCCTGCGCTTCTTCCAGGGCTACGAGGGGATCTCCGACGATTGCCGCGCGGCGATCGCCGAGGACAACACCAATATCGGTACCTCGCGGCAGACCATCGTGGAAGCCAACTTGCAGGGCGGGCTGTTCGACATCCCGTGGACCAGCGACCAGGTCCGTTTCGCGCTCGGTGCGAGCTATCGCGAAGCGCGGTACGAGTTCCTGCCGGCCGGTGCCGCCTCGGCCGGACGCGCGTTCCTCGACTCGATCGTCGGCATCTATCCGGGCACGCTGATCGAGAACACGGGCATCGACACCAAGGAGATCTACGGCGAGCTCCTGATCCCGCTGCTCAACGACCTGCCGTTCATCCAGAGCCTCAATCTCGAGGTCGGCGGACGTCTTTCGGACTATAATACCACTGGCCTCAGCAAGACGTTCAAGATCCTCGGCGATTGGCAGGTAACCGACTGGCTGCGTTTCCGTGGCGGCTTCAACCGCGCGGAACGTGCACCGAACATCGCCGAGCAGAAGCTCCTTCTGCAACAGCAGTTCGCGGTCGATCCGATCGGCGACGTCTGCTCGACCCGTCACAACAACCCGCTCTCGGCCGGCCGCACGGCCAACCCGAGCGGCTCGTTCGACAGCCAGGCGGTTTGCCAGGCGCTGATCGCGCGTGACAACGGGGGTGTTTATGTGCCCGTCACCGACACCAACAGCTACTACAACTCGGCGTTCATTCAGCAGCGCCAGGTGACCGGCGGCGGCGGCTTCTCGTTCGCGCCGCGTGTCGGCAACGCGGTGTATCGTGAACAGTACAACCCCGGCTTCGCCGCGCTCGAGCCCGAAGTCGCGGATACCTACACCTTGGGTGCGGTGATCCAGTCGCCGTTCTCCAGTGGTCCGCTGTCGCGGCTCAACATGACGATCGACTACTTCAACATCACGATCGCCAACCCGATCGGCACCACCAGTGCCGGCGGCCAGCTGCTGCGGTGCATCAGTGCCTTCTACAACCCGGCGGTGGCCGGCGTTGCGGCCGGCGCTACCACCGAGGCCCAGTTGGACAGTGATGCTGCAATCAGGGCGCGGGCCAATGCGGCGATCAACTCCCCGGACTCGACCTGCGCGACGGTCGGCCGCGTTCCCACCACGGGTAACGGTCAGAACGGCGGGTTCAACGAAGCCGCGGTTGTCGGCAGCTACAGCAACCAGGGCCGTATCGAACTGGCTGGTATCGACGCCACACTTAGCTGGGGAACGGACCTCGGGCCGGGCAGCCTGTTCGTCAGCCTGAACGGCAACTACATGATGGACTTCAAAATCCAGGCGCAGGACGGGTTGCCGCTTCTCGAGTACGTCGGCACCACCGGTACCGGTGCCCTGGGCGTGAACTCGGGGTCCTCGTTCGAATATCGCATCTTCGGTACCGCCGGTTACACTTGGGGGCCGGCCAGCCTCTCGGTGCAGTGGCAGCACATCCCGAAGACCGAGGACGGCAACGAGGTCAACTTCCTCAACGGCCTTACGCCGACGGGCACCGACCAGTCCGGTCTTCCTGCCTACAACGTGTTCCACCTCAACACGAGCTACCAGCTCAACGACGTGGTGCGGCTGCGCCTTGGTATCGACAACTTCCTCGACATCAAGCCGCCGCTGACCAACATCGACGTCAACATCGATCGGTCGCTGGGCCAGCTTCCGGGCGGTTCGTACAGCGGGTTCCACGACGTGCTCGGCCGCCGGTTCTCGTTCGGCGCGAACATCCGCTTCTAAGCATATCGGCAACAGCCGAAAGACTAAGGCCCTCCCTCGCGGGAGGGCCTTTTTCTTTGTCCGGGCGCTCTGGACAAACCGGTGCCGCGCCGCTCAATCTCCCGCCAGAACACAACGGGAGAGAGCATGGCCAAGGTCGTCCGCATTCACACGCTCGGCGGGCCCGAGGTGCTCCAGATCGAGGACCTCGAAGTCGCCGCGCCCGGGCCCGGCGAAGTCCGAATCCGGGTCGAAGCGGTCGGCCTCAACCGCTCGGAGGCGATGTACCGCGCCGGCCGCTATCCGGTCTCGCCGCACCTCCCCAGCCTGATCGGCTACGAGGGCGTCGGCACGATCGAAGCGCTCGGCGACGGGGTGAACGGCTTTACGGTCGGACAGCGGGTCTGCGTGCTGCCGATGATCAGCCAGGGGCAATACGGAATCTGGGCCGAGCAGGCGATCGTCCCCGCGCGCATCCTGTTGCCCGCCCCGCCCGGCCTCACGCCGGCCGAGGCGGCGTCGATCTGGATGCAGTACATGACCGCCTATGCGCTGATCGAGGTGGCCGAAATCGGCATCGGCGACGGGGTAATCGTGCGCGCGGCGTCTTCCAGCGTCGGCATAGCCGCGATCCAGCTCGCCAACTGGGCCGGCTCGGTCTCGATCGCCTGCACCCGCACGCACGCCAAGGCCGACGCCCTGGTCGAACAGGGCGCCGCGCACGTCATCGCGACCGAGGAGGAAGACCTCGTCGAACGGGTGATGGAGATCACGGGCGGCAAAGGCGCGCGCACCGCGTTCGATCCTGTCGGCGGGCCCTATGTGGACACCCTCGCCCGCGCGCTCGCGCCGCGCGGTATCCTGTTCATCTACGGCGGCCTGAGCGAGCAGCCGACGCCTTACCCGCACTGGCCCTGCGCGATGAAGGGCCTGTCGATGCGCGGCTGGGTGGCGAGCGAGATCTGGAACCACCCGCATCGCTACCAGGCGGCGCAGGCCAAGATCCTCCAGGGCCTCGCCGGCGGCCAGCTCCGCCCGGTGATCGCCAAGACCTTCCACGGGCTCGAGCAGCTCGGCGCGGCCAATGCGTTCCTCGAATCGAACCAGCAAGTCGGGAAAGTGGTGGTGACGCTATGATCGGACAGAATTCGCGCCGCAGAACGGCTCTGGTCGCGGCGCTGCTCGCCGGCGCGGTCACTTTCCCCGCGCCAGGCGTGTCGCAGACGGCATCTGCCGCGCAGCGCTGCGAACGCATGATCGGCACCGAACTCCGCCCCGGCCTGACCGTGACCGCCGCCCGGCACCTGGCCGCGTCAGCGGCCCGGCCCGCCGCGGGCCCTGGCGCGCCGCCCGCCCCCGCACTGCCCGCGCATTGCCGCCTGGAAGGGACGATCGATCCGCACAAGGGCACCGACGGCAAGGACTACGCGATCGGCTTCGCGCTCGCGCTGCCCGATACCTGGAACGGCCGGTTCCTGCTGCAGGGCGGCGGCGGGCTCAACGGCAGTGTTGGGCAGCCGATCGGGCCGGTCGCATCGGGCGAGCGCTCCGCCCTCGCGCGCGGGTTCGCGGTGATCAGCCACGACAGCGGCCACAAGGGGGCGGGGTTCGACGACAGCTTCATGAGCGACCAACGCGCGGCGCTGAACTTCGCCGAAGCCTCGGTGCGCACGGTGACGCTCGACGGCAAGGCACTGACCGAGCGCTTCTACGGCCGCAAGATCGACCACAGCTACATGACCGGCTGCTCGACCGGCGGGCGCGAGGGGATGCTCGCCGCGCAGCGCTATCCCGAGCTATTCGACGGCATCGTGGTCGGCGCGCCGGCGATGCGGACCGGGCATTCCAACCTCGCGATCGAATGGGCCGCGGTGCAGTTCAACCAGTCCGCTCCGCGCGATGCGCAAGGGCTGCCGCTGGTCGAGCGCATTTTCTCGGCGAGCGACCGCACCGCGATCGTCGGCGGGCTGCTCAAGCAGTGCGACGCGCTCGACGGGCGGGCCGACGGGATGGTCATGAACGTCGCGCAGTGCCGCTTCCGCCCTGCCGAGCTGCAGTGCCGCGGCGAGAAAGCCGACGGCTGCCTGAGCGGGGCGCAAGTCACGGCGCTCGAGCGCGCCTTCGCCGGCCCCAAGGATGCGGCCGGCGATCCGATCTACGTGCCGGTGCCGTTCGATACCGGCATCGCCTTCACCGGCCCGGGCCTGCCCGGCTACCTGCCGACCGGTACGCCGGGCGTGTTCGGCCCAGCGACTCGCGCGTTGACGATCGCCATCGACGCGCGGCTGCGCGCGGTGGAAGCCGACGCGGCGCAGCGCCTGACCGACACGCATGTCTGGACCGACCTCGACACCTTCCTCGGAAGAGGCGGCAAGCTGCTGATGTTCCACGGCGTCAGCGACCCGTGGTTCTCGGCGTTCGATAGCTGGGACTGGTGGCAGCGCGCCGCCGCCACCAACGGCGCGAGCTTCACCGAGGCCAGCCGCTACTACATGATCCCGGGGATGATGCACTGCCAGGGCGGCAATGCCTTCGACCGGTTCGACCTGCTCGGCCCGCTGGTCGACTGGGTCGAGCAGGGCAAGGCGCCCGACCGCCCGCTCGCGAGCCGCGCGAACGGCAGCGGCGCGGTCCCGCTGTGCCCTCACCCGGGCTATCCGCACTATGTCTCGGGCGATCCGGCCAAGCCCGAAAGCTACCAGTGCCGCTCGCCCGCGAGCTGACATCCAAACCCGGGCGAAAGACGTTCGGCGGAAGCCCGCTTGCGCTCAAGGAGCGCGAAGCGCGGTAGCGCAGAGAAGATGGTGCGCCCGGCGGGATTCGAACCCACGGCCCCCGGATTAGGAATCCGATGCTCTATCCTGCTGAGCTACGGGCGCCCCGCCCGCGCGTTTAGGTGAGCGGAAGCGCGCGCGCAATCGGCGCAGGCGGATCAGTTCATCTCGTCGGGCGGGGCCACGGGGAACGGCAGCGGGGCGACCGGAATGCCTTCTTCGAACAGCGCGCGGGCTTCGTCGGCCGTGGCCTGGCCGTGGATCGTCGCGGGATCGCGCTCGCCGTAGTGCATGGCCCGCGACTGCTCGGCGAAAGCGTCGCCGACCCAGGTCGAATCGCGCAGCGCGCGCGCCTGTGCCTCGGCCAGCTTGCCGAGCGCTTCGGCGACTTCCTTCCGGCGGCAGCGGGCCGCGTTTCATGACGGTCGTGTCGGCGCCGGGCCGAGCCGGCGCGTGTCGCCCGCCGCGCGCGGGATCGGGCGCGCAGTTGCCCTTGCGGGGGACCGCCGGCGCCATCGGCGCCTTGGCCACTGCGCCAGAGCCGCACACCGGGCACGCGACCATTCCGCGCGCCTGCTGCCCGGCAAAGTCGTCCGAGGACCCGAACCACCCCTCGAAGCGGTGGCCATGGTCGCAGGCAAGGTCGTAAACGATCATGACAATTTCATGTAAGCAGCGCGCGCCGGTTGGCAAGGCTGGGGAGCTGCGCGCGCACGTCGAAGATCCGCCGCGGATCGATCTGCGCGAAGCCCAGCCCGGCCGCCTCGCCGCCCATGTCGAGCACGACTTCGCCCCACGGATCCACCACCAGCGAATGGCCGTAAGTGCGCCGCCCGTCGGCATGCTCGCCGACTTGCGCGGCGCTGATCACGTAAGCGCTCGCCTCGACCGCGCGGGCGCGCTGCAGCAGGTGCCAGTGCGCCCGGCCGGTCGGCACGGTGAACGCCGCGGGGATCGCGATGGCGTCGCAGGAGTGCCGCCCAAGGGCTTCGAACAGCGCGGGAAAACGGATGTCGTAGCAGACCGTCAGGCCGAGCCGGCCGACCGGGGTATCGTCCACCGCCACCACGCTCTCGCCCGGGGCATAGGCCGCCGATTCGCGCCACGCCTCGCCGCTCGCGAGCTGCACGTCGAACATGTGGATCTTGTCGTAACGCGCCGCGATCGTGCCGTCGGGCGCGATGACGAACGAGCGGTTGGCCCAGCGCCCGTCCTCCCGCGCCACGGCGAGCGAACCGAGCGCGACCCAGATGCCCTGCCCCGCGGCCGCCTCGCGCACCGCCGCGAGCACCGGATTGGCGGCCTCCGCCACGATATGCGGCGTGGCGCGCGCGCGGTCCTTGTCGAGCAGCCCCGACATCTCGGGGGTAAACAGCATCGCCGCGCCCTCGCCCGCTGCCCGCTCGACCGCCGCGACGAGCGCGGCCGCGTTGGCGGCCGGATCGATCCCGGCGGTCATCTGCAGCAGGGCGATCCTGGTGCTCACCGGCCCAGCAAAGCGTCGAGTTCGCCGGCCGCGTCGAGCCGCGCCAGATCGTCGGAGCCGCCGATCGCGCGGTCGTCGATGAAGATCTGCGGCACCGTGGCGTAGTCGGGCTTGCGCGCGCGCAGCGCGGTCTTGTCGGGCCCGCCCATCGTGATGTCGTATTCGGTGAACGCCACGCCCTTGCTTTCGAGCAGCCGCTTGGCGCGCGCGCAGTAGCCGCAGAACATCTTGGTGTAGATTTCGACTTTCGGCTGGCTCACGCGAAAATCCCTTCGTTGCAGCGGTTTCGGGATCCCTTGAAGGGCCCTTCGGCGAACCTATGTAGCAATCGTCGCAGCGCGCCGCGAGGGCGTTGCGGCTCGGGATGCCGCCATGCGGGCCCCGGAGACCGTTCAAATTGCTCATTGGAGGATTTGTTGCGATGACCCGTTTCGACTTTACCCCTTACCGCCGTTCCACCGTCGGCTTCGACCGGCTGTTCGACTTGCTCGAAGGCCAGGCCCGCAGCAACGCCGCCGGCGACAACTATCCGCCCTTCAACATCGAGCGCCGCGGCGACGACAGCTATCGCATCACGCTCGCAGTGGCGGGCTTCCGCTCGCCCGACATCGACATCACCGCGCAGCAGAATCTGCTCATCGTGCAAGGCCGCAAGCGCGAGGATGAGACGACCGGCGAGATGGTCCATGTCGGGATCGCCAACCGCGGCTTCGAGCGCCGCTTCGAGCTGGCCGACTTCGTCCGCGTCGAACATGCCGATCTCGCGGACGGACTGCTGGTGATCGATCTGGTGCGCGAAGTGCCCGAGGCTATGAAGCCGCGCAAGATCGCGATCGGTGGCCAGCCGACTCTTCAGGCGGTCGAAACCGACACACCGCGCGCCGACGCCGCCTGAGGCAAAGCAGCCTAACCTGACCACGTTCGGGGGCGGAACAGCACGCTGTTCCGCCCCCTCGACGCCGGTAGCGCCGACCCGCGCTCCGTCATGGCCGTCCGGGTCGCAAGAGACGGCCTTGCCGAAGCAGCAAGACCGTGCCGGACGCGCCCAGCGGCGTCAGCGTGCTGCGCGGACGATTTCGCGCGCGCCGGTCGGAACTTGATGTTCGTTAAAGTCGAGGGCTACGGCTGCGACCGGCGCGAGGCAAGGTGTTTTTCCGCGCGGGCCGGCGCGGGACTCGCGCGCCTCAGACCAGGCGCGACTGGTGCAGCGCGGCGGCGATGAAGCCGGCGAACAGCGGGTGCGGATCGAACGGCTTGCTCTTGAGCTCGGGGTGGAACTGGACCCCGATGAACCACGGGTGGTCGGGCCGCTCGACGATCTCGGGCAGCAGCCCGTCGGGCGACATGCCGGAGAACACCAGGCCGCCCTTTTCGAGCGGGTCGCGATAGGCCGAGTTGACCTCGTAACGGTGGCGGTGGCGTTCGGAGATCATAGCCGCGCCATCGTACATCCGCGACACGTGGCTATTGCCCGACAGCACTGCCTCGTAAGCGCCCAGCCGCATGGTGCCGCCGAGATCGCCTTCGGCGGAGCGCTGCTGGAGCCCTTCGGCGCTCATCCACTCGGTGATGATCCCGACTACGGGTTCCGCGGTCGGGCCGAACTCGGTCGAGGACGCCTCGGCGATGCCGGCGGTGTTCCGCGCGGCTTCGATGCAGGCCATCTGCATGCCGAGGCAGATACCGAAGAACGGCACGCCGCGCTCGCGCGCGAACCGCACGCTGGCGATCTTGCCTTCCGAGCCGCGCTCGCCAAACCCGCCGGGCACCAGGATCGCGTGCATCGGCTCAAGCTGAGCGGCAATCGCCGAATCGTCCTGCTCGAATACTTCGGCGTCGATCCAGCGGATGTTGACCTTGACCCGGTTGGCCATGCCGCCGTGGACCAGCGCTTCGTTGAGCGACTTGTAGGCGTCGGGCAGGCCGACATACTTGCCGACCACCGCGATCGTCACCTCGCCTTCGGGGTTATTGTAGCGGTCGACGATGTCCGCCCACCGGGCGAGATTGGGCTCGGGAGTTTCAAGACCGAAATGGTGCAGCACTTCGGCGTCGAGCCCTTCGACGTGGTACTGCTGCGGCACCGAATAGATGCTCGGCGCGTCGAGCGCCTGGATGACCGCCTCGGGCCGCACGTTGCAGAACAGCGCGATCTTGGCCCGCTCGGTCGCCGGGAGCGGATGCTCGCAGCGGCACAGCAGCAGATCGGGTTGGACCCCGAGGCTGGTCAGTTCGCGAACCGAGTGCTGGGTCGGCTTGGTCTTGAGTTCGCCCGCGGCCGAAATGTACGGCACCAGCGTGACGTGGATCACCGCCGTGCGTTCGCGCCCGAGCTCGTTGCGGAGCTGGCGGATCGCCTCGATGAACGGCAGGCTCTCGATGTCGCCGACGGTGCCGCCGATCTCGCACAGGATGAAATCGTGGTCGTCGGTCGCGGCGAGCGCGAATTCCTTGATCGCGTCGGTCACGTGCGGGATCACCTGCACGGTCGCGCCGAGGTAGTCGCCGCGCCGCTCGCGCTGGATGATGGTCTGGTAGATGCGCCCGCTGGTGACGTTGTCCGACTGGCGCGCCGAGACCCCGGTGAACCGCTCGTAATGGCCGAGGTCGAGATCGGTCTCAGCCCCGTCGTCGGTCACATAGACCTCGCCGTGCTGATAGGGGCTCATCGTCCCCGGATCGACGTTGAGGTAGGGGTCGAACTTGCGGATACGGACCTTGTAGCCGCGCGCCTGCAGCAGCGCCGCGAGGCTCGCCGCCATCAGCCCTTTGCCGAGCGAAGACACCACGCCGCCGGTAATGAAAATGAACCGCGCCATGGGCCTTGGGCCTTAAGCCTCGTCGGGGATTCGGTGCAAGCGCCGATCGGCCTGATTTGCACAGGCCACGACGGTTTGCGGCGATGAAGGCTGGTGCTTACTGGGCGCCCGACAGCGGATCGTCAGCCGGCGCAGGCGGAGCCGCGGCCGGTGCCTGGCCGCCAACCGGGGCGAGCGGATCGGCGACCGGCGCGAGCGGATCGGGCGCGCCCGGCGCCGCGCCGCCCGCCGGAGCGGTCCGGCGCTCGAGCGAATCGTCGATCTCGCCGCTCGACGAGGTGGTGTTGACCGCGACAGCCGCCAGTACGATCGCCAGCGTCACGAACAGGACCGCGAGCCACTTGGTCGTGCGGGTCAGGAAATCGGCCGCGCCGCGCGCGCTCATCAGCCCGCCGGGGCTGCCGCCGCCGCCCAGGCCCAGCCCGCCGCCTTCCGACCGCTGCATCAGGACCACGCCGACCAAGGCGGCGGCGACGATCGCCTGGATGATGCTGAGAAACAGGAACAGCGACATGCGGGTACCTTACAATGGTTCGGGCGTGGCATTTAGGCGCGCTCGGCGCGCACGGCAAGCTCGCGGCACGCGCAGTCCTTCGAGATGGGCCTTCGACAAGCTCAGTCCCTCCTCAGGATGAGCGGAAGATGGATCCTTACCGCTCATCCTGAGGAGCGGCTGAGGAGCCGCGAAGCGGCGTCGCGGCTCGGCCGCGGCGACGATGATGCCGAGGAAGCTCTCGGCGGTCAGGCTGGCGCCTCCGACCAGCGCGCCGTCGACTTCGTCGGCCGCGAGCAGCTCGGCGGCGTTGTCGGGCTTGACCGAGCCGCCGTAGAGGATGCGCACGGCATCGGCGCCCGCGCCATAGATCGCTTCGAGGCGGGCGCGGATCGAACGGTGCATGGCGGTGACGTCGGCGATCGTGGGAGTACGGCCGGTGCCGATCGCCCAGACCGGTTCGTAGGCCACGGTCACTTTGTCGGCCGCGCCTTCCGCCTGCGGAAGCGAGCCGGCGAGCTGCGCGGCCACGACCGCCTCGGCCTCGCCCGCGTCGCGCTGCGCTTCGGTCTCGCCGACGCAGACGATCACGCCCAGGCCGACAGCGATCGCGGCTTCGGCCTTGGCCTTGATCAGCGCGTCGCTCTCGCCGTGGTCGGCGCGGCGCTCGCTATGGCCGACGATCACGAAATCGGCGCCGGCATCCTTGAGCATCGCCGCCGACACGTCGCCGGTATGTGCGCCGCCGTCGGCGGGGTGGCAATCTTGCGCGCCGACGCCGATCAGGCTGGCTTCGAGGCGGGTCGCATGAATCAGCGTGTGCGGCGGGGCGAGCGCGACATCCGCCTTGGGCAGCCGCTCCGCCGCGCGGTCGATCGCGCGCGCCTCGGCCAGCATCGCGCGGGTGCCGTGCATCTTCCAGTTTCCGACGATATACGGGCGCTTGGCCATCGTAATCCCTGATTTTCCCTGACTAGATTTGGACGGTGCGCCCGGTCCGGGCGGCAGGTGCAAGCGCGCTAGTCTGCCCTCGGGGGCTTGTCAAAAGGGGTTTTGCTCCGTCTCTCATCGGGTCAGCCCGGCTGTTGCCCCAGGTGTTGCCGGGGCGCCGCAGCCGGGATAAAGCCCTGGCCGGCCGCCGGCCCCGCGCTCCCTCCCACGGCAGATGTAGAAACCTTTCGATGATCCAGTTCTTCCGCAGTTTCATGAGCTCGAAGATCGGCGTCGCCGTGATGCTGGCGTTCCTCGCGCTGATCGCGTTCGCTTTCGCCAGCTCGGACGTCGCCAATACCAGCCTCGGCACGACCGGGATCTCGGGCGGCGACCGGGTCGCGGTCGTGGGCGGCCAGCGGATCACCGCCACCGAGCTGTCCACCGCCGCGAGCAATGCGTTCGAACAGGCGCGGCAGACCAATCCCACGCTGACGATGCAGGCCTTCGTCGCGCAGGGCGGGCTCGGCCAGGCGCTCGATGGACTGCTCAGCCGGACCGCCGTGGCCGAATTCGCGCGCCGCCACGGCTTGCGCGCGGGCACCCGGCTGGTCGACAGCGAACTGCTCAAGATCCCCGCCTTCCAGGGCGCCGACGGCCGCTTCAGCCGCGAGGCGTTCAACGCCGTGCTGCAGCAGCGCCAGATGACCGAAGCGGTGGTGCGGCAGGACTTCGCGGCCAATCTCTACGCGCAGCAACTGCTGACCCCGATCGGGCTTTCCCCGGTGCTGCCGGTCAGCTTCGCCGAACGCTACGCCGCGCTTCTCAAGGAGCGCCGCCGCGGCGTGGTCGTCGCGCTGCCGAGCGAGGCTTTCGCCCCGACCGGCGATCCGAGCGCGGCCGACCTGCAGGCCTTCTACCAGGCCAACCGCGATCGCTTCATCCGGCCCGAGCGCCGCGTGATCCGCTATGTCCAGTTCGGCGAAGAAGCGCTCGGCACGCTGCCCGCGCCCACCGCGGCCCAGATCGCCGAGCGCTATGCCCGCGACCGCGCACAGTATGCCGCGAGCGAGAGCCGCACGTTCACTCAACTGGTCGTGCCGACCCAGGCGGCGGCCCAGGCGATCGCCCAGGAAGTGCGCGGCGGCGCCTCACTCTCCGCCGCGGCCGAGGCAAAGGGCCTGCGCGCGGTGACGGTCGGCCCGGTCACTCAGGCGCAGCTCACGACATCGGCCTCGGCAGCGGTCGCGCAGGCGGCATTCCGCGCCGCGCAAGGGGCGCTCACCGCACCGACGCGCGGCGGGCTCGGCTGGTACGTGATCCGCATCGACGCCATCGACCGGCGACCGGCGCGCACGATCGACCAGGCGCGCGGCGAGATCGCCGCCGCGCTCGCGACCGAGCAGCGCGCCACCGCGCTGGCCGACCTGACCGCCCGGATCGAGGACGAGTTCGACGGCGGGGGAAGCCTCGCGGACGTCGCCCGGGAACTCAAGCTGACGCTCGCCAGCACGGCCCCGGCGACCGCCGACGGGCGGCTCTACGGGCAGGCCACGGCGACGTTGCCGCCGCAGCTCGGTCCCGTCCTGCGGACCGCCTTCGAGATGGAAGAGGGCGAGCCGCAGCTGGCCGATGTCGGCGACGGCCGGAACTTCATCGCGTTCGACGTAACCGAGATCACGCCCTCCGCGGTCGCGCCGCTGGCCGAGATTCGCGACGATGCGGTCGGCGCATGGCGGGCCGAGCGCGGCGCGGCGGCCGCCCAGGCGGCGGCGGACCGGATCCTCGCGCGCATGGCCCGCGGCACGCCGCTCGCCCAGGCCGTGAGCGCCGAGACCGCGTCCGTGCCCGCGCCCGAACGGATCGACGCGCTGCGCGAGGACCTCGCCCGGCAAGGGCGCGTGCCGCCGCAACTGGCGCTGTTCTTCAGCATGGCCGCGCGCACCGCCAAGAAGCTCGAAGCGCCCGGCCAAGCCGGCTGGTTCGTGGTCCAGCTCGAAAACATCGAGCCCGGCCGGGTCACGCGCGGCGACCCCTTGCTCACCGCCACGCTCGAGCAGCTCAGCACGGTCACCGGCGACGAATACATCGAACAGTTCGTGCGCGCGGTCGAGCAGGACGTGGGCATCGAGCGCAACCCGGAAGCGGTCGAGGCGCTCGAAGCGCAGCTCACCGGCCGCGCCGCCAGCTAGCGGACGGTTGCGCTGACAAGTTCGATGCCCGAACATGCCGCCGAGGCATGCCGCACGCTGGCCGCCGGGCAACCGGCGCTGGTCTGGCGTCGCCTGGTCGCGGATACCGAGACCCCGGTCGGCGCGGCGCTCAAGCTGATCGAGCCCGAGCGGGGCGATTTCCTGCTCGAATCGGTCGAAGGCGGCGCGGTGCGCGGGCGCTACAGCCTGCTCGGGCTCGATCCCGACCTGGTGTTCCGCGCAACCGGCGCCGCCTGCGAGGTCAACCGGAGCTGGCAGCACGACCGCACCGCGTTCGCACCGCTCACCGGCGACAGCCTGGCCGAACTGCGCGCGCTCGCCGCCTCGTGCCGGATCGACGTGCCGCCCGGCCTGCCGCCCGCGCTCGCCTGCCTGGTCGGCTACTTCGGCTACGAGACGATCGGCCTGGTCGAAAAGCTCGCCCGCGCGCCGCAGAGCGATCTCGCGCTGCCCGACATGCTGTTCGTCCGCCCGACGCTGCTGCTGGTGTTCGACGGGCTGACCGATGCCTTGTTCTGCATTGCCCCGCTGTGGCCCGACGGCGGCGATCCCGCGCGCGCGGTCGAGCGCGCCGGGGAGCGGATCGACGCGGCCTTGCGCAAACTGGAGCAGGCGCCGCCCGCCGCCGCGCGCGACACCGCGCTTCCCGAGATGGCGCTCTCGCCGGTCATGGACCCCGCCGATTACGAAGCGATGGTGCTGAAGGCGCAGGAGTACATCGTCGCCGGCGACATCTTCCAGGTCGTCCTGGCGCAGCGCTTCACCTGCCCGTTCCCGCTCCCGCCGCTCGCGCTGTACCGCGCGCTCCGTCGCGTGAATCCCTCGCCTTTCCTCTATTTCCTCGACCTGCCCGGCTTCGCGGTGGTCGGCTCGAGCCCCGAGATCCTCGTCCGGGTGCGCGACGGCGAAGTCACGATCCGCCCGATCGCCGGCACCCGCCCGCGCGGCAAGACCGAAGAGGCCGATCGCGAAGCCGAGACCAGCCTGCTGGCCGATCCCAAGGAACGCGCCGAACACCTGATGCTGCTCGACCTGGGGCGCAACGATGTCGGCCGTGTTGCCGCCGCCGATACCGTCAAGGTTACCGCCAGCTTCACGGTCGAGCGTTACAGCCACGTGATGCACCTGGTCAGCAACGTGGTGGGCCGGTTAGACCCCTCTAAGGATGCACTAGATGCCCTCTTTGCCGGCTTCCCCGCCGGCACTGTCTCGGGCGCACCCAAAGTCCGCGCCTGCCAGATCATTTCCGAACTCGAACCTGAAACGCGCGGGCCTTATGCCGGCGGCGTCGGCTATTTCGCCCCCGACGGCTCGGTCGACAGCTGCATCGTGCTGCGCACCGCGGTGGTGAAGGACGGGGTCATGCACGTCCAGGCCGGCGCCGGGATCGTCGCCGACAGCCAGCCCGCCTACGAACAGCGCGAATGCGAAGCCAAGGCCGCCGCGCTCCTCGCCGCCGCGCGCGAGGCGAAGCGGGTGGCGGAAGAGGTGGGCTTCGGGCAGTAAGCGATCATGATCCTCGTCATCGACAACTACGACAGCTTCACTTTCAACCTGGTCCATTACCTGATGGAGCTGGGCGCCGAGGTCGAAGTGGTGCGCAACGATGCGATCGGCGTCGGGCAGGCGCTGTCGAGCGGAGCCAAGGGCTTCCTGATCTCGCCCGGACCGTGCACGCCCAACGAGGCGGGCATCAGCCTCGAACTGGTCGGTGCCTGCGCCGAGGCGGGGCTGCCGCTGCTCGGGGTGTGCCTCGGCCATCAGGCGATCGGGCAGCATTTCGGCGGGCGCGTGGTGCGCGGCGGGCTGATGCACGGCAAGACCAGCCCGGTCGATCACGACGGCACCGGGCTGTTCGCGGGCCTGCCCTCGCCCTTTACGGCCACCCGCTATCACTCGCTGATCGTCGAGGACATTCCCGCCGAACTGGTGGTCAACGCCACCAGCGAGACCCCGGGGCAGGACGGCACCAGCGTAATGGGCTTCCGCCATGCCACGCTGCCGATCCACGGCGTGCAGTTCCACCCGGAGAGCATCGCCACCGAGCACGGCCACGACTTGCTGGCGAACTTTCTCAGGATCTGCGGGCTCGAGGCTAAGGCGCCGGAAAAACTGGGCGCATGAGTGCGCTCCCGCCGGTCGATCGTCCGCTCGATGCGAGTGAGGCCGAGGCGGCGTTCGGCGCGCTGCTCGACGGCGCGGTGTCCGATGAGGAGATCGCAGCCTTTCTCGTAGCGCTGTCGGATCGTGGTGAGACTGCGAACGAAATCGCCGGCGCCGCCAAGGCGATGCGCGCGCGGCTGATCCCGGTCGCAGCGCCTGCCAATGCGATCGACGTGTGCGGAACGGGCGGCGACGGGCACCACACGCTCAACGTCTCGACCGCGGTGGCGCTGGTGGTCGCGGCGTGCGGCGTGCCGGTCGCCAAGCACGGCAACCGCGCCGCCAGCTCCAAGGCGGGCGCAGCGGATACGCTCGAAGCCCTCGGTCTCGATCTCGACCGCGCGCACGCCACTGCTGAAGCCACCCTCGCCGATCTCGGCATCGGCTTCCTGTTCGCGGGCAAGCACCACCCGGCGATGGGCCGGATCATGCCGATCCGCCGCGCGCTTGGCCGGCGCACGATCTTCAACCTGATGGGCCCGCTCGCCAATCCCGCCGGAGTGACCCGCCAACTGGTCGGCATCGCCCGCCCGGCCTACGTGCCGATCTACGCCGAGGCGCTCGCCCAGCTCGGCACGGAGCGCGCCTTCGTGGTCTCGGGCGACGAGGGGCTCGACGAACTCAGCCTCGCCGGCGGCAACGAGATCGCCGAGGTGCGCTTTGCCGAGGTGCGGATGCAGCGTGCCAGCGCGGCACACGCCGGCCTGCCCTCCGCGCCGGTCGAGGCGATCCGCGGCGGCGACCCCGCACACAACGCGGCGGCGCTGCGCGAACTGCTCCAGGGCGCGCCCGGCGCCTATCGCGACGCGGTGCTGTTCAACGCCGCCGGGGCGCTGATCGTGGCGGGCGAGGCCGAGAGCTGGGCCGAAGGGGTGGAGGAAGCCGCCGAGGCCATCGACAAGGGGCTCGCCAAGGCGCTGCTCGATTGCTGGATCGCCGCGACGCGGTAGTCCTTCGAGACGTAAATGGCCTTCGACAAGCTCAGTCCTTTCACTCCTCAGGATGAGCGGTTAAGCAGACTTCCGCTCGTCCTGAGGAGGGACTGAGTAGTCCGCGCAGCGGGCGTATCGAAGGCCCGTCTCGAAGGACCTATGACCGACAAGCTCGCCGAAATCTGCGCCTTCAAGCGCGAGGAAGTGCTCGCCCGGCAAGGCTTCGCCACGATCGGCGATCTCGACGCGCGCGCGCGTGACGCCGCGCCGCCGCGGGGGTTTCGCGCCGCGCTCGAAGCCAAGGCGGCCGGCGGGTTCGCGTTGATCGCCGAAATCAAGAAAGCTTCGCCTTCCAAGGGCCTGATCCGCGCCGATTTCCGCCCTGCCGAACACGCCGTGGCCTATCAGCAGGGCGGCGCCGCGTGCCTCTCGGTCCTCACCGATGCGCGCTATTTTCAGGGCCGTGAGGACTACCTGATGGACGCCCGCGCCGCCTGCGACCTGCCCGTATTGCGCAAGGACTTCACGATCGACCCCTGGCAAGTCGCCGAGGCGCGCGCGATCGGGGCGGATGCGATCCTGATCATCGTTGCCGCGCTCGGCGATGCCGAGATGGCCGAGATCGAGGCCGCCGCGCTCGAACGCGGCATGGACGTGCTGGTCGAAGTCCACGACGAGGCCGAGATGGAGCGTGCGGCGCGGCTCACTTCGCGGCTGATCGGGGTCAATAACCGCGACCTCAGGACCTTCCGCACGGACCTCGCGGCGACCGAGCGGCTCGCCCCTCTCGCGCCGGAAGGCACCCTGCTGGTCGGCGAAAGCGGCATCGAGGCCCATGCCGATCTCGAACGGCTGGCACGCAGCGGCGTGCGTGCGTTTCTGGTCGGCGAAAGCCTGATGCGGCAGCCCGACGTCGCCGCCGCGACACGCGATTTGCTGCAGCGCAGCTAACCTTCCAACCCCGCAGCGATCCGGGCTTTGCGGCCTTGCCGCAAGGGCGTTGTTAACCTTTGGTCCTTAGCGACCGGCGAAGGCAAGGCTTCGACGGTATCGCACAGAGTGAACTCGCCTTCTCATGTCTTGGCCCGGCCGGTGAGCTGGCTGCTGACCACGCGGGACAGCGTTCCCGACGGCGTCAGAGCACAGCTCGAAAGCGGCTTGTTCGCCTCGCTGCCGATCTTCATCGGCGGCGTGCTCAACAGCATTACCATCGCCGCGCTCGGCGCCTGGCGCCATCCCTCGGCGGCGTTCGGCCTGTGGCTCGCGATCGAGATCGCGCTGGCCGCGGCGCGTCTGCCGGTCATCGTCCACGGCCGCCGGGCGATCGCGCTCGGCCGCCGGCCGCCGCTGCTGCTCGCCGCCACGCTGGCCTGCGCCTGGGCGGCCTCGGTCGGCTTCGGCGCCTTCATCAGCCTGATGAGCGGCGACTGGGTGCTGGCGACGATCGTGTGCCTTTCGGCCGCGGCCATGGTGTCCGGCATCTGCCTGCGCAACTTCGGCACCCCGCGCCTGGCCGCCGCCATGACGCTGCTGTCGCTTGTCCCTTGCGCCATCGGCGGCGCGCTGGCCAGCGAGCCGCTGATGGCCGTGATCAGCTTGCAGCTGCCGATCTTCATGGCGACGATCTTTGCCTCGGCGTTCTCGCTGCACCGGCTGCTGGTCTCGCGCATGACCGCGCTCGGGGACCTCGAGAAGAGCGAGTTCTTCAACCGCACGATCCTCGAATCGAGCCCCGACGCAACGTTCATTCTCGATCCCCAGTTCAATGTGGTGTTCTGCAACCGCGCCCGCACCGCCCCCGAGGGCACCTCGATGGTGGGCAGCAACTGGCTGGCGGCGGCTCCACCAGAGGATCGCGAGGCCGCCCAACGGCTGCTCGATACCGCACTCGCGGGCAAGAAAGCCAATCTCGTCACCGGCTACACCGACGCCATCGGCGTGCACCGTTGGTACGACATCGTCGCTAACCTGATCAACGACGGCTCCGGCCGCATCCTGATGGTCGCGCGCGACATCACCCACCAGAAGCTGTCCGAGGAGCAGGCGCTGTGGATGGCGCGGCACGATCCGCTGACCCGCCTGCCCAACCGCACGGTGCTCCAGGACCAGCTCGACGTGCGCCTGACGCAGAGCTGCGACGGCGGCTCGAGCGCCTTGCTGATCGTCGATGTCGATCACTTCAAGGCGATCAACGACACGCTCGGCCATGACGCCGGCGATGCCCTGCTGTCGATTTTCGCCGCGCGCCTGCGCTCCTCGCTCGGCGAAGGCGACCTGGTCGCGCGCACCGGCGGCGACGAATTCGCACTGCTGGTCTCGGCCCGCTCGGAAGCCGACGTGGTGGCAGCGGGCGAGCGGGTCTATGCCGCCCTTGCCCAGCCGTTCCTGCACGACGGGCGGATGATCCAGTGCGGCGCCAGCATCGGCGCCAGCCTGCTGCCGCGCGACGGGGCGACCCGCTCGGAAATCCTCAAGGCGGCGGACATTGCGCTTTACGCCGCCAAGGCGGGCGGCCGGGCGCAGCTCTAGATCTTAGCCCCGGCGATGAAGGCCGAAGTGGAGCAGCGCTATTCGATGGTCGCCTGCGCGCGCCAGGCGCTGCGCCAGGAGCGCATCCAGCCCTATTTCCAGCCCAAGGTCTCGCTGCGCTCGGGGGCGCTGGTCGGATTCGAGGCGCTGCTGCGCTGGGAGGATGACTTCGGCGTGCTGCGCGGCCCCGACGAACTGCGCGCAGCGTTTGACGATTCGGCGCTCGGGACCTCGCTCACCGACCGGATGATCGAGCAGACGCTCGGGCACATGCAGGCGTGGCAGCGCGACGGCCTCGAGTTCGGCCACGTCGCGCTCAACGTCGCGGCGGGCGACTTCCGCCGCGAAGGCTTCGCCACCGGCTTGCTCGAGAGCCTGGCGCGGCGGGACATTTCCCCCACGCTGCTGCAGATCGAAGTGACCGAAACGGTATTTCTCGGCAGCGGCGCGGAACATGTCGATGCCGCGCTCAGGCTGCTCAGCGAACACGGGATAGGCATCGCGCTCGACGATTTCGGCACCGGCTACGCCTCGCTGTCGCATCTCAAGCAGTTTCCGGTCGATCTGCTCAAGATCGACCGATCGTTCATCCACGACCTCGGCCGCGGCGCCGATGCCGAGGCGATTACGGCAGCGGTCGTCAATCTCGGCCACTGCATGGGGCTGGAGGTGGTCGCCGAAGGCATCGAGACCGCCGCGCAAGAAGCGCAGTTGATCGCGCTCGGCTGCGACACCGGCCAGGGCTACCTCTATTCGAAAGCCGTCTCGGCCGGCGAGGTGCGCCCGATGCTGTCCGCCTGGCAGTCAGAGCCCCTCCTGCGACGCGCCGGCGCCGCCTGACGCTGCCGCGGTCGCGGGCCGCCCGCGACACCCGCGATGGCTTTGGCCGGCAACGTGGCGTAAACCTCCGCGCGATCAGGGAGAGCGACGATGAGCGCGGCATTTCATATCGTGATGAAGGCGGTCAGCACGCTGCTGGGCGTGGTGATGATCTGCCTCGGCGGAATCTGGATCCTGCAAGGGCTCAACGTGGCGTTCCTCGACAGCTTCATGGCCGGCGACCCGCAGTGGGCGCTGTGGGGTGCGGTGCTCGCGCTGTTCGGGATCGGCCAGGCGGTGTGGAGCGTGACGCGCAAGCGCTGACGGGCCTGTCCTACGCGCGCCGGTTCTGCCATGAGCGCGGCATGAAGCCGCTGCCTTACCCCCGGAAAACCGCCCTTTCGCGACTGCCGCGGGCGGAAAGCGTCACCTTGCCCTGGACACTGTCACAAGTGTCAACACCCCGCGCCGTTGGCAGCCGCACGTGAGCGCGCTGACCCATCTCGATTCGCAGGGCCAGGCGCGCATGGTCGACGTCGGCGGCAAGCCCGAGACGCGCCGTTCGGCCACCGCCACCGGCCGCATCCGCATGGCGCCGGCCACGCTCGCCGCCGTCCGCGAAGGCAGCGGCCCCAAGGGCGACGTGCTCGCCGCGGCGCGCATCGCCGGGATCATGGCCGCCAAGCAGACCGGCGCGCTGATCCCGCTGTGCCACCCGCTTGCGCTCGACGCGGTCACGGTCGAATTCGCTTTCGAAGCGGATGCGGTGCGCGCCACCACGACCGCCAGCTTGACCGGCAAGACCGGAGTCGAAATGGAAGCACTCGCCGCCGTCTCGGTCGCGCTGCTGACAATCTACGACATGGCCAAGGCGCTCGAGAAAGGCATGACCATCGAGGGCATTCGCCTGCTCGAGAAGACCGGCGGGAAGAGCGGAGACTGGCGCGCGGAATGAGTGGGCTGCTGCCGCTGGCCGAGGCGCAAGCGCGGCTGCTGGAAGGGGTGGCGCCGCTCGCGGCCGAGCCGGTGGAGATGACCGGGGCGATCGGCCGGGTGCTCGCCGAACCGCTCCACGCCTTCCGCACTCAGCCGGCCGCCGACCTTTCGGCCATGGACGGCTATGCGGTGCGGGCCGACGACCTGGCCGGCCCGTGGCACGTCGTCGGCGAGAGTGCGGCCGGTCACCCCTTCGCGGGCACCGTCGCGCCGGGCCAGGCGGTGCGGATCAGCACCGGGGCGCTGGTGCCGGCGGGCGCCGGCGCGATCTTGCTGCAGGAAGATGCGACACGGAGCGGCGACGCCCTGGCGCTGAACGGCCAGGGCGATCCCGAGGCGCGGCACATCCGCCGCGCCGGCTTCGATTTCCGCACCGGCGACCCGCTGCTCGAACCCGGAACTCTGATCGGCCCGGCCCAGGCGGCGCTGGCGATGGCCGGCGGTCACGGCTCGCTCCTGCTATACCGCAAGCCGGCCGTCGCCATCCTCAACACCGGCGACGAGCTCGCCGCCGACCCCACCGCGTGCGCGCCTCACCAAATTCCCGCCAGCAACGGGCTGATGATCGCCGGGCTGGCCCGGCCGTTCGCCGCCGGCCTTCGCGTCAGCGATCCGGTCCGCGACGACCTCGACGCCCTCGTCGCCATGCTCGCGTCTTGCGAGGATTGCGATGTGATCGTCACCACCGGCGGGGTGTCGGTCGGCGACCACGATCTGATCCGCCCGGCGCTCGAGGCCTGGGGTGCCGAGATCGACTTCTGGCGCGTGGCGATGCGGCCCGGTAAGCCGCTGTTGGTCGCGCGCAAGGGCCGGCAGATCGTGCTCGGGCTGCCGGGCAACCCGGTGTCGAGTTTCGTCACCGCCGTGCTGTTCCTGCAGCCGCTGCTGCGGCGTTTGTCCGGCATGCGCCACTGCCTGCCTCGGTCGGTGCCGGCCCGGCTGACAGCGCCGCTCTCCGCCGGCGAGAGCCGCACCGAGTTCGTCCGCGCGGTGCTGGACGGCCGCGCTGTCACCCCGCTGACCGAGCGCGATTCGAGCGCCCTGCGCTCGCTCGCCGCCGCCAATGCCCTCATCGAGCGGGCCATCGGCGCGCCCGCGGCGCCTGCCGGCAGCGAGGTGCGCGTCTATCCGCTCGAAAATGGCGGAGTTGCTTGACCTGTCCGCAAAGGTTGCTTAGGTGTTCCGTATTCGTTCCTAACCGGAACACTTGACGGAGTGGCCTGATGTTGACCGCCAAGCAGCATGAGCTTCTGCAGTTCATCCAGCAGCGTCTCGAAGATACCGGCATCTCGCCGAGCTTCGAGGAGATGAAGGAGGCGCTCGATCTCAAGAGCAAGTCGGGCGTGCACCGGCTGATCTCGGCGCTCGAGGAGCGCGGCTTCCTCCGCCGGTTGCCGAACCGGGCGCGCGCGCTCGAAGTGCTGCGCCAGCCGGAGAACGTGACCGCTCGCGCCAAGCCCGCTCCGATGCCCGACAATGTGGTGCGCCTGCCGACCGCGCCGCGCCCGGCCCCCGCGCCCACTCCCGCCAACGACGTCATCGAGATCCCGCTGCACGGCCGGATCGCCGCCGGCCTGCCGATCGAGGCGCTCGAGAGTGACCGCATGCTGCCGGTTCCCGCCGCGCTGCTCGGTGCCGGCGATCACTACGCGCTCGAGGTGTCGGGCGATTCGATGGTCGATGCCGGCATCCTCGATGGCGACTATGCGCTGGTCCGCCGCACCAATACCGCGCGCGACGGCGAGATCGTGGTCGCGCTGGTCCGCAACGAGGAAGCGACGCTCAAGTACCTGCGGCGCGAAAACGGGCTGATCCGGCTCGATCCCGCCAATGCCGCTTACGATCCGCAGTACTTCCGGCCCGACGAGGTCGAGGTCCAGGGCAAGCTCGCCGGCCTGCTGCGCCGCTATCACTAGCCGCGCGGCCGGGCGCTAGCCCGGTGGCAACAACCACGGATGCGCATCGCCCGGGCGCTTGACCGTCTGCACGCGGCGGCTCGCGAGCCCGATCGCCAGCCCCCCGGTCTCGCGCAGCATCCGTGCATCGGCCTTGAGCCAGCGCGGCGTGCAGGTGCGCGGCAGGCGCCGGTCGGAGACGACGATGTCGACCGCAGCGCAGGCCCGGGCGAGCGCCCCGATCTCGATGTAGTCGCGGCTCAGGGTCAGCAGGACCTTCCAATCGCGGCCCGCCCGGCGCAGCGTCACCACGCACGCATCGCGGCCGCAACGCGCGCCGGGCCAGTCCGCGAGCGCCACGGGTTCGCCCTCGGCGCCGGCGAGCTGGAGCAGGTTGTCGCGGGTGAACTCGCTGCGCACCTCGCGCAGCACCAGCAATCGTCCCTCTCCCGTAATCCCTACCTGGCGGCCATCGCCCGAGACGAGCAGGTCGGGCACCGGGGTCGTGAGCAGCAGCCCGGCCGCCAGCGCTATCGGCGCGAACCCGAGCAGCCGCGCCCTGCCCCGCCACAGCGCCACCCACAGCCCGCCCGCCACGAACAGCGCGAACGTCGCCCCGCCCATGTGCGGCATCAGCTTAACCGCGCCCGGCTGCGCGGCGGTGAAATGGGCGATGGCGATCAGCAGGTCGAGCGAGCGGCCTGCCAGCCACCACGCCGGGGCGCCCGCGCCCGCCAGATCGAGCAACAGCGCGAGCGCGATCAGCGGCATCGATACGAACGTCACCAGCGGGATCGCCACCACATTGGCGAGCGCGCCATAGAGCCCGGCGCGGTGAAAGTGGAACAGCACGATCGGCATGAGCGCGAGCTCGATCACCAGCCCCGCGACGAGCAGCATCGCGAAGCGCCGCGCACCCCATGCCAGCCAGCCCTCCTCGCGCGGAGCGAGGAACGCACGCACCGGCCCGCTCTCGTGCAGCGCGACAATCGCCACCACCGCGGCGAAGCTCATCTGGAAGCTCGGCCCGGCGAGCGCCTCGGGCCACAGCAGCAGCACCAGCGCCGCGGCGACCGCCACCATCCGCAGGCTTAGCGGCTCGCGGCCGAGCGCCAGCGCGATCAGCACCAGCACCGCGCCGATGCAACTGCGCACGGTCGGCACTTCGGCCCCGGTCAGCAACGTGTACGCCACCCCCGCCGTGGCTCCGGCCAGCGCCGCGAGCAGCGGCAGCCGCACCCGCAGCGCCAGCCACGGCCACAGCGCCAGCAGCCGCAGCGCCACGAAATAGGCCAGCGCCACCACCGCGCTGACGTGCAGCCCGCTGATCGAGAGCAAATGCGTCAGCCCCGAATCGCGCATCGCCTCCTCGTCGGCGGGCGCGATTGCGCCGCGGTCGCCGCTGGCGAAAGCCGCCGCGATCGCCCCGCTCGATCCGCCCAGTTGCGCGCGCACATGCGCCGAGAGCCGCCGCTGCAGCCCCGCCAGCCATGATCCGCCCTCGCCCGCCGCAACCAGCTCGACCGGGCCCTGCACGCTGCCGGTCGCGGCGAGGCCTTCGAACCACGCCGCGCGGGCGAAGTCGTAGCTGCCCGGCAGCATCGGCGGTGCCGGCGGCATCAGCCGGGCGCGCAGCCGCACCACCGCGCCCTCGGCCAAGCGCGGATCGTCGGCCGCGAGCGGGACGTTGACCCGCACGCGCATCGGAGTGTCGCTGGCGGGGTCGCGCGCCGCCAGCACCAGCCGCACGCGGTCCTCGGCCGGCTGCTCGATCCGCTCAAGCACGCGCCCGGTCAGCTCGGCCGAGAGCGGGCGGGTAAGCGGCGGGGCGCCGACCATGTCCGAGCGCAGCCAGATCAGCCCAACGCCGGCGGCGAACAGCAGTCCGAGCGAGACTCCCGCGGCCACGAGCTGAACCCGGCCGCCCTCGCCCCGCCACGCCGCCAGCGCCCCCAGCGCCGCGATCACGCCGGCGGCCATCGCCGCAACCCACCACGCCGGGCTCGGCAGCGCGAACCACGCCGCGATCCCGCTCGCCAGCGCCACCGCCAGCCAGGGTCCGCGATCGAAGCCCGCACGGGCGAGGAACGCCTCGGCCGCAGCCGCCGCGCTGGACAAGCGCGCGGCCATTCGCCAAGGCACCTGCTGCATCGCAGCATCGGGTTCGTGCCCCAGCGGAACCGGCGCCTGCGTGGCCATGATGGCATTGGAAGGGAAGCGCCCGGCGGTGGCAAGCGAGAGCGGCACGGGAATGGCAGCATCGGGGCCCGAGGTCGGCCGGCCGGCCGGCCCGGTGGTCACGCGCTTCGCCCCCTCGCCAACCGGCTTCCTGCATATCGGCGGCGCGCGCACGGCGCTGTTCAACTGGCTCTATGCCCGCCGTCACGGCGGCAAGTTCGTGCTGCGGATCGAGGACACCGACCGCGCCCGTTCGACCGACGCGGCGATCGAAGCGATCCTCGACGGGATGCGCTGGCTCGGGCTCGATTGGGACGGGCACGAGTACTACCAGTCGCAGTTCTGGGCCCGCCACGCCGAAGTGGCGCACGAACTGCTGGCCAAGGGCCACGCCTACCGCTGCTGGATGAGCCAGGCCGAACTCGCCGCACAGCGCGAGCGCGCCCAGGCCGAGCGCCGCCCGTTCCGCATCGAAAGCCCGTGGCGCGACGGCGCAAGCGAAGGAGACGGCCCGTTCGTGGTCCGGCTCAAGGCGCCGCGTGAAGGCGAGACGGTGATCGAGGACCGCGTCCAGGGCCGCGTCGCGGTGCAGAACGTCGAGCTCGACGACTTCATTCTGCTCCGCTCCGACGGCACGCCGACTTACATGCTGGCAGTGGTGGTCGACGATCACGACATGGGCGTGACCCATGTGATCCGCGGCGACGATCACCTCAACAATGCCTTCCGCCAGCTAGCCATCGTGCGCGGGATGGGCTGGCCCGAGCCGATCTATGCCCATGTCCCGCTGATCCACGGCGCGGACGGAGCCAAGTTGTCGAAGCGCCACGGCGCCACGGGAGTGGAGGCCTACCGCGACGAACTCGGCATCCTGCCCGAGGCGCTGTTCAACTACCTGCTGCGGCTCGGCTGGGGGCACGGCGATCGCGAAGAATTCACCCCCGCGGAGGCGAGCGAAGTCTTCGATCTAGCCGGCATCGGCAAGAGCCCGTCGCGCTTCGACCTCAAGAAGCTGCACAACCTCAACGGCCACTACATCCGCCAGGCCGACGACGCCCGGCTGGCGGCGCTGGTCGCGCCGCGCCTGGGGCCCGATGCCGACCTCGCGCGGCTCGAGCAGGCGATGCCCGCGCTCAAGCCCCGCGCGCGCGATCTGATCGAGCTGGCAGCCGGCGCGGAGTTCCTGTTCGCCGCCCGCCCGCTCTCGCTCAGCGCAGCCGCCGAAGTGCTGCTGGACGAGCCCGCGAAGGACCTGCTGGCGCGGATTTCCGCGCGTTTGCAGGGTGAACAAGACTGGACAATCGCGGCGCTGGAGGCCAATCTCAAGGCCTACGCGGAGGAATTGGGGCTAGGTCTGGGCAAGCTCGCTCAGCCGCTCCGCGCGGCGTTGACCGGGCAGACCACCTCGCCCGGCATTTTCGATGTTCTGGTCCTTCTCGGCCGGGCGGAAAGTCTCGCGCGCATCGACGCGCAGGCCGAGAAGGTCATCTGACAATGGCTTCTGGATTGCGGGGGTAAACGCATATGGCGGACAAGACGGCGCAGCTGACGGTCGGCGACAAGGCCTACGATTTCGCGGTTCTCGACGGCACCACCGGACCGAGCGTGGTCGATATCCGCAAGCTGTTCGCAGCGAGCGGGATGTTCACGTTCGATCCCGGCTATACCTCGACAGCGAGCTGCGAAAGCGCGCTAACCTATATCGACGGCGACGAAGGCGTGCTGCTCCACCGCGGCTACCCGATCGGGCAGCTCGCCGAGCATTCGAACTTCATGGAAGTCAGCTATCTGCTGCTCAACGGCGAACTGCCGTCGCCTGACGAGCTCGACGAATTCACCCGCACGATCACCCGCCACACCATGCTGCACGAGCAGCTCGCGACTTTCTATCGCGGTTTCCGCCGCGACGCGCACCCGATGGCGATCATGTGCGGCGTGGTCGGTGCGCTCAGCGCATTTTATCACGACAGCACCGACATCTCCGACCCGCAGCAGCGCCGCATCGCCAGCCACCGGCTGATCGCCAAGATGCCGACGATCGCCGCGATGGCCTACAAGTACTCGGTCGGGCAGCCGTTCCAGTATCCCGACAACTCGCTCAGCTACACCGGCAACTTCCTGAAGATGACGTTCGGCGTGCCGGCCGAGCGCTACGAGGTGAACCCGGTGGTCGAGCGCGCGCTCGACCGGATTTTCATCCTCCACGCCGATCACGAGCAGAACGCCTCGACTTCGACGGTGCGCCTCGCCGGATCGTCGGGCGCCAATCCGTTCGCCTGCATCGCGGCCGGCATCGCCTGCCTGTGGGGCCCCGCGCACGGCGGCGCCAACGAGGCCGCGCTCAACATGTTGCGCGAGATCGGTACCCCCGACCGCATCGGCCACTACATCGAGCGCGCCAAGGACAAGAACGACCCGTTCCGGCTGATGGGCTTCGGCCACCGCGTGTACAAGAACTACGATCCGCGCGCCGCGGTGATGCAGCAGACGGTGCGCGAGGTGTTCGCGGCGCTCAAGGTTTCCGACCCGGTGTTCGAGACCGCGTTGCGGCTCGAGGAGATGGCGCTTCAGGACGATTACTTCGTCGAGAAGAAGCTATTCCCCAACGTCGATTTCTACTCGGGCGTGATCCTCTCGGCGATCGGCTTCCCGACGACGATGTTCACCGCGCTGTTCGCGCTCGCCCGCACCGTGGGCTGGGTCGCGCAGTGGAACGAGATGATCTCCGACCCCGGGCAGAAGATCGGCCGCCCGCGCCAGCTCTACACCGGGCCGACGCAGCGCGATTACGTCCCCGTCGACGGGCGCTGAAGACTAGCCGAGCGCTTCCGGGTCGGCGGGCAGCTCGAGCGTGAAGCGGGCGCCCTGCCCCGGCGCACTATCGACGGTCAGGTCGCCGCCCATCGCGCGCGCCAGCCGGCGCGAGATGTAGAGCCCGAGGCCCGAACCGCCGTCGCCCGTCCGGCCGAGCCGCTCGAACTTCTCGAACACGCGCGCCTGGTCGGCGTCGCTCAGGCCTTCTCCCTGGTCGGCAACAATGACGCTCGCACGGGCGCCGTCGCGGTCGAGTCGGAGCCAGACTTGCGAGTTTTCGGGCGAATAGCGCACCGCGTTGCCCACGAGGTTGAGCAGGATTTGGAGCACCCGGCGGAACTCGCCAATCGCCGGCGCCGTCTCGCCGGGCTTGGGTGCGTCGATGGCGATGCCGCGTTCGCGCGCCCGGACCCCCAGAATGGCCGCCGCGCGGCGGGCCGCTTCCGCCAGGTCGATGCGGTCGGGCGCCGGCGCGTAGCGCTCGTCCTCGACCACCTCGAGCGCCACCAGATCGTCGAGCAGCGCCAGCAGATGCTCGCCGGCCGTAGCGATGTCGGCGGCATAGTTGGCATATTCCTCGGCAAGCGGCCCCGCGAGCTGGGTGCGGATCGTCTCGGCATTGGCGATAATGCGCGCGACCGGCTGGCGCAGCACAGGGGCGATCTCGCGCCCGAGTGCGGTGCTGAAAGCGCTCTTGCCAGAAAGCGGCTGCGGCAGCTCGGCGAGCGGGCGGTCGGCCACGAGGTGAAGTTCGAACCCTGCCCGTCCGGGCTCGGCTTGGCCGAGCGGGATTAGGTGCGCGGTCCACTGGCGCTCGGAGCCTTCGACCGCGATCGGCGCGCCGTCGAGCAGCCGCCAGTGCTGGCCGGCGATCCCCGCGGCGTCGAGGCCGACGAACTCGGTCCACCGCCGGCCGAGCCCGCGTTGCATGCGGGCCGCAAGCGGCGCCAGATCGCGAACCGAGACCTCGACCGTCAGCAGGTCCTGCTCGGGTCCAAGGCGCGCGGACAATTCGCCGAGCTGGCGCACGATGGCCGCGCGGCGCTCGGCCGCTTCCTCGCCGCTTTCCGAAGGTAGTGCCGCAGATTGCCAGTTCGAGACCGCGATCGTGCACCCCTCGCCCTCCGGGTCGGGCGCGACTTCGACCCAGGCGGTGATCCGCTCGGCGTCGTCCTGGGCGCAGATCGGCCGCGCCAGCCTGAGGCCGTAAAGGCGCGCCTTGCGCACCAGTTCGAGCAGCGCGGGGGTCGCGACGATGCCCGGCAGTTCGCCGCCGCTGCGCCGTTGCAGACGGGCCAGCGGCTCGTCGGCTTCGAGGAGGCGGTCGGCGCCGTCGGTGCGCGCCCGCGCGGCGACAGGAGCCGCTTGGGTCATGGCCGGCCTCCCGCCAATTCTCCGGTCGTCAGCAAAGCCGCGGCCTCGGCGGGCGCGATCCGATCAAGCCCCTCGGGTAGCGTGCCATCAGGATCGAGTTGCGCGAACTGCGCGGCCGCGGCTTCGACCGTGAGCCCCGCCGCGCGCAACGACAGGGCCAGCCGCGCCGGTTGCCCGCCGCCGAGCGCCAGCAGCGCCATATCGCGATCCTGGCCGGCGGCCATGGCCAGCGCCGTGGCGAAGATCGAGAGCCCGGCACGGTCGGCCGCAAGCGCCTCGCCGCCGCTGTCGCCGAGACCGCCGACCAGCCGGGCCAGCAGCGCCAGGCGCCCGGCGCTCTCGTCGTAGCCGCCGCGCAGCCGCCGCTCGGCCGCTTCGGCGGCACGGCCGTCTTCTCCGGCATGCGCGCGCAGGGCCAACAGCGCGCGGTGAAACAGATCGCCCGGCAGGTCGCGGAGGGGCAGCTCAAGGCGCCGGCGGTACTGCTGGAAGCGGGCCTGCGCCGCCAGCACGGCCATTGCCAGCGCGGCCTGCCGCGCGTCGGGGCTGGCGGCGAGGTCCTGCACGAGCGGCGGCAGCACCGGATCGATGTCTCCCAGCCGGCGCAATCGCTCGGCGGCGCGCCCTTCGAGCGCGAGAGCCTGGGCATGCGCGACAAAGCCGGGGTCGTCGAGCAGAGTGGCCGCAATCGCATCGGCACGTCCGGGTGCCGGATCCGCGCGCGCGGCCACTTCGGACTGGGCGCCCAAGAGTTGGCGGGCAACATCGAAAGCCGCGCCGCGAATATGCGCCACCACTTCGTCGTCGATCTGCACCGGCGCGTGGGCGGTTAGGAGCAGGCGGAGAACCGGGCGCGCGGCGGCGATCGCGCGGTCGCCTTGCGCGAGTTCATCGCGCAGCAATTGCTCGGCCGCGCCCGCGGCCGGCCCGGTCGGGGGCCCCTCGCTCATCGTATTGCCGTACCCTAGCACGGTTAAACCCGCGTTATCCGACTTTTGCCGGCTCGCGTGCGATCTGAAGCAGGAGGATAGCCAAGCCCGCGAGCATGATCGCTGGTTCGGTCCGGCCGAACCCTGCCGCCGCCGCGAACCCCACGGCAAGCAGCGCGCGATCGCCGAGCAGCGCCGCCGCACCGGGCCAGCCTGCGATCCGACTCGCCCGCAGCGCGGCGATCAACACCAACGGCGCGAACAGGCGGTGGACGGTCTCGCCCGGAATCGCCAGCGCCGCGCACGCGACGAGTGCGGCATCGGTCAGCGCCTCGCTCAGGCCCGATGTCCAGACCCTGCGAGCGCGCACCGATGGAGCGCGCGCGAGCGCGCCGAACCGCTCGGCAAACACCCCGCCGGCCGCGCCCAGCGCCAGCACCCCGAAGCCCGCCGCGGGCGAAACCCAGGCGCACAGCGCCGCCGCGCCGAGCTGCAACACGAGCGCGACCGCAGCGAGCCCACGCGCCGCCCCCGGCATATCCAGCAACCGCAAGGCCAGTCCGCGCAGCGCGACCTCGGCCACGCGCGCCGACAGCGCGTAACGCGGTGCCTGGCGGATCCGCCGGTCCAGCCACCGGTCCCCCAGTTCGGCGGCCGCCGCCGCATCGCCGGCGAGTGCCCACGCGCCATCCGACAACGCAGCTTCGGGCAGGCGGCGCTCGGCGACGCCGGCCTGCAAAGCAATCCGCAGCAGCGCCGCAGCCGGCTCGTAATCGGCCGGCAGGTCCGCCAGCCGCTCCACCAGGGCTCCCGGGACCACCAGCGCGCCGGCCGAAGCCCGCTCGAGATCGATCCGCTCGAAGCCCGCACCCACTCCGGCGACAGCGGGCAACGTGAGTATCCCGGGAGTCGCTAGCCGCTCGAGCGCTTCACGCGATTCGGGCAGGAGCCGTGCAACCAGGACCAGCAGTTCATCACTGGCCGCCAGCGTGCCGAGCAGGCCGCGCCCGTCGCGGATGGCCTGGCAGCGCGCTCCGGCCTGCTCCGCCGCTTGGGCCAGCGCAAGCGCCGCAGGCGAAGCGCCATCGCCAAGGGCGTAGATTCGCGTCGCCCCCGCCGCCAGCGCGAAATCGAGCTGGCGCAGCGCCAGCGACCGCCCGGCGACAACCGCCTGCGATCCGGCCAGCGAAATCAGCGCGGCGCGCAGGCGCAAGCTCCGGTCGACATGAGGCGGGACTAGGCGCTGGCGGAGCGCCTGCCAAGCCGGCGGCGGTCAGCCTCCGAGCGAGGCCGTGAAATCGGCGCGGAGCCGTTCGAGCTTGCGAATCACCGTCGGCTCGCCAGGCGCGCTGTCGAGCGCCTCTTCGGCGAGCCGTTGCAATTCGAGCGAATGGAAGCTTGCCCCCAATCCGCGCAGCCGCATCGCGGCGACTTCCCAGTTGCCGTCGCAGCGCGAGCGGCGCAGCAAGTCGACCTGATGCTCGAGGCTTTCAACGAAAGCCGCGCGCAATTCCGTCAGCAGCGCCGGATCGTTGCCCGCCGCCGCCGCCAGCGTCGCATCGAAGGAAGCCGCATCATAAGCCATTCCCCCGGCGATAGTGGACGACAAGTTAAGGTGGGGTTTCTCCTGCGAGCAGTTATGGTATTCTGGCACCTATGGCGGGAAACAGGCGACTGGTGGCAATCGGCGACGCGGGCGGCGAAGCCCCCGCAACCGAACCTGTAGGCGTGGAACCGGAGGCGCCCGCAACGGTCCGGCAGCAGCCCGTTTTCGACGATCAATGGGAGCTCTCGGGCGACGACTACGCCGACGAGGTTGGCCCTGCCCCCCGCCGCGATTCAAGCTGGATTGCGCCCACGCTCGCCGTGCTAGCCGTGATCGGCTGGAGCGTATTTTTCGCCTGGGCGTACCAAACCTCGTTCGCCGACGGCCTCGCACCGCGAGAAGCGGTTGGCCTGGTAGTGGACTGGGCGGTCCCGGTTCTGCTGGTGGTCGCGGTTTGGCTGCTGGCGATGCGCCACAGCCGCCGCGAGTCCGCGCGGTTCGCGCGGGTGGCGCACGGCATGACCACCGAGTCGCGCGCGCTCGAGCAGCGCATGGCCGTCGTCAATCGCGAGCTTGCGCATGCGCGCGAGCACTTCGCGGCCCAATCGGCCGAACTTGAAGCGCTCGGGCGCGGCGCGGTCGAGCGATTGTCGCAGCATGCCGACCGGCTGCACGGGCTGATCAACGACAACAGCGCCCAGCTCGACGTCATCGATCGCGTCGGCAGCACCGCGCTCACCAACATGGACCGGCTGCGCGAAGTATTGCCGATGATCGGCACTTCGGCGCGCGATGTCGCCAGCCAGATCGGCCATGCGGGCGAGGTCGCGCGGCAGAACGTCGCCGAGCTGACCAACGGGTTCGTCAGGCTCAACGAGTTCGGCGAGGCGAGCGGCCGGCAGGTCACTGCGCTGCGCGGCAACGTGGACCAGACTCTGGCCGCGCTGACCGCTCAGACCGAACGGCTCGAAAGCCGGATGACCCAGACCACCGCAGACGCGGCACGGGTCGCCGAGCAATGGCGCGCGCGCGAGGACGAGGCTTCCGAGCGCTGGTCGGCCAACGTGGCCGGGCTCGAAGAGCGCCTGGTGGAGGCGATCCGCCGGATTGCCGAGATCGACGCCGCCGCGACCGACAACGCGCGCAAGCGGCTGTTCGCGCTGCGCGATGAGGCGGTCCGGATCGACGAGGCGATCGCCACCCGGGTCGCCGCATTCGACGAGGAACTCGCCAAGCGCGAGGCCGACATCAGCCAGCGCGAAGCGGCCATGCTCGCCGGGCTGGAAGATACGCTCGGCAGTTTCGACGGGGTGCTGACCGACCGGCAAGAAGCGCAGCTCGCGCATGCCGCGACGATGGCCGAGCGGTGGAATGCGCTCGCGGTGCAACTCGGCGAGATGGATGCCCGGATGGGCGAGCTTGCCGATCGCGGGCTCCGCGCGCACGGAGACCTCGGCGAAGCGGCTGCCGACCTGGCCGCGCGCCTGGGGGCGAACCGCGAAGTCGTGGCAGAAAGCGCGACCCTGGTCGCCGGACTGACCGACGACAGCGTCCGGCTGCTCGAGCTGATCCGCTCGAGCGCCGAGCATTGCAGCGAAGGCCTGCCGCGCTCGATCGGCCAGGCCGAGGCGCGGCTGACCGCGTTCGAGGACCACGCGCGCCGGCTTGCCGGCGTAATCGCCGAAGCGGGCGATCGCGGCGCCGTGCTGGCCCAGCAAGTCGCCGGGGCGCGCCGCGACGGAGCCGCAACCATCGAAGAACTCGCCATCCTCGAAACGCACATGGCCGAACTGGCCACGCGCTCGACCGAACTGGCCGAACGCGCGCGCGGCGAACTCGGCGCGGCAGTGGCCACGCTCGAGCAGGCGGCCGCCAACGCGCTCGGGCAGTTGCAGGACAATCAGGCCGAAGCCGTCCGCGCGCTGGCCGAACGGATCGGCGGAGACAGCAGCCAGGCAGTGGTCGACGCCATTCGCGCCCATGCCGCCGAAGCGATTGCCGAGCTCGAAGGCGCAGCCCGCCAGGCGGGCGAAGCGGGGCGCGCTAGCGCGGCGCAACTGCGCGACCAGCTCTCGCGCGTCAACGAGCTGACCGGCAATCTCGAGCAACGCGTCGCGCACGCCCGCGAGCGCGCCGAGGAGCAGGTCGACAACGATTTCGTCAAGCGTATGGCGCTGATCACCGAAAGCCTCAATTCGAGCGCGATCGACATTTCGAAGGCCTTTGCCAACGAAGTCACCGACACCGCCTGGGCGAGCTACCTACGCGGCGACCGCGGCATCTTCACCCGCCGCGCGGTGCGGCTGCTCGGCACGCACGAAGCGCGCGCGGTGGCCGAGATCTACGAAGGCGACGCCGACTTCCGCGAGACCGTGAACCGCTACATCCACGATTTCGAGGCCATGCTCCGCAGCGTGCTTTCGACCCGTGACGGCAACGCAATGGCGGTGACTCTCCTGAGCGCCGACATGGGCAAGCTCTACGTCGCGCTCGCCCAGGCGATCGAACGCCTGCGCAAGTAGGCTCACCGGCGGCTAGCCCGCCTCCGCTTCGAGCCCCGGCGGAACCCCGAACAGGTTGAGATCCTGCGGTCCGACCCAGCCGTACGTGTAGTTGGCGACGTAAAGTCCGCACAGCACCGCAGCGAGTAAGGTCGCGCGCAGCGCGAGCCGACCGGGGCGGAAGTTGGCCGGCGCGCTATCGGCCTGGCCGGGCGTTTTTTCGATCCCCGCCTCTTCATGCGTGCGCACCCCGAACGGCAGCAGCACGAACGCGCTCATCACCCAGAACAGCCCGTAGATGGCGAGAATCGAAGTCCAGTTCATGGCGCTGCCTCAGCCTTCCGCGAACAGCACTTTGACTTGCGGCTTCTTGCCGCTCCAGCGCTGCGCAGCGCGGCGTGCGGCGAGCCTTGCGGCTTCGGTCACCGCGTCGCGATCGCGCGAGCCCTTGAGCTTGCGCAGCGCCTCGGCCACGTCGCGCTCGGCTTCGGCCACGAACCCCGCGTAATCCTCGTCGAGCGGCAGGCCGAGGCCGTGGACTTGGCCCCCGCCCCGTCCATTGAGCACCACCACCAGCAGCCCGTCGCGGGCGAGGCGGCGACGGGTCACGATCGCGTCGCCGTCGGCGGGCACGATGATGTCGCCGTCAAGCACCAGCCGCCCGGCGCGGACTTCTCCGACGATCCCGGGCTCACCGGGGGCGAGGCGGACGATCTGGCCGTTCTTCTGCACTACCGCGTCCGGAATCCCGCTCGCGAGGCCGACCCGCGCTTGTTCCTCCATGTGCCGCATCTCGCCGTGAACGGGCACCAGGATATCGGGCCGCAGCCAATCGTACATCGCTTCGAGCTCGGGCCGGCCGGGATGGCCGGAGACGTGGATCTCGCTCTGCCGGTCGCTGACCATCACGATGCCGCGCTGCGCGAGCAGGTTCTGGATGCGGCCGATCGCCAGCTCGTTGCCGGGGATCTGACGGCTTGAGAACAGGACCACGTCACCCTCGGTCAGGCTCAGCGGGTGCTGGCTTTCGGCAATGCGGGCGAGCGCGGCGCGCGGTTCGCCCTGCCCACCAGTGGCGATGATCAGCACTTTGCCGCGCGGCAGGCCCATCGCGGTGTCGAAATCGATCGGCTCGGGGAAATCGGCGAGGTAGCCGTTGTCCTGCGCGACATCGATGATGCGATCGAGCGAGCGCCCGGCCACGCACAGCTCGCGCCCGGTTTCGCGCGCGACACGGCCGAGCGTCTGCAAACGGGCGACGTTCGAGGCGAAGGTCGTGACGAGCACCCGCTTGCCGGCGTGCCTGCCCACTTCCTCGAGCAGCCCGCGATAGACCGCGCCTTCGGAACCGGACGGCGCCGGATTGAACACGTTGGTCGAATCGCACACCAGCGCGAGCACGCCTTCGTCGCCCAGTTCGGTCAGTTCGGCCTCGGTCGCGGGCTGGCCGACCAGCGGTTCGTCGTCGAGCTTCCAGTCGCCGGTGTGGAACACCCGGCCGAGCGGGGTTTCGATCAGCAGCGCATTGCCCTCGGCGATCGAGTGCGCGAGCGGGATATAGGTGATCTCGAACGGCCCGAGCCGGAGCGAACCGTGCTCGCGGTCGATCACGTTAAGCTCGATCTCGCCGGCAAGCCCCGCTTCCTCGAGCTTGCGCTTGACCAGATCGGCAGTGAACGGGGTCGCGTAAAGCGGCACGCCCAGCTCGGCAGCGAAGTAAGGGACCGCGCCGATGTGGTCCTCGTGCGCATGGGTCAGCACCACCCCGAGCAGCTTGTCGGTGCGCGCCTCGATGAAGTAGAGATCGGCGAACAGCAGCTCGGTGCCCGGGTATTCGTTGGCGCCGAAGCTCATCCCCAGGTCAACCATCAGCCACTGGCCGCGGCAACCGTAGAGATTGACGTTCATGCCGATCTCGCCCGAGCCGCCGAGGGCGAGGAACAGCAGTTCCTCCTCGGGCGTAAAATCCTTCTTCATCCGGTTTCCTTGGTGGCCGCCTGCCCGGCCAGCAGCGCCAGCCCTTCGAGTGTGAGGTCGGGATCGACCGCGTCGAAGATTTGCGTGTGGCGGTCAAACAATATCGCCAGCCCGCCAGTGGCGATGACCTTTACCGGTCGGCCGATCTCGGCGGCAAGCCGCGCGATCAGCCCCTCCATCATCGCCACGTAGCCCCAGAACACGCCGATCTGCATCTGATCCTCGGTATTGCGGCCGATCACCGACGTCCCGCGCGGATCCTCGATCGCGATGCGGGGCAGCTTGGCGGTGTTGTTGACCAGCGCATCGAGCGACAGATTGATCCCGGGCGCAATGATCCCGCCTTTGTAGGCGCCGTCGAAATCGATCACGTCGAACGTGGTGGCGGTGCCGAAGTCGATCACGATCACGTCGCCCGCATAGCGGGCGTGCGCGGCGATGGCGTTGACCGCGCGATCGGCACCGAGCGAGCGCGGCTCGTCGACGTCGATCGGAAAGTCCCAGTCGGCGGCGCCCTCACCCGCGAACAGCGGGGTCAGCCCGAAATACTTCTCGCCGAGCACATCGAGGTTGTGGCGCGCGCGCGGGACCACCGTCGAGACGATCATCTGCGTCACGTCGGCGCGCCCGAAGCCCGCGATCTCCATCAACTGGAGCAGCCACACGGCATATTCGTCCGCGGTCCGGCGCGGATCGGTGGCGATGCGCCAGCGCGCCTTGATCGCCTTCTCCGCGAACAGCGCGAACACCACGTTGGTATTGCCGACATCGACCGCGAGCAGCATCGTCAGCCTCCTTCGAGCGAGACGTCGCCGGCGTGGATGACACGGAGCGATCCGTCCGCCAAGCGCAGCCGCAGCGCGCCGTCGGGGCCGAGACCCTCGAACTTACCGGTAACCGGCTTGTCGGGTCCCTCGTGCACGCTCAACAGGCTGCCGAGCGGATGCGCCCCCGCCAGCCAGCGGGCGAACAGCGGTTCGGTGCCGAACTGCCGCCAGCGTTCCAGCTCGCTGTCGAACTGCGCGGCCAGTTCGGACGCAAAGGCATCGCGCGCCGGTGCCGGTCCATACTCGGCGACATCGCGCGCGATCCGGTCGGGCAGCGCGGGCGCGCAGGCCAGGTTCGCGCCGATGCCGATCACCGCATGCGCGGCATCGCGCTCGAGCAGGATGCCGCATACTTTCGCACCGGCAAGAAGCAGATCGTTAGGCCACTTGAGCCGCAGCAGGTGCGGCTGGGCGAGGCGTGGTAGCAGTGTCTCGTAGACCGCCATCGCGGCGACGAAGGCCAATGTCGGCGGCGGCGGGTCCTGCGGATGGAGCCGGACCACGGTCGAGCCCATGAAATTGCCCGGCCCATCGAGCCAGCGCCGCCCCTGGCGGCCGCGCCCCGCGCGCTGGCGATCGGCGATGAGCCAGTACCCCTCGGGGATCGCCTCGCCCGCCGCCAGGCGCGCGATAAGGTCGGCATTGGTCGAGCCGGTCTCGGCAACGCTCTCGATACGCGCGGGCAACTCAGGCGGTCAGGAACAGCGTCGCTGCGGCGCCGTCGGCCAGTGAACCGAGGACCTGGTTCAGCAGGTAGCCGAGCGGTGAGACCGCGGCGGCGCAAATCGCCAGCAAGACCCAATGCGCCCAGTCGCTCTTGCCGTGCGCGGTCCCGGCCGGCTCGTCGAAGAACATCACCTTGACGATCTTGATGTAGTAGAACGCGCCGATCACGCTGGCGGCGATGCCGATCGCGGCGAGCACGATCAGGTCGGCCTCCACGGCCGCCTGGAACACCACGAACTTGCCCCAGAAGCCGAACAGCGGCGGAATTCCGGCCAGGCTGAACATCAGCGCCATCAAGGCCCAGGCCAACGCCGGACGGGTGCGCGACAGCCCGGCAAGGTCGGAGATCGCCTCTAGCGGCGCGCCGTTCTCGTCCTTGAGCATCAGGACCGCCACGAAGCTGCCGATGGTCATCGCCACGTAGATCGCGAGATAGACCAGCATCGCGCTCGCCCCCGCCTGGGTTGCGCAGGCGAGGCCGATGAGGATGAAGCCGACATTGTTGATCGACGAATAGGCGAGCAGCCGCTTGATGTTCGATTGCCCGATCGCCCCAAGCGCGCCGACCACGATCGAGGCGAGCGCGGCGAAGATCACGATCTGCCGCCAGGCGTCCACCTCCGTGCCGAAAGCGTCAAGCGAGACCCGCGCGGTCAGCGCCAATGCCGCCACTTTGGGCGCGCTGGCGAAGAACGCGGTGACCGGAGTCGGCGCGCCTTCGTAAACGTCGGGGGTCCACATGTGGAACGGCACCGCGCTGATCTTGAAGGCCAGGCCCGCCAGCACGAACACCAGCCCGAACAGCGCGCCCATCGACAGCCCCCCATCGAGCGAGGCGCGGATGCCGGCGAAGCTGGTGGTGCCGGCAAAACCGTAGGTCAGGCTCATGCCGAACAGCAGGATGCCGCTGGCGAGCGCGCCGAGCACGAAGTACTTGAGGCCCGCTTCGGCCGAGCGGCTGTCGCTGCGCAGGAACGCGGCGAGCACGTAAGCCGACAGGCTGTTGAGCTCGAGCCCGATGTAGAGCGTCATGAGATCGGTGGCCGAGACCATCACACTCATGCCGAGAGCGGCGAACAGCACCAGCACCGGGAACTCGGCGCGCATCGCCCCGAGCCGCTCGAAATACGTGGGCGCGATCACCAGCACCGCGCCGCTCGCGGCGAAGATCATCAGCTTGGCGAAGCCGGCAAAGGCATCGGCGCGGAACTGTCCGAAGAACGCCGACGTGTCCGGCCCCGCGGCGCCGGCACAGACCGAGGGCGCGACCAGGAAGAACGCCGCGCCAAGCGCGACGCAGGCTGCCACGCTGATCGCGCGCGAGGCCTTGTCCCCCGCCCAGGCCGCGACGAGCAGCAGGGCGAGCCCGGCCAGCGACAGCACGATCTCGGGGATGACGAGTTGAAGCGAAGCGACCGAATCCATCAGTGCTCCCCCTCATGCGCGGCGGCCGCAGCCGCAGCCGCAGCCGGCCGGCCGGCGGTCAGGTGCGAGTCGCCTTCCGGCGCGGCGCGCGCGAGCCGGGCTTCGAGCGCGCGGATGTCGGCCCGCATCGGCGCCAGAAAGCTCTCCGGATAGACGCCCATCCACAGCACCGCTGCCGCAAGCGGGGCGAGCATCACGTATTCGCGTACATTGAGGTCGGGCATCGCCGCCGCGTCGGGGTGCTTCTGCACCCCGAAGGCGACGCGGGCATAGAGGTAGAGCATGTAGGCGGCGCCGAGGATGATGCCGGTGGTGCAGACGAGCGTCACCCAGGTCGAGACCTGGTAGATGCCCGCCAGCGCGAGGAACTCGCCGACGAAGTTGCTGGTGCCGGGCAGGCCGACGCTGGCCATCGTAAACAGCATGAAGAACAGCGCGTAATGCGGCATGTTGATGCTGAGCCCGCCGTAGCGCTCGATCTCGCGGGTGTGCAGCCGGTCGTAGATCACCCCCACGCACAGGAACAGCGCGCCCGAGACGAGGCCGTGGCCGAGCATGACCATCATTCCGCCCTCGAGCCCCTGCACGTTGAACGCGAACAGCCCGACGGTGACGATCGCCATGTGCGCGACCGAGGAATAGGCGATCAGCTTCTTCATGTCGTGCTGGACCAGTGCGATCAGGCTGGTGGCGACCACCGCGATCATGCTGAGCGCATAGACCAGCCAAGCGAACTGGGCGCTCGCTTCGGGGAACATCGGCAGGCTGAAGCGGATGAAGCCGTAGCCGCCCATCTTGAGCAGCACGCCCGCGAGGATCACCGAGCCGGCGGTCGGCGCCTGAACGTGCGCGTCGGGCAGCCAGGTATGGACCGGCCACATCGGCATCTTGACCGCGAAGCTGGCGAAGAACGCCAGCCACAGCCAGGTCTGCGCCCCGGCCGGGAAGTCGTAAGCCATCAGCGTGGGGATGTCGGTGGTGCCGGCCTCGTTGACCATCCACAGCATCGCGATCAGCATCAGCACCGAGCCGAGCAGCGTGTAGAGGAAGAACTTGTAGCTGGCGTAGATCCGGTCCGCCCCGCCCCACACCCCGATGATCAGGTACATCGGGATCAGGCCGGCTTCGAACATGATGTAGAACAGGAAGATATCCTGCGCGGCGAACACGCCGATCATCAGCGTTTCCATGAACAGGAACGCCGCCATGTACTCGCCCACGCGCTTCTCGATCGACTGGCTGGCGAGGATGCAGATCGGCATCAGGAAGGTGCTGAGCACGATCAGCAGCAGCGCGATGCCGTCGATGCCGAGCGCGTAGCTGAAGCCCGCGAAAACCTCCGCGCGCTCGGTGAACTGCCACTGCGGGCCGCCGATGTCGAACTGGGCCCAAAGCATGATCGACAACGCGAAATTGATCAGCGTCGCGGCCAGCGCGATCTGGCGCGCGGTATTCGCGGGCGAGAACAGGCAGGCGATCGCGCCGGCCATCGGCACCAGCAGCAGCACCGAGAGGATCGGGAAGCCGCCCATCAGACCAGCACCCAGGTGACCGCGGCCACGAGGCCGAGCAGCATGATCAGCGCGTAGCTGGTCAGGTAGCCCGACTGGACCCGCCGCGCGAAGACCGCGCCCTTGCCGACCACCCAGGCCGCGCCGTTGGGGCCGAACCGGTCGATGATTCCGACGTCGCCGCGCTGCCATAGCTGGCGGCCGAGCCAGAAGGCGGGCTTTACGAACACGAAGTTGTAGAGCTCGTCGAAGTACCACTTGTTGTACAGGAACCGGTACACCGGGCCGAGCTGGGCGGCGACTTCGCCCGGGATCGCGGTGTTGCGGATATAGGCGCGCCAGGCCGCAAACAGGCCGAGCAGCATAACCGCGCTGGCGGTCAGCTTCACCCACAGCGGCACTTCATGCATCGCATGCATCAGATGCTCGTCGTAAGCGATCGACCCGTTCCAGAACGCTGCTTCCTCAAGGAAGGCGTGATGGAACACGAAACCGGCGAAGACCGCGCCGAGCGAGAGCAGGCCGAGCGGCACCAGCATGGTCCACGGGCTCTCGTGCGGGTGATAGCCGGCGGTGCCGTCACCGTGATGGGCGGCGTGGTGCGGATCGGGCACCTGGTGCGCCGCGTCGTGGCCGGCGTGTTCCTCGTCCGGATGG
Organism: Sphingomonadales bacterium 12-68-11; assembly: GCA_002279825.1. Lineage (GTDB taxonomy): Bacteria > Pseudomonadota > Alphaproteobacteria > Sphingomonadales > Sphingomonadaceae > Croceibacterium_A. The sequence goes on from NCCV01000003.1 coordinate 183,081, forward strand.
TCGTGATGATCGCCGTGGACCGCATGCTGGATATGCTCGCTCTCGGCCCAGCGCGGCTTGCCCCAGAAGGTCAGGAACATCAGCCGCCACGAATAGAAGCTGGTCAGCAGCGCGGCGAAGGCGCCGATCCAGAACGCCGCGCGGCCCATCTCGCTGCCGCTGGCGAAAGCCGCCTCGAGGATCGCGTCCTTCGAATAGAACCCGGCGAAACCGAACACGCCGAGCACCCCCACACCGGTGATCGCCAGAGTGCCGGCCAGCATGGCGTAGAACGTCAGCGGGATCTGCTTACGCAGCGCCCCGTAATAGCGCATGTCCTGCTCGTGGTGCATCGCGTGGATCACGCTGCCCGCGCCGAGGAACAGCAGCGCCTTGAAGAAGGCGTGCGTGAACAGGTGGAACATCGCCGCGCCGTAAGCGCCGACGCCGGCGGCGAAGAACATGTAGCCGAGCTGCGAGCAGGTCGAATAGGCGATCACCCGCTTGATATCCCACTGCGTGGTGCCGACGGTGGCGGCGAATAGGCAGGTCGCCGCCCCGATGAAGGTGACGAAGGTCAGCGCCATCGGCGCGGTCTCGAACATCGGCGACAGGCGGCAAACCATGAACACGCCGGCAGTGACCATCGTCGCCGCATGGATCAGCGCGGAGACCGGGGTCGGGCCCTCCATCGCATCGGGCAACCAGGTGTGCAGCCCGAGCTGCGCCGACTTGCCCATCGCGCCGACGAACAGCAGCAGGCACAGGATCGTCATCGTATCGAGCCGCATGCCCATGAAGCCGATCGTGCTGCCGGCCATGCCGGGCGCCGCTTCGAGGATCGCGGGGATCGACGTGGTACCGAACACCAGGAAGGTGCCGAAGATGCCGAGCATGAAGCCGAGATCGCCGACGCGGTTGACCACGAAGGCCTTGATCGCGGCCGCGCTGGCGCTGGGCTTGCGAAACCAGAACCCGATCAACAGGTAGCTGGCGAGGCCGACGCCTTCCCAGCCGAAGAACATCTGCACCAGGTTGTCGGCCGTCACCAGCATCAGCATCGCGAAGGTGAACAGGCTGAGATAAGCGAAGAACCGCGGCTGGTCCGGGTCCTCGTCCATGTAGCCCCACGAGTAGAGGTGGACGAGCGACGAGACGCTGGTGATCACCACCAGCATGACTGCGGTCAGCGCATCGACGCGCAGCGCCCAGTCGAACGTCAGAGTGCCGCTCTCGACCCACTTGAGCACCGGCACGACCTGGGCTTCGACGCCGCCGCCGAGGTACTGAATGAAGATCGGCCAACTTAGTCCGGCCGACACGAACAGCGCGCCGGTGGTCAGCGACTTGGCGACGACATTGCCGAGCGCACGGTTGCCGAGGCCCGCGACGATCGCCGCGAGCAAGGGCCCGAACACAATGATGAGGATCGGATGCAAGCGCCTATCCCTTCAGGTGATCGACGCTGTCGACCGCGATGGTGCCGCGGCCACGGAAGTAGATGACGAGGATCGCGAGCCCGATCGCCGCTTCGCCGGCAGCGACGGTCAGCACGAACATCGCGAAGATCTGCCCGGTCAGGTCGCCGAGGAAGGCGCTAAACGCGACCAGGTTGATGTTCACGGCAAGCAGGATCAGCTCGATCGCCATCAGGATCACGATCACGTTCTTGCGGTTGAGGAAAATCCCCAGCACGCCGAGCACGAACAGGATAGAGCTCACGACGACATAGTGCTCGATGCCGATCACAGCGAAACCCCCTGCCCGACTTCGGGCTGCGTATTGACGGTCGCTTCCGACGGCTTGCGAGCGTTCTGCCTGGCGACGTTCTGCTGGCCGCGCACCGCGCGAGCGCCGCGGTGGGTCAGCACGATCGCGCCGATCAGCGCGACGAGCAGGATGATTCCGGCGGTTTCGAACAGGAACAGATAGCGCCCGTAGAGCAGCGCGCCGATGCTCTCGATATTGCTGCGGCCGACCAGCGAGGCGCCGGTGCCGTCAGGCGTGCCGAGTTCGAGCGCGCCCGCGCGGTAAGCGCCGATGCCCAGCACCAGTTCGGCCAGCAGCACGACCGCGATGAGGATGCCGAGCGGGAAGTTCTTGATGAAACCGGCGCGCAGTTCGGCGAAGTCGATGTCGAGCATCATGACCACGAACAGGAACAGCACCGCGACCGCGCCGACGTAAACGATCACCAGCAGCATGGCGATGAACTCGGCCCCGACGATGACCATCAGCCCAGCGGCATTGAAGAATGCCACGATCAGCCACAGCACGCTGTGCACCGGATTGCGCGCGAGAATCGTGAACGCCCCCGCGGCAATCACCAGCGCGGCGAACAGGTAAAAGGCAAGGAGCTGGATCACGACTTGAACACCACGTCCGTTCGCCTCGAGCGAAGTCGAGAGGCGTTGCGCCCATGTGTCTCGACACAGTCTATCCTGAGCGCCTGCAAGGCAGTCGAAGGGCTCGACACGAACGGAACCTGAAGTGGGGGGTGAGTCACGCGCGGCGCCTAGCGATAGGGCGCATCGGCTTCAAGGTTCGCGGCGATCGCCCGCTCCCACTTGTCCCCGTTGGCCAGCAGTTTCGCCTTGTCGTAGAGCAGCTCCTCGCGCGTTTCGGTCGCGTATTCGAAGTTGGGCCCCTCGACCACCGCATCGACCGGGCAGGCTTCCTGGCAGAAGCCGCAGTAGATGCACTTGGTCATGTCGATGTCGTAGCGGGTGGTGCGGCGCGATCCGTCCTCGCGCGGCTCGCTCTCGATGGTGATCGCCTGCGCCGGGCACACCGCCTCGCACAGCTTGCAGGCGATGCAGCGTTCCTCGCCGCTCGGATAGCGGCGCAGCGCATGCTCGCCGCGGAAACGCGGGGAGAGCGGGTTCTTCTCGAACGGGTAGTTGATCGTCGCCTTGGGCTTGAAGAAGTACTTCAACGTGAGGGCATGCGCCTTCACGAACTCCCACAGGGTGAACGACTTGATGAGCTGGGCGACGGTCATCGGGCAGTCTCTCGCTCGGGGCACTGTGGAAGTCTCAGATCGACTGAGAGTCGCTGATCAAATTCGTGTTGGCACAAAGTAATTTTGCCATAGACAACCTCGCGGCGACCAATCGGGTCATATCGCGTTGCCATCAGCCAACCCGAGATGAGCACGACGAACACCAGGCTCAGCGGCAGGAACACCTTCCAGCCGAGGCGCATGAGCAGCTGGTCGTAGCGGTACCGCGGCACGGTCGCCTTGACCCAGCTGAACACGAAGAAGAAGAACAGGATCTTGGCGAAGAACCAGATCCACCCCGGGATCCAGTAGAGCGGCGCCCAGTCGAGCGGGGGCAGCCAGCCGCCGAAGAACAGGATCGCATTGAGCGCGCACATCAGCAGCACGTTGGCGTATTCGCCGAGCCAGAACAGCGCGAAGCTCATCGACGAGTATTCGGTCTGGTAGCCGGCGACGAGTTCCGATTCCGCCTCGGTCAAGTCGAACGGCGCGCGCGCGGTTTCGGCCAGGCTCGAGATCAGGAACATCACCCACATCGGGAACAGCAGCAGGTTGAAGACAAACCCGTTGACGATCCCCAGGCCGTGCCCGCGCTGCGCCTCGATGATCGCGTTCATGTTGAAGCTGCCCGCCCACAGCACCACGCAGATCAGGATGAAGCCGATCGAGACTTCGTAAGAGATCATCTGCGCCGCGGCGCGCATCGCGCTGAAGAACGGGTATTTCGAGTTCGAGGCCCAGCCCGAGACGACCACGCCGTAGACGCCCAGCGAACTGATCGCGAGAATGTAGAGCAGCCCGACGTTGATGTCCGCCAGCACTGCGCCCGAATTGAACGGGATCACCGCCCAGGCCATCAGCGCGACGGTAAAGGTGACGATCGGCGCGATCAGGAACAGGCCCTTGTTCGACGCCGAGGGGATGATCGTTTCCTGCAGGAACACCTTGAGCCCGTCGGCGAAGCTTTGCAGCAAGCCGAACGGGCCGACCACGTTGGGGCCGCGGCGCAGCGCCATCGCCGCCCAAATCTTGCGGTCCGCATAAATGACCATCGCCACCGCCAGCATCAGCGGCAGTGCGATCAAGAGGATGCCGGCAATGGTCGAAACGAACCACGCCCATTCAGGGGTCATGCCCCAGGATTCGAAGACGGGGATCATCCGCAACCTCCCGAGCCGAGCCCAGAACCAGTCAGCGGAACGCTTTGATGATAGTCGCCGGACGAACCGGACTCAGCAAAGCTGCCACCAGCTTCACTCAACGCGAAGTTCTCGTTCTGCCAGCCGTTCTCGGCTTTGGCCTGGTATGTCGAACGTCCACGAAATGCGCGCCAAACCACCAAACCGCAAAGGCCCAGACCGGCCAGGGGTATGAACGGCGATGCCATTACTCCGCCGCCTCCAGCACGGGCTCGCCGTGGAGCAGTTCGGCCGAGCATTGCTGCATCGTGCCGCTGGCGCGGGCGACCGGGTTGGTCAGGTAGAAGTCCTTGATCGGATAGGCGATCTGGCCGCCTCCCTTGGCCTTCCCGGCCTTGGGCAGCGCACCATAGTCGGCGAGCCCTTCGACGCCCAGCGCCGGCACTTCGGCGATCATCCGGGCCCGAAGCGCGTCGAAGCTGTCGAACCCGACCGAGACCCCGAGCGCATCGGCTAACGCACGGAGGATCGTCCAGTCCTCGCGCGCATCGCCGGGCGCGAACACCGCCTTGTCGGCGAACTGCACGCGGCCTTCGGTGCTGACGTAAGTGCCGGATTTCTCGGTATAGGCGCTGCCCGGCAGGATCACGTCGGCGGCATGCGCGCCCTTGTCGCCGTGGTGGCCGATGTAGACCTTCAGGGCGCCTTCGAACTTGCTGAAATCGACTTCGTCGGCCCCTAGCGCGAGCAGCAGCTTGGGCTGCGCATCCACCAGGTCGGCCATCCCGCCCTTCTGAGCAAAGCCGAGCATCAACGCGCCCATGCGCGCGGCCGAGAAGTGCAGCACGTTGAAGCCGTTCCACCCGTCTCGCACCAGGTTCCAGCTTTCGGCCAGCGCCAGCGCCGGGGCGAGCGCGCCCGCCACGATCCCGCCGCCGCCGACGATCACCGCCGGCCGTTCGGCCTTGGCGAAGGCGTCGCTGACATGCGCCGGCAGCTTGCCGAGCACGCCAACATCGTCCCCAAGGAACTCGGCCGGGTAAGTCGTTTCCCAATGCGGGCCGACCACGAACACCTTGGCGCCGCGCTTTGCCGCCTTGCGCAGCCGCACGTTAAGCAGCGGCGCTTCCCAGCGCACGTGGCTGCCCACCATCAACACCGCGTCGGCGTCCTCGATCGCGGCGAAGGTGGTGTTGAAGTTGACCGCCGCGAGGCTGTCCACCGGGTAGCTCATGCCGGTCTGGCGGCTCTCGATCAGGTTCGAGCCAAGCGTGGCGAGCAGCGCCTTGGCGGCGAACATCGTCTCGCAGTCGACCAGGTCTCCGGCCACCGCCGCCACGCTGCTGCCCGCGTTCACCGCCGCAATCGCTGCGAAAGCCTCGTCCCAGCTCGCCGGCTGGAGCTTGCCTCCCTGGCGGATCCACGGCCGGTCGAGCCGCCGCACCGCCAGGCCCTCGACCTGGTAGCGCGCCTTGTCGCTCAGCCATTCCTCGTTGACGTCGTCGTTCGTGCGCGGCAGCACGCGCAGCACGGTGCCGCCGCGGCTGTCGACGCGGATGTTCGAGCCCATCGCGTCGGACACGTCGATGCTGAGCGTCTTCTTCAGCTCCCACGGCCGCGCTTCGTACTGGTACGGGCGGCTGGTCAGCGCGCCCACCGGGCACAAGTCGATCACGTTGGCGCTGAGCTCGTGCTTGGCCGCATGCTCGAGATAGGTCGTGATCTGCATGTCCTCGCCGCGGTAGAGCGCGCCGATCTCGTCCACCCCGGCGACTTCCTCGGAGAAGCGCACGCAGCGGGTGCAGTGGATGCAGCGGGTCATGAAGGTCTTGATCAGCGGACCCATGTACTTCTCGGTCACCGCGCGCTTATTCTCGTGGTAGCGCGAGCCGCCGCGGCCATAGGCCATGGCCTGGTCCTGCAAGTCGCACTCGCCGCCCTGATCGCAGATCGGGCAATCGAGCGGATGGTTGATGAGCAGGAACTCCATCACCCCTTCGCGCGCGGTCTTGACCATCGCGCTGTCGGTGCGGATGTCCTGGCCCTCGGCGGCCGGCAGTGCGCAGCTCGCCTGCGGCTTGGGAGGCCCCGGCTTCACTTCGACCAGGCACATCCGGCAGTTGCCGGCGATGCTGAGGCGCTCGTGATAGCAGAACCGCGGGATTTCCTTCCCCGCCAGCTCGCAGGCCTGGAGCACGGTGGCGCCCTGCGGGACTTCGATCTCGACGCCATCAACGGTGACTTTAGGCATTTGCGTCCCCGGAATTGGCAAGCAGGCGAAACGCAGCGGTCGCGATCATCGCCCGAACAGCCGGAACCGTAAGCTCGAAGCTCTCGGCAACTCCGCCGGCGCGCGCGCAGACGGGAATGACCTCCGCTAAAGGTGCCGCGGCAGCTTCTTCAGCACCGCTCCCAGGCCGTGTTCCGAACAGTGCTGCGACCTGGTCAGGCAGCGATCGCGCCAGACACTGGGCGACGGCGTCCGTGGCGGAAAATGTCTTAACCGGTGAGGCCGCGATGCGAACGAGCCGCGCGTTCAAGGGGGCAGCCTCAGCTTCCATCAAGGCCTCCGCCATCGCGCCGGCGAACAGCAGGTCGGAACTGCGCATCACCCCCGCGCCGAAGCTGCGCCGGGCACAGTCCCGCGCGACGTCCTCACTCAGCTTGCGCAGGCCCGTGCGGTAGGCGGTTGAAGTGAAGTCCATCTTCAACAGGCGCACCGCCTCGCCCGGCCGCCGCTCAACGGCGCACTTTCCGAAGACCTCCATCGCGACACGCGCCTCGGGGACCGGCGGCGCGCTCATCAGGACCGGCTGCGCCAGGGCGGCTGAGGGCGCGGTCGCCAATGCCAGGATCAGAAAGCGCTTCACTCCGCCGCCTCCCGCATAGCGCCGGCGCGTTCGGCGATGCGCCGCTCGAGTTCGGGGCGGAAGTGCTTGATCAGGCCCTGGATCGGCCACGCGGCGGCATCGCCGAGCGCGCAGATGGTGTGGCCTTCGACCTGCTTGGTGACCTGCTGGAGCATATCGATCTCGGAGACCTCGGCCTCGCCGGTGCGGAGCCGCTCCATCATCCGCCACATCCAGCCGGTGCCTTCGCGGCACGGGGTGCACTGGCCGCAGGATTCGTGCTTGTAGAAGTAACTCAGGCGGCTGATCGCGCGGACGATGTCGGTCGACTTGTCCATCACGATGAGCGCCGCGGTGCCGAGGCCCGAGCCGACCTCCTTGCAGCCGTCGAAGTCCATCGGCACGCCGCGCATCAGCGCCGCCGGGACCAGCGGGACCGACGAGCCACCGGGGATTACAGCCAGGAGGTTGTCCCACCCGCCGCGGATGCCGCCGCAGTGCTTCTCGATCAGCTCGTCGAAGGGAATGCTCATCGCTTCTTCGACGACGCACGGCTTCTCGACATGGCCGCTGATCTGGAACAGCTTGGTGCCCTTGTTGTTCTCGCGCCCGAAGCCCGCGAACCACGATGCCCCGCGGCGCAGAATGGTCGGCACCACCGCGATCGATTCGACGTTGTTGACCGTGGTCGGGCAGCCGTAGAGCCCCGCGCCGGCCGGGAACGGCGGCTTGAGGCGCGGCTGGCCCTTCTTACCTTCGAGGCTTTCGATCATCGCGGTCTCTTCGCCGCAGATGTAGGCCCCGGCGCCGCGGTGGACGAAGACGTCGAAATCGTAGCCCGATCCGGCCGCGTTCTTGCCGAGCAGGCCCGCGTCGTAAGCTTCGGCCACGGCCGCGAACAGCGTCTCCGCCTCGCGGATGTATTCGCCGCGGATGTAGATGTAGGCGGCGCGTGCGCGCATCGCGTAGCCGGCGATCAGCGCGCCTTCGACCAGCTTGTGCGGATCGTGACGGATGATCTCGCGGTCCTTGCAGGAACCGGGCTCGGATTCGTCGGCGTTGATGACCAGGAAGCTCGGGCGGCCGTCCTTGCTCTCCTTGGGCATGAACGACCACTTCATGCCGGTCGGGAATCCCGCCCCGCCGCGGCCGCGCAGGCCCGAAGCCTTGATCTCGTCGATGATGGCGTCCTGGCCGACCTGCATCAGCGGCTTGGTCGCGTCCCAGTCGCCACGCGCCTGCGCGGCCTTCAGGCGCCAGTCCTGGTAACCGTAGAGGTTGGTGAAGATGCGATCCTTGTCGGCGAGCATCAGTAGAAACCCCCGAACACGAATACCGCGGCCAGCACCAGGATACCGACCAGGACCACGGTCTTGGCGATCCCCTTGAGCACCTTCCAGGCGACGAACACCGCGATGAGCGCGATGACGAGCGTCACGACGGGAGTAATGGCGGAATCCATCACTGCCCTCCGTTGTCGCGGTTGGCGCCCGTCAGCGCATCAGACTTGCTCGCCGCCATGGCAAGCGCGCCGAGGATGATCCAGACCACCCAAGCAGTACCGTTGAGGAACTTGAAGAGCCCGAGAAGCAGGAAAATGACCCCGATCACCCGCAGGCCGTTGGTGCGCGTCGCCGCCATCACCACTCACCCCGGTAATCGTGATTGGCGGAGACCATCTCCTTGAGCGTGCTCGGCCCGCCGAGCGGCTCGACGGTGTGGCGGCCCGGCTCCTGCGTGCCGGTCTTTGGCGTCTCGCCCGCCGCCAGCGCATCGAGCACTGCGTCGAGCCGCTCGGCCGTCAGGTCCTCGTAGTTGTCGTCGTTGATCTGGACCATCGGCGCGCTCGAGCAATTGCCCATGCACTCGACTTCGGTGAGCGTCCACAGCCCGTCGGTCGTGGTCTGGCCCTTCTTCATCCCGCGCGCCTTGCAGGCGGCGAGTAGGTCGTCCGAGCCCCGCAGCATGCACGGCGTGGTACCGCAGACCTGCACGTGGAAGCGGCCGACCGGCACAAGGTTGTACATGAAGTAGAACGTCGCGACTTCGAGCACGCGGATCACCGGCATGTCGAGGTACTTGGCCACGTATTCGATCACCGGGATCGGCAGCCAGCCCTGCGTTTGCGTCTCTTCGCCGACCTGGCGCTGGGCATAGTCGAGCAGCGCCATGACCGCGCTGCGCTGCCGCCCTTCGGGATAGCGCGCGACGGCGTCCTTGGCCTTGGCATCCCACGCCTTGTTGAACGCGAACGCGCCCCAGCGCGCACGCAGTTCCGGCGTATCGGGGGCGAGGTGACGGTCAGCCATGGCTACTTGATTTCGACCAGCTCAAGCCGCCGTTCGATCCGCTCGACCCGATCGTTAAGGCGATCGAGACGCTCGTTCGTATGATGCTGCGCGGTCAGCAGGCTGGCAAGGTGTCCTTCGAGAAGCCCGGTCCGCACCTTCAGGTCGCGCATGTCCTGCTTGATTTCCGACGTGTCTCCTTGGAGCCGCTTGAGGATCTCGAGCATCAGGCTTTCGGTTTCAGCGGTCATGACGGCTACCTAACATATTTGTGCGGCGCGGCGGAGATAAAGGCTGGAGACTCACCGGTCACACTCCCCGAACACCACGTCGATCGCGCCGAGAATGGCGGTCGCGTCGGGCAGCATGTGGCCCTTGCACATGAAGTCCATCGCCTGGAGGTGGCTGAACGCGGTCGGGCGGATCTTGCAGCGGTAGGGCTTGTTGCTGCCGTCGCTGACCAGGTAAACGCCGAATTCGCCCTTGGGGCTTTCGGTGGCGACGTAGACTTCTCCAGCCGGCACGTGGAAGCCTTCGGTATAGAGCTTGAAGTGGTGGATGAGCGCTTCCATCGAGCTCTTCATCTCGGCGCGCTTCGGCGGCACCACCTTGCGGTCGTCGCTGGCGATCGGGCCCTCGGGCATTTCGGCCAGGCACTGCTTGATGATGCGCGCCGACTGGCGCACTTCCTCGACGCGGACCATGAAGCGGTCGTAGCAGTCGGAGTTGGTCCCGACCGGCACGTCGAACTCCATCCGGTCGTAGACGTCGTAAGGCTGGCTCTTGCGCAAGTCCCACGGCACGCCCGCGGCGCGGATCATCGGCCCCGAGAAGCCCCAGCGAACCGCGTCGTCCTTGCTGACCACCGCGATGTCGACATTGCGCTGCTTGAAGATGCGGTTGTCGATCACGAGGCTCATCGCATCCTCGAACAGCTCGGGCATGCGCTTGTCGAGCCAGTCGCCGATGTCGGTGAGCAGCTTGAGCGGCACGTCCTGATGGACACCGCCCGGCCGATACCAGGCGCTGTGCATGCGCGCGCCCGAGGCCCGCTCGAAGAAATTGAGGCAATCTTCGCGGATTTCGAACAGCCACAGGTTCGGGGTCATCGCGCCGACGTCCATGACGTGGCTGCCCATGTTGAGCATGTGGTTGCAGATGCGGGTCAGCTCGGCGAACAGCACCCGCAGGTACTGCGCGCGCAGCGGCACTTCGATGTTGAGGAGCTTCTCGATCGCGAGCACATAGGAGTGCTCCATCGCCAGTGGGCTGCAATAGTCGAGCCGGTCGAAGTACGGCAGCGCCTGCAGGTAGGTCTTGTACTCGATCAGCTTCTCGGTGCCGCGGTGGAGCAGGCCGATGTGCGGATCGATCCGCTCGATGATCTCGCCGTCGAGCTCCATCACCATGCGCAGCACGCCGTGCGCGGCCGGGTGCTGCGGACCGAAGTTGATCGTGTAGTTGGTGATGACCTCGTCGCCGGTGGTCGGCGCCTGGTCGAGCGCAAGCCCGCTCATTCGGGGTCTCCCTGCGACTTCTTGGCGCGCGGCTTGCGCGCCGGGCGGCTCTCGGTCGGCGCCGGCGCCTCGGGTTCCTTCTTGCGCGACTTGGTCTGCGCGGGGGAGCCGTTGCTGGCCTTCTTCGCCGCCCTGGCATTGGTCTTCTCGCCGGCGCCGGTGTCCGCAGGCTTGTCGGTGGTCTTGGGCTCGGCAACCGGCGGCGTGGCCGGGGCCTGCGCGGCCTTCTCGTCGCCCGGCAGCACGTAGTCGGCGCCTTCCCACGGGCTCATGAACTCGAAGGTGCGGAAATCCTGCGCCAGCTCGACCGGCTCGTAAACCACGCGCTTGGCCTCCTCGGAGTAGCGCAGTTCCTGGTAACCGGTCAGCGGGAAGTCCTTGCGGAAGGGATGCCCTTCGAAGCCGTAATCGGTGAGGATGCGGCGCAAGTCCGGATTGCCGGCGAAGATCACACCGTAGAGATCGTAGACCTCGCGCTCGAGCCAGCCCGCGACCGGCCAGAGAGTGGTCACGGTCGGCACCGGGGTGTCCTCGGCGGCGCGGCACTTGACCATGATGCGGTGGTTCTTGGTCAGGCTGAGCAGCATGTAGACCACGTCGAAGCGCTCGTCCCGCGCCGGGTAGTCGACCCCGGCGATCTCCATGAGCTGCTGATAGTCATGCTCGTCGCGAAGCAGCTGCAGCGCATCCTCGATCCGCTCGCGCTCGACGCCGATCACGATCTCGCCGTGCTCTTCCTTGGTGTGGATGAGCATCGTGCCCAGCGCCTTGGCGAGCGTATCGGCGATCCCGTCGATCTGCGCGGATTTGGGGGCGGCATGGACGACCGTCACAATATTCCCCCGGCGGCACGGCGCCCAAAGACACGCAGGATCATCCCACCGAACAGGCCCCCGGCAATGACCGGAACGACGAAAAACCAGCCCGGTTCGCGCCCCGCAATCGAATTGAGGCAAAACATGGTCACCAGTGCCACGGCGATCACAAGGCCCCAACGCTGGAAGAACGCCGCGCTCACCGCTCGATCGTCCCCACGCGGCGGATCTTCCGCTGGAGCTGCATCACGCCGTACAGCAGCGCTTCGGCGGTCGGCGGGCAACCGGGGACGTAGATATCGACAGGCACGATCCGGTCGCAGCCGCGCACCACGCTGTAGCTGTAGTGGTAGTAGCCGCCGCCATTCGCGCAGCTGCCCATGCTTATAACGTACTTGGGGTCCGACATCTGGTCGTAGACCTTGCGCAGCGCCGGGGCCATCTTGTTGCACAGCGTGCCCGCCACGATCATCACGTCCGACTGGCGCGGGCTGGCGCGCGGGGCGACGCCGAACCGCTCCATGTCGTAGCGCGGCATGTTGACGTGGATCATCTCGACCGCGCAGCAGGCGAGCCCGAAGGTCATCCACCACAGCGAGCCGGTGCGCGCCCACTGGAACAGGTCCTCGGTGCTGGCGACGAGGAAGCCCTTGTCGTGCACTTCGGACGCGATCTGGTTGAACACGTAAGGGTCGGGCGTGGTGGCATCGGCAGGAGCCATCGGTCCGCCGCGCGCATCGAGGATCACTCCCATTCGAGCGCTCCCTTCTTCCACGCATAGGCAAGGCCGACCGCGAGCTCGAACAGGAACACCATCATGGTGATCCACCCCGGCCAGCCGGTCAGGTCGAGGCTGACGGCCCAGGGGAACAGGAACGCGGCTTCGAGATCGAACACGATGAACAGGATCGCGATCAGGTAGAAGCGGACGTCGAACTGGCTGCGCGGATCCTCGAACGCGGGAAAGCCGCACTCGTACTCGCTGAGCTTCTCCGCGTTGGGATTGTGCGCGCCGGTCAGCCGCGCGACCCCCATCGGCAGGAACACGAAGGCCGCCGACAGGCCGGCCGCGATGACCAGGTAAATCAGGATCGGCAGGTACTGGCTGAGATCGACCACGGACGTCCTTTGGGCGCTGACTCGCTGCGAGACTGAGGTATTCGCGGTCGCCCTAGTCCGCCGCCGCCACGCGTTCAAGGGGGCCGTCCGCCATCCCCTTCGCTTGCGCACAAAGCCGTGCTTTCGTAGAACCGCAGCCGCCGCCGGGCGGCGTCATGGCAGGGGGTAATGTCGTATGCTGCAGTCGGCTCGAATCGCGCTGGCGGTGCTTCTCGCAGCGGGTGCCGCCGGCACCGCGCGGGCGGAACTGGTGAATCCCTCGAACCCCCAGAAGATCGTCGAGATCGTCCAGTCGCGCGGCTGGCCGGCCAAGCTGATCACCTCGCGCGACGACGATCCCTACATCGAAAGCGAGCACAAGGGGCTCAAGTTCCTCGTGCTGTTCATGAACTGCAACGACGATCACCGGCAGTGCAAGACGCTGCAATACTACCTCGGCTTCAGCGACGCCAAGGACACCACGCTCGACCGGCTCAACGAGTGGAACCGGACCAAGCGCTTCGCCCGCGCCTACCGCGACGAGACCGGCGATCCGGTGCTGGAGATGGATCTCGACGTCGATTTCGCCGGCCTGCCGCGCGAGAACATCGGCGAGACGCTCAACACCTGGTCGACGCTGATGGATTCGTTCCACGAGTTCCTTTTCGACTGAGCCGCTGCGGAACCGCGGACCTGGAATTGTCAGGACCGCGGCCCATGTCTAGGGCAACGGCAAGTGCACCGCTGCGAAAGATCCGCTCATGGCCCAGTTCTCCGAATCCGATCCGATCGTCATCCTGTCCTATGCCCGCACTCCGATGGGCGCGATGCAGGGCGCGCTCGCCGAAGTCGACGCCACCGATCTCGGCGCCACCGCGGTCAAGGCGGCGGTCGAACGGGCCGGCATCTCGGGCGATTCGATCGACCGGATCTACATGGGCTGCGTCCTGCCCGCCGGGCTTGGCCAGGCGCCGGCACGCCAGGCGGCGCTCAAGGCCGGCCTGCCCAAGTCGGTCCAGGCAACCACCGTCAACAAAGTCTGCGGTAGCGGCATGCAGACTGTGATCATGGGCTCGGAAGCGCTTGCGGTCGGCAATGCCGACGTGATCGTCGCCGGCGGCATGGAGAGCATGACCAACGCGCCTTACCTGCTCAAGAAGCACCGCTCGGGCGCGCGCATCGGGCACGACACGGCTTACGATCACATGTTCCTAGACGGGCTCGAAGATGCCTACGAGGCCGGCAAGGCGATGGGCGCCTTCGCGCAGTGCACGGCCGACGAATACCAGCTGACCCGCCAGGACATGGACCAGTTCGCTATCACCTCGCTCGAGCGGGCCAGCGCCGCGATAAGCGGCGGCGCGTTCGCGGGCGAGGTGGTGCCGGTCACGGTCAAGACCCGCAAGGGCGACGTCGTGGTCGATACCGACGAGCAGCCGGGCAAGGCCAACCCCGCCAAGATCCCCGAGCTGCGCGCCGCTTTCGCCAAGGACGGGACGATCACCGCCGCCACCTCGAGTTCGATCTCGGATGGCGCCGCGGCGATCGTGCTGGTGCGCGAAAGCACCGCCAAGGCGCTCGGCAAGACGCCGATCGCGCGCATCGTCGCGACTGCCGCGCACGCGCAGGAACCCAAGGACTTTACTACCGCGCCGGTCGGCGCGATCCGGAAAGTGCTCGACAAGGCCGGCTGGGCGGTCGGCGACGTCGACTTGTGGGAAGTCAACGAGGCCTTTGCCTGCGTCGCAATGTTCGCGATGAAGGACATCGGCATCGGCCACGACAAGATCAACGTCCACGGCGGGGCGACCGCGCTCGGCCACCCGATCGGGGCGAGCGGCACGCGGATCATCGTCACCCTGCTGGGCGCGCTCAAGGAGCGCGGGCTGAAGCGCGGCGTGGCCAGCCTGTGCATCGGCGGCGGCGAAGGCACCGCGCTGGCGCTCGAGCTAGCCTAAGCGTTCCCCTCCCACCCGCGGGAGGGGACTTAGGGTTCGCCCGCGCCCCACAGGCGGCGGCTACGAATCCAGCCCTTGTGGCCGGCCGCGTCGATACGGCACCAGCCGCCATCGCACCCGCCCAGCGCGGCGACCACGCCCGGCTCGGCCCGCCACAGCAGTTTGGCCGTGTCGCTCGGCTCCGCGCGAAGCTCGGCCAGGCCCTCGCCGACCACGATCGCGCTGCGGTCCGGGGTCAGCAGCCGGGCCACAACCCATCCGCGGGTACCGGCGGGATCCTCGACCAGGCGCCAGCCCTGATTGACCCGCACCACCCGCACCGGCAGCCCGGCGCGGCGATAGACCCAGTCGATCGGATAGTCCGGGCTCGGGCCGACGCGCATGTTGACTTCGTCCGACCGCAAGCTCGCCCAATAGGGCACCGCGCGCTCCTGGGCGTGAGCGGGACCGGCGAATGCCAGCGAGAGCAGCAGGGGAATCAACCAAGAAGGACGCATGGCAGCGTCATAGTGACGGCGCCCCCCGTTCATCAACCGGGCGATTTGCCTCTCGGTGCAAAGCGAGCCCCACTGCCCCGCGCGCGGCGCGATTGCGAACAGAGGGGAAAGCGCGATCAACCGCAGACGCGCTCTGAAATCCCTCAATCCCCGGTCAGGATCCGGTCGACCAGCTGCTTCACCGTCGGGGTGAAGTTGTTCGAGTAGAACGGGTCCTGCTTGAAGCGGTACGCGGCGTGGCCGGCGAACATCAGGTTGCGGTCGGTGTCGTCGCCGTGGGCGATGTCCTGCAGCGTCTTCTGGATGCAGAAGCTGCGCGGATCGGCGAGCCGGCCGGTGGTGTAATCGTCATGGTCCTTCCACGACGAGAACCCGCAGTGCGATAGGCAGCCCATGCAGGCGGTCTGGTCCTCGCGGATCACCGCGCGTTCCTCCGGGGTGACGAACACCACCGTGTCGTCGGGGGTCTTGAGCGCTTCGGTGAAGCCTTGCCCCGCCCAGGCGCGCGCATGATCGCGGTCGCGCGGGGTGACCCAGAAGTTCTTGCCCTTGACCCCAACGTCGAGCTGCACGGTGTGATCGCCAGCCTCGACCCGCGAGTAAGGAATCTGGCGCTGGCTGCGCGCCTCGAGCTGCCGGAGGAAGGGATTGCGTACGGCCGAGCTGTAGAACCCGGTCGGGCTGAAGCGGTGCAGCAGGATGTCGCCCGGCTCGAGGTCGCGCAGCCGGTCCTTCCAGCCTTGCGGGATCGGGCTTTCTTCGGTCAGCAGCGGCCGCGTGCCGAACTGGAAAGCGATCTGCCCGAGTTCGGGATTGTCGATCCAGTTCTCCCATTCGCGCAGGAACCACACCCCGCCGGCCATGATGATCGGCACGTTGTCGGAAATGCCCTCGGCACGCATCGTCTCGCGCAGCGCCTTGACGCGCGGATAGGGGTCCTCGGGCTTCAGCGGGTCTTCCGCGTTGCTGAGCCCGTTGTGCCCGCCCGCCAGCCACGGGTCCTCGTAAACCACCGCCGCCATCAGCTCGCTGACCTTGTGGTAGGCACGCTTCCACAGCGCGCGGAACGCCCGCGCCGAGCTGATGATCGGCAGGTAATTGACGTTGTAGCGCGCCGCGATCTCGCTCAGCTTGTAGGGCATTCCCGCCCCGCAGGTCACGCCTGCGACCAGCCCGCGAGTTTTCTCGAGCACCCCTTCGAGCACCTGCTGCGCGCCGCCCATTTCCCACAGCACGTTGATATTGATCGCGCCTTTGCCGCCCGCGATGTCATAGGCCCGGCGCACTTGCTCGACCGCGCCGTCGATGGCGTAGCGGACGAGCTGTTCGTGCCGCTCGAGCCGGGTAAGCTGCTCGTAGATCTGCGGGATGATGCGCCCTTCGGCGTCATAGCTGTCGGCGTTGACCGCGCTGACCGTGCCGATGCCGCCGGCCGCCGCCCAGGCGCCCGAGCTCAAGTGGTTGGTCGCGGAGACGCCCTTGCCTCCTTCGATCAGCGGCCAGACTTCGCGCCCGCCGTAAAGAATAGGCTTAAGCCCTTTGAATTCCATGTTCGATCCTACTGCGCCGGTCATGTCCCGGCAGATACGGAAGCCCCCGTGGCCAGGCTGCACGGCTTGATCTCGGCCGGGTCGGGGCGTGCCCCCTCGGCCACGAATTGGGCATAATAGCCCGCAACTTGCGGCATGCGAACAAATTCCACCAGCTTGAAACCGACCGCCGCGAGTTCGCAGAACAGCAGCTGCGGCGGAATGCCGTGCCGGTCGGTCGGCCGATCGACGTCGACCACGATCACCTGCCCACCGGGGCGCAGCGCGGGACGTAAGCGCCACAGGAAGGCGTAAGGCTCGCCCACCTCGTGGTACATGTGGACCATGAAGACGCGGTCGAAGCTGGCCGCGGGCAGCTTCGGATCGTCGGGCGTGCCGAGCCGCACCGAGACGTTGTCGAGCCGCTCGCGCAGCACCCGCTGGCCGAGCCGGTCGCGCGCGCCCGCGTCGATGTCTTGGGCCAGAACCCGCCCCGCCTGGCCGACACGCTCGGCCAGGCGGACGGTATAATACCCCTCGCCCGAGCCGATGTCGGCCACGGTCATGCCCGGCGCGATCTTGGCGAGGTCCATCACCGTGGTCGCCTCGTTACGGTCGTCGCGGGCCTGCTCGGTGGAGATGCTGTACCGGCCGGGCGACGAGGTGGGCCGGTCGGCCTGCGGAAAATCGCGGGAGGTGGGCGCGCGATCCTGGTCGGCCGCCGGCTGACAGGCGGAGAGGCCGAGCAGAAACGGCAGGAAGAACGGCACACGGATCATGGGACGGCGCGCCTTAGCCGCCTGTTTCAGCCTTGGCAAAAGCCAATCAGCGGGCAGACAATGCGCCTGTCAGGTCGACGCGCCGGCGCTCGGTGACTTTCCCTTCGACCAGCTCCGCCTCGATCAGGTCGGTCGCCATCAGGCCGTAGACCTTGCCGCCGAGGAAGAACGGCCGGGTGTTGCCGTACCAGTCGATGCAGGACACTTCGCACTCGTAGCCTGCCGCGGTGACGACTTCCTGTTCCGGCTTGCCTCTCAACAAGCCGGCATCGGCGAGGCGCCCGCCGGAATCGAACGTCAGGTAGCTGAGATCGGACACCGTTGAGTTCCACCACCAGCGCCCGGCGTCCTCGTGGCGCTCGACGGTCGGAACGCCCAGCACGCCGCCTCCGGTTTCGCTCACCTTACTGTTGAACGCGTGGCTGCGCCCCTCGCTCTCGAAGCGATTGTCAAGCCGGAGAGTGCTGGAGATCAGCGCCGGGCCGTCCAGATCGAGATAGGTCAGGCTGAGACCACCCAGATCGCGATAGCCGGTCAGCAAGATGTCGTCACCGATACGCTCGATGCGGATGACGTTGTGCGGCTGACCGATGGCGGTCGCGGCCTGTGGCCGTCCGAGCGGGACCGCGTAAGCCGACGGACCGAGGTTCTTTTCCCCTTCCTCCAGATCATCGGGGCGCCCCGAATAGTTGGCCCGGCCGCCATAGACCAGCCAGTCGCCGGCGAAACGGTTCTCAACCACCGGAACTCCCGGATCGGGCAAGGCAATGAAACGGCTGTCGCGCGCTTCGCGATACGTGGGGCCGAAGGCGCTGCGCGGTTCGTCGATCAACGCCACTTCGTGCGGCTGATCGTAAGAGGAACCGCAATAGTGCCGCCGCCAGCTCACAAGCGCCCTGAACCGTCCATCGTGCTCGTCCATCGAGAACTGGTCAAAGTTCACGCCCCGTGCGCTCATGACGGCGAGTTCGCCGCGACCGACGGGCAGGCGAACGATCGCGGCAGGAACGATCTGGGACGGGCTCGCGCGACCGGTGACGGCCGGACAATCGTAAGAGCGCCAATCGGACGGATCGACGGCTGGCATCCACAGATAGACATTCTCAGGCGTAACGAACATGTCGGCCAGCTCGGTGCCGACGAAGCCGGTGGTTTCGCATTCCAGCCCGCGCGCTTCGACATCCGATAGGGGGCAGATCGATATGCTGTGAACGTAGGGCTCCTCCAGCCCGAACACCGGACGGTAGATTCTGCGGGCGTCGATAAGCTGGCGGCCCTGGCCGATGGTCTCTTCCCAGTCTTCGCCAGGCTGCCAGCGTCGCACGACCGGGCGCTTTCTGGCATCGAGCAAGTCGCGCGCGGCAAAAGGTGTCTTGATGATCAGGCGATCGCCAATGATGCGCGTCGCGTAGTTGTCGACATCGTAGTAGTCTTCCGAGGAAATCAGGAACACGCCGCGCCGGGTGAAGCGTCCGCTCTGCTGGTCGAGGCGGAAGACCGAGATTTCGCTCGCACTGTCCTCGTAGCTGTAGGCGGTGATGATGGCTTGGTCGCCCTGTACCAGCATCTCGTCGTACCAGTCGGCGCCGATCGGCTCGCCCCGCTCGTAGCGCCGGTACACGTCGATGCGGTCGGTTACGCGCATGCTGGGATAATGGATGGCGAAGATGCGACCATCCTGCAGCACCAGCAGGTACTCGCCGATCTGCTTGACGATATCGCCCTCGTCCACCCCCGCTACCTGCACATTGGTGATCGTCGGGGTCGAAACTCTGCTGCCGGTGACAACGATCGATCCCCTCCCTTCCGGCACGCAGGCGTCGCTGTCCGGCGTAGCGTTACAGTCGATCTGGATCGCGGACTGAGCGACCACGATTTCGATCGGTCCTTGCGAGCTATCCTGCTGCGAAAACCGATACCGGCCTGACCGCGGATGGCGCCTCTGGTAGAGCCGGCTGACCTCACGCAGGTAGCGTCGGAAATCCTGCTCGCTGGCAAAAGTCTGCAACTCGGGTGAAGCCAGCGCGATCAGGTCGCGATCCTGGAAAGAGGGTCTTTCCGCCTGCGCCATCGCGGGCCCTGCGAAACACATCGCCATGAGCCCTACGACGACGGTCATCACCGCGCGTCGCTGCATCGTCTATCTCCCCGTTGCGAAGATGCTCGCCGCGGGGATCGAGTGCAACCTTAATCCACGTCCTCCACCTCGACCGTCTCGCCGGTCACGCGCTGGGCCAGCGCGGCGGCGATGAAGTCGTCGATTTCGCCGTCGAGCACGTCGCCGGGCGAGGTCGAGGTGGTGCCGGTGCGCAGGTCCTTGACCAGCTGGTAGGGCTGGAGGACGTAGCTGCGGATCTGGTGGCCCCAGCCGATCTCGGTCTTTTCCTGGTACTCGCCCGCCGCCACGGCCTCGCGCATCGCCATCTCGCGCTCGTAGAGCCGGGCCTTGAGCATGTTCATCGCGGTGGCGCGGTTCTTGTGCTGGCTGCGGTCGTTCTGGCTGGCGACCACCACGCCGGTGGGAAGGTGGGTGATGCGCACCGCGCTGTCGGTGGTGTTGATATGCTGGCCGCCCGCGCCGCTGGCGCGGTAGGTGTCGATCCTGAGGTCGCCGTCGTTGATCTCGATCTCGACGTTGTCGTCGATCACCGGATAGACCCACACCGAACTGAACGAGGTATGGCGCCGCGCCGAGCTGTCGTAAGGGCTGATCCGCACCAGCCGGTGCACGCCGCTTTCGGTCTTGGCGTAGCCATAGGCGTTCTCGCCCTTGATCTGCAGCGTGGCGGACTTGATTCCGGCTTGCTCGCCGGCCTGGTACTCGACGGTTTCGACCTTGTAGCCTTTGCGCTCGGCCCAGCGGGCATACATTCGCATCAGCATCTCGGCCCAGTCCTGGCTCTCGGTGCCGCCCGCGCCGGCGTGGATTTCGAGATAAGTGTCGTTGCCGTCGACTTCGCCGGCGAGCAGCGCCTGGACCTTGTCAGCATCCGCACGGTCGGCGAGCTTGGCAAGGCTCGCCAGCCCCTCAGCGACCACCGCGTCGTCGTTCTCGGCCTCACCGAGTTCGACGAACTCGACCGCGTCGGCCATTTCGGAGGAGATTTCCCGGACAGTACCGATCGCCGCATCGAGCCGGCGTCGCTCGCGCATCAGCTCCTCGGCGCGCTTGGGATCGTTCCACAGCGCCGGGTCCTCGACCCGTGCGTTGAGTTCGTCGAGCCGGCGCAGCGCGCGCTCCCAGTCGAGCGAGCGGCGCACCAGCGCCAGCGCGGCCTCGATCCGCTCGATATGGGCCTGCCCTTCGGCACGCATTACGTCTCTCCGTCAGCGAAAGCGGACCGCCTAGCGCAGCGATGCGGACGCGGGAAGTGGCGGTAGAAATCCTCCCCGAGCGTGTCCCGAGGACATGGCAGCCGCCTCGGCGACTGCCGGAGGGCTGCCCCTCCACCACCCTGCGGGTGGTCCCCCTCCCCGAGCCAGCTCGAGGAGGCTAACGAGGCTAGAGCGCCTTGACCGCCGCGAGCGTGCGGCTGACGTGCTCGGCGTAATTCATGTCCGAATGCACCATCACGATCCGCCCATCGCGCGCGATCACATAGGACGTGCGCGTAGTCAGCCCGGTATCGGCGCCGTTGCGCTGCAGGTTGACGTCGTAGGCGCGGATCGTCGCCGGAGTGGCGGTCGCGACCGCGAACTTGCCCGCGCATTCCTTGACCGAGAACTGCTTGAGATCGTCGAGATTGTCGCCCGACAGGCCGATCACCTGGGCGCCGGCTTTCTTGAAATCGTCGATCTGCGAGGCGAAGGCCTGCGCTTCGGCATTGCAGCCGGGGGTGAAGGCCTTGGGGAAGAAATAGACCACCACCGGCCCCTGGCGCAGCGCTTCGCGCAAATTGAAGTTGAAAGCCCGCCCGTCGAGCGCCCCCTGGGTCGAAATCTGCGGAGCGACGGCGCCCTGTTGCAGCGCGGCCGAACCGGGGGTGGCGAAGAGCAGCGCGGACAGCGCGGCGGCGAGGAGGAGCGGGCGCTTGATCATGCCCGCCTTATGCCCCGATGCTCGGACAAAGTCCACCGGCGAACCGCGCGCGCTATCAGTAGAGCCCACCCTGCTCTTCGACGAAATCCGGCCCATCGCCGGCCTGGGCTTCGCCCGAACCGCTCCCGGCCGCGCCGGCGCCGCTGCCGCGGCGCAGCTGCGCCAGGATCAGGTCGCGGAGCTGACCCATTTCATCCTGCCGGCTGCTGCGGCGCGGTTCGGTGTCGGGCTTGAACGCTTCCCAGATCACCGAGGCCTGCGGCGCGTCGGATGCCGCGACTTCGAACACGCGCCGGCCGCTGCGCCGGTCGATCTTGACCATTCGCACGCCGTCGGGCGCGAGGAACGGCCGCGGCTGCCACTTGGAGCGCGTCTCCTGCACGAACTGCTTGAAGATCGGCGCGGCGAGCCGGCCGCCTTGAGCGTAGCCGCCCATGCTGCGCGGCCGGTCGTAGCCCATATAGACCCCGGCGACGACATCGGGCGAGCCGCCCACGAACCACACGTCGGTCGGGCCGGTGGTGGTGCCGGTCTTGCCGAACAGCGGCAGGCCCAGATCGCGCAAGGTCGTCGCGGTGCCGCGCTGCACCACGCCTTCGAGCATGTGCACGACCTGGAACGCAGTGCGGCCATCCATCACCTGGCGCCCGCGCTGGGCGAAGCGCGGCATCGGCTTGCCGTCCCACTGCGCCATGTTGCAGCGCGTGCAATCGCGGGTGTCGGCGCGCCAGATCACTTTGCCGCGGCGATCCTGCACGTAGTCGATCAGCGTCGGGGTGTGCTGCAGCCCGTGATCGACCAGCGCGGCATAGGCGTTGACCATCTTCATCACCGTGGTCTCGCCCGCACCGAGCGCGAATGACAGGTAGTTGCCGTAGCTGCCGATGCCGACGTTGCGGAACGTGCGGGTGACGTTCTCCATCCCCGCGTCCGAGGCGATGTGCACCGTCATGAGGTTGCGCGACTGTTCCAGACCCCAGCGCATGGTGTGCTCGCCGCCGCCCTCCCCGCCGAAGTTGCGGAAGCATTTCTGGCCGAGCGAGGCGCCCTGATCGACGCAGAAGGTCGAATCCGGGACCATCGTCGCCGGGGTCATTCCCTGGTCCAGCCCGGTCGCATAGACGAACGGCTTGATCGTCGAGCCGGGCTGGCGCTGCGCCTGGCTGGCGCGGTTGAAATCGCTGAGCCGCGAATCGAAACCGCCCTGCATCGCCAGGATCCGCCCGGTATTCGGATCCTGCGCCAGGAAGCCACCGGAGATTTCAGGCACCGCGCGCACGGTCCAGCCGTTGCCGCTCGGCGAAGCCGCGGTAACGTCGCCGACCTTGATCGCGTCGGGCAATCCGCCGAGCGGCGCCTCGCTGCCATCGGCGAATCCGATGCGCGCCGACCCGCCGCTGCGCTCGGTTACCACGCCGACGCGCCAGTCGCGGTAGTTGATCCCGAGGTTCGAGCTGGCGAGTTGCTGCGTCAGGTCGCCGTCGCCGATCTTGAGCGTGGCGATCGGACCCGCCCAGCCGCGACCGCCGTGAAAGCGCAGCAGCCCCGCGCGCAGCGCATTGCGCGCCGCGTCCTGCATCTCGGTATCGAGCGAGGTCCGCACCCACAGGCCGCCGGCATAGACGCTGTGGGGGCCGTCCTCGGCCTGCTCGCCGAACTTGCCGATCAGCTCGCGGCGGACTTCTTCGAGGAAGTAACCCGCATCGACGGAGCGCGTCTCGGGAGCCTGGCTGGTCAGCCCGAGCGGGCGCGCCTTGGCTTCCGACGCCTGCGCCGGCGTGATGTGCTCGTTCTCGGCCATGACATCGATGACGAAGTTGCGCCGCGCCACCGCTTCTTCGCGGTTGCCCGCGCGGCCGTAGCGTTCCGGCGCCTTGGGCAGGATCGCCAGGAACGCCATCTCTTCAAGCGCGAGATCGCCGACGTCCTTGTTGAAGTAGGCGCGGCTCGCCGCCTGCACTCCGAAGCTGCGGCGCCCGAGCGGGATCTCGTTGAGATAGAGCTCCATGATCTCCTGCTTGGAGAGCACGTTTTCGATGCGGCGCGCGAGGAGCATTTCCTTGAGCTTGCGGGTAACCGAGTACTCGTTGCCGAGCAGAATATTCTTGGCGACCTGCTGGGTGATAGTAGAACCGCCCACCGCCCGGTCGCCGGAGCCGAGCTTGCTGGCGTAATCGAACACCGCGTTGAGCGTGCCCGTGATATCGACCCCGCCGTGCGTCCAGAAGGTCTCGTCCTCGGCCGAAGTATAGGCGTTGACGAGCTGCGCCGGGAAATCCTTGAACTGGAGCTGGACGCGCCGTTCGCGGGCATAGCTGTGGACGATCTCGCCATCGTTGCCGCGCACGACCGACGGCAGCGGCGGCTCGTAGCTGCTGAGGGTGCCGGCATCGGGCAGGTCGCGGGCGATCAGCGCCCAGACCATGAACCACAGCACCACGACCGCGAGCAACGCGATCGCCGCCCAGCGGAACCAGCGCTTGTGGCGCCATGCTTCGCGCGCCCAGACGAGCGCGCCGCTGGCCTCGCGGCGGATGCGATAGCGAAACGACCCGGCCTGGAAGGTCTGCGACGGGTCGGTCTGAGGCTGATCGGTGGCGGCCATCGGCCTGGTCCTTAGCACGGCGATTCCGCCCCGCGCCAGAACCAACCGGACGCGAACTAGTCCGCCTCGCCCGCGTCGTGTTCGCGCTCGAGCTTGCGCGCGGCGCGCAGGATCGCATCGTGTTCGTGGACGAACCGCCCCTGCATCTTGCTCGACGCGAAGTAGAGCGCGGCCTCGGCGAGCACATGCGCGTCGATCGAACGCAGGCCCCGCTGCCCGCCGCGCAGGAGCAGGTCGGTGACCGGGCTGACCAGCTTGGCGAGCCCCTCGAGCGGGCGGGGATCGTCGATCCGCGTGCCCTTGAGCAGCCCGGGGCGGAGAATGTGCGAGCGCTTGAAGCGCAGCTTGCCGAGGGCGCTTTCGACCTCGCCTTTCACGCGCAGGTACTCGACCTGGCTGTGCGGATTGGCACCGACCGACGAGATCAGCACGAAACCTTCGGCGCCCGCATCGCGCGCCGCTTGCGCGACCGTCAGGACCAGATCGTGGTCGACCGCGCGAAAGGCCTCGGCGCTGCCCGCCTTGGCGCGCGTGGTACCGAGCGCGCAGATCACCGAATGCGGCGCGATCGCGCGGATCGCTTCGTGCCAGTCGGCGGGGTCCGCGACCATCATCTCCATCACCGCGCCGCGCGGCATCGGCGACTGGCGGCGGGTCAGCGCGATCAGGCGCAGCTCGGGCAGCTCGGCCGCCACGCGCATGATCTCGCTGCCGACCAGGCCGGTCGCGCCGGCGAGCATGATGCGATGCGAGTCAAACATCGGGCGAGTCAAACATCGGGTCGTCACACATTCGACAGCCCCGCCGGCACTTGCCCGAATATCTCCCCGTAGCGCTGCATCGCGTAGCGGTCGGTCATGCCGGCGATGAAATCGGCGATATGGCGGCTGCGCGCCGGCTCGTCTTCGGGCAAGCGCTGGTGCCATCCGGGATTCATCAGGTCGGGTTGCTGGTGATAGGCGGCGTAGAGCCGGGCGATCACTCCGTGCGCCCGCTCGGCCGTAGCGAGTTGCTCGGGGTGGTAGTACAGCCGCTCGTAGAGGAACGCCTTGAGCCGCCGCTCCTCCGCCGCCATCGCCGGCGACAGCGCGGCCAACGCGCGGCCCGCGCCGCGCACGTCCTCGGCGGAACAGGCGCCGGCCAGATTGGCGCGCGATGTTTCGAGCAGGTCGGTGACCATGGCGCCGATCTGCCCGCGCACCAGTTCGCGCAGCAAGGCTTCGCGCGGCGCGCCCGGGTGCCCGCGCTCGATCGCGCGCCAGCGATCGGCGACCATGTCAAGCGTCAGCAGATCGTCGAGCGAGAGGAACCCGGCGCGCAGGCCATCGTCGATGTCGTGGTTGTCGTAAGCGATGTCGTCGGCGAGCGCGGCGACCTGGGCTTCGAGCGAGGGCCAGCGGCCGAGATCGAGCGGGAAGGCCGCGTCGAGCTCGGCGAGCGCCCAGCCCGGCTCGGCGACCGGCCCGTTGTGCTTGGCGAGCCCTTCGAGCACCTCCCAGGACAAATTGAGCCCCGGAAAACCGCAATAGGGGCTGTCGAGCCGCATCAGCGCGCGCACGCACTGCGCGTTGTGGTCGAACCCGCCACGCGCGGTCAGGGCCGCGTCGAGCGCCTTTTCGCCCGAATGGCCGAACGGCGGGTGGCCGATGTCGTGCGCCAGGCACAGCGCCTCGGTCAGATCCTCGTCGAGCCCGAGCGCGCGGGCGATGACCCGGCCGATCTGCGCGACTTCGAGGCTGTGCGTCAGGCGGACGCGGAAGTGGTCGCCGTCGGGCGCGATGAACACCTGGGTCTTGCCGGCGAGGCGGCGGAACGCGATCGAATGGACGATCCGGTCGCGGTCGCGCTGGAACGCGGTGCGCGGCCCGCGCATGCCGCCCAGCTCCTGCGCGAACTCGCGCCCGCGCGAGTGGGCGGGATCGGCGGCATAGGGAGCGCGCGGCATGGCGCGCTGGCTACGGTCTACGCGGCGGGTTTACAACATCCGCCGGCCCAACGCTCAACGGTCAGGCGTCCGCCAGCAACCATTCGGCGGCCTTTTCGGCGTGGATCCGCGTGCTGTCATAGATCGGCAGCACATTGGCATCGACATCGACCACCATCTCGAGCTCGGTGCAGGCGAGCACGATCGCCTGCGCGCCGTCCTGCTCGAGCACCGTGATCATCGTCTTGAGCGCGCGTTCGGCTTCGCGGGTCGCCTTGCCGACCACCAGTTGCTCGTAGATGATCCGGTCGAGCGCCTCGACATTGGCCAAGTCGGGCGGCAGCAGATCGATGCCGTGGGCCACCAGGCGGCGGCGATAGAAGCTTTCGGTCATGACATTGCTGGTGCCGAGCAGCGCCGCGTTGACCACCCCGTCAGCCGCCATCTTCGCCCCCACGCACTCCGCGATGTGGAAGATCGGGATCGCAACCGCCTGCGAGACTTCGCTGTAGACGCGGTGCATCGAGTTGGCGCCGATCACCAGACCTTCGGCGCCTGCCTGCTCGAGCCGCCGCGCCGATTCGCTGAGTACGCCGGCCGCGCGCTGCCAGTCCGCGTCGCCCTGCAGCCGGCACAGCGGCGCGAAGTCGAGGCTTTCGATCAGCAGCGGCGCCGAATGGTGGGCGCCCACGCGCTGCTGCACCAGGCGGTTGATGTACTCGTAGTACGTGCGGGTCGAGGCCCAGCTCATCCCGCCGATCAGCCCGAGTTTGCGCACCAGTCGTTCCCCAAGCCGCTATATCGTCGGCGCGGACAGCCCTCCGCGCTTGACAGCCGATGAGTCAGATCACCGCGCGCGTCAATCAGTCTGCGAGCGCCTTGTTGATTTCCTCGACCATTTTTTTGGCGTCGGCGAGCAGCATGAGGGTCTGGTCGAGATAGAACACGTCGTTATCGACGCCGGCGTAGCCGACCCCGCCCATGCTGCGCTTGATGAACATGACGGTCTTGGCCTTGTCGACGTCGAACACCGGCATGCCGTAGATCGGGCTGGTCTTGTCGGTCTTGGCGGCCGGATTGACCACGTCGTTGGCGCCGATGATGAAAGCCACGTCGGCCTGCGCGAACTCGGAGTTGATGTCCTCAAGCTCGAACACGTCGTCGTAAGGCACCTGTGCTTCGGCAAGCAGCACGTTCATGTGCCCGGGCATGCGCCCCGCCACCGGGTGGATCGCGTACTTGACGCTGACCCCTTCCTTCTTGAGCAGGTCGCCCATCTCGCGCAGCGCGTGCTGCGCCTGCGCCACCGCCATGCCGTAGCCGGGGATCACGATCACGCTTTCGGCCTGCTTGAGCATGAACGCCGCGTCCTCGGCGCTGCCGCGCTTGTAAGGCCGCTGTTCCTTCGCCGCGCCACCGGCGGCGCTCGCCTCGGCGCCGAAGCCGCCCGCGATCACGCTGATGAAGCTGCGGTTCATCGCCCGGCACATGATGTAGCTGAGGATCGCGCCCGAGCTGCCGACCAGCGCGCCGGTCACGATCATCGCGGTATTGTGCAGAGTGAAGCCCATCGCCGCCGCCGCCCAGCCCGAGTACGAGTTGAGCATCGAGACAACCACCGGCATGTCCGCCCCGCCGATCGGCACGATCAGCAGGAAGCCGATCAGGAACGCGAGCGCGAGCACCAGCCAGAAGTCGATCGCGTGCTCGCCGCTCCAGAAACCGAACGCGAACACCGCGATGCCCAGCACGATGGCCAGATTGATGAAGTGCCGCCCCGGCAGCAGGATCGGCGC
The DNA here is from genome assembly GCA_002279825.1 of Sphingomonadales bacterium 12-68-11. Lineage (GTDB taxonomy): Bacteria > Pseudomonadota > Alphaproteobacteria > Sphingomonadales > Sphingomonadaceae > Croceibacterium_A. The sequence goes on from NCCV01000003.1 coordinate 210,894, forward strand.
GCCGCTCATATTGCCGTTGAGCTTGGCGAAGGCGATCACCGAGCCGGAGAACGTGATCGCCCCGATCGCGGCGCCCAGCACCATTTCGATCCGCGCGACCGCTTCGATCGCGCCGTTCGCATCGACGATGGCGAACGCCGCGGGATCGAGAAACGCGGCGATCGCGACCAGCACCGCGGCCAGGCCGACCAGCGAGTGGAACGCGGCGACGAGTTGCGGCATCGCGGTCATCGCGATGCGCCGCGCGATCACGAAGCCGATGCCGCCGCCGATTGCCATCGCGGCGACGATCTCGGGCAGGCTGGCGATGTCGTGCGTGACCAACGTCGTGACGACCGCGATCAGCATGCCGGCCATGCCGAAGCGGTTGCCGTTCCGGCTTGTGGCCGGCGACGACAGGCCGCGCAGCGCGAGGATGAAGAACACCCCGCTGACGAGATAGGCGAACGCCACCCACGGATTTACGGCGTGAACGGTCACTTCCGCCACGGGCGGTCCCAGCTCGAGCATCTGCTCCGGCGGGAGCATCGCCACCCTCAGCGGTCCTTCTTCTTGTACATCGCGAGCATCCGCGCGGTGACCGCGAAGCCGCCGAAGATATTGACGCTGGCGAGCGCTACCGCGACCAGCCCGACCCACTTGGCGGCCGGGCTCCCCGCCGCGGCGCTCGCGATCAGCGCGCCGACCACGATCACCGAGCTGATCGCGTTGGTCACCGCCATCAGCGGCGTGTGCAGCGCCGGAGTAACCGACCACACGACGTAGTAGCCCACGAAGCAGGCCAGCACGAAGATCGACAGGATCGCAATGAAGTCCATCGCCGCCCCCTCCACCGGGTCAGACGGCGGGTATCGCAAACCCGCGCGGAGGTGTCGAGCCGCCGCGCGGGTTTGCTGAACAGTTAGCGCGCCCCCGCTTACAGCGTGGGGGTCAGCACGCCGTCGATGACATGGACGACGCCGTTCGACTGCATGACGTCGGCCTGTGTGACATAGGCTACGCTCCCGCCCATCCCGGCGATCTTGACGCGGTCGCCGTCGAGCGTCGCGGTCAGTTCCTCGCCTTCGACGGTGGTGAGCTTGGCGGTGCCGTTGCCCTCGGCGATCGCGGCGGTCAGGGCGGCGGCGTTCATCGTGCCGGGAACCACGTGATAGGTCAGCACTTTGGTCAGGCTGTCCTTGCCGGCCGGGGCCATCAAGCCGTCGAGAGTCGCCTTGGGGACTTTGGCAAACGCGTCGTTGGTCGGCGCGAAGACCGTGAACGGCCCGGGACCGGCCAGTGTCTCGGCCAGCCCGGCCTGGGTGACCGCGGTGACCAGCGTGGTCAGATTAGGTGCCGCCGCAGCGTTCTCGGTGATCGGCTTGTCGGCGAACATTTCCGCGCCGCCGACGGTGCTGTTGCCTGCCGTCGGCACGGCTTCGGTGGCGGCCATCGCGGTGTCTTCGGCGGGCGCGGCTTCTTCGCTCTGGCAAGCGGTCAGTCCTAGAATGGCGGTCGCGGCCATCAAGTGAACGGTCAAGCGCATGTGGGGGCTCCTCATGGCCCGGGGGCGCGAACAGCCGCGCCCCGCCATTGGCCATGCGCGAGAGGATACGAACGCCACCCCGTCCGGTTGCAAAGCGTGCCAGATAAATTGTTCGGAGCGGTGCCCGCGGCGTTCGCGCGCTCACCGCCTCGCATTCGAGAAGGCTGCGTTACAGCTGCTGCACGATCTCGATCGGGTTGCCCTCGGGATCGACGACGAACATCGCCTTGATGCCCAGCGAGGGGAGATCGGAGATTTGGCCGGCAGTGGTCACGCCTTTGGCCACGAGCGACGCCCGGGTGGCCGCGATGTCTGGCGTCAGCAAGGCCAGGTGTGCGAACCCGCGCACGCCGATATGGCCCGGAGGCGGCCGACGCTCCGGGCCTGCTTGCGATCCCGTCATCTTGATGAGCTCGATCCGCGAGGTGCCGTTGGTGAGCCAGCGAAATTGCACGGCTTGGCCGAGCGAGGCGTTCTTCTCGACCGCGAACCCCAGCTTGTCGACGTAGAACGCGCTTACCGCCTCGAGGTCGTCGACCGAGATCGCCATGTACATGTGGTTGAATTCGAGGCCCGCGGCCACTTCGGGCCCTTGCGCCTGCACCGCACTGCCACCTAGCGCCGCCGCCGCCAGAAGCGGCCAGAACCTTGCCTTCATCCCTTGATCCTCTCGTTCACGATGGCCCCGCCCCGCGTCAGCCGCACGGCGTCGCCGATCTCCTCGTCGAGCACGGGCTTGCCCTGCTCTTTGTCCCAGAACGCGGACAGGAAGTTGAACAGGTTGCGCGCGTAGAGCGCAGAGGCGTCCGCTGCGAGATGGCCCGCAGTGTTCGAATAGCCGATGATCGTGACCCCGTGGCGCTGGACCGTCTGGTCGGCCACCGAGCCTTCGACGTTGCCGCCCGCCGCCACCGCGAGATCGAAGATCACGCTGCCGGGCTTCATCGTCGCGATTTGCGCATCGCTGATGAGGCGGGGCGCGGCGCGGCCCGGGATCAGCGCGGTGGTGATGACGATGTCCTGCTTGGCAATGTGGCTCGAGACCAGCTCGGCCTGGGCCTTCTGATACTCCTCGCTCATCTCGGTGGCGTACCCGCCCGCGCCCTCGCCCTCGATGCCGGCGACGTTCTCGACGAACACCGGCTTGGCGCCGAGCGACTGGATCTGCTCCTTGGTGGCGCTGCGCACGTCGGTAGCGGAGACTTGCGCGCCCAGCCGCCGCGCGGTGGCGATCGCCTGGAGGCCGGCCACGCCGACGCCCATCACGAACACCTTGGCGGCCGAGACCGTGCCCGCCGCGGTCATCATCATCGGGAAGGCGCGGCCATAGGCGTTGGCGGCGGCCAGCACCGCCTTGTAGCCGGCGAGGTTCGATTGGCTGGACAGCACATCCATGCTCTGTGCGCGGGTGATGCGCGGCATGAACTCCATCGCCAGCGCTTGGAGCCCCGCTGCCGCGTAAGCCGCGACGCGCTCGCGGCGGCCGTAGGGGTCGAAGATGGCCGCGACCCATGCGCGGGATGCGGCGCCCGCAAGCGCGCCGGGGTCCGGCGCCTGCACGCCGAGCACGATGTCCGCGCCCTTGACGGCCTCGGCGGCCGTGCCGAGTGCGGCGCCGGCGGCCGCGTAGTCCGCATCCGCAATCGCGGCGCCTTCGCCCGCGCCTTGCTCGACAGCCACGCTCGCACCGAGCGCGATGAACTTCTTGACCGTCTCCGGCGTCGCCGCGACGCGCCGCTCGCCCGCCTCGCGTTCGCGCAGGACGGCGATGCGCATCCGGTCGATGCTCAGGAAATCAACAGGATGACAAGGACCACCACCACGGCCAGGATCGGCACTGACCACTTGATCAAGCCGATGAAACCTGAATAGGTCTGCTCCGCCGCCTTCATGTCGTTCGCCGGTTCCATGCAGCAAATCCTCTCGATGACCCTGTTGGACCAGCTCTATCGTCGTGCGGCCGCCTGCTCAAGCCCGGTTGGGCTGCTTAATGGGCTCTTTACCCACGTGCGATAGGCCGGGCAGGCGAGACGCGATTGGGGATGGAATGGCCGACGCTGAACAGCGCCTGTTGATGCTGATCGATGATGAGCCGGCACAAAGCCGGCTGATCACGGCGCTTGCCGCCCGCGAAGGCTGGCGGACCGTGGTCGCGCGCGATTCGGAAACCGCCATCGCCACGCTCGGCACCCGCCAGGGCATGATGCTGTCGGCGATCATCCTCGACCAGTGGGTGCCCGGCGACGCCGCGTGCGAACTGATCCGCGAGCTCAAGGAGCGGCGCCCGGCGATCCCCATCCTGATGCTGACCACCAGCACCAGCCCCTTGCTCGCGGTCGAGGCGATGCGCGCCGGCGCGACCGATTACCTGGTCAAGCCGGTTGCCCCCGACCGGATGATGCAGGCGCTGCGCAACACCACCCAACAGGAAGCGCCGCAGGACGAGTTGACTCCGCTCACCGAGAAGATGTCGGGCGTGCTCGACTTCGATTCGATGGTCGGCGCGGCAGCCCCGTTCCGCGATGCGCTCGCGAAAGCGGCGAAGGCGGCGCGCGGGCACGGCAACGTGCTGATCGAAGGCGAAAGCGGCACCGGCAAGGAAATGCTGGTCCGCGCGATGCACGCCGCATCCCCGCGCGCCAAGACTGCGTTCCGCATGATCAACATCGGCGGGGTCCCGTCGAACAGCCTCGAATCGGTGCTATTCGGCCACGAGAAGGGCGCCTTCACCGGCGCCTTCGATCGCCAGGTCGGGGCGATGCAGAATTGCGACGGCGGTACGCTGGTACTCGACGAGGTCGATCGCCTGAGCCTCGAGCTGCAGGACCGCCTCGCCGAATCGCTGGCCGCACGCAGCGTGCGGCCGATCGGCGCCGCGCACAGCTTCAAGGTCGACGTGCGCGTCATCTCGGCCAGCAACCTGCCGCTCGCCGATCTCGTCGCGACCGGCCATTTCCGCGCCGAGCTGCTCGATCTGCTGAGCGGCACCAAGATCGTGCTGCCCGCGCTGCGCGAACGCCCGGGCGACATCCCCTCGCTGACCCGGCACTTCCTGGTGCGGATCGGCGATCAGCCCGGCCTGCGCCCGCTCGGCATCACCGACGGCGCGCTTCAGTTGCTGGCGGCGTTCGACTGGCCGGGCAATGTCCGCCAGCTCCAGGCGGTGCTGTTCCGCGCGGCGGTGTTCTGCGACGGCAACGCGCTGACCGCGCAGGACTTCCCCCAGCTCAGCCAGATGATCGGCGAGCTGCAGGGCGCCGGCCTCGGTTCGCAGGAAGGCATGGGCGTGCAACTCTACACCGCCGACGGCAACCTGCGCCCGCTCGAGGAGATCGAGGCCGACGTGATCCGCCTCGCCATCGGCCACTACCGCGGCCGCATGACCGAAGTCGCGCGCCGGCTCGGGATCGGCCGCTCGACGCTCTATCGAAAGCTCAGCGACCTCGGCATCGAGGCCGCTTAGGCGCTAGTCTCCCAGCCCACTGAAATCGGTCAGCGCCGCGTCGCGCAGGCCGCGCCAGACATTGCGGGCCTGGACCGTGTCGTAGACGTCGTGCACGCGCAGGAGTTGATACCCGGCGTCCATCCCGCGCATCGCCAGCGCCACGCTGCCGCCGAGCCGCTTGTGCGCCGGGGCCTCGTTCGACAGCGCGCCGATCATCCGCTTGCGGCTGGCGCCGAGCAGCAGCGGCTGGCCGAGCGCGTGGAACAGCGGCAACGCGTTGAGCAGCGCGAGATTGTCGCCCATCGTCTTGCCGAAGCCGATCCCGGGATCGAGCACGATCCGGGCGCGGTCGATGCCCGCCTCGATCGCCCGGTCGCGCGCCGCGCGCAGCCAATCGAACACCTCGAACACCACGTTGCCGTATCCCGCCCCGGCGTGGAGGTCTTCGCCCTCCCCCGGCGCGTGCATGAGGATTACCGGCGCGCCGCTGGCGGCGGCGAACGCGAGGCTGCGCGGATCGTGGCGCAGTGCCGAGACGTCGTTGATCACGTGCGCGCCCGCCGACAGCGCCGCTTCCATCACCGCCGGGCGGCGCGTGTCGACGCTGACCGCGGCGCCCATCGCCACGCAGCGCTCGATCGCCGGGACGACGCGCTTGATTTCGTCGCCTTCCCACACCGCCGCCGCACCCGGCCGGGTGCTTTCGCCGCCGACGTCGATGAGTGCCGCCCCCGCCTCGTGCATCATCGCGGCCTGGGCGTGGGCTTCTTCGGGATCGTCGAGGAACTTGCCGCCATCGGAGAAGCTGTCGGGGGTGACGTTGAGCACGCCCATGACCTGCGGCTGGTCGAGCCGGATCGTGCGCTCGCCAAGCTGCAGCGGCGGGTGCGCGGTGGTCAGCCCCGCCCACTGCGCTTCGGCCTCGGCGCCAAGGTCGGCTGGTAGGCGGGACAAGGCGTTCGGGATCCCGGCTGAGGTGGTAAGCTCGCGGCTCACCACGGTTCCGCCGCGGGTCACGGTAACCGCGAATTCGCGCGCAAAGGCCATTCCGCCGGCGAGCCGGACCGCATCGCCAGCAACCACCTGTGGGCTTGAAACAAGCGTTAGCGGCTGGAGGTAAAGTCGATCAGGCAATCCAGAGTCCGGATACCGAAATGGGGACCAGCATCAGTCTTCGAGTTCCAGGCGCCGCTCGATCCGCGCAACACGATCTCGCAACGCGTCTAGAGCATGTCGATCTTCGATCTGCTCTGCATAGCCATGCGAAATCTCACGGCTCATGCCGGCGATTTTGGTTTCGATCTGGCCGAGCCTCCTCAGGATTTCGCCGTCGCGATCACGCGAAGCGGATTGCTCGGCCTGAATTCGCTTGAGATGTTCAAGCAGGAGGTTCTCGACGTTCTTGGTCATGATCCCAGTCTAGCAGATCGGGCGTTTCCGGAACATCATCAATCCTCCGCCGCCAGGAGGTAGAGCTGGCGCAAGCTGTCGAGCGGCTTCAGCTGCCCTTCGCGCTCGACATGCCAGAACGCCCAGCCGTTGCAGCTCGGCGCGCCTTGCAGCGCCTTGCCGACACCGTGGATCGAACCGCTCTCGCGCCCGGAGACGACCGAGCCGTCGGCGCGCACGGTGGCGGTCCAGCGGCGCTGCTTGTCGAACAGGTGCTCGCCCGGCGCGAGCAGCCCGGCCTCGACCACCACGCCGAAGGCCACGCGCGGGGCGTCCTTGCGGCTCTGCATCGTGGCGAGTGCCGATTCGTCGAGCGGCAGCGCCGAGCCGATCCGCTCCATCGCGACCTCGCGATAGCCCGCCTCGCGCTCGCAGCCGATCCACTGGCGGCCGAGCCGCTTGGCGACCGCGCCGGTCGTGCCGGTACCGAAGAACGGGTCGAGCACGACGTCGCCGGGCTCGGTGGTCGCCAGCAGAACGCGGTAAAGCAGCGCCTCGGGCTTCTGCGTCGGGTGCGCCTTGTGGCCGTCCTTCTTGATCCGCTCCTGACCGCCGCAGATCGGGAACACCCAGTCGCTGCGCATCTGCAGCTCGTCGTTGAGCGTCTTCATCGCGCGGTAGTTGAACTGGTAGCGCGCCTTCTCGCCCATGCTGGCCCACAGCAGCGTCTCGTGCGCGTTGGTGAAACGGGTGCCGCGGAAGTTGGGCATCGGGTTCGACTTGCGCCACACGATGTCGTTGAGCAGCCAGAACCCCAGGTCCTGCAGGATCGCGCCGACGCGGTAGATGTTGTGATAGCTGCCGATCACCCACAGTGCCCCGTCGGGCTTGAGCACGCGGCGCGCTTCGGTGAGCCAGTCGCGCGTGAAGCGATCGTAAGTCGCGAAGTCGGCGAACCGGTCCCAGTGATCGGTGACCGCATCGACATGGCTGCCGTCGGGCCGGTTGAGATCGCCGCCGAGCTGGAGGTTGTAGGGCGGATCGGCGAACACGAGATCGACCGAGGCGGCAGGGAGCGCGCGCATCGCCTCCACGCAGTCGCCCGCGAGGATTTGCCCGAGCGGCAGCTCGATCGCTTCGGCAGGCCGCGCGCGCGGCCTGCGGATCGTCGTGACTTCGCCCATCCTGTGTTCGTCCCCCTGGTTATCCACAGGGTGCGGGCCGCGGAGTCCGCCGTCAACCCGCAGCCTTTGCCCGGGCCGATTTTAGCGCGACATGGTTAACGCGGAACGAAACGAGTCCCGCACAACATATTGAGTCCTCAGGCGGTGACAGGACTCGATATCTCGTGGTGTGGCACGGAAGACTCGCCGTTCACTTTCCTGCCGCCCGCGCTTCGGCGACGACCGCCTCGAGCGCATCGATCACAACTTGCGGCTTGCTGCCCTGAATGTTGTGGTTCGCCCCGGGCACCCGGGCATTGACGCCGCGCGACGACAGCGCCGCGAGCTCGTCATGCGCCCGATTCCAGTGCGCGTCCCACGCGGCCGACGCCGCAATCTGTTCGGGCGGAGTGCCCGGCGGCAAAGGCGGCGAGACCGTGGCCGTCAGCACCACAAGCGGCATGTCGCGGTAATTGCGCTGAGGGTTGACGACGAGCCGCGAGCTTTCAGGAATGCTGCTCAGCGCTGAGATCTGGCTCTCATATTGCAAAGGGTTGCCGATCACCTTGGCCGCAAGCGCTTGTTTGAGGACGTCCGGCATGAACGGGGGGTAGGTAATGCAGTTGCCGGGGTCCGGCCCCCCGAGGCGCAGGGCTCCGCTGCGAATCTGCTCGGCGCAGGCTCTGAACACGCTGAGCATCCGGTCCTGCTGCGCGGTGTCCGGCAGCGATTGCGGCATGATGCGCGCGAGCGTCGCAATTTGATCGGGGATACTCGGATCGACGAGCACCATGCCGACGGTCCGCTCGGGATGCCGGTCGGCGAACAGCAGGCTCTCGTACGAGCCGAGCGAGTGCCCGACGAGTACGTAGGGCCCGGGGATCTTGCCAGTGGCGAGCGCCGCCTCGAGGTCGGCGGTCGCGGTCGCGACGGTTTGCGGCACCGCGCTTCCGTCGCTCAATCCCCAACCGGGGCGGTCCCAGGCGCACACGCGGGTAGTCTTGGCCATGGCCGGCTGCACGGTGGCCCAGCCGAACGCGTTCGACCCGCCGCCCGCTGTCAGGATGACCGTGGGCGAACCCACTCCCATGCAGACGAACGCGAGCTGGCGCCCGTCAGGCAGGGTAACCGCGTCCTCCTCGCTCGCATAAGGCACCAGCGATTCGCGCACTTCGTCGAGCGCGGGGCCTTGCTGCGCGCTCGCCACGACGCTCGTCAGCCCGGACAGCGCCAGTATCAGCACTTTGAACGCGTTCATTCGGCTTCTCCCAACGCGTCGGGTTACGCGTATTCTTCTAGACTAACACTGTTAGTCTGACACAGTGGAAGCCGATGACAAGCCGAAATCTCAATCGAGAAACGATTGTGCGCGCGGCCCTCGACCTTCTGGAGGAGAAGGGGCTCGAGGCCGTCAGCCTGCGCAACGTCGCCGCCGCAGTCGGTGCGCGCGCGCCTTCGCTCTACTGGCATGTCACCGACAAGGCCGCGCTGTTCGGCTTCATGTCGGAAGCGATCTTTCGCGAGTGCCTCGACAGGGTGCCCGCATCCGACGATTGGCGCGATTGGCTACGCGGTCTCGGGACGACCGTCTGGCGCACGCAACGGCAAACCCGGGACCTTCACCAACTGATGATGCAGTCGAAGATGGACGCCGAGACGCTCGCCGGTTTCACCGCGCGGATGGTCGGCGACTTGACCGCCAGAGGGCTCGATCCGGCGGTCGCCTTCGAAGCGCAGAAATCGGTCATGGCGCTCGTCACCGGATGGACAATGATGCCAAACGACCCCGCGTTCCGCGAGAGCCCGCCGGAGCAGAGCTTCCTGCAGTGCTTGGACGCGGTCATCCGCGGTTGGGACCAGTTGGGCCCGGCGCCTAAGTCGCTCTGATCTCGAGCGGAAGCACAGCCTGCGCGACCGGGGCGAAGCTGCGGCGGTGGAGTGGGGTCGGGCCGTGGGTGCGGAGCGCTGCCAAATGCTCGGGCGTGCCGTAGCCGGCGTTGGTATGCCAGCCGTAATGCGGGTGCGCGCGCGCGTGTTCGCGCATGATCCGGTCGCGGTGGGTCTTGGCGAGAATCGACGCGGCCGAGATGCACGGCTCGCTGGCGTCGCCGCCGACGATCGGCCGGGCGGGCCAGCGCCAGTCGGGCTGCCGCCGAGCCGGTGTCAGGTTGCCGTCGACCAGAACCCGATGCGGATCGCACCCGATCGCCTCGCACAACCGCGTGACCGCCAGCGTCATCGCCAGCATCGTCGCGTGGAAGATGTTGAGCCGATCGATCAGCTCGACCTCGACTACTCCGATCCCGAACGCGCAGCGGCGGCGGATGCGCGCCTCGAGCGCTTCGCGCACCTCGCGCGGCAGCTTCTTGGAATCGTCGAGCCCCGACGGTCTCGGCTTGCACAGCAGCACGGCGGCGGCCACAACGGGGCCCGCCAGCGGTCCGCGGCCGGCTTCGTCTACCCCGACGATGAGTTCGTCCGCGAGACCGGCACAAAAATCTGGACAGGGAGTTCCCGAGAGCATGCGCAAGCCAATCCTCGCCGCCATCCTATTCCCCTGCGCCGTCAGCTTCGCAAGCTGCAGTGCCGCGCAGTCTGGGGATAGCGCCGCCGCGCCCGCCGCATCCACCGCGCAACCGTTCAAGATCGCCGAGAAGGGTACGTTCGCCGCTCCATGGGCGCTTGCCATCGCGCCTGGCACCCAGACTGTGTTCGTGACCGAAAAGGCCGGCACGATGAAGTTCGTCGATCTCGCCAGCGGGCGCACCGGCAGCGTCAGCGGGATGCCGCAAGTGGTCAACGCCGGCCAGGGCGGCCTCGGCGACGTGGCTTTCCTCCCCTCCGAAAGCGCCGCAACGCTGGCGCGCCGCACGATCTACATAAGCTGGGCGGAAGCCGCCGCCGATGGCTCTGGGGCAAACCTCGCGGGGGCGGCGCTCGGGCGCGGTACGCTGGTCTGTCCGGCGAGCGGCGATTGCGCGGTCGAAGGCCTGACGGTGATCTGGCGCCAGACCCCCAAGGTCGCCAGCCGCGGGCACTACTCGCACAAGATCGCGTTCTCGCCCGATGGTCGTTACCTGTTCCTGTCCTCGGGCGAGCGCCAGCAGGGCGCGCCGGCGCAGGACCTCGGCAACAACCTCGGCAAAGTGCTGCGGCTCAATCTCGACGGCACGCCCGCCGCCGGCAATCCCTTCGCCGAGCGCGGCGGGGTCAGCCGCGAGATCTGGAGCTACGGACTTCGCAATCTGCTCGGGCTGCAATTCGACCTGACCGGGCAGCTCTTTGACATCGAGCACGGGCCGCGCGGCGGCGACGAGATCAACCACATCGTGCCGGGCGCCAACTACGGCTGGCCGGTCCGCTCGAACGGCAACGACTACAGCGGCGCCGACATCCCCGACCACACCGCCGACGACGGCTTCACCAAGCCGCTGATCAGCTGGAACCCGGTGATCGCACCGGGCGACTTCATCTTCTACTCGGGCAAGCTCTGGCCGCAGTGGCGCAATCAGGCGCTGATCGCGGGCATGGGCGCGCAGAATGCGATGGGGATCATCCGCGTCTCGATCGCCGGCGAAAAGGGCACCGAAGAAGCGCGCCACCGCTTCGACAAGCGGCTGCGCGACATCGCCGAGGCGCCCGACGGTTCGTTGCTGGTGATCGAGGATGGCGCGGGCGGACGCCTGCTGCATCTGACACCGGCGGGATAACTCCTTTCGTCATGGTGAGTGTAGCGTAGCAATCCAGGGCAACGTTGAACCGCCCTGGATTGCCGGGGGATCCGCGGTCCCTCGCACTGACGAGAGAGTTGCATTGCGAATCCGGCCGGGGGCTCCTATCGGCGCGCCTCCCATGGACGACCTTGCGCTCTCGACTCTGATTCCGCTCGACCAGGTGCCTGACGCGGCGGTGGTCGCGGTGCTCGACCGCGCCTTTGGCCCGACACGCACCGGCCTCACCTCCTATGCCATCCGGCAGGCCGCCGAACCGCTCGCACCGCTATGCTTCGCCGCGCTCGACGAACGCGGCGAACTGGTTGGGGTGATCAAGGCGCACCCGGTGGCGCTGACCGAGCCGGCGGGGAAGGCGCATCCGCTGATCATGATCGGCCCGGTGGCGATCGTGCCCGAGCGGCAGGGTCAGGGCTTCGGCCGCGCGCTGATGGCGGCGCAGGCCGAAGCGATCGCGGCGGCACGAGCCGAGGGTGCGCCGGCGTTGGCGCAAGTGCTCATTGGCGATGCGCCCTACTACGGCCCGTTCGGCTTCAGCGAGGCCCCGCGCGGCTGGACCTGCCCCGGTCCGTGGGACCCGGCGCGGCTCCTGGTGCGCGGCGCCGATCCGGCCGCACTCCCGCCTGCCGGGATGCTCGGGCCTTGGCGGACTTAGGGCGATCTGGCATTCGCTGGCCGGATGAGCCGGCTGTTCGATCACCTGTCACGCCTGTTCGATGAGGGCCACGGAGTCGAGCTGGCGGACTTGCGCAGCGACGCTCCGTTCGCGCCCCCGGAAGTGCGCCAGGCGGCGGTGCTGATCGCGGTGACCGACCGCGCCAACGATGACGGTGGGCCCGGCGTGATCCTGATCCATCGGCCCGACGCGATGCGCGCGCATCCCGGGCAGATCGCCTTCCCGGGCGGCAAGCTCGATCCCGGCGAGAATGCGGTGGCGGCCGCGCTGCGCGAGGCGCACGAGGAACTGGCGATCGAGCCGGGCCAGGTCCGGATTGTCGGCGCGAGCGACCGGTTCGTGACCGCGACCGGCTATGACGTGACCCCGGTGTTGGGGCTGGTCCGCCCCGACCTCGCGCTGGTGCCCAACCCGCACGAAGTGGCCGAATGGTTCGAAGCACCGCTCGCCTACTTGCTCGATCCGGCCAACCACGCGATCAAGGAGACCGAGTGGCTCGGACGCGTGCGACCCTACGTCGAGATCGAGTGGCAGGGTCACCGCATCTGGGGCGTGACCGCCGCGATCATCGCCAACCTGGCGCAGCGGCTGGCGTGGCGGGAACTGGCCGATGGCTGAGCTGCCGCGCGCGGACTGGACCCAGCGCGCCGATCTCGCCGCGCTCGTCGCCGCGCTTGGCGATGACAGCGTGCGCTGGGTCGGCGGCGCGGTGCGCGACACGCTGCTTGGGCAACCGGTCAAGGACATTGACGCGGCGACCACGCATGCCCCGGACGAAGTGATCGCGCGCCTCGCGCGGGCGGGCATCCGCACCGTCCCGACCGGGCTTGCCCACGGTACGGTGACGGCGCTGCTCACCGAAGGGCCGGTCGAGATCACCACGCTGCGCCGCGACGTCAGCACCGACGGACGGCGCGCGACGATCGCGTTCTCGGACGACTGGCGCGAGGACGCGGCGCGGCGCGATTTCACGCTCAATGCGCTCTATGCCGATCCGGCGACGCTGGAGATCTTCGACTGGTTCGGCGGGCTCGGCGACCTCGCGGCGCGGCGCGTGCGCTTCATCGGCGATCCGCGCGAGCGGATCCGCGAGGATCACTTGCGGATCCTGCGCTATTACCGGTTCCAGGCCCGCTTCGGCAGCGCGCTCGACGCGGCCGCCGAAGACGCCTGCGCCGACCTGGCCCCCATGCTCAAGGGCCTCAGCCGCGAGCGCGTCGGGTGGGAACTGCTCGCAATCCTCGCGCTCCCCGTGCCGGGAGCGACCGTTGTCCGCATGCAAACGCGCGGAGTCTTGCCGGTCGTGCTGCCAGAAGCCGGCGACGGGGGCGTGGCACGGCTCGAGGCGCTCATCGCCCAGGAGGCCGCACAGCATGTCGCACCCGACGCCCTGCGCCGCCTCGCCGCGCTGCTGCCGGCCGATCCGCGCGCGGCGGAGCAGGTCGCGGCGCGGCTGCGGCTTTCGGCAGCGCAGCGCAAGCGGCTGGCGTTGGCGGCGGCGCGCGGCGATGCGCCCGGCGAGGCGCGCGCGCTGGCCTATCGGCTGGGCCGCGCGGAAGCCGTCGACCGGCTCTTGTTGGCGCAGGCGAGTGTGGCGCCGCTGGCGGGGTGGGAACAGCCGGTCCTGCCGCTCAAAGGCGGGGATATTGTGGCGCGCGGCGTCTCGGCCGGGCCCGAAGTCGCACGCATCCTCCAGGCGGTGGAGGCGCAGTGGATAGCGGAGGGTTTCCCCCCGGCCGCGCGTGTCGCACAACTGCTCGACGAACGATTGCCCTGAATTCCTCACGCAATCGCAATTCGTCGCGCGCCTGGCTCGCTTTGTCCCATCGCGGTTTGAGAATGTGCCGGAGTTCGAGAGCCTTGCGCCCGAAGTCGGATCGTTAGCCGCGGATCAGCGCCCGAGCGCCCGCGGACAGGGAACAGGGTGTCGCTTCACAGGCCAATCCGGACCTCCGGATTGCCGGTGGGCGCTGCCGTGTTCGCTCCCTTCGCCCCGACCTCGGGGCCCGCCGCCGGCGGGCTCGCGGACTGCATCACGGAGATATTCAATGAAACTGCTCGATCTCGCCGCCGCCACCGCTCTCGCGCTGTCCACCCTGGCCGTCCCCGCTCTGGCGCAAAGCGCCGGCGTGGCCGCGGGCGCCAAGGTCTACGGGCCCGACGGCGGCGAAGTCGGCGCGATCGAGAAAGTCGATGGCGACAACGTGGTGGTCAACACCGGCAACCTCACCGCAACCCTGCCGGCGAGCGTATTCGGCGCCGGCGAAAAGGGCCCGACGATCGGCTGGAACAAGGCCGACCTCGAAGCCGCGATCACCGCCGCCAACGAAGAGGCCAAGGCCGCGTTCGAAGCCGCGCTGGTCGAAGGCTCGGATCTCTACAGCTCCGACGGCGTGCTGCTCGGCAAGATCAAGAGCGTGGCCGAGGACGGTTCGGTCGTGGCCGAGCTCGAAGCCGGGCCGGTGACGCTCAAGAAGGAGCAGATGGCGCTGAGCGGCGACAAGCTGACCTTCCTCGCCACCGCCGCCGACGTACGCGCGGCGACCGCTCAGTCCGGCGGCTGAGCAAAGTCCTCCCCGAGCCAAGCTCGGGGAGGATCGTCCTAGATCTTGTTGTCGCGCGGGAAGCCCTGCGGCGGGAGGCGTCCGGCGGCGCCGCGCGCAACCTTCCACAAGTGGATGTCCTTCTCGGTGCGGACGCGGCCGCTGTCGCCGCCCATCTCCCACGCCAGCCCTTCGGCAAGCGTGATCGGGCGCACCCCGGCGAGCCCGCCGTCGCGGTAGCGCTGCAAGGTGACCCCTTGCCCGCGCGCCATGACGGGCAGCTCCTCGATGTTGAACACCACCAGCTTGCGGTTGTCGCCGACCACCGCGAGATGATCGTGCTCGGGCAAGACCACGCGCACCGCCGCCAGCCTGGCTTCGCCGCGCAAGTTCATCACCTGGCGGCCCTTGCGCGTCTCGGCGATCAGCTCCTCAGCCATGGCGAGGAAACCGCGCCCCTCGCTGCTCGCCAGCAGCAGCTTGAGCCCGGGTCGATAGACCAACATGGCGACGATCTGCGCCGAGGCATCGATATCGAGCGTATTGCGGATCGGCTCGCCGAACCCGCGCGCGCCGGGCAGCTTGTCGGCGCCGACGGTGAAGAACCGGCCGTCGTCGGCGATCAGCATGATCTTGTCGGTGGTCTGGGCGTGGACCGCCGGGAACTCGGCCGGGCCGTCGCCTTCCTTGAACTTCCAGTCGGATTCGAGCGGCAAGTGGCCGCGTGCGGCGCGAATCCAGCCGCGCGCCGAGAGCACCACGGTTACCGGTTCCTTCTCGATCATCGCGTCCATGCTGAATTCGACGGTCGGCGCCGCCTCGGCGATCGTGGTGCGGCGGCGGCCGAGCGCGGTGTCCTCGCCGTACTCCTGGCGCAGCGCGGCGAGGTCGCGCTTGAGGCGGGTGCGCTGCCGCGCGGGTGAGGCGAGTAGCTTCTCGAGCTCGTCGCGCTCCGCCGCCAGCGCGTCCTGCTCGCGCCGGAGCTCCATCTCCTCGAGCTTGCGCAGGCTGCGCAGCCGCATGTTGAGGATCGCTTCGGCCTGGCGGTCGGTCAGTTCGAACTCGGCGATCATCACCGGCTTGGGCTCGTCCTCGGTGCGGATGATCTGGATCACCCGGTCGAGATTGAGGAACGCGATGATGTAGCCGGCGACCAGCTCGAGCCGGTCGGCGATCTTCGCCAGCCGGTGCTGGGTGCGCCGCTGGAGAATGTCGATCTGGTGCGCGGTCCAGTTCGACAAGAGCTCATGCAGCCCCATCACCATCGGCGTGCGGCTGGCGTCGAGCACGTTGAGGTTGAGGCTGAGCCGGGTTTCGAGATCGGTCAGCCGGTAGAGGCTTTCCTTGAGCAGCTCGGGATCGACGTTGCGGCTCTTGGGCACGATCACGATCCGCACCCGCTCGTCGCTCTCGTCGCGCACATCCTCCAGGATCGGCAGCTTGCGATCGGCAATCGCCTGGGCGATCTGCTCGATCAGCTTGCCCTTGGGCACCATGTAGGGGATCTCGGAGATCACCAACTGGTACTGCCCGCCGCCGAGCCGCTCGATCCCGGCCACACGGTCGGCCTCGTCCTTGACCTCTTCGGCGAAGAACCGCCCGCGCACCCGGAAGCTGCCCCGCCCGGTCTCGTAAGCGGCGGCGATGCTCTCGGCCGAATCGACGATCAGCCCGCCGGTCGCGAGGTCGGGCCCCTTGAACAGTTCCATCAGCCGCGCGTGGGTGACGTGCGGATTGTCGATCAGCTCGAGCGTGGCATCGATCACTTCGGCGACGTTGTGGCTGGGGATCGAGGTCGCCATGCCGACCGCGATGCCGGCCGCGCCGTTAGCGAGGAGATTGGGGAACAGCCCCGGGAACAGCGCCGGCTCCTCCTCCTCGTTGTTGTAGGTGGGCACGAAATCGACGGTGCCTTCGTCGAGCCCGTCCATTAGCGAGACCGCGGTGCGCGTCAGCCGCGCTTCGGTATAGCGCTCGGCCGCGGCGCCATCGCCGTCGATATTGCCGAAGTTGCCCTGCCCGTCGACCAGCGGATAGCGCAGCGTGAACGGCTGGGCGAGGCGCACCAGCGCGTCGTAAAGCGCGAGGTTGCCGTGCGGGTGGTACTTGCCCATCACGTCGCCGGTGATGCGAGCGCACTTCTTGTAAGGCCCGTCGGGCGGCAGCCGCAACTGGCGCATGCCCCACAGCAGCCGGCGGTGGACCGGCTTCAGCCCGTCGCGCAGATCGGGCAGCGAGCGCGCGGTGATCGTCGACAGCGCATAGACCAGATAGCGCTCGCTCAGCGCGCTATCGAACGGCGTATCGACGATCGCGTCGAACGGATCTTTGTCGTCCTCGGGGGCGGGCATGCGGCGGCCCTAGCAGGGGTGTTCGGGCCGCGACAGGCGCGCGGCGCCGTGTTTCAACATCCCCGCGAGGCCAGGCTCACGGTACGCGACCTCACCCCGCCTTGCGTTCCGCGATCCAGGCATCGACGCGCCGCTCGAGCAGCGACAGCGGCAGCGAGCCGGCGCCGAGCACGGCGTCGTGGAAGCCGCGGATGTCGAAGCGCGGGCCCAGCTCGCGCTCGGCCTCGGCACGCAGCTCGAGGATCTTGTTCATGCCGATCTTGTAGCTGGTCGCCTGGCCCGGGATGACGATGTAGCGGCGCACTTCGTTGCGGATTGTCTCGAGCGGCATCGGCGAGTTCTGCTGGAAGAAGGCGATCGCCTGAGCCTCGGTCCAGCCCTTGGCGTGGAGGCCGGTATCCACCACCAGCCGGATCGCGCGCCACATCTCCGAAGTCAGCCGGCCGAAGTCCGAATAGGGATCGGCGTAAGTGCCCGGCATCTCCTTGGCGAGCCGCTCCGAATAGAGCCCCCAGCCTTCGGCATAGGCGGTGTAGCCGACCTGCGTTTGGAACGTCGGCACCCCGGTCAGCTCTTGCGCGATCGAGATCTGCATATGATGGCCGGGCAGGCCTTCGTGATAGGCGACCACTTCGAGCATGTTCTTGGGCATCGCCGACATGTCGGAGAGGTGCGCGTAGTAGATGCCCGGGCGCGAGCCGTCCGGCGTGCCCGAGCGGTAATGCTGCGCGCCGCCGGCCTGCTCGCGGAACGGCTCGACCCGCCGCACTTCAAGTCCGGCCTTGGGCAGCAGGCCGAAATAGGCGGGCAGTTGCGCCTCGATCGTGTCGATCGCCGCTGCGGCCGCTTCGACATAGGCCTGCGCGCCCGCGTCGCTCTGCGGGAAGTAGTTGAACGCGCCGGTTTTCACATGGTCGAAGAACGCCTGCAGATCGCCTTCGAAGCCGACCTTGGCCCTGATCGCCTCCATCTCGCCGCGCAGCCGAGCGATGTCGGTGAGGCCGATCTGGTGGATCTGCTCGGCGGTGAGGTCGGTAGTGGTGTTGAGCCGCAGGCGGCTCTCGTAGTAAGCCGCGCCGCCGGGCAGGCTGCCGACTCCGGTCGCGGTGGTGGGCGCGTTGGCCCGGTCGCTCTCCATGAAGGCGATGATCCGCTGGTAGCCCGGCAGATACGAGGCCTTGAGCGCCGCCTCCAGCTCGCCGCGCAGCGCGGTCGCCGCGGCCTCGTCGATCGTGCCCGCGGCAACCAGCGCCGCGATCTTGGCCTTGCCATCCTGCCACAGCGCGGTGTCGGCCCCTGCCGTGAAGGGCGCGCCGTCGATCAGCTTCTTGGCTTCGGCGATCACGAAATCGTAAGCGAAATAGGGCGGGCGCACCCCGCGCGCGGCGTTGGCGGCGGCGCGATCGGCCACCTGCCCGAGCGCCCGGTCAAATTGCCCGACGCGCGAGATGTAGTCCCGCATGTCCTGCGCGGTATCGACCCGGTGAGTCGAGATGATCAGCGAGGGCAGCGAGGTGTGGATGCCCTGCATCTGCGAGAGGACATAGCCGTTGCCGCGCCAGCGCGCCGCCTCGGCCGCGCTCTCGTATTCGTACTTCCACAAGTCGTAGGCGAGCTGGTCCTGCGGGCTGAGCGCGGCATAGTCGAACGTGCGCTCCATCTCCTCGACGCTCGCCTTCTGCCAGGCGAGCTGCGCGTCGGCGCCGGCATCGGAGAAATCGTCGAGCTCGCCGTAAAGCTCCTTGCGGCCGAGCTGGGTCAGGCCGAGCGGACTGAACTTGAGCTGCTCCTCGTACTTGGCTTCGAACCAGGCGTGGAGCCGCGCGTTCTGGGCGGATGCCGTTTGCTGCGTTTGCTGCGCGGCGGCCGGCGCGGCCAGGTAAGCGGGTGCAAGCAAGGCGGCGGCAAGCGCCAGGGATGTCGCGAAGCGCATGGAAACCCTCATCTGGAAAACTGGTAACGGCTGATACCGCTAGCGCAGCTGCATGTCATGGCTGACGGCGGGAATCTTCACCTCGATTCCGTCGAGCGCCTGACTCAGCTCGATCTGGCACGCCAGACGGCTGGTGCGGCAGGCGCCGGCGGCGAGATCGAGCATGTCTTCCTCGTCCTCGCTGGCGGGGGGCAGCAGCGCGAACCAGTCGGCGGGCAGGATCACGTGGCAAGTCGAGCAGGCCATCTGCCCCTCGCAGGTCCCTTCGAGCGGCATGCCCGCGGCCTGCGCGACGTCGAGCAACCTGTCGCCGGGGCGCGCCTCGGCCTCGATCCGGTTGCCGTCGCGGGTGATGAAAGCGACGAGAATCGAGCCTTATCCTTGCTGCGTTGCAGCATTATGAATCAAGTCCGCCGCTTGTTCAAGCTCGGTCAGCGCCGTGTAGCGCCCGAAGCCGAGCCGGATAGAGCCGCGTGCCTGCGCGGCGCTCAGCCCGATCGCCGCCAGCACGTGGCTTGGCCGCCCGCTGCCGCTGGCGCAGGCCGAGCCGGCAGAGAACATTACCTCGCGCAAGTCGGACATTAGCCGGGCGACATCGAGCCCTTCGCGCCGCACGTTGAGATTGCCGCGCCAGCGATACTCGGCGCTACCGTTGAGCTGCCAGCCGGGCAGCTGCGCCCGCGCGGCGTGCCACAGCGCAGCGACGTGCGCAGCATCGCTTTCCCGCCGAGCCCGGGCCAGTTCGGCCGCCGCGCCCATGCCCGCGCACAGCGCCGGGCTGAGCGTGCCCGAGCGCAGGCCCTGCTCCTGCCCGCCGCCGGTCAGGATCGGCTCGAGCGCGATACCGTCGCGCACCCACAGCGCGCCCACGCCCTTGGGTCGGTGGAACTTGTGCGCGCTGATCGCGATCAGGTCGGCGTCCACGAGCGGCATTCTCCCGGCCGCCTGAACCGCGTCGCACACGAACAGCGCGCCCGCCGCCCGGGCCCGCGCGCAAAGCTCGCCGACCGGCTGGACCGTCCCGATCTCATTGTTGACGTGCATGGCCGCGACGATCCCGACGCCATCGGGCAACGCAACCTGCGGATCGACCAAGCCGTCCGGCCCGACCGGCAGGAGCGTGAACGCGCCCGGCAGCGCGCGCGCGGTATCGAGCACGGCGGCGTGTTCGATCGCGCTCGCCGCAACAGGCCGTCCCCTGCGCCCGGGCTCACTGCCGCGCAGCGCGAGATTGAGAGCCTCGGTCGCGCCCGAGGTGAAAACCACCCGGCCGCCCAGCGGGAACAACGCCGCGACCTGGTCGCGCGCATGTTCGACCGCGGCCTCCGCCAGCCGGCCCAAGCGGTGCGGCGAGTGCGGGTTGCCGAAGCCCGTGCCGCCCGGCCCCTCGAGCCACGGCAGCATCGCCTCGCGCGCTTCGGGCGCCAGCGGGGTGGTCGCCTGGTAGTCGAGGTAGATCACCCGCGCCCCACTTCGCGCCAGGCGTCACAAAACGCCTCCAGCTCGCTCACCGTCGTGTTCCAGCCGAGACTGACGCGCACCGTGCGGGCGGCGCGATCCTCGTCCAACCCGAAGGCGGCGAGCGCGCGGCTGCGCTTGAGCGTGCCCGATGCACAGGCGCTCCCTGCCGAGACCGCGAACCCCATGGCGTCGAGCTTGATCAGCAGCACCGCGGCGCTGAGCTTCGGATGCGCCAGCGCAACGATGTGTGAACACTGCGGGCCAAGCTGCAACAACTCGCCGTCGCGGCGCAGCAAATCCTTGAATTCGTAGCGATCGGGATAAGTGGTCGGCCAGCTCTCGACCCCGCCCGCCTCGAGCGCGGCGGCAAAGCCGAGCACGCCGGGCAAGTTCTCGGTGCCCTGGCGATAGCCCCGCTCCTGGCCCCCGACCGGCTCCAGCATCGCGAAATCGCGCACCAGCAGCGCGCCGACGCCGATCGGCCCGCCGAGCTTGTGCGCCGAGACCACGACCATGTCGGCATCGGGCAGCGGGACTTTGCCGGCCGACTGCGAGCAATCGGCGAGGAACAACCCGCCTGCGCCGCGCACCACCGCGACCGCCGGGCAGCCGCCGTGCGGCATCAGCACGGTGCCGGTCTCCGAATTGATCGACTGGAGCGCGACGACGGCGCTCCCTCCCTGCGCCAATGCGCGCCCGAGCGCATCGCAATCGAGCGCCCCGTCGGTGAGCGGAATCACTTCGGCATCGGGCGCGGCGCGGAACACCGCGTCGTGCTCGGCCGCCGCGACCAGCCGGCGCGCGGTCTTGGCACGGCCCAGCCCGATGGCAAGCGCCTCACTCGCGCCCGACGTGAAGATCACTTCGCCCGGCCAGCCGAGGGCTGCCTTAACCCGGGAGCGCGCGTCTTCGAGCGCGGCACGCGCCGCGCGCCCTTCGGCGTGCGGGCTCGACGGGTTGGCCCACAGCGCGAAACCGCGGCGCATCTCCGCCTCCGCTTCGGGCCGCAGCGGAGACGTGGCGGCATGGTCAAGATAGATGCGGGTCACAGCAATTGCGAAACGGTGTCGAAACCTTATATAGCCGCCCCCTTCGCGCACGCCAGCCGCGCCCCGCATCCAGTGTAAGAGCCACGCCCATGCCCTCCGTCATCTTCCCCGGCCCCGAAGGCCGCCTCGAAGGCCGTTACGCCCCCGCTTCCCGCCCGCGCGCGCCGGTGGCGATGATCTTGCACCCGCACTCGCAGGGCGGCGGCACGATGAACGACCGCATCGTCCAGCGGCTCTACAAGACTTTCGTCGATCGCGGCTTCGCCACCCTGCGCTTCAATTTCCGCGGCGTCGGGCGCAGCCAGGGCAGTTTCGACAACGGCATCGGCGAGCTGTCCGACGCGGCCAGCGCGCTTGACTGGGTCCAGTCGGTCCACCCCGAGGCGCAGACCACCTGGGTCGCGGGCGTCAGCTTCGGCGCGCTGATCGGCATGCAGCTGCTGATGCGCCGGCCCGAGATCCGCGGCTTCATCTCGGTCGCCCCGCCGGCCAACATGTACGATTTCTCGTTCCTCGCGCCGTGCCCGGCGAGCGGCATCTTCATCCAGGGAACGGCGGACACGGTGGTCCAGCCCAACTCGGTGCAGAAGCTGGTCGACAAGCTGCGCACGCAGAAGCACATCACCATCCATCACGAGGAAATCGCGCGCGCCAACCACTTCTTCGAGAACGAGACCGAAGAGCTGATGGGCGCGGTCGACAATTACCTCGACTTCCGCCTCTCGCCCGACTGCCCAATCCGCTGACCGAGCGCCCCGTCGGCGCCCTTGCGCGCGGCGAGTCTTGCATCGGTGGACCGCTTGAGGTAATGTTACATTATTACAGAAGTCGTCCGCAGCGGGCGCTCCCCTCTCCGGCCGGCCAGCGAGAGGATGTGCCCATGTCTTACCTCGACCACCAACAGAGCCTCAAACAACGCGCCGCGTCCGGCGCCGCCGTCCTGGCGATCCAGGCTGCCGTCGGCATCGCGCTCGTCACCGGTTTGACGTTCGTCGTCATAGAGCGCGAGCCCGAGCCACCGATCGCGGACTATTTCGACGTTCCCCTCGCACCCGTGCCGCCGGAACCGGACCCGGCGCCGACTCCGTCAGCCGCCCGGCCTGCGCAACGAGTTATGGCGCCGATGCCCCCGCTTCCGCTGCCACCCACGCCGGGGCCGACGGTCGAGCGGTTCGAGCCGACCGAGCCGGTCACCGACTATGTCCCCATGCCCCCGCGCCCGGCGCCGAGCTACGCGCCCGCCCCCCAGCCCTCGCCCAGCTTCGCGCCGCGCCGGGCCGCCCCGATCGGCAATCCCGGAAGCTGGATCAGCACCGACGACTATCCGGCCGGGCCGCTGCGCAACGGCATAGAGGGTACCGCGGGCTACCGGCTGGTGATCGGCAGCGACGGGCGGGTCACCGCCTGCGAGCTGACCCGCAGCTCGGGCAATGCCCAGCTCGACGCCGCCGCCTGCCGATATCTGACCAACCGCGCCCGCTTCGCGCCCGCCACCGACGGCACTGGCGCCGCGATCGTCGGCACGTACACTGGCACCGTCGCCTGGCAGATCCCCGACTGACTCAGCGCGCTAGGACGCCGGCAGCGCCCAGATCAGCGCGTTGGCGAGCATCACCGCGGCCAGCAGCACCATCAGCGCTGCCTGCCTGGTCGCGGTGCGGCGCCGGAACAGGACCGCCGCGCCGCCAAGCAGCGCGAGCGCGCAGAGCACCACCACGGACAGAATCAGATCCATCCCTGGAACCGTAACCGCTTTCCCACAGCCGGCAAGTTTCCAAGCATAGTCAGTTGATTACACAAGCATTACGGCTTGGCTTGCGCTACAATCCGGCGTTGCTCAGGACGGGTGGGATGAATAGGGGCAGGATTTCGCGCCAGTCGGCGCCGCTGTTTGCGGCTGCGGTGCTCATGCTGGCGGCAATCCTGGCGCTGGCGGTGTGGTTCAACACCGTGCAGCAGCAACGCCGCGCCGCGATCGAGAGCGAAGCGCTGGAGAGCGCCCGCCGGGTAGTCGCGCTGGCCGACGCCGAAGTTCAGGCCAACCGGCGCATGCTGACTCTGATCGCCGGCGCCCCCGGGGCCCGCGCGGGCGATCTGGCGCGGATCGGTGCATTCTTCGAGCTGGCGATTGACGAGAACACCGCCTGGCGCGGCCTGGTGCTGCGCGAGGTCGCAACCGGCGAAGTCCTGCTCGAACGCGGCCGCGCCGACGATGCCCGTGCCCTGAGCCCGCTTCCGCGCACGCCCGACGAAGACGGCGTCGAAGGTATCCTGCGCGAGGGCCGCTATTGCCCATGCGTGGCGATCCACATGCCGGTGGCGGACTGGCCCGACCGGGTGATGACGCTGTACCTGTCGCCCGGTCAGTTTCAGTCGATTGCCGCGCGGCTCGTCGCGCCGACCTCGCTGGGCGCGCTGGTCGATAGCGAGGGCCGCTTCATCGCCCGCACGCTCGACTATGCCGAGCGGGTCGGGACGCCGGGCTCGCGCTTCCTGAGGGAGGCGGCGGCGAAGGGGGGCGAAGGCATCTACCAGGGCGTGACCCTCGAAGGAGTCGCCAACTACACTGCCTATGCCAGTTCCGCGGATAGCGGCTGGTCCGCGCACGTGGCCGTGGGGGCCGAGCAGATCGACGATCCGCGCTGGTGGTCGACCGCCTCGATCGCCACCGCGGCCATCGCCGCGCTCGCGCTCGCAGGCGGGTTGCTGCTCTATGCCGCGTTCGAGATGCGCGCCCGCCGTGCGGAGCAGCAACGCATGCTGGAGATGCAGAAGGCCGAGGCGATCAGCCGCTTCACCAGCACCGTGGTGCACGATTTCCGCAACATCCTCGCGGTGATCCAGGCGGGCACGCGGCTGATCCTGCGCCACGCGGCGGGCCGCGAGATCGAAGGCCATGCGCGCGCCATGCAGGACGCGGTCGAGCGCGGGAACCGGCTGATCAACCAGTTGCTCAGCTTCGTGCGCGGCGACGGCGCCGAAGTCGGGCCGATCGACCTCGCCAAGCTGCTCGGCGGCGCGGACGAGCTGATCGCCCGCTCGCTCGGCGACGGGATCGAGTTCAAATGGACCGTGGCGGATAACGCGCGCTACGCCATCGGCAATGCCGACCAGGTCGAGCTCGCTTTGCTCAACCTGGCGGTCAACGCCCGCGACGCGATGGAAGGCGAAGGCCGCTTCACGCTGCATACCCAGACCGGCGCCGACGGCGTCGAGATCGTCGCCTGCGACAGCGGGCCGGGCGTGCCGCCGCAATTGCGCGAGCGCATCTTCGAGGCGTTCTATTCGACCAAGCCCGAAGGCAAGGGCACCGGCCTCGGCCTCGCCCAGGTGGCCGGCGCGGCGCGCCAGGCAGGCGGCTCGGCGCGGCTCGGCGAAAGCCCGCTGGGCGGCGCCTGCATCGTCATGGTGCTGCCGCGCGGCGAAGCGCCGGCAGCATAGTTCCTCCCCGGTACGGGGAGGGGAACCATGCGAAGCTTGGTGGAAGGGCACACGCCGCGCGCGCGGCCTGTGCCCCTCCACCCTGCGCGTGGTCCCCCTCCCCTTTCAGGGGAGGACTCAGCTCTTCCCGAACAGCTTGCCCGCCATGCCGGCCAGATCGTCGAGCGGGTTACCGTCGCCGTCGGCGTCGAGCATGCCCGCGAACTTGCCGAGCGAGCCCTCACCGCCGATGTGGCCGATGATCTCTTGCAGCTTGTCGGTCGGCAGCCCGGTCGCCGCCGCCGCGCCGGTGGCGGTATCGACGTCCATCGGGTGGAACTTGGCGAGCGCCTTGATCGCCGATTCGACATGCTCGGGCGACAACCCGACTTTCGCCGCCAGGTTGGCGACATCGGCGTTTTCAGCGACTTGGCCGAGGATGCCGTCGAGAATGCTCATCGTGCTGCTCCCATCCGTGTGAATGCCCGGAACCGAGCCTAGCACGGAGCAGCCGGCTACGGCAGGGGCCCTAGGGTGATGGGAGGGGTGCCAGATCGGGCGCCACGAACCCGCGCCGCGCGGGGACCGAGAATAACAGCGCGCGGCTGTAGAACCCGAGCGGCCACTCGCGCCGCCCCATCGGGCTCAGCAGCAGCGCGTTGACCTGCTCGGCCAGCCCGGCTTTTGGCCCGGTCTCCGCGCTCCCGGCCAGAAACAGCCGCACCCCCGCCACGAACGCGCGGGTGATCGTATCGTGATAACCCTGCGTATCGTCGTTCACCCCGCCGACGCTTTCATTGAACCGCGAGATGATCCCCGCGATCTCGCCATCGACATCGATGTCCGGCCGCTGGGTCAGCAGGTACAGGCACGCCGCCAGATGCGCCTCATGCGTCCATTCGGGGCGCGCGAGCGTGCACGCGACGAGGCCTTCGCCGAGATGGCGCACTTCGGCGTCGGCGGTGAACAGGCGGGGGGTGTGGGTCAATAGCGACCCTTTTGGAGCGCGGAGAAGCAACGCCGACGTTCGCGGAATGGGCGCAGATCAACATGCCGAAGACCGGCCATGTGCGGTCGCATGCCTTCTTTCAAAACGCAGAAGCATTGAGCATCAAAAATCAACTCAAATCCCAGACCGACAATATCGCGTACCGTGTCCAGTCCGTCACACGCTCAACTGAATGCCAATTCTTACGGCAGTTTTGGAAGAGAACTAGCCTATTCTGTATTGGGTCAATAAAGGAAATCTCACCAGTGCCTTGAGGATTTTCGTGCATCACCAGCCTCCCCCGCCTTTCCGGGGACCATGATGGCGAGAGATACAGGAAAGATATCACGCTATCTTTTCCTAATATATAATCATTGTGGACAGGGAATTCGGGAGTATCTTCAGTCATTCTTCTAATTTGAATCAGATTTTCCTGATTCAGCTTAGCTCTACGAAGATAAATAGCTGAGATAAATGCTGACATCTCCTTGGAATAAAGCAAACGCCACAACGCGTGCATCCTTAGGACATCAAATTCTATTCTCCCGTTCCCTCTGTAGTCAATATTATATTCATATTCAGTATCGATAATGTGATCAAAGGCTTCAGTTAGAATGTCCTCTGGCAAAAATCTGTCGACGATAATCGCCCGCCACGGCGACGAAATTTCATGCCACTCAAACATTTTATCTTAATAGCAGAAACTACTTGTCGACTCTCGCTATTTCTAAGATCATGTCACGAAGCTCGTTAATTTGATCATCTGAAGCGTCTATGTCATCATTCAATTTTCTGATCAGATCACGTAAATCCTTGGAGAGTGCTTCACGCTCAGCTGCGGCCATCACACCATTACTACCACCCATACAAGCCATTGCATGCCTCCTTATGAAACCGCTGCGCTAGCTGATTTCTGCCCTACAATCATTAGTACGCCGAGGCGCCTTTCCTCGTCGATGATTGCATCGTGTTCGATCACCGCCAATTCGGCAACACCGGAATCGAACATCGCTTTGCGATAAGTCTCAACGCTCCAATGCCATCCAGGCATCGGATAGCGCACCGATTCAATTTCGATGTGGTTATCGCCTCCCCATTTACTCTGAATGCAAGGGTGCACGTCGGACAAGACCAACAAGCCGCCAGGCCGCAGTGAAATTGCCATATTCTGAACTGCGGAGGTTATGTTTTTGCAATGACAAAGAGCGAAACTGCAAATGGCCAAATCCAGACCCCTTAAATCAGACGGACTACTCTCCAAATCGCATTGCTGAACAAGAAAAGGCGGAAAGTATTTTAACTTTTCCCGGGCAATACTCAACATATTTCTAGACTGGTCGGTAATCGCAATATCCCAACCCATCCCTGAAAGAGTAGTTGCCCACCTTCCGGTTCCACATGCGAAATCAGCAGCCCGCCCTGGAATAATAGCTGAAAGAACTGGCAGCAAAAAACGTTCTTCTACGCTTACTATATCACCATTCTTATTTGATGAATTAAAAATATCATAGGTCTGCGCCCATGCATCATAGGTCGGTGCAGTATCGATCATTAAGAATCTTTAAGAAAGTAAGCATCAGCTTGGCGTGTTCTCATCATTTTACCGCTCCATTGCTAGCCGCCCGCCAGTATATTTGATTACGAATTCGACGTCACGCACTTCGTCAATAATTAGGCAGGCTTCGCAAATGAGCGACCGCAATGGGGAAAGGTTGGAGGCGAGTGAGACAGCTAGCGTGGGTCGTTAGCGAACTGACCACTTTCCTACAGCCCATTCGCCGCGGCAGCCTCGCATCGGCTCTTTGCAATCGTAGTGTTCTCGTCTTCTCCATCCTCACGCCCGAGGAAGGATAAAGTATCGCGCCTGTGCGTGAGTTTAGGGAATTTAGGCCCGTAAAGTCACACCCTCACGCCGACTCGAACGGGCTATCAACCCACTGAGAAGTCTCGCGAAAAATGGTGTTCTACCCGGAAAACCGGATGGAACCGTGACTTTCGGTGAGTTTAAGCCGCCTGCGGCGCCGCGTCCCGCACGCCCTGGTCGACGTGGCTTTCGAACTGGGCGAAGTTGTCGACGAACAGTTGCACCAGCCCGTGCGCGGTGCGGTCGTATTCGTCCTTGTCGGCCCAGGCCGCGCGCGGATCGAGCAGCTTGCTGTCGACACCCGGCACGTCCACCGGCACGTCGAACCCGAAGTTCGGATCCTTGCGGAAGGTGGCGTTGTTCAGGCTGCCGTCGAGCGCGGCGTTGAGCAGCGCGCGGGTCGCCTTGATCGGCATGCGCTTGATGCCGGGCATCGTCGCCTTGCCGCCGCTCCAGCCGGTGTTGAGCAGCCAGCACTGCACCTGGCCCTTGGCGATCCGCTCCTTGAGCAGGTTGCCGTAGACGCTCGGATGACGCGGCATGAACGGCGCGCCGAAGCAGGTGCTGAAGGTCGCCTCGGGCTCTGTCACGCCGATCTCGGTGCCGGCCACCCGCGCGGTATAGCCCGACAGGAAGTGGTACATCGCCTGGTCGGGCGTCAGCCGCGCGATCGGAGGGAGCACGCCGTAAGCGTCGGCCGTCAGCATGATCACGTTTGCCGGCACCGGGCCGAGGTTCTGCTCGCTGGTGTTGGGGATGAACTCGAGCGGGTAGGAGCCGCGGCTGTTCTCGGCGAGCGTGGCGTCGTCGAGGTCGAGTTCGCGGGTCTCGGGGTCCATCACCACGTTTTCGAGCACGGTGCCGAACATCTTGGTGGTGGCGTAGATCTCGGGTTCGGCCTCGGCCGAGAGGCGGATCATCTTGGCGTAGCAGCCGCCTTCGAAGTTGAAGACCGCGGTGTCCGACCAGCCGTGCTCGTCGTCGCCAATGAGAGTGCGGCTGGCATCGGCGCTGAGCGTGGTCTTGCCGGTGCCGCTAAGGCCGAAGAACACCGCCGTCTTGCCGTCGGCGCCGATATTGGCCGAGCAGTGCATCGGCATCACGCCCTTGGCCGGCAGCAGGTAGTTGAGAATGCCGAACACGCTCTTCTTCATCTCGCCGGCGTACTTGGTGCCGCCGATCAGGATCAGCTTCTCGGTCAGGTTGACCGCGATCACCGTTTCGCTGCGGCAGCCGTGGCGCGCGGGATCGGCCACGAAGCTCGGCAGGTCGATGATCGTGTATTCGGGCGCAAACGCGATGAGTTCGTCCGAGGTGGGCCGGACCAGCAGGGTGCGGATGAACAGGTTGTGCCAGGCGAGCTCGTTGATCACGCGCACGTTGACGCGGTGCTCGGGCTGCGAGCCGCCGAACAGGTCGGCGACGTAGAGCGTGTCCTTGGCGGCGAGCGCGGCCATGAAATCGGCCTTGAGCGCGGCGAAGTGCGCGGGCGTCATCGCCGCGTTGGTCTTGCCCCACCACACGGTGTGTTCGGTCTCGGCATCGCGGACGATGAACTTGTCCTTGGCCGAGCGGCCGGTGTGCTGGCCGGTTTCGACCACGAGCGGGCCGTGCTTGGCGAGCCGGCCTTCGCCGCGCGCCACGGCCTGTTCGACCAGCGCGGCAGTGCCGAGATTGGCCAGCACCGCGGCATCGGTCTGGATGCCCTGCGCGGACAGGGAAACGTTGAGCGGGTTCACCTGAAGACAACTCCCACGGTTCTGGAAACGGCGCGCTTCTAATCGGCGGCCGATTGTGCCCTTCGGCCTTAGTCGCCACCCGGCCGCAGGTCAATTTGCCTTGCTCCCGGCTGGTTCAGACCGAGACAGGGGCGCGCCGAATGGTATAGGCTTTTCAGGCCCCTACCGCGCCGGGCCGGCGGCCGCCCGCGCGACGCAATTGTCTCGCCGCGGTTATCTGGTTAGGGCAGACGCATGTTGATGCCTGCCGGCCCCGCCCGATGACCGAGGAAGCGCCCCTCCCCGCGGCTCCGCCCGCGTCCGGTGCCGACCCGCGCCGCAGCATCGCGCTGGTCGACGACGACCGCAACATCCTGACCACGCTGTCGATCGCGCTGCAGGCCGAAGGCTACGCCACGCGGGTCTATTCCGACGGCGAGGCGGCGCTTAAAGCGCTGTCCGAGAACCCCGCCGACCTCGCGGTGTTCGACATCAAGATGCCGCGCATGGACGGGCTCGAACTGCTGCGCCGGTTGCGCGAGCATTCGGACCTCCCGGTCATCTTCCTGACCAGCAAGGATCAGGAGCAGGACGAGGAAGTCGGCCTGGCGATGGGCGCCGACGACTACATCACCAAGCCGTTCAGCCAGCGCCTGCTGCTCGCCCGGATCCGCACCATCCTGCGCCGCGCCGGCCCGCCGCGCGAAAGCGACACGCCGAGCGACGAGCCCGCGCTCGGCGGCCCAGTCATCGAGCGCGGCCGGCTGGCGATGGACCCGGCGCGCCACCGCGTGACCTGGGACGGACGGCCGGTCTCGCTGACCGTGACCGAATTCCTGATCCTCGAGGCGCTGGCGCAGCGGCCGGGCGTGATCAAGAGCCGCAACCAGCTGATGGACGCGGCCTATCCCGACGACGTGTTCGTCGACGATCGCACGGTCGACAGCCACATCAAGCGGCTGCGGCGCAAGTTCCGCGCGGTCGATCGGGAGTTCGCGTCGATCGAGACGCTCTACGGCGCGGGCTACAGCTTCAGCGATGGCTGACGAGCCGCCGCGCGGGCGCCCTAAGGAACGGCGTGCGTTTCCGCTCGATGCCTCGCTCACCGCCCGCATCCTCGCGGTCAACCTGATCCCGCTGCTGCTGCTCGCGGGCAGCCTGTTCTTCCTCGATTCCTACCGCCGCCAGCTCCTGCTGGAGCGCTACAACCTCGCGCGCATCGAGGCGCAGATCACCGCCGAAGCGCTCGCCGGGGCGAGCCGTCAGCGGCAAGAAGCGCTGATCGTGCAGATCGGCAAGGAGCAGCGGCTGCGCGTGCGCATGTTCGACGCCGAAGGCAAACTGTGGGCGGACAGCTTCAAGCTGGCCGAGCCGGCCTTCACCTTCGGCGATCCAGTCGCCGCGCCCTGGTCGCAGGACTTCGCGCGGGCGACCGACCGGGTGGTCGATTTCCTGGTCGGCGCACCCTCGCCCCCGGCTTACGTCGAGGCGGCCGAGGAGAACGCCGACGCCTGGCCCGAACTGTTCCTGGCCCGCGAGCAGGGCCGAACGCAGATCGAGCTGCGCCGCGCCCCCGACGGCAGCCCGGTGATCACCGCCGCGGCACCGGTCGGCCTCAACGGCGTGACGCTGCTGACCACCCGCAACGCCACCGACTTGACGCAGGCGGTACGCGACGCGCGCACCTCTCTGCTGATCATCTTCGCGCTCGCCCTGCTCATCTCGATCGTGCTTTCGCTCTACCTCGCGCGCACGATCATCGAGCCGCTGCGCCGGCTGGTGCGCGCGACGGTGCGGGTGCGGCTGGGGCGCGACCGCGAGGTCGAAGTGCCGCGCATGCAGGACCGCGGCGACGAGATCGGCGTACTCGCCCGCGGGGTCAGCGACATGACCGCCGCTTTGCGCCAGCGGATCGACGCCGTCGAAAGCTTCGCCGCCGACGTCGCGCACGAGATCAAGAACCCGCTCGCTTCGCTGCGCAGCGCGCTCGAATCGCTGCCGAGAGTCGAGGACCCTGACTTGCGCGCGCAACTGACCCAGATCGCGGCGCACGACGTGCGGCGCATCGACCGGCTGGTCAGCGAGATTTCCGAGGCCAGTCGCATCGATGCCGAATTGAGCCGTGCAACCTTCGAAACGATCGATCTCGCCGCGCTGGTCGAAAACGTGGTGCGCGCACGCGACACGCGCGGGCTCAACGCCGGGCGCATGATCCAGGTGGAGCGCGGGGACAGCGCGCTGGCGGTGCTGGGCGTTCCCCTGCGGATCGAACGCGTGGTCGAAAACCTGATCGACAACGCGGTCTCGTTCTCCCCGACCGAGGGAACGATCACGATCCGGCTCGAGCGCCAGGGAGAGCGGATCGTGGCCACCTTTTGCGACCAGGGTCCGGGGATCCCGGAAACCGAGCGCGAGAAGGTGTTCACGCGGTTTCATTCGGTGCGGCCCGAGGACGAAGGGTTCGGTCATCACAGCGGCCTCGGCCTGGCGATCGCCCGGACGATCGCCCAGGCCCACGACGGGTCGCTGACCGTCGCCGACCGGGGCGACGAGCACCGCGGCGCCTGCCTGGTTCTCGAACTCCCCGCAGGCTGATAGCAAGCCGCGCTTCACTTTTGGCGCCGGCGGCGGCAAGCCGCAGCGATGCCCAGCGATTCGCCCGACAGCCAGCGCATCCTCCTGGTCACCGGCATGCTCGGGGCGGGCAAGTCGACCGCGCTCCGCGAACTCGAAGACCTGGGCTGGGAAGCGATCGACAACTTCCCGATACGCCTGCTCAACCGGATGTTCGGCGACGATACCGCGCGCCAGTCGCTGGCGATCGGGTTCGACTGCCGCACGCGCGGCTTCCAGCCCGACGACCTGATCGAGCGCGTCGATCGGCTTGCCGCCCGCGAGGACCTCTCGGTCACGACGATGTTCCTTGACTGCTCGGGTCATGAACTCGAACGGCGCTTCAACGAGACCCGCCGGCGCCACTTCCTGGCCCCGGACCTGCCGGCGGCCAGTGGCATCGCCGCCGAACGCGAAATGATGAGCCCGCTGCGCAAGTGGGCCGACGTGCTGATCGACACCACCTACTTTTCGAGCAACGATCTCCAGCAGCGCATCCGCGAGCAGTTCGCGCCGACCGCGCCGCGCGAGATGACGGTCACGGTCTCGAGTTTCGGCTTCGCGCGCGGCATGCCGCCGGTCGCCGATCTGGTGTTCGACATGCGCTATCTCGACAATCCGCACTGGGACCCGGACTTGCGCGGGCAAACCGGAATCGACCCGGCGGTGGGGGAACATATCCTCCGCGACCCCGCCTTCACCGAAAGCTTCGAGCGGATTCGCGACCTGCTGCTACTGCTGCTTCCGCGCTACGCGGCACAGGGCAAGAGCTACGTGAACATCGCCTTCGGGTGTACCGGGGGAAGACACCGCTCGGTATTCATGGCCGAGCGCATGGCCCGGGCCTTGCGCGAAGGCGGGTTTTCGCCCACCATTGTGCACCGCAACCTAGGGTCGCGCACGGCCGAACTGATCGAAGGGACGCAGCAGCCGTGACCGCAATGCCTCCGGAGCCGGCAGGTGTCGTGCCCTTCATCGCGAGCGTAATTTAACTATGATCGGCATGATACTCGTAACCCACGGCCGCCTGGCCGAGGAGTTCGTCCACGCGATGGAGCACGTGGTGGGCCGGCAGGAGGATGTCGCCGTGGTCTGCATCGGCCCCAACGACGACATGGAAGTGCGCCGCAAGGACATCGCCCGCGCGATCGCCACTGTCGACAGCGGCCAGGGCGCGGTGATCCTGACCGACCTGTTCGGCGGCACCCCCTCGAACCTGGCGATCTCGCTGCTCGAACGCGGCCGCACCGAGGTGATTGCCGGGATCAACCTGCCGATGCTGATCCGTCTGGCCGGCGCTCGCAAGGAAATGACCTTGGCGGCCGCTGCCGGCGCGGCGCGCGACGCGGGCCGCAACTACATCACCATCGCCTCGGAATTCCTGGGCCAGGACGCATGAGCGCGAGCCCGCCCGGGATTGTCCAGAATACCTCCGGCGTTCGCCGCGAGGTCACGATCGTCAACAAGCGCGGGCTGCACGCGCGCGCCAGCGCCAAGCTGGTCGGGGCGGTCGCGGCGATGGAGGGCTGCGAAGTCCGCGTGGCCAAGGACGGCAACTGCGCCGACGGAGGCGCGATCCTCGACCTGATGATGCTTGGCGCGGCCCGCGGCGACACGATCGAACTCATCGTCAGCGGCGCCGACGCGGACGCGCGCCTCGCCGAACTGGTCGCGCTGATCGAGAACGGTTTCGGTGAGGATTGATCGCGGCTAACGGTCGCAGCACCATGCGCCGCTCGATCACCGGTTTCTCCAATCCCACCGTCAAGTACTTGCGCGCGCTGCGTGACAAGAAGCACCGCCGCCGCGAAGGGCGTTTCCTGGCGGAGGGGCTGCGGCTGCTGACCGATGCGCTGGAGGCGGGGCGCGTGCCCGAGGTGCTGGTGATGGCCGAAGGGCGCGAGGCGCATCCGCTGCTCGACGCGCTCGAAGCCGCGGTCGATGCCGCCGGGGGCGACGTGGTCGAAACCAGCGCCGAGATCCTGTCCAAGATCACCGGCAAGGACAACCCGCAGACTGTGGCCGGGGCCTTCGCCGAGTTCGACACTTCGCTCGCCGCGCTCGACCGCGCGCGCGCGCCGATCTGGCTGGTCGCGCAGGCGCTGCGCGATCCCGGAAACCTGGGAACGATGCTGCGCACCGGCGATGCGGTCGGTGCCGGCGGGCTGATCCTGCTCGACGACTGCGCCGATCCGTTCTCGGTCGAGGCGGTGCGCGCCAGCATGGGCGCGGTGTTCACCCAGGCGATCGCGCAGGCCCGGTGGGAGGAGTTCCTCCCCTGGCTGCGCGGCGGAGCGGGCCAATTGGTCGGGGCTTCGCTACGCGACGCTCAGCCCTATCGCGGCGCGCCTTACGCGGCGCCATGCTTCATCCTGGTCGGCAACGAATCGCGCGGGCTGCCCGAAGCGTATGAAGACGCCTGCGACTTGCGCGTGACGCTGCCGATGCGCGGGCGGGCGGACAGCCTCAACGCCGCGATGGCGGGCGCGGTGCTGGCTTACGAAGTGCTGGCAAGCCTGGAGCGTTAATCGCCAGCGACGAAGCTGGTCACGCTCCACACGCCGTTGCGCGAGGACGCGAGCAGGCGATAATCCACCAGGCTGCGCAGCTTGTCGCTGGCGATAAAGCCTTCGCGCTTGTCGGGCAGCATGATCCGCTGGAAAGCAGCCTCCGGCTCGAACCCCGTTACCTCGACCACGTCCCACGACACGGTGCCGATCGGCGCGGCGGTGGCGACCGGCCGGGGAAGCACCGAGACGTCCTCCCCCGTCACCAGCATGCCGGCGAACGGATCGACCGGCGGGTCCTGCGCGAAGATCCACGGGATCGTGATCCCGCCTTGCGCGCCCTTGGCGCAGCCGAGCGGCAGCAGCGCATCGAGCTTGCGCCACAGCCCGAGCGCGGGATCGCCGAGCCGCTTCCTCAGCTCGGCCTTCCCGGCGCCGCCGCCGAAGTCGAGCTTAACGTCGTCGGCGACCAGTTGCAGGAGCGCGTCGGTATCGCGGAGCTGCACCGCCTCGATGATCTGCTGGCGGAAGTCGGTCGCGTCCGCGATCTCGACGCATTCGTTGCGCGGGGCGTAGCGCCCCTTGGCGAGCGGCTCGGCCGCGGCGGGCGGCGGGTCGACGATCGCGGCGGCTTTCTCGGCGGCTTTCTCGGCGACTTGCTCGGCCGGGGCGGTGCCCGGATCGCAGGCGCACGCCAGCAGCAGCAGAAGCAGGGCAGCGGATCCTCTCATCCGCCGATCAGTGCTTTGCCTTCCGCCTTGTTGTCAACCGCGCGCGGCCCCGCATCATCGGCCGCGGTGTAGCGCGGGGCGCTTTCGACGAGCGGGACCTCGTCGATCTCGCGCTTGCCGATCTCGATGCCCTTGTCCGCCAGGCGCTTGCCCGAGGACAGCACGTTGCGCTCGAAGCTGCCGACGAACTTGTTGTAATTGTTGACCGCAGTCTCGAGCCCTCCGCCGACGCGCTTGAGGTGGTCGGCCGCTACAGCAAGCCGCTCGTAAAGCTCCGAACCCAGGCGGCCGATCTCCTGCGCTTCGCGTGCCAGCCCGTCCTGCCGCCAGACCTGGGCGATCGTGCGGGCGATGGCCACCAGGTTGGTCGGTGTCGCGAGCAGAACCCGGCGCTCGAAGGCGAAGTCCCACAGCTCCGGATCGTGTTCGAGCGCGGCGGCGACGAAGTGCTCCCCCGGCACGAACATCACCACGTAGTCGGGGGCTTCGGCGAACTGGCTCTGGTACGACTTCGCGCCGAGCGTCTGAACATGGTTGCGCATCGAACGGGCATGCGCATCGAGCGCCCGCTTGCGGATCTCCTCGTCGTTCGCCTCGAACGCCTCCTGATAGGCGTTCAGCGAGACCTTGGCGTCGATCACGATCTTCTTCTGGCCGGGTACGTTGATGATCGCATCGGGGCGCAGGCGTCCGTCCGCGGTCTCGATCGAGTGCTCGAGGATGAAGTCGGTGTGCTGGGATAAGCCACACTGCTCGAGCACGTTCTGCAGCGCCCGCTCACCCCACCGGCCGCGCGCCTTGGGAGCATTGGTCAGCGAATTGCCGAGCCGCTGCGCCTCGCGGCGCACCTCTTCCTGCCCGAGCCGCATCGTCTCGATCAAGCCGGTGAGCTGGCCGAAGCTGTCGACGCGCTTGGATTCGAGCGCGGCCACCTGCTCCTCGTACGATTTCAGGCGCTGGTGGACCGGGTCGAGCAGCGACTTGACCGCTTCCTTGTTGGCCTGCTGGGCATGGCCGAAACGCTCCTCGGCGGCCTTGAGGAATTCGCCCTGCGCCTTCGACAGCACTTCGCCGCCAGCGGCCTTGAACTGGGCGACCAGTTCCTCGCGCGCCGCGTTGAGCTGCGCGATCTGCTTGTCGAAGTTCTCGGCATTGGCTTTGAGCGTGGCGAGCTCGATGCGCGCGTTGCCCAGCTCGGCGATCGCCTGCTTGAACTGCGCCTCCTGGTCACCGTGTCGCGCCTTCCAGTCCGCCACCGGGCGGGTGCCGAGAAACCAGCCGAGCGCGAGGCCCGCGATCAGGGCACCGACGACGATCGCGAGCGCTAGGGAGTCCACGGCAACCTCGAAAAAGCGGAACGAAGCGCGAACTTAACTCCGGTACTAGCAGCACACAACCCCGCCTCCCCCGCTATCCCCGAGCAGCGGCCGGAGGAGCCCGACAAATCCCTTGAGATTGCCCGCCGCAACCCTGTATGGCGTCCGAGACAATTTCGGATTCACGAAGTTTTCGCGTAAGTGAACAAACCGCTGAACGCACGGAGAGGTTTACCGATGCCCACCGATATCGAGATCGCCCGCCAAGCCACCCTGATCCCGATCGCCGAGGTCGCCAGGAACGCCGGCGTGCCGGACGAGGCGCTGATCCCCTATGGCAAGTACAAGGCCAAGGTCGACACCGCCACCCTGCCCACCACCAGCGACGGCAAGCTGATCCTGGTCACCGCGATCAACCCGACACCGGCCGGCGAAGGCAAGACCACCACCTCGGTCGGCCTGTCCGACGCGCTCCACCGCATCGGCAAGAAGGCCATGCTGTGCCTGCGCGAACCGAGCCTGGGGCCGTGCTTCGGGGTCAAGGGCGGCGGTGCGGGCGGCGGCAAGAGCCAGGTCATGCCGATGGACGAGATCAACCTGCACTTCACCGGCGATTTCCACGCCATCACCAGCGCGCACAACCTGCTGAGCGCCATGCTGGACAACCACATCTATTGGGGCAACAGCCTGGAGCTGGACCTGCGCCGCGTCACCTGGCGCCGGGTGCTGGACATGAACGACCGCGCCCTGCGCGAAATCGTCGGCCCGCTGGGCGGCGTCAGCAACGGCTTCCCGCGTGAAACCGGCTTCGACATCACCGTGGCGTCTGAAATCATGGCGATCCTGTGTCTGGCCGCCGACCTGCAAGACCTGGAGAAGCGCCTGGGCGACATCATCGTCGGCTATCGCCGCGACAAGACCCCGGTGTTCTGCCGCGACATCAAGGCCGAACGCGCGATGGCCGTGCTGCTGAAGGACGCGATCCTGCCCAACCTGGTGCAAACGCTGGAAAACCGCCCGGCCTTCCTCCACGGCGGCCCCTTCGCCAACATCGCTCACGGCTGCAACAGCGTGATCGCCACCAAGACCGCGCTGCGCATGGCCGACTATGTCGTGACCGAAGCGGGCTTCGGTGCCGACCTGGGCGCGGAAAAGTTCATGGACATCAAGTGCCGCCTGGCGGGCATGAAGCCCGATGCAGTGGTGCTGGTCGCCACGGTGCGCGCGCTCAAGATGAACGGCGGGGTCGCCAAGAAGGACCTGACCGGCGGCGAGAACGTGGATGCGGTGCGCGCCGGATCGGTCAATCTGCGCCGCCATATCGAAAACGTGAAGAAGTTCGGCATCACGCCGACCATCGCGATCAACCACTTCTACCTCGATACCGATGCCGAACTGGCGGTGATCGTGGAGATGGCGAAGGAATACGGCGCCGAGGCGGTGATCTGCAAGCACTGGGCTGAAGGCGGCGCGGGTGCGGAAGAGCTGGCGAAGATCGTGGCGGCCAAGGCCGATGCGGGTGCGCCGGACTTCAACCAGCTCTATCCTTCGGACATGAAGCTGGCGGACAAGATCGAAACGATCTGCCGCGAAATCTACCGCGCCGGTTCGGTCACCATCGCCCCGTCGGTTCGTTCGCAGCTCAAGGCGTGGGAAGACATGGGCTATGGCCACTACCCGGTGTGCATGGCGAAGACCCAGTACTCGTTCAGCACCGACCCGACCGCGCTCGGCGCGCCGGTCGATCACGACGTGACGATCCGCGAAGTGCGCCTCAGCGCCGGCGCGGGCTTCGTGGTGGCGATTGCGGGCGAGATCATGACCATGCCGGGCCTGCCCAAGGTGCCGAGCGCGGAAGCGATCTACCTCGACGACAACGGCCAGATCGAAGGACTGTTCTAAGTCACCACGCCTGGAATGGCTGCGAGGGCCGCTCCCGAAAGGGGGCGGCCCTTTGCTATCGGGGCTGCCGGGTCGCCATTTCGCGGCGCCATTCCTCGGGCGTCGGCATGACCGGATGGTCGACCCGGCGCAGGATCTTCCACTGGCCGTCCTCGCGCACGAACTCGTCGTCGTAGAAGCCCGCAAGTTCGGGGACCGGGCTGCCGTCCGGCCCGCGCATGACCAGCAGGTGGCGCGAGCGAGCGGTCGCGCGGTCGCCGTCCACATTCACTTCGAGGTTCGAGACGAGGTGATAGCTGTCGGCGTTGACGAAGCCGGGCGGCGGGGTGCCGAACAGCCCGGTCAGCAGCGCTTTGATCTCGGCGGCGCCGCGGCGGACCGTGGCGCCGTTCTGCCAGACCCCGTCGCGCGCGAACAGCGCCGCATAAGCGTCGAAGTCCTGCGCATCGATGTGCTTCGCATAGTCGGTAATGACCCGCTGAATGGCGAGCTGGTCCTCGGCGCGGCGCAGCCGCGCCTCGAGCGAAGGCGCCGCGGATGGCGGCGCCGCGCCGGCCGCCACCGGCGCGTTGGGATCGCGGTAGGGAATCTCGCCCCAGGTCGTGCGCCTCGCGATCTTCCAGACGCCGCCGCGCCGCACGAACTCGTCGACATAACGCCCGGCCAGCGTGGGGGTCGGCCGGTCCTCGCTCGACCGGGTCCAGAACAGGTACTTCGAGCTGACCCGGGCGCGATCCCCGTCGATCTCGATCAGCGGGTTGGTCAGCATGTGGAAGCTCGACTTGTTGACGTAGCCGGGCTCGGCAGGCCCCAAGTTGGCCTCCAGCATCGCCCGGATCGCCGCCGGACCGGTGAACCGCCCGAATCCGCCGACCCACTCGCCGTCCTCGGCGAAGAGATCCGCATAAGCGGCGTAATCGCGGCCATCGAGAAAGGCCCCATATTCGACCAGCATGCGGCGGATCTCGGATTCCGCCTCCATCCGCTCGACGCGCTGTTCGAGCGTGAGCTGCGCCAGCGCGGGCGCCGGCGACAGCAGCAATAGCGCCGCGATAATCGGCTTGGTGGACATGGTCGTTCTCCCCTCGACTCGCTTATCGCGGGGAGCTTAGCGCCTTGCGCGCGAAATGCCGCCGGTCAGGCCGCCTTACGCAGTTTTTCAAGCTTCTTCAGAGCCATCGTGCGCTTGAGGCGGCTCAGGTGGTCGATGAACAGCACCCCTTCGAGGTGGTCCATCTCGTGCTGGATGCAGACCGCCATCAACCCGTCCATCTCCTCCTCGTGGACGTTGCCGTCGAGGTCCTGCCAGCGCACGCGGCAGGTCTTGGGCCGGTCGACGTCAGCGTAGATGTCGGGCACCGACAGGCAGCCTTCCTGGTACGTGCCGGTCTCTTCCGCCGGATCGAGGATCTCGGGGTTCACGAACACGCGCGGCTCGCGCTTGGTCGGCTGGTGATGATGGTGATGGCCGTCGTGATCGCACGGCTCCGGCTCGGCATCCTCGTCCTCCGGCTGGAGGTCGATCACCAGCAGGCGCTTGGGAATCCCCACCTGGATCGCGGCGAGGCCGATGCCGTTCGCGTCGTACATCGTCTCGAACATATCGGCGACGAGCGCCTTCAGCTCGTCGTCGAAGCTCTCGACGCGGGTGGACACGGTTTTGAGCCGGGGATCCGGCACTTCGAGGATTTCACGGATAGCCATGCGGCCAAAATAAGCGCGATGCGCCCCGACGGCAAGCCGGCGCGCTCAGTCCGCGCGGCGGTTGAGGAACATGCAGGCGAGCGCGAGCAGGCTGACCGGGACCGCGATCGGCAGCCACCAGCGCAGGAACTGCCAGTAGAGCTGCGGCGTGAACGCCCCGGTCATGCGATCGGCGTAGATCCCGAGCGGATTGCGTTCGGCGAGCTCCGCCGCGCTCCACGCAGCGGGCAGCGCCGAGGCGAGCATCGCGATCAGCCAGCCCCCGATTATCCCCGCGCGGCCGCCCTCGCGCTTCATCCGACCGGGCGCCGTGCCCGCAGGGCTTGCGCCAGCGTGCCTTCGTCGAGGTAGTCGAGTTCGCCTCCCACCGGCAGCCCGTGGGCGAGCTGGGTGACGCGCACCGGGTACTCCCCGAGCCGCTCGGCCAGGTAATGCGCGGTGGTCTGGCCTTCGAGCGTCGCGTTCATCGCCAGCACCACTTCGTCGATGCCGCCCGCCGCGACACGGTCGAGCAGCGCGCCGATCGTCAGATCCTCGGGCCGCACGCCATCAAGCGCGGACAGCCGGCCGCCAAGGACGTGATAACGGCCGGTGAACAGCTTTGCCCGGTCGAGCGCCCACAAGTCCGCGACTTCCTCGACCACGCACAGTTGCCGCGCGTCACGGCGCGGATCGGTGCAGATGCCGCAGGGATCGCGGGTATCGACGTTTCCGCAGGTCGCGCATTCGACCAGCGAGGCGCGCACCTCGGTGAGCGCATCGACCAATTGCACCAGCGCGGTCTCGCGCCGCTTGACCAGCCACAGCACCGCGCGCCGCGCCGAGCGCGGGCCGAGCCCTGGCAGGCGGGCCAGTGCGCCCGCCAGCGCCTCGATCTCTTGCGATGCCATGCCGCCGCAGATAGGTCGATTGGCGGGGCCGGGAAAGGGGACCGATGCGCATCGTCTTCATGGGTACCCCGGAATTTGCCGTTCCCACGCTGGCCGCGCTGGTCGAGGCCGGGCACGATATTCCTGCCGTCTATACGCAGCCACCCCGCCCGGCCGGTCGCGGCAAGCAGCTCCAGCCCTCGCCCGTCCACCGCGCCGCCGAGGCACTCGGGATCCCGGTGCGCCATCCGGAAACGCTGCGCGATCTCGAAGCCCAGGCCGATTTCCACGCGCTCGAGCCCGACGCCGCGGTGGTTGCAGCTTACGGCCTGATCCTGCCGGTGCCGATCCTCGATGCACCGCCGCTCGGCTGCTTCAACGTCCACGCCAGCTTGCTGCCGCGGTGGCGCGGCGCCGCGCCGATCCAGCGCGCGATCTTGGCCGGCGACCCGGTCACCGGGATCACGATCATGCGCATGGAACGCGGGCTCGATACCGGGCCGATGCTGGCCCGCGCCCGCGTGCCGGTCGAGGACAAGACCGGCGGCGAGCTGCTCGCCGAACTGGCGGAACTGGGCGCGCAACTGATGGTGCAGACGCTGGCCGATCTCGACCAGATCCGCCCCGAACCGCAGGACGAGCGCGAAGCCAACTACGCGGCGAAGATCGACAAGTCCGAGGCCCGGCTCGATTTCGCGAAGCCCGCCGAACTGATCGAACGCGAAGTGCGCGCCTTCGCGCCCTCCCCCGGCGCCTGGTTCCTATTCGACGGCGAACGGATCAAGCTCCTCAAGGCGCGGATCATCGGCGTCAACGGCGCGCCGGGCACCGTGCTCGATGATGAGCTGACGATCGCCTGCGGCGACGCGGCGATCCGACCGCTCGTGCTCCAGCGCGCCGGCCGCCCGGCGATGAGCGCGGCCGAGTTCCTGCGCGGGCGGCCGGTGCCCGTCGGCACGGTGCTGGCATGACCCCCACCCCTCCCGTTCGAGTCGAGCGTAGTCGAGAACCGTTGGCGCGAAGTGTCTCGACTACGCTCGACATGAACGGAACCTTGGACCCATGACCCGCTTCGCCCTCACCCTCGAGTTCGACGGCGGCCCGTTCATGGGGCTGCAACGGCAGCAGCACGGCCCCTCGGTGCAGCAGGCGATCGAGGAGGCCGTACGCGAAGTGACCGGCGAGGAGGCCACGCTGCACAGCGCCGGGCGGACCGACAGCGGTGTCCACGCGCTGGCAATGGTCAGCCATATCGACGTGGCCAAGGAGATCACCGCGTTCAAGCTGATGGAAGCGCTCAACGCGGTGCTGCGGCCGGCGCCGGTCGCAGTGACCGGCTGCAAGGTCAAGCCGGCCGACTGGCACGCGCGGTTCTCGTGCGTGGGCCGGCGCTACCGGTACCGCATCC
The DNA here is from genome assembly GCA_002279825.1 of Sphingomonadales bacterium 12-68-11. Lineage (GTDB taxonomy): Bacteria > Pseudomonadota > Alphaproteobacteria > Sphingomonadales > Sphingomonadaceae > Croceibacterium_A. Next base: position 253,200 of record NCCV01000003.1, read on the forward strand.
GCAATCGCCGCGCGCCGCTCACGCTCGAACGCGGCCGCGCCTGGCACGTCGCCCGCCCCCTCGACGCCGAGGCGATGCACCGCGCCGCTCAGGCGCTGGTCGGGCATCACGACTTCACGACGTTTCGTTCGGTCCATTGCCAGGCGGACAGCCCGGTCAAGACACTCGATCGGCTCGACGTGCGGCGCGAGGACGATCTGGTGACGATCGAGGCGGAAGCGCGCAGCTTCCTTCACCACCAGGTCCGCTCGATGGTCGGCACGCTGGCGCTGGTCGGGCTCGGCCAGTGGCGCGAGGCGCAAGTCGCCGAGGCGCTGGCGGCGAAAGACCGCGCGGCGCTCGGGCTCAATGCGCCGGCCGAAGGGCTGTACTTCGTCGAAGCCCGTTACCCGGAATAGCGGCTACGGCTGCCCTTCGCCCGCCGGTGCCCGCTCGCGATTGCGCGGTTCGGAATCGATCCGGACCCCGTTGCGATCGATCCTGACATCGATCGGCGCGCCCCGGATTTCGCCCGAGATGCCGACCCCGCCCTCGCCGATCCGCAGCCGGGCGTCGTTCCCGATCGGAATATCGCCGATCTCGGGCACGTCGAGCGGCTGGATCGGGCCTTCGGGATCGGGGCTCTCGGTCGGCGCCGGCCGCGCGGGGGCCGCGCGCTCGCCGAGCGCCTGGCTCATAAAGTCCTTCCAGATCCGCGCCGGCAGCCCACCGCCCGACACACCGGCCAGCGGCGTGTTGTCGTCGTTGCCGATCCACACGCCGACCACCAGCTCGCCCGCATAGCCGACGAACAGCGCGTCGCGGTTGTCCTGGGTGGTGCCGGTCTTGCCGAAGTTGGGCACGCTCAGCATCGCCGCGCGGCCGGTGCCGCGGTTGACCGCCTGGCGCAGCATCGCCTCGATCGCCTCGTGCTCGCCGCGCGGCAGGCTCGAGCGGCCGTCGAACCACGACCCGAGCCAGCCCGGCTCGACCGAGGCAAACGCCGTCGGCTCGACCGGATAGAGATTGGCCGCGACCCCGGCATAGGCCGCGGTCAGCTCGAGCAGCGTTACGTTCGAGGTGCCGAGCGCAAGGCTCGGATCGCCGCTGGCGAGCGGCGAGGTAATGCCGAAGTCGCGCGCCCGCGCGATCACCGCGCCGTCGCCGACCTGCTGCCACAGCCGCACCGCCGCGACGTTGCTCGACTGCGCGAAGGCGTCGGCCAGCGTAATCTCTTCGGAATATGTCCCGCCGGAGTTGCGCGGCCGGTACGAGCCCTGTTCGAACGGCAGGTTGTTGATCGCGTCGTCGGGGCTCATCCCGGCGTCGAGCGCGGCGAGATAGACGAACAGCTTGAAGGTCGAGCCCGGCTGGCGGCGGGCCTGGGTGGCGCGGTTGAAGGGCGAAGCGCCGTAATCCTTGCCGCCGATCATCGCGACGACTTCGCCGTTAGTGCGCATCGCCACCAGCGCCACTTGCGCGCCCCCGATCGCGGCCCGCTCGACCGCGCGGCGCGCGGCCGCCTGGAGCCGCGAATCAAGCGTGGTGCGGATCGTCTGGCGCGAATAGCTGGCTTCGGTAAGCTGGCGGGCCTGCGGCAGCGCCCAGTCGGCGAAGTACGTGCCGGTCGGCAGGTCCTGCTTGCGCCGCACGTCGACCGCCGGCGTCGGCGCCGCGCGCGCTTCTGCGGCGGTGATATATCCAGCCGCGACCATGGCGTTCAGCACCAGCCGCATGCGCCGCTCGGCCAGTTCGGGGTTGTTGGTCGGCGCCAGCCGCGACGGCGCCTGGAGCATCCCCACCAGCATCGCCGCCTGCTCGAGCCGCAGGTTCTCGGGCTTGCGGTAGAAGTAGTGCAGCGAGGCGGCGCGCAGCCCGTAAACGTTGTCGCCGAAATAGGCGTTCGACAGATACCGCTCGAGAATCTCGTCCTTGGTCAGCCAGCCTTCGAGCCAAAACGCGATCAGCGCCTCGCGCGCCTTACGGGTCAGGTTCTGGTCCGAGGTCAGGAAGGTGAACTTGGCGAGCTGCTGGGTGATGGTGCTGCCGCCCTGCGTGCGCCCGGTGGTGAGATTGCTCCACAGCGCGCGCGCCAAGCCCTTGGGGTCGATCCCCCAATGGCTGTAGAATCGCCGATCCTCGATCGCGAGCAGAGCTTCGACCACGTGCGGCGGCAGCTTTTCGACTTCGACAGGCTGGTCGACCACCGCCCCGTTGCGCGCGATCGGCGTGCCGTCGGCGGCGAGCAACGTAATCTCTGGTGCGGCGATCGGCCGCAGCGACTTGGACAGCGGCGCTGTGATCGCCAGCCAGGCGAGCAAGAGCATGAACACGAATAGCACACCGGCGATGACGCGGCTGATCCACCACCAGCGGGTGCGAGACTTTTTGGGTTGCGGCTCGCCTGCCTCGGTCGGACTCTCGACCTCAGACTCTGCCCTCAGCCCCAGCCGCTCATCGAGCCAGGCCCCGAACTCGGGATCGCCCGGACCATCGTCGTCGTAGAGCGGGGCGTATGGGCGTTCGTCGTCGTAGTCGGCCCGTGCAGACGTCGGCTCGGCCTTGCGCCTCCAGCGCCAAGGCCAGCTCCGTTTGGTATCCGCTCGCGATGCCATATCCCGCTGTGTTAACTTACCAACACAGCGTTGGCGAGAGGCTTTGGGCAGATGGCTCGGTTTGCCGATCGATCCAAAACGAACTCAACTCCCCTGCGTCGTCATTCCGCGAAAGCGGGAACCCAGTAGGCTCTCCCCGGCATGAACCGCGACTTTCAGCCCACGGTCTACGTGCTCGCCAACCGGCGCAACGGCGCAATTTACACCGGCGTTACGTCCAATCTGATTCAACGCGTCCACCAGCACCGCGAGGGTGCTTTTCCTGGCTTCACCAGCAAGTACGGCGTGAAGCGCCTGGTTTGGTTCGAGCAACACGCAACGATGGAGCACGCGATTGTCCGCGAGAAGCGGATCAAGAAGTGGCTTCGCGTGTGGAAGCTCGAACTGATCGAACGCGACAATCTCGGCTGGCGCGATCTCGCCGAGGACTACGGCTTCCCACCGCTGGAGCCGACTGGGTCCCCGCTTTCGCGGGGATGACGAAAGAACGGATGGCACAACCCGAGGAAGGTCGTTGACGCCAGCCGGCAGACGCAGTCAGCGCGGAGCCCAACCTGTCAATCAAGCGCGGCGACTACGCCTTCCCAACCACGCTCTCGGGCAAATCCACCCCGAACACCCGCTGGTAGTACTCGGCCACCAGCATCCGTTCGGCCTCGTCGCACTTGTTGAGGAAGGTCAGGCGGAAGGCGAAGCCGGGGTCCTTGAAGATCTCGGTGTTCTGCGCCCAGGTGATGACCGTGCGCGGGCTCATCACGGTCGAGATGTCGCCGCCGATGAACCCTTGGCGGGTCAGGTCGGCGACGCGGACCATTTGGGCAATGACTTGCGGATCGAGCGTGGACTTGGCCGCCACCACCTGCCGCTCGGTCTCCGCCGGCAGGTAGTTGAGCGCGACGACGATGTTCCAGCGGTCCATCTGGCCCTGGTTGATCGCCTGGGTGCCGTGGTAGAGCCCGCTGGTGTCGCCGAGGCCGACCGTGTTGGCGGTCGAGAACAGACGGAACCACGGGTTCGGGCGGATCACGCGGTTCTGGTCGAGCAGGGTGAGCTTGCCTTCGGTCTCGAGCACGCGCTGGATCACGAACATCACGTCGGGACGGCCGGCATCGTATTCGTCGAACACCAGCGCCACCGGGTGCTGCAGCGCCCACGGCAGCAGGCCTTCGCGGAACTCGGTGACCTGCAGTCCGTCGCGCAGCACGATCGCGTCGCGCCCGATCAGGTCGATGCGGCTGATGTGCGCGTCGAGGTTGATGCGGATGCACGGCCAGTTAAGGCGCGCGGCGACCTGCTCGATATGGGTCGACTTGCCGGTGCCGTGATAGCCCTGGACCATGACCCGGCGGTTGAACGCGAAGCCGGCCAGGATCGCCAGTGTGGTGTCCGGATCGAACACATAGCTGTCGTCGCGATCGGGCACGCGCTCGTCGGCCTTGGAGAAGCCAGGGACCGTCATATCGGTGTCGATCCCGAACAGCTCGCGGACGGAGATCTCGCGGTCGGGCACGGCCAGTGCGGTGGCCGCGTCGTTCGGGTTCTTGCTCATCTCGTTCATCGCGTTGGGGTGCCTAGACGGCGTAAGATTGCCCTGCAACAAGCAAGGTTGGGACCTATCGGGAGAGGGTGCGATGAAGATTTACGGATTTCCTCTGTCGCCGTTCGTGCGCAAGGTGCTGGTGACGGTGAAGGAGAAGGGCCTCGACGCCGAACTCGTACCGAGCAATCCCACGCAGCCCGACGAAGAGTTCCTGGGGGTGAGCCCGTTCAGCAAGATCCCGGGCTTTCGCGACGGCGATTTCACGATCGCCGATTCAACCGCGATCGTTACCTATCTCGACGCCAAGTATCCCGAGCCCGCTCTGCTCCCCGCCGCGCCTGAGGCGCGCGCCCGCGCGGTGTGGTTTGAGGAAGTGGTCGACACGATCCTGGTCCCAGCAGGCGCACCGATCATCCTCAACCGCTTCCTGCGGCCGCGCATCTTCGGGATCGAGGGCGATCAAGCCGCCGCGCTGGCCGCCGACGAGGCGATCAAGCGGCCGCTGTCCTATCTCGAAGGAGTGGTCGGGGAGGAATGGCTGTCGGGCGATTTCTCGATCGGCGATATCTCGCTCGCCTCGGGGCTGCGCACGCTCGACTATGCCGGGGCCTCGCTCGATGCCGCCGCCTACCCGCGTCTCGCCGCTTGGTACGGCCGCGTCACCGCGCGTGCGGGCTGGCAGGCTGCCGCCGAAGTCGAGGCGAACATCTTCAAGGCGCTCGGCATTTAGGCAATCTTCTCGGGCAGCGCGAACAAGTCGATGAACTGGCGCGCCAGCTCGCGGTCGCCTTCGATCGCCCTGCCCTCGCCCTGCTCCCAAACTTCGACTGGCACCTTGGCGTAAAGCAGGATGCCGAGTTCCTCAGGGGCCCGCATTCGCAGCAGAAGGTCGACGCCTGCGGTATCGCCGCGCACGATGTTCAACTCGCCGCCGCCGAGATGGCCGACGAAGCTTTCGCCGTCGGCCTCGAAGCCGATCATTCCGGTCAGCGGGCGAGCGGCGACCGGGTCGATCAGCGTGCGCATCGACAACATGATCCCGACCGGCGTCATCGGCAGCGTGGGATCGTGCGCCGGCGAACGGGCGGCCCATCGGCCGAGCTCGCGGATCGCGAACTCGGCGTGGTAGCCCCACGGTGTCAGCTCGTAGATCCGGCTGGCGGCGGGCGGCGGCAGCACGCGCTTTTGGAGCACCCCGGCCTGCTCGAGCCCCACCAGCCGCTCGGTCAGGACTTTGGCGCTGAGCCCCGCCAGCCGGGCGCGCAGATCGGAAAAACGGCGCCCGCCGAGCATAAGTTCGCGCACGATCAGCATCGACCAGCGTTCGCCGATCAATTCCATCGCGAAAGCGGTGCCGCAAGCGTCACCATACCACTTGCCGTGTCCGTCGGAACTCGATGTTTCTTTTTGTAACTTCATAGTTGCTTTTTGTAACTGAGATTGCCAGAAAAATCAAGTGCCGAGTCGCGGCGACCTGGCGAGAGGACCTGGGATATGACCAAGATGATCTTCGTGAACCTGCCGGTCACCGACCTGCCCGCCTCGATGAAATTCTACGAGGCGGTCGGCTTCACCAACAACCCGATGTTCACCAACGACAAGGCCGCCGCGATGGCATGGTCGGACGAGATCGTGGTGATGCTGCTGACGCACGAGTTCTGGAAAACCTTCACCGATCGGGCGATCCCCGACGCGCACAGCTCGGCGCAAGTGTTCCTGTGCCTGAGCCACGACAGCAAGGAATCGGTCGATGCGATTGTCGCCAAGGCGGGCGCCGCCGGCGGCAAGGCGGAGCCGACCCCGACGCAGGATCATGGCTTCATGTACGGCAGCAGCTTCGAGGATCCGGACGGCCACATCTGGGAGAATGTGTGGATGAACATGGCGGCCGTGCCCGAAGGCGAGACCGTCGCCGAGCAGCCGCTCGCTTGATCGCGCCCAACCGGGGAGGAGCACACCGATGTCGCCCAAGGCCATGACCACGACCGGCTACGTACTAACCGGGCTGTTCGCCCTGTTCATGCTCGGCGCCTCGGTCGCCCCCAAGTTGCTGGGGATGCCCGTTGCCGCCGACACCATAGCTGCGCTCGGCTGGCCCACGCGCTTCGTGCTGCCGATCGGTATTCTCGAACTCATTCTGGTGCTGCTCTACCTCTACCCGCGCACCAGCGTGCTCGGGGCGGTGCTGATGACCGGGCTGCTCGGCGGCGCGATGGCCACGCACGTGCGCGTCGGCAGCCCGCTCCCCAGCCATACTCTGTTTGGGATCTATCTCGGCTTGTTCATGTGGGGCGGACTGTGGATGAGGAATCCCACACTCCGCGCGGTCTTTCCATTCGCCAGGGAGACTTGAGCCATGAGCGACCTGCCGCTCGTCACCGCGTTCGACTGGGTGCCCGATTTCGCCAAGGGCCTGGTGCGCGACTTGCGCGTGCGCTGGGCGTTCGAGGAGATCGGCGCGCCTTACGCCACCGAGCTGCTCGACGCCCGCACGCCGCGGCCCGAGCCTTACCTCGCCCGCCAGCCGTTCGACCAGGTGCCGGCGTTCCGCGAAGGCGATCTCGACATCTTCGAAACCGGGGCGATCCTGCTCTATCTCGGCGAGCGCGATGACCGCCTGCTGCCATTGGAAACGCACGCCCGCTGGACCGCCATCTCGTGGCTGTTCGCCGCGCTCAACAGCGTCGAGCCGTTCGTGACCCGCGTCACCACCTATGACTTGTTCCATAACGACAAGGCGTGGATGCCCGATGCCCGCGAGGCGGCGGTCGGGCTGTGTCTGAAGCGGCTCCAGCGCCTGTCCGATGCCCTTGACGGCAAGGACTGGCTGGCCGGTTCGTTCTCGGTCGCCGACATCGCGATGGTCACGGTGCTGAACAATCTGCGCCACACCGGACTCGTCGCCGAATACCCTGCGCTCGCCGCATACCAGGCGCGCGGCGAGGCACGGCCGGCTTACAAGCGCGCACTGGATGCGCAGTACGCCGATTTTACCCCGGAAACCGTCTGAGAGGAGCTATCCGATGTACGTTCAGGGATTCATCGTTCCGGTGCCCGCCGACAAGCAGGACGCCTATCGCGAGGTTGCCGAGAAGTTCTGGCCGATCGCTCACGACAACGGCGCGATCGAGCATGTCGAGGCGTGGGAAGCCGACGTTGCCGACGGTAAACAGACCGACTTCCGCCGCGCGGTCGCGCTCGAGGAGGGCGAGAAGGTCGTGTTCTCCTGGGTTACCTGGCCCGACAAGGCGACCGCCGACGCCAGCAACGAAAAGATGATGAGCGATCCGCGCATGCAAGAGTTCGGCGAAGACATGCCGTTCGACGGCAAGCGCATGGTGTTCGGCGGGTTCGAACCGATCCTCGAGGAAGGCCGTCCCGGCGGCGGCTATGTCGATGGCTTCATCGCGCCGGTCGCAAACGACAAGCGCGAGGCCTATCGCGAGATGGCCGCCAAGGCCGCGAGCATTTTCATAGAGCATGGCGCGCTGCGCGATCTTGAGGCCTGGGGCGTCGATACTCCCGTGGGCGAGCGGACCAGCTTCCCGCGTTCGGTCGAAGCCAAGGACGGCGAAAGCGTCGTGTTTTCGTTCGTCGAATGGCCCGACGAAGCCACCCGCAACGCCGGCTGGGAAAAGGTCATGGCCGACGAGCGGATGCAGCCCGGCGCGATGGACATGCCGTTCGACGGCAAGCGCATGTTCTGGGGCGGCTTCACGCCCATCGTCGAGCGGGGCCGCTGACCGTGGCCGGCGGTCCCATCTGGTACGAGCTGATGGCGCCCGATCCGGGCGCCGTCGCCCCCTTCTATCGCGCCGTCGTCGGCTGGGAGATCCCGGCCGAGGGGCACCCGATGCCGAACGGCTCGGAGTACCGCGAGATCGCGCGCTCCGGCGGCGGCTTCGCGGGCGGCGTACTCACGCTTACGCCCGGCATGGCGGAAGGCGGCGCGCGCGCCGGCTGGCTGACCTACTTCCACGTCGACGACGTCGACGCGGCGGTGGCCAAGGCGCAAACGCTGGGCGCCAGCGTGCAGATGCCGCCGATGACGATGGACGGGGTCGGGCGGATGGCCATGCTCGCCGATCCGCAGGGCGCGCCGTTCTACGTGATGGACCCGGCTCCGCCGCCCGGCGACCCGGACGCGCAGAGCGACGTGTTCAAGGCCATGACCCCCGGGCATTGCTGGTGGAACGAGCTCGAAACCAGCGACGAGCCGGCCGCGACCGCGTTCTACACCGCGCTGTTCAACTGGTCGGCCGAGCAGACCATGCCGATGGGCGACATGGGCAACTATCGCTTCATCGAACTGGGCAGCGAGCAGATCGGCGCGATCAATCCGTGGCTGGCCGATTACATGGCCGTCGGCTGGCTCCCTTACTTTGGCGTCGCCGACATCGAGGCCGCGCGCGAGGCCACCACCGCAAACGGGGGCACGATCACGCACGACATTCACGAAGTCCCCGGCGGCGACTTCATCTTCACCGCGATCGACCCGGCCGGTGCGCATGTCGGCGTGGTCGGCCCGAAAGGGACCCGATCATGAGCGACAGGGCCCTGATCTGCCTGTGGTACGAAAGCGACGCAGAGAGCGCGGCGCGATTCTATGCCGAGACCTTCCCGGACAGCTCGGTCGGCAAGACCAGCTATGCCCCGGCCGACAACCCCTCGTCCCCGGCTGGCGCGCCGCTGACGGTCGAATTCACCGTCATGGGCCTACCCTGCCTCGGCCTCAACGGCGGCCCGCACTTCAAGCAGAGCGAGGCATTCTCGTTCCAGGTCACCACCGAGGACCAGGAAGAGACCGACCGCTACTGGAACGCGATCGTCGATAGCGGCGGGCAGGAGTCGATGTGCGGCTGGTGTAAGGACCAGTGGGGCGTATCGTGGCAGATCACCCCGCGGGTGCTTTCCGAAGCGATGTCGAACCCCGACAAGGCCGCCGCCAAGCGCGCGTTCGAGGCGATGATGCAGATGAAAAAGATCGACGTCGCCGCGATCGAAGCCGCGCTGCGCGGCTAGTCCAAACGGGGCCGCCGATGCCTCCCACTATCACCGCCTTCGCGGAGTCGCCCGACCGTGGCCGCGGCCTCGCTCGCGACATGCGCGTGCGCTGGGCCTTTGAGGAAGTCGGCCAGCCCTACGACGTCCGCCTGGTCTCGTTTGCCGAGATGAAGCAACCCGCGCACCTGGCACTCCATCCGTTCGGGCAGATTCCGACGTACCAGGATGGCGAATTCGCGCTGTTCGAGACTGGCGCGATTGTCCTCCACATTGCCGAACGCGGTCGGGGACTCCTGCCCGAGGATGCCGACGCCCGCGCGCGCGCGATCGCCTGGATGTTCGCCGCGCTCAACACGATCGAGCCGTCGATCGTCGAATACGAGCAGGCAGGCCAAGCCGAGGCCGACAGGAGTTGGCACGCCGCACGCCTGCCGATCATGGCGGACCGCATCCGCGCCCGGTTGGCGCGGCTGTCCGCCCGGCTCGGCGACTCCGAGTGGCTCGACGGGGCGTTCAGCGCCGGCGATTTGACGATGGTCATGGTGCTGCGCAGGGCCGAGGGAATGGGCATCATCGAGGACCATCCGAACCTGTCCGCCTACGTCGCCCGCAGCCAGGCGCGGCCGGCCTATCGGCGCGCGTTCGATGCTCAGCTTGCGGTCTTTGAGGCCGCCTTACGGGACACCGGGAAATGATAGAACTCCACGGCCACCTGTTCTCGTCATACACCTGGAAGGCGCTGATCCCGCTCTACGCCAACGGAACAGCGTTCCGGTTCGTCGAAACGGCTACGGACCGCCCCCTGAGCGAGCAGTTTCCCGGCAAGGCCCATCCCGGCGGGCATATCCCGGTCTTGGCCGACGGTGCCACAGTGGTGGTCGAGGCGACCGCGATCGTCGAGTACCTGGCGGTCCACCACCCCGGCCCCGCTCCGCTGATACCGCGGGACCCGGCTGACGCGGTGACCGCGCGGATGCTTGACCGGGTGTTCGACAATTACGTGATGGGCAACATGCAGCGCGCCGTGGCGGCCCATTTCATCAGCCGCGACAAGCCAGAACTCGGCCGGCGCGATGAGCCGGTGGCAGGCGAGATCGCGGCCGCCCGGGCGCGGCTGCGCCAAGCCTACGATTGGCTCGAACAGTGGCTCGGCGCCCATCGCCTGCCGCCGCACGTGGGCCTCGTCACCTGCGCCGCCGCGCCCGCGCTGTTCTACGCCGACTGGATCGAGCCGATCGGACCGGGACGGCCGCGCCTGTCCGCCCTGCGCGCCGAACTGCTGGCCCTCCCCCCGGTGGTGCGCTGCGTCGAGGATGCTCGGCCCTTCCGGCAGTATTTCCCGTTCGGTGCGCCCGACCGCGATTGAGCCGGGAAGCCTTGCGAGCGCGGAGCGTTCCTGTATTGTTCCAGAGTGATTCGTGGAGCAGAGCCGATGGCCGAGTACACTTTCTTCTTCAATCCGATGAGCCGCGCGCAGATCGCACGCTGGGCGCTGCACGAGGCGGGCGCGGACTATGAGCCGGTGCTGGTCCAGTGGGACGCCAAGCCCGCCGCGCTGCTCGCGGCCAATCCGCTCGGCAAGCTGCCGACGATCGTCCATCACCACCAGGGCCACGATCACGCGGTCAGCGAAGCGGCGGCAGTGTGCCATTACCTCGCCGAAATGACCGCGCCCGAGCTGCTGCCCGAGGCGCACGAGAAGGCCGACTACTTCCGCATGCTGTTCTTCGCCGCTGGCCCGCTCGAGCAGGCGACCACTGCGCAGGCGCTCGGCTGGAACGTCGAGGACCACCAGGCGATGGTCGGCTTCGGCAGCTTCGATCGAACGATGGATTCGCTCGACGCCTGGCTTTCGGCGCACGACTACGTCTGCGGGAAGCGGTTCACGATGGCCGACGTCTATCTCGGCAGCCAGGTGATGTGGGGTCTGCGCTTCGGCTCGATGCCCGCGCGCGATAGCTTCAAGGCGTACTGGGATCGGTGCAGCGAACGGCCGGCGTACCAGAAGGGGTCGGCGATCGACAACGCGCTGATCGCCGAAATGCAGACCGAACAGTCCGGAGGAGACGCAAAGTGACCTTTACAAGTAGCTGCCATTGCGGCGCGCTGAGTGCGACCGTGGACGAAGACCTGCCCACGCAGGGCCTGACCTGCAACTGCTCGATCTGTCGCCGCAAGGGCAACGTCCACCACTTCACTAGCCCGGATAAGGTTGCGTTCGTTCGCCCGCAGGATCAGGTGCAGGCCTATACCTTCAACGCCCACAACATCCGCCACCAGTTCTGCTCGACTTGCGGCTGCGCGCCTTTCGCGGAAGGCACCGGGCCAGGCGGCGTGGCGATGGTCGAGATCAATTTGCGCTGTGTGCCAGACTGCGATCTTGCCGCGCTAGAGATCACCGAGATCGACGGGGCGGCGCGTTAGGCGAAAGCCGCCGCTTTCCGGAGCAGTTGATAGGCCTCGACCACGCTTTGCAGCCGCCGCTCGTGGCTGCGGTCGCCGCCGTTGCGGTCGGGGTGGTAGCGGCGCACCAGTTCCGAGTAGCGGCGGCGCAGCGCGTGGCGGTCGGTCTCGTAGCCGAGGCCCATCGCGTTCAGCGCGGCGCGTTCGGGGCCGGTAAAGCGAGCGCCTTCGGGCGCCGCGGCGTGGCGGGCCGCGGCGCGGGCGCGGATGTCGGCTGCGCGCGCGCCGATCGCGTCGAGCGGATCGTCGAAATCGGCCCAGCGAGGCACCCCGTCCATTCCGCCGTCGGCGCGAAACGCACGGGTCTCGCGCGCCCAGCCGGCGAGCGGCGACTGCGCCTCGAGAATTTCGTCGGGGGTCATGCCGCGGAACCAGTCATAGCCGGCGTTGAATTCGCGCACGTGCCCAAGGCATAGCCAGCGCCAGTCACCCGGACCGTCGAAGCCGGGCGAACGCTCACCGGGCGCGCGGAACTCGCCGGCTTCGTCACACCCGTCGGCCTCGCAGCGGCGCCCGCGCGTGTCGTAGCGACCGTGAAATTTCGTCTCGCGCATTCGGCCCATAGTGGTGATAGTGCGCGCCGCTGAAAACCCCCGGAGAGCCTAAATGAGCGGACCCCTCGCCCGCGAAATCGAAACCCTGCTGCAGCACGCCTTCGTGCCCACGCGGCTCGACGTCATCAACGACAGCGCCCGCCATCACGGCCACGCCGGCGACGACGGCAGCGGCGAATCGCACTTCACCGTGGTGATCGAAAGCGTGGCCTTCGCCGGCAAGGGCCGGCTCGAACGGCAACGCCTGGTCAACCGCGCGCTCGGCGACATTCCGGGCCAGCGGGTGCATGCCCTCGCCGTCCGCGCCTTTGCCCCCGGAGAGCAAGCGGGAGAACCGGCATGAGCGTGATCCAGACCGTCGTCCCCGTCGCGCACGATCTCGGCGGCTTCACCGTGCGGCGCGCGGTGCCGAGCCCCAAGCTGGCGATGGTCGGCCCGTTCGTGTTCGTCGACCAGTTCGGGCCGGCGCGGCTGGCGGCGGGCGAAGGGATGGACGTGCGCCCGCACCCGCACATCAACCTCGCCACGGTCACCTGGCTGTTCGAAGGCGCGATCGATCACCGCGACAGCTTGGGCACGTTCTCGACCATTCATCCCGGCACCGTGAACCTGATGACCGCCGGCACCGGTATCGTGCATTCGGAGCGCAGCCCGGCGGCGGAACGCCACGGCGGCGCGGCGATGTACGGGATGCAGACCTGGCTGGCGCTGCCCGACGGGCGCGAGGAGATCGCTCCCGCGTTCGAGGCGATAAGCGAACTCCCACTGGTCGAGGACTCGTGCGTCAAGGCCCGCGTGATCATGGGCGAGCTGTGGGGGCGGCGTGCGCCGACCACCTGCCATGCCGAAACGATCTATGCCGAGATCGACCTCGGCCCGGCCGGTGCGATCCCGATCGACGCGGACGCGGACGAACGCGCGGTCATGCTGGTCGGCGGCGAGGCAAGCATCGACGGCATGTCGCTCGAACTCTACGCGCTGGTCGTGCTCAAGCCCGGCGCAACGATGACGCTGGCGTCGCAGCGCGGCGGCAAGATCATGCTGCTCGGCGGCGAGGCGTTCTCCACTCACCGGTTCGTGTGGTGGAACTTCGTCAGCTCGAGCCGCGAGCGGATCAACCAGGCCAAGGAAGACTGGCGCGCGGGGCGCTTCCCGGTGGTGCCGGGCGACGCGGAGGAGTTCATCCCGCTGCCCGACAAGCCCAAGACGGTGAGTTACCCCTAGAATGGTCTCGGGGGGGATCTCGCCATCGGCCGCGCCGCGTTCGCTGCTACGCAACCACCGCGGCGGGCACGCGGCGGTCAGCTATCTCGAGCTGTTCTTCGACCTCGTCTATGTCTTTGCGATCACGCAGATTTCGCACCTGATCATTGCACACATGGGCTGGCAGGGGCTGATCGAAGCCGCCGTGATGTTCGCGGCGGTGTGGTGGGCGTGGATCTACACCACCTGGGCCGCCAACTGGCTCGATCCCGAACGCGCGCCGGTCAGGATCGTGCTGCTGCTCGTGATGTTCGGCAGCCTCCTTATCGCGGTGGCACTGCCCGATGCGTTCGATGGCGGCGCGCTCCTGTTCGCCGGTGCCTATGTCGCCATCCAGGTCGGGCGGACACTGTTCCTGGCCTGGGCGCTGAGCCGCGCGGAAGGCGAGAGCGGCCTCAACATGTTGCGCGCAGCGCTGTGGTTCGTCGCCTCGGGCGCTTTCTGGATCGCTGGCGCGCTGGCCGGGGATCATCAGGCGCGGCTGATACTTTGGCTGGTCGCGCTGGGCATCGAATACGCCGGCCCGTTCGCGCTGTTCCGGGTGCCGTTCCTGGGCAGTTCCAAAGTGAGCGACTGGACCATCTCGGGCCCGCACATGGCCGAACGCGCCGCGCTGTTCATCATCGTCGCGCTGGGCGAAGGGATCGTGGTGACGGGGCGGACTTTCGCCGATCACGCCATGACCGCGAGCAATGTGACCGCCTTTCTGATCGCCTTTACCGGCTCGGTGCTGATGTGGTGGATCTACTTCGCGCTCGGCGCCAAGCGCGGCGCCGAGCTGATCGCGCACCATGCCGAACCCGGCCGGGTCGCGCGCAGCGCCTACACCTACCTGCACATGCCGATCGTGGCCGGAATCATCGCCGGCGCCGTAGCCGACGAATTACTGCTGGCGCACCCCGACCACCATGCCGAATGGCCGCTGATCGCGTTCCAGTGCGGCGGCCTGATGATTTTCGTGGGCGCGGTCGGCCTGTTCAAGCGCGCGACCAGCCCGATGGGGAGGTTTCCGCTGTCGCATCTGGTCGGGCTGGTATTGCTCGCGCTGGCGGGCGGCTGGGCCTGGGCGATCCATGTTCCGGCACTGCTGTTCGGGGCGACGACCGTGGCCATCCTGGTGCTGGTGGCGGCGTGGGAATGGATTTCGTTCAACGGCGGCTGGCGCGAGCGGTTCGCCCCACGCCAGCCCGCCTGACACCAAAAAAGGGGCGGGACCGCCGAAGCGATCCCGCCCATCCTGGGTGCCTGAGAGTGAAGCTTAGTTCGCGGCGGCGATGTTCACGCCGGCGCGGCTGAGCTGATCGACCGCGTTGGAGACCGCGGCGGTCTTGCAGCCTTCGAACACCGCCATCGCCTTGACGCTGCGCATGTCGGGGCGCTGGCAGGCGGCTTCGGCGCCGAGCTCGACCCGCTTGGCCAGCACGTCCGTGCCGGTGGCGGTCGAGAGGTCGAGATCGCTGTAGGAGATGGTCACGGTTTCGGCCTGGGCCGCGGCGGGCACGATGCCGAACAGCGAGATGGTGGCGGCGACGGCGGCGGTGAGAGCGAGCTTGTTCATGGGTCGGTCCTTTCGAATGTGATCGCCGGGGTGGGTGGCGTGATCATCCAGATAGGGACCGTTCGTCGCAGCGGTTTGTCGCGGTGGGCGCAAATTGCACCCAATTGTATGGCCGCTGATACGCAGGTGAACCTCAGATTGCTGCAACGCGGTTTCGCGGTGCACAATGATACACTTTGCGATCAGTCGTCCGCGCCCCGCCATTCGACCCAGGCCCCGTGGGGATGCGCGGTGGCCAGCAGCACCGGCTCCGCGCCGCCCGGCCAATGGCGCACGGTTAGCTCGTGGCGAAAGGTCGCGCGGTTAGTTTCGAGGCTGATCCACGCCAGCGGCCGCTCGGGTGCGGCCTCGGCGCCAGCCTCGGCCATCGCCGCCTCGATCGCCGCACGCGTGGGCTCCGGCAGGTATTGCCACATCACCGTATGGAACAGCACGCGGGCGACGGCGGGCTCTTGCCGCTGCGCGAGGCGCTCGCGCACGAACACGGCCGCGTCCATCTGCACCAGATCGGGCGGCACCTGCCGGGCAAGCGCAATGGCGGTATCGAGCCGCGCCATCCGTTCGCCCGCATCGGCCCAGACATAGGCCTTGAGCCGCAGCGCCTCGGCCGGATCGGTCAGATCGACCGGCGCGACGTCGCAGCCGCGCACCGCGACGATTTCGACCGGCGCCTGCGGCGGCGGCGGGCCGCCCCATTCGGGCACGATCCGCATCGGCGAGGCAGCGGGCCCCGCGCGCGTGCCTCCGAGATCGTAAAAGTAGCGCTCCATCATCGTGTTGACGCCCGCGCTCGCGCCGATCTCGATCAATTCGAACTTGGAGCCCGCCCGCCCCGACAGCCACAACAGCGCCGCCATCACGCTGGCCGAACGGCCCGCCTCGTTGGTCTGCGGCGGTCCGTCGAGCCATAGCGAGAGGATGTCGTCGTACTCGGTCGCCAGCTCCGCCACGATCGCGTCGATCGCCGCCTGCTCGGTCAGCGAGCCGTCATAGACCGGCGCAAGACGCGAGTCCGTGCCCGAAAGATGCAGCCAGTGCAGCCCGCCCGCGATCCGCAGCGGCATGGCATCGGCGAGCGACAGACCCGGCCAGTCCGCCATCCGCCGACCTGTCTCCGTCGCAGTGTCCAGGATCGCCAGTTCGGCGCGGATCACGCGGGCGGTGCGCGGCGCGCCGGCTTCTTCCGAATGGCGCGCCTGCCAGGCGATCGCCTCGCGCACGTCGGTGATCGCCATGACTCCGGTATCCGCCCTAGTGCCAGCCATGCCCGTTGCCCTTTGCGCCCCCGGACCGTAAGGCCCCCCGCGCCATGTCCGCCGCATCCCCGCTGATCTTCGCGGTCCCCAAGGGCCGCATCCTCGACGAGGCGCTGCCGGTGATGGCGCGCGCCGGCGTGGTGCCCGAAGCCGCCTTCCACGACAAGAACGACCGCGCGCTGAGCTTCGCGAGCGAGGACCGCGCCACGCAGATCATCCGCGTGCGCGCGTTCGACGTGGCGACGTTCGTGGCATTCGGCGCAGCGCAGGCCGGCATCGTCGGCTCCGACGTGATCGAGGAGTTCGACTATTCGGAGCTTTACGCGCCGGTAGATCTGGGGATCGGCCAGTGCCGGTTGTCGGTCGCGCAGCCGAAGGATTCCGCGGAGTATCTCCCCGGCAATGCCAGCCACCTGCGCGTCGCTACCAAGTACCCGAGCCTCGCCAAGCGCTGGTTCGCCCGCCAGGGCATCCAGGCCGAGTGCGTCAAGCTCAACGGCGCGATGGAGCTGGCTCCTGCGCTCGGCCTCAGCATGCGGATCGTCGATCTCGTCTCGACCGGGCGCACGCTCAAGGACAACGGCCTGGTCGAGACCGACACCATCATGCAGGTTACGTCGCGGCTGATCGTCAACCGCGCCGCGCTCAAGACCGATCCGCGGGTCGCCGCGCTGGTCGAGCGGTTCCGGACCGAAGCCGTAGTGCTCGCCGCCTGATGCAGTGGCTTGAAACCTCGCAGCCCGATTTCGCGCGCAAGTTCGCTCGCTTGGTCGAGGAGCGGCGCGAAAGCGACCCCGACCTCGAACGCGTGGTCGGCGACATCCTCGCCGAAGTGCGCACACGCGGCGACGCGGCGCTCGCCGAATACACCCAGCGCTTCGACAAGCACACCCTGACCGAGGATGATGACTGGCGGATCGGGCCGCAGGCGTGCCGCGCCGCGTTCGACGCGCTCGAGCCCGAACTGCGCGCCGCGCTCGAACTCGCCGCGGCGCGGATCCGCGCCTATCACGAGGGCCAGCTTCCGGCCGACCGCGACTTCGTCGACGAGACCGGCGTGCGGCTCGGGGCGAAGTGGCACCCGGTCGATGCCGCCGGGCTCTACGTACCGGGCGGACGCGCCGCCTATCCCTCCTCGCTGTTGATGAACGCGATCCCCGCCAAAGTCGCGGGCGTCGCGCGGCTGGTGGTCACGACCCCTACTCCCAAGGGCGAGGTCAATCCGCTGGTGCTGGCTGCCGCGCACCTCGCCGGAGTGGACGAAATCTGGCGGGTGGGCGGCGCGCAGGCGATCGCCGCGCTCGCTTACGGCACCGAGCGGATCGCCGCGGTCGACGTCGTCACCGGCCCCGGCAACGCCTGGGTCGCCGAAGCCAAGCGCAAGCTCTACGGCGTGGTCGGGATAGACATGGTCGCCGGGCCGAGCGAGATTCTGCTGATCGCCGACAGCCTGAACGATCCCGACTGGATCGCCGCCGACTTGCTCAGCCAGGCCGAGCACGATCCTGATGCGCAATCGATTCTGATCACCGATGATGCCGCCTTCGCGCACCAGGTCGCCGACCGGATCGACGTGCAGTGCGCGACTCTCTCGACCGAGGCGGCCGCGCGCAAGTCGTGGGACGATCACGGCACCATTATCATTGTCGGCGACTTGTCCGAGGCCCCTGCCCTCGCCAACCATCTCGCGGCCGAGCACGTCGAGATCGCGCTCGACGATCCCGAGCCCCTGTTCGCGCAGCTCCGCCACGCGGGCAGCGTATTCCTGGGCCGCCACGCGCCCGAGGCGGTCGGCGACTATGTGGCCGGCCCCAACCACGTGCTGCCGACCGGGCGCCGCGCGCGTTTCGCCAGCGGACTGTCGGTGCTCGATTTCATGAAGCGCACCAGCTTCATCGGGCTCGATCCCGCTGCGCTTGCCAGGATCGGTCCCGCCGCGATTGCCCTCGCCCACGCCGAGGGGCTGCCGGCGCACGCGCTGTCCGTGGAGCTGCGCCTGAAATGAGTACCCCCGCCCCCAAATCGAACCGTTCGCAGGCCCGCTCGGCCGCGCGGCTGGCCGCCGTGCAGGCGCTCTATCAGCACCACATGGAAGCGACCGCGCTCGCGCGGCTGCTCGACGAGTTCCACCAGCACCGGCTTGGGGCGGAGATCGAGGACGATCAATATGCCGAGGCCGAAGTCGCGTTCTTCGATGACCTGGTGCGCGGTGCGATCGCCCGGCAGGACGAGATCGACGCGCTGCTGACTGCTCGGCTGGCCGAGGGCTGGAGCCTCGCCCGGCTCGATCGCACGATGCTGCAGATCCTGCGCGCCGGCGCCTATGAGTTGCTCGCCCGCCCCGACGTGCCCGTCGGCACCGCGATCAGCGAGTACGTCGATGTCGCGCACGCCTTCTTCGAGGCGCGCGAGGCCAAGTTCGTCAACGGCGTGCTCGACGGCGTGGCCAAGGCGGTGCGTTAGGCCAGCACCTCGTCATTGAGAGGAGCGTAGCGACGAAGCAATCCCGGAGCGAGCAAATCAGCGCGGGACTAAATACGAAACACACTTATCAAGGCTGCGCGGCAAACACCCAGTCGAGATAGGCCGCTACACGGATGCCCGCTTGCTGCAGGCGCAGTTCCATCGTCGGGGTCCAGTCGTAGTTGTACTGGAACGACAGCTTGACCGGGGATTCGAGCGTGCCGAGGCCGAGTTCGGGGCCGGTCGCCGGATAGATCCGGTCGCGCAGCGCGATGCTTTCGTCGATCCAGGTGCTGGGCTGCGGGTCCCACCACTCGAGCACGCTCTGCGGCGTAGTGCGCGCCGCGAGCCGCGCGGAGTACTCCGTGGCGCTTAGCTGCTGGCGCAGGATCATGCCTTCGTCCCACACCCAGTGCAGGTTCTGCGGCGCATCGAACCAGGTCACGCGGACATCGTTGCCGCCACGATCCCCTTCTTTGCCGGCGTGCAGCGGATTGTGGAGATCGGACACCACATGAACGACGAAGCGTAGCGCCAGCGCCTTGTCGGCCTGGCTGGCCGCCGGATCGCGCAGCACCGCCACGAAGCGGTCCAGCGCGGTCACCGCGTCGCCTTCGGGCGGGTGGACGAGGTCGGCTGCACCGCGCCCGACCGGCAGCGTGACGTAGTGGAACGGGCCGGCGGTGCGCTGCCAGAACTCGGCGGGGTTGGAGCGTTGCTCGTCAGGCGCGGTCGAGGCCTCTGCGAGGTCCTCATGGTCCAGGATCTGCTCGATGTGCGCGCGGGTCCGTCCGCTGACGTTATCCTGTGCGATTTGGGCGGTGACGCGGTGGCCGATTGGGCCCCAGGCGGCGGCGGGCCCGGCGGCGACGGCAGTGGCCAGCGCGGCAAGAGCGGTTATGGAGCGGATCATGGGCGAATCCTCAAGAACGGCAGCTTCAAACTCGGCATCTGGCATGACCGGGGCATGACACGCGAGGCCCATTTCATCGACAGCCTGCGCGCGCTGGCAAGCGATCCCGCCGCGCGCGGGTTGCGCGACGATGCGGCGGTGCTGGAGCTGGGCGGCGAAGCGCTCGTGCTGACTCACGACATGCTGGTTGAAGGCGTGCATTTCCTGCCCGAAGCGGACCCGGCGGACGTGGCCTGGAAGCTGGTCGCCACCAACTTGTCCGATCTCGCCGCCAAGGGTGCCGAACCGCTCGGCGTGCTGCTCGGCTTCATGCTGGGCGATGACGACGCGCGCTTCGTCGAGGGCCTGGGCGACGCGCTGGCGCACTACCGCGTGCCGCTGCTCGGCGGCGATACGGTGTCGGGCGGTCCACCGCGCAGCTTCGGCTTGACCGCAGTCGGCCGCGGCACGCACCGCCCGGTCCCCTCGCGTGCCGGCGCGCAGGCCGGCGACGGGCTATGGCTGTGCGGCACGGTCGGCGCGCCGATGATGGGGTTCGAGGCGCTGCGCGATGGCACCGGGGCAGACAGCACAGCCTATCGCCGCCCGATCGCTTTGCTGTCCGAGGGCCGCGCTCTCGCCCCGCGCGTCACCGCGATGATGGATGTGTCCGACGGCCTGTTGCTCGATGCGTGGCGGCTTGCCGAGGCGAGCGAGGTCTCGCTGGCGATCGACAGCGCCGCCGTGCCGCTGGCCGCGCCCGAAGCGCGCCGGTTCGATGCGCTGCGCTGGGGTGACGACTACGCGCTGTTGTTCACGCTACCCGCCGGACTGGCACCGCCGGTGCCGGCCAGCCGCATCGGCAAGGCCGAACCGCTGGGCTTCGCACCGCTGTTTCTCGATGGCGAGCCGGTGGTGAATGCCGAGGGCCTCGGCTGGCAGCACGAAGCGGACTAGACCCAGCGCCCCCGCAGAACCGCGTAGAGCCCCCACGGCGCGCCGATCAGCAGCCCGAAGGCGATCCGGCTGAGCCCGAACGGCGCGGCCAGGTCCCAGTACGCCATCGTCTGCGCGACCAGCGGCGCGATGAACCCGATCCCGAACAGGAACGGCATCCATTTGAACAGCTGCTGGACCGCGGCCTGCATCGTCACAGCGCCGAAACGTCGACGCCGCGCTTCGCCAGCACGGGCTTGAGCGCGAAGTAGGCCGCGCGGGTGCGGTGGTTCGGGATCTGGGGATAGAGGTGGTGCACGAGGTGCGTTTCCATCGCCATCGACATGACGTGGCCGAGCCGGCTCTTGAACACGTTGGCGTTTTCGTACCGGCCGGTGCGGCCTTCGCGCGGATGATGCGGCGCCCAGCTCAGGTAAAATCGGATGTAGCTGAGCCCGATATGGCGCGGCAGCCACCACACCAGCGCCGCCTCGATCGCGTAGCCGGACCACGCCATCGTGAACAGCACCGCCATGAACATCAGTTGCAGGACCATCGTGTCCTTGAGCGCGCGCGCGGCGGCGGGCGTGCCCATTTCCTTGAGGATGCGCTTGTAGGCGTGGATCGAGCCGTCGACGCCGGGCTGGCGGTTGAACCAGGTCTTGTACCACGCCATCAACGCGTTCGGCGCCTCGTCGCTGTAGTCCGGGTCCTTGAGCGGGTCGTTGCAGTGATAGTGATGCTCGAGGTGCATCAGCCGCGCCATCGAGAACGGGAACACGATCGGGATCGTCGAGACCTTGCCGGTCCATTCGTTGATCCAGTAGTCCCTGGCGCCCGGCCGGCGGATGTTGGAATGCATCGCCTCGTGGCTGGTCACGTAGCCGCCGGTCGCCAGCACGCACGAGACCACGAACGCCAGCCACAACGGCACCACGCCGAACATGGTGAGGGGAAAAAGGCTCAGCCACAGCGCAAACCCGCCCCACGCGGCGGCGACATAGGGCCACATTCGCCCGCCGTGGAACTGCCGGGCGATGGCGATCTCTTCCTTGCGCAAGTCGCGCAGGACGTGGCGGTCGAGACCCTCGGAGGCCGCCAGCGGAAACGCCGTCGCACCGCTGTCGGGGACGAGCAAGTCCGCGGCCGCGCCATCGCGCGTCAGCAGCATCTCCTCGCCGGTCGGTCCGTCGGACATGGGCAACCCAAGAACTCACGCTTCGGCCACCGCGGCGGAAACAGGGTTAATATCGCATAAACCATGCCAACCCGCAAGATTCCGCCGTTCTCCGCTCGTCACCGATGCAGCGCGCGTGCGTCCGGGAGCCGCGGGGCATTAGGGGTTGCGCCGCCGCCGCCCCGGGCTTAGCCATCGTCATTCCGCGCGGGACCCGGCACTCCAGCCCGGGCCCGCGCGGTGCCTTTGGGAGAGGGGGAAGGTCGCACAATGGACCTCGTGACAATCGCTATCGTATTGGGCTTGCTGGCCGTCGTGTACGGCTTCGTCACCAGCCGCCAGGTGCTCGGCGCACCGGCGGGCAACGCCAGGATGCAGGAAATCGCCGCCGCCATTCAGGAAGGCGCGCAAGCCTACCTCAAGCGGCAATACACCACGATCGGCGTGGTCGGGGTGGTCGTCGCGATCATCGTCGCGGTGTTCCTCAGCCCGGTCAGCGCCGCCGGTTTCGTGCTCGGCGCGATCCTCTCGGGCGCCGCCGGGTTCATCGGCATGAACATCTCGGTCCGCTCCAACGTGCGCACCGCCGCCGCTGCGCAGAAAGGCCTGCAGGAAGGCCTGACGCTGGCGTTCCGCGCCGGCGCGATCACCGGCATGCTGGTGGCGGGCCTCGCCCTGCTCGCGATCGCGGGCTTCTACGCCTACCTGACCGGCCCCGGCGGCTACACCGTCGGCGGCGAGGACCGCACCGTCATCGACGGGCTGGTCGCGCTCGCGTTCGGCGCCTCGCTGATTTCGATCTTCGCCCGGCTCGGCGGCGGCATCTTCACGAAGGCGGCCGACGTCGGCGCCGACCTGGTCGGCAAAGTCGAGGCCGGCATTCCCGAGGACGACCCGCGCAACCCGGCGGTGATCGCCGACAATGTCGGCGACAATGTCGGCGACTGCGCCGGCATGGCCGCCGACTTGTTCGAAACCTACGTCGTCACCGTCGGCGCCACGATGGTGCTGTCCGCGCTGCTGCTGACCGATGCCGGCGCGCTGCTCGAGAACCTGATGGCGCTGCCGCTGCTGATCGGCGGGGTGTGCATCGTCACCTCGATCATCGGCACTTACTTCGTCCGCCTCGGCGGCTCGAACAACGTCATGGGCGCGATGTACAAGGGCTTCCTGGTCTCAGCCGTGCTGTCGATCCCGGCGATCTGGTTCGCGACGTCCTACGCGCTCGGCGGGATGGAAGCAGCCATTCCAGGCACTGATTTCAACGGCCGCGCGCTGTTCTATTGCGCGCTGCTCGGGCTGGTCATCACCGGTCTGATCATCTGGATCACCGAGTACTACACCGGCACCGCCTACCGCCCGGTCCGCTCGATCGCCAAGGCTTCCGAAACCGGCCACGGCACCAACGTGATCCAGGGCCTGGCGATCAGCCTCGAGGCAACCGCGCTGCCCACGCTGGTGATCGTCGCGGGCATCATCGGGGCGTTCCAGATCGCCGGCCTGATCGGCATCGCCTACGCCGCAACCGCGATGCTGGCGCTCGCCGGCATGGTCGTGGCGCTCGACGCCTACGGGCCCGTCACCGACAACGCCGGCGGCATCGCCGAGATGGCCGGGCTCGACGATTCGGTGCGCGAGAAGACCGACCTGCTCGACGCCGTCGGCAACACCACCAAGGCGGTCACCAAGGGCTATGCGATCGGTTCGGCGGGGCTTGCCGCGCTCGTGCTGTTCGCGTGCTATACCACGGATCTCAGGCACTTCTTCCCGGCGCTGTCGGATGGCGACCTGACCAACGGAGAGGTCAGCTTCAGCCTCGAGAACCCCTATGTGATCGTCGGCCTGTTGCTGGGGGCGCTGCTGCCGTTCCTGTTCGGATCGATGGGCATGACCGCGGTTGGCCGCGCCGCGGGCGACGTGGTCAAGGACGTCCGCGAACAATTTGCGAGCGATCCCGGCATCATGGCCGGGACGTCCAAGCCGAACTACGCCCGGACGGTGGATCTGGTGACCAAGGCGGCGATCAAGGAGATGATCATCCCCTCGCTGCTGCCGGTGCTCGCGCCGATCGCGGTGTACTTCGTGATCACGCTCATCGCCGGCCAGTCGAACGGGTTCGCGGCGCTTGGCGCGCTGCTCCTCGGGGTGATCGTCGGCGGGCTGTTCGTGGCCATCTCGATGACCGCCGGCGGCGGGGCCTGGGACAACGCCAAGAAGTACATCGAGGACGGCCACCACGGCGGCAAGGGTTCCGAAGCCCACAAGGCGGCGGTGACCGGCGACACGGTCGGCGATCCTTACAAGGACACGGCAGGTCCGGCGGTCAACCCGATGATCAAAATCACCAATATCGTCGCGCTGCTGCTGCTCGCGGCCCTTGCCGCCGGGGGCGCCTGACCTCGGCAAGAAGGCTCTTCCGGGATCGGCCGCGCAGTCGCGCACGGGCCGATCCCGGCGACTCGCCGCGCTGCGGCGAATCGCCCTCGCGGCAAGCGATTTTCACCTGTTTTTCCCCGGCAAAGCGCGTCCCGAACCGGGACGCTCTTGCTCGCAACTGCGGAATTTTTACCTTTCGTCAACCACCCCGAGCGCCTAAGAAGAGCGCGGTTCGGATCGACGAATCGAGGCAAAAGGACGGTGAGCCGCTCGCTTTGTCTCTTCCTGAATTTCGGGGTTAACTTGAGGAGATTGGGCATGAAGAAACTTGCCGTACTTGCGGCTGCCGCCGCGCTTGCAATGCCTGCCGCCGCTTCGGCGCAGGTCGTTATCACTGCCGGTTCGGCTCCCGCCGTATCCGCTCTCAACGATTTCAAGACGCAGCTCGCGGGTCTTGGTCTGACGCAGATGTCGACCAATGCCACTCTCGATCTGGATGCCGGCAACTGGGCCATCACCTATTACCTGCTCGGCAGCGAGAGCGGTTTCAACGACACGTTCACCGCTCCGGACGTCAACTTCACCGAAACGACGGGCTACAGCCCGTGGGGTGAGTCGTTCATCGGCGTCAGCAGCCTGGTCGGCTGGGCCGGCGGTTCGCTGGGTCCGATCCTGAACTTCTCGAGCGTCGGCGGCGCACCGGCCTCGCTCGGCAACACCGGCTTCGGCGTGTTCCTGAGCGCGGCTCAGGCCGGTTCGGAAACCACCAACTCGACGTTCTACTTCGGTTACGACGACCAGATCACCAACCCGGACGACGACAACCACGACGACCTGATCATCAAGGCCGTTGTGTCGCCGATCCCCGAGCCCTCGACCTGGGGCCTCATGATCCTCGGCTTCGGTGCGCTGGGCATGGCGATGCGCGGTTCGCGTCGTCGCGAAACCTCGATCGGCAAGATCAACTTCGCCTGACACGCCGGAGCGCTCACGCGCTCCAAGCGATAGGAAAACCCCATCCGGCCCCGGCCGGGTGGGGTTTTCTTTGTTGACCAGATTAGGCCCTTCTTTGCGACCCCAGCCTGGCTTTCGGCGCGGCGTCACGGCCGCGATCGGACACAGGGCAACCGAGCCTTTGGCCAGCCGCGCGCGGCGTTTCTCCGAACCGGTGCTGCCGGGGCGACGGCCGAACGAGTAAGCACCGTCAACTGCTGCTTCCGCGCTTTGGGTTCGATCCGGCGCGGGCATGGCGCGTGTCGCGCCGGATTCAGGGCCTTACCGGCTGTCGGCAACGACTGACCGGATTGACTGACGCCGCCGCTCCGCGCATCGCGGCTTTCGATGGCGACTGCCCCGCTCACTCCCGAACAGCTCGTCGCCGAGCTGACTCTGCTACTCGATCTCGAGCCGCGGGGCGGCGACCGCTTTATCGGCCGCCAGCAACTCGACGGGACGGGCCGCGTGTTCGGCGGGCAAGCGATCGCGCAGGCGCTGGTCGCCGCGCGGCGCAGCGTGCCGCTCGATCGGCATGCCCATTCGCTGCATGCCTACTTCCTGCGGCCCGGAAGCGACGCATTGCCGATCGAGTTCCGCGTCAAGCGCGATCTCGATGGGCGCAGCTTCTCGAACCGCCGGGTGGTGGCCAGCCAGAAGGGCGAGCCGATCCTCAACCTGATCGTGTCGTTCCAGGAGCCGCAGGAAGGCCCCCAGCACCAGTTGCCGACGATGCCGGACGTGCCACCGCCCGAAGAGCTGGAGCCCGACGCGGTGCTGCGCCGGCGATTCGCGGAGGACATGCCCCCGGGCCCGCTGCGCGACCTGATGATGCGGCAGCGGCCGATCGACATCCGCTCGGTTGAGCCGCGCAACTGGCAATCGCCGGGAAAGCGTGCGCCGGTCGCGCACTGCTGGTTCCGCACGGTCTCCTCGCTGCCCGACCACCCGCCGATCCACCGCGCGGTACTCGCCTATGCCAGCGACTTCCAATTGCTCTCGACCGCGATCCAGCCGCACGGGCTGAGCTTCCACAAAGGCGAGATCAAGGCCGCCAGCCTTGACCACGCATTGTGGTTCCATGGCCCGTTCCGCGCCGACGACTGGCTGCTCTACGTCACCGACAGCCCGTGGTCCGGCCTTGCCCGCGGGTTCGGACGCGGGCAGATTTTCACCCGCGACGGCCGCCTGGTGGCGAGCGTTGCGCAGGAAGGCATGCTGCGCACGATCACGTTCTGAGCGCCTCGCTCAATGCGCGAGCAGGAGCGGCAGCGACGGGGCGGTCAGCATCCGCCGGGTAACCCCGCCGAATATCGTCTCAATCATGCGGGAATGGCCGTAAGCGCCTGAAACGAGCAACTCGGCACGGCGCGCGCGGGCTGCTTCCTCGAGGGTATGGGCAACGCCTTCGGGCAGCACCGGCAGTTCGACGAGTTCGCACTCAATGCCGTGCCGCGCCAGGTATTCGGCCCCGCGCAGCGGCGGCATGTCGAAGCCGTCGCCGCGGCCGGGTTCGGCCACTCGCGCCAGATAGACCTCGCTCGCCTCGCCCAACAGCGGCAGCGCGGCGCGCAGAGCGCGTGACGATTCGGGGGAGCCGTTCCACGCCACCAGCGCGGGACCGCCGACCGAGAGGCGCGGCTGGTCCGGCGGCACCACGAGCAGCGGCGTGCGGCCGTGGATCGCCAGCGTGCCGGCAAGCCGCGACGGCCCCCGGGTCTCGCCCGGCGGCGGGACCGCACCGATGACGACCACATCGCTCAGCGCCGCATATTCGAGCAGGCGGCTGCTATCGAGCCCGCGCTCGTCGATCCAGTCCCAGCGCACGTCTTCGCCCGCGAGGCGCGCTTCGGTGGCCTCGCGCACCCGGTCGGCCACCTCTTGCATCACCGTCATCAGCTCGACCACCGCCGTACCGTAGAAGTCGCCGGGCACGGCGTACTCGAATGCGATCGGCTGCAGGCACGTGACGTGCCCGTCGAACCGCCGCGCCAGATCGAGCGCGGCCGCGAGGCGGGCGGACAGCCCGGCATCGTCGTGAACATGGAGTAGAATCGAGCGCATCGGATCCTCCTGGCTGATAGCCGGGGAATGGCCGACGTCAGGGGCGGCGCGCATTGACCGGGGTCAAGCGGGCCGATGACTAGCTGCTCGGGTGGTAGAAATCGTACACCGCCTGCGCCACCGTGGCGCTGACGCCGGGCGCGCGCTGCAAGTCTTCGAGCGAGGCCGCGCGCACTTTGCCGGCGGTGCCGAAATGCAGCAGCAGCGCGCGCTTGCGGGCCGGGCCGATCCCCGGAATCTCGTCGAGCGGCGAGGCGCTGATCGCGCGGCTGCGCTTGGCGCGGTGCGCGCCGATGGCGAACCGGTGCACCTCGTCGCGCAAGCGCTGGAGATGGAACAGCACCGGCGAATTGACCGGCAGCATCTTCTCGCGCCCGTCGGGGAAGTGGAACACCTCGCGCCCCTCGCGGCCGTGGTGCGGCCCCTTGGCGATCGCGATCAGCGGCACATCCTCGATGCCGAGCTCCTCGAGCGCATCGCGCACCGCCGACATCTGGCCCTTGCCGCCGTCGATCAGCACCAGGTCGGGCCAGGCGCCGCCGTCGCGGTCCGGATCTTCTTCCTGCGCGCGAGCAAACCGGCGCTGCAAGACCTCGCGCATCATCCCGAAATCGTCGTTCGACTGCGCACTCTTGATGTTGAACTTGCGGTACTGGTTCTTGAGCAGCCCCTCGGGCCCGGCTACGATCATTGCCCCGACCGCCTTGTCGCCCTGAATGTGGCTGTTGTCGTAGACTTCGATCCGGCGCGGCTCTTCGGCCAGTTCGAGGAACTCGGTCAGCTCGCGCCAGATGACCGCCTGGGTGCCGCTTTCGGCGAGCCGCCGGTCGAGCGCCTCGGCGGCGTTGCGGCGGGCTTGCTCCAGCAGACGGCGGCGGTCGCCGCGCTGCGGCACCGAGATCGCGACCTTGCGCCCCGCCGCAGTGCCCAGCGCCTCCTCAAGCAGTGCCTGCTCGGGCAGCGGACGGTCGATCAGCACGGTGCGCGGCGGGGGCACTTCTTCGTAGAACTGCGCCAGCACGCGGGC
Organism: Sphingomonadales bacterium 12-68-11; assembly: GCA_002279825.1. GTDB lineage: Bacteria > Pseudomonadota > Alphaproteobacteria > Sphingomonadales > Sphingomonadaceae > Croceibacterium_A. The sequence continues at coordinate 281,360 of NCCV01000003.1, forward strand.
GAGCACCTCGTCCTCTGCGACTCCGGCGGTGTGGCTGGGAAAGAACGCGCGGTGGCCCCAGTTCTGCCCGCCACGCACGAAGAAGCCCTGGATGGCAATCTGCCCGCCTTTCGACGCGAGCGCGAACACGTCGGCATCGCCCAGCCCTTCGGCGTTGATCGCCTGGCTACCCTGGATGAAGGTCGCGGCGCGCAGCCGGTCGCGCAGCAGAGCCGCGCTTTCGAAATCGAGCGCTTCGGCCGCCGCGGCCATCTGCGTCTCGATCTTCTTCTGCACCGCACCCGACTTGCCGCCGAGGAAGTCCTTCGCCTCGCGGACCAGTTCGTCGTAGCCGGCCTGGTCGATCCGCTGCACGCACGGCGCCGAACAGCGCTTGATCTGGTAGAGCAGGCACGGCCGGTCACGCCGCGAGAAAAAGCTGTCTGTGCAGGATCTTAGCAGGAACAGCTTCTGCAGCGCGTTAATCGTGACATTTACCGATCCGGCGCTCGCAAACGGCCCGTAGTAATCGCCCACCGCCTTGCGCGCGCCGCGGTGCTTCATGATCCGCGGAAAGTCGTGGCCCGCGCGCAGCAGGATGAACGGGAAGCTTTTGTCGTCGCGCAACAGCACGTTATAGGGCGGGCGGAACCGCTTGATCAGCTGCGCTTCGAGCAGCAGCGCCTCGGCTTCCGAATTAGTGGTGACGATCTCCAGCCCGCGCGTCTGCGCGACCATGCGCTGCAGCCGGCTCGGCAGTGCGGCGACCTGGCAGTAGTTCGCGACCCGGTTCTTCAGCGCCCGCGCCTTGCCCACGTAAAGCACTTCGCCGCGCCCATCGAGCATGCGGTAAACGCCCGGCTTGGGAGGCAAAGTTCGCACCACGGTGCGGATCGCTTCGACCCCAGCGGCCAGGTCGGGCTGCGAGGCGCGCATCGTGAACGACGCCTGCGCTTCGTTGAAGCGCTCGGCGCCCTTGGGATTGGGCGGGGTTCCGGCGGGAGTGCGGGCCATTGCCCGCGGAGATAGGCGCTCGCGCCCCGCTTCTCAAACCGCCGGCGGCGCGAACGGTGGACGGCGCCGTTCCCGCAACAGGACGTGCTGCGCTGCAAAACTCGGCTTTGACGAATGTGGTTAATCCACTAGTTTTCCACAGGTCAGTTGCGTAGCACTGATTCGTATTCTCGCGGGGGCCGGACGATGACGCTTGGACTGGGTTCGGGGGACGAAGAGCGCGGCGCAGTCAGCGCACGCGACGAACATCCTTCGGTCATCGTAAGCGACATTGCCCGGCAGCGCCGCACCAACGCGCACGTGGTAGTCTTCGCCAACGAGAAGGGCGGCGTCGGCAAATCGACGATGGCGTTCCACTGCTCGGTCACGCTCGCGCATCTCGGCAGTGCGGTGCTGGCGATCGACTGCGACCGGCGCCAACAGTCGCTCGACCGTCTGTTCGAAGCGCGCGACGGGAGCGGGCGCACGCTGCAGGTCGACCTGCCCCGCCCCCGCCACATCGTGCTCGACAAGCAAAGCGCCACCCAGCTCTGCGAAGAGATCGAGCGGGTCGGCCAGCAGTGCGATTTCGTGGTCATCGACCTGCCGGGGCACGACACGCCGATCGGCCGGCGGGCAATCGCGCTGGCCGATACCGTGGTGACGCCGATCAACAGCTCGCCGACCGATCTCGACGCGCTCGGCCTGCTCAGCCCGGTCAACCGCACGTTCAAGCATGCCGGCGCGTTTTCCGAAGTCGTCATGGCGATCCGCGACGAGCGGCTGGCCAAGGGACGCGAAGCTTTCGACTGGGTGGTCGCCAAGAACCGCGTGCGCGGGTGCGAGCAGCGCCTCATCGCCTCGATCGACGAAAGCCTGGCGGTGTTGTCGCGCGAGCTGGGGTTCCGGCTCGCTACCGGGCTGTCCGAACGGCTCGCCTATCGCGACATGCTGCCGTTCGGGCTCAGCCACCTCGATCTCAAGCTGCTGCCGCAATTGGGCTCGCGGCGCGCGCTGCCGGCCAGCGAACTGCGCCGCCTGATCGAAGACCTGCACTTGCCGCGGCTCCCCGCGCGGCAGCGCGAGACGCGCGCGTCGCGGCCGCGCGGCGCGGTCTCGGCGCAAGTCTCGGGCCGTTATCGCGACGCGATTTCCTCGGCCCTCACCGTTCGCGCCGCCGCGCCAGCGGCGAGCTAGCGCGGTCGCCGCGCGCGATCAGAACAGCTTGCGCAGCTCGACCTGGACGCGCCGCCCGATCGGATCAATCAGGAACGGCTGGTAGCGCAGCGGCACCACGCCGGCACTGTCGGTCACGCGCTGGCGCTCGTCGAACAGGTTGTCGACCCCGACGCTAATGCGCGTGTTCCGGAACAGCGGAACGGCTTCGAGCAGGCTGGCACGCTGGTTCAGATCGGCGAACACGCGGAAATTGATCGTCACGTAGTCGGCGAAGAGCAGATCGGTGCTGCCCGCCGTGCCGTTGCCGTTGATCCGCGATTCGCCGACGTAGCGCACGTTGTAGAAGCTGCCGAAGCCGCGGTAGAACAGCCCGCCGGTAATCGTGAAGTTGTTGCGCGCCTGGCCGCCACCGGTGAGCGCGTCTCCGTTGATCAGATCGAGAACCGGCCCGCCGGGCGCGATCAGCACCTCGTTGTTGAGCTCGCGCTGATAGTTCAGGTTGAAGAACCACCGGCCGCGACCGTCGGCGCTGCCGCCGCCCGGGCCGCCGCGGAAACCGCCACCGCCGCCGCCCCCGGCGAACCCGCCGCCCCCTGCGAAACCGCCACCGCCGCCCGGAGGACCGCCAGGACCGGGATTGCCCTGGATGATGAACGTGGGTCCGCCTTGGCCGGGCTGGCCGCCCTGGCCTTGCCCGCCGGGGCCGCCTTGCCCACCAGGCCCGCCCGGATTGGCACTACACACGCGGTCGCGGAACACCTTCCACAGCTCGGGATCGATCGTGCCGTCGGGCCGCTTGAGGCGCGTGACGAGCTGCTCGGGCAGCCCTTCGAGCTGTTCCGCGGTCGGTACCTTGTCGGCCGCGTCGTCGGCGCAGAACTCGCGGCGGAGGCGCTGGAACGCCTGCGGGTTGAACGCGCCTGCGCCGCCCGGACCACCCGGACCGCCAAATTGCACGTTGGCGCTGCAGAAGCGCGTACGCGCCTCGCCCCAGCGCTCGGCGTTGATCGTGCCGTCGGGGTTCTTGAGCGCCGCAGTGAGCTGCTCGGGCAGTCCGGCGAGATCCTCCGCCGCAGGCACCGTAGTGGCCGCCTCGGGCGCGCAGAACCGCGTCCGTAGCTGCTGGAACGCCTGCGGATTGAAGCCGCCCGGACCGCCGGGTGCCCCAGGTGCGCCGGCACCGGGCTGTCCGCCGGGTGCCTGCGGCCCGTTCGGGCCGACCGGCGAACCGCCCGGCTGACCGCCCGGCCCGCCAAGCGCACGGAAGGCCTGCGCCATCGGATTGTTGTTGGTCTGCGCGGCGTTGGGATCGGCCTTGCCGAGCGGCCCGTTGAGATTGAGCCCGATCTGCAGCCGCTCGATGTCCTGGCTGGCGAGCGCCACCGGGCGCTGGTCGATGCGGGTGATCTGCCCGGCCGCGTTGCGCGTCACCCGCCCGGGGAACGCCGCTTCGATCGTCGGGGTCAGCACCGGGAAGCCGCTGGCGATGTTCTCGGCGCGATTCTTGAAATACTCGACCTGGATATTCGCCCGCTCGATCACCGAAGTGAACTGCGGCAACTGCCACTGCGCGCGGAAGCTCCAGTCGTCCTGGCGGCGTGCCGGCAGGCTGGCGTTGCCGCCGCTGACCGTGGTGGCGAGCACCGTCTCATTGCGGCTGAGGTCGAACACCGGGACGTTGAAAGTCTCGATCTCGGGATTGTTGAGCTGCGACAGGCCCGGCGCCTGGTTGCGGCCGATGCGGCTGACCTGGAAGTTGAGGTTCTCGGCCGGCGACCAGGTCAGGCCGACGGTCCAGTCGGTCAGGGTGCCGAAATCCGACAGGTGATCGACGCCGGCGTTGAGGTTGAGGCTGATGTCGCCGATGCCGGCGAGGAAATCCTCGCGCGTGCTGGTGATCGGCACGCTGACATTGACGCCGCCGTTGAGATTACCGCGGACCAGCGAAGTTTCGACACCACCGGTGCGCGTGTCCTGGCTGCGGATCTGCGTCCAGTCGTAGCCGCCATCGACCGTGACCGAGACGTCCCCGCCGGGCAGGTAGAGCGGCCGCCCGTTGAGCGTGGCCTTGCTGTTGGCGGTGTCGGTGCGGGTAATCGATTCGTCGAAGGCCGTCTCGCCGATGTTTGCCAACGGCGCGTTGAGCGCGAGCGTGCCCGCGGCGGCTTGCGCCTGCAATGCAGCCACGGCGGCGGCGGACGCGCTACCCACCGAACCGAGCCGGCGATCGACGCGGCTGCGCGAATCGACGTGGTTGCCGTCGGCGGTCGCGACCAGTTGCCAGTCGCCGAGCGTGGTGTTGAGCGAGCCGCCGAGCGAGTAGGTATTGCTGCGCGTGACGACCTTGAGCGGATCGTCCTCGTTGAGCGTGCGCAACTGGCTGGGCGACCCTGGCGTGCCCGGAGGGCCGGTCAGGACAATCGTATCGAGACCCTGCAAGCGCAGGCTGTCGCTGCGCTGGAACGCCGGATTGATGCTGAGCGCCGCGGCGCCGAGCCGGGTCGAGTAGTTGCCGGTCACTTCGAGCCCGGCCGAATCGGCGGTCAGCGTGCGATACTCGCCGGTCTGCGGATCGGTCGCGAGCGGGACGGTGGTCTGAATCACGTCGCGCTCGGCCTCGGTCAGCGGCGTGGTGTCGTTCCACTCGACGTTGAGGTTCATCCGGTCTTGCCCGGCGAGCTGCAGGTAGGTCACTTCGCCGCGCTTGGTCGAGGTGCCGCCATCCCACGGCTGGTTGTAGACGAGTTCGATCTCGCGGCTCGAATAGTTGCGCTTGGTGATGAAGTTGACCACCCGCTGGTCGGCCGAGAAGCCGTAGCGCAGCGCCGTTTCCTCGGGCAGCACTTCGACCTTTTCGATCGCCTCGGGCGGATAGGACGCGATTTCGCGGAAGTTGGCGATGCGCTGGCCGTTGAGCAGGATCGCCGGCTGGCCGCCGCGCCCGCTGCCGGTTTGCGGCGCAAGCGCGTCGAGCAGATCCGCGATCGAGCCGGCCCCATAAGCCGCGATGTCCTCCTCGCCCAACTCGAGCAGCGGCGGTTCGGGTGCATCGACCTGACCGCGCAGCGAATCCGCGATCACTAGAATGTCGTTGGCCGGATCGTAGGTGTCGTCTGCGGCGGGGGCCGGGGCTGGCGCCGGGGCCGGCGTGTTCTGGGCGAATACGGGCGTGACGCTGGTCAGCGCCAGCGCGGCTGCCAGGGTGAAACGGCCTGCGGGAGGTAGTTTGCGCAATCCACGATCCTCATTTTGGAGTCACTTAACCCCGGTCCCGGCGGCCTCTTCGCTGCAACGCCACATTGTGACAAGGTGCGGCGGGGTAATAAAATGTCACAGCTGTATCGTACCTGTCTCGCCCCCGGCGCGCGCGGGCGCGGCGGCTAGGCTTTTCTTTTCGGCAAGCTCCGTCTATGGGGCGCGCCCATATCTCCAAACGGTTACGGAATAAGATACTGCATGGCCAAAGAAGAACTCCTCGAAATGCGCGGCAAGGTGGTGGAACTGCTGCCCAACGCGATGTTCCGGGTAGAGCTCGAAAATGGTCATGAAGTGCTCGGCCATACCGCCGGGCGGATGCGCAAGAACCGTATCCGCGTGCTGGTGGGCGATGAAGTGCTGTGCGAGCTGACTCCTTACGACCTCACCAAGGCGCGGATCACCTACCGCTTCATGCCCGGCCGGAGCGGCCCGGGCCCGCAGTAACCGGTGTTTCGCGTCCGTCGAGACGCGTCTTCGTGACGCCGCTATGCGGCTCCGCGGCCGCGCCTCGGGACGAGCGGTTATCGCGCCCTGCCCGCTCATCCTGAGGAGGGAGTGAGCTTGTCGAAGTCCCGTCTCGAAGGACCGCAGCTGGTTCTCGCGTCCGCCAGCCCGCGGCGCCGCGAACTGCTCGCGCGGCTGGGGCTCACCGACCTGAGCATCGCCCCGGCCGACATCGACGAGACCCCGAGCAAGGCCGAGCCGCCGCGCGACTATGCGCAGCGCATGGCGCGCGAGAAGGCCCGCGCTGCCGCCGAAGCACCGGCCAACTCTGGTGCGCACGTCCTCGCCGGCGACACGGTGGTCGCAGTCGGCCGCCGCATCCTGCCCAAGGCCGAAGACGAGGGCACCGCGCGCGCCTGCCTCGCGCTGCTGTCCGGCCGGCGCCACCGGGTGCTCTCGGCCATAGCACTGCTCGCGCCCGACGGTACCCTGCGTGAACGGCTCAGCGAAACCCAGGTGCGCTTCAAGCGGCTCTCGGAGGAGGAAGTCGGCGCCTACCTCGCCGGCGGCGAATGGCATGGCAAGGCCGGCGGCTACGCGATCCAGGGCAGCGCCGAGGGCCTGATAGCGTGGATCTCGGGCAGCCATTCGGGGGTCGTCGGCCTGCCGCTGTTCGAAACCCGCGCGCTCCTCAAGAGCGCGGGCTTCTCCGTTGGCTAGTCCTCCCCCATCGGGGGAGGGGGACCACCCGCAGGGTGGTGGAGGGGCACCGGCGGCAGGTCACTGCCTGTGCCCCTCCACCATGCTTCGCATGGTCCCCCTCCCCGTACCGGGGAGGATCACATGACTTGGCTGGTCGAGGAAGGGATCGGCGAGACCCGCGCGATCCGCCTCGAGGGCGAGCAGATCGTGGCTGCGCGGTTCGACTGGCCGGGCGAGCTGACTGTGGGCGAGGTCCAGGACGCAGTGCTGGTCGCGCGCGCTGCCGGCAGCCGCCGCGGCACCGCGCGCTTCCAGGGCGGCGAGCAGACGCTGGTCGACCGCCTCCCCCCCTCGGCCAGCGAGGGCGCATTGATCCGGCTCGAAGTCACCCGCCCGGCGCTCGGCGAGCGCGGCCGGCGCAAGCTGGCGCGGGCCCGGCCGACCGAAGCGGCACCCCGCCCTGCCCCGTCGCTGGCCGATCGGCTGCGCGCCGAAGGGCATGACGTCCGTGAGGTGCGCGCGTTTCCCACGGGCGATTTCGCCGACCTGATCGCCGAAGCTTTTACCGGGGAGGTCGCCTTGCCCGGCGGCTCGCTGCAATTCAGCCCGACACCGGCGATGCTGCTGGTCGATGTCGACGGCACGCTCGATCCGCGCGCCCTGGCTCTCGCCGCGGTTCCGGCACTCGCGCAGGCGCTGCAGCGGTTCGACGTCGGCGGTTCGATCGGGATCGACTTCCCGACGCTGGCGGACAAGGCCGACCGCCGCGCGGTCGATGCGGCACTGGCGGCCTCTCTTGCGTATTGGCCGCACGAGCGCACCGCGATGAACGGGTTCGGCTTCGTCCAGCTCGTTGCGCGTCTCGAGCGTCCCTCGCTGCTGCACCGCGCCGCCTTCCAGCCGGCCGCGACAGCCGCGCGCGCGCTGCTCCGCCGCGCCGAGCGCCTCGAGGGCCCGGGTGCCGTGCTGCTCGCCGGGCACCCCACCCTCGAAGCCCACCTCCATCCCGAATGGCTTGTCGAGCTCGCCCGCCGCTCGGGGCGCGAAGTGCGCTGGGAAGCGCGTCCCGGCCTTGCGATCGAGGTGCCCCACGCCCAACTGGTCCCGCGATGAGCGCCCGCCCCTGCCCGATCTGCCGCAAGCCCCGCAGCGAGGCGTTCACGCCGTTCTGCTCGGCCCGGTGCCGCGACCGCGACCTCGCCCAGTGGTTTAACGAAGGCTATGCCCTTCCCGGCGAGGCCGCCGATCCCGAGGCGCTGGTGCGCGACGACGCCGACGCCGAGCGCAGGGAATAACCCCTTGCCAAGCCGGGCCGCCTTGGCCATAGGCCCGCTTCCGTCCGCCGGGCCCACGGCCCGCGCTGCTGACGACGCCCGGTGCTAATGGGCCCAAGTAGCTCAGTTGGTAGAGCATGCGACTGAAAATCGCAGTGTCGGTGGTTCGATCCCGCCCTTGGGCACCATTAGACGGCGTGCTGCTCGAGACGCTCGCTGGCCGCGATCCACTGCTTTTCGGCGTTTTCCTGCGCTAGCGTCAGCTCCGCCCGGCGCCGTGCCAGCTCGCCCATCGTCAGGGCGCGCAGCGCGGGTTCTGCCCCCTCGGGATCGAACATCGCCCGGTCGATGCTGGTGGCCTGCGCCTGCAGGCGCGCAATCGCCGCCTCGGCCTCGGACACTGCTTTGGCCGCCAGCCGCGCCTCCTCGCGGGCGCGCGCGGTAGCCTTGCGGTCTTTCTTCTCGCCTTTCGGTCGCGCCTCGCCCTTGGGCTGGTTCCGGCCGAGCACGAAGTCGATGTAGTCCTCGATGCTGCCGGTGTAGTCGGCGGCGGTGCCGTTATCGACCAGGACCAGCCGATCGGCGGTCAACTCCACCATATGCCGGTCGTGGCTGATCAGGATGACCGCCCCGGCGAAATCGTTGAGCGCCTGGACCAGCGCCTCGCGCGCGTCGACGTCGAGGTGGTTGGTCGGCTCGTCGAGGATCAGCAGGTGCGGCGCTTCGCGGGTGATCAGCGCCAGCGCCAGCCGCGCGCGCTCGCCCCCCGACAGCGAACCGACCTTGCTCATGGCGCGGTTGCCCGAGAAACCGAACCGGCCGAGCTGGGCGCGCACCGCCGCGGGCGTCCCGCCTTTCATCGCGCGGGTCATATGCTCGAGCGGGGTATCCTCCGAGTGGAGTTCCTCGACCTGATATTGGGTGAAGTAGCCAATGCGGATCTTGCCCGAAAGCTGGATGCCCCCTTCCATCGCACCGAGCTGCCCCGCCAGCAGCCGCGCCAGCGTGGTCTTGCCGTTGCCGTTGCGCCCCAACAGCGCGATCCGGTCGTCGGGATCGATCCGCAAGTTGAGCCGGCGCAGAATCGGCATGTCGCCATAACCGACCGCCGCCTGGTCGAGCGTGATGAGCGGCGGGCGCATCTCGTTCGGGCTCGGAAAGTCGAAGCTCAGGCTCGGGTCTTCCATCAGCGCCGCGATCGGCTGCATCTTGGCCAGCATCTTGGCGCGCGACTGGGCCTGCTTGGCGGTCGAGGCGCGCGCGCTGTTGCGGGCCACATAGTCCTGCAGGCGCGCGCGCTGCGCATCCTGCGAAGCCTTCGCCGCGCTGAGCTGCGCCGCCCGTTCGGCGCGCTGCGTCTCGAACGCGTCATAGCCGCCGGCATAGAGCGTCAGCTTGCCGCCCTGCAGGTGAAGGATCGAATCGACCACGTTGTTGAGCAAGTCGCGCTCGTGGCTGATCACGATCAGCGTGCCGGGATAGGCCTTGAGAAAGTTCTCCAGCCACAGCGTCGATTCGAGATCGAGGTGGTTCGACGGTTCGTCGAGCAGCAGCACGTCGGGCGCCGAAAACAGCAGCGAGGCGAGCGCCACGCGCATCGACCAGCCGCCCGAGAAGCTGTCGAGCGGGCGCGCCTGCATCTCCTCGTCGAAGCCGAGCCCGGTCAGGATGATCGCCGCGCGCGAGGGCGCGGCATAAGCGTCGATCGCCAGCAACCGCTCGTGAAGGTCGCCGAGCCGGTCGGGGTCGACGCAGTGCTCGGCTTCGTCGAGCAGCGCCGTGCGTTCGACATCGGCCGCGAGCACCGCATCGAACGGGCTGATGGTGCCTTTCGGTGCTTCCTGCGCGATGTAGCCGAGCCGGGTGCGGCGCGGCATCTCGATCGAGCCGCCGTCGGGATCGAGCTGGCCGACGAGGACTTTCATCAGCGTCGACTTGCCCGCGCCGTTGCGGCCGATGAGGCCCACGCGCCCCCCGGCGGGGATCGCGGCCGTCGCGCCGTCGAGGATCGTGCGGCTGCCGAGCCGCACCGTGATGGAGTTGATGGTGATCATTGCGGCGCGCCCTTAGCAGCGCCGCGCGGCAATCCCAACAAAACCGGGCCCCGCGCCGAGCTCCTGCGCTGCGGCGTCCGCTCGCGGCCGGTCCGGGTCAGCCCTTGCGCTTCTTGCGCGCGGCATATTTGGCATCGCGCGCCGCCTTGCGCTCGGCTTCGGTGAGCCCGGCAGCCTGGATCTTCGCCGCCTCGAGCGCGGCCAGTCGCTCTTCCTCCGCGCGCTGCGCGGCCTCTTTGGCTTCGCGCGCCGCCGCGCGCTTGGCCGCTTCCTTGGCTTCGCGTTCGACCTGCCGTGCCGCGCGCGCCGCCAGTTCCGCCGCGTCGGGCTTGGGCGCCGCCTTCAGCTTCTCCACCGCGCTGTTTTTCGCCCGCGCGGACGCGGCGGCGCGGTCCTGAAACCCCGGCTCCTTGAAACCCTTCATCGATAGACTCCTTTGAACTTTGAAAAAAATGCGCTCGCCGCCGGGGCAGCGCCAGAGATTCTTGCGCCGGGCCCTATGCCCGCAGCACGGCCATTGCAGCAATACCTTGCGCTCGCTCCACAGACAGCTAGCCAGCGCTGCATGGACCTCGACGACCTGCTCCACCGCTACTTCGGCACCTCCGATGTCGCGGCGGTCACTCCCGGCGTGCAAGCCGCCGCAGTGGAACGGATGCTGGTGGACTTCGGCCTCGAGCGGGATCGCGGCAAGCGGTTCGCGCTGTGGACGTTGCTGTACCTGCTGGATGCGGCTCCCGATCTCGATGTCGCGTTCAAGGAAGACGCCGACCGCGAAGCCGCCAGGAACTTCATGGATTTGGTGATCGCGTCCGGGCCAGACAAGGCCTAGCCCGTTGCACTTCACCCAGTTCGACAGCGCCGAGTTCCTCCGCACCGCGTGGCAGAAGCAGCCGCGGCTGATCCGCAACCCGTGGGCCGCGTGGCGCAACCCGCTCGAACCCGACGAGTTGGCCGGGCTGGCTTGCGAGCCCGATGTCGAGGCGCGGCTGGTCACTTACGCGCGGGACAATTGGGATCTCGAACACGGCCCCTTGCGCGAAGATCGCTTCGCCAAGCTCGGCAAGAAAGAGCCCTGGACCCTGCTGGTGCAGGCGGTCGATCACCACGTACCGGCGGTGGCCGCCTTGCTCGATCCGTTTCGCTTCATTCCCAACTGGCGCATCGACGATGTCATGGTCAGCTACGCCGTCGATGGCGGCGGGGTCGGGCCGCATTTCGACCAGTACGACGTGTTCTTGGTCCAGGGCCTCGGCAAACGCCGCTGGCAGCTCGGCGGCCTGTGCGACGGCACGACGGAGCTCCAGCCGCACGATCACCTGCGCCTGCTCGCCCGGTTCGAGCCGTTCCAGGAATGGATCCTCGAGCCCGGCGACATCCTCTACGTGCCGCCCCGCGTGGCGCACTGCGGCGTGGCTATCGGCGACGACTGCATGACCTATTCGGTCGGCTTTCGCGCGCCCTCACGCGCCGAGCTTCTCGCCGGCTGGACCGAGCACTTGCTCGAAGAGTTGGAGGACGGCGATCGGTTCGCCGATCCGGACCTCCAGCACCTTGAAAATCCCGGCGAAATCTCGGCGCCGGCGCTCGAGCGGCTGCATGGCATGGTGGCCGAACGGCTGCTCGATCGGGCGGCGTTCGCGCGCTGGTTCGGGACCTATAGCAGCACGCCCAAGAACCCCGACATCGACTGGCGCCCGGAACAGCCTATCGCGCCAGACGATCTGCGCGAGGTGCTGGGCGGCGGCTCCGCGCTGCTCCGCAACCCCGCCAGCCGGTTTTCGTTCGTGCGCGAGGGGCCGGGCTCGGTGGCCTTGTTCGTCGACGGCCGCTCCATCTCTTGCACCGGCGCGGCCGCGGCCTTCGCCGAACTGCTCTGCGGAAATGTCCGCTTCACCGTCGATCCGGTCCTGCTGGAGTCCGCGCACGCGATGTTGCTGATCGCCGAACTGGTCGATGCCGGCAGCCTCGCCTTCAGCGACGAGGACTGAAGCCCGGCGCCGCACGCGGTCTCATCCCGGCACCGCCGCTTCCCGCCATTCTCCGGGTGCCAAACCCGCGACCGTCCATTCGCCGATCGACCAGCGTACCAGCCGCAAAGTCGGATGGCCGACCGCGGCGGTCATCCTCCGCACCTGCCGATTGCGGCCTTCGCGAATTGTGATCCGCAGCCATGTGTCGGGCACGCTTTGGCGCACGCGGATCGGCGGATCGCGCGGCCACAGGTCGGGAGCGGCGATCCGTTCCGCCTCCCCCGGGGCGGTCGGGCCATCCTTGAGCACCACGCCGCGCCGCAGGCGGTCCAGGGTGGCGTCGTCCGGCTCGCCTTCGACTTGCACGAGGTAGGTCTTGGCCATCTTGAAGCGCGGATCGGCGATTCGCGCCTGCAACCGCCCGTCGTCGCACAGCAGCAGCAGGCCCTCGCTGTCGCGATCGAGCCGCCCCGCCGGATAGACGCCGGGCATGTCGATCAACTCGGCAAGCGTGCGGCGCGAAGTCGCCGCGCGATCGGTAAACTGCGACAGCACCCCGTAAGGTTTATTGAGCAGAATCAGCCGCGCCACACTCGATGCGCTCCCCGCGCCATTGTTGCCCGACCCTAGCCGAAGCCGGCCGGGCGGCCAGCCTTCCAGAGACGGAGATTCGTCCGCTTGACAGACGCCGCGCTAACGGGCGTCAAGCCGGTATGGAAAGCATCGGCGACGACCTGAAGTTCATGACTCCCCGGCCCTTCAAGCCGGAGCATTTCGACACCCTCGCCGCGCTCGGGCAGGAACGCCGCTACGCCGCGGGAGAGATGATCGTCGAGGTGGGTGATCGCTGGCGTTCGTTTCATATCGTCATGGCAGGCGAGGTCGAAGTTCCGGACCCTTTCACCGGCGAACGGTGGGACGATGCCAAAATGGGGCCAGGCCAGTTCCTGGGAGAGATGAGCTTTCTCAGCGGGGGTGCCGCGACTTTCGGCTTGCGGGCCGCGATCGACACCGTCCTGCTCGAGATTCCCCGCACCGCGATGCTCGAATTCATGGCCCGAATGCCCGAAGTCGGCGACCACGTCCTGACGGTCCTTGCGGCCCGGCGCCGCATGCTGTTCGAGCAAGGCGCCAGCGCGCTGACGCTCGTGGGGGCCGAGCGCGATCCGGCCGTGCAGCGCGTGGCCAGCTTCCTGTCGCGCAACCGCATCCCGTTCCAGAGCTTCGAGCTCGACAGCGATGACGCGGCCGCCGAGGCGATCTACCGGCTGGCGCAGCACCGTCCCTCGGTCATCACCGACAAGGGCACGCGGCTGGAGGATCCCACGCCGCGCAAAGTGGCGACGATCCTCGGGCTCGATCTCGATATCGACGACATCGACGATCTGGACCTGGTCATTGTCGGCGGCGGACCTGCTGGCGTCGCGGCGGCGGTCTATGCCGGCTCGGAAGGTCTGTGCGCGCTGGTGGTCGAGGATACCGCGATCGGCGGCCAGGCCGGCACCAGCAGCCGGATCGAGAATTTCATGGGTTTCCCGACCGGTATCTCTGGCGCCGACCTGACCTATCGCGGCCAGATCCAGGCGATGAAGTTCGGCACCCGCTTCGCCATGCCGCGGCAGGTGCGGGGTCTCGCGCAGCGCGGCGAAGGTTTCTGCGTGACGCTCGACGACGGCACCGAGCTTTGCGCGCGCAACGTGCTGGTTGCCACCGGGGTGCAGTACCGGCGACTGCCGATCGAGCGGCTCGAGGCGTTCGAAGGCTCGGGCGTGTTCTACGCGGCGACCGACATGGAGGCGCGCTTCTGCCGCGAGACCGAGGCGGTGGTGATCGGCGGCGGCAACTCGGCCGGGCAGGCGGCGATGTATCTGTCGCGCGCCGCCCGCCATGTCCACTTGCTGGTGCGGCGGAGCGATCTGATCTCGACAATGAGCGCCTATTTGCGCGAGCGGCTCGAAGCCAACCCGCGCATCACCATCCATTACCAGGCGCAGCTCACCGCGGTGGACGGCGACGACCACTTGCGCGCGGTCGAGATCGAGACCCCCGCCGGGCGCCAATGGATCGCGGCCTCCGCGCTGTTCGTGATGATCGGCGCGGCGCCCAATACCGCCTGGTTGTCGGGCCTGGTCGAGCTCGACGACAAGGGTTTCGTCAGGACCGGGCCCGAAGTCGGCGCGCCCAGCGCCTACCAGACTTCGCTGCCCGGCATCTTCGCGGTCGGCGACGTGCGCGCGGGCTCGACCAAGCGGGTTGCCTCAGCGGTCGGCGAAGGCTCGGTGGTGGTCAGCGCGATCTGGACGCGCGTTGACGACCTGCGGCGGCGCGAACGCGCCTGACGCGCCAGCCCGCGCTGGAACCTCGACCGCTCCGGTCGCTTGTGCCAAGCGAACCCCAAACCCGCCCGACCCCCGAAAGGACCACCGCCATGGCCCGCATTCTCGTGCTCTACTATTCGTCCTACGGCCACATCGCGCAGATGGCCGATGCCGTCGCCGAAGGTGTGCGCGGAGCGGGCCACGACGTCGATGTGCGCCGCGTGCCGGAAACCGCGCCCGCCGAAGTGGCCAAGGCGGCCGGCTTCGTTGCCGATGAAACCCATCCCCTGATCGACGGCATTGCCGCCCTTCCCCAGTACGACGGCCTGGTGATCGGCGCGCCGACGCGGTTCGGGCGGATGCCGAGCCAGATGGCCGCGTTCCTCGATCAGGCGGGCGGGCTGTGGTACACCGACGCGCTGGTCGGCAAGGCGGCCGGGGCTTTCACCTCCACCGCCGCGCAGCACGGCGGGCAGGAAACCACGCTGTTCTCGATCATCACCAACCTGCTGCATTTCGGCTGCACGGTGGTCGGGCTCGACTACGGCTTCAAGGGGCAAAACGGGGTCGATGAGGTCCTCGGCGGCTCGCCGTATGGCGCCAGCACGATCGCCAACAACGACGGCTCGCGCCAGCCGAGCGCAATCGACCTCGACGGCGCGCGTTATCTCGGCCGGCGGGTGGTGGAAACCGCCGCCAAGCTCATTCCTCCTCCCCGTGCCGGGGAGGAGCCCGATCAGAAGTCGAACCTCACGGTGCCACCGTAAGTCCGCGGATCGCCCAGATTGCCGGCGATGAGGCCGGTGTTGCTCGGGCCGAAGTTGAGCTGGTCGTAGTACTCCGCGTCGAAGGCGTTGCGCACCCAGCCGTAGATGTTGAAGTTGTCGCCGCGGAAGCCAAGGCGCAGGTTCACCAGCGCGTAGCCATCGACGAAAGTATAGATCGACGGCGACGGGTTGGAGGACCACTCCGAGCGATAGCTGGTATCAACCCCGAAATAGACCTGGCCTTCCTTGTCGAAGATCGTAGCCGGAGAATTGGCCTCGCCGCCGACCGAGAACGCCCATTTCGACACGCCCGGCAAGACCTGGCCCGAGATGTCGCAGTTCGCCGGGCTGAGGCCCGGAACTCCCGGAGCGCCGGGGGTCTGGCCCGCCCCAACCGTGGTGCCGCCGGCGAATTCCGGGGGGCATGGCGCGTCGGTGAACTCGGTGTACTTGGCGTCGGTGAAGGCGCCGTTGACGTAAGCGGTGAAGCGCTCGCTCGGGCGAACCGAGAAATCGACTTCGACGCCCTGCGAACGGACCTGCCCGGCGTTCGCCAGATAGCCGCGCAGCACACCGAACTGGCCATTGGTGACGTTGGCCTGGAAGTCGTCGATCGTGGTGCGGAAGGCAGCCAGGTTGAGCGTCGCGCGGCGATCCCAGAACTGGGTTTTCACGCCGCCTTCGAAGTGGTTCACCGATTCCGGCTCGATCGAGTAGGCGGACACGATCGGGTTGTTGTTGCCGTCGACCGGCACGCCGTTCTGGTTGATGCCGCCCGTCTTGAAGGTCTTGGCGTAAGTCCCGTAGAGCAGCACGTCGTCGGCCAGCTCATAGCTGACGGTCAGATCGTAACTGAAGTTCCAGGCGCTGTACTCCGGCGCATAGCTCAGCGGGGCGTAGATCCCGCGCTGCGCCACGCTGACCGCGTCGGTGTCGGTCAGCAGCAGTTCCGTGCCGTTGCCGCGGAACACCCGCCGCTCGTAGAAGCCCTCTTTCTTGTCGTAATTGACGCGCGCGCCGGGCTGGATCGTCAACCGGTCGGTCAGTGCGAAATCGAGCTGGCCGAACAGCGCGAAGCTGGTGCTCTTGAGGAACTGGGTGTTTTCGGCGCGCAGGCCATTGAGGATGTTGGCGGTGATCTGCGCGGCGTTGGTCAGGTTCCAGCGGCTCGCGTCGGGGCCCTGCTGCTCGAGACCCTGAGTGTCGATCCGCTGGTAGAAGCCGAACGCGCCGAGCACGAAGTTAAGCCGCTCGCCGGAATGGTTGAAGCGGAATTCCTGCGAATACTGCTCCTGCTGCGAGGGGTTCTGCGACTTGCTGACGATCGAGAGACCGGTAAAGTCGCGGTCGTTCTCCGGCCGCCAGTCCCAGAACCGCCAGGCGCTGATAGAAGTGAACGCGTTGTTGTCGTCGATGTCCCAGGCGAGCCGGGCGGAAACGCCGCCGATGTCGTTGCCCGCGTTCAGCGTGGCATCGATATTGGTGCGGCGGTCGAACGGATCGGTGCTCGGCAGCGAATTGAGGTTCGCGCCCGGCGTGGTGTAACCGGGAAAGAACGCCGCCAGAGCCGGATACTGGCGCGCCGCGGCGCGCTGGGTCGGGCCGTAGCCGACATAGACGCCGCCGCAGCATTCCGGATCTTGCAGGCTGATGTCGCCGGCAAACGTCAGATCGACGGTATCGCCGAGCCTGAACAGGACTTGCCCGCGGAAGCCGAGGTTGTCCTGTTCGTTGATCCAGTTGCCGCTGGTGACGTTGTAGACCGTGCCGCGGCGGCTGGTGCCCGAGGCGGCCAGGCGCACCGCCACGTTGTCCGACAGCGGACCCGATACGGCGGTCTTAAACTGGTGGAAGTTGTAGCTGCCGATCGACGCTTCCGCGCTGCCCTCGAAGGTGAAGGTCGGCTGGTTGGTGCGAATGTTGATCGCGCCGGCGGTGGTGTTCTTGCCGTAAAGCGTGCCCTGCGGCCCGCGCAGGATCTCGACCTGGGCCACGTCGAGGAAGTCGAACGTCGCCGACGCGACGCGCGCGTTATAGACGTCGTCGACGTAGATGCCGACGCCCTGCTCGAAGCCGTCGTTGGTCAGCCCGAACGGCACGCCGAGGCCGCGGATGTTGACCACCGTGTTGCGCGGGTTGGAGGAATAGACCTGCAAGGTCGGGGCGAGCTGCTGGAGCTTGTAGACGCTGAAATTGCCGGTCTCGTTGATCGTGCGCGCATCGAGCGTCGAGATCGCCAGCGGTACGTCCTGCGCGGCTTCCTCGCGCCGGCGCGCGGTGATGATGATGACGTTTTCTGGCGCACCGGAGGACGAGGCCGCCGGGCGTCCCGGCTCTTGCGCCTGATCATCGGCAGCAAACGCATCGGCCTCGGCGGCGACCACCGTTTCGTCGGCAGCCAGCGCTGGAGCGGGAAGCACGGCGATCGCGGCAATGCCCGCTAGCAGCCGGATACGGTTGGTCGAATATGTGGTGTTCATGATCGGTACCCCCAAAGGTCGGCCGGAGCTCGCGTGCGTGGCGACGCTCAGCGGCTGGGACGTGCATCCGGGGGTCCGGTCTGCGCAGAATGAAGCGGAATGGCGCGGCCCAAGGGGCCGCCGGTCAGCTGCCGAAGCGGCGGCGCTCGGTCACGTCGACCTGCATCAGCTTTCCGTCGTGGACGGTCAGCTGAACCGTGCCGTAGCGCAGGCGCTGGAGCGCTTCGGCAACGACACGCAGGTGTTCGGGCAGGTGGGCGAGGTCGAGATGTTCGTACCGTTCGACAGTGGCACCCATCGGATAAGTCTCCGTCCGCGCGGCGGAATGCCGGGGCGCACCCTCTCTATTGTCAAGTGATATGGTTGACAATAGCCCTGCGACGATCCGTGGGAAAATTCACCGTGACCGGTGTCAAGTTTCGCTTTTATCGCGTCCGGCATCCGCCGGAACCGGATCGATGCGGTCCGACAGACGGATCGAATCGAGGATCTCCGCCGTCCGGTCGCGCACCTCGAGCATCAGCGCGCGCGTCCGGCACTCGCCCTCCTCCACGCAGTTGCGGCACTTCTCGTGCGCGAAACGACTCGCGCACGGCACCAGCGCGAGGCTGCCGCGCATGACCCGGATCAGATCGCCGTAAGTGATGTCGACGGGCGGGATCGCCAGCCAGTAGCCGCCATCCTTGCCGCGCAGCGATGCCACGATGCCGAATCGGCTCAGCTCCGAGAGAATCACGGTGAGGAAGTTGGCGGGGATTTTCTGCGCTTCGGCAATCTCGGCGAGCCGCACCGGCCCCTCGCCATGGCGGTCGGCGAGGTGCTGCATCGCGCGGATCGCATAGCGGGTTTTCTGCGATAGCATGAGGCGGTATTGCCTACCTCGGCCGAGATGAACAAGCGGTTGGCCGCTGCCCTCCCCCGCGATCAGAATGCCTGGCTGATACCGACTTTGACAGTCATCCCGAGCGCGCTCGCGGTCAGCGGATCGTAGTTCTGGTCGAGCCGCGCGAATGGTGGTGCGGTGTCGAGCAGGTTCGCCACCGCAAGCGACAGTTCGCTCCCGGTGGGCAGCCGCCACCGCCAGGCGACATCCACAGTAGTGAAGCTGCCGATCTGCTTTCCCGCGCCGACCGAGGCACCGGCCAGGACGGAGGGATTGGGCCCGAACACGTCGGCGCCGCGCTGGTCGGTCATCTCGCCGATGAAA
The DNA here is from genome assembly GCA_002279825.1 of Sphingomonadales bacterium 12-68-11. Lineage (GTDB taxonomy): Bacteria > Pseudomonadota > Alphaproteobacteria > Sphingomonadales > Sphingomonadaceae > Croceibacterium_A. The sequence continues at coordinate 299,988 of NCCV01000003.1, forward strand.
TTGAGCTGGACGCGCAGCGAATGGGCGCCCCAGCCCCCCTGCACCCACGCCTGGCCCTTGAGCTTCGGCAGAGGGTAGGCGGTGGTCTGGTAGTTGAGCAGGCCCGCCGCGTCGAACCCCGGCTGCACCGCGATCCCTTCCACGGTGACCGTGCCCACGCGGTATTCGAGGAGATAGCTACCCGAGACGCCGAGCTCGGCCGAGACCGGCCCGAGATCGCGCGCATAACTGGCCTGTGCATCCACGCCGCTCGTCTCGACCCCGGCCGAGTTGAACGCAAAGGTGCGCAGTCGCTGCACATTGGCGACCGCGCACGTCCCGCCGGAGAACGTGAAGCGCGCCTGCAGCGCGGCATAGGCGGGATTGCCGCAATTGGCCGATCCGGTGGCGCCGAACATCGCCGCCACGATACCGCTGACCGGCTCGTTCTCGATTCCCCCCGCAAGGTCGTAGCGCCAGTAGTCGAGGCTGGCGCGAAACCCGCTGCGCTGGGTCTGCACGCCTGCGTTCCAGGTGGTGGCCTTCTCGGGCTCGAGATCGGGGTTGCCAAGCACGTCGACCGCGCGAAACGCGCTGCCGATCAGCGTGGGCACGACAAGGTCGGCCGAAGTGCTCTGCGGGGGCGGTCCGCGAAACGTCGTGCCGACCCCTCCGCGCAGCGTCAGCCAGTCCGTCAGCTCGGCTCTCAATCGCAGCTGCGGATCGAAAGTTGCTCCGGTCGCCCCGCCATAATCTTCATAGCGCGCGGCGACTTGCGCTTCGATCCTCGAAGTCAGTGGCAATCTCACCTCGGCGAAACCCGCCCACACCTCGCCCGTTACCGCGGCGTCGCGGTTCGAGCCGAGGAAGCCGATCGGCCCGACTTGCGGCGTGCAGGTCGCGGCCGGATCGAGCACCGATCCGGGGCACGGGAACGTCGCGAGATTGTTGGTCGCCCCGTAGGAACGGGCGTAGGCGTCGCGGCGGTATTGCCCGCCCACCGCGAAGCGCGCTTCGCCGCCTGGCAAGCGCAACCCGGTCCCGCCCGACAGCAAGGCGTCACCGACCCATTGCCGCGTGTTCGCGCGCCGGTTGATCACGGTGTAGAAATCGTCGATCGTCGAGGCGTCGTTGATCAGCCCCGCCCCGGGCGTGAGATCGAGCCCGAGCGGATTGCTGACCCCGGCATAGACCGGATTGGCCTGCCCGGTGATGGTATTGCCCGCGATCCCGGTCGAAAACGGGTTGAAGAAGTGGCACCCATTCCGCCCTGCCACCGCCGCCAACTGGGCCTGGGTCAGCCCGGCGCGCGATTGCGGGGTGGCGTAGGGGCAAGATTCGCCGCCGAACCCGGCGAGCGCGTTCTGCAGCAGATCGACGAAACTGTCGCCGCCTTCGAAGTAGCGGTCGTATTCGGAATAAGTCGCGCCGAGCGCCAGCTCGAGCCCGCGCGGCAGTTGGACCGTCAGTTCGGCGGTGGCGCGATAGAGATCGCTGTCGCGCGGCAGCACGGCCGACCCGCGCGCATTGTCGAACACGGGATTGCCGCCCAGGAGCAGCGGCCGGAACCGTACCGGAAACGCCAGCGCCGGCTGCACCGGACGGAAGCCGGCATCGACCGCGCAGCCGCTGATCCCGCGGAACCGCCAGCAATAGTCGATCAGCGCGGGCGCGTAAGTCGGCACCGTGAACAGCCCGGTGCCGCCGAACGCGGCATTGGCGGACGGGGCAATCGTCGGCAGGTAGCTGGGCGTGGTGGTCAGGACCGTTTCGGTACGCCCGTAGAGCCCGGTCAGGCGCAGGGTTGCCGTGTCGGACAAGGCGACTTCCGCGTCGGCGAACAGCTGCCAGCGGTCCTCCGGCTCCACCAGATTGCTGAAGCCGGTGTAGTTGTTGAGGCACAAGTCGGCATTCGAGCCGGGCAGCGAGCGAAACGCCCCGAAGCTCGAACAGGCGAGGTCGGCATCAAACCGGGTGCCGCCGACGCTGCCGTTGAAATCGAAGTTGCCCGGGGCGCCGCCGCCGGTCCAGCCGCCCTGCGGGTTGGCCGCATAAGGCTGCACGCCCCAGGTCCGATCGGTGGTTACAAGCTCGCTGCGGTGCTGGTAGCCGCCGGCCACGAACAGCCGCACCGGCCCCAGATCGCCGCCCCACGATAGCCCGCCTGTCCAGTCGCCTTGGGAGCCCTCGACGTAGCGGTAGTCGCCCGAGGCGCGGAATCCCACTTGCCCCGAGCGGGTGATGACGTTGACGACGCCGGCGATCGCGTCCGAGCCGTACGTCGCGGCCGCGCCGTCCTTGAGGACCTCGATCCGGCCCAGCGCCGCGCTCGGCAGCAAGTTCAGATCGACCATCGGGTAGGTACCGCCCGCCATCGGCACCACTCGCTTGCCGTTGAGCAGGACCAGCGTGCGTTGCGGCCCGAGCCCGCGCAGGTTGATCGACGCCACCCCTTCGTTGAACTGGCTGCGGATGTCGAACTGCGCGGCATCGCCGAGCACCCCGGCGGATACCGCCAGCCGCTTGGCCAGTTCGACCACGCTCGGCGAGCCCTGGTCGGCGATGTCCTCGGCCGTGATGACTTCGACCGGCGCCAGGCCCGCCTCCGCCGCGCCGCGGATCAGCGTGCCGGTGACCACGATCGGGCGCGCGTCGACACCCGCCGCGTCCTGCGCCGCGACTGGCCAGCCCACGCACAGCGCAATCAACGAAATGGCGGCGCGCGCCGGCGCTGGAATCACTGGCACCCCTTCCCCGAACCTTGTCACCGCGACTAGCGGCCCCGCGCCACCCCCGCAATTGCCTTGCCCGGGAACGCGGTGTATAGGCGCGCACGACGCCCCGGCCCGCGCGAAGCCAACGCTTCGTCCCGCCGGGGCGCTTGTTTTCCAGTCCTCGAAGGTACCGCCATGTCCCGCCGCCGCCAGATCTACGAAGGCAAGGCCAAGATCCTCTATGAGGGTCCCGAGCCGGGCACGATCATCCAGTACTTCAAGGACGATGCGACCGCCTTCAACGCCCAGAAGAAGGGCACGATCAACGGCAAGGGCGTTATCAACAACCGCATCTCGGAGCATGTCTTCCTGCGGCTGGCGCACATCGGCATTCCGACGCACTTCATCCGCCGGCTCAATATGCGCGAGCAACTGGTTCGCCAGGTTGAGATAATTCCGCTCGAAGTGGTCGTACGGAACGTCGCGGCCGGCAGCCTCTCGAAGCGCCTCGGCATGGAAGAGGGCGAGCCGCTGCCGCACACGCTCATCGAGTATTACCTCAAGAGCGACGAGTTGCAGGACCCGATGGTCTCGGAAGAACACATCGCCTGCTTCGGCTGGGCCAGCAACGAGGAGATGCAGGACATCTCCAGCATGGCGATCCGCGTCAACGACTTCATGTGCGGGATGTTCGCCGCGATCGACATTCGCTTGGTCGACTTCAAGCTCGAGTTCGGCCGCATCTGGGACCAGGACTACAGCCGGGTGATCCTCGCCGACGAGATCAGCCCCGACAATTGCCGGCTGTGGGACATGACGACCGGCGAGAAGCTCGACAAGGACCGATTCCGCCGCGACCTCGGCGGCGAGGAAGAGGCCTACCAGGAAGTCGCCCGCCGCCTCGGCCTGCTGCAGGACGACGCCGGCCCCGGCGAGGTGTTCGATCTCTCCGCGCACCGGTCCAAGCTGCGCAGCGGGTCCAAGCCGAAGAAATAGCGCCTAACGTCGCGGGTGGAACTGGTAGGTGACTTCAACGAGTTCGCCGATCAGCCGCTTCCCCTTGTCGTCCGTCACGACGTAGCGAAGGCGCGGCGCGACCTCCCGCATCGCTTCGCTCAGTCCTGAGCCTTCCGGAAACTCCCGACCGGGTTTGCAATCGACCAGCCGATCGCTGGGTGCGGTGGCGCAGATGATCGTGCCGAAGCCGACCAGTCCGCGCCGGCGATCGAAGTCCCCCTCCCTGAAGTTGCGCCGCCACCGCCCGGTTCTGACCGGCTCGGGCACCGCCTGGGCTACGGCAGCTCCGCCTCGCCCGCCTCCGCCTCCGCCACCGACACCGCCCGCGCCGCCGGCGCCGCGCGCCGCGTCACCGTTCCCGGTCGAGCCGCGGCCCGCGCTGGCCTCGCCCGGCGGGGTCTGGACGGTGGCCGGGAACACGATCGGCGGCATGATCGGCGCCGGCGCGGCGATGTCGGGCATGCGTCGCGGGGCAGGCGCGCTCGGGACGGCGCGCGGCGCCACGGTGGGCCGGGGATCGCGCGGCGGCGGAGGGGGCGGCGGCGGAGGGGGCGGCGGCGCGACCTCGATGACGGTCAGGCGCTCCTTCAGCGCCTCGATGGTCTGGGGATGGGTCTGGAGCAGCAACAGTAACGCGGCCAGCCCAACGTGGATCAGCACGACAAGCACCAACGCGCCGGCGCGGTCGCGCAGCGTCAGAGGCGCGACCGCGCCCGCTCGTTCGGCGTAGGCTGACCAGGCCGGCGTCATCCCCGTTGCTTTCGGCTCGCTCCCCAGGAGAAAAGTATGGCCGCGTCCAAAAGCGAGTCAAGCGGGCACCGAGCAGTCCCGAATGACAATGCCGTTACAAGCCATTGCCGGTTAAGGCGTCCTCCGCCACAAGCGACGCGATGATCCGCCGTTTGCTCGCCGCGACTCTTCTCGTCGCGGCCGTCCCGTCCTTCGCGCCGGCCCTTGCGCAGGCTCCCGCCCCGGTGTCCACCGGGGCGCCCGCGCCCGTCGCGCCCGAGCATGAGTGGCCTTTCGCCAAAAGCGATCTGCCGCCCGACCCGGGCTACCGCTTCGGCCGGCTCGCTAACGGCATGCGCTACATCATCCGGCCCAACGCCACCCCGGCCGGTCAGGGCATGGTGCAGTTCTGGGTCGATGACGGCTCGATCGCCGAGCGCGAGGACGAGCGCGGCTTTGCTCATTTCGTCGAGCACATGGCTTTCAACGGCTCGACCCGCGTGCCCGAAGGCGAGATGATCCGCCTGCTCGAGCGCGAGGGCCTCGCGTTCGGCGCCGACACCAATGCCTCGACCAGCTATGACGTCACGCTCTACCGGCTCGACCTGCCGCGCAACGATCCGGCGCTGCTCGACACCGCGATCATGCTGATGCGCGAGACCGCCAGCGAGCTCACGATCAGCCCCGAGGCGGTCGAGCGCGAGAAGGGCGTGGTGCTGTCCGAACGGCGCGTGCGCGACACGTATCAGTTGCGCGCCTACCTCGACGGTATCCAGTTCCAGTATCCCGGCGCGCACTTTATCGACCGGCTGCCGATCGGCACGCTGGCCTCGTTGCAGGGTGCCACGCCCGAAGCGCTGCGCCGGTTCTACCAGCGTGTGTACCGCCCCGAGAACACCGCGCTGGTCGTCGTGGGGGACTTCGATGCCGACGCCGTGGAAGCCTTGGTAGCCAAGCATTTCGCCAGTTGGCAGCCCGCCCCGCTCGTCGCACGCGCCGACCCGGGCCCGATTGCGTTCGACCGCGGCGGCGAAACCGACATCCATCTGGACCCCGCGCTCGCCGAGCGGCTGACGATCTCGCGCCACGGCCCCGCACTCGACCAGACCGACACGCTGGCTTTCCGCCAGCAAAACGTCCGCCGGCAAATCGCTTACGCGATCGTCAACCGCCGCTTTCAGCGTCTCGCCCGCGCCGAGGATCCGCCGTTTCGCGGCGCCGGGCTCGGCAACAGCGACGTGTTCGATGTCGGCCGCACCACCCAGTTGATCGTCGATGCCGGCGACGGCGAGTGGCGCAGGGCGCTGGCCGCCGCGCAGGCCGAGTACCGCCGGGTGCTCGAACTCGGCTTCAGCGAGGCCGAAGTCGCCGAGCAAGTGGCGAACCTGCGCGCCTCGCTCGAAGCCAACGCCGCCGGGGCCGACACGCGCTCCAACGCCAGCTTCGTGACCGGCGCGATCACGCTGCTGCAGGACGGCCAGGTCCCGACCACGCCCGCCAGCGCGCTACAACGGTTCCTCGATCACCTGCCCGCGATCACCCCCGCCAGCGTGCTCGCGGCCATGACCGACGAACTCGTCCCGCTCGATAATCCGCTGATCCGCTTCGAAGGCCGCACCGCGGCCGAGGGCGGCGCCGAGGCGCTGCGCGCGGCCTGGAACGCGGGGCTCGCCGCGCCGCTCGCGGCCGAAACCGCCGGCGCGCTGACGGCCTGGGGCTATACCGAATTCGGGCCGCCCGGCACGTTGGTCGCCGACGAAACCGAGCCGCTCCTCGGCATCCGCAAGCTGCGCTTCGCCAACGGCGCGATGCTCAGCCTCAAGCGCACCGAACTGCAGCAGGCGCGCATCTCGCTCGAACTCAATGTCGACGGCGGCCAAATGCTCGCCACGCGCGACAATCCGCTGGCGGTGGCGATGGCGAGCGTGCTTCCGGTTGGCGGCCTCGGCAAGCATCCGATCGACGAGCTGCAATCGATTCTCGCGGGCCGCAACGTCAGCTTCGCGTTCGGCGCCGATGCCGAGACGTTCGTGCTGGCCGCGGGGACCCGGCCCGACGATCTCGAACTCCAGCTTCAGTTGCTTGCCGCGGCGGTCTCCGATCCCGGCTACCGGCCGCAGGGCGAAGCGCAGTACCGCCGCAGCATCGAGAACGGCTTCGCCAGCCTCACCGCCACGCCCGAAAGCGCGCTCGGCAACGCGCTCGGAGGGATCATCTCCGACCAGGACCCGCGCTTCACGCTGCAGGACAAGGAAGACTACCTCGCGCTCAGCTTCGCCAAGCTGCGCGGCGCGATCGCCGACCGGCTCGACCACGGGGCGATGGAACTGGCGCTGGTCGGCGACTTCGACGAGGCCGAAGCGATCGCCCTGGTCGCCAAGACGCTCGGCGCCCTCCCCGCGCGCGAGCCGGCGTTCCGCGACCACGCGGCCAACCGCAGCCGCACCTTCACCGCCGACCGCACGCTCCGGACATTGCGCCACACCGGTGCCGCCGATCAGGCAATCGTCCGGTTTGACTGGCCGACCCGCGACGACAGCGACTTCGGAGAGGAGCTCGCGCTCGAGCTGCTCGAGCGCGTGATGCGCATCGAATTGACCGACAAGCTGCGCGAGGAGCTCGGCCAGACCTATTCGCCGGGGGTCAACGCCACCCAGTCCGAAGTCTATCAGGGCTTCGGCTACTTCACCCTCGCCGCCCAGGTCGACGTCGCGCAAGTCGAGGCGGCGCGCACCGCGATGCTCGAGACGGTCCAGCGCCTGATCGCGGCGCCGGTCGCCGACGACACGCTGCGCCGCGCGCGCCAGCCGATGCTGGAGGCCTACGACAGCGCGCTCAAGACCAATGCCGGCTGGATGGGCCTCGTGGAACGCATCCAGCGCAAGCCCGAGCGGCTCGGCCGGTTTTTGAGCGGCAAGGAGCGGCTCGGCGCGCTGACCGCGGCCGACGTGCAGGCGATGGCCGCGCGCTACCTGAAGCCGGGCGAGCGGCTCGAGATCAACGTGCTGCCCAGCGCGGGCGAGTAACCCGGTTAGATCTCCCCGGCGCGCGCGAACCGGGCGATATGCTCCCCGGCGCGGAACGCCAGCGCCTCGATCGTGTGCGTCGGCTGGCCGCGGGTGGAGGTCGGCAGGCTCGACCCGTCACACAGGAACAGGTTCTTCACGTCGTGCGTGCGGTGGTACTTGTCGATCACCGACGTTCTCGGATCGTTGCCCATGCGGCAGGTGCCGAGCAGGTGGACCCCGCCGTTGGCGGCGCCGACTTCACCCGGCTCGATCTGGACCGCGCCCGCCGCGTCCATGATTTCCACCGCGCGGTCGATCATGAACTGGGCGTGCTTGAGGTCGTCCGGATGGTCCTTCAGCGTGACGCGCATCGCCGGCACGCCCCAGTCGTCCTTCAGCTCGGGGTCGATATCGATCCGGTTGTTCGGCTGCGCCAGCGAGGTGCCGTGGCCCGCGCAGTTCATCCAGTGGGTGTAGGATTCGAGGTAATCCTTGAATCCAGGCCCCCAGGTCGGCGTTCCCTCTGGCACGCTCTGCCCCCAGGTTAGCGGCCCGCCCGACCGCGCGGTATAGCCGCCGCCGCCGTAGAACCCGCGCGCCGGGTCTGCATTGTACCAGTCGTGCAACATCATCGTGACGTTGGCGCCCTTGTATTCGTTGAGCGGGTGCTCGAACCGCGCCGCCGCGCCGCCGCCCTTGTTGCACATCAGGTTGCGCCCGACCATGTCGCTCGAATTGGCGAGGCCTTCGGGCTGCGAATTGGTGGCCGAGTTGAGCAGCAGCTTGGGGGTCTCGGCGCCGTTGGCGCACACCACCACCGCGCGGGCGCGCTGGAACTGCTCGACCTTGTCGCCGTCGAAGTAATGCACCCCGGTGGCGCGCCCGGCGGCGTTCATGCCGATCTGGAACACATAGCTGTTGGGCCGGACCTCGCAATTGCCGCTCGCCTCGGCCTCGGGAATCACGGTCCACACCGAGGAGGACTTGGATTTCACCTCGCATGCGAACCCGCCGCACAGTCCGCACTGGATGCAGGGCGGGCGGCCCTTGTACAGGATGGAATTGATCGCCATCGGCGACGGGAACGGATGCAGCCCGAGCTTGCGCGCGCCGCGCTCGAACAGCACGCCCGACGATTTGATCGGCAGCGGCGGCATCGGATAGGGCTTGGAGTGAAACGAGGCGAAAGGGCTGGCCCCGGCGAGCCCCGAGACGCCGACTTCCCATTCGACCTTGCAGTAATAGGGCTCGAGATCGGCGTAAGTGATCGGCCAATCGACCAGATCGGCGCCCTCGATCGGCCCCCACACGCTGCGCTCGATGAAGTCGATCTCGTGCAGCCGCCAGAAATTGGCGTTGAAATGCGAGGAACTGCCCCCGACCACCCGCGCATAAGTCATCGAATTGCGCCGCACCGCGGTCTCGTTCTCGCTCCGGCGGAACGTCTGCGGATTGGTCGCCGGGTTGTTGGTGATGCCCGAGAGCTGGCGGTACTTGAGCTCGTCGTGCTCGAATTCGTGCGCGTCGAGCCGCGGGCCCTGCTCCATGATCACCACGCTGTTGCCCGCCAGCGCCAGCTCGCGCGCCACGATGCCGCCCGCCGAGCCCGAGCCGACGACGATGAAATCGACCGTTTCGCTGGTCGGGTAAGTCTTGCGATCCATAGCGGGGCTCCCGGCGGGCGGTGTGGCGATCAGGCGGTTTGGATGGTGGTGCCGGGGTAGGGAACGAACCCCGCGTAATCCCGGTCGTAATAGCCGAACGGCGGCGACCAGAAGTGGCGGTTCTCGACCCCGAGCATCTTCCACCCGGCATATTCGTGATTGCCGCCGTACTTGGGCAGCGCGATCATCCCGAGCACGGTCAGGCGGCGCACGGCGAGGAAGAACGGCGTCTCGTCGACCGTATGCAGGAACGCGGTCTGCGCCGCCTCGGGCGCGGCGGAGAACGCGGTCGCTGCGCCCGAATGCGCGGCGAAGCCGGTGGCGAATTCGGCCAGGCCCTCGCGGAACGAGGGAAGCTGCGCGGCCCAGAAGCTGCCGAGCGCGGTGTCGATGAAATTCACCGCCCGCGCCTCGCGCGCGCCCGGGGTCGTGCCGCCGGGCACGATCAGGTTGGCGATCGCATCGATCTCGGCCGCTTCGGCGGCGGTCAGCGTCTTGAGCCCGGCGGGCGGCGGCGCGGCGGCGGCGTGGCCGCCATGCCCGCCCTGGTCCGCCTGCTCGGCGGCGACCGCGATCTGCGGCCAGTTGAGCGTGATCCAGCTCGCGCTGGCGAGATTGCCGACAGCGGCGAGGAACTGGCGGCGCGAGGGGCTGGCTTGGTCCATGGGTCACTCCGAATCCGGCCGGCGGGCCCGCAATTCCAGCGCCTCAAACTTCCCCGAGAGAATACGTTAGACTGCGCATTTACGCAGAGCGCTTGCCTTGGGCGCAGTCCGATCCCGGCTGGTTGGCCCTTCGTCCGCCGACGCGCCGGCCGAGACGGCGGTCGGAACGGTCTAGAAAGCTGCGCATCCTGAGGGCAACGCGCGCCGCCCCCTTGTCCGGGCCGCAGGCAGCCGTCATAGGCTCGCCGAAATCCCGCCTGGTGAAGGAACCCGCGCGATGAAAGTCCGCATTCACGTCAGCCTCAAGCCCGGGGTGCTCGATCCGCAGGGGCGCGCGGTGCATCATGCGCTCGAGGGGCTCGGCTTCGCGGGAGTCGAGGACGTCCGCGTGGGCCGGCTGATCGAGCTTACCGTGGCAGATGACACGGCGGACGACGCGCTCGACGCGATGTGCCGGCAGTTGCTCGCCAATCAGGTGATCGAGAACTACCGGATCGAGAAACTGGCCGAGACGGAGAGGGCCGGCTGATGGCGTTCCGCGCGGCGGTCGTCACCTTTCCCGGCTCGAACTGCGACCGCGACATGGCGGTGGCGCTGGAGCAGGTTTCGGGCACCGCGCCGATCCGGGTGTGGCACGGCGACGCCGCCTTGCCCGAACGGCTCGACCTGATCGCGCTGCCCGGCGGCTTTTCCTACGGCGACTATCTGCGCTGCGGCGCGATGGCGGCGCAGAGCCCGGTCATGCGCGCGGTGGCCGCGGCGGCGGGCCGGGGCGTGCCGGTGCTGGGGGTGTGCAACGGCTTCCAGGTGCTGACCGAGGCCGGCCTGCTGCCCGGCGCGCTGCTGCGCAACGCGGGCCTGGCCTTCGTGTGCCGCACCGTGCCGCTCACGGTCGAGAACAACCAGTCGCTGTTCACCGCCGGCTACCAGGCGGGCGAGGCGATCCGCCTGCCGGTGGCGCATCATGACGGCAACTACTTCGCCGATGCGGCGACGCTGGAGCGGCTCGAAGGCGAAGGGCGCGTGGCGTTCCGCTACGGCGAGGACGTCAATGGCTCGCAGGGGCGCATCGCGGGGGTGTTGAACGATGCCGGCACCGTGCTCGGCATGATGCCGCATCCCGAGCGCGCGATCGAACCGGCGCATGGCGGCAGCGACGGGCGCGCGCTGTTCGCCGGCGCGATCGGCGCGTTGGTCGGCGCTTAGGCGGGTCTCAGGGGGCGAGGCTCAGGCGGCGGCGGTCAGGTTCGGCCGCGCGAGCATCGCCAGCGCTTCGGCCGGCTCGACCGGGCGGCCGAAGTAGAAGCCCTGGATCTTGTTGCAGCCGAGCTGCCGGATCAGGTTGGCTTCGTCGACCGTCTCGACGCCTTCGGCCGTGGTGGTCATGTCCAGGCTCTGCGCCATCGCCACCACCGCGCGGATGATCGCCAGGCTCTCGCGGCTGTTCTGCGCCGCGCCTTGGACGAAGCTGCGATCGACCTTGATCGTCGAGAAGCGCAGCGTGCGCAGGTACCCGAGCGACGAGTAGCCGGTGCCGAAATCGTCGAGCGCAACCGTGCAGCCGAGCGCCATGATCTCCTCGAGCACCTGCCGCGCCGCCCGCGCATCGCGCACGAAAATGCTCTCGGTCACTTCGACTTCGAGGCGGTAGGATGGCAACCCGCTGTCGGCGAGCGCGCGGACCACCTCGTTGGAGAACCCGGGTTCGAGCAGTTGCTCGCCCGAGACGTTGACCGCGACCTTGATATGGCTCGGCCAGGCCACCGCCTGCCGGCACGCCTCGCGCAGCACCCATTCGCCGATCGGCACGATCAGGCGGGTATCCTCGGCCAGCGGGATGAACTTGCCCGGGCTGACCACGCCGTGCTCCTTGCTGTGCCAGCGCAGCAAGGCCTCGAAGCTGACGATCTTCTCGCTGTGCGCGTCGACCACCGGCTGGAAGTTTAGCCTGAGCTCCTCGTTGCCGATCGCCTGGCGCAAGGAGAGTTCGAGCTTGCGCCGCTCCTCGGCGTTGGCGTGGAGCGTCGGCTCGTAGCTGCAGTGCGCGTTGCCGCCGTCGTCCTTGGCCTGGTACAGCGCGAGATCGGCGTTGCGCATCAGCGTTTCGACCGACGTGCCGTCGCGCGGGCCGATCGCCGAGCCGATGCTCGCACCGATGAACAGCTTGTGGTTATCGACATCGTAAGGCTGCGAGAGCGCCTCGATGAGCGCTGTCGCGAGCCGTTCGACGCAGCCGATTTCGGAAGCGTCGCGGATCACGATCGCGAACTCGTCGCCGCCCAACCGGCCGCACTGCTCGTTCTCGCCGATCGCGCTGCGCAGCCGCTGCGAGACTTGCGCCAGCAGCCGGTCGCCGACCATGTGACCGAGCGAATCGTTGACCGACTTGAAGCGGTCGAGATCGATCATCAGGAAGGCACAGCGCGTGCGCCACTGATCGGCATAGCGCATCGCCTCGCCGAGCGCTTCGGTCAGCATCAGCCGGTTCGGCAGCCCGGTCAGCGTGTCGTAGCGCGCGAGATAGGCGATCTTCTCGTCCGACTCGCGCTGCTCGGTGACATCGGAACCGACCCCGCGGAAGCCAATGAAAGTGCCGTTTGCATCGAGCATCGGCGTACCCGACAGCTCCCACCAGCGACGTCCGGCGGCGACGTCGACGCGCACCAGCAGGTTGGAGAAGCTTTCGCGGCGCTTGAACCGCTCGGCCAGGTCATGAAGGCTCGCCGGGAACTGGCCCGACTGCCAGGCATCGCCCGAGATCAGCTGAATGAACGACTGTCCGTCGACCGACGCGCAATCGCTGCCGAGCGCGAAGGCGAAGCGCGGCGAGCACGCCCGGACGCGGCGGTTGGTATCGATCTGCCACAACCAGTCGGCCTCGTTCTCCTCGAACTCGCGCAACAGCAGCGAGACGACTTCTTCCTTCTCGGCCACTCCGGCTTCGGCGATGCGCGCCGCAAGATAGGTTCGCGCGGCCTCGATCGTACCGCCCACCGCGATCGTCAGGAACGCGCCGGTCGCCGCCGCGAAGGCGTACGCGCCGGCGAGCACGAAGCCGACCATCGCTACCCCCCCGGTGATGGCCGCGAACAACACGGTGGCGATCGGCGCGCCCGCACGCGTGACCGACATCCCCGCGATCAGCATCGCGACCAGGGTCCACAGCGCGAAGTGATCGGCAGCCGTGCCGTAGGGAACGAACAGGATGAGCGGGATCGCCCACGCGATCGCGCACAGCCCCACTCCCTGCGCCTGGCGCATGAATTCCTGGCGGGTCATGAACCGGCGATCCATGTCGGCGAGGCCGCGATCGATCCGCGACGCATTCCAGACCGAGCCGACCACCGCCGCCGCCCAGAGCGCAAGGCCCGGCAACGGCACTTTGCCGAGATACATGCCGAGCGTGATAAGCAGCGCCAAAGCGTGGCTGATCGCGCGCGTCAGCACCTGCCGGTGGATCTGCGAGTATTGCAGCGCGCGCAGGCGCGCCCAGTCGTCACCCTCCGGGCTGCGCAGCCCGAGGATTTCCAGCGCTCCGAGCCGAAGCGGAAGCGTCGGCAGAGGGGCGGAGTTTCGCGTCACCCCGCTTGGATAGCGGGAGACTGGTTAGGACAGCGTTAAGGTCTGCGGCGCTCGCATGCGCGACGGCCGCTCCTCACTCCACCGTGACCGATTTCGCCAGATTGCGCGGCTGATCCACGTCGGTGCCCTTCGCCACGGCCACGTGGTAGGCCAGCAGCTGCACCGGCACGGCATAGACCAGCGGCGCGATCAGCGGGTGGACGCGCGGCATCTCGATCGTCGCCAGGCACCCCTCGCCCGCTTCGGCCAGTCCGTCGCGATCGGAAATCAGCACGATCTTGCCGCCGCGCGCCCGCACTTCCTGCATGTTGGAGACGGTCTTCTCGAACAGCGCTCCGGAGGGCGCCAGTACGATGACCGGTACGGCTTCGTCGATCAGCGCGATGGGGCCGTGCTTCATTTCACCCGAAGCGTAACCTTCCGCATGTATATAACTGATTTCTTTCAGCTTAAGAGCGCCTTCGAGTGCCAGCGGGAAGTCCGGTCCGCGGCCGAGGTAGAGCACGTCGCGCGCCGGCGCGATCAGGTGCGCCATCGCCGCGATCTCGTCGTCGTGCGCGAGCGCCGCGTTGAGCGCGGCTGGCGCTTCCAGCAGGTGCTGGACGATTTCCGCCTCCTCCGCCGCCGTGATCCGCCCTTTCACCGCGGCGAAGTGGGTGGCGAGCGCGGCCAACACCGCAAGCTGGCAGGTGAAAGCCTTGGTGCTGGCGACACCGATCTCCGGCCCGGCGTGCGTGGGCAGCAGCAGGTCCGCCTCGCGCGCCATCGAACTGGTCGGGACGTTGACGACCACCGCGATGGTCTGCCCCTCGGCCTTGCAATGGCGCAGCGCGGCCAGCGTGTCGGCCGTCTCGCCGCTTTGCGAGATGAACAGCGCGAGCCCGCCCGGCGGCAGCACCGGGTCGCGGTAGCGGAACTCGCTCGCGTAATCGATGTCGACCGGGACGCGCGCGAACCGTTCGAACCAGTACTTGGCGACCATCCCCGCGTAGTAACTGGTGCCGCACGCCACGATGGTCACGCGGTCGATCGCCGAAATGTCGAAGTCGATCTGCGGCAGGGCCACCTTCTGCTCGACCGGGCGCAAGTAGGAGCGAAGCGTCTGGGCGACCACGGTCGGCTGCTCAAAGATCTCCTTCTGCATAAAGTGCCGGTAGTGGCCGCGCTCGATGGCCGCTGCCGATGCCCCCGAGATGGTAACTTCGCGCTCTACGGGATTGTTATCCTTGTCAAAGATAGTCGCTCCGGCCCGCGTGACGACTACCCAGTCGCCTTCGTCGAGATAAGCGATGCGCTGCGTCAGCGGGGCCAGCGCGAGCGCGTCCGAACCGAGATAGGTCTCCCCATCCCCGTAGCCGACCACGAGCGGCGAGCCGAGGCGGGCGCCGATCAGCATGTCGGGATGCTCCCGGAACGCGATCGCCAGCGCGAAGGCGCCGCGCAGCCGCGGCAGCACAGCCTTGACGGCGTCCTGGGGCGATGCTCCGGCTTCGACCTGCTCGGACACCAGATGCGCGACGATTTCGGTGTCGGTCTCGCTTTCGAGCTTGCGCCCGCGCGCCAGCAGTTCCTCGCGCAGCGGCCGAAAATTCTCGATGATGCCGTTGTGCACGAGCGCGAGTTCGCCGGTCGCGTGCGGATGCGCGTTGTTGGCGGTCGGCGCGCCGTGCGTCGCCCACCGGGTATGCGCGATGCCGACTTCGCCCGGCGCAGGCTCGCGCTCGAGCGCGCGGATCAGGTTGGCGAGCTTGCCTTCGGCGCGGCGCCGGTCGAGCAGCCCGTCATGCAGCGTGCAGATCCCAGCGCTGTCGTAGCCTCGATACTCCATCCGCCGCAGCCCCTCCACGAGCCGCGCCGCGACGGGCTGGTTGCCGACGATACCGATGATGCCGCACATGGCTATGCTTCCGTTTCAAGCGTGTAAGGGATGCGAATTCCCGGCATGCTGGCCGGAAAATCTCGCGTGTTGCGCGTCACGAGGATACGGCCTCGGATCTGTGAAGTGGCGAGTATGATCGCGTCCGGCGCCTTCAACCGGGGCCGCTCGCGACGCAGAGCCGCGGCCCGGTATGAAATCTCGTCGTCGATCTCATCGAGACCGAAGCGATCGAGAAACTGAACGGCATCGCGCACGATCGCATCGGTGCCTTTGGAAAGGACCGCGATCCAGGCCATTCGGCTGATCCACATCCGCGTACCGCGTTCTGCAATGCGCTTCATCTCTACGTGCGCCGGCTTATGGTCCAGCAACGCATCGATGAGGATGTTCGCGTCCAGGCTGTAGCCGCTCATGCAATGCCTTGCTTGCGCTTGCTGGCGGCCTTCTTGCTCAACGCGAGATAATGGGCGCGCTCCTTGTCGTCCTCTTCGGTGAAGAACTCAGGCGATTCGGCGCGCACTTGCTCGTAATCGTCGTCCCAGGGCCGCGTCCATTCCGCGCGCCGTTGCCGATCATATTCCGCCGGATCGACGGAAATACCATGCCGCGCCCAGAGGCCGAACCCTGCTTCCAGCCAATCCTTGGGCGTTTCGGCCCGATAAGCTGCGACTGCCTCGCGCAGTAGCGCGGCGCGCGACTTACCCTGCTGTTCTGCGAGGCGGTCGAGCCACTCAATGTCATCGTCAGGCAGGTCGGCAAGAATGCGCGTCATGAAATCTCGATATCATATCGTGATATCAAATCAAGCGCCTAGGCGCGCTAGTCCATATCAGTCGGACTTGTCCGTTGCCGGTACCCAGGATCAGGCAAGCCACGTTCCCGAGCGACTCGATCCCGCTACTCACCGCTTCCCGTCGGCCTTTTTGCGCTTCATCGCGTCGTGGAAGCGGTCGGCCCAGCCGGGCTTCACCAGTTGTTCGGCGCGGACCATACGCAGTTCGCCGTCGGCGACATCGCGGCTGACCGCGCTGCCGGCCGCGACGATCGCGTCGGCGCCGATCGAGACGGGCGCGATCAACGCGCTGTTCGAGCCGATGAAGGCGCGTGGGCCGATCGTGGTCTGGTGCTTGAAGTAGCCGTCGTAATTGCAGGTGATCGTACCCGCGCCGATGTTCGCGCCGGCCCCCACGGTGGCGTCGCCCAGATAAGTCAGGTGGTTGGCCTTGGCACCTTCGCCGAGCACGGCGTTCTTGATCTCGACGAAATTGCCCACGCGCGAGCCCGCCGCGAGCCGGGTCCCCGGCCGCAGCCGGGCGAACGGGCCGACCGAAACGCCCTCGCCCACCTCAGCGCCTTCAAGGTGGCAGAACGCATGGATCGTCGCCCCGTCGGCCACGCTGACGCCCGGGCCGAACACCACGTTGGGCTCGACCGTCACGTCGCGGCCGAGGCGCGTATCCCAGGCGAAGAACACCGTCTCGGGCGCGACCAAGGTGGCACCGCCGGCCATGGCCTCGATGCGGCGCGCGGCCTGCCAGCGCGCTTCGGCCGCCGCCAGTTCGCCGCGCGAATTGATCCCGGCAACTTCATCGGGACCGTCGGTCACGACCACCGCGCAGACCCCGCCTTCCGCGATCGCCACGTTGACCACGTCGGGCAGGTAGTATTCGCCCTGCGCGTTGTCGTTGCCGACTTTGCCGAGCAGCGCGAACAGCGCCTCGCCGCGCGCCGCCAACAGTCCGGAGTTGCAGAGCCGGCTGGCGCGCTCGCGCTCGTCGGCGTCCTTGTATTCGACCATCCAGGCGATGCGGCCGCCTTCGGCGATAATCCGGCCATAGTGCAGCGGATCCTCGGGCTCAAACCCGAGCACGACCGCCGCCGGCGCGTCGGGCGCGTGGAGCCGCTCGATCAGCCGCCGCATCGTGTCCGCGCGCACGAACGGCACGTCCCCATAGAGCACCAGCACGTCGCCTGCGAACCCGGCCAGCGCGGCTTCGGCCTGCTGGACGGCGTGACCGGTGCCGAGCTGCGGCGCCTGAACCGCGAATTCGGCGCGGCCGGCGAGCGCGCTCTCGAGCTGCTCGCGGCCTTCGCCGACCACCACCACCGTGCGCGCGGGCGAAAGCTCGGCCAGCGATGCCAGCAGATGCTCGATCATCGGCCGCCCGGCGACGGGGTGAAGCACCTTGTGTGTGGCGCTTTTCATCCGGGTCCCCTTGCCGGCGGCGAGGACGATAGCGGCGATCGGTCGGGGGGCTGCCATGCGCGCGGCCATGCCATCATTCGGTTGCGGTTTCCACCGGGCCAAGCCAAGGCCGGCAGGCGATGAACAGATTTCCTTTCGCGATCGTCGGCTTCGACCTCGACGGCACTTTGGTCGATTCGAACCGTGACCTGGCGCCGGCCATCAACCACGCGCTCGGCCTGATCGGCCGCGCTCCGATTTCGCCCGATGCCACCCGCCAGTTGATCGGCGGCGGCGCCCGCAAGATGCTCGAGCGCGCGGTAATCCTGACCGGCGGACCGGTCCCCGAGGCTGAGTTCGAAGCGATCCACGTCGAACTGCTGAATCACTACGAAGCGCACATCGCCGATCACACGGTGCCTTACCCCGGCTGCCTGGAGGCGCTCGATGTGTTGGCCCAACGCGGCTGCACGCTGGCGGTGGTGACCAACAAGATCGAAGTCCTGTCGCGCAAACTGCTCGATGCACTCGGCATGACCGGCCGCTTCGCCTGCGTGATCGGAGGCGACACGCTCGGGCCCGGCCGCGCCAAACCCGCGCCCGACATGATCGAGGAAGCGATCCGGCGGTGTGGCGGGGGCACGTTCGCGATGGTCGGCGATTCGACTTACGACGTTCGCGCGGCAAAGGCCGCCGGCGTGCCGGTGGTGGCGCTCAGCTTCGGCTACAACGACGTGCCGGCGGGCGAGCTTGGCGCGGATGCGGTGATCGACGACTACGGAGATCTTGTCCCGGCGTTGGAGCGGCTTTGACGGGGCCACTGAGGGGGGCCGAACCGAACTGACGAGCCTCTACCCCTCCACCACCTTCAGCAGCCGCCGCTCGATGGGTGCCAAGACGCCCGCCAGTTCGTGCCCGCGCTTCAGGACCTGGCCCTGTTCGCCGAACAGCGCCCACATGCCCTGCCGCTGGCGCAGCTCGGGGCGTTTCTCGACGCGCATTTGCGGCGTATCGGCGGTGCGGCGGAAAGCGGAGAATACCGCAAAGTCGCGGGTGAAGTCCATCGCGTAGTCGCGCCATTCGCCGGCGGCGACCATGCGGCCGTAGAGGTCGAGGATGCGCGCCAGTTCCGCGCGTTCGAACCCGACCTGGCCCGAGGCGACTTGGGGCCTGCCGCCGGGAAACGGAACGACCGTGCCAAACCCGGCTCCGAGCATCAGGGCTTGGCGCTCCGCTTGCGGACGATCGGTTCGACCTTGTCGCCGGCGGGTTGGGCTTCGCCCCCTTCGACAAGCTCAGGCTGAGCGGGCGCCCTTGCCGCCTTGAGCGCCTCGACTTCCTCGCGCAGCATGGCGAGCTCGAACTCGAGGCTCTGGACGCGTTCGGCGGAAGGTTCGCAGGGCTCGTCGCACGGGGTGCCGTAGGGGATGAACTCGCGCGCCCAGGTCTCGACCGGGATCAGCGTCGAGCGCGCCTTGAGGCCGATCATGGTCGCGCCTTCGGGCACGTCCTCGGTCACAACGGCATTGGCGCCGATGCGGGCGCGGGCACCGACCACGATCGGGCCGATGACCTGCGCGCCCGAGCCGACGATGACGTTGTCGCTGAGCGTGGGGTGGCGCTTGCCGGCCTTGCCGTTGGTCGGATTGGTCCCGCCGAGCGTCACGCACTGGTAGATTGTTACGTTGTCACCGATCTCGGCGGTCTCGCCGATCACCGTGAAGCCGTGATCGATGAAGAAGTTCTTGCCGATCTTGGCGCCCGGATGGATGTCGATCGCGGTCAACCAGCGGCTGAAATGATTGACGAAACGGGCGAGAAAATAGAGCTCGCCTTCGAACAGCCAGTGCGCGGCGCGGTGGAAGGCAAGCGCCCAGACCCCCGGATAGAGCAGGATCTCCGCCCGCGAGCGGGGAGCCGGGTCACGCGCACGGACCGAATCCAGGTAGGCGGTCAGCCGGTCCAGCATGGTCCCCTATACTCCCACCAAGCCCCTGCCAAAGCAAGAACGGCCGACACTCCGGTGCGCTAGAACAGCCGGGGCTCTTCCGGCCCGAGCATCGCCTCGAGCGCGGCGCGCCACACAGAGTGGGTAGCCGGCGCCATCCGTTCAAGGCTGAGCCGGTCGATCGTGGCGACCAGCCGCTCGAGCGCGGCGAACGAGCGCGGCGCGCGCGGAACCAGATAGGATGCCGCTTCCGGACCGAGCGCGAGGCCGCGCTGCTCGGCGAGCGCGAGCAGCAGGTCCTCGGCCATCGCGTCGTCGGGCTGGCCGATCTCGAGCTGGAGCGCGGCGCCGAGGCGCGAGCGCAAGTCGGGCAACGCGATGTCCCACGGCGGCTCGCCGCCGACGATCAAGAGCGCGGTGCCCTGCTCCTGCGCGCGGTTCCAGCGGTGGAACAGGTCGGCTTCGGGCAGCGCTCGAGCATCGTCGATCGCCTCGCCCTTCCCAGTCGCGACGAACCAGCGCGCGAGCAGCGACTTGCCCGAGCGCGGCGGGCCGGTGAGCACGGCGGTGCGGAACGGCCAGGATTCGGGATGGGCCAGCGCCTCGGAAACGCGCGCGTTGGCGTTGCCGACCACAACGCGCGTCGGGCCGGCGGCCGCGAGCGGGAGCGCGATCTGGCTCATTGCCTTTCCATCGTCATCGCGAGGGACCGGAGGTACTGCCGCAAGCCTGAGCGACCAGCACAACGGCCCTGGATCGCTTCGCTTCGCTCGCAATGACGAATAGACAGCACGCGCGCCTCAGCGCGAGATGCCGAGCGCGTTGCTGCCCTGGCTCACGCTCCAGCCGCGACCGCGCAGCGCCTGCGCGAGGTCGCCGATCTCGCCGCCATAGGTCACCCGCAGCACCGACGTGCCGCCGATGGCGATGCTGCTGGCGGCGACCCCGCGCACGCCCGGCGCGCTGCGTACCGAGGCGAGCGCGGCGTCGATCGAGGCGGCATCGGGAGTCGCGACCTGCACGGTAAAGGTCGCCGCGGCGGCGGGCTCGCCCTGGGCGGGCGGCACCGAAGGATCGAGCGGCCCTTCCCCGATGGTCGGCGGGAGCACGCCGTCGACCGGGATCCCGGCGGCTTCGGCCTCGGCCGCGACGCGCGCGGCGTCGATCAGCGCGCGGATCTCGGGGGCCAGCTGGATGGTGTCGAGCGACAGGCTCGGGTCGGGCGTGAGCTTACCCTCGGCGAGCGCGCGCGCGAACAGCGCGTCGAACTGGCGCACCGCGCGCGCCAGCATCGCGGGGAGCTGCTCGGGGCTTTCCGCGCGCATCGTGAAACGGCCGAGGTAGCGGCTGTCGGGCCCGTAGCGGGCGGTGAATTCGCCGACGACCGGGCCGCCCGGCCACTCCCAGCGCAAATTGGCGATCGGCACCAGCACGTCGGCCGCGCCGAACTGGCCGAGCACGTCGCCCCACCAGGCGCGGCTGCGGCGGCCGGTCTGGCCATAGGTCAGCAGCAGCGATTCGCCGCCCGCACCCATCGGCCGGACGTAATCGATCGCGCTCGCCCCCGCCTGGAACTCGGCCCAGGCGCGCTGCCACGGATTGCGCACTTCGAACATCGTCTGCGTGCCGCCGCTGATCAGCACCGGCAATGTCAGCATCGGCGCCGAACGCGCCCGCTCGCCGCCCTGGCCGAGCAGGCCGCCAGCGCGGGCGCGATCGAAGATCACGCCGAGCGTGGCGATGTAGCGGCGCGGCCCGAGCTGCTCGCGCTCGATAACGATGGCCGAGACCAGCGCGTTGATACGGCCCGCGGGCAGGTCCGGCCCGCCGATCTGCTTCCAGGCCAGCCCGGCGGCCTCATCCCAGCCGTTCTGGCGCGCTTCTTCAGCCGTATCGCCGGTGACGTTAACCGCGATTCCGCTGACTTCGATGTCGGTACTGGTCGCCACCGGGGCGATGCCGCGCTCGCCCGAGACTTGCGCCCACAGCACCGCGCCGGCCAGCGCCAGCAGCAGCGCTGCCCCGGCCAGCGCGATCGGCAGGCGGCGCGCGGTACGGGCGGGAGGGAGGGTCAGACTGGCCATCGGGGAAATCGCCGGCCTTTTGCCCAAGGGCGAGTGGAAATCCAAGCGCGAATGGATAAAGCGGGCGGCCTATGATCAGCAATGAACCTTATACCTATGCCAAGGCCGGCGTCTCGATCGATGCCGGCAACGCGCTGGTCAAGGCGATCGGGCCGCTCGTCCGCGCGACGCGCCGCCCCGGTGCCGACGCCGAAATCGGCGGGTTCGGCGGGTTTTTCGATCCCAAGGCGGCGGGCTACGCCGATCCGCTGCTGGTCGCGGCCAACGACGGGGTCGGCACCAAGCTCAAGCTGGCGATCGACAGCGGCCGGCACGACACCGTCGGGATCGACCTGGTCGCGATGTGTGCCAACGATCTGATCGTGCAGGGTGCCGAGCCGCTGTTCTTCCTCGATTACTTCGCGACCGGGAAACTGGACAACGGCGTGGCCGAGCGCGTGATCGCCGGGATCGCCGAAGGCTGCCGGATCGCCGGCTGCGCGCTGATCGGTGGCGAGACCGCCGAGATGCCGGGGATGTATGCGGCGGGCGATTACGACCTTGCGGGGTTCTGCGTCGGCGCGGTCGAACGCGGCGAGCAAGTGACGGGCGAGAAGGTCGCGCCGGGGCACGTATTGCTCGGGCTCGCCAGTTCGGGGGTTCACTCGAACGGCTTCTCGCTGGTCCGGCGGTTGGCGGCGGACAAAGCCTGGAACCTCGACCGCCCGGCCCTGTTCGACCCCGACGTGCTGCTGATCGAGGCGCTGATGGCGCCGACGCGGATCTACGTCCGCTCGCTGCTGCCCACGGTCCGCGCCCAGAAGATCGACGCGCTGGCCCATATCACTGGCGGCGGCTTGCTTGAAAACGTGCCGCGCGTACTGCCGCAGGGCGCGCACGCGGTGATCGATGCCGATGCGTGGGAGCAGCCGCGGCTGATGGCGTTCCTCCAAGCGCAGGGAAACATCGAGCCGGGCGAGATGGCGCGCACTTTCAACTGCGGCATCGGGATGGTGCTCGCAGTGCCGAGCGAGCTGGCGCGCGAAGTCGCCGCCGAACTGGAAGCCGCGGGCGAGGTCGTGGTCCGGATCGGCGAGGTGATCGAGGGCCCGCGCGGCTGCACGGTGCGCGGCGCGGCCGGCACGTGGAGCGCGCGCGCGGAGTGGGAAGCGCGCCACGATGCCTAAGGCGCGCGTCGCCGCCCTGATCTCGGGGACCGGCACGACGATGTCCGCGCTGCTCTACGCCTCGCGGCTTCCCGACTGTCCTTACGAACTGGTCGCGGTCGGCAGCAATGCACCCGATGCGCCCGGGCTCAAGCTGGCGGCCGCCGAGGGGATCGCGACGTTCGCGCACGATCATCGCGGCATGGCACGCGAAGCCCACGAGGCGCTGATCGAAGGAGAGCTGCGCCAGAGCGGCGCCGAGTACCTCGCGCTGGCCGGCTACATGCGCATTCTCACGCCGGCCTTCGTCGCGCGCTGGGCCGGGCGGATCGTCAACACGCACCCCTCGTTGCTGCCCAAGTATCCGGGGCTGCACACGCACCAGCGCGCGATCGAGGCCGGCGACAGCCACGGCGGCTGCTCGGTTCACGTGGTCACCGCCGAACTCGACGCGGGTCCGCTGCTCGGCCAGGTGCCGGTCGCGATCCTGCCCGGCGACGATGCCGACGCGCTCGCCCGCCGGGTGCTGATGGCCGAATACCAGCTCTATCCGCGTATGCTGGCCGGTTACGTCGAGCGCGAGCGGTCACCCGATTTCCTCGTTGGGCAAGTGCGCGAGCGCGCCTTGGCCCTGCCCGAGGCCGACGAAGTCACCTCGCACGGCATGCCGTGCTTCGGGGTGATCAAGGGCAAGAAGTTCGCTTATGTCAGCCTCGATCACCACGGCGACGGCAAGACCGCGCTGCTGGTCAAGATCAGCGGGCCCGACGAGCAAGCGCACCTGATCGAGAATGACCCCGAGCGGTTCTATCGCCCGGCCTACTTCGGCGACGGCTGGGTCGGCATCCGCCTCGACCTGGGCGACACCGACTGGGATACCATTGCCGACTGGCTGCACCGCAGCTGGCGGGCTGTCGCCCCCGCGCGGCTGACCCGCCTGCTCGACGTGGCGGACGCGTTCTAGTGGCCGCCCCGGCCCGCTCGCACGCGTTGGCGCGTTCGCCCTGGGTCGAGCGGCTGTGCCACTGGCTCGAAAGTGCCTGGCGCGCCGGGATCTGCAGCCGGCCCTCGCTCGACCCCGAGGCGCTCTGGGCCAGAGCCTGCCTGACGGTCTCGCCGGCAGGAGAAACCGGCGGGCGCGACGTCGAGGATGTGGCCGATTTCCGGCAGCGGCTCGAACGGCTGTGCGGGGCGCTCGAAGGCGAGGCCGCGCTCAACCCGCTCGGGCGGACAATGGCGCACGGGCAGCTTGTTCGGGTCATCCGGCAGCGGCTGCGGCTCGGTGCATTGTGGCGCAAGCGGCCCGATCTGCTCGAGACGCGCCTCGCCCCGCCGATCCTGGTGGTCGGCCAGATGCGCGCCGGCACCACCCGCGTCCACCGGCTGCTGGCCGCCGACCCCGCGCACGCCGCGACGCGGTTCTGCGACAGCTGGTATCCGCTGCCCGAAACGCCCGACTTTCGGCCGGTCTGGGCTATCGGCACCCTCGCTTTTGCGCGGCTGCTCGATCCCTGGCTCGATACGATCCACCCGTTCGGCACCGCGCGCGCCGACGAGGAACTCGGCTGGCTGGCCGAAGCGCTGAGCCCGTGCGCCTACGAGGCGCAGTGGCGCGTGCCCTCGTTCGTCGCCTGGTCGGAAGCGCGCGATCCGCTGCCGGTCTATCGCGAGTTCGCCCGCCTGCTGGCGACCGATGCCGCGCATCGCGGAAACTCGCACAAGCCCCGCGTACTCAAGGTGCCTCAGTTCGCGGAAGACCTGCCCGCGCTGCTGACGCTGTTTCCGCAGGCCCGCGTGGTCGTCGCGCGGCGCGGGCCGGAACAGGTTTCGGCCAGCGCGGTCTCGCTCGTCGCCAACCAGATGGCGATCCAGTCCGACCAAGCCGACCTCGCCTGGATCAAAGCCGAATGCGCCCGCAAAGTGGCGCTGCGCGAACGGCGGATGAATGCGGCGGTGGCGAACTGGCCCGGTGCTGCCGCCGGGGTCGAGTACAACGCGCTCGACCGCGACTGGCTCTCGGCGATCGCCGGGATCTATCGCGAACTCGAGCTGGACCTAACCCCCGCGGCGCTGGCGGCGATGCGGGTTGAGCAAGGGCGTGCGAGCCGTTCGCGGCATACCGCGCATAGCCAGGCCTACGGGGGCTTCGCCCGGACCTAGCGATCCGCCGATCGGCGCCGCCTCGGCGAACGGCCCCTTCGCCGTTCGGCGAGGCTAGTCGCTCAGCCTACGATTTCGTCCGGCTTGAAGAAGTAGGCGATCTCGATCGCGGCGTTCTCGTCGCTGTCGGAGCCGTGGACCGTGTTGGCCTCGATGCTCTCGGCAAAGGTCTTGCGGATCGTGCCTTCGTCGGCATTGGCCGGATTGGTCGCGCCCATCACCGTCCGGTTGCGCAGCACCGCGTCGTCGCCTTCGAGGACCTGGACCACGACCGGGCCGCTGATCATGAAGTCGCACAGTTCGCCGAAGAAGGGGCGTTCTTTGTGGACGGCATAAAAGCCTTCGGCCTGTTCGCGGCTCATCTGGATGCGCTTGGAAGCGACTACGCGCAGCCCGGCGTCTTCGAGCATCTTGGTGACCGCGCCGGTCAGGTTGCGGCGGGTGGCATCGGGCTTGATGATCGAGAAAGTGCGGGTGACCGCCATGGGAGTGTCCTTGAAAATACGCGGGCTGAATGCGCGCGAGCGCCTAGCCGGGCCGCCCGACCCGCGCAAGTCCGGCCGCGCAGAGCCGTGCTAGGGGCCTTCGATCCAGCGGGCGCCGTCCTGCTTCCAGAAGTGGCGCTCCACGTCCTCACGCGTGCCGAGCGCCTTCCAGGCCGCGCGGGCAGCGCCGCGCGAGTCCTCGTTGACGAACAGGAACGCGCGCTCGAAGCCGAGCGCTTCGTCGCGCCACGCGCCGTCGGCGAGTGCGATGTGGCGCGCGCCGTTCGCAGCCTCGCAGCTCTCCCCGAGCAGCACCGGCTGGCGCTCGGCGTGCGGCTCGCCGGCAAGGCCGTTGGCGAGGAATTCATCCGGGAACTGCGCCCACAGCGCCTTGCCCACCGCGCTGAGCTGCGCCGCATCGGCCGAGACCACCAGCAGCCGCTCGCCCGCCGCCTTCACCGATCGCGCGATGCGCGGCAGGGCGGCTTCGACGGGATCGCGCGACAGCAGGTAGAAATCGACCCGCACCAGCTCACCTCGTCATTGCGAGCGAAGCGAGGCAATCCAGAGCCATTGCAGAGCCACCGTGGATTGCTTCGTCACTTCGCTCTTCGCGATGACGAGAGAGTAGCATCAGCCCTCCAGCACGTCGCGCACGAACCGGTCGAGCAGGCGCACGCCGTAGCCGGTCGCGCCCTTGCCCCAGACCGCGCCGGGCTTGTCGGCCCAGGCCATGCCGGCGATGTCGAGGTGCGCCCAGGGGGTGCCGTTCTCGACGAAGCGTTGCAGGAACTGCGCGGCGGTGATCGAGCCGCCCCAGCGCGGGCCGACGTTCTTGATGTCGGCGATCTCGCTGTCGATCAGCTTGTCGTACGCCGGCGAAAGCGGGAACCGCCACAGCTTGTCGCCGCTGGTTCGACCGGCGGCGAGCAACTGGTCGGCGAGCGCGTCGTCGTTGGCGAAGATACCGGCGTGTTCGTGGCCGAGCGAGATGACCATCGCCCCGGTCAGCGTGGCGAGATCGATCATCCGCGCGGGCGCAAACTCCTTCTGCGCCCAGGTCATCGCATCGCACAGCACCAGGCGCCCCTCGGCGTCGGTGTTGATGACCTCGACGGTCTGCCCCGACATCGTCACCACCACGTCGCCCGGACGCTGGGCATTGCCGTCGGGCATGTTCTCGACGAGCCCGCACACGCCGATCAGGTTGGCCTTGGCCTTGCGCTTAACGAGGGCGAGCATGGCCCCCGCAACCGCGCCGGCGCCGCCCATGTCCCACTTCATCTCTTCCATGCCCGCCGCGGGTTTGATCGAGATACCGCCGGTGTCGAACGTGACGCCTTTGCCGATGAACGCGGTCGGCTTGTCGCCCGGCGCGCCGCCGTCCCAGCGAATCGCCAGCATTCGCGCCGGACGCACCGAGCCCTGCGAAACGCCGAGCAAAGCGCCCATCCCGAGCGCCTGCATCTCGTCCTCGCCGAGCACGGTCAGGGTGGCGCCGGTGCCGGCGAAGCGTTCCTGGCAGCGTTCGACGAAAGTCTCAGGATAGATCACGTTGGGCGGCTCGGCGACCAGCTCGCGGGTGAACTTGACCCCTTCGACGACGGCCGCCTGCTCGGCCCAGGCCGGCTCGGTTCCCGCGGGCGCGCCGATCACGACCACTTCGGCGAGCGAGACCTTTTGCTCGGCCTTGAGGCGCGTGCGGTGGATATCGTAGCGCCAGGCGCGCAGCACCAGTCCGGTCAGCACGGCGGCGATCTCGCGCGGACCGAGGTCCCCCGCATCGAGCGCCAGCGCGGTCTCCCCGGAGGTCATGTAGCGCGCCGCCAGCGCCGCGCCGGCGCGCTCCAGCGCCGCCTGGCGCGCGTCGTCCTTGTCCGCGCCCACGCCGACCAGCGCGAGCCGCTCGACCCGGCCGCCGCGCTCGCCGAAGCTTTCGAACAGTTGCCCGGCCTTGCCGCTGAAGCGGCTTATCGCCGCACCTTCGATCGCCGCCGCGCCGAGCCCGGCCGGCAGCTTGTCGGGCTCGGCGGCGCGCGCCACGAGGCGCGGTGTCGAAGCGTCGGCAGCGGTGCGGAAGGTGATCTTCATGCTCTCTCCGGAAAACGGTCGCGGGCGCGCGGCGAGCTGCCGCGGAGCGATAGGATGCTGCGTTGCAGTTAGGCCCGGCCGGTGACATAGGCAAGGCCATGCCCCCCCGCCCGCACCCCGGATTGCAGGCCGTTTTGCAATGCTTGCAACCGTTTCGCGCGGTCGCGGCGGCAGGCGCGCTGACCCTGGCGTGGAGCCCGGCGCCGTTGCTGGCGCAAGACGCACCGGCCGCCGGCCCGCCGCCTGCCGCACCCTCCGCGCAGCCTCAGGTGCAGCGCGAGGTGGCGTTCGAAGCCGACGCGGCCAGCTACGATCAAGACAGCGACACGGTTACCGCCGAGGGGAATGTGATCCTTCGTTCGGAGGACCAGTCGGTGCGCGCGGACCGCGTAAGCTGGAACCGCATGACCGGGCAGATCGTGGCGACCGGCAACATTCGCTTGGTCGACGAGAACGGCAACCAGCTCTTCACCGACAGCCTCGAGCTGACCGACGAGCTCAAGGCCGGGGCGATGGAGAACCTGCTGCTGGTGTTCCGCGAAGGCGGGCGCCTGGCCGCGGCGCAAGGCCGGCGCAACGCGGAAGGCGACATAGAGCTCGAGCGCGCGGCCTACTCGGGCTGCGCGGTGGTCGACGGCGAAGGCTGCGACAAACCGCCGAGCTGGCGCATCACCGCCCGGCGGGTGGTCTACGACGAGCAGACCAAGCGGATCCGCTTCGAAGGCGCCTTCTTCGAACTGTTCGGGCTGCGCGTGCTGCCGCTGCCCGGTCTGGTGGTGCGCGCCGACAACGAGGCGACCTCGGGCATTCTGGTGCCCGAGATCGAGCTGACCGCTTCGAACGGCATCGAGCTGACCGGCAGCTACTACTGGCGCCTCGCACCCAACCGCGACCTCGCCCTGACCGGCTACCTCTATACCGCGGAAGCGCCGATGGTTTCGGGCCAGTACCGCGAGCTGACCTCGAGCGGCGCCTATCAGGTGACCGGCTTCGCGACGTACGGCCAGCGTATCCCGCTGGGCGGCCTGGCGCCGGTCGCCGAGGAAGACCTGCGCGGCTACATCGACGCGAATGGGCGGTTCCAGCTCAGCCCCCACTGGAGCGTGAGCGGCTCGTTCCGGGTCGCGACGGACCGCACGTTCCTGCGCCGGTACGACATCAGCCGCGACGACCGGCTGCGCTCGACGCTCAATCTCGAGCGGATCGACGACGACAGCTATTTCTCGGTCGCCGGCTGGGTGACGCAACTGCTGCTGGTGCGCCAGCCGCAGGGCGCGGTGCCGATCGCGCTGCCCGTGATCGACTATCGCCGCCGCATCGCCGATCCCGTGCTGGGCGGGCAGTTCGAGCTTCAGGCCAACTCGCTCGCGCTCACACGAACCGACGGGCAGGATACGCAGCGCGCCTTTGCCCGGGCGGAATGGAACTGGCGGCGGATCACTCCACTCGGGCAAGAGATCACTGCGACAGCGATGCTGCGCGGCGATATCTATCACTCGGACGACAATCTGCTCACGCAGAACCCGGCCTATCGCGGCACGTCGGGCTGGCAGGGACGCGGCGTCGCGATCGGCGCAGTCGACGTGAAGTGGCCGTTCGTGGGCAGTTTTCTCGGCGGCACCCAGCTTGTGACCCCGCGCCTGCAGTTCGTGGCCAGCCCGCCGATCCGCAATCTGGACATTCCCAATGAGGACGCCCGGGCGATCGATCTGGAGGATTCCAACCTGTTCGCGCTCAACCGCTTCCCCGGCTACGACCGGGTCGAGGACGGCGCGCGCGTGACGTACGGACTCGACTGGCAGCTCGATTTGCCCGGCTGGCGGATCAAGACCTCTGTCGGCCAATCCTATCGCCTGACCGACGAACCGGCCCTGTTTCCCCAGGGCACAGGGCTGACCGAGGAGTTCTCCGACTTCGTCGGCCGCACCGAAGTGCGCTACCAGAACTTCCTCAAGCTGACGCACCGCTTCCGGCTCGACAAAGACTCGCTGGCGATCCGCCGCAACGAGATCGACGCCACGATCGGCTCGGACGCGACCTATCTCGAGCTCGGCTACTTGCGGCTCAACCGCGACATCGACTTCGCGTTCGAGGATCTGCAGGACCGCGAG
This sequence comes from Sphingomonadales bacterium 12-68-11, assembly GCA_002279825.1. GTDB lineage: Bacteria > Pseudomonadota > Alphaproteobacteria > Sphingomonadales > Sphingomonadaceae > Croceibacterium_A. The sequence goes on from NCCV01000003.1 coordinate 329,434, forward strand.
GAAGTGCGCGCGGCGGGACGGGTGGCCTTCGCGGGCAACTGGTCGGTGTTCGGCGCGGCGGTGGTCAACCTGACAGACCGCGACGAGGACCCCAGCCTCACCGCGGACGGATTCGAACCGCTGCGCACCCGGCTCGGCATCGCTTACGAGGACGACTGCCTGGAGATCGGCGTGGTGTGGCGGCGCGACTATGTCGCGGTGGCCGACTCGCAGGAAGGCGACATCTTTCGCGTCTACTTCAACCTCAAGAACCTGGGCTTCCGGTAGCCGCGTCCGGGCGGCGTTGGCAGCCCGCGGCAAACGCGCTATCGGACGGCTAGGCTCAGCTACGGTTAAGCCGGGGAGAGCGATGCGGCCGGCGGTAGCGCGCGAACGGCGGCAGGCCCATCACACAATTGCGGGAACAGTGAGTGAGCGAAGCGACTAGACTATTGAACAGGATCGCGTTGTCCGGAGCGCTGGCGCTGATCGTGGCGGGGCCAGTGGCCGGCCAGGACGGCCAGCAGTCCGCCGCCAACGTGCTGACCATTCCCGACGATGTCGTGATCCTCGGTCCGACGGACACCACCCGCCGGCCGACCGCGGTGGTCAACGGCACTATCATCACCGGGACCGACGTCGATCAGCGCACGGCGCTGCTGATCGCAGCCAGCGAACAGGGGCCGCCGCCGCCTGCCGAGCTGCAACGCCTGCGCCTCACGGTGTTGCGGACCCTGATCGACGAGACGCTGCAGATCCAGGAGGCCGAGGCGCTCGAGGTCGAAGTGACTCCCGACGAGATCGACGGCGCGTTCGAGCGGCTGGCGAGCGAGCGCTTCAACCGCACGGTTCCGGCGATGAACGCCTGGCTGACCGAGGTCGGCTCCTCGCCGCAGTCGCTCCGGCGCCAAATCGAAGGCGAACTGTCCTGGAACCGGCTGCTGCGGCGCAATGTCGCGCCGTTCGTCAACGTCTCGGCCAGCGAAGTGAACGACATGGTCCAGCGCTTGGAAGCGCAGCGCGGGACGACCGAGTATCGGCTAGCGGAAATCTTCTTGCGATCGACACCGGAGACGCACGAGACCGTGCGCGCCAACGCGCAGCGCATCTTCGACCAGCTACGCCAAGAGAGCAGCTTCACGGAGATGGCGCGCAGGTTCTCGCAGGCTAGCACCGCGGCCCGTGGCGGCGACCTCGGCTGGGTCACGCTCGAGCGGCTGCAGAACCCGCAGCTCGCGGCGGTCGCGCAGGAGATGACGCCCGGCCAGATGGTCGGCCCGGTCGAGATCGCGGGCGGCTTCGAGATACTGTTCCTGATCGACCGGCGCCAGGTCGGCATGGCCGATCCGCGCGATTCGCTCCTCAGCCTCAAGCAGATCGCGATCGATTTCCCCGCCGGGACAACCGCGGAGGCGGCCAGAACCAGGGCCACCGCGTTCCAGCAGGCGGTGCAGCAAATCCGCGGTTGCGGCGAAGCCGATGCGGCCGCCGCGCACCTTGGCGCGCAAGTCGTCGACAACGATCAGGTCCGCATTCGCGATCTGCCCGAGCCGCTGCAACCGCTCATGCTGCAATTGAGCGTCGGCGAATCGACGCCGCCGTTCGGGTCGCTGGAAGAGGGCGTGCGCGCACTGGTGTTGTGCGGGCGCGACGAACCCGAGGCGACAGGCATGCCCGACACTGCGCGAGTCATGGCGACGTTGCAGGACGACCGTATCGAGAAGCGCGCCCAGCGTTACTTGCGCGATCTGCGCCGCGACGCCGTGATCGAATACAACTGACGCTATGACAGCACCGCTCGCCGTGTCGCTGGGCGATCCGGCGGGGGTGGGTCCCGAGCTGATCGCCGAAACCTGGGCGAGACGCGCCGGGGAACGGCTGCATCCGTTTTTCGTGTGCGGCGGAGCGAGCGTGCTACGCGAAGCAGCCGCGCTGCGCGGCATCGCCCTCGACCTGGAACTGATCGAAAACCCTGGCGAAGCGCGGGCCGCGTTCGCGCGGGCCCTTCCCGTGCTCGGTGGCGGCGACGGAGCATACCGACCGGGATTTCCCGATGATCCGGGCGCGCGACTGGCGCTGGCTTCGTTGGAAGCGGCCGCGGCGCTAACCCATGCCGGGGCAGCGGCCGGGCTGGTCACCGGGCCGATTGCCAAGGCGGCACTGGCCGCGGTGGGCTTCGCTTTTCCCGGCCAGACCGAGTTCGTGGCGCACGTCTGCGGGGTTGCGGCCGAAGACGCGGTGATGATGCTGGCCGGCCCCTCGCTGCGCACCGTACCGCTGACCGTGCATATCGCTCTCGCCGAGGTGCCCGCGCGGCTGTCCGCTGAGTTGATCGTGCGCCGCGCGCGCATCGTGGCTGCGGGCCTGCAGCGCGATTTCGGCATCGCGGCGCCGCGTCTGGCGATCTGCGGCCTCAACCCGCATGCGGGAGAGAACGGACGTATGGGCCGCGAAGAGATCGAAATCATCGCCCCGGCCATCGCCGCGCTGCGCGCCGCGGGCATCGACGCCACCGGCCCGCATCCGGCGGATACGCTGTTTGCGCCGCGCCTGCGTGCGACTTACGACGTGGCCATCGCGATGTATCACGATCAGGCCCTCGTTCCGATCAAGGCGCTCGACTTCGACCAAGGCGTCAACGTCACGCTCGGGCTACCGATCGTGCGGACCTCGCCCGACCATGGCACCGCGTTCGGCATTGCCGGAACCGGCACAGCCGATCCCGGTGCGATGATCGCTGCAATCCGCATGGCAGGCGAAATGGCGGCGCGGCGTGCAGCTTCTGACTAGACTTTCGTCTTTGCGAGGAGCGCAGCGACGACGCAATCCAGGGCAGCCCCAACCGTCCTGGATTGCATCGCTTCGCTCGCAATGACGCATGGATAGGCCCTCCCTCCCCCCCTTGCGCGAAGTGATCGCCGCACACGGCCTCAGCGCCTCGAAAGCGCTCGGGCAGAACTTCCTGTTCGACGAGCAATTGCTGGCGCGGATCGCGGCCATTCCCGGCGAGCTCCAGGACCGCGCGGTGCTCGAGATCGGGCCCGGGCCGGGCGGGCTGACCCGTGCCCTGCTGCGCGCGGGCGCGCGCGTGACCGCGATCGAGATGGACCGCCGCTGCCTGCCGGCGCTCGCAGAACTAGGCGAAGCTTTCCCCGGCAAGCTCCGCGTAGTTGAGGGCGACGCGCTCAAGATCGATCACCGCGAGCTGATGCGCGAGCCCTTCGCCGTGGTCGCCAACCTGCCCTACAACGTCGGCACCGCGCTGTTCGTCGGCTGGCTGTCCGGGGAGACTTGGCCGCCGCAGTGGACCTCGCTGACGCTGATGTTCCAGCAGGAAGTCGCGCAGCGGATCGTGGCCGCGCCCGATAGCTCGGCCTATGGGCGGCTGGCGGTGCTGGCGCAGTGGCGCGCGGCGCCGAAGCTGGCGATGAAAGTCCACCGCAGCGCATTCACGCCCCCGCCCAAAGTGATGAGCGCGATCGTTCACGTGACGCCCGAAGACATGCCGACCGCCGTTCGCGCCCGCGTGCTCGAACGCGTGACCGAGGCGGCGTTCGGCCAGCGCCGCAAGATGCTCCGGCAAAGCCTCAAGGGGCTGCCGGGCGCCGTCGCTGCGCTCGAAGCGCTTGGCATCGATTCGCAGCGGCGCGCGGAAACGCTGGCGGTCGGGGAGTTCGTCGCGCTGGCGCGAACGCTCTCTCAAACGTAGTTAGCAACCCAGGCGATCGCCATCGCCGCGGGCAGCAGCAGTGCTTGCGCCAGCACGGTGCCGACCAGCCGGCTCAGCGAGATCCACACGATCGTGCGGCGGAATAGCGGCTCGGACACTTTACCTTCGACCACGTCGTCGGTCATGACCGAGAGCTGCGGGTCGATCAGCGCGAACAGAAGGATGGTGGCGAAGCCGTTGACCACCGCCGAGAGCTGCGAGGCGGTGACCCGGAACTCCGGATTGAGATAACCGGCGTAAAGCGAGGCGAGCACACCCACCGTAAGCAGCGCCTGCGCGGCGCAATTCGCCAGCAGCACGCCCCAGCCGACGCCGCGCGGCTTGCCGAGTTCGCGCAGCTGCGACACCCGGGGCACGCACAACGCATGGCGGATGGTGCGCAGCCCGGCCGGCGAGGCGCTGCGCAGGATCATCCGCCCGGTCGAGCGGTGCTGCTGGAAATAGCCGATCGCGCGCGAGAACAGCCGCTGCCCCGTGGGCACCAGTACGATGCCGATCAGCACCGCGGCCGAGGCCGACCACAGCACCATGCTTGGCGAGGAAAGGCCCGAGGAAACCGTTCGACGTGCGGCTGACCAGCACGAGGATGTTGAATAGCGCGAAGCTCATCGCGATGCGCCGGGTGCGCACCCCGGCGATGCGCGCGGCATACGCGAGCGTGCCGATCAGGTTGATGCCCGCGGTCAGCAGGCAGATCGTCACCAGCTGGGCGTCCATGGCCGCTACGTAAGCCCGCGGGCGAATCGCCGCCAGCCGCCGGAGGGGGTTATCACCCCTCGCCCTTCACGCGCCGACGCCAAGCGTGGAGCAGCGGTTCGGTGTAGCCGTTGGGCTGTTCGAGGCCCTTGAACACCAGTTCGCGCGCGGCGAGGAAGGCGGGATGCGTGTCCCACTGGCCGGCCATCGGGTGATAGGCGGGGTCGCCCGCATTCTGCGCATCGACTTTGGCGGCCATGCGCTTGAGCGCCTCCATCACCTGCTCGCCGCTGACCACGCCATGCAGCAGCCAGTTGGCGAGATGCTGGCTGGAAATGCGCAGCGTGGCGCGGTCCTCCATAAGGCCCACATCGGCGATGTCCGGCACTTTGGAGCAACCGATCCCCTGGTCGATCCAGCGCACCACGTAACCGAGCAGGCCCTGGCAGTTGTTGTCGAGTTCCTCGGCGATCTCGGCCTCGCTCCAGTTGACGCCATCGGCGAGCGGCAGGGTCAGCAGCGCGTCGAGGTCGGGTGCGGGGCCCAGTTCGTGCTGCACGGCGAACACATCGGCGGCGTGGTAGTGCAGTGCATGGAGCACGGCGGCGGTCGGTGACGGCACCCAGGCGGTGTTGGCGCCGGCCTGGAGATGCGCCCCCTTCTCCGCCAGCATCGCCTGCATCCGGTCAGGCGCGGCCCACATGCCCTTGCCGATTTGCGCATGGCCGGAAAGGCCATGCGCGAGGCCGATCGCAACGTTGCGCTTCTCGTAAGCGTCGAGCCAGGCCGACTGTTTCATCGCGCCTTTGCGGATCATCGGCCCGGCACGCATCGCGGTGTGGATCTCGTCCCCGGTACGGTCGAGGAAGCCGGTGTTGATGAACGCGATGCGGTCCTTCACCGCGTGGATGCAGGCGGAAAGGTTGGCGCTGGTGCGCCGCTCCTCGTCCATCACCCCGACTTTGATCGTATGGCGCGGGAGGCCGATCAGGTCCTCGACGGCATCGAACAGCTCGTTGGTGAAGGCGCACTCCTCGGGCCCGTGCATCTTCGGTTTGACGATGTAGATCGAGCCGCAGGCGCTGTTGGTCACCGGCACGCGCCGTTCCACATCGAGGGCGCCGATCGCGGCGGCGACGACCGCGTCCATGATCCCTTCGGGGATCTCGGCCCCGCCCGGCAGGAGAATCGCCGGATTGGTCATCAGGTGGCCGACGTTGCGGACGAACAGCACGCTGCGCGCGGGGAATGTCAGCTCGCGGCCATTCGGGCAGGACACCGCGAAATCCGGCTCGAGCCTGCGGGTCAGCGTCTCCCCGCCCTTGGTGAAAGTCTCCTCGAGATCGCCGCGCATCAGCCCGAGCCAGTTGCGGTAACCGGCGAGCTTGTCCTCGGCATCGACCGCGGCCACCGAGTCCTCGAGATCGACGATCGTGGTCAGCGCCGCTTCGAGGCGGATGTCGGCGATGCCCGCGGCATCCCCCCGACCGATCGGATGATTGCGGTCGAACACCACTTCGAGATGCAGTCCGTTGTTGCAGAACAGCAAGCCGCGTGCAGTCCGCCCTGCGAACTGCGCCGGATCGCATAAATCGATCGTGTCAGGTCCGGCGAGGTCGCACCAGGAGCTTTCGGCGAGCGGAACCGCGAGATCGAGGAAAGCGCGGCCCGCCGCGATCACCGCCGCACCGCGCGCCGCGTCGTAGCCTGTCCCGGTGGCGACGGGGGCATCGGGGAGCGCGTCGGTGCCGTAGTAGGCATCGTAGAGGCTGCCCCAGCGGGCGTTGGCGGCGTTGAGCACGAAGCGGGCATTAAGCGCGGGCACCACGAGTTGCGGCCCGGCCAGCGCGGCGATCTCGCGGTCGACGTTGTGGGTGCCGATCGTGAACTCACCGGGCTCGGGCATGAGATAGCCGATCTCTTCGAGAAACGCCCGATAAGCTGCGGCATCGTGCGGCTGCCCGCGCCGCTCGGCGTGCCACAAGTCGATCCGCCGCTGCAGGTCGTCGCGCCGCGCTAGCAGCGCCTGGTTGCGCGGCGCGAAGCCGCGCAGCAGTTCGGCGAACGCGCTCCAGAACGGCGCCGCGTCGCGCTCGAGAGGCGCCAGCACATCGCCTTCTATGAATGCCGCCATTGCGGCATCGACTTGCAGCCCGCTCCGCTCGACCCGATCGCGCAATGCCCTACTCCTTGTTGCCGTGCTTCTACGGTGCGGCATGCGCTTTTGACAGTGGCGCGGCAAAGCCCGCCGGGCCCGTCCGCCTGTCCGCGCCGTCCCCTGTCGGGACGTTTGACACCTGTGCCGCCGTTAACCACGCTTTGCGCTGGAATTCGGGAGCCGGCACAGTCATTGCTGTATTGCCGTTAAGGATCGGAAGGACCGGAATGTTCGCCAAGATTGCACGGCTGTTCAAGATCAAGACCCGGCTCGAAGCGTTCCTGATCATCTACGCGCTGGCGCTCGGCGCGACGACGCGCGGCGCGCACTATCTCGAGACTTATCCGGGTTTCGGCGGCTGGCTGCTGTTCCTCGCCTGCTCGGGCGCGGTGTTCATGGCCGGCGGCAAGATTCTCGACTGCATCCGCATGGAGCGGGAGCGTCAGGCTCCGTTGCCCTCATCCAACTCCGACTAAGCCGCATGGCGGCGAAGTCGGCGTATCCTTCTCCCATCGGGAGAAGGATAGCGAAGCTTGTCGCGCAGCGACTAGCGTAGCTTGGATGAGAGTGAGGTGGGGGTTTCTGTTGCTACGTACCCCCGGACGCCCGGTTTCCGATTCTGTTACCCGGTTCGGTCCGAACCGTGCTCTTTGCTTTGTAATGTCAGGCCGTTAGGCCGTCAGGTTACGCAGCGAGAGCAAGTGCTTCGTTATCGTTGGCACTTGTGGGTTTTGAGCCTTTAACGGGTTACTCAGCCCGGGCGAAAACAATGCCTTTCAACACACGTCGATCCTAGTTCGACCCCGTCAGGAAGCGCCCTGTCACCGAAGCTCGGGACGCTTTTTGGTGGAGCCGCCGGGTACTGCCCCCGGGTCCGCTGCGCCTATTACACACTACCATTTATCGCCATATCCGGCCGAAGCCGGCGAGGACCGATATAAGCCTCTGGCGCCTAATGTGAAGTGTATCGCGCGCGCTCCCCCGCCGCTTGCGGGAGGGGGGGATCGATCAACGCTTGCGCAGCTCGTCCCTGATCTCGGTCAGCAGATCGACGTCGGTCGGGCCGGCGGGCGCGTCGGGCGCCTTGCGGAGCGTCTTGTTGGCCGCCTTGACGATCAGGAAGATGATCCAGGCGAGAATTGCAAAGTTGATGATCGCGCTGATGAACGACCCCCAGGCGAGCACGTTGGCACCCGCCGCGCGCGCGGCTTCGAGCGAAGTGCCGGGCGCCACAGCGCCGCTGAGCACCACGTACTGATCCGAGAAATCGAGCCCGCCGAACAGGCGCCCGATCACCGGCATGATCACGTCGTCGGTCAGCGACGTGACGATCTTGCCGAACGCCGCGCCGATGATGACGCCGACCGCGAGGTCGAGCACATTGCCGCGGGCGATGAACTCGCGAAATTCATTGAACATGGCGTCCTCCCCAAACACTGCGCCGACCCATAGCTGCCACTTACCCGGCCTAGCAACAAGCCGAGCGCATTTGAACGCGGCCCATTGAATGGCGAGCCGCGTGTGCTATTTAGCTAACACAGCGGGGCGCGCCCCCGTGTTTGAGAGGGATTGAAGCCGATGTCCGTCATGTCCTCGATTCGCGTTGTGATCGTCGCGGCCGCCGCGCTGGCGCTGACCGCCTGCGGCATCAACTCGGTGCCGGCGGCCGAAGAGAACGCCAAGGCCCGCTGGGCGGACGTGCAGAGCGCCTATCAGCGGCGCGCCGACCTCATCCCCAACCTGGTCTCCACCGTCCGCGGCGCCGCCGCGTCCGAAACGCAGATCCTCACCCAGGTTACCGAGGCGCGCAGCCGCGCCACTTCGATCAACATCACCACCGACGACCTGTCGAACCCGGCCGAGTTCCAGCGCTTTCAGGACGCGCAGAACCAGCTCACCCAGGCGCTCGGCCAGCTCCGCACGGTGGTCGAGAACTACCCTGAGCTGAAGAGCCAGGGCCGCTTCCAGGACCTGATGCAGTCGCTCGAAGGCACCGAGAACCAGGTCAACGTCGCGCGCGTGCGCTACAACGAGGCGGTGCAGGCCTATAACACCGAGATCCGCACCTTCCCGTCGATCATCGGCGCCAGGATCGTCCACGGCGCCCAGCCGATGACCCCGTTCGAAGCGAGCGCCACCGCACAGACCGCGCCGACCGTGAACCTCGACGACATCGGCACGGCTCCGGCTGCCGCCCCCGCCCAGCCCGTCGCTAACGACAACGCCCCGGCGGCGGACGAACCCGCAGCCGCGGCGAACTGATCGGCGCCTAGATGCGCCAGATCCTGGTCTGGCTGGCCCTGCTGGCGGCGCTGATCGGCGCCCCGGCAGCGGCCCAGCTACAATTCCCGCCGCGCCCGGAGGGGCCGGTCTACGACGCGGCGGATATCCTGCCTCCCGCCGAAGAGGCCGCGCTCGATGCCCGGCTGCGCGAGTACAACGCGCGCACTGGGCGGTCGCTGATCGTCGCGACGGTGCCGACGCTGCAGGAAGACACCATCGAGAACTATGCGGTCCGGCTGTTCGAGGCCTGGGGGATCGGCGGCGCCGAGACCGATCAGGGCTTGCTGCTGCTGGTCGCTCCGAACGAGCGCAAAGTGCGGATCGAGGTCGGCTACGGCCTCCACCAGTATGTCACCGACATCCTGTCGGGCCGGATCGTCCGCAATGAGATCACGCCGCGGTTCCGCGAAGGCAACTACGCCGCCGGCATCACTGCCGGGGTCGGCGCGCTGATCACCCAGCTCGACCGCGATCCTGCGGAAGCCCGCGCGATCGCCGAAGCGGCGGCGGCGGCCGAGCGGCAGCGCGGCCAGGGCGACAACGAAGTGGCCTTTGCGGCGCTGATCGTGCCGCTGTTCTTCCTCGCGATCTTCCTGTTCACCGTCGGACGGCGCGGGCGGCGTTACGGTGGCCGCAGCACCGCCGGCGCAGTCGGCGAAGTCCTGTTGTGGACCGCCATCAACGCCGCGATGAACAGCCGCGGCGGAGACGGCGGCGGCTGGGGCGGAGGCGGCGGTGGTGGAGGCGGCGGCTTCGGCGGGTTCGGCGGCGGCATGTCCGGCGGCGGCGGCGCGAGCGGGAGCTGGTAGATGGCGGGCTATCTGACCGACATCGAGCACGAACGCGTTACCGGCGCGGTCGGGGCGGCCGAAATGCAGACCGCGGGCGAAATCGTGACCGTGGTGGCCGATCGCTCCGATGGCTACAGCGACATCGCGCTGCTGTGGGCGGCGGTGGTGGCCTTGGTCTCAATCGCCGCGCTGGCGCTTCTGCCCGATTTCTATCTCGGCCTGATCGACTGGGCGCTCGGCCTGTGGGGCCATGCCTGGACTCCGGGCGAAGTGCTGGCGGTGGCGGCGATCGTCGCTTCGGCCAAGTTCCTGGGGATGTGGCTGCTGCAGCTATGGCAGCCGCTGAAGTTTGCCCTGATCCCGGCGCCGATCAAGACGCTGCGCTGCCGCGCCCGCGCCATCAGCCTGTTCAAGGTCGGTGCCGAACGCCGCACCAACGGCCGCACGGGTATCCTGATCTATCTGTCGATGCGCGAGCACCGCGCCGAGATCGTCGCCGACGAGGCGATCACCAGCAAAGTTTCCCCCGAGACCTGGGGCGAGGCGATGGCGGCGATGCTGGTGCACATCAAGGACGGGCGCCTCGCCGACGGCATGATCGCGGCGGTCGAGCAAGTCGGCGCGGTGCTCGCCGAGCACTTCCCGCGCGATGCCGACGACACCAACGAGTTGCCCGACCGGCTGATCGAACTATAGGCCGCAGGGGTGAACGCCCCCCTGCTCCCGCCTGACGCCGACGCCCCCGAACAGATCGAATGGGCCGGCAAGTTTGTCGTCGCCAAGCGCCGCGGCCGCTGGGAATACGCCGCGCGCCCGCCCGGGATCCGCGCGGCAGTGATTCTGGCAGTCGATGCGGGCGACGTGGTTTTGGTCGAACAGTACCGCGTGCCGATCGGGCGCCGCTGCCTCGAGCTGCCGGCCGGGCTGATCGGTGACGAAGCGGACTTCGCGGGCGAAACCGCCCTGGCTTCCGCCGAGCGCGAGCTCGAGGAGGAGACCGGCTACCGCGCCGCGCAGTGGGAGGAGCTCGGCGAGTTCTATTCGAGCTCGGGCATGCTCAGCGAGAGCTTCACGCTGGTCCGTGCGAGCGGCCTGACCCGCGCAGGCGACGGCGGCGGGACCGAGCACGAGGACATCGTGGTCCACCGCGTCGCGCTCGCGCAAATGGCGACGTTCGTCGCGGCCAAGCGCGCCGAAGGCGTCGGGATCGACGTCAAGCTGCTGCTGCTGCTGGGCGCCGGGATGCTGGAGGAGAGCGCGCAATGAACGTCCTCATCCTGGGCTCGGGCGCGATGGGCTGCCTCTACGGCGCCGCGTTCCACCGCGCCGGCTGCGCGGTCACGCTGGTCGATGTGAACGCCGCGCACGTCGCGGCGATCAACGCGAACGGGCTCGAACTCGATCTGCGCGGCGGCATCGAGCGGCTCCCGATCCCTGCACGCCTGCCACATGAAGTGAGCGAGCCCGCCGACCTGGTAGTAGTGTTCACCAAGACCTTTCACACCGACGGCGCGCTGGCCGGCATTAAGGGCGCGATCGGACCTGAAACCTGGCTGCTCAGTCTGCAGAACGGCCTCGGCAACGACGCGCGCCTCGCCGAGCATGCCGCGCCGGAACGGGTCCTGGTCGGCGCCAGCACGCTTCCTGCCGACCTGGTCGGCCCGGGCAAAGTGCGCAGCCACGGCGACGGCGGGTCGAAGCTCTATCCGGCGTTTGGGGGCGATCCTGCGTTCGCGCAGGACGTGGCTGACGCGCTAAGCAAGGGCGGACTCCCGGCGGTGCTCGATCCGCAGATTCAAGCCGCTATCTGGTCGAAGGCGATCTTCAACGCGGCGATGAACCCGCTCTGTGCCCTCACCCGCCGCACCCCCGGCTTCCTCGGCGCGAACGCCGAAAGCCGCGCGCTTTATGGCGCGGTGGTCGAGGAAGGCGTGGCGGTGGCCCAGGCCTGCGGAATCGCGATTGAAGCCAAGCCGATCCACGACCTCACCGAAATCTCGGTGACCGACCACGCCGACCACGAAGCCTCGATGCTGCAGGACGTGAAGGCCGGGCGGCGCACCGAGGTCGACGCCATCAACGGCGCGATCGTCGAGGCCGGACGCGCGGCAGGCGTCGCCGCGCCGGTGACCGAGACGCTGTGGCGGCTGGTGAAGCTGGAGGAAGCTAAGCTGGCGCAGTCCTAAGTGTCGCGCTTGGTGAGCCGCTCTCGATGCCGCATCCAGGCCGCCAAGGCGATCTCCCCTCCAATGAGCAATAGACCAGCCAAAAGCACGATACGGTCTTGAGAGCAGGTTCCGATCTCATGACAAGACGCGGTGCCCGCGATCATCGCATAAAAGCCGACGCCGGCAACGGTCAGGACGCACAGGAGCGCAAACACCACCCACTTGAGTGTTCGCGCTATGCTCATGCCAGCTTGATCTCGCGCAGCCGCTGCTGGAGATATTCGTGCGCGGTGATCGGCGTCTCACCGCCATCCAGTCCCAGTTCCTTCTCCGGATCGATCAGGAAGTCCGGGCGGAAATGCAGGAAGAACGGCATCGAATAGCGCGCTCGGCGTGCCGCCGGGCCGACGGGATTGACGACCCGGTGCGTAGTCGAGCGCAGCTGGCCCGCGGTCAGCCGCTGCAGCATGTCGCCGATGTTGACCGCCAGCGCACCGGGCGGGGGTGAGACCGGCTTCCAGGTGCCGTCCTTGGCCAGCAGTTCGAGCCCGGCCTCCTCGGCTCCGAGCAGCAGCGTGATGGTGTTGATGTCCTCGTGCGCGGCGGCGCGGATCTCCCCCTCCGCGGCCTCGGAAATCGGCGGATAGTGCAGCAGGCGCAGCACCGAATTGCCCTTGTCGACGGTAGCGTCGAAGTAATGCTCGTCGAGCCCGAGGTGCAGCGCGATCGCCGAAAGAATGCGCGCGCCCGACGCCTCCAGCGCCGCGAACAGCGCTTCGAAGGTTTCGCGAAATCCCGGCACTTCGCTCGGCCACACGTTCGGGGGCATGAACTCCTCGAGCGGATCGCCCGGCGGCAGTTCGCGCCCGACGTGCCAGAATTCCTTGAGGTCGCGCGCGGTGGCGCCCTTGGCGGTCTCGATCCCGAACGGGGTGTAGCCGCGCGCGCCGCCGCCACCCTCGATCTTGTACTGGCGCTTGACCGCCTCGGGCAGCGCGAAGAATGCGCGCGCCTTGTCCTCGGCCCGCGCGATCAAATCCTGCGGCACGCCGTGATCGCGGACCACGGCAAAGCCGTATTCCTCGAACGATTCCCCGAGCTCTTCGGAGAAGGTCGGCAGCGGGCGTTCGAGCGAAACGGAGGCAAGTTCGGGCATGGCACCCGCTTTACACCGGCATGAACACGCCTGCCAGCGCCGCGCTCATCAGGTTGGCCAGCGATCCCGCCGCCAGCGCGCGCAGGCCGAGCTTCGCGATCACCGGCCGCTGGTTGGGCGCAAGGCCGCCGGTCACCGCCATCTGGATCGCGATCGAGCTGACATTGGCGAACCCGCACAGGGCAAAGGTGACGATCGCCCGGGTCCGGTCGCTCAGCACCTCGGCGCCCATCTGGCCGAGGTCGATGAAGGCGACGAATTCGTTGAGCACGATCTTGGTGCCGAACAGGCCGCCGGCGGTCACCGCCTCGTTCCACGGGATGCCGAGCAGCCACATCACCGGCGCGAACAGGCTGCCGATCAGGCCCTGGAACGACAGGTCGGGATAGCCGAACCAGCCGCCGATCCCGCCGACCACGCCGTTGGCAAGCGCCACCAGGGCGACGAACGCCAGCACCATCGCGCCGACCGCGACCGCCAGCCGCACGCCGGTCTGTGCGCCCTGCGCGGCGGCTTCGATAATGTTGGCGGCCCGGCCGTGCTCGTCGAACGTCTCGGCGGCGAGGACCTCGTGGGGCGGTTCGCCCTCGGTGATCGCGGCGGGTCCCTCGGCGCTGATGCGGCCCTTGGGCAGCGCGATCCGGCCCTCCACGTCGGGCGGCTCGGGCAACTGGTCGGGCATCATGATCTTGGCCATCAGGATCCCGCCCGGCGCGGACATGAACGCGGCGGCGAGGAGGAACGGCAGGTATTCCGGCCCGAGCAGGCTGGCGTAGGCGGCGAGGATCGTGCCCGCGACCCCGGCCATGCCGACGGTCATCACGGTGAACAGCCGCTCGGGCGTCAGCGCCGCCAGATAGGGCCGCACCACCAGCGGGCTCTCCGACTGGCCGACGAAGATGTTGGCCGCGGCGGCGAGCGATTCGACCTGGCTGATCCCGGTCACCCAGCCGATCGCCCCGCCGACCCAGCGCACGACCTTCTGCATGACGCCGACGTGGTAGAGGATCGAGACCAGCGCGGCGAAGAAGATGATCACCGGCAAGGCGCCCAGCGCGAACGTGCCGGCGAGCGGGTTGTCGGCGGTCGCGCCGAACAGGAACTCGGTCCCGGTGGTGGCGTACGACAGCAGCGCCGAGACCCCGTCGGCCATCGCCTGGATCGCCGCCCGGCCCCACGGCGTGCGCATCACCAACAGCGCCAGGACCGCCTGCAACGCGAACGCCGCCCCGACCACGCGCAGGCGGATCCGCCGCTTCCCGTTCGAGAGCAGGAAGGCGATCAGCAGGATCGCGGCGATCCCCGCGAGCGAAATCAGCTGTGGCGGCATTGGTCCCCCTGCCCGGCCCGTGCAAACCCGGTTCATCGCCGCATTGGGCGCGGAAAGCAAACGTCCTTCCCTTTTGCCGCGCCACCCCATAGCACTGCGCGCCAATGTCCGGACTCAGCCCCGCACCGCGCTCGGTGCCTCTCCCGCTGTTCGCCTTCGCCCTGCTTTACGGCGGCATGACCTGCATCGCCGGGGTGCTGGGGTTCAAGCAAGTCGCGCTCGGGCCGCTGGCCGTCGAGGCCGGGATCTTCGCGTTCCTGATGCTGGTGGTGATCTCCAGCTCGGTCGCGCAGCTTTACGGCGCGGCGACCGCCAATCGCATGGTGCGGTGGGGCTTCGTGCCGCTGGCGCTATCGATTGTGCTGATCGGGATCGTCTTGAGCCTGCCGCCCGCACCGACCATGCCGGCGGAGAACGTCACCGCGTTCGAGACCGTGCTGACGCAGACCCCGCGGATCATGGCTGCCGGGCCGGTCGCTTACTTCGTCTCGCTGTGGCTCAATGTGAAGATCTTCTCGGCGCTGCGCGGCAGCGCGGAGCGGCCCGGATCGGGCGGCGGCTGGTGGATGCTGGCGCGCGGCGCGATTGCCTCGGCGCTGAGCCAGGTGGTCGACACGCTGATCTTCATCACCCTGGCATTCTACGGCGAGTTTCCGATCGGCCCCCTCCTGCTCGGCCAGGCGCTCGCCAAGGTCGCGCTGTCGATCGTGCTGGTGCCGCCGTTGATCGCGCTGTTCGTCGGCCTCGGCCGCCGCTGGGGCGATAAGACCGCATAACGACAAGACACGCCTGGAGAGGGCCGATGGCCAAGGACAACACGATCACGTTCTACGATCTGGCGCTGGCGACGGGCGCGACGATCAGCCCGTTTGTGTGGGCGACCAAGTATGCGCTCAAGCACAAGGGCTTCGAGCTCGACGTGGTGCCGGGCGGGTTCACCGGCATTCTCGAGCGGACCGGCGGGCAGACCGAACGGCTGCCGGCGATCGTCGACGACGGCAAGTGGGTGCTCGATAGCTGGGGCATCGTCGAATACCTCGACCAGACTTATCCCGACCGGCCCGCGCTGATCCCGCACGAGAGCGTCGCCACGTTGACCCGCGCGCTCGACGCGTGGTTCTGGCGCGCGGCGGTGGGGCCGTGGATGCGCAGCTATTGCGCGGATTACCGCGACCAATGCCTCGAGTGCGACAAGGACTACGTCACCACCAGCCGCGAGATCATGCTCGGAATGAAGCTGGAGGACATGCAGGCCGGCCGCGAGGAGCGGCTGCCGAAGATTTCGGCCGAACTCGAGCCGCTGCGCATGGCGCTGCGCGACAGTCCGTGGCTGGGTGGAGCCGCGCCGAACTACGCCGACTACCGCGTCCTCGGTTCCGTGCTGTGGCTGGCCTCGGTCGCGCGCACCCCGCCGCTCTCGGCCGAAGACCCGCTGCGCGACTGGATCGAGCGCGGGCGCGACTTGTTCGACGGCCTCGGGCGCCATCCGGGGCTCAACACGCTCTACGGGCTCGAGCCGCGCGACGGCGACCCCGAACCGTTCATGAAGGTCGGCGGTGCCGCTGGCGGCATCTTCAAGCGCAACACCGGCCCCGCCTCCACGCAGGCGGAGACCCGCAAGATCACCGCGAAAGCTTGAGACCGGAGATGCGGGTTCTAGTCACCCGGCGCTGGCCGGTCGAAGTCGAACGGGCGCTAGGCGAGCGCTTCGACGTCGTGCTCAATGCGGGCGACCGCCCGTTGAGCCAGGCTGAGCTGGCGCGCGCGATGGGCGAGTTCGACGTGCTGTGCCCGACGGTTTCGGACAAGATCGACGCGGCGGTGATCGCGGGGGGCCATAAAGTCAGGCTGATCGCCAACTACGGCGTCGGCTTCGACCATATCGACCTCGCGGCGGCGAAGGCGGCCAGCGTGGCCGTCACCAACACCCCGGGCGTGCTGACCGACGCCACAGCCGACATCGCGCTGACCTTGCTCCTGATGGCCGCGCGCCGTGCGGGCGAAGGCGAGCGCGAACTGCGCGACGGGCGCTGGAGCGGGTGGCGGCCGACGCATCTCATCGGTTCGGCGCTCATGGGCAAGACGCTGGGCCTCGTGGGTATGGGCCGCATCGCCATCGCCACCGCGCGCCGGGCCCACCACGGCTTCGGGATGAAAATCTCCTATTACGGCCGCCGCGAATGCGATCCGGCGGTGGCGGCCGAGCTGAAGGCTGAGTTCTTTCCGGAACTTGCCAGCCTGCTCGGCGCATCGGACTTCGTCTCGCTGCATGTCCCCGGCGGCGCCGAAACCGCCAATCTGATCGATGCGGCAGCGCTCGCGGCGATGAAGCCGGGCAGCTACCTTATCAACACCGCGCGCGGCGGCATCGTCAATCACACCGCGCTCGCCGACGCGCTCGACCGCGGCCACCTCGCCGGCGCCGGGCTCGACGTCTATCCGCACGAACCGCAAGTCCCCGGCGTGCTGCTCGGGCTCGAGAACGTGGTCCTGCTGCCGCACCTCGGCAGCGCCAACGCCGAGACGCGGATCGCGATGGGCATGAAGGCGCTCGCCAACGTCGAGGCCTTCGCCGCCGGCGAGCCGCTGCCCGACCGGGTGGCATGAACCCGGAGGCGATCGAGGCGCTGATCGCCGCCGAAGGGCTGCCGGCGGACTACCGCGCGGTGGTCGAGCACCACTGGGCGCCGCTCGCCGACCGTATCGCCACGCTGCCCCGGCCCTCGGTGGTCGGTATCAACGGCGCGCAAGGCTCGGGCAAGACCACGCTGTGCCGGTTCCTCGAACCGCAGCTCGCGGGGCGCGGCGTGCGGGCGGCGACGGTGTCGCTCGACGACCTCTATCTGACCCGAAGCGAGAGGCGGCGGCTCGCGGCCAATGTGCATCCTCTGTTCGCGACACGCGGTGTGCCTGGCACGCACGACATTGCTCTGGGTGAGACGCTGTTCGACACCCTTCTGCAGCATTCTGGCGCCGTGGTGCCGCGGTTCGACAAGGCCCGCGACGACCGGGCTCCCGATGGGCGCGCGATCGCCGGGCCGCTCGATGTCGTGCTGTTCGAAGGCTGGTGCGTCGGAGCGATCCCGCAGCCTGCCGCTGCGCTGGCGGAGCCGGCAAACCGGCTCGAAGCCGAAGAGGACCAGCGCGGCATCTGGCGGCGCGAGGTCAACCGCCGGCTTTCCACCGACTACGCGGCGCTGTTCGCGCGGATCGATTGGCTGGTCATGCTCAAAGTAGAGAGCTTCGCCGCCGTGCGCGCCAACCGGCTGCTGCAGGAACGAAAGCTGGCCCTCGCCCAGCCCGGCGGCGCGGCGCTGATGGACGAAGCCGCGCTCGATCGCTTCGTGCAGCATTACGAGCGGCTGACGCGCTGGCAACTCGCGGAGATGCCGACCCGCGCCGACCTGGCGATCTCCATCGGCCCCGACCAGCGCCCCAGTGGAAGCGGCAGGCAGATTGTTTAGTCCCTAAACTATTTGCTGCCTATCGAATGGCGCGCTATCGTCCGGGAGACGGCCGCAATGGCGGCGGATTCGGAAGGGATGCCCGATGCGCAAGTTCTGGGCCGCGGCGGTAAGCGCGGCGTTGGTGTCGACCTCGGTGCAGGCCCAGCAGGCGGCCTCGCTGCAGCCCCGGCCCGACGACTGGCCGCGTTACGCGCGCGACCTCCAGGGAACGCGCTTCTCGCCGCTCGACCAGATCAACACCGGCAACGTCGGCCAGCTCAAGGAGGCGTGGAGCTTCCGGCTGAGGCCCGAGGGCGGCGCCGGCATCCTTGGCGGCACGGTTCCGATCGTGGTCGACGGTATCATGTACCTGCCGCTGGGCAATGCCATCGTCGCGCTCGACCCGACCAACGGGACCGAACTGTGGCGCCACCGGCTGGCGAGCGGCATCGCCCGCCGGACGGTCAGCTATTGGCCGGGTGACGGGACGCTGAAGCCGCGCCTGTTCTATTCGACTGGCAGCACGCTGGTGGCGATCCAGGCCGCCAACGGCGAGATCGACCCCGCGTTCGGCGAGAACGGCGTGATGCAGATCGACGGCACGCCCTATTCCTACCCGCCGAGCGTGTTCAAAAACGTGCTGGTGATCGGCGCCAGCAACGCCGAGATGTCGCGCGGCCCCAATGGCAACACTCGCGCTTACGACGCGCGCACCGGGCGCAAGCTATGGGAGTTCAACTCGGTCCCGCAGCCGGGCGAGGTCGGCCACGAGACCTGGCTAGACGACGGGTGGAAGGACCGCTCGGGCACCAACATGTGGATCTGGTACATCACCGCCGATCCCGACACCGACACGCTGTACATCACTATCGGCAGCCCCTCGCCCAACTATTACGGCGGCGACCGGCCGGGTGCGAACCTGTTCGGCAATTCGATCGTCGCGCTCGACGCCCAGACCGGCAAGCACAAGTGGCACTTCCAGACGATCCACCACGATCTGTGGGATTGGGACCTGCCCGCCCCGCCCACCCTGCTCGATGTCACGGTAAACGGGCGCAAGATCCCGGCGCTCGCCGAGACCGGCAAGCCGGGCCTCATGTACATCCTCAACCGCGAGACCGGCGAGCCGATCCACGGCGTCGAGGAACGTCCGGTGGCGAAGGGGGACGTGCCGGGCGAGTGGTACAGCCCGACCCAACCGTTCCCGGTCAAGCCCGAGCAGCTCAACCGCGGCGTGTGGACTCCCGAGGACGTGGTGACCGCCGCCGACACCACGCCCGAACATGTCGCCGCCTGCCGCAAGCTGCTCGATTCCTACGGCGGCACGTTCTTCAACCAGGGCAGCTTCACGCCGTTCTTCCTCCACACCCCGGGCGATACACCCAAGGCCTCGATCAACATGCCGCACAACGGCGGTTCGGTGTGGGGCGGCAGCGCCGCCGATCCGCGCCGCGGGATCGTCTATGTCAACACCAGCGAGAGCGGTTCGATCGGGTGGATCGAAAAGCGCACCGCCGACGGCGACTACGGGCGCGGCACCGCCGGCTCGACGCAGCTTTACGACCGCGGCAGCCTGTCAGGACCGGGCGCCTATTCGTCGTTCTCCGCGCCGCAGGGCGGCTATGACGCGAACAACCGGCCGGTCGGGCCGAGCCTGCCGTGCATCCGTCCGCCGTGGGGCCGGTTGCTGGCGGTCGATGCCAACTCGGGCGAAATCCTGTGGGCAAGCAAGCTGGGCCTGACCGAGAGCCTGCCTGCGGGCAAGCAGGACACCGGGAGCAACAACGCCTCGGGCGGTGCCACCGTTACCGCCGGCGGGCTGGTGTTCATCGGCGCAACCGGCGACGGCTTTTTCCGCGCTTTCGGCGCCAGCGACGGCAAGCTGCTGTGGCAGACCAAGCTGACCTATCCTGCGATGACCTTGCCGATCAGCTATCGCGGCAAGGACGGAAAGCAGTATATTGCGGTGGTCGCGGTCGGTTCCGGTCTTGGCGGGCCCGGCCCGCGCGGAGCGGACGGGCGGCCGCTCAACGAGGAATCGGTGATCGCCTGGGCCCTGCCGAACTGAACGGGTCCAACCAAGAGGCCCGACTGGGCCCCGAACGAGACGCAACCGTGGAGAGACGTGCCATGAACCGAATCAAGATCGCCGTCGCGGCGGGCCTGCTGGGAACGGCCGGCGCCGTCTATGCGCAGACCATCACGACTCCGGAAGGCGCGCGCATGACCGCGGCGACCGACCTCGCTTACAAGCCCGGTCAGTTGACCCCGGCGCAGTTAAACGCGTCAATGCGCGATTCCTTTTCGCAGAACTCCATGAACGTGTTCCGGCGCTTTCCGCGCGAAGACACCGCCACGATGGTCAAGTTTTACGTCGATGCACTCGGTCTGCGTTCGCTGCAGCCAATCCAGCTGACTTCTAGCCAGCAGATGATTCTGACGGGCGTCGGCAGCGGGCAAATCAAGCTCTCGGCCGGCCAGGGCGGCAGTCGCAAGTACAACCTCGAAGGCGGTTACAAAGCCGGCACCGGTATCCGGTTCTTTGCCCTGACCTACCCCGATGCGAACGCGGTGCGCCAGCGCTTCACTGCGGCGGGCTTCCCCGCGCCGCAGTTCACCGATCAGGGGAACGGCACCCAGTCGGCGGTGGTCAAAGACCCAGGCGGTTTCGACATCCAGATCACGATCAAACCGGGCGCAAAGGACGGTTCAAACGACGGGGTAGGTGTCGGTATCGGCACGTCCGACCTTGCGAAGAGCCGCGCATTCTACCGCGAGTTCGTCGGCCTTGACGAGCGGCCGGCCATTCAAGACCGCGTGCTTGGCCTGACGCTCTATCCCTATCGCCACAACGAGACGACGCTCTATCTCTACGAAACGGGCACGAACCGGACCGTCGATAACGGCAGCGCGGGTATCCAGTACGTGGTGCGCGACGCCCCCCTTGCCGATGCGCGCGCCAAGCACCGCGGCGGAATCGCCGTCGAAACCCCGCTCAACAAGCTGGGTGGGTTCGACCTCGTCACCGTGTGGCTGAACGATCCCGACGGGGTCACCAACTACTTCGCGCAAGTGGGCCCGAGCAGCCGCACCGCACAGCAAGCCCGCGCCGGCGGGGGCAACTGACGCCGCGGCGAACTTCCCCGGGCCGACTCCGGGGAGGTTCGCCCGCGGTTACTTCTTCACCTGGACGATGTAGTCGGCGATGAGGTCGATATCGGCGGGATCGAGCCAGCCGAAGCCGGGCATCGGGCCGGAGCCATTGGTCACCCGATCGACCACGAAGGCCTTGTCGAGATTGGCATTGCCGTCGAGCGCCGGCCCGACCGCACCGGCCGCTTCGGCATCGGCGAGCAGATGGCAGGCATTGCAGCCGTTTTCGTTGAACAGGCCCCGTGCCTTGTCCACCTGCTCGGCGGTCAGTTCCACCGGCGCGTCCTGCGCGACCGCGAAAGCGCCGGCAGCGGGCAGCCCGATGGCGGCGGTAGCAAGCGCGGCGACGGCAAACTTGGCGCGGACGGACTTGGCAATCATCTTGTTACCTTTCACAGTGGCTCCGCCAGCGCGGATAAGGCCATCGGTCAAGTCCCGGCCCTAAAGCGTGCCAGCTTTACCGCAGATTTACATGGTCCCTTTGTTTCGGACAAAGTCAATTTGCAAGCGGAAAACATGCGTCGACGATCCGCTTTCGCGCTGGACGCTATCCCTCGCCGATCGCCATGTCTCGGTGTAACGGGCACGGTTACGGTAATTAACTCGGCAGACCGCTCACCGGCGGTCAAGGATGCGGCCAAAGCGCGGCGCCCGCCGTTCGTGGGAGAGAAACCTTGAAAAGAGCCAGCGCGTTCATCCTGTCCACTCTGCTGCTCGGCGCCTGCGGCAGCGACGTCACGCCCGAATTGACGGCGCAGCAGCTTATGGCGCAGCGGGTCCAGCCGACCGCCGAGATCTATTGGGATGCGGTGCGTTACGAAAGCGTGCTGGAAAACGGCGAACCGGTCCAGCGCGACATCGAGCCGCAGACCGACGCGGACTGGAAAAAGGTGCAGGACGCCGCCATCGAGCTCGGCAAGCTCGGCGAGCTGCTCAAGACCCCGGGCTATACCGATGGCCGCGGCGACGACTGGACCACTTTCGCTCAGGCGCTCGTCGACGTCAGCAAACGCGCCGAGGCCGCGGCTGCCGCCAAGGATCCCGCGGCCGTGTTCGAGGTCGGCGGGACCGTCTACAGCGTCTGCACGGCCTGCCACGGGGTCTATCCGCCTGCCGCCGGGACCGGCACGGAAGCGGCGCCCGGCGCCTGATTGCGGTGCCTGACCGCCTGCCCTCGTGGCTCGTGCAGCGCCGCGCGTTGGCGATCGCGGCCGCGATCGCGTTCGTCTTGGTGTGGATCGAGGGATCGGCCGCCTGGGCGCACGACATTTCGCAGGCTGATCGCGCCGCGGTACAGCGCATCGAGGGGCCGGCGCCCTTCGCATTCCTGTACCTCGGTGCCAAGCACATGGTCACCGGCATCGACCACGTGCTATTCCTGATCGGGGTGGTGTTCTTCCTCTATCGCCTGCGCGACGTAGTGATCTACGTCTCGCTGTTCACGCTCGGCCATTCGCTGACGCTGCTCGGCGGCGTGCTGTTCGATACCGGCGCCAATGCCTTTATCGTCGATGCGATCATCGGCTTCTCGGTGGTCTATAAGGCGTTCGAGAACCTCGGCGGCTTCCGCAAGCTGGGCTTGGCGATAGACACCCGGCTGGCGGTGCTGGTGTTCGGGCTGTTCCACGGCCTCGGCCTCGCCACTAAAGTCCGCGACTTGGGGCTGTCGGAAGACGGCCTGTTGGTGAACCTGGTCTCGTTCAATGTCGGGGTTGAAGTCGGACAGGTCCTGGTCCTCGCGGTGGTCGTCACACTGTTCAACCTCTGGCGTCCGACGCGCTCGTTCGCGGCCGGCGCCTTCTATGCCAACCTGGCCCTGATGACGGGCGGTATCGTCCTCATGGGCTATCAACTGACAGGATACCTGACATCATGACCGAACCCCAGATCACCCCGCCATCCGCAACGTCGAGCCGGAAGCTGCTGATCGGATCGGGCGTCGCCGTGGCGGTCGCGGGCGCCGCCCTGGTCGCCTTCGTGCTGCCGGCCGAATACGGCATTGATCCGACCGGGATCGGGACCGCGCTCGGCGTGACCAAGCTGTCCGAGCCTGCCGAGTCCGACGAAGTGCGCCGCGGCAAGCTGCGCACCAACGTGCTGCTCCCACTCGACGCCGCGACCGAGCCGACCGAGGCGACGCTGACTGCCACGCTGGCGGACAAGAGCATCCCCCTGCCCGCCGGGGTAACGCTGGTCGGCGATCGCTATACGATCGAGCTGCCGCCGTTCGAGAGCATCGAGATGAAGTACGAACTGGCGCAGGGCGCGCCGATGATCTTCCGGTGGAGCGCCACCGATACGGTCAATGTCGACATGCATTCGCACCCGTACGACGGCGGCACCGAACTGACCGAGACTTTCGCGCTGACCGACACGCCGGGGCAGTCCGGGGTTTACGTCGCGCCGTTTACCGGCATCCACGGCTGGTACTGGCAGAACCGCACGCTCGATCCGGTGACCGTGACGGTGGATGCACTGGGCGCGATGACCAAGTCGATGACGTTCGACAAGGCGGGCGAGCACCCCCGCGCGATGACCCCCGCCGCCGCGCCCAGAGAACCGGCCGCGCCCGCCCCCGAAGTCGCCGCACCGAGCGAGGCGCCGACCGGATAGAGTCAATTTGCGACAGTTTGCACCCTTGTTGACTCGCGCGCTCCTCGGCTAGGCTTTCCCGTGGTCGCGCCAGCAACGGCGGACACAGAGAGACCGGGGAGTCTGGGAGTGGATCGTTTGCCGCGTGCCTTTTCGTCTTATCGCCTTGCCGCGCTGATCGGCCGGCCGCTGGTCGCCGTATCGCTTGCGGCGCTCGCCTCGGCTTGCGCTACGGCGCAGGACCGGGCCGCGCCCGCCACGGCGTCTGCGACGGCTTCCGCCCCGCTGCCGCGCGAGGCTTTCGACTACAAGGGGTGGGACGCCTATCTCGGCGGCGTCGACAGTGCGCAGTTCTCGGCGCTGACGCAGATCAACAAGGACAACGTCAAGCAACTGCAGGTCGCGTGGGAGTATCCCACCGGCCAGGGCCAGCCCACCGCGTTCAACCCAATCGTCGTTCACGGCATCATGTATGTCACCAGCGGCGACGGCAAGATCGTCGCGCTCGATCCGGCCACCGGCCGCGAGCTGTGGAAGAGCGAGACCACCGGCCGGATCAGCGGGCGCGGAGTCAAC
Source organism: Sphingomonadales bacterium 12-68-11 (assembly GCA_002279825.1). Lineage (GTDB taxonomy): Bacteria > Pseudomonadota > Alphaproteobacteria > Sphingomonadales > Sphingomonadaceae > Croceibacterium_A. The sequence continues at coordinate 353,492 of NCCV01000003.1, forward strand.
TACTGGCAGAGCGCCGACGGTGCCGATCGGCGGCTGGTGTTCCTCAACGACGGGCTGGTGCGCGCCATCGACGCGCGCACGGGCAAGTATATCCCGAACTTCAGCATCGATTTGCGCGAAGCGCTGCCCGAAGGCCATGCACCGACCGCGCGGCCGCTGATGACCAACAATCCGGGCCGCATCTTCGAGGATACCTACATCGTTTCGCTGCCCGCGGGCGCCTACGACTACGCTTCGGCCCCGGCCGACATCCAGGCCTACGACATCCGTACCGGGGCACTGAAGTGGGTGTTCAACGTGGTGCCGCGCGTCGGCGAGTTCGGCTCCGATACCTGGCCGGAGAAGGACCGCGAGAAGTTCGGCGGGGTCCACAACTGGTCGGAGTTCACGATCGATCCCGAACTGGGCATCGCCTACATCCCGACCGGCACCGCGCGCTACGACTTCTACGGCGGCAACCGGCCGGGCGACAACCTGTTCGCCAACTCGATCGTCGCGCTCGACGCGCGCACCGGCAAGCGGGTGTGGCATTTCCAGACCATCCACCACGACTTGTGGGACATGGACCTTCCCAACGCGCCCAAGCTGATGACCATCACCAAGGACGGCAAGAAGATCCCGGTGGTGATCGTCGCTGCCAAGCACGGTTTCGTGTTCGTGTTCGATCGCCGCACCGGCGAACCGGTGTGGCCGATCGAGGAGCGCCCGGTGCCCGCCTCGGACGTTCCGGGCGAGCGAGCTTCGCCGACCCAGCCGTTCCCGACCTGGCCGTTGCCGTTCGCGCGCCAGTCGTTCACCGAGGCCGATATCAACCCCCTGCTGCCCGAGGCCGATCAGGCGGCGCTGCGCGAAAAGCTGCGCGGCAGCCGCAACGAAGGGCTGTTCACCCCGCCGAGCGTGCGCGGGTCGGTCCACATGCCCGGCCACAACGGCGGCGTGAACTTCGGCAACAGCGCGGTCGATCCGCTCAACCAGAGGTTCTTCGTGGTCAGCCGCGAAATCCCGGTGATCATCAAGCTCAACGAGATTCCTGAAGCTCGGCTGGCTACCGCCCGGGCCGCCATGCCCAACGGCAGCGCGGAGACTTATCCCTATACTTCGCCGGTCGATTTCATGCTCCAGCCGAACGGCATGGTGGCCATCAAGCCGCCGTTCTCGTTCCTCACCGCCTACGACATGAACACCGGCAACATCCTGTACCGGATCGCCAATGGCGAGAGCTTGGCGACCCAGGCGCAAGGCCTCACCGACATCGGCTCGCAGGCCCCGCGCGGCGGGCCGGTTGCCACCGCCAGTGGGCTGCTGTTCGTCGGCACGGCGGGCGATCGCACCTTCCGGGCGCGCGACGCGGCCACGGGCACGGTCCTGTGGGAGCACAAGTTCGACGCGGCAACCGAGGGCGTACCCGCCATCTACGAGGTGAATGGCCGGCAATACATCACCCTGCCGGTCGGCGGTGACGGTCTATTCGCCCAGCGCGGCAACCCCGCCCCCGGCCCCAGCCGCTACGTAACCTTCGCGCTTCCCGCGCGCTGAGGAGAGGACCGATGCTGAGAGCTATCCTGCTGGCCGCGGGCTGCATGCTGGCGATCCCGGCGTTCGCACAGCAGCCGGACTTGACCCAAATCGCTCCAGTCCCGACCGGCTATCAGGCCAAGACCACCGCGTGGGGCGAACCCGATCTGCGCGGCGGATGGCCGATCGACCACCTGAACGGCCGCACGCCGCTGCAGCGCGACCCGAAGTACGGCAACCGGGCCTACCTGACCGACGAGGAATTCGCCCAGCGCGACCAGGAAGTGCAGGCACTGGCGCGGCGCTACCAGAACGAAGACAGCCAGGGGACGATGGGCATCGGGCACTGGGCGGAAGTGGCCAACGCCAATCGCCGGACAAGCTGGATCACCTCCCCCGCCAACGGCCGCCTCCCGGAGTATACCGCCGAGGGCAAGAAGCTGTCGGGCGAGATGCGCTCCACCTGGCGGCGCGGCCAGCCGTTCGAGTGGACCAACGATTTCGACAGCTGGGACCGCTGCATCACGCGCGGCCTGCCGGCGTCGATGTTCCCGTTCATGTACAACAACGGGATGCGCATCTTCCAGTCGCCGGGGATCGTGGCGCTGCAGATGGAAATGGTCCACGAGACGCGGATCATCCCCACCGACGGGCGCAAGGCCATTCCCACCCAGATCCAGAACTGGCTGGGCGAGAGCCGCGGCCGTTGGGAAAACGGCAACACCCTGGTGGTCGAAACCACCAACTTCCGCGCCGGTCCATCCGCCACCAACATCGGCACCACCGGGTCCCCTGGCGAAAACGATACCCCGGTGAGCGAGCAAGCGCGCCTGACCGAGCGCTTCACGATGACCGGCCCGGATTCGATCATCTACGAATTCACCTGGACCGATCCGGTGGTGTTCGCCCAGCCGTGGTCCGCGCGGCTCGAATGGCAGCGCGACGACGGCTTCGGGATTTACGAGTACGCGTGCCACGAAGGCAACGTTCAGATCCGCAACTATATCAATGCCTCGCGTGCCGAACGGGCCGCGGCGCAGCAGGCCGGAGGACAACCATGAACCGCAAGTACCTGGCCGCCGCGCTGCTCGGGGCCAGCCTGTTGGCGGCGCCGGGCCTCGCCCAGGCCCAGACCCCGCAGGACCTTACCACCATCGGGCCCGTTGCCACCGACTTCCAGCCGAAGAAGACCGCTTGGGGCGATCCGGATCTGCGCGGCACCTGGCCGATCAACGACGTCGCCGAAATGCCGGTCAGCCGCCCCGATCAGTTCGGTAACCGCTTCTTCAAGACCGACGAGGAATTGGCGCGCGAACAGGCCCGCGTCGAACAGCTCGAAACCGGCTACAAGAAGGAAGAGGACGAGCAGACTATCGGCAGCGGGCACTGGATCGAGTACCAGGCCGGATCGCGCCGCACCTCGATGGTGGTCGATCCGCCGAGCGGCAAGCTGCCGGCGATGACCCCGCAGGCCGATGCCGTCTATCGCGCAGGCCGCTCGAGCTGGACGCCCAACACCGCGTTCGATTGGGTGACCGATTTCGACAGCTGGGACCGCTGCGTCAGCCGTGGGTTCCCCGCTTCGATGCTGCCGTTCCGCTACAACAACGGCATTCGCATCTACCAGTCGCCGGGCTACGTCACGATCAATCTCGAGATGCTCGGCAGCCGGATCGTGCCGATCCGCAGTGGCGATCCGAAGCATTGGCCCAAGGAAGTCGAAGCCTGGCTCGGCAACAGCGTCGGGCACTGGGACGGCAACACGCTGGTCATCGAGACCACCAACCTCAAGACCGGCGACAGCGCCACCCGCAACGCCTATGCGCGCAACGGCTCGCCGCTCAACATGGCGACACGCGGCGTGCCGGCGTGGAATACCATCCCGACCAGCGCCCAGGCCAAAGTGACCGAGCGCCTGACGATGACCGGCGCGAACACGATCACCTACGAAATGACCTATGCCGACGCCGAGGTGTTCACCGCGCCGTGGACGATTCGCTTCGACTGGACGCGCGACGACGATTACGCGTTCTACGAATACGCCTGCCACGAAGGCAACGTGCAGGTCCGCAACTACATCACGGCATCGCGCGCCGGCCGCCTGCCGCAGGCGACAGCCGAGGAGCTCGCCGAAGAGGCGGGCGGCGGCGGCGGTCGTTAGGCGATCGGTTCAACCGAATAGAACAGGGTTTCGCGCGGTGCGCGCGACTAAGGCTTGAGAGGGAAGAGGCACCATGACCATCGCCAGAAAAATCCGCTACGCCGTGGCCGGCGCGCTGCTGGCCACATCGTCGCTCGCCGTCCAGGCGCAGAGCGTCACCGACACCGTGCGCACCCAGCAGGGTGAGATCCGCGGTACCGCCGGCAAGCAGCCGGGCGTGCGGGTGTTTAAGAACATCCCGTTCGCAGCCGCTCCGGTCGGCAAGCTGCGTTGGCAGCCGGCGCAGGCGCCGACCGCCTGGCAAGGGGTGCGTGATGGGACCAAGTACGGCCACGTCTGCATGCAGAATCCGGCCCCGCAGCGCTTTCCGCCGAACGGCGCGACCGATACGCCGAACTTCACCGGGATGAGCGAGGATTGCCTCAACCTCAACATCTGGACCCCCGCCAAGACCGCAGGCGAGAAGCTGCCGGTGATGGTCTGGCTCTACGGCGGCGCCTATAACGAAGGCGGCGGCAACGCGCCCTTCAGCGAAGGCGACAACCTCGCCGCCAAGGGCGTGGTCATGGTCACGTTCAACTACCGCGTTGGCAACCTCGGGTTCTTCTCGCACCCCGAACTGACCGCCGAAGGCGGCGGCGCGGCGGGCAACCAGGGGCTCAGCGACGCGATCGCCGCGTTCAAGTGGCTCAAGGCCAATGTCGCGACGTTCGGCGGCGATCCCAACAACATCACGCTGTTCGGCGAGAGCGCCGGCGCGGCTATGAACGGCGGGCTCGTCGGCGCGGCCGGCGCGCGCGGCACGTTCGAGCGGGCCATCGCGCAGAGCGGCGCGTGGATGGGACTGGGCATCGGCACGATGCTGCCGAACCACGTTCCCGGCGCCACGCTTCCCCCGCCGCCTCCGCCGCCCCCCGCGGGCCAGGCCCCGGCCGGCGGGCCCGGTGGCGGTGGCGGGCCCGGCGGCGGCTTCGGCCCGCAGCCGCCCTCGGCCGAACTGCGCGGTCTCGCCGCGGCGCGCCGCGCCGGCGCCGAGACACTCGCGGCGCTGCGTGCGCTGCCCGCGGAGCAAGCCCAGCGGCTCGGTGGCCAGGGGATGATCATCGACGGCAAGATCATCACCGAGGACCTGTCGAAGACATTCGCGGCTGGGCGCCAGAACCCGGTCGATGTGATCGCCGGCTCGAACGCCGACGAGGGTTCGTTCACCGCCGGCGCGCCGGCGACGCTCGAGTCCTGGACCCGCGGCGAGCGCGGTCGCTGGGGCGACCTGGTCGAACTCGGTCGCGCCGCCTATCCCGCGAGCACCGACGCCGAGGCGGCCGCCAACGCGCCGATGCCGTTCTCGGACACCCTCGCTTGGCACATGCGGCTGTTCGCCGACCAGCAGGCCAAGATCGGCAAGAACGCCTGGCACTACTGGTTCATGCACGCCCCGGCCTATGACGAAGGGGTCCCGAACCTGGGCGCGGGCCATACCGTCGAAATCCCCTACGCGTTCGACAACCTCGCGGCACCGCGCACTTATCCGGCCGGCAGCTCGGTCCGGCAGATGGCGGGTAACCCGCGCGAGGAAGCGCTCGCGGATCAGGTCTCGCAGTATTGGGTCAACTTCGCCCGCACCGGCAACCCGAACGGGCCCGGCCTGCCGAAGTGGCCTTCGATGCGCGAGCTCGGGCCGACCGAAACGATGCGGCTCGATGCCGACAACAAGTCGGGCAAGGGTCCGTGGCTGACCGCACCTAAAGTCGCGCTCTACAAGGCGCTGTACAACGAGCGCGTAGCCAAGACGCTGAGCATCCCGCCGGCACCGTAGGGCGGACAAGTCTTCTTTCGTCATTGCGAGGCATGTAGCGACGAAGCAATCTAGGGCGGCAGACGGGGCCCTGGATTGCTTCGCTGCGCTCGCAATGACGAGGGAGGGGAGTTATGGGGACATTGACGACGGCGGCGCTGTCGCTCGGGGCGGCTACGCTGGCCTTGGCCAGTTTCGGAGCCGGGTCGGGCGCGATGGCGCAAGCGGCGCCAAGCTTCGCCGCGCAAGTCGAGGCCGGCCGCACCGCCTACGCGCAGAACTGCGCCTCCTGCCACGGCGCGGCGCTGAACGACGGCCAGTTCGCCCCCGGTCTCAAGGGTCCGGGCTTCCTCGCCAAGTGGGGCCGGCAGCCGCTCGCCGACCTGGACCGCTACATCCGCGCCTCGATGCCGCCGGGCACGGCGGGGCGGCTGCCCGATGCGAGTTACGCCGCGCTGGCGGCTCTGATCCTCAGCGAGAACGGCGGCGCTGCGACGGTCGCCCTGTCCGCCGATCGCGCTGCTCTGGCGGCGCTCACCTTGCCCGCGGCGCCGGCGCTGGCGCGCCGGGAGTCCGCCGTGGGGGGCCTGTCTACCCGGCTATACCCGCTGCCGCCGGGGCCGGTGCTGCCCGATCGGTTCGCCGGCTTCACGCCGGTCACGCAAGCGGAGCTAGCCGATCCCGCGCCCGAGGACTGGCCGGCCTGGCGCCGCAGCCACCTCGGGCTCGGCTATTCCCCGCTCGACGAGATCACCACCGCCAACGTCGACCGGCTGCGGATTGCCTGGGCACAGGCCCTGCCCGCCGGGGTCAATATGAACGAGCCGCTGGTGCGGGGCGGCGTGCTCTACGTGTTCGGCTTCGGCGACCAGGTGTTCGCCTTCGACGCCGCGAGCGGACGGCAACTGTGGCGCTACGAGCGCAAGCTGCCGCAAGGCACCGCCGCCAATTCCAAGAAGACGATCGCGCTCTATGGCGACAAGCTCTACGCGGCGACTTCGGACAACCATTTGGTCGCGCTCGATGCCCGCACCGGCCGCCCGGTCTGGGACGTGGCGATCACCGACCGACCCGGGATGCGCAATCCGGGCGGACCGCTGGTCGCAGACGGCGTGGTGATGCAGGGCCTGACCACCACCGTGGCCGGAGGCGGCCTCATCGCCGCGTTCGACGCCGAGACCGGCCGCCACCTATGGACGTTCGAAACCGTCGCCAAGGACGGCCAGCTCGGCGGCGACACCTGGAACGGGCAGCCCAGCGCGGAACGCAAGGGCGGCTCGGTCTGGACCTCGGGCAGTTACGACCCGGTCAACAAGCTGGCGCTGTGGGGCGTGGGCAACACCTACGACACCGCCCCGCTGCGCGATCTCAAGCCGGGCCTCAACAACGACGCGCTGTTCATGGAAAGCACGCTGGCGTTCGAACCGCGCACCGGCAGGCTGGTCTGGTACTACCAGCACAACCGCAACGACCAGTACGACCTCGACTGGGTGTTCGACCGCACCGTCGGCACGCTTGAGATCGACGGACGCCCACGCCGCGTGGTCATCACCGGCGGCAAGAGCGGCTTGTTCGACGCCCTCGACGCCGCGACCGGGCGCTATCTCAAGACCGTCGACATGGGCATCCAGGACTACATCGACTTCATCGATCCGGTGACCGGCGACAAGCGCGTCAAGGCGGGGATGGAGCCGGGCCGCGACAAGGGGCCGGTGTTCATGTGCCCGCATGGCGGGGGCGGGCGCAACTGGAGCCCGACCTCCTACATCGAAGCGAGCCAGACGCTTTTCGTGACCGCGCGTGACGTCTGCACCGACCTCACGCCTTCGACCAGCGGCGGGCTGCTCACCACCGGGGTCAATGCGGTCTATGCGGCGCCGCCGAACGGCGACGGCAATTACGGCGTGCTCCAGGCCATCGACATGCGCAGCGGCCGGATCCTGTGGGAGACCCGCAACCGCCAGACCCCCGACATGGGCGTGCTGACCACTGCCGGCGGGGTGCTGTTCACCGGCTGGATGGACCGCCAGTTCGTCGCCTACGATCAGAGCACCGGCAAAGAGCTGTGGCGCACCGGCGTGACCGGCATCCCCAACGCCTCGGCGATCACGTACGCGGTCGACGGCAAGCAATACGTCGCGATTGTGACCGGGGCCGGCAATCCGCTGTCGCTAGGCATTCCCGACGTGATCCCGGAGACGCAGCTGCCCTCGGTCAACAGCTCGGCGGTCTACGTCTTCGCCCTGCCCGACTGACAACCAAAAAGGGCCGCCTCTCGCGAGGCGGCCCCGAATATGGCGCAAGCGCGTGCGCTAGCCGTCGAAGATGCCGAGCGTGAACCCGATCGCGCGGCCGAAGAACAGTACCGCGATCCACAGGATCAGCGACAGACCGCCGGCCAGCTTGACCTTGAGCGGCAGGGGGCCGGTATCCCATTGGCCGATCGTCCGTGACGTCACGAAGTGGAAGAACAGCATGTTCAGCCCGGCACCGGCCATCGCGGCGCCCTTCCACAGGAAGTACGGGTTGGCCATGTAGCTGCTCGCCTTGCTGACGAACAGCAGGGTGCCGGTTATCGCGGCCAGCACGAACGCGCCCCAGACCCACGGCAACGTGTCCTTCTCGAGCCGCGAGATCGGAAACTGGCGGTTCGCAAGGCCGACCAGGCGCAGATCGACAATGGCGATCATGCCGAACACGGTAACCAGCGCGACCACGTGGATCGATTCAAAAGTCGGGAACATCCAGGTGGACTCGGCGATTCTGATGCCGAGGTCGGAGTACTCGATCCGCTCCCAGATATTGGTTGGTTCAGGATACATCGAAGAGACCCCCTTAGACCGGCGCGTAGGCGATCCAGCGACCGCAGAACATGATCAGGATCCACAGGACGATAAGCAGCAGGACACTCGCCTTACCGCCCGCACCCAGTTCGTCGTTGGGACCGATCCGGAGCAGGATCCCGCGGCTGAACGCCACGGTGAACAGCACCGCGAACAGCAGCAGCCCCATCTTGATCCAGAAGAATGGATTGATCAGCTCGCGGATCGGCTCGGCAACGATCATCAGCGAACCCGACAGGACCAGCACAAGGAGAGACCACCACAGCACCTTGAGATAGCGCCGCGACGTCTCGAGCATCGTGCCGCTGCCGGCGAAGCCGAACATGCGCGCGTTGATCATCAGGATCGAGGAGAACGACGCGGCGATCGCAGCGATGTGGATGCACTGGATGATCGGGATCGACCAGAAGCGCGTCACCATCCACGCATTGAGCGAGGTTTCGTTCAGCCAGAACGTCACATCGATCAACGGTGTGGTGCGAAGCCACTCCGTGAAATCAAATAGTAATTGCTCCATTACATCCTTCCCTGTTCAAGCGCCCCGCCTGCGTCGAAGACCCCTTGGGCGCTACGACGGGCCTTGCCGAGTAAAATAACCGTAACCGCCCCGGTTACAGGCGTTACAGGCGATCCTTGCCTTACCCGTCGATCCGGGCGTTCGGCTAGCGCGGCCCAGCCGTTGCGCCAAGAGCCATTCGGCCGCGAGCGCCCAAATAAGACATTTCGCGACAGTGCTGATACACGAACCGGCATTGTCAAATCCCCCCGTCGAACTTAGGGGACCAAGTCAACTGAGGCAGCGCGGTCCGCATTGATCCAGCGCAAATGCCGGTGGGAGGAGTGTCCGATGCGCGTCGCCGGGAGACTGTGGCTGTCAAGCGTGCTCGCGGTTACCGTGAGCGGCACGGCCGTGGCCCAGCAGGCCATTCCCGACGGCGACTGGCGGACGATCAACCGCGATGCCGGCGCGACCCGCTATTCGCCGCTGCGTGACATAAACCGGACCAATGTCGGTCAGCTTACCGAAGCCTGGACCTATACCCTGCGCGCCAACAACAGCGCCGTGCCGCTGGTGATCGACAGCACGATGTACATTTCGGCGGGCAACCGCGTGATCGCGCTCGATGCCGACAGCGGGCAGGAAAAGTGGGTCTATACCCTGCCCCCCAACCCGGCTCCGGCCGCCGGCGGCAACGCCCCGCCGCGCAACGCGTCCGCGCGCGGGGTGAGCTACTGGCCGGGCGACGCCGCCACCCCTGCACGGATCCTGTTCACGGCGGGGACCAGCCTGGTGGCGATCGATGCCGCCAGCGGGCAGCCGGTGGCCGGTTTCGGCGAGGCGGGCTTCGTCAATATCCAGACCGGCTTCGGCGGCGTGCCGACGATCGCCGAAGACGTCGCGATCCTCGGCGCCGCTACGCAGGAAAACCAGCCCGGCGATCCGGGCAATACGCGCGCCTTCGACGTGCGCACCGGCCGCAAGCTGTGGGAATTCAATTCGGTGCCGCAGCCTGGCGAGCTCGGCAACGAGACCTGGGGCAACGGCTGGAAAGGCCGCTCGGGTACCAACATGTGGGGGTTCATCGCTCCGGTCGATCTGCAGCGCGGCATCGTCATCATCCCGCTCGGCTCGCCCGCGCCGAACTATTGGGGCGGCGAGCGGCCGGGCACGAACCTGTTCGGCAACTCGCTGCTCGCGCTCGACTACAAGACCGGGCAATACAAGTGGCACTTCCAGACCGTCCATCACGACATCTGGGACATCGACCAGTCGACGGCGGGCGCGCTGATCACGGTCAAGGGCCGGCCGGTCATCGCTTCGATCAACAAGAGCAGCCTGTTCTTCGTGATCGACCGCGAAACCGGCAAGCCGGCGTTGCCGGTCGAAGAGCGCCCGGTCCCGGCCGGCGACGTGCCGGGTGAGTACTACCACCCCACCCAGCCTTTCCCGGTCAATACCCCGCCGCTCAGCCGCGTGTCGCTGACCTACGACGACATCGTCGATGCCGAAGACACCACGCCCGAACATGCGCGGGCGTGCCGCACGATGTGGGACAAGGCGGGCGGATACCTCAATTTCGGACCGTACACGCCGTTCATGTACAAGGCGCCGGGCGCGCCGCCGCGTTCGACCATTCAGCTTCCGGGCGGCACCGGCGGGGTCAACTGGGGCGGCCCCGCGGCCGACCCGACGACCGGCATGGTCTACGTCAACGCGCAGGACACCTCGCTGGTCGGCTGGGTGGAGCGCAAGGAAACCACCGAAAGCTACAGCTTCGACGCCAACAGCTCTGACCAGCCCTATGACCGCGCCAGCGTCGACGGCAAGGGCCCGTTCTTCTCGTTCACCGCGCCGATCTCCGGTCTCTATGACTCGCAGGGCCGCGCGCAGGGGCCGACCGCGCCATGCTATAAGCCGCCGTGGGGCGAACTCGTCGCGGTCGACGCCAATACCGGCGCGATCAAGTGGTCGGTGCCGCTCGGCATCATGGACTCGCTTCCTGAAGGCAAGCAACTGGTCGGCAATTCGGGCAGCGCCGGGCCGACCGTGACCGCCGGCGGACTAGTGTTCGTCGGCGCGACCAGCGACCGCCGATTCCGCGCATTCGACGCGGCTACCGGGCAGCAGCTTTGGGAAGCCCAGCTTCGCGGCAACGCCAATGCCAATCCGATGAGCTATCGCGGGCGCAGCGGAAAACAGTATGTTGCCATCAATGCCGGTGGCGCAATCGTGACCTATTCGCTATCGCGCTGAAGGTTCCCAAAGAGAGAGGGTTTAGGGGATGAACAAGTTTTCCATTCTGTCAGCCGCAGCGGCAGCAAGCCTGGTGGTAAGCCCGGTTGTCGCTCAGGCGCAGGCCGCGCGCCCCGCCGCCCAGCCGGCCCAGATCGACGGTAAGCCGAATCTCAACGGCATCTGGTTCTCGGCCAGCCGCGCCAACGACAACCTCGAGCCGCACAGCGCCTCGGGCTCGCCGATCCCGGCGGCCGAGCGGCTGATCGGCACGTTCGCGGCGACTCCCGCCGGCCTTGGCGTGATCGATGGCGACGGCAAGATCCCGTACAAGCCCGAAGCGCTCGCCAAGCTCCAGGAGCATCGCCAGAACCTGATCTCGTACGATCCGGAAGCGGCCTGCTATCTGCCCGGCATCCCGCGCGCGAGCTACATGGATTACCCGTTCCAAATCATCCAGGGCGGCGGCGGCGACGACATGCTCATGGTCTATGAGTATGCCAATGCCAACCGCGTGATCGAAATGCGCGATGTCGAAATCCCGCCGATCGATACCTGGATGGGCACCTCGTTCGGCGAGTGGGAAGGCAATACGCTGGTCGTCCATACGCTGGCGCAGAGCCCCGGCGAGTACAAGGCGCCGCGCGGCGTGATGTTCGAAGGCGTGACCTGGCTCGACCGTACGGGCAACTACATCGCCAACACCACCACGGTGCACGAGCGGTTCACGTTGGTCGATCCGACGCATATCCAGTACACCGCGCGGATCGAAGACGAGAACCTGTTCACCCGTCCGTGGACGATCTCGATGACGCTCTACAAGAACGTCGAACCCAACGCCCAACTGCTTGAATTCCGTTGCGTCCCGTTCAGCGAGCTGATGCTATACGGCGACCTGTTGGAAAATACCGATCAACCGGCGGCGACGGCAACCCCGTCCAACGCCGCGGCGCCGGAATAACGATAACCAGACCCGCAAATGCAGAAGTCAAGGAGTACCGTGCCATGCAAATGAAGAAGTGGACTGCCGCTGCCCTCGGCGCCGTCCTGGCGGCCGGCGTCGCCGGCGCTGCCTTCGCTCACCACTCGTTCGCGACTGAGTTCGACCGCACCAAGCCGGTTCGTCTTCAGGGCAAAGTCGTGAAGTTCGAGTGGGTCAACCCGCACTCGTGGATCCACATCGACGCCACGATCAACGGCCGCGTGCAGCGCTGGCGCGTTGAAGGCGGCGCGCCGAGCGCGCTGCTGCGCCGCGGCTGGAACCGGAACTCGCTGCCCGCGGGCACCGAGATCATCGTGGACGCGTTCCGTTCGCGTGACGGCGACACCCGCGCCTCGGCGGCGGAAATCCGCTTCCCCAACGGCCGCGAGCTCTCGCTCGGCAACCCGACGACCGAAGCGGTCGCGGCAGCCGCTCGGCGCACGCAGGGCAACTGATCGGGGACTTGCCGCGCGCGGCAAGGTCCAGACACACAAGGGCTCGCGATCTTCGGATCGCGGGCCTTTGGCGTTCTTGTGGCTACCGGTACTCAGAGATTCCAATGACGCGAAGCCCCAGTCCGGATCGGCGTGGGTAGCTGTCAGGCCGCGACGACGCGCTGCTCGATCACCCCGAACGGAGATTTTCCGGTGGCACTTTTGGCTTCCATTCGCACGGTGTCGCCGAAGCGCATGAAGGCGGTCCTGGGTTCGCCTTCATCGACGATCTCGATGCCCCTACGCTCGGCAATGCACGAGGACCCGACCTCGCGAAAGTTGCGGTTCGACACGGTGCCCGAGCCGATGATCGTGCCGGCCACGAGGTCGCGGGTGCGAGCGGCGCGCGCCACAAGCTCGGGAAAGCCGTAATCCATCGGTTCGCCGTTCGCGGCGCCGAAGCGCTTGCCGTTCCAGTCGATCAGCAAATCGAGGCATACCCGGCCGCCGCGCCACTCTCCCCCGATCTCGTCGGGAGACACGGCAAAGGGGGCCATGCTGCAATGCGGCTTGGCCCAGACCCATCCGAATCCGGTCTTCATTTCCGGCCCGGCCAGAGTTCGCAGCGACCAGTCGTTTATCTGCACGAGCAGCTTGATGTGATCGAGGGCCTGGTAGGCCCCCGTGCCCATCGGCACCGCGTTCACGATCACCCCGAACTCGCCTTCGAAGTCGATGCCGAGGTCTTCCGACGGGAATCGCACATCGTCGAGCGGACCGTAGAACTTGTCCGAGGCACCTTGGTACATCAGCGCGAAATCGGTCTTGGGTTTCGCCACGCCAGTCACCTGGTCCATCAGATCGCCGTGGGCGGGATAAGCAGAGCCGTCGAGCCATTGCCAAGCGCGCGGCATCGGGGCCGACAACAGGGAGGCATCCAACGGCAAGGGAAATGTCGCGGTCCGAGCGAGTTGCGGCGCGACCGAGTCCCACTGTTCGAGCGCACCCTGCAGCGTGGTGACGGGCGCGAGCGCGAAGCTGTCGTAGGCGGGCGAGACCACGACCAGCCGGCCGTCGGAGCTGCCGTCGCGCAGCGTAGCGAGGATCATGCCAGCTTGGCCTCGAGCGCCGCGTCGTACTCCCCGTCGATCAGAACGAAAGCGATCCGGCAGTTGCGGTCGGAACGGTTCGCCCAGCCGTGGTTGGTGCCCCGCTGGACGACGATGTCGCCGGCTTTAACCGTAGTCTCGCCTTCATCCATGATCAGGACCACTTCGCCTTCCAGGACGATGCCGTAGTCGATGGTTTCGGTGCGGTGCATGTGCGCGTGGCGCGAACCTGCGCCGGTGTGCGATGACGCTTCGGCCGCGCCGACCTCGGCAAAGTGGGCGCGCGCCTGTTCGGGAGTTCTGGCGGCGAGACCGGCATCGTCCGGGGGAATGTCGAGAACCCTGATGCGGGTGCCGTTCCGCGGCGGGGCGAGGCTGATGCCGGGTTCGGCCGGCTCCGGAGAGCTGGCGTCGATGGGCGCGGGCGTGGCCGGCGTATTCCAGACTTCGTGGAACAGCGGACCTGTCTCGCCGCCGATGCGCCGGACGCGCGCAACCCCGCCATCCTCGAGAATGATCGCGTTTCCCGCCGCATCGTGACCGGTGACGATGCGCCGAACGGGCTTGCTGTCCATTACTTGCTCCCTTTCGCTGCCCCCGCCGCTCACGCCGTCTGCCCGCCGAGCGTTTCCGCGAACCAGTCGGCGATGAAGTCGCGCCCGAACGCCATGTTGTCGGCCCCAACGTGTTCGACACCGCCTTCCCGCTCGGTGAAGATCTTGAGCTCGCGGCGCGGGCAATTGATCAGCTGCTCATAAGCCTGGTGAGCGTAGTCGACACTGATCTGGCGGTCGTGGGCACCGTGAGTCACCAGGAAAGGCACCGTGATGCGGTCCATGTGGCCGTTGAGATTCATGTCGGCCGTCTTGCGATGGAAGTCTTCCAGGTCTTCGGCACCGAACACCCACATCACGTGGTTCCAGTAGTGCGGCACGGGGTTCTCGCCTTCTCGCCGGAGGCGCTTCTGCTGCACTTCCGCCCAGTTGTGGTTGGCGCCCCAACACGCGCCGCTGGCGAAGCGCGGCTCATAGGCGATGGCGCGGGGTGCGAAGTGGCCGCCCAGCGAGATCCCGGTCATGCCGATACGCGCGGCGTCGATCTCAGGCCGTTGCGCGAGCCAGTCGACGGCCTTCGAAGCCCATTGCTCGCTGTGCGGCGTTGCCGGCAGGCCTTGCAGGCGCAGCGTCTCGCCCGTGCCCGGCTGATCGACCGACAAAGTGGAAATGCCGCGCCGCGCCAGCGCCTCCGGCAGCCGCGACCAGTACAGCAGCTCCTTGCAGCTATCGAGCCCGTTGCAATAGACCACCACCGGAGAGGGGCCCTCCCCCGCCGCGCGGGTGTAGAGCGCGGGCATGGTGCCGCGCTCGAGAGGTATCTCGACGCGCTCGCGGTTCAGGTGGCCGAGCGCGGTCGACCGGTCGAACGTTTCGCGCGCCTTCGCATAAGTCTCGGCGCGGCCGGGATGGCCTTGCCCTTGCATCCGTTCCGCCACGAACAAGTACAGCGCGGCGCGTTCGAGCTTGCTCGATGCCGACAGGCCGCGCCCGCTCGCCTCGTCCTCGGCCGCAAGGTCGATCAACTTGTTCCCCATGGCAGCCCACTGCGCCATGAACTGCGGCGTGCCGGCATCCGCGCCGCTCGCGGCGGCGTCCCGGATGGGCTGGCACATGTCGATGATTTCGCCGATCTGCGCGCCGCTCTCCACGGCGATCGCGACCGACAGGTTCCAGATATAGTTGGGGAAGTATTCGAACAGCGCCACGCGATCAGACCTCCGCGGGCTGGAACAGGCAAGGATCGGGGGCCGGCTTCGGCATCGTCTGGGGGCCGCCGATGCCGATCCCCCATTGGTCCATGACGCGCGGCGCCGGCGCATGCACTTTATGCTCGTGCGTGTCGAAGTCGACCTCTTCGAGCTCGGCGGTGTACTCGACCGCGAACCCGGCGGGCGTGCAGAAGTAGCTGAAGGTGTTGTTCCCTGCCGTGTGGCGGCCCGGACCCCAGCGCAGGTCGGTGCCGCTCTGCTTCAAACGGCTGGCCCCGCTCATCATGTCGTCGAGCGTGAGCATGTCATAGGCGACATGGTTGAGGCAGGGCGGACCGGGCAGGAATGCGACTCGGTGGTGCGCCGAGTTGCAGCGCAGGAAGCACATGAAGTCACCAAGCCAGTCCGAAACGCGGAACCCGAGAACATCGGTGAAAAACCGTACCGCGGCCGGAAGATCGGGCGAATGCAGCACGATGTGGCTGATCTTGACCGGCATGGCCTCCCAGCGCTCCATGTTGCGCTTGTCTAGGCGGGCCACCTCGGCGGAAATCTCGAAGGGTAGCCCGTCCGGCGAGAAGAACCGGAAGCCGTAGCCGCCCCCGGGACCCTGCATGGTACCGGGGGCACTGATGATACGGCAACCGGCCGCGGCCACCTGGCCGTGCAGCGCATCGACGTCGGCGCGAGTGTCGGCTGCCAAGGCGATCACCTCTACGCAGTTGGTTCCGCTCTTGTGCAAGCGAACGACATGGTGCTCGTCGTGACCGTGGGTCTTGAACCAGGCCAGGCCGTCGCTGGAGGCGACTTCGACGAGGCCCCAGTCCTCGGCGTAGAATTTGCGCTCGGCATCGAAGTTTTCGACCCCATACCCAACGTAACGAATCTCGGTGACTCGGCTCATGATCGATCCTTGGACGTCAGTCTCAGATGGGCTGTGCGGTGACTTCGAACATCTCCGCAGTCGCTCGTGCGTTATCTACGGGGGGCCCCTTCCCGATCTGCCCGTGGCAGATGGCGAGCGACTTCTCGACGATGTAGCGGCAGCGCGCCGCCCGCCGATCCCGATAGGCGGTAAACGCGTCTTCGAGCGTGTCCCGCCCCGCTAACTCTTCGGCCAGCACGATCGAATCTTCGATCGCCATGCCCGCGCCCTGCCCGAGATGGGGCGTGGTGGTATGAACCGCGTCCCCGAGCAGGACCACCGGGCCCTTGTGCCACGGCCCATCGAGCATGACGGTTTCGAGCGGGCGGTAGACCACCTCTTCATCGTCGGTGATCTGTTCGGCCAGGTGCCGAATGGCGGGGGCGGTTCGCGCCAGCTTCTCGCGCATGCGCGCGGCAAGCCCATCGCGCGGGTACCAGGGATTCCCGGGCTCCGGCGTGGTGACATACAAGTACATCAGTTCGGCGCTGATCGGGACCAGGCCCGCCCCGGTCGGCCCGTTGTACACGTGAAGCGCGCCAAGATCGGTAGGGCGAGGGAAGTTGTAACGCCAGACCGCCTGTCCGGTGAACTCGGGCCGCGGCGCGTCCGGCATGATCTGCGCGCGCGTTTGCGAGTACACGCCGTCGGCGCCTACGACGACATCGAAGCGGCCCTGCGAGCCGTCGGAAAAGTCGACGGCGACCCCCTCAGCGCCCATGTCGAGGGCCGCCGCAGTTACTCCGAGGCGTACGTCTGCCCCTGCGCCCAAGGTGCGCGCCGCGAGCACGGCTTGCAGGGCCTTGCGCGAGATACCGATGTTCGCCGGGTACCCGTCGATCAGCCGGGCGGATGGCACGTCTGCCACTTTCGTGCCGTCGGGCGCGTGCACCGCGACCGTGTCGAACCCCACTCCGGCGCTCAGATACTCGTCGAGCAGGCCAAGCTGCTTCATGGCCCGCAGGACATTGGCCTGCTGGATGATCCCGACGCCGTAAACCGCCCACGCCGGGTCCTTCTCGACGACCGTCACACGGTGTCCCTGGCCGCGCAGCGCGATCGCGGCGGTCAGCCCGCCGATGCCGCCGCCGATGACCAGGATCGAAAGGCGGTGCATGTGACCTCGTCCCCCTGCGCCTGGAGCCGGCCGGCGCCGGTGACGGCGAGCCGACAATGTCCAGACAAACCTCTTCCCTGCCGGAGCGTCAGGGATCGCAGAGAGGCTACCATCAGTCCAATTGTTTAGAGTTATGGAGATTCATCAACGCGGTGCATGGATGCGCGGCGGCTGGTTGCCAGGTGCGCTAAGAGCCGCGGGCGATATCGAGCAGTTCGGATCGCAGCCAGGTCAGGCCTGCATCGGTCGCTCTCGCCTCGTGAAACTGGATCATCTCGCGCAGCCGCGGGAACTCGAACGGCATCGGGGCCCAGGCCAGATCGAACATGGGCGCCATGGCCTTGGCGAGCCGCTGGTGCAGCACGGCCAGCCGCGTCGTGCCAGTCAGGAACCAGGGCGCGGACGCGAAGCTTGCTACCGCGACCTCGATTTTGCGGCTGCGCGGCAGGTGTTGCAGATGCGAATCCGCGAACGCGGGGGTCCTGGCGCTCCCCATGGACACGGTGACGTGGCCCGCGGCGTAGAACTCCTCCTCGCCAATGCCGCTCGCGAAGGCCGGGTTTCCTGCCCAGCCGACCACGACCTGCTCCTCTTCAAACAGCAGTTCGGACGGGTGCCACGCCGCGAGATAGGGCTCTGGCGTTATCAGCAGGTCAAGCTTGCCGTGCTCGAGTGCGGGGACGCTGTCCTCGCCGGGCAGAACCATCTCCAATTGAACGTTCGGGGCGGCTGCCGACAGCCGCTGCGCAAGCGGAACCAGCACCGCCACCATAATGTAGTCCGAAGTGCTGATCCGGAAGCGCCGGGACGATTTGCGAGGATCGAACGTGACCGGCGTTGCAATGGCTCGCTCGACCCCCTGCAGGCTGCGCTGAATTTCCGGGAGGAGCATTTCCGCGAACGGCGTGGGATGCATCCGCTTGCCGACCGCGACGAGGATGTCGTCTCCGAAATAGTCGCGCAGGCGGCGCAGGGCGGCGCTGGCCGCAGGCTGGGTCATGCCAAGCCGTTCCCCTGCCCGCGTGACGCTCCGGGTGTCCATCAGCGCTTCGAAAATCACCAGCAGGTTGAGATCCAGGCCTTTGAACCGCATCTCCCCGTCACCCCTCGATGATGTCCGCCAGCGAACGTACGCGAACGATCAGCCCCTAGCCTGGCATGGCGACAGGGTGCCGCAAACAGGCGTTCTGGCGGAGAGGGTGGGATTCGAACCCACGTTACGGTTGCCCGTAAACCGCATTTCGAGTGCGGCGCATTCGACCACTCTGCCACCTCTCCGCGAAGGGCGAACGGGCCTGTCGGCAGCCCTGGTCGTTGGGAGCGCGGCGGTTAGCCGAACGCCTAGCGCTTGCCAAGCCTGTCGTGCGCATTTGTCGCGGAGTTTCAGGATCCTTGCCGTGGTCGCGCCCGTTGCTGGGGATTGCCAGCACCAGGGAACTTGCCGCTCTCACCGGCGTCTCTATATTTCAGGCTATGGATCGCGCCCAGTTCTATTCGCCGCAAGCCGGCCGCAGGATCGAGGCGCCCCGCCACGCGCGGACCCGCTTCGCCATCGGCGATGTCGTGCGTCACCGCACCTTGGACTTCCGCGGGGTCGTGTTCGATATCGACCCGGTCTTCGCCAACAGCGAGGAATGGTACGAGGCGATCCCGCACGAACTGCGCCCGAACCGCGAGCAGCCGTTCTACCACCTGCTCGCCGAGAACGAGGAATCGGTCTACGTCGCCTATGTCAGCCAGCAGAACCTGCTCGAGGACAGCGCCGGCGGGCCGGTCGATCATCCCACCGTGCCGCAACTCTTCGAGACGTTTGCCGCCGGACGCTATCGCATGCGCCGCAGCCTGACTCACTGAGCGGGCGCGGCTAGCTCTTCAGTTTCCAGCCACTGCGCAGCAGCGCGTACGTCACCAGGCCGAGCGCAAGATTGAGCGCCCCCACCCCGATCGCCGCCTGAACCACCGCCGCGTTGGTATTGCCGATGTCGCTTTCGCCAATGAAGCCGAAGCGGAAGCCCGAGATCATATAGAAGAACGGGTTGGCACGGCTGACCGCCTGGAATGCGGGCGAAAGGTCGTGAAGGACGTAGAACGTCCCCGACAGCAGCGAGAGCGGCGCGACCACGAAATTGGTAACCGCCGCGGCGTGATCGAACTTTTCCGCCCAGAGGCTGGTCAGCAATCCCATCAGCGCCAGCATCAGCGAACCCATCAGCCCGAACCAGACGATCGCCCAGGGATGCGCGGCCATCATGTCGACCCCAGGCCAGAGCGCCATCGCCAGCGCCACCGCGCCGCCGACCATGACCGCACGCGTGACCGCCGCGGCCACGATCCCGATCATCAGTTCGGCATTGCTGAGCGGCGGCATCAGCACGTCGATAATCGTGCCCTGCAGCTTGCCGGCCAGCAGCGAGAAGCTGGAGTTGGCGAAGGCGTTCTGCATCATCCCCATCATGATCAGGCCGGGCGCAACGAACGTGGCGAAAGAAACGCCGAGCACCGCGCGGTCCCCGCGCCCCATCGCAACGGTGAAGATGACCAGAAACAGCAGGGTCGTGACCGCCGGGGCCCAGACGGTTTGCGTCTGCACCTTGAGAAACCGGCGCACCTCCTTCATATAAAGGCTCCACAGCCCGATCCGGTTGAACCCGACGATCTGCGGCTGGCCTTTGGGTGGAAACCGGCCCCCTGCCCCCGTGTTCGCTTCGAGCGTGTTCGCATCGAGGAACTGGGGCGCGGCGCCTGCGCCCTCGGGCGCGGCGGCGGGGACGGTCTCGGCCATGGGCCGGCGCCTATCGGCCGGCACGGGCGCTGGCAAGTCTCGCCGGGCTAGCGCCCGGCACAACAGAAAGACGATCGATGAGCGTGAACTGGACCGACGAGCGAATCGCGACCCTGACCAAGATGTGGGAAAGCGGCGCAACCGCGAGCCAGATCGCGGACGAGCTCGGCGGCGTGTCGCGCAATGCGGTGATCGGCAAGGCGCACCGGCTCGGGCTCAAGGCGCGCCCGTCCCCCGTCAAGGCCAACGAGCCGAAGGTGGCGGCGAGCCGGGGCGCGGCATCTCCAAGCGACCTTGGGGCCAAGCCGGCGGCCAAGCCCGCCAAGCCAAAGCCCGCGCCCGCGCCGATCGAGGCCGAAGAAACCGATGAGCCCGAAGCGCTCGCTGCGATCCCGAGCCAGCCGCTGCCCGATCCCGCCCCGAGCCTGCCCAAGATCGTCTCGGTCGGCCCCGGCGGCTTTCTGCGCCAGGGCCCAGGCGAGCAGCAGGCGCCGATCCCGCCCGCGCCGCCGCGCCGGCTGGTGCCGGCCAAGCCGAGCCCCGAGATGGCCGACAAGACCAGCCTGCTCGAACTTAACGAGCGCGTGTGCCGCTGGCCGATGGGGCATCCGGGCGAAGCCGACTTCCACTTCTGCGGCGAGAAAGTGAACCCCGGGTTCCCCTATTGCGTCCCGCACTGCGGCCGGGCCTACCAGGCGCAGCTGCCGCGCGGCGCGCGCCGCCCCCCGCCCCCGCTGCCGTTCGGCGGGCCCCGGGTCCGCTGACGCCGCTTGCGAGCTAGGCGACCGCCGCGCGCATCCGCGCCGGCGGCACCTGGCGGTCGATTAGCAGCGGCGCGGCAAGCACCAGCGCGGCCGATACTGTCAACACCGCGAAGAACGGCACGACGCTGTCCCCGCCCCATTCGAGCAGCGTGCCCCCGAACCCGCTCGCCGCGATCGCCCCGACCCGGCTCATGAAAATGCCGAAGCCGATCCCCGCCGAGCGGCACGAAGGGGGGTAGCCGTAAGTCATGATCGCGTACATCGAGGCGATGCCCGCGCTGAACACGGCTGCGGTGGCGCCGAGCAGCACGACGACCAGCAAACGCTCGCTCTCGGTGGGGGCCGCCGGCAGCTGCTCAACCGTAAAGCCGAACCCTGCCATCAGCGCCATCAGCAGCACCGCGATGGTCGTCATGACGGCCTTCGAGCCGAACCGGTAGACCAGCAGGCCGGCAAGGATCGACGCGCCGATCGATGTCAGGCCGCCGATCGAGACCGCCCCGCCCGCCTGGGCAAGCGTGAAGCCCTTGGAGGTCAGGAACGTCGTCGACCAGTTGAGGATGCCATAGGCGCACATCGCGCTGGCCGCGAACGAGATGCCGATCCCGAGGTTGAGCCGGGCATTGGCGCGGTGGAGCACCCCGATCGCGGTCTCGCCATCCTTCGCCGCGCCGTGGCGTTCCGCCACCAGATCGACTTCGCCCTCCAGGACGCGCGCCGCCGCGCGCCGGGCTTCCGCAGGCTTGCCGCGCGCGAGCAGGAACGACGGACTGTCGCGGAGTAGCGCGAGGATCAGCACCACGACGAGCAGCGTCGCGGCGCCGAGCGCGATGAACGTACCCTCCCAGCCATAGGTCTCGACGAGGCCGGGCGCGATCCAGCCGACCACCGTCCCGCCCGCAGGCGTGCCGACCGACAGCGTGGTCACCGCGACAGAGCGCCAGCGGTCGGGCAACCACTCGCTGGCGAGCGCGATGGCGTTGGCGTAGGCGCCGCCGAAGCCGATGCCGCCGATCAAGCGCCAGGCCGCCATCTGCCACACATCGCCGGCCCACGCCGCGCCGATCGTGGCGAGCGCGAACAGCGCCGAGGCCAGCGCCAGCGAATAGCGCCGGCCGATCGTGTCCCCCAGCCAGCCGCCGCTCCAGGCGCCGATGCCGAACCCGACCAACGCGGCGCTCATGGCTATCCCGAACGTGCTGCGATCGACCCCGAAGTCCTCGATCACGCGCGGCGCGACGATGCCGAGGAGCTGTGCGTCCATCCCGTCGCAGATCAGCACGAGCATGCAGATCGCGAATGTGACGATCGAGAAGCGGCGGAGCGGGGCCCGCGAAATCGCCTCGCTGAACGTGGTTGCCATTCCTTGTCCCTCTCGCTCGGCAGCGCCGCCGGTGGTTCCGGTCGGTCGCAGAGCCTGATCCCAATCGACCCGAGATGCCAGCGCGGCCGCCGAGTGGGAAGCGCAATCGTTCGGAGGTCGGGCCTGCGCACTGCGATCAACCGGGGCGATTTGTTTGCGGCAAGAAAACCGCGCGTGCACTTATGCGTTAGGACAAATGATCGGGCAGATTCAACCGATTAGTTCCGCAGAACGGTTCAACTGTGTGGCGATTTAGTTGCGCTTGAACACGTATTCGAAAGGTTAGAGAGATGCGAAAGATTGCTTTTGCTATTGCCAGTATTGCGCTGGTCTCGACAGGGGCTCACGCGCAGCAAGCGGCCGATGCCGGCGTTGCGGCGGGGGATTCCGCGAGTTCCGTGATGTCTGCGCCACCGACCACGGCTGAGCCGGCGCTGCCGACAGATTCGACCGGCTCTGCCGCAGCCATGCCGCTTCCGGATTCGTCCGCCGACGCTGTCGTGACGACGGAGAGCGAGCCCGCCACAGAAACCGCCGAGGCGCTTCCGGCAGAACCGGCAGCCCCGATGACTGCCGATGCTGCCCCTGCGGCGACGAGCGTGACCGACGCGGAGGTTGAAAGCTTCGCGGCCGCCACGGTGAAGGTCCAGGCGATCGATACCGATACGACCATCGCTGCCGACCTGAAGCAGACCCAGATGGCGGCTGCGGTCGCGGAAGCCGGGATCGCGCCGCAACGCTACAACGAGATCGGCCAGGCGCTGAGCACCGACACCGCCCTGCGCACCCGCGTGCAGACCGCCATGGCGAAGCACGCCGGACATAGCCCCAGCGACGGCTGATCCGTTAACCCCGCTGGAGCCGGCCGCGCGGCGGAAGACCCCCTTCCGCCGCGCGGTTTTGCATGAACGCCGCTTAATTCGACATCTCTCGAAATGTCGTTGACTGATATAAACTCTGGCCTCATTTCGAACTCGATCGAAGTGAGGCGAATCGTATGAAATCGACGGCAGCCATTAGCGCGCTCGGTGCGCTGGCGCAGGAGCATCGCCTCGCAGTGTTCCGCAAACTGGTGCAATCCGGGGAGAGCGGCATGGCTGCGGGCGCACTCGCTGAAGCGCTTGGTATTCCGGCCAGCTCGCTCTCATTCCACCTCGCGCAGCTCCGCCATGCCGGGCTGATCCTGCACCAGCGCCGGCATCGCTCGCTGATCTACCGCGCCAACTATCCCGCGATGAACGCGCTGCTCGGCTACCTGACCGAAAACTGCTGCGCCGGCGCCCCCTGCGACAACGACGCCGCATGCGTACCCATGGAACAGGAAAGGCAATCCGCGTGACGCCGGTCACCGTGCTGTTCCTCTGCACCGGCAACTCGGCGCGCTCCATTCTTGCCGAGGCCCTGCTCAATCACCTCGGCAACGGCCGCTTCCGAGCTTTCTCGGCGGGCAGCCAGCCGAAGGGCGAGCCGCACCCGATGGCGCTCGCCGTGCTGCGCGACGCCGGATTGCCGACCGAGGGCCTGCGTTCGAAAAGCTGGACCGAATTCGCCGGACCGGATGCGGCGCCGATCGATCTGATCGTGACCGTCTGCGACAACGCCGCCGGCGAGAGTTGCCCGGTCTGGCCGGGGCGCCCGATCACCGCGCACTGGGGCATCGAGGATCCGGCCGCGATCGAAGGCGATAGCCAGCGCGCGGCGTTCGAACGGGCGCTGACTTACTTGAACAATCGCATCTCGCTCCTTCTCGCGCTTCCGATGAAGAGCCTCCGCGATCCGGCATTGCAGGCACAGCTCGGAGTGATCGGTGCGGCAGAGGGAGCGACTGCCGCCGCCCGGGCTCCGTCGGAACATGGCTGATCCGGCCCTGCTATCGCGGCGCCTGGCAGCGGAGGCACTTGGGTCATTCTTCCTGTTCGCCTGCGTGATCGGGTCGGGCATCATGGCAGCGATGCTGGCGCGCGGGAACGACGCGATCGCGCTGCTGGGTAACACCGCCGCGACCGGCGCGATGCTGTTTGTGTTGATTAGCGTCCTCGGCCCGATTTCCGGCGCGCATATGAATCCGGCCGTCACTCTCGTTGCCGCCGTCCGGGGCGAACTGTCGGCGCGCGACGTGCCGGGATACCTCGCCGCTCAGTTTAGCGGCGGGATTCTCGGCGCCTGGGCCGCGCATCTGATGTTCGCGCTGCCGATCCTGCAAGTTTCGGAAAAGGCGCGCCACGGCGCCGGGCAATGGGCGGGCGAAGCGATCGCGACGTTTGGACTGATCTTGATCATCGCGGGTGCGTCTCGGCTTGGGCCGCGCCGGGTTCCCGCCGCGGTCGCACTCTACATAACCGCTGCTTACTGGTTCACTTCCTCGACCAGCTTTGCCAATCCGGCGATCACGGTCGCGCGCAGCCTATCGGACACCTTTGCGGGCATCGCACCGCGCGATGTGCCCGGGTTCGTTGCCGCTCAAGGTCTTGGTGCGGGGCTTGGCGTGGCGTTCGCCGGCTGGCTTTTTCCGACCGGTCCGCGCGGGCCGATCGGGCGCGACGCATAGCGCGGCCCAAACGCTACCAGCGGATCAGCGGCAGGATCGAAGCGTTGTCGTCGGTCCAGGCGCGCAGGCTTGGCCTCGGCAGCGCGCTCCAGCGCGGCGCTCCGGGACCCTCAAGGGTGGCCAGGACGCTGTCATCGCGCGCCAGGGCGATCCAGACCGAGGGCGTGACGCCTTCCGCCTTGCCGACATCGTCTGCCCTCAGCCGTCCCTGCCAGCCGCCATCCTGCGCCAGGGCGGCGATCATCGGCGCGAGGTCGATGAACCGGTTCGAGATATGCACGAGCAGCACTCCGTCGCTTTCGATCACCCGCCGATAGGTGGCAAACGCCTCGCGGGTCAGCAGGTGCATCGGGATCGAATCGGACGAGAACGCATCGATCACCAGCACGTCGAAACGGGCCGCGGGCTCCTCCGCGAGCTTGAGGCGGGCATCGCCGATCACCATGCGCGCATCGGGCGTGCAATGGCTCAGAAACGTGAAAGTCCCGCCGCGCGAGTAGTCGAGCACCGCGGGGTCGATTTCGAAGAATGTCCAGTCCTGTGCCGGCTGGCGGTAGCAAGCAAGCGTGCCGACGCCCACGCCGACCACCCCGATCGAGGCATCCGGGGCGGCCGCCTCGAGCGCCACGCCGACGCCCGACGACGGCCCATAGTACGTCGTCGGCTCGTACCGGCGCTCGGGCACGAGCCATTGCCGGCCGTGAACCGTGGTGCCGTGGCTGAGCTGGAGCTGGCGGCCTTCGTCAACCGGCTGGACCGCATAGACCCCGAAGTAGCTGCGCACGCGGTCCCCGCGCAGACTGCCCTCGAGCGTCTTGACCCCGCCGTGGCCGAGCATGATAAGCAGGACGACCGCGAGGTAAGCCCAGCGCGCACCGATCACGGCAATTCCCAGCAACACCAACGCGACGACCGTGAACAGAATTGCGGCGCCCTCTTCCCGCTCGGCGAAACCGATCAGGAGCCAGGCGAGGATCGCGGCGACCCCAACCACGGCGCCGGCCGCAATCCGACCCCGCGTATCGCCGTTCCAAAACCGCGCGAGGCGCGGGATGAACGATCGCTCGGGAAGCAGCAGCGCCGCGCCCAGCAGCAGGATGGCGTGCTCGTAAATCCAGTCGAACACCGCCGGCGCAACCAGTGCCGTGAACACACCCCCAAGCGCGCCGCCCGCCGAAATGACCAGATAGAACAGCGTCAGTTGCTGGACCGGCGGCCGCAGCGCGAAAAGCCGCCCGTGCAGCGCCACAGCGAGCACGAACAGAAGCCCGACCATGGCGATCGCGGTCGCCGGGTTGGCCTGCCCTCCCCCGACCATCGCCAGGCTGCCGCACGACAGCAGCACGACCGGGGCGTAGCGCGTTAGAATCTCGGTCCAGATACTGCCGTCCCTGAACGCGAGCGAGAAGCTCAGCAGATAGAGCCCGAGCGGAATGACCCACAGCAGCGGCATGGCCATGACGTCGGTGGTGAGCAGCGACGTGGTCGACAGCATCAGGCCCGACGGGACCGCCGACAGCCCCAGCCACAGCAACACCGTGCGCCGCGCCGGGCGCGGGACGGGCGCGGTGTCGGTGCCTTCGAGCCGCTGGTCCGCGGCGTTCCAACGCGACCACGCGGCCAGCGCCACCAGCGCGAGCAGCAGGACATAGCCGAGTGTCCAAAGCGCGCTTTGGCGCCCGAGCGCCATGTTGGGTTCGAGCAGCAGCGGGTAGGCGAGCAGGCCGGAAAAGCTGCCAAGGTTCGAGGCCGCATAAAGCGCATAGGGCTCGCCGGCGGCCGGGCTGAGCCCGTACCAGCGCTGCATCAGCGGAGCTTGCGCCGACACCAACAGGAACACCGGCCCGACGGTTAGCGCGAACAGCGCCGGTACCCACAGCACTTCCCATCCGCGCGCCGGGGGCGGCAGCTCGACCAGCGCGAGCGGAAGCGTGGCGACCGCAAGGGCAAGCAGCGCCAGATGCACGCCCGCCTGGGTCCTGAACGGCAGCCGCGCGATGGCATGCGCATAGGCGTAGCCGCCCAGCAGCAGCGCCTGGTACACCAGCATCGCGCTGTTCCACACGTTGGGCGCGCCGCCCAGGAGCGGCAGCGCCATGCGGGCGACCATCGGCTGGACCATGAACAGCAAGAAGCTGCCGGTCAGAATGGTAATCACGAACAGCGCGCGGCGCGGGGCCGGTGCGGAATGCACGGCAGAGGTCATCTACCGCCCTTGAAAGACGACGCGATCATGCAGCTATCCTTCGCATTCGAAGAAGCGGGCGCCCTCGCGAAAACAGGGTATGCGCGGTGCCGGATGCGGTCTGTCTGCGGGCCGGTATTCAGAAGCGCCTCTGCTGATTGTCGACCGTGTCGCAAGTGCCGCTGAAGGCATAGTTCGAGGCCCCCCGGATGGAAATCCGCCCGCTGCGGCGGTCGATGACGATCGTCGGCTTGTTAAGCCCGTTGAGCCGATAGGACGCGCGGATCGTGTCACCCCCGCGTGATACGTTGTCGAGTTCCCACCAGCCGTGGTCGCCGCGCGAATGGATCGGCGGAATCAGGTTGTCCGGCAGGCGGATGCGCCCACCGTCCTCCCACAACTGGATCGTCACCGACGCATCGAAGTCTTGCGTCGAAAGCTCGGTGCGGTTGCCGTAGGTGTAACGTCCCTTGTCGTAGTCCCAGGTATAGCCGTAGCGGGTTGCCAACGTCGGGCGCGCGCCTTCGCCGAAGCAGACCAGGCCAAGGTCGAACCAGTGCTCGTCGCTTCCGGGGCGGGAGCCCGCCGCGCTCGGAACGGGTTGAGGCAACGGAGTCGCGACGCTGGCGGACTGGCGGCAGTCCGGCGCCGGCGAGATCGTGATCGAATCGTAGCGGCCATTGACGGTCGCCACAGTGACGCAGGTCCGGGTCGGCTCGCGCCACCAGTAGGTCCAGACCCGGTCGTCCCCGGTCTCCGTGCGCACCAGGGCGTATCCCCGCGCCTGAAGCTGGGTTTCGCCGCCGGCCCCGCGGGCACCGACCAGGTCCTGGAGATCGGACGGCGCCTGAGCTTCGGCCACCGCGTGCACGGCAATCGCCCCGACAGCACCGAGAACAACGAGTGAGTATCGCATAGGACCGGGAACCTCCTCTCAGATGTCGCGCGATTCATACGGGCCGCACGCCGCCGCGACTAGCGCGGTCAGGTGAACAGATGCCCCAGGCTAAATGCACCGACACTGGCGGAGACGATGCCCAGCGTGGCGCTCCAGCACGCCGAGAGTAGCCCAGCCGGAAGATGCCGCTGAAACCACCGGACCTCTACCACCACGAACCAGATCACGGCCGCGAGGATCAGCGCCGCGCCCACTGGCGCGGCTACGGGCCCCTGCGTCGTCGCGAGCGTGGTCCCGGCACCCAGGACGAGCGCGAATGGCGCGGTCGCATAGCACTGCGCGTAGAACGGGGCCTTGAGCCGCGGGCGGGTCAGGCGCTGGCCCCGCGCCCAGACCAGGCGTGTCGCCAGCATCAACGGGAACAGCGAAAAGAACAGTAGACGCAGCACCAGCAGCGATCCGTCATCGTTTACCAGCCCGGCAAGCCCATGCGTGTCATCGACAATGGGATTGTCGCCCTGCCCCACCGCCAGTTCGAACGCGTGCGACAGAAGCAAAGCGACCAGCAGGAACAGGGGTGGACTGAGAGTGTCGTCGAATTGCAACGCTTCGCGGTCGTGGAGCTCACGGTTAGCGTATTCCATCGTGCCCAGCGGCCAGACGATGGCTCGCGCCAAGGTGAGCGGGAAGAAGACCAGCCAGCTCATCACCTCGAAGAGCACTTCGTCGAGCGAATTGAGCCACTTGGCAAAGTCCATCGGAGCGCGCCCCGCCGGTCCTAATGTCCGCCGGCCGGCGAGGTGGAGCCCAAGTCGAGCGCGAAATCGCCTTCCTTCTTGGGCGGCACCGGGCGGTTGCCGGGGGCCATCAGATTGCGGACCATTTCGGCGCGCATCTGCTCGAACTTGACGCGGCCGGGGGTCGGCTCGTCAGTCGGAAAGGCGTCTTCGATCTCGCGGTGGCGCTGCTGCACCTCCTCCAGAAACTCGCGGTTAGTGAAAATGTAGAAGCGGTTCGCCTTGATCGCCTCGACCACCGCCTTGCCGGTATCGAACGGGTCGATCGCGCCCCGCATCGCGTCCCACAGGTCCTTGAGAAACTGCGGCGCGCCTTCCTCCTTGATGTGCTCGGGATCGTCCTCGGGCAGCGGCACCATCGCGGTGCGGGTGGCGCCGGGGAACAGGCACGACACGCCGATGCCGTCCTTGGCGAGCTGCATGCGCAGGCTCTCCGAGAACCCCCGCACCGCGTACTTGGCGGTTGAGTAGGCGGCGAGCCCGGGCAGCGGCACCACGCCTGCCATTGAGCTGGTGTTGATCACGTGCCCGCCCTCACCCTGCGCGCGGATGATCGGCACCACGATTTTGGTGCCGTTGACCACGCCGCCGAGGTTGACCGAAATCGCCCGGTCCCACTCGTCGAAATCGGGGCTGGCGGCCGTGCCGCCTCCGTTGATCCCCGCGTTGTTGGCCAGCACGTGGATCTTGCCGAACGCGGCGAGCGTCTCGCCCACCGCGGCACGCAAGGAGTCGCGATCGGCGACATTGGCTTTGACGAAGTGCACGGCGTTGTTACCCGCGAACTGCGCCTGCGCCTTGGCGATGTGATCGTCGCTCCAGTCGGCGAGGCTGACTTTCATCCCCTCGGCGAGAAACGCGCGCGCCATGCCAAGCCCGATTCCGCTTGCCCCGCCGGTGATGAAGGCGACTTTGCCGGTCAGTTGTTCCATGCGGGCTCCTTACTCATTCATCGCGGAAGCGGCCGAAGTCCGGCGCGGCTTCCTGGGTGTCGGGGGTTGCCGCGAGTACGGCTTCGGCGCGGGCGCGCATGGCGTCCTTATAGAAGCCGTGCGTGACGATGTAGGTGCGGTTGGCGAGGATGCCGTCCGCCACCAGTTCGCCGACCGCTTTGGGCTCCATCCAGTTGTCGCCGACTATGCGGCGCGAAAGCTTGGCCTCGCTGGCCTTGTAGCCGCTGCCTTCGAGCCAGTGCGCGGGGCGGTTCGACTGGGTCTCGTGGATATTCGATTTGACCGGGCCGGGCAGCAGGATCGAGACTCCGATGCCCTCTTCGCCCAGCCGCGCCTTCACCGCCTCGCAGTAATGGCACACCGCCGCCTTGCTGGCGGCGTATATCGCGAGGTGCTCGGGCATCACGACTTCGGCGGCCAGGCTGGCGGTTGAGACGATGTGCCCGCCCCGCCCGTGCGCGCGCATCTGCGGCACGAACTCGACGAAGCCGTTGACGACGCCACCAAAGTTGACGCCCATGCCGAAGTCGTAATCGGCATAAGTCGCCTCGAGGATCGGCCCTTCGAGCCCCACCCCGGCATTGTTGACGAGAATGTCGATCCCGCCGAACTCGGCCTGCATCCTGGCAGCCGCCTCGCGGTAGGCGGCGCGGTCGCTGACATCGAGCTGGAGCGCGGAGACCGCGTTCGAACGCCCACCGAAGGTCCGCAGCGCGTGCTCGATGTGGTCGTGGCGCAGATCGGCGAGCACGACTTTCGCCCCTCGGCCCACCAGCACTGTGGCGATGCCGAGCCCGATCCCGCTCGCCCCGCCGGTCACGAACGCGACTTTCCCCTCGAAACTGTCGATGGCCATCGTCGGGCGATCCTCTCTTCAGGACTCGTTTGGCAGAGGCGGGTTGGGCCGTCTATGGCTCCCGCGAACCCCGATAGGAGACCCTCGCATGTCGCTCACGCTTCACGCCGCCACCGTTCCCAACTGGCTGCAGATTCTCGGCTCGGCCAAAGGCTGGCTCGACAAGGCCGAGGGCCAGGACGGCATTCTCGGTGCCAAGCTGGCCGACGACATGTGGCCCTTCGCCAAGCAGATCGCCGTGCTGGCTACGCACAGCCAGGGTGCGATCGAAGGCGTGCGCAAAGGCGTGTTCACGCCCGAATTCGGCCCTGCACCCACCACGATCGTGGAGCTGCGCGCCAAGATCGACGGTGCGATCGCTTTTCTCGAGGGTCTGACCGTCGAGGAGATGCAAGCCTTCGTCGGCCAGCCGATGCGTTTCGAGATCGGCGAGAAGAAGCTGCCGTTCCTGGCCGAAGACTTCCTGCTCACCTTCAGCCAGACCAACTTCTTCTTCCACGCGGTGACCGCCTACGGGATCCTGCGCGCGAACGGCATCGCGGTCGGCAAGCTCGACTATCTCGGCAAGCTGCGGATGGCGCTTCCGGCCTAGGGCTTACATGACGGGACGGGGAATCGGCCTTCTTCAGGCCGGCCGGTCGCCCTTGGGGCCCTTGCGGTGGGGCTTCTTCGGCCAGGCCTTGCGCGGCGGGCCGCCGGGGCCAGCAGGCCGCGGGCGAGAGTCAGGACCGCGAGGACCAGCGCCCGCCCCCGCGCCGCGCGGCCCGGCGCTATGGACCCGCGCGGGGCCGGCGGCCTTGCGGTTCTCGCGCGCGGCTTCGCGCGGCGTGTCGGGCGCGCGTTCGATCGTCACGTCGCCGCCGTCTTCGGCTCCGGCCGTTCGCGACAGCGCGGCGGCGAACTTGTCGGCGCTGGCGCGCGGAATCTGGAAATGGGTCTCGTTGGCGCTGATCCGGATCGCCCCGATCTCGTTGCGGGTGATGTGCCCGCGCCGGCACAGCAGCGGGAGTATCCAGCGCGGATCGGCATTTTGGCGCCGTCCG
Source organism: Sphingomonadales bacterium 12-68-11 (assembly GCA_002279825.1). Classification (GTDB taxonomy): domain Bacteria; phylum Pseudomonadota; class Alphaproteobacteria; order Sphingomonadales; family Sphingomonadaceae; genus Croceibacterium_A. Next base: position 385,061 of record NCCV01000003.1, read on the forward strand.
ATGTCGAGCCGGAACCAGACCACGTCCTCGAAGCCCGCGCGGTGGCGTTCCTGCCGGTCGGCCTGTTGGGCGGCGGGGGTGTTTTCGGTGATCTCCTCGGCCTGCGGCATCATCGCGCGGTGGGCGCGGACCAACGCCGCGGCGATATCCTCGGCGCTGCGCTCGGCCATCAGGCGCGCGGCCAGCGCGCGGTCCTCGTCGTCGAACTCGGCGGGCTCGAGCAGCGCTGCGAGCAGCCGTTGACGATCGTTGTGGCGAATGGCTTCCAAGGTCGGCGGATCGATCCACTCCGCCTGGATGCGTGCGCCGCGCAGCATCGATTCGACGCGCTTGCGGCGCGGATAGGGCACGATCAGCACCGCGGTGCCCTTCTTGCCGGCGCGCCCGGTCCGCCCCGAGCGGTGCTGCAGCACTTCCGCATCGCGCGGGATCTCGACATGGATCACCAGGCTGAGCGTCGGCAGGTCGATGCCGCGCGCCGCCACGTCGGTGGCCACGCAGACGCGCGCGCGCCGGTCGCGCAGCGCCTGCAGCGCCTGGTTGCGCTCCGATTGCGAATGCTCGCCCGACAGCGCCACCACCGCAAAGCCGCGTTCGCGCAGCGTGGCGTGGAGGTGGCGGACGTTCTCGCGCGTGGCGCAGAACAGCATCGCCGTCTCGGCCTCGTGGAACCGCAGCAGGTTGACCACCGCGTGCTCGATTTCGGCCGGGCTTACGGTGACGGCCTGGTAGGTTATGTCGCCGTGTCCGCGGTCGTCGCCGACGGTCGAAATGCGCAGCGCGTCGCGCTGGTAGCGCTGGGCGAGGCGGGTGATCGCGGCCGGCATCGTGGCCGAAAACAGCAGCGTGCGGCGCCCGTCGGGCGTCGCGTCGAGGATCTGCTCGAGATCTTCGCGGAAGCCCATGTCGAGCATCTCGTCGGCCTCGTCGAGGACGATGGTCCGCAGCGCGGCGAGGTCGAGCGCGCCGCGCTCGAGGTGGTCGCGCAGCCGGCCGGGCGTGCCGACCACGATCTGCGGCAGCTCGCGCAACGCGCGCCGTTCCTTCGACGGATCCATGCCGCCGACACAGGTCGCGACCCGCACGCCCGCCTGGCCGTAGAGCCAGACGAGCTCGCGGCTGACCTGCAGCGCCAGTTCGCGCGTAGGGGCAATGACCAGCGCCAGCGGGCCGGCCGAGGCTTCCGCGGTGCCGTCCGCGCGCAACAGCTCGGTCGCCATCGCCATTCCGAACGCCACGGTCTTGCCCGAGCCGGTCTGCGCCGAGACCACCAGGTCGCGGCCTACCGCGCCGGGCTCGAGCACCGCCGCCTGCACCGGGGTGGGTTCGGCATAGCCGCGGGCGGCGAGAGCCTGGCCGAGGATCGGCGGAAGATTGGCAAAAGGCATCGTCATAAATAGGTATCCCTGGCCGCGAAACACCGCCGCGGCGTGAACTAAAGTGCCGGCGCGCTCAGGCGGCCTGCGCGAACCAGATCGTGTGGCGCGGGCCCTTGCCGTTCGGCCGCGCGCGAATTTCGACTTCCTCGACCGCGAAGCCGGCCTTCTCCAGCCGGCGGGTGAAGGCCGGATCGCGCGCCGCCGACCAGATCGCCAGCAGCCCGCCGGGCGCGAGCGCGGCCTTCGCCGACCGCAGCCCGGCAAAGGAATAGAGCCGTCCGTTCTCCGACCGAACCAGCCCGTCGGGCCCGTTGTCGACATCGAGCAGGATCGCATCGTAAGGCTCACTGGTGCGATCGGCGGCATCGTCGATGTACGCCGCGACGTCGCCCATGCTCAGGGTAACGCGCGGATCCTCGAGGCAACCGGCGGTCAGCTCGGCCATCGGCCCTCTCGCCCACGCGACAATCTCAGGCACCAGCTCCGCCACCGTCGCCTGCGCCTGCGGATGCGCCGCCAACGCCGCGCGTAGAGTGAAGCCCATGCCGTAACCGCCGATCAGCAGGCGCGGCGCGGGCGCGCTCAGCCGCACCAAGGTGAGCTCGGCGAGCTGCTCCTCGGAATGGCGCATGCGCGTGCTCATCAGCTCGTTGCGGCCGAGCACGATCATGTGATCGCGGCCGTGCGCGTAGAGCCGCAGCTCCTCTCCGCCGGGGACTTGCGCGGTGCCGATGAGTTCGCGGGGGATCATATCATCGTGCCTCAGGTCATTGAAAAAGGGCCGCGAGGTTGCCCCCGCGGCCCTGTTTCATGGGTTCCGGATCGGCCTAGTCGTCCTTGAGGAACGCCGGGATGTGGCTCGGCGCCGCGCCGCTGTCGTCGCCGTCCCGGGGGCGATCCTCGCGCGGGCCACGATCGCGATCGCCGCCTTCGCGACGCGGACCACGGTCGCCGCCGCCCTCGCGGCGCGGGCCTCGATCTCGGCCACCACCCCCGCCCGGACGACGGTCACCGTCGCCGCGCGGCCCGCGCGGACCACGATCGCCGCCTTCGCGCGGTTCGCGCGCCGGACGAGTGTCCTCCAGCTCGGCGCCGGTTTCCTGATCGACGACGCGCATCGACAGGCGAACCTTGCCGCGCGGATCGATCTCGAGAACCTTGACCTTCACGGCCTGGCCTTCGCTGACCACGTCGGTCGGCTTCTCGACCCGCTCGTTGCGCATCTCGGAGACGTGGACGAGACCGTCCTTGCCGCCCATGAAGTTCACGAACGCGCCGAAATCGACGATGTTGACGACCTTGCCGTCATAGACTTTGCCGACTTCGGCCTCTTCCACGATCCCGGCGATCCACTTGCGGGCCGCTTCGATCTGGCTGACGTCGCTCGAAGAGATCTTGATCACGCCCTCGTCGTCGATGTCGACTTTGGCGCCGGTCTCGGCCACGATCTCGCGGATCACCTTGCCGCCGGTGCCGATGACGTCGCGGATCTTCGCCTTGTCGATCTGCATGGTCTCGATGCGCGGCGCGTGGGCCGAAAGTTCGGTCCGTGCCGAACCCAAGGCCTTGGTCATCTCGGCCAGGATGTGCGCGCGGCCGGCCTTCGCCTGCTCGAGCGCCTTGGCCATGATTTCCTGCGTGATGCCGGCGATCTTGATGTCCATCTGCATCGTGGTGATGCCCGCTTCGGTGCCCGCGACCTTGAAGTCCATGTCGCCGAGGTGATCCTCGTCGCCAAGGATGTCGGAGAGGACCGCGAAATCGCCGCCTTCGAGGATCAGCCCCATCGCGATGCCCGAGACCGGGCGCGCGATAGGCACGCCGGCATCCATCATCGCCAGGCATCCGCCGCACACCGTCGCCATCGAGCTCGAGCCGTTGGACTCGGTGATGTCGGACAGGATGCGGATCGTGTACGGGAAATCTTCCCGCGCCGGCAGCATCGGGCGCAGCGCGCGCCATGCCAGCTTGCCGTGGCCGACTTCGCGGCGGCCAGGGGCGCCGAAGCGGCCCACTTCGCCGACCGAGTAGGGCGGGAAGTTATAGTGCAGCATGAAGCTCTGGTAGCTGAGCCCGTCGAGGCCATCGATCATCTGCTCGGACTCTTTGGTGCCGAGCGTGGTGGTGCAGATCGCCTGGGTTTCGCCGCGGGTGAACAGCGCCGAACCATGCGTACGCGGCAGGAAGCCGACGCTCGCCTCGATCGGGCGGACCTGGTCGAGCTTGCGGCCGTCGATGCGCGAGCCGTCCTTGAGGATCGCGCCGCGTACGATGTCCGCTTCGACCTTCTTGGTCAGCTTGTTGGCGGTCATGCTGGTCTGGCCGTCGGCGGAGGCATAATGCGCCTTCACCTTGGCGCGCGCCTCGTTGAGTGCGTTCGAGCGCGCCGACTTGTCGGTCAGCTTATAGGCCGCGGCGATGTCGGCACCAACCAGGCCTTTGATCTCGGCCTTCATCGCCGAGTTGTCGCTGACGTTGAGGTCCCACGGATCCTTGGCAGCCTTCTCGGCCAGCTTGATGATCGCCCCGACGACCTTCTTCGATTCCTCGTGCGCGAACATCACCGCGCCGAGCATCTCTTCCTCGGTCAGTTCCTTGGCTTCGGATTCGACCATCATCACCGCATCGTGCGTCGCGGCGACGACCAGGTCGAGGCGGCCTTCGGCCACTTCGCTCATGCTCGGGTTGAGCTGGTATTCGCCGTCCTTGAAGCCGACGCGCGCGGCGCCGATTGGGCCCATGAAGGGGACGCCCGAGATGGTCAGGGCGGCCGAGGCGGCGATCATCGCCACGATGTCGGGCTCGCTCTCGCCGTCATACGACAGCACCTGGCAGATCACGTTGATCTCGTTGTAGAACCCTTCCGGGAACAGCGGGCGGATCGGGCGGTCGATGAGACGGGAAACGAGCGTTTCCTTCTCGGTCGCGCCGCGCTCGCGCTTGAAGAATCCGCCCGGGATACGGCCGGCGGCGGAGAACTTCTCCTGATAGTGGACGGTGAGCGGGAAGAAGTCCTGCCCTTCCTTGACGCTCTTGGCGGCGGTGACCGCGCAAAGAACGACGGTTTCGCCGTAAGTGGCGAGGACCGCGCCGTCGGCTTGACGGGCAATGCGGCCGGTTTCCAGAGTGAGGGTCTTGCCGCCCCACTCCAGCGATACGGTTTTCGTGTCGAACATGGATTTTCCTTAGCGTGTCCCGCGGCGCCAAATTGCGGCGCGGGGCCTCTGTGCCGGGTGTTCCGTCCCGGTCCGGTGCGGGGCCCTTCGAGCCCCAGGCCCCTTCACCGAATTGCGAAGGAAACCTCAAACAAGAAGCGGCCCGTATGGGGCCGCTTCGCGTCAATCTTATTTCCGCAGACCCAGCTTCTGGATCAGCGAGTTGTAGCGCGCGACGTCCGTCTTCTTGAGGTACGCGAGCAGGCTGCGGCGCTTGTTGACCATCATCAACAGGCCGCGGCGCGAATGGTTGTCCTTGTGGTGGTCCTTGAAGTGCTCGGTGAGGTTGCGAATGCGCTCGGTGAGGATCGCGACCTGCACTTCGGGGGACCCGGTATCGCCCTTGGACTGGGCGTTGTCGGTGATGATTTCCTGCTTCTTCTCGGCCGTGACCGACATAGTCTTACTCCGCGGTATCGGTTGGGTTGAACCCCCGGACGACCTTGGCCGATCCGCCCGAAAGCTCCATCAGCGCCACCGGAACCGTGTCGGCCGTGGCGAAATAGAGCCCGTCGGGATGGGGCAATCCGGAAAGGACCCGGCCCTGACGGGCCGCCTGCGCGCTTTCCGGATCGAGGATGAGGGCCGGGATACCGTCCAGCCCCGCCTCCAGCGGCAGGAGATGGTCTTCAAGGCGCGCGCCGTTACCGATTTGCTCCAGGATGTCCAGCGAAATCGCCTGTTCCTCGACGAACGGGCCGGCCTTGGTGCGGCGCAGATAAGTGACATGGCCGACCGTTCCAAGCGCCTCGGCGAGATCGCGCGCGAGGGAGCGAATGTAGGTCCCCTTGGAGACGTCGGCGAGGAGCGTGACTCGGTCCTCCCCGCCACGGGGAGGGGGACCATCCGCAGGATGGTGGAGGGGCACGGGCCCGGAAACGCCTTGCCCTGCCGAGGGTGCCTCTCCACCCCCGACTTCGTCGGCGGTCCCCCTCCCCCGATGGGGGAGGATAGCCAAGGCGTGGATCGTCACCGCCCTCGCCTTCAGTTCCACGACTTCCCCGGCCCGCGCCAGGTCGTACGCGCGCTGGCCATCGACCTTGAGCGCCGAGTACGCCGGCGGAACTTGCTCGATGGGGCCGGTGAAACGCGGCAGGATCGCCGCGATCTCGGCAGCGGTAGGCCGCACATCGCTGGTGGCGATCACCGCGCCTTCGGTATCGAGCGTGTCAGTCGCCTCTCCGAAGCGGATGGTGAAAGCATAGACCTTGCTGGCATCGAGCATGCGCCCGGCCAGCTTGGTCGCTTCGCCGAGCGCGATAGGCAGGACCCCTTCGGCGAGCGGATCGAGCGTACCGCCGTGGCCGATCTTGACCTTGCCGTAGCCGGCCCTGCGAAGCACGTGCTTGACCGCGCTCACCGCCTGGGTCGAGCCCAGCCCGCGCGGCTTGTCGAGGACGATCCAGCCGTGCGGTTGGGCCGTCACCCGCCCGCGATCCATGCGGCGAGGCCGAGGTAATGGCCTTGCAGCCACAGCACCGGCGGCAGCACCACCCGCTCGACGATGCCGAGCTGCGGAAACAGCCACGGGATCACCAGCAGGAACAGGAAGAGTAGCGGAAAACCGAGCGGGCGCAGCTTCTCGTAGACGCGCGCCGCGGGCGGCGGCAGCAGCCCCTCGACAATGTGCGAGCCGTCGAACGGCGGGATCGGCAGCAGGTTGAACAGCGCCAGGAACACGTTGATGCTGACGAAGAACATCAGCGCGGTCAGCGCAAAGCCGAGCAGGGTCGAAGGATCGAGCGGCACCCCTTGCGCCAGGATCCCGATGAGTGTCGGCGCATCCTGCCCTTCGGGGGCGATCGCCATGGCGAGCAAGCCCAGCGCCAGCGCTCCGATCGCCGCCAGCACCAGGTTGGTGCCCGGCCCCGCCGCGGCCACGGCCATCATCCCGAAGCGCGGGTTGTCGAGCCGCTGCTTGACCACCGGCACCGGCTTGGCCCAGCCGAATACCGGCGCGCCGCTCAGCGCCAGCAGGCCGGGCAGGATCAGCGTGCCGAACGGATCGACATGCCGGATCGGGTTGAGGCTCAGCCGGCGCTGCTCCTTCGCGGTCGGATCGCCGAGCATCAGCGCGGTCCAGCCGTGCGCCACCTCGTGGAACACGATCGCGATCACGAGGGCGGGAATCAGCGCGAGCGCCGTGAGCAGGGTGTCGTTCATTGCCGCCCAGATAGGGAGCGCGAGGGCTCAGCGATAGAGGCGCAGCGCCTCGGCAAAGTGCCGCCGGCACAGCGCCAGATACTGCTCGTTGCCGCCGATCTGGGTCTGGGCGCCGCGCGCGATCGGGGCGCCGTGCTCGTCGGTCCGCAGGTTCATCGTCGCTTTGCGGCCGCAATGGCAGACGGCCTTGAGCTCGACCAGCGTGTCGGCGATCCCGAGCAGCACCGCCGAGCCGGGGAACAGGTCGCCGCGGAAGTCGGTCCTCAGGCCATAGCAGAGCACGGGGATGCCAGCTTCGTCGGCGATCCGCGCACACTGCCAGACCTGGGTCGCGGTAAGGAACTGCGCCTCGTCGATCAGCACGCAGGCGAGCGGGCTTTCGCGGTGCCGCGCCGCGGCCGCCTCCCACAAGTTTGTGCCGGGGCCGAACCGGTTGGCATCGGCGCCGAGCCCGATGCGGCTGGCGATCGGCTGCTCGGTGCGCGTGTCGAGCGCCGCGGTCCACAGCATCGTCTGCATGCCGCGCTCGCCGTAGTTGAAGTTCGCTTGCAGCAGATTGGTCGATTTGCCGGCATTCATGCTGGCGTAGTAGAAGTAGAGCTTGGCCATGGCCCGAGCGTGGCCGGGCTAGCGGCGTGCCGTCAAGGGCGGCTGCGCTCCGCCGCGAAACGGTCCACCGCGCCGCGCCCCAGGCCCGGCGCGTCGATGAACAGGCCGTCGATGCCGGCGCGCAGATAGGTGGTCACTTCGCTTTCCTGGTCGCCGCGCGCGGCCACATCAGCGCTGCTGCGCAAAGGCCCCGGTAGGAAGTAGTTCTCGGGTCGAAAGGTATAGGGGACGACCAGTAGCCCGGCGGCATGGGCGTCGGCAACCAGCGTGCTCGGCGCGCGCAACCCGCTCGCATCGCGGCCGATCACCGATTCCTTGTCGGGCCCGAGGACCTGCGCATAACGGGCGACGAAGGCGAGACCCGCCGGGGTCATCATCTCGGCATAAGTCATCGGGTTGCCCGCCAGCGCGAAATCGTACGGCTGTCCCGACGTGGCGGTGAGCTGGGCGAGCCGGATGGTGGTCTGCGCGGCGAGCGCCTGAAGGTTGCCGACCTCGAACGACTGGATGATCACCGCGTCCTCGGCATCGGCATAGCCGTTCGCAGCCAACACTTCGAGCAGGCGCGGCTCGATCGCCAGGCCGATCGACGCGAAGTATGTGGGATGCTTGGTCTCGGGGATGATCCCGATCGTGCGGCCGGTCTCGGCCTCCTTGCGCCGCGCCAGGTCGATCATTTCCTGCAGCGTCGGGATTGCGAACTGGCCGTTGTAGGACGCGCTGCCCGGCCGCAGCGGAGCCAGCCGCTCGGCCGCTCGCAGCGTCTTGAGCTCCGCCAGGGTAAAATCCTCAGTGAACCAGCCGGTGACCGGGCGTCCGTCGATGGTCTTGGTCGTGCGCCGCGCGGCAAACTCCTGATGCGCGGCGACGTCGGTGGTGCCGCCGATCTCGTTCTCGTGGCGCGCGACCAGCACCCCGTCCCGGGTCACGACTACGTCAGGCTCGATGAAGTCGGCGCCCTGCTCGATCGCCAGTTCGTACGCGGCCAATGTATGCTCGGGCCGGTCGGCGCTGGCACCGCGGTGCGCGATCACCAGCGGCTGCGCGGCTGCGCCGGCGGTCAGCACGGCACAGGCCAGCGCAAGCGCCGGGAGCAGGCAGCGGTAAGACATGGTGCGCGCGACTCCTTCAGGCAGCTAACTCGCGATCGCGACACATTGTGCACGGAGCGTGACAGTGGCCGCTAGGCCTCGTCGAGATCGCGCGCGACCTTCGGATCGCTCAACAAGCGCTCAATCCGCTCCGCCTCGTCGAAACTCACGTCGGTTGCGAACTGGAGCTTGGGCGCGAACTTGAGGCCGAGCCGCTGGGCAACCTCGCGTTGAAAGAAGGCTGTGTTCTGGCGCAGCGCCTTGAGCACCTTGTCCTCGTCGCAGCCGAGCAGCGGCTTCACGTAGGCGCGCGCCTGGCGCAAGTCGGGGGACATGCGCACTTCGGTGACCGAAACGCTGTGCGCGGTCAGCACGTCGTCGTGGACCTGCCCGCGCAGCAGGATTTCGGAGAGCACGTGGCGCACGCGCTCGCCCACCTTGAGGAGGCGGACCGCGGGGTCTTCGTTGGAATGCGGCGAGCGGGCCATGGTCAAGCGTCCATTGTGTCGAGCATGCGTTGCAACGAGCGCACGTTGCGCGCGGTCGCCCGCCAGCCCTTGAGTATCTTGGCCTTCGCCATAGCGGGATCGAGCTTCGATCGACCGACACCTTCCGCGTAGTCGACGAAGAACTCGCGCTTGCCCGGTGCGAGCCGTTCGGGCCCCTCATAGGCCTTGGCGAAGCCTTCGAACGAATCCCGATCGAGCGGGTGATCGAGGAAGACCGTGTGCACGAACTTGGCCTCGCCATCCGCACGGAAGGGATTATCCGCGATCGCCGCCGCCAGTTCGTCGCGGCAGCGCACGGCGGCGAAGGTGTCTATCCCGAAGCGGTCCTTCACGATTTGCGCGATCTGGGCCTCAAGCTTCGCATCGGCCGCCCCAGCATGGTCGAACAGCACGTTGCCGCTCGCCACTACCGTAGCGACGTTCGCCAAGCCCTCGTCCTCCAGCGCCGCGCGCAGCTCGGCCATCTTCAGCTGATTGCCGCCGACGTTGATGCTGCCGAGCAGCGCGACGTAGCGCATCGCTTACAGCGTCCGCTCGCGCTCCTCGACCTCGAAGACTTCGAGGTGATCGCCCGGCTTGATGTCGTTGGTATCGGCCAGGACCACGCCGCATTCGAGACCCGCGCGGACTTCGTCGACGTCGTCCTTGAAGCGGCGCAGCGAAGCGATCGTGGTGGCGCTGACAATGACGTCGTCGCGCGTGAGGCGCGCATAGAGCCCCTTGCGGATGACGCCTTCGAGCACCAGCAGACCCGCCGCCTTGTCGCGCTTGCCGGCCGGGAACACCTGCTTGACCTCGGCGCGGCCGAGCACGTTCTCGATCCGCAGCGGGCCGAGCACGCCGGCCATCTCCTTGGCGATCTCCTCTGTCAGGTGATAGATGACGTCGAAATACTTCATCTCCACCTTGTGCCGCTCGACCAGTTCGCGCGCCTTGGCGTTGGGGCGGACGTTGAAGCCGATGATCGGTGCCTTCGAAGCCGAGGCCAGCACCACGTCGCTCTCGGTGATCGCGCCGACCCCCGAATTGAGCACGCGCAGCTTGATCTCGTCGTTCGAGAGGTTGTGCAGCGCGGTGACGATCGCTTCGGCGGACCCTTGCACGTCGGCCTTCACCACGACCGCGTATTCCTTCACGTCGCTCTTCAGGCCGGCGAACATCGCGTCGAGATTGGCCGGCGCGGTGGCGGTGCGCTTGGCCGTGGCCTGCTGCTGGCGGTATTCTGCCACTTCGCGGGCACGGGCCTCGTTCTCGACCACGGTCAGTTGATCGCCGGCGTTAGGCACGCCGCCGAGGCCGAGCACTTCGACCGGCACCGAGGGACCCGCTTCCTTGATCTGCTGGCCCTTGTCGTCGACCAGCGCGCGCACGCGGCCGCTTTCGGTGCCGACCACGAACACGTCGCCACGCCGCAGCGTTCCGCGGTTGACCAGCACCGTCGCCACAGGGCCGCGGCCCTTGTCGAGCTGCGCTTCGATCACGGTCGCTTCGGCATCGCGCTCGGGGTTGGCCTTGAGCTCCATCAGCTCGGCCTGGAGCAGGATCTTCTCGATGAGTTCGTCGAGCCCGGTCTTGGCCTGCGCCGAAACCTCGACATCCTGCACGTCGCCCGACATCGCCTCGACGATCACTTCATGCTCGAGCAGGCGTTCGCGGATCTTCAGCGGATTGTACTCGGGCCGGTCGGCCTTGGTGATCGCCACGATCATCGGCACACCGGCCGCCTTGGTGTGATTGATGGCCTCGATCGTCTGCGGCATGATGCCGTCGTCGCCCGCGACCACCAGCACCACGATATCGGTCACATTGGCGCCGCGCTGGCGCATCTGGGTGAACGCCGCGTGGCCCGGGGTGTCGAGGAAGGTGACCTTGTGCCCGTCCTTGGTGGTGATCTGATAGGCGCCGATGTGCTGGGTGATGCCGCCGGCCTCGCCCTTGACCACGTCGGTCCCGCGCAATGCGTCGAGCAGGCTGGTTTTGCCGTGATCGACGTGGCCCATGATCGTCACCACCGGCGGCCGCGGCTGCAGCGAGTCGTCGGCATCGACATCGACGCTGGAGTCGATGTCGACGTCGCTTTCGCTGACGCGAACGATGTTGTGGCCGAATTCCTCGACCAGCAGCTCGGCGGTGTCCTGGTCGATCGTCTGGTTGACGGTCACCATCATGTCCATGTTGAACAGCGCCTTGACCAGGTCGGCGCCCTTCTCGGCCATGCGCTGCGCCAGCTCCTGTACCGTGATCGCCTCGGGGACGACCACGTCGCGGACTTGCTTTTCGCGCGGCTGGTTCTGGCCGGCGTAGTGCGCGCGGCGCTCCTTCTCGCGGGCACGCTTGAGCGCGGCGAGCGAGCGGGCGCGGGCGCCTTCGTCTTCGTTGAGCGCGCGGTTGACGGTCAGCTTGCCGCCACGGCGGCGATCGTCGGCGCTGGCGCCGCGACCAGGCGCGGTGCCCTTGCGCTGTTCCTCACGCTTCTTCTCGGGCCGCTTCGGCGCTTCGGGCCGGGCGATCGGCGTGAACCGGCGCGGCGCAGGCGCGGCAGAGCCTGATTCGGCGGCGGGCGCATCTTCGGTCGCCCCGGGCCCGGCGTCCTGCTCCGGTTCCGGTGCAGCGGCTGCAGGAACGGGAGCCGGCGCGGGCGGCGCGGCCTCGGGCTGCTGCTCGGCGCGGCGGCCTTCCTCGGCGCGGCGCTTCTCGTCCTCGATCGCCTCGGCTTGGCGGCCGGTGCGGGTACAGGCGCGGGAGCGGGAGCGGGAGCCGGCGCGGCGACCGGCTCGGGCGCGGCCGCAGGAGCCTCGCCGGGCTTGCGCAGCACGCGCCGCTGCTTGACCTCGACCACGACCTTGTTGGTGCGGCCGTGGCTGAAAGTCTGCTTGACCTCGCCGGCATCGACCGAACGCTTCAGCCCAAGCGGCTTGAGGGTGCGGGTCGTGGTGTCGTTGTCGCTCATACGCGTTCAATAATCCTACAAATTCACTTGGTCGTCACGACTTTTGGGCCGTTACGCCGTTTGGCACGTCGGAAGCCGCCTGCGGAGCGGCTCCCATGAAGTTCAGCAGGCGCTGCAGCGGAATCGCGACCCGCTCGGCCGATGCGCGATCGGCCAGAGCCAGGTGGACGACGTTGTCGCGGCCCAATGCCACAGACAGGGCGGCGCGGTCCAGTGGCAGGCGCGTTCCGGTTTGGCCGCTGCCTTCAGCCTCACTGCCCACCCGCCAGGCCTGATCGAGCTTGCGCGCGCCGTCCGGGCTGGCATCGCCGGCGTGATAGAGTGCGGCAACGCGGCCGAGACGCGCTTCGCCGGCGATCCGATCCGACCCCAAGATAAGCCGGCCGGCGCGCAGTTCCAGCCCCAGCCGGTCCAGCAAGGCACGCGTGAGCGAAGCTTCGACGCGCGCGGGAAGATCCTCGGGGATCGCCAGCGCGCCGCTTTTGAAAGCGCGCGCCAGGGCTGCCTTCAGCTTGCCGTTGGCCAGCGCGGCCGCCAGCTCCGCCTGGCTGACGCCGATCCACGCCCCCCGCCCCGGCGCGCGCGCCAATGCGTCTGGGAGCACGTCGCAGACGCCGGCACCGTTGGGGGGCGAGACCGCCAGGCGCACGAGTTCGTCGCGCGCCGCGATACGGCCGCTTAGAACGCAACGCCGCTCGGGACCGTCGCCGGCCCCGGGCAGGTCAGCGATGTCGTGAACCGCTAGCGGTTCATTGCGAGGATTCCGCATCGGCGGCCTCCTCAACAGGAGGAGCGGCCGCCGGAGCGTCCTCATCCTCGAACCAGTGCGCGCGGGCGGCCATGATGATCTCGTTGCCCTGCTCTTCGCTAAGCCCGAACTCGCCGAGCACCCCGCCCTTGTCTTCGGTGCGCTGCGGACGGCGCAGCGGCGGACCGGCTTCGGGATTGCGGCGGCGCGGGGCTTCGCGCTTCTTGGCGATCAGCTCGTCGGTCGCCAGGTCGGCGAGATCGTCGAGCGTCTTGATGCCGGCTTTGCCCAGCACCACCAGCATCTGCTCGGTCAGGTGCGGGATGGCGGCGAGCGCGTCCTCGACGCCAAGCTCGCGGCGCTGGCCGCGGTGCGCCTCTTCCTGCCGCTCGAGCGCTTCGATCGCGCGGTTCTGCAGCTCTTCGCCGAGTTCCTCGTCGAAGCCTTCGATCTCGGCGATTTCGCTGAGATCGACGTAAGCGACTTCCTCGAGCGCGGCGAAGCCTTCGGCGACCAGCAGCTGCGAGAGCGTCTCATCGACGTCGAGTTCCTCTTCGAACATCTTCGAGCGCTCGGCGAACTCGCGCTGGCGCTTCTCCGAGGCTTCTTCCTCGGTCATGATGTCGATCTGGCTGTCGGTCAGTTGGCTGGCGAGCCGCACGTTCTGGCCGCGGCGGCCGATCGCCAGGCTGAGCTGGTCGTCGGGCACCACCACTTCGATGCGGTTCTCGTCCTCGTCGAGCACGACGCGGCTGACCGTCGCCGGCTGGAGCGCGTTGACCACGAAGGTCGCGGTGTCCTCGCTCCACGGGATGATGTCGATCTTCTCGCCCTGCAGCTCCTGCACGACCGCCTGGACGCGGCTGCCCTTCATGCCGACGCAGGCGCCGACCGGGTCGATCGAGCTGTCACGGCTGATGACGCCGATCTTGGCGCGGCTGCCCGGATCGCGCGCCGCCGCCTGGATGGTGATGATGCCGTCGTAGATTTCGGGCACTTCCTGCGCGAACAGCTTCTTCATGAATTCGGGATGCGCGCGGCTGAGGAAGATTTGCGGGCCGCGGTTGTTGCGCTCGACCTTCATGATCCAGGCGCGGACGCGCTCCCCGACGCGGGCCGCCTCGCGCGGGATCTGCTGATCGCGGCGAATCACGCCCTCGGCGCGGCCCAGGTTGACGATCACGTGCCCGAATTCGACCGACTTGATCACGCCGGTGATGATCTCGCCGGCGCGGTCTTTGAACTCCTCGAACTGGCGCTCGCGCTCGGCGTCGCGGACCTTCTGGAAGATCACCTGCTTGGCGCTCTGCGCGTCGATGCGGCCGAGATCGACCGGCGGCAGCGGATCGACGATGAAATCGCCCAGCTTGGCGCCCGGCTGGAGCTTCTCGCCCTGCGCCAGATCGACCTGCTTGAAGTAGTCCTCGACGTCCTCGACCACTTCGACGACGCGCCACAGGCGCAAGTCGCCGGTCAGCGGATCGAGCTTGGCGCGGATGTCGTTCTCGGCGCCGTAGCGCGCGCGGGCGGCCTTCTGGATCGCTTCTTCCATCGCTTCGATGACGATCGCTTTGTCGATCATCTTCTCGGACGCAACGGAGTTCGCGATCGCGAGCAGTTCGGCCTTATTTGCGGAAATCGGACTGGCCATCAGTCGTGTGCCTCTTCTTCTTCGAGAGTTTCTTCAATTTCTTCGGCGCCGCTCGTATCGAGCGGACGGGTGGCGGCGATCAGCTTGTCGGTCAGGACCAGCTTGGCCGCATGAATGTTATCCAAAGCGATTTCGATGCGGCCGGCCTTGCGATCCTCGATCGCGACCGTCTCGCCCTCGATCCCGATCAACTCACCGCGCAACTCGCGCCTGCCCTTGCCGACATCGACAAGCGCGATCTTGGCATCGTGTCCGGCCCAATCGGCAAAGTCGTGCGCGCGGGTCAGCGGCCGGTCGATGCCGGGCGAGCTCACTTCGAGGTGGTAGGCGCCCTCGATCAGCTCCTCGCCGCCGTCCTCGACCGCATCGATCGCGGCCGACACGCGGCGCGACAGTGCCATGCATTGCTCGACCACCAGTTGCCCGGTCGCCGGATCCTCGGCCATGATCTGCAGCGTACGCTCGTCGCCGGAACCGGTCAGCTTGACGCGCACCAGCGCGAAGCCGAGCGCGGCGGCTTCGGGTTCGATCACTTGGGTCAGGCGGGCAATGTCGGCCACTTCGGCTCCAGTGGTCTTGCGGCGAACGGTCTTCGGTGCCGGCCCCTTCCGGCGCCAGCCCCACCTTGTCGCAACAATGTCGGGATGAGGCGCAGATAGGCGCCGCGGTTTGGATTTGCAACCGCATTCCACGGCCGGGTTGCCGAGGCAATATCCACGGGTTAACCTCGGCCCGGAAGAAGGACGCCGAGCACACATCGGCGACGAACATGAAGGGGATGTAAGCATGAGATACGCGGTATTTGCGCTTGCCTTGGCGGCGGCCTCCGGCGGCGCGGTCGCACAGGCGCCGGCGGCCCCGGCGCCGGCCGCCACTTGGCAGTTCTTCGTGGCCGAAGGGGGCCGCAACGGCGCCGGCGTCCAGCGGCCCGACGGCTCGCAGATCGTCCTCAAGTGCGACAAGCCTGGTCGCCGCGAGGTCCATGCCTTGATCCTTGTGGGCGGCTCCGAGCGGCTGGCGGTTCCCAACAACCGGGCCGTTTCCCGGCCGATCAGGTTCCAATTCGATGGCGGTGCGCCGCGCACGGAGAACTGGGGCTTCTACGAGAAGTACGCGATGGCGCAGGGCAAGACTTCGGATCGCGCGCTGGCGCGGTTCGTCACCGGGCTGCGCGGCGCATCGAAAGTCGAAATGCGCCTCGACACGGGGATCGGCCCTGACGTCGACATGGAGTTCGACACGTCCGGCTCGCGCGAGGCGATCGCGCGCGTTTACGAACTGTGCAAGGACAGCCCGCCCGCCTGACAATCGCCGCTCACTCCGCCGCGCGTTCCTGCAGCGCGTGGCGGCGGATGCAGTGGCGGAGCTGGTCGTAAGTCAGGCCGAGCGCCTTGGCGGTCTGGCGCTGGTTCCAGCGGTTGCGACCGAGGTGATGCTCGAGGATCGCGCGCTCGTGCGCGTCCACCGCGGCGCGAAGGTCCTCAACCGTGTCGAGATCGGCGGCAGGCCGCTGCGGCGCGGCGGAAGGCGGGGACACCGCCCCTTCGCTGCGCTGTGCGCGCGGCATCGCGGCCGGCTTCCACGGGCTGTCGAACGGGTCGAACTGGACGTGGCCGATCGGCTCGTCCCAGTCGTCCCAGCGATAGACCGCACGCTCGACCGCGTTGCGCAGTTCGCGCACGTTGCCGGGCCAGGGATACTCGTCGAGCTGGCCGCGCACGTGGCTCGCGAACCCTGGCCAGGCTTGCCAGCCCAGTTCGGCCGCCATGCGCCGTCCGAAGTAGTCGGCGAGCACATCGATGTCGCCTTCGCGGACGCGCAGCGGCGGCAAAGTGATCACCTCGAAGCTGAGCCGATCGAGCAAGTCGGCGCGGAACAGGCCGCGCTCGGCCATGGCCGGCAGGTCGTCGTTGGTTGCGGCGACGATGCGCACGTCGACCCGCATCGGCCGCGACGCACCGATCCGCGTGACTTCGCCGTATTCGACCGCGCGCAGCAGCCGCTCCTGCGCGGCCATCGACAAGGTGCCGATCTCGTCGAGGAACAGCGTGCCGCCGTGGGCTTCCTCGAAACGCCCGATCCGGTTGCGCGTCGCGCCGGTGAAGGCGCCCGCCTCGTGCCCGAACAGTTCCGCCTCGATCAGCGTTTCAGGCAGCGCGGCGCAGTTCATGATCACCAGCGGCTCTTCCCACCGGTCAGACAGGCGGTGGAGACGCTCGGCGATCAGTTCCTTGCCGGTCCCGCGCTCGCCGATCACCAGCACCGGGCGGCGCATAGGTGCGGCGCGGCTGGCGCGCTCCACGGCGTCGAGAAATGCGCCCGACTGGCCGATGAATTGATGCGTCTCCCGGTCCACACCCAATCCTTAGCAGAAATTCCCAACTGGAGGCAATCCATGCCGTATTGTTGCAGTGATACAGCTAGAAAACATGCTGTATTTCAGCGACTTGGGATTTGGCACGCTCCTTGCTAAAACGGTCCCAAGCACTCAACCGGAGGATTCCTACCATGTACGATCGCAGCTTCTTCTCCAGCAAGCTCGGCCTCGCCGCGCTGGTGAGCATTGCCGCGATGGTGACGTTCAACGTCGTGGCGTTGACGCAGCAGTTGGGCATGATGCCGGTCGCCGAACTGGCCGCGAGCGCGCCTCTGGTGGAGGTCGCATGAGCGGCGAGGACGGCAGCAAGCTGACCCCGATCGGCGGCATGCCGACCGGCGCGGCGTCGCGTCTCGATCGCGAGATCGAGCGGCTGCGTACTTCGCCGACGCCCGGCTTCGGCTCGGCCCCGGTGGATTCACCGCTTCGCAGCAACCCCGTTACCGGAGTACCCTGGATGGGCATTTTTTCGCGTACCCGCGACATTATCGCGGCCAATTTCAATGAACTGCTCGACCAGGCCGACGACCCGGCGAAGATGATCCGGATGATCATCCTCGAAATGGAGGAGACGCTGGTCGAAGTGCGCGCGAGCGCCGCGCGCACGATCGCCGATCAGAAGGAAATGCACCGCCACACGGTCAAGCTCGAGAAGCTCCAGGCCGACTGGGGCGAGAAGGCGCAGCTCGCGCTGAGCAAGGACCGCGAGGACCTCGCCCGCGCCGCGCTGATGGAAAAGAAGCGCGCCGCCGAGATGGCCGACCAACTCAAGCAGGAGATCGCGGTACTTGACGATGCTTTGCGCGCCTACGAGCAGGACATCCAGAAGCTGCAGAGCCGCCTGCGCGAAGCGCGCAGCCGCCAGACGCAGATCGCCGCGCGCCTCGAAAGCGCCGAGAACCGCGTCAAACTGCGCAGCCTGATGACCAACGAGCGGGTCGACGAGGCGCTGACGCGCTTCGACCAGCTCGAGCGCAGGGTCGATTACGCCGAAGGCCGCGCCGATGCGCTGCGAATCGCCGAGGGCGGCAAGCCGTCGCTGTCGGAGGAAATTGCCGCGCTCGAAGGCACCGACAAGATCGACGAGGAACTCGAGGAAATGAAGCGCGCACTCGGACTGGGTAGCGACGGAAAGGAGGCCTAAGCCATGGACGATTTCGCACCAGTGTTCGCGATCATGGCGATCTTCATCGGCCTGCCTTGGGTCATCATGCACTACATCACCAAGTGGAAGACCGCCGCGACGATCACCACGGACGACGAAGTGCTGCTCGAGGAACTCTACAACCTCGCCAAGCGGCTCGACGAGCGAATGGACACGGTCGAGCGGCTGGTCGCCAGCGACAACCCCGATTTCAAGCCGGCGCGCATCCAGCACGATCGCGACATCGACAACCAACCGCTGCGCGAGCTCGACCGCCTGCTCGCCGAAAAGAAAGGCCCGCGCCCGTGAACAGCCCCCGTACCACGCTTTACCGCGACAAGCAGAACGCCAAGCTGATGGGTGTTTGCTCTGGACTCGCGGACTACACCGGGATCGACGCTATTTGGTGGCGACTGGGCTTTGTGGTCCTGACGCTGGCCACCGGCTTCGGCATTCCGATCTACTTCGTGCTCGGGCTGCTATCGAGCAAGAAGCCAGCGCACCTCTACGTCGATCACGACGAGCAGAAGTACTGGCAGCGCGTGCGCCAGTCGCCGAAGCGCACCGCGCGCGAAATCCGCGCTAGGTTCCGCGACATTGATCGCCGCCTGGCCGAAGTCGAGACTTACTACGTCACCAGCAACCCGCGCCTGTCCGCCGAGATCGAGCGGCTGCGCTGAAGCCTCGCCACAAGGAACCGCATCATGAACCCCGCTACCCTGGGTGTCCTGATCCCTATCATCGCCCTGCTTATCCCGCTCGTCGCGATCTGGACCAGGCATCAACGAAAGATCGCGGAAATCAACATTCGCGCCGCCAGCGAGAACTCGGCCGAGCGGGCGGCGCAATACGTCGGTCAGATCAAGGAGCTGGAGGAGCGGGTCCGCGTGCTCGAACGGATCGTCACCGACCGCGGCTACGATGTCGCTACGCAAATCGAAGCGCTGCGCGACCAGCGCCGTGTCGATGAACTTCTGACCGACCGGCGCGAGCCGGCCGCCAGCTAAACTCCGGCACACGACAAGGGGGACTGACAATGGAATGGGGTGGACCGTTCTTCGTGCTCGGCATCATCGCCATCAGCACGATCGGCTGGCTCGGCTCGAGTTGGATCCGGGCGCGCCACGGCTATCCGCTCGAGGATGAGTGGGGCGGCAAGACGCTGCGCGCCGACGATGCCGTTACCGAGCGGCTGCGCGACGAGAACGAGCGGCTGAAGGTCCGGCTCGAAGCGAGCGAGGACCGCCTCGCGGTGCTCGAGCGGATCGTGACTGACCGCGGCTTCTCGGTAGCCGCCCAGATCGAGGCGCTGCGCGATGAACCCGCCGCCCCCCGCGCCAGGTCGATAGGAGATCGCAGCTAATGCTCGAGCAACTGCTCCCCTATGTCGGTTGGGCGATCGGCGGCACGGTGTTCGTGTCGGTCGCCGGCATCCTCGCCGCGGTCCACAACACCCGGCTCAAGATCAAGCACGGCTACCCGCTCGAAGGCATGTGGGGCCAGTCGCTGAAGCCGGGGATGACCTCGGAAGCGACCGAGCGGGTCAAACTGTTGACCCAGGAGAACGCCCAGCTTCGCGCCGAGATCGGCTCGCTGCAGGACCGCCTGATCAATGTCGAGCGGATCGTCACCGACGGCGGCTATCGGCTCGGCCACGAGATCGAGCGGCTGCGCGACAAGGAAGGACACGTGCAATGAACCTGTGGACCGCGATCGTGGTGATCGTCGCGCTGCTGTGCCTGACCGAGCTTTTCAAGGCCAAGCACCGCGCGCGTCACGGAATCGTGACCGACATGATGGGCAATGAGAAGCCGGTCATCCAGGAAAACGGCGAACTCAAACGCGAAGTCGAGGACCTGCGCGAGCGCATCAAGGTTCTCGAGCGCATCGCCACCGACGAGCGCGGCACCCGGCACCTCGCCGACCAGATCGAGAGCCTGCGGGATAAGTGACCCGCCGGCGGTATGGGAGACACCCGACCATGACTCAGGAAATGCTGATTGCCGCGAGCGCGCTGGTCGCCCTGCTGGTGATTTCGGCGGCGCTGCTGAAGGCCTGGCAGGACTGGATCGCGCTCAAGTCGCGCGAACTGGACCTGCGCCGGCCCACCGCCGGCGCCGACAGCGGCAACCGCGAAGGCGCCGCCCGGATCGAGCTGGCCGACCTCAAGGAACGGATCCGCAAGCTCGAGGCGATCGCCAGCGGGGTGGATTTGTGACGCCAAGCTGATAGTCCGCCCCCCGCCCCCGAAGTTCGTCGTTGCGAGGAGCGCAGCGACGAAGCAATCCAGGGCGTGGCGCGCGGTCGCTCTGGATTGCTGCGCTACGCTCGCAATGACGAAGTCCTAGATTTGCGCCCCCTCGCCGACATCGCCGAAGAATACGCGTTCCTCGACGCCGACGATCGCTACCGCCTGCTGATCGAACTCGGCCGCGAACTCGACGAAATGCCGGCCGCGCTCCAGACCGACGCCACCTTGGTGCGCGGCTGCTCGGCCAGCGTGTGGGTCTATCCGACCGAAGCGGGGGGCCAGCTCCACTTCCTGGCCGACAGCAACGCCGCGATCACCAAGGGCATCGTCGCGTTGGTGATCGCCGCGGTGCAGAACCAGCCGGCGGCTGAAGTCGCCGTGATGGACGTCGCCGCCGCGCTCGAACCGTTCGATCTCAAGAACCAGCTCAGCTCCAACCGCACCCAGGGCGTGCCGAACATGATCGCGCTGGTGAAAGAACACGCCGCGCGGATTGCGGCGAGCCAGGGACGTTAGAGCGCGCCCGCGCTTTCGCGCACCACCGCGATGCCCGCTTCGCGCTGGCGCTTGAGTTCGGCCTTCAGCCTGGCCGGATCGCCCGCTACCACGAAGCCGAAGCTGACCCCGCCCTCCTTGCCGATCGTCGCGTGGTGGAGGTGGTGCGCCTGGACGACTCGCTTGAGGTAGCCGCGCCGCGGCACGTAGCGGAACCAGCGTTGGTGGACCAAGCCGTCGTGCAGCAGCGTGTAGATCACGCCGTAGCCGAGCACGCCGAGCCCGATCCAGGTTCCGGGCCACCAGGCGTTCGCGCCCAGCACCCATTCGGATCCGACCGCGAACATCGCGATGCTGAGCGCGGCGCCGACCAGGCCGAACAGGTCGTTCTTCTCGAGCACATTGTCGTGCGGCTCGTGGTGGTCGCGGTGCCAAGCCCAGCCGAACCCGTGCATCACGTACTTGTGGCTGGCCCACGCGACCCATTCCATCGCGGCGATGGTGGCGAGGACGATCAGCAGCGGGACGAACCAAGTCATGCCCGCTAAATAGGCGCTTCATCGCGCCAAAGACAGCCCCGCTTGAAATGCCGGCCGCCGAGCGTAAGTGCCCTGCATGGCCAGCAAACCGCGCACGCTTTTCGAGAAGATCTGGGACGAGCACGTCATCGAACGCCGCGACGACGGCACCTGCCTGATCTTCATCGACCGCCACCTCGTCCACGAAGTGACCAGCCCGCAGGCGTTCGAGGCGCTGCGGCTTAACGGGCGCACGGTCCGCCATCCTGAGCTGACGCTGGCGGTGCCCGACCACAATCTGCCGACCACCGCGCGAATCGATGCGCAGGGCAACCGCGTGCCAATTGCCGACATCGAAAGCCGCGACCAGCTTGCCGCGCTCGAACGCAATGCGCCCGCTTTCGGGGTGCGCTATTTCGGCGCCACCGCGCGCGAGCAGGGCATCGTCCACGTGGTCGGGCCCGAGCAGGGATTCAGCCTGCCCGGCACCACAATCGTGTGCGGCGACAGCCATACCGCCGCGCACGGCGGGGTCGGCGCGCTCGCGTTCGGGATCGGCACCAGCGAGGTCGAGCACGTGCTCGCCACCCAGACGCTGCTGCTGCGCGAATGGAAATCGATGGAAGTGCGCGTCGAAGGCGAACTCGGACCCGGCGTGTCCTCAAAGGACCTGATCCTGCATATCATCGGCGCGATCGGCACCGCCGGCGCAACCGGGCATGCGATCGAGTACCGCGGCAAAGTGTTCGAGGACATGAGCGTCGAAAGCCGGCTGACGGTCTGCAACATGAGCATCGAGGGCGGCGCCCGCGCGGGGATGATCGCGCCAGACGAGACCACCTTCGCCTATCTCAAGGGCCGTCCGTTCGCACCAAAGGGCGCTGAATGGGACCAGGCGGTCGCTTACTGGCGCACGCTGCACACCGACCCGGGCGCGCGGTTCGACAAGACGGTCACGATCCAGGCCGCCGATGTCGAGCCGACCGTGACCTGGGGCACCAGCCCCGAGGACACCGTGGCGATCGGCGGCGTCGTGCCCGATCCCGCCAGCTTCGCCGATCCCTCCAAGCAGAAAGCCGCGCAGGCCAGCCTCGACTACATGGGCCTCGCGCCCGGCCAGCGGATGGACGCGGTCGAGGTCCAGAACGTGTTCATCGGTTCGTGCACCAACAGCCGGATCGAGGACTTGCGCGCCGCCGCAGACGTGCTGCGCGGGCGGCACAAGGCGCCGGGCGTGAAGTGGGCGATCGTGGTGCCCGGCTCCGGGCTGGTCAAGGAGCAGGCCGAGGCCGAAGGGCTCGACAAAGTGTTCACCGAGGCCGGTCTCGAATGGCGCGAGCCGGGTTGCTCGGCCTGCCTGGGCATGAACCCCGACAAAGTGCCGCCAGGCGAGCGCTGCGCCTCGACCTCCAACCGCAACTTCGTCGGCAGGCAAGGACCGGGGGCGCGCACCCACCTCGTCAGCCCGGCGATGGCGGCGGCGGCAGCGGTTACCGGCCGGCTGACCGACGTGCGCGAGTTGGTGTGAAGGGCCAGTGCCTCTGCGGCCGGGTGACCTTAGAAGTCTCTCGTCCCCCTGCGCTGATCAACGTGTGCAACTGCCGGTTTTGCCGTTCACTCGGCGCGGCCTGGGCGTACTATCGGCCGGACGAGGTCGCCATAACGGGCGAGACCGGCACTTATCGGCGCGACGACATCGCTGAGGTGTGGCTGATCGCGCACTTCTGCCCGACCTGCGGTTCGACGACCCATTACACCCCGACCGAACGCGGCGATCCCGACGAGTGGGGCATCAACAGCCGGCTGTTTGCGCTGGATGAGCTCGCCGGCATCGCAGCACGGTTTCAGGACGGGCGGAGGGTGGCGACCGCCGATGATACATTCGTTGTCACCGGGACCGGCCATATCGGCGACGGCAAGGCCTTCTGAAGAAGAGCTCCTTCTCGCCGGTCGTCGCGCGGGACACGCGGGTGCTGATCCTCGGCAGCTTGCCGGGGGAGCGCTCGCTGGCGGCAGGGCGTTACTACGCACATCCGCAGAACCGGTTTTGGCACCTGGTGGGAATAGCGATTCGCCAAGACCTGGAAACGCTCGACTACGATCGGCGGCTGACCGCCCTGCTCGCCGCCCGCATCGGCTTGTGGGACACCGTTGCCTCGGCGCGCCGCGTGGGCAGCCTCGATGCTGCGATCCGCGAGGCGGAGCCCAACGCCCTCGCCGAACTGGCCGCCTCGCTTCCGGCGCTCCGTGCCGTCGCCTTCAACGGCGCAACCGCCGTGCGGATCGGGATGCCGCAGCTCGCGGGCACCGGCCTCGCGCTGATCCCCCTGCCCTCCTCGAGCCCGGCCTATGCCGCGATGCCGCTCGCACAGAAGCAAAAACTGTGGAGCGCGCTGCGCGAATTTCTTGTCTGAGCGGCCCGGCATCCCCATTGAAAGGCCATGAGCAAGCGCCTCAACAACTCGGGTAAGGCCGCCATCGCCAGCGCGATCGGCTCGGCCGCGATCGCCGCCGCGGTTCTCTATATGAACCGCCGCAAGGACAAGAAGAACAAGCCGCACCAGCCGGGCCCGATCCCGAGCGGCGAACCGCCCGAGACGGACTAGCGCAGATGGAACCTGTGCGCGAAGTCGAAGGCCGCGCCATCCCGTTCGGGCTGAAAAACGTCGATACCGACGTGATCATTCCCGCGCGCTGGCTCAAGACCGTGACCCGCGAGGGCCTCGGCCGCGGCGCGTTCGAGACCGTGCGCGAGGACCCCGCCAACGTCTTCGACCAGCCGGAGTTCGCCGGCGCGCCGATCCTGATCGCGGGCGACAACTTCGGCTGCGGGTCGAGCCGCGAGCACGCCGCCTGGGCGCTGCTAGACCTCGGCGTCAGGGCAGTCATCGCGCCGAGCTTTTCCGATATCTTCAGCGGCAACGCCTTCAAGAACGGAATCCTCACCGTGGCGCTGCCGCAGGCCGCGGTCGACCGGCTGCTCGAAGTCGCCACGACCGATCCGATCACGATCGATCTCGAGCACCAGACGGTCACCACCCCGTTCCAGGATCGCTTCACTTTCGAGATCGACCCGTTCCGAAAGCACTGCCTGCTCGGCGGGCTCGACGAAGTCGCGCTGACGCTGGCGCGCGACAGCCAGATCGCCGCTTACGAGGCGCGGCTTGCCGCGGACCGCCCGTGGCTGGCACGCGGCACGGCGGTTCCCGCTTGACCCGCGGGTCCGTCCTCGGCGAAGGCCGGCACGAAGGATCGAGGAACGCACCATGACCGATTTCAACGACCGCAAGCGGGCCGAGGAAGCCAAGTTCGCGATGGATGCGGACACCGCGTTCCGTGTCGCCGCGCGCCGCAACCGTCTGCTCGGTCATTGGGCGGCCGAGAAGATGGGCCTGACCGCCGAAGAAACCGAAAGCTACGGCAAGGCGGTCATCCAGGCCGATTTCGAGGAAGCCGGCGACGAGGACGTGATCCGCAAGGTGCTCGGCGATCTGACCGCCGCCGGCGTCGATATCGACGAAGCCGAAGTGCGCGCCGCGCTAGAGGCCAAGAGCGTCGAAGCGCGCCGCCAGTTCATGGGCGGGGCCTGACCGCGATGGCCATGGCCGCGGCCGAGATCGAAGCGCTGATCCGCGCCGCCCTGCCCGATGCCGCGGTGACGATCGAGGATTTGGCCGGCGACGGCGATCATTACCGCGCGCATGTCACCTCGGCAGCATTTGCCGGCATGAGCCGGGTGGCCCAACACAAGTGCGTTTACGAGGCCCTGGGCGGGCGCATGGGCGGCGAGCTCCACGCCTTGCAACTGGTGACCGCGGTTCCCAACTAATTTGCCGACCCCGCTTTTTCCGTTTCGAGGCTTGCCCATGTCCGATCCCAATGCTCGTATCGCCCAGATCGTCGACAGCAACGACGTGGTGTTGTTCATGAAGGGCACCCCGCTGTTCCCGCAGTGCGGGTTTTCGAGCCGCGCCATCGCGATCCTCGATCATTGCGGAGTAGCATTCGAAAGCGTGGACGTGCTGCAGGACGCCGAGATCCGCCAGGGCATCAAGGCCTATTCGGATTGGCCAACCATCCCCCAGCTCTACATCAAGGGCGAGTTCGTCGGCGGCAGCGACATCATGATGGAAATGTACGAGGCCGGCGAGCTGCAGCAGCTCCTGACCGAAAAGCAGGTGGCCAAGGCCAACTGACCTCGCCCGCGGCGCGCTTGCTCTGATTCGGGGAAACCTGACTTCGGGGAGGCGGGGCCGGGAGACTTGGGGGGGTTGGGGGTCGGCCCCGCCTCATTCGAAGACTTAAGGTATTCAAACAGGTGCACGACCCGTGCCAGTTTGCGGGATTGGCGGAATTGCAACGCCCGCGATGGTTCGCGAAACCTTAACGGGACGCCGGATTGTCAAAGTTTCCGACAGTTGAAAGTCACCCGACGGGGTGAACGGCGGGGTAGGAAATGTCCCTGCCGGCGTGTCCGCCCGCAGCGCGCGCAGATAGTCCACGGCGCGGTCTTCGCGCGCTTCGTAGATGTCGGCCAAAGCGGTCAAGATGTTGGATTCGAGAGGATCGCTGCAGAAGGCGCGCGCGCAACGCCGCGCGCGGACTGCTTGGTTGTGGAAGTGGGCGGCGGCGGCACTGGGCATCGGATTCCTCCGCCCCCGTCCTTCATTAGGCGCTACGGCTGAGCCCCTTATGAGTTCCCGCGCCTCGCTGACGCAAACAGGTCGTTGGCGCGCCCGGCAGGACTCGAACCTGCAACTCCAAGCTTAGAAGGCTCGTGCTCTATCCAGTTGAACTACGGGCGCGTCGGCGGGCGACATAGCGCGGTTTGAGCGGCGGGGGAATCGCGATGGATTGAGCGCCGGGTACGCCTGCCTGGCGGCTTGGGTGCTAGGGGAAACGGACGCCGGCGAGCGTTTCGCTCATGTCCCACAGCCGCGCGGCGGCCGCTGTGTCCAAGGCGCGCGGCGGAATTCGCGCCGGGGCCGGATAGCCGCGCGTCTCGCTGAGCCGGTCGGGCCCGTAGTACCCGCCTGGCTCGGCATCCGGCGAGGTGGCGGCGAAGAGTGTGGGGAGTGCGCCCTGCGCAGCCGGCTGAAACAGGAACCACAGCAGCGAGCGGGTCACGCCCATCACGCTCCGGCGCCCGGGCGCGTTATGCAGCAGATCGGTACGGGCAACCCCCGGATGCGCGGCGATGCTGGTCACACCCCACCCGGAGGCCTGGCTGCGCCGCTGCAGTTCCAGGGCAAACATCAGGCAGGCAAGCTTCGACTGGCTGTAAACCCGCATCGGATTGTAGCTGGCCTGAGCGTTCAGATCGTCGAAGGCGATCGCCCCTTGTCGGGCGGCGACGCTCGACAAGCTGACAACGCGGGCGTCGCGGCCGCTCCGCAGCAGCGGCAAGACCTGCGCTGTCAGCGCGAAATGCCCAAGATGATTGGTCCCGAGTTGCAGTTCGAAGCCGTCCGCCGTCTCCCGGCGCTGTGGCGGGACCATTACACCGGCATTGTTGATCAGTACGTCGAGACCGTCCTGCTGCGCCCGCAGCCGCTCCGCGAACGCCGCGATCGAGTGCAGGCTCGCAAGATCGAGCGACTCGAACCGCACGCTCCCGGCGGGCGCCGCGCGCTCGATGCGCGCCACTGCGGCGGCACCCTTCTCGGCGCTGCGCCCCGCAACGATGACGCTGGCACCCGCGCGCGCCAGCGCAAGCGCGGTTTCCAAACCCAGCCCGCCGGTTCCGGTGACCACGGCCGAGCGGCCCGCCTGCGAGGGAATGTCGGCTTCAGTCCATCTTGCCACGATCTAGTCCTTTGCAGAAAACCGCACTTGGTGTAAATTCACATATTACACTGAGTGTAATTTTCAACCGGAATCTTCGATGGCGAGCACACGAATTGCAGCCCCGACCAGTGAAGGCCTGCGCGAACGGAAGCGGCGCGAGACTCGCCAGCGCATCACCGACGCCGGGAACTGCCTCTTCATCGCGAAGGGCTACGATGCCACGACGCTCGACGAGATCGCCCGTGAAGCGGGTATCTCGCGGCGGACCTTCTTCTATTATTTCAAGTCAAAGGACGACATCCTGCTGTCGCTGCAGAACGGCATCGGCGACCTGCTCGTGGCCGCGCTTCGCGACCAGCCTGCCGAAAAGGCGCCGTTATCCGCTATACGCGATGCGATGTTGGCAGTCTGCGGGACCATTCCCGCCGACGACATGATCGCGATTGACCGTCTGATGCGATCGAGCCCGGCCGTGCAGGCCCGCAAGCAGGCCTCTTACGTCCAGAACGAGCAGGCCCTGTTCGAAGTGCTGCGCGAACGGCACCCGGAGCCGGGGCGCGAAACCGGCCTCCGCCTGGTGGCGATGCTCGCGATCGGCGCCATGCGCCTAGCCTCCGACGCCTTGAGTCGGGAAGGCGGACGCCGCCCGTTCGAAGATTTGCTGACCGAGGCCTTTGGCGCGCTCGAGAGCGAGATCTGAGCGCCTGGTGGCAATCACTGCACAGCGCCTGACGCCTGTATCTTGTGCAGCGAGGGAATCGCGATAGGCTCGCGGCATGGACGGGGACACGGACGGGGCGCCGGCACGGATCGACGGCGCGGCGGGAGCAAGGCGGCGGTTTCGCTATCTCGACTATGTGATGGCGGCCTTCGTCGCGATTCTGCTGCTGTCGAACATTATCGGCGCCTCGAAACCGAGCTACCTGGTGCTGCCGGATGGCTCGCAGTGGGCGTTCGGCGCGGGGGTGCTGTTCTTCCCAATCAGCTATGTAATCGGCGACGTGCTGACCGAGGTCTATGGCTACGCCAACGCGCGGCGGGTGATCTGGACGGGGTTCGCGGCGCTCGCGTTCATGGCGGTGATGGCGGCGGTGGTGGTGGCTTTGCCGCCGGCCGAAGGCTGGCCGGGGCAGGACGCGTATGAGTTCGTGTTCGGCAATTCGTGGCGGATCGTGCTCGCGTCGATGGTCGCGTTCTGGGCCGGCGAGTTCGCCAACAGCTTCGTGCTGGCGCGGCTCAAGGTCAAAACCGGCGGGCGGCACTTGTGGCTGCGCACGATCGGCTCGACCTTCGTGGGCCAGGGCCTCGACAGCCTGATCTTCTATCCGCTGGCGTTCTATGGGCTCGCCGGCTGGCCGATCGAGCAGCTCTGGCAGGTCGTGCTCTCGCAGTGGCTGATCAAGACCGCGTGGGAGGCCCTGCTTACGCCGGTCACTTATCTGGTCGTCGGCTTCCTCAAGCGGCGTGAGGGGGTCGACGTGTACGATACCGCGACGGATTTCTCTCCGTTCGGCCGCTCGGGCGCGAACGCGCGCTGACCGTCACTTGGCCAGCAGCGCGATCGCAAGGTAGATCAGGATGAAGCTGCCGAACCCGACGATCGTGCCGGCCACGAAGACCAGGCGCACGATCAGCGGATCGACACCCAGGTAGTTGGCGAGGCCGGCGCAGACGCCGAACACCTTGCCTTCGGAGCGGTCGAGCCGAAACCCGGCCGGTTCGCTGCCGCCGCGGCGGTGGTCGAGCGGGCTCATGCGACGATCCCGACGAGCGACTGGACCTGCGGGTCGGCGCTGAAGCTGCCGATCATCAGGCCGGCGGTCATTGCAACAGCGGCGAAAGCGGCCATCGCGGTGCGGGCAAAGCTGGTAAGCGTATTCATGGTAGTCATCCCCTGGCTAAAGTCTGTCGGCCGGTCGTGGCCGATGCCAGGGTGTTTGCATGAGCCGTGCCAACTGCGAAAAATGGCGGAAGTCTGCCGTTTTCGGTTCCCGCCCTTTGAATCCACCTAGATTTACGGACCATGAATTGGGAACCAGCGCCAACAATCGGCGGCGCGGTTTGCGATGGCCTCTCGCGCGGGCATGGCTTACCGGTTTCGGCCTGAATGTCGCTCGATCACGTCACCCTGGCGCGCTTTCGCAATCATGCCGACACCCGGCTCGACGGGACCGGCCGGCTCAACCTGCTGGTCGGCGATAACGGCGCGGGCAAGACCAACGTGCTCGAAGCGCTCTCGCTACTGGCGCCGGGCCGCGGGCTGCGGCGCGGCGCATTGCCCGAGATGGCCTCCGATGGCGCCGGCGCCTTCGCGGTCAGCGCCCAGCTCGATTGCCGCGACGGGCGCGAGCCGGTGCGGATCGGCACCGGCACCCAGGCCGAGCGGCCGGGCCGCCGGCTGGTCCAGGTCAACGGCGCCGAGGCGAGCGCCGCCGCGCTCGGCGAATGGCTGGCGCTCGGCTGGCTGACCCCGGCGATGGACGGGCTGTTCAGCGACAGCGCCGGAGCGCGGCGGCGCTACCTCGACCGCCTGGCGGTCGCGCTCGAACCCGCGCACGCGCGCCACGCCAGCCGCTACGAAGCGGCGCTGCGCGAACGTAACCGGCTGCTCGCCGAGGACGGCGAGCCCGACCCTCGCTGGCTCGATTCGCTCGAGACCCAGCTTGCCGCCGCCGGCGCCGCGCTCGCGCAAGGCCGCGCGCGGCTGGTCGAAAAGCTGGCGAGCGAGACCTGGGCGCAGGCCGACAGCGTGTTCGCCCGCCCCGCCCTGACTTATGTCCCCGGCGGGCCGCTCGATCTGGATGGGCTCGCGGCCGAGCTCGCGCGCCAGCGCCCACGCGACCGCGCCGCGCAGCGCACGCTGACCGGCCCGCACCGCGACGAGCTCGAAGTCACGCTCGCCGCCAGCGGCACGCCGGCCGCGCAAGGCTCGACCGGCGAGCAGAAGGCGCTGCTGATCTCGCTGACCCTCGCTCATGCCATGCTCGCCGCCGCCGGGCGGCCGGGCGTGCTGCTGCTCGACGAAGTCGCCGCGCATCTCGATCCGCTGCGCCGCGCCGCGCTGTTCGAGCGGCTGCGCGCCGGCCAGGCGCAAGTCTGGCTAACCGGCACCGAGGCGGCCCCGTTCGCCGGGATCGAGGACGAAGCCGCGGTGTGGCGCGTGGTCCGAGGCGCGGTCGCGAAGCTGAGCTGAGCCAAATTGGTCCAAAGCGCTCCGTTCACCTCGAGCGCAGTCGAGAAGCCCTGACGCAAGATGTCTCGACTTCGCTCGACACGAACGGCCCTAAGAGTCCGTTTCGGGCAGTGCCTCGACCACCTCGTTCACGGTCGCGGCGACCAGTGCCTCGACCCCCTCGGCAGTCGGGTGGATACGGTCGGGCTGGATCAGCGCGGGCTGATCGTACACCGAGGCGAGGAAGAACGGCACCAGCGCCGCGCCGTATTCTTCCGCCAGCGCCGGGTAGAGCCCGTCGAACGCGGCCACGAAGTCGGCGCCTAGATTGGGCGGCGCGCGCATGCCCATCAGCAGCACCGGGATGTCGCGCGTCTTGAGCTCGGCGAGGATCGCGGCAAGGTTGCGGCGCGTCTCGGCGGGCGGAATGCCGCGCAGCAGATCGTTGCCGCCGAGTTCGACGATCGCCAGATCCGGGGTGCGCTGTTCTTGCCCCAGCACGAAGGCCAGACGCTGGCGCCCGGCGGCCGTGGTGTCGCCGGAGACTCCGGCATTGGTCACGCGGGCATCGATCCCTCTCGCACGCAGCGCGGCTTCGAGTACCGCCGGGTAGCTTTCGCCATCCCCCAGTTGGAAGCCCGCGAACAGGCTGTCGCCGAACGCCAGGATGCGCCGCTCGGGCCCCATGACCGGCAGCGCGGACGCGTCTGCCTCCGCCGCACGCGCCGAAGGCGAGCCCTCGGGCGCGGTAGCATCCCCGCCGCACCCCGCCAGTGCCAAAGCCAAGATAATCGACCAACCTACGCGCCGCATCGTTCGAGCCTCCTTGCCCGGCACGGGTACCTATGCCATCGAACGCGAGTGACAAGCCCCCCCGCTATCGCCGCGCGCGACCTCAAGCTCTCGCTCGGCGAGGGCGACGCGGCCGTCGAAATCCTCCGCGGCATCGACCTCACCGTCCACAGCGGCGAAACGCTCGCCCTGCTCGGCCCCTCGGGCTCGGGCAAGAGTTCGCTGATGGCCGTGCTGTGCGGCCTTGAGCGCGCGTCGAGCGGCTCGCTGAACGTCGCCGGTGCCGATTTCGCCGCGCTCGACGAGGACGCTCTGGCGCGCGCCCGGCGCGGCCGCATCGGCATCGTGCTGCAGGCGTTCCACCTGCTGCCGACGATGACCGCTCAGGAGAATGTCGCCACTCCGATGGAGCTGGCCGGCGAGGCCGGCGCCTGGGAGCGCGCCGCCGCCGAGCTTACCGCGGTCGGCCTCGGCCACCGTCTGACGCATTATCCGGCGCAGCTTTCGGGCGGCGAGCAGCAGCGTGTGGCGATCGCCCGCGCGACCGCGCCGCGCCCGGCGCTGGTCTTCGCCGACGAACCGACCGGCAACCTCGACGCCGCGACCGGCGCGGCGATCGTCGAGCTGCTGTTCGCCCGCCGCGCCGAGACCGGCGCGACGCTGGTGATCATCACGCACGACGAAACGCTCGCCGCCCGCTGCGACCGGGTGGTGACGCTGGCTGACGGCCGGATTGCGAGCGACACCGGGGCATGAGTGCATTGCCCTGGCCTGCCGCCTGGCGGATCGCCCGGCGCGATCTGCATCGCCGCTTTCGCGGGCTCAGGCTGCTGGTGGTGTGCCTGTTCCTCGGCGTCGGTGCGCTGGCGGCGATCGGCACGCTGACCGGCGCGATCCGCGGCGAACTCGATACGCAAGGTCGCACCCTGCTCGGCGGCGATCTCGAGGTCGAGCTGTGGCAGCGGCCGCTCTCGGACACGGAAAGCCGGTTCCTCGCCCGCTACGGCACACTCTCGCGCGGTTATCGGCTGCAGGCGATGGCCAGCACGCCGAGCGCCGCCACTCCGGTCGAGCTCAAGGCGGTCGACGGCGAATGGCCGCTCTACGGCACGCTGACCCTCGCCGGCGGCCGCGCGGTCGGGGCGCCCCCCGAGGGACAGGCGTGGATCGCGCAAGGCGCATCCGAACGGCTCGGGATCGGACCCGGCGACCGCTTCCGCGTCGGCACGCGCGAGCTGACCGTCGGCGGGATCATCGACGCCGAGCCCGACCGGCTCAGCGAGGGCTTCCAGCTCGGCCAGACGGTGATCGTCCCGCTCGGCTTTCCGCAGGCAGCCGGGCTGATCGCGCCCGGATCGATGTACCAGAGCAAGACCCGCGTGCGCTTCTCGGGCGGGACCGATCCCGCGGCGCTCGAGGAGACGCTGACCGAACGCTTCCCCGATTCCGGATTCGAGATCGACACCGCCGAGCGAGCCTCGCCCGGCGCCGAGCGGTTCGTGGCCCGGATGGGCGAGTTTCTGACGCTGGTCGGCCTTGCCGCGCTGGTCATCGCCGGGATCGGCATCGGCGGCGGCACCGCGTCCTATCTGGAGGCGCGCCGCACCAGCATCGCCACGCTCAAGATCCTCGGCGCGACCAGCGGCGACATCGCGCGCATCTATGCCCTTCAGCTCGGCGCGGCAGCACTCGGCGGGGCGCTCACGGGCCTCGCCGCGGGCGTACTGGTGACGCCGCTGCTGGCGCAGGCGCTGGCCGGGCTGTTGCCGGTCCAGACGGGGTTCGTGTTCGATCCGCTGGCGCTGCTGCGAGCGGCACTGTTCGGCCTGCTGGTCGCACTGGCGTTCGCCGCGCAGCCGCTGACGCGGGCGCGCGATTTCCCCGCGATGGCGCTGATGCGCGCGCGCGTCGCCCCGCTCGGCGCGAGCTGGCGCGGGGCGTTGTGGCCGATCGGGCTGGCGCTGACAGGGATCGTGTTCCTGGCGCTCGCCGGTTCGCCGCAGCCGCTGCTGAGCGCCACCTTCCTCGGCGGCGCGGCCGGGCTGCTGGTGCTGCTCGCCGCGCTCGGCTTCGGCATTCGCTGGCTGGCGGAGCGCGCGCCGCGGCCGAGCGATCCGATCGCCCGCGCCGCGCTTGCCAACTTGCACCGGCCAGGCGCTGCGACCGGCTCGCTGGTTACCGCGCTCGGCTTCGGTCTGTCGGCGTTCGTGCTGCTCGCCGCGGTGCAGACGGCGCTCGACGGCAACATCCGCGCCAGCGTGCCCGACCGCGCACCCGACTACTTCGTGCTCGACGTGCCGCGCGACCGCCTAGCGGCCTTCGAAGCCACGGTGCGCGCGCAGGCGCCCGGCGCGGAAGTCGAGGCGGTACCGACACTCCGCGGGGCGATCCTCGCGTTCGGGTCCAAGGACCGGCCCACACGGGTGTCCACGCTCGAGGAATTGCCCGAAGGGGCCTGGGCGCTGCGCGGCGAGCGCGGGCTGACGTATGCGGACCGGCTGCCCGACGGCAACACGCTGACCGCGGGCCGCTGGTGGCCGGCCGATTACGCCGGCGAGCCGCTGGTCTCGGTCGATGCAGAGCTGGCCGAAGCGGCGGGGCTCAAAGTCGGCGACTACCTGACGATCGGCTTGCTCGGCATCGAGCGGCAGGCGCGGATCGCCAGCTTGCGGCGGATCGACTGGGACAGCCTCGGTTTCAACTACGTGCTGGTGTTTTCGCCCAACGCGCTTGCCGATGCGCCGCATAACCTCGCCGCGACGGTCGACCTGCCCGACGGGCAGCGCGCCGGCGGGCTGCTCCGCGCGCTGGTGCGCGAGTTCCCCTCGAGTTCGGTGATCGAAGTCGGGCCGCTGCTGACGCAAGCGCGTGCGATCCTCGACCAGATCGCACTGGCGATCCTCGCGGCGGCCGGTGTGGCGGTGCTCGCCGGGATCGCTGTGCTGCTCGGCGCAATCGCGGCGGCGCGCGCGGCGCGGCTCTATGACACCGTCATCCTGCGCGTGCTCGGCGCCAGCACGCGGCAGCTTTTGATGTTGCAACTGGCGGAGTTCGGGTTGCTCGCCGTGCTACTGGCAGGCGTGGCGCTCCTGCTCGGCGGCGGCTCGGCCTGGCTGATCGTCACCCAGCTGTTCGAGTTCGACTGGCTGCCCGACTGGCCGCGCGTGCTCATGGTGCTCGGCGCCGGCGTGGCGCTGGTGCTCGCCTTCGCGCTCGCGGCCTCGCTACCGCTGCTGCGGGCGAGGCCGTCCCAAACGCTACGGACGCTCTAGGCTAGGCGAAAACCCCGGCTTGCGACGGATCCTTGGGATCGAGCCCGAACCGGTTGGGACCGGCGGTGCCGGGCAAGAACATCAGGACTAGAAACGCGAGCGACGCCAGCCAGTTGACGAGCGGCACAAACTGGACAGCGATCAGCCCGAGGTACCACCAGCCTGACATGTCGCGATCGTGCAACCGCCGGATCGTCACCGCCAGCGACGGGACCAGCGACCCCAACCACCAGACCAGGCCGATTGCGCCACCGATCCAGAACAGCGCGCCCGGTTGGGCCATTGTGGCCGCGACCGCATCGGGATTCGACCACGCCTCGGTCGGCACACCGCCGAAAATGAGTAGGACAAGGATCACGCCGACGATCACTTGGAGCAGCGTGAACATCCAGTACTCCATCCGCCGCGAACGCCCGTTGAAGTCGGCGTAGCGCCGGTACGGCATCAACATCCATTCCATCGCAAAACCCCCCGTCTCGTCTGGCCCTGACGCAAAGACGCCACACATTGCGGAGTTGCGCAAACAAAAAGGGGGCCATGCGGCCCCCTTCCCGGTCGGCAGTTCGTCTCAAGCTTACCAGCGGAACCGCGCGGTCGCCCCGTAAGTGCGCGGGTCGCCCGGATAGCCGGAGATGCCGCGCGGCTGCGCCGGCGTGTCGAACACGACCCCGATGTCGCGATCGTCGAGCAGGTTGCGGCCCCACACCGAGAGCGTCAGTCCCATGTCGAGTTCGAGGTCGAGCGACGCGGTCAGATCGTTGACCTCGCGGGTGAACGGCACCGCCGCGGCCAGCGCCGCAGTGTTGCTGGCGATCGACCCGTCCGGGTTGCGCACCAGGAACCCCGGCATGCCTTCGATCAGCTGCACTTCGGACTGGTGCAGGAACGAGACGCGCGGGACCAGCAGGCCAAGCCCGATCTCGGCTTCGTACTGCGCGCCGACGATCACCGTCCAGCTCGGGATGCCTGCCGGGCGAGTGCCGCTGAGGTCGCCGACCGAGGAGACGACGAAGCTGTCGTACTTCGGATCGAGCCAGGTCGCGCCGAAGTTCACGGTAAATCCGTCGGTCAGCGTGGCCATGCTCTCCAGCTCGACGCCGTAAGTGCTCTGCTTGCCGGCGTTGAGCAGCACGAAACCCGAGCCGGTGAAGATGTTCGACTGGAAGCCGGTGATTTCCTGATGGAACGCCGCGAGGTTGACCGAAATGTCGCCCCAATTGCCTTTGGCGCCCAGCTCGATCACCCGCGATTCCTCAGGGCTGGCGAAGCGGCCGAGGAACACCAGGTTGTTGCGGCCGAGGCCGGCGCCGAGGATCGCCGCGCGATCCGCCGCGAACGGCCGGCTGTCGCGCGACAGGTTGACCGAGCTCGCCTTGAAACCGGTCGCATAGCTGGCATAGACGTTGACCGTGTCGGTGGCGTCGTAAGCCAGCCGGACGGTATAGCTGAAGTCGCTGTCGCTGGTCACGCCGGGCTCGACCGCGTTGGGCACGTTGAGGAACGGCGGCATGAACTGCAGCGCGCGCAGCTGCGCGAGCGGGTTGGCAAGCGGATTGTTCTGGTTGTTGTTGGCGTTGGTCGTGGCGCCCGTGACGATGGCGCCATAGGCGGCGGCGTTGGCCGGGTTGGTCGCGAAGGTGGTCACTTCGGCGGTGGTCGCCGCGCGGCCGAGCCCGAGCGCGGTGCCGACGCCTGCCGCCACGCCGCCCTGCAACAGCAGGGTGCGGCGGAACGCGGCGTATTGCGGCGCGTCGAGATCGATGCCCGAGAACACGTCGCTGGATACATTGTTGGTGGTGAAGCGCTTGCTGTCGTCGGTGTAGTTACCGCCCAGCGTCAACACCAAGCCGTCGGTCAGTTCGACATCGACCTGCCCGAACAGTGACCAGGCCTCGCCGCTCATCGTATAGGCTTCGTTGAAGCCCTGGCCCGAGGCCAGGAATTGCCCGGCGTAGCTGCGCGCGTCGGCCGCGCCGAACGCCCCTTCGAGCGTCGCCAGGCTGAGCGCGCCCCCCGATAGTTGCTGCACCAGCAGGTTGGCGTAGTTGCGGAAATCCGCCCCGTAGATCAGCTGGTTGGCCTGATCGATCTTCTCGTTGATGTAGAACCCGCCGAGCAGGAAATCGACGCGGTCACCGATCTCGCCGGCCAGGCGCAATTCCTGCGTGAAGGTATCGACGGCCAGGTCCTGGAAGTTGGGATAGACCAGATCGGCGCTGGTGAAGTCCGAGTCCTGCAAGGTCAGGGCGTCGGTCTTGCGGTAGGCGGTGATCGAGGTCAGCGCGACATCGCCGAAATCGTAGTCGATCTGGCCGGAGATGCCGTAGTTGTCGACATCGTTGGTCGAGTTGAAGTCGTTATAGACCACGAGGTCGCGGCTCTGCGCGGGCGTGTTGACCTGCCCGCCCACGGCGCGGACCGCCGGAGTGGCGAGCCCATCCTGCATATTGACCACCGCGCAGCAGTTTTCGTCGATGCTGTCGTAGTCGGCGATGATCCGGACTTTCAGATCGTCGCTCGGCTCGACCAGCAGTTGCGCGCGGCCGAACCAGCGGTTGCGCTCGTTGGTGCGGTCGCCGGTGCCGAGGTCGCGGAAGAACCCGTCGCGCTGGTTGAGCCCGGCGGCGAGGCTGAACGCCACCGCATCCCCGAGCGGCCCGGTCAGCAGGCCCTTGGCGGTGATCTGGTTGTACGCACCATAAGTGAACTCCGCCAGGCCGCCGGGCTCGAACGCGGGTTCCTTGGTGGTGATCGAGATCACACCCGCCGAGGCGTTCTTGCCGAACAGCGTCGATTGCGGCCCGCGCAGCACTTCGATCCGCTGCACGTCGGGCAAATCGGTGATCTGCGAGACGGTCTTGGAGCGATAGACGTTGTCGACGAACACGCCGACCGAGGGCTCGATGCCGGCGTTGTTGGCGCCGTTGCCGAAGCCGCGAATGAAGAAGTTGGTATTGCCGACGCTCTGCCGCTGGCCGACGCTGAGCGAGGGCACGACAGTCTGGAGATCGCGCAAGTCGCGGATCTGGCCGCGCTCGAGAGTCTCGGCGGTGGTGACGCTGACCGCGACGGGGACGTCCTGCAGGGTCACTTCGCGCTTGGTCGCGGTCACCAGGATCGCGTTGCCGCTGCCGCTGTCTTCCTCGGCGGCATAGTCGTCTGGCGCACCGCCGGCCGGGGCGGCGTCTTGCGCCAGCGCCACGGCAGGACTGATCAGCGCGGCGGCAGTGCTTGCCAGGATCGCACGGCGAACGGCACCCGAGTACACGGTGGACATGGTTCCCTCCATCTCTCCCTTGGCGACCGGCGGTCCTGTGATCGGAACGTCCGAGACGCCGGTAAAACTACCAAATCGGTGTTAATGCCGGTGTATTAACGAAACAATTACCCTGTGGAAAACGCCGATCGGACCGTCGCGCAAGCGCGCCGATCCGATCCGAATTGCCTGGTGACGGGTTGCATCAACGGTGAGCGCCCCCAGCCGGTAACATGGCATTTACGCTCACAAAATGCCTCCCCGCAGGAGCGACCCACGGGGAGGATACCATAAACGTTAGGGAAGAATAGCGCCGGCCCGGTGCGCGCGCCCGCTCAGAGCCGCTCGATGCGCTGCGCGGCCTCGTCGAGGACTTCGGCGATACGGTGGGCGAGATCGGCGTCACCGCCAGCATCCGCCATGCGCTGTCCGACCGCGGTGAACAGGTTGACCGCGGCGCGCTTGATCGGCGGTGCGCTGTGCCGCTGCGCCCGTTCGCCCAGTTCGGCCAGCCGGGCCCGGACCTGCGAAATGGCCTCGCCCTCTTCGGCGAGCACGGCCTGCCCCGCCTCGGCAATGGCGAACTTGCGGCGTTGGTCGTCGCTCGCCTGCTCGGCGATCAGGCCTTCGTCGGCCAGCAGCGACAGCGCCGGATAGATCACCCCGGGGCTCGGCGAGTAGTGGCCGCCCGACAGCTCCTCGAGCGCCTTGATCAGATCGTACCCATGGCGCGGCTGCTCGGCGATCAGCGACAGCAGCAGCAGGCGCAATTCGCCGCGATCGACCTGCCGGCTGCGTCCGCGGCGCCCGCCCCAGTGGCGCGAGCGGCCGCCCGGCCCCCACGGACCGCCCGGTCCGAACGGACTGCCGGGGCCGAACGGACCTTCGGGCCCAAACGGCCCGTCCGGCCCGAACGGGCCCTGGCCGCCGAACTGGAACCCCGGCGCGAACGCCCTTCCCCAGCCGCGCCCGGCACGGGCGATCATTTTCCAGTTTCGGCGCATATCTTGATCATTACATTCAAAACGCATTGTAGCATCCTTTCTTAGATAGCTTACGATATATCTTAGATGGCTCGAAATGCAAGAGGGGTCGCCGCTGCCCTCGCGCCCGCCTATCTGGTGGCGATGGCCGATCTGTTCGCCGACGAATCCCCACCCGGGCAACCCGCCGACGCTCCGCGTGCCGACGCGCCGCTGGCCGACCGGCTGCGTCCGCGCGGCACCGGCAAGACCAGCATTGCCCGCCTGCTGGCGGATGCGGTGGGCATGCGCTTCGTGGCGATCAGCGCGGTGTTTTCAGGCGTCGCCGACCTCAAGAAGGTCTTCGCCGAAGCCGAGACGGCGCGCAGGGCCAACCAGCGTACCCTATTGTTCGTGGACGAGATCCACCGCTTCAACCGCGCCCAGCAGGACGGCTTCCTCCCTTACGTCGAACGCGGCACGGTGACGCTGGTCGGAGCCACCACCGAGAACCCGAGCTTCGAGCTCAACGCCGCCCTGCTCAGCCGGGCACAAGTGCTGATCCTGCACCGGCTCGGCGCCGACGCGCTCGGGCATTTGCTCGATCGCGCGGAGACGCTCGAAGGGCCGCTCCCGCTGACCGCCGACGCGCGCGCGGCACTGCTCGCCAGCGCTGATGGCGACGGGCGTTTCCTGCTCAACCAGGCCGAGACGCTCTATGCAGCGAAGCTCCCCGCGCCGCTCGGGCCCGCCGAACTGGGCGCGTTTCTGCAGCGGCGCGTGGCGGTTTACGACAAGGACCGCGAAGGCCACTACAACCTGATCAGCGCGCTGCATAAAGCCATCCGCGGATCGGACCCGCAGGCGGCGCTCTACTACATGGCGCGCATGCTGACTGCGGGCGAAGAGCCGCTGTTCGTACTGCGCCGGCTGGTTCGCGCGGCGGTCGAGGATGTCGGCCTCGCCGATCCGCAGGCGCTGGTGCAGTGCCTCGCCGCCAAGGAGGCTTACGACTTCCTCGGCTCGCCCGAAGGTGAACTGGCGATCGTGCAGGCATGCCTGTATCTGGCTACCGCGCCCAAATCGAACGCCGCCTACGCCGCGCAGAAGGCGGCTTGGCGCAGCGCGCGCGAGACCGGCAGCCTGATGCCGCCGCATAACATCCTCAATGCCCCGACCAAGCTGATGAAAGAGATCGGCTACGGCAAAGGCTACACTTACGACCACGACGCCGAGGAGGGGTTCTCCGGCGACAACTACTGGCCCGAGGCAATGGAACCGCAGAGCTTCTATCAGCCGGTCGACCGCGGCTTCGAGCGCCAGGTCAGGGAGCGGATCGCCTATTGGAACAAGCTGCGCGAGGCGCGCCGCGCCGATGCGTGACTGGGACGAAGTGGTCGCCTTCGCCTGCGCCTTGCCCGAAGTGGTGATGGGCCCCTATTACCGCGATATGGTCCCGACCGTGAACGGCAAGGGCCTCGTCGGGCGCAGCCGGGAACCCGACAGCTTCGGCTTGCCGACTTCGACGATCGAGGAAAAGCACATGCTGATCGAAACCGATCCCGAGACGTTCTGGGAAACGCCGCACTACGCCAACTGGCCGGCGGTGCTGGTGCGCTATGGCGCAGACCAGGCCGACGAGCGCGTGAAGCTCTACATCCGCCGCGCGTGGTGGGACCGGCTCAAGAAAGCGCAACGGCAACGTTATGGAGAGCGGCCTTGAACCGAACCCGCCTTGCCTGGCTCTCGCCGCTGGCCTTGCTTTCGTCTTGCGGAGGCGCCGAGGAGCAGGCGCCCGCGCCGACGCCGAGTACGTTCGCGAGCGAACCGGCGATGGCCGAGCCATCGGCGACGGCCGCTCCCGAACCCGACCTCGCGGCCTGTCCCAAAGCGCTCGCGAACGAGGAGCGGATGCGCAGCACGCCCCTGGCAATTCCGGCGGCTTTCGGGCGGGCCAAAGCGGACCTCGACCACATCGCGGTCGCGGCCGAATCCGGCAACACCCTGTGCGTCGATACCAGCTGGATCGAGGAGATCGTCTCGCCCAGAGCCTCGGCCGACGGCCGTTTCCTCTCGTTCGCCTGGCACGGTTACGAATCCTTCGGGCACGTGTTGATCGACCGCAGCGGCG
This sequence comes from Sphingomonadales bacterium 12-68-11, assembly GCA_002279825.1. Lineage (GTDB taxonomy): Bacteria > Pseudomonadota > Alphaproteobacteria > Sphingomonadales > Sphingomonadaceae > Croceibacterium_A. The sequence goes on from NCCV01000003.1 coordinate 425,533, forward strand.
AGGGCCAGGTGATCGACACCGGCGAAACGCCGCGCGCCTCGCCGTCCGGGCGCCGCTTCGCAGCGGTCGATCTCGGCGAGGCCGGATTCGGCGCGCTAAACGCTTTCGGGGTGTGGGACGTGCGGCAGGTCGGGCTGCGGCAGATTGCCAAGGTCTCCGAAGGACTGCCGAGCGGCGACTGGCGCCTGGCCGGATGGCAGGGCGAGGATTGCGTCCGGCTGGCGCTGTTGCCAAGCGATCGTTTACCCGAAGACGTCGCGGATCTCGACCGCGCGCCGCGCGATCCGTGGTTTGCCTCGGAGAGCAACGCCTGGAAGCCGCTGCCGGGAAGCTGCCCCGGCGCGTGAGCCGCTTCCGGCATTTTGCCGCGATCGACTGGTCGGGCGCCAAGGGCGAGCGACATAAGGGCATCGCCGTCGCGCTGTGCGGACCCGTTGGGCCGCCGGCGCTCGTCCGACCAGGCCATCGCTGGTCGCGCCCCGAAGTGCTCGACTGGCTGCTAGGCGAGATGCCGCCGGACACCCTGATCGGCCTCGATCTCGGCATCTCGCTCCCGTTCGAAGATTGCGGCGCATTCTTTCCCGATTGGACGGCGAGCCCGCCGGACGCCAAGTCCCTCTGGACCCTGGTCGACGCCATGTGCCGCGACGATCCATTTCTCGCCGCCACCGGGTTCGTCGACCACGCCGAGAGCAGCGCCTACTTCCGCCGCCACGGCGGACGCGAAGGCGCCCGGTTCCATGCGCCCGACGCCCCGGACCGGCGCGGGCGCCTGCGCGTGACCGAACGCGCGCAAGCCCGCATGGGCTGCAAGCCCTATAGCAACTTCAACCTCGTGGGAGCGGCGCAAGTCGGCAAGTCCAGCCTGACCGGGATGCGCGTGCTGCACAAGCTGGAGGGCCGCCTGCCGGTCTGGCCGATCGATCCGCTGCCGCCGGCGGGCTCGGCCGTGGTGGAGATCTATACCAGCATTGCGGCAGTCGCGGCCGGACGCTCCGCCGCCCTGAGCAAGATGCGCACCTGCGAAGCCTTGAACACCGCGCTCGCGGCGCTCGGCTCCGCGCCGGTTGCCGGCAGCGGGCCGCTCGACGATCACAAGGCCGACGCGCTACTGACGGCTGCCTGGCTGCGAACCGCGAGCGAACGCGCCGAGCTATGGCAGCCGCGCGAGCTCACCGCGGCGATCGCCCGGACCGAAGGCTGGACCTTCGGCGCGGTTTGACGCAAAGGCCGCGCCGGGCCGGTTTAGCTCAGCTGGTAGAGCAGCGGTTTTGTAAACCGAAGGTCGGGGGTTCGAGCCCCTCAACCGGCACCAGCGACGGAAAAAAATCGCGCGCAGGATGACCCGCGCGCGATCTTTTCTCATCCCGTCATGAAAGGTCGATCACCGTCACCGCGAACCTGCCCGTTCGCGCCGGCCACCGGCCGCCGTAACTAGGGGCTGGCGGGCTCGTCGTCTTCTTCGAGCGCGAAGTAGAGACCGAGACCGATCGCCACGACGATGATCACGGGGATCACCCAGCTGCCGCCGAACAGGCCTTCGCCTTCGACTTCAGCGGAGCTGCGCAGCGGGGCCGAAGCCTCCGCGGCGGCATTGGCGGGGGCGCTGACGACGAGCGCCGCAGCGGCCGCCGAAGCAAGCAAGTTCTTGATCATAGGACACCCGTAAAGTTGCTTGGGGCCTATTCGTTTGCATATGCTTTGCTGCAGCGCAAGAAAGTCGTCGATTTCAAGGCAGCTATTGCACAAATTCGAAGTCCACTGTGGACGCAGTGCCACAGTTTCGACGCAGTTATCGCCCCACCGCGATGTAGCGGAAGCCGTGGCGCTCGACGTCCGACCGGTTGTAGAGGTTGCGCAAATCGACCAACAGGCAGTCCTTGAGGAGCCCTTTGGCGCGATCGAAATCAAGCGCCCGGAACGCATCCCATTCGGTGACGATGACCGCCGCGTCGGCGCCTTCCATCGCGTCGTAGGAATCTTCGCAATAGATCACGCCGTCGAGCAACTTGGCGGCCTGCTCCATCCCCTCGGGATCGTAGGCCCGCACGCTCGCTCCGGCGTCCTGCAGCGCCTGGACGATCGCCAGCGAGGGGGAATCGCGCATGTCGTCGGTGTTCGCCTTGAAGGTCAGCCCGAGCAGCGCAATCGTCTTACCGTGCGCGTCGCCGCCGAGCGCGCTCACCACCTTGCGGCCCATCGAGCGTTTGCGCCGGTCGTTGACCGCGACCACCGCCTCGACGATCCGTAGCGGCGCCTCGAAGTCCTGCCCGGTCTTGAGCAGCGCCAGCGTATCCTTCGGGAAGCACGATCCGCCGTAGCCCGGCCCGGGCTGGAGAAAGCGCGGCCCGATCCGGCTGTCGAGCCCGATGCCGCGCGCGACGTCGAGCACGTCGGCGCCGACTTTCTCACACAGATCAGCGATTTCGTTGATGAAGCTGATCTTGGTCGCGAGGAAGGCGTTGGCGGCATACTTGGTCAGTTCGGCCGCCCGTCGCGCCATCACCAGCATTGGCGATTCGTTGCGCAACAACGGCCGGTAGACCTCGCGCAGGACCTGCTCGGCATGCTCGTCGTCGACGCCGATGACTACCCGGTCGGGCCGCTTGAAGTCCTCGATCGCCGCGCCTTCGCGCAGGAACTCGGGGTTCGAGGCCACCGAGAAGGCGAGGTCCGGCCGCAACTCGCGGATGATGCGCTCGACTTCGTCTCCGGTCCCGACCGGCACGGTCGACTTGGTGACGATGACCGTTCCGGCGCGCAAATGCGGCGCCATCTCGTGCGCGGCGGCGTGGACGTAGGACAAGTCGGCATGGCCGTCGCCGCGCCGCGAAGGCGTGCCGACGGCGATGAACACCGCGTCAGCGTCCGGCAGCGCCTCGATCAGGTCGAGCGTGAACTCGAGCCGGCCGGCAGCCACGTTGCGCTCGACCAGTTCGTCGAGGCCGGGTTCGAAGATCGGGATCTTGCCGGCGCGCAAGGCATCGACTTTGCTCGCGTCCTTGTCGACGCAGCACACGCTATGGCCGAAGTCCGAAAAGCAGGCCCCGGAAACGAGCCCGACATAGCCCGTACCGATCATCACGATGCGCATTCGAAGGGTTCCCCTGAAGGGCTGGATGGAGTGCGCTGCGCCCCTAGTCGAAGGCGCGGCTCACTGCAAACGCCTCACCCCCGACCGCGATAAGATGGGACACCTTGGTCCGGCAGCCACAGGCCGTCCGGCGCGGCGCCGCTCTGCCAGAACACGTCGATCGGAATGCCGCCGCGCGGGTACCAGTAGCCGCCGATCCGTAGCCAACGCGGCGCCATCTCTGCGAACAGCCGCCGGCCGATCCCCACCGTCACGTCCTCGTGGAAAGCGCCGTGGTTCCGGAACGACGCCAGGAACAGCTTCAAACTCTTTGATTCGACTATCGTTTCCGCTGGCGCATAATCGATGACCAGATGCGCGAAGTCGGGCTGGCCGGTGACCGGGCAGAGCGAGGTGAACTCCGGCACCGCGAACCGCACCAGATAGAGTTCGCCCCCGCGCGGGTTGGGGACGTAATCGAGCGCCGCCTGCTCGGGCCCGGCCGGCAAGGCGCTGGGGTGGCCAAGATGCTTTGGGACGAACGGCTCGCTCATTGCCGGCCAAATGGCGCGATCCGTCGCACGGCACAAGGGGGCGCCGTTTAGCGCTGGCGGGATTAAGCGCCCATTCAGCGCCGCTCGCCATCCGGTCCGATCACGATGCGTTCCTTCCTAATTGTCCTCTGGGCTACCCTCGCGCTCGCCGTGCCCGCCGGTGCAGCACCGGGCCCGGTCGAGTCGTTCCGCCTGCCTTCGCCGCAGGGCGAACCGGCCAGGCCCACGCGCCAAGGGCCGGTAGCGCCGGACGTGCCCGAATCGCGCGGCGTCCGGACCACCGATGCGCCCGCCACTCCTGCCACGGGGGTGACGCCTGCCGAGCCCCGCCCGGCTCCGGCAATCGTCGTCCCAGCCGTGCCCGAGGTGCAGACCGGCCAGCCCTTCCCCGTTCAGCGGCCCGCGGTTCGCACTCCACAACCCGCCTTGGGCGGGAGCGCGGCTCCCGCGCCCGCTCCGGCTCCGGCTTCGGCTCCGGCCGCCGCCTCCTCACCGCGGATCGCGCCGGCAACACCCGCTGCAACTGCTGCGACCGGATCGCGGATTCCCGCACTCGACCAAGGCGCGAGCGGCGAACGGACGGGTTTGCCATGGACCTGGCTTGCGATTGCCGCCGGCGTGATCGCGCTGCTGGGCGCGTGCCTCTGGCTCCTGCGCCGGCGGCGGTCCCAGGTGAGCGCTATTGCCGTGGCCGCTATGGAGCGCCCGCGCGTCACGCCTGAGCCCCGCCCGCCAGCGGCCGCGCCGCCCGCCACGCCCGCTAGCCCGTCGCCCCCGGCTACGGCGCGCGAGCCGCTGCAACTCGCGCTCGAGCCGGTGAGGCTCAGCCTGACTTTGATAAACGCCACCCTGGCTTACCGGCTCGAAGTCGCTAACCACGGCGCCGCCGCGCTGGCCGATCTCAGGATCGAGGCGGACATGATTTCCGCCCACGCCTCGCTCGGGCGCGAGGAACAACTCGCCGGCCCGGGCAGCGGAGCGCCCGCGCGCCATACGATCGCGCACCTCGCGCCCGGCGAGACGCGGGTGGTCGAAGGCGAGTTCCGCCTGCCGTTCCCGCAGATCGTGCCGATCCGCCAGGGCGATACCGCGTTGCTGCTGCCGCTCGCCCGGTTCCGCGCCAGCGCCGCCGGTGCCGCGCCGGTCGTCCGCACCTTCGCCGTCGGCCAGCCGAGCCCGCGGCCGGGTGCGGGGCTACAGCCGTTCCGGCTCGACCAGGGCCCGCGCATCTACCCCGATCTGGCGCAACGCGCCTTCGCCTAGGTTTACCGCCGCCCCGCCCGCCGCTAGTCGGGGCGGATGGACGATCTCGTATCCACCGCCTGGCTGGCGGAGCATCTCGGCGAACCGGGTCTGGTGGTGATCGATGCGTCAGCGCACCTGCCCGATGCCGGGCGCGATGCGCGCGCGGAGTTCGCCGCCGCGCACATCCCGGGCGCGCGCTTTCTCGATCTTGAGATGCTGAAGGACCCAGAAAGTCCCGTCCCGGCGGCGCTGCCCACCGCTGCGCAATTCGCCGCGCGCATGGCCGTGCTGGAGGTCCGCGGCAGCGACCGGGTCGTGATCTACGACGACAGCGGCGTGAAGACCGCGGCGCGCGCGTGGTTCATCTGCCGCATGCACGGGGTCCGACAGGTCGCGATTCTCGACGGCGGGCTCGGCAAATGGCGCACCGAAGGGCGGCCTGTGGAAAGCGGCTCCTCGGCGGCGAGTGTTGGCGGCATGACGCCATCACAGGGCCCCGGCACGGTCCGCAGCAAAGCTGAGATGCTCGCCAATCTCGAGAGTGGCGCAGAGCAGGTGCTCGACGCGCGCGGGCCGGGCCGGTTCACCGGCGCCGAGCCCGAGATCCGGCCGGGCATGCCGAGCGGCCACATCCCCGGCTCGCGCAACCTGCCGTTCGGCCAGGTGCTCAACCCTGACGGCACGTTCAAGGACGCCGCCGGCCTGCGCGCCGCCTTCGCCGAGGCCGGGATCGATCTCGCCCGCCCCGTCACGACCACGTGCGGCAGCGGCGTCACCGCGGCCGTGCTGCTGTTCGCGATGCACCTGCTCGGCAAGCATGATGTCGCGCTTTACGACGGGAGCTGGAGCGAGTGGGGCGCCGATCCTGCCACGCCCAAGGCGACGGGGCCGGCGGCGTGAGTGGGAAGGACCGCAAGCCCGCCACCCGCGCGGTCGAGGTCGGCCGCCGCCCTGAATGGACCGGCGCGGTGGTCAACCCGCCGGTGTGGCGCGCGAGTACGCATCTCTATACCGACAGCGCCGACCTGGCGAAGGCCCGGCCCAACGAGGACGGGCAGTTTTACTATGGCCGGCGCGGCGCGCCGACGCAGTGGGCGCTGGCCGAGGCGCTGACCGAGCTCGAACCCGGAGCACACGCGACGCTGCTCTATCCGAGCGGCGTCGCGGCGATTGCCGGCACTCTGCTGGCGCTGCTGGAGAGCGGCGACACGCTGCTGATGACCGACAACGCCTACGAGCCGAGCCGCAACATCGCCAAGAACCTGCTGGCCCCGCTCGGCATCGAGACGCGGTTCTTCGACCCGCTCGATCCGGCCGGGTTCGCCGCGCAGTTCGATGCCCGCACCAAAGCGGTGTGGCTCGAAAGCCCCGGCAGCTTGACGATGGAGGTGGCCGATGTGCCCGCCCTCGCCGCGCTCGCCCGCGATAAAGGCGCGCTGGTGCTGCTCGACAACACCTGGGCGACGCCGCTCGGCTTCCCCGCGCTCGAGCGCGGCGCGGATGTTACGGTCATGAGCCTGACCAAGCACGTCGGCGGGCATTCGGACCTGATGATGGGTTCGGCCGCCGCCGGCGAGGCGCTGTACAAGCGGCTACGGCTCAAGGCCCAGTCGCTCGGCCAGGTCGTCTCGCCCGACGATGCGGCGCTGGCGCTGCGCGGCCTGCGGACGATGCCGCTGCGGCTCGAACGCGCCGCCGCGAGCGCGCTGGCCGTCGCCGAGTGGCTTGCGGGCCGCCCCGAGGTCGCCCACGTCCTTTGCCCCATGCTGCCCGGCGCGCCAGGCCATGCCCTGTGGCAGCGCGACTTCACCGGGGCCTGCGGGCTGTTCAGTTTCGTCCTCTCGGGCAGCGCGCCCACCGCCCGCGCCCGTTTCATCGACGCGCTCGAACTGTTCGGGATCGGCTATAGCTGGGGCGGCTTCGAAAGCCTGGCGATCCCCTTCGACGCCGCCCGCGTCCGCACCGCCAGCGCCTGGCCGCCCGCCGGCTGGTACCCCGACGACCGGCTGGGCGTCAGGCTGTCGATCGGGCTCGAGGACGCGGGCGACCTGATCGCGGACCTGGAGCGTGGCATGGCCGCGATGAAAACGGCGTGAGCCGCCCTGACTCCGCCGCGTTTGACGAGAAACCGCAACCGGCGTAGCCCCCATCGACGGTCATTCGGGGGGCGAATGAATGACGACCGATGGGGCAAGTCTGGCGCCGGTGCGCGGCCGGACACGGATCGAGGTTCTCGATATCCTGCGGGGGATCGCGATCCTCGGCATCTTCTACATGAACATCCCCTTCATGGCCCAGAACACCGGCTTGCTCGATTACGACATCCGCCGGATCGGCTGGACTCTGGCCGATCGCAACACTTGGGCCGCGATCCACATAGTCTGGGAAGGCACCCAGCGCGGCCTGCTCGAATTCCTGTTCGGCGCCGGGGCGATGGTCCTCACCGCCAAGGTGATGAAGCCCGACGGCCCGGTGGCGGTCGCCGACCTGTTTTATCGACGCAACCTGTGGCTGCTCGGATTCGGGTTGCTCGACGTGTTCCTGATCGGCTGGGTCGGCGACATCCTGCATGTTTACGCGCTCGCCGCGCTGCTGATCTTCCCGTTCCGGCTGTTGTCCGCGCGCGTCCTGATCGTGCTCGGGCTATCCTATGCCGCTCTGACCGCCGTGGGCGTCACCGGGGGCGGCGCGATGGAGTATAGCGCGCGCGCCCAGCTCATGCAGCAGGCCGCGGTGGCACAGGCCAAGACCGCAGCGCAAGTGCCGCTGACCCAAGCCGAGCGCGAGACGGCCGCAGAGTGGCAGGAGTTGATCGACCGCAGAGCCCTTGCTACGCCGCTCGACGCGGACAGCGCCCGCGCGGTCGAGGAAGAAGCCGCCGCCCGCCGCTCGACGCCGGCGGCGCTGCTGGCCGCCTCTTGGAGCGCGTGGCACGCGATCTTCATTGCCGGATACGGCAGCTTCTTCCTCGTGCTCGAAGCGATGTGCGGCATGTTCATCGGCATGGCGCTATGGAAGCTCGGTGTGATCCAGGGGCAGCGATCGAAGCGCTTCTACGCTCTGCTGGCGCTCGCCGCCTATGGCCTGGGCTGCGGCGCCCGCGCCATCGGGGTGTGGGAGCAGCTGCAGTTCGCCCCGCAACCCAAGTCCATCTGGATCACCGAAGAATTCGCCCGGCTGGCTGTCTCGCTGGGACATGTCGCGCTCATCAACTTGCTGGTCCAGACCCGCGCCGGCAAGGCGATACTTGCGCCGTTCAAGGCGGCCGGGCAGACCGCCTTCTCGCTTTACATCCTGACCAGCATCCTCGGCCTGTGGATCCTGTTCGCGCCATGGGGTTTCGACCTTTGGGGCCGGTTCGGGTGGGCCGAGCTTGCCGCGATAGCCACCGCGGTCAACGTCGGGCTGCTGATTCTCGCCAACCTGTGGGTCAAGGGTTTTGCCAACGGGCCGCTCGAATGGGCCTGGCGCTCGCTGGCCTACTGGAAAATCCAGCCGTTCCGGCGCCCGCGCGGGGAGCCGAATGCGCCGGCCGAACCGGGCGATCCAGCGAACCCGCCAGTTTCTGCTTGAGCGCCGGGACAAGGGATAGTGCCGCTTGGCACCCCCAAGCACTGGCGCTAGAATGCGCGTGCCGGGGCCGTGCAACCTCCCGGTCAGGCGCAGCCCGCGCCCAAGCGTTGCTTCTTTTCGCCGGTCGCGGCCGGCGTGGAGTTGCGCTTGATGACCTTCCGTAACGTTCTTCGTTCGCTTTCGCTGGCTGTCCTGGTGCTGCCCTCCCCGGGCCGCGCGCAGGCTGCCGCGCCACTCCAGGCCGCGATCGGCGAGCCCGCCGACTTCAAGCTCTCCGGCAGCGTCCGCCTGCGCTACGAAGCGCTTGGCGGACAGCCGCGCCCGGGGTTGCGCGCCGATGACGAGCAACTGTCGCTCCGATCGACGCTCTTCGGCGAATATGACGCGGGTGCCGTGAGGATCGGTGCCGAGCTCTACGATAGCCGCGAAGGGCTGAACCGGCCGGGCAGCGCGATCGACACCACCGTGATCAACACCTTCGAACTGGTGCAGGCCTATGTCGCCGCCGACTTTGAGGCGCCGTTCGGAGCGGGTAGCCGGGCGAGCCTACAGGTCGGCCGGATGACGGTGAACCTCGGCTCGCGCCGGTTGGTGGCGGCCGATGACTATCGCAACACCACCAACGGCTACACCGGCCTGAGGGCCGAATTGCGGGCCGCAAGTGGCGTCACCGCCAGCGCGATTTATGTGCTGCCGCAGATCCGTCTGCCGGACGATCTCCCGTCGCTGCTCGACGATAAGGTGACCTGGGATCGCGAGAGCTTCGATCTGCAGCTATGGGGCGGTCTGCTGGCGCGGCCGAACACGCTCGCCGGTGCAACAGCCGAGATCGGCTATTTCGGCTTGCTCGAACGCGATTGGGCCGGCCACCCGACGCGCAATCGCGACCTCGACAGTTTCAGCGCAAGACTGATCCGCGAACCCAAATCCGCCGCCTTCGATTTCGAGATCGAGGGCATTTACCAGACCGGTGAGATCCGCGCGAGCACTGCACCCGCCGCCGCCGAGCAGGGGGTGGGTGCGTGGTTTATCCATGCCGATGCGGGCTACACCTTCCCCGTTAAGGCCAAGCTAAGGTTCTCGGTCGAATACGACCGCGCAAGCGGCGACGCACCGGGGGGCAAGTACGGACGGTTCGATACGCTCTTCGGCATGCGCCGCGCCGATCTTGCGCCGGCCGGCATCTATAACGCCATCGGCCGGGCCAACATCAGCACGCCGGGCATCCGCGCCGAGATCGCGCCGAGCGTGCGGTGGGACGCCTTCGCGGCCTACCGGGCGCTGTGGCTCGCCGACCGGCGCGACGCCTTCTCCACCACCGGGGTGCGCGATGTTGCGGGCGCTTCGGGCAGCTTCGCAGGGCACCAGCTTGAAGCGCGGGTCAGATACTGGCTGGTTCCGGGCTTTCTTCGGGGGGAAGCCAACGCCGTCTGGTTAGCCAAGGGGCGCTTCCTTGAAACCGCCCCGAACGCACCCCCGACCGGCGATACGCGCTATCTGGCCATCGCCACCACCGCGACATTCTAGAGCTAAAGCTTCCCTAGCCCCTGCCCAACGCAATTTGGCTGGCACTGCCCCGGCGGCATGGCCATGTGCAAGCCGATGACGCATGTGGGCACAGTTTACCTCGTCGGCGCGGGTCCGGGCGATCCGGAGCTGCTGACGCTGCGCGCCGCGCGCCTGATCGGCGCGGCTGGGCTGATCGTGCACGACGGGTTGATCGATGCGGGCGTACTCGCACTGGCACGACCGGATGCCGAGTTGGTCTCGGTCGCCAAGCGCCGCGCGCGCCATACCCTGCCGCAAGGCGAGATCGAAGCGCTGCTGGTGCGCGAGGCGCTGGCCGGGCGCGACGTGGTGCGGCTCAAGGGCGGCGATCCGTTCGTGTTCGGGCGCGGGGGCGAAGAAGTCGAAGCTTGCCGCGCCGCGGGGGTACCGGTCGAAGTCGTGCCCGGCGTGAGCGCCGCGAACGGCGCGGCCGCGGCGGCGCAGATCCCGCTGACGCACCGCCGACACGCCAGCGTGGTCAGCTTCGTCGCCGGCCAATGCAAGGGCCTCGCCGAGCAGGACTGGGCCGGGCTTGCCGGCCGGGGGCGTACGCTGGTTATCTACATGGGCGTGAAGACTGCGCCCCAAATCGCTGAAAAGCTTATGGCCGATGGCCTGGCGCCCGATATGCCAGTGGCGGTGATCGAGAACGCCTCGCTGCGCGCGATGCGCGTGCTGCGCGGGCCGCTCGCCGGCCTGCCCGAACTGGTCGCGCGCCACCGGGTCAAGAGCCCGGCGCTGATCGTGATCGGCGAAGTTACCGGCGAAAGCGATGCGGCGCTGACACGGATCGTCGAGGGAGCAAGCGCATGAAGATCCTGACCGGCAACGACCTCAAGACGGGGGCCGTGACCTGGTGGACGGGCAGCGACTGGTCGCTCCATGTCGACGATGCGGTCGATGTCGGCGACGAGGCCGATGAAATCCTCGCTCGCGAGCAGGGTGCGCGCCGGGTCAACGCTGCCTACGCGATCGACGCGATCCGCGATGCCAACGGGGTCCGCCCCGGCCACATCAAGGAGCGCATCCGCGCGCTCGGCCCGACCGTGCGCCCCGACCTGACGCTGAAACCGGCCGATCCCGCCGCCGGCAATTGGGTGATTTGATGTACCGCTACGACTCCTACGACCAGACCATGGTCGATGCGCGCGTCGCCGAGTTCCGCGACCAGACGCGCCGGCGCATCGACGGCAAGCTGACCGAGGACCAGTTCAAGCCGCTGAGGCTACAGAACGGGCTCTATCTCCAGCTCCACGCCTACATGCTGCGCGTGGCGGTGCCCTATGGCACGCTGTCGAGCGCGCAGATGCACGCGCTGGCGGACATCGCCGACAAGTACGATCGCGGCTATGGCCATTTCACCACCCGGCAGAACATCCAGTACAACTGGATCAAGCTGGAGGACGCGCCGGACATCCTCGCCGATCTGGCGAAGGTCGAGATGCATGCCATCCAGACCAGCGGCAACTGCATCCGCAACATCAGCTCGGACCAGTTCGCGGGCGCCGCGGCCGACGAAGTGGTCGATCCGCGCCCCTATGCCGAGCTGCTGCGCCAGTGGTCGAGCTTCCACCCCGAGTTCCTTGCCCTGCCCCGCAAATTCAAGATCGCGGTCATCGCCAGCGAGACCGACCGCGCGGCGATGCGGCTGCACGACATCGGCGTGAAGATCGTGCGCAACGCGGCTGGCGAACTGGGCGCGGCGTTCTACGTCGGCGGCGGGATGGGCCGCACCCCGATGATCGGCCCGCTGATCCGCGAATTCGTGCCGCTAGACCAGTTGATCACTTATTCCGAGGCGTGCCTCCGGGTCTACAATCGCTACGGCCGGCGCGACAACAAGTACAAGGCGCGCATCAAGATCCTCGTCCACGAGCTTGGCGCCGACGAATACAAGCGCCAGGTCGAGGAAGAGTTCGCGCATCTCCTGACGCTGGGCATCGAACCGCCGCTGGCCGAACTCGAGCGGATCAAGACGTTCTTCGTCGACCCGCCGTTCGAGAAGAGCGCGAGCGACGATCTCGACCGCAGCGATCCCGACTTCGCGCTGTGGGTCGATCGCAACTGCACGCCTCACAAGCAGCCCGGCTACATCGCCGCGACGATCAGCCTGAAGGCGGTCGGCGGCATTCCGGGCGATGCCAGCGCCGCGCAGATGCACCTGATGGCCGAGCTCACCGAGCGCTACAGCTTCGACGAATGCCGCGTCACTCACGCGCAAAACATCGTCCTGCCGCATGTTCGCAAGGCCGATCTCTACGCGCTGTGGCAGCAGCTCGACGAAGCCGGCCTGGCTACCCCCAACCTAGACCTGATCGGCGACATCATCGCCTGCCCCGGGCTCGACTATTGCAGCCTCGCCAACGCGCGCTCGATCCCCGTCGCGCAGAAGATCAGCCAGCGCTTTGCCGAGACCGGCAAAGGCGACATGCTGGGCGAGCTCAAGCTCAAGATTTCGGGCTGCATCAACGCCTGCGGGCACCACCACGCGGGCCACATCGGCATCCTCGGCGTCGACAAGAAGGGCACCGAGAATTACCAGCTCCTGCTCGGCGGCAGCGAAGGCGCCGACACCTCGCTCGGCAAGATCACCGGACCAGGTTTCGACGAGGACGGCATCGTCGCGGCGGTCGAGACCGCGGCCGACGTCTATCTGGCGCAGCGCCAGGACGGCGAGCGCTTCCTCGACACCTACCGCCGGATCGGCATGGAGCCGTTCAAGGAGGCCCTCTATGGCTGAGCCGTTTTCGGGGACCGACACGGTCCAGTTCCGCTTCCGCGACGACGAAGCCGTCGATCACGCGGCCGTGACGGTCGATGCCTTCCTCGGCCAGAGCAATGCCAGCGCGGTCCGGATCGAGCCGGGCGACGACGCGCGCGCACTGCTGCCGCAAATCGGCCAGCTCCGGCTGGTCGAGGTCAATTTCCCGAGCTTCATGGACGGGCGCGGCTATTCGTCGGCGCGAATCCTGCGCGAGGCCGGCTACACCGGCGAACTGCGCGCGGTCGGCGACGTCTTGATCGACCAGCTCAACGACTTGCGCCGCTGCGGCTTCGACAGTTTCCAGCCGGACCAGCCGCTCGACGCGGAGGACGCCGCGCGCGCCTTCGCGGTGTGGCCCGAAGTCTATCAGCCGGCCGCCGACGCGCGCATTCCCATTTGGGCGAAACGTCATGGCCACTAGAGCCCTCGACATCATCGATACTGCACCGCGCTTCACTCAGGCCGATGCCGACGCGCTCAACGCGCGCTTCGCCGGCGTGGATTCGGCGGCGATGCTGCGCGCGCTGTTCGCCGAGAATGCCATCGGCCGCGTCGGCGTGGTCTCCTCGTTCGGCACCGAGAGCGCCGTGCTGCTGCATCTTGTTGCCCTGGCCGACCCGTCGATCCCGGTGATCTTCGTCGACACGCTGAAGATGTTCCAGGAGACGCTCGACTACCGCGACACTCTGATCGAGCGCCTTGGGCTCACTCAAAGCTCGACCGTAACCCCCGATCCGGTCGTGCTGGCAGCGAAGGACGAAAGCGGCCTTCGGTGGTCCTACGATCCCGACGGCTGCTGCGCGATCCGCAAGGTCGAGCCGCTGGCGCGGGCCAAGCAGGGGCTCGATAGCTGGATTTCGGGCCGCAAGGCGTTCCAGTCGGTCACCCGGCAGAACCTGCCCCGGTTCGAGGTCGAGGACGGCCGGCTCAAGATCAACCCGCTCGGCGACTGGACCAAGGACGATCTCGAAGCCTACTTCGAGCGCTTCGACCTGCCGCGCCATCCGCTCGAGGCGCAGGGCTTCCTGTCGGTCGGCTGCCAGCCCTGCACGTCGCCGGTCACGCCGGGCGAGGACGCACGAGCCGGACGCTGGCGCGGCTGGGACAAGACCGAATGCGGCATCCACGGCGTGGCCATCCCGCTTCCCGACGGCGAGCTGCCGCCGGGCTACGAACCGGCGTTCTAGCCCGCTCGGTCCGCTTCAGTCCTGCTCGGCCGCGAGCGCGATGATCTCGCTAAGCTGCGCCGGCGCGTGCGGTTGTCCGGGATCCAGGATCGAGTCCGCCGAGTACCGGATCAAGTTCCAGAACGTCTCGGCGACGATCCGGCTGCCGACCGGCCCGAGGTGCTGGCCTCCGGCGGCGCCGGCTTCGGCGAGCACGTAGAACCACAGCGGAGTCGCGTCGAGGAACGGCACCGCGGCAACTCGCTGCGCTTCGGGCAGCGCCAAGCGGAGCGTTTCTCCGGCCAGCGGCGCGACCCCGAACGCCCGCGCGACCGCCTGCCCGGTCGGCAGGCGGAACAGGTAGCCGCGCAGCAGGTTGCGCACCGCCAGCTTGGGCGCGAGGTCGACCACCTCAGGATTGGGGTCGCCGTCGCCCTCAGGCTTTCCGAACGTGTTGCGCAACTTGAACAGAAAATGCGTCAGCAGCGTATCGATCGCGCGTGCACGCTGGGCAGGGACCGCCGCGATGTCGAGGAACCGGTCCCAGTCAATGATCCAGTTCTCCGGCAGGGTCTCGAACTCTACGCCGATCTCCTCACCGCCGAGCTGTCCGTTCAGCGCGGTGAAGACGAACAGAAAATCCAGCGTCGCCTTGCTTCGGCGTGCCGGATTGAAGTTGAGATTGAAGTCGTACTCGGTGCGGATCATCGAATGACCGAAGCGGTAGCCGGCGGCGGCGAACTCGGCGGGCATGAACAGGTGGTCAGCCGAGGCTGGCCTCCAGATGCGCGGTCCGTTGGCCAGCACGTCTTCATACGTCGCGGGATCGCAGATCCGGCGCAGGAAGTCGTGAAGCACCACCGCTTGGTACAGCCGCCGCATCGTTCGCTGCGCGCCCACGAAGTCCTCGCCCCGATCGACCTGCGTATTGTGCGCCTTGAGGAACGCGGTGTGGAGCTGCGCTATGATCACGTTCTCGTCATTGCGGGGGTCGCCGATCAGTGCCTCGCGGTCGGTTCCAGGCGTCTCTGGCGAAGGGGGCTTGCGCGGCAAATCGTTGCGATCGCCCTTGCCCGCCGGCCTAGCCGTGGGTGGCGCCGGATTGCCAAGCGAGGTGACCGCCCCCACCAGCAGACGCTCGCCGTCTCGCGGTGCGCCGGCATAGACGCTGTCGAGATCGAGCAGGGCGCTACGGCTGTTGCGCAGCGCCGCGAGGTCGGCCAGTGGAAGCAGCGCGTCGTCGGCCAATTGCGACAGCCCGGCCGAGCCTTCGTCAAACGTGATGTCGTGATCGACGAACTGGCCGAAGTAGGTGTACCCCGCCGGGATGTCGCTGTCGCCGACGCCCCCGCCCGCTTGCGGCGGCGGCTCGGCGGCATCGGTCATCGTGAGCCCGAGCGCCTTCAGCGCGCGGAGCGTCTCCGGCCCCGGAGCGAGGAAGTTGGCCGGGTCCGCCTGTAGGCCAGGCAGCAGATAATCGAAATGCTTGGTAGGATCGCCGATGCCGATCTCAGCCGCGACACTGCTGATCCGGAACAGCACCCGATCCACCACGCCCGCACCGTGAACTTCGCCGTGAGAAATGCGCATCGCTGCCCCCCATGATCTCTGAGCCCTTGTCGAGGGACATCATCGCCGAGGCCGGCGATTCGGTGGGCGGAGATGGCGCCGTTTTCCAGCAAGTGGGTGTGATTGGCCCGGTGCCGATAGTCAGAAGTGGCTGAAGACAGGACTTTAGAAAGGGGCCGTTTCGGACTTTCCTGACGTGCCGAGCCAGCGGCGCGCGTCCGG
This sequence comes from Sphingomonadales bacterium 12-68-11, assembly GCA_002279825.1. Classification (GTDB taxonomy): domain Bacteria; phylum Pseudomonadota; class Alphaproteobacteria; order Sphingomonadales; family Sphingomonadaceae; genus Croceibacterium_A. Next base: position 441,247 of record NCCV01000003.1, read on the forward strand.
CTACAACCAGCCCTGCTCGCGGTACCAGCGCGCGGTCAGTGCAAGGCCCGCAGCCGTGTCGATTTGCGGGGCCCACAGCTCGGCAGGCACCGCGCGCTCGGGCCGGCTGACCCAGTCGGGATGGCTCATGTAGCCGACCCGGTCGAGCGTGAGCTTGGCCTTGCCTCCTCGCAGCACGCGGTCGGCGCGCGCTGCCAGCGACAGCATCCTCCGGCCCACAGGCGGCCCCCACACCTTGCGACCCACCGCGGCGCCCAGCGCCTGCGCCAGCTCGCGGTGGGGCCAACCGCCCGGCCGGCCGTCGTCCGGTTCGAAGATGCGCTCGCTCACCTCCGCACCGCTTGGCACCAGCGCGAGCAGCAGGCGGGCGAGGTCGTCAGCATGGATAATCGAGGCGCTGCCCCCCGCGGGCATTGGCACCACGCCCCAGCGCGCGGCGCGAAACAGGTCGAGCACCTCGCGGTCGTGCGGACCGTAAACCGTCGGCGGGCGGACGATGGTCCAGTCGAGCCCGCTGGTCTGGACCGCTTCCTCGGCAAGCCGCTTCGAGCGACCGTAGGCCGACAGCATAGGCTCGCGCGCGGCGAGCGAGGACACCGCGACGAAGCGCCGCACACCCGCCGAGCGAGCGGCCTCGATCACCGCTTCGGTGCCGGCGACGTTGCCCGACTGGAAGCCCGCCGCGTCGGAATTGATGACGCCTGCAATATGGACCACCGCGTCGGTGCCCGCGACCAGATCGGCGAGCGCCGCCGTGTCGGCGAGGTCGCCGCGCACCCACGCGATGCCCTCGCGCGGCTCTTGCTCGCGGCGGGCCAGCGCACGCACCGGCATGCCGCGGCGGACCGCTTCGGCGAGCACCGCCTGCCCGACGAAGCCGGTTCCGCCGGTCACCGCGAGGGTCACGCGGTGTCCATCATAGCAGGACCAACTGGTCGCGGTGAATGACGCACGAGCGCGGCGCGTAGCCGAGCAGAGCGGCGTGCTCCTCGCTGCGGCGGCCCTTGATCAGCGCGACTTCGGCCGAATCGTACTCGGCGAGCCCTTTGGCAAGCTGCTTGCCGTGTTCGTCGCGCACGCCGATCGGATCGCCGCGCGCGAACGTGCCTTCGACCGTGACGATCCCGCTCGCCAGCAGGCTGTTGCCCTTGGCCAGCGCGCGGGCGCAGCCGGCGTCCACCACCAGGGCGCCGTGCATGCGCTGCCGTCCGCCGAGCCAGGCCTTGCGCGCGCGGTCGCGGCGGGTCGGAAGAAACAGGGTGCCGATTTCGTGTCCCAGCGCCCGCGAAAGCGGCAGGCGGGGCTGGCCGTTGACGATCGCCAACGCGATTCCCGCGCGCGTGGCGATTTCGGCCGCCTGCAGCTTGGAGGTCATGCCCCCCGATCCCATGCCCGACGACGAAGCGCCGCTCGCCATGGCATGGACTTCGTCGCTGACCCCTTCGACCAGCGGCAGGAGCTGCGCGCCTTCCTCCGCCGGATCGCGATCGTAGAGGCCGTCGACGTCGGACAGCAGCAGCACCGCATCGGCCTGCGCCGCCTGCGCGACGCGCGCCGCTAGCCGGTCGTTGTCGCCGAAGCGAATCTCCTCGGTGGCGACCGAGTCGTTTTCGTTGATGACCGGGATTGCCCCTGCCTTGAGCAGCCGCCCGAGCGTGGCCGCGGCATTGAGATAGCGGCGGCGATCCTCGAGATCCTCAAGTGTCAGAAGGAGCTGCGCCGCGACCAGCCCATGCGCGCCGAGCATTTCGCTCCACAGCCCCGCGAGCGCGATCTGGCCGACCGCCGCTGCCGCCTGCGCATCGGCCAGGCTGCCGCGCCCGCGCTTGGCAAGCCCCAGCCGCGCGGCGCCGAGCGCGATCGCGCCGGAGCTGACGACGATGACCTGTTGGCCCCGCCCCCGCGCGGCCGCGATCTCTTCGGCCAAGGCACCCAGCCACTCGCGGTTCGCGCGCCCGGCTTCGCCCACCAGCAGCGCCGAGCCGACCTTGAGCACCACGCGCGGCGCGGTCAGGGCATCGGCAAGATCGGACAGGCGCTCGATAGTCATGGCAGGCGGGCGTTAGCCGAGCGTCCCGTGTTCGGCTAGTCGAGCGGCGACCACTCGACGGGCGTCTCGTCATCGTCTTCGGGCGCGACGTAGGCGCTCGACGAGCGCTCGGGCAGGAATTCGAGCACCGCATTGAGCAGGGCATCGACCCCTGCTCCGGTCGCGCCCGAAACGGCGAATACCCGCTCCGCCCCGGCCGCCCGCAGCTCCGCCGCGAACCCTTCGACCAGTTCAGCATCGGCCAGGTCGATCTTGTTGAGAGCGATGAGCTGCGGCTTGTCGGTCAGCGCCTCGCCATAGGCTTCGAGCTCGCGCTCGATCACCTGCATCGCCTCGGCCGGATCGGGCCCGGAAATGTCGACCAGGTGGATCAGCACCCGGCAGCGCTCGATATGGCCGAGGAAGCGGTCGCCGATCCCGGCGCCTTCGGCCGCCCCTTCGATCAAGCCGGGAATGTCGGCCAGCACGAACTCGCGCTCGCGGTGGCGAACCACGCCGAGTTTGGGGACGAGCGTGGTGAAGGCATAGTCGCCGACTTTGGCGCCCGCGTTCGAGACCTGGTTGATGAAAGTGGACTTGCCGGCATTCGGCAAGCCCACGAGCCCGGCATCGGCGAGCAGCTTGAGCCGCAGCCAGACCGCGATCTCCTGCGCCGCGATGCCCGGCTGGTGCTGGCGCGGCGCGCGATTGGTGGAGGTGGCGTAGCTGGCGTTGCCGCGCCCGCCCATGCCGCCTTCGAGCAGCACAACGCGCTGGCCGGCCTCGGTAAAGTCGGCGAGCAGTTGCTCGCGCTCTTCGTCGAACACCTGGGTGCCGACCGGCACCGCGATGACCAGATCCTCGGCGCTCGCGCCGGTGCGATTCTTGCCCATGCCGTGGCCGCCGCGCTTGGCCCTGAAGTGCTGCGCGTAGCGGAAGTCGATCAGCGTGTTGAGACCGGGCACGGCCTCGAACACCACGTCCCCGCCCTTGCCGCCGTTGCCACCGTCGGGCCCGCCGTACTCGATATACTTCTCGCGCCGGAAGCTGACCGCGCCCGGCCCGCCGGCGCCCGAGCGCAGATAGATTTTGGCCTGATCGAGAAAGTGCATGGCGGTTCAGTTAGCCCGAAGGTGCGGCAGGGGACATCCCCTTCGCACTTGCTCGGGAACATGGACTGGGACCGGCATCGGACCGGTCTCAGCAGGCGACACTGGTGGAGCCGAGGGGGATCGAACCCCTGACCTCGTCATTGCGAACGACGCGCTCTCCCAGCTGAGCTACGGCCCCGTTCCAGTGTCGGCACGGGGCACGCCCCGCGCGAAGAGCGCGCCCCTTAGCGAACATGTGTCACCCATGAAAGCCCCAATGTCCTTCACGGGCGAGGCATTTCAACGCCCGGGCCCGGACGGCAAGGGCTGAACCACCGGGGCAGAGATGCTGTCCTCAGGCACTGGGATGACCGGGATGCGCGCGCCGGTGTTGGGATCGACAACTTCGCCGGCCAGCTGCGGCGCGCTCGCGTCGGTCGGCGCCGCCACCACGCGCGGCCCGGACAGGCCGTAGACCGCGACATAGCCGGGCTGCGAGGCTCCGTAACGCGCCCCGTAGCGCGCGTCCCAAGCGGCGGAATCGACCCGGTACTGATCATAGGCATTGAAGAAGCCCTGGAACGTCGCTTCCATGCGCTGCAGCCCGCGAGTGGCAAACGCCACCGGCTCGTCGGGCTGCGCGGCCAGGAACTCGTTGGCGATCGCCAGCGAAGCCGCGCAGAAATCGGCCCGCGCAGGCGGCAGGGCGAAGTAGTTGTAGACCTGCGTCATCAGCAGTTCGCGCGAACGGATTCCTGACGTGCGGTTGTTGCCGTTGGCGCGCCGCGCCGCGGCGTCGAGCGCGGTGTTGGTCGCCGAAAGCTTGCGCGCGTACTTCTTCAGGAAAGCGCCGTAGCCGTCGAGAATGGGCTGGTGGGCCGGATCGGTGCAGTTGAGCGCCGCGACGTTCCAGCCGGAGCGGAAGAACCACAGCGTCTCGTTCTCGTCGAGATCGCTGTTGACCGTCTGCCGCGTTCCCGCCGGACCCACAGGTGGGATCGGCATGGTGTAATCCGCCCCGCCCGGCGGGATCGGCCGGTAGGGGATGATCTCCTGCACCGCCACCGGGGGTGGCGGGGGCGGCGGCGGGGGCGGAGGCGGAGGCGGCGGGACCGGCGTCGCGCAGGCGGCCAGCAGCATGAGACCGCCCAGGGCGACCGCCTTGCGGAATCGGAGCATGTGCGAAAGTGCCATGGGCGGTGTCTCTCTCCCTGTCCCGTCGGCCGGTCATGCCCGCCTACGGCTTACGCAACGATGAAGCGCCGCTTCTATGCCGCGGTCAATGCAAAGAAAATGCCCGGGGCGCAGGTTATGCGCCCCGGGCACGATGAAACGAATCTCAGGTGCGATCAGTCGTTTGGACTGCGCCCCGAGCGACCCTTTCTATTCCCGCTGGCCCATGAAGCTGAGCAGGAACTGGAACATGTTGATGAAGTCGAGGTACAGGCTGAGCGCGCCCATGATCACCATCTTGCCGACCGGGAAGGCCGCGACGGCGTTCGGGTTAGTCAGCTTCATGTGCTGGACCGAGAGATACTCGTTCTTCAGCCGCTGGGTGTCATACGCCGTCAAGCCCGCGAAGATCAGGACACCGATAAAGCTGATCGCCAGGCTCAGGCCGGGCATCGGGAAGAAGGCGTTGATCAGCATCGCCACCAGCAGACCGACCACGCCCATGATCAGGAACGTGCCGAAGCCCGACAGGTCGCGCTTGGTGGTATAGCCGAACAGGCTCAGCGCGGCGAACGCCGCCGCCGTGGCGAAGAACGCGGTCGCCACCGAGCTGCCGGTATATACCAGCAGCACCGTCGACAGCGACAGGCCCATCAGCGTGGCGAAGCCCCAGAACATCGCCTGAAGCGTGCCGGTCGAGAACTTGCGTGCGCCGAAGCTCATCGCAAAGACGATCGCCAGCGGGGACAGGATGATGACCCACGCGAGGATTCCGCCGTTGGCGAAGACCTGAGCCGCGGGCGAGTCGGCCCCGCCGCGCGAGAACAGCAGCGCGACAACGCCTGTCAGCAGCACGCCGCTGGTCATGTAGTTGTAGATCGACAGCATGTGCCGGCGCAGACCGGCGTCCATCGTGGTGCCGGCGAGAGCGCCCGTGGCGCCCGGCATGCCGAAGCCCTGCCGGGTGGGCTGGGGATCATTCCAGTTAGCCATTAAAAACTCCATTCCGGTGCCGAGCGACGACCAGCCGGATAGGCCCAATATCGGGAAGAAGCGTTACCAATTCAAGGAAAACCGGTCGCGGACGCATTATCAGCCGGTGCGGGCAGCCGCAGCCATCTCGGCGCTGCGGTCGCGCGCCGCGCGCAGGGTTTCCTCGATCAGGCTGGCCAACCGCTGATCCGAATCGAGCGCGTCGAGCCCGGCCTGGGTCACGCCGCCGGGACTCGCGACCCGCCGCGCGAGTTCGGCAGGGTCGTACTCCGAGGCCGCCGCCAGCGCCGCCGCGCCTTCGACAGTCGCGAGCGCCAGCCGCTGGGCTTGCGCTTGCGGCAGACCGAGCGCGCTGGCGCCCGCCGCCAGCGCATCGATGAAGCGATAGACGAACGCCGGGCCCGAGCCGGCCAGCGCGGTGACGAGATCGAACGCGGGCTCGTCGATCCACTCCGGCATGCCGAGCGGGTCGAGCAGCGCGGAAACCGCCGCGCGGCGCGGCTCATCCAGGCCCGTGGCGGCGAGCGCCAGCGGCGACTTGCCGAGTGCGGCGGCGAGGTTCGGCATGATCCGCACCTGGCCGCCAGCGCGCGGGAAATGCCCGGCCAGAACAGCCAGTTCCACCCCGGCGAGGATCGACAGGATCAGCGTCTCCGGCCCGGCCAGTGGGGCTAGGCGCGGCGCGATCTCGCCGAAGATCTGCGGCTTCACGCCCAGCAGGATCGCATCGAAAGTCTCGTCCGAGGGCAGGTTGGCGAGGTGGCGAACCCCAGCAGGCAATTCACGCGCCGCCGGATCGACCACGGTGAAGCGCGCCGGCTCGAGCCCGCCGGCGAGCCAGCCGCGCAACATCGCCCCGGCCATGTTGCCGCAGCCGACGAGGAGAACTCGCTCGAACATCACACCCCCACTCTCGTCATTGCGAGGAGCGCAGCGACGAACCAATCCACAGCGGCAGTGCAGGACGCCCTGGATTGGTTGGCGCTACGCGCCTGCTTCGCAACCGCTACGCTCGCAATGACGAAAGTCTAGGACTTAGGCCTCGCCCTCGGCATCGACCATTGCCGATTCAAGCGCATCCTTGGGCTTCTTGTCGCCCCACAGCACGAACTGGAACGCCGGATAGAACCGGTCGCATTCGGCGAGCGCGCTGTCGACCGCGAGCTGCGCCATCGACAGGCTCAGCAGCCCGTCTTCGCCGAGCATCAGGCCGTGGCGATAAAGCAGCACGCCGCCGTTCGACCAGATGTCGAAGTGGCCAAGCCAGAGCTGTTCGTTGACCAGCGCGAGCAGTTCGTAAGTGGTTTTGAGCTTGGCGTCGGGAACGCGAATTTCGGGCAGGCACAGCAGTTGCAGCACGCGGTCCTCGGCGCGCCAGATGCCGCGCACCTGGTACGTGGTCCAACTGCCCTGGATTTCGCCGCTCAGTTCGTCGTCGCTGACGAATTCGCACGGCCAACCGTGTGCTTCGAACAGCTGCGCCAGCATCTCGACCGGCGCCGCGTCGTCGTTCTCCTCGATCGGCTCGCGCCCGATATTCATCATAAAGATCCCGTTCTTCGTCCGTCACGCTCATGCCGCGAGCGCGCCGCGCCGTGCAATCTGGCGGCATGACGCCAGCGGGCATAACCCGACAACCCTGTTGGCAAGATGTGCATAAGAGCGGGACGCGCAAGGGGGGCGCCAGTCTCCGCGTCAGCCGAGCGGTTTGACCTCTTCGCCCGTCGTGCTGGTAAACCGGAACGAATCCAACTGCTTGCCCTTGAGCTTGCCGATCAGCTCGTCCGCCGCCCGGGTGCTCGGAAACGGCCCGACGACCAGGCGGTTGGTCTGCCCCCAGCGCGCGGTACTGGGCGTGGCACGGTCGAGCAACCCGCCGGCCTCGCGTTTGATCCGCCGCCAGTCGAACGCCAGCGCGCCGAGATCGCGGCCTGTGGCGATCTGCACCCAATGCCGGCTCGGGACCGGCGGCGGCTTGGGCGGGGCCGGCCGGGCGGCAGGCGCCGGCTGCTCGCGGCGCGGCTCGATCGCAGTGATATCGACCGCGCCGGCCGCGGGGGCAACGATCCTTGGCGCGGCCGCCGGCATGCGAAACTCGGCAAAAGCGTCGGCCAGACGCGCGGCCGGCGGGGCGGCAGGAGGAGCCGCGGCCGCGGGCGGCGGCGGAGCGGCGGGAGCGGCGGCCGGAGGCGCAAGCGCAACCGGCGGGGCCGCTGCGCGCCGCGCGTCACCCGCCACTACAGGCGGCGCGGGACGGCTCTGCTGAGCGGCAGCCCGGTCGGCGGTGCCGAGCGGCGCTCCGCTCGGGGCCAGCCGCGCGTCTGCCGTCCGAACCGGCGCCGGAGCGCCAGGCGCGGTGCCGTTGGCCGCGATCGCCGGCATGTCGCGGCCAATGTCGCCCGCGCTGGGAAACGCGCCGAGATTGGCCGCCGCCGCCTGCTGGGCGCGCGTCAAACGCGGCATGTAGCGCAAGTACGGCGCCAGCCGCCCCGAGATCCGCTCGGGCAGCATCGTCTCGGCGATCGACACCGCCTCGTCCGTCTGGCCGAGGATCGCCAGCGCGAAGGCGCGGGTGCGATAGGACGCCAGGTCGGTGCGCTGAAGTAGCGGCAGCAGCGTCGCTTCCGAGGTGCGCTGGTCGCCCGATATCGCCAGGCTCAGCGCCAGCCGCCGCGTGACCGCGGGGTCATCGCTCTGCTCCAGCGCGCGCCGATACTCGGCTTGGGCGCGGGCGTTGTCGCCGATGAGATCGTAGGCGAGCCCGCGCTCGGCCGCGAACGCCGTCGCCGCCGCGCCGGCCTGCTCGGCCTCGGCATAGAGCCGCAGCGCTTCGGCCGGTTGCTGGCGCCGCACCAGCACCCCGGCGAGCCCGGCTTTGACCTGCCCGTCTTGCGGCGCAACGGCTTGCGCGCGCTGGAAGAAGCCGAACGCGGCCTCGGGATCGTCGAGCGCCAGCGAAGCATGCCCCGCCGCCAGCAGCGCGGACAGCGACCGCGGATCGCGCGACAGAGTGCGCAGCGCTTCGTTGAGCCGCGCGGATTCGGGCGGCGGGAGCGGCTGAACGACGGCCTGGGCGTGACCCATCTGCGCAAACGGGGGCGCGCACGCGCAGAGCGCGGCAGCGGCCAAGACCGCGAACGGGCGCTCCACCGGGCTAAGCTGGATCATCGCTGGCGCGTAACCCTCCCGGGCGGAACCGCATGCGAATGCGGCGGGCGCTTGGCCCCCTGCCCTGCTGACGCCTTACTGGTTGTTCTGCCGTCCGAGGAACCGCGGGATGCGCAGCGAGCTGCCGCCCTCGTCGTCCTCGTCCTCGTCGGGTTCGGTGGTACTCTGCCGCGACAGGCTCGCCATCCGTTCGAACAGCGTGCTGCCCGAAGCGCTCGCCGGGGCGCTTTCCTCCGCGCCGCCGCCGAGCAGCCGGCGCCGCCGCCCGATCAGCGGCGACTGCGCCTCCTCGTCGGTCGCCGCGAGCCGCGAAGCATCGAGCAACAGTTCGTCCGCCGCCGCCTCGGGTTGCGGGCCCTCTTCCTCGAGCGAGAGTTCGAGCGGCTCCGCAGCGCCCTCGTCGAGTTCATCGAGTTCGTCCCAGGTGCCCGCCGCGTTGCGCGCGGCAATCGCTTCGGGGTCGCGCTCGATGCGCATGCCGCCGAGCGAAGCATAGCCATCGTCATCGGTCGCGCCATAGGCCTTGTCGTCGGCGGGCTCCGCAAGTTCGCCGAACTCATCGTCGTCTGCATCGGATCCGACAGGCGCGTAGATGGGAGCCGCCTCCGCTTCGGCCGCCGGCTCGCTGGCGTAGCCGGGCGCTTGCAGCACGGCCGGCTCTTCAGCCGCATCCTCCGCCAGTTCGGCTTCGGTCGGGAGCGGCAGGACCGGCTTCTTCGGGCCGCGCTGCATGCCAAAACCGAACTGCTGGCTCGCGGACGGGGTCTGCTCGCCCGACTGCTCGATGCCGGTCGCGACCACCGAGACGCGGATCTTGCCGTCGAGGTCGGGATTGAACGCCGAGCCCCAGATGATGTTGGCTTCGGGATCGACCAGTTCGCGGATGTGGTTGGCCGCCTCGTCGACCTCGAGCAGCTTCATGTCGTCGCCGCCGATGATCGAGATGATTACGCCCTTGGCGCCCTGCATCGAGACGCCGTCGAGCAGCGGATTGGCGATCGCGCGTTCGGCTGCCTCGAGCGCGCGGTTCGGGCCTTCGCCTTCGCCGGTACCCATCATCGCCTTGCCCATCTCGTTCATCACCGAGCGAACGTCGGCGAAGTCGAGGTTGATGAGGCCAGGCATGACCATCAGGTCGGTGATCGAGCGCACGCCCTGCTGCAGCACTTCGTCGGCGAGCGCGAAGGCTTCCTTGAAGGTCGTCTCCGCCTTGGCGACCAGGAACAGGTTCTGGTTGGGAATGACGATCAGCGTATCGACCTGCTTCTGGAGCTCGTCGATGCCGGCTTCGGCCGAGCGCATCCGGCGGGTGCCTTCAAACAGGAACGGCTTGGTCACCACGCCGACGGTGAGGATGCCCTTGCTGCGGGCGATCTCGGCGATGACCGGAGCGGCGCCGGTGCCGGTGCCGCCGCCCATGCCGGCGGCGATGAACACCATGTTGACGCCTTCGAGCGCGCGTTCGACTTCCTCGACCGTTTCCTCGGCAGCCGCACGGCCGACTTCGGGCCGCGATCCGGCGCCGAGCCCGCGGGTGATGTCCGGGCCGAGCTGGATGCGGTGTTCGGCCACCGAGTTGTTGAGCGCCTGGGCGTCGGTGTTGGCTACGATGAAGTCGACGCCCTCGATCTCCGCCTCGATCATGTTGGCGATCGCGTTGCCGCCGGCGCCGCCGACGCCGATCACGGTGATGCGCGGACGCAGCTCTTCCACCGAAGGGGGACCGATATTGATGCTCATGCCAGGCTCTCCTTGGGGAGGCGTCCGATTATGGGATGTCGCTCTTCTGCCACAAAGCGAATCGCGGGTGAAAAGCAATGCCCATTGTTTCCACAGGCGCGACGACGGACGCTCATCTCAAAAATACTCGCGCAGCGCGCGGAACACCCGAACCACCAAGGCGAGCCCGGCGGGCCGGGTCGTGGTCTGATAGTTCGAGCCGATCCGGCGGATATCGAGCGGGTCGGCCGCGGCGTAGAGCACCAGCCCCGCCAGCGTGCTGAATCCCGGCGCGGCGTGCGCTTCGGGCAGGCCCTTGAGCTGCGGCGGTTTGCCGATCCGCACCGCCTTGCCGAGCGCGGCCTGAGCATAGTCGGCGAACCCCGCCAGTTCCGCGCCGCCGCCGGTCACCACCACCTGCCGGCCGAGCCGGCCACCATAGCCCATCGTCTCGAGCGCGCGGCCGACGTCGCCGATCAGCGCGTCGAGTTCGCCGGTGATCACCCCGATCAGCTCGGAGCGGGCAATGCAGTTCTTGTCGTCGGCGCCGCGCGCGATCGGGCCGGAGCCTTCCTCGCCCGGGCCGGCGATCGGGATCATTTCGCGGTGATCGGACGGGCTGGCGATAGCCGAGCCGTGCACGCACTTGAGCCGTTCGGCCTGAAAGCGGCGGATCAGGAAGGCCGAGGCGATCGCGTCGGAGATGTCGGCCGAGCCTCGCGGGATCGCGGTCAGGCCCAGCAACATGCCGCCGGCATAGACAGAGATGTTGGTCACGTGCGCCCCGAACTCGACCAGCGCCACGCCCAGATCGCGCTCCTCGGGCGTCAGGCAGGCGAGCCCGGTGGCGAGCGGCGAGGCGACCACCGCCTCGATGTCGAGATGCGCGTTCTGCACCGCTTCGGTCAAGTTACGCATCGGCGCGCCGTCGGCGAGCATGACGTGGATATCGACCCCAAGCCGTTCGGCATGGAGCCCCTTGGCATTGGCGACGCCGTCGGCCCCGTCGAGGAAATAGCACGCCGGCTGCGCGTGGAGCACGGTCCGCCCGTCGGGTTCGAGCCCGTCGCGCGCGCTGACCAGCAGGTGCTCGATGTCCTCTTCCTCGATGCGCCGGCCGCCGATTTCGATCTCGACCGGCTCGATCTTGCTGGCGAGCCCGGCTCCCGAACAGCCGATCCACACGCTGGCGACATTGACCCCGGCGATCTTCTCGGCCCGTTCGACCGCGTCGCGCACGGCATAAGTCGCGGCAGCCATGTCGGTCACATAGCCGCGCTTGATCCCCTGCGAAGCGCGGTGTCCGCTGCCGAGCACGACCATCTCGCCGGCTTCGGTCAGCCCGGCGATCATCGCGGAGATGCGGAACGAGCCGATGTTGACTGCTCCGAACACCCGCACATAGCGCGGCTGGCTGGCCATCAGGTATCTTCCCCGGTCTTGAGCGCGCGTTCCTCCGCGCGGCACTCGGGGCAGCGCAGATAAATGCGATCGGGATTGCGCATGTCGAAGGCGACCACTTTTCCGCCGAGCAGGCGGTTGACCCCATCGAGCCGCGCGAATTCGATCAGCGCGCCGGCCGACTGTTGGTCGCCTTCGGGCAGGGCCAGCACCTGGCCGGTGGTGAAAGTCAGGTTCCAGCGCCGGTTGCCGACCCATTCGGCCTCGCCGACGTGTGGGCGCAGCGCCGGTGCGGCATCGAGCAGGCGGTCGAGCGCGACGACCTGACTTTGCGCCCCAGGGCCCGACAGGTGCAACATGCCCCTGGCCTTGGCGCGGGAGATCGGCTCGAGCACATGTCCTTCGGGATCGATCAGCACCAGCCGGTCGGGCCGTTCGAGCACCGCGTGCGGCGCGCGCTCGACGATGTCGACCACGATGGTATCGGGGAGCTGGCGCGAGACGCGCGCGTCCTTGACCCACGAGAGCTGCATCAGCTCGGCGCGCAGGGCATTGAGATCGACCTGCGACATCGCCTGTTCGCGCTCGCCGAGCACGCGCTCGTAGACCTTGAGTTCGTTCATGCGCTCGACGCCGCGCACTTCGACCCGCTTGACCTCGAACCCGGCGTTGACCGCGGCGGCATCGACCTGCTGCGCGATCAGCGCATTGAGACCGGCCAGGCTGGCGATGAACCACGCCAGCGCGGCGGCGCCGGCCAGGATCGCACCGAGGAAGAAACGGTGCCACTGCTCCTCGGTAAACGGGAACACGCGCATCAGCGCGTCGATCAGCGAACTGGTCTGCGCGCGCGCCTGGCGGACTTTGGCCTGAGTGCCCTGGCGCTGGGCCTGGCGGCGCACGGTCTGGGCCTGGCGGCGGATCGTCTGGCTCATGACCCTGCGCTCCGTTCGCTTTTGGCCAGCTTGCCGAAGTGGACCAGCGCGTCCGCGACGATGATCTCGACGAGTTCGGCATAGTCGATGCCGAGATGCCGCGCCTGCTCGGGCACCAGGCTGAGCGGGGTCATGCCGGGCTGGGTATTGGTTTCCAGCAGGAACAGACCTTCGGCGCCCTGCTCGTCGTCCCAGCGGAAGTCCGAGCGGCTGGTGCCGCGGCAGCCTAGCAAGCGGTGAGCCTTGAGGGCGTAGTCGAGGCACAGCCGTTCGATTTCGGGCGGGATCTGCGCCGGGCAGACATGCTCGGTCATGCCGTCGGTGTACTTGGCGTCGAAGTCGTAGAACCCGCTCTTGGGCTTGAGTTCGGTCACCCCGAGGGCGCGGTCGCCGAGCACCGCCGAAGTGAGCTCCCGGCCGCGGATGTAGGGCTCGGCCAGCAGCGAGGCGAACTCCTGCCACGGGCCCGCCGCGTCGCGGCGGATCGGGTTGCCGTAATTGCTCTCGGCGGTGACGATCGCGACCCCAACCGAGGAGCCTTCGTTAACCGGCTTGAGCACATAGGGCCGCTGCAGCGGATCGCCCTCGTAAAGGTCTTCGCTCTTCACGATGCGGCCGCCTGGCATCGGCACGCCGTGCGGCACCAGCGCCTGCTTGGTCAGTTCCTTGTCGATCGCAATGACCGAGGTCTGCAGCCCCGAATGGGTATAGGGAATGCCCATCAGGTCGAGCATGCCCTGCACGGTGCCGTCCTCGCCCGGCACGCCGTGGAGCGCGTTGAACACCACGTCGGGCGCGGCTGCGGCGATGCGCGCCGCCACCTGGCGGTCCATGTCGATGCGCGTGACCCGGTGCCCGCGGCTTTCGAGCGCGTCGGCGACGCCGTTGCCGCTGGTCAGCGAGACCTCGCGCTCGTTGGCCCAGCCGCCCATCAGCACGGCGATGTGCAGTTTGGGAAGCGTCACCACCGGCCTACTCGCTTGATTTCCCACTCCAGCGTCACGCCCTGGCTTTCGGAGACGCGGCGGCGCACTTCCTCGCCGAGGTACTCGATGTCGGCGCTGGTCGCCTCGCCGGTGTTGATCAGGAAGTTGGCGTGCTTTTCGCTGACTTGCGCGCCGCCGACGGTCAATCCCCGGCAGCCCGCCGCCTCGACGAGCCGCCACGCCTTGTCGCCGGGCGGATTCTTGAAGGTCGAGCCGCCGGTCTTGCTGCGCAGCGGCTGCGATTCCTCGCGCGCGGCGGCGATGCGGTCCATTTCCGCGCCGATGGCTTTGGGATCGCCCTGCCGGCCGCGCAGCCGCGCCGAGACCACGATCGCCCCTTCGGGCAGGCGCGAGTGGCGGTAGGTGAAGCCGAGGTCCGAGCGCGGGATGGTCACGCACTGGCCGCCGGGCAGCACGACTTCGCAGTCGACCAGAATGTCCGCCACCTCGCGGCCATAGGCCCCGCCGTTCATCCGCACGAACCCGCCGACGGTGCCGGGGATGCCGCGCAGGAACTCCAGCCCCGCGATACCCGCGTCGCGCGCGGTCGAGGCGACCAGGATGCCGCTCGCCCCGCCCCCGCATTCGAGCGTGAAGTCGCGCTTCACCTCGACCGCCGCGAACGGCTTGCCGAGTCGCACCACCACGCCCGGCACGCCGCCGTCGCGCACGATCAGGTTGGAGCCGAGGCCGAGCGCCATGACCGGCTCGCTCTCGCCGAGCGCTTCGAGGAACGCGATCAGGTCGTCGAGATCGGCGGGCTCGAACAGCCAATCGGCCGGGCCCCCGGTCTTGAACCACACCAGCTTGTCGAGCGGCGCGTGGCGCGTGAGCTTGCCGCGGACCGTGGCAGTCAGCGCATCGGCGTAAGTCCGTTCCTCTTCTTCGCCGAACTGCATCAGGCGTGTTCCTGCTGGTGCCGGGCGATGCCGTCGGCGAGGCCGGCCGCCCACTTGGTGATGTCCCCCGCGCCCAGGCACACGACCATGTCGCCCGGCCGCACGATCGCGGCGAGCCGGTGAGCGAGATCGTCTGCATCCGCGACTAGCTCCGCCTGCGGGTGATCCATGCCCGCGACCAGCGCGGCACTGTCGACCCCGGCGATCGGTGCCTCGCCCGCCGCATAGACCGGCGCGGCGAACACCAGGTCCGCATCGGCGAAGGCAGCCTGAAATTCGCCCATCAGGTCACGAAGGCGCGTGTAGCGGTGCGGCTGGACTACCGCGATGACTCTCCCGGTCGCGGCTTCGCGCGCGGCCGAGAGCACCGCGCGGATCTCGACCGGGTGGTGACCGTAGTCGTCGATGACAGTCGCGCCGGCCACTTCGCCCACCCGGGTGAAGCGCCGCCGCACCCCGCCGAAGCGCGCGAATCCCGAGCGGATCGTGTCGTCGCTGCACCCCAGTTCTGCCGCGACCGCGATCGCCGCCATCGCGTTTTGCACGTTGTGCCGGCCGGGCATCGGCAGCGCGACGCCGGAGATGCGCCGTTGCCGCCCGTCGCGATCGGTATGCACCGCGTCGAACAGGTTGCCGCCATCCTGAGGGCGGACGCACTCTGCCCGCCAGTCGGCATCTTCGGCGAAGCCGTAGGAGATCACCCGCCGGTCGCGCACGCGGCCGATCAGCTCGCGCACTTCGGGGTGATCGAGGCACAGCACGGCGGCGCCGTAGAACGGCACGTTCTCGACGAACTCGAGGAAGCCCCGGCGGATCGCGTCGAAATCGCCCCAATGTTCGAGGTGTTCGGGATCGATGTTCGTCACCACCGCGATCGTGCCGTCGAGGCGCAGGAAGCTGCCGTCGCTCTCGTCGGCTTCGACCACCATCCAGTCGCCCTCGCCGAGCCGCGCGTTGGAGCCGTAAGTCTCGATGATCCCGCCGTTGATCACCGTCGGGTCGATCCCGCCAGCATCGAGCAGCGCCGCGACCATGCTGGTGGTGGTGGTCTTACCGTGGGTGCCCGCGACCGCGACCGTCCGCTTGAGGCGCATCAGTTCGGCCAGCATCTCGGCGCGGCGCACCACCGGCACGCGCGCGGCAAGCGCGGCGGCCACTTCGGGGTTGTCGCGCTTGACCGCGGTCGAAGTGACCACCACCGCGGCGTCCCCGAGGTTCTCAGCGGCCTGCCCGATCATGACCGTGATCCCACGCGCCCGCAGCCGCTCGACCGAAGCGCCCTCGGCGATGTCCGAGCCCTGCACCCGGTAGCCGAGGTTGTGCATCACCTCGGCGATGCCGGACATGCCGATCCCGCCGATGCCGACGAAATGGATCGTGCCGATGTCGGTGCCGACCGGCTTCACGAGCGGTCTCCCGCGAAGGCGACCGAGCCCGCCGCGCGGTTCTCGCTGGCGAGGCGGATCACATCCTGGATCGGCGCCCCGCCGAAGCCCTCCACCAGATCGGCGAGATCGCTCGCCGCCTTGGGCCGGCCGCAGTTCCACGCGGCGTGCGCGGCGTTGGCGAGCGTTTCGGGATGCTGCGCCAGCGCCAGGATCTGCTTGGCCAGTTCGGAGGCGGTGAAATTTGGCTGGCGGATCGAACGCGCGCCGCCGGCCTTGACGATCTCGCGCGCGTTAGCGGCCTGGTGATCGTCGGTGGCGATCGCCAGCGGCACCAGGATCGCCGGGCGGCCCACCGCGGTCAGCTCGGCGATCGTCGAGGCGCCGGCGCGGCCGATGAACAGGTGCGCATCGGCGAGCCGCGCAGCCATGTCCTCGAAGAAGCTGGCGAGCTCGGCGGGGATGTCGTGGTTGGCATAGCGCTCGCGCACCTCGGCGAGGTCCTCGGGCCGGCACTGCTGGGTGACTTGCAGCCGCGAGCGCAGGGCGGGCGGCAACATCGCTAGGCCGTCGGGCACGACTTCGGACAGCACCCGCGCGCCCTGGCTGCCGCCGGTCACCAGCACCCGCAGCAGTGAATCCGCGGTAAACGCCGGGAACGGCTCCTCGCGCAGCGAGAGCACGCTGGCCCGCACCGGATTGCCGACCACGTGGACCTTGCGCGCGAACTTGGGCTTGAGCCGGTCGACCGCATCGTAGGACGTGGCGATCGCTCGGACCCGCCCGGCGAGCAGGCGATTGACCCGGCCGAGCACCGCGTTCTGCTCGTGGATCACCGAGGGAATCTGGGCCGCGCTCGCGGCGAGCAGCGCGGGTAGTGCCGGATAGCCGCCGAAGCCGACCACCGCGCTCGGCTCGAAGCTCTCGTAAAGCCGCCGCGCCATCGCGCGGCCTTCAAGCACCGCGGAAATCCCGGCCGGCCAGCGCAGCGGGTTCTTGCCGAAGCGCCCCGCCGGCAGCACGTGCGCGGGCAGGAAGTCGGGCTTGCCGGGGATCGCCTGGCCGCGCTCGTCGGTGATCAGCGCGATATGGTGGCCGCGCCGGTCGAGCTCCTCGGCGAGCGCGAACGCCGGCGTCAGGTGCCCGCCGGTGCCGCCCGCGGCCAGCACGAAATGGCGCGACACGCCGGGTGCCTGCGCGCTCATCGCTGAGCCCCCTGCCGCTCGAGCGCCTGGCGCAAATTGAACTTGTCGCGCTCCAGCGAGGGATTGCGGCGAGTGATCGCGAGCAACATCCCCACCACGAAGCACTGCGCGATCGTCGACGAACCGCCGTAGCTGATCAGCGGCAAGGTCATGCCCTTGGACGGGAACAGCTGCAGGTTGACCAGGATGTTGATAAACGCCTGCCCGCCGAGCAGCGTGGCGAGGCCGCCGGCCGCGAGTACGGTGAACACGTCGTCCTCATCCACCAGCCGGGCCAGCGCGCGCAGCACGATGGCGAGATAGAGTACTACTACCACACCGCAGGCGAGCAGGCCGAACTCCTCGCCGATCACCGAGAAGATGTAATCGGTATGCGCTTCAGGCAGCATCATCTTCTTCTGGCCCAGCCCTAGCCCGGTGCCGGTCCAGCCGCCGGCCATCAGCGTGCGATCGGCCAGATCGACCTGATCGAACGCGGTCCCGCCGCCGAGGAAGCTGTCGATGCGGTGGCGGGCATTGTCGTAGAACAGGTAGGCCAGCGCAATCAGGCCAGCCACGCAGCCGCCAAACAGGCCGAGCCGCTGCAGCGGCAGACCGGCGACAAGCGCCAGCACGAACCACGCCCCCGCGAACAGGATCGCGTCGCCCAGGTTGGGCTGCATCAAGAGCAGCGCCACGATCACCGCCAGCAGCCCGGCGCTGACCCCGATCACCGGCATCTGCGGATCGCGCATCTTCCACGACAGGATCCACGCGCTGGTAACTATGAAGGCCGGCTTGAGAAACTCGCTCGGCTGGAAGCCCACGCCGAGATTGATCCAGCGCCGCGCGCCGTTCACTTCGAAGCCGATCAGCGGCACCAGCACCAGGCCCAGCAACATCGCCGCGGCCAGCCCGATCGCGAGCCGGCGCACAGCGACCTTGGGCAGAACCGAAATGCCCAGCAGCACGCAGATGCCGAGTGCGAGGAAGCGCAAGTGCAGCCAGAAGAAATGCAGGTCGCCGAGGCCGGTATCGGCGGTCGAAAGTCGCCGCGCGGTCGAGGGCGACGCGGCGGCGACCGCGACCGCGCCGATGGCCATGAGTAGCGCGACCAGCAGCAGCAGCACGCGGTCGATCTCGCGCCACCAGATGCGCAGCTCGCGCCGGCGGCTGACCGGCGGACGCGGCGCCGGGAGCGGCGCGGTGGCGGCCAGCGCGCCGAGCGGTCGAGCGGGCGTCACGCAGCGCTCCAGGCGGCAGGCGCGCCGTTGCCGGTCAGTTCGGAAACGATGCGGCGGAATGCCTCACCGCGCATCTCGTAATCACGGAACTGGTCGAAGCTGGCGCAGGCGGGGCTGAGCAGAATCACCTCGCCCGGCTGCGCGGCCGCGAGGGCGCGGCGGGTAGCTTCGCACAGCATTTCGCAGCGCTCGACATGCATGACCGCCTCGAGCAGGTCCGCGAAATGCGGCCCCGCCTCTCCGATCGTGTATGCCGCCACGACATGACCGAAATGCGGCGCGCACTCGTCGAGATCGTCGCCCTTGGGAAGCCCGCCGACGATCCAGTGGACGCGCGGGTAAGCGGCAAGTGCCGGCGCGGTCGAGGCCGGGTTGGTGGCCTTGCTGTCGTTGACGAACAGGACGCCGTTGTGCTCGGCGACGATTTCCATGCGGTGCGGGAGGCCGGGATACGACTTAACCCCCGCCTCAAATGCTGCAAGCGGAAGACCGAGCGCCTCGACAACCTGCATCGCCGCCCAGATGTTTTGCGCGTTATGCGGCCCCTGAAGGGCGGGCGCGCTGGCCTGCAGGTAGTGCTCCAAAATTTCGGATGCGAGTGCAGGGTAAGCAACGACGTCCGGGCGCGGCAGCGTGTTTAAGACTTTCTGGATCAATTCTGCATCCGGCGTCGCAATGACACCGACACGTCGGTCCGCTTGGAGCTGGAACAATCGCAGCTTCGACTCGCGGTACGCAGCGAAGTCTCGATAACGGTCTAGATGATCCGGCGTGATATTGAGGAGCACCGCCACATCGCAATCGAGCGAGTAGGTCAGGTCGATCTGGTAGCTCGACAGCTCGAGCACATAGACCCCGCCTTCCGGCAGCGGGTCCTGGCCGAGGATCGGCAGCCCGATGTTGCCGCCCATCGTGGTCGGCACGCCGGCGGTCTTGACGATGTGGTGGATCAGCGCGGTGGTGGTCGACTTGCCGTTGGTGCCGGTGATCCCGACCACCTTGTGCGGCGGCAGCGACGCACGGGCCTGCGCGAACAGTTCGATGTCGCCGATCAGCGGCACGCCGGCAGCGCGCGCGCGCGCCGCGATCGGATGGGTATTGAGCGGCACGCCGGGCGACAGCACCACGCCGTCGAACCCTGCCAGGTCGATCTCGAGCGGGTCGGCAATCGTGGCGCGCCCGGCCAGCTCCTCGCGTGGACCGGGCCGCCGGTCCCACGCGGTCACTTCGGCGCCGCTCGCCAGCAGCGCCTCGACCGTGGCCATGCCCGAGCGCGCCAGACCCAGGACCGCGTACCGTTTGCCGGCGAAGGCGGGCGAAGTGATCATCTGAGCTTGAGCGTCGCGAGCCCGAGCACCGCGAGCACGATGGCGATGATCCAGAACCGGACCACAACGGTCGATTCCTTCCACCCGAGCTGCTCGAAATGGTGGTGGATCGGGGCCATGCGGAAGATGCGCTTGCCGGTGCGCTTGAACCAGAACACCTGGATGATCACGCTGGCGGTCTCGGCCACGAACAGCCCGCCGACGATCAGCAGCACCAGCTCGTGCTTGATCGCGACCGCGATGACCCCGAGGGCGCCGCCGAGCGCGAGGCTGCCGGTATCGCCCATGAACACCGCCGCCGGGGGCGCGTTGAACCACAGGAACGCGAGCCCCGCCCCCATGATCCCTGCGCACATGATCGCCAGTTCGCCCGCCCCGGGCACGTGCGGGATGCCGAGATATTCCGAGTAGTCGACGCGGCCGACCAGGTACGCGAACAGCATGAACGCGCCCGCCGCGATCACCACCGGCATGGTCGCCAGCCCGTCTAGCCCGTCGGTCAGGTTCACCGCGTTGCCGAAGCCGACGATGATCAGCGCCGCGAACACGAAGTAGAACGGGCCGAGCGGGATGTAGCGATCCTGCAGGAACGGCACGTAAAGGTTGGTGCCGGTGGAATCGACGATGATCCAGGTCGCGATGCCCGCGACCACGAACTCGAGCAGCAGGCGCAGCTTGCTCGACAGCCCCTTGTGGCTGCGCTTGGTGACTTTGTCGAAATCGTCGAGGAAGCCGATAATCCCGAAGCCCACGGTGACCGCCAGGCAGGCCCAGACGAACGGATTCATGGGGTTCATCCACAGCAGCATCGAGACCGTCAGCGCGGTCAGGATCATCAGCCCGCCCATCGTCGGGGTGCCGACTTTGGCCTGGTGCGTCTGCGGCCCGTCGCTGCGGATCGGCTGGCCCTTGCCCTGGCGCACGCGCAGCATGTTGATGAAGCGCGGGCCGATCAGCAGGCCGATGAACAGCGCCGTGAGCAGCGTCGCCCCGGCCCGGAAGGTCTGGTAGCGGACGAGGTTCAATAGCCCTTCGAATTCGAGCCACTGGGCCAGCAGGTACAGCATCTCTAGCGGTTCAGCCTTCCCTGGCGGTGAAGTGAGCGACGACGCGGCCCAGCCCCACCGAATTCGAACCCTTCACGAGCACCGCATCGCCGCCGGCGAGCCCGAATTCCTCGAGCGCGGCGATCGCGTCGCCCGGACCTTCGCAATGCGCAATGGCCGGCGGGTTGCCAAGCGCATTCAGCCCCGCTTTCCCCAGTTCGCGGGCCAGCGCGCGCATTTCCTCGCCCACCAGGATCGCGTAGTCGACATGCGCCTCGATCAGCGGTTCGGCCAACTGGGCGTGAAAGGCGGGAGCGAAGTCACCCAGTTCCTTCATGCTGCCCAGCACCGCGAGGCGGCGCGTCGCCGGGGTCTGGCCGAGCTGCGCCAGCGTGGCGCGCATCGAGGCCGGGTTGGCATTGTAGCTTTCATCGATCAGGAGTGCATAGCCGCCGGGGACGGAGAGGCGGTGGCGCGCGCCGCGCCCCTTGAGCCCGCCCATCTCGGCCAGCGCGAGGCCCGCCGCGCCGAGATCCCCGCCGGCCGCCTTGACCGCCGCCATTACGCACAGCGAGTTCATGACCCAGTGCGCCCCCGGCTCGGCGACCGAGTAGCACAGCCGCCCGTCGCCGATCGCCGCCGTCACCAGCGAGCCGCCGTTGGCGGTCGGGATCGCATCGAGCAACCGCACATCCGCATCCGCCGCGCGGCCGAAGGAGAGCACCGCGGCCCCCTGCCGCTCCGCCGCGGCGCGCAGCCGGGCGGAGTGGGGGTTGTCGGCCGGAATGACCGCGGTGCCGCCGTGCGCCAGCCCGGTGAAAATTTCCGCCTTGGCGTCGGCAATGGCTTCCTCGCTGCCGAGGTTTTCGATGTGCGCCGGGGCGATCGTGGTGATCACCGCCACATGCGGGCGGACCTGCGCGGTCAGCTCGGCGATCTCGCCGGCGTGGTTCATGCCCATCTCGAACACGCCGTAGCGGCTACGCGAGGGCATCCGCGCCAGGCTGAGCGGCACCCCGACATGGTTGTTGTAGCTGCGTACCGAACGGTGCGCAGGTTCGCTGCAAGGGCGTTGCAGCGCGGCGAAGATCGCTTCCTTGACCCCGGTCTTGCCGACCGACCCGGTCACGCCGACGATGCGCGCCTCGGTGCGCGTGCGCGCCGCCGCGGCGAGCGCTTCGAGCGCGGCAGTGGTGGAAGGCACCAGCACGTGCGGCCGCTCGATCGCATGCTCGACCACCGCCGCCGCGGCGCCGTTCGCGAACGCCTTGTCGAGAAACCGGTGGCCGTCGGTCGCCTCGCCCTTGAGCGCGAAGAACAGGTCGCCGCCGCGAACGTCGCGGGAATCGATCTCGACTCCGGACACTTCGAAGGCTCCGCTCGCGCTGCCGCCGGTGGCGGCGGCGATCTCGGCGGACGTCCACAGCGCCAGCCGGCGTTTGTCGTCCGCGCGGCGCGGCCAGCGCAAAGTCTTTAGCAGCGCACTCATCGCGCGGCTCCGGCCAGTTCGGCGGCGCATGCGCGCGCCACCGTCACGTCGTCGAACGGCAACACCCGCATCGTTTCCCCTTCTCCGATGATCTGGCCCTGCTCGTGGCCCTTGCCGGCGATCAGCACGAGGTCGCCGCGCCCTGCGTCGGCGATGGCCGCGCGGATCGCCGCGCGCCGATCGCCGATTTCGGTAGCGCCGGGCGCACCGGCCAGAACCTGCCGGCGGATCGCCGCGGGGTCTTCGCCGCGCGGGTTATCATCGGTCACGATCGCCAGGTCGGCCTGCTCGGCAGCGATGCGGCCCATCGCGGGCCGCTTGCCCTGGTCCCGGTCGCCGCCGGCGCCGAACACGACGATCAGTCGCCCTTCGCAGTGCGGGCGCAGCGCGGCGATGGCCGCGGCAAGCGCGTCGGGCGTGTGTGCGTAATCGACGTAGACCGGCGCGCCGGCCGCCGTGATCGCCGCCCGCTCGAGCCGTCCGCGCACCGGCTGCAGCCGGGCGAGCGCGTCGAACACCTGGCCGGGCGCGCTGCCCGTCGCAATCGCGAGGCCCGCGGCGACCAGCGCGTTGGCCGCCTGGTAGGCGCCGATCAGCGGCAGCGCGACCATGCGGCGGGTGCCGGCGTGTTCAAGCTCAAGCTCCTGACCGAGGTGGCCGGGCCTGCGGGAAACCATTCGAATTCCGCCCGAATCCTCGGCGCCGCGCTCACCCACGGTGAACGTTGCCAAGCCGCGCGCCCGCGCCGCCGCAATGGCCCGGTCGCTCCACGCATCGTCCGCCCAGACCACCGCCGTGCCGCCATCCGCCACGACTTCGGCGAACAGCCGCATCTTGGCGGCAAAGTAGGCGTCCATGTCGGCGTGGTAGTCGAGATGGTCGCGGCTGAGGTTGGTGAACGCCCCGGCCGCAACCGGGAGCCCCTCGTTGCGATACTGCGACAACCCGTGGCTCGAAGCCTCGTAAGCGACGTGGGTGACGCCTTCGCGCGCGAGGCCGGTCATGTTGGCGAGGAACGTGACGATGTCGGGCGTGGTCAGGCCGGTCGAGACGCTCTCGTCGGGAGTGGTCACGCCGAGGGTGCCGATCGAAGCCGCGCGTTCGCCGGCCAGGCGCCAGATCTGGCGGGTCATCTCGACCGTCGAGGTCTTACCGTTGGTGCCAGTGACCGCGACCACCGTCTCGGGCACTGGCCGGAAAAACTGAGCCGCCAGCCGGGCGAAAGCGCGCCGGGGGACCGGATCGGACAGGTGGTCCGCGCCCTCGACCCGAACCTCGGGCCGCGCCACGACCGCGATCGCCCCGCCGGCCACCGCCGCCGGGATGAAATCCTCGCCGTTGACGACCGCACCCTGGAATGCGCCGAACACCGTGCCCGGTGCGACCTTGCGGTGATCGATCGCGAACCCCGTCACCATGTCATCGCCGTGTGCCCCGGCGGCCAACCCAGCCGCTGAGGCGAGCCGCGCAAGGTTCATGCGCCGTTCCCGCCGACCAGCGGCCGGAGATCGGTCAGGTCGATGTCGCGGTTCTCGTCGGGCAGCACCCCGAGCAGCGGGCCGATCCGCGGCACCAGCCGGCCGACGATCGGCGCGGCGTTCCACGCGGCGGTTCGCTGGTAGGAGCTCGAGGCGGTGCCCTTGGGCTCGTCGAGCATGGCGATGACCACGTAGCGCGGCCGGTCCATCGGGAAGGCGGCCGCGAAAGTGGCAACCAGCGACGTCTTTCGGTAGCCGCCGCCGCCCGGCTTCTCGGCGCTGCCGGTCTTGCCGCCGACGCGGAACCCCGGCGCATCGGCATTGCGGCCGGTGCCGTAGAGCGCGATCAGGCGGAGCAATTGGTTCATGCGCGCGCTGGTGCTGGCCTTGAACACCCGGCGGCCGCGATTGATCTCACCAGGCTGAACCCGCAGCAAAGTCGCCGGCCGCCACACGCCGCCGTTGACCATCGCCGCGTAAGCGCTGGCGAGGTGCAGCGGGGTGACCGCGATGCCGTGGCCGTAACCCACCGTCATGGCGCGCAGGCGCGGCCACTGGCCGCTCGCCCAGATCGGGAAGCCGCGCGCGGGCAGCTCGATGTAGGGCCGCTCGTTGAAGCCCAGATCGGCCATGACCTGCTTCATGCGCGGCGCGCCGAGATCGTCCACGATGTGAGCGGTCACGACGTTCGACGAATGGATCAGCGTCTCGGGTACGTTAAGCGAGGTCCCGATCGGATGAAGGTCTCCGATGGTGAAGCCGTCGATGCGAAACGGCGTTGCCGGGTAGCGCCGGCCAACATCGCGCACCGTGCCCGCATCGATCGCGGCGGCGACGGCGAGCGGCTTGAAGGTCGAGCCAAGCTCGTAAACCTGGTTGGTGACTTTGTTGAAGACACGGCTGCGCCCTTCGTCGTCGAGCGCGTTGGGGTCGAATTCGGGGAGCGAGGCCATCGCCAGCACTTCGCCGGTATCGACATCGAGCACGATGCCCGCGGCGCCGAGCGCGTCAACCGAGCGCATCCCGCGGATGAGTTCGTCCTCGAGCGCGCCCTGGACGCGCGCGTCGATCGCCAAGGCGATCGGCTTGCCCCGCTGGGCCGGATCGCGCAGCCGCTCGTCGAGCGCCGCTTCCATGCCGACGCGGCCTTGACCGTCTTCGACATAGCCGAGCACGTGCGCGGCCATCGAGCCTTGGGGATAGTGGCGGTCGGTCTCGCGCGGCATCTCCAGCGCGAGTTCGCCGATCGCCAGCACCCGGTTGGCATCTTCGGGCAGCACGCGGCGGCGCAAGTAAGCGCCCTTGCCCGCGCGAAGCTGCCGCGCGACGGCGAGCTCGTCGAGGTCGGGGAAGATCGCCTGCAGCTCGGCCGCGACCGCCTCGGGCGATTTGACCAGGGGGGCGCCGCCGTCCTCCATCGCGCGCGGGTTGAACCACAGCGCGTAGGCGGGAAACGCCCGCGCCAGCGTCACACCGTTGCGGTCTGTCAGCTCGCCGCGCGGGGGCAGCAGCGCGTCGGCCATGGTGCGCTCCTGGGGCGCGGGCTGGACCACCCCCAGATAGGCGATCCGCAGCAGGGCCGCGGCGGCCAGTCCGAGAAAGCCGAGCCCGAGCAGGATCACGCGCATTTGCGCCACGAGCAGCGACCTGCGCCGCAAGTCGACCAGGCGCACGGAGCCGGACGCGCCGTTCACGGTCCCGGGGCGCGGTGCCGCCAGCGCGGGCAGCGGACGGACGGAGGCGAGCTCGTTCACGGCGCGGCGTTCCCGATCACCGCGCCGAGCGGCACGCGCATCGCTCCGCCGCGTGCGCCGGCTGCCGCCAGGTTTTCGCGCCGTGCGGACTCGGGCTCGAGGAGCGCCGGATCGATCGGCCGGCCGGTGAGCGGCGAGACCAGCTTCGGATAGGCGGGCGCATCGCCGTCAGCCCTGGCGACGCGAATCGGCTCAGGCGCG
The DNA here is from genome assembly GCA_002279825.1 of Sphingomonadales bacterium 12-68-11. Taxonomy (GTDB): domain Bacteria; phylum Pseudomonadota; class Alphaproteobacteria; order Sphingomonadales; family Sphingomonadaceae; genus Croceibacterium_A. Next base: position 466,750 of record NCCV01000003.1, read on the forward strand.
CCGGGCGCGCGCGGACTGCCGAATTCGGCGAGATCGCGGTGATGGTCGAGGAACTGCGCCGCCGTCGGCGCGGAATAGCCGAAATCGACCCGGTTCCACGCCGCCAGTTGCAACAGGCTGGCACGGGTTTCGAACTCGGTTTCGAGCAGGATCTTCTCCTGCTCGAGCCGGACGATGCTGCGCTCGGCACGTACTACCTCGCCGTGCACCGCCATCACGCGGAGATGCAGCAGCAGGTACAGCGCGGTGCATACCGCCAACGCGGCGAACCAGCCGATGCGGCGGATGCGGCTCGAGGTGCTCATGCGGCCTCTCCCTGCTCGGTGCGCGCGGGCGCGGCGGTGCGATAGGCGGCGCGCAGCGTGGCCGACCGCGCGCGCGGGTTGCGCGCGATCTCCGCCTCGGAGGGCCGGATCGCCTTGCTCAACCGCTCGAAAGTCGGCGCCGGGCCCGCGGCGGCCAGCGGCAGGTGGCGCGAGGTCGTGACCGCGGCGCCCGATGCGTCGCGCAGGAAGTGCTTGACGATGCGGTCCTCGAGCGAATGAAAGCTGACGACCGCCAGCCGGCCGCCTTCGCGCAGCAGCAGCTCGGCCGCGCGCAACCCGGCCCTGAGTTCGTCCAGCTCCGCGTTGACGTGGATCCGCACCGCCTGGAACGTGCGCGTCGCGGGGTCCTTCGGCGCACCGGCGTGATAGCCGAGGGCCTTGCGCACGATGCGCGCCAGTTCGCCGGTCGTGGTGAGCGGCCGTGCGGCGACGATCGCGCGCGCGATGCGGCGGCTCTGGCGCTCCTCGCCGTAGAGGTAGAGCACGTCGGCGATTTCGTCCTCGCGCGCCCCGTTGAGGAAGTCCGCAGCGGTCGGCCCGGCCCGCTCCATCGTCATGTCGAGCGGGCCCTCGGCGGAGAACGCGAACCCGCGCGCCGCCTGGTCGAGCTGCATCGATGAGACGCCGATATCCATGACCACCGCGTCGACCGCGGGCACGCCGATGCGGCGCAGTTCGTCGGCCATGCGCGAGAACCGCTCGGCGTGGAGCGCGAGCCGGCCGCCGGCCTCCGCAACCAGCGCCGCGCCTTTGCGGATCGCGTCCGGATCTCGGTCGAAGGCGTGGACCTGCACGCCCTGCGCGAGCAGCCCGCGCGTATAGCCGCCCGCTCCGAACGTCGCGTCGACCACCACCTCGCCGGGCTGCAGGGCCAGCGCGGCGAGGACTTCGTCGAGCAGCACCGGAACATGAAGGGCGCTCATTTGCGTTTGCCCAAGGCTTCGGCCTGCTGCGAGCGGCAGACCGCCTGCTGGCCTTCCCAGCCCGTTCCCATCGCGAACAGCGCCTTGGGCGGCCACAGCGTGAAGAACGGCGAACCGCCAAGGAACGCGATGCCCTCGCCGAGGTCGCACACGCTGGCGAGGCCTTCGGGGAGCACGAAGCGCCCGCTCGAATCGAACGGCACGTCCTGAAACGACCACAGCTGCGCCATGCGCTGTTCCCAGTCGAACTCCTTGCCGAGCTTGAGCGCCGCGTCCTGCTCGCGCGTGACCTGGGCCTCGAACAGGTCGGTGCGGGACTCGGCGAAGCCGGTCAGGCACGGCCAGCGGTCATGCTTGGCCAGGCACAGCTTGCGCGGGGTGTCGTCGGTTGGGGCAATGGCCTTGCGGAACGACGGCGGCAGCACGAAGCGGCCCTTTTCGCCTGGAAGCGAAAAGCCCTGCCCGCTGTAGCCTGTCGGTGCACTCCCTGCCACTTCGCCCCCATCGGCCAACCGTTGCCGCGTCGGACAAAGCCCTCCCCGCCGGGCCGCGCATGCGCGGCCCGTCCACCCCAATGCGGGATGGCGCGTAGACTCTTTGTCCGATGGACTTGCTCTGTAACGCGGGTCAGGACGGGAAGAAAGGGGAAATCACGGGCAGATTAGGGATTACGGTGGATAATTGCGGTCTTGCGCGGGCCCATGCGCGAAGGCCGCCGCCGTCAGCCGCTCCAATGCAGCCGGCGCAGCCGGATGCCGCTCGTGCAGATCGAGCAGTGCCGCGTCGGCCAGTACGGTCACCTCCCCTGCCCCGATCCGGCAGCGAGCAAGCACGCCATCGCCGGCTAGCGCGCACGAACCATCGCCTTCGAATCGTCCCGGCAGGTTGAGCGGGACGGGAATTCCCGCGACGTCCCGCACGGAGAAGCCTTGTTGCTGGTCCTCGGCGAAGGTGAGCCGCAAGCCCCAGCGCGCTAGGATCGGCGAGAGCAGTGCGACATCCTGCGGACGGCGCCGGTCGCCGATCGCAAAGCGCGATTCCCCTGTCAGGAGCGGATCGGCGAACAGCAGAAGGTGACCGCCGCCCCGCACCCAGGCGTCGAGCGCGACGTTCTCCGCCGGGCTCAGCGCGCGGGGCTGCGCCAGCAGCAGGCGCTCGAGCCCCGCGAGACTGGCCGCGTCGAGCACATCCAGCGGGCGTAGCGCGAAAGTCTGCTCGAGCTGCGGGCGCGCCCAATGATCGGCCGACCCTGCGAGTGCCTCGGCCGGACCCGCGGCCTCGCCCCAAAAGATCGGGATCGTCCCCAGCAGGCCCAGTGCGGGGCGCTCGGGCGCGGTCTGGGAGCAAGCCGGGGCGGCGACGAACAGCGCCGCCATCAGCGCCCGTCTAAGGCTGCGTGACATTGGCGCTGGCGGGCGCCACAGGTGCCGAGGCTTCGGGCAGATCAGGCACCACGCCGGCATCGGCCAGCGGATCGCTGGCGGGCGGCGCTTCGGCCGCGGCGCTTTCGGTCGCGCGCGCTTCGGGCACGACTTGCGCTTCGTTCTGCTGCAGGTTGGAATTGAGGATGTTGGCGAGGCCGACCAGCAGCATCATCGCGGCAAGACCGGTCAGCCCGACCTGGAGCCGCTGCAGGGTTTGCGCGCGCGTGCCCACGAGCGGGGACGCTGAACCGCCGCCGAGGGGCTCGGGAGAGGTAAGCGAGGTGCCGTGATCGGACGCCATTGGGACGCAGTTTAGTCGCGAAAACTTAACCTAGCCAATCAAAAACCGGCAAACCCTTGGATTTCAGCCATTCACGGTCGTAAAGTGACGACAGATACCGGAATCCGGTGTCGCACAGGATCGTCGCGACGCGCTGCCCCCTCCCGTTTTGGGCCACGAGCTGGCGGCCAAGCGCGACTGCACCGGCGACATTGATCCCAGACGATAGCCCGAGGCACAGCCCCTCTTCGCGCAGCAGCCGGCCGACCCACAGCAGGCCTTCCTCGTCCGAGATGCGGAACTGGGTGTCGATCGGCGCCCCTTCGAGATTGGCGGTGATGCGGCCCTGGCCGATGCCTTCGGCGACCGAGTTGCCCTCGGCGCACAGCTCGCCATGTGCGTAATAGTTGTAGAGCGCGGCGCCGTAGGGATCGGTCAGCGCGATGGTCACCTTGTCGTCGCGCTCCTTGAGGCCGAGCCCGACCCCGGCGAGCGTGCCCCCGGTCCCGACCGCGCAGGTGAACCCGTCGATCCGCCCGTCCATCTGCTCCCAGATCTCGGGCGCCGTGCTGTCGATATGCGCGCGGCGATTGGCGACGTTGTCGAACTGGTTGGCCCAGACCGCGCCCGCGGTCTCTTCGGCCAGGCGGCGGCTGGTGTGGACGAAATGGCCGGGATTGGAGAACTTGGTGGGAGGCACCAGGACCAGCTCCGCGCCGAGCGCGCGCAGCGTGTCCATCTTCTCCTTCGACTGGTTCTCCGGCATGACGATGATCGTCTTGTAACCGAGCGCGTTGGCGACCAGCGCCAGGCCGATGCCGGTATTGCCGGCCGTTCCCTCGACGATCGTCCCGCCCGGCTCGAGCTGGCCTTTGGCTTCGGCGTCGCGCACGATCCACAGCGCTGCGCGGTCCTTCACGCTGGCGCCGGGGTTCATGAATTCGCACTTGCCCCAGATCTCGCATCCCGCCGCCTCGCTCGGTCCCTTGAGCAGCACCAGCGGGGTATTGCCGATCAGGTCGAGCGTGCGGCCGAGCGAAGGGGCAGTCATGGCAGGCTGATTAGGGTGCGCCGGTGCCGGGCGCAACGCAGATGGGCTTGGCGCGCCGCTACTCAGTCTTCCTCGGCGATGCGGACCTTGAGACCGTCGAGCGCGTCGGTGAACGGAATCTGGCACGACAGCCGCGAGGTCGCGTCGCGGTCGTCGCTGGAATCGAGCAGGTCGTCCTCGTCGCGCGCCATCGGCGGCAGCAGCGGCAGGAACTCCGCATCGACATGGACGTGGCACGTCGCGCACGAGCAGCAGCCGCCGCACAGCGCCAGCAGCTCGTCGAAGCCGTTGTCGCGGATCGCTTCCATCACTGTCAGCCCGGGCCCGGTCTCGACAGTGCGGGTTTCTCCGGCGCGGGTAGTGACGGTCAAGCTGGGCATGGGCGGGCGTTCCTTTCCGGTCGCGGGCTGCTACGGTCTCGGTCTGGGTTTGGCAAGGAGCGGAATGTGGGTCTTTCGGCGGAGGCGATTGCCGAGGGGCTCGATGCCGTGGCGGCGCACGAGCCGGCGATCGCCGCGGCGCTCGCACGCGCCGGCTATCCCGAGCCGCGGTTGCGCGAGACCGGCTATCGCACCTTGCTGCGAACCATCGTCGGCCAGCAGGTGAGCGTGGCCGCCGCCGCCAGCGTGTGGCGCAAGCTGGAGGAGGCGCTGGGCCCGGAGATGGCGCCCGAGGTGCTGCTCGCCGCCGAGTTCGATGCGCTGCGCGCGTGCGGGCTGTCGCGCCAGAAGCAGGGCTATGCGCGCTCGCTGTGCGAACTGGTGGTGAGCGGGGAACTCGACTTGGCCAGCCTGCCGATCGACGACGAGGAAGCGATCACGCAGCTCACCCGCATCAAGGGCATCGGCCGCTGGTCGGCGGAGATCTACCTGCTGTTCGCCGAAGGACGCCCCGACATCTGGCCCGCCGGCGACCTTGCGGTCCAGGCCGGTATCGGCCGCATCCTCGGGCTGGAGGATCGGCCGAGCGAGAAAGCCGCGCGCGAGCTGGCCGAACCGTGGCGCCCGCATCGCGGCGCGGTCGCCATCTTCACCTGGCATTGCTACAACAACCCGGCGCTTTGACCAGCTTTCTCCGGCGCAGTTGCGCGCTCTCGAGCACCGCCGAACTTGACAAGTGTATTTGTCATAACGCAAAGTCTTCATGTCACCGAGTCGTGGCAGGGAGAGCCCGCATGAGGAAGAAGTCGTCGCCGCTGGACACTGCGCTGGTGCTGTTCATACCCATGGCCATCGTGCTGATGCTCACCGCGTTATGGTGGACGCAGGACCTTTCGCCGCACCTCCACACTGCCATTCTCCTGGGCTCCTTCCTGGCGGTGATGGCGGCGAGCCTGTGGGCTGAGGTCCGGCGCGAACTGCGCCAGGACGAGATACAGATTGCCGCCACGCGCTTCGGCCATCGCTGGAGCTCAGGGTCGGTCGGGCTTTTGGTGGTGGCTTCGCTGCTGCCTCCGTTTCAGGAGCTGATCTTCGACATGGCTCGAAGCTTCGAAAGCGGCGGCAGCACGCGCCCGCACCCCGCGGTCAGCATGTTCATGTTCGGCGCGGCCACGGCTGCGCTGCTCCAGCTACTCACTGCGAGCCTGTTGCGCGCCGCCTGGCTGCGCGCCAAGGCGCGGCCGTGACCCCCCGGGCGCCCTCCGTATGAACAACCGCATCCGCGTGCTGAGGGCCGAGCGGGGCTGGAGCCAGGCCGAGCTCGCCGACCGGGTCGAGGTCTCGCGCAACTCCATCAACGCGGTCGAAAACGGAAAGTTCGACCCGTCGCTGCCGCTCGCCTTCCGCATCGCCGATGCCTTCGGCATGCTGGTCGAAGAGGTGTTCCTCAAGGACCAGTGATCGTGAACCAACAACGACCGACCCCTAGGGCGGTTCGGCGGCGCCCGGTTCGCTGACACGGCCATGCCAAGCGACAAACCGCCTTTCAAACCTCGCCGCTGCTCCCTACGTCCGGGGAGCAAGGCGACAGATCAGAGGAACTGCTGTGACCAACCGCAAGATGTTACTCGGCTCGATCGGCCTGGCCGCCAGCCTGGCCGTGATCGCCGCAACCGCCCATGCACAACAGGGAGAGACCATGTCCGTCAGTGCCGCTAACGCCGTCGCATCCGTCCCGCTGATCCCGCGCGACGCGCTCTACGGCAATCCGACGCGCGCTTCGGGCATGATCAGCCCCGACGGCAAGTGGCTGAGCTGGCTGGCGCCGCACGAGGGCGTGATGAACGTGTGGATCGCGCCGGCCAGCGATCCCGGTGCCGCCAAGCGGATGACCAGTGCCACCGACCGGCCGATCCCGCAGTATTTCTGGTCGCCCGATTCCAAGAGCGTGCTCTACGTCCAGGACAAGGGCGGCGATGAGAACTACCTGCTTTACCAGGTCAATGTCGAAACCGGCGTGGAGCGCACGCTCACCCCGTTCGAGAACACCCGCGTTTCGGTGGTCGGCGCGTCGGTGACCAAGAAGGACCAGGTGCTGGTGGGGCTCAACAACCGCGATCCGCGGTTCCACGACGTGCATCTGCTCAATCTCAACACGGGCGCGCTGACGCTGGTCATGCAGAACGAAGGCTATGCCGGGTTCCTGGCCGACGACAGCCTGACGCTGCGCTGGGCGGTGCGGCAGAACGCCGCCGGCGGCCTCGACATGTTCGAAGTGGAGGACGGCAAAGTCTCCGCCACCCCGCGCGAGAGCACCGATCTCGAGGATTCGCTGACCACTACGGTCGCCGGCTACACGGTCGACGGCAAGACGCTCTACTGGCTCGACAGCCGCGGCCGCAACACCGCCGCGCTGATCGCCGAAAACACCGAGACCGGCGAGAAGCGCGTCGTGGCCGAGAGCGACAAGGCCGACATCGGTGGCACGCTGTCGAACCCGCGCACCGGCGAAGTCGAGGCCTATTCGGTCAATTACCTGAAGACCGAGTGGACCGCGTTCGAGCCGAAGGTGAAGGCCTCGCTCGAGTGGCTCGACGCGCGGCTCGAAGGCGATTTCGGGGTCCAGTCGCGCACCGAGGACGACACCAAGTGGGTGATCTGGAACGACCCGCTGACCAGCCCCAGCAAAGTCTACCTCTACGACCGGACGGCGAGCACGCTGACCGAGTTCTACACCACCCGGCCCGAACTGGTCGGCGCCCCGCTCCAGCCGATGCATCCGCTCGAGATCAAGGCGCGCGACGGGCTGACGCTGGTCAGCTACCTGACGCTGCCCCCCGGCAGCGATCCCGACGGTAACGGCGTGCCGAGCGCGGCGGTGCCGATGGTGCTGCTGGTCCACGGCGGCCCGTGGGCACGCGACGGCTACGGTTTCAACCGCGCGCACCAGTGGCTCGCCAATCGCGGCTATGCGGTGCTGGCGGTCAACTTCCGCGGCTCGACCGGGCTCGGCAAGGACTTCATCAACGCCGGCAACCTCGAATGGGGCAAGAAGATGCACGACGACCTGATCGATGCGGTCGATTGGGCGGTCGGCGCGGGGGTCGCGCAGAAGGACAAGGTCGCGATCATGGGCGGCTCTTATGGTGGCTACGCCACGCTCGCCGGGCTGACTTTCACGCCCGACACGTTCGCCTGCGGGGTCGATATCGTCGGCCCGTCGAACCTCGAAACGCTACTCGCCTCGATCCCGCCCTATTGGGAGCCGCAGGTGAAGCAGTTCCACGAGCGCATGGGCAATCCGAACACGCCCGAGGGCCTTGCGTTGCTCAAGGAACGCAGCCCGCTCTACCGCGCCGATGCGATCAAGAAGCCGCTGCTGATCGGCCAGGGGGCGAACGACCCGCGCGTCAAGCAGGCCGAGAGCGACCAGATCGTCAAGGCGATGCAGGAAGCCGGCATTCCGGTGACGTACGTGGTGTTCCCCGACGAAGGCCACGGCTTCGCCAAGCCCACCAACAACATCGCCTTCAACGCAGTCACCGAGAACTTCCTCGCCACCTGCCTCGGCGGCCGCGCCGAGCCGGTCGGGGACACGCTCGGCCAGTCGACCGCGCGGATCGAGACAGGGCGGGAATACGTCGAGGGGTTGTGAGCCCCCGGCTCGTCATTGCGAGCGCAGCGAAGCAATCCAGGGCGGTCTGCTCGGCTCTGGATTGCCACGGGACCTACGGTCCCTCGCAATGACGAACTAGCCGAGCAACCCGTCGATCGCCTTGGCCAGCTTTATATCGCGCGCCGAAAGGCCGCCGGCGTCGTGCGTGGTCAGCGTGATAGCCACCCGGTTGTAGACGTTCGACCATTCCGGGTGGTGGTCCTGCGTCTCGGCCAGAAGCGCGACCCGCGCCATGAAGGCGAATGCTTCGCTGAAGTCCTTGAACTCGAAGCGCCGCTCGATAGCGAGGCCGTCGGCGCGCAAGCTCCATTGGGAAAGCTCCGCCAGCGCGGCGTGGCGTTCGGCTTCGGTCAGTTGCGCAACGGCCACCGAGGTCTCCCTTGCTTGTCGCTTCCGGCCTTCTGCCCTAACCCGCGACGTCATGGAACCCGCGCGGCTCTCTGCCACTGACCTGGCCTGCCGTCGCGGCGAGCGTTTGCTGTTTCGCGGGCTTTCGTTCGCGCTCGATCCCGGCCAAGCATTGCAGCTCGCCGGCCCCAACGGCGTCGGCAAGTCGAGCCTGATCCGTATTCTCGCCGGGCTGCTCCGGCCGTTCGCAGGAACCCTCGATCGCGCCGGCGCCACCGGACTGATCGACGAGCGACCAGCGCTCGACGGGGACAAGCCGCTGGGCGAGGCGCTCGCCTTCTGGGCCGCACTCGACGCCCCCGCAGCGGCCGCCCCTAACCTTGGCGTGGACGCGTTGCTCGATATCCCGGTACGCTATCTCTCCACTGGCCAACGCAAGCGAGCGGCCTTGGTCCGGCTGGCCCGGCAGGGCGCGCCCATCTGGCTGCTCGACGAGCCGCTGAACGGCCTCGACGTCGATGCTGCGCGCGCCTGCGAGACGCTGGTCGCGGACCACTGCGCACGCGGCGGCCTGGCGGTGGTCGCCTCGCACCAGCCGTTCGCTCTGCCCGGCCTCCGGCAACTGGCGCTGGCGGATTTCGCGCCGTGAGAGTGGTACTGATCCTCCTCCGCCGCGACCTCGCGCGGATGCTCGGCGGCGCGGGGCGCGGGGCAACGCTGCTGCCGGTGCTGTTCTTCCTCGCGGTGGCCATGCTCTATCCGTTCGCGGTCGGCCCCGCACCGGAGATCCTGCGCCGGACCGGCGGCGGGGTGGTATGGGTGGCGGCGCTGCTCGCCTCGATCCTGCCGCTCGACCGGTTGCTGGCAACCGACGTCGAGCGCGGCACATTCGACCAGTTGGCGCTGCGCGGGATCGCGGAGGAGCTGGTGGTGGCGGTGCGGCTTCTGGCGCACTGGCTGAGCTTCGGGCCGCCGCTGATGCTGGCCGCGCTTCCCGCCGCCGCGCTGCTCGGCCTCGACGGCGCCACGCTGCGGACTCTCGTGCTGGGCCTGCTGGCGGGAACGCCGGGGCTCGCCGCGGTCGGGCTGATGATCGCTTCGCTGACCGTCGGCCTGCGCGGGGGAGGCGCAGCACTCAGCGGCTTGCTGCTGATCCCGCTTGCGCTGCCGCTGCTGGTGTTCGGCGCGGGAGCGCTCGCGGCCGGCGGCACCGGCGGCATCGCGCTGACCGCGGCGATAAGCCTGGTGCTGGTGGCCATCACTCCGTTCGTGGGCGGGATGGCGATACGGGCTGGGAGAGAGGGTTAGTCCCGGCGGTCAGTAAGGCGGCTTGTCGCGCCCGGTCGGGCTCAGCGTGAAAATCTCCGCGCCCTCATCGGTGATGCCGATCGAATGCTCGAACTGGGCGGAGAGGCTCTTGTCGCGGGTCACCGCGGTCCAGCCGTCGCCGAGCAGCTTCACGTGCGGGCGGCCGAGATTGATCATCGGCTCGATGGTCATGAACATGCCCGCCTTGAGCTCCGGCCCGGTGCCGGCGCGCGCGGCATGGACCACTTCGGGCGCATCGTGGAACAGGCGGCCGAGGCCGTGCCCGCAGAAATCGCGCACCACGCCGTAGCGGTACTGCTCGGCGTGGGCCTGGATCGCCGCGCCGATATCGCCGAGCCGTGCGCCGGGCCGCGCTTGAGCGATGCCGATCATCAGGCACTCGTGCGTGACTTCGACCAGGCGGCGCGCTTTCAAAGGCACGTCGCCGACCAGGTACATGCGGCTGGTATCGCCGTGCCAGCCGTCGAGCAGAGGGGTCACGTCGATGTTGACGATATCGCCGTCGCGGAGCGTCTTCCCGGGCGAGGGAATGCCGTGGCACACCACGTGGTTGATCGAGATGCAGCAGCTATGGGTATAGCCGCGGTAGCCGAGCGTGGCCGGAACCGCGCCGCCATCGAGCATCATCTCGCGCACGAACGTATCGAGCGCTTCGGTCGAGACGCCCGGGCGGACCTGCTCGGCCAGCGCATCGAGGATTTCGGCGGCGAGGCGCCCCGCCTTGCGCATGCCTTCGAAGCCCTGCGGGCCGTGCAGCTTGATGGTCCCGTCGCGGTAAACGACGTCGCCGGCTTCGACTGTCTGATATTCGGTCATGGCCGCCATGTAGCGAGAATGGCGCTCAATTGCGAGCGACGAAGGCGTCGCGGAACTCCGGCTTGACTGCGGCGAGCACTGCCCGGTTGACCGGGAAGCTGAGTTCGAACGCCCCTTCGGCGTAAGGACCGGCCACGTACGGGCCGATCTGCACGCCGATCCGGTCGAACTTGCGGCGGCCGGCGGACCCGACCAGCACGGTCGTCTCGGCGACCCCGACGCATTGGTCGAACTGGTCGTCGCTGCCTTCCGGCACCGGCTCGCCGCGCCGTTTGGCGCGTTCGGCGTTGAGGGCGCGGCACATCGTCTCGCCGATCGCTTCGTCGAGCGCCTCGGCCGAGGCGAACAGATCGATCGCCGGCAGCGCCCGCGCGCCCTGCTTGTCCCACACCAGCGAATCGAACCCGTAATTGCCGTGGGCCCCGCCGCCGTAGCTTTCGATCTCGGCCGACAGGCTGAGCCAGCCCGGCAGATCGGTGACCACTTCCCAGCGCGTTTCCACGCTGTGCTTGTTATACGGGAAGCCGTCGGCACGCGCCGCGCGGCGCGCCTCGGCGGCCTCTTGAACGAGCGCGCCGCGCGACTGCTCGAGCCGCCGGTCGAGCAAGGCCGCCAGTTCCGGAATGTTTCCGGCCGCGGCCGGATAGGCATAGGAAAACAGGAACTCGTCGGTCTCTTCGCTGAGGCTGCGCGCCCCGTCAGGACCGATCGACGCCGAGGCGCTGGCCGAAGCGCTCGCCGCCGCGCTGGCGCTGGAGACCGCGGCCGCGGTCGCTTCACCGCCAGCCTGCCCATTCGGACTGGAGTCGCAGGCGGCGAGCGTGAGCATCAGGAGCCAGACCGTTTGCCGCATCTCCGGTGCCTTCCCAAATCGACCGCGAACGGGCAAGCGGAATCCTAATGAACAACACCAGCGATTTGATCCGGCCCGATCGCGGCCAGGGCGCAATCCCGATCCACCTCGTGAACAAGGACGGGTTCGAGGCATTCGCCCGCACACTCAACGGGCCGCAGCGCGCGGCGCTGGCCGGGCAAAGCTTCACCGGCAGCGCGTACCAGGTCGGCATCGTGCCCGAAGGCGACGGGTGGATGGCGATCGGCGGGGTGGCCGATCCCTTGCGGCTGTCGAGCTGGTGCCTCGCCAAACTCGCCGAAGTTCTGCCCTCGGGAACCTACCGGCTGGCGGAAGGCGCGCCCGGTCCGGCCCTCCACGGCTGGCAAACCGCTCAGTACCGCTTCACCCGCTACCGCGAGGATAAGGATGCGCCCGGCCCGCGCGTGCTGCTGACCCGCGAAGCCAAGGCCATCGTGCCCGCGCAGGCCGAGGCACTGGCGGTTTCGTTGGTGCGCGATCTGGTCAATACCCCCGCCGAGGACATGGGCCCGGCCGCGCTCGAGGCCGAAGCCGAGCAGCTCGCCAAGCGCCATGCCGCCGCGCTGACCGTGACGCGCGGCGAAGCGCTCGAGCGCGAGTATCCGATGGTCCACGCGGTCGGCCGCGCGGCGGCGCGCAGCCACGCACCGCGCATGCTGCACCTGGTGTGGGGCGAGCCCAAAGCGCCCGTCCTCGCACTGGTCGGCAAAGGCGTATGCTTCGACAGCGGCGGGCTCGACATCAAGCCGGCCGCCGGCATGCTGCTGATGAAGAAGGATATGGGCGGCGCGGCGCATGCGCTGGCGCTCGCCGGGCTGGTCATGGGCGCGGGCCTCAAAGTGCGGCTGCATTGCCTGGTCCCGGCGGTCGAGAACGCGATTGCCGGAAACGCCTTCCGGCCCGGCGACGTACTGCGCAGCCGCAAGGGGCTGACTGTCGAGATCGGCAATACCGATGCCGAGGGGCGACTGGTTCTGGCCGACGCGCTCGCCCGCGCCAGCGAGGAGAAGCCCGCGCTGATCCTCGATTTCGCCACGCTGACCGGCGCCGCGCGCGTCGCGCTCGGGCCCGACTTGCCCGCATTGATGGCGCGGCGCGACGAAACCGCCGCGGCGCTGCTCGCCGCCGGCCTGGCGCATGACGACGCGTGCTGGCGCCTGCCCCTGCCCGAGGCCTATCGCGAGTGGCTGAAATCGGACATCGCCGATCTGGGCAACGTCAATGCCAACGGCTTCGCGGGGGCCAGCGTCGCGGGGCTGTTCCTCGACCGGTTCGTCGGTGACGGGATCGACTGGGCGCATTTCGACACGTTCGCCTGGCGCCCCGTCGGGAAGCCTGGCCGGCCCAAGGGCGGCGATGCGCTGGGACTGCGCGCCGCCTGGCAGATGCTGCGCGAACGGTTCGGCTAGGCGGCGAGGTTGCACCCCCGGCGGCCTGCGTCTAATCGCCCGCGACCATGGCCGACACCGATCCCATCGGCGAGACGACCCCGCAGGGCCCGTTCGCGCTTTCCGGGCCCACTCCACGGACACCTTCCCAGGCGCTGCCGCTGCGGGGCGATCTCGCGCATATCGGCCTCGCAGGACGCTACTTCGTCCCGCACTACGCCGTGCCTCAGCCGCGCGCGGTGCTGCCCGGCGGCGCTCCGCTCAAGGTCGCGCCGAACGAGCACGCGGAAGCGCTGTGCGACTTGCTGGCAGGGCAGTCCTTCGAAGTCCTCGAAGTGAGCGGAGACTGGGCCTGGGGCTGCCTGTCGCTCGCCGGGCCGACCGGCTATGTCAGGAGCGAACGGCTGGAGCCGCTGCCATGACTTTTAGCGTGTTTATCGACGGAGCCGCCGGCACCACCGGCCTCGAGATCGCCGAACGGCTCGCCGGGCGCAGCGAATTCGCGCTGGTTACGCTCGCCGACGCGCGCCGCAAGGATCCCGCCGCGCGCGCCGAGGCGCTCAACGCCGCCGACTTCGCGGTCCTGTGCCTGCCCGACGACGCCGCGCGCGAGGCGGTGGCGCTGATCGAGCCGGGCAGCGCGGTGCGGGTCGTGGACGCCTCGACCGCGCATCGTGTGACGCCCGGCTGGATCTACGGCTTTCCCGAAGTGGTCGGGCGCGATGCCGTGGCTGCGGCGACCCGCGTGTCAAACCCCGGCTGCTACTCCACCGGTTTCATCGCCCTTGTCGCGCCGCTGGTGCAAGCTGGGCTGCTGCCGGCCGACTGGGCTTACATATGCCACGCGGTGTCCGGCTATTCGGGTGGCGGCAAGGCGCTGATCGAGCGGTTCGAGGCCGATCCCGACATCGCCTGGCGTGGCTATGCGCTGGCGCTCGGCCACAAGCACGTGCCGGAGATGCAACACCGCTGCGGCCTTGCCCAGTCGCCGCTGTTCAGCCCGGCGGTGATCCCCGCGCACCGCGGCATGGTGGTCGAAGTTCCCCTGCCGCTGGCCGCTATGCCCGGCGCGGCGGAGCCCCCCGCGCTGCGTGCGGAACTCGCCCGGTTCTATGCCGGCAGCGCGATCGTGCGGATGGGCTCCGAGCCCTCCGACGGGGAGCTGCTTCTGCTGCGCTCGGCCGAGCCGTCGGACGCGCTCGAGTTGTTCGTGTTCGCCTCGGGCGACGGGGCGCAAGCGCGCCTGGTCGCTCGGCTCGACAACCTCGGCAAGGGCGCCAGCGGGGCAGCGGTGCAGAGCCTCAATCTGATGGCGGGACTGCCCGAAACCGCTGGGCTGCGCCTGTAGCTGCTCAATTTGCGGGCAGCGCTTGCCCGAAAAACGTCCATCGATTGCAAGATCCTTGCCCGATCGCGGCGATCGCCTTGCCGTTGCTTGCGCGATATTCCGCCCTTTCGTCGCCCGCAGCGATTGGCTAGTCCTGACACTCGGACCTTGGCACGATTCTTGAAGTATCGGCGCCTGGGATGGGTCAGACCGCGTGGGCGCGTTTGCGTCCCGAGCCAGTCGACAGGGGTCACGTGAAGAAGATCGAAGCGATCATCAAGCCGTTCAAGCTGGACGAGGTGAAGGAAGCGCTCCACGAAGTGGGGGTCAGCGGCATCACCGTTACGGAGGCCAAGGGCTTCGGCCGGCAGAAGGGCCACACCGAGCTCTATCGCGGGGCCGAATACGTGGTAGACTTCCTCCCCAAGGTTAAGCTCGAGGTGGTCGTCAGCGACGCCCAGGCGGAAGCGGTGGTCGAAGCGATCGCCGCCGCGGCGCAAACCGGCCGGATCGGCGACGGCAAGATTTTCGTCACCCCGATCGAATCCGCGCTGCGCATTCGCACCGGCGAAAAGGACGACGCGGCGATCTGATCTCCATACGGCCCACCCGCGCGGCGGGCCGGACTGAATTCGGCACTCAATTCGAAGGAAGGACTACCATGGCCAGTGCATCGGACATCGTGAAGCGGATCAAGGATGAGGAGATCGAGTGGGTCGATCTGCGCTTCACCGATCCCAAGGGCAAGTGGCAGCACCTGACGATGGTCGCCGGCGTGATCGACGAGGACGCGCTCGAGGAAGGGCTGATGTTCGACGGCTCCTCGATCGAAGGCTGGAAGACGATCAACGAGAGCGACATGATCCTCAAGCCCGACCTCTCCGAGGTCTGGATCGATCCGTTCTCGGCCACCCCGATGATGATCGTGGTGTGCGACATCGTCGAGCCTTCGACCGGCGAGCTCTACGCGCGCGACCCGCGCTCGTGCGCCAAGCGCGCCGAAGCGTTCCTCAAGACCACCGGCCTCGGCGACACCGTCTATGTCGGCCCCGAAGCTGAGTTCTTCATGTTCGACGACGTGCGCTGGGAAGACGGCTACGCCGGCTCGGGATATCAGATCGACGACATCGAGCTGCCGACCAACACCGGCACCGAAATGGACGCGGGCAACCTCGGCCACCGGCCGCGCGCCAAAGGCGGGTACTTCCCGGTCGCGCCGGTCGACAGCGCGGTCGATATCCGCGGCGAGATGGTCTCGACCATGCTCGAAATGGGCCTGCCGTGCGACAAGCACCACCACGAAGTCGCCGCCGCACAACACGAGCTGGGGCTGACCTTCGGCACGCTGGTGCAGACCGCCGACCGCATGCAGATCTACAAGTACGTCTGCCACATGGTCGCCAACGCCTACGGCAAGACGGTCACCTTCATGCCCAAGCCGATCGCCAAGGATAACGGTTCGGGCATGCACACGCACATCTCGATCTGGGATGGCGGCAAGCCGACGTTCGCCGGCAACGGCTATGCCGGGTTGTCGGATACCTGCCTGTACTTCATCGGCGGGGTGATCAAGCACGCCAAGTCGCTGAACGCCTTCACCAACCCGACCACCAACAGCTACAAGCGGCTGGTGCCGGGTTACGAGGCTCCGGTGCTGCTCGCCTATTCGGCGCGCAACCGCTCGGCTTCGTGCCGCATCCCTTACGGTTCGGGCGAGAAGAGCCGCCGCGTCGAATTCCGTTTCCCCGACGCGATGGCCAACCCCTACCTGTGCTACGCCTCGCTGCTGATGGCGGGCCTCGACGGGGTGCTCAACAAGATCCATCCGGGCGAGCCGATGGACAAGAACCTCTACGACCTGCCGCCCGCCGAACTGGCCGAAGTGCCGACCGTGTGCGGCAGCCTGCGCGAAGCGCTCGACAGCCTGCTGGCCGACCACGAGTACCTGCTGAAGGGCGACGTGTTCACCAAGGACCAGATCGAAGCTTACGTCGAACTCAAGTGGGCCGACGTGATGCGCTGGGAAACCACGCCGAGCCCGGTCGAATTCGACATGTACTACAGCTACTGATCTGGGGGGATCGTAGCTGCACGAAGGGCGTCCGGAGCGATCCGGGCGCCCTTTTTTGGTGTCCTACAGGGATTGTTTTTACCTACTTGGTTAGCTTCGATCGTCACAACGAGGCAAGCCATGGATCGCAAGGCCATTTTCGAGGCCGTCCGCCGATTGCTCGGTCGGCGCTTCAAACATCACGAAGTCGCGGCGCTCGATGCCGCGATCGACAGCGCCTTGCGGCCCGACAATCCAGAACCCACCCCCTCTCGCATTGGCCAGGCCGGGGTTGCGCTGATCAAGCGGTTCGAAGGCTGCGCCAGGCGGCGCGGCGACGGCCTGATCGAAGCCTACCCCGACCCCGCAACGGGCGACGTTCCTTGGACGATCGGCTGGGGCGCAACCGGCGCGGGTATTTCGCGTGGGACGGTGTGGACCCAGGCGCAATGCGATGCGCGGCTGGAAGCCGATCTCGCGCGCTATGCGGGCGAGGTCGCGCGCGAGCTGGAGGGCGCGCCGACCTCCCAAGCGCAGTTCGATGCGCTGGTCAGCTTCCACTACAACACCGGCGCGATCGGGCGCGCCACGCTGGCGCGCAAGCACAAGGCGGGAGACTTTGCCGGGGCCGCCGCGGAGTTCGCCCGCTGGAACCGTGCCGGCGGCCGGGTCATGCCCGGGCTAACGCGGCGGCGGGCGGCGGAAGCGGCGCTATATCGGAGTTAGCCCCCTCCCGCTTGCGGGATAGGGAGAATCAATAATCGCGGCTGTACTCGGCGGCGACGCTGTGGCGGCCGATGGTGTTAATGCTGGCCAGGATCGACAGCCAGCTCGTCACCCGGAATTCGAGCTCGGTCGCGTTGTAGCCGCGCCCGTCCGTAATGATCTCGCCGTAGAAGCGGCGGCCGAAGTTCTTGCCCAGCGCGATCGCGGTGCCGCGGTCGAGCGCCGGGTCGGCGGCAACGATACGCAGCCGGTCGAGCCCGATCGCGGTGCGGAGCTGGTTGATAGGGTCCATCCCCCCGCCGCCGCGCAGCGAGGCGAGCGCAGCGCCGAGCTGGAGCGCGTCGGTGGCCGAGAGGTTGGTGATCGAGTCGCCGAACAGCAGGCGGGTGAGGATCTCCTCCTCGGGCAGTCCGGGGTTGGAGCTGAACGTGATGATCGGGCGGGTGGCATTGCCGCTCACGCCGACATCGACGGTGAGATCATCGACCGTGGCCTCGGCCAGAATGTCGATGCGCGGGTCGGGCGGCGAATTGCCGTCGAAGTCGATCCGCCCGCGGGTGATCTCGAAGCGCGTGCCCGCGAACGAATAGAAGCCCTGGCGCGGCACGATCTGCGCCTCGCCGAGAATGCGCGGCGCTTCGGTGGTGCCGCGCAGTTGCACGCGTGCGCTCCACTCGCTGTCGAGGCCCATGCCGGTGACCCTGACTTCGTCGGGTGCGGTGACGTCGATCAGGTAGCGCCACGGATTGCTGACCGCGCGTGCGGTGACGAAATCGGCCGGCAGGTTGATCTCGCGTGTGCGGATGTTGGGCAGGCGCTGCGCCGCGGCGCTGCCGCCGAGCACCCAGCGCGCCTCCTGCGCTTGCAGGCGTCCCGCGATCGTGCCGGTCACCCCGTCCGAGACGATCCGCATCGGACCGGTTACGGTGGCGCCCATCGTCGCCAGGTCCATGACTTCGGCATTGCGCAGCGCGATCCGCAGGTCGAGGCGGGGGCCGCGTTCGGGCGACATGCCCGACAGATCGACGATGCCGCTGCCCGTCACGCGCCCGCCGTTGGGCGCGGCCCCGGCGAGGCTGATCAGTTCGAGCCGCGAGCCGGCAAAGCGGCCTGCCTAGAGTAGAGGCGGTTTGCGGGTCGGCCAGCGAACCCGTCACGTCGGCGGCGACATTGAGCGTGCCGGTCACGTCGAACAACTCGAGCGCGGCGAGCCGCCATAGCGCGTCGGCCGGACCCGAGAAGCGCAATTGCGCAAACAGATCGCCCGCGAACAGCCGGTCAGGCAGCGTGCCCCCCGCCGGCAGATTCGAAATCACCGCCTGCAGCCGGCCCTTGGTCTCACCGCCCTCGCGCATGACCGCGCGCGCCTGCAGCGTGGCCGGGGTGAGCCGCCCGACCAGCGCGAGATCGATCGGCCGCGACGACACAACCAGGCCCGAGCGGGTTAGCCGGCGGACCATGATCTGCCCCTCGCCAACCGGCACTCCGCCGGCTCCCGCGCCGAATTCGACGATCCCCGAGACGGTGCCGCCCAGCCCGAGATCGCCGCCAAAGGCATCGATCAGCGACAGAGGCATTGCCGCGAAGTGCAGCTTGCCGGCCATCGGCTCGCTGCCGCCGAAGCGCCCCTCCGCCAACATCCGCCCGCCGCCGAAGCCGAGCAGCGTCTGCTGCAATTGCCAGCCGCCGTCGTCGGTCCGCAGCAGCACCGCGCGGCGCGGCATCTCGATCGGCCGGCCGGCGTAGCTGCCGCGCGCGGCGAGGCGGATCTGCTCGGGCGCGGCGTCGCCGGCCAGTTGCAGTTCGAACCGGCTGCCGCGCCGGCCCGCCACTTGCGCGGCGAAGGTGCCTCGCCCGTCGGTCACCGCCGCCTGGCCCTGCACCCGGCCGATGAACAGGGAGCCGTAACTGATCCCCGCCCCTTGCGCGGTGCCGTTGACGGTCCACGAACCGCCGCCAATAAAGCCGCTCGCAGCGAGCGCGCCTTCGCGGATCGCCAGCGGGGTTGGGCCGCGGAACTGCGCATCGGTCGCAGTGAGCGCCACGTCGAAGGCCTGCCCGCTGTCGCGCGCGGTCAGCCCGATAGTGCCGCCCACCCCGCCGCCGGCCAGGGCCAGCGAACCCGTCACGCCGCCATCGGCCAGCGTCAGCCCGCCGCTGACCGACATGGCGCCAAACGCTAGCCGCTCGATGCCGATCCGCGTCGCCCCGTCCGCCGGCGAAACCAGCGTGAGCCGCCCGTCGAAAGGCCCGAGCAGCGATTGCCCCTCGGTATCGATGCCGAACCCGTCGGGCGTCGGCGCGAGCACGACCCGCACGTCGCGCAAGTCCACCGCCGGATAGGGATTGGCGAACACCAGCGTGGCGCGCGGCCCGTCGTCGGCGATCGCCGCCTCGACGGTGAACGCACCGTAGTCGACGTGGCGGCCGCTTCCCGCGAGCGTGGTGCGGCTGCCTTCGACACGCCCATCGACCTGGAGATTGAGCTTCTCGGCGCTCAGCACGGTGCGGCGGAACACGATCGGCCGGCTCGCCCCGAGCGAGACCGCGCCGCGGAAGCGAATGTTGCCGCCCGCCACGTTGGCGAGCGTGGCGTTAGTGACGCGCGGCATGCGGCCGGAGAAATCGGCGTCGAGCTGCCATGGATGGCTGTTGCCGATGCGGAACTGGATGCGTCCCTCGGCATCGACCGTCCCGAGGTTCTCGATCGCGAGGCCACTCGCGCGCACCGGGCCGGAGAGGCCGTAAGCGCCGCGCTCGAGATCGCCCACCAGCGCGAGCCGCGCGGTCAGGCCGGGGAAGTCGAGCGCCAGGTTGTCCGACACCAGCCGGTTGCCGGCATAGACCAGCGTCCCGCGCAGCCGCCCGCCGACCAGCCGCGGATCGACCAGCGCGTTGCCGCTGGTGATCCGCGCGACCGTGGCGTCGAGCGGGATCGTGGCGCGCGTCCCATCATACGTAAGCTGGCCGCGCTGGACGAGATCGCGGAACACCGTGCCGCCCGCATCGAGCGTGCCGACGCGCAGTTCGTGCGGCACCACCAGGCTGCGGAATGGCCCGTCGAGCCGCGCCTCGAGCGAGGTGTCCGTCAGCGTCAGCCCGGGCCCGAACAGGTCGCGCGCCAGCAGATCGGCCCGCAGGCTCACATCCTCGAAGCGGTTGTCTGCCAGATCGACCACGCCTCGTGCGTCCGCCCGCACGCCCGCGCCGAACAGTTGCAGCCGGCCGTCGAGCACGCTGTCGGTCAGCGAGCCATCGGCGATCAGCGAGGCGACCGGTCCGATCGCGCGCTGCGGCAGTCCGGTCAGGTACTCGCCGGGGCGCGCCTGCCCGATGATCCGGTAAGTGCCCGCGCGGTTGTAGAGCTTGAACGCGGCGACCGTCTCGGGCCCACGATCGACCCGCAGCGCGCCTTCCCAGGCGGTCCAGGTGCCCTCGCCCTTGAGCCAGGCGCGGGTCGCTTCGTCGGTACCGGTCAGGTTGGCGAGCAAGCCGCCGGCCGGCGCCCGGTAGTCGAGATCGAGATCGAAGCGGTTGCCGTCGGGCTCGGCATAGACCAGCGCGTCGAACGCATCCCCGCCCCCCAGCGCACCGTCGGCGTCGAGATAGACCAGGCCCTTGCGGACGTTGGCCTTGGCGCGGAAGTCGATGGTCCGTTCCGCGCCGCCGAGCAGGCCGGGCGCGACTTTCAATCCGTCCACGACGAAGCGGTCGACCCGGATGTCGAAGTCGGGCAGCGTCGGCGCATCGGGATCGCCGGGTACCAGCCGCGGGGTCGCGTAAAGCGTGCCCCCGTGGATCACCAGGTGGCGCACATCGAGCCCGCTGTAGAGGAACCGTAACGGCCGCCAACCGAGCTCGACTTCGGGCACTTCGAGGAACAGCTTGCGGTCGGCGTCGCGCAGCTTCACGTCGTAGAGCGTCGCGCTCCACAGCACCGATCCTTCGATGCGGCCGACCTCCACCGACAGCCCCGAGGCGGGTGCGATCCGCGCAATGCGCTCGACGATGAACTGCCGGCCCGAACCGGTGTGCAGCCAGGCGATCGCGAGCGCGATCAGCAGCAGCAAGGCAAGTACGGCACCGCCGAGCCAGTGCAGCACGCGCGCCGCGCGCCAGCGGCGGCGCGGCGTTTCGGACGCTGCCAGCGGTGCGCTCTCCTCCGCCATCAGAACGCCTGTCCGAGCCCGACATAGACTGCGACCGGGCCGTCGTTGGGCCCAGGATTGAGCGGCACCGCCACGTCGAGCCGGATCGGGCCGAAGCTGCTCAGGTAGCGCGCGCCGACCCCGGCGCCGATCTGGATGCGGTTGAAGCTCGGGCTCGAGCTGTTGCCGACGCTGCCCGCATCGACGAACGGCACCACCTGCAGCGCCCCGCCGAGGAACCCGGTGCGGATGCGGGCTTCAACCGCGAGTTCGGTGAGCGAGCGGCCGCCCGTCGGGTCGCCTTCGGTGTCGCGCGGCCCGATCGCCCGGAAGCCGTAGCCGCGCACCGAACCGCCACCGCCTGCGTAAAGCCGCCGCGACGGGGCGACCTCATCGACATCCGCACCGGCGATACTGCCGAAGCGGGCACGGCCGGCGAGCACGATATTGTCCCCGAGCGACCGGTAGTAACTCGCATCCACCTGGGCGCGGACATAGAAGCTCTGTGTTTCGTTGCTCCGCGAGGTCTCGGGCGAAATGCGCGCCGAAAGCCGGAAGCCGCGCGTGGGATCGAGCAGGTCGTCGCTGGTATCGAGCTGTGCAAAGCCGGGCAGCGCGCCGATGAAATAGGTCTGCCGGGGGCCGAGGTTGCCGTCGGCATCGGCCTGGCTTTCCCCCGTCGCGACCAGCTCAAGCCCGATCGACCAACTAAGCGGTTTCTGGAACAGCACCGTGCTGAGGCGCTCGAAAGTGCCGACTACCGACGCGGTGCGCGCGTCATAAGCCTGATAGTCGACCGTGCTGGCAAAAGCGTCGATCGTCAGGATTCGGTCGCGGTGCCCGAAATTGTTCTTGCGGAACGTGATCCCGGCAAGCTGCTCGCTGGTGCCGAGAATGCCGCGCGCGCGCAGCATCCCTTCGGGCGGAAACAGGTTGCGGTGCTCCCAGCTCCCTTCGACCTTGAAGCCCTCGCCGGTGCCGTAGCCGATCCGCCCGGCGAGCGTGCGCAGCTTGGCCGGGGTCATCTCGACCGCGATGTCGACAGTGCCCGGCTGGCCGTTCGCTGGCGGGGTGACTTCGACCGGGCGCAGCGAAGTGCTGGCGACCAGACCGGTGGCGAGAATGGCGCGGCGCAAGTCGAGCTCGAGGCTACGCTGATAGAGATCGCCCGGCTCGAACCGCGCGATATCTGCGAGGTGCTCGCCCGACAGGAACTCGGGCATGTTGCTGGTGACGGCGCCGAACGTGTACTTGCCGCCAGGCGTGACCGGCATCGTCAGATCGCCTTCGGTGCGCGCGTGGTCGATCAGCAGCGAAGGCTCCATGATCGCCGCGAACGGATAGCCGCCCTCGCCCAGCGCCTCGTCGAGGTCGATCTGCTCCTCGAGCACCTTGTCGGCGAGCACGGGGTCGCCCGGCTGGATCTCGAACGTTTCGCGCAAGATCGGATAGTCGGCGCCTGCCGATGCCAGCTCGCCGAGATCGATCGCGCCGAACGCGAATTGCCTGCCAGGCAGAATATCGAACCGGACCACCGGCCGCTCGGCGGTGCGCTCTGCGGCTTCCCCGCTACCGTCGTCGAGCCCGGCGACCGAGCGGGTCACGACTGCGCCGTAGTAGCCGTAGACTCGCAGCAGACGCAGCAGCAGTTGCTCGTCGACGCGCGCCTGGGCGGAAAGACGAGCGGCGTTGCCCTCGTCGTCGAGCTGCTCAACCGTCGAAAGCTCGCGGAACCGCGCGAGGAACTCCCCCCGCTGCGGGAACAGCGCCGATTCCGAAGGGAACGCCAGCACCAGCTCGTCCGAGATTCGCTCATCGGCGCCCATTTCGACCGGCGCCTCGAAGGTCTCGAATTCGACGAACTCGATATCGGTCTCCGGCTCGACTTGCGGGATCTCCGGTTCGGCGAGGTTGTCCGGCCAGGCGACGTCGATTTCGGGCGCTTCGGCGAGCGGCGATTCGGCGTCGAGTTCGGGCACCGGCTCCACCGTCGTGGCGCCGTCGGCGGATACGCCGCGCTCGGCCCAGCCTTCGGGATCGGCGACCGCTTCCGCCGGGATCAGGTCATCGAGCGTCGGCAGCGCTTCCTGCGCGGCTAGCGAACTCGGGATGAGGGGCGAGACCAGTGCCGCGGACGCGGCCAGCGCCAGCACCAGGCCGCGCAAGCCGGTCCGCAAGCCGGGGACGCGATCAGGCGAAGCGGTATTGCTGCTGGGCGCCGGGCACGAAGTCCTTGGCGGCCCCATCCACGCCTTCGGTATCGTCACGCCGGGCAGCGCTGACGGCGGCGATGTAGCGGGCCTGCTCGGCGTCGCCGAAGCGCTGCCAGCCGTGCGGGCCGAGGCGCTCGAGCGGCCGGAAGCGGACCTTGTATTGCATGCGCTGCGATCCCTCGACCCAGTAGCCGAGGTAAACATAGGGCAGGCCCGCTTGCGCAGACCGCCGGATGTGATCGAGGATAATGAAATTACCAAGCCCCGTCCGCGTCTCATGATCCGGGTCGTAGAAGCTGTAGATCATCGACAACCCGTCCCCCTGGCGATCGGAGAGGCAGGCGCCGACCAGGCGACCGGCCCCTCCATCGGGCGAGGGCTCTCTGTATTCAATGACAAAGCTGGAAACGGCCGTGTGTTCCACCATGTCGGCGTAATCGACATCGTCCATCGCCGCCATGCCGCCGCCCGGGTGGCGGTTGGCGAGGTAACGCTGCAGCAATTCGAACTGTTCCGGCGTCGCCCACGGGCGGCATTCGCTTACCACCAGATCGGAGTTGCGTTTGAGAATGCGCTTCTGGCCGGCCGAAGGTTCGAAGGCATTGGCGACGACGCGCACCGAGACGCAGGCGCGGCAGTCGAGGCAGCTCGGCCGATAGGCCACGGTCTGGCTGCGGCGGAAGCCGATCCGGCCGAGCGCATCGTTGAGCGATTCGGCGTGCGGACCCTTGAGCTCGGTAAACACCTTCCGCTCGGTCCGTCCGGGCAGATAGGGACACGGCGCAGGGCTCGTGACGAA
The DNA here is from genome assembly GCA_002279825.1 of Sphingomonadales bacterium 12-68-11. GTDB lineage: Bacteria > Pseudomonadota > Alphaproteobacteria > Sphingomonadales > Sphingomonadaceae > Croceibacterium_A. The sequence continues at coordinate 490,828 of NCCV01000003.1, forward strand.
AAATCGCGGAAAGCGGACGGGGGCCGTCACGGGCGGGTCGTTCCTCTCTCCACCGGGTGTTGCGGGGCGATTACCATGCGCTGCAGGATAGGGTCCGGGGACCCCTGCGAGGAATAGTATTAACCACAAAATCGCCCGTGGGGAGCGGTATTTTCCACAGTGGCCCCGCCGGATTCCGCTTTCGCCCCGATCCGGGTCAGGTGGGGCCCGCGAGGCTTAACGGCGCGGGGTCAGTTGAGCTCGACCTGGCTGACCGCGTAGCCGCGCGCGCGCAGCGCCGCGACCAGCTTGTCGAGCTGGGCACGGTCGCGCGCTTCGCATTCGATGTCGGTGACGAGGCCCTTGGCCGGCAGGTCGGTGAAGATCCGCTGGTGGTAGATCTCGAGGATGTTGACGTTGTGCGCGGCGAACTCCTGCATTACCTTGAGCAGCGCACCCGGGCGGTCCTGCAGCGACAGCCGCAGCCGCGCGAGCCGGCCCGAGCGGGCGAGATCGCGCAGCAGCACGTTGGCGAGCAGCCGGGTGTCGATGTTGCCGCCGCACAGCACCAGGCCGACTTTCTTGCCGGCGAACCGCTCGCGGTGCGCAAGCACCGCCGCGAGGCCCGCCGCGCCGGCGCCTTCGACCACCGTCTTCTCGATCTGCAACAGCAGGCTGACCGCGCCTTCGAGATCGGCCTCGCTGACCAGCACGATATCGTCGACCACTTGCGCGACCACGCGGCTGGTGAAGGCGCCCGGCTCCTTGACCGCGATGCCCTCGGCCAAGGTGTCGCCGCCGCACGGCAGCGCCGCACCTTTGATCTTGTCGTACATCGATGGGTAGAGCTGCGCCTGCACGCCGATGACTTCGAGCGCGGGGTTCTGCGCCTTGGCCACGGTGCCCATGCCGCTGATCAGCCCGCCCCCGCCGATCGGCACCACCAGCGTTTCGATCCCCGGCGCATCGGCCAGCAGTTCGAGCGCGACAGTGCCCTGCCCGGCCGCGACGACCGGATCGTCGAACGGATGGACGAAAGTCAGCCCGAGCTGCTGCTCCATGCTGCGCGCGGTCTCGTAGGCATCGTCGAACGTCTCGCCTTCGAGCACGACCTTGCCGCCGACGGCTTCGGTCTGGAGCACCTTCACCGTAGGCGTCGTTTTGGGCATGACGATCGTCACCGGCACGCCGAGGCGGGTGCCGTGGTACGACAGGCCTTGCGCGTGGTTGCCCGCCGAGGCAGCGATCACGCCGCGGCTGCGCTGCTCGGCGTTGAGCTGCAGCAGCGCGTTGAGCGCGCCGCGCTCCTTATAAGCGGCGGTGAACTGCTGGTTCTCGAACTTGAGCCAGATCTCGGCGCCGGTGATCGCCGACAGCGTCTTGCTGTGCAGCGTCGGCGTGTGCACCACCGCGCCGGCGATGCTGGCCGCGGCCGCTTCCACATCGGCCAGCGTCAGCTCGGCCTCGATCGTTTCGGTTCCCGTCATCGGCACAGGCGCTAACCGAAAAGCGCCGCGAAGGGAAATGGCGGGGCGCACGGCGATTGCTTTGCCCGGGCGAAGGCGGCAGGTGGCGGGCATGAGCAAGCGCATCGCCTTTCTCGGCCTCGGCACGATGGGCGCGCCGATGGCCGGCCACCTCGCCCGCGCCGGGCACCGGGTCACCGTCTACAACCGCACCGCCGCCACGGCCGAAGCCTGGCTGGCGCGGCATGCCGGGCTCGGCGTGGCACTGGCCCTGACCCCGGCCGAAGCCGCGCAAAAGCAGGACGCGGTGCTGGCCTGCGTCGGCAACGATCGGGATCTGGAGGAGGTCGTGCTCGGCGAACGCGGCGCGCTGGCGGCGATGGAGCCGGGCGCGCTGTTCGTCGATCACACTACCGTATCGCCCGCCCTCGCCCGGAAGATCGCGGACGTCGCCCAAGCGCGCGGATTGCTCGCACTCGACGCGCCGGTTTCGGGCGGGCAGGCGGGAGCGGAAAACGGCACGCTCTCGGTCATGGCCGGCGGTTCGGCCGAGGCCTTTGCCGCTGCAAGCCCGATCCTCGACGCGTTCTCTGCCCGGATTGTGCACATCGGCGCGGCCGGCGCGGGTCAGGCGGCCAAGGCGGTCAACCAGCTGTGCATCGCCGGAACGCTCGCCGGGCTCTCCGAAGGGCTGCGCTTCGCTCAAGCCAGCGGGCTCGATCTCGACCGGGTGCTCGAGGCGATCTCCGGCGGCGCCGCGCAGAGCTGGCAGATGGTCAACCGCTGGCCGACGATGGCCCGGGGCGAGTTCGACTTCGGCTTCGCGATCGACTGGATGCGCAAGGACCTCGCCATCGCGCTCGCCGATGCCAAAGCGCACGGCCTGCCGCTGCCGGTGGCGGACCTGGTCGACGGTTTCTACGCCGAGATCCAGGCCGCAGGCGGCGGGCGGCAGGATACCAGCGCGCTGGTGCGCCACTGGCCGGAGATTGCCCCGTGAAGCGCCTGCTCTGCGCCCTGCTGCTAGCCCTCTGTTCCGCGCCGGCGCTCGCCGACACGCTGATCGACAACATCAACGGCCTGTCGTTCGACCGCGACGGCAAAGTGACGCGCTTCAGCGCGATGATCGTCGGCGAGGACGGCAAGGTGGTCCGCACGCTCGACCGTTTCGAACGTCCGCCCCAGGTCGAGTTCCGCGAGAACGGCGAAGGCCGCACCGTCGTCCCCGGTTTCATCGACGCGCATGCGCACGTCATGGGCCTCGGCCTCGGCCAACTGGTGCTCGATCTGTCGGGCACGCGCTCGCTCCAGGAAGCCCAGGACAGGCTCGCCGCCTATGCCGCCGCGCATCCCGACCGCCCGTGGCTGATCGGACGCGGCTGGAACCAGGAACTGTGGGGCCTCGGCCGTTTCCCGACCGCCGCCGAACTCGACGCGGTGGTATCCGACCGGCCGGTCTGGCTCGAGCGGATCGACGGCCACGCCGGCTGGGCCAACAGCGCCGCGCTCGCCGCCGCCGGCGTTACCGCCGCGACCGCCGACCCCGCAGGCGGCCGCATCGAGCGCCTGCCCGGCGGCCGCCAGCCCGCCGGGGTGTTCGTCGACGCCGCGGCCGAACTGGTCGGCTCCAAGGTCCCCCCGCCGCGCGCCGCCGACCGCGACCTGGCGCTGTTCGAAGCGCAGGATCTGCTGCTGCGCAACGGCGTGACCGCGGTTGCCGACATGGGCACCAGCATCGAGGACTGGATGACCTTCCGCCGCGCCGGCGACGCGGACCGGTTGCGTCTGCGAATCATCGCCTACGCGGCGAGCGTGCCCGAGATGCTGCTGATCGGCGGCCAAGGCCCGACCCCGTGGCTCTACGACGACCGGCTCCGGCTGACCGGCATCAAGCTCTATCTGGATGGCGCGCTGGGCAGTCGCGGCGCGCTGCTCAAGGCGCCCTATGCCGACGACCCGCGCAACCGCGGGCTGGCGCTGACGAACGGCACGCAGCTTCGCAATCTGATGAGCCGCGCAGCGATGGATGGGTACCAGGTCGCGATCCACGCCATCGGCGATGCCGCCAACGACGAGGCGCTGCTGGCGATCGAGGAGCTCTCGGCCGACTACACGGGCGACCGCCGCTGGCGGATCGAGCACGCGCAAGTGGTCGATCCCGCCGACATCGCGCGGTTCGGCCGGCACGGGATCGTCGCCTCGATGCAGCCGGTCCACCAGCCCTCCGACCGGCTGATGGCCGAAGCGCGGCTCGGCCCCGCGCGCCTCGCCGGCGCTTATGCCTGGCGCGCGCTACGCGATGCGGGGGCGTCGCTGGCGTTCGGCTCCGACGCGCCGGTCGAGGCGCCAGACGTCCTCGCCGGCATCGCCGCCGCGATCAGCCGCACCGACGCCGCCGGCCAGCCCGAAGGCGGATGGCTGCCAGAACAGCGCGTCAGCCGCGAGCAGGCGCTGGCCGCCTATACCGCGGGCGCCGCCTACGCCGGGTTCGCCGAAGGCCGCTTCGGCCGCCTCGCGCCCGGCGAACGCGCCGATTTCGTGGTGCTTGACGGCGACCCGCTGCAGGCCAACGCGCAAGAGCTGCGCCGCATCCGCGTGCTCGAAACCTGGATCGCCGGGGTGAAGGTCTACGATGCGGGCGGCCCGCCACCTGCCGCTGACGCACCGGGGCGCTAGGGTCTAGACAGTCTGTTCGGGCTTAGTCGCGGCCGACACGTCATCGGTCTCTTCCTCGTCCCGCGCGCCCATCTTGTCCGCCGGGCGCATCAGCAGCAGCGAAATCTCGAACAGGATCACCAGCGGAATCGCCAGGATCAGCTGCGAGATCACGTCGGGCGGAGTCACGACCGCGGCGACGATGAAGATGCCGACGATCACGTAGCGGCGCGCGGTGGTCATCTGCTCGCGGCTGACGATGCCCGCGCGGTTGAGCAGCAGCAGCAGCACCGGCAGCAGGAAGCTGATCCCGAACGCCAGGATCAGGTGCATCACCAGCGTCAGGTAGTCGCCCATCGCCGGCAGCGCTTCTTGGGGAATGCCCGCAGTCATGCCCTCGAAGCCGAGCAGGAAGGTGAACATCGTCGGCATGACCACGAAATAGGCGAGGCTCGCCCCCGCCGTGAACAACACCGGCGTGGCCAGCAGGAACGGCAGGAAGGCCTTCTTTTCCTTGGCATAGAGGCCCGGGGCGACGAACTGCCACAACTGGTTGGCGATGATCGGGAAGCTGACCACGAAGGCCGCGAACAGCGCCACCTGGATCTCGACGAAGAACGCTTCGTAGAGCTTGGTATAGACCAGCCGGCCCTCGCCCGCGGGAAACGCCTGCGCGAGCGGCCGGACCAGCAGCGCGAAAATGTCGGCGGCGAAATAGAAGCACCCCGCGAACGCCACGCCGAGCGTGATCACGCACCGGAAGAGCCGGTTCCTCAGCTCGATCAGATGATCGAGCAGCGGAGCCTGGGTCTGGTCGAGGTCCTTAAGCTTTAGCGGCATCGGGCGGGCCCAGCTTGGGATCGGTGTCGCCATCGGGCGCGGGCGGATCGGGCACGAACGGCATGTCGCGATACTCGTCCGGATTGTCCTGCAGGATCGCCCGGCTTTCGGCCGTGGCCGGAGCCGGCAGCGGGGCGGGAAGCGGCGGCGGCGGATAGGCGCCGGTCGGCTCGGGCTCGCCAGGGCCGCCGTTCGGATGCTCGCGCATGACCCGCTCGTTCTGCTCGGCCCACTTCTTCTCGAGCTCCTCCATCTCCGCCTCGCGGATCATGGTGTCGAGCCCGGCGCGGAAATGCCCCGAGATCTTGCGCATCTTCCCGATCCACTTGCCCGCGGTGCGCAGCGCCAGCGGCAAATCCTTCGGACCGATGACCAGCACCGCCACGACGACAATGAGCAGCAGCTCGCTGGGACCGATATCGAACATGCATCAATGCCCCGAAGGGCTCCCTGGCGCGTCAGCCGGCCGGCTTGTCGGCGGCGGGCCTAGGCTCGGCGGGCTTTGCCTCGGCAATAGCGGCTTCGAACCGCGACGCCGCTGACCCTTCGTCATCGAGGCCCCGGCGGAAGCTTTTCACGCCCTTGCCAATATCGCCCATAAAGTCGCTGATCCGGCCGCGCCCGAACAGCACGACGAGCACCAGCAGGATGATCACAATCTGGAACGGACCCAGACTCATGGAAAATCTCCGGATAACGCCGAAAGAGCGAGTCTAGGCGCTTTCCTCGGGGTTTTCCAGCGCCGCCTTGGCCGCCCGGTCTTCCGCAGCGCCCGCCTCGGCGAGCTCCAGGTAAGCGTCCTCGACCGCATCGAGCAGCCCGGCGGCCTTGAGTTCATCGATGCCCGGCAGGTCCTTGCGGCTGGCGAGCCCGAAATGGCTCAGGAACTCGGGCGTGGTGGCGTAGATCACCGGCCGGCCGGGCACTTCGCGCCGCCCCGCCGCGCGCACCCAGCCAGCCTCCATCAGCACGTCGAGCGTGCCCGAACTGGTCTGGACGCCGCGAATCGCCTCGATCTCGGCGCGGCTGACCGGCTCGTGATAGGCCACGATCGCCAGCACTTCGGTGGCCGCGCGGCTCAGCTTGCGGACCTGCTCGTGCTCGCGGCGGAGGAGATGCGCGAGATCCGGGGCGGTCTGGAACTGCCAGCGCTTGCCGCGCTCGACCAGCCGAACCCCGCGCGTCTCGTAGTGCGCCGCGAGGCCGCGCAGCGCCTCGCGCACCTCGGCCCCGCCAAGCCGCTCGGCCAGAGCCTCGGCCGTCAACGGCTCCTCGGCGGCGAACAGCAAGGCCTCGAGCGCGCGGGCGAGATCGTCGGGTGCCTCGCTCATCCCGCTACCTGGCGCAGGTGGAGCGGCCCGAAAGCCTCCTCCTGCCGAAGTTCCGCCCTTCCCAGCCGGGCCAGCTCAAGCGCGGCGACGAAGCTCGAAGCGAGCACCGAACGGCGCAGGCGCGGATCCGTTCCTTCGCCGGCAGTGGGAAGAAAATCGCGCAGCTCCATCCAGTCGAGCCGGACGCCGAGCATCGCCGAGACCCGCTCGATCGCCGAATCGAGCGTCATGACCAGGCGGTCGCGGACCATGTGGACGACCGGCTCATTGCGCACTTTGACCTGGCCATAGGCCGAAACCAGCGCGAACCAGTCGCACTGCCAAGCGTTGCGGCGATCGACCTTGAGCCCCTCCGGCGCGCCGCGCACGAACACGTCGCGGCCGAGGCGGTCCCGCGCCAGCAGCCGCGCCGCCGCCTCGCGCATCGCGCCCAGGCGTTGCAGCCGCAACTGCAGGCGCAGCGCCAGCTCCTCGGGCCCGGGCTGCTCCTGTTCTTCCTTGGGCAGCAGCAGCGCCGACTTGAGGTAAGCGAGCCACGCGGCCATCACCAGGTAGTCGGCCGCGATCTCCAGCCGCAGCGCTCCCGCCCGCTCGATGTAGACCAGGTACTGATCGACCAGCGCCAGGATCGAGATCGCCTTGAGATCGACTTTCTGGCGCCGCGCCAGGTCGAGCAGCAGATCGAGCGGCCCCTCCCACCCGTCGAGTTCAAGATAGAGCGCGGCGTCGGGCGCCGGCGCGGCGGCGGGGCCTTCCCACGCTTCGCCCGGCACGGCATCGCGCGCGAAGAGCAGGCCGTCCTCGGTCATGCCTGAGCCACCAAATCGAGCAGCCGGTCGCGCTTGGCGAGCAGCGCGGCCTGATCGCCGGACGGCCGGCCGGTGAGGTCGAGCGCGCGCTCGAGCCGCGCGCTGGCGGCCTCGGTGATCGGCGGCAAGCGCTGCGCGATTCCGGTCATGTCGGCCATCTTCGCCCAGCAGTTGAGCACCAGGTCACACCCCGCCGCGATAGCGCGCTCGGACCGTTCGGGCACCGTGCCGTCGAGCGCTTCCATGTCGATGTCGTCGGTCAGCAACAGGCCGGCAAAACCGATCCGCTTGCGGATAATCTCACCCACCACGAAGGGCGACAGCGTACCGGGATTGTCCGCGTCCCAGGCCGTGTAGCAAACGTGCGCGGTCATCGCGATCGGCGCGCTCGCCAATATCCGGAAGGGTTCGAGATCGATCTCCAGCTCGGCCTCGCTGGCGGTCACGGTCGGCAGTTCCTTGTGGCTGTCGGCGCCCGCACGGCCGTGGCCTGGCATGTGCTTGACGCACCCCGTGACACCCGCGCGCGCCAGCCCATCGAGGATCGCGCGGCCCAGCGCCGCGACCTGCATCGGCTCGCTGCCGAGCGCGCGGTCGCCGATCACGTCGTGCGCGCCCGGCTGGCGCACGTCGAGCAGCGGCAGGTAATCGACGCTGATCCCGGCTTCGGCGAGATCGAGCCCGAGCGCTTCGGCATTGGCCCGCGCCGCCTCGATCGCGCTCGCCGGCGCCAGGTCCCATAGCCGCGCGAAGGCCTCGCCCGGCGGGAACGCTAACCATTCGGGCGGCTTCATCCGCGCCACCCGGCCGCCCTCCTGGTCGATCGAGACCAGCAGCCGCTCGCGGCCGTGGATCGCGCGCAGTTCGTCGGTCAGCGCGCGCAGTTGCGCGCGGTTCTCCACGTTGCGGCCGAACAGGATGTAGCCGGCCGGATCGGCCTCGCGAAAGAACGCGCGCTCGTCGGCGCTAAGCACCGGGCCGGCCAGACCGAAGATCGCGGGCGTCATCGGCCGAAAAGTCGCAGGAATCCCCCGGCCGGGCAAGCGCGCCCGATGCAGCGGTGTGGACAGTAACCGCGCCGCGCCGTCAGGCGGCCATGAAGCGCCGGCTGCCGTGCGTCGCCGTCATGCGGTGGCGGCCCGAAAGCGCGATCGATGGCTGCCGGATCGTCTCCATGAAGTGCCATTCGCCGGTCGCGCGCTCGGGCGTCAGCTCGAGCGTCAGGTAGCCGCGGCGGCTGGTATCGGCCCATTTCAACTGCCGATTGCCCGCCAAGATCGCCCGCGCGACATCGCCCGGGTCGCCGGCCAGCTGCGCCTCGTAGCCCGGCGAGGTCACGCTCTGCACCGCGAACTCCGCGCCTGCAGGCGTGCCCTCGTGATCGAGATCGAAGGCCCAGGCATTGTGCGTATCGCCCGACAGCACCAGCAGGTTGGCATCGGCCTCAAGCGAAGCGCGCAGCAGCCGCATCCGCGCGGCGGGATAGCCGTCCCACTGGTCGAAGTTGAACGGCAGCCCGGCCTGCGCCGCGGCGAGGCCGACCTGCACCCGCATCCGCGCCTCGGGACTGGCTTCGCCGCCGAGGAAGCGGGCGATCTCGGGCGTGAGCGACAGCGACCCCATCACCACCTGCTGGCCGAGCACCTGCCAGCGCACCCCGTCGCCGACCGAGCGGCGCAGCCCGTCGGCGAGCCAGCGCTCCTGCTCCATGCCGAGCAGCGTGCGCGCCTCGTCCCGCCACGGCCCGTCGCGGAACTCCGTGATCGCCGCCGGGATGTTGAGCTTGCCGCGCAGGAAATCGCCGAGGTCGAGCTGCCGGGTGCGGCCGACCAGGCGCGTTTCCGGCCGGAACAGGTCGGCGAGTTGGCCAATCCGATACTGGGTCCAGTTCTCGTCGGACACCGGCAGCCACTCGCGGCATGCGCGCATCGCCGCGATCTTGCGCGCCTGCCAGTCGCCCTCGCTCTCGGCTTGGTGGTTCTCGGCCCCGGTCGCCCAGCTGTCGTTGGCGCTCTCGTGATCGTCCCACATCATCACCATCGGCGCGCTGCGGTGGAGCCGCTGGAGATCGGGATCGAGGCGGTACGACGCGTAGCGCATCCGGTAGTCGGCGAGCGCGACCATCTCGTGCGCGGGCTCGATCACCCGGCCCGGCAGCACATCGGCGGGCGCGGGATACTTGCCGCGCTCGTACTCGTAGAGATAGTCCCCGACGTGGAGCAGCAGGTCGATGTCGCGGCGGCCCGCGGCGTGGGCATAGGCGTTGAACAGGCCGAACGGCAGGTTGGAGCAGCTAAACACCGCGATGTTGAAGCGGTCCACCGCGCCCATCGGAAGGGTGCGGGTTCGCCCCACGGCCGACGTCCGGCCACCCTCGTCGCGGAAGCGGTAGAAGTACCATTGCCCGGGCGCGAGGCCTTCGGCGACCGGCTTCACGCACCAGTCGCGCTCGGCGCTCGCGCGCACCTCGCCGCTGGCGACGACCCGGCCGAACTCCGCGTCACTGGCCACGTCCCAGCGCAGCCGGCCGCTGCCGCCTGCTTCGGGAACATAGCGCGTCCACAGCATGACCCGGTCCGGGCCGGGCTCACCGCTCGCGACATCGTGTGTGAACCCCCGCGCATTCATGACCTGGGCCCAGGCCGGGAGCGCGAGCGCACCCGCACCCAGCGCGGCGCCCTTCAGCAGCAAGCGGCGGTCGATGGGCATGTCGCGGACTCCTCGGCCGGGGATCAGGGGGTCAGAAACGCGCGCTCGCCTGCACGCCGTACATCCGCGGCTCGCCGGCGATGAACGTCGGCAGACCGATCGAATCGCCGGTGTTGCCGGCATCCTTGATGAAGTCCTGGTCGAGCAGGTTGGTGACGAAAGCTTCGATCCGCAGTCCGGCGTCGAGCGTGTAGCCAAGCCGCGCGTTGACCAGCGCGTAGCTGCCCTGCCGCTCGTCCTGCACCAGATCGGCCACCAGCGCGCGCGGCGGGGCCTGCAGGTCCGGGCGGTCGTTGTCGTCGTCGAAGAATATCTCCGACTGGTAAGTCACGCTCGGCGTGAAATCGACGCGGCCCGGGCCGGCGTCGAACCCGGCGGTGAGGCCGAACGAGGCGGTGTGGTCGGGCGACAGCCGGAAGCGGTTGCCTTCGCGAATACCCGCCTCGAACCGGCTGTGATTGTAGGCGTAAGTCGCGAACAGCTCGACGTTCGCGTCGGCCCGCCAGCGTGCCTGCAGCTCCGCGCCGTAGCTTTCCGCTTCGCCGGCGTTGGTGGTGATGAACTGCGTGCCTTCCTGAACTGTGGTCTGGAAGTTCTTGTACTTGTAGTAGAACAGCGCGCCGTCGAGATAGAGCCCGGCGGCCAGCGCGTCGCTCTTCGCGCCGACCTCGAAGCTGTCGACAGTCTCGGCTTCCACCAGATCGAACCGCGCCGCGCCGAGCGGCGCCGCGGGCACGCCTGCCGACAGCAGTTCGGGACGCCGACCGCGCGCATAACTCGCATAGAGGCTGCTGGCCGGGCTGAGCTCGTAACGCGCGGTGAAGCGCCAGGTGAAGCCCTCGTCGGTCAGGTCGGAGGCGACCGTGTCGCCGTTGTTGGCAGTCGGCTGCGCGCCGAGCCCGAACAGCGGCACCGGGAACGTCGCCGAGGTGGGGATCGTCGCCGCGCCGGGCACCGCCAGCGCGCCGAGCAGCGCGGTGCGGGTCGCCGCCGGCTGGCCGAGAGCGCCGATGAAGCCGCCGAGGATCGAGCGCCCGTTGAGCACCGCCGCGCTGATCGCGCTTTCCTTGTCGTCATGCGTGAAGCGCGCCCCGGCGCCGAGCTCGAGCCGGTCGGTGAGCCGCAGCGTGACGTCGGCGAACACATCGAATGCCTTCGTGGTCGACGAATTGGTCGAGGTTTCGAGATGCCCCGACTTGAGGTTCGCGGCGATGCCCTGCGCGAGCGGCGCGGCCAGCGCGACGCCGTAGGCATTGGCGACGCCTTGCAGCAGCGCCGCGGTGAACGCCGTGCTGCCGAACGTGGCGAGCGGCGCCGGCCGGTTGGCGGGCGTTCCCGGAACCGGGCCCTGCAGCGCGCCGGCGAGCCGCGCGAGCAGCACGCGCTCGTCGAACTGCGCCGGGGTGCGCTGGAAGCCGTCTTCCCAGAAGTAGGCGGCCCCTACGAACGCGGTCACACGCTCGCCTTGATACACCAGCCGCAGTTCCTGGCTCAGCTGTTCGCCCTCCGCATTTTCGGCTGCGGTCAGGACCGGAAGCGAGATGCCGTCGGCATCAAAGATCTCGGTACCGGCGAACTCGCGATAAGCCGTGATCGAGGTCAGCGTCAGGCGATCGGTCAGGTTCGCGTTGACGAGGCCGGTGACACCCCAGACCTCGCGGTCGAGACCGAGCGGTGTCCCGCCTTCGAACCCCGCGGCCGGGGCGAGCGCGGCCGCGTCTTCGGGCGCGCTGCTCGCCAGCACCGCCCCGGTGGTAGGATCGGTCGGCAGGTAGGTGAAAGACTTGAACGAGGTGCCGGCCGGCTTATCCTCCTGGTAATTGCCGATCAGGTCGATGCTGATCGCCTGGCTCGGTTCCAGCCGGAGCGCGCCGCGTAGCGCCATCGTATCGACCGAATTGAACGCCTCACCGCCCAGCGCATTCTCGACGTAACCGTCGCGCTGGCGCAGCCGACCGGCGATCCGCGCGGCGGCGCCCGTGCCCAGCGGGGCGTTGACCATGCCTTCGACCGAATAGGCGTCGAAATTGCCCAGCCCGCCGCGCACCAGCATGTCGAAGGCGTCCGGATCGGCCTTGTTCTGGACCAGGTTGACCGCACCGATCAGCGCCCCGCGGCCATAGAGCGTCGACTGCGGCCCGCGCGCCACTTCGACCCGTTCGAGATCGAACAGTTCGACGTACGAGCCGCGCGACTTGGAGATCGAAACGCCGTCCTGATAGACCGAGACGCGCGGCTCGCCGAACGCCGCACCGGTGTCCGAAGTGATGCCGCGCATCACGAAGCCGGGGTTGTTGGGCGACTGGTTCTGCACCTCGAAGCCTGGGATATGGCGCGAGATCTCCTCGAAATCGCTGATCCCCAGCCGATCGAGGAACTCGCCTTCATAAGCGGTCAAGGCGATCGGCACATCGACCAGCGACTGCTCGCGCAGCTGGGCGGTGACCATGATCGTGTCGCCCTCGTCGGCGTCCTGGGCCAGGGCCGGCGAGGCGAAAGCGACGGCCAGCAGGCTGCTGGCCGCGAGAAGCAGAGGACGATTCATGAAAGGATCCCGGCGTGGAAGATGCCCGGGCCCTCACAGGCGATCTTTACGCGGGCATTACGGTTCGCCGCGTGTTCGGGAGATTACCACCGGGCGTTGCGCGCGCGCATCACTCGGGTAGCGCTTGTCCTGGCTAGCGTTTGACCTGGCAGTCCCCGCCAGCCGCCTTGATCGCACGGCACAGCGTGTCGGCATCGGCAAGGCTGCCAGCCACGGCCTGCAGGCGATAGACGGTCGCGCCATCGACCACCCCTTCGACCACACGGTGGCTGCGGCCCTGCAGCGGGGCCAGCCGGCCCGCCAATTGCTGCCAGCCGGCTTCCGCCTGCTCGCGGCGCGAATAGGCCCCCACCTGCACGCCGACGCCGCCGGTGCTGGCCGGCACGCTCGCGCTCGGCGCGGGACGGGGCGCGCCGGCGGTGGCCGCCGGCACCCGGACAGGCTCGGGGGAAGCGTCGGCGACGCGCGATTCGACCGTCCGGCCCTCGGCCACCGCGAAGCTGGTGTCGCCGGTACCGGCAACCTCGCGACCGCCCGGGTCGGCGGGCTTTTCCTTGTAGGGCGCGGCAGGCGCTTCGATCGTGCCGCCTTCGGCGACCAATGTGGGGCCCGAGGGCTCACGCGTCAGCCACCACAGGCCCCCGATCAGGGCCGCCAATGCCAGCACTCCGACCAGCGCGAACGCCGCGATCCGGCCGGTATCCAGCCCAGGATCCTCCGGCTCGTCGTCGGAATCGAGCCACGGCAGGCGATCGTTCTCGATCGGAAAGGCGAGCTCGTCCTCCTCGCCGAACTCGTCGAGCTCGACCGGGTCCTCGTCGGGCCGGCGCCCCTCCGCCACTGACATGCTTACAACTCCTCGACCGCCTCCACCCCCAGGATGGCGAGCCCGTTGCGAATGACCTGCCCGATTTGCAGGGCGAGGAAAAGTCTGGCGGATGTCAGCGCCCGGTCATGTGTCAGGATGATGCGCTTTTCGGGATCGTCGTTCCCCGCGTTCCAGAACGCATGGAACGCGGCCGCGAGGTCGTAGAGATAGAACGCGATCCGGTGCGGTTCGCGCGCCTTGGCGGCGGCTTCGACTTCGCGCGGGAACTGCGCCGCGAACTTGACCACCGCCAGCTCGTCCGCGCCGAGCCGGTCGAGACCGTCAGCGGACGGCGCCAGCCCGTCGGCCGCAGTCTTGCGCAGCGTCGAGCGGATCCGCGCGTGCGCGTACTGGACGTAGAACACCGGGTTGTCCTTCGACGCCTCGACCACTTTGGCGAAGTCGAAGTCCATCTGCGCTTCGGGCTTGCGGGTCAGCATCGTGAAGCGGACCACGTCCTTGCCCACTTCCTCGACCATGTCGGCAATGGTGATGAAGTTGCCCGAGCGCTTCGACATCTTCACCGGCTCGCCGGCACGCAGCAGCTGGACCATCTGCACCAGCTTGACGTCGAATGGGATGGGCTTGCCCTCTCCCGCCGACAGCGCCGCGACCGCAGCCTTGATACGCTTGACCGTACCGGCGTGGTCGGCGCCCCAGATGTCGATCAGTTCGTCGGCGCCCTGCGCCTTCTGCATGTGATAGGCGAGATCGGCGCCGAAGTAGGTCCAGTTGCCGTCGCTCTTCCTGATCGGGCGGTCCTGGTCATCGCCGAACCGGGTCGAGCGAAACAGCGGCAGCTCGACCGGCTCCCAGTCTTCGGCGGGCTTGCCCTTGGGGGCTTCGAGCACACCGTCGTAAACCAGGTCGTGCGCGCGCAGCCAGGCCTCGGCCTGCTCGGGCTTGCCGGCGGCTTGCAGCTCGGCCTCCGAGCTGAACAGGTCGTGGTGGATGCCCAGCAACGCGAGATCGCCGCGGATCGTCTCCAGCATCGCCGCCACGGTGCGCGTGCGGAACAGGTCGAGCCACTCGGCCTCGGGCGCGGCGGCGTAGCGGCCGCCGAACTCGGCGGCGAGCGCCTCCCCGACCGGCACCAGATAATCGCCCGGATAGAGCCCCGGCGGAATCTCGCCGATGTCCTCGCCCAGCGCCTCGCGGTACCGCATATGCGCCGAGCGGGCGAGCGTCTGAACCTGCGCGCCGGCATCGTTGACGTAGTATTCGCGGATGACCTTGTGCCCGCCGAACTCGAGCAGCGCGGCCAGCGCGTCGCCCACCACCGCGCCGCGGCAATGGCCCATGTGCATCGGCCCCGTCGGGTTGGCGGAGACGTATTCGATGTTGACCGTGGTGCCCGCGCCGCGCGCCGACCGCCCGTAGTCCGGCCCGGCCGCCGCGATCGCCGCCAGCTCGTTCAGCCAGGCCGAGTCGGCCAGCCGCAAGTTGATGAAGCCCGGGCCCGCGATCTCCGCGCTCACGACCGCCGGATCGGCCGCGAGCCCGGCGGCGATCCGCTCGGCCAGCGCGCGGGGGTTGAGCCCGGCAGGCTTGGCCAGCACCAGCGCGGCATTGGTGGCAAGGTCGCCGTGCGCCGGATCGCGCGGCGGCTCGACGCTGACGCCGTCGCGCGCGGTGCCGGCGGGCAACACGCCTTCGTCGGACAGCGCCGTGAGCACGGCATCGATCTTGCCGGCAAACGCGGCGTACAGGGTTTGGGTCTCGGCCATCGGCCGCGCGGTTAGCGGGTTTGGCGCGCGCCGGAAAGGCGCCCTCTCAGAAACGCTGTCACAGCGTGGCGTTGAAGCCGAGCTGTTCCTCGCTGAGCTGGAAGCCGACCAGCAGCTCGAAGGTCGCGCGCGCCACGGCCTCGCGCACTTCGGGCACCGACAGCGGATCGACCGCTGCCGCTTCTTCGCCCGCGCGGCGGCGGCGGGTGATCCGCTCGCGAATATCGTCGGGCAGCGTCGCTGCGGCGCGATCCACGTAAGCGGCCGCCGTGCCGCGCGCCTGCGCGCGCTCAGCCCCGTCGGCGAAGTCGAGCGTGACAGTGCCGAGCCGCTTGGCCACGACGACGTTGCCGCCGCGCACCACGGTGGAGAAATAGGGCAATTCGACACGCCGCGCGCCGCGCGTATCGCGCCGCTGCGCGATCACATCGAACGTCGCCGCGGTATAGACCTGCGCGCCGGTTTCGTTGCACTGGCTGCGCAAATTGGTGATCGTTGCGGTCACGTCGAGCGCGTCGGCGGTGCGCGCTTCCGCGGGGGTGAACAACGTCACGTTGCCGGTAAAATCGGGCACGCCCACCGAGGGGCACAGGCTACGCAGCGCACTGATCCCGACACCGCTATCGACGACGATCTCACCCTGTGTTTGACAGCCGGCCAGCGCGGTCATCACGGTTGCGGCCAGCAGCACCTTGCGAGCGGTCATTCGGGGTCCTTGTCCAACCTGGGTAGCGAAGTCGAGCCGGGCGGCCCTAGCCCTTTCGCAGCGCAGCCACAACCGCTAGAGACCGCCACATGAACGCCCCCTTTCAGGCCGCCCCCGCCAGCGAAACGCGCCCTCCGCTGCTGGTCCTGATCGCCGCCCCGCGCGGCTTTTGCGCCGGCGTCGATCGCGCCATCGAGATCGTCGAGCGCGCGCTCGATCGCTACGGATCGCCGGTCTACGTGC
Organism: Sphingomonadales bacterium 12-68-11; assembly: GCA_002279825.1. Classification (GTDB taxonomy): domain Bacteria; phylum Pseudomonadota; class Alphaproteobacteria; order Sphingomonadales; family Sphingomonadaceae; genus Croceibacterium_A. The sequence goes on from NCCV01000003.1 coordinate 506,706, forward strand.
GGCACGAGATCGTCCACAACCGCTACGTGGTCGAAAGCCTGCAGGCCAAAGGCGCGGTGTTCGTCGAAGAGCTCGACGAGGTGCCCGACGGGGTGCCGGTGGTGTTCAGCGCGCACGGGGTGCCCAAGGCCGTTCCCGCCGAAGCCGCGCGCCGCGGGCTCGACTATCTCGACGCCACCTGCCCGCTGGTCAGCAAGGTCCACCGCCAGGCCGAACGCCAGACCGATGCGGGGCGGCACATCGTGTTCGTCGGCCATGCCGGCCATCCCGAAGTGATCGGCACGTTCGGCCAGGTTCCGGACGGGCAGATGACGCTGGTCGAGACGGAGGAAGACGTGGCGGCGCTGGCGTTCGCGCCCGGCACCCCGCTCGCGTTCCTGACCCAGACCACGCTGTCGGTGGAGGACACGCACCGGATCATCGAGGCGCTCAAGCTGCGCTATCCGGAGATCGTCGGCCCGAAAGCCGAAGACATCTGCTACGCCACTTCGAACCGCCAGGCGGCAATCAAGCAGATCGCCCCGGCCAGCGACCTGGTGCTGGTCATCGGCGCTCCCAATTCGTCGAACTCGCTGCGGCTGGTCGAAGTGGCCGAACGCAGCGGAACGCGGGCCCGGCTGATTCAGCGCGCGGCCGAGATCGATCCGGCCTGGCTCGAGGGCGTCGACACGCTCGGCCTCACGGCCGGCGCCTCGGCGCCCGAGCGGCTGGTCCGCGAAGTGATCGCCCGGCTCGGCGAGTGGCGCGAGGTCGAGGAGCGCACCCTGACCAGCACCGTCGAACGGATGGTGTTCAAGCTCCCCCGGCAACTCGTCGACTGACGTTCGCCCGGTGGCGGTTTACACCTCGCTGTCGGCGGCGGACCTCGCCGCGCTGATTGCCGAATACGATGTCGGCGCGCTGGTTTCGGCCAAGGGCATTGCCGAGGGCGTGTCCAATTCGAACTGGCTGATCGAGACCACAGGGAGCGACGCCGGCGGTGGGCCCAAGGGCTCTGGCGACCGCTTCATCCTCACGATGTACGAACAGCGCGTGGACGTTGCGGACCTGCCGTTTTTTCTCGGCCTGCTCGATCACCTGGCCGCCAGGGGCAGCCCGGTGCCGCGCACCATTCACGACCGCGCCGGGGCTTCGTTCCGGATGCTCGGCGGCAAGGCCGTGGCGCTGATCGAGTTCCTGTCCGGCGTCTCGATCGATCGACCCAGCCCCGAGCAGGCCTGCGCGGTCGGGGCGGCGCTTGCCGGGCTCCATCGCAACGCGGCGGATTTCCCTGGCCGGCGTGCCAACGACATGGGGTTGCAGCGCTGGCACGATCTGCTGGCGGCGTGCGGGCAGGACGGGTTGCGGTCTATCGATTCCGCACTTCCCGATCTGGTCGAGCGCGAGCTCACGTTCCTGACGCGCCACTGGCCGCACGGGTTGCCGCGCTCGGTGATCCACGCCGATCTGTTCCCCGACAATGTGCTGCTGCTCGGTGACGAAGTGCGCGGCCTGATCGACTTTTACTTCGCCTGCACCGACGTCACCGCCTACGATCTCGCGGTGACCCACGCAGCGTGGTGCTTCGGCAAGGACGGCGCTTATCGCCCCGACATCGGTACGGCGCTGGTCGCGGGCTATGCCGCCGAGCGCCCGCTGAGCGACGCCGAGTGGGCCGCGCTGCCGGTGCTCGCGCGCGGCGCTTGCATGCGTTTCCTGGCCACGCGCGCTTTCGACTGGCTGCACACCCCGGCCGATGCACTGGTCACCCGCAAGGATCCGCTCGAGTTTGCGCGGCGGCTGGCGTTCTACACCGCGCAAGGCGCGCAGGCCTTTTCCCGCGCCCCGGATTGAGCCAATGCCGCGCGCATGAAGCAGGTCGACATGTTTACCGATGGCGCATGCAAGGGCAATCCCGGACCGGGCGGCTGGGGTGTGCTGTTGCGCAGGGGCGCGCACGAGAAGGAACTCTCGGGCAGCGATCCGGCGACCACCAACAACCGCATGGAGATGACCGCCGTGATCCGCGGCCTGACCGCGCTGATCGAACCCTGCGAGGTGACGATCCATTCGGACAGCCGCTACGTCATCGACGGCATGACCAAGTGGATCGCCGGCTGGCAGCGCAAGGGCTGGATCAACGCCAGCAAGAAACCCGTGCGCAACGAGGACTTGTGGCACGAGCTGATCGCCGCGGCGGCCCCCCACCGAATCACCTGGCAATGGGTGAAAGGCCACGACGGCCATGCCGAGAACGAGCGGGTCGATCGGCTGGCCAGCGCGGCCGCCGAAGCGGCGCGCGCCTGACCTCCGGGATCAGTCCTCGGTGGCGTCCACCAGGGGCGCGCCGGGCCCGTTCTTCTGGATCGAAGCGACCGCGTTCTTGGCGCTGGCCATCGACGCGTAGCCTTCGGTCCAGAACATGGTTTCACTGTTGTAACAGAAGTAGGCGACGAACTCGCCCGCCTTATTCTTCCTGATTTCAAACCGATGCGCCATTCGGCGGCCTCCCGTACGATTGCTCCCCGCGTTCAATCTACCATTTGCGACACGATTCGCTACCCGAACCGCGCAGGGTCATAAAGCGCCGCATCGAGCCGCTCTGTCATCGCGTCACGGGGCCTGTCGAGCAAGAGCTGCGCCGCAAGCCGCGCGGCGGCGGGCGCGGTCTGGATCCCGAATCCGCCCTGTCCCGCGAACCAGAACAGTCCTTCGCGCGCCGGGTCGTAACCGTAGACCGGTCGGCGGTCGGGCGCGAAGCTGCGCAATCCTGCCCACTTGCGCTCGACCGCCAGGACCCGCCAGTCGACGACCTGCTCGAAGCGGTCGATTGCCTGCGCTACGTCGAGCTCTTCGGCGGCGGCGTCGCACGGCGGGCTCGGGGTCTCGTCGTGCGGGCTGAGCCACAGCCGGCCGCTCTCGGGCTTGAAGTAGAACTCGCCCGCGAGATCGAGCACCAGCGGCAACTCGGCCGGTGGCGACGGATCGGTGCGGAGCTGCGCGACCGTGCGGCGCAGCGGCGCGATGCCGAGCGGACGCGCCCCGGCCAGCGCGGCGACCTCGTCCGCCCAGGCTCCCGCCGCGTCCACCAGCACCGCGGCGCGGCGCTCCCCGGCGCGGCCGAACTCAAGCCGCCAGCCCTCGCCGCCGCGTTCGGCGGCCGTCAGCCGTGCGGAGGTCACCGGTTCGGCACCGCCGCGCCGCGCTTCCGACAGGTAGTGCTGGTGCAGCGCGGCGACGTCGATGTCGGCGCAGGCCGGCTCGTGAATGGCCAGCGTCCAGTCGCGCCGGAGCCCAGGCACGATCCCCTCGATCGCACCGCGTCCCAGGCGTTCGATGCCGACCCCGCTGCCCTCGTAGCGCTCCAGGAATGCCTCGACCGCCCCGTCCTCGCCGTCGCGCGCGAGGTAGAGCGCACCGCGCGGGCTGAGCACGCCGAGCGCCCGCAAGGCCGGACCCGACGCCAGCGTCAGCGGGACGATGTCGGGCCCGCCGTAGCACTCCTCCCAGAACGCCGCCGAGCGGCCGGTGGTGTGATAGCCGGGCTGCGCTTCGGCTTCCACCAGCAGCACGCGCGCGTGAGCGGCCAGCTCGGCGGCCAGGCTGGCCCCGGCGATCCCGGCGCCGATGATCGCGACATCGTACATCGCCCTGTTGCTAGAGCCGGTCGAGGAACGCGTCGAGAGCGGCGAGCGCGCGGGAGCGCACCGCATCGGTCTCGCGCAGAATCTCGTGGCGCGCTTCGGAGCCGAACAGCGTCAGTTCACCCTTGAGCAGACGCGCCGCCGCGCGCCGGATCGCCCGCGGGCCGACCAGCCGGTCGGCCGACGTGGCGATGATATGGACCGGCATGTCGAGCGCTTCGAGCAGGCCGGGGCGTTCGAGCCGCGCTGTCGATGCCAGCCCCGCCGCGACCCAGCCCCAGCTGCCCGGCCCCATGACCAGTTCGGGCCGCTGCGCGCGCCACCACAACTCGTCGGCATAGCGCGCGTCGTCGTGGGTGAGCAGCAACTGGCGGTCGGGCGGGACTTCGCCCGGCCGCTCGCTCCACTTCCATGCCGGCCGGCACGGATCGCCCCACGCCGCCATCGCCCGCGCGAGCCAGCGCCGCGCGCGTAGCGGCACGCGTTCGGGCAGCACATCGAGCATCGGCGCGGACAGGACGAGCCCGTCGGGCGCCGGATCGAGCCGGTGCTCGGCGGCCGCCCGCAGCACCAGGTGTCCGCCCATCGAATGGCCGGCGAGCACGCGCGGACCGGCCCGGCCGCGGGCCCAGTCGCGCCACAGCGCGGCCAGATCCTCGACCCACACCGCAAAGTCGCCGACATGGCCGGTGTAGGGATCGCGCCCGAGCCGGCCCGAGCCACCTTGCCCGCGCCAGTCCGCCGCGCTCACCTGCCAGCCGCGTCCGCGCCAGTGTTCGTAAGTCTCGAGGTACTTCTCGTAGGCATCGCCGCGCCCGACCATGAACAGGATCGCGCCGCGCGCGGTGCCTGCGGGCGGGGGCCAGTCGATCACCCTTATCGAATGCCCGTCGGCAGCCAGCCAGCGCCGCTCGCATGCACCGGGCGGAATAGCGCGCCGATCGAACCCGGTCGGCGGCAAAGGATCGGCGTGACTAATGCTGACCTCTCGTCAGTGGTTACTTTTTGGTAAGTGATACCCGCTAGCACGGTCTCCGGGATCTCGGGGTGTTTCCGCTTGCTGGACGAAACGATCAGGTATGGCTTGCTGGCCGCGCTGGCAATCGCGTTGCTGCTGGCGGCGTTCACCGATCTGCGCAGCCGCACGATCGGCAACCGGCTCAATGCCGCGATCGCGCTCGGCGCACCAATGTTCTGGTGGGCGAGCGGCCTTTCGCTCTGGCCCGACGTGGCCCTTCAACTCGGCGTCGCGCTGCTGACCCTCGCCGTCCTCACGGTGCTGTTCGCACTCAAGGCGATGGGCGGCGGCGACGTCAAGCTGCTGACCGCGTTGGCGCTGTGGATCGCCCCCCCGCTGTTCGCCGAACTGGTGATCGTGATGGCGATCCTGGGCGGCTTGCTGACAGTGGGCTTCGGCATGTGGCACATCGCGCGCCACCGGCGCGACCGGCTCGCCATTCCGTACGGAGTAGCGATCGCGCTGGCCGGCCTCTGGATCATCGGAACCGACTATCTGCACGCGGCCGCCTGGGCGGCTCCCGCGGGCCAAACTCCATTTTAACCATTTACGGCTTATCCGGCGAAAATCGACCGCTGGGGCCATTGAGGGGCGTTTAGCATCATGGACAGGAAGAAACTGGTTCTGCTGATCGGTGCGCTGGTCATTGCGATCGGCACCGCCCTGGCGGCGCGCAGCATGTTCGCCGGCGCGGCCGCGCCGGAAGTCGTCGCGGCTACTCCGCAAGCGCAGCCCGAGGGACCCAAGGTCCTCGTCGCCAAGCGCGCGCTGCCGGTCGGCACGATCATCACCGCCGACGCCATCGGCTTCCAGCTGTGGCCCAAGGAGATGGTCCAGGACGCCTACTTCATCGACGGCGAGGCTGACATGGCCAAGCTGATCGGCACCGTGGTGCGCTATCAGATCACCGCCGGCGAGCCGGTTACGCAAGGCTCGCTGGTGAGCCCGGGCGACCGCGGCTTCCTCGCCGCCGCGCTCGGCCCCGGCATGCGCGCGGTCACCGTGGCGGTGTCGGCCAAGACCGGCGTCGCCGGGTTCGTGTTTCCGGGCGACTACGTCGATCTCATGTTGACCCAGTCTGTCGGCGGCGGCGACGGGCCCGAACTCAAGGCCACCGAGACTATCCTGCGCAACCTGCGCGTGCTGGCCACCGACCAGTCGACCGAAACCACCAAGACCGAGGACGGCCGGACCGAAGTTCGCGAGTTCCGGATGGTCACGATGGAAGTGACCCCGCGCATCGCCGAGAAGATCGCGGTCGCCGAAACGCTCGGCAGCCTCAGCCTTGCCCTGCGCTCGATCGCCGACAACCAGGCCGAGCTCGACCGCGCGATCGCCGCCGGCGAAGTCGATGTTCCCGCCGGCGCCACCAAAGAACAGGAAGAACAGTTGCTGCGCCAGGCTGTGGCCCGCCCGCAAGAAGGGGCGACCAGCTTCGTCACCGGCGGCGATGTGTCGCGCTTCCAGCGCCGCACAGTGCCCCGCCCCGCTCCGGCCGTGGCGACCAGCACGAGCGGTTCCTACGTCAACAGCCAGGGCCAGACTGTGGCGCCGGCGCCGCGCGGCCCGGTCGTGCGGGTTACCCGCGGCCAGGCGACCGTCGAGGAGCCCGCGGGTCCGGTCGGCTCGCTCAATCGCGGAGTCTCGACCGGCCTGCGCAACACCGGCGCGACCGTACCCAGCGCGCTTTCAACGCTGAAGTGATCATGACCGGCACCGCTCACACCGCCGCCAGGCACACCGAACAACCGGCACACCGTAGCCATCCGAGGGGCACGAAGATGAACAGCCGCCTTATTAAGACCGTGCTGACCGCCGCCTGCGCGCTCGCGCCGCTCGCTGCGGTTCCCGCAGGCCCCGTCGCGGCCCAATCGGTCAGCGAGCCTTCGCAGGCCATCGACTTGTCGATCGGCCGCGGCCAGTTGATCACTGTGCCCGGCGCGATGACCGACATCTTCGTGGCCAACGACGCCGTCGCCGACGTCCAGGTCAAATCGCAGCGCCAGCTCTATGTGTTCGGCAAGGCCGGCGGCGAGACCACGATCTACGCCAGCAACGGTGCTGGAGATATCATCTGGTCGGCCAATGTCCGCGTTGGCTCGAACATCGACAGCATCGACCAGATGCTGACACTGGCCATGCCCGATGCCAAAGTATCGGTCGCGACGATCAGCTCCAATACCGTGCTGCTGACCGGTACCATCGGCGCGCCCGAAGACGCCGCCGAAGCCGAACGGCTGGTCACCGCGTTCCTCGGCGACGGCGCCAACGTGATTTCGCGGCTCCGCATGGCGACGCCGCTGCAGGTCAATCTGCGCGTCCGCTTCGCCGAAGTGAGCCGCTCGCTGGTGCGCGCGATCGGGGTCAACCTGACCACAGTCGACAGCAGCAGCGGCTTCAAGTTCGGCATCGGCCAGGGCCGCACCGCAGGCATTCCGCAGTTTGTGCCGGGCGGCCCGCTCGGCGTCGGCCGCACGTCCGGCCCCGAGGCGGCCAGCGTCCTCACCAGCGTCGCCCGCGGGACCACGTTGGGGGGATTCGGCCGCTTCCTCGGGCTCGACATCGGCTCGGCGCTCGATCTTGCGGAAACGCAGGGCCTGGTGTCGACGCTGTCTGAGCCCAACCTGACCGCGCTTTCGGGCGAGACCGCCGAGTTCCTCGCGGGCGGCGAGTTCCCGATTCCGAGCAGCCAGGGCCTCGGCACCACGAGCATCGAGTACAAGAAGTATGGCGTGAGCCTGAGCTACTCACCGACGGTCTTGGCCAACGGCCGCATCTCGATGCGCGTCCGCCCCGAAGTGTCGGAACTGTCGAGCCAGGGCGCCGTCACGGTCAACGGGTTCCAGATCCCGGCGCTGACCGTGCGGCGAGCGGAAACCACCATTGAACTCGGCTCGGGCCAGAGCTTCATGATCGCCGGCCTGCTGAGCAACAACGCCAACAACACGATCGACAAGGCGCCCGGCGTCGGCGATCTGCCGATCCTCGGCAACTTGTTCCGCTCGACCGAGTTCCGCCGCGGCGAAACCGAACTGGTCATCGTGGTCACCCCGTACCTGGTGAATCCGGTGGATGACAGCGAGATCAAGCTGCCGACCGACGGGCTGCAGACCCCGACCGCGATCGAACAGTTCCTTCTGAACAAGGAAACCGACGGGATCAGTGGGGGGTCGCGGCCGATGCCGCGCCCGGCCGAAGAGACTCCCGCCGCTCCCCAGGTCGGCACCAACGACGCTCTCCCCGTCCGGGAGACCGGTGAGCAGCGTGCCGAAGGGCCGTCCGCCCAGCCCGGCTTCAGCCTCCGGTGAGAAAGGTGATTGCCATGACCCAACGCCGCCCGTCCGCGTTCGCCGCCGCGCTCGCCATCTCGCTGGGCCTGACTTTGTCGGGCTGCGGCGACATGCCGAACAACCGCTCGCTCAACAGTACTAACCAGCCGCTGGTCGAACGCCGCAACCTCACGCTCGACCTGACCCCGAGCGGCCAGGGCCTGTCGATCCCCGAACAGCAGCGGCTGGCCGGCTGGTTCGACACGATGGACTTGCGCTACGGTGATCGCATCGCGCTCGACGGCCAGGTCAGCGCTGCGGCGCGCGACACGGTAGCCGCTCTCGCGGGCCGCCACGGGCTGCTCCTCAGCGAAGGCGCCCCGGTCACCGAGGGCTTCGTCCGGCCCGGCATGATCCGCGTGGTGGTGACCCGCTCGCGCGCGTTCGTGCCCAATTGCCCGGACTGGAGCGACAAGTATGCGACCAATCTTACGAATAGCGCGAGCGACAACTACGGCTGCTCGGTCAACGGCAACATCGCAGCGATGGTCGCCGACCCTGAGCACCTCTTGAAGGGCGCCGAAGATGCGGGCGCGACGCAAGTCATGACCTCGAACAAGGCCATCGCCGCATTCCGTGAGAAAGCCGCCACCGCCGGTCAAACGACCACCGTCAGCTCGCAGAGTAACTGATCATGAACGCACCTTGGAAACCCGCCGCGCAAGGCAACCGCGATCCCTTCGCTGCCTACATCTGCGACGAGGCAGCGCTCGACGTGCTGCGCCCCGTGGTCATCGAGATGGGCTGGCAGCCCGAGAAGTGCAACAAGGGCGGCCTGCGCAACGCCGTGCAATCGCTGTCGATCTCGGCCAGCCCGGCGATCCTGATGGTTGACCTGTCGGAAAGCGGCGATCCGCTCAACGACATCAACGGCCTCGCCGAAGTCTGCGAACCGGGCACCGTGGTGATCGCGGTCGGCCAGGTCAACGACGTGCGACTGTACCGCGACCTGCTCGGGAGCGGGATCCACGACTATCTGCTCAAGCCGCTTTCGGCCAGCCAGGTGCGCGATTCGCTGACCCAGGCGCAGACCGTGTTCGCCGCGCCGCGCAGCAACGACGGCGAAACGATCAAGCGGCACGTTTCGACCGCGGTCGTCGGCACGCGCGGCGGCGTCGGCGCCTCGACGCTGGCGACGTCGCTGGCCTGGCTGTTCAGCACCGATCACCGCGCGCCAACCGCGCTGCTCGACCTCGATGTCCACTTCGGGACCGGCGCGCTCAGCCTCGATCTCGAACCGGGCCGCGGCCTGACCGACGCGATCGACAACCCGAGCCGCATCGACGGACTGTTCATCGAGCGGGCGATGATCCGCGCCAACGACAACCTGGCGCTGCTTTCGGCCGAAGCGCCGATCAACGTTCCGCTGATGACTGACGGCTCGGCCTTCATGCAGCTACAGGAAGAGTTCCGTCAGGCGTTCGAGATCACGGTGATCGACATGCCGCGCAACATGCTGATCAACTTCCCGCAGCTTCTCTCTGACGTGAATGTCGTGACGCTGGTCACAGAAATGACGCTGGCTTCGGCGCGCGATACCATCCGCCTGCTGGCATGGCTGAAGTCCAACGCGCCGCAAGCTACGCCGCTGGTCGTGGCCAACAAGGTCCAGGCCGGCACGCTCGAGATCAGCCGCGCGGACTTCGAAGCCTCGATCGAACGCAAGATCGACTACCTCGTGCCGTTCGACCAGAAAGCCGCGACGACGGCGGCCAAGCTCGGCCAGACTTTCGCCGAGGCCAACCGCGCGACCAAGTCTGCTGCGGCCATGCGCGACGTCGCCAAGGCCGTGCTAGGCGCCAGCGAGGACGACATCGAGGCGGAACGGCCGGCAAGCGCCGGCGGCTCGCTGCTCGGCAAGCTCGACCTCAAGGCGCTGCTGGCCAAGAAAAGCAAGACCCCTCAGGCCGCGTAAGCGGACAGCGATCGGCCGCGCCGGCGGCCGGCTGCGAACAGAACGGACGAACGCGAGTGATGGACATCATTCAGACTTTTCTGATCGCCGCCGGCCTGATGGCGCTGATGGTGATCGGCTACCTGCTGGTCACCGGGGCATCGCCGGGCAAGGCGGGGCAGCGGCGGCTGGAAGCGGTGCGCTTTCGCCACTCGGAAAGCACCACGGCCCGTGTCGAATCGCAGTTGAAGAAGGCCATCGCGGCGCGCCGACCCAAGTTCCACAAGGCGGCCGGCTCGGGCTCGCGGATCGAAGCTCTGCAAGTACGCCTGATGCGGAGCGGCCGCCGCTGGACGGTGAGCCAATACATTTACACTTCGCTCGGTCTGGCGCTCGCGGTCACCGCATTGCTGTACCTGCGCAGCGGCGCGCTGATGCTCTCGCTATTCATCGGCGTGATCGCCGGCGCCGGCTTGCCGCACATGGTGCTGAACTCCATGATCAAGCGGCGCATCAACAAGTTCAACGCAAAGTTCCCCGATGCGATCGAACTCCTGGTGCGCGGGCTGCGCTCGGGCCTCCCGGTCGCCGAAACTCTCGGCGTGGTCGCGACCGAGGTCCCGGGTCCGGTCGGCGAGGAGTTCCGGTCGGTGGTCGAGCGCATCAAGATCGGCCGGACAATGGAGGAATCGCTCCAGGTCACGGCGGACAAGCTTGGCACGGCCGAGTTCCAGTTCTTCGTTATCACTCTGGCGATCCAGCGCGAAACCGGCGGCAACCTCGCCGAGACGCTCTCGAATCTCGCCGACGTGCTGCGCAAGCGGGCGCAGATGAAATTGAAGATCAAGGCGATGAGTTCGGAGTCGAAAGCCTCCGCATACATCGTCGGCTCGCTGCCATTCATCGTCTTCGGGCTGATCTGGTGGATCAACCCAGACTACCTGGCCACCTTCTTCACCGACGATCGGCTGATCGTCACCGGGCTGGGCGGGATGGTGTGGATGAGCCTAGGCGCGTTCATCATGGCCAAGATGGTCAGCTTCGAGATCTGAGGAAACTGCGATGATCGCCCCCCCTCCCGGCCCAACGCTTCTCGGTGTCGACGTGGTCCTCGCCGGCACCGTGCTGGCCGCCATCGCCGCGCTGGCAATGGTGTTCGCGATCTACGCCGCGGTTACCGTCAAGGATCCGATGGCCAAGCGCGTCAAGGCTCTTTCCGCCCGGCGCGAGGAACTCAAGGCCGGGATCATCAAGCAGGCCTCGCGCAAGCGCCAGAGCCTGCTGCGGCGGACCGATACGACCGATCGCCTCAAAGGCACGCTCGAAAGCATGCGCGTGTTGCAGGAGAGCCAGGTCAAGGCAATCCAGCAGCTCCTCGCGCAGGCCGGCTATCGTAACAAGGAGTTCGCGGTCGCGGTCATTTTCGCACGGATGGTTCTGCCGGTAGTGCTCGGCTTCGGCGCGATCGTCGCGATCTACTGGCTCGACATGTTCCCCGAATGGGGCAGCTTCCGGCGCTTCGCAACCTTCGCCGGGATGGTTATCGCCGGCTACAAGGGTCCCGAGGTTTACCTCAAGAACAAGGCCAAGAAGCGCACCGATGCGATCCGCAAGGGTCTGCCCGACGCGCTCGACCTGCTGGTGATCTGCGCCGAAGCCGGCCTGACTGTCGATGCCGCGTTCAACCGCGTGGCCCGCGAGCTCGGCCGCGCCTACCCCGTGCTGGGCGACGAGTTCGCGCTGACCGCGATCGAGCTGGCGTTCCTGACCGAGCGGCGCCAGGCGTTCGAAAACTTCGCCTACCGCGTCGATCTCGATGCGGTGCGCGGCGTGGTCACGACCATGATCCAGACCGAACGCTACGGCACCCCGCTCGCATCCGCGCTGCGCGTGCTGTCGGCCGAGTTCCGCAACGAGCGGATGATGCGCGCCGAGGAAAAGGCTGCGCGGCTGCCCGCGATCATGACCGTGCCGCTGATCCTGTTCATTCTGCCGGTGCTGTTCATCGTCATTCTCGGCCCGGCCGCTTGCTCGATCGCCGACGCATTCTCGCCCGGCGGCTCAGCCGGCAGCTAACAGGCAACGACCGCAGCGAAGCGAGCTACTTGACGCCGAAATTGCCGGGACCGGCGACATCGCCGCTCAGATCGTCGACCTCGCCGCGCACCCGCTTGAGCAGAGTGCTGAATTGCTTGCGCTCGTCCTCGGTAAAGCCGGCGAACAACTGCCGCTCGAGCGCCAACGCCAGCGGCATGATCTGGCCGTGCATCGCGCGGCCGCTGTCGGTCAGCTGGAGCAAATGCGAACGGCCGTCGAGCGCATTGGGTTCGCGCACCGCTAGCCCCCGCTCCTCGAGCACTTTGCAGGCGCGGTTGACCGCCACTTTGTCCATCAGCGTGAGCCGGGTCAGTTGGCGCTGGGTAAGCGCGCCGCTGTCGCCGAGCACCGCCATCACCCGCCATTCGGGCACGCTGAGGCCGAACCGGGTCCGGTACTCGAGCGCGATCCGCCCGCTCACCGCGTTCGAGGTGATCGAGAGCTGATAGGGCACGAAGTCGGCCAGGCGCGTGGTTTGGTTCATTGAGCGCGGCTTTTGTGACAGCCGTCAGCGGTTTGCAAGCCGCCCCCCGACGAAAGGCTCTCTGGGGGGACAAACCCCGCGGCAGCCGAGTCCCGCGTTAGCTGCCGCTGGATAAAGCGAGGACCCGGCCCGCCACCGCGTCCAGCCGCGCGCGCTCGGGCGGATCCCATAGCTCGGACGGGGTGATGATCGCCCCGTCGAGCGCGGTATCGATCGGACTGCTCGCGCGCTCCGCTGGCAGCGCCGCGGCCAGCCGGCGCAGCGTGTCGCGTGCCCGGCCGGCGTTGGCGGCGACCTGCGCCAGGATCGCCTCCACCGAAGGCGCATCCCCATCGCGCCAGCAGTCGTAGTCGGTGACCATGCCGAGCAGCGCGTAAGGCAGCTCGGCTTCGCGGGCGAGGCGCGCCTCGGGCATCGCGGTCATGCCGATCACGTCGCCGCCCCATGCGCGGTAGAGCCGGCTTTCGGCGCGGGTCGAGAATTGCGGCCCTTCGATCGCGATGTAGCACTGCCCTGCGTGGACCGCCGCCCCCACCTCGCTCGCCGCGTCCGCCGCGAGGCCGGTCAGGCGCGGGCAAGTGGGATCGGCGAGACCGACATGCGCGGCGATCGAGGGCCCGAAGAAGCTGCGCGAGCGTCCCGCCGTGCGGTCTATCAACTGGTCGACGGTGACGAAATCGCCGGGCGCCAGGTCCTCGCGCAGCGAGCCGACCGCCGAGACCGCCAGCACGTCGGTCACGCCGCAGCGTTTGAGCACGTCGATGTTGGCACGGTAGTTGACGCCCGAGGGCGACAGCGCATGGCCAGCGCCGTGGCGCGCCAGAAAGGTCACTCTCACTCCGCCCAGCGTGCCGGTCACGACCGGGCCCGAGGGCTCGCCGAACGCGCTGGCGACAGCGATCTCCTGAGCGTCGTCGATCGCGCCGGGATCGTAGAGGCCCGAGCCGCCGAGCACACCGAGGTGCCAGCCGCCGGCGCGCGCCATGGCCTTGGCCCCCGTCATCGGATCAGCGCGGCGGCATGCGGATGGCGCCGTCGAGCCGCACCGTCTCGCCGTTGAAGTACCCGTTCTCGAGCATCAGCAGGACGAGCTCGGCATACTCCTCCGGGCGGCCGAGCCGCTTGGGGAACGGGATCGACTGGCTCAGCACCTCGCGCGCCTTTTCGGGCAAGCCGGCGAGCAGTGGTGTGTCGAAGATGCCCGGCAGGATCGTGTTGATGCGGATGCCTTCCGACATGAAGTCGCGCGCGATCGGCAGCGTCATCCCGGCGACTCCCGCCTTGGACGCCGCATAGGCGACCTGCCCGATCTGCCCATCGACCGCCGCGACCGAGGCGGTGCAGACCATCGCCCCGCGCTCGCCGTCGGCCGGCCCGTCCAGCGTCATCATCCCGGTCGCCGCCTTGGCGACGCACTGAAAAGTGCCCAGCAGGTTGACCTTGATCGTCTTGAGAAACAGTTCGACCGGCAGGTGCGAGATCGCGCCGCTATCGCGGTCGCGCTTCACGGTCTTGCCGATCGTCCCGATCCCGGCGCAGCACACCAGCACCCGTTCCTGCCCGTGCGCCGCGCGCGCCGCCGCGAAGCCGGCATCGACCGAGGCCTCGTCGGACACGTCGACCTGGCAGAACGTCCCGCCGATCTCCGCCGCGACCGCCTGCCCGCGCTCGGCGTTGAGATCGAACAACGCCACGCGGGCCCCTTTGGCAGCGAGCGCGCGAGCGCTCGCCTCGCCCAGCCCGGACGCGCCCCCGGTCACAACCGCCGCCGTGGAGTCGTCGATCCTCACAAAAAATGTCCCTCTTTTGAAACCGGGCTGAAACCGTCGCGGCGCTCGCGCGTAAACGTCCTAACCGGGCACAACCGGGCGTCAAGCCGAGCGAGCAGGCCGCCGCGCGGAGCGGTTTCGCGCGCAACCTTGCGTCTTGAAATCGTCATGTGGCCTTCTCGCAACAGTCATTCAGCTTCGTGCAAGGTGCACGTTAGTTCTGATTGAAACCATAGTTGCCTTCCCGCACTGACACCCCGTTCAGCAACAACGAGCCTGAAGGCCCGGCGCTGACCGATCCGGTCAACCAGAACGCAATAAGGGACTGCAACCGTGAAAATCAAAACGCGCTTGAACGGCGCCGCCGCGCCTTTCGCTCTTGCCCTCATGCTGAGCGCCCAGCCCGCTCTTGCTCAGGACGCTCCCGCCGACACGGCCGAGGCCGAGGAAGAAGAAACCGCCATCCTCGTCACCGGTTCGCGCATTCTGCGCCCGAACCTCGAGTCGACGATTCCGATCACCAGCGTCGGCGGCGATTCGATCATCCAGTCGGGCGACACGAACGTCGGTGACGCGCTGAACGAGCTTCCGCAGCTTCGCAGCACGTTCTCGCAGCAGAACCCGGGTCTCGGCATCGGCATCGCCGGCCTCAACCTGCTCGATCTGCGCGGCTTGGGCACGCAGCGGACTCTGGTGCTGGTTAACGGCCGCCGGCACGTCGCAGGCGACATTCTGAACAACGCCTCGTCGCCCGATATCAACACGATCCCGAACGACCTGATCGAACGCGTCGATGTGGTCACGGGCGGAAACTCGGCGGTCTACGGTTCGGACGCCATCGCCGGTGTCGTGAACTTCATCCTCAAACGCAACTTCGAAGGCTTCCAGGTTCGCGGTAATCTCGGCGCACCGGACTTCGGCGGCGCGTACAGCAAATACCTCTCGGTCATGGCCGGGCACAACTTCGCAGACGGTCGCGGCAACATCACGTTGCACGGCGAATACTCCAACCAGGACCGCATCTTCGCCTCCGACGTTCCTTGGCTCACGCAGCAGGACGGTCTCGTGGTGACTGACGTCGATCCGGCTGGCCTGGTCAACGGCAGTGACGGCATCCCCGACCGCACGTTCATCCGCGACATTCGTGCATCGACCATCAACCGCTACGGCCTGATCCCGATCAACCAGAACCCGCTGAATCCGACCTGCGGTCTTGGCATTGGTACGAGCGCGGCAAGCCAGGTTCCCTATAGCTGCGCCTTTATTTTCACCCCGGACAGCCAGTTGGTGCCGCAAACCGGCGGGCGTTTGGGTAGTGGCCCGAACGGAACGTTCGCCGGCGGCAACGGCCAGACCGGTCGCGAAGACAAGCTACTCTCCGTGGTCCCGGAACTGACGCGTTACAACGCGAATCTGCTCGGTCGTTTCGAATTCAGCGACGCCGCGGAAGTGTTCGTGGAAGCCAAGTATTCCCGCACCGAAGTGCAGGGTTCAAACTTCGGTCCCTCGTTCATGCAGGGCACGTTCGGTCAGTTCGATTATCGCGAGCGCATCCGACTGGACAACCCATATCTGACACAGGCCCAGCGAACCCAAATCGCCAACGCGATCCTGGCCTCGGGCTGCAACACCAACCTAAGTGCCGGCTGCACCAACAATCCTCTAGACCGTACCACCCGCGCGGCCGGCCCAGGCGCAACGATCGGCACCGGCGGTCCCCTGAACGCAGCCGACATCGCCGCCCTGAACAACGGCACATACCGCTTCGTGCTGTCCCGCAACCTCGCGGACATCGACATTCGCGACGAGAGTTTCTCGCGCGATACCTATCGCGCCGTGGTCGGCGTGCGCGGGTCATTCAACGAAGACTGGGCTTACGAGATCTCGGCCAACTACGGCCGCACCGAAGAAAGCACCGTCGCAAACGGCTACCTCGATCGGCAGCGCTTTATGCTCGCGCTTGATTCGGGGATCGATCCGGCCAATCCGGCGGCCGGCATCCAGTGCCGCTCGAAGTTCGACCCCGCGGCACGCGTTGCTTACAGCACTGCCACGGCCTCGCGCCTCGCTTCCGACATTGCCTCGTGCGTGCCCTACGATCCGTTCGGCGCGGCCGATAACATCGCCGCTGCCAACTACGCCCGCGGCGGCTACACCAACGAAGGTTGGGCCAGCCAGTTGGTCGTCTCCGGCTTCGTCTCGGGCGATTTCAGTCAGCTGTTCGAGCTACCGGGCGGCCCGGTCAGCTTCGCGGTCGGTGGCGAGTACCGCCGCGAGGACGCCAATTACGACCAGAGCGACGACGTCGCTTTCACCACTGCCGTGAACTTCGGCAGCTTCGAGCCCCCGGCGTCGGAAGTGAAGGAAGCCTACGCCGAACTTCGCGTCCCGATCCTGGCCGACCTGCCGTTTTTCCAGGAGCTGACGCTCTCGGGCGCCGGCCGTGTCTCCCAGTACGGCGGCGGGGTCGGCGAGGTGTTCGCCTACAACGCCGGCGTTGACTGGGCTCCGTTTGACGGCATCCGGTTCCGTGGGAATTATGGCCGCGCGATCCGTGCCCCTAACGCCACCGAAACCTTCGGCGACCTGATCCCGAACTTTGCCCCGAACTTCCAGGACCCTTGTCGACCGGCCAACATCGGCGCCGGTACCTCGTTCCGGGGACCGAACTGCCAGGCGGACCTCGGCGGGCTGCTGCCGAACCTCAATTCGCTCGGCGTTTACTCGCTTCAGGTGCTCAGCGGCGTCAACCCGGATCTGGCGGAAGAGCAGTCTGACTCGATCACGATCGGTGCCGTTTTTCAGCCTGACTTCCTGCCCGGCCTGAATCTGTCGGTCGATTACTACGACATCACGGTGGACGGGGTGATCGCCGCGCTCACGGCGCAGAACATTGTCAACAGCTGCTATGACCAGCCGACGCTCGACAACGCGTTCTGCGACCTGTTCAGCCGCTGGCGCGGTCCGGGCAACGGGCCGTTCAACGAGCTGCCGGGCCAGGTTGAAGGCAACACCACGGTGCAGGCGCCTTTCAACTATGCCAAGCGGATCCGCCGCGGCATCGACACCAACATCACCTACCGCGCTAACTTCGGCGGCGACGTTACGCTCCTGGCCGACCTGATCTACACGCACAACCTGAAGATCAGCAACTACACCAACCCGGCTCTGCCCGACTTCGAGAACCGACTGCTGGGCGAATTGGGCGATCCCGAGGACGAGTTCCGCCTGGATATCGATCTCGGTTATAAGGCGTTCACCTTCGGCTATCGTATGCGGTACATCGGTCCGATGTGGGTGAACTTCTATGAGGACTTCAACAGCCTGCAGGGACGCCCTCCGCAGGATGCCGATTACTCGGACATTCAGCAGTATCCGGAGGTGTTCTACCACGACATCCGTTTCCAGTGGGACCTCTCCACCGGCGACGGACGCGAAGACAACCTGCGGGTCTACGCCGGTATCGACAATGCGCTCGACACCTTGCCGCCGCTCGGCAGCACGGCGACGGGTGCCGGCAGCGCGATCTACGACGTGCGCGGCCGTACGCTCTACGCGGGCTTCCGCGTCCGCTACTGATCGTTACTCAGATCGTCACGAAGGGGGCCGGAACGTTGTTCCGGCCCTTTTTCGTTGATACTCCCGCTCATGGTCAACACGTCCGAGCAGGAGTTCCTCCGACGAATACTAGCGGCGGCGTCCCAGGGACGGGTCGCCGAGTCGTTCCAAGACCTGCGCCAGGCCGCCGCGGGCGGCGGCGCCCTCGCCGCTGCCACCGTAGCCGAATGGCGCATGGCCGGCGATCTTGTCCGCCGCGATCTCGCAGAAGCCCGGGAGTACTACGGCAAGGCCGCCGCGCTCGGCTTTAGTGCCGCGGAAGCCCCCCACATCGCACTCCTCGCCAACGGCGCCGGGAGCAGCGGACGGCAATGGGCGGCTGCGCTGGCTGCGCTCTCCGCCAGCCGCGATCCGCTAGCCCGCCGCCAGCATGCCCTCATCTCTGCGATGGCGCTCGATTCCGACGGAGATCCGCTCGCGGCGCTGCCAGCCACCGATCTGCACCCCTCGCCGCGCATTGAGCGGCTGCCGGCGTTCCTCTCCGCCGACGAGTGCCGCTATCTGATCGACCGCGCGCTGCCCGCGCTCCAGCCCGCGGTCGTCCTGCACCCGCAGACCGGCCAGCCGATGCGCGATCCGATGCGCAGCGCGCGCTCGGCCGGCTTCCCGTTCGTGGTCGAGGACCCGGCGCTGCACGCGATCAACCGGCGCATCGCCGCCGTAACGGGCACCTGCTACGAACAGGGCGAACCGCTCCAGGTCCTGAGCTACGATCCCGGCGAGGAGTACAAGCTCCATTCCGACGCGCTGCCGCCGGGCGCCGGCCCCAACCAGCGGATCGCGACCTTCCTGGTCGCGCTCAACACGGATTACGACGGCGGGGACACGGCCTTTCCGCGGCTCGGCCTGAGCTGGCGCGGCGCGATCGGCGAGGCGCTGCACTTCCGCAATGTCGACGCCGCCGGCGCCCCTGCCGCAGCGCTGTGGCACGCCGGCACCCCGGTGCGGCGCGGGCGCAAGTTCCTGCTCTCGAAGTGGCTGCGCGCCGCCCCGCTCGATCTCTCGGGCCCGCCGGGCCGCCCGTTCTGAGGCTCAGCTCACCGCGAACTTCAGCGCCCCGTCGCCCTCGTCGACATGCACCGTGCTGCCGTCGGGGATCTCGCCCGCGAGCAGCTTCTCGGCCAGCGGATCTTGCACGTAGCGCTGCACCGCGCGCTTGAGCGGCCGAGCGCCGTAGACCGGGTCGTAGCCGACCCGCCCGAGCCAGCGGCGTGCCGCGTCGGTCAGGTCGAGTGCGATCTTGCGGTCCTTGAGCAGGCCCTGCACGCGCCCGAGCTGGATATCGACGATCGGCGCCATGTGTTCCTGGCCGAGCCGGTGGAACAGCACGATCTCGTCGAGCCGGTTGAGGAACTCGGGCCGGAAATGCCCGCGCACCACGTCCATCACTTGCGGCTCGACGCTCTCGACCGTCTGCCCGTCGTCGAGATTGGCGAGGAACTGGCTGCCGAGGTTCGAGGTCAGGATGATCAGCGTGTTGGTGAAGTTGACCACCCGGCCCTGCCCGTCGGTCAGCCGCCCGTCGTCGAGCACCTGCAGCAGCACGTTGAACACGTCGCTGTGCGCTTTCTCGACTTCGTCGAACAGCACCACCTGGTAAGGCCGCCTTCTCACCGCTTCGGTTAGAATGCCGCCCTCATCGTAACCGACGTAGCCCGGCGGGGCACCGATCAGCCGCGCCACCGCGTGCTTTTCCATGAACTCGCTCATGTCGATGCGGACCAGCGCGGTATCGTCGTCGAACAGGAACCCGGCGAGCGCCTTGGTCAGCTCGGTCTTGCCGACGCCGGTGGGCCCGAGGAACAGGAACGAGCCAAGCGGGCGGTTGGGGTCCTGCAGCCCGGCGCGCGCGCGGCGCACCGCCTTGGAGACCGCCGCGACCGCCGCCTCCTGCCCGATCACCCGCTTGCCGATGATCGCTTCCATCGCCAGCAGCTTGTCGCGCTCGCCCTGCAGCATGCGATCGACCGGCACCCCGGTCCACTTGCTGACCACCGCGGCGATGTCGTCCTCGTTGACTTCCTCGCGCAGCAGCGCGTTCGCCGCCTGCCCCTGCGCGTCGGCGAGCTGCTTCTCGAGTTCGGGAATGCGTCCGTAGGAAAGCTCACCCGCTCGCGCGAGGTCACCCTCGCGCTGCGCCTGCTCGAGCTCGATGCGGGCGTGGTCGAGCTGTTCCTTGAGCTTGCCCTCGGCGGCGATCTTGTCGCGCTCGCCCTGCCAGCGCGCGGTCAGTTCGGAGGATTGCTGCTCCAGATTCGCCAGCTCCTCGCGCAGCGCGGCGAGCCGGTCCCTCGAGCCCTGGTCCTTCTCCTTGGCGAGCGCCATCTCCTCGATCTTGAGCTGGATGATCCGCCGGTCGAGGTTCTCGATCTCCTCGGGCTTGCTCTCCACTTCCATGCGGATGCGGCTCGCCGCCTCGTCCATCAGGTCGATCGCCTTGTCGGGCAGGAAGCGGTCGGAAATGTAGCGGTTGGAAAGCTGCGCGGCGGCCACGATCGCGCCATCGGTGATGCGCACCCCGTGGTGCAGCTCGTACTTTTCCTTGAGCCCGCGAAGGATGCTGATCGTATCCTCGACGCTCGGCTCGTCGACGAACACCGGCTGGAAGCGGCGCTGCAAGGCGGCATCCTTCTCGACGTACTTCTGGTACTCGTCGAGCGTGGTCGCGCCGATGCAATGCAGTTCGCCGCGCGCCAGCGCGGGCTTCAAAAGATTGGACGCGTCCATCGAGCCTTCGGAGGCGCCCGCGCCGATCAGGGTGTGCATCTCGTCGACGAACAGGATGATCTCGCCCTCAGCGCCTTTGACCTCGTCGAGCACGGCCTTGAGCCGCTCCTCGAACTCGCCGCGATACTTGGCGCCCGCGATCAGCGAGCCCATGTCGAGGCTCATCAGGCGGCGATCCTTGAGGCTGTCGGGCACGTCACGGTTGGCGATGCGCAACGCGAGGCCCTCGACCACCGCGGTCTTGCCGGTGCCGGGCTCGCCGATCAGCACCGGGTTGTTCTTGGTCCGGCGGGCGAGGATCTGGATGGTGCGGCGGATTTCCTCGTCGCGGCCGATCACCGGGTCGAGCTTGCCGTCGCGCGCCGCCTGGGTGAGGTCGCGGGCGTACTTCTTCATCGCGTCGTAGGCGTTCTCGGCGCTGCTGGTGTCGGCGGTGCGCCCGCCGGTGGTGCGCTGGATCGCCGCCTCGAGTGCTTTGGCATCGACATTGGCGGCCTTGAGCGCCTGCCCGGCCGCCGTGGTCGGGGCGAGCGCCAGCGCCTGCAGGATGCGCTGCACCGGCACGAAGCTGTCGCCCGCCTTGGCGGCGAGCTGCTCGGCCTGGTCGAGCGCGCGCACCACGTCGTTGTCGAGCCCCGGCGTCTGCTGCGCCCCGCCCCCCGATACCGCCGGGATCTTGGCCAGCGCCTTGTCGACCTCGTCGGCGGCGAGCTTGGCGTTGCCGCCGGCGAGCTGGATCAGCTGCGCGGCCATGCCGTCCTCGTCCTCGAGCAGCGCCTTCAGCACGTGTTCGGGCGCGATCCGCTGGTGGCTCATGCGAATGGCGACCGTCTGCGCCGCCTGCAGGAAGCCCTTGGCCCGGTCGGTGAACTTTTCGAGATTCATGCGCTGCCCCTCAGTCCTCAACGCGGCCTAGATGGTGTTGCCGATAAGACACACAAGGGCCGGCCCGTGATTTCCGCGGCAGCGGCCGCGCGTCAGGGCTTCCACTCCCGCGCCAGCGCATCGAGCAGCCGCACGCCGTAGCCGCTCGCGCCCTTGGGGGTCAGCGGTTCGGCCGAATCCGCCCACATCGTCGGCGCCATGTCGACGTGCGCCCACGGCATATCCTCGGCCACGAAAGCCTCGATGAAGTGCGCGCCCGCGCTTGCGCCCGGCGCGGGGCTGGCGTCCGAGTTCTTCACGTCGGCGATCGGGGATTCGACCGCCTTGCGATACGTCGGGTGCAGGGGCAGCCGCCAGACTTCCTCGCCCGAAGCCTCGCCCGCCGCCGCGAGGCGCGCCGCGACCGCGTCGTCGCGCGCGAACAGCGCCGCGTACTCGGGCCCGAGCGCGCTCACCGCCGCGCCCGTCAGCGTGGCGATATCGACGATCGCGAACGGCTTGCGCTTGTCGGCGACGTAACCGAGCGCGTCGGCCAGCACGAGGCGGCCTTCCGCGTCGGTATTGATCACCTCGATGGTCTTGCCGCCGTAAGTCCGCACCACGTCGCCCGGACGCTGCGCGTTGCCGCCCGGCAGGTTCTCCGCCAGCGCCGCGACGGCGACTACGTGGACCGGCGCGCGGGTGCGGGCAAGCGACAGCGCGGTGCCGACAACTGCTGCGGCGCCGGCCATATCGGCTTTCATTTCCCACATGCCCGCGCCGGGCTTGAGCGAGATGCCGCCGCTGTCGAAAGTGATACCCTTGCCGGCCAGCGCGAGCGGCGGCCCGTCGGCGCCCTTGTAGGTCACCAGCAGCAGCCGCGAGCCGCGCCGCGAGCCCTGCCCGACCCCGACGATCGAACCCATATTGAGGGCGCGCATCGCCGCCTCGTCGAGCACTTCGATCTCGACGTTGGGGATCCCGCGGAACGCCGCGCGGGTGCGTTCGACGAAGCTTTCCGGATAGACCACGTTGGCGGGCTCGGTGACCAGATCGCGCGCGAAGCGGACTCCCTCGGCGAGCCCGGCGTGGCGCGCCGCGAAGGCCGCCTGCGCGGCGGTCGCGCTCGCGGTCACCACCGTCACAGGCTGCGCCGGCGGCGCTTCGGTCGCCCCGGTGCGATAGCGGTCGAAGCGGTACTGGCCGAGCTCGTAGCCGAGCGCCGCATCCGCCGCCGCCTGCGCCGAGGCCAGCCCCACCAGCGCGACCGGCGCCTTTTCGCCCTTGAGGTCCTGCGCCGCAGTGCCGGCGGCCTCCATCAGCCCTTCGGCCTCGCTGCCGGTGCCCACGAGCAGCACGACAGGCCGCGAGCCGATGCCGCGCAGCTTGAGCTTGGCGTTGGCTTTGCCCGCAAAGCCATCGGCCGCGATCGCCGCCTCGACAGCGCGCCGCTCGGCCGCGCTGAGCGGAACGCCGTCCGGCAGCGCGGCCGATCCGGTCAGGATCACCAGCGCCGCCGCTTCGGGGGCGCGCACCGCGAAGGTCACAGGTCGCTGCGCCGAATTGCCGTGCTCGCGCGGGACCACGCCCGATCCGACCGTGTCCTGCGCGTGACCCACACCGGGCAGCGCGAGACCGAGAGCGAGAGCGGCGAAAGCGGCGCGGGCAGGCAAGGGCGACATGGGACCTCCAGATGGATGCGATAGCTAGCGGCGAGTGTGAAATAGGCGGCGCACGGAGACAAGCGCCGCGGTAAGCTCTTGCACCGATGGAGCCGAACGCCGTTCGACGAGCGCGGTCGCACAATCGGCGAACCGCGCGATGACCCATTCTTGTCTGTGGATTATCACTTTTCTGTCACTGACCTGTAGCGCACCTGAAACATAGCAACGCCATAGCCGCTCGCTATGGCTTCACATGCAGGTCCGCGGGATATGCAAACGGCTGGCGTCGCGGCGGCCTACGATCGTTGGGCACCTATCTACGATATGGTGTTCGGACAGGTCTTCGCCACTGGCCGGCGGGAATCGATCGCAGCGGCCGAACGCGTCGGCGGGCGGGTGCTCGAAGTCGGCGTCGGCACCGGCATTTCGCTGCCCCAGTACAAGCGCACCACGCGCCTGGTCGGCACCGACATCGCCGATGCGATGCTCGACAAGGCCCGCGACCGGGTCCGCAAGCTCGGCCTCTCGAACGTCGAACAGATTTCGGTGATGGACGCCGAGGCGCTCGAGTTCCCCGACAACAGCTTCGACGTGATCGTCGCCCAATACGTGATCACCGCGGTGCCCAACCCGGAAGCCGCGCTCGACGAATTCGTGCGCGTAATCCGCCCCGGCGGCGAGATCGTCATCACCACCCGCATCGGCGCCGGCAAAGGCCTGCGCGGCGGGATCGAAAAGGCCTTGATGCCCGTCACCAGCAAGCTGGGCTGGCGCACCGAATTTCCCTGGAGCCGCTACGAGGCATGGGCGGCCGCCAACGGCCAGGTCGAGCTCGCCGAGCACCGCCCCCTGCCGCCGCTCGGCCACTTCTCGCTTGTTCGCTACCGCAAGAAACGCGACTGATGCCAGCGGGGCGTCGGGGTCAGCACTGGATGGACGGAGTTTAAGGATGGGCCGTTTTCGCGAGCACCTGGCTGAGCAGCGCTGGGACGACCATCGCTATTACCACCACAGCGTGGTCAACCAGGCGCTGCACTTCGTCAGCGCGTCCACGTTCGTGGTCGCTTACATCCTGGTCTGGAGCTACCCGTGGCTGGCCGCGCTACTCGCCTGGGGCGTGTCGATGACCAGCCGCCAGGCCGGGCACTTCTTCTTCGAACCCAAGGGCTACGATCACGTCAACGACGCGAGCCATGAGTACAAGGAAGAGATCAAGGTCGGTTACAACCTGTTCCGCAAGGTCGTGCTGATGAGCCTGTGGGCCGCGACGCCGATCGCGCTGCTGATCGAGCCGACGCTGTTTGGTGTATTCCCCGCGCACCAGAGCGCGACCCAGTATTTCGAGCATCTCGGCCTGGTGTGGCTGGCGCTCGGCGTCGGCGCGCTGCTGTTCCGCACCGTGCAGCTGTTCTTCATCCGCGACGTCGAGACCGGGCTGGTGTGGGCCACCAAGATCCTCACCGATCCTTTCCACGACATGAAGCTCTACGCCAAGGCGCCGTTACAATTGCTGCGCAGCGCGCTCGCCTGGCGTCCGGCGCGGGGCTGACGAGCCTTTTCTTCGTCATTGCGAGCGGCCGAAGGCCGCGCGGCAATCCAGACCCGCGCAACACGCCCTGGATTGCTTTGCGTCGCTCGCAATGACGAACTTACCTCATCGTCCCCCGCCGCGCCGCCAGCACCTCGCGCAGAATCCGCCGGCGCAGCGCCTTGTTCTCGGTGCCGGGCGCGGCCCAGGCCCAGCCATCGGCTTCGAACGCGCGCACCGCGGCCAGCACGCGCGCCTGAACCTCGGCGAACTCGGCCTCGCCGTAGGCCAGGCTGAAGATGAAGCGCCCGGTGCCGGTCCAGCCCAGTGCCACCCCTTCGGCGCGCAAGTAATACTGCAGCATCCAGTTATAGCGCGACGGCACCGTGTAATGGACCGACCACACCGTCCCGAGATTGCCCACGCGCGGGCTCAGCCCCTCGCTCTCGAGCGCTGCGTTGAGCGCGGCGGCGCGCGCGTTCCAGCGCTCGTCCACGCCGTCGTAGGCCGCCGCGGCCGCCTCGCTCGCATGCCAGCGCAGAAACGCGTCCATCGCCCCCATCACGTAAGGGTGCGAATTGAAAGTGCCGCGCGCGAAGCAGATGTCGGCGGGCCGGTCCTCGCGGTAGCGCTGCATCAGGTCGGCGCGGCCGCACAGCACGCCGACCGGCAGCCCGCCGCCGAGCGTCTTGCCGTAAGTGACCATATCGGGCGCGATCCCGAAGTATTCGCAGGCCCCGCGCGGCGCGAGGCGGAAGCCCGTGAACACCTCGTCGACGATCAGCACGATCCCGGCCTTCGTGCAGGTCTCGCGCAGCCGCGCGAGCCAGGTGGCATAGGCCTCACGGTCGACCCCCGAGCGGCGGCTGGAATCGACCAGCGCGCTGTCCCCGGGGGCGTTCTTGTTGACGTGCATCGCCTGCAGCGGATTGACCAGCACGCAGGCGATATTCTTGCGCGTCGCCAGCACCTTGAGCGTGGCCTCGCTCATGTCGGCGAGCGTGTAGGTGTGCTCGGCCGGGAGCGGATTGCCGATCCCCGGCTGCACGTCGCCCCACCAGCCGTGATAGGCGCCGGCGAACCTCACCACGTGCTTGCGGCGGGTGTGGTAACGCGCCAGCCGCACCGCCTGCATCACCGCTTCGGTCCCGCTCATATGAAAGCTGACCGCATCGAGCCCGCTGATCGCCTGGAGCCGCCGCACGTTGTCGGCGGTGACCGGATGCAGCCCGCCGAGCAGCGGGCCGAGAGCGGCGGCCGTTTCGGTCCCTGCGGCGATCATCGCGCGGTAGGCATCGGTGCCGAGCAGGTTGACCCCGTAGGAGCCAGTCAAGTCGTAGAACTCATTGCCGTCGAGATCGGTGACGGTGATCCCCTCGGACTTGGCGTAGAAGCTGCCCGAGGGCAGGCTCTCGCGCATGACCCGGCTGAACTGGAACGGTACGCGGTAGCGGCCGGTGAAGGCGATGTCGGGGATGCTGTCGCGCATCTCGGCGGTCAGCGCCCCGGTCTTCGGGTAACGCTCGTGATAGAGCGCGGAGAGCCGCGCCAGCCCGGCCTGGCGAAGCGCCACTACCTCGTCAGGCGCATCGTCGGCGCGAAAGAACGCCTCGCCGGTGAACTCGTAGAACGGGATGAACCCGGCCATCCGCTTGGCCCAGCGCACATGGCCCGGCGCGCCCTTGGCCTTCGCGCGCGAGAGCCGCAGCCGGACCAGGCCCTTGCGCACGAACCAGGCCGCGGCCGCCGCCCCTACCACACCGCCAAGCCACGCTTCTTCCGCCATCGGGACCCCTTTTCATGAGTTGGCGTGGCTCCTTTCGGACAGTTATGGGTCAGGAAAATGTCAACTTCTGGCTGACCAACCGCATTCCGCGCTACGCGCTGACCCGGTTCATGGGCTGGTTCAGCAAAGTCGAGTTCCCGCCGGTCCGCGCGGCCTCGATCGCCGCGTGGAAACTGTTCTGCGACGTCGACTTTTCCGACGCCGCTCCGGCCCGCTACCGCTCGCTACGCGAGGCCTTCATCCGCCCGCTCAAGCCGGGCGCGCGCGCGATCGATCCTGACCCCGCGGTCATCGCCTCCCCCTGCGACGCGATCGTCGGTGCGTTCGGGCGGATCGAGCAGGGCACGGCGCTGCAGGTCAAGGGCATGCCTTACCCCATTGCCGACCTGCTCGGCTCGGCCGAGGACGCAGCACCGTTCGCGGGCGGCTGGTATGTCACGCTGCGGCTGACCGCGGGGATGTACCACCGCTTCCACGCCCCGCACGATCTCATCGTCGAGCAAGTCCGCTACATCTCGGGCGACACCTGGAACGTCAACCCGCCGGCGCTGAGGCGCATCGGCCGCCTCTACTGCAAGAACGAGCGTGCCCCGATCGCTGTGCGCCTGGCCGGCGACGGGCGGCGGGTCATGCTGGTTCCGGTCGCCGCGGTGCTGGTCGCCAGCATCCGCCTGCCGTGGCTGGACGCCGAGGCCGACGTCCGCAGCCAGGGCGAACGCGCGGTGCCGAGCGGCGCGCGCTTCGCCAAAGGCGACGAGATGGGCTGGTTCGAGCACGGCTCGACGATCGTGGTGCTCGCCCCGCCCGAACATGTGCCGGTCGCCGCGCTGGTGGAAGGATCGCGCATCCGCATGGGCGAAACGCTCATGCGCATCGACCAATAGCATCGGCCCGGCTGGCGTACGCGCCTCCGCGTGCTATGCGGTTGGGAATGAAACGGCTTCACAGACTGGCGCTTGCCGCGCTGCCGCTCGCACTCGCCGGTTGCGCCACCACGGCCCCGACCGGAACCGCTGCTCCGCAGACCGCGCCGCTCTCGGCGCTCGTCGATCAGGTCGAGATCCCGTACGAGCGCTTCACGCTTGCCAACGGGCTGACCGTGCTGGTCCACACCGATCGCAAGTCGCCGATCGTCGGGGTCACGACTTACTACCGGGTCGGTTCGAAGCACGAGCCGCGCGGCCGCACCGGCTTCGCGCACTTGTTCGAGCACCTGATGTTCGGCGGCAGCGAGAACGTCGAGAGCTTCGACGTTCCGCTCGAGGCGGCGGGCTCGACCGGCACCAACGGTTCCACCTGGTACGACCGCACCAACTACGTCGAGACGCTGCCGACCGGCGCGCTCGACCTGGCGCTGTTCATGGAAAGCGACCGCATGGGCTACCTGCTCGGCGCGGTCAGCCAGGACAAGCTCGATCGGCAGCGCGGCGTGGTGCAGAACGAGAAGCGCCAGGGCGACAACCAGCCTTACGGCCTGGTCGAATACAAGATCGGCGATGCGCTGTTCCCGGTCGGCCATCCCTATCGCCACTCGACGATCGGCTCGATGGCCGATCTCGACGCCGCCAGCCTCGCCGACGTGCGCAAGTGGTTCACCGACAACTACGCCCCCAACAACGTAGTGCTCGTGCTGGCCGGCGACATCGACGCGGCGACCGCACGGCCGATGGTCGAGCGCTGGTTCGGCGCGATCCCGCGCGGACCCGAAGTACCGCGCGTAGAAGCCGCGCCGACAACGCTGGCCGCGCCGATCACCGAGGAAACGGTCGACCAGGTCCCGGTTACGCGGATCTACCGCACCTGGACCGGTCCGGCGCTGACCGATCCCGACGCGGTCCCGCTGGCGGCGGGGATGCACGTGCTCGGGGGCCTCGCCAGCTCACGGCTCGACAACGCGCTGGTGCGCGGCGCGCAGCTCGCGGTGGCGGTCACCGCATCCTCGCAGCAGCACGAGCAGCTCAGCTTCCTGCAGGCGACGATGGACATCAAGCCGGGCGTCGACCGCGCTGCCGCCGAAGCCGCCTTCACCGCCGAGATCGACCGGCTGGTCAGCGAAGGGTGACCCTTGCCGAAGGGCTGCTCTACGCGGGCGATCCGGCCAATTACAAGAAGGAGCTCGAACAGCTCGCGGCGCTGACGCCGGGCCAGGTGCAGGGCGCGCTGCGGCGCTGGCTGCGCCGCCCCGCCTATACGCTGGCGGTGGTCCCCGGCGAGCGGACCGAGGACGGCGGACCGATGGGCGGCTGGGGCGACGAAGGCACCACGCCCCCGCCCGCACCCGACGCCAAGGCGCCCGTCGCGGCGATCCGCAGCGGCCCGCCGCGCAGCGCGCCGCCGGTCGCGCCGGTCGGTGAACTGACTTTCCCCGCGGTCGAGCACGCCACGCTGTCCAACGGCATCCCGGTCATGCTGGCGCGCCGCACCGCGATCCCCAAGGTCAGCCTGGCGCTGTCGTTCGACGCCGGCGATGCGGCCGACGGCGGCGCGCGAGCGGGCACCCAGTCGCTGATGATGCAACTGCTCGAAGAGGGCACCGAGACCCGCAGCTCGCTGGAGATCGCGGCCGAGCAGGAGCGGCTCGGCGCTTCGATCGGCACCGGCACCTCGCGCGACGAGAGCACCGTCTCGTTGACCGCGCTGACCGCCAACCTCGCCCCGTCGCTGGCGCTGATGGCCGACGTCGCCCGCAACCCCGCTTTTGCCCCGGGCGAAGTCGAGCGGCTCAAGGTCCAGCGCCTCGCGGCGATCGCGCAGGCGCAGGCCAATCCGCTGGCGCTGGCGCAGCGCGCGCTCGGCCCGCTCATCTACGGCGAGGCGCACCCCTACGGCTCGGTCGGCGGCACCGGTAAGGCGGCGGTGATCGAAGCGCTGACCCCGGCGGACCTGAAGCAGCAGCACGACATATGGCTGCGGCCCGATCTGGCGCGTGTGACCGTGGTCGGCGACGTGACGATGGCCGAACTGCTCCCGCAGCTCGAGCGCGCATTCGGCGACTGGCGCGCGCCAACGGTGGCCAAGCCGGCCAAGAACCTCGCGGTCGCCACCCCGCCCGCGCGCCCGCGCCTGGTGGTGATTGACCGGCCCAATTCGCCGCAGAGCGTGCTGTTGCTCGGTCGCGTGCTGCCGTTGCAGGGCACGCAGCAAGGCATGGAAGCGCTCAGCCTCGCCAACGAGGTGATCGGCAGCGGCTTCCTGTCGCGGCTCAACAGCAACCTGCGTGAGGAGAAGAGCTGGACTTACGGCATCTCGAGCGGGCTGGCCGGGGTCGAAGGGCCGCGCAGCTTTACGGTGATCACCCCGGTCCAGAGCGACCGCACGGCCGATTCGATCCGCGTGATCCTCGATGAGATGAAAGCCTTCCCCGCCGCCCGCGCGGTCGATCCGACCGAGCTGCAGCGGGTGACGGACGGCAACATCCGCGGGTTGCCCAATCTCTACGAGACCAACGGCCAGGTGCTCGGCGCGCTGCTCCAGAACCAGTTGCTCGGCCGCCCCGACGACTACCAGAAGCGCCTGCCGGAGATCTTTCGTGCGATCGACGCGAATGCCATCAACGCGGCCGCGCGGCAGTACCTCCAGCCCGACGAGATGGTCATTGTGGTGGTCGGCGACCGCAAGCAGATCGACGCGCAGCTGCAAACGCTGAACATGCCGACCGAATACCTGAGCGCGGACCAGCTCTGATACCGATCCTCCCCGCTCGCGGGGAGGTGGCAGCGCGAAGCGCTGACGGAGGGGGCTGTGGGTTGGCACAGCGCCGGTGGCGAGCCCCCTCCACCGCCCTGCGGGCGGTCCCCCTCCCCGTTCCGGGGAGGATTTGATCCGCGCGCTCCCGATTGCTACTCCGCCCCCGCGGGCTCACGCGGACGCCCGCTCAGGCATCGCGCGATGCCCAAGCTCCGCTCCATGAAGCCGCCCAACGCGGCGAGGAGCTGACATGCCTGACACAGACACTTCGCCCGATGTCGCCGCCCCGCGCCTTTCCCTCGCCGCGCTGTTCGCCAAGTTCCTGCGCTTCGGCCTGCTCGCCTTCGGCGGCCCGGTCGCGCAGATCGCGATGATCCGCCAGGCGCTGGTCGAGGAGGAGCGCTGGATCGATCCCGCGCGGTTCAACCGCCTGCTCGCGGTCATGCAAGTGCTGCCCGGGCCCGAGGCGCACGAGTTGGCGGTCCACATGGGCATGCTGTCACGCGGACGGATCGGCGGTGTGCTCGCCGGGCTCGGCTTCATGCTGCCCGGGCTGCTGCTCATGCTAGCGTGCGGCTGGGCCTACGGCGAATGGATCGCCGGGCGGCCGGGCCTCGCCGGGATCCTGCTGGGCGTGCAAGTGGCGGTGCTGGCGGTCATCGCCCGCTCGGTGCAGCGGATCGGGCAGCATATCCTGCACGGCTGGCTGCTCGCCGCGCTCGCGCTGCTCGCAGCGGCGGCGACCCTCGCCGGCGTGCCGTTCTGGGCGCCGCTGGTGGCCGGCGCCTTCGCCTATGGCCGCGCCGCCGACAAACCGGCGGCGGCACTCTCGCTCGCCCTGGTCATCGTCGCCGCCGCCTACCTGCTGCTGCCCCACGGCGACGCCGCGCCGCTGATCACCGGCGCGACAGCACAATCCACCGCCGCCCCGCTCGCGCTGTTCGTCGCCGGGCTCAAGGGCGGACTGCTGACCTTCGGCGGCGCCTATACGGCGATTCCCTACGTGCGCGCCGACACCGTCGGGCGCGGCTGGCTCAGCGACGGCCAGTTCCTCGACGGGGTCGCGCTCGCCAACCTGCTGCCCGCCCCGCTGGTGATCTTCGCCACCTTCGTGGGTTACGTCGCCGGCGGCTTCGCGGGCGCGCTGGCGATCACCGCAGGCATGTTCCTGCCCGCCTTCGCGTTCTCGCTGGTGTTCTTCGAGCGGCTCGAGACGCTGGTCGAGAACCCCCGGCTCCACGCCACGCTCGACGGCGTCGCTGCCGCCGCCGTCGGCGTGATCGCCGCCACGCTGGTGCAACTCGGCCAGTCGGCGTGGGAGCGGCTCGAGGCGCCGCTCCTCGCCCTGCCGATCTTCGCGCTCGCGGCGCTGGCGGCATGGCGTCTCAAGGGCAAGTGGGTCACCCCCGCGATCGTCGCGGCGGGCGCGGCGGCCGGAGCGGTCTTGCTCGCCTAGAAGCGCGCGGAGGCTGACTTAGCCAGCCCGTTCGTGTCGAGCGAAGTCGAGACACCTGGTGCCGCGTGTCTCGACTTCGCTCGACACGAACGGAGCAAAGAGAATCCGGGCCTAGAACTTCCCCCGCATCGCCTGATAGGCCGCCGCCGCCACCGTATTCGCGAGGTTGAGCGAGCGGATCACGTCCGAGCGCATCGGCAGGTGGAACTGCCGCCCCGGCCAGGCGCCCCAGATCGCCTCGGGAATGCCCTTGGTCTCCTGCCCGAACACCAGGATCGCGTCCTCGGGATACTCGGGCTCGTAGAACGAGGTGGAGCCGTGCTCCTCGAACAGGAACAACTGGTCCGCGCGGGGCGCCCGCGCGGCCACGAACGCATCCCAGCTCGCGAATTCGCTGAGCCGCACATGGGGCCAGTAGTCGAGGCCCGAACGCTTCACTTTCGCATCGGTGATCGTGAACCCGAGCGGGTGGATCAACACCAGCTCCGCCCCCAGCGCTACGCACGTCCGCCCGACCGCGCCGGTATTGCCGGGAATCTCGGGCTGGACGAGGACGATGCTCAGCGGCATCGCCGGGTTACGCCAGCTTCGCCTTCAGCACTTCGTTGACGACCTGCGGATTGCCCTTGCCCTGCATGGCCTTCATCGTCTGGCCGACGAAGAACCCGAACAGCGCCTCCTTGCCGGCCTTGTACTGCGCCACCTTGTCCGTGTTGTCGGCGAGGATCTTGTCCACCGCCGCCTCGATCGCGCCGCTGTCGCTTTCCTGCTTGAGGCCTTCGCGCTCGACGATCGCGGCAGCACCGTCGCCGGTCGCAAACATCGCTTCGAGCACCTGTTTGCCCGCGCTCGCCGAAATCGTGCCCTGGCCGACCAGCGCCAGCAGCTCGGCCGCCTGGGCGTACGTCACCGGGCTGTCGGCCAGCTCGTGCCCGGCCTTGTTGAGCGCGCCGAAGAACTCCGAGATCAACCAGTTGGCAGCCTGCTTGGCGACATCGGCCGGGGTCTTGCCCTGCGCGCTGGCCACTTCCAGCAGCAGCGCCTCGAACCAGCGCGCGGTCTCCACCTCGGCGGTCAGCACCGCCGCGTTGTAGGCGGAGAGGCCCAGTTCCTCGACATAGCGGCGCCGCTTGGCGTCGGGCAGCTCGGGCAAGCTGGCGCGGCATTCGTCGAGGAACGCGGCATCGAGTTCCAGCGGCAGCAGGTCGGGATCGGGGAAGTAACGATAGTCGTGCGCGTCCTCCTTGGAGCGCATCGAGCGGGTGGTGCCGGTGCCCGGATCGAACAGCCGGGTTTCCTGGACGATCGTGCCGCCCCCTTCGATCACCTCGACCTGGCGGCGCGCCTCGTGCTCGATCGTCTGCATCACGAAGCGCACCGAGTTGACGTTCTTGGTCTCGGTCCGCGTCCCGAACTCGTCACCCGCCTTGCGCACCGAGACGTTCACGTCGGCGCGCATCGAGCCTTCTTCCATGTTGCCGTCGCACGACCCGACGTACCTGAGGATCGCCCGCAGCTTGCGCACGTAAGCCCCTGCTTCGGCAGGGCTGCGCATGTCGGGCCGGCTGACGATCTCCATCAGCGCCACGCCCGAGCGGTTGAGATCGACGTAGGACATCGTCGGATGCTGGTCGTGCATCAGCTTGCCCGCGTCCTGCTCGACGTGGATGCGCTCGATGCCGATCACTTTGTCATGCGGAATCCCGGCTTTCTCGTCCGCCTCGATCGTGAGTGAACCTTCGCCCACAAGCGGATGATAGAGCTGCGAAATCTGGTAGCCCTGCGGCAGGTCCGCGTAGAAGTAGTTCTTGCGGTCGAACCGGCTCCAGGCGTTGATCTGCGCTTCGATCGCCATCCCGGTGCGCACCGCCTGGCGGATGCATTCGCGGTTCGGCACCGGCAGCATGCCCGGCATCGCCGCGTCGACCAGGCTGACCTGGCTGTTCGGCTCGGCCCCGAACGCGGTCGCCGCGCCGCTGAACAGCTTCGCGTTGGAGGTCACCTGCGCATGGACCTCGAGGCCGATCACGACCTCCCATTCGCCCGTGGCGCCGTGGATGCGGTATGTGCTCATCAGAGAGTCTCGTTGATTCCGGATGAAAATGACCCACATTCTCGCACATCAAATAAATAGAACGAGAGCAGCAACATCAATCCTATTGATAAATATATCACATCGTCAAAACTTGCTATCGCAAAGCATATCCCGGCGTTCAAAGAATATATTCCGATCCAACCTCTTCTACGCCTCAATCTCTCTAGATTTTCGGCGGAATTCCCGGATAGTCTCATTCTCCTTATGACACTATTAATAGACCAAATTACGAAAGTTAAAAAATATGCGCTCAACGCATAAAAAGCGTTGAGCTCAATATTCATGAGAGCAATGGCAGACGCTAGCGCCATATACGAAATTGCTCTAAAAAATATCGTAGGAAACAGTGAAAATCCTTCAATTCTTTCGACCTCATAACCCTTCATATCGTCGAAAAAGTCTTTAAGATTGAAGGCGAATATCGAAAAAAATACTATTGTCTTTTGGGTTGTGAAATCCTGTATTTTTGCGAACTCAAATGCGAGAATTACAAAGATGTTGCCAGCAAGCGCTGCACCAAGAAGCTGGGGAATCTTGACCAGCTTCAGATCACCACTCACCACCACTTCTCCGGACGTGCCACGAACCCCGCCCGCTGCTCGATGGCGAGGCCTGCATTAAGCACACCCTGCTCGTCGAACGGCCGGCCGATCACCTGCAGCCCGAGCGGCAACCCGTCCCCGTTGAGCCCGGCCGGCACGCTCATCGCCGGCAGACCGGCGAGGCTCGCGGGCACCGAGAACACGTCGTTGAGGTACATCGCGAGCGGATCGTCGACTTTGTCGCCGAGCGCGAAGCTGGCGGTCGGCGTGGTCGGGGCGAGCAGGACGTCGCACTGGGCCCAGGCTTCGGCGAAGTCGCGCGCGATCAGCGCCCGCACCTTCTGCGCCTGAGTGTAGTAAGCGTCGTAGAACCCGGCCGAGAGCACGTAAGTCCCGATCAGGATGCGGCGCTTGACCTCGTCGCCGAAGCCGGCGGCGCGGGTCGCCGCGTACATGTCCTGCAGGTTGGCACCCTGCGGCAGTTCGCGCAGCCCGTACCGCACGCCATCGTAGCGGGCGAGGTTGCTGGAGGCTTCGGCGGGGGCAATGATGTAGTAAGCCGGCAGCGCGTACTGCGTATGCGGCAGGCTCACGTCGATCACTTCGGCGCCGGCATCCTTGAGCCAGGCGATCCCGTCGTCCCACGACTTGAGAATCTCGGCATCGGTCCCGTCCATGCGGTATTCGCGCGGGATGCCGACGCGCTTGCCCGTGAGATTGGCATCGAGCGACGCGCTCCACTCCGGCACGGCCATGTCGAGGCTGGTCGAATCCTTGGGATCGAACCCGGCCATCGCCTCGAGCATGATCGCGCAGTCTTCGACGCTGCGCGCCATCGGCCCGGCCTGGTCGAGCGAGCTCGCGAACGCGACGATGCCCCAGCGGCTGCACCGCCCGTAAGTCGGCTTGATGCCGCTGATGCCGGTGAAGGCCGCGGGCTGGCGGATCGAGCCGCCGGTGTCGGTGCCGGTCGCCGCCGGGGCGATCCGCGCCGCCACTGCTGCGCTGCTCCCGCCCGACGAACCGCCCGGCGCGAGCGCGGCATTGCTGCCCGCCTTGCGCCACGGGCTGGAAACGTTGCCGAAGTACGAAGTCTCGTTCGACGAGCCCATCGCGAACTGGTCGAGGTTGAGCTTGCCCAGCATGCCCGCGCCGGCATCCCACAGCTTCTGCGAAACGGTGCTCTCGTACTCGGGCTTGAAGCCTTCGAGGATATGGCTCGCTGCGGTGGTCTGCACGCCGCGCGTGGCGAACAGGTCTTTCATCCCGATCGGCACCCCGGCCAGCTTGCCGAGCGGCTTGCCGCCGGCACGCGCCGCGTCGGTCGCGTGCGCCGCCGCCAGCGCATGCTCGGGCGTGGTGACGATGAAGGCGTTCAGTTGTGCCGCGCCCGCGACTGCGGCGTTGAATGCCTCGGCCACTTCGCGCGCGGAGAACTCGCCCCCGGCCACCCCGTCGCGGATGGCCTTGACGCCGAGGTCGGTCAGCTCACTCACAGCTCGTCACCCCCGCGAAAGCGGGGGCCCCGCTATCTTTTGTTCTGGATCCCCGATCCGCCGCGGATCGAAGCAAGTTCGATCCGCTGCCGGGGATGATCGAATGAAGATCGGTGATCTTCATTCGATCACCTTGGGCACGCCGAAAAACCCGTGCTCGGGCGCGGGCGCATTGGCCAGCACCGCGTCGCGCACCCCGCCGCCGGTCAGCGGGTCGGCATCGACCACGTCGTCGCGCAGCCGCAGCGCCTGCGGGATTACCGCGGTCATCGGCGCGACGCCGGTCACGTCGACTTCGCCCAATTGCTCGACCCAGGCGAGGATCGCATTGAATTCGGGCACCATCCGGTCGAGTTCGGCCTCGTCCATGCGGATGCGCGCGAGGGAGGCGATCTTCGCCACGGTCTTGCGGTCTACGGACATGCGGCGGGCGTTAGCGGGGCCATAGCTTCGCTTCAAGCCGGCCTAGTCAAATGGCTGGTTGACCGGCTTTCCGTCGATAAAGATCTGGCGCAACTGCGCTGGTCCGACGGTCACGTCACCACGCTCGATCGCATCGCGCTCACGCTGCAGCGACTCGCGCTCTCGTTCCGCACTCATTTCCAGGGACGGTGGCATCGTGCGCTCAAGCACGGCCCAGACGCCTTGTTCAAAGGCCATCGCGGTAACTTCGACATTGCACTTTACACTCGGGGAGACCTGGTCTTCCCCTGTCATGCCAGGCCGGGCACAGTCGTCGCCTACTACGACCACGGTCTTGGCATCGGGTTGCAGGTAAACCCGGCACAGCAGTTCATCATGGCACACATTGGCTTTCTCGATGATGGCCGTCTGGAGTCCGTCGGGCATGGTCCGACCGCGCGGAAAGACCCAGAATTCACCGGTGAAGCGTTCGGGTTCGGGCACGAAGTACGGACGCTCATCACGGGCGAGCGCTGCCACGGCCTTCTCCTTGATGAGCGCGTTGGTACTCGTCGCGAGCCGCCGCAGCGCCCGCCTTCCGGGCTCGCCGAAATCCCACTGCAGCGCGGTGAAGTCGAAGCGGCCGGGCGTGACCCGGCCCTGCTCGAGCCGCGCCACCTGGTTGCGGGTCGAGATCGCGCCGAAATCGAGGATCGGCAGCGCCAGCAGCAGCGCAAAACCGCACACGCCCAGCGCGAGGTGAAAGGTCGCCTTGCGCAAGTACCCGGTCCAGCCCAGCTTGCGGCCGCGGACCAGCGCGGCCCAGTACCCGATCCCGCACACGCAGGCGACGACGATCGCCACGAGTCCCCACAGTCGCTCGGGCGCGAGGCCGTACTGCCCGAGCCGTAGCCCCATCGAGACCGCCGCGAATACCGCCAGCGGCAGGATTACCGCGGCCAGAGTCCACCCGGCCACGCGCATCACCCGCGAGCGGGTCATCGCCTCGTCGCTCTGGCGGGCGATCGCGTTGGTCAGCACGAAGGCCCCCGCCGCGCAGCCGAGCAGCAGCGGGGTGGCGCTGCGGGTCGCTTCCCACAGCACTTGCGGGCCAGAGACCGCGGTCGCCAGCAGGAACAGCGCCAGCCCCGCCGCCAGCGGCACCGCCAGCAGCGAAGCGACCAGCAGCACGACCGTCTGCAGCGTGGCCAGCACCTTGAGCTGGTTGCGCAGCGTGCCCAGCGCCGCCCCGGCCGCCACGCCCGAGAACGTCCAGCCGAACCAGCCCTCGTCGATCACCTCGCGCAGGACATCGATCTTGAGGAGGTGGAACAGCTCCGCCATCAGCACGAGCACCAGCCACGCCGCGCCGGTGAAGGCGAGCGCCCCGGCCGCGCTGATCGCATCGGTCCAGACGTGCCCGTAGATCTCGCCGTAAGGCGTGGCGAGACGGCGGCGGTGGAAGTCCGCCTGGAACAGCGGCAGCGCCAGCGCGGTCGCGACCAGCCCGGCGGCGAAGCCGTACTGCTCGTCGGGCAGGCTCTCGCCGTAGCCGACCGCGCGCCACGCCAGCCCGGCCATGACCGCGCCCACGGCGAGCGCGAACAGCCCCGGCGCCTTCCAGTTGTCCTCGTCGAGCGTGAAAGCAGCGGCGATCGCGCCGAAGAACAGGAACGCCGCAGTGGCCATCTGCCACGGCACGTCGTCGCGGCCCTGCGTGACAAGATGGATCGCGAGCCCGGCCAACCCCAGCAGGCCCGCCGTCACCCACGGCCGCAGCGCCCACTCGGCGCCAGGGCCGGCCGCGCCGCGCTCGCTGTCCGCTTCAGTCATGCACAAACCCTCGCCCTGTCATGCGATCATCATGACAGATGCGAGGGCTTTTGCATGAGCAAGTCGTGAGGACTTGCTGAAATCGCCCGATCAGGGCGCCGGCGCGGGGGCGGGAGCCGGCATCGGCGCGGGCGCCGGCGAGGTGCCCGGGGCCCCGGGAGCGGCGGGTCCGCCCTGCTCCGCCTGGCGCTGCTGGACGCGCTGCTGCAGCACGTTGAAGCGGCGCTCGGCCGCAGCCAGGGGCATGAAATCGAACAGTTCGATCTCGAAGGTCAGGTCGGCATTGGGCGGGATCGGCGAACCCGGCGGCGGGGTCGCGCCGTAGGCATCGGCGGCGGGGATGAACAAGGTGTACTTGCCGCCCTTCTGCATCTTGAGCAGTCCGTCGCGAAAACCAGGCAGCATGTTCGCCAGCGGCATCGGCATGCCCTGCGGCATGATTCCGGGGATCGGCCACGGCGGGTTCTGCGAGCGGTCGAATTCCTTGCCGTCCTCGAGCTTGCCCACGTAGCTCACGAACACGACGTCGTCGGGCTTGGGATTGTCGCCTTCGCCCGCGGTGATCGTCGAGACGCTCACCGAAGGGGGCATCGACAGCCACGCGGCGACGCCGGCGATCGCCAGGCCGATCAGGATGCCGAGCACCAGCATCAGCAGCGACTGGCGGCTGATCGGCTTGAGCGGAACGCGGGTGACTTCGGTCATGGAAAGCGAATCCCTAGAAAATGAAAAGGGGCGCCGGGATCCGATGCCCCCGCGCCCCTGTGACTGGCCCGGATCGCACTGGCAACCCGGATCGCGCCGGTGCTTACTTGGCCCCGTCGCGTTCGGCGCGCTTGCGCTCGAGCTTGCGCGCGCGGCGAATCGCGGCGGCCTTTTCGCGCGCGCGCTTCTCGCTCGGCTTTTCGTAGTGGCGACGCAGCTTCATCTCGCGATAGACGCCTTCGCGCTGCAGCTTCTTCTTGAGCGCGCGCAGGGCCTGCTCGACATTGTTATCGCGAACCATGATCTGCATAAAAAGACTGCTACCTCTTTCGCCAGAATGGCAGAGCCCGCCGGCATGAAGCGCGGGATGCACCGACAATTGCACCAATGAAAAACGCGCCGAATCCGTTCCGGACCCGCACGAACCGGGGGCCCATAAGCGAAAACCTATCCCAAGGCAAGGCGCGCCGGCCGGTGGCCTGGGGCGTTGCCCGGCGGCCGCCCAGCGCCTAAGCCCGCCGCGATGTCCCCGCCCTCCCCGCTCATGGCCTCGCTCCACGTCGCACTCGGCGGCGCGATCGGTGCCGTCCTGCGTTACCAGGTCGGCCGCTGGATGACCGCGCTGCTCGGGCCTTCGGCGGTCGCGGCGTTCCCGTGGGCGACGCTGTTCGTCAACATCGCCGGCAGCCTGGCGATGGGCCTGCTCGCCGGCTGGCTGGCACGCCATGGTGACGGCGGCGAGCCGGTGCGCCTGTTGCTCGGGGTCGGCGTGCTCGGCGGTTTCACCACCTTTTCCGCCTTCAGCCTCGAACTCATGCTGCTGATCGAGCGCGGCCAGCCCGGCCAGGCGTTCGTCTATGGCGCGGTCTCGGTGCTGGCCGGGCTCAGCGCGCTCTACATCGGCCTCATCGTCATGCGGCTGACCGCATGAGCGCGCCCGCACCGCCTTCCGAATCCGCAAACGTGCGCCAGTTCACCGTCGCGCCCGACGACGACGGCATTCGCCTCGACCGGTGGTTCAAGCGCCACTTGCCGCAGATCGGCTTCGCCACGGTGTCGCGCTGGGCGCGCACCGGGCAGCTCCGCGTCGACGGCGGCCGCGCCAAGCCCGAGGATCGGCTCGCCGCCGGCCAGGTGCTGCGGGTTCCGCCCGGCGGGGATCTGCCCGCCAAGACCGCGCCGCGCCCGCGCCCCGAACTGAGCGACGAGGACCGCGCGCTCGCCGAAGCGATGCTGATCGAACGGACCGAGGCGGCGCTGGTCCTCAACAAGCCCCCCGGCCTCGCCACCCAGGGCGGCACCGGCACCACCCAGCACGTCGATCGCCTGCTCGATGCCTATGCCGATGAGGGCGCGCCGCGCCCGCGCCTCGTCCACCGGCTCGACAAGGATACCTCGGGCGTGCTGCTCGTGGCGCGTACCCCAGGCAGCGCGGCGTTCTTCTCCAAGCGCTTCTCGGGCCGCTCGGCCAAGAAGATCTACTGGGCGCTGGTGGTCGGCGTGCCCGCCGTGGGCGACGGCACGATCGAAGCGCCGCTCGCCAAGCAGCCGGGCAGCGGCGGCGAGAAGATGCACGTAGACGAGGAGAACGGCCAGCCGGCCAAGACCCGCTACCGCGTGGTCGATCGCGCCGGCAACCGCGCCTCGTGGGTCGAGCTCCAGCCGCTCACCGGGCGCACGCACCAGCTCCGCGTCCACATGGCCGCGATCGGCCATCCGATCGTGGGCGACGGCAAGTACGGCGGGCCCGATGCGTTCCTGACCGGCTCGATCAGCCGCAAGATGCATCTCCACGCACGCCGCCTGATCATCGACGCGCCCAAGGACCGCACCGGCGGCGGCGGCACGATCGACGCCGTGGCAGAGCTGCCCGATCACTTCGCGGCCTCGATGGAACAGCTCGGCTTCGACCCCGGCCTCAGCGACGCGGCGCCCGAGAAAGGCCCGGCCGGCCCCTCGCGCGAGGAGAAGAAGCAGGCCGCCAAGGCCCACGCCAAGACCTACCGCAAGGCCCGCCGCGGCGAACGCCGCACGCGCGGCGCGGAGCTACCGGCGAAGGGCAAGCGACCGTGAGACCTCGTCATTGCGAGGGGCGAAGCCCCGCGGCAATCCAGAGCGGCACTGCACTACGCGCTGAATTGGTTGGCTGTCGCCAGCTCCGCTTCCGCTACGCTCGCAATGACGACGGTGGAGTGACGGTGTGACAACCCGCCTTGCCGTATTCGACTGCGACGGCACACTGAGCGACGGCCAGGCCGCGGTCTGCACCGCGATGGCGGGTGCGTTCGCCGGCTCCGGTCTGGCCTGCCCGCCCGGCCACGCGGTGCGGCGCATCGTCGGGCTGAGCTTGCCGGTCGCACTGCGCCGCCTCGCGCCCGAGGCCGCGCCCGAACAGGTCGATTTGCTAGTCGCGGCCTACAAGGACGAATTCTTCCGCCTGCGCTCCGAAGGCCAGGTTCACGAACCGCTGTTCGAAGGAATCGCCGATCTGCTCGGCCGGCTCGCCGCGCGCGGCTGGACGCTCGGCGTGGCCACCGGCAAGTCCGACCGCGGGCTGTCCTCGACGCTGGCGATGCACGGCCTGTCGGGCCTGTTCGCGACCTTGCAGACCGCCGACCGCCACCCCTCCAAGCCCGATCCGGCAATGCTCCACGCAGCCATGGCCGAAGCCGGCGCCGCGCCTGCCCAGACCGTGATGATCGGCGATACCGCATTCGACATCGAGATGGCGCGCAGCGCGGGGGTGCGCGCGATTGGCGTGGCCTGGGGCTACCACGCGCCCGAGGAACTGATCGCCGCTGGCGCCGAGGCTGTGGCCGGCACCGCCGCCGAACTGGGCGCGCTCATCGATGGCTGAGCCGGTGAGCGACGATGTGGCCCGCAACCGCTGGCTGGTCATCCAGGCCGTGCGCGCCGCCGGTGTGGCCATGGTCATGATCGGCGTTTTGGGCCTCGGCGGGCGGATCGACCTGCCGCCCGCCGCCGCCTACATCCTGGCCGTGGTCGGCATCGTCGACGTGTTCCTGGTGCCGCGCCTGCTCGCCCGCAGATGGCGGACGCCCAAGCCGTGAAGCGGTTCTGGACGGAGGTTACGGTGGAACCGGTGCAAGCCGGCTTCCAGGTCGCGCTCGATGGCCGGCCGGTGCGCACTCAAGGCGGGGCGAGCCAAGTCGTGCCCTCCGCCGCGCTCGCCGAAGCGCTCGCCGAGGAGTGGCGCGCGCAGGATGTCGAGATCGATCCGCGCAGCCTGCCGTTGCGCGATCTCGCCGACTACGCGATCGACCGTGTCCGGCCCGACTGCACGGGGACGATCGCCACGCTGCTGCGCTACGCCGAGAGCGACACCTTGTGCTACCGCGCCGATCCCGACGAGCCGCTCTACCGCCGCCAGCGCGAATTGTGGGAGCCGCTGCTGACCGCGCTGGAGGAACGCCATGGTGTGCGGTTCGAACGGGTCAGCGGCGTCATGCACCGCGCGCAGCCCCCCGAGAGCTTGTCCGCGCTGCGCGCCTTGCTCGAACGCGAGGACGACTTCGCGCTCGCCGCGCTCGCAACGCTCGCCCCGCTGGCGGCCTCGCTGACCGTCGCGCTGGCCGCGCTCGTGCCCGGCGCCGACCCCGCCGCGCTGTTCGCCGCCGCCAATGCCGAAGAGGACTGGCAGGCCGAGCTGTGGGGCTGGGACCTTACGGCCGAACAGGACCGCGGCTTCCGGCTGGCCGCCTTCACCGCGGCGACCGCGTTCGCGCGGCTCGCGCGCGGCTGACCACTCAGGC
This sequence comes from Sphingomonadales bacterium 12-68-11, assembly GCA_002279825.1. Taxonomy (GTDB): domain Bacteria; phylum Pseudomonadota; class Alphaproteobacteria; order Sphingomonadales; family Sphingomonadaceae; genus Croceibacterium_A. The sequence goes on from NCCV01000003.1 coordinate 549,096, forward strand.
CCCGCGCGCGCCGAGCTCGAGCATTTCCTCAAGCCCCTTGCGGCGGTTTCCGAGGTTGTCGACCCCGCCGAGCAGCGTGTGCTCGACCGGCGCAAAGCCGACGAACTTGAGGATGTTGCGCTCGAGGCTCTTGAGGCTGTGCGCGCTATAGACCCAGCGGTAGAACAGCGCCGGCATGCCCATCGTCACCACGATCCGCGCCGACCGTCCGCCGAGCAGCTTTCGCGGCAGGCCCTTGGTGCGATACTCGAGCGCGAAGCCGGGCCGCAGCACCTGTTCGAGCACGCCCTTGAGCAGCGCCGGCACGTCGCCCAGCCACAGCGGGTAGAGCAGCACCAGGTGATCGGCCCATTCGATGTCGGCCTGGAGCCGCGCGATCTCCTCCGGCGGTTCGCCGGTCAGCCAGTCGGATGGCTTGCGCAGCAGCGGGAAGTCGAGCTTGGCGATCTCCTTGCGCAGCACCTCGTGCCCCGCCTCGCTCGCCGCGCCGGCATAGGCTTCGGCGAGCGCGTGGACGAAATGCGCGGGATCGGGATCGGGATGGCCGTCGAGAACGAGAATGCGGCGGGCGGCTACGGACATCGGCGCTCTCCTTGCTGAGCGCGCTCGTCCTATGGGGTATGGATCGCGCCGCCTTTGACGCGGCTCAAGCGCATCGGATTACCCGACCCACTCCGCAACTTCCGCCGCCACGCGGTTGGCCGCCTGGTTGAGCGCCGGGCCGACGGCGGCGGCTTCCGCCGCGACGCCGGAAACGGTGCTTTCGAAGCGCCGAGTGCGGACTTCACCGCCGGGCATCTGCAGGACCGCGTCGTAGCGCACGATCACGCTGCCGCTCGGTGCGTCGTAGCCCATTTCCATGAGCTGGCCGCCGAGCTGGGTCGCCGCCGCGTATTCGACCTCGCCGTCGCCGACTACCAGCCGGCCGCCGCGCGCGCGGATCGTTTCGCTGAGCAGGTGCTGGAACAGCCGCGCGGGCCGCTCGACCCACACCGCGTCCTGGAGATAGGCCACGCTCGCCGCGTCGACCTGCACCGGCACGCGGACCACCGCGAGCCGCTGCGCCGAGGCCGGTTCGAGCACCACCAGCGCCGAAGACGGCTGCCCGGCCGAGGTCGCCCCGACCGCCACCGTGCGTTCGGGCGTGAGCGTCAGCAGCGTCTCGGGCACTTTGGGCCCGAGGCTGATGCAGCCCGCCAGCGCCAGCGCCAGCATCGCAGCGAGTCCTGCTCTGATCGGCATGTCGCGGCCTCCTGCGCTCACGGTTGGTAATCCGGCAGCTTGCCGCCGCCCACCAGCGCGCCCGCGCCCTGGCTCTCGATCTTTTCCATCAACATCCGCAGCGCCTGGCTGGTGCGGCGCAAGTCCTGCAGCGTGGCTTCGGCAGAGGGCAGCGTCGATTCCGTGAGTTGCCGCGCCGCTGGGCGCGCGTCCTCGAGCGTGCCTTGCAGCGAATCCGCCGCGCGCTGCGCCGAACGCATCGTGGTGCGCAGTTCGGCGGCGAGGCTCTGGCCTTCCTCGCCGATCAGCGCGTTGGTCGAATCGAGCGTGCGCTCGAACGCCGCCAGCGTCAGCGTCGATTGCGCGAGCGTGCCGCGCAGTTCGTCGAGCGCGGCCTTCACTTGCGGCGAGGTATCGGCGAGCTGTGCGCTGATCCGGTCGGTGTTGGCGAGAATGCCGCTGATCGATTCCTGGTTCTCGTCCGACAGCACCCGCGTCAACCGGTCGGTCAGCGTCGCCAGCCGTTCGAGCAGCAGCGGCGCGCTGGCCAGGATCTCGCCGAGCCCGCCGGCCTGCGGCGGGATGACCGGGACGCCCTCCGGGCACGAGGTGGTCGAACAGGTGATCGCCGGCGCGCCGCGCCGCCCGCCGTTGAGCGCGATTGTCGAGACCCCGGTGAAGCTGGCCGAGATCGAGGCGGTTGTGCCGAGCAGGATCGGGGTATCGCCTTCGATCTGGAGCCGGACCTTCACGAACCGCGGGTCCTTCTTCCACAGCTCGATCTTGTCGACCTGGCCGACCGGCACGCCCGAGTAGGCGACCTGCGAGCCCTGCGCGAGCCCGCCGACCGACTGTTCGAAGAACACGTCGTAGTCCTTCTTGTCGGTGGTCCCGAGCCGCGCCAGCCAGACGAAAAACAGCGCCAGCCCGGCGAGCAGCAGCAAAGTGACCGCCCCGACCCAGACATGGTTCGCGCGGGTTTCCATCTAGGTTGCCTGCCCCTGCATCGCCATGCCTATGCCTTTGACACGCCTTGCTTGTCCATCCCATGCCCGAGGTTCTGCGCCGCGCGTCCGCGGGGGCCGAGGAAATACTCCTTGATCCACGGGTGGTCGGCCTTGAGCAGGTCGGCGATCGGCCCGACCGCGATGACCTGCTTGTCGGCCAGCACCGCCACCCGGTCGCAGATCGAATAGAGCGTATCGAGATCGTGGGTGATCAGGAACACCGTCAGGCCGAGCGTGTCGGTCAGCTCGCGAGTCAGCGAGTCGAAGTTGGCGGCGCCGATCGGATCGAGCCCGGCGGTCGGCTCGTCGAGGAACAGGAGTTCGGGATCGAGCGCCAGCGCGCGCGCCAGCCCCGCGCGCTTGCGCATCCCGCCCGACAGTTCGGACGGATACTTGGCCGCCGCGTCCCCGGGCAGCCCGCTCATCACCACTTTGAAGCGCGCGATCTCGTGGCGCAGCTCGGGATCGAGTTCGGGATAGAACTGCTTGAGCGGCACTTCGACGTTCTCGGCCACGGTCAGCGTCGAGAACAGCGCCCCGCCCTGGAACAGCACCCCCCAGCGGCTGCGCACCGCGCCTTCTTCGTCGGGCTCGGAGCCGATGATGTTCTTGCCGAACACCTCGATCGTGCCTTCGTCGGGAGTCTGCAACCCGATGATCGAGCGCATCAGCACCGATTTGCCCGTCCCCGAACCGCCGACCACGCCGAGGATTTCGCCCTTCTTCACTTTGAGCGAGAGGTTTTCGTGGATGACCTGTTCGCCGAAGCTGTTCCTCAGCCCCTCGATGCAGATCGGAAACTCGCCCTCGAACGCCTGCTCGGACACATCGTCGCGCGCTTCGTGGGCGATTTCCTGCTCGAGGTCCTCGCTGGCCATGCTCAGCCCCAGCCCAACTGGTCGAAGAACACCGCGAAGAACGCGTCGAGCACGATCACCGAGAAGATCGCCTGGACCACCGCCTTGGTGGTGCGCAGCCCGACTTCCTCGGAATTCCCTTCGACCTGCATGCCCTGGTAGCACCCGGCCAGCGCCAGGATCAGCCCGAACACCGGCGCCTTGATCAGCCCGACCCACAAGTCGTGCAGCGGAACCACTTCCTGGATGCGCAGCAGGAAGGTGAGGAACGGGATCCCGAGGGTCAGATCGGCGATCACCGCCCCGCCGACCACCGCGATCGCCGCCGCGAAGAACCCCAGCAGCGGCATCATGATGACCGCCGCCATGATCCGCGGCAGCACCAGCACTTCCATCGGCGAAACGCCGATCGTGCGCATCGCGTCGATTTCCTCGGTCAGCTTCATCGTCCCGAGCTGCGCGGCGAAGGCGCTGCCCGAACGGCCCGCGACCATGATCGCGGTCATCAGCACCCCGAGTTCGCGGAAGGACAGCCGCCCGGTCAGATTGATGGTGTAGATCTCGGCGCCGAACTGGCGGAGCTGCGCCGCGCCCTGCTGCGCGATCACCACCCCGATCAGGAAGCTCATCAGCCCGACGATCGGCAGCGCGGTCACCCCGACCAGCTCCATCTGCCGCACCAGCGCGCGCAGCGGGAAGCGCCGCGGATGAACCAGCAGCGACCCCGCGGCGCGCACGATCTGGCCGATGAAGCCGATCACCCGCACCGTCCCGTCCCACGCCCCGATGCTCTTCTCGCCAAGGTCCTCCAGCACGCGCAGCGGCAGTGCCGAGCGCTCGGGCCGGATCGGCGCGGTGCTGGCGGCCTCGCTGACCGCCGCGATCAGCGTGTCGGCCTGCCCGCTGGTGCCGGTGATGCGCGCCTTCTGCTGGTCGGCGAAGCGCCATACCGTCCAGGCCCCGACGGTGTCGATATCGCCGGCGGCGCTGAGGTCGACCGCCTGGACCGACCCGTCGAACTCGCGCAGCTTGCGGTCGAGCAGGCCGATCGACGAAATGGTCAGCGGCCCGTGCAGCGCCAGCGTGGCGCGCCCGCCGCGCTCCTCTACGGTGAAGTCCGCCCATTCGCGCATAAGTGTCAGGCTATGCGGTGAAATGCGCGGCGCGGCAATCCTTCGAGACGCGTCTTCGACAGGCTCAGCCGCTCCTCAGGATGAGCGGACTGGGAATTGGGCGCTCATCCTGAGGAGAGACTGAGCGTAGGGCCGCAGGCCCGCAGCCGAAGGCGCGTCTCGAAGGACGCCGGCGCTTGCCCCCTTGGAACCGCGCTGGCAAAGCCCGCGCGCCATGACGCAAGAGCTTTCCAAGACCTTCGACCCCGCCGCGATCGAAGCCCGCTGGTACGCCCACTGGGAATCGAACGGCCTGTTCCG
>NCCV01000003.1:553642-1172031 GCA_002279825.1 Sphingomonadales bacterium 12-68-11
ATTGCCCAACGTCACCGGTTCGCTGCATATCGGCCACGCGCTCGACAACACGCTGCAGGACGTGGTGATCCGCTACGAGCGGCTGCGCGGCAAGGATGCCCTCTGGGTGGTCGGCACCGACCACGCCGGCATCGCCACGCAGATGGTGGTCGAGCGCCAGTTGGAGGCGCGCCAGGACAAGCGCACCAACTATTCGCGCGAGGAATTCGTCCAGAAGGTCTGGGAGTGGAAGGCGGAAAGCGGCGGCACGATCACCGGCCAGCTCCGCCGGCTGGGCTGCTCGATGGACTGGAGCCGCGAACAGTTCACGATGGACCCGCACTTCACCCGCGCGGTGGTGAAAGTGTTCGTCGAACTCTACAACCAAGGCCTGATCTACCGCGACAAGCGGCTGGTCAACTGGGACCCCCGCCTCAAGACCGCGATCAGCGACCTCGAAGTGGAGACGCAGGACCTCAAGAGCGGCTTCTGGCACTTCCGCTATCCGCTCGCCGACGGCGTCACGCTGCCGAGCGGCGCCGACCACATCGTGGTCGCCACCACCCGGCCCGAGACGATGCTGGCCGACATGGCGGTCGCGGTTTCGGCCGACGATCCGCGCTATCGGAGCGTCATCGGCAAGGACATCCTCCAGCCCATCACCGGCCGCCGCTTCAAGGTCATCGCCGACGAGCACGCCGATCCCGAACTCGGCAGCGGCGCGGTCAAGATCACGCCGGGCCACGATTTCAACGACTTCGAAGTCGGCAAGCGCGCAGGCATCAGGCCCGCCGAGATGCTCAACATGTTCGATGCCGAGGCCAAGGTGGTGCAGACCGCCGATGGCCTGGTGCCCGAGAAGTATCTCGGCCTCGACCGCTTCGTCGTCCGCGACATGATCGTCGCCGACATGAAGGCGGCGGGCTTCCTGGTCCCTCACGTGACCAGGAACAAGGACGGCGAAGAGATCGAACTCGACGCCGAACCCCGCACCGTCGCCACCCCGTTCGGCGACCGCGGCGGCGTGGTGATCGAACCCTGGCTGACCGACCAGTGGTACGTCGACGCCGCGACGCTCGCGAAAGCGCCGATGCAGGCGGTCCGCGACGGCCGGATCGAGATCGTCCCCAAGTCCTGGGAGAAGACCTTCTTCAACTGGATGGAGAACATCCAGCCCTGGTGCGTCAGCCGGCAACTGTGGTGGGGGCATCGGATTCCGGCGTGGTATGGGCCGAGGATAATGGACGGGAATGCCAGCTATGATCTGATGTCTTTGACATCAGATGAGCGATTCATCGCAGAATCCCCGGAACAGGCCCTTCAACTCGCCCAACGCTACTACGGCGCTGCTCTAGAGGTCGTTGAGATCAACGACCCTATTGATGTGGTCAACACGACCCTGCGTGGAGAATGGCCAGGGGATCGGATTGGCATCTGGCGCGACCCCGACGTCCTCGACACCTGGTTCTCCTCCGCGCTGTGGCCCTTCGCCACGCTGGGGTGGCCCGACAATATGTCCACCCAAACCCCGTTCGCATCGAGCGAAGTCGAGATGCCGAGCGCAAGTGTCTCGACTTCGCTCGACACGAACGGAAAGGGGGATTTCGCATCGTTATTGTCGCGCCACTACCCCAACGACCTGCTCATCTCCGGCTTCGACATCCTGTTCTTCTGGGACGCGCGCATGGCCATGCAGGGCTTGCACTTCATGGGAGATGTCCCGTGGAAGCGCTTGTATCTGCACGGGTTGGTGCGCGCGGCTGACGGGCAGAAGATGTCCAAGTCCAAGGGCAACGTGGTCGATCCGCTGCTGCTGATCGACCGGTACGGCGCCGACGCGCTGCGCTTCTTCATGGCGGCGATGGAGAGCCAGGGCCGCGACGTGAAGATGGATGAGAGCCGCGTCGAGGGCTACCGCAACTTCGCCACCAAGCTGTGGAACGCGACCCGCTTCTGCCAGGCCAACGGCATCGGCGCCTCGACCGCGGTTAAGGCGCCGCCTGCACAAAGCGCGGTAAACCGCTGGATCATCGGCGAAGTCGTCGAGACCGTCGCCGCGCTCGACAAGGCGATGGCCGAACTCCGCTTCGACGCCGCCGCCAACGCGATCTACCAGTTCGCGTGGGGCACCTTCTGCGACTGGTATCTCGAACTGATCAAAGGGCAGATCGACGACGAGACCAAGGCCGTCGCCGGCTGGGTGCTCGACCAGATCCTGGTCATGCTCCACCCGTTCATGCCGTTCGTGACCGAGGAACTGTGGCACGCCCAGGGCGAGAGGGATCATGAGCTGATCGTGGCGAAGTGGCCTGTGCCGGAAGCCAGCGTGGACGCGGCTGCCAAGGGCGAAGTCGAATGGTTGATTGAAATGATCAGCGCCATCAGAGCCGCTAGATCCGAACTCAATGTGCCGCCCGGTAGTTTCGTGACGATCTATCAGCCGGATCGGGACGCGCGGGCCGAGAATTCGCTCATGCAATGGTACTCCTCACTGGAGCGGATTGCACGCACTCGACCTGTGCCTCTCACGGCTGGAATAGAAGCGGAAGCGATTTCTGGATCGGCACAGATCACCGTAAGTGGGTCTTTGTACGTCATCCCTCTACGTAACATCATCGACATCGAGGCCGAGAAAACCCGCCTCGCCAAAGCCCTCGAAACCGCGCGCAAGGAACGCGACTCCCTCGCCAAGCGCCTCGATAACCCCGCCTTCGTCGAGAAGGCCAAGCCCGAAGCGGTCGACAAGGCCCGCGCCGATCACGCCGCTCACGCCGCCGAGGCCGAACGGCTCGAAGCGGCGCTGGCGCGGCTGGGGTGATGCTTCGAGACGCCGCTTCGACGGGCTCAGCGGCTCCCCAGCATGAGCGGTCCGGGTTGAGAGCCCTCCAACTCGCTCATCCTGAGGAGCGGCTGAGGAGCCGCGCAGCGGCGTCGCGAAGACGCGTCTCGAAGGACCGCATGGTCGGCGCTGAACTTTCCTACTCATCCCGTTTCTGACAAGGCCCGCGCATGATCGCGACCGCGCCGCCCCAGTTCCTCCCCCATCGGGGGAGGGGGACCATGCGAAGCATGGTGGAGGGGCACCCTCGTCCGATCGCCGCCTGTGCCCCTCCACCCCCTTCGGTGGTACCCCTCCCCGTGCCGGGGAGGAAAGGCGACACTTTTGAAGCCAAGGCGACACTTCTTGGCCGCAAGGCGACACTTCTTGGCCGCAAGGCGACACTTTCGCACCGCAAGGTGACGGTTTCAGCCCCGGTTTCACCGATTTCCCCCTGGACACTGTCACACGTGTCAACACCCCCCGTCACTCCATGCCGCTAGTCCTCGCCGCCACCACCCCGGGCGAGCCAGAAATCTTCGCCAGCTTGCAAGGCGAAGGCCCCTCGCAAGGCCGCCCCTGCGCGTTCGTGCGCCTGTCGCGCTGCAACCTCGCGTGCCAGTGGTGCGACACGCCCTACACCTGGCATTTCGAGGGCGACGATCGCCCGCATCGCGGCGGCACGACTTACGACCGCGCGGCCAACCAGGTCACGCTGAGCGAGGAAGACGCCGCCGCGCGCATCGCCGCGCTCGGCCTTGAGCGGCTCGTCATCACCGGCGGCGAACCCCTCCTCCAGGCCCCCGCCCTCGCCCGCCTGCTCGCGCTGCTGCCGGGCATGACCGCCGAAGTCGAGACCAACGGCACCGCCCCGCCGCACCCCGCGCTCGATCCGCTGATCGCGCAGTACACCGTCAGCCCCAAGCTCGCCCATTCGGGCAATCCGGCCGAGCTGGCGCTGATCCCCGAACGGCTGCGCCACTGGGCGGCGGAGCCGCGCGCGGTGTTCAAGTTCGTGGTCGCAGAGCTCGCCGATGTGGCCGAAGTGCTCGCCCTCGCAGAGACTTACGCGATCCCTCGCCACCGCATCTGGCTCATGGCCGAAGGCATCGATCCGGCCACGCTGGCCGCCCGCGAACGCTGGCTCGCGCCGCTGTGTCTCGAACACAGATTGACTCTGTCCAAGCGGTTGCACATCGAGCTCTATGGCGACACGCGGGGGACCTGAGGGGCAGATGAGCAAGCCGGCACCCGCCCCGATGCGCGGGGACCTGACCGGAGGTCCGATCCTGCGCACGCTGATCCTGTTCAGCGTGCCGACGCTGCTCAGCAACGTGCTCCAGTCGCTCAGCGGCACGGTCAATTCGATCTGGGTCGGCCGCCTGATCGGCGAGGACGCGCTGGCTGCGACCGCCAACGCCAACATCATCATGTTCCTGGTCGCAGGCGCGGTGTTCGGGTTCGGCATGGCCGGCACGATCCGCATCGGCCAGCGCTTCGGCGCACGCGACATCGACGGCGCGCGACAGGCGTTCGGCAGCGTGGTGGGGTTCTCCGCCTGCCTGATGCTGGCGATCGCGGTGCTCGGCTGGCTGGTCGCCCCGCCGCTGCTGCGGCTGCTCGACACCCCGGGCAACGCCTATGGCCTGGCGCTGACTTACATCCGGCTGATGTTCGTCTCGATGCCGTTCATGATGGTCTCGGTGATCCTGACGATGGGCCTGCGCGGCACCGGCGACGCGCGCACCCCGCTGATCTTCATGGGCGTCACCGTGGCGATCGACGCGGTGCTCAACCCGCTGCTGATCACCGGCTACGGGCCGTTTCCGGCGCTGGGCATCGCCGGCTCCGCGATCGCCACGATCGCCGCGAGCCTGGTCTCGTTCGTAGCCATGCTGATCTATGTCTACGCCCGCGACCTGCCGCTGCGGCTGCGCGGGCGCGAGCTCGCCTACCTGATCCCGCGCCGCGCGGAGATGACCTATATCGTCAGCAAGGGCGTGCCGATGGGCGCGCAGATGCTGGTGATGAGCGCGGCCGGGATCATCGTGGTCGGGCTGGTCAACCGAGAAGGGCTGCTGACCACCGCCGCCTATGCCGCGGCGATGCAGCTGTTCAACTACATCCAGATGCCGGCGATGGCGATCGGCGGCGCGGTCAGCGCGATGGCCGCGCAGTTCATCGGCGCGGGCAAGTGGGACCGGCTCGACCAGGTCACGCGCGCCGGGGTCTGGGTCAACTTCCTTATGACCGGCGCGCTGACCGTGCTGCTGGTCGCGTTCGACCGGCCGCTGCTGGTGCTGTTCCTCGGCCCCGACAGCCCCGCGGTGCCGCTCGCCCGCCACATCCAGCTGCTCGCGGTGTGGAGCTTCGTCGTGTTCGGGGTGACGATGATCTATTCGGCCACGATGCGCGCGGGCGGCGCGGTGTGGATCCCGCTCCTGATCATCGCGGTCGCGCTCTACCCGGTTCGGCTCGGGTTCTACTACCTCGCCTATCCGTGGCTCGGCGCCGATGCGATCTGGCTGTCGTTCCCGGTCGGCTCCTTCGCCGGACTGGCGATCGGCTGGGGCTGCTATCACTATACCGGCTGGCGCAAGAACGCCGTGGCAGAGGCACCCGAAGAGGCGCAGGAGCAAGTCGAGGCCGACGGCGAACCGGCAGGGCGGGGGACGCCGGCTCTTTAGGAAACCCTAGCGACCCTGCGCGCGCCAACGCTGGACGGTGCGGGTGACCTGGTCTTCCTCGCCGCCGGTCTGGCGCCACAGCTCGGTGAAGCTGGGGTCTTCGGAGGCCGGGCGCTTGGCCTCGTCGAGCGTGTCGAAGGCGACGCGGATCGGGATCGCCACGCCTTCGCCGCAGATGATGCATTCGCGGTTGCGCAGCGCCGGGATCGAATCGAGGAACCCGCGCGCGCCTTCGGGCATCGCCGCCTTGACGAAGCTCTGGTCGCGGTCGTTGTTGAGGCGCATCGAGATGATCGTGCCGCACTGCGACAGCACGCCTTCGGCGAGGTCCGACGGGCGCTGCGTGATCAGGCCGAGGCTGATGCCGTACTTGCGGCCTTCCTTGGCGATGCGGCTAAGGATGCGCCCGACCGAGGAACTGTCGGCGTTGCGCTCGTTGGGGACGTAGCGGTGCGCTTCCTCGCAGACCAGCAGGATCGGGCGGGTCTTCTCCTCGCGGCCCCACACCGCGAAGTCGAACACCAGCCGGCTCAGCACCGCGACCACCGTGGCGGTAATGTCGCTGGGGACGCCCGACACGTCGATGATCGAGATCGGCTTGCCGCCGCCCGGCATGCGGAACACCTTGGCGATGAACTCGGCCATCGTATCGCCGACCAGCATGCCCGAGAACATGAACGCGTAGCGCGGATCGCCCTTGATCTCCTCGACCTTGGACTTGATGCGCATGAACGGCGCGCTCGAGGTCGCCTTATCGAGCTTGCCCATCTCGTCTTGAAGAATGTTGGTCAGGTCGCTGAGCAAATAGGGGATCGGCGCATCGACGGTGATCTTGCCGAGCGTCTCCGCCAGTCGGTTCTTGGAGCGCGCCTTGAGCAGGCACTTCGCAAGGATGTCGCTGTCTTCCTGCCGGTCGTTGCCGGTCGAGGTCAGGAACACTTCGCAGTGCTCCTCGAAGTTCATCAGCCAGTACGGCATGTTGAGATTGCCGACGTCGAAGATCTGCCCGGTACTGCGGAACGCCGAAGCGTATTCGCCGTGCGGGTCGATCATCACGATGTGGCCCTGCGGCGCGCTCTCGCAGATGCGGTGCAGGATCAGCGCGGCCGAAGTGGACTTGCCGGTACCGGTCGAGCCGAGCAGCGCGAAGTGCTTGCCGAGCATGGCATCGACATAGAGGCCGGCGCGGATGTCGTTGGTCGGATAGACGGTGCCGATCTGGATCGCGTTGCGCCCGTCGAGCGCGTAGATCTGCCGTAGGTCCTCCGTGGTGGCCGGGAACACCAGCGCGGCGGGGATCGGGTAACGGGTGACGCCGCGGCGGAAGCTGTGGATCCGCCCCGTCAGCTTCTCCTCGAGCCCTTCGCCCATGAAGTCGATGTCGGCCAGCACCCCGCCGCCGTTGCCGCGGTCCTGGCGCTGGTTGCGAACGCTGGCCAGCAGCCAGCCGTCGGCGGTGCGGATCTTGACCTGGCTGCCGACCTGGCCGGCCTGCGTGACCGAGGGGTCCTTGTCGTCCATGCACTCGTTGAGGCGCTGCAGGTCGAGCGCGATCTTCGAGCCCGAGCCGGCGACTTCGAGCACGACCCCGATCGGCAGCATGGCATTGGCGTAGGGATCGGCAGCGGCCGCCGGCCGAGGCACCGGCTCGACGCGCGACCGATCGAGCTGGACGGCGCCAGGCTCGTCCGCCGGGTCGAAAGTCTGGAACTGCGCCCGGGGCAATTCGGTCATGCGCGTCACGCTCGCTGGTTGCAAAAGTCGTGCGGACCTACGCCCCTGAGGCTTAAGATCGGGTAGCCAGTTGGGTTAACGCCGCGTAACCATGACCGAGCACCGGCTCACACCAGCGCGAACACCCGCCCGGCGAGCCAGCCCATCACCAGCGACAGCGCGACCGCGAACAGCCCGTAGAGCATCGCAGAATCCTGCGCCTCATCGGCCACGAACCTTTCGAATCCGGTCTTGGTCACCTCGACCTCGGCGATCGCCGAGGCGATCACCCGCCCGCGAGTGATCGCGAACGTCTCGGCAGTATAGCGCCCGGTGATCACATTGGAGGGCACCGCGATGCGCGCCTGGTAGAGCACGCCGTCGCTGATCGTGACCCCCCCGCCGTTCTCCTGGTAGAGCCCCTGCCGGCGCCGCAAATCGACCAGCCCCCGGGTGAAGCGCGCCTGCTCCTCGGGATCGATCGCCCCGCTCGGCGAGAGCTGGAGAAAATCGAGCCCGAGCTCGTAGATCGCGGCGGTCCGCTCGTCGACGATCTCACCGATCGGGCGTGAGCTGGCGACCGCAAAGTACGAAGGCGCCGAGCGGTAAGCGGTACTGTCGGCGTTGAGCCAGATGCCGAACCGCTTGGTCTTCTCGCGCAGCAGGATCGGCTGGGTCGGCCCCTTGAGCACCACGACGATGTCGTAGGGCTGCTGCGCGCGGCGCCCGTCGGGATCGAGAATCGCCCCGAACAGCAGCATCTCGGTGCCGGTGAAGCCCTGCCGCACGCGGATCTCGTGCTGCGAGACTTCGGGCACCAGGATCGGATCGCGCTGCGCCGACAGCGCTGCGAAGGCGACCAGCGCCAGCAGCACGCGCGCGGCGGCGCTCATAACGGCACGATCGTGTAGACCTCGTCGGGGCGCACCCCGAGGCCGAACGCCATTCTCAGCGCGATCGCCAGCACGATTACCGCCAGCGCCAGGCGCAAGTATTCGGGCCGCGCGGTCTGGGCGATCCGCGTTCCGATCTGCGCGCCGGTGACCGAGCCGAAGAGCAGCAGCGCGGCGAGCACGATGTCGACCGCCTTGGTGGTCAGCGCGTGCATCATCGTGGTCACGATGGTCACGAACAGGATCTGGAACAGCGAGGTGCCGACCACCACGTTGGCGCTCATGCCCAGGATGTAGAGCATCGCCGGAACCATGATGAACCCGCCGCCGACCCCCATGAGCATCGTCAGGATCCCCGTCACCACGCCGAGCAGCAGCGGCGCGAGCGGCGAGATGTAGAGGCCCGAGCGGTAGAACCGCCAGCGCATCGGCAGGCTGGCGACCAGCGGATGATGCCGCCGCTTGGCCGCGCGCGGCCGGTCGCCCGAGACCGGCCGCAGCGCCTCGAGCGCTTCGCGGCCCATCAGCGCGCCGATCGTCCCCAGCAGCACGACGTAGAGGATGCTGATTACGGTATCGATCTGCCCCCACGCCTCGAGCAGGCGGAACAGCACCGCGCCGCGCTGCGCCAGCACGCCAGAGACGCTCGCGCCGGTGACCTGCGTCGCGGCCGAGGCGGCGGCGACGGTTGGCGGCACCCCGTAAAAGATCAGCAGCGGGGTGGTCAGAAACCCGCCGCCAACGCCGAAGATGCCTGACAGGATCCCGGTCGCGGCGCCGAGCAGGACGATTACCAGACCGTTGACCGCCAGGTTCGCGATGGGGAGGTAAACGTCCATGGCGCTGCGGTAACGCAAGCAGACGACGGATAGAAGGCGCGCGGCCTCTAGAATCCGGCGGAAAGTGTCACCGCCGCACCGCTGGCCGGTGCGGCCGTGCCGGCGACGCGGAGGCGGAAATCGGCGGCGATCCGCGCGCGCCCCGAGCCGAGCGGGAAAGAGGCCGAAGCGGTCGGCCCGATGTCGAGCCGCGCCGCCCCGGTCTGCGCGCCGCCCCACCCGCCCGCGCCGGCGGTGAATTCCGCCTCGCCGCGCCGGGCTATCGGCCGCTCGGCCCGCGCCTGCCCGTCGACGAATGCCGTGGCCCGGTCGCCGCCGACATAACCGGCCTGCAAGTAGGCCTCGCCGCGCAGCCCGAGCGGCAGCCGCTGCGGCGACAGCTCGGTAACGGCGAACAGCGCCGGCCGCACGGCGGCCTCGCCCCCGCTCTCGCCCACGCGTGCTTCGGCGTAAACGCGGAGCGGAAGCGCAGGAAGCGGGCGAGCCGAGAGGCCGGCCGCGAGTTCGCGTTCGCGCGGTCCTGCCAAAGCTGCGCTCGCGCGTGCGTAAGCCTGCACGTCATGCGCAGCTCCGGGGGCGAGCTGGTAACGCAGCACCGCACCAGCCTGGCTCCGGCCGTAACTCGGCTGGACCGCGAGCTGCGGCTCGGCGCTGTCCTGGCGCGCCAGCAGCCAGGCGTCGACCGCCCACCGCGCAATGCGGCGATTCGTGTCCGTGACCGGCGGAGCTGCGGCAGGGGCGGCCCGCGGGCCGGAGAACTCGGGCAAACCGGGCGTGTTCATCCCCGGCACAGGGCCGCCCATCCGGGGCGCAACAGGGTAGCTTCCCCTGGGATCCGCCGGAGCCAGCGGCCGAACTTTCGACCGGGTGTTCGTAGCGGCCACGGGCGGCGGACCCCCTGCCGCATCCGCTGCGATCGGCCCAGCACTGGCACTCAGCCGAGCGCCCGTCGCAGCGACCATTTCGAACGGCGCCACCCATAGCGCTCCGCGCGCAGCGAGCCAGCCTGCCAGAACGGCCCCGACCAGCAACAGCGGCTGGCCGCGGAAGGCCGTGCGCCGCGTCACGCCGGCAGTTCACGCGCGGCTGGATGGGTATCATGAAAGGTCTTGTCCCAGCGCGCCGCCGCGCCCCGCAGCGTCCGATAGTAAGCCCAGGTTCCGCGCCGCCCGGCCATGATCGCGATCGCATTGGCCACGGGGATGCGCAGCACGGCCCGCGCCCCTTCGAGCGGCCCATATTCGCGGGCCGTGAAAGCCCAGCGCACCAGCGCGCGCCAGGCAAAGGCCGCGAGGTTGAGCGCAATCAGCCAGTCGCGCAGCGGATCCGGCTGCCAGGGTCTGATCCAGCCGAACGCGCTCGCCAGCCAGACCACCGGCGCGAGCACCAGCACGCTATAGCCGACGAACAGCACCAATGCCGAGAGCGGCCCGCGCCGATCGCGCAAGCGCATCCATCGCTCCGCCGCGCCGCCGGTCCAGCCCATTCGGTCCCAACCTTGCAGCGCGATGCCGTGGACCCAGCGGGCTTTCTGCCGCACCGCCTGATCGATCCGGGCCGGGAAGCACGCACGTGTTGCCACCAGCCGGCCATCCTCGCCGCGCGCCCTGAGGAACCGCGCCCGCCCGCCAGCTTCGCGGATGCGGAGGCCAAGCTCGTAATCCTCGGTGAGCGAATCGATCGCGAACGGGCCGGGAGCGCCGAGTTGCCCGGCCACCGTCTCAAGCATCTCTCGCGCAAAGGCGCAGCCCACGCCCGACGCCGGCAAGCCCACGCCGAGCGCCTCGCGCACGATCATCGCCTTGCCGTGCGATTCGGCGAATTCCTCGCAGTAATGGCTCCCAACCAGGCGCGAGCGCGGCTGCGGTTCGGGAAGGACCGGCAGCTGGACGAAGGCTGCCTCGCCGATCGCCTGGTCGAGCAGCGCCAGTGCCGCGGGATCGACCATGTCTTCGGCATCGTGCAGCAGCACCATGCGGAAGCGCGCGCCGGTCCGCCGTTCATCCGTTTCGAGCGCGGCATAAAGCCGATTGAGGCAATCGGCTTTGGTGGTCGGACCGTCGCGCCCCAACACTACCAGCCGCACGCGTGGATCGCCCGCGGCCCCGCGCAGCGCGGCGTGCATGGTCGCGGGATCGTTGCGGTAACAGCCGACATAGAGCCGCCAGCACTGCTGCGGCCAGGCAGCAAGCGCGTGGGCGACGGTGTGCGCGATCACCCGCTCTTCGTGCCAGCACGGGATCAACACCGCCGCCGGACCTGCCAGCGGCACAGAGCGTACCTGACTGCGATCGATACGCCTGGTCTGCGGGCCGCGCGTCACCCGCAGCCAAAGCCAGATGGCGTCGACCGCCAACTCGTCAAGCGCACCGAACAAAAAGAATACTCCCGCGAACAGCAGCAATTCGTGTTCGACAAGCGCCAGCCATTCAAGCGGTGTGAATTCGTCCGGCACAAGCCCCCCTTGCCCGTCTCTTTCAATACTTAATCTAGACCCCTCTGAACTTCGGAGCAATTGTCTGCCGGGAAGAGTTGCAACCAAAGTGAAACTGATGAAAAGGGCGAAAATGACTCGAAAAGTGGCCCGCCCCCGCCTGCTCGATGCCGCCGCGCGCCCCTTCAAGGCGCTGTTCGTTAGCGATGCCTTCGGCGGCGTGCTGCTGATCGCGGTCGCGGTGCTGGCAATCGTGGCCGCCAACTCGGCGTGGTCGCAGGGCTATCACGCGCTGTTTCACGCCACGCTGCCGTGGAGCCCGGTGCCGAAGCTCGACACGCTGCATTTGTGGATCAACGACGGGCTGATGGCGGTTTTCTTCTTCGTCGTCGGGCTGGAGGTGAAGCGCGAAATCGTCATCGGCAACCTCGCCGATCCGCGCTCGCGCCGCTTGCCGGTGGTCGCGGCGATCGCCGGGATGGCCGTGCCGGCGCTGGTCTATCTGGCGATCGCGGGCGGCGAACCTGGTCTGGTGGACGGCTGGGCGATACCCGCCGCGACAGATATCGCCTTTGCGATGGGCGTCGTCGGGTTGCTCGGCACCCGCGTCCCCGGGCCGCTCCGCCTGTTTCTGCTGACCGTGGCGATCGTCGATGACATCGGCGCGGTGCTGGTCATCGCGCTCGCCTACACCTCGGGGATCGACCTCGCCTGGCTGCTGGGCGGTCTGCTGGCATTCGCCGGCATGGTCGCGCTCAACCGGGCGGGAGTGATCCGCGGCTGGCCCTATGTGATCGGCGCCGCCGGCCTATGGTTGTGCGTACTCCATTCCGGCGTGCATGCCACCGTGGCCGGCGTCGTGGCGGCGCTCACGATCCCGACGCGCGCCGTGGGCGATCACGGCAGCCTGCTCGAAGCGATGGAGCACGCGCTGGTGCGGTGGAACGCCTACCTGATCGTACCGCTGTTCGGTTTCGCCAATGCCGGGGTCGCGCTGGCCGGGCTCGGGCTGGCGGCGCTGCTCGATCCGCTGCCGCTGGCCATCGGCGCCGGCCTGGTGATCGGCAAGCAGATGGGAATTTTCGGCAGCGTCTGGGCGGCCGACCGGCTCGGTTTCGCGCGCCGCCCGGAAGGCTCGAGCTGGGCGCAGATCTGGGGCATCAGTCTGCTGTGCGGAATCGGCTTCACGATGAGCCTGTTCATCGGCGCGCTGGCGTTCCCGTACGAACCGGTGCTGATCGAGGAAGCGAAGCTCGGCGTGCTGGCGGGTTCGCTGGTCTCGGCGCTGCTCGGCTATGCGGTTCTGCGGCTCGCCCGGCCGGCCAAAGCGTAGCTAGTTCGCCTTCGCGACCGGGGCGCCTTCGCCGAGATCTTCGAACCAAGCTTCGACCGGCCCGCTGAGCTTGATCGTGAGCGGGCGGCCGCGGCGGTCGAGCGACTTGCCGGCCTGCACCCGCACCCAGCCTTCGGAGATCGAATATTCCTCGATGTTCGTGCGCACCGCGCCCTTGAAACGGATGCCGACGCCGCGCTTGAGCACGGCTTCGTCGAAATGCTCGCTCGCCGGATCGATCGCGAGGTGATCGGGAGGGATGTCGGCGCCGGAGAGGCTCGCGGTGTCAGGCGCGGTGTCGGGGGTGTCTTCGCTCATGGCCGGTGCCGCTGGCACGCCCGGCCGGCAAAATCAATCGGGCGCGGCGGGAGTTTCGGCCGGCGCATCGGGCTGCGGTGGGCTTTCCATGGGCGAACTGTCCGGACGGTCGAAATCTCCCTGGTCGGGGGAGATCTCGTCAGGCGTGCGGCCGGGCTCGATTTCGTCGCTGCGGCCGGGGACGATCTCGTCCGGGCCCTGGCCGGGCCGGTCGCGGTCGCCACCGCGCGGATCGAGCGTCGAATCGGGATAGGGATTGCTGGCCATTGGACTGCTCCTCGTTCGATGGTTCAACGCGCGTCGAAGCCAGCCTGTTCCACGCGCGCTCGATGCTTGCCCTTTTTCCTGCGCCGCCCTAAGGGCGCGGCTTCGTTTCGGCAGGCTACGGCCTGCACGGTTCGTCGGGCCGCGGGCGTGGCGGAACTGGTAGACGCGCTGGATTTAGGTTCCAGTATCGCAAGATGTGGGGGTTCGAGTCCCTTCGCCCGCACCAGACTCCCTGGCGCAGGCGGCGGCGGAGAGAGAATTCGGAAGGCTGAGTGAATGCAGATCGTTGAAACCACCAACCAGGGCCTGAAGCGCGCCTACACCGTCACGATCCCGGCGCAGGACATTGCCGCGCGGATCGACGCCGAGGTGAAGAAGGTCGCCCCGCAAGTGCGGATGCCGGGCTTCCGGCCGGGCAAAGTGCCCGCTAACCTGATCAAGAAGATGCATGGTCCCGCCCTGCACTCCGACGCGTTCAACGCCAGCCTGCGCGAATCGGTCGATGCGCTGATGCGCGAAAAGCACCTGCGTCCGGCGCTGCAGCCCAAGGTCGACCTCGCCGAAGGCTATGAGGAAGGCAAGGATGCCGAGCTGACGGTCGAGCTCGAAGTGCTGCCCGACATCGAGACCCCGTCGATCGACGACCTCGCGCTCGAGCGGCTGACCGTGCCGGTTTCCGACACCGCGCTCGACGAGACGCTCGAGCGTCTGGCCAAGAACCAGAAGCACTACGGCGACGCGCCGAAGAGCCGCAAGGCCGCCGAAGGCGACCAGGTGGTGATCGACTTCACCGGCCGGATCGATGGCGTCGAGTTCGAAGGCGGCAAGGCCGAAGGCACTGCGCTGGTGCTCGGCTCGGGCCAGTTCATCCCCGGCTTCGAGGATCAACTGGTCGGCGCCAAGACCGGCGAGACGCGCACCGTCAAGATCACTTTCCCGGCCGACTATCCGGCCGAGAACCTCAAGGGCCGCGACGCCGAGTTCGAAGTCGCGGTGCAGCAGGTCAAAGTCGAAAGCGACCCGAAGATCGACGACGAGTTCGCCAAGGCGCTCGGCCTCGACAGCCTCGACAAGCTCAAGGAGCTGCTCAAGGTCCAGCTCGAGCAGGAAAGCGCCGGGCTGACGCGCACGCAGATGAAGCGCCAACTTCTCGACAAGCTGGCCGCCCGCCACCGCTTCGAAGTGCCGCAGACCATGGTCGAGGCCGAGTTCGAGCAGATCTGGCAGCAGCTCGAGGCGGAAGTCGCCAAGGAAGCCGATCCCGAGGCCGCGCGCGCCGAAATCGAAGCCGAGAAGGAAGACTACCGCCGTATCGCCGAGCGCCGCGTGCGGCTCGGCCTGCTGCTGTCCGAGATCGGCCAGGCCAACGGCATCGACGTGACCAACCAGGAAATGTCGATGCTCGTGCAGCAGGCCGCGCAGCAATACCGGCCCGAGGACCGCGACCGGTTCGTCGAGTACATCCGCAGCGAGCCGATGGCCGCCGCTCAGCTGCGCGCCCCGCTCTACGAAGACAAAGTGGTCGAGTTCCTGTTTGGCAAGGCCGAGGTCACCGAGCGCGAAGTGACCCGCGAGGAGCTAGAAGCGGCGATCGAAGCCGAGGAAAGCACCGATGCTCAGCTCGCGGCGGAAAAGGCCGCGGCCAAGAAGCCGGCCGCCAAGAAGAAGGCTGCTGACAAGACGCAGGCCGCAGAACAGGCCGAAAGCGCTGCCGAAGCGCCGGCCGCCAAGGCTCCGGCCAAGAAGGCCGGCGCAAAGAAGGCCGAGCCCAAGCCCGCAGCGGACGCCGAAGCTGCCGCGCCCGAGAAGAAGCCGGCGGCGAAGAAGCCCGCCGCCAAGAAGCCGGCCGCCAAGTAAACGGCAGGCGGGTGGGCGTCAGCGCCCGCCCGCCGCTCCCGCCGTCCAGGCGGCAAGTGCAGGCTCCGGCAGCGCCGCCGTGCGCGCCCGCTCGTAGGCCGCGCCGGCCCGCAGAACCGCCGCATCGTCCCACTTCGCGCCCATGATCGAAAGCCCGACCGGCAAACCCTCGACCGCGCCCATCGGCACCGTGAGGTGCGGATAGCCGGCGATCGCCGCGAGGCTGCCCGCGCCGATCGCACCGGCAAAGTTGTCACCGTTGACGAGATCGCTGGTCCAGGCCGGGCCGGCGGTGGGCGCGATGAGAAAGGCGACGCGGTGCACGGCGAGCAGCCGGTCGATCCCTTCGGCTCCGGCCAGGCGTAGCGAATTGCTGCGCGCCGCTGCATAAGCCGCGCGGTCGGTGGTCTCGGCCGCCCGCAGGAACAACTCCTGCCCGAACCAACGCATCTCTACCTCGGCCTGCGCGTCGTTGAAGGCGATCACTTCGTCGAGATTGCGCACCGGGATATCGGCTGGGGAGCCTTGGAGGTAAGCGTCGAGCCCCTCGCGCAGTTCGAACAGCAGAACGGTCAGCTCGTCGCGGCCCATCTCGCCCGGCTCAGCATAGTCGATCTCGACCAGCTCGGCGCCGGCGCGGCGCAGGTCGGCGAGCGCTTGTTCGAACAGCACGGTGACGCGCGGCTGGCTGCCGACCTGATTGCGCATGACCCCGACCCGCACTCCTGCGAGCGAAGCGGCGGCCAGACCCGCGGTATAGTCGGTCTTGCGGGCGTCCGCCTCGGCGGTCGCCGCATCGGCCGGATCGCTGCCCGCGATCGCGCCGAGCAGGAGCGCGGCATCGGCCACGGTGCGCGCCATAGGCCCTGGCGTGTCCTGGCTGGCGCTGATCGGCACGACATGCGTGCGGCTGACCAGGCCCACCGTGGGCTTGAACCCGACCACCCCATTGACGCTCGCCGGGCAAGTGATCGAGCCGTCGGTCTCGGTGCCGATCGCAGCCCAGGCCAGGCCCGCCGCGACCGCCGCGCCGCTGCCCGATGAAGAGCCGCAGGCGTTGCGGTCGGTGGCGTGCGGGTTGCGGGTCAGGCCGCCCACCGCGCTCCACCCGCTGCTCGAACGGACCGAGCGGATATTGGCCCATTCGCTGAGGTTGGTCTTGCCGAGCACCACCCCGCCGGCCGCGCGCAGCCGGGCGATCAGCGGCGCGTCGCGGCCGGTCCGGTTGTCCTTGAGCGCCAGGCTGCCCGCGGTGGTCGGCCATTCGCGCGTCTCGATGTTGTCCTTGACCAGCACCGCGCGGCCTTCGAGCGGCAGCTCGGTCGCGCGCGCGGCCTCTTGCGGGGCCTGCGGGTTGACCGCGACGACCGCGTTGAGCTGCGGCCCTGCGTCATCGATTGCAGCAATCCGAGCGAGATAGCGCTCGGCCGCAGCAACCGGCTCCGACGGGCGCTCACGCAACGTGATCGGCTCCTGCGCTTGTGCGGCCGGCACCAGGCAGACGGCGAGCAAGGCCCCCAGACATGCGGTTTCCCTCATGCCGGGCAGCATACCGCAGTTGCGAAGCGAAGGAAGCAGAAGCTCGCGTCCGGGAATTGCGCGCCGCCCGGCCTTGAACAACTGCGCGCGAGGCGCGACATAGGCCCCCTCAGCGACGAGAGGACCCCATGATCGATCTGTTCGGCAGCGCCGACGCGCAAGGCAAGTTTCACGTTGACCCGATCACCGGCGCGCTCGTGCCGGTGGTGGTCGAGAGCACCAGCCGCGGCGAACGCAGCTTCGACATCTTCAGCCGCCTGTTGCGCGAGCGGATCGTGTTCATCACCGGCGAGGTCGAGGACCACATGGCCTCGCTGATCGTCGCCCAGTTGCTGTTTCTCGAGAGCGAGAACAGCCAGGATATCTCGATGTACATCAATTCGCCGGGCGGCGTGGTGACCGCCGGCATGGCGATCCACGACACCATGCAGTACATCAAGCCCAAGGTCCGGACCGTCTGCGTCGGCCAGGCCGCTTCGATGGGCAGCTTCCTGCTCGCAGCCGGCGAGCCGGGCATGCGCGTGGCGCTGCCCAACGCGCGGATCATGATCCACCAGCCTTCGGGCGGCGCGCGCGGCATGGCCTCCGACATCGAGATCCAGGCGCGCGAGATCCTGCGCATCCGCCGGCGCATGAACGACCTTTACGTTCAGTACACCGGCAAGACGCTCGAAGAGATCGAGAAGGCGATGGACCGCGACACCTTCCTCGAGGCCGAGGAAGCGCTCAAGTTCGGGCTGGTCGACAAGGTTTTCGCGCATCGTCCGACCGATGAGGCGAATGCCGAGGCGAGCGGGTCGGGCGGTGCGCCGGAGTAGGCTTGCCGGCTCGCAAGTTCAGTCCGCGCTCGCTGCGTCAGGGGGAACCCTGATCAGCAGCGAACTGCCGTAGAGTTCCAGACTGGCCGATGCGGCCTGCTGTGCGGTGAGAGTGAACCCGATGCGCGCCGCGACCGCCGCTGCCGGCGGGTATGGCGATTCGATCCACGCGCTTTCCATCCAGATCGCGCCGCCGCACCGCGCATCGAAGCCGCGCGTCGCGCGGTCGAGCGTGAGGCGATACCGGCGCGCGATGTCATCATAGCCGACATCGAGCGCGAGATCCTGGTGCCGGGCGTTGAGCGTCTTGGGGGCGCCGGTCAGTGCCGTCAGGCTGACCGGATGAATCGTATAGCCTGGACACTCCGCTTGGGCTGCCGCGAGCTCCGGCGCAAAATAGCGGAAGCTCGGCTGGCGATGCAGCAGGAGTAGCGCCCCGCCAATGCTGAGCACCATCGACAAGACGATGAGCCTGTATTCGCGCGCCTGCAGCGGCACGCGCAGCGCGAGGTTGGCGATCAAGCCGGCGATGAGCGGGACCACGGCCACGAGCTGGCGCTTGGCCATCGCGTGCGTTGCGAAGTTGATCAGCGCGAACCCCGCGAAGGCGAACAGGATCGAGAGCGCCAGGCACAGCGCGAACCGGTCTTCGCTCCGCCATTCCCGGATCGGCGCGCGCGCGTCGAAGCCGCGCAGCGCCGCCATTCCGCCGCGCAGCGCGAAGGCCGAGGCGGCCAAATTGGCGAGCACGGCCGTCGCGCCCACCGCCGCCAGGTTCAACGCGAAGTCCGCGGCGCTCACCCAATAGCCGAGCTGCACCCTCTCGTAGCCGTAGGAGTTCCACATCGAAACCGCCGCGATCGCCAGGCCGGTCAAGGCCGCGGCGGCGATCCACGACGCCTCGGCAAAGCGCCGCGAGAGCAGTTGCACGAAGACCGCAGCCCCGAGCAAAGCGAGCCCGGCCGCCAGCGACGGATAGTTGAACAGCGCGAGGAGACCCATGGCAAGCGCGGCCAGCCCGGCGAGAACCGGCGCCCTCGCCCGGTCGGCGAAGCCGCGTTGCAGCGCAATCACCAGCGCCGCGACCAGGAGCACGCCGATGAAGAAGGCGCGGTGCTGCGCAAAGCGCTCGATCGTGCCGTGGCTGACCAACACCATCACGGCGAGCAGGCGCGAGTAGTTTCGCTGGGCCCGGTCGGCACCGGTGAAAAAGGCGAAGGCGATAAAGATCGCCAGCGGGACGAGGTTGAACAGCCGCCCCCCCAGCACCGAGGCCGACGAGAGCGACGCAAAGGCGCGGTGCAGCGCGTAATAGCCCACCGGATGCCCGGTATCGGACGACCACCATTCCCACGCCTGCGCCATGCCGAGGCGGGGATCGGTATAGAACACCGTCCAGTACTCGTCGTGGTTGGGGCCTTTGACGAAGGCGGCGAGTGCAAGCGCGAGCACTGCCAGCGCGACGACGGCAAGCACGGGGAACCCGTCGCGGCCCGTTTCCCCCTCGCGCATGCCTCGTCTCCTCTTGCGCCGCCGGCCCAATCGCACCTGCCGCCCAAGCAATCCGGCGGCGCTTTGGCAAGGGGCGCCGCCCCCCTCCGTACCGCAACGGGGCGCAACCGAACTGTAGCAATTTGGCAACCGTGCCCCTTCAGGCTAGGGCAAGGCGCGCCCTTTAGGGTTGTGGCAATTGATATTAGCCATCTCGGGGCTACATTCCCGAGGCGGGGCGAATCCCTGAGCCGTCGCTCGGGACCAGGATGACACGATGACCAAGCTTAGCGGATCCGACAGCAAGAGTACCCTTTACTGCAGCTTCTGCGGTAAATCGCAGCACGAGGTGCGCAAGCTGATCGCGGGCCCGACCGTGTTCATCTGCGACGAATGCGTCGAGCTGTGCAACGACATCATCCGCGAAGAGACCAAGGGCGGCCTCGCCGGCAAGGGCAAGGACGGCGAAGTCACCGCCCCGCGCGAGATCTGCGCCACGCTCAACGACTATGTGATCGGCCAGGAACGCGCCAAGCGCGTGCTCTCGGTGGCAGTCCACAACCACTACAAGCGGCTGCGCCACTCGGGCAAATCGGGCGATGTCGAGCTCGCCAAGTCGAACATCCTGCTGATCGGGCCGACCGGCAGCGGCAAGACGCTGCTCGCGCAGACGCTCGCGCGCACGTTCGACGTGCCCTTCACGATGGCCGACGCGACCACGCTGACCGAAGCCGGCTATGTCGGCGAGGATGTCGAGAACATCATCCTCAAGCTGCTCCAGTCGAGCGACTACAACGTCGAGAAGGCCCAGCACGGCATCGTCTACATCGACGAGATCGACAAGATCACCCGCAAGGCGGAAAACCCCTCGATCACCCGCGATGTGAGCGGCGAAGGGGTGCAGCAGGCGCTGCTCAAGCTGATGGAAGGCACCACCGCCTCGGTCCCGCCGCAGGGCGGCCGCAAGCATCCGCAGCAGGAATTCCTGCAGGTCGACACGACCAACATCCTGTTCATATGCGGCGGCGCGTTCGCGGGCCTCGAGAAGATCATCGGCGACCGGATGCAGAAGCGCTCGATCGGCTTCGGGGCGAACATCGCCGATCCGCTGCAGGGCCGCATCGGCGAAACGCTTGAAAAGTGCGAGCCGGAAGATCTGCTCAAGTTCGGGCTGATCCCCGAGTTCGTCGGCCGCCTGCCGGTGATCGCCACGCTGCACGACCTCGACGTCGAAGCGCTGGTGCAGATCCTCAAGGAGCCCAAGAACGCGCTGGTCAAGCAGTACGCCAAGCTGTTCGAGCTCGAGGATGTCGAGCTGACTTTCACCGAGGACGCCCTGCAAGCGATCGCCAAGAAGGCGATCAAGCGCAAGACCGGTGCGCGCGGCCTGCGCTCGATCGTCGAGGCGATCCTGCTCGACACCATGTTCGACCTTCCGAGCATGGACGACGTCAGCGAAGTGGTGGTCGACAAGGACGTGGTGGACGGCCGCAAGGAACCGGTCCGCGTGGTCACCGGCGACGGAAAGAAGAAGGAAGCGGCGGCCTAGGCCGCTTCGCGCTTCAGCAGCTCCGATACCGTTACCGCGCGATAGCCGCGCTGTCGCAAGCCTTCGAGGACCAGCGGCAGCGCGGCGCGCGCGGTTTCGTTGGCGCGATACATCGGGTGGATGAGGATGATCGAGCCCGGCTTCACCCGGGCGAGGATGTCCTCCGCAAACCGGGCCGGGTCGGTGAAACGTTCGGGCTGGTCCTCGACGTCCCACGTGACCATCCGCAGGCCCGAGCGCTCCACTTCGAGGGGCAGGCCGATCAGGCGCCGCCCGAACGGCGGGCGGAAGTAGCGAGGATGTTGGCCGGCGGCCCGCAGCAGGGCGCTCGTGCGCGCAATCTCGGCGGCGTAGAATTCTCGCGAATGTCCGATGTTGCGCACGTGCGAGAAGCTGTGGTTGCCCAGCTCGTGACCGGCGGCGAGCAGCCGCTGGGCCTGGCCGGGCGAGCGTTCGAGATGCTGGCCGATCAGGAAGAATGTCGCCTTCGCGCCGTAGCGGTCGAGGGTCGTCAGGACCGAGTCCACGCCTTCGGGAGTCGGCCCGTCGTCGAACGTCAACGCGACGATCCTCTCGGTCGTATCGACCCGGCAAGTCACTTCGCCGACCAGCTGGAAACAGCGGGCCTTCGACAGCCGGTTGGTTGCGACCGCGAGCAGGACGAGCGCGACTAGGGCCAGCGCGGCACTCGATAGGATACGGCGCGCGCGAAGCATCGGGGCGCGTTCAGCCCTCCCCCGCCTTGCGCCGCTCGATCATCGCCTGCAGCCGCGCCACCCGTTCGGGAGGCAGCAGCTCCATCTGGTTATAGACCGTCGCGAACGCCGGAATGCCTTCGGGAAACGCCACCCACGGCATGGCGCTGTCGGTGAAGATCACCGCGTCGGGCGTCCACGCGCCGGGATCGTCCAGCGTGCCCACCCTGAGCCCCGTCCCCAGCCCACCCAACCGCGGATAGTGACTCCACACGGCAGTGCCGCAGTTCGTGCAGCGTTTGATGGTCTGCTGCCCGCCGCTGCCGGTGGTCACGGCGTGATCGCTCAGCGTGCCCTGAAGCAAGGCAATCTGCTCGCTTTCGAAGAAGGCGTTGACCACCGAGGTGCTGCCGGTCTGCTGCTGGCATAGCCGGCAGTGGCAGTTGTTGACGAAGATTGGCTCGCCCGTGACCCGGTAGCGCACCGCGCCGCACCCACACCCGCCCTCGCGCTCAATGTCCATGCCTGACTTCTCCGCTTGGCCCGCAGTCGACGCAATCGCCCGCGTGCCCCGTTTCGACCTGCAGCGTCGCGTGGCCGATGTGGAAGCGATGCTCCAGCGTGTGCGCCGCTTCGTACAGGAAGGCGTCCCCGGGGCAGCCGTCCGGCATCACCAGATGTGCGGTGAGCGCGGCTTCTGTGGTGCTCACTGGCCAGATGTGCAGGTCGTGGACCGAGGCAACGCCCGGCAGGCCCGCCAGGCAGCCGCGCACGGCGCTCTCGTCGATCCCGTCGGGCACCGCCAGCAGGCCCATCTTCACGCTGTCGCGCAGTAGCCCCCAGGTGCCCCAGCCGATCACCGCCACGATCACGAGGCTGGTCACCGGGTCGATCCACAGCGCGCCCGTGACCAGGATCGCCGCGCCGGCCACGACCACCCCCAGCGAGACCAGCGCGTCCGCCGCCATGTGCAGGAACGCGCCCCTGATGTTGAGATCGCTGTGCCGCCCGCGCGCGAACAGCATGGCGGTGGCGCCGTTGACGACGATGCCTACCCCGGCGACCGCGATCATCGTCCAGCCTTGCACCGGCGCGGGATCGAACAGACGGTTGGTGGCTTCGAGCAGGATCACCCCGAGCGCGACCAGCAGCATTCCGGCATTGGCCAGCGCGGCCAAGATCGAGCTCGACTTGTAGCCGTAAGTGAAGCGCGCGCTGGCCGGCCGGGCGCCCATCACCGCCGCGCCCCAGGCGACCAGCAGGCCGAGCACATCCGACAGGTTGTGCGCGGCATCGGCGACCAGCGCCATCGATCCCGACCATAGCCCGAACCCTGCCTCGATCAGGACGAAGGCGAGATTGAGCGCGACGCCGATCGCGAAAGCCTGGCCGAAGCCTCGCGGCGCGCCGGAATGCGCGTGATCGTGTGTCGCCCCCATGCCGCGACACTTAGCCGCTCAAGGCGCTTTGGAAAGGGTCTGGCGTCTACGGCGTGACATAAATGCCGCACTGCGGCAAAAAGTGCCGCGCCGCACAATCGATTTACGGCGGCCTGCCCAGACCTTTGCCTGCTTTTTTACCAGATAATAACGACTTGGCGCGGGTCTTTCGGGAGGCTTGTGCGCCTCCGCCCCGCGGCGGCGGGGGTTCCGGCATGTGTCAACCTCTTGTCACATACACCTGTTTGAGGGAGCCCCAAGCGGGGCGCCGGTCCTGCCGGTGCGCGTGTGAGTCGAGTCGCTGCGCCGGCGGCGGCGATAGTATTTTCTGATGTTCCCGTGCTCAGGATCAAAGGGGTTTGACCATGCAGCTCAAGTATTTCCTCGCGGCCAGTGCGGCCAGCGTTTCGCTCGCCTGCGGCCTGGCCTCCGTGCCTGTCGCGGCGCAGCAGATCACCACCGGCATCGACGGTGTGGTGACCGATGAAGCGGGCGCTCCGATCGCGGGCGCGACCGTCACCGTCACCGACACGCGCACCGGTGCGAGCCGTACGATCAGCACCGGCACCGGCGGCACCTTCAACGCCACCGGCCTCACCACCGGCGGACCTTACGAGATCAGCGCCACCGCCGACGGCTTCGAAGGCCAGACGGTCTCGGAAATCTTCACCACGCTACAGGGCAGCACCAACCTGACCTTCGCGCTCACCAGCGGCGGCGGGGTCATCTCGGTCAGCGCCTCGCGCGTCCGCGCCAGCCAGGTCGCGGTCGGTCCCGGCACGTCTTTCACCGCCGAGCTGATGGAAACCGCGCCGACCTTCAACCGTGACTTGCGCGACATCATCAAGATCGACCCGCGCGTCAGCCTCGACCGCGAGGACTCGTCGACCGGCGGCAACGGCCAGGACCGCATCTCGTGCCTCGGCGGCAACGATCGCGGTAACGCCTTTACTGTCGATGGCATTCCGCAGGTCGACGTCTACGGCCTCAACGATGCGCCGTTTGCCTCGCGCAGCTCCTCGCCGATCCCTTACGACGCGGTGCGCGAAACCCAGGTGCAGTTCGCTCCGTTCGACGTCGAGTACAGCCAGTTTACCGGCTGCGCGATCAACGTCGTGACCAAGTCGGGCAGCAACGCCTTCCACGGCGGCGGCTTCTTCGAGTACTCCGACAACGGCATGCGCGGCACGTCTCTGGTGGGCCGAGGCCCGCTTACGGTTCCGCCGATCGAGCCGGAGCGCAAGTATGGCGTTCAGCTCGGCGGTCCGATCGTCGAGGACACGCTGTTCTTCTTCTTCGCTTACGAGCACCAGGAGGCTGGCCAGTCGCAGGACGACGGCCCGGCCGGCGCTGGTTATGCCAACGAGATCCCGAGCATCCCGGTCGCGGCGTTCAACGAGATCTCGCAGGTCCTGAGCGACGTTTACGGAATCGAGACCGGCCCGCTGGTATTCAGCCGGCCGTTCACGAACGATCGTTACTTCGGTCGGATCGACTACCAGCTCAACGACAAGCACCGGCTCGAAGGCACGGTTCAGTACGTCGATGAGACGACGGTCCTGACCGACGACTTCTCGACCACGGCCAACAACGCGCGCATCACCGGCCTCAACACCTTCCGGAACAGCGGCAGCACGTCGAAGTACTTCTCCGGCCGCCTCTATTCCAACTGGACCGACCAGCTCTCGACCGAGATTCGCTACGCCCACTCCGACGTGGTCGACAACCAGGGTCCGGTCGGCGGCGGCGAAGCGCAGGACGAGAACCCGATCCCGCGCATCATCGTCGGCATTCCGGGAACGCCGAACAACGGTTCGGTTCTCGCCGGACCCGGTTTCTCGCGCTCGGCAAACGATTTGCGCTATAATACCGACCAGTTCCGCGCGACCGCGAAGTACGATGCCGGCGCGCACCAGATTAAGCTGGGTGTCGAATACAACGACCTCGATCTCTACAACCTGTTCATCCAGAACGCGACGGGCACGCTCTACTTCGCCAATGTCAGCGACCTGCGCGAGGGTCTCATTACCTCTGTCAACGGCGGCAGCACCAACCCATCGACGACGCAGCTAGTGAACCGGCAGACGATCGGTATTCACGGCAACTTCTCCGCGACGGGCGATCCGCTTGACGCGGGTGCGGTGGTCAAGCGGCAGATCTACTCGGTCTTCGTGCAGGACGACTGGGAGATCAATGACCAGCTCAGCGCGGTCCTGGGGGTCCGCCTCGACCAGTACGGCGGCAACGCGCCGAACGCCAACCCGTTGTTCCAGCAGCGTTACGGCTTCTCCAACACCGCCGGCTTCAACGATCTCCCCCCGATCGTCCAACCCCGCGTCGCGCTGACCTGGGAGCCGGAAGATTTCATGATCTTCTCGCGCCCGGCGATCCGCGGCGGCGTGGGCATCTTCGGCGGCGGCGATCCGGGCGTGTGGTTCGGCAATGCCTTCCAGAATAACGGCATCACCTTTGCCGAGGGCACCTATCGCTCGGCCAACTGCCCCGGCGGCACGACCACGACGCCGCGTACGATCGACGTGGTGACCAACGGCCAGTTCACCGGCGTTCCGACCTGCTTCCAGCAGGACGGCGTGACCCGCGCTGCGCAGGGCCTGGGCGACACTCAGTCGATCGACCCAAACATCAAGCTGCCGAGCGTGATCCGCGCCAACATCGGCTTCGAGAGCGGCCTCGACTTTGCGCCGAGCGGCTTCTTCAGCGGCTGGCGCGTCAATCTTGACTACATCTACAGCAAC
Source organism: Sphingomonadales bacterium 12-68-11 (assembly GCA_002279825.1). Lineage (GTDB taxonomy): Bacteria > Pseudomonadota > Alphaproteobacteria > Sphingomonadales > Sphingomonadaceae > Croceibacterium_A. The sequence goes on from NCCV01000003.1 coordinate 579,068, forward strand.
TACCGCAACCCTCTGTCGCTGATCGACCTGTCGCAGACGGTCGATATCCGGCAGGGCCTCAACGGCTATACCATCGATGGCCGGCCGATTTATCGGGCGCTCGATCCGCTCCAGGCGGGATGCGGTGCGCGCCTCGTCAGCTACGATCCGGTGCCGGTCTATTCCGGGCTGACCTTGGCGAATGCGGCGGCCTGCTTCGGCACCAGCCGCGACGACGAACTGCTCCTGACCAACAGTGACGGCTGGGAAAACCACGCCGCGTCCGCCGTCCTATCCAAGTCGTTCGACGGCGGCATCTTCACCGACGGCGGTTCGACCTTCTTCAGTGCGGGCGTCGCCTACACCGACTCGAAGGATCGCCGTAACCAGTACTCATCGACCGCCGGCTCCGTCTATGACGGCACCGCCGCGTTCGACCTCCAGGACCCGGAAGCCACGCGCAGCTTCTACAACAGCAAGTACAACATTTCGGTGCAGACGACCTTCCAGGAGCAGTTCTTCGACGATCTCAGCACCACGCTCGGCATCACGTTCGTCGCACGCTCGGGCCGGCCGTACAGCCTGACCTGGACCGGGCGCGTGTTTAACGACGACGCGCAGGCGTTCGACTCGTCGCTTATCTACCTGCCGACCGGCGTCAGCGATCCGAACATCGCGCCGACCTCGAACATGCAGGCCGTTCAGGCGCTGACCGACTTTGCCAGCGCCCTGCCCTGCGCCTCGCGATACATCGGTCAGACGATCCCGAGAAACTCGTGCTCGCTGCCGTGGTACTTCGACATGGACCTGTCGCTGTCGCAAGAAATTCCCGGGCCAGCATCGCTGCTCGGTTACGCCGACGACAAGATCCGCATCTACGGCACGATCGACAACTTCCTGAACATCCTCGATAAGGGCTGGAACATTCAGTACCGCCGGAACTTCACCGGCTGGTCGGACCTCGCATCGACCACCGGCGTGGATGCGCAGGGTCGCTACATCATCAATAACGCCGCCTCGATCATCCCCAACGCTACCACGGGGCTGAGCGACTACGACCGCGACGAGTTCGTCAACATCACCGGCTCGGTGTGGCGGATCAAGGTCGGCGTCAGCTACGCCTTCTGATCGCGAGTATCATTTGAACGCCTGAGGGGGCGGGGGAGCTTCGGTTCCCCCGCCCTTTTGCGTTGCGGCCTAGTCGTAGATGCAGGCGTCGAGCCCGTCGCGGCGCACCACGCCGATGCGCGCCTGGATGGTATTGCCGTAGCGGCGGGTGAAGCCGCTCGGGCTGACTACCGCGCGCGCCTTGGGCTGGGGCAGCGCGGCGGCCATGCGCGCCGCTTCGGAACGGCTGAGCCGTGCGGCGGAATGCTGGAAGTACCGCTCGGCCCCGGCCTCGACCCCGTAAGTGCCGATGCCGGTCTCGGCGACGTTGAGATAGACTTCCATGATCCGCCGCTTGCCCCACACGCTCTCGATCAGCAGCGTGAACCAGGCTTCGAAGCCTTTGCGGATGTAGCCCCCGCCCTGCCACAGAAACACATTCTTCGCGGTCTGCTGGCTGATCGTCGAACCGCCGCGGATACGGCCGCCTTCGGCGTTGCGTTCGATGGCGTTCTCGATCGCTTCACGGTCGAAACCGCCGTGCTCGCAGAACTTGCCGTCCTCGCCGCCGATCACCGCGGCGACCATGTTGCGGTCGATGCGCGACAGCGGGGTCCAGTCCTTGGTGATCCCGTTGGGATCCATCAGCATCGTCGCCGTGACCGGCACGGGCACGAAACGGAAGATAACGACCAGCGCGATGCTGATCCCCATGAACCAGACGATCGCCAGCACGGCATAGCGGAGGATGCGGGTCATCGCGGCCGAACCTAAGCGGCGGACGCCGGCAACTCAACGGGGCACTGCGACCGGGGTAACGGGCGGGAGCCTGTCCCGCCCGTTCCGGATCACGCCGCGGCGGCCATCAGCCGGTCGCCAGCGATGCGTGTCATCGCCTTCTGCAGCTTTTCGAACGCGCGTACCTCGATCTGGCGGATGCGTTCGCGGCTCACGTCGTAAACCTGGCTCAATTCCTCGAGCGTCTGCGGATCGTCGGTCAGGCGCCGTTCGGTGAGGATGTGCCGCTCGCGCTCGTTGAGGCTTTCCATCGCCTCGGTGAGCATCTCGTGGCGCACCTTCGCCTCCTCGGCGTCGGCGACGGTCTCATCCTGCAACGGGCGGTCGTCGGTCAGCCAATCCTGCCACTGCCCGGCGCCTTCCTCGTCGCCGCGCAGGCTGACGTTGAGCGACGCGTCGCCGCCCATCATCATCCGCCGGTTCATGTTGATCACTTCCTGCTCGGCCACGCCGAGGTCAGTTGCGATCTTGGTCACGTCGTCCGGGTGGAGATCGGTGTCCTCATACGCCTCGAGGTTCTTCTTCATGCGTCGCAGGTTGAAGAACAGCTTCTTCTGCGCCGCGGTGGTGCCCATCTTGACCAGGCTCCAGGTGCGCAGGATGTATTCCTGGATCGAGGCCTTGATCCACCACATCGCATAAGTCGCGAGGCGGAAGCCGCGATCGGGCTCGAACTTCTTGACGCCCTGCATCAGCCCGACGTTGCCTTCGGAGATGAGGTCGCTGACCGGCAGGCCGTAGCCGCGATAGCCCATGGCGATCTTGGACACGAGCCGCAGGTGGCTGGTGACCAGCTGGGCCGCGGCTTCGGGATCCTGATGCTCGGCATAGCGCTTGGCGAGCATGTATTCCTGCTCGGCCGTCAGAATCGGGAATTTCTTGATTTCGGTCAGATAGCGGTTGAGGCTCTGCTCACCGCCCAGCGCGGGGACGCTCATCGACCTGGGTTTGTTCTCGCTCACGTGTTCCCTAGACCTTTCTTGTCGGCCGCCGATGGCAGGACCCCGGCTGGGCATCCCGCGAGGGCGCGGCCACACTTGCCCTCTGTTATAACGCACTCACACGCGGGTGGGGGCGCAATTCATCGATTTGAATGACCGGTTTCGTCGATAAGTTCCCTCATGTCTGCCGGCAGCGCGCTGGTGAAGCGCAAACGGACCGCGGTGACCGGGTGGATAAATCCGAGCACCGCCGCGTGAAGCGCTTGGCGCTGAAACCCGAGCCGCTTGAGCAATGGCTGCATCGCGGCAGGAGTCCGTCCATAGAGCGGATCTCCTAGTAGCGGATGGCCTATTGACGAGAGGTGAACTCGCACCTGATGCGTACGTCCGGTTTCCAGCCGGCATTCGATAAGCGCGCAGCCGGCAAGTCGCTCGAGCATCTTGTAGTGGGTAACGGCGTGCTTTCCACGCGAGGAATTGTTGGGGAGCACCGCCATTTTCTTGCGGTTCGCGTCGGAGCGCCCGACCCGCGCGTCGACTGTGCCCTGCGGCGGCTGCGGATGCCCTGCCGCCACCGCCAGATAGGCGCGTTCGAGCGAGTGGTCAGCGAACTGCCGCGCGAGGCCTTCGTGCGCGGCGTCGCTTTTGGCGACCACCAGCAGACCCGAAGTGTCCTTGTCGATGCGGTGGACGATGCCCGGCCGCGCGACCCCGCCGATACCCGACAGGCGGCCACGGCAGTGATGCAGCAGCGCATTGACGAGCGTGCCCTCGAGATTGCCCGCGGCCGGGTGGACAACCATTCCCGCCGGCTTATCGATCACGATCAGGTCGTCGTCCTCGTGGACCACAACCAGGGGGATATCCTGGGGAGAAGCCTGGGGATCGACGGGGGTAGGCAGGTGGATCGCGAACCGCGCGCCCGCAGGTACAGCCTGAGCCGGCTGCGGCTCGGCCACGCCATCGACCGAAACCCGGCCCTCCGCGATCAGCGCCTGCACACGCGCCCGCGACAGCCCGCTCGCCTCGGCCAGCGCCTTGTCGAGCCGGCCGCCGGCATCGAGCACACCGCTGACGGTTTTATCCTCCCCCATGCTAGGAACATGGGGATGGAACTGCCCGTCTCAAGATCGGCCCTGATGGCGATGCGCGACCATGCCGCCCGCGCCGCGCCCGCCGAATGCTGCGGCCTGCTGCTGGGCCGCGGCACGAGGATCGAGGCGGCGCAGGCGGCGCGAAATGTCGCCGCGGACCGGACCCGCCGCTTTGAAATCGATCCCCAAGCGCTTATCGACGCGCATCGCGCCGCACGCAGCGGGGGTCCGGCGGTGATTGGGTACTACCATTCGCATCCCTCGGGGCCCGCCCGGCCCTCCCCGACCGACCGCGCCGAGGCCAGCGGCGACGGCAGCGTGTGGGCCATCGTGAGCGCATCCGACGTGACGTTCTGGCGCGACGACGCAGCGGGGTTCACCCCGCTTTCCTATGCCGTGGAGGACCGCTAAGGCCGGCGCCATGACGTCTTCGACCGACCTTGCCGCCCTGCTCTGTTCGCGCCTGTGCCATGATCTGCTGAGCCCGATCGGCGCGCTCAGCAACGGGCTCGAATTGCTGGCGGACGAGAAAGATCCCGACATGCGCCAGCGCTGCTTCGAGCTACTCGAACAGAGTGCGCGGATCAGCGCCGACAAGCTCAAGTTCTTCCGCCTCGCGTTCGGCGCGGCGGGCGGGTTCGGCGAGGCGGTGCCGGCGCGCGAGCCCCAGGCACTGATCGAGGGACTGGTCGCCGGCAATGAGCGGGTCGCGCTCGAATGGGCGGTGGCCGAAGCGACGCTGCCCAAGCCCGCGGTCAAGGTGCTGCTCAATCTCGCGGCCATCGGGCTCGATGCGCTGATCCGCGGCGGCACGCTGTCGATCGGCGCCGAAGCGCGCGGCGGCGCCATCGAGCTTGCGGTGCGCGCGGGCGGTCCGCGCGTGGCCTTCGACGCGACCATCGGCAAGGCGCTCGACGGTTCGCTGGCGCAGCACGAACTGACCGGCCGCACCGCCCCGGCCCACATGATTCACCTGCTGGCCGAAGAGCTGGGCGGCGGCGTGCAATACGCGCTCAGCCCCGATGCGCTGGTCATGGGGGCCGTGCTCCCGAATGGCTGACGAACTGGTGCACCGCGAGGCGCCCTCGCCCAATTGGGACGAGCGCGCACTGCCGGTGACGATGGTCGTGCTCCACTACACCGAGATGGCGAGCGCCGAGGACGCGCTTGCCCGGCTGACCGATCCCGCCGCCAAGGTCAGCGCCCATTACCTGATCGGCGAGGACGGCGAGGTCGTCCGGCTGGTACCCGAGGCTAAGCGCGCCTGGCACGCCGGGGCGAGCTATTGGCGCGGCCTGCGCGACGTGAATTCGGCCAGCGTGGGTATCGAGCTGCAGCACCCCGGTCATGCGCTCGGCTATCGCGAGTTCGCCGAGGCGCAGATCGAGGCGCTGCTGCCGCTGCTCCACCGGATCGTCCGGCGGCACGATATCCCGCGCGCCAATGTCGTCGGTCACTCCGATGTCGCGCCAATGCGCAAGATCGATCCCGGCGAACTGTTCCCGTGGGAACGGCTGGCCAAAGTGCGGCTGTGCCTCGCCCGCCCCGAAAAGCTCGAACTCGGCGATCCCTTCCCGAACGACGGAGCGTTCCTGCTCGCGCTCGAGCGGTTCGGCTACGACATCACCGACGGGCGCAAGGCGGTCGAGGCCTTCCAGCGCCGATGGCGCCCCGAGCGCATCGACGGCGTGACCGACGGCCAGGTGCGCGCGATCCTGTTCCAGTTGCTGCTCGACCGCGACCAGGGCCGCACGCGCTAGCCATTCCTTTGTTCGCAGTGCCCGTGCTATGCGCGGCGCGCCAGGAGGCCGGGCAGCCGCGTCCCATCGCGAGGTGGGTCGAGGAAAGTCCGGGCTCCGCGAAACGAGGGTGGCGGGTAACGCCCGCCCGGTGGACCCTGCGAAAGCGGGGAAGCCCGAGGGAAAGTGCCACAGAGAGTGTACCGCCGATGGCCTCTAAAGGGCACAGGCAAGGGTGAAAGGGTGCGGTAAAGGCGCACCGGGGCGCTGGTAACAGCGTCCGCATGGCAAACCCCACCCGGAGCAAGACCGAATAGGGGTCTCGAGCCTTAGCCCTTTGGGGCGAAGGCAGGGGTGTTTCGCCCCGAGAGGCCCGGGTTGGTCGCTGGAGCGGCCGGGCAACCGGTCGCCGAGATGAATGGCTGCCCCCGCGCGCCGGTCCGCCCAAGGAAACGAGGGCAGATACCGCGAGCGGGACAGAACCCGGCTTACAGGCCTCCTGGCAACTACCTGACGCTGGCCGCCGATCAGGCCACGTAGGCAGCGGCGGTGATCGCGCCGGCTTCGTCGGCGGTGGCGACCAGATAGCGCCGGACGCTGCCCTCCAGCACCAGCGCGGTGAGGCGCCCGCTCATGAACGCGCCGGTATCGATCGCGATGCGGTTCCCGTGGTCCTCGGGCGCGGCGGTGATCGTGTGGCCGTGAACGATGACAGGGCCATGCGAGGCCATATGCGAGAGGAACGGTTCGCGAATCCAGCGCAGCTGCGCGCGCTTCTGTTCTTCCAGCGGCACGCCCGGCTCGATCCCGGCGTGGACGAACGCATAGTCGCCGATCGTCACCACGTCCTCGAAGCTCTCGACGAAGGCACGATCGTCCTCCGACACCGCCCCCACCATCAGCGCCTGAGCCTCCTCGAGCGAGGCGTTGGTGAACTGGGTGCGGCCGACCCCGAAGCTCAACACCGTCTCCTTGCCGCCGTGCCGCAGAAAGTGGCGAAACAGCTGCAGATCGTCGAAACTGCGCAGGAACATCTCTTCGTGATTGCCCGCCAGGATCCGGACGGTGCGGCGGCACTGCCAGTCGCGCGCCAGCTTCAACACGCCTGCCGAATCCGGCCCGCGATCGACCAGGTCGCCGAGCAGTACAACGGTCGTTTCGGCGGGCCGGGCCTCAGTATCGTCGGTCTCGATCGCGTTGACCAACGCGGCGAACAGATCGAGGCGGCCGTGGATGTCGCCGATCGCATAGACCCGCTGACCTTCGGGGACCGCCGGCGGCGGCGTCTCCTCGCTCGGGGCGAACAGCTTTCGGATGGAGTGAAACATGTGAAACCTGGCGTCCTTGTAGCGATAACGCACGGGCGTTCAAACCGGGTGCGGCGAGGCGCCGTTGCCTGATAACCCTGTCCCGCCGCTTAATGTGACGCGAAAGGCACAGGTCTGGTGCCAATTGTCCCCAGGGTCGGGCTTTTTTCTTGTGCAATGCAGCGTCAATCGGCAAGTTAATTGCGCGTTGTCGATAAACCGGCCCTTAAGAGAGGTCGGAAGGCAACTGCGCAGGTGGGACGAGGCAAAAACTTAGGCACGAGGAAACTGCCAATGCTTACGTCCGTCCGCGGCCTTCTGGCCGCAGCCGCCCTCTCCGGCGGCCTGTTTCTCGCCACTCCCGCGCTGGCGCAGGAAGAAGAAGCCGATCCCATCGTCACCGTCACCGGCAACGTGGCGATCGTCACCGATTATCGCTTCCGCGGCGTCGGCCTGTCGGGCGGCGATGTCGCCATCCAGGGCGGTCTCACGCTGAACACCGCGCCCGGCTTCTACCTCGGCACCTGGCTCTCCTCGCTCGAGGACAGCGCGCTCTACGGCGAAGTCGAGATGGACATTTTCGCCGGCTGGACCGGTGAAGTGACCTCGGGCGTCGCGATCGACGCGGGCGTTCTCTATTACGCCTATCCGTCGAAGGACCCGGGCGCCGGCCCGTCGGAAGTCTGGGAGTTCTACGGCAAGGTCAAGCCGACGATCGGCCCGGTCGGGCTGACGCTCGGCGTCGCCTACTCGCCGGACCAGGATTCGCTCGGCGGTGGTGACAACATCTACCTGTCGGCCGACGCGGGCGTCGGCATCCCGGGCACTCCGCTGACCGTGACCGGCCACGCCGGCTACACCGACGGCGCGCTGTCGCCGGTGGTGCTGACCGGTGCCGGCACCGGCGGCGGCTGGGACTGGTCGATCGGGGCTTCGACCACGATCCTCGGCGGTCTTGGCCTCGGCGTGAGCTACGTCGGCGTCGACGGCGCCACCATCGACGGCGTCTCGGACGACACCGTCGTGGGCACGCTCAGCTTCACGTTCTAAGCCGAACGTCGCACAAACACGAAGGGCCCGCGCCGGCGACGGCGCGGGCCCTTTCGTTTGCGTCCGCTCAGCGCAGGTAGAAATCGACCGTCGTGACCACGCGTACGGTCTTGTAAGGGGTGTCGGCCACGCCCCACCCGCCGCCGTCGCCGTCGCGTGCCGCGATCTCGAAATAGCCTTGCGTGGCCGACTTGATCCCGCCGACGCCGGTGCCGCTGTCTTTGGCGAACTGCTCGGCCGCGGCGCGCGCATCCTTGGTCGCGGCGGCGACCATCGCCGGTTTGACCGTGTTGAGCCGGGTGAAGGTGAAGGCCATGCCCGAGCCTTCCTCGAGCAGCACGCCGCGCCGCACCAGATCGAACTGGCGGCGCACCGCGCGCTGCGCGCGGGCGATGTCGGTGGTGCGCAGCGTCATGCGCTGGCGCACGGTGAAGCTGGTGATCCCGTCATTGGTGAACGTCTGGACGTTGACCCCGGTCGGCTGCAGAGCCTCTTCTGGAAAGCCGAGCTCCTGAAAGAACGCCCGGATCGCCGCCGTGTCCTGATCGACGCTGGCCTGCGCGCTGGCGAGATCGCCGGCGCTGCCCGAATAGGCGATGGTCCAGGTGGCGAGGTCGGCGGTGACATTGCGTTCGGCGAGGCCGCGCACCGTGACCGAGCGGTCCGCCGCGCGCGCGCGGGTCAATCCGTCGCCAAGCAGATAGCCGCCAGCGATCAGCCCGACCGAAAGTATCCCCGACGCGATCAGCAGCGCGCGGGCAGAAGGGGACTGCCAGAATTGAGTGGCGGGACGCGGTGCGTCAACGCTATCGTCGGACATGATCGAAGGCTCCCTGAGAGGTCCGGAAGGACCGCGAGTGCTCTTAAGCCTTCTGCGATGAACTGTGCTTGAATAGCGACGAATGGAGCGACGAGCCGATGGTCAAATATCTCCACACCATGATCCGCGTGGCCGATCCCGAAGCCACGGTGGGCTTCCTCAAGCTGATCGGCCTCGAGGAAGTGAAACGCATGGAGAGCGACAAGGGCCGTTTCACGCTGATCTTCATGGCGGCGCCCGGACAGGCGGGCCTGGCCGAAGTCGAGCTGACCTATAACTGGCCGCCCGAGGACGGCAGCGCGCCCGAGGAATACGGCGGCGGACGCAATTTCGGCCACCTCGCCTACCGCGTCGATGATATCTACGCGACCTGCCAGCGCCTGATGGACGCCGGGGTGACGATCAACCGCCCCCCGCGCGACGGGCACATGGCCTTCGTGCGGACGCCCGACGGGATCTCGATCGAACTGCTCCAGGACGGCCACCTCGAGCCTCGGGAGCCGTGGGCGAGCATGCCCAATACCGGGAGCTGGTGAGGCCGAAAGTCGTCATTGCGAGGGACCAAAGTCCCGTGGCAATCCAGTGCGGTCGAGGCGGCTCTGGATTGCTTCGCGTTGCTCGCAATGACGAAGGAGAGGCGCCTAGCGCGCCGCGCGGATGATCTCGCCGATCACATCGCGGTTCGGCTTGGGCGCCGGCGCGACGGAGGCATTCGGTGCGGGAACGGCCAGCGCGGGCGCGGAGACGCGGCCCGGTACCGAGGTCGCAACGCTGCGATAGATGAATCCCTCGACCGGCCACGCGGTCGTGCCGAGCCCCTGGATCGGATCGTACCACACCCGCACCTGGCTCCAGTCGCCCGCCGGGGACACGTCCACCGCCTTTACCCCGCGCTCAATCTGGCCGCGGCGGCCTTCGATCGGCGACCAATTCGCGTGATCGAGCAGCACAGTGCGCTCATCGAGCACTTTGCTCACCGCGGCGACGTGGCCGAGCTTCATATTGGCGTGCGGACGGAATGCCATGACCGCGCCGACGCGCGGTTCCCCGCCGCGCGCGTAGCGGCCCGCCGCTTGCTGCCACCAGGTATACGCGTCACCAAAGATCTGGATGCCCGAGACCTGCCGCGCGAAGGGGACGCACTGGAGGTAGGGCGGCAGTTCCGCGGTCCGAACGGAAGCTCCGGAGGTCAGGCTTGGGCTCGGACCCTGCAAGAAATCGGCCGGCAGCTCGGCTGCCGCCGCGCCCGGAAGCAGGAGCGCCAGCGCGCCGCACATTGTCAGAAGCGCCGTCCTCATCTCGAAAACCTTGCCTGAACGCGGTTACTTTCCAGATGAAGATTATGGTTGATGCCTGGTTAACCGTGACGGCGCTCGCCTTGCCGCTTGCCAAGCCCGGCGCGAGGTTCCACCTCCCCGCGCATGGCCGCCTCTTCTTCCTCGCTTGCCCAGATCGTCATCATCGGCCGCCCCAACGTGGGCAAATCGACGCTGTTCAACAGGCTGGTCGGCAAGAAGCTGGCGCTGGTCGACGATCAGCCGGGAGTGACGCGAGACCGGCGGTTCGGCCCGGCCGGCCTGCTCGGGCTCGAGTTCCAGGCGGTCGATACGGCCGGGTGGGAGGACGAGGACGACGCCACCTTGCCCGGCCGGATGCGCGCGCAGACCCAGGTCTCGCTCAAGGGCGCCGACGCCGCGCTGTTCGTGATCGATGCGCGCGCCGGCCTGACCCCGCTCGACGAGGAGATCGCCCGCTGGCTTCGCCAGCAGGAAGTGCCGGTGGTGCTCGCCGCCAACAAGTGCGAGGGCAGCGCGGGCGAAAGCGGCGTGCTCGAAGCCTTCTCGCTCGGGCTCGGCCAGCCGGTGCCGATCTCGGCCGAACACGGCGAGGGCATGAGCGATCTCTACGCCGCGCTTTCGCCGCTGATCGCCGGAAAGCAGCCCGAGGAGGATCCGTTCGCGGAAGCCGAAGAGGAGGAAGCCGATCCGCGCGCGCCGCTCTCGCTGGCGATCGTAGGCCGCCCGAACGCGGGCAAGTCCACGCTCATCAACCGGATGCTGGGCGAGGACCGGCTGCTGACCGGGCCCGAGGCCGGCATTACCCGCGATTCGATCGCGGTCGACTGGCAGTGGACCGATCCCGCGAGCGGCGAGACTCGCCCGATCAAGCTCGTCGACACCGCCGGCATGCGCAAGAAGGCCAAAGTCGACGACAAGCTGGAGAAGCTGGCGGTGGCCGATGCTCAGCGGGCGATCGACTTCGCGCAAGTCGTGGTGCTGCTGCTCGACGCGACCCGCGGTCTGGAAGTGCAGGACCTCAAGATCGCCAACCTGGCGCTCGAGGAAGGCCGCGCGCTGATCGTGGCGATCAACAAGTGGGACGTCGCCGAGGATGCAAGCGGGCTGTTCAACGGCGTGCGCGCCGCGCTCGAAGAAGGCCTCGCGCAGCTCAAGGGCGTGCCTCTGCTGACGGTTTCGGCGATGACCGGCAAAGGGCTCGACCAATTGCTCGCGACCGCTTTCGAAGTGCGCGAAGCGTGGAGCCGGCGCGTGCCGACCGCGCTGCTCAACCGCTGGTTCGACACCGCGCTCGAGGCGAATCCGCCCCCTGCCCCCGGCGGCCGGCGGATCAAGCTGCGCTACATCACCCAGATCAAGACCCGGCCGCCCAGCTTCGTGCTGTTCGGCACCCGGCTCGACGACCTGCCGGCGAGCTACGAGCGCTACCTGGTCAACTCGATCCGCAAGGAACTCGGCTTCGGCGCGGTCCCGGTGCGGCTGACGATGCGCAGCCCGAAGAACCCGTTCGCGAAGGACTGAGTCTCAAAAGTCACATCCGCGGACTGGAACGCATCACGGGCAGAATTGTTATGGGCTTGTTGATAAGTCTGTGATTCATTCCGCTTATGACCGATCGCATCGCCGCCGCGCAGCATCTCGACCGGCTTGCCGCCGAAGAGACCAGCCTCGCCCGGTCGCAACTCCTGGCGGCAGAAGCCGACGCTCTTCGCCGCGCCGAAGCGGCCACGAGCGGTGGTTTCGTTTCGCACCTGCTGCGTAACTGAAGCGCGTACCCCCCCGAGCTGGTCTCGAGGTACTGGGACGCTAAGGCGCCAGCCCCAACGAAGCGCGAATATCCGCCACCGAGGTCAGCCGGTCGGGATTGAGCGAGTGGATCGACATGATCCGCTCCGGCCGCAGCCCGAGCCGCTCGATGTTGTCGAGGAACACCTGGGTGCCGAACACCGGCGGGTTGGGCACCGGGTTGGCGGCGGGCGGCAGGTTGAACATGTCGGCGTAAACCAGGATCCGCTCGTTCGGCAGGTAGCCGATCACCAGCCCATCGGCGTGCGGCAGGCCCTTGATGACGTGGATCTCGAACGTGCGCGTGGCGTCCTGGAACACCCGTTTGTCGCCGGTGAAGCCCTCGATGACCGCCTTCTTCCCGCTGGTGCCGATCGCATCGGGTGCCAGCGTGCGCGGGTTGGCGAAGGCGCGCTCGAAGAACGCCTTGTTCACTTCCGGGGTCACGATCGTGATCCCCTCAGCCACTACCGCCGGGAGGCCCGAGGTGTGGTCGAAGTGGTGGTGCGTGATCACCCCGTAGCGGATCGGCTTGCCGGGGATGACCCGCTTGGTCTCGGCGATGATCGCGTTCGCTCGGGCTTCGTTCTGCGGACCCGGTTCGAACAGCACGACATGGTCGGCGAACTCGACCGCGAGCGCGTTGTAGATGCCGCGGATGCGCCACACGCCGGGCGCAAGCATCTCGGAAGCGGCCGGCGGCGGCCCCCCCGCGCCCGCACCGGGGGGCGGTCCGCCGAAGCCGGCCGGCGGGGCAGGAGCGACGACGCGCTCGGCGATGTCGGCCGGATTGGCCTGCACGCCGAGCAATTGGGCTTCGAACACCGGCCAGCCGGCGCGCTTCTGCACGATCGTGCTCGGGAACTTGAGGCCGCTGAGGTCGCGGTAGTCGGTGAAGCGTGTTTCGACCATGAGATCGCCGAAGATCGCCGCCTCGACCCAGGTGTCGACCCGGTGCACCAGGTTGTCGCGCCCGATGTAGCCGATCACCTTGTAGGACTGCCCGGCGGGCGACTTCTGCGGCGGGCTCCAGGTCAGCGTGCGATAGGCCGTGCCGTCGACGGTGGCGCTCCCGAGCGTTGCGCCGTTGGCCTGCGCGCCCTTGAGGAAGCCCCACGGCGTGGTCCAGATTTCGAGATGCTGGCCCCAGGCGAGATTGTTGGGCCCGGCGAACTGGTTGAACGCTCCCTGCACCGCTGCACCGCCGGTGACCGGAACCGCGTAAGTGACGGCGGTGGCGCGCGTTGCCGGAGCGCCGAAATCGATCCAGCGGTTGAAATCGTTGAGGTTGTTGCGTGGGAACGGCCCGTTGGCATTGTTGTTTTGCCCAACCGTGTAATTGGCCGCGACACCCCATAGCTTGATCGAGTTCAGCCCCTCGACCCCCATCGCGCGCGAGGTTTCGGCAACCACCGCCTGCGCGGTCTGCGCCGAGGCGGCCTGGGGAGTGAAGGCAAGCAACAGGCCCAGCCAAAGCATGCGCGCGAATCTGAGGATCACGGTCACCTCTCCACTGTGACGATTTTGCCAATCGAAGCATCCGCGCGCGGCGCCGTCAACGCGCTTTGGAGACATAGCGCGGGAGGAGTTCGCGCAACGACGCAAGGACGCCAAGGAATGAAGGAGGCGGGCGGCTTCGCCGCGGCGTCCTGGGTGTCTTTGCGTCTTTGCGCGAAACCTCTCTTCTCTACTCTCCGAAGCCGATCCCGCGCATTGCCGCGCCGTCCGCCGGCAGCGCCTGGCCGGCTGGAAAGCCGTTGGCCTGAAGGATGAACGCCAGTGCCGCCAGATGCTCCTGGTCCGACAGCGAGCCCGCCGCGCCCGGCGGCATCGTCGTGCGCACCAGCGTGAACAGGTCCGCCAGCGCGCGCCCGCGCCAGTTGGCGAGGAACGCGGCGCCGGTCACCGGCGGAACGCCTTGCGCCGGGACGAAGCTCGCTCCGTGACACGCGGCGCAACTGCGCGCATAGACCGCCCGCCCCGCCGCGGCTTGCGCAAGGCTGAACACCCCGCTGCGAACCGAGCGCGCGGGTTGTCCTTCCAGCGCCGGATCGGCGGTGAGCTGCTGGCTGGCCGGGATGACCGGCTCTTTCACCGGCCCGCGGTGCCCGATGCCCGCCGCAGGCAGAGCGAACACGTAGAGCGTGTTCTGGGTGCCGTGGATCAGTTCGGGGGTGAAGCTATCGGAAAGCCAGCGCCCGGTCGAAACCGCGACGTACTGGTGCCCGTCCACCTCGAATGTCGCCGGATAGCCTGTGACCGAGGAGCCGAGGTTGACCTCCCACAGCGCCTCGCCGGTGCGGTCGTCGAGCGCGCGGAACCGCCCGTGCGCATCGCCCGCGAACACCAGTCCCCCGCCGGTGGTCATCACCGACTGCCACCCGGCGCGCTGCGGCAGAGTCCACAGCGTGCGCCCGGTAACAGCGCTGACCGCGTGGATCGTGCCCACGTTGGTCCCTGCCCCGGGCGCCAGCGAGGTGCGCGTGGCCATGCCATAGGTGTTGCGGCCGTCCGGCGGCACCGCCTGGACCTGCGAGCAAGTGTTGAGCAGCGGGAAGTACATCGTCTTGGTCAGCGGGCTGTAGGCCGGCGCCATGTAATTGGCCCCGCCGGTCGCCGCCGGGCAGACCGTGGCCGGTTTGTTGTACTCGGTGAACACCGTCTCGGGATTGACGGTGACACGCCCGGTGCGCCCGTCGATGCTCTGCACCACGTTCTGCAAGACCGTCGGCCGCGCCCACAGGAACTGCCCGGTCTCGCGGTCGAGGGTATAGATCACCCCCGTCTTGCCGGGCACGCCCGTCAGTACCTTGTACCGCTTTCCGCGCTGAATGTCGGGATTGATCCACGTCACTTGCGCGGGATCGGGCGCCACTTCCTCGTCCATCAGGAAGCGCGGGAACGGGTGGTCGAGATCCCAGTGATCGACCAGGTGCTGGTAATGCCACACGATCCGCCCGGTCCGCACGTCGAGCGCCAGGGTAGAGTTGTGGTAGAGATAGCTGTGTTCGTTGCCCGCCAGCGAGAGCTTGGGCGCGGGCGCGGTCACCGAGGTGCCCATGTAGATCAGCCCCAGCGCCGGATCGTAGCTGCCGACCATCCACGCGCCGACCTGCTGGCGCTTCTCCAGCGGCAGCCCGCCCCAGGTGGCATCGTTGGGATCGTCGCCGCGTGCGATCGTGCTGGTTCGCCACACCTCGCGCCCGGTCAGCGCGTCGTGCGCCGTGATCACGCAGGCGTCGGGGCCGCCCTCGGGCTCGCAGCTGCGGCCGGTGATTGCGAGCCCCTCGGCGATGATCGGGCCGGAGCTCTGCTTGGCACCGGCCTTGTAGTCCATGATGCGCGTTTCCCACGCCAGCTCTCCGCTGCGCGCATCGACCGCATAGATATGACCGTCAGAGCCGCGCGCGATGATCAGGTGCTGAAAGATCGCGAGGTTGCGATTGGTGTCGGGCACCGTGAGATATTGCGACAGGTCGTCGGGCAGCTTGCGCGCGTGCCGCCACAGCACCTCGCCCGAACGCGCATCGACCGCGGTGATCGCGTCGCTCGGCCCGGGAAAGTACAGCACCCCGCCATAGACCAGCGGGGTGCCTTCCTGGTGCCCGTTGCCGAGCGGCATCGACCACACCATGCGCAATTGCCCGACTGTCCGCCGGTCGATCTCGCTGAGCGGGCTGTAGCCCCACGAATCGAGCGTGCGCCGCCAGCTCAGCCAGTCCTTCGGATCGGGCCGCTGGATCATCGCGTCGGTGACGGGCACGAACGGCGAGGCCGACTGCTGCGCCTGCGCCCCCACCGTGCCCGCCAATGCCAGAATGGCCGCCGCGCGGGCCGCCCATACCCTCAACCGCATCCCGCTCTCCCTTCGGGTTTTGCGGGAGACTAGCAGGGTTTGGATGCGGGGCTAGGTCACGCTTGGCGCACCGCGCGTCAGCCAACCGGCTTCAGGGTCACCCACACATCCACTGGTGCGACGAACTTGCCGGGCGCGGGTTTGCCGACATCGATCCGCTCGGCCGTTACCCGTTCGCCGCTCGTCAGCGTGAAGCTCGCCCAGGGCTTGGGCATCCGCCCGAATGTCATTTTCTGGACCGGACAACCAGTGACGGTATTCATGATCGTTGCGACGATAGCCATATCGGGCCGCTAGGGCGCCGAGCCCCGGGCCGTCCAGCCCGCGCGCCTGCAAAACGTGGAGAGAATGCGAATGAGCGTGGCCTTCCGCCGAGAGAGCGATGAGGAACATCTCGAACCCAAGTTCGAGATCCCTATCCCCGCCGGCCCCAACCTCGTCACCGCGCGCGGATTGGCGTTGATCGCGGAGCGCATCGCCGAACTCGAAGCCGGGCTCGAAAGCACCGCGGACCCGGCCGCCCTCGCCGCGATCCAGCGCGACTTGCGCTATTGGCAAACCCGCCAAGTCACCGCCGAGCGGCCGCCCGCCCCGTTCGGCGACAAAGTTGAGTTCGACACCCGGGTCAGCGTGCTGCTGAACGGCAAGCCCAAGACATTCCAAATCGTCGGCGACGACGAGGCCGATCCCTCCGCCGGCCTGCTCTCGTTCAACGCCCCGCTCAGCCGGGCGATGCTCGGCGCTGAAGCGGGCGAGGTGCTGGCATTTGGCGGTCTTGAAGGTGCGATCGAGGTCTTGGCTATCGAGCTCGCGGAGAGCTGATGCGACCGGCAGCCGGGCAAGTTCACCCTGTCGCAGCGATATCGGGCGCCAACTCGGCCAGTGCCGCCTGCCACGGTTGCGGCTTGCCCAAAAGGTAGCCTTGCACGCGCATAAAGCTGAGCCGCGCCAGGGTGGCGAGTTCCTCGCGGGTCTCGACGCCTTCGGCGACCAGCACCGCGCCGGTTTGGCGCGCAAAACTCTGCATCGCCCCCGCCAGCGCGCGCCGCGCCGGATCGATATCGATCGATCGGATGAGCGTCATGTCCAGCTTGATCACGTCCGGCTCCAACCGCAGGATGTGCTGCAACCCCGCAAAGCCGGCGCCGGCATCGTCGATCGCCAGCTTGAGGCCGCGCGCACGCAGCGGGGCGAGTTCGGCGGCGAGCGCATCGTAGCACTCGACCGCCGCATGCTCGGTGAGTTCGAGAGTGAGCCGGTCGAGCGCGCGGTGGGCCACCAGGCGGGCGAACGCACCGCCGGAGACAGTCTCGGGCGAAGCGTTGACCGACAGCGTGAAAGGCTCGGGCAACAGGTCGTAAACCGCCAGCGCGGCATCGATCGCGGCGCATTCGAGCTCGGTCCCCAGCCCACACGCAGCGGCATCGGCGAACCACGCGTCCGGCTTGCGTAACGGTTCGAGCGAGAACCGCGAAAGGGCCTCGAAGCCGAGCGGCTGGCCGCCGGCCAGCGCGCAGATCGGCTGCAGGTGAATCGAAAGGGCTCCGGGGGCGAGCGCGCGGCGCACCAGCGAGGTCTTTTGCGCGAGCATCTCGCGCTCGGCATGATCGCGCTCGATCTCTTCGGCGACCATGCCCGCGAACGCGTGCACGATATGAAGATCGCGCGCGTTGAGTTCCGGCCGGGGGCTGGCGCTCAGGCAACAGAACATGCCGTACACTTCGCCGTCGGCGCGCCGGATGGGGACGCTGACGTGTGCGCCGATCGGCACCGCAGTGGTGATCGGCAGTGAGGCGGCGAAGGGGATCGCGCCGGTATCGGGAATCAGCTCAGGGAGACGGCCCGCCAGGATGTGCCGGCAATAGACTTCTTCGAGCGGGCGCGAATCTCCGACCTTGATGAGCGCTTCGAGCCCGGGCGCGTCGACTTCGCGGAACACGGTGTCCTCTCCGATGAATTCGGAAAGGTAAGCGACATCCATCCCGAGGTGGCGGCGGACCGCCTCGAGCGAGCGGTGGGCGAGCGTAGCGGAAGCAGGCGAAGTGGGCGCACCCAGCTTGGCAAGGAGGTCGGGCATGTGCCGGAAATACGGCGTAAACCTTACCAATCGCTCAAGATTGGAGCCGCTGCTTTGACAGGCACAGCCCCTCGCGGAGGCCTACTCGCTGTCCTCGCCGGCCGGCTTGCTGTTGAGCTGGATATAGTTCTGCAGCCCCATCCGCGCGATCAGATCGAACTGCGTCTCGATGAAGTCGATGTGCTCTTCCTCGCTCTCGAGGATGTCCTCGAACAGCTCGCGGCTGGTGTAGTCGCGCACCGCTTCGCAATGGGCAATCGCCTCGCGCAAAAGCGGCAGCGCCTCGTACTCGAGCGCGAGATCGGCCTTGAGAATCTCCTCGACGTTCTCGCCGATCTTGAGCTTGCCGAGCGCCTGGAAATTGGGGAGCCCGTCGAGGAACAGAATGCGGTCCGCCAGCCGGTCCGCATGCTTCATCTCGTCGATCGATTCGTGGCGTTCGTACTCGGCCAGCCGCGCCACGCCCCAGTTCTTGAGCATGCGATAGTGCAGCCAGTACTGGTTGATCGCGGTCAGCTCGTTGAACAGCGCCTTGTTGAGGAAATCGATGACCTGAGGGTCGCCCTTCATGGTGGGCCTCCGCTTGCTGGTGACGGGCGTCGAATGCCCCCGCCATACCCCTCGTGGCAAGCGAAAAGACACAGAAAACGGCGGAAATCCTAGGGTTTGCGAATGATCCGCACTTGCCGTCAGGCGGCTTCTCGGGCGCGTCCGCAGCCCATGCCGCGCTCTTCGGCGAGCACGTCATCGGCATCGTCGAGGCACTGCCCGCATTGCGGCACTTTGCCGAGCAACCCGTAGCACGTCTCGGCATCGCCGTCGCTGCAGCGGGCGGCACGGCGCAGGTCGCTCTCGCGAATGGCATTGCAGACACACACGTACATGACGCCGAGCTAATGCGACTGGCTTGCAATAGCAAGGACATTTTCCGGCGCACGGTCTCGGCACGGATTAGCGCCATACGACCCGCGCCGCCTTCCCGCCGGTGATGTCACTGCGCTTGAGCCCGCTACAAGCCACCCTGAACGCGCCGCCGCGACGAGAAACCTGCGAGCCTTGAGCGAAGCGCAAATCGAAGGCGGCGGCCGTTAACTCAAAATTGAGGGTGTTCTGCGAAGCCGCTTCGTGGAGTGGCCGGCTGGAGCGTTCCCGGCCCGAGATCAGGGGGATTTGGCCTTGCGCGTATTGGCATTGGCTTCGCAGAAGGGCGGGTCGGGCAAGACCACGCTGTCCGGGCACCTGGCGGTCCAGGCGCAACGCGCCGGCGCCGGCCCGGTGGTGCTGATCGACATCGACCCCCAGGGTTCGCTCGCCGACTGGTGGAACGAGCGCGAAGCGGAGTATCCCGCCTTCGCCCAGACCACCGTCGCGCGGCTTGCCAACGACCTGGCGATCCTGCGCCAGCAGGGCTTCAAGCTCGCGGTCATCGATACGCCCCCGGCGATCACCATGGCGATTCAGTCGGTCATTTCCGTGGCCGAGCTGATCGTCGTGCCGACTCGGCCAAGCCCGCACGATCTGCGCGCCGTCGGCGCCACGGTCGATCTGTGTGAACGCGCCGGCAAGCCGCTGCTGTTCGTCGTCAACGGCGCCACCCCGAAAGCCAAGATCACTTCGGAAGCCGCGGTCGCGCTTTCGCAGCATGGCACCGTGGCCCCGGTCACGCTCCACCACCGGACCGATTTCGCCGCCTCGATGATCGACGGACGCACCGTGATGGAAGTCGACGAGAACGGGCGCAGCGCACAGGAAGTGATCGCGCTGTGGCACTATATCGCCGACCGCCTCGAAAAGAACTTCCGCCGCACTGTGTTCGCGCCGCCGAGCGCGATGGCGCCGGTGCAGGGCATGCATCGCCCGCAGGGCGGCTTCGGCCGCCGGGTCGCGCAGTGAGCGACCGATGGCTGCTTTGACCGAACCCAAGCCGTTCGCCTCGCTCGGGCCGACGCTGCTGGCCCGCAAGGGCGGCGCCCGTCCGGCGATGCGCCCGCAAGTGACTCCGCTCGGCGCGCTCGCACCGCAGGCCCTGTCGCAGCCCGAAGAGGAAGAAGCGCTCGAAGACCTCGGCTGGAACGACATGGGCGAGGATCACGATACGCCCGCGCACTCGGTTTACGGCGAAGAGAACGTGTTCCCGCTGTCGCCGCTGTCTGCGCCCCCCAGCGCGACCGAGCCGGTTGTGCGCCGCCAGCAGCGCTCGATCATCCGCTCGCTGTCCGAGGATGCGGAAATGGGTGAAGCGCTCGCACGGGGCCGGCGCGCGGCTTTCACGCTGCGCCTCGATGCCGAGCGTCACCTCAAGCTGCGGCTGGCAAGCACGGTCAAGAACCGCAGCGCGCAGCAGCTGGTGACCGAGGCACTCGACCAGTTCCTCGCCGAGATACCCGAGATCGCGGCTCTCGCCGCGCAAGTGAAACGCGACTGAAGCCGACCAGCCAAAGGGGTCACCACGCCATGTATCGCTCAGATCCCAGCCACCGGACGATCGGCCTCGCCGCGTCCACCGCCCTGGCCGCGGCGCTGCTCGCCGGCTGCACCACCGCCAATGCGCCGCGCGCCGACCTGTCGGCCGGGAGCGCCGAAGCCGCGCTGGCCAGCGGCCGGCACCAGCAGGCGATCGCCCAAGCCGAGGCGGCGGTGCTCGCCGATCCGCGCAATGCCGAGGCGCGCGCAGCGCTTGGCCAGGCCTATCTCGGCGCCGGCCGTTTCGCTTCGGCGGCGACCAGCTTCGATGACGCGGTCCAGCTCGGCGACCGTTCGCCGCGCACGGCTCTCAGCAAGGCCATCGCACTGCTGGGCGCGGGCGATCACGCCCAGGCGGCCGCGCTCCTGAGCGCCCGCCAGGACGACTTGCCGGCGGCCGATCTCGGCCTTGCGCTGGCCCTCGCGGGACAGCCGGATCGCGGCATTCAGGTTCTGAGCACCGCCATCCGCGCCGGGGGCAACGACGCCAAGTCCCGGCAGAACCTCGCCTATGCCTACGCGCTCGCCGGGCGCTGGCGCGAAGCGCGGCTGATGGCCCAGCAGGACGTCCCCGCCGACAAAGTCGGGGAGCGGATGGAACAGTGGGCCATGACCGCCCAGCCGGAAGAATGGCAGTCGCGCATTGCCGTGCTGATCGATGCGCCGGCAGGTGTCGCCGACGCCGGCCAGCCGGTCCACCTCGCGCTCGGTACCGCACCGGCGCGCGATCGGTTCGCCGCGATCGAGCCGGCCCCGGTTGCCACTCCGGCCGCCGGCGAATTGCCCGCGCTTGCCTTGGCCGAGGCGCCGGCCGCTCCGGTCGCAGCGACGGTCAGGGTTGCCCCGGCGGCGCAGCCCCCCGCGCTGGCGTTCGACACCGCCTTCGCCGCACCGGCTCAGGTCGCGACGCCGCTTCCGGCGGTGACCGCCATTGCGCAGGATAGCCAGCTCTTCGTCGCCGCGCCGGCCGCAGCCCCCGCCGCCGTGCGTGCGCCAACCCCGGCCCGTGCAATAGCTGCCGCGCCGACGGCCGCCAGCCGCGCTCCGGCCGCGACCCGCACGGCCGCCGTGCAGAGCACGCATCTGGTGCAGCTCGGGAGCTTCTCGACCGAAGCCTCCGCCCGGCGCGCATGGAGCATCTACCAGAAGCGCTATCCCGAACTTTCGGGTCACCAGATGGTGATCAGCGAAGCGGTGGTGCGCGGCAAGCACTACTACCGCGTCTCGGCCGCCGGCTTCGGCCGCGCCAGCTCGAGTGCGATGTGCGGACGGGTGAAGTCGAGCGGCGAAGGCTGCTTCGCCTATGCTGAGGGCCGTCCTCTGCCGGGCGCGATCGATCGCGGCACCCGGCTGGCGATGCGCTGAGGCGCTTACGCCGGTCAGGACGGCGCGTCAGCCGAGCCGGTAAGGGGTCGGATCACCGCGCTCTTCGATGAGTTGTTGGCGGGCGAGCGTCCGGCAGCGGCTATACTCGGCAGCAACCTCGCTCAGGCTGCGGCCGCTGCCGGCCGCGACTTTCTCGATCAGTTCCTGTTCGCCGAAAGATGCGATGTCGCGGACCAGCGCGGCTTCATCACAGCCCACCCACCGGGCCAGCAACCGCGTCGCGCGTGCCCGTTGGCGGAACTCGAAGTCAAGCAGGCGCGAGGATTCGAACTCCTCCTTCTTGCGCATCGCTCGGCCAAGGTCCCAGACCATGGCTGAGATATGGAGGCGAGCGACCGTCCGCTCAAGCCGACTGTCGTCAGTTGCCTACCTGCACTCCGCCCTTCCACAGCCCGATCACCCGCCCCTGGACCGGCTGGCGATCGAACGGCGTGTTGCCGGCGCTGGCTTCCATCTTGGCGGAATCGACCACCCACGGGCGTTCGGGGTCGATCAGCGCGATGTCCGCCTCCGCGCCCACGGTCAGTTCGCCGGCCCTGACGCCGAGCAGGCGCGCGGGGTTGCGGGCGATCAGATCGAACGCGCGGTCGAGACCGATCACGCCGTCGCGGACCAAGGTCAGCACCATCGCCAGCAGCGTTTCCGCCCCGGCCATTCCGGGCGCGGCATCGGCGAAGGGTAGCCGTTTGTCCTCCGGCCCGCGCGGATCGTGGCCCGAGGCGACGACATCGATCGTGCCGTCGCCGATTGCGGCGATCACCGCCTGGCGGTCGCGCTCCTCGCGCAGCGGCGGCGAGAGGCGCGCGAAGGTGCGGAAATCCTTGAGCGCGAGATCCGAGAGCATGAAGTGGGCCGGCGTGACCCCGGCCGTCACCGCAACGCCGCGCGCCTTGGCCGCGCGGACCAGCGACAGCGCCGTAGTCGTCGTCACCTGCCGCAAGTGGAGCCGCGCGCCGCTCATCTCGGCGAGCGCGATGTCGCGCGCCACCGCCAGCGCTTCGGCTTCGGCGGGCGCGCTCGGCAGGCCGAGCCGGGTGGCCATTTCGCCCGCGGTGGCGACCGCATTGCCGGCAAGGCCCGCGTCTTCGGCGTGAGATACCACCGCCAGATCGAGCATCGCCGCGTACTGCATCAGGCGCAGCATCACCCCGCTATCGGCGATCCAGCGCCGCCCGGTGGATACCGCCCGCGCGCCGGCCTCGCGCATCAGCGCGATCTCCGCGAGCCGGTCACCCTCGAGACCGAGCGTGGCGGCGGCCAGCGGGTGGACCCAGAAGTCGGGCTTGCCGCTCGAGGCGGCGAAGCGGACGCGCGCCGGATGATCGAGCGGCGGCGACTGGTCGGGCATCAACGCCGCGCGGGTGATCCCGCCGAAATGAAATGCGCGCTTGTCGATCGCGAACACGCCGAAATCGACCAGCCCGGGGGCAATCAGCGCCCCGGCGGCGTCGTGCACCTCGTCGCCGTCCTGCGGGCTAAGATCGCCCACCTCGGCGATCACCCCGTCGGCGCAGCGCACTGCGCCCGGTTGCACCCCGTGCGGCGTGACCACGCGCCCGCCGGTGATGACGAGGGGCCGGACCTGTTTCACAAGCCCTTCCCCGACCAGCCTGCCACCCCGCGTGCGCGGCGCGTGAGCACATCGAGGCAGGCCATGCGGATCGCCACGCCCATCTCGACCTGCTCGGTGATTATCGAGCGGCCGGGCAGATCGGCCACCGTGCTGTCGATCTCCACCCCGCGGTTCATCGGGCCCGGGTGCATGACGATCGCGTCGGGCGCGGCGAGCGCGAGCCGCGCGAGCGGCATGCGTCGCCTCGATCCCCGCCGGCATCAGCGACGGCGGCGCGCAGACCCGCACCACCGCGCCGAGTGCGCCGAGGCACAGAATGTTCGAGCGCGCGACGCGGCTGTGCAGCACGTCGCCGCAGATCGTCACCACCAGCCCGTTCAGCATCCCGTCGCTGCTGGCCCGGCCGCGCGCGCGCAGCGCGTGGCGCAGCGCCAGCGCATCGAGAAGGCCCTGCGTCGGATGCTCGTGCTGCCCGTCGCCAGCGTTTAGCACCGGGCAATCGACCTTGTCGGCGATCAGCCGCACCGCGCCCGAGCTACCGTGGCGGATGACGATCGCATCGGCGCGCATCGCGTTGAGCGTCATCGCGGTGTCGATCAGCGTCTCGCCTTTCTTCACGCTCGACTGCGCGGCATGCATGTTGACCACATCGGCGCCAAGCCGCTTGCCGGCGATCTCGAAGCTCAGCAGCGTGCGGGTCGAGTTTTCGAAGAAGGCGTTGATGATGGTCAGCCCGGCCAGCCGGTCGGTGTGCTTCTTGGGCTGGCGGTTGAGCGCGACCCACTGCTCGGCTTCGTCGAGCAGATAGAGGATCTCGTGCGTCTGCAGGTGTCCGATGCCGAGCAGCCCGCGATGCGGGAAAGCCAGCGCGCCGGCCGGGTAACGGTCCGCGGCGGGGGAGGTGTTCGGCGATGTCATTAAAGCCGGGCCCTTAGGGCCTGCCGGGACCGCCGTCGAGAGGAGTTCGTAGGCTGGGCCGCTTCGCTGGCGCGTGAGCGTTGCTTTCGGCTGGCACCGGCCGACTCTCCGCCCTAGAAACAAGCGATTGGCGGACACTCGCCGGCAAGAGGACAGTCAATGGGTTTCGCGGGCAAAGTCTGGCGGCTGCTGGTCGGGATCAAGGACGCGCTGGCGCTGCTGTTCCTGCTGCTGTTCTTCGCCGCCCTGTTCGCGGTGCTGAGCGCGCGGCCGAACAAGGGGATTGTGCGCGAAGGGGCGCTGCTGATCGAACTCGACGGCTCGGTGGTTGAGGAAGTCGCGCCGATCGACCCGCTGGCGATGCTGCTCTCCCAGGCCGTGCCGACGCGGCAATACGCCGCTCGCGACGTTGTCCGCGCGATCGATGCGGCCGCCGGCGACGCGCGCGTCAAGGCGCTTGCGCTTGACCTCACCACCTTCCTAGGCGGCGGCCAGGTCCACATGCAGGCGATCGCCGAAGCGATCGATCGCTTCCGCGCCGCCCGCAAGCCGGTGCTGACGTACGCGGTCGCCTATTCGGACGATTCGATGATGCTCGCCGCGCACGCCAGCGAGGTGTGGGTCGATCCGATGGGCGGGGTCGCGCTGACCGGCCCAGGCGGGAGCAACATCTACTACGCCGGGCTGCTCGAGCGCTTCAAGGTCAACGCCCGCGTGTTCCGCGTCGGCACCTTCAAGAGCGCGGTCGAGCCATACCTGCTGAGCGGCATGTCGCCCGAGGCGCGCGAGAACGCCGAAGCCTATCTCGGCGCATTGTGGAGCGAGTGGCAGGCCAACGTGAAGTTGGCCCGCCCCGCGGCCAATATCGAACTCGCCACTCAGCGGATTCCCGAATGGCTCGCCGCGAGCGGCGGCGATCTTGCCCGCGCGGCGCTCGCCGCCGGGCTCGCCGACAAGCTTGGCACACGCGTCGAATGGGGCGCGCGGGTCGCCGAAATCGCCGGCCGCGACACCTGGACGCGCGAGCCGGGCGCTTTCGCCGCCACCGATCTCGACGCCTGGCTGGCCGACCACGAACCTTCCGACGCGGGTGCCGCGATCGGCGTGATTACCATCGCCGGCGAAATCGGCGACGGCGAAGCGGGCCCGGGTTCGGCCGGCGCCGAACGCATCGTCCGCCTGCTCGACGAGGCGCTTGCCCGCGATCTCAAGGCGCTGGTGGTGAGGGTCGATTCCCCCGGCGGCACGGTCACCGGCTCCGAATCGATCCGCCGCGCGATCCTGCGGCACAAGGCGCGGGGGATCCCGATCGCGGTCTCGATGGGCAACGTCGCGGCCAGCGGCGGCTACTGGGTGGCAACGCCCGGCCAGCGCATCTTCGCAGAGCCTGAGACGATCACCGGCTCGATCGGCATCTTCGGCGTGGTGCCCACATTCGAGGACGCGCTCGCCGACTGGGGCGTGACCAGCGACGGGGTGCGGACGACCCCGCTTTCGGGTCAGCCCGACGTGCTCGGCGGCTTCACGCCCGAGACCGAGGCGATCCTGCAGGCGACGGTCGAATCGGGATATCGCCGCTTCGTCGGACTAGTCGCCCAGTCGCGCAAGATGACCCCGGCGCGCGCCGACGAACTCGGCCAGGGCCGGGTGTGGGACGGCGGCTCGGCGCGCCAGCTCGGCCTAGTCGACCAGTTCGGCGGGCTCGACGACGCGCTCGCTTGGGCCGCCGCGCAGGCCAAGTTGGAGAACGGCGCCTGGCACGCCGAATACCTGGGAGCGGGCGACACGCAACTGCCGATGCTGTGGCGCATGATCCAGGGCCAGCGCACGATGCCCGGCGCGGGGTCCGACGTGTTCGCGCTGTTCGCGCGCGCGCAGAATGCACGCTTGGCGCAAGCGGTCGGCGATCTCGAGGCGCTGTTCGAAGTCAGGGGGATGCAGGCGCGCTGCCTCGAATGCCCGGCGGCCGAGGCACCCGCCGCGCGCGCTCCCCTGGAGGCGGCCGGCACCGGCCTGCTGGCTCGGCTCGCCGGTCTCCTGCGCGACTAGATTGGCGGCTTGCCAGCGCGGGCCGCGCATGGCAAAGGCGCGCCCCTGCCGCCCTGGGGTCCCTCCACGGCGCGCGGGCGCGTAGCTCAGTGGTAGAGCACACCCTTCACACGGGTGGGGTCGCAGGTTCAATCCCTGCCGCGCCCACCAGTTTTTCGTGACTCGAGAAACGTCCGGGGGACGTTTTCGGCCGGAAAACTCCCAAGCGATAGCGCGGGAGGCGATCGGACCCCACCGGTCGCTGGACAACTCGCCTTTCCCGAGGCCATAGGCCCGGGCCATGCATGACCTACGGCTGATCCGGGACGACCCCGCGGCGTTCGATGCGGCGCTTGCCCGGCGCGGGCTGGCGCCGGTCGCGGGGAACCTGCTGGCGCTCGACGAGCGGCGCCGCGCGGCGCTCCGGCAGGCGCAGGAAGGCCAGGCGCGGCGTAATGAGGCGTCGAAGGCGATCGGCCAGGCGATGGGTGCAGGCGACACCGCGCGGGCCGAGGCGCTCAAGGCCGAAGTCGCCGCGCTCAAGGACACGCTGCCGGCGTTCGAGGCCGAAGAGCGCGCGCTTGGCGCCGAACTCGACGCGCTGCTCGCCGCGCTCCCCAACCTGCCGGACGCAGATGTGCCCGACGGCACCGACGAGCACGGCAACGTCGAAGTCGCCCGCCGGGGCCAGCAGCGCAATTTCGCGTTCCAGCCGATCGAACACGCGGACCTCGGCCCGCCGCTCGGGCTCGATTTCGAGACCGGCGCGGCGATGAGCGGCGCGCGGTTCACGTTCCTGCGTGGCGGGATCGCCCGCCTCCACCGCGCGCTCGGGCAATTCATGCTCGATCTGCATACCGTGCAGCACGGTTTCTCGGAGTGCGCGCCGCCCCTGCTGGTGCGCGACGAGGCGGTGTTTGGCACGGGGCAGTTACCGAAGTTCGCCGAAGACCTGTTCCAAACAGACATTGCGATGGAGACGTTTGAATACATCAAGGCGAAGCTTGAGGCTTTCGAGAGTATGCAAGCTGCAGGGCAACTGCCGCCAGACTCCGACATAACCAAGAGACGCATTTGGGACGCAGTTCCCCGACCGTCCCGCCGCTGGCTGATCCCGACCGCCGAAGTCAGCCTGACCAATTCGGTGCGCGAGCAGATTGTCGATCTCGTGGCGCCGATCCGCCTGACCGCCCTCACCCCCTGTTTCCGCTCCGAGGCCGGCGCCGCTGGCAAGGATACGCGCGGGTTCATCCGCCAGCACCAGTTTGACAAGGTCGAGCTGGTCACGATCTGCCGCGAGGACCAGTGGCGCGCCGAACACGAGCACATGGTCGCTAGCGCCGAGGCGGTGCTCGAAGCGCTGGGGCTGCCCTATCGCAAGATGTTGCTCTGCGCGGGCGACATGGGCGCGGGCGCGCGCAAGACGTTCGATCTCGAAGTCTGGTTGCCCGGCCAGGGCGCCTACCGCGAGATCAGCTCGGTGAGCTGGTGCGGCGACTGGCAGGCGCGGCGGATGAACGCGCGCTACCGGCCTGAAGCGCAAAAGGGCACGGCGTTCGTCCACACGCTCAACGGCTCAGGCGTCGCGGTCGGCCGCGCGCTGGTGGCGGTGCTGGAGAACTACCAGGAGGAAGACGGCACGGTCACGGTGCCGGCCGCGCTGGTGCCTTATATGGGCGGCGTGGCGCGGCTGGAGCCAGCGCCCGAATGACCCCCTGCGTTCGTTATTGCGAGGACCGTAGGTCCGCGGCAATCCAGTGCGGCACAGTGCCGCCCTGGATTGCTTCGCTACGCTCGCAATGACGAAAAAGGCACCGATGCGCATTCTCCTCACCAACGACGATGGCATCAACGCCCCCGGGCTCGAAGTGCTCGAGGCGATCGCCGCCGAGCTGTCGGACGAGGTCTGGGTCTGCGCCCCGGCCGAGGAAAACTCGGGCGCCGGGCATTCGCTGACGTTGCATATGCCGGTGCGGCTGCGCCAGCATGGGGAGCGGCGGTTCTCTGTGACGGGCACGCCGACCGACGCGGTCAACCTGGGCATGAAGAAGCTGTTTCCGGACCGCCCGCCCGACCTGGTCATCTCGGGCGTCAACAACGGCGAGAACCTGGCCGACGACGTCACCTATTCGGGCACCGTCTCGGCGGCTATGGAAGCCGCGCTGGCGGGCATCCCGGCAGTGGCGATGAGCCAGGCGCTGCGCGACGCCGGGCACGGCTTCGCCGCCGCGCGCGCCTGGGCCGCGCGCGTGCTCGCCCCGCTGCTCGACGTGCGGATGCCCAAGCGGACGGTGATCAACGTCAACTTTCCCGCGCTGCCGGCGGACCAGGTCAAGGGCATCCGCGTGGTCCGGCAGGGGTTCCACGACTACGCCCGCGGCTCGGTGATCGAGGCGGTCGATCCGCGCGGGCGGCCGTACTTCTGGTTCGGGCTCGACGATATCGAGCACACGCTCGACCACGGCACGGATCTCGAAGCGGTCGGCGAAGGCTATATTTCGGTCACCCCGCTCCAGCTCGACCTCACGCATCACGCCTCGATCGGCGCGCTGGCGGAACGCTACTCCGGATGAGGCGCGCCCTCGCCTTGCCGCTGGCAGCGCTGCTGCTCATCGCGGCGGGCGACCCGGCGACCGAGACCGAGCATCTAGTCGCAGCGGGCGAGACGCTCGGCGGCATCGCCAACCGTGCCGGCGTGCCGCTGGTGGTGATCGCCGAGGCTAACGGGCTGACCCCGCCTTATCGCCTCCGCAGCGGGCAGGCGCTGGTCATCCCGCGCCAGCGCACGCACACCGTGGCCGCTGGCGAGACCGGGTTTGCGATCGCCTATCGCTACGGGGTGTCGTGGCGAAACATCGCCACCGCCAACGGGCTCGACCCCAACGGCACGCTGCGCGCCGGGCGCCGGCTGATCATTCCCGCGGTTTTGCCCGACCGCGAGGCACCGACCGCTTCGGCGGCCGCTGCCGAACCCTATTTCAGGCGGCCAAGCGAAGGCGCAGTGCTGCTCGGCTGGCGGCGCCGCGAGGATGGCAGCGGGCATGAAGGCATCGATTTCGCGGTCCGGACCGGCGACGCGATCCGCGCCGCCGCCGCCGGCACCGTGCTGTTCGCGGGCGACGAGCCCGAGCGGTTTGGCCGGCTGGTGGTGATCGATCACGGCAACGGCTGGCACAGCGCCTACGGCCACCTTTCCCGCGTGACCGTCCGCAAGGGCGATCCGGTGCGGGCCGGGGAACGCGTCGGGCTCGGCGGCGATGCGGGCGATGCGACACGGCCCGAGCTGCATTTCGAGATCCGCCGCGGCGACCGGCCCGTCGATCCCGCGCCGCTGTTGCGGCTGGAGGCCGGCGAATGAGCGCGCGGCGTCCGCCGCCCCGCCGCGGGGACCGCTTGCGCAAGTTCAAGCCGCTGCGCCGCGCGCTCAACGTACCGGTGTGGGGCGATCTGGCCTTACGGCTCGGCGCGGCCTTGGCGCTGATCTGGGTGGTGATCCTGATCCACTGGTTCGACCGCGACGGGCTCAAGGACAACTACGACGGTCACATCAGCTTCCTCGATGTGGTCTATTTCACGATGATTTCGGTCACCACCACCGGCTTCGGCGACATTGCGCCGATCAGCGACCGCGCGCGGCTGGTGGAATCGGTAATCGTCACCCCGATCCGCATCGCCGTGCTCTTCATCTTCGTCGGCGCGGCCTATAACTTCGTCCTCAAGCGCGGATGGGAGAAATGGCGCATGGCACGTATCCAGCAGAAACTTCAGGACCACATCGTGGTGCTCGGCTACGGCGTGTCCGGCTCCGAAGCGGTCGCCGAGCTGATCGAACGCGGGACCGAGCCGCACTGCATCGTGGTGATGGACACCCATGCCGAGCGGCTGGCGCTGGCCGAGGCGCGCGGCTGCAACGTGATCGAGGCCGACGCGGCGCGCGACGAGAACCTGATGGCGGTGCGGATCGACCGGGCGCGCGCGGTGCTGGTCTCGGCGGGGCGCGACGACGCTTCGATCCTTATCGTGCTGACCGCGCGCCACCTCGCGCCCGGGGTGCCGATCAGCGTGGTGATCCGCGCCGAGGACAACGAACTGCTTGCGCGCCAGGCGGGGGCGGACAACGTGATCAATCCGGTGCGCTTCACCGGGCTCCTGCTCGCCGGCAGCGCGCAAGGCGTGCATATCGCCGAATACCTGGCCGACCTGGCCTCGGTCAGCGGCAAGGTGCAACTCATCGAACGGCCGGCGCAGGCTTCCGAACTGGGCAAGTCGCTCGATGCGCTCGCCAGCGGCGGACGCGGCCTGCGGCTCTACCGACAGGGCACCGCTTACGGCTTCTGGGAGCCCGAAGCGCGCGCGCTCGAAGCCGGCGACGTGGTGGTGGAAATCCTCCCCACGGACACGTGCGAAGCGGACCTCAGCCCAGCAGGATGAACACCCCGCCCATCGCCAGCATGCCGACCACCATATAGCCCGCATCGATCGCGAACAGCTTCCCGGGCTTCATCTGGTAGAGGTAATTGATACCGATCGCCGGGGCCATGATCGTAGCCCCGAACCCGAACGCCATCATCAGCACGACGTGCGGCGAGGGATTGGTGCGCGCCAGCATGTGCCCGAACGTCAGCGCGATCAGCAGCTCGAACAGGAACGCGAGCCCCATGATCAGCCAGGTCGGGTTCTGGCCCGGACGCGGCCCGGCCTTGACCATTTCGTCGGTGATGCCAGTCAGTTCGCGCCACGCCTTGCCGAACAGCACGGTGTACCACACCGCCCCGACAGCGAAGAACGCCAGCGCTCCGAGAAACACGGCCAGAATGTTCACGTTGCCCATGTCGAGCCTCCCCTGATGCGCCCCTCGCCGCGCAGACTAGCGCAAACGGCCCGCGAGGTGTAGGGGCGCGGCCATCGTGACAACCGAAGCCCTCGACGTTCGCTCCATTCCGGAGGCGAAGACTATCGGCATGGTCTCGCTCGGCTGCCCCAAGGCGCTGGTCGATTCCGAGCGCATTCTCACGCGCCTGCGCGCCGACGGCTATGCGATGAGCGCCGACTATGCCGGCGCCGACGTGGTGGTGGTCAATACCTGCGGGTTCCTCGACTCCGCCAAAGAAGAAAGCCTTGAGGCGATCGGCGAGGCCATTGCCGAGAACGGCCGGGTGATCGTCACCGGCTGCATGGGCGAGGAGGCCGACGCGATCCGCGCGCGCTTCCCGCAAGTGCTCGCGGTGACTGGCGCGCACCAGTACGAAGCGGTAGTCGATGCAGTCCACGAGGCGGCGCCGCCAAGTCAGGGGCCGTTTATCGACCTGATCCCGCAGCCCGACGTGAAGCTCACCCCGCGCCACTACAGCTATCTGAAGATTTCCGAGGGGTGCAATCACGCCTGCGCGTTCTGCATCATCCCGCAACTGCGCGGGAAGCTCGCCAGCCGGCGGATCGACGCGGTGCTGCGCGAGGCGGAGAAGCTGGTCGCGGCCGGCACCCGCGAACTGCTGGTGATCAGCCAGGACACATCGGCCTATGGGGTCGATGTCCGCCACGAGGAGCGCCTCTGGAAGGGCCATCCGGTCCGCGCGCACATGACCGATCTCGCCCGCGAGCTCGGCGGGCTGCGCACCTCCGACGGCCAGGCGCCGTGGGTGCGGCTGCACTACGTCTACCCCTATCCGCACGTCGACCAGGTCATCCCGCTTATGGCCGAAGGGCTGTTGACGCCTTACCTCGACATCCCGTTCCAGCACGCCAGCCCCAAGGTGCTGCGCGCGATGCGCCGCCCGGCGAACGAGGCCAAAGTGCTCGAACGGCTGCGGGCCTGGCGCACTATCGCGCCCGACCTGACAATCCGCTCGAGCTTCGTGGTCGGCTTCCCCGGCGAGACCGAGGACGATCTCCGCTACCTGCTCGACTGGCTCGAGGAAGCCCAGCTCGACCGCGTCGGCGCCTTCCGCTTCGAGCCGGTGCAGGGCGCGGCGGCCAATGCCCTGCCCGATCCCGTTCCCGAAGAGATCAAGGAAGAGCGCTTCGCCCGGCTGATGGCCCTGACCGAGCGGATCAGCGCCGAGAAGCTAACCGCCAAGATCGGCCGCACGCTGCCCGTCATCATCGACGAGGTCGGCGAGGCGGATGAGGACGGCGATGTCGGCGCCACCGGCCGCAGCCAGGCCGACGCCCCCGAGATCGACGGCCAGGTGTTCCTGCGCGACGTGCCGGCGAGCCTTAAGTCGGGCGACATCGTGCAGGTGGCCGTCGAGGACGCCGATGCGCACGATCTTTTCGGGGTCATCACTCCCTGAAGTCGGCGCCTGTTTGCGACAAAATGCGACTGGTTCGCAAACGACCCGGCTGATAGCTTTCGCCTTGAGGGATTCACGTGGGGAGTGGGCCGATGAGCCGTGTCGATCGCCGCGAATTCATGGCCGGGCTGGCGGCCTTGCCGGTTGTCGCAGCGGGAGCCGGGGCCCTGCTGGCCTCGCCCGCGTTCGCCCAGGCTGCGGGGGCTTACAACACCCGCCCGCTTAAGCCCGTGGGCGAAGTGCCGGTGGTCGGCATGGGGTCGGCGCAAGTGTTCAGCAACCCGACCACCGAAGAGCAGCTCGCGCCGCTGCGGGCCACGCTCGCGCGTTTCGCGGAGCTGGGCGGCAAAGTGATCGACACTGCCCCGAGCTACGGCCGCGCCGAGGAAGTGATCGGCACGCTGGTTGCGCAGCTAGGCATGCGCGACAAGCTGTACTTCGCGACCAAGGTCGGCGCGAACAATCTCGACGAGGGCAAGGCGCAGATCGAGCGCTCGTTCGCCAACCTCAAGACCGACAAGATCGAATTGATGGCGGTCCACAATTTGCGCGATGTCGATAATCACCTACCCTACTTGCGCGAACTCCAGGCCGCCGGGCGGATCGGCGCGGTCGGCGTGACCACTTCGTCCGACCAGCAGTACGAGGCTTTCGCGGCGCTGATGGAGCGGACCCCGCTCGACTGCATCCAGGTCGATTACGCGCTCGACAACCGCAACGCCGCGCAGCGCATCCTGCCGCTGGCGCAGGAGAAGGGCATTCCGGTGATGGTCAACCTGCCGTTCGGCCGCAACCGGCTGTTCCAGGCGACCGCCGGCAAGCCGCTGCCCCACTGGGCCGCCGAGATCGGCGCGACCAGTTGGGCGCAAGTGTTCCTCAAGTACATCACCTCGCACCCGAGCCGGCCGATCCCGATCCCGGGCACCGACCAGGTCCGCTATGCCGAGGACAACCTCGGCGCGGCGCGCGGGCGCCTGCCCGATGCGGCGCTGCGCACGCGGATGGAGCAGTTCATCGATGGCCTCTGACGGCGGCGAGCCGCGCGGCACGCCGCGTTCGGGGCTAGCCCGCCTGTTCAACGCCGAGCCGGCCGAGATGCCCGCGGTGCTGAGTGGATTCGCGCTGCTGTTCTTCGTGTTCGCCAGCTATCTGATGCTGCGTCCGGTGCGCGAGACGTTCGGGATCGTGGGCGGCGTCGACAACCTCGCCTGGCTATGGACCGGCACGTTCGTGGCGATGCTGTGCGTGGTCCCGATCTACGGCTGGGTCGCGTCGCGAGTACCGCGGCGCCGGCTGCTGCCGGTGCTCTACACGCTGTGCGCGGCGGTGCTGGTCGCGTTCGCCGCCTCGCTCAAGTTCAACCCCGACGACGTGTGGATCGCGCGGGCGTTCTACGTCTGGATGGCGGTGATGAACCTGTTCATCATCTCCGTCGCCTGGAGCCTCATGTCCGACGTGTTCGAACGCGACCGTGGCCACCGGCTGTTCGGGCCGATCGCGGCTGGCGCGAGCCTGGGTGGGCTGACCGGGCCACTGCTGTCGCTGAACCTGATCGAACGGGTCGGCGAGCCCGGCTTGCTGCTGATCTCAGCCGGGATTCTGCTCCTTGGGCTCGCGAGCGTACGCTTCCTGCTTGGCTGGCGCGACCGCATGGGCCCGCGCACTGACGTCCCCCCGCCCGAGCGGATCGCCGGATCGGTGTGGGCCGGACTGACGCTTATTCTGAAGTCGCGCTACCTGCTGATGATCGCGGCGTTCATCCTGCTCTTGGTGACTTCCACGACCTTCCTTTATTTCGAGCAAGCGCGGATCGTCGAAGCGAACTTCCCCGACCGGACCGCGCAGACCCAGGTGTTCGCGACGATCGATACTGCGGTGCAGTCGCTGACGATCCTGATCCAGGTATTCTTCACCGGCCAGCTCGCCAAACGGCTCGGCGTCACCGTGCTGCTGGTGGCGGTGCCGGTGACGATGATGTTCGGGTACGGCCTGCTGGCGCTGGCCGCGACCTTCCCGGTGCTGGTATTCGTGATGGTGGTGCGCCGCGTGGGCGATTACGCGCTGGTCGCCCCGGGGCGCGAGATGCTGTTCACCCCGCTCGACGCCGAGACCAAGTACAAGGCCAAGAACGCCATCGACACCGCGGTCTTCCGCGGCGGCGACGTCATGGCCGGATGGATCCACACCGGCATCGCGGCGATCGGCTCGAGCGCGGCGGTGTTCCTGGCCGGGGTTATCGCTGCAGGAGCCTGGGCTGCGGTTGGGCTGGCGATCGGGCGCCGGCATGATCGCGAGCCAGCCCGCCGATGAGCCAGCCTAGGCGCTAACCCGCCGCCTCTTCACTTGCGGTGCAGGCGCCGATCCGCCGCGCCTCCATGCGCAGCTTCATCGTCATGGCGCCGGCCGGCCCCGCCGCCTGCGAGCTGGCGGTCATCGTGTAGCGGTCCTGCGAGTAAGTGCCGGTCATCGTCATCGTTTGCGGCGCGCCGCCGCGGTCGCAGGTCATCTGCATGTCCATCTTGCCGCCACCCATCGCGAAGCGGTCGTAAGTGCAGCTGTCGTCGTCTTGGCCGGCGAAGAAATCGGCGCTTGGCTTCTCCACATCCTGCGCCGTCAGGCAGTCTTCGGAAGTCATCTGGCTGCCCATCTCCTCCTTCATGCGCGCGGCCATCTCGGCCGGTAGGCCGGGCATGGAAACGTCCTCGATCGTGATCTGCGAGCGCCACAAGCCGGGCGAGACGAAGTTTTCGGAGCCGCCGGCCGCATCGACGGCCGCGGCCACTTCGGCCGGGGTGGCATTCTCGGCTTCGACAGCAGGCCCGGAATCGCAGGCCGCCAGCGGCAGCAGCGCAGCAACGCACAGGATGAAACGCTTAGGCATCGGGCGATCTCCTCCCCAGTAGGAGAGCGATGGCTACACCCGGCAAGGCCCGCACGCACCGCTTTTCGCGGCCGGACTTAGGCCAGTCCGAAATGCGCCCGGTAACGCGCAAAGCAGCGCTCGCCGCACTTGAGGCGGATCAGCGCGCCTTCGGCCATCGCCGTGGCGCGGCGCGGGTCTTCGGCAACGGCGGGGCGGATCGCTTCGCGGTTCCAGTCCTCGCTGTGCTTGACGTCGAGCACCGCGTGAAGCGTGAAGTACTTTCGCTCGCGCCCGCGCAGCCCGACCCGCCGCAGGCCGGCGGCGGTGCAGGCCGAACGGCCGGGCGCGGTCAGCTCGATCACGCCGAGCGCGCCGACGCTGTGCCACGCATAGCGGCGCGAGGCGGCCATCGCGGTCATGGCATTGGCCAGCGCGAGGCTTTCCCACACCGTCCGCTCGATCGTCGGACGGAGTTGCAACGTCTCGACCAGCGCATCGAGCATCGGGCCGTGCATGCCCGCAAGCTGCCCGTGGCCCATCTCGTCCCAGTAGTTGCGCGCGAGTTCCAGCTTGGGGAGCGTCGGCAGCTTAACCTGCGTCATCGCCACCAAATCGTCGAACCCGGCTTCGCCGGCCGCTTCCTGCTCGAGAAACCAGCGCAGCTCGTCCTTGCTCGCGGTCTCGGCGATCCACGGGAACAGCGGATCGCCCTGCCCCGGCCCGGTCTGCTGAAGGCCTTCGAACCAGGCGATGAACCCTTCGACGTCGGTCGGCACCGCGGCCGCCTCGTCGAGCACCTCGGCCCGCAGCTCTTCGAGGAATCCGCCTTCGAGCCGCTGCATGGCTGCATCGCGGGCGATGGTCTGTTGCCAGTCGGCTTCGGGAAAGGCGGGCGAGAGGCGGGCGCGGTTCCAGTGCGCGAGTTGTCGCTGAAAAGCGTCGTTGAGAAACTGCGAGGCGCGATCGCGCAGGAGCGGTTGCGAAGCCATGGGTAATCCTGTGAGTGGCGGGATTTGCCTGCTCAACTGGCCACGCGGGGCGACCGTTCCGGTCATGACAATAATCAACTTCGTACCGCTACCGCTCCGTCCGACCGCTCCGTAGCCTCTTGCGGGCTCACTGCGGGGCACGCCGCAAGTAGGCCAGCGGCACAAACCGGTCCGGCAGAATCCGGATATGCTTGAGCGCTTCGGCCAGCAGCTCTTCGCGCTCACGAATCAACGCGCGCGGGCTGGGCAGGACCGAGGACTCAGTCCCGTCGAGGCTGAAGCGCGGGTCCTGCAAATGCTCGAGCACTTGTTCGCGGCTGTTCTCATCCTGGAGCGCCCTAGCCAGCCACGCGACAGCCTCCTCCTCTAGTCCCGCGCACAGCAAGGCTACGGCCGCGGAGCCGGATGCATCGGCGGCATGGGCACGAACGAATTCCAGCTCACGCGCGCCTTCTTCCGAGCGATCGAGTTTGTAGAGCGCACAGGTGCGATAGCTGGCTACCAGCATCTGCGCATAAGGCGAACCGTGCTTCTCCGCGACCGGCCGAGCGAGGTCGGTGGCCGCCAGGCCTTCCGCCCAGCGTCCCTGGCTGACCAGCCGGGCCGCCCGGTTGATGACGAAATTGACGACCCACGGATTCTCGTCGGCCGGCAGTGCCGCCAGCCGGTCGAACACCCGGTCGGCTTCCGCCTTTCTGCCAATGGAATCGAGAGCCTTCACTCGCACATTCAAGGCCCAGCCATCGCCTTCACGAAGCCCGCCGGCGCTACCGGGCTGATCCAGCCAATCGTTCGCAAGCTTCGCCGCCTCTTCATATCGGCCTGCCTGGAGCAGTGCGTAGGCATGCAAGCTCAGGCGATCGGCGTCTTCGGGTTGGTCGATCAGCAGGCCCGCGGTCCAGCTGACGAACGTGTTCGTAATTCGCGCAAGATTATCACCCGCATGCTCTTCCATTTGCGGCCAGATCGGCTCGTACCGGCGGCGCGTCAGGTACGATATCGCCGCTTCCGGAGAGCGGACGTAAGGAAGCAGGGCATCGACGCGCGTCAGCGTGGCGGTATCGGCGGCATGGCCGAGCGCATATGCGGCGAATACGCCTTGGACTTCGACGGGCATCTGCTGGAAGCCGGCGGAGCCGGTCACTTCGTAGGCAAAAGCGTCGGCTTCCTTGCCGAGCCCGGCGCGCTGCGCGGTACTCATGGCCATCGTGACGTTTTGCGGCGGGAAACGCACCAGTTGGCCCGCCCCTTCAAGCTTTCGCAGCCTTGCAAGAATTTCCGGTCCATCCTTGAGCGCATTGGCAAGGTAGAGCGCCACGTCGTCAATCGGCGCCGCGCCGAACTCCGCTTCCAGTTGCCGGACCAGGCTGAGCCCCTCCGCGAACCGCCCTTCCTCGGCAGCGCAATAGATTTCCGCCACCAACTTCATGCCCTGATTGCCGCGCTGGGCAGGCTGGCGCCGGACCATCTCCTTAAAGTACGGGACTTTGTCGGGGCATGGGTCTCGAAAGACTTGGCTTGCCATCTCGCGAGAGCGCGCCGTGAGCTCGGCGTCAGTCATGGCGGAGTAGGTTTGCGCTGCTTGCGCCGCCGCGACGCCGCTATCGTCCCGAGCCCCGCCTACATGCGCTCCAGCCGCGCCCGCCACAGCCAGCAGCAGAACCGCCCCCCAAGCTCTCATCGCGTCCCCCAAACCCCTTCTGCGGTGAGCGCGAGTTTGCCGTCTCGCCTGCGCCTATACCAGTCAGAAATGGTGCCAATCTCGCGCGAAGCTCGGCTATGAGAAACCATGCGCCAGGCCCAGATCGCCTTCGCCATCGAGACGCCTGGCCAGGGCCTGCTCGAGATAACCGATACGGTCGCGGGGTGGTTGCGCGACACCGGCATCGAAACCGGCCTGCTGACGCTATTCTGCCGCCACACCAGCGCGGGGCTGCTGATAAACGAGAACGCCGCCCCGGCGGTCCAGCGCGACCTGGTGCGCTGGCTCGAAAAAGTCGCGCCCGAGCGCGCCGGCTATGAGCATGACGACGAAGGCCCCGACGATATGCCCGCGCATATCAAAGCGCTGCTGACCGGCGTCAGCCTGACGATCCCGGTAGCTGGCGGACGCCCGCTGCTGGGTACCTGGCAGGGGGTGTTTCTGGCCGAGCACCGCGCCCGCCCGCATACACGCAAAATCGTCGGGCACGTGATCGGAGAATAACTGAAACATCCGCCTGCTACGCGCGTTGCGCCAGTTCCATGCCGATAGACATCTCCACCCGCTTCGTCTTTTCGCTCGACCGCCCGAGCGACGTCCTTCTCCAGTTCGAGGCGGCGGACATTCCCGAGCAAGAACTGCTCGAAGTCTCGTGCGTCATCCCGCCGGCTGCGCACACCGCGCGGGTCCCGGCGCAGGATGGGATCGGCGAGCGGGTCTGGCTGCACGCCGAGGGACGCTATCAGATCGAGTATTCGGCGCGGGTCGAGGTCAAGCGGCTGATCCCGGACCTTGGCGGGCTCGCCCGCCTTCAACCGCATGTCCTTCCGGGCGAAACCGTCGAGTACCTGTTCGATTCGCGGTACTGCCCGGCCAACCAGTTCCAGCCGTTCGTCGAGGCGGAGTTCGGCGGGCTCGACGGCGGCGAGCGGGTGGTGGCGATGCGCGACTGGATCGCGGATAACTTCAGCTACGTGCCCGGATCGAGCACGTCGCAAACTACCGCGCTCGACAGTTTCGTCGAACGGCGCGGGATCTGCCGCGACTATGCGCATGTCTTGGTCGCGCTGGCTCGCGCCTCGGCAATTCCGGCCCGCTACGTCAGCGTCTACGCGCCCGGCGTCACCCCGCAGGATTTCCACGCAGTGGCGGAAGTGTTCCTGGCCGATCCCACGGTGGCGGGCGGCGGTGCCTGGCACATCGTCGATGCCACCGGCATGGCCGACGCCGCGCAGACGGTGAAGATCGGCGTCGGGCGCGACGCCGCCGACGTCAGCTTTATGACGGTGTTCGGCGAAGCGATTTTCGAGGACAAGGAAATAAGCGTGGTTGCCCGGTAGCTTTGACTTGCAGCGGCTGCCTTCGCAGTGCAGCACGATGACAGGCGGATTGGGGACTGGCCGATGATCGCAACCGGGCGCCGGCGATGAGCGCCAAGGCCGATACGCTGCTGCTGTTCGGGGCGACCGGCGACCTGGCCCAGCGCATGCTGCTGCCTTCGCTCTGTGCGTTGCACGCCGATGGGTTGCTCGATCCAGGCCTACAGATTACGGGGACCGCGCGCGCCGATCTGAGCGACGCCGCCTTTCGCAACTTCGCGCGCGCGGCGGTCGAAAAGTACCTTCCCGCACAGCGTCGCGGCAGCATGGCCGATTTCCTCAACCGGCTTCATTTCGTGCCGCTCGATGTCACCCAACAGGACGGCTTCGGCGCGCTGGCGAAAAAGATCGGCCGCCCCGCGGACCGGCTGGCGATCTTCCTGTCGACAGCGCCCGACCTGTTCGAACAGACCATCGCCGGGCTCGCAGCTGCCGCCCTGTCGGAAGGCGCGCGAATCGGCCTCGAAAAGCCGCTCGGCCACGATCTGGCCTCCAGCCGCGAGATCAACGACGCGGTCGGGCGCGCCTTTCCCGAGGAGCGGATTTTCCGCATCGACCACTACCTCGGCAAGGAGACGGTCCAGAACCTGATCGCGCTGCGCTTCGCCAACCTGATGTTCGAGCCGCTGTGGAACGCCCAGCACATCGACCACGTTCAGATCACGGTGGCCGAAACGGTCGGCCTCGAAGGGCGCGTCGGCTTCTACGACGGGGCGGGCGCGCTGCGCGACATGGTGCAGAACCACATGCTGCAGCTACTGGCACTGGTAGCGATGGAGCCGCCGACGCATTTCGATGCGAACTCGGTGCGCGACGAGAAGGTGAAGGTGCTGCGCGCGCTGCGCCCGGTCGGGCCCGGCGAAAGCGTTACCGGACAGTATCGCGGCGGCGCGGTGAAGGGCCAGATCGTCGCCGGGTACGACGAGGAACTGGGCCGCGACAGCGAGACCGAGACCTTCGTCGCGCTCAAGGCCCATGTCGACAACTGGCGCTGGAAGGGCGTGCCGTTCTACTTGCGCACCGGCAAGCGTCTGCCCGAGCGGGTGACCGAGATCCTGGTCCAGTTCCGCGCGATCCCGCATTCGATCTTCGACGGCGCGCGCACCCGCGCCAACCGCCTGCTGATCGGCATCCAACCGCAGGAGAACATCACGCTCTCGCTGATGGCCAAAGTGCCGGGGCTCGACCGCGAGGGGCTGAGCTTGCGCGAAGTGCCGCTCAAGATCGCCATGACCGACGCGTTCTCGGGCAAGGAAAAGCGGATCGCTTACGAGCGGCTGTTGCTCGACCTGATCGAGGCCAACCAGACGCTGTTCGTCCGCCGCGACGAAGTGGAGGCGCAGTGGACCTGGATCGACGGGATCCGTGCGCAGTGGCACGCCGAGGGCCTGACTCCCAAGCCCTACAACTCGGGCGCCTGGGGACCGAGCGCGGCGATCGCGCTCACCGAACGCGACGGGGTAAGCTGGCATGAGTAAGCTCCACCCAACCATCGCCCGCGTCACCGACCGGATCATCGAACGCTCGCTCGAGAGCCGAGAGCGCTACCTCGAGCTGATGCGGATCGAGGGTGAGCGGCATGCCGATCGCAACGTGGCGATGCCGTGTTCCAATCTCGCGCACGGCTTTGCCGCGATGGGCGAGGACAAGGAATCGATCGCCAGCCAGCGCGGGCCGAACATCGGTATCGTCAGCGCCTACAACGACACGATCTCATCGCATCAGCCGTTCGGGCAGTACCCGGCGCAGATGAAGGTCTGGGCGCGCGAAGTCGGCGCGACTGCGCAAGTCGCGGGCTGTACCCCGGCGATGTGCGACGGGGTGACCCAGGGCACCGACGGCATGGAGCTGAGCCTGTTCAGCCGCGACGTGATCGCGCTGTCCGCCGCGGTCGGCCTCAGCCACGCGATGTACGACAGCGTGGCCATGCTCGGCATGTGCGACAAGATCGTGCCCGGCCTGCTGATCGGGGGGCTGCGCTTCGGCTACCTGCCGCAGATCTTCATTTCGGCGGGCGCCATGCCGACGGGCATCGCCAACAAAGAGAAGCAGAGGGTCCGCCAGCTCTATGCCGAAGGCAAGGCGACGCGCGCGGAGCTGCTCGAGAGCGAGGCGAAGAGCTACCACTCGCCCGGCGTCTGCACGTTTTACGGCACCGCCAATTCCAACCAGATGATGCTCGACCTGATGGGCCTGGCGCTGCCCGGATCGGCGTTCATCCATCCCGGCACGCCGCTGCGCCAGGCGCTGACCCGCGCGGCGACGCATCAGCTCGCCAAGATCGTTCGCGGCGGCGGCGACTATCGCCCGCTGGCGCAGTGCGTGGACGAACGCGCGATCGTCAACGCCACCGTCGGGCTGCTCGCCACCGGCGGCTCGACCAACCACGCGCTGCACATCCCCGCTTTCGCGCGCGCCGCCGGGATCGCGATCGACTGGAACGATATGGACGAACTGAGCGGTGCGGTGCCGCTGATCGCGCGCGTCTATCCCAACGGCGCGGGCGACGTAAACCAGTTCCAGGACGCCGGCGGGCTCGGTTTCGTGGTCCGCGAACTGATCGATGCGGGGCTGGTCCACCGCGACATCATGACCGTGTTCGGGGACGATCTCGGTGCCTATGCGCGCGAACCGTGGCTCGACGGCGACAGGCTGGCGTGGCGCGATGCCGGGCCTTCGGGCGACGAAGCGATGCTGCGCCCCGCCGCCACTCCGTTCCTGCCCGACGGCGGCATGCGGCTGGTCGAAGGCAATCTCGGTCGCGGCACGTTCAAGACCAGCGCGGTCGAGCGCGATCGCTGGACCATCGAGGCGCCGTGCCGGGTGTTCGCCACCCAGGGCGAAGTCGCCGCCGCCTTCGCGGCAGGCGAGCTCGACCGCGACGTCGTGGTGGTGGTGCGCTTCCAGGGCCCGCGCGCCAACGGCATGCCCGAGCTGCATAAGCTGACGCCGCCGCTCGGCGTGCTGCAGGACCGTGGGCACCGCGTCGCGCTGGTCACCGACGGGCGCATGTCCGGGGCGAGCGGGAAAGTGCCGGCCGCTATCCACGTCAGCCCCGAGGCGCTCGGCGACAAGAACGGCAACTGGGGCCCGCTGGCGCGGCTGCGCGACGGCGACGTGGTGCGCCTGTGCGGCGAGCACGGCGAGCTTTCCACCACCGCCGATCTCGCGTCGCGCGAGCCTGCCCCCGCCCCGCCCCCGGAGCAGGGCACCGGCCGCGAGCTGTTCGCCATGTTCCGCCTCGGCGCCGACGAAGCCGAGCGCGGCGGCTCCGCCATGCTCGCGCTGGCGGGGCTGTGAGCGCCGAACTCGTCGCCATCGACGTGGGCGGTACGCACGCCCGGTTCGCGCGGGCGACGATCGGCGATGACGGAACGATTGC
Organism: Sphingomonadales bacterium 12-68-11; assembly: GCA_002279825.1. Lineage (GTDB taxonomy): Bacteria > Pseudomonadota > Alphaproteobacteria > Sphingomonadales > Sphingomonadaceae > Croceibacterium_A. The sequence goes on from NCCV01000003.1 coordinate 621,895, forward strand.
CCTGGCCGAGCCGGTGACGCTCGCCACGCAGGAATACTCTGGGCTCGAAGCCGCCTGGGCCGCCTATACCCAGCGCGCCGGCGGCGCAGTGCCGCGCGCTGCTGCCATCGCCATCGCCGGGCCGGTCACCGGCGATAGCGTGCCGATGACCAACAGCCGCTGGGTGCTGCGCGTGGCGGCTTTCAAGGCGGCCGCCGGGCTTGAGGCTGTCACCGTGCTCAACGATTTCGGCGCGGTCGCTCACGCGGTCGCACGCGCTCCAGCAGACATGCTCACGCACGTCGCGGGCCCGGAGGGACCCTTGCCCGATCACGGCACGGTCAGCGTGCTGGGCCCCGGCACCGGGATCGGGATCGCGTACTTTCACCGCGATTCCGGCGGTTGCCGCGTGCAGGCGACCGAAGGCGGCCACATCGGATTCGCGCCGCAGGACGCCTTCGAAGACCGGTTGCTGGCGGACTTGCGCGAACGGCACGGGCGGGTGCCAACCGAAGGGATCAATGCCGGGCCGGGAATCGTGTGGATCTACCGCGCGCTCGGCGGCGACGCGGCAGCCGACGACCGCACGGTATGGGAGCGCGGCCTGGCGGGCGAGGACGCGCTCGCCGGGCAGGCCATCGACCGGTTCTGCGCCTCGCTCGGCAGCCTCGCGGGCGATTATGCGCTGGTCCACGGGTCGAGCGCGGTAGTCCTCGCCGGATCGCTCTCTCTGCAGCTCAGGGATCGGCTGCGCGCCGGCGAATTCCACTCCCGCTTCTGCGCCAAGCCGCGCTATGAAGCGATGATGGCTGGTATCTCAGTGAAGTTGATTACCCATCCGCAACCGGGGCTGTACGGCGCGGCGGCGGCTTTCCAGAGCGAGCACATGGCGTGAGCGCGATCGAGAGCCTGATGCGCCGCGCCCCGGTCATCCCGGTCCTCGTCATCGACGACGCATCGCAGGCCTATCCGCTCGCGCAGGCGCTGGTCGCGGGCGGGTTGCCGGTGCTCGAAGTCACGCTGCGCACCCCCGCCGCGCTGCCCGCGATCGCCGAGATGCGCCGCGTGCCCGGCGCGATCGTCGGCGCCGGGACCGTGCTCAATCCGCGCCAGTTCGACGACGCGGTCGCGGCCGGCGCCGAGTTCATCGTCTCGCCCGGCCTCACCGATAAGTTGGTGAGGCTGGCGATCGGGCACAACATGCCGTTCCTGCCCGGAGTGGCGACGGCGGGCGACATCATGCGCGGGCTCGACTTCGGGCTCTCGCACTTCAAGTTCTTCCCCGCGGTGGCTGCCGGCGGCATTCCCGCGCTCAAGGCCCTGATCGCGCCGTTCGGCCAAGTGCGCTTCTGCCCGACCGGCGGGATCAGCGCCGAGACCGCCCCCGACTGGCTGGCACTGCCCTCGGTGCTGTGCGTCGGCGGCAGCTGGGTCGCACCGCGCGGTGCCAGCATGACTGAAGTCGAAGCGCTCGCCCGCCAGGCCTCGTTGCTAGGCCGAGGGGCGCTCGTTTGAAAACGGTCGCGGAGCTGACCGAACGGCTCCAGGCGCTGCACCGGCGCACCGAAGAAACGCCGCTGTTCAATCCGGTATTCCAGCTCTCGCTCGATCTGTCGCGGCTGCTCGAAGCGGGCGCGCTGACTCTGGACGATTGCGAGCGCCTGATCGCCGAGCTGGAATGCGATGCCTTGCAGCACCGCGCCGGGCATTTGCGCGAGCTGGTCGCGCCGGTCGGGATAGATGCCAACCTTGCCGCGCTCGACGGGGCGCTGACCGAGTCCGATTTCGCCGGTTTCCGCTCCCGTTGGGAACGCCCGCTGCTCCACGCGGTGTTCACCGCGCATCCGACGTTCCTGCTGACCCCGAGCCAGACGGCAGCCGTGGCGGATGCAGCCAGCCGCGACGACGCGATCGACCAGGGCGTCTGCGCCGTTGGGTCCGATCGTCCGGCGATCACTCTGGCGCACGAACATGCCGAGGCGATGACGGCGATCGCGCACGCGCAAGACGCCCGCGACGCGCTGGTCGCGCGATTGCTGGCGCACGCTCAGGCCCGCTGGCCCGATCAGTGGACCGACTTTGCGCCGCTGCCGTTCCGCTTCGCGAGCTGGGTCGGCTACGACATGGACGGGCGCACCGACATCGGCTGGGCGCAGTCGATCGGCTTCCGCCTCGCGGAGAAGGCCGAACGGCTGGGGCGGTACCGCGCCGCGCTCGAAGCGATCGACCCGGCGCACTCGCTGCTCGGCGAGCTTAAGCCGGCCGCCGCCTATGCCGCCGACCGGGCCCGGGACTTCGCCGCCGATCTCTCCGACCCCGCGGCACTCTCGGTCGCCGCCAACCGGCTGACCGCCAACGATCCGCGCAAGCTGCTTTCGCTCACCGGCTACGTCGAGCGGCTCGAGTCCGATGCGGCTAGCGAGAAAGGCGAACGCGCGGTCCAGCTCAAGACGCTCGCCGCCGCGATGCGCGCCGACGGCCTGGGCATGGGCTGGATCCATTTCCGGGTGAACGCCAAGCAGCTTCACAACGCGATCCGCCGCCGGCTCGACCCCGAAGGCGCGCTCGACCTCGCCAGCAAAGGCGCGGTGGTCCATCTGCGCAAGGCGATCGCTAAAGTGAAACCGCTCCGCGCCAACTTCGCGGCGCTGGCGATCGAAGCCTCGACCGCCACGCGCCAGTTCCTGGCGATGGCGCAGATCCTCCACCACATCGATGCCGACGCGCCGATCCGCATGCTGGTGGCCGAGTGCGAGGAGCCGGCGACCGTGCTCGCCGCGCTCTATTTCGCCAAGCTGTTCGGCATCGCCGACAAGGTCGACGTCTCACCGCTGTTCGAGACCGAGCATGCACTCGAACACGGCGGCCGCTTCCTCGATGCGCTACTCGCCGAGGACGCTTACCGCGCCTATGCCCGCACGCGCGGCAGGGTCGCGGTACAGACCGGGTTCTCCGACGCCGGGCGCTTCGTCGGCCAGGTGCCGGCCGCGCTGGCGATCGAGCGGCTGCAGGGGCGGCTTGCGCAGGCGATGGCCGCGAACGGGTTGGGCGATCTCGCCGCGCTGGTGTTCAACACCCACGGCGAGAGCATGGGCCGCGGCGCGCATGCCGCCTCGCTGGCCGCGCGGCTCGCCTGGCCGCTCAGCCCGTGGGCGCGCGGCCGCTTCGCCAAGGCGGGCGTGACGCTCGAACCCGAGGTCAGCTTCCAGGGCGGCGACGGGTACCTGTTCTTCGCCACGCCCGAGCTGGCGCTGGCGACGCTGACGCGGATCGCCGAAGCGCGCCCGGGTGACGGCGATGCGGCGGCCTCCGACGATCCTTTCTATACCCGCACCGATCTCAGCCTGGATTTCTACCGGGCGATCCGCGACCATCAGAACCAACACCTCGAAAGCCGCACTTATGCCCGCGCGGTGACCGCGTTCGGGCTCGGGCTGCTCAACCCGACCGGCAGCCGCGTCTCGCGCCGCCAGTCGGACCTCTCGGCCGACCGCGACATGAACCTGCGCCAGATCCGCGCGATCCCGCACAACGCGATCCTCCAGCAGCTCGGCTATCCGGTGAACGTGATTGCCGGGCTCGGCAGCGCCGCCGACGGCAACTACGAAGAGCTCGCCGCGCTGCTGGCCGAAAGCGCGCGCGGCCGGGCGCTGGTCGGGCTGGTGCGCGCGGCCAATGCGCTCGCCAGCGTCAAGACCGTGGCCGCCTACGGCGAGCTGTTCAATTCGGCCTACTGGGCCAGCCGGCCCTATCGCGGGCTGGAAGAGCACCTGACCGGCCCCTGCGAAGCCCTCGCCGAACACCTCATCAACGACGACCGCAACGGCGTCTTCCGCCGGCTCGCCTCGCGGCTGCGCGTCGATGCGCTCAAGCTGCACCGGCTGCTGGCGCTGATCCCCGACGACGACCCGCGGCCGGAACGCGAGACGGTGCGCCGCGCCATCGGCATCTGCCAGGCGCTGCGCCTCGCGCTGTTCCAGCACATGTTCATCCGTGCGGTCTCTGTCCCCGCGTTCAGCCGCGCCAACGACGTCAGCCGCGACGATGTGATCGAGATGGTGTTCACGCTCCGCATCGACGACGCCCTGAAGCAACTGCGCCGCGCTTACCCGACCAGCTTCCCCAAGCTCGGCGACTTCCAGCTGCAGGAGCCGACCGAATACCCCGAGGGTGGCGATGAAGGCTACGAAGCGATCCGCCGCGCCTTCATCGACCCCATCGAGCGCGCTTACGGCCTCACGCTGCGGCTCGGCACCGCCATCGCCAACCGCTTTGGCGCGCACGGTTAGGCTTGGCTGGGCGGATTGCTGGAGCGACCTTTACGTCCGCAATGGGTGGAAAGCGGACATTGCTTTTCGTATGCTAGGCGAAATGGGAACCCCTTCAGTTCCGCGAGCCGCAATTGGCCTTCTTCTGGCACTTGTGACGATTGCTTGCGACACAGCGTCGCCGAAACCAGTGACAGTCGACGAATTCATAGCCCAAATAGATCGACTGAACGGTCAAACTGTGAGTGTCACCGGTTATCTCGGCGAGTGCTATGCGTATAGTTGTTCTCTTTACCGTAGCGAAGATGAGTCTGAAGACGTAGATCGCGCGATGTCTACCATGCGCGCTGCTCTAGATGAAGGGATCACAGACGTATCCGGGTTTCCATTCCCCAATCATCCTGCCGTCTCGATTGGTCCTGGATCACAGATCTTCGATGTGCTCACCGACTTTTACGCAGGCGGGTATGTTGTGGTTACCGGCAAGGCCAGCAATCGATGTCGTTCCGAAGGAAGCGCATGTTTCGACAGGGTCGGCGACCTCGATCCGGTCGCCATCCGATCAGCATCCGCGATGCAATAGCGAGTTCGCGGTTAGGGGCGTCCGCAACGGGTGGTTAGCGGACGCCATACGTCTGTGACCTAATGTAATCAGGTGATGATGCGTTCGCCGTCGATGTCGATTTCGTAAGTTTCACCGGCACACCAAACGACAAGGCGATCGTCCTCCAACTCTATGAGCGTGCTGTCTGGGCGATCCGTGGGCGGCGGGTAGTGGAGCGTAAATTCCGATCCATCGGGAATCTCTTCCTCCGACGCCCAAAGCTCGATGCAAAGCGTCAGGGCGCGGCCTGTCGAGTTCTTGAAGTTAAGCGTCACCATCCTTGCGGGCTACCATGAAATTCCCAGCATCACTCAGTTTTTGAACTAATCGCAAACGAAATCCAGGCCCACTGTGCGTGATTTTGAACCGCCGGGGGATGGCATTTGCAACTTCCGCTCGTGGGGAGACTGATTGCCAATCGGAACGGCACAATGGGTCGATCGCAGACGCGAGACCCTACCCCGTCCGCCGGGCCGGTTCGCGGCGGAACACCCAGTGGCCACCCTCCACGGTGGCCAGCACGCCCGCTACGTTGCCGCCCTCGCCCGCCTCGAGCCGCGCGACCAGCCGCGCCAGGTCCTGCCCGCGCGGATCGCCGCCGAAATGGCCGATGGCGCGGCCGACCACGCGCAGCGCGATCTCGCGCAGCGACAGGATCGGCACCACGACCTCGTCGTCAGTGACCTGCACGCCTTTGCGCCAGGTGGTGTTGGCATAGAAGGTCAGCGCCGCGTCGGCGTCGGCCAGGTGAGCGGCGGATTCGGCCAGAGCGATCGGATCGAGCCAGTCGCAGTGGGCCAGTTCCTTGCGGATGCGGGCGCGGTCGAAGCGGTCGTCGGCGTTGCTCGGGTCCTGGACGGCGACGAGGCCTGAGGCGGCCACCACTTCGGCCAGTTCCGCCCGCCGGAAGGTGAGCAGCGGCCGCACCACCGGCAGCGGGGTCAGCGAGGTCACGCCGGTCGCGCGCACCCCCGCCAGCCCCGCCACGCCGCTGCCCCGGTTGAGCCGCATCAGCAGCGTCTCGGCCTGGTCGTCGGCATGATGCGCGGTCGCGATCGCGGTCAGGTACTGGCGCTCCGCCCAGCGGCCGAGCGCGTGGTAACGCGCGTTGCGCGCCTTGGCCTGGACGTTGCCTTGCGGCACGATCACCTTGAGCACTTCGCACGGGATGCCGCGCTCGGCGCAGACGCGCTCGACCATGGCGCACTCATCGGTCGACTCGCGCCGCAGCCCGTGATCGATCGTCGCCACTTCGAAGCGGCCGGGGATGATGGCGTGAGCGAGCAGCAGCAGGGCCAGGCTGTCGGGGCCGCCGGAAACGGCCAGGCCGAGGCGGCTGCCGGGATCCTCGCCCGCCGGCCAGACTTGTTCGAGCTGCTCGGCAAAGCGCGCCGCGAGGTCGATCATCGCCGCCTCAGGTGCAGCGCACCTTGCTCCGGGTGCGGTCGTAGAGTTCCTGCAAGCGCCCGGTGGCGAGCGCCGGGTACGTCTCGCCGAATTCGGCCAGCGCGATGCAGGCCCGGCTGGTGTCGGCGATCGCGATCATCGATTCCGCCAGGTAGAGTAGGCTGTCGGGCGCGCGCGCGCCCTGCTTGTCGCCCTGGTAGTTCTCGAGGAAGTACTTCGCCGCCTCGCGCGGCTGCCCGTCGTCGAGGAACGCGCGGCCGAGCAGATTGCGCCCGAAGCTGACCCGCGCATGCTGCGGATAGCGCTGCAGGTAGAGCGAAAGCTGTTGGCGCGCCTCGGGGAAGTAGCCCGCTTCCCACAAGCGGTAGCCGTAAGTGTATTCGTCATCGGCGGCATCGGCGGTCGCGGGCTTGGCGATGGCGCGCACCGCCGCAACGCGCGCGGCGCTGGGCGCGGCGGCGGCAGTCGGCGCCGGCGTGGGCGCAGGGGTCGGCGTGGGTCCGGGCGTGGGTGTCGTGGCGGGCGGGCGCTGGACGACGCCTGCACGCGGCGCCGTGGCCGCCGGCGTGGGTGCCGGGCCGGGCGTCGGCGTGGTTGAAGGCGCCATCGACCCGGCCACGGTCGCCGGCGCGACGACCGGGGGGGGCGCCAGCAGGGTCGCGATCTGCGCCCTCGCGGTCTCGAACTCGCTGCGCAACTGGGCGATTTCGTTGTCGTTCGACTCGCTGCCGGCGGTCAGCCGGGTGAGCTGCGCCTCGATCGCATCGAGCCGCGCGAGCACATCGGTCAAGGCACTCGCCGAGGGGACCGCGCCCGGCTGGCCGACTACGCCCGGTTGACCCGGCGGCTGGGCTCCGGGCGTCACCACTTCAGGGGTGAAGAAGCGCCCGCCGTCGCCGTTGGGGAACACCGCGCGTTGCAGCGCGCGCAGCTCCGCCTCCATCCGGCGCAGCCGTGTTTCGTCCGATTGCGCCGCCGCCGGCGGCGCCAGGGCGCCCGCGCCGACAGTCGCCAGCACCAGCGCTGCGGTAACCCGCAGCGGAGCGTTCAATCGTTTGGTCATGGCCGTTCCCGTCTCCATCAGATCGGCATCCCGCTCGCCTGGGCCGGCGCGAACCGCAGCTTAACCCCGCGAGCCGCCCGACTCTGCCAAGCGGGGATTCGGTTGTCGAGGCGAGGCGCGCGCTAGCCTGTGGGTGACGGCCGGGGCGCCGGGGCCTCGGCCGGAGCTTGCGACGGGGCCGGAGTTGGCGCCGAGGCCGGGCGGGCCAGCAGCGCCGCCGCGGTGACCGGCACATCGCGCACGATCACTTCCTGCTCGCCCAGCTTGGGCACCGCTTGCCCTGCGACAGTGATCGCCAGCGCATCGGGCCGCCCGGTCCACAGCAGCGGGCCTTCGGCGTCGGCCGGCACGGTGTAGCGCTCGCCGAGCGCCATCTGCTTCTGCATCAACTGGTTGCCGGCGGCATCGTAGAACTTGACCCATACCCCGGGCTCGAGCGCGGTGAACACCACCGGGCCGGAGGCCGCGGCCGCGCTCGCCGCGCCGGGCGGCACCGCACTGGCCCGGGCCGAAGGCGGCGGCGCGCTCTCGGCGACGAGCGACGGCAGCTCGGCGGCGGGGATGAAATAGGTGCGATAGGCGACGAACATCCCCGCCAGCACCAGCACGATCGCCGCCAGCGATAGCCACCCCAGCGCGGAAGACGGCACGCGGGCGGGATCGCCAGGTTCGAAGGTCGCCGGCCGCACGCGCATGTCGGCGGTCTGCTCGGACAGTTCCTCGCGCACTTTCGCCACGATCGCGGCGGGATCGAGCCCGACCTGCTTGGCATAAGTCCGCGCGAAGCCGACCGCATAAGTCCGCGCCGGCAGCGCGGCGAAATTGCCCGCCTCGATCATGTCGAGGTGGCGCAGCGGAATGCGGGTTTCGGCCGCGACCTGGGCCAGCGACAGCCCTTGGGCGGTGCGGGCCTGGCGCAGCAGATCCCCCGCGCCGAGCGGCAGCGGGAGCTGGTCCTGAGTGGGGGTATCCTCGGTCATGTCCGTTCGATCGGGCGGGCGCGCAATGGTGCGGTGCCGCGCTGGCAAGAAGACGGGCCTAGCGGCCCCAAGTCAACCCGCAGCCGGAGCCGCGCCCGTCATTCGACCTCGATTTCGCGCTGCTGGGCCCATTGCTGCATCGTGGCGCGCATGTCGGCGGGCGGCGCGGCCAACCAGCCGGCCATCGCCGCGCCGATCTCGGCCATGTCGACCTTGCGTACGAGTTCCTTGATCGGGCCCACCGCGGCCGGAGTGATCGACAAGCGGCGGATGCCGAGCCCGAGCAGCGCCAGCGCCTCAAGCCGCCGCCCGCCCATCTCGCCGCATACGCCCAGTTGCACCGGCGAGCCGGCGGTCGCCTGAGTCACGCGCCTCAGGAAGCGCAGGATCGCCGGGCTGAGCCAGTCGTAACGCTCGGCGAGCTTGGGATTGGCGCGATCGGCGGCGAACAGGAACTGCGTCAGGTCGTTGGTGCCGATTGAGATGAAGGCCACCTCGGGGATCAGGAGATCGAGCACTTCGGCCAGCGAAGGCACTTCGAGCATCACCCCGTAGCGGATCGCTTCGGGCAACTGCCGCCGCTGCTTGCGCAGGAAGGCGAGCTGGCCTTCGAACACCGCCTTGGCGGCCGCGAATTCCCAAGGCTCGGCGACCATCGGGAACATCACGTTGAGGCACCGCCCGGCAGCGGCATCGATCAGCGCACGGGCCTGCACCTTGAGCAGGCCTTCCCGCTCCAACGCCAGCCGCAGCGCGCGCCAGCCCATCGCCGGGTTCTCGTCTTCGCGCCCGGTCTCGTTGCTGAGATAGGGCAGCGACTTGTCGCCCCCGATGTCGACCGTGCGGAAGATCACCGGCTTGTCGCCCGCTGCGTCGAGCACGTCGCGGTAGAGCCGCGTCTGCCGGTCGCGCGCCGGGAGCGCGGCCGAGACCAGGAACTGGAACTCGGTGCGGAACAGCCCGATCCCGTCGGCGCCGGTCAGGCTGAGCAGCGGGATGTCGTCGCGCAGCCCAGCGTTGATCATCACCTCGATGCGCTGCCCGTCGCGGGTAATCGGCTCGACCTCGCGCATCCGCACATAGCCGGCCTGCCGCTCGCGGCTGCGCGCGAAGCGATCCTCGAACGCTTGCTGGACCGGCTGCGCGGGACGGATCGTCAGCGTGCCGGCATCGCCGTCGAGCAACAGCAGGTCGCCGTCGCGCACCAGCCCGCGCGCGTTGCGCACCCGGCCGAGCACCGGCACCCCCATCGCCCGGGCCACGATCACCACGTGGCTGGTCAGCGAACCTTCTTCGAGCACCACGCCCTTGAGCCGGCGCTTGTCGTATTCGAGCAATTCGGCCGGTCCGAGGTTCTTGGCGATCAGGATCGAATCGCCGCGCAGCCCCGCGCTCGCCGCTGTGCCGAGCTGACCCGAGACGATCCGCAGCAGCCGGTTGGCGAGGTCTTCGAGATCGTGCATGCGGTCCGCCAGCAGCGGATCCTTGATCTCGCGCATGCGCATGCGGGTGCGCTGCTGGACGCGTTCGATGGCGGCCTCGGCGGTCAGGCCCGCGTCGATCGCCTCGTTGATCCGCCGGCTCCAGCCTTCGTCGTAAGCGAACATCTTGTACGTCTCGAGCACCTGCTCGTGCTCGCCGCCGACGCCGAACTCGGCCTGGTTGGCCATCTGCTCGATCTGCTCGCGCATCTTGTCGAAGGCGACGTACACCCGCTGCCGTTCGGCCTCGGTGTCCTCGGCCATCGTCTGCTCGATAGTGATGCGCGGCTGGTGGAACACGGCGTGCCCCGAGCCGAGCCCCTTGACCAGTTGCAGACCGGTGAGGATGTCCTGGCCCGACTGCGCGCCGCCGGCAGCACCGGTGTCCTCGCCGTCGACCAGCCCGGCGTTATGGATCAGTTCGGCGAGCACCATGCCGACCGTCTGAAGCGCCTCGATCTCGACTTCCTCGTAGCGCCGCGGTTCGACGTGCTGGACCGTCAGCACGCCGATCGAGCGTTCGCAGCGGACGATCGGGACCCCGGCGAACGAGTGGAACTTTTCTTCGCCGGTCTCGGGGATGTACTGGAACTCGGGATGGGTGGCGGCTTCGGCGAGGTTGAGCGTTTCGATGTTCTGCGCGATCGTGCCGGTCAGGCCGGCGCCGATCGCCAGCTTGGTGACATGCACCGCGTCCTGATTGAGCCCACGCGTGGCGTAGAGTTCGAGCAGCCCGTCGCGCAGCAGGTAGATCGAGCAGACCTCGCTATCGAGCGACTCGCCGATGATATCGACGACCTGGTTCAATTTGCCCTGCGCGTGCAGGCGCGAGGCCATCACCTCGTGCAGCCGGGTGAGGATCGTACGGGCGGCAGCGGCTGCAGTCATGGCATCCGCCTATCCGATATGTGCCCGCTTGGAAACGCCGGGGGAGCTGTCCCTCCCGCAGGCGGGAGGAGTAATGAGCCTCCTAGTGCGCCGAGATCGCTTCCTTCAGCCGCAGCTTCCGCTTCTTGAGGGCCTGGATTGTCGCACTGTCGGGGGCCGGCCGGGCCATCTCTTCGCGGATCCGCTGCTCGATCCCCTGATGCTTGGCCTGAAGCGCTGAGACATGCGACGATTCCATATGCGTTCTCCTTCCGCTGGCGGCCCTGTTCGGGCTGCGCGGACGACTCGCCGCATCGGCGGTCGAGCCGCCCGATTGTCATCAAATCATAATACGCCTAATTCTTCAAACCCGGCTTGCGGCGAAGCGGGCGCCGCCGACGATACGGCGAACACGGGCAGCAAACGCGGGGAACGAAGGGGTGGTCGGTGAGCGAAGAAGAGCTGCGTAAGCGGCTGGCGGGCTTGCGGACCGAGCATCGCGACATGGATGCGGCGATCGCCGCGCTGACCGATGCCGGCAGCGGGGACCAGTTGCAGATCGCGCGGCTCAAGAAGCGCAAGTTGAAACTGCGGGATCAGATCGCGATCCTCGAGGATTACCTGACTCCCGACATCATCGCATAAGGCACAGGCTTCGTGCCTTCCCGGGACGGCTGCGGAAAACCGCGCCGGGCCACTGGCGCGACGACCGCGCGTTGCGTAGCTCCATCCCATGAGCCAGCCCGCCGATCTCAGTCCGACGATCATCGAGTCGCTCTACTGCGACGCGCTGCTGCTGGCCGACGAAGCACGCACCGCCTTCGACCTGTCGGGCCGGCTCGAAGCCGCCTCGCTCGACGAGGACCTGGCGCGCATTGCGCTGAGCTGCGAGGCGCTGCGCACCACCACGCTGATGATGCACGCCATTACCTGGCTGCTCAACCGGCGGGCGCACATGGCCGGCGAGCTCAGCGAGTTCCAGCTCCGCCGCCACGGCCGGCTGCCGACCTCGCAAAGCCGCCCCGATCCTGCCCAACTGGCGCTACTGGGGGGCGAACTGGTCGAGCTGATCGACCGAACCCGGCGATTCTACGCGCGGATCGAACGGCTCGACCTCGCCTGGCGGGCGCGGTTCGCGATGGAGCCGAGCGCGGTCCACCGCCTGCGCGAAAGGATCGGCCAGGCGGTTGGCGCTTCCGCTTAGGACCCTTTCCACTTTAGTTTCGTGATTGCGAGCGTAGCGAAGCAATCCAGGGCCGCACAAACCGCGCTGGATTGCCACGGGGCCTGCGGCCCCTCGCAATGACGAGCAAGGCGCTCAGACTTTCGCCAGCGCCGCGTTCCACGCCGCCAGCCGGGCATCTCTCACCTCCTCGCCCATAGCCGGCTCGAAATGCCGTTCGGTGCCGATCATCGCTTCGGCGGCGGCTTCCAGCGAGGAATGCAGCCCTGCCCCGACCGCCGCCAGCATCGCCGCGCCGAGCGCGGTCGTCTCGACGAAATCGGGCCGGATCACTGTGAGCCCGGTCAGATCGGCGATGTCCTGCGCCATCCAGTCGTTCGCCGCCATGCCGCCGTCGATCCGCAGCGATCGCCAGCGGGCGCCGTCGGCGGCGAAGGCGGCCGCGAGGTCGTAAGTCTGATGCGCCATCGCCTGGAGCGCGGCGCGGACGATGTGGGCCTTGCCGGTCGCGAAGCTGAGCCCGGTTATCAGGCCGCGCGCTTCCGGCCGCCAGTGCGGCGCGCCCATCCCGCTCAGCGCCGGGACCACCACCACGCCGCCGCTATCGGGCACCGAGCGGGCAAGCGCTTCAGTCTCCGCCGCGCTGAGGATGAGGCCGAGCGAGTCGCGCAGCCACTTGATGAAACTGCCCGCGACGAACACCGAGCCCTCGAGCGCATAATGCCGCTTGCCGCCAAGCTGATGAAGCACCGTGCCGAGCAGGCGGTTGTTCGAGCGGGGAATCGCGGCGCCCTCGTTCACCAGCACGAACGCCCCGGTGCCATAGGTCGCCTTGGTATCGCCGGGAGACAGGCAGCCCTGACCAATGGTCGCGGCCTGCTGGTCGCCGGCTAGCCCTGCTATCGGGATAGGCGGGCCGAACAGCGCGGTGGTGGCGAACGCCCCGGCGCTGTCGATCACTTCCGGGAGCACCGCCATCGGCACGCCGAATAAGCTGCACAGCCCTTCGTCCCAGCTAGCACCGGCGAGCGGCAGCAGCAGCGTGCGGCTGGCGTTGCCCGCATCGGACAGATGCGCGCCGGTCAGCTTGAAGAGCAGCCACGATTCGACGGTGCTGAACGCCAACCGCCCCGTGGCAGCGGCGTTCGCCACCGCCGGCTCATTGTCGAGCAGCCAGCGCATCTTGGTGGCCGAGAAATAGGGATCGAGCAGCAAGCCGGTTGCCTCACGGACCCGGTCCTCGTGCCCTTCCGCTTGCAGCCGCTGGCACATCGGCGCGGTGCGCCGGTCCTGCCATACCAGGGCCCGAGAGAGCGGCTCCCCACTCGTCTTGTCCCAGGCAACCACGGTCTCACGCTGGTTGGTGATCCCGATCGCCGCGATCCGCCCGGCGCCGCCCGCCTGCCCGATCACCTCGGTGGCGCACGCCTGCGTCCTGCCCCAGATCTCCGCCGCGTCGTGCTCGACCCAGCCGGGCTTCGGGTAGTGCTGGGTGAGCTCGCGCTGCGCGACCGCGTGGACGCGGCCGTTCGGATCGAACAGCATCGCCCGCGTCGAAGTGGTGCCGGCGTCGAGCACCAGGATCAGGCCGTCTCCCATCGCGCCAACCTGCCGTTGGCCCCTCAGGAAGTCGAGAGTCCGATGCATGAACTGGCTCGACTTTGCCGGGTCCCGGCGGAACAAGGAACGCCAACGGGCTCTCGGCCGTTCGGAGCAAACATGGACAAACCCCCTTTGATCGAGCGCGAGACAGCCGGCGACCGGCTCCAGCCGCCGCCGCGCGCCGAGCGCCCGCTCGCCCGCGTGCAGGCGCTGCCGTGGTTGCTGTTTATCGCCGTGCTGGCGCTCGCGGCATGGCTGGCGTGGCAGGCCTTCGGACCCGAGGATCTCGGCGATCCGGTCGCGACCGGGCTGGTGTCGTTCGAGAAACAGAACCGGTTGACGGTCTTTTCGGCCGAACTCTCGCCGGTCGTTGCCAATACCGACAGCCGGCTGTTCGGCGCGATCCAGAGCCGCCAGGTGGCGGTAATCCCCGCGCGGGTCGATTATTCGCTCGATCTCGGCCGGGTCGATCGGAACCGCCTGGCCTGGAACGCCGATACGAACACGCTCGCGGTGCAGCTCCCGGCTCTGACCGTGGGCCGCCCCAACCTCGACGAAGCGCGCGCGCAATACTTGCGCGAGGGCATCTGGATCAGCCGTGCCGCGCAGGACAACCTGACGCGCGCCAATACCCGGCTCGCCGAACAGCAGGCGGTGCAGCAGGCGGCCAATCCGGTGCTGATGGACCTTGCCAGGACCGCCGCGCGCGAGGCTGTCCGGCAGAACCTAGCGATCCCGCTCGAAGTCGCGGGCTATGGCAAGGTGACAGTCACCGTCCGCTTCGACGGAGAGGCTGCTCCCGCCCGCTGATCGCGCTTTCCGCGCCGCTCCCGGAGTGGTAATCGCCCGCCGGGGTCCGAACGGGGGTTCGATCTATGGCAAGCATTACATTCGCGCGCAGCGGCGATCGCGGCGAAGCGCGCTTTTTCTTCACGATGGCCTGCGCGATGGCTGCGACTATCATCGCCGGCTTTTCGCTCAACATCGGGCTTGGCCGGTCGAACTTCGGCATGCCGTTGCTGGTCCATGTACACGCGGTCGTGATGATGGGCTGGCTTGGGCTCTATGTAGCCCAGAACGCGCTGATTTTCGGCAACAACGTCGCGCTCCATCGCCGGCTCGGCTGGCTGTCGCTGCTGTTCCTCCCGGCCATGCTGATTCTCGGCGTCATGATCACCCGCCTGTCGCTGCAGACGACTGGGGGGCCACCGTTCTTCGACCAGAACCAGTTCCTGATCAGCAATCCGCTGCAGTTGCTGGGCGCCATCGGCCTGGCAGCCGCCGCGGTGATCGTCCGTAAGGACACCGGCTGGCACCGCCGCTTGATGTATAGCATGTTCGCCGGCCTGACCGGTCCGGGGTTCGGCCGGCTGCTGCCGATGCCGTTCCTGATCCCGTACGGCTGGTACGTTGCCGCGCTGGCCGGCGCGACGCTGTTCATCGTCATCGGCATGATCGCCGACAAGCGTCGCTACGGCCGGGTCCATCCGGCCTGGCTGGTCGGGCTCGCCACGATGTTCGGCATCCAGGTGGTGGCCGACCTCTTTGCCTACAGCCCGCTCGGCTACCAGTTCACGGAATGGTTCCTGGCTGGCACCCCGGGCGCAGAGCGGCAGATGGAAGCGTTCTTCCCGCCGATGTAGACCGCAAGCTTGAGGTTGTTCGCGGGCGGCCCGCGGCCTATCTCGGGCCGCGATGAGCATCGAGACCAAGCTGCCCGCCGGCGCCGACTTGCGCGCTGAGATCGACCGCCTCCGCAAGGAGCGCAATGCGGTCATCCTCGCGCACTACTATCAGCGGCCCGAGCTGCAGGACCTCGCTGATTTCGTCGGCGACTCGCTCGAGCTGTCGCGCAAGGCGGCCGACACCAACGCCGAGGTGATCGCGTTCTGCGGGGTCAAGTTCATGGCGGACACCGCCAAGATCCTCAGCCCCGACAAGATCGTGGTGCTGCCCGACATGGACGCCGGCTGTAGCCTCGAGGATTCGTGCCCGCCGCAGAAGTTCAAGGCGTTCCGCGAGGCGCATCCCGATCACATCGCGCTGACCTACATCAACTGCTCGACCGAGGTGAAAGCGCTCTCCGACGTGATCGTCACCAGTTCGAGCGCGGAGACGATCCTCAGCCAGATCCCCAAGGACCAGCCGATCATCTTCGGGCCCGACCGGCACCTCGGCGGCTATCTCAACCGCAAGTTCGGACGCGAGATGCTGCTGTGGCCGGGGGTGTGCATCGTCCACGAGGCCTTCAGCGAGCGCGAGCTACTCAAGCTCAAGGCGCAGTACCCCAGTGCCCCGGTCGCCGCCCACCCCGAATGCCCGCCGCACATCATCGACCACGCCGACTACGTCGGCTCGACCAGCGGCATCCTCAATTTCGCCAAGACGATGCCCGACGCGCTGCTGATCGTCGCCACCGAGCCGCACATCATCCACCAGATGGAAAAGGCGCTGCCCGACAAGACCTTCGTCGGCGCGCCCGGCGCGGACGGCAACTGCAACTGCAACATCTGCCCGTACATGGCGCTCAACACGCTGGAGAAGCTCTACACCGCGCTGCGCGACCTCGAGCCGCGCATCGAGATCGAGGAAGGCCTGCGCCTGCGCGCCAAGAAAAGCCTCGACCGGATGCTCGAGATGGCGAGCGGGACGATCGGGCTGGGGGATCTGGGACGGGTTAGCTAACCTTCGAACGACCGTTCATCAACGTCTTGGCCTCTGCCGCCCAGTAGTTCGACATCAAGCACGACGCTGACATTCCTGCTCACTAGGTCGAGTGACAAAATCCGCGCTTGGAAGCTTTGTTCATTGCGGTGCACGATGCGTTGAACGAAGCTGACGCGCGCTATGTAGCCGATGGTTTTCCCTCGGGCACATACAACTGCAATCGCGCTGGGATCATGGGGATTTCCGGGCTCTCGAAATAGCGAGACAGGCTCGCCGATCCGGCATCGACGGATCGCGGGCTGATATTTACTTTCGCCTACGATACCGACCGGATATCCTTTTGGCTCTTGATTGGCGACTTTGCGGGTTGGCCGCTTTGACTTCGCGGAAGCGCTCAGAGCCACGACGAAGAGCTTCAGCAGTGCACTGGCCAATCCACGCTTCGCCATTGTTGAGCGCCTCCCTACGCCTGAACCGCCACCGCACTATGTCGCTCCGCTAGAGCCCGTCGGCGTTCCAAGGTGCCCGCGACCTTAGGCGGGAGTTCTATCAGTGGGTTTGGCTAACGTCGAATCGCCCGCCGCCCGCGCAACGACGAGCGCGCTGGCTACCAGTGCGATCCCAAGCACGTCCACGCCGGTGAGCACCTCGCCGAAGCTGACCCAGCCCACCACCGCCGCCACGGCCGGCTGGCACAGCAGCGCCACCCCGATCACCAGCGGCGAGAAATGCCGGAGCGCATAGACCAGCAGTCCCTGCCCGATCAGTTGGCTGCTGATCGCCAGCCCGACCACCGGCCCCCAGTCCTGCGGCACGATCCGTTCGCCGGCGAGCAGCGCGATAGCCAGCAGCACCGGCGCGCTGGCGAGGCACGACCAGGTCAGCACGCTCCACCCGCCGAGCCGCTGGCGCGCGTCCTGCAGCAGGATCAGGTAGCCGGCGTAGAGGATGCCCGCGACGAGGCAGAATACGTCGCCCAGCAACGTGCGCGGCGAGATCTCGAACGAGCGGCCCATCAGGATCGCCGCCCCGGCCAGCGCCGCGACCAGCGCCGGCCATTCGCGCCCCTTGGGCAGGCGCCGCCAGGCAATGAAACCCCAGACCATCAGGATCAGGCTGCCGGCATTGCCGAACAGCGTGGCATTGGCGAGCCGGGTCAGCCCGATGCCGACGTGCCAGGCGGCGATGTCGAGCGCGAAGAACACGCCCCCCGCCATGACAGCCAGCACTGCCCCGCGCGGCAGGCCGAGCAGCGGCTGGCGGTTGGTCCGCGCCAGCAGCGCGAGCACCGGCAGCGCCAGCGCCACCCGCCAGAACCCCGCCGCGACCGGGCCGGTATCAGCGAGGCGAACGAAGCACGGGCCCAGCGCCAGCGCGACGTTGCCGGCGACCAGCGCGGCAACGGGCAGCGCGAGCGCCAGCCGGCTTGGTGCGATGCGGTCAGCCTGCACCGGCAAGCCCGGCTGCCGGGCTGGGCGGCTCGTTAGCCCCCGGAGGCGCCCGCCCCGCGCGCGAGCTGTGATCCGACCGGAAGGCTCGGGGGGGCCGCCCCGAGTGGCGGGTGAAAGCGCGCGAGAAGTAGGCCGGGTCCGCGAACCCCAGGCCGTAAGCGATCTCCGACACCGTCTGGTTGCTATAGCAGAGCGCCCGTTTGGCCTCGAGGAAGGTCCGGGCGTTGACGATATCGATCGGGGAGGCACAGGCGATCCGGGCGCAGGCGGTGCGCAGCGACGTCGCGCTGACCCCGAGCCGGCGCGCGTAGGCCTCGACCGGCTCGCGCAGGCGGAAGCGTTCCTCGACCAGGCTGCGAAACCGCGCGACCAGTTCGGCATGCGGGCCGCGGCTTCGCGCGTGGTCCGCGCCGCTGATCGCCAGGCCGCGGATCGCCTGGAGAAGGATGCCGGCAAGCGCGGCATCGACCGCGGTGCAGTGGCCCGGCGCGAGCCAGCCGAGTTCCTTGATCAACACCTCCGCCTGCGCGGCGACGAAGTCCGCGGCGGGGTTCGCCAGCGCCACCACCGAGGGCGCAGCGAACACCGCCCCGACTTCCGGGTCGCGGCGGACCAGTTCATCGCGCAAGCTGTTGGCGAGCGTGACCACGAAGCCGGCGGATTCATCGTGCCAGCGGAAGCCGTGAACGACGCCCGCTGGAACCAGCAGCAGGCACGGCCCCTCGAACGCGATCACCGCGGTTTCCGCCCGCATCGTTCCGCCGCCTCTCGCAATCAGGATGAGATGGTTCAAATCGCGGTGCGCGTGCGGATGGATAATCCAAGCCGCCGGCCGCGAGCGAAGTTCGAGGCATTCGGCATGGACGAAGTTTTCGGCTGCCGCGCGCTGCGGCTCTCCGTAGAGGTAGAAGGTCGGTACGGACTGATAGGGTTCGGCCACCCGGCGGCCTCCTGCGCTGGAAAGTCCAAGTAATCGGGCGCGGAAGCCATGTCCAATCGAACCCGCGGCCGGCACTTTGCGCCCGATCGGCACAGTCGGCGGAGAGGACGTTGCGGACCCAGGTTGCAATCATCGGCGCGGGCCCGGCCGGCCTGTTTCTGGCGCACTTGTTGCGGGCAGCGGGGATCGACTGCGTGGTGATCGAGCGGCGCGACCGCGCCTACGTCGAGCAGCGCGTGCGCGCCGGCATTGTCGAGCAGATCACTGTCGATCTGATGCGCCGGCTCGGCATCACCGAGCGACTCGACCGGTTCGGGCTCGTGCATGACGGCACCCAGCTCGGCATCGCGGGCGAACTGTTCCGCATCGACTTCCTCAAGCTCACCGGATCGACCGTCACCGTCTATGGGCAGCAGGAAGTGATGCACGACCTGTTCGAGGCGGCGGCCGAGCGCGGCATGGAGATCGTCTGGAACGCCGATGAGGTCGAGCTGCACGAGCTGGCCGGCACGCAGCCTTACGTCACCTGGCGTAAGGATGGGGCCGAGCAGCGCCTCGACTGCGCGCTCGTCGCGGGCTGCGACGGCTTTCACGGGGTGTCGCGCGCGAGCATCCCCACCAGTGTCCTGCAGGTCTTCGAGCGGGTCTATCCGTTCGGCTGGCTCGGGATTCTCGCCGACGTGCCGCCGTGCGACGAGGAACTGATCTACGCCAACCACGCGCGCGGCTTCGCTCTCGCCTCAATGCGCTCGCCGACGCGCAGCCGGTACTACGTCCAGGTTCCGCTCGGCGATACGGTTGAAGAATGGTCCGACGCGCGCTTCTGGGACGAGCTGTGCGAGCGGCTGGGCCCGGACGCCGCGGCGCGGGTCACGACCGGGCCCTCGTTCGAGAAGTCGATCGCGCCGCTGCGCTCATTCGTCGGCGAACCGATGCGCTGGGGGCGGCTGTTCCTGGCGGGCGACGCCGCGCACATCGTGCCGCCGACCGGCGCCAAGGGCATGAACCTCGCGGTATCGGACGTCATCATGCTGTCCGAGGCGATGATCGAATTCTTCCTCGAGGGCAGCGAGGCGGGAATCGACGGCTACTCGCAGCGCGCGCTCGCGCGGGTCTGGAAGGGGGAGCGGTTCTCGTGGTGGCTGACCTCAATCACGCACCGCTTCCCGGACATGGACGCGTTCGCGCGGCGAATCCAGATTGCCGAACTCGATTACTTGCGCGGTTCCGAGGCGGCGCAGCGAACCTTGGCGGAAAACTATGTCGGCCTGCCGTTGGAGTGAGCAGGCGCGACGAGGCAACTAGAACAACAAAACGAGGGGACCTGACATGAGCAATTCGATCACCCGACTGATGCGCGCCGGCCTTGGCCTGTCGCTCGCATGCACGATGACGGTCGCGCAGGCCGGTCTCGCCCAGCAGCCGCCCGGGGCCCCGCCGCGTCCCGCCGGCGCCGCGCCGGGCAACGGGCCGCCGCGCATGCCGATGACGATCGCGCCCGATCCCCGGGTGCAGCAGCGCACTTATCGCCTCGCGGATACCGGCGAGGAGATGAAGTACACGGTGTTCGTGTCGTCGAAAGTCAGGCCGGGCGTACCCGCCCCGCTGGTCGTCGCGCTGCACGGGCTCGGCGGCGATTCCAACTTCATCGTCCGCGAAAAGCTGGTCGATCAGGCCGAGGCCGGCGGCTACATCGTGGTCGGGCCGATGGGCTACAATGTCAGCGGCTGGTACGGCTCGCCCCCGATCGCGATGGGCGGCCGCCCAATCGAACCCGCCAACCTTGCCGAGCTGTCCGAGAAGGACGTCATGAACGTGCTCGAGATCGCGCGGAAGGAGTTCGCCGTCGATCCTGACCGGACTTACCTGATGGGCCATTCGATGGGCGGCGCGGGCACGCTCTTCCTCGGCCAGAAGCACGCGGGCCAATGGGCCGCGATCGCCGCGATCGCGCCGGCGGCCTTCATGATGCAGCCCACCCAGAAGGACATCCTGGCGCCGATCAAGGCCGCCGGGCTGCCGGCGATGATCACCCAGGGCGACGCCGACCCCGTGGTTCCCGCCACCAGCGTTCGCACCTGGGCTGCCGCAATGAAGGACCTCGCGATGGAGCACGAGTACATCGAGATGGCGGGCCGCGACCACGGCAACATCATCGGCGATTCGATGCCGGAGATCTTCCGTTTCTTCGCGGCGCATATGCGCGGAAGGTGATCGGCGGCCGTCGCATTCACGCCCGCTCCACCGCCGCCATCAAGGGAGACGAACGATGAGACTGATCTTCGCGCTATGGCTGTTCTTCTCTGCGAGCGCCCTCGCCGCGCAGCCATCAGTCGCCGCGGCGCCCGCGTGCGACCGCGAGTGCCTGCGCGGCAAAATGACCGAAGTCCTGCATGCGCTTGCCGCTCATGATGTCAGCAAGCTGGCGGTTTCCCCCACCTTGCGCGTCACCGAGGACGCGGTGGAGAAGCCGCTGGCGCAGGTCGGCCTCGTCCGTTCGGTCACCAAGCTGCGCGGCTATCGCCAGGACATCCTCGACGAGCGCGCGGCCCAGGCCGTGGCGGGGGTCATGGTCGAGGAATCGGGCGCGCCGATGATCCTGGTGGTGCGCCTCAAGGTCGATGGCGAGCAGAGGCTAAGCGAACTCGAACTGGTCGCGACGCGCGGGCGTGCCGACGGCATGCTCTACAATATCGACACCTACAGCGGCGCGCCGGCGCTGGCGATGAATGTGGTGCCGACACCCGCGCAGCTCGAAACGCGCGAGGACGCCATCGCCATCGCGATGCACTACCCCCGCGGGCTCAGCAACGCGGAGACCTTCAACGCCGTGGGCACGCCGTTCGCGAGCGGCGCCTATCGCATCGAGAACGGCATGCTTATGGCCGGGCCGGGCTGCTCCTTCATTCCGGGCTGCGGCAACATTGGAAATCAATCGCTGGCGGTGTTCAGACAGCTCGGCCGGGTCACGGTGCGCGACGTGCTCGTCGACGAGCGCACCGGCATTGTCATCATGCGCCTGTCGTGGAATTCGAGCGGCACGCCCGGTTCGGACAAGCTGACCGCGTGGGAGATGTTCAAGGTTTACGACGGGCAGATCCATATGGTGGAAGCCTATATCCGCCTGTTCCCGCCGGCGCTGGACCTGGGGGGATGGCCGATCGCGGCGGGGATCACTCAGCCCTGACGCGGGCGGGCCCGGATCGTCGCCGGATACTTGAAAGGGTGGAGGCCCGAGCCGGAATCGAACCGGCGTGCAAGGATTTGCAGTCCTCTGCGTAACCACTCCGCCATCGGGCCGGAGCGCGGCTCCCTAGCGAAGCGCCGGGGGCCGCGCAACCGCCGTCACGCGGTCACTGCCTTCGCCTCTCCTGCCGACGCCGCGGCTTCCGCCGCCTGATCCGCGCGCAGGCGCTGCGCGAACTGTGCGAGGATCAGCACGCAGATCACGATGCCGGCGAGGCACGCGGCCGAGAACAAGTAGCCGTCGAGCACTTTGGCCTCGCTGCCCAAGAACAGCCGCGATCCCAGATAAGGCGCCGCCACCGCCGCGAACTTGGCCATGAAGCTGGCCCAGCCGCCCCCCGTGGAGCGGATCGCGCTCGGGTAATAAACGCTGGTGATCGAGATGACCGCGGCATGGCCGGCCCCCACCAGAACGCCCGCGATGAAAATCACCGGGATGAACAGCGGACCTTCGAGCGTGATGCCGAAACCGACCAGCAGCAGGAACGGGATGCCGATCAGCGGCGCCAGGGTGATCAGGGCCGGCCCGCGCTTCTCGGTCAGCGACAGCAGGAACACGCCCGCCACCGCGCCGACGATGCCGGTGACGGATCCGATCCAGGTGGCGTTGACCACGCTCAGGCCAAGCTCCTCGAGGAACAGCACCCCGAAGCTGCTCTTCAGATAGATGGCGAAGCTCGAGAAGAAGTAGGCCGCCCAGATCAGCGGGGTGATGTAAGCGAGCCAGCCGCGGAACAGCTCCCTGAACTTGGCCACGGGCGACCCGCCGCCCGACGCCTTGCGCTCGTCCGAAAGCTGATACGCGTCGTGCAGGTTTTCGTCGTAAGCCGGATCGAAGCGGCGGAGCAGCGGCGCGATCCGCGCTTTGGGGCGCCCATTGGCGACCAGCCAGCGCGCCGATTCGGGCAGCGTGAACTGCAGCACCACCGCCAGCACGAGCGTCAGTGCGCCGCACACGAAGAACACGTAATGCCAGCCGAAATCGGGCGCGAGCAGGTTGGTGATGGGGCCGGCCGCGGCCGCGCCGGCGGAAAAGCCGAGCATCACCACGGTCACCGCCGTCGCTCGCTGCCCTGCCGGCATGGCCTCGATGTTGAGCGACCAGGCCGGGGCCAGCAAGCCCCCGATCGCGAGCCCGCCGATCAGGCGCAGGACGAACAGCATTTCGGGTGTCTGCGCGAACCCGGTCACGAAAGTCAGGACCGCGCTCAGCACCGTGCAGAGCAGGATCACCGGGCGACGGCCGATGACGTCGGCGATATAGGATCCGACCAGCGATCCGATCATCTGGCCGATGAAGGCCGCCATGCTGACATTGCCCATCGCCTCCGCCGACAGCGTCATTTCGTCGCGGATGTACGGCAGCGTGTACGAGATCAGCGAGAAGTCGAGCCCGTCGAAAAACGTGACGAGGCACGAGAGGATGAGGATACGCCGGTGGAACGGCGTGAACTTCAGATCCTGCAGGAACTTGGCGACGTCGAGCGTGCGGTCGTCAGCGGTCGTCGCCATGGCCCAGATCTCTCCCTCTTATCGTTTGTCTTCGCAGCTTAGCCGCAGCGGGCCGCTCTCGCCAAGGCTCATCCGACAGCGCCATCGGCCCTGCCGCGCGTGCGGCAGGGCCGGGACAAGTCAGGCGGCGGAGCTGTTGACCCCGAGGCTCTGGAGATAGCGCTTCACGTTGCGGGCGGCCTGGCGCAGCCGCTGCTCGTTCTCGACCAGCGCGATGCGCACGAAGCCCTCGCCGTCCTCGCCGTAGCCGACGCCGGGCGCGACCGCGACATCGGCATGGATCAGGAGCTGCTTGGAAAACTCCAGGCTGCCCATGTCGCGCACCGCGGGCGGTAGCGGCGCCCAGGCGAACATTGAGGCGGGCGGCGCCGGAATGTCCCAACCGGCGCGGCCGAACGCTTCGACCAGCACGTCGCGCCGCGCGTGATAGAGTTCGCGGTTCTTCTGGACGATATCCTGTGGGCCGTTGAGTGCCGCGCAGGCGGCTGCCTGCAGCGGGGTAAACGCGCCGTAGTCGATATAGCTCTTCACCCGCGTCAGCGCCGAGATGAGCACCGGGTTGCCGACCGCGAAGCCGATCCGCCACCCGGCCATCGAGAAGGTCTTGCTCAAGCTGGTGAATTCCACTGCTACGTCCTTGGCGCCCTTGGCCTGGAGGATCGAGGGGGTCGGCTGCCCGTTGTAGTAGAGTTCCGAATAGGCGAGGTCCGACAGCACCCAGACCTTGTTCTCCTTCGCCCAGTCGACGAGCCGCTGGTAGAACGCGAGGTCGACCACTTCGGCGGTCGGGTTCGAGGGGTAATTGACCACCAGCACGGTCGGCCGCGGCGCGGTGAAGCGCATCGCCCGATCGAGCGAATCCCAGTAGCGCTCGTCGGGCGTGGTCGGCACCGAGCGGATGCTGGCCCCGGCGATGATGAACCCGAAAGTGTGAATCGGATAGCTCGGGTTCGGGGCCAGGATCGTGTCGCCCGGCGCGCAGATCGCGGTGGCGAGCGTGGCGAGCCCTTCCTTGGAGCCGAGCGTGACCACCACTTCGCTCTCGGAATCGAGTTCAACCCCCCAGCGCCGCTGGTAGTAGTTGGCCTGGGCCTTGCGCAGCCCGGGAATGCCCTTGGACTGCGAGTATCCGTGCGCGTCGGGCTTTTGCGCGACCTCGCACAGCTTGTCGATCACGTGCTGCGGGGGCGGCAAGTCCGGATTGCCCATGCCGAGGTCGATGATGTCCCGCCCGCTGGCGCGTGCTGCGGCCCGCATCGCGTTGACTTCGGCGATGACATAGGGCGGCAGGCGCTTGATGCGGTAGAACTCGGTTTCCATGACCTCACTCGTGTTTCAGGCCGCGCGCGGAATGCGGGCGGCGTCGCAAGTGTGGCGGAATCGCGGGTTTGGCGCAACGAAGCTGTTGCCCGGCGATCGACAGGGCTATGCACCGGCGCAATGAGTGCTCCCCACGACACCCCCCCGGAAACCGGCCCGCAAGCGGCCGACATGTTCACCGAGCTGCTGCGCATCCAGGGCGAGGCGGCCCGCCAGATGCTCGCCGGCGTGATGCCCGAAGCGGTCGAGGCGGTGCCCGACGATGCCACGCTGGGCGAGTGGGGAGCGGCGGCGCTCAAGCTTCAGCAGATGTGGTTCGAGTTCCATCAGCAGCAGGCCGAGGGACTTTACGGGCAGACGTTGCCTGCCCCGCTGTTCGCCGATCCCGCGCAGTGGATGAGCGCGATGCAGAGTTGGTACCAGGCCCATCCGCTGCTCGATCCGCAGCGCCAGGCGAAGATCTGGGACGAAGGGCTCGCGCTGTGGGACGGCATCCTGGCGCAGTACGGTCTGGGCCCCGAAGGCGCCGCGGGGGCTAGCGACAAACCGGTGCTGCCGCGCACGGACCGCCGCTTCGCCGATCCGGCCTGGCAGGAACGGCCGGTGTTCGCGCTTCTGCACCAGACCTACCTGCTGCTGGCCGAGCGGATCGCCGAGACGGTCGACGCGGTTGAGGGGCTGAGCCCGCAAGAGCGCGAGCAACTGCGCTTCGCGACGCGCGTGGTGCTCGACGCGATGAGCCCGGCAAACTTTCCGCTGACCAATCCGGTGGTGCTCGAACGGACGATCGAGACTCACGGCGAAAACCTCGCCAAGGGCATGGAGCGGCTCGCCGCCGATCTCGAGCGCGGCCAGTTGACCCACACCGATGCGAGCGCGTTCACGCTCGGCGAAAACATCGCCAACACGCCCGGCTTCGTGGTTCACGAGACCGAGCTCTACCAGCTCATCCAGTACTCGCCGGCCACCGAAACCGTGCTCGAAGCGCCGCTGGTGATCTTCCCGCCGTGGATCAACCGGTTCTACATCCTCGATCTCAACCCGAAGAAGAGCTTCGTTCGCTGGGCGGTCGATCAGGGGCTGACGGTGTTCATGGTCAGTTGGCGCTCGGCCGACGCCAGCCTCGGTCACATCACCTGGGACGATTACGTCCGCGCGCAGATCGGCGCGATCGACTTTATTCGCGAGCGGCTCAAGGTGCCCTCGGTGCACGCGGTCGGCTATTGCGTCGCCGGAACCACGCTGGCGGCGACGCTGGCGATCCTCGCCCGGCGCCACGAGCAGGCCAAAGTGGCGAGCGCCACGTTCCTCACCGCGCAAGTCGATTTCGAGCGCGCCGGCGATCTCAAGCTGTTCGTCGACGACGGCAAGCTGGAGATGATCCGGCGCGCCAGCCAGGGCGGTTTCCTCGACGGGCGCTACATGGCCGCGACCTTCAACCTGCTGCGCGGCGGCGACCTGATCTGGAACTACGTCGTCAACCACTACCTGCTCGGCGAGGACTACCCGGCCTTCGACCTGCTGTACTGGAACGGGGACGTCACCAACCTGCCGGCGCGCTGGCACGAATCCTACTTGCGCGACCTCTACCGCGACAACCTGCTGGTGGTGCCCGATGCGCTCGAGGCCGACGGCACAGCTATCGACCTGGGGCTGATCGACACCCCGGTCTATATCCAGGCCGGGCGCGAGGACCACATCGCCCCGCCCGAGAGCGTGTTCCGCATGCTCGAGCATGTCTCCGGCCCGGCGCGGTTCGTGCTCGCGGGGAGCGGGCACATCGCCGGCGTGGTCAACCCACCCGCCGCGCACAAGTACCAGTACTGGGTCGGTTCGGCCAAAGCCGCGACGCTGGCGGACTTCGTCGCAGGAGCGTCGGAGCACCCGGGCAGTTGGTGGACCGACTGGTTCTCCTGGCTCGAAACGCACGATACCAAGCGCGTCAAGGCGACCGGCCGGCGCGCGCCCCAGCCCGGCAAGAAGGGCGTGCTCGAACCCGCGCCGGGTCGCTATGTCGCGCTCCGCTAAACACGACCCATCGACAATGTGACGTTTTTGTGCACTGCACAATTTTGCTTGACTTGAGCCCCGCCGCGCCTATTTTGTGCACTGCAACATAGAAGAGTCGCCGAGTGCGACGCAGGCGCGACGGAGTCGGCACATGGCCGGTAAGAATACCGAGGACACCGCTGAAAAGGCTTACGCCGAAGCAGCCGCCAAACTGAAGCCGGCGGTGCCGGCCAAGGCTCCAGCCAAGGCCAAGACCCGCAAGGTCGTGGCGGCCAAGACCACAGTGCAGCCGGTTCCGGTCAAGAAGCCCGCCCCGATCCAGAAACCCGCTCCCGCCGTCACGCCGATCGCCGCCAAGAAGGCCGCGCCGAAGCCGCCGGTTGCCGCCAAGTCCGCCCCGGCTCCGGCGCCCAAAACCGTCCCCGCGCCGCCGGCCCCCGAGCCGGTCGCGGCCATCGCCGTTCCCGATCCCATGCCCTCCGCGACGCCCGTCGCGCCAGAGCCGGAAGCGATCACCGAACTTGTCCCCCCCACCGTTAAAGCACTGAAGGAAACCATCATGGCCACCGCCACCCCGAATTTCACCGATACCGCCACCGACGCGATGAACGAACTGCAGAGCCGCGCTCAGGTCGCTTACGAGAAGAGCACCGAAGCGCTCGGCGAAATGTCCGAGTTCGCCAAGGGCAACGTCGAAGCGATCGTCGAGAGCAGCAAGATCGTCGCCAGCGGCGTGCAGTCGCTCGGCAAGAGCTACGTCGAGGAAGCCAAGTCGGCTTACGAGACGCTGACCGCCGACCTCAAGGAAATGGCCGCGATCAAGAGCCCGACCGACCTGTTCCAGCTCCAGGGCAAGATCATGCGCCGCAATTTCGACGCGCTGGTTGCCGCCGGCTCGAAGAACACCGAAGCCGCGATCAAGCTTGCCAACGATGCGTTCGCGCCGCTTTCGGGCCGCGTGAACCTCGCCACCGAGAAGCTCGCCAAGGTCGCCTGAGCGGCCGCCTGGGGCCTTTCGCGGGCCCCCAGGCTGAAAATGTGTCCGTCGGGATCCTCTCCCCGGCGCCGCGACGGGCCGGATGGCAGCGCCATCCGGCCCGTTCGTTATTCGTACACCCTATGCGGCTAGCTTCGCTTCATCCAACCGCCCGCACTTGCGGTATGGCCCGGCGATACGATATTTGCGCGTGATGCAGAGGTCTCAAGTCATGTCGAGCGATCGGGCCCTGGCGGTGAAAGCCGCCGGTGACGATGACGGCACGGGCGCCAACGACGGCCCCAACGATCCCGGCGGCCAGGTCGGCGTCGCCACCCGCACGCGCCCTCGGACCAAACGGCCGAGCCTCTACAAGGTGCTGCTGCTGAACGACGACTACACCCCGATGGAATTCGTGGTGATGGTGCTCAAGCGGTTCTTCCGGATGGACCTCGAACAGGCCACCCGGGTCATGCTGCACGTCCACCAGCGGGGCGTCGGGGTGTGCGGGGTTTACACTTACGAAGTCGCCGAAACCAAAGTGAACCAGGTGATGGATTTCGCGCGCGAGAACCAGCACCCGCTCCAGTGCACGTTGGAGAAAGCCTAGGACCTGTCCTCTGACCGGGCTAGCTCTCGTCACCCGCGACGGATAGAGAACGCCGTCGTCAATGCAGGCCCTGCCCTTGTCCCGCTTTATCACTGCCACCGACCGCTACATCTTCCGGCTCGTGCTGGTGCCGATGATCGGTGTGTTCGTGCTCGCTGCCTCGCTGCTGATGCTCGAGAAGATGCTGCGGCTGATGGAGTTCGTCTCCACCGAAGGCGGGCCGATCCTGATCGTGTTCCGGATGCTCGCGAATCTTCTGCCCGAGTACGCCGGGCTGGCGATTCCGCTCGGGCTGATGCTCGGCATCCTGCTGGCCTTCCGCAAGCTGGCGGTATCGAGCGAGCTCGACGTGATGCGGGCGGTGGGGTGGAGCTATACGCGCCTGCTGCGGGTGCCGTACCTGCTGACGCTGGCGCTGATGGCGGTCAACTTCGCTATCGTCGGCTTCCTCCAGCCGCTGGCGCTCTACGACTACCAGCAGCTCAATTACGAGCTGCGTTCGGGCGCGCTCGGCGCCTCGATCAAGGTCGGCGAGTTCACCGCGCTCGAGGATCGCGTCGCACTGCGCGTCGAGGCAAGCCGTGACGAGGGGCGCGAGCTGATGGGCATTTTCGCCCGCATCGCCGAGCCCGGCGGGCAGGTGCTGGCGATCTCGGCACGTGAGGGGCGCTTCCTCGCCAGCGACGAGGACCGCAACACGATCATTCTACGGCTGACCGATGGCACGATCGTCCAGCAGATTCCGGGCGAGACCCCGCGCACGCTCGGCTTCAGCCAGCACGACCTGCCGATCGACCTGCCGGCGATCGAGGCCTTCCGCACGCGCGGGGACGAGACGCGCGAGTACCTGCTTCCCGAACTTGCCCGACTCGGCTGGAGCAAGGGTGTGAGCACCGCGGAGCGCGACGCCAGCCAGGCGATGTTCAATTACCGCATGGTCGAAGTCTTGATGATGCTGATGCTGCCGCTGATGGCGGTGGCGCTGGCGATACCCCCCAAGCGCTCCACGTCGGCGCTCGGCGTGTTCATTTCGATCGTGATGGTGGTCTCGTACCACAAGGTCAATCAGTACGGGCAGTCGGTCGCCGCGCTTGGCCGGGTCGATCCCACGCTGGCGCTGTGGGGGCCGTTCGCGATGTTCGCCTTGCTGATCTTTTGGATGTATTATCAGGTGGCGTTCGTGCCGGGCGGACAGGCGATCGGCGCGCTGGAAAGCTTCTACGCCAAGCTGGTCCGCCGGCTGGGGAAGCTGTGGCGCCGGCGCGACAAACTGGCCGCGCCCGAGCCCGACGACGACGGGGAGGCACGCCCCGTTGCTGCTTGATTTTTTCCCGTCGCGGACGCTCACCTGGTACCTCGCCAAGACTTTCATCGTCCGCATCCTGGCGGTGCTGTTGATGCTGGTGCTGGTGCTGCAGATGCTGGATCTGCTGCAGGAGAGCGCCAACATCCTCAAGTATCCCGGCAACGGGCAGGATGACCTGTTGCGCTACGTCTCGCTGCGCCTGCCGCAACTTGTCGCGCGCTTCCTGCCCTACTCGGTGCTGCTGGCGACGATCCTGACGCTCGCCACCTTCAGCCAGAACAGCGAAGTGGTGGCAATGAAGGCGGCGGGGCTTTCGGCGCACCAGATCCTCGCGCCCCTGATCTTGACCGCCGCCGTAATCTCGGCGCTTTCCTTTGCCTTCAACGACCGGATCGTGACCCGCGCCACCGCCACGCTCTCGGCCTGGGACGCCGCCGAGTTCGGCCCGGTCCCGGAAGACGCCGCGCAGCGCGCCAACGTCTATCTCAACGACGGCAACGACGTGCTGCTCGCCACACGCATTGTCGGCACCGGGGCCGCCACCGTGCTGGAGGGCGTAACATTCTACGAACGCGACGAGGGCGGGCTGATCGTTCGCGAATGGCGCGCGCCGGTCGCCCGCTACGCCGCACCGGGCTGGCGGCTCGAACAACCGCACGAATTCAACGTCGCCGATGCTCGCGCCAGCGATCTTGCCGGGTCGGTCATCGTCGGTCGGGGGATCGCCCTCGACGAGCTCCTGATCCGCAGGGTCCAGCCAGAGGGCGAATCGCTTGCCGAACTGTCCCGCTCGATCACCGCGCTGCGCGACGCGGGCCGGCGCACCGCCGAGTTCGAAGGCAAGTGGTGGCACAAGATCTCCGGCCCCCTGGCCGCCTTGCTGATGCCACTGCTCGGCGCGGTCGCGGGCTTCGGGCTGGCACGATCGGGGCACCTGCTCGCCCGCGCGGTCATCGGCATGGCGCTCGGCTTCGCGTACTTCGTGGTCGAGAATGCGGCGTTGGCGATGGGCACGTTCGGAGGCTATCCGCCGCTGCTCGCCGCGTGGGGCCCGTTCGTGCTGTTCTTCCTGATCGGCGAGACGGTGCTCGTCCGCACCGAGGAATGAGGCCAAAATCGCGCTTGCGTTGCCACATTGTGGCCACTATTTAGAGCGCGCTCGCAGCATGCGAGTGGGCCCACGGGCCCATCCAAGGAGACACCTTATGAAGAAGCTCATTCTCGCGGCTGCCTCGGCGTCGGCCCTGCTCGCTCTGTCCGCCTGCGGCGGTGCTGAAGAAGAAGCCGTGGACACCGTCGTCGTCGAAGACGTCGCCACCGAAGCCGCCATGGACGTGGCGAGCGATGCCGCCGCCGTTGCCAGCGACGCGGCCGCCGAAGCTTCGGACGCCGCCAGCGACGCCGCTATGGCTGCCACCGACGCGGCGAGCGCTGCTGCCGAGTAATCGGGCGCAACCGTTTCGCTAACCGAGCGGCCCCTCGCGCGTACCCCGCGCGGGGGGCCGTTTGCATTCGGACCATGGTAAATCGGGGATTGACGCGATCTCCGCTTGCGCCGCCATAATCCCGCCATTATTCAGGACGCGCTCGCAGCATGCGAGTAGGGCTGCGGCCCACCCCAAGGAGACACCCTATGAAGAAGCTCATCCTCGCGGCCGCCTCGGCGTCGGCCCTGCTTGCCCTGTCCGCCTGCGGCGGCGCTGAAGAAGAAGCCGTCGACACCGCGGTCGTCGAAGACGTCGCCACCGAAGCCCCGGCGATGGATGCCGCGACCGACATCGCCACCGACGCGATGGCGACCGACGTCGCCAGCGACGCGATGGCAACCGACGCGGCGACCGCTGCCGCCGAGTAATCGGCGCGCCAGTTTCGCTTTTACGGAGCGGCCCCTCGTGCTTTGGCACGGGGGGCCGTTTCCATTTCGGCCGCTCTCAGCTTGGGTTCAGCCAGAATTGGCCTATATCGGCGCCTTATGGTTCCGGCCGCAGGGTTCTGCTAGGGCCGAGCCGCAAGAACAGGATCCGACACCGTGCCCCATCAGCCCACCACCGCCGATCAGGCCGATCTGCCGTTCTGGAAGCGCTCGCACTACCTCGACCGGATGAGCTTCCGGCAACTGGTGGTCGCCTATTTCCAGCACTACACGATCATGGCCTATCTGGCGCTCACCGCGCTGTGCGTGGTCGCCTATGCGCTCGCGCCGGCGACGCTCTGGCAGACTTTGGCGGCGATCGCGGCGGGCGTGGCGATCTATCCGCTCGTCTGGCACCTGCTGCACCAGTACGTGCTGCATTCGAAGTGGATGTGGAAATCCAAGGCGCTGGCGCCGACCTGGAAGCGCATCCATTACGACCACCACCAGGATCCGAACGATCTCTCGGTGCTGTTCGGCGCGCTACACACCACGCTGCCGACGATTGCGCTGGCCACGCTCCCGCTCGGCTGGCTGATCGGCGGACCGGGGGGTGCCGCCGCCGCCTTGGCGACCGGCCTGCTGACAACTTGCTATTACGAGTTCATGCACTGCATCCAGCACCTGGCGTTCAAGCCGAAGTGGGACTGGGTCCAGCACATGAAGCAGCGCCACATGGAGCATCACTTCTTCGACGAGAACGGCAACTTCGGCATCACCAACTATGCGTGGGACCGGCTGCTGGGCACGTACTACCAGAAGAAGGACCGCCCGCAGCGCTCGGCCACGGTGTTCAACCTTGGCTATGACGAGGATGTCGCCAAGGCCTATCCGTGGGTCAAGGAGCTGTCAGGCGGCATTGCCAGCGGGCATCCCCGGCGCCGCGCGCTCGGCAAGGAAGGCGAGCAGGCATCCGCCTGAGCCGGCGGCCAAATCCAACATTCGAAGGAAACGGTATGGGGGCTGTCTCGGTCGAGCCGGTCGCGGGCAAGCGCGATTTCGATGCGTTCATCGACCTGGCGTACGCGATCAACAAGGACGATCCGAACTGGGTGCCGCCCCTGCGCGCAGAAGTCGTCGAACTGCTGACACCGGGCAAGAACCCGTTCCACGATCACGCCAAACTCCAGCTGTTCCTGGCCCGCCGCGGCGGCGAAGTGGTCGGCCGGATCTCGGCGCACTACGACGAACTGGCACTGGCGCAGCCGCCCGAACAGGGCATGGGCCCCGGCACCGGCAACTGGGGGCTGTTCGAAGCGCGCGATGCGGAAGTCGGCGCGGCGCTCATCGCCCGCGCGGAGCAATGGCTGCGCGACCAGGGCATGACGCGCGTGCTCGCGCCGATCAGCCTGTCCGTCTGGGAAGAACCGGGCCTGCTCGTGAAAGGCCACGATCATCCGCCGATGGTGATGATGGGCCACAACAAGCCCGAGTACGAGGCGTGGGTCGAGGCCGCCGGCTACACGGTCGCCAAGAAGCTCTACACGTACGACCTGCCGGTCAAGGACGGCTTCCCGCCGATCGTCAACCGCATCGTCGCTTCGGGCGAGCGGAACCCCAGCATCAAAGTCCGTCCCGTCGACAAGAGCCAGTTCGAACGCGACGCCGCGATCATCATCGATATCCTCAACGACGCCTGGTCGAAGAACTGGGGCTTCGTCCCGTTCACAGAGCGCGAAAAGGCCTACGGCGCGAAGAAACTGGCGCCGCTGATCATCGAAGGCGCCAACATGATCGCAGAACTCGACGGCGAGCCGGTCGCGTTCATGCTCTCGCTGCCCGACGTCAATTCCAAGCTCATCACGATGGGCGGCAAGCTCTATCCGTTCAACTGGATCAAACTGCTGTGGTGGCTGCGCAACCCGCACAGCCCGGCGTTCCGTGTTCCCTTGATGGGTGTGGTGCAGAAGTGGCAGGCGACCCGCGTCGCCAGCCAGCTCGCTTTCATGATGATCGAATACATCCGCCGCTACGCGGTGCCGAACAACGGGGTGACGCGCGCCGAAATCGGCTGGATCCTCGAAGACAACCAGGGGATGGTGGCGATCGCGCAGGCGATCGAAAGCAAGATCAATCGCGAATACCGGATATACGAAAAGACGCTCTAACCCGGCCGGGCGGAACTGGCGCCGCCCGATCTTCATTGGTAGGGCGCGGCGGTTCCTGCCGCTGCGAGGAAGCCATGTCCCCTGCCCGCCAGAAGACCGACGGCCGCAAATCC
Organism: Sphingomonadales bacterium 12-68-11; assembly: GCA_002279825.1. GTDB lineage: Bacteria > Pseudomonadota > Alphaproteobacteria > Sphingomonadales > Sphingomonadaceae > Croceibacterium_A. Next base: position 655,500 of record NCCV01000003.1, read on the forward strand.
CGGCCCAAGGCCAAGTCGCTCGGCCGCATCGTGGTGGTCGAAGACGACGCCGTGCTGGCGCTGGCGCTCGAGGACGCGCTGCTTGCGGCCGGCGCGAGCGAGGTCGTGCTGTGCCCTAGCACCGCGCGCGCGCTGGAAGCGCTCGAGGAGGCCGATGCGGCCGCGATCGTGATCGACGTCCATCTCGCCGATCGCGACGACGGCTGGGCGCTCGCCGAACTGGTCAACGAGCTCGGCCCCAGGCATCCGCGGATCATCTTCTCGACCGGTTCGCCCGAGGCGATTCCGCCCGAAATCGCCGGCATGGGTCTGATGCTGGAGAAGCCCTACGATCCCGTGCGCCTGGCGGAAGCGCTCGCCAGCGGCACTCCCAAAGTCGGGCTGCTCGCGCGCCTACGGGGCGCCGTCTCCTGAGCCTCCGCTGACAGAGGAACCGCGCCCTCGCCGCTTGAGCAGGCAAGAAAAAAGGCCTCCACTCAGCGGAGTGGAGGCCTTCGGGATCGTATCACCTGCCGCTTGGACGGGAGGGGGGGTCTCGGCGGTGACATGAGAGAAATGAACGGCCCGGACCGTGGTTCCACGGTTGCGAAAAAAAGATTTTCGCGTGGTTGTTCAACGGCGTTTGCGAACACACTGGCCTTCGCCAGCGAAAGCGCGCACCGGACCCCCAACCACAGGAACCTGCGGCCTGGATCGTGCGTTGTGGCACAGGTCGTATTGCGGAAGGGGTTTTATGTCGATTGGGGCCGAAGTCGCCGCTCATTTACCGTTTTTGCGTCGCTATGCGCGCGCCCTGACCGGCTCGCAGTCCACCGGCGACGCGTTTGTCCAAGCCACTCTCGAGGCCGCGCTGGCCGATCGTGATCTAGCCGAAACGCTGCGCGGCGGGCGGGTTCCCCTGTACCGGGCGTTCTCGAAGCTGTGGTCGAGCGCATATCTGCAGGTGGCCGACGAAGATCCCGTGAGCCAGCCGCACGAAATGGCGGCGCAGGCGCAGCTTTCGCGGATAACCCCGCTCAACCGGCAGGCGCTGCTGCTGACCACGGTCGAGGACTTCTCTCCCGGCGAAGCGGCCGCGATCATGAGCCTCAACGAGGGCGACGTGGCGCTGCTGGTCCAGGAAGCGGTCGACGAGATCGAACGCGAGACCGCCACCAGCGTGCTGATCATCGAAGACGAGCCGCTGATCTCGATGCAGCTCGAGGATCTGGTCAGGTCGCTCGGCCACGAAATCTGCGGCACCGCCGCGACGCGCACCGAAGCGCAACGCGTGGTTGCGGAGCACACGCCGGGCCTGGTGCTGGCCGATATCCAACTGGCCGACGGTTCGTCGGGGCTCGACGCGGTCGACGACATCCTGAAGATTGGGAGCGTGCCGGTGATTTTCATCACCGCCTATCCGGAGCGCCTGCTGACGGGGGACCGGCCCGAGCCGACTTACCTGATCACCAAGCCGTTCCAGGAAGACACCGTGCGCGCGGCGATCAGCCAGGCGCTGTTCTTCGGTTCCAGCCGCCCGCTGGGTTGAGTAGAAGCGGGCCATGGCCCGCCTCAAGCTCAAGCTCCAGCTCTATTGCGGCGACGAGATCGCGATGGGGCCGGGCAAGGCCGACTTGCTCGAAGCGATCGCGTGCGAGGGGTCGATCTCCGCCGCCGGCCGCGCGCTGGGCATGAGCTATCGCCGGGCGTGGCTGCTGGTCGACACCATGAACCGCTGCTTCGCCGCGCCGCTCGTCGCGACGCAGCCGGGCGGCGGCAAAAACGGCGGAGCGCGGCTCACGGCGGCGGGGGACGCGGCGCTGGCGGCTTATCGCGCGCTGTCGGACCAAGTGCAGGACGGCGTTGCGGGGCCCGACTTCGCCGCGCTCGAAGCGGCGATCCGGCCGCAACCCTTGCCCGCTCAAGCCTGAGGCCCAGGTTTCCCCCTCCCGCTTGCGGGAGGGGGATTACGTCAGGGCGCGATCAGCACTTTGCATTGGCCGGAGCGGCGCTTGAGGCTTTCGAACACCTCGGGCGTATCGGCGAGCGCGATCGTGTCGGTCACCAGTTCGCGCGGCTCGATCGCGCCGGCTTCGAGCGCGGCAAGCGTGGCTTCGTATTCGCCAGTTGTGAAGAACGCGCTGGTCACGAGCCGCACTTCCTTGCTGAGCATCGCGAACGAGTTGAACGTGTCCGGCTGCGTGCACAGGCCAAGCAGCAGGATCGTGCCGCGGTTGCGGACCTGCTGCACCGCCTGAGCGATCAGCCCGGGAATGCCCACGCATTCGAACACCACGTCGGCCTTGCCGCCGAGCGCGCGTTCGGCGCTGCCGACCGGGTCCGCCGGATCCACCACGAACGCGTCCGCGCCCATCGCCCCCGCGCGTTCGCGCTGGAACTCGGCGACATCCTGAACCGCTACTTTCGCCGCGCCCATACGCTTCGCCCAGAAGGCGGTCGCGAGCCCGATCGGCCCGGCGCCGAGCACCAGCACCTTGTCTCCCTGCTGGAGCCCCGACAGGTTCACGCCGTGCAGCGCCACCGCCAGCGGCTCGATGATCGCCCCGTCGGCCAGCGTCAGACCCACCGGTAGCTTTACGCACTGGTTGGGCCGGGTGACCGCGAACTCAGCATAGCCGCCGCCCTGCAGGCCGAACTGCGCGCACCATTGGACTTCGCCCTTGCGGCAACTCTCGCACCGGCCGCAGCTCCTGAGCGGAATGACCGAGACCAGGTCCCCGGTCTTGAGCCCCTCGACCGCGCGGCCAAGCCCGACCACTTCGCCGGCGAATTCGTGCCCCAGCACGTCGCCCGGCCGGCAGCCGTAGGCCGGGTCCTCGCTCATGTGCAGGTCGCTGCCGCAAATGCCGCAGCGCCCGACCTGAACCACCAGCTCGCCGGGGCCGGGCGTGGGATCGGGGAGGGTTTCGACCGCCAGCGGTTGGTGCAGGCCCTGGAACACGGCGGCTTTCATTGCTTCACTCAGCCGATATCCGCAGCACTGGCTTGACCACCTTGCCCACCTCGCTGGCCTCGATCGCCTCGTTGATCTGGGCGAAGTCGAAATGGCCGATCAGCCGGTCGAACGGGAAGTCGCCCGCGAGGTGGTGGTCGAGCAGTTCGAGCAGGAACGGCGCGCCGTTCGAATTGCCGCCGAGGATGCCCATCACGGTGCGTCCGCCGCCCATGAACACCCCCTCGTCGAAGGTGAGCTTGTCGCCCGGCGCGCTGGCGCCGACGATGCCGCAGATGCCCTTGGGCGCGAGCAGGTCCCACGCCTGTTCGATCACGCTGTTGATCCCGGTGGTGTCGAAGACGTAGCCGAGTCCCTGCGGCACCAGTTCCTTGATCTTCGCATTGGCGTCGGCCTTGGCGTTGAACGCGTGGGTCGCGCCCAGCTCAAGCGCCAGCCCCAGCCGGTCGTCATTGACATCGACCGCGATGATCGGGTTCGCCTTGGCGATCCTGGCCGCCATGATCGCCGCCATGCCCACCGTGCCGGTGCCGTAGACCGCGATCGGCAGACCGGCGCGCACCTTCATCGCGTTAAGCACCGCGCCCGCGCCCGTCATCAGCCCGCAGCCGATCGGGGCGATCATGTCGAGCGCGATCCCATCGAACCGCGCGGGCAGCGCGAAGGTGTTGCGCTGGTGCGTGATCGCATAAGTGGCGAAGCTCGACTGGCCGAAATAATTGGCCGCCAGCGGCGCCCCCTCGTGGTGCATCGTCGGGGTGCCGTCGGCGCGCGTGCCCGACCAGTTCTCGGGGAAGAAATTGTAGCAATAGGTCGGCGCGTCGTCGGCGCAATTGGGGCAGTGGCCGCAGGAGTTGAAGCTCATCACCACCCGGTCGCCCGGCTTCGCCGCCGTGACCTCGCCGCCGACGGCCTCGACGATTCCCGCGCCTTCGTGGCCGAGCACGGCCGGCAGCGGCACCGGAAGCTGCGCGTCGCGCACCGCCAGGTCAGTGTGACAGATGCCGCAGGCAATCACCCGCACGAGCAATTCGTCGGGCGCCAGGTCGGCCAGTTCGACCGGCTCGATGGTGAAGGGATGATCGTGTCCGCGGCAGATGGCGGCCTTGGCTTTAGTAGTCATCGTCTCAATCCTGTTTCACCGGCCCGGTCTCGTTCAGCGGCTTGACCGGCCCGAGCTGCATGCCGCCGTCGATCATCACGTGCGCGCCGGTGATGTAACTGCCGGCGTCGGAGGCGAGCAGCAGCGCGAGCGGCTTGATCTGGTACGTTTCTGCCATGCGGCCGACCGGCACCAGCTCGTCCCACGCGGCCTTGGCCGCCGGGTTCTTCTTGACCCAACCGTCGCCGATATTGGTCACGAACGGCCCCGGTGCGATCGCGTTCACGCGGATGCCGTAAGCGGCGAGCTCGTAAGCGGCGTGCCGCATGAAGTGCTTCACCCCGGCCTTGGCCGCCATGTACGGCACGCCCACGATCGCCTCGTTGACTTCGGCCGCGTTCGAGCTGGTGATGACGATGCTGCCGCCCCGCCGCCCGCCGTCTCGCAGCGCATTGGCCTTCATCACCCGCGCCGCCTCGCGCACGGTGTGGAACGCGCCGTTGAGGTTCACGCCGATCGACTTGTACCACCGCTCGGGATCGTAGACGTCGATCTGGCCGTCGGGGTTGCGGTTTCCCTCGGGCGTCCAGAACCCGCCCCCGACATCGAGCCCGGCATTGGCAAAGGCGATGTCGCAGCCGCCGAAGGCCGCGACGTGATCGTCGAACGCCTGCGCCACTTGCGCCAGGTCGGCCACGTCGCAGGCCGCCCAGCGCGTTTCGTAGCCCTCCTCAGCCAGCCGCGCCGCTTCGCGTTTGGCGCCGGCAGCGTCTATATCGGTCAGCGTTACCTTGGCGCCGGCTTCCGCCATGCACTCGGCATAGGCCAGCCCGATGCCGCTCGCCGCCCCGGTGACCAGCGCCGAGCGCCCGGCAATGTCGAACTGCGCGAGCGTGCTCACGTCAGAGATAGAGCTTCGGGTTGATCGCAATGCCGTGCTCGCGGCAGTGCTCCTCGTAGTGGTTCATCATCCACCATACGTCGGCGGTTTCGACCAGCACGGCGTTCTCGTCGTAGAACTCGATCGGGCCTTCCATCCAGCCGAACAGCTTCACGCCGTCGGGATGCTCGGTGACCAGCGTGTGGCTTTCGCCCGGCACTTCGAGGATCAGCCCGCCCGGCGTCGCCACCCAGTCGTATTCGAGGTAGCGGACGCTGCCCTCGAGCACGACCATGGTGATCGTGCCGCGGTGGAAGTGCGTGCCGATCGTGCCCGGGCCCTTCACCCACAGGATGTTCGAGAACAGGTTGCGCCGCACGTCGAAGCTCAGGTGCTTGATCGCCGCGGTCGGGCCGAACGGCACCCACGGGCTGTCATCGTCGCTCTGCGCGTCGATGTAGCGGCCGCCGGGGGAATACTTGGACACCAGGTCGCGGTAGGCGAACGGGACGTCGACGATTTCCTTCTTGGTCGACGGCGGGGCTTTCATCTGGGTGGCCATGTCGGTCTCTCTCCTCTGCGGGCGAGCGCGGACTCGCCTCTTGTCGCTGCCAGTCTAAGCCCAGCGCCGCGCCGCTGTCACGCGACCTGCGCCTCTAGGCCGCGCCGGGCGAGCGCGGCGGGGGCGGTTTCCCGCAGGAACATCGCCGCGATGCCGCTCGCGAGCGCCAGCGCCAGCAGCATCCACAGGAACGAATTGACCCCGAAGGTATCGTTGAGCCAGCCGGCGATTGGCGGGCCGAACACGCCGCCAAGAATCTCGCAGGCGCCCATCGCCAGCCCGAGCACGGTGGCGTGATGGAGCGGGCGGAAGCTTTCCGACGGGATCGTCGCCATGAAGATCGGGAAGATCCCGTTGACCGCCCAGCCGACGAAGAAGATCGCAGCCAGCGTGGTGGCCGGCCCGTCGAAATACATCGCCGCCAGCGGCCCGACCACCGAAAGGAACGGCAGCACGACCATCACCGGCTTGCGCCCAATGTAGTCCGACACGCCGGAGATCAGGAACGCGTAGAGCGCCGCCGCGATGCCGAGCGAACCCATGATCCAGCTCGCGGTTATCTCGTCGTAGCCCTTGGTCTGGACGAGATATAGCGGCATGAACGCCCAGGTGGTGACGAAGTGCGCGACCATCAGCACGCCGACCACCACGCAGACCCACATGTTGCGAACCTTGAGTGCCTGGCCGATCGTCATCGACTGTTCTTCGTGGCCGGCAGGCTTGGGCAGCGGCGCCGGCTCCTTGAGCAGGAACCACATGATCACCGCGCTGATGATCCCCGGCACTCCGGCGAGGTAGAACGCCTCGCGCCAGCCGAACGCCTCGGCGAAGGCGACCAGCACCACCGGCGCGGCGAAGCTGCCGAGCAGGTTGCTGCCAAGGTTCTGAGCCACGCCCTGCGCCAGGCCGCGCCGCTTGGGATCGACCTCGCTCGCCACCATCGCATGGCTAATCGGCATCACGCCGCCCTCGGCCGCGCCCATCAGCAGCCGCGCGCCGAGCAGCAGCGCGAAGGTGGTCGCGAGCCCGGTCAGGAACGAGCACAGCGAGAACGCGATCGTGGCCATGATGAGCAGGATCTTGCGCTTGCTCAGCGAGTCCGAGAGGCGGCCATAGAAGAACGCCGCGATCGCCCAAGTGAAGCTAAGCCCGCCGGCGATGATGCCGATCTGCGTCTGCGACAGCCCCAGTTCTGGCTGGACCTGCGGCATCAGCACGTTGAGCGCCTGCCGGTCGAAGAACACGATGCCGAAGTTCAGGCTCAGCAGGAAAACCAGCAGCATCTGGTAGCCGGCCGAGTTGTTCATCCAGTTGCCGTGCGCGGCTGAGGTGCTGGGCTGCATTGCGGTTCTCTCCCCTCCGCCCGCCGTGCGGTGCGGTTGTTATCGTTGTCGTGCCTGTCAGATGAAGCTGCGCACCGGGTCTGTGCCGTCCCAGCCGCGAGACGCCTCCCAGAAGCGCGTGAAGGTGGCGTCCATGCCGGGCGTGACCGGCAGGAGTTCAAGGAAGCCGAACTGCGCGCCGGTGCCGTTGTCGAGATAGACCACCTCGCCGCCGGTCGGCACAGCCGCGCGGAACGCTTCGGTGTACCCGCGCGACTGGTAGTCGAGGCTGTCGGCATCGACGTCGGCGCAGGCGATCCCGAGGTGGTGGAAGCCGTAACCGCGCAGCGCGATGGTTTCCTGGTACACCGACGGCGCCTGGTCGAGCGGCTGGATCAGTTCGATCAGCATGTGCCCGGCAAAGCCCATCGCGATCGTGATGTCGGCGCGCGATTCCTCGCCGCGGTATGTCTGGCCCGTAACCAGGAAGTGCGGCAGCACGAAGAACGGCCCGGCGCGCATGTCCGCCACCCAGCGGCGCACCGCCAGTTGCAGGTCCGGCACCACGAAAGCGGTCTGCGCCACGCCCCCCAGCGGCTGGCCGTAACCGAGCTCAGCAGTCATCCACCCTCCCGAAATCCGGCCGCTTGACCGGCTCTGGCCGCATGGCTCGCCAATCGGCGCGACAAAGTCAATGAAGCGGTGCGTTTGCTCCATCTGATGAGGCAGGCCGGGCATGATTTGAACTGCGCCGCCCGCGTGCTAGCGTGCCCTCGAGAGGAACGCACAATGGCCACCCAGCTCAGGCGCAATTCGACATGCAGCGAGGCGGAGTGGACCGCGCGGCAGGAGCTCGCGGCGTGCTACCGCATCTTCGACATGCTCGGCTGGTCGGAATCGATCTACAACCACATCAGCGTGCGCGTGCCGGGCGAGGAGACGTTCCTGATCAACCCGTTCGGCCTGCTCTGGTCCGAAGTCACCGCCAGCAACCTGATCAAGATCGACAGCGAGGGCAACAAGCTGTGCAACAGCCCGCACCCGGTCAACCTGGCCGGGTTTACCCAGCACAGCCTGTTCCACCGGCACATCGACTGGGCGCACGCCATCGTCCACACGCACACGCCCGACACGATGGCCGTCTGCTCGAGCGCGCAGGGGCTGACCCCGACCAACTTCTACGCCTGCTTTTTCGACGGGGCGGTCGGCTATCACGATTTCGAGGGCATCACGGTGCGCGCCGAAGAGGGCGAGCGGCTGCTTGAGAACCTCGGCCAGAACCGCGTGCTGATGCTGCGCAACCACGGCCCGGTGGTGCTCGGCGCGACGCTCTACGAGATGTTCCTCAATTACTACATGCTCCAGCGCGCCTGCGAGATCCAGGTCAAGACCGCCGCACTGGGTGGCGCGATCACGGTCCCGCCCGAAGTCGTGGCGGTGCACCAGCGCGACCGCGACCTGATGCTGGTCAAGGACTTCGGCCGGGTCGATTTCGAGGCCTGGGTGCGCAAGCTCGATTCGGTCGACCGGAGCTGGCGCGAATGAGCAAGTCGTGCGGCAAGTGCGGCGGCCGCATGGATCAGGGGATCCTGCTCGAACTCAAGGACGGTAACCAGAAGGCGATCACGGAATGGGTCGAAGGCGCGCCCGACAAGAAGTGGTGGGGCCTGAGCATTCGCGGCAAGCGCCGGCTGACGGTCGAAAGCTGGCGCTGCGGCCGATGCGGCTACCTCGAGAGCTACGCACCAGGATGAGGAACGTCTGCCCCGTTCGTCATTGCGAGCGCAGCGAAGCAATCCAGGGCCGCTCGACCGCGCCCTCGATTGCCGCGGGGCTGCGCCCCTCGCAATGATAAAGAAGGCAGCATGACCGATCTCACCGTCAACGACCGGCCGGTCCGCTTCGAGATGGACCCGCAGACCCCCTTGCTGTGGGCGCTGCGCGATGCGGCCAATCTGACCGGCACCAAGTACGGCTGCGGTGTGGGGGATTGCGGCGCGTGCATGGTGCTGATCGACGGCGCCGCATTGCGGAGTTGTCTGGTCACACTGGCCGAGGCCGAGGGGCGCGTGGTCACGACGATCGAAGGCCTGTCGCGCGACCGCTCGCACCCGGTGCAGCAGGCGCTGGTCGCCGAGCAGGCGATTCAGTGCGGGTTCTGCACGCCCGGCATCGCCATCGCCGCGGCGGCATTGCTGGCGCGAAATGCCGATCCGTCCGAGGCCGAGATCAAAGCCGCGATTCGCAACTTATGCCGCTGCGGGGTCTACCCGCGGCTGGTGCGCGCGATCCAGCGCGCCGGGCGCGTGGCACGCCGCGCGGAGCGGATCAGCGCCGCCCCGTCGCCCGGCATTACCGCCGAAGATGCGGCCGCGGCGGTGCCGGCGCTGCGTGCCGATCCCTAGCCGCGTTTCGCGGGGCGCGCCCGCAGATGCCAATTGAAATTGCGAATCGTTCGCGTTATGCGCGGCGGGACACTGTTCGAGACTCCCCGCCTGATGCATGGTTCCGTACCGACTGCCGCCGCCCGCAAGCGCAGCCGCAAGGCCTTCTGGCTGAAGCAGCTGCACACCTGGCATTGGATGAGCTCGGCGATCAGTCTGGTTGGACTGCTGCTGTTCGCGATCACCGGGTTCACGCTCAATCATGCCGGCGAGATCGAGGCCAGCCCGGTCGTGACCACCGGCGAGGCACAGCTGCCGGCCCCGCTGCTGGCGCAAATCGCGCCCACCGACGAAACCGAATCCAAGAAGCCCCTGCCCGCCCCGATCGCGAGCTGGATCGAAGCCGAGACCGGATTCTACGCCGGCGGCGAGGCCGAATGGTCGCCCGACGAGATCTACATGCCGCTGCCGCGCCCCGGCGGCGACGGCTGGTTTGCGATCGACCGGGCGAGCGGGGCGATCACCCACGAGGAGACTAGCCGCGGCTGGATCGCCTACCTCAACGACCTCCACAAGGGCCGCAATGCGGGCACGCCGTGGAAGTGGTTCATCGATGTGTTCGTGTTTGCCTGCGTGGTGTTCTCACTGACCGGGCTGGTGCTGCTCCAGCTCCATTCGAAGAACCGTCGCAGCACCTGGCCGCTCGTCTTCGCCGGGCTGGCGATCCCGGCGGCGATCGCGATTTTCCTGATTCACTAAAGGACCGCTTGATGACGCAGTTTCGATTGACCGGAATGACCGTGGCCGCGCTGGGAACCGGCGTGCTGCTGCCGGCCGGTGCTGCCGCGCAGACCATGGACCTGACAGTGGCGATCCCGCGCCTGTCGGTCGCCGAGTACCACAACCCTTACGTCGCGATCTGGCTGCAGCAGGACGGCGCGCCGGCGCGCACGCTGGCGGTGTGGTACGATCTCGACAACCGCGAGGGCGGCACTAAATGGCTCAACGAAGTGCGCCAGTGGTGGCGCGCCTCGGGCCGCTCGCTGCGCCTGCCGGCAAGCGGCGTGTCCGGCGCCACCCGCGCGCCGGGTTCGCACCGCGTCAGCTTCACCGCCGGGCGCGGCGGGATGCCGGCGCTCGCGCCCGGCCAGTACACGCTGGTGGTCGAAGCCTCGCGCGAGGTCGGCGGCCGCGAGCAGCTGCGGCTGCCGTTCACCTGGAACGGCACTGCGGTCGCCAATGCCCGCGCGCAAGGCCGCAGCGAGCTCGGCCTTGTCACGCTGTCCGTCAAACGCTGATCCCTCCACACTGATCTTCGAGGAGTTAATCCGATGATCCAATCCCGCCTGTTCAAGCTTGCTCTGGCCGGCACGGTGCTCGCCGCCCTGCCCACGACCGCCCAGGCGCACCGCCAGTGGATGACCGCGTCATCGACCGTGGTCTCGGGCGAGAACAACTGGGTGACGGTCGATGCCGCCGCCTCGAACGACCTGTTCTACATCGACCACCGCCCCCTGTCGGCCAAACCGACCGTGACGACTCCCGACGGGGAAACGATCGAGGTCGCCAACCATGCGGTCGGCCAGATGCGCGCGACGTTCGACGTGCACCTGCAGAAGCAGGGCACCTACCGCGTGGCGATCGTCAACCAGGGCGTGATCGGCACTTACAAGCAGGGCGGCGAGACCAAGACCCTGCCGCGCGGCACCACCCGCGCCAACCTCGCCGAGCGCATCCCGGCAGACGCCACCGACGTAGTCACCGCCGACAACGTCTCGCGCAACGAGATCTACATCACCCAGGGCGCCCCGACCGAGGATATCTTCAAGCCGACCGGCGCCGGGATCGAACTGGTGCCGATGACTCACCCCAACGATCTCTATGCCGGCGAGTCCGCGACTTTCCAGTTCCTGCGCGAAGGCAAGCCGACCGAAGGCCTGACGGTAACCGCGATCCCCGGCGGGATCCGCTACCGCGACGCGCTTCAGGACATGAACCTCAAGACCGACGGTGAAGGCAAAGTCGAGATCACCTGGCCCGAGCCGGGGCTCTATTGGGTCAACGTCACAGAAGGCGGCGATGAGGATGAGGACGAACGGCCGGCCCCCGGCGGCCCGCCGCGCGGGCGGATGAGCTACGTAACCGTGGTCGAAGTGCTCGCCTCCTGAGGATAGCGATCCCCGCGGCGCTATCCCCGGCGGCGTTCGAGCGCCGCCGGGCCGGCGCGATCGTCGCCGAGTTCGGCGGCGAGACAATGGGTACGGCCTGGTCGGTGCAAGCGGTCGATCCGCCTGCCGATCTGCGGCTTGCGGTCGAGGCGGTTCTCAGCCGCATCGTCGCGCAGATGAGCCAGTGGGAGCCGGAGTCTGCCCTCACCCGCTTCAACCGCGCCGCGCCAGGCGTGTGGCAGGCCCTGCCGGTCGAGCTGTCGCGCGTGCTGGCAGCAGGGCTGAAAGTCGCCGAGGCGAGCAGCGGCGCGTTCGACCCTGCAATGGGCGCGCTCGCTGACCTGTGGGGCTTCGGTCCGCCCGGTCCGCAGCCGGTCCCCGCTGCTCCGGCCATCGCACAGGCGCGCGTCGGCTATGTCGAGCACCAGGCCGGGTTGCTTCGCGCGCGGCGCTTCGGCGTGGCGGCGCTCGATTTCTCCGGCATTGCCAAGGGCTATGCAGTCGATGCTGTCGCCGCTCGGCTGCGCGCGATGGGCGTCGCGGACTTTCTTATGGAGATCGGCGGCGAGTTCGTCGGCGCGGGCATCCGGCCCGACGGGCAGCCGTGGTGGATCGACGTGGAGCCGGTCCCCGGCGCCGCGCTTGAGCCGCTACGGGTGGCGCTGCACGGCCTGGCGATTGCGACTTCGGGCGACTACCGCCGGCACTTCAGCGCCCACGGCCAGCGCTACGCCCACACGCTCGACCCGCGCACCGGCGCGCCGCTGGACAACGGTGTCGCCTCGGTCGCCGTACTGCAGACGGAATGCATGCTGGCCGACGCCTGGGCTACCGCGCTGACCGTGTCTGGGCCGGAGGTCGGGCTCGCCACCGCCGTGCGCGAGGGGCTGGCAATGCACATGGTGGTTCGCGAAGGTGCGGGGTTTCGCGAGGTCCTGTCGCCTGCGCTGGCGGCGATGCTCGGCTAAGCGTCCGCCCAATGGCGCAGCAGGTTGTGGTACACGCCGGTCAGTTCGATCACGGAACGGTCGGCGCCGCCGAGTTCGCCGGTCAGCCGCTGCACCGAGCGGTCGAGATCGAACAGGATGCGCCGCGCGCCGTCATCGCGGACCATCGATTGCAGCCAGAAGAAGCTCGCCACGCGCATCCCGCGCGTCACCGGAGTGACATGGTGCAGGCTCGACGAGGCATAGAGCACCGCGTGTCCGGCCGGGAGCTTGACCCGCTGGACCCCGAAGTGATCCTCGACCACCAGCTCGCCGCCTTCGTAGGCAGCCGGATCTTCGAGAAACACCGTCATCGACAGATCGCTGCGGATCCGGAACTCGGTACCGCGCTGGATGCGGATCGCGTTGTCGATATGGGTACCGAACGCCTGCCCCTCGCCATAGCGGTTGAACAGCGGCGGGAACACCTTGAGCGGTAGCGCGGCGGCGAAGAACAGCGGCGAGCGGCCGAGCGCCTCGAGCACGATCGCCCCCGCCTGCTTGGCTGCGGCACTGCCCTCGGGCAACTGCTCGTTGTGCTTGGCCAGCGCCGACTGGTGGCCCGAGGTGACATTGCCGTCGACCCATTCGGCACCGTCGATCACCGCACGCACGCGCGCCACGCCGGCGGCATCGAGGACATCGGGGATCGCCAAGAGCATCGCGGGTCTCCGATAGGGGGGATCGGGGGCGCGGGCAACGGACCCGAAGGCCCGTTGCCCGCCCGTCACATCGCGAAGTTGAGCGAGAACACCGCCGCGCGCGCCTCGCCCGGGGTCGCCCAGCCGTTGTTGCGGATGCGGGTGAAGTATTCTTCGTCGAAGATGTTCTTGACGTTGACTTGCGCGCTAAGCCGGTCGGTGACTTCGTACGAAATGTATGCGCTGTGGATCCAGTACGGCTCCGAACTGAAGACGGTCGGCGCCGCGAGCGTCGGGTTGGCGAACACGAAGCTGCCCTGATAGGTCACCCCGTAGCCGATCGTCAGCCCGAACGGCAGCGCGTAAGTCGTGAACAGGCTGCCCGAGTGCCGCGGCGCGTTGGTCAGCCGCGAGCCCGCACCCGGATCGGGAATCGCCACGCTGTTGTTGCAACCGGCCGAGCCAGGGTTGGACAGGCAGAAGTCCGACACCGACTGGATCAGCTCGCCGTCGAGATAGGTATAGTTGGCGGTGACCGTCCAGCCGCGCCGGATCTGCCCCGTGGCGCTCAGCGATATGCCATCGACGCGGCTGCGGCCGTCGAGCACTTGGTCGGGCACGACGGGATCGTTCGAGGCCACGCGGTACTTGTCGCGCTCGTTGCGGAAGGCGGCGGCCGTGAGCAGCAACGCGCCGCCGTAGAACTCGGCCTTGGCGCCGATCTCGTAGTTCTTGGCTGTCTCGGGATCGACATTGCAGGTCGCCGCGGTGCACGAGCCGTTGACCGAGCTTTTCGACGGGGTCATCGAATTGCCGTAGGCGGCGTAGAGGCTGACACTCTCGACCGGCTTGTAAACGAGGCCGGCGCGGTACGAGAACAGCTGGTCGCCGTTGTCGAACCGGGTGCCCGGCATTACCTGGCCGAGCGTCGCGGTAGCTGTCGATACCGTGTCGGCGCGGTACCAGCCCGTGTTGTCTTCCCACCGCGCGCCGACGCTCAGTTCCCAGTTGGGGCTGAGTTCCATGGTGTCGAAGGCATAGATCGATACGTTCGACAGGCGGCCTTCCTGGCGCGCGCTTTCGATGTAGTTGATCGGCCCGGTGTAGACGTTGCTGCCGTAAACGCGCGCCACGCCGGTCGTCGCCGCGGGCCCGGGGATCACGGTGTCCGGGTCCGAAAAGTTGATCAACGGCAGGTAGGCGAACGCATTGGTCCCGTTGGCGTTGCGCTGCACGTTGCCGCTCGAGAGGAGGTAGCTTTCCCAGGTATAGGCCGCGCCGAGCACGAAGGTGTGCTTGATGCCGCCGGTGTCGAACGTCCCGCGCAAGTCGAGCTGGTTGAAGGCCAGCTCGTTCTCCGAATCCCGGGTGTTTCCGCGCGGTCCGCTCGGCAGGTAGTAGCCTGCGGGGATGGTCAGCGTGCCCCCGGTCACCGACGCGGTGCAGGCGGCCCCGGTCGGCGTCAGATTGGTCGCCGCGAGGCACCAGGTGCCCTGCGGCGGATCGACGATCGCGAGCTGGGTGACGTTCTGCCAGCGCGCGAGATTGCGCACCGACAGCATGTCCGAAAACTCGTGCTCGAAGATTGCGGTCGCCTGATCGATATTGATCTCTTGCGTGTCGAGGTTGCGGAACCCGAAATAATCGCTGCGCTCGACGCCCGGGATCAGGCCGTCGTACGCCGCGTTCTCGTAATAGGGCACCCCGTACTGCGGAATGTTGGTATCCTCCTGGTGGAGGTATTGCAGCGTGAGGCGGGTCGGCTGATCGATCCCGATCGTCACCGCCGGCGCCACGCCCCAGCGCTCATAGTTCTCGACATCGCGTCCCGGCACGCGGTTCTTGTGGCCCATGGCGTTGAGCCGGAACGCCACCAGGTCGCTGACGCGCATGTTGGAGTCGAGCGTGCCGCGGTAGTACTCGTCGGTGCCGATACCTGCGCTCAGCGTGGTGTTGTCGCGGCCTTGCGGGCGCTTGCTGACGATGTTGATATTGCCACCGACCGAACCCGAACCGTTGTTGACCGAGTTCGCCCCGTTGGTGACTTCGATCTGCTCGAGGTTGAACGGATCGGTGCGGGTGTATTGCGCGCTGTCCCGCACCCCGTCGACGGTGATGTCGGTGTTGGCCGAATAGCCGCGCAAGGTGATCGAATCGCCGTAACCGGCGCCGCCTTCGCCGGCGCCGAAGGTGATCCCGGGTACGGTCGAGAGCACGTCGCGCAACGTCAGCAGGTTCTGCTGCTCGATCGCCTCGCGGTTGATCACCGTGACGGTTTGCGGGGTATCGAGGATCGGCGCTGTGGCCTTGGGGCTTTCGACCTCGCCCGCCGCGCGCTCGCCCTGCACCACGATCGGCTGTGCGGCCTGGTCTTCGGCTTCCTCACCGACATCGTCGGCGGCGCGCGCGGGCGCGCTGACGAGTAGGCCCACGCAGGCCAGGGCGAGAAACGGAGCGGACGCTCCATCGGTAAAAACACGACGCACGATCTTGAACCCCCATGTTTGGTTGCTGGGGCCGATTATTGAGAATGGTTCGCAGAGTCAACGCTAATGCGAGTTGTTCGCAATATTTTCCTTGGCGTTCGTCGGCAGCCATCGGCCGCATCCATCCTCGCGATCCAGCCGTCTGAATTGCTTTGTGAAAGTACCGTAACGGGGCGCGTTGCATCGACGACTTCGAACCGTCACACTTGCATTGAACCGTCATCTTTGCCACTCGGGCCCTGATCGTGCGTCCGCAGCGGAGCTTCGTCCCTACCCATGAATGGCAATGAACTGGCCGAAGTCCGCCGGCCCGGCGTCAGAGAACGCCTGGCCCGCGCGCTCGGACCCGCCGGCGTGTTCCTGCGCGGCTTCATCGAAAACCCGCGCATGGTCGGATCGATCATCGCGACTTCGGACTCGACGATCGACAAGGTCCTGGCTCCGGTCGAGTGGAACGCGTGCAAGCTGTTCGTCGAATACGGCCCCGGCGTCGGCACCTTCTGCCGCCCGGTGCTCGACCGCCTGCCCCGCGACGGCGAACTGGTGGTGATCGACACCAACCCGCTGTTCATCGAGTACTTGCGCAAGACCATTGGCGACAGCCGCTTTCACGCTGTGCTCGGCAGCGCCGAGGACGTGGAGGCGATCGTCGCCGCGCTCGGGCACAGCCACGCCGATTACGTGCTGTCCGGCTTGCCCTTCTCGACCCTGCCCGAAGGCGTCGGTCCGGCCATCGCGGCCGCCACCCACCGCGTGCTGAGGTCGGGCGGCGGGTTCCTGACCTATCAGTTCACCACCGCGGCACGCGATTATACCGCGCGCCATTTCGCCCGGGTCGATACCGGGTTCGCGTGGTTCAACGTTCCGCCATGCCTGTTGGCGTGGGGCTGGAAGGACTGACACCCGGGCGCGCCGATCGGTGCGCGCTTACTCGAACGTGCGGCTCAGCCGTTCGGCCGTGGGTCCGGCGAGCTGGCGGTGAACCGCCCCGAGGACGGCCACCAGCACGACGGCCAGCACCGTCGACAGCAATCCGGTCACGATCGCATCGAGCACTTTGAACGCCTCGTCCCCGAGCGCCATCGCGAGCACGTTGGCGAAGACTCCGGCCAGCACCGAGATCACCAGATAGACGATCAGGATTAGCACGAAGAACAGCAGCAGCCGCACCGAGTTGCCCTTGGTCAGCCGCCAGCTGCGCTGGATGATGCGGACCGGATTGTAGAGCCTCTCGACCGCGATCACCGGGCCGGACATCGACAGCTTGATGCTCAGATAGACCAGACCTGCGATTGTCACGATCGACGCCAAGGCCCCGAGCGCTGCGATGCCGGAAGCGGCTGCCAGGCCAAAGAGCAAGCCGAGCACAACCACCGCGCCCACCACGAACAGCAGATAGACGCCGAACGCCGGCAGCAACCCGACCAGCCCGAGGCGAAGCGCCTCCCTGACAGTCGGCCGCGCAGTGTCGCGCAGGAGCGCGAGTAGCGCCAAGTTGCCGACGATCCCGGCGACCGCGACCACGATCAGAACCCACCACTGTGTGGCGTAGAATTCCATCATCGCCGCTTCGACGGCGCGCGGATCCTCCATCGCAAGCCCGGCGAAATCGGGCATGTTCAACATCAGCAGCAGATTGGGCAGCAGGAAGAAGATCCCCGCGACAACCAGCAGCACCTCGCGGTTGGCGCGCATCATGGCGCTCGCCTCGCGCCAGGCTTCGCTCATGTCGAACTTCATCGCGTCCTCCCTCGGGCGTTAGGGCTTGATACGCGCCTTTGCCGCGCGCAGGCAATTCCCCGATCATGAATGCACTGGGCAACACTTCGGGCATCGAATGGCGGCAGGAGTCCGCGCCAGTGCCCTATCGCGCCGCCCTCGCCGAGCAGGAAGCGCGCAATACCGCCATCGCCGAAGGGCGCGCGCGCGAGTTCATCTGGCTGCTCGAGCACCCCCCCGTCTATACCGCCGGCACCAGCGCCCCCGCCGCCGAACTGCTCGACGCACGCTTCGAGGTGGTCGAAACAGGCCGCGGCGGACGCTACACTTATCATGGGCCCGGCCAGCGGGTCGGTTACGTGTTGCTCGACCTGAGCCAGCGGGGCCGCGACGTGCGCCGCTTCGTCCACGCGCTCGAACAATGGGTGATCGCCACGCTCGGCAGCTTCGGGGTCGAAGCGTGGGCAGTGCCCGAGCGGATCGGCATCTGGACCCGCGACGCCGGCGGCGCCGAAGCCAAGATCGGCGCGATCGGGGTGCGCGTGCGGCGCTGGGTGACGATGCACGGCTTCGCGGTCAACCTCGACCCGGACCTGAGCCACTTCGGCGGGATCGTGCCATGCGGCATTGCCGAATACGGCGTCACCAGCCTGGCGCGGCTCGGCCTTGCGGTCGGGCCCGAGGAATGGGATGGGGCGCTGTTAGCGCATGCGGAGGCCTTCCTCGCCGCGCTGAGCGAAGCGGAGTGAAGCGAGTGTCGGTCCTGCGTCTTATCGCCCTGCTGGCCCTTCCCGCGCTCCTTGCTGCGTGCGGCGGCGAACCGCGCGACGACGACGAGCGTTCGGCCTCGGGCGAAGTGCTCGAAGGCACGATCAGCGATGCGATGCTGCCGATCGACACCGTCAGCTCGCAGCCGCCGCTGGCCGAGCCGGTGCGCTCGGGGACCGGCAGCGCGCGACCGGACGACGCTGCAAGCGACGCGGTCGAAGAAAGCGCGGTCGCAGACGACGCGGCAGCGTCTGAACCTGACGCCCCGGCACCCGCTGCCGCCGCCGAGTAGCTAGCCGAGCCCTGCGAGCAGCCGGCGCGCCTGTTCGAGGTGCGGCCGGTCGATCATCGCCCCGTCCAGCGAGAGCGCGCCCGCACCCGGCTCCGCGTCGAACGCGGCGATGATCGCGCGCGCCCGGGCTATCGCCTCGGGACCCGGGGTGAAGGCGGCGTTGATCGCCGCCACCTGGCCCGGGTGAATCGCCAGCATCCCCCCGAACCCATCTGCGAAAGACTCCGCAGCCGCCCGCTCCAGGCCCACGACATCACGGAAATCGCTATAAAGCGTATCGACCGGCATGACTCCGATGGCGTGCGCGGTCAGCAGCACTTGCGCGCGCACCCAGCGGAAGGTGTCGGTCCACAGTCCGTCTGCCCCGCGTTTCCGCTCGGCGCCGAGTGCGGCGGACAAGTCCTCCGCGCCCCAAGTCAGCCCGGCGAGCCGCGGCGAGGCATGCCCGAGGTAGCTCGGAATGGTCAGCGCGGCGGCGGGGGTCTCGCTGACCAGCGGCAACACGCGGGTCGTGCCTGAGTCCACCCCGTGCTCGGCTTCGAGCGCATCGAGCGCCGCGCCGAGCGCCGCGAGCTGCGCGGGACCGGCCGCCTTGGGGACCATAATCCCGTCGGGCCGCCCGGCCATCGCGGCATCCAGATCGTCAAACCAGAGCGGCCCATCAAGCGGGTTGATCCGCACCCAGCGCGCGAAGCCGCCCGGCCCGGCGGGATGCGCGGCAAGCCACTCCCCGGCCAGTTCGCGCGCGCGCGGCTTGGCGGCGGGTGCGACCGCGTCTTCGAGATCGACGATCACCGCATCCGCGCCGTATCCCGCGACTTTGCCGAGCTTCACCTCGCTGTCGCCGGGCACGAACAGCCACGAACGGTTCGCCATGCGCCTCTCCTGTTGCGGGACCGGCATCCTATAGCCGCCCACGCCGCCCGCGCCAGCCGGGTGCGATTTGCTATGGATTTCCGCAGGGCGCGGCCATAGAGGGCGCGGGTTCCGGTGCTGCCCGTATTCGCAGCCCACCGCCAGTCTCGCTAGCCGGGGTCAGTCGCTCACTCGGGAGGGCGCGGCACGGGTAGTCTGGGTGGGGCTCAGCGTTGCGGAACAAGTTGGAAGTGCCGTAAGGCAGGAGAATGGTAAGCCGCTTTAGCTCAGTTGGTAGAGCATCGCATTCGTAATGCGGGGGTCACAGGTTCGAGTCCTGTAAGCGGCACCATTCTCTCCGGACTTCAGCCCGGCACCGGCCGCGGCGCAAGGGCTGCGCTGGCATTCAACCAGTCGCACAGGTTGGCGGCCCACTGCTCGCAGCCGCGCGTTGTCGTCAGCAAGTCCTGGCGAATTTCGAGTTCCACGCACAGATGGCCCGCCGGATAGGCGTGGTGCGGGATCGTGTAGTCGGTGCCGTCGAAGGCATAGGGCTCGTTGTCCCCCACCGCCGGCACGCGCCGCGCGCGCAGTACCTGCAGCAGCGCGTGCGCCAGGCGCGTATGACCGTCGCCGTGCAGCACGCCGATCTCCCATGGCCGGTCGAACCCGTCCATCGTGGGCGTAAAGCTGTGTAGCGACACAAGGTGAATCTGCACCCCTGCCGCATGGCGCTCGCGAAGCGCCTGCGCGACAGCATCGTGATAGGGACGATGAATCGCAGCGATCCGCTGGCGGCGAAGCGCCTCGCTCAGGCCCCGGTTGCCCGGGACGGGCGTGCCGTCGCTGACTTCGACGATCGCCTCGGGCCCGTCCGGATCGCGGTTGCAGTCGATTACCAGCCGCGAGTAGGCCTGGCTGATGAACGGCGCGTCGAGCCGATCGGCGAGCATCGGCCCGAGCGCGGCAATGCCGAGGTCCCAGGCGATATGCCGGCCGAGGTCCGCTGGCCCGAGACCGAGCGCGCCGAGCGCGGCCGGAATGGCATTTCCGGCGTGGTCGCCCAGCAGCAGGAACGGCGACGCACCTCCTGGATTGTGCACCTGAACCGGAGAGGGATCGGGTTGCGCAAGGAGCGGTTGGCCTATCCGTTCGCTCATGCAATAAAAGCCTTATGCCGTTGCTGAATTTGTCACACGTAACGCAATACACGTACCGACAGCCGGTGTCGTTCGGCGAGCACCGCATCATGGTGCGCCCGCGCGAAAGCTACGACCAGCACCTGATCCGGGCCACGCTCCAGATCGACCCTGCCCCCTCCAACTTGCGCTGGCTCCAGGACGTGTTCGGCAACTCGGTCGCGATCGCGACGTTCGACCAGCGGGCCGACCGGCTCACGTTCGACAGCCAGGTGCAGGTCCTCCACGAACCGGTCGGGGTAGAAGACGTCCATATCGAAGAATACGCGCGGTCCTATCCGTTCACTTATTCCTCGGAGGAGATGCCCGATCTCCTGCGCTCGATCGAGCGTCAGCATCTCGATCCGCTGCGGCAGATCGACAGCTGGGCGCGCGGGTTCGTTGACGCGTCGGGGCGGACCGAAACCCTGGCCATCCTCTCCGACATGACCGCCACGATCCGCCGGCAATTCACTTATGTGCCGCGTGCCGAGAAAGGCACCCAGTCGCCGATCGAAACCTTGCGCACCCGCAAGGGCACGTGCCGCGATTACGCGATGTTGATGATCGAGGCGGTGCGAGCGCTCGGCCTCGCCGCGCGCTTCGCCTCGGGATACGTCTACAATCCCAGCGCCCGCGAACGCCGGTTGGGCGGCGGCAATACGCACGCCTGGGTGCGCGTCTACCTGCCCGGTTCGGGGTGGATCGAATTCGATCCGACCAACGGCATCGTCGGCAGCCGCGGGCTGATCCGCGTCGCGGTCGCGCGCGACATCTACCAGGCGGTGCCGATCTCCGGGACCTGGTCCGGGTTCCCGGGCAGCTTTCTCGACATGACAGTCAAGGTCGACATCGCGGTCGATCGCACGGCGGATACCGCTGCGGCGGCCCGTTCTCCCGCAAGAAAGGTCGCACGATGCTGATACGCGCGGGATACCAGATTCGGCTGGTCACCGAGCAGCCCACGCCGATGATGGCGATGCTGAGCCTGCACCCGTCGCGCAACAAGGACTTGCGCAGCCCGCACCGGATCGTGACCTCGCCCGAAGTTCCGATGTACGATTACCTCGACGCGTTCGGTAACGTCTGCACGCGGGTCACCGCGCCGGAAGGCGGGCTGCTGCTGAGCTGCGACTTCACGGTCCAGGACGACGGGATTCCAGACCGCGTGGTCCCCGATGCGGTGCAGCATCCGATCGAGGAGCTGCCCGACGACATCCTCGTGTACCTGCTCGGCAGCCGATACTGCGAGACCGACCGGCTCGCCGAGACGGCGTGGTCGCTGTTCGGCCATGTCAGGCCCGGGTGGGAACGCGTCCAGGCGATCGTCGATTTCACCCATGGTCATATCGAGTTCGGATATCATTTCGCACGCCCGACCAAGACCGCCTGGGATGCCCACCAGGAACAGCAGGGCGTGTGCCGCGACTTCGCGCATCTGGCGATCACCCTGTGCCGCTGCATGAACATCCCCGCGCGCTACTGCACCGGCTATCTCGGCGACATCGGCATTCCGCCGGTCGATGCGCCGATGGATTTCTCGGCCTGGTTCGACGTCTACCTCGGGGGCGAGTGGCATACCTTCGATGCGCGCCACAACAAGCCGCGCATCGGCCGCGTCCTGATGGCCCGCGGCCGCGATGCCACGGATACCGCGCTGACCACGACCTTCGGGCCGGTGCAACTGGCGGAGTTCAGCGTACACACCGACGAGGTGACCGGCGCGGACTGACGGCCCGCGGTTACTGAGCGACGCGCGGTGCCGTGCCCGGGAACAGCGCCGCGAGCGGCTTGGTCTCCGGCAGGATATAGACGATCCCCACGGTCCCGGTGAACGCGGGGACGACGACCGTGTCGTAGAACGCCGCGGGGACATTGATGCAGCCGTAGGAAATGCGGTTGTCTTCGGGCGACGGCGAGAGCAGCCGTTCGGCACGCCGGTCTTTGGGGGTTCCCGCGATGACCCGGTGCAGCGAGAGCGCGCTCTCGTAGTCGATCCAGAGAATGTCCTGCTCGAGATCGTGGCCGAGCACCGCTTCGAACCGGCCGGCCGGCGTGGTGCGCTCGTGCGGGGGAATCGCCGCGAGCCGCCGCTGGCCGATGCCGGGCACACTGTCATCGCCCACACCGAGGCCGAGCAGCGCCGGGGCGGCACCCTGAAGGCGACCTTGGCGGTCGAACACGAACACCCGGGCGCCGCGTTTGTCGACAATAGCGAAGGGCAGGTTGCGGCTGTCGCGCGAAGCGAGTGCCCATTGCGCCAGGTCGTAGGCCTCTTGCGAGGCCTGCTCCCCGGCAAAATCGGGCGCGGGTGCGAGCTGCTCGCTGGCAGGCGGCGGCGCCGACTCGGCGACCGGCGCCGCGGCGACGCCGGCCGCCAGCAGTGCGAGCGCCAGCGCGCTCAATGGCGCGCCTGCTTGCGCGGATAGACGGGCACCGCGGGAGCGGGCGGCACCGCCTCTTCGATCGCGGCTTCGGGCACGGGAACCTCTACGATCTCGACGATCTGCGGCGCCTCGACCGGGGTCGGCCAGGCCTCCTGGGCCGCGGGCAGGTTCACGCCCGGGCCGACGATGGCGAGCGAAGTAAGGGGCGGGGCGAAAGCCGCCACTGCCAGCAATGGCAGGACGGGGATGCCCGGCTGGAGCAGCGCGGGAACGCCGGTCGGAATGACGACCGGCGTGGGAGCGACCGCCACCGGCGTTCCCCCTCCGCCGGCCGGTCCGGCGACCGGAGGCACGACCGCCGGGGGAATGACAACCGGCAGCACGACACCTGGCGTGACCACCGGCGGTGTCACGACGGGCGGCACCACCACGACCGGGGGAACGACAGGGGGCACGACGACAGGCGGTACGACCGGGGGAACAACAATAGGCGGTACGACCGGAGGGACGACCGGTGGCACAACGACGGGCGGCACCACCACCGGCGGGACGACCACCGGAGCGGCGGAAATCGTCCCGAAGCTGGCGAACGTGGCATCGCAGCACAGGCCCGCCAGCGCGTACTGGTCGGCGTTCGCGCCGGTCAGGCTGTAGCCCACGTAGGTGATGCCGATGCCCGATCCGGCCGCCGCCTGGTCGAACACCGCGCTCGCACCGGGGCCTGCCACCAGCGTGACGCCGGTCGGCGTGCCCGAGGTCGCGGTGGTGTTGAACCCGTTCAGCACGGCGTTGGCGCTGCCGTCGAACACTTTGTCGCCATTGGGAAACAGCAGCATTCGCTGAGTCAGCGTGGCGCCTTCGGTGAGCACGAACTCGGTCGAGAAGTCGGACGGCGCGGCATAGGACAGCGGATTGTAGTTGATGGTCACCGGGGCGACCGTGACCGTGGTCGGCGGCGCAAGCGGCGCGAAGATGATCGTCCCGCTGCCGGTGCCGTCGCCGCCGGCGATCAGCGTCAAGCCGATCGGCAGCCCGAGGCTCTGCGCGGGGATCGTGCTGCCGCGGGTCAGCGTCACCGCCGCGTCGATGTGGACGTCGTGTCCCGCACACAGCGCGATGTTGCCATCGACCGTGGTGATCGCGTGGCGGACCAGCACGTCGCGCCCGGCATTGAGCAGGACGCTGCCGTTGGTGGTCGTGATCGGCGCGTCGACGTTCACGTCGCGGCCGCAGCACACCACCACGTTGCCGTTGGTGGCCGTGATCGGGGCGTTGATGTTGACATCGCGCAGGCCGTTCATCGTCAGCGTCGTCGGCGTACCCGAAGCGGTCCAGGCCACGGCATCGTTGACGAAGATGTCGCCGTTGCCGGCGGTGGCATCGGGCGCCAGCGTGCTGATGACCACGCTGTTGGTGACGAGCTGCGCCGAAAGCGTCGCGCCCGAGATATTGCCGCCCAGCGGCGCGATGATGAAGTCGGCGGGATCGATCAGCCAGGTGCCGGTTACGCCCGCCTGCGCGGCGGTGGTTATGCGGACGTTGTCCGCAATGTCGACATGCGCCGCCGAAGTTTCGATGAAGCCGCCGTCGCCGCCATCGGGCGCGCTCGCGTCGAGCACTCCGCCGATGGTGGCGGTGCCGCTCTGCATGTCGCCGAGCAGCAGGATCCGGCCGCTGCGGCTTTCGAGCGTGCGGGCCTCGATGACGCCGGTGTTGTTAACCGCCGTGCGCAGCAACTGGCCGGCAGCCTGCGCGGTGAGCAGCACGAACCCGCCGTCGGCGCGGATCAGCCCGCCGTTTGCGACCAGTGCGCCGAGCGCGCCGGTATCGATCGTGACGTTAAGCAGCCCGTCGCCCGCGATGTCGAGCGTGATGCCCTGGCCGGCGACGAGCGCCACCGTGCCGAGCCGCGCGACGATCGTGCCTTGGTTGCTGACCTCGGCGCCAAGCAGCGCGACATAGCCGCCGTCAGCCGCGGTGATCGATCCTTGGTTGAGCACCGTTGCGCCGCTTGGCCCGGCGAAGCGATAGTCGCCGGCCATGAAATCTGCATCGGCAATGTCGAGCGTCGAAGCGACCAGCCCGCCGACGTTCACTTGCGAACCCTGGCCGAACAGCACGCCGTTGGGATTGACCAGGAATACCTTGCCGTTGGCGGACAGGTTGCCGAGGATCACCGAGGGGTCAGCGCCGAGCACGCGGTTGAGCGCGACCGAGCCCGCGCCGGGCTGCACGAAGGTCACGCTGTTGCCCGCGGCAATGCCGAAGCTGTCCCAGTTGATCGCCGCGGCCTGGCTGGACTGGGCGATCGTGACGGAGCCGGGCCCCTGCGAAATGGTGGCGCTGCCCGCAGCGACGACCCCGCCGGACGGCAGGTTCTGGGCCTTCACCGCCGGCGCCGCGGCGAGCGAAGTGGCGGCAAGGCCGACCCAGGCCAGCCGGCCGGCGCCCGACAGCGCGGTCGAGGCCGATAGCGAAGATTTGCGATTGAGAGGGGTCATGCTGACGGTCCTTGAATTGGGGGGCGGTGCGCGGCGGAAGTGCGGCGCGACCGTCAGAAGATCTTGACGATCTGGAACAGGAAGCGGCCCGAGCGGTCGGGGCCCGAAGTGACCGGCTGGTCGCCGAGCCGGTGCGCATAGCTGGCGCTGGCGAAGAAGCCGTCCGGCCCCGCCCAGGTCAGGCCCGCGCCCACGCCCCGGCGATAGCTTGTGTTGGCTCCGGCGAACCAGGGGCTGTGCGCGTAGTCGACCCGGCCGAGATCGATGAACGCGATCGCCTGAAGCCGGCCCGGCAGGAACGGCGTCCATTGGCTGAGCGCCAACCGGGCCTCCCCGGTGAAGATGACACCCTCGTCGCCGTAAGCCTCGCCCTCCGGATAGGCGCGCACGCCGTAAGCGCCGCCGAGCTCCATCTTTTCCGAGGTATCGAGGTTGTCGAACGCGAGCTGTCCGCGCACCGAGGCGAACAGCGAGAGCGGGCCGCCCAGCGTTTGCAGCCGCGAGGCGGCAAACTGGAACTTGCCGAAGCCCCCGTCGGTTCGCGCGGTGAGCGCGTCGGCGGCGCGTTCCAGCGGGCTTCTGATCTCGAGCTCGCCGACGGTCACGCCCGCTGCCAGGTCGCTCCAGCCCCCGCCGCCCAGGCTGTCGCGCGCATCGGCGCGGAAGCCCAGCGTGGCGGCGCGGCTGCGCTTGCTCGACTGTGCCGACACCAACCCGACGCTGTCCTCGAACCACTTCGCGTCCAACGCCCCGAGGGCATAGAGATTGAGGTCGCGCGAACGGATCAGCGGATAGCTGGCATAGAGGCTGGCGACATCGGCGGTGCCGTCGGCATCGAGCGTCTCGAACTCGCGGCCGAGCTGGTAGCGCACGCGGGCATAGGACACGCCGAGCGTCATATTGCCGACCGGGAGCTGGTAGGCGGCACGGCCGTAAGCGAGCCCCCCGGTCGAAGCCAGGATGCGCAGGCTGAGCTGGTCGCCGATCCCGAGCGGATTGTTGAGATTGAGCGTGCCGCCGGCGCGATACTCACCGGTGTAGCGGTTGCCGGCATTATCCGCTTCGACGCTTCCGGTGACTCGGGGCCCGTCGCGGAGTTCGACGGCAAGGTCGGAGGACCCGACCGTCGCCCCGGGGGAAAGCGTCGATGCGACGCGCACGCCGGGCAGGTCCGAGAGCAACAGCAGCCGGCGCTCGAGCGGCGCGGCCGCGACGATGTCGCCGCTATCCAGGCCGCTCAGCACACCGAGCGCAACGCGATCCGCCAAAGTGCTGCCGTTCTCGAGACGCACTGCGCCGTAGCGGCCTTCCATGACCGCGATCGTGACCGCGCCCGACTGGACATCCTGCTCGGGCACATAGGCCTGCGCCAGGAAGTAGCCCCGCGTATGATAGTAGGCGGAAATCCGGGCGGCGATGGCGCGCATCTCGGGGAGCGTGAGTTCGCTGCCGGGTGCGAAGCCGCTCGCGGCAAGCAGGACCTGCGGGTCGAACAAGGTCGCGCCGGTTACGCGCAGCGTGTCGACACGAATGGCCGGCCCTGCGGGTCCCACCTCGGGTGCCGGGACCGCGGGCTCGATCGTGAAGTCGGGCGGCGTCTCCGGCCGTTCGGGCGCCGGCGGGATTTGCTGGAGCTGGCCCCCGGCGCTGGTCGATTGCGCATAAGCGGCGGGCGCGGACGCGAGCAGCGCCGCTGTAACAATAGCGGATTTCAGCATTGCTGCCTCTGAGGTCGGCCGCGATAAGGGAGCTCGCATCCACCCGCAGCACGCAGAGGACGCCAGTAACGCTCGAGGGGCTGATCCGCCAGCGAGTAGGCTTACTCACTCAAGATGGGCGAAAATGTTTAATAATCTGACAATCGATCTGAATTTGAACCACAATCTGTACAATTTTCTGTGGAACATTTGTCTATTAAAAGCGTAGGTGATCTCGGCCTTAAAAAATTGGCGCTGCCAAACTTCAAATCATCAATTATATCATTCAGTCCGATTGTCGCCCTTTTGCTCTGAGGAGCGCTCTCACACGCCCTTTCAACACCAATCCCCCATCCACCTGGCGCCGCTCAGGCCCGGGCGCCACATGGCCCCGGCCCCGGCCGGCACCAGCAAAGGCTTCAAACGGCGCACCGATTACAGGTCGCGCACGCTCTGCAGTTCACGGCAGTTGAGGGGCTCGACCAGATAAACGCCCCCGTGCCGGTCCTCGGCCCAGCGGACCACGCCGCTGCGCTCGGTACCGCCCTCGAGAATGAACTTGACGAACATCCCCGGCCGGAACGTGCCATCGTGCTTGAAGCCGACTCCGCCTTGCGAGACGTCGGTGATCCGTACCGGGCGGATGCCGTTTTCGGCGTAAGAGGTCGCGAGGCGCGCGGCCGGCAGGCGCATCGCGCGGCCGCGCCGGTCGGTGCGCCGTTCCGCCCCGGCGCGCAGCACCGCCTCGCTGTCGATCGGCCAGTCGAAGCGGATGCCGCACTTGTGCCCGTCGTACCACATGACGGTGCCGCGGACGGTGAGGTCTTCGAGAAGCGAGATCGAGACGCGCTCCCCGGCTGCAAACTCGACGTGCGCGACGATCAGCAGTCCGGAGTCGGAGAGGTTCTGCATTCGGAACAGGCCGGCGTCGCCATCGCGCACCACCCTGACCACAAAGAGCACGGCACGAATCCGTGAAGCACCCCGACGGTCTTCCACCCCGCGCGTGGCTAAGATCTCTTCGCGGAATTCGGCCGACAGAGCATTAGATTGCATTGCGGGCCTCCTCTTATGCAAGGCATCGGGCCCTTTCGTTGCGGAGCAGCGAATCACCGGTGCCTTGTCTTGACTTCTTGCTAACTACACAAGCTAACGGAAGTTCCAAATACTTTTAGCACATATCAATGTAATGTTAACCATATGCATTTTACTGCCTGTTTACTACCAAACTGGCAGCAATGCTCGAAATACTATCGGGAAGGGCGCGACTTCACGCGTAATCCGGACCGGCGAGCTCCGCCGTCTATCGGACGCGGAACAACGGCCGGACATTTCTGGCAGAAATCCGGCTTGTGGCACGTCGGCTATCCGCCATAAGCCCGGCTCCTGATGAGCCGTTCCGCCCGCCCCTCGCCATCGCTTTCCTGGGCGCTGCTTGCCGCTTTGCTGGGCTGGCTGTTCCTCTGGCTCGCTGCCCCGGCCTCCGCGCACCCCGTGCCGTTCAGCTACGTCGACGTCGAACTGGCCGACAATGCGATCGAAGGGCGTGTGCGGTTTCACCTGACCGACGCCGCTCCGATTCTCGGGCTGGTCGATCCCGAGGAACTGCTCAGGCCCGAAGTCGTCGCCGCCCACCGCGCGCAGATCGAGAGATACCTCGAAGACCACATCAAGCTCGACGGCCGGTACCTAACCGACGTCGAATGGGGCAAGGTGGCGGTGGTTGATGCCAACGAGGCGCTCGAATTCAGCTACCGCATTCCCGGCAAGCAAGCCGGCGCGCTGAACTTCTGGGCGCACCTGTTTCCCTCCGACGGCGTGCACCAGACTTTCGTGAACGTCTACGACAGCGGCACGCTGCGGCAGCAATGGATCTTCGCCTCGCAGTCACAGCCGCAGACTTACTATCGCGGCACCACCGCGGGCGTGCTGGCGGTGATGGGAACATTCGTCCCCTCGGGAGTGCACCACATCGCCGGGATTGATAGGTCGAAGTTTCCTCCGCTCGTTGGACCAGATCACCTGCTGTTCCTGTTCGGGCTGATCCTGCTCGGCGGGGGTTGGAAGCGGCTGCTGGTGATCGTGACCGCGTTCACGCTCGGCCACAGCGTCACCCTGTCGCTCGCCGCGCTCGACATCGTCACCCTGCCCGGCTGGATCGTCGAACCCGCGATCGCGCTCAGCATCGTGGTGGTCGGGGTCGACAATCTCCTGCAACGCCGGGGCCACGACGAGGGGCGCGACTTGCGCGCGTGGGTCGCCGCGGTCTTCGGGCTGATCCACGGGTTCGGCTTCGCCAGCGTGCTCAAGGAGTTCGGCCTTCCCGCCGAGGCGCTTGGATGGTCGCTGTTCTCGTTCAACCTCGGGGTCGAGATCGGCCAGCTCGCCGTCGTGGCGGTCATCGTCTCGCTGCTCGCGCTGGTGCGGCGCTGGAGCCCGGCACGGCTGCGACAAATCGAGACGATAGGGTCGATTGCGGTAATCGCCGGGGGGGCCTACTGGTTCGTCCAAAGAGTGTTCTGGGGAGGCTGATCATGAAGCGCGCGCTCATACTGGGCTCGATCGTTGCGGCAGGGCTGGCGGCAGCCACCGTTTCGGCGCAGCAGGGGCCACCCCCCGGCGGACCGCGGCCAGGTGGCGGGGGCAGCCCGCTCGGCGGTGTCGGCGAGATCGAGAAGGTCAACGACCGCGTCTACAAGATCTTCGGCGCCGGCGGGAACACCACCGTGCTGCTCATGGCCAACGGGGTCGCCCTGGTCGACACCAAGCTCGCCAACAATGGCCAGGCGATCCTCGACCAGGTCAAGAAGGTCACCGACAAGCCGGTGACGCTGATCATCAACACCCATAGCCACCCCGATCACATGGGCAGCAACGCGGAGATCGCCTCAACGCGCGGCGGGATACAGATCGTGGCCCACCGCAACAGCGCCGATCGCATCAACGCCATGCCGAACACGCCCGACGTCACCCGCAGCTTCCAGAACATGCTGACCTGGGGCCGCGGCGCCAACCGGCTCGAAATCCACTGGTTCGGCCCGGCGCATACCAACGGCGACGCGTTCATCGTGTACCCGGCCGCCAAGACCATGATGGTCGGCGATGCGATGGCCTGGGACATGGGCCTGCTCGTCGACCCGACCGCTGGCGGAAGCATGCTTCAGACCCCGGTGACGATCGGCAAGGCCGCGGCGCTGCGCGGGATCGACACCGTCGTGGAAGGCCACGGCTTCGCTATCCCGTGGTCGACCTTCCAGCGCTATCACCGCTACACGCAGAAGGTGGTCGAGGTCGCTCGCCGCGGCAACGCCGAGGGGCTGGATTACGAGCAAGCCTACGACCGCTATTTTGCGACCGATGCGGCGATGGCGCCTTACACCTCGGACCAGATCAAGCCGGGCCTCGAGTACGGCGGCACGCCCAAGAGCCGCTCGCACAACAACATCTACGTCGCGATGCTGGAGCTCAAGGGCGGGCCGGTCCCGCTGATCATGGGCGCCCCGCCGCGTCCCGGCCAGCCCGCTCCGGGCGGACCGGGTGGGCCGGGCGGCCCGCCGCGCGGACCGGGGGGTCCGGGTGGGCCCGGTGGTCCGGGAGGACCCGGGGGCCCGGGCGGCCCCGGCGGCGGCCAGCCTCGTCCGCCAGGCAGCTGAGGCGGCGAGCTAGGTGAATTGACAAAGGGCGGGGCCAGTCCCCGCCCTTTTCGTGCGCGCCCCTGACGCTACGCGATGGTGACAACCTGGTCGGCGAGGCGCTTCATTTCGGCGCGGTCATGGCTGACAAGCAGGATCGGAACGCCGAGCTCGTCGCGGATCCGTTCGATCAGGCTCTGCAACGTCTCGGCGCGCGCGGGATCGAGCGACGCGAACGGCTCGTCGAGCAGCAGGAAACGCGGGCCGGCGAGCAACGCGCGGCCGATCGCCACGCGGCGCAATTCGCCGCCCGACAGGTTGGCCGGCCAGCGTTCGAGCAAATGTCCGATGCCGAGAAATGCCACCGCCTCGTCGCGCCCGATCCACCTCCGCTCGGGCGCCGCCATCCGTTCGCCGTAGGCAAGGTTGCCCGCGACCCGCAGATGCGGAAACAGCCGCACATCCTGGAAGACATACCCCGCGCCGCGGCGCTCGGGCACGAGGTCGATTCGCTGCGCCCGGTCGAACAACACGTCTCCGCGCACCGCGATCCGCCCGTGGTCGGGCCGGACCAGCCCCGCGACGCAGTTGAGCACCGTCGTCTTGCCCGCTCCCGACGGCCCGACCAGCGCGAGCAACCGCGCGTCGGACGCGATCCTCAGCGCGATGCGGCGCGTGCCCACGCGGTGCGACAGGTCGATCTCGAACATCATTCGCGGTGCTCGGTGCTGCGCCGGACCAGCAGCTCGGACACGACCAGCGCGCCGATCGAGAGCGCGATCGCGATCAGCGACAGCCGGGTAACGAGCGCTTCTCCGCCCGGCAGTTGCAAGCCGCTGTAGATCGCCAGCGGCAACGTCCGCGTTTCGCCGGCGATGTTCGAGGCGAAGGTGATCGTCGCACCGAATTCGCCCAGCGAGCGTGCGAAGCCGAGCACCGCGCCCCCCGCGATACCCGGCGCGGAAAGCGGCAGCGTGACCGTCACGAACGCGCGCAGCGGACTGGCGCCGAGCGTGCGCGCGGCGGGCACCAACCTTCGATCGACCGCTTCGATCGACAGCCGCATCGCCCGCACCATGAGAGGCAAAGCCATCACCGCGGCGGCGAGCGCGGCCCCCGTCCACTGAAACACCAGCGTGATCCCGAGCGTCGCTTCGAGCCAGGCCCCCACCACGCCTTGCCGCCCGAATACCAGCAGCAGCAGCCAGCCCGTCACCACCGGCGGCAGCACCAGTGGCAAGTGGACCAGCGCATCGAGCAGCAACCGCCCCGGCAGGCGCGGCTGCGCGAGCAGCCACGCCAGCGCGTAAGCCAGAGGCAGCGTGATCGCGACCGCGACCAGGCTGACGCGCAGCGACAGCGCGATCACGCTCCACTCTTCGGGCGTGAGGCCGAGCATCAGTCCGGAGTCATGGCGCTATGCCGAACCCCCGGCGCTCGAACAGCGCCTGCGCCTTTGGAGACGCGGCGAAGGCCACGAAGGCCGCCGCATCCGGGTGTTCCGAACCGGCGAGCAGGGCGATAGGATAGCGGATCGGCGGATGGCTGTTTGCCGCAAAGCTATCGGCCACGGCCACTTTGCGCGAGGCTTTGGCGTCGGTCGCGTAGACGACGCCGTAGGGCACCTCGCCCCGCTCGACGAGGGCCAGCGCAGCGCGGACATTCTCGGCCGGGACGAGCGAATCCTTGACCATGTCCCACAGGCCGAGCCGTTCGAACGCGGCCTTCGCGTAACGGCCCGCGGGGACGCTGTCCGGATCGGCCACCGCCACCCGCTTGCCCGCAAGCTCCCTCGCCATGCCGAGCCAGACCGTCGGCGAATCGATCGAGACCAGGACCAACTGGTTGGTGAGCAAGTCGCGCCGCGAACCCACGCGCAGCAGGCGCTTGGACTCGAGCGAGTCCATCCACTCTTCATCGGCGGAGAAAAAGACGTCCGCCGGCGCCCCGCCCTCGACTTGCCGGGCCAACGCCGACGACGCAGCGAACGCCAGCACCGGCGCCGCGTGGCCCTGCTCAGCCCAAGCCTGCGCCACATCGGTGAGCGATTCCTGCAGGCTGGACGCCGCCAGCACCACGGGACCTTTATCCGCCGAAGCTGGAGCCTCGTTGCACGCGGAGGTCAGTTGCGCTGCGACCAGCAGCGCGAGCGCGCGGAGCATGTTCGAAAAGCGGGCGTTCACAGCACGAGCTGTATCCCGCGCGATACAGACAGTCCAGCCCGGCTCCGTCAGTCCTCGCCGCCAGGCCCACCCTCGCGGCGGGGCGCCCGGATCGCGAACTCGCTCGGCCGGCGCACCGGGATGGTGAGTTCGCAGCGCACGCCTTCGGGCAGGAACTCGAGCTTGACCGGGTTGCGCAGCTCATGCGCGACGATGCGTTCGATGAGATCGGTGCCGAAGCCGCGCCCACGGTCCTGCG
Organism: Sphingomonadales bacterium 12-68-11; assembly: GCA_002279825.1. GTDB lineage: Bacteria > Pseudomonadota > Alphaproteobacteria > Sphingomonadales > Sphingomonadaceae > Croceibacterium_A. Next base: position 688,434 of record NCCV01000003.1, read on the forward strand.
GCACCGGCGGGCCGCCGCTCTCCTGCCATTCGATCCGCACCAGCGATTCCGCGATCAGCCGCCAGTGGACACTGACCGTGCCGCCTGCCTGGCTGAGCGCGCCGTATTTGGCGGCGTTGGTTGCCAGTTCATGAACCGCGAGCCCGAGCGAGAGCGCATCGTTGGGAGCCAGTTCGATGTCCGGTCCGACCATATCGACGACATGATCGCCAGCTTGCGCATAAGGCAGCAGCTCCGCCTGCACGACGGCGCGGATCGGCGTGGTCCCCCAGTCGGACTGAGTCAGCAGGTCGTGCGTCGCCGACAGCGCGCGGATGCGGCCGTCGAGCCCGTCGGCGAAGTCTTCGACTTTCTTGGCGCGGCGCCGCGTCAGCGCGATGATCGAGAGCACGTTGGCGAGTGTGTTCTTGACCCGGTGGTTGAGTTCGCGAGTCAACGAATTGCGGATCGAAGCCTGCTCCTCGAACCACTTGAGCGTGGCTTCGTCCTCGATCGCCTGCTGGGTCAGGACGCGCAGCAGCGCCAGCAGCAGCGCGGCCACGAGCAGCCCGAACACCAAAGTCAGCAGCGCCAGGCCCGACAATCCTTCGCTCCCCGCCTTGCCTATCTCCACCACCCACGGGCTGTTGGCGATCGAGACCTGGCGGGCGACGGACTTGGTCTGCGGGCCGGCTCCGGCGACCTCTGCAAGCAGCCGTCCCGGTTCCGCGTCACCGTCGTAGAGGCGCACGCTCAAAGTGTCGGCATCTTCCAGGGCCAGCGCGGATTCGAGGAAATCTCGCGCGTTGAACGGGCTGTAGATGAAGCCGCGCAGCCTGCGCCCGCCCGGCGCGGCCTCGAACACCGGCATGTAGATCACAAAGCCCGGCGCGCTTCCCGACCCTTCCTGTGCGAGCACCACTTTGCCGCTGGTGGTGGGCCGCGCCAATCGCTCGGCGTCGAGCATCGCCGAGCGGCGGACGGGTTCGGAATACATGTCGAAGCCGAGTGCAAGCCGATTGCGCTCGCTGTCGGGCTCGAGGAACGTGACCGGCACGGCGAAGGGGTGGCTGCCGTCGGGGCGCGGGTAGAGCCGGACGTGCTGCCCCGGATGTTCCTGCTCCATCAGCGCGTCGAACGTGGCGATCTGGTCGGGATAGACCACCGAAGCCCAGCCGATCCCTTCGCCGCTGCGATAGCTTTCGTCGAGCCGCAACTCGCTGACGAAGCGCCGGAAGCGATCTGGCTGGATATCGTCGAGCGTCGCCAGCAAGGCCGCGCCCGCGCGCAGATAAGCGCTGCTGTCGTTGGCGCGCTGCTCGAGCGCCGCGGCGATCGCCATGGCGCGCGTGCGGAGCTGGGCGGCCGCGCGGGCATCCTCGCCGCGCTCGATCGTGATCACGCTGAGCAGCGTAATCATCGCGACCAACAGGAAGATCGCGAGCGGAAGCGTGCGCGGGAAGCGGATCAGCCACCGCTCCGTCCTACCCCGCCGCCCGGCAACCTGGTTCAACTCCGACTCCCCTTGGCCGAACGACGGCCATGCCCGACTCTGTTGCCTGGGCGCAACATCGCCGCGGCCGGATTGCGTAAACCTCGTACGCGCGGGTACAGCGGGGAACCGGGTGGGGCGTGTTTCGTTCCACGGTCGCACGGTAATACCTGTGCGCTGGCGCAAGCATGCAACACGGGGGCATGGCGCCGGATGGGGTTGGGTCTTCGGGGCGGGACGGACAGAACACACATGGTTGCGGGCAAGAACGACAAACCTGCCAACGGCGGGCAAAAGCGCGGCAAACGCCGCAATCCCGAATGGACCTCAGGCCTGAAGCAGATCTACGATTCGGTCGTCGACGAACCGATTCCCGATGCCTTCAAGGACCTGCTCTCGCGGCTCGACGACGGTAAGCCATGAGCACGGCCCCCGACACCGAGACCCCGGAGCGCCCTGTGCGCAGCGCGGACGACAGGCGCGCCTTCAAGCGCGAGCTGACCGGGGTCATCCCGCACTTGCGCGCGTTTGCGCGCGGCCTGTGCGGGCGCCCCGACATGGCCGACGATCTGGTCCAGGAAGCGCTGCTCAAGGCATGGGCCGCGCAGGACCGGTTCGAGCCCGGCACCAGCATGCGCGCGTGGACTTTCGTGATCCTGCGCAATGCCTACCTGACCGACATGCGCCGCAACCGCTTCCGCGGCGAGTACGACGAGACCGCGGCCGAGCGCATCCTGGTCGCGCCCGCCGGGCAGGAAGAACCGCTTCACCTCAGCGACATGCACCGCGCGTTGCTGACCCTGCCGCCCGAACGGCGCGAAGCGCTGCTGCTGGTCGGCGCGGGGGGCTTCTCATACGAAGAAGCGGCGCAGATCTGCGGCTGCGCGGTGGGCACGATCAAGAGCCGCGTCGGGCGAGCCCGCGCCGCGCTCACGGCGATGATCGAAGACGGGACCGTCCCCGACCGCTCCACCACCGACCCGGCGGCGCACCGGGCGATTCTCGAGGAACTCGACAACGTCGCCGCGGGCCGCGGCCAGTCGGCGCCGACGCGCTAGTTCGCGCGCATGGCTGCCGCGCCCGATCCGCCACGGACCCCCGCTTCGGAGAAACCCGCCCTTGCCGCGCGCCAGCGGCGCATGGTCTTTGCCGATCAGGAACTGCGGCTGATCTCCGCGCTGGTGGTGCTCTTGGGCACCGGCCTGTTCCTCGCGTTGCCGTTCGTGCTGTCGATCGGTTCGGTGGTGTTCCTGCCGCTGGTCACTGCGATCGTGCTGACGATCATTCTCTCGCCCCTCGCCGACCGGCTGGCGCTGCTCGGGCTGCCCAACTTCCTCGCGTCATTCGTGGCTCTGATCACGTTCGTGGTCATCGTCGCGCTGGCGCTCGCCGCGGTGCTGCGCCCGGCAGTCTCGCTGTTCGATACGATGCCGGCGATGATCGCCCGCATCGGCCAACATTTCGAAGCGCTTCAGGGCAGCCTGGTGTGGGTATCGCGGCTCAACGAGCAGATCGCCGGGATCGTCGGGTCCGAGCCGGGCCAGCAGGTCGTGCTGGCAGGGCCCTCGATGCTGGAAGAACTCGCGCTCGCCACGCCGAGCGTCGTGCTAGAAGTCCTGCTGACCTTCCTGATGGCGTTCTTCATGATCGAATCGCGCGTTCGCCTGCGCCGCCGGCTGCTGCTCGACCGCCAGCACTTCGGCGCCAGCCTGAAGGCCGCGCGGGTCATGCGCGACGTGCAGGACCGCGTCGCTGCCTACATTCTGACTGTCGGGCTGATCAATCTATGCGTCGGCGTGATCGTGGCGTTTGGCGCGTGGGTGCTCGGCATGGACGCGCCGGTGATGTGGGGAGGCCTCGCCGCGCTGCTCAACTTCCTGCCCTATCTGGGCCCCCTGACAATGCTCGCGTTGGTGACTCTTTTCGGGCTCGGCAACGCTGATGTGCCGCTGGTCGGGCTGATCCCGGCGGCAGCTTACCTGTCGCTGCACGCGATCGAATCGAATGTGGTCACGCCGACGATCCTCGGCGCCCGGTTCACGATGAACCCGGTGCTCATCTTGCTGGCGCTGAGCTATTTCACCTGGATCTGGGGGGCGGCGGGAGCGGTGCTGTCGGTGCCGATCCTGCTCACGCTGACCGCGCTGGTCGACCACCTCGGCCGCCCCAACGTGGTCGGCTTCATTTTCGGCGAGCCGCTGTTCAACGCCAACGTGCTCGAACTCGGCGACGAAGGGTGAACCTATCGCGTAGTCGCCCTTCGTCATTGCGAGGAGCGAAGCGACGAAGCAATCCAGAGCGGTCGCGTGACCCCCTGGATTGCTTCGCTGCGCTCGCAATGACGAAAAAGGGGGCGCGGTCGCGCTCCCTCCTCGGTCAGCCCGGGTAAGTCCAAGCCGAACCGCGCGCGAGGTTCTCGGCCGCGAAGTCCCAGTTGAGGTGCTCCGCGATCACCGCCTTCATGTAGGCGGGGCGCAGGTTCTGGTGATCGAGGTAATAGGCGTGCTCCCACACGTCGATCGTCAGCAGCGGATTGAAGCCGCTGTCGGCCAGCGTGTCGCCGTCGTGCGTTTCCTCGATCGACAGCACGCCGTCCTTCTCCGCCAACCATACCCAGCCGCTCGCGAAGTGGCCGACGCCGCGCTCGGCGAACTTGGCCTCGAACTCGCCCAGGCTGCCGAACGCCGCGTCCACCAGGCCCGCGAGATCGCCCGAGGGCGCCGACTTGTCGGCCGCCAGCGAGTGCCAGTAGAACCCGTGGTTCCAGCTCTGCGCGGCGTTGTTGAACAGCCCCTGGTTGCTGCCGCGCGCCGCCGCGATCACGTCTTCGAGCGAGGCGTCGGCGAGATCGGTGCCTTCGATCGCGGCATTGGTCTTATCGAGATAGGCCTTGTGGTGCTTGCCGTGGTGGTAGCTCAGCGTCTCCGCGCTGATCGCCGGGGCGAGTGCTTCGCTGTCGTAGGGCAGCGGGATCAGTTCGAAAGCCATCGTGCGTCCTTCCAGGTCTGATGTTCAGGGCACCAACGCAGAGACTCGCGCCGGGTTGCAGTCCCGTTAGCGCTCCTCGGCGCGGCGGTCGACCAGCGAAGTGACCGCCACGTCCAAGGTAACATTGCCGAGCGTGCGCATGATGTCGGGCAGCATCTCGACCGCCACCAGCAGCGCTAGAGGCTCGACCGGTACGCCCATCGCAATGGCAATCGGCCCAATCGCGGTGACGAAGCTGATCGCCCCCGGCAGGCTGACCGAGGCAATCGTCGTCAGCAGCGCGACCGCGACCCCGGCGGCGATCACAGAGGGCGTGAGCTCGACACCGACCAGATGCGCGACGTAGATCGCCACCCCCAGGTTCATCACCGGCCCGGTCGCCCGGAACAGCGCCACGGCGAGCGGCAACACGAAGTCCGCAGTCGTCTCGCGAAGGCCCAACGCCCGGCACGACTGGAGCATCGCTGGCAGGCTGGCGAGCGAGCTTTGCGTGGAGATCGCTACCGCTTGCGACGGCAGCATTGCGCGCGCGAAGCGCACCGGACCGTGCCCGGCGAACGCCGCCAATACGTAGCCCGCCAGGAACACGACAAAGCCAAGCCCCGCAACCACCAGGATGTAGTGCCCCAGCGCCGCGAACGCGCCACCGCCGCTCGCCAGCCCGACGTTGAGAGCGAGCGCGAATACGCCGACCGGCGCCAGCCACAGGACCCAGCCGATGATGACCAGCATCGCGTTGCCGAGCGCTTCGAACAGCCCGACCATCTGATCGCGTTGCGCGTCGGACAGGCGTGTGAGCGCGACCCCTAGCGCGACGAAGAACACCACCAGCGGCAGCATCGCGGTCTCGGCCGCGGCGGCGATGACATTGTCGGCAACCAGCGATTCGACGAAGGCACCGAGCCCCGGCACCGGCTGGGCTTCCACCGGCTCGGCCGCCAGCGCCGCTGCCGCCTGCCCGGGGATCGGAAACACGTCGAGCAAGGCCGGCGTAGCAAACGCCGCGAACACCGTTCCCGCCGCCAGGACTGAGAAGAACGTGAGCAAGGTCCGGCGCGCGATCGCGCCGGCCCTGGCGGTGGCGATCATCTGCGCAATCCCGGTGACGAGCAGCGCTGCGACCAGCGGCACGATCGTCATCTGCAAGGCGCGCAGCCAGAGCGACCCGATCGGTCCGGAAACCGCGGCCGCTCCTGTTTCGGCGGATGTGCCCAACAGCGCCCAACCGAGCGCAAGCCCCGCGATCAGCGCGATGAAAGTCCAGCCGGCGGGCAACTTGATCTGCGTCACTGCGACGTGACATTGCAGGCATGACGCGCCATGGCAATGCGCCGGGCGCAACGAGGACGGGCATGGGACGCGAATATTTCGGTACCGACGGCATCCGCGGCCGCGCCAACGGCCGGTTGCTCAACGCCGCCACCGCGATGAAGGTCGGCCAGGCCGCCGGGCGCCATTTCCTGCGCGGCGATCACAAGCACCGCGTGGTGATCGGCAAGGACACACGCTTGTCCGGCTACATGATGGAAACCGCGCTCACCGCCGGCTTCACCAGCGTCGGCATGGACGTGATCATGACCGGGCCGCTGCCGACCCCGGCGGTGGCGTTGCTGACCCGCGAGATGCGCGCCGATCTCGGCGTGATGATCTCCGCCAGCCACAATCCCTACGCCGACAACGGCATCAAGCTGTTCGGCCCCGACGGGTTCAAGCTCAGCGATGCCGACGAGGAAGCGATCGAGGCGGCGATGCAGGTCGACCAGCCGCTCGCCGAAGGCGACGCGATCGGCCGCGCGCGCCGGATCGAAGATGCCCGCGGGCGTTACATCCACGCGATCAAGCAGTCGCTGCCGAGCACCGTGCGGCTCGACGGGCTCAAGATCGTGGTCGATTGCGCGCACGGCGCCGCCTACACCGTCGCCCCGACCGCAATCTGGGAATTGGGCGCCGAAGTGATCCCGATCGGTGTCGCGCCCGACGGCACCAATATCAACGACGGAGTCGGCTCGACTTCGCTCGAAGCGGTCAGCCGCCGGGTGGTCGACGAGAAGGCGCATATCGGCATCGCGCTCGACGGCGACGCCGACCGGCTGATCGTGATCGACGAGAAAGGCCACGCGGTCGACGGCGACCAGATCATGGCGCTGATCGGCACGAGGCTGGCTGCGCGCGGCGAACTGCGCGGCGGCGGGGTTGTGGCGACGGTGATGTCCAACCTCGGGCTCGAACGGCTGCTCGGCGATGTCGGGCTGGCGCTAGTGCGCACCAAAGTCGGCGATCGCTATGTACTCGAAGCGATGCGCGGCGGCGGCTACAACGTTGGCGGGGAGCAGTCGGGGCACATGATCCTGCTCGACCACGCCACTACCGGCGACGGCTGCATCGCCGCGCTGCAAGTGCTCGCCGCGCTGGTCCAGTCGGGCCGGCCCGCGAGCGAACTGCTGCGGATGTTCGAGCCGGTGCCGCAGCTCCTCAAGAACGTGATCTACGACGGCGGTGATCCGCTGTCCGACGCGCAGGTCAAGGCGGCGATCGCCGAGGGCGAAGCGGCGCTCGCCGGGCGCGGCCGACTGGTGATCCGCAAGTCGGGCACCGAACCCAAGATCCGCGTGATGGCCGAAGGCGACGACGCCGGCGAGGTCGAGCGCGTGGTCGACCAGATCTGCGACGCCGTGAAGGCCGCCGCATGAGCCTTGAGATGCGCCCCGACTGCGAACGTTGCGGCGCCGACCTGCCCGCGCAGGCCCCCGGCGCGTTCATCTGCAGCTTCGAATGCACATTCTGCGCGGAATGCGCCGATGCGCTCGACGACCTGTGCCCCAATTGCCGCGGCGAACTGGTCGACCGCCCGACCCGCGCCAAGGCGCTCCACGCCAAGCACCCGCCCTCAAGCGAGCGGCGGTTCTCGGCCTAGCGCGCCGCGAGCCCAACTTAGCCCGTTCGTGTCGAGCGAAGTCTAGACACGCCGCACCGGACCTCTCGACTTCGCTCACGGCGAACGGATAGGGTAGCCCATGACTGCCGCCACCCCTCCCCGCATCTTGGTCATCGCCGGCTCGGACAGTTCGGGCGGTGCAGGCATCCAGGCCGACATCAAGACGATCACGATGCTCGCCGGCTACGCGATGACCGCGATCACCGCCGTCACCGCGCAGAACACCACCGGGGTCCAGGGCGTGGTCGCGCTGCCGGCGGACTTCGTCGCCCAGCAGATCGAGAGCTGCCTGTCGGACATCGGCGCCGACGCCGTGAAGATCGGGATGCTGGGTTCGCCCGAGATTGCCTGCGGCGTGGCGGACCGGCTGGAAGGGCTATCCATACCGGTCGTGTTCGATCCGGTCATGGTCGCCACCAGCGGCTCGGTTCTTGCCGATGAGGCGACGATCGCGGCGTTCGAGCGGCTGATGGCGCTGGCGACGCTGACCACGCCCAACGTGGCGGAGCTCGGCGCGCTCGGCGGAGCGGACGCAATGGCGGCGCGGGGCGTGGCCTACCTCGCCAAAGGCGGCGACGCCGACGGACCCGATGTCGAAGATCGCCTGGCGCGGTCTGGGCAACCGGATCAAGTCTGGCGTTCACTGCGCATCCACACCCGCCACACCCATGGTACCGGCTGCACCCTCTCCAGCGCCATCGCCACCTACCTCGGCATGGGCGTCCCCCTGCCCGAAGCCATCGGCAAAGCCCGCGAGTTCGTCCGCGCCGCCCTCCTCGCCGCCCCCGGATTCGGTCAGGGGCACGGCCCGATGGGACACCAGGCGGTGCGCTAGGCAACCCCTTCCCCCTTGATGGGGGAAGGATAGCGCAGCTTGCATCCGCTAGGATGCTAGCGAAGCTTGGATGGGGGTGAGCGCGCCACACGAATGGAGGTCGAGCGAGAGCGCGCCCTCACCCCCATCCAACTCCGCCTAGTTCGCTGCGCTCACATGTCTCCGTATCCTTCCCCCATCAAGGGGGAAGGGGGGCATCCAGCGCTCGCCGTTCCCGCCTAAAAATCCGGCGTGCGGTCGCGCTCGATTTTGTAGAACTGCGCGATGCACTCCCAGGCGTCCTCGGCGCTTTCGCACCAGGTGATCAGCTCGAGGTCCTTGGGGGAGATCACGCCTTCGCGGGCCAAAGCCCCAAAGTCGATCACCCGGGTCCAGAACTCCTTGCCGAACAAGAGCACCGGGATCGGCTTCATCTTGCCGGTCTGGATCAACGTCAGCAGCTCGAACATTTCGTCGAAGGTACCGAACCCGCCGGGGAACACCGCGACCGCCCGCGCGCGCAGCAGGAAATGCATCTTGCGCAGCGCGAAGTAGTGGAACTGGAAGCTCAGGTACGGCGTGACGTACGGATTGGGCGCCTGCTCGTGCGGCAGAACGATGTTGAGCCCGATCGATTCCGCGCCCGCGTCCGACGCACCGCGGTTGGCGGCCTCCATGATCGACGGGCCGCCGCCCGAGCAGATCACGAACTGCCGCTGGCCGTGCTCGATAATCGACAGCTCGCTGACCAGCCGCGCCAGCCGGTACGCCTCCTGGTAGTACTTGGACTTCTCGGCCAGCCGCTCGACCACCATGCGGTCCTCGGTTGGCAGCGCCTTGGCGCCTTCGAGCGCGGTCTCGACCGCTTCGGGCGGCGGGATGCGCGCCGAGCCGTACATGACCAGCGTGGAACCGACGCGGGCTTCCTCGAGCAGCATCTCGGTCTTGAGCAGCTCGAGCTGGAAACGCACCGGGCGCAGATCGTCGCGCAACAGGAAGTCGGTGTCGCGGAACGCCAGCCGGTAGGCCGGGTGGCGAGTTTGGGGCGTATGCGTGAACGCCGATTCGACGAACTCCGCTTCCTGTTCCGCGCGGTAGAACTTGCGGTCCGACAGGTCCTCGCCGTCGTCGCCCGCCGCCTCTTCGATGCTCATTCCCATCTCCCCGCAGGCCGGATCGGGCCCGCTGGTCATAGCTTCAAGCGGGGAAACGGTCGCGCATTAAGGCTGGATGCCCCGCAAGGATTCGAACCTTGATTGACGGAGTCAGAGTCCGCTCTCTTACCGTTAGAGGACGGGGCAGCAGGTGGGCTCACATAACGGTCGTTTTGAGCGGGTCAAGGGCTCGCGGCGGCATCCCCTTGCGCCGCGTCCCGGACCGTCCACGCGTGTAAACTTGCCTCCTGCCCGCGGATTCGCTAGCTTTCGCGCCAGGTTCCGCCTCCACGGCGGGTTAGAACGATAAGAAAGACGGCATTCCTCATGGCGGACTTCACTCCGCCGGGTGGCCGCAACCGGGTGGATTCGGGATTGGCGGCGCACGATGCGCCCGCCGGCCCCACCCCGGATGACGCCGCCGGCGCCAGCAGGGCCAGTCCCCCCGCGACCGCCCCCGTGCGCCCGCCGCAGCCGGACGCCCCGGATCACCTGGACGGCGCCCCTCGGCAGGGCACGAAGCCCCACGCGCTCCGCCGCCAGGCCTATGCCGCGATCGACCTCGGCACCAACAATTGCCGGCTGCTGATCGCGCGGCCCGCCGACGACAATTTCACCGTCATCGACGCCTTCAGCCGGGTCGTGCGGCTCGGTGAAGGGCTCGCCCAGACCGGCCGGCTCAGCGACCTGGCGATGGACCGCGCGGTCGGGGCGCTCAAGATCTGCGCCGACAAGCTCAAGCGCCGCAACGTCCATCTCGCCCGCTCGGTCGCGACCGAGGCCTGCCGCCGCGCCGCCAACGGCGCCGAGTTCATCGAGCGGGTGCGCAACGAAACCGGTATTCTGCTCGACGTGATCTCCGCGCAGGAAGAAGCCCGGCTGGCCGTGCTCGGCTGCCACATTCTGCTCGAAGACGGCATCGGGCCGGCAGTGATTTTCGACATCGGCGGCGGCTCGACCGAGCTGGTGCTGATCGAATCGGGCGCGCCTGTGCCGCATATCCTCGACTGGCAAAGCGTGCCGTGGGGCGTGGTATCGCTGTCGGAAACGGTCGGGCGCGAGGGCGACAACGAGGCAGCGCGGCTCATGCGCTATGCCGAGATGCGCCGGCTGGTGAGCGAGAGCTTCGCCGAGTTCGCGGTCCGCATCGCCGCGCACCGGACGCCGGATCTGCGGCTGCTCGGCACCAGCGGCACCGTCACCACGCTCGCCAGCGTGCACCTCGACCTGCCGCAATACGATCGCAAGGCGGTCGACGGGCTTATCGTCCCCGCCACGTCGATGCGCGACATCGCCGGCCGGCTCTCGGCCGCCTCGCCCGAGGAGCGCCGCAAGCTGCCGTGCATCGGCACCGAGCGCTCCGACCTGGTGGTCGCCGGGTGCGCCATTCTCGAGGCCATTCTCGACATCTGGCCCGCCAACCGGCTCGGCGTCGCCGACCGCGGTATCCGCGAAGGTATCCTGCGCAGTCTGATCACCACCGACGCCGAGGGCTGCGAAGCCCAGGCCACGCTGCGGCGCTTCCGCCAGGCCTCACGGTGACCCGCGGCACTGGCGACGCCGGGCGGCGCGTCAAGACCGCCAGGGGGCGCACCGCCTCCTCGACGCGCTGGCTCGAGCGGCAGCTCAACGATCCCTACGTCCGCCAGGCCAAGGCCGAAGGCTACCGCAGCCGCGCCGCCTACAAGCTCGCCGAACTCGATGAGCGGTTCGGCCTGCTCGGCGGCGCCAAGCGGGTGGTCGATCTCGGCATCGCGCCGGGCGGGTGGAGCCAGGTGGTGCGCAAGCGCGCGCCGCGCGCCGAAATCGTCGGCATCGACCTGCTCGAGACCGAACCGCTCGAAGGCGTGACGATCCTGCAGATGGACTTCATGGCCGATTCCGCGCCCGCCGCGCTCACCGCCGCGCTGGGCGGGCCGCCGGACCTGGTGCTGTCGGACATGGCCGCCAACACCGTCGGCCACAAGCAGACCGATCACTTGCGCACGATGGGCCTGGTCGAAGCCGCCGCGCAATTCGCCGCCGAAGTGCTGGCCAAGGACGGTGCGTTTGTCGCCAAAGTGCTCGCCGGGGGCACCGACAGCGCGCTGCTGGCGCTGCTCAAGCGGCATTTCCGCTCGGTCAAGCACGCCAAGCCGCCGGCCAGCCGCAAGGGCTCGTCGGAATGGTACGTGATCGCGCAGGGTTTCAAGGGCCGCGAGGCCGGCTGAGCCCTCCCCACTCGGGGACGGGCCATTACCCGATCAGTTGCTGGCGTTGGCCGCTGCGGCCGGGGCTTCGGCCGCGACCGCGCCGGCAGCATCGGCGCCCGGAGCCGCGGCCGGACCGGCCTCCGCGCTCGGATCGCCCGCCGCCGCCGCTTCGCCTTCGGCCGCCGCTTCGGGCGCGGGCGGAGCCGGCAGGGCGGGGCCGCCGCCGTTGGCGAGCATATAGAGGATCACGTTGGCGCGTTCCTGCGGGTTGCTGAGGCCCGCGAAGCTCATCTTGGTGCCCGGCGCGAACGCTTTTGGACTGGCAAGCCATGCATCGAGATTCTCGAACGTCCAGTCGCCGCCGTGGCCCGACAGGGCGCCCGAATAGGCGAAGCCGGCAATGTGCTTGCCGACCGGCTTGCCGACGATGGCGTAGAGGTTCGGGCCGATGCCGTTGGCGCCGCCCTGGTTCATGGTGTGGCACGACTGGCACTTGGCGAACGAGGCTTCGCCCTCGGCAGCATCGCCGCCCGCCAGCAGCACGGCCAGCGACGGGCCTTCCTCGGCGCCTTCTTCCTCGGCGGCTTCGATCGGATAGCCGGCCACCTCTGGCGCGTGGGGCTTGTCGGCCTGGAAGAACATGCCGCTCAGAATCGACAGGCCGAGGGCGATGACGCCCGAGAACAAGACCCAGCCGGCGATGGTGTTTAAGCGATCGGTCATCGAGTGAAAGTCTGCCAAGTGCGCGGTTCGGCGACGCTCTAGTGAGCGGGCGCAGCACGTGCAAGTCCGATAGTCACTTGTCCGCAGGGGCCCGCCCGATTACCCGCCTGCGCCGATGGAGAGCTTCCCCGCCCCCGCCCTCGCCCTGGTCGAACGCATGCAGGCCGCCGCCGCCGCAGACCCGGCGCGCGCGATCGCGTTCCAGGGCGCGCCGGGCGCCAACTCGCACCGCGCCGCGCTCGAATGGAGCCCGCACGGCCTGCCGCTGCCGTGCTTCGCGTTCGAGGACGCGCTCGACGCGGTCGCCGCCGGGCGCGCCGGCAGCGCGATCATCCCGATCGAGAACTCGCGCCACGGCCGCGTGGCCGATATCCACTTTCTGCTCCCGGGCAGCGGCCTCGCGATCGTGGCCGAGCATTTCATGCCGATCCACCACGCGTTGATGGCGCTCTCTGACGGCCCGTTCACCGCCGCCTACAGCCACCCGCAGGCGCTCGGCCAGTCCCGCGAATACTTGCGCGCGCGCGGCATCGTCCCGCTCAGCCACGCCGACACCGCCGGTGCCGCCGCCTATGTCGCCGAGCGCGGCGATCCCACGATTGCGGCGATCGCCCCGGCGATGGCGGCCGAACTCTACGGTCTCAGGATCGTGGACGAGCGCGTCGAGGATGCGCCCGACAACACCACCCGCTTCGTCGTGCTGGCGCGCGATCCGCTCGATCCCGCCACGCTCGCCGGCGGCCCGGCAATGACTACCTTCGTGTTCGAGGTGAAGAACACCCCCGCCGCGCTTTACAAGGCGCTCGGCGGGTTCGCCACCAACGGGGTCAACATGACCAAGCTCGAAAGCTACCAGCGCGGCGCGAGCTTTTCGGCGACCATGTTCTACGTCGACATCGTTGGCGCGCCCGGCGATCCGGCGATCGACCGCGCGCTCGAGGAACTGGCCTTCCACAGCAAGGAACTGCGCCTGCTCGGCAGCTACCGCCAGGCCCGCCCCCGCGGGTAACGGGGAGGCGGAATCCGTTGCGCCCGCCCGGGGCGCATGTCACCATCCGCGCCGTGACGACGCAGACGGGGGGGCAGACGGCCGACGGGGCCGCCGCGGCACGCAGCTTCGCGCGCGACTGGCAGGCCGTCCGCGCAGATAGCGATATCCAGTTCGCGCCGCTCGCCCCCGCCACGCGCGCCGAACCGCCGGGTTGGCTGACACGGCTCGGCGAATGGCTCGAGGCGCTGTTCCGCCCGCTCGGCCAGTTCCTCGCCCAGTTCGGCTTCTCGCTGAAATGGCTCGTCCTCGCGCTTGCTGCGTTCGCCTTGGTCGCGCTGTTGTGGCGGCTGCGCGAACCGATCGCCGCCTGGCTCGGTCGCGCGCCCCGTGACACCCCCGCAGCGCCCGATTGGCGGCCCGACAGCAGCGAGGCGCTCGCTTTGCTCGAAGATGCCGACCGGCTCGCTGCCGAAGGCCGCTACGACGAGGCGACGCACGTCTTGCTCAAGCGCAGCGTGGGGCAGATCGCCGCGGCGCGCCCCGGCCTGCTCGACCCCTCCAGCACCGCCCGCGAGATTGCCACGCTCGCTGCGCTGTCCGATCCGGCGCGGCATGCCTTCGGGGTGATCGCCGAGAGGGTCGAGCGCAGCCTGTTCGCGCTGCGGCGCCTCAATGCCGACGACTGGTACGCCGCACGCGCAGCCTATGCCGAGTTCGCGCTGACGACGCCCGCGCTGCGCACCGCATGAGCCGAACGCCCGCCCCGTTTTCGCCCAAAGGGGTGCTCGCGGTGGTGGTCGTCGGAATGGGCGCGTTCCTGCTGTTCCTCTACGCGATCGGGGCAGGATGGACCGGTCGCGACGAGACCGCGGGCTCCGGCCACGCCGCGAGTAACGGGCTGAACGGCTATGCCGCGCTGGTCGAGCTGCTCGAACAGCGCGGGATGGACGTGTCGCTGTCGCGCACGGGCGCGCGGCTCGAAGAGGAGGCGCTGCTGATCCTGACGCCGCCAGCCCAGATGGATCCTGAGGATCTGGAGGTGCTGCTCGAACAGCGGCGCTGGAACGGCCCCACCCTGCTCATCCTGCCGAAGTGGCTCGCAATCCCGGCATCGCAGGCCCAGAACGCGCCGACCGGCTGGGTCAACCTGACCTCCGGTCCGGCGCCGACCTGGCTCGGCGAGATCGCGCTGCTCGAGGACGCGCGGCTGCGGCGCGCGCCCGGCGCGCGGTGGCGTGGGCTTGACCGTTCGGGGCGCCTGCCCGACCCCTACACTCAGTCGATCGCCGGTACCGCGTTGGCCCGCCTCGTCGCCGACGAGCGCGGCCGCACGCTCGTCGCCTATCTCGACGACGAGGGAAGCTACCCCACGCTCGCCCCCTTGGCCGGACGCGAAGCACGCGAGCTGGGCGATGACGACGACAACCCCTGGGCGCTGGTGATCGTGGCCGAGCCCGACCTGTTTAACAATCAGGGCCTAGCCGACCGCAGCCGCGCTGCCATGGCGCTCGCGCTGATCGAGGCATCGACTGAAGGGCAGGACCTACCCGTAGTGTTCGACCTCACGCTGCCCGGCCTCGGCCGCTCGCAGAACCTGCTGACGCTGGCCTTCGAACCGCCATTCCTCGCCGCCACGCTGTGCCTGTTGCTGGCGGCGGTGCTGGTCGGCTGGCGGGCATTCCGCCGGTTCGGGCCGCCCGTGGCCGAAACGCCTGAGCTCGCGCTCGGCAAGCGGCAACTGGCGGCCAATGGCGGCGCGCTGGTCGAGCGGACGCGGCGCATCCATCTGCTCGGCGCGCCTTATGCCGCGCTGGTCGCCACCCGGATCGCGCGCCGGCTGGGGGTGCGCGAAAGCCAGCCCGAAGCGCGCGACCGCCAAGCGGCCGAGCTGCTCTCGGCGCGCGGCGCCGCTTCCGACTACCCGGCCCACCTGGCGGCCTTGCGCGAGGCGAGGCACACCGCCGAACTGCTGCGCGCGGCCCACGCCCTCAATGCCATCGAAAGGACCCTCACGCCATGAGCCTCGAGACCACCCGCGCGCTCGCAGATGCGATCCGCGGCGAAATCGGCAAGGCGATCGTCGGCTTGGACGACATCGTCGATCACCTGCTGATCGCGCTGATCGCCCAGGGCCATGTCCTGCTCGAAGGCCCTCCCGGCACGGCGAAGACCCTTCTCGCCCAGTGTTTTGCAACGGCCACGGGCCTCGAATTCGGCCGCATCCAGTTCACCCCCGACCTGCTGCCGGGCGACATCCTCGGCTCCAACCTGTTCAACTTCCAGACCAGCCAGTTCACCCTCACGCGAGGTCCGATCTTCCGCGAACTGCTGCTCGCCGACGAGATCAACCGCACCCCGCCCAAAACCCAGGCCGCGCTGCTCGAAGCCATGCAGGAACGCCGCGTCACGCTCGACGGGCAGAGCCACGCGCTGTCCGAGCGGTTCATGGTCGTCGCCACGCAAAACCCGATCGAAAGCCAGGGGGTCTATCCGCTCCCCGAAGCGCAGCTCGACCGGTTCCTGTTCAAGCTCATCGTGCCTTACCCCAGCGCCGACGAAGAGGCCGCGATCGTCAAGCGCTTCGGCGAGCGCAGCGGGCCGCCCCGCCCGGCCGAGTTCGGGATCGTCCCGGTCGCCGGCGCCGCCGAACTCGCCGCCGCGCAGCAGGCGGTCAAGCAGGTCGTGCTGGCCGACGAAGTGATCGCCTACACCGTCGCGCTGGTCCGGGCCACGCGCGGCAGCGGCGACATCGCCAGCGGGGCGAGCCCGCGCGCCGCGGTGCTGCTGGCCAATGCCGCCCGGGCCCGCGCGGCGCTTCAGGGTCGCGACTACGTGCTCCCCGACGACGTCAAGGCGCTCGCCACGTCCGTGTTGCGCCACCGCTTGCTGCTGTCGCCCGCCGCCGAGATCGAAGGGCGCCAGATCGAGGAACTCATCGCCGGGCTGATCGAGCAGACCGAGGCGCCGAAGTAGGGTGACATCACCGATCGTCCCTTCGGCCCGCGCGCTGGTCCTGCTGGCGCTGTTCGCACCGTTTGCGGTGGTGATCGCCGCGACTGTACCCGGCGCGTGGATGATCGCTCCGGCCGCGGCGCTCGCGTTCGTTGCGATGTCGGTCGCCGACGGGTTGCTGGCGCCGCGTCTGCGCGACCTGCAACTGCGCGCCCCATCGGATGCCGAAATCGGCCAGCCGATCCCGCTCACCGTGCTGGCGGAATTCATCGGCTCAGCCCCGCGCCGCGCGCCGGAGGCGGCAGTGGGGTTCGATCCCCGGCTGGGCGCGCGCGGGACGGCCGGGTTCGCGCTGACCATCGCGGGCGATCCGGGCGTGCGCTCGGGCGAAGCCGCGATCGTCCCGGTGCGCCGTGGCACCGGCTCGGTGACCGAACTGTGGCTGCGCTGGCCCGGGCCGCTCGGGCTCGCTCACCGCCAGGCGCACCGCCGCTTCGACCATGCGGTGCGCGTGTGGCCCGATCTCTCCCCGGTCCGCTCGCCGACGCTGCAGGCCTTCCTGCGCGATGCGCAGTTCGGCCTCGTAGCGCGCCGCGTGCGGGGTGAAGGTTCCCAGTTCGAGGCGCTCAGCGAGTACCAGGCGGGCATGGACCGGCGCCGGATCGACTGGAAGGCGAGCGCGCGCCACACCCGCCTCTATGCACGCGAAAACGAATCCGAGCGGGACAACCAGGTCGTGCTGGCGTTCGATTGCGGCCACGCCATGTGCGAGCCGGTCGATGGCCTGCCACGCATCGACCGCGCGGTTTCCGCCGCGCTGACCGCGGCCTATGTCGCGCTCAAGGGCGGCGACCGTGTCGCGCTGTACGGCTTTGCCGATCGGCCACAGCTGATGACCCCGTTCGCCACCGACAGCCGCGAGTTCCACCGGGTGCAGACCGCCGCCGCAGGTCTCGACTACGCCTCGGCCGAACCCAACTTCACGCTCGCGCTGGCGACGCTGGCGGCACGGCTGCGCCGGCGCTCGCTGATAGTGCTGTTCTCGGACTTTGCCGACACCACCTCCGCCGAGCTGATGGTCGAATCGGTCGAACGGCTGGTGCGCCGCCATCTGGTGATCTTCGCCACCCTCGCCGATACCGAGCTCGCCGAACTGACCGATGCCCCGCCCGACAGCTTGCGCGCGCTGGCCACGGCCGTCGCGGCAGACGGCCTCGCCCGCCAGCGCGCCGTGGTGCTGCAGCGGCTGCGGCACCTCGGCGTCGACGTGATCGAGGCGCCGTGGCAGGCCATCGGCTACCGCCTGATCGACCGCTATCTCGCCGCCAAACGCGCGGAGGCGATCGGGTGATCGACCTGCCGTTTTTGCGCAAGGCGGAGATCGAAGCCCCGCCCGACATCGAAGCCGCCTCGCTGCGCTCGGACAAGTTCCGCATCGAGCGCGAAGGCGACTGGCTGCGGCTCGACCGCGCGGTGACCGCGCTGGAGAAGGACCGGCCGGGGCGCATCTCGGACGAAGACCTGCTGGCCCTGCCCGTGCTTTATCGCCAGGCCGCGTCCAGCCTTGCCGTCGCCCGCGAGACCTCGCTCGATGCGGCTACGCTCGCCTATCTCGAATCGCTGGTGCGCCGCGCCTGGTTCCAGGTCTACGGCCCCCGCACCTCGTTCGGCCATTGGCTCGGCCGGTTCCTCGCCGGGGGCTGGAGCGCAGCGGTGCGCAGCATCTGGCTGGAAATTGGGATCGCGCTGGCGGTCATGCTCGCGGGAACCGCGGTCGGCTGGTTGCTGGTTGCGCGCGACAGTGCGTGGTTCGATGCGCTCGTCCCCGGAGGCATGGCCGACGAACGGCGGCCGGGAGCCTCGCGCGACGCGCTCGCCGAAACGCTGAGCGGCACGGGGGGAACCGACGGCCTCTCGGCGTTCGCCGCGTACCTGTTTTCGAACAACAGCGCGGTTGCGATCATGGCCTTCGCGCTCGGCTTCGCGTTCGGCATCCCGACGCTGCTGCTGCTGGTCTACAACATGGCCTCGCTGGGGGCGATGCTGTGGCTGTTCAGCCAGGCCGGCCTCGGGTGGGAATTCGCCGCCTGGCTGTCGATCCACGGCACTTCGGAGTTGCTGGCGATTCTCCTCGCCGGCGCGGCGGGGCTGCACATCGGCCGGACGATGGCGTTTCCCGGCACGCGCACCATTCTCGCCGCCGCCTCGGCCAGCGGGACCCGCGCGGCGCACGTCATGGTCGGGGTGGTGATCATGCTCGCGGTTGCCGGCCTGCTCGAGGGCTATGCGCGCCAACTGGTCGCCGACACGGCCAGCCGCGCCACGATCGGCGGGGCGATGCTGCTGCTGTGGGTGAGCTATTTCCTGTGGCCGCGGGCCCGCGGATCGCAACCGTGAAGCCCGACAAGCGCCGCCGCGAGCTGGTCACGCCCGAAGGCGGCGATCCTGTTCGGCTCACTCATACTCCTGGTGGTGGCGCTGGTCTCGGTGGGGCTCGAGGTCCTCGACAGCGAAGACATCGGGTCGAGCCCGGCGCTCGAGTTCGTGGTCGTGCTGCTGATCGTCGTGCTGTTCTTCGCCCGCTTCGGCTATTTCCTGTGGTTCGAGCTCGGACCGCGCGGCGCCACTCCGGGCAAGCGCGCGGTCGGCATCCGCATTGCCGCGCGCGGCGGCGGGCGGCTGACTGCCGAGGCGGTGATCGCGCGCAACCTCGTGCGCGACGTGGAAGTGTGGATTCCGGCCGTCTTCGCCGTCAGCGGCGGGGCAGGGCTTGGCGGCGCGGTCGGGTGGGCAGCCGGCGGATGGCTGGCGGTGTTCGTGCTGTTTCCCTTCTTCAACCGCGATGCGCTGCGCGCGGGCGACCTCGTCGCCGGCACCTGGGTGGTCGAGGCGGAGCGGCGCAAGTTGCTGCCGGCGATGTCGGTCGCCACCCCGAGCACGAGCGAATACCGGTTCGGCGAGGCCGAGCTGGGGGTTTACGGAGAGCACGAGCTGCAAGTGCTCGAAGCCGTGCTGCGCCAAGGCAGCCCCGAGGCCGAGCGGCAGGTCATGGAAGCGATTTGCGGCAAGTTGGGTTGGGAAGCCGGCAGGGGCGATGAGCGCGCCTTTCTCGAAGCGTTCTACACCGCGCTGCGTGCCCGGCTCGAACGCAACATGCGCTTCGGCCGGCGCAAGAAGGACAAGCTCAGCTAGTCGGTCGCGCCGTCGAAGATCCTGACCTCGCACAGGCCCGCGCTGTCGGCCCGGCCGCGGTACATCCCCGGGGTGTTGAACGCGAACGCGGGGCTGGCGCCCGGCGCGGCGACGATGACCCCGCCGTGGCCGCCGAGCGTGCCGACTTCGGCGATCACCGCGTCGGCGGCGGCTTGCGCGCTTTCGCCCAGCAGCCGCATCCGCGCGCCGATCTCGTGCGCCGCGCCGACCCGGATGAACACCTCGCCCGTGCCCGTTGCCGAAACCGCGCAGGCCCGGTCGTCGGCGTAAGTCCCCGCGCCGATCAGCGGCGAATCCCCGATCCGGCCCCAGCGCTTGGCGGTCAACCCGCCGGTCGAGGTCGCAGCGGCCACATGCCCGCCGGCATCGACCGCGACCGCGCCGACCGTGCCGTACTTGAGCCCGGCGTCGAACCAGCCGTCTCCGCGCGCTTTCAGCTCCTCGAGCTGGCGCCACCGCTCGGGCGTCGCGAACCACGCCGGATCGACCGTCTCGATCAATCTCTCTCGCGCGAACTCCTCGGCTCCGCCGCCGCTCAGGAACACGTGCGGTCCCTGCTCCATGATCGCGCGCGCCAGCGTGATCGGGTTGCGAACCCGAGTCAGCCCGGTGGCCGCGCCGGCCGCGCGCGTGCGCCCGTCCATGATCGCAGCGTCGAGCTCGTTGGTGCCGTGATAGGTGAACACCGCGCCGCGCCCGGCGTTGAAGCGCGAATCGTCCTCGAGCACCCTGACCGCCGCTTCGACCGCATCGAGCGCGCTGCCGCCAGCGGAGAGTATCGTCGCGCCCGCATCGAGCGCGCTGCCGAGCGCAGCTTTGTGCTCGGCCCGCTGCGCCTCGCCCATGCCCGCGCGCGCCATCGTCCCCGCGCCGCCGTGCACGGCGAGGCTCCAGTGCGGAGGGTTGGCCGGTGTCATGCGTCCGGGCCTAGCAGAGCCGGCGCAGGGCCGCGACCTCTTGCCCGGCTGGTTCCCGCAAGGCATGGCACGCCCGTCATGACGCACCTGCGACCCGCCACCGCTGCCGACGCCGAAGCGCTCGCCCGCCTAGGGCGCGACAGCTTCCTCGCGTCGTTCGGGCATCTCTACCAGCCGGACGACCTCGCGGCGTTTCTCGAACAGGTCCACTCGGTCCCGGCCGTCGCCGAGGAAATCGCCGATCCCACGCTCACCCACCGCCTGGCGTCGGACACTCCCGGCGGCGCGCTGACCGGCTACGTCAAGCTGCGCCAGCCGACCAAGTTCGCCGAGGACACGGCCGCCGCCAGCCCGATCGAACTCGGCCAGCTCTACACCGATCCGGCGCGGACCGGCCAGGGCATCGGCGCGGCGCTGATGGAGTGGGCGATCTCGGAATCGCGCGCGCGCGGCTGCGATGCCATGCTGCTCTCGGTATGGAGCGAGAACTTCGGGGCCCAGCGGTTCTACCAGCGTTACGGCTTCCGCAAGATCGCGGACATCGGCTTCTGGGTCGGCGAGCAGCGCGACGACGAGTTCCTCTATGAGCTGAGGCTCTAGGCCAGCCTATCCTTTTCGTCATTGCGAGGGACCGAAGATCGCGCGGCAATCCAGGGCGTCGTGCACCGCCCTGAATTGTCAGCGCGCGGGGTCGCGGAGCTGCGGCTCGGTGAGCACGTTCTCGCGCGCGGCGCGAATATCGCCGGCGGCGATCTGCTTGGACAGCCGCTCGCGGTCGTTGGCGCGATAGAAGGTCTCGGCCTCCTCGATCGCCTGCTCGCTCAGTCCGATCTTTTCAAGCGCCATCCGCGCCATGCGCAGCGCCGATTCCATCACCTCGCGCACGACGTATTCGACCGGGCTGTCGCGCAAGGCGATGACCGTGCGGCGGTCGAACCCGCGCACGTAGATCGCCGCTTGCGGAAAGGCCTTGTGGACCGCGTGGAGCAGTTCGGGTTCGATCTGGTCGCCGTCCTGGCAGAACAGGATCAGTTGCGCCTCGCCGGCGCCGGCCTGGCGCAGCAGGTCGAGCCGCTTGCCGTCGCCGAAATAGACCTTCGCGCCGAATTGCTCGGCGACATCGATCATCTCGACGTCGGTATCGACCAGCGTGACGGTGATCCCCGCCGCCATCAGGGTCTGCGCCACGGTCTGCCCGAAGCGGCCGTAACCGACCACCAGCGCCTGCGCGGCGTGATCGCCACCGCCGTCTTCGGGGCCCTCGCGCGCCTCGTCGGTCTGCGGCGCGCTGCGGATGCGGCGCGACAGCATCATCAGGAACGGCGTGGTCATCATCGACAGCGTGACGACCGCGGCGAACACGCTCGCCGCGCTCTCGTCGATCAAGAGGGCGTCCTGCGCCTGCGCGAACAGCAGGAAGCCGAACTCGCCGCCCTGGCTGAGCAGCAGGCCGAGCGCCAGCGCCCGCCGCCACGGCATGCCGATGACCAGCCCGATCCCGCCGATCACCACCGCCTTGGCCGCAATCAGCATCAGCGCCATTCCGAACACGAACACCGGCCGATCGGCGATCGCGGTCAGATCGAGCATCATCCCGACCGCCAGGAAGAACAGCCCGAGCAGGATCGAGCGGAACGGCTCGACGTCGGCTTCGAGTTCGTGGCGATAGGGCGAATCCGCCAGCATCACGCCGGCGACGAAGGCCCCCAGCGCGGTGCTCGCCCCGATCGCCTGCATTACCGCCGCCGACGCCACCACCGTGAACAGCGCGGCGACGATGAACATCTCGCGTTCGCCCAGACCGCCGATGAGACGGAACAGCGGCCGGATCAGAAACCGCCCGGCGGCGATCAGGCCCACGACCGCGCCGAAGGTCAGCAGCGCCGCCTGCCAGCCGGGCGGGCCGTCCAGCTCCGCCGGGTTGCGGCTCAGCGCCGCGACAACCGTGATCAGCGGGATCAGCGAAAGGTCCTGGAACAGCAGGATCGCGAATGCCCGCTCACCCAGCGGCGTGCGCAGCCGGCCGGCGGATTGCAGCATCGGCAGCACCTGCGCGGTCGAGGACAGCGCGAGCGGAAAGCCGAGCGCGACCGACGCGGGAAGCGAGAAGTTGGCGACCCAGTGGATCAGCGCGGTCAGCACCACCCCGCAGGCCAGAACCTGCGCGAGACCGACCCCGAAGATGGCACGCTTCATCCGCCATAGCCGCGAAGGGCTGAGTTCGAGCCCGACGATGAACAGCAGCAGCACGATGCCGAGCTCGCCGATGCCGGCGATCGCTTCGCCCCCGCCGACCAGCCCGAGCACATAGGGCCCGACCATCGCGCCGGCGACGAGATAGCCCAGCGTCGCGCCCAGCCCGAACCGCCGGAACAGCAGCACGAACGCCAGCGCGAAGCCGAGCATCACGAACCCGTCGCGCAGCAACAATCCGCTCGAATGCTCCATCGTCCCTCCGCTTTGCAACGCGACCTTACGGAGCCGAGGCGAGATTGGATAGCCGCCGGTTCCGGCTATCGGTCCAAGGCGGCGCCCGCTAAAGGCAGCGCCGATGCACCGCGCGTTCAACTTCCTCCTGCTGGTCGCCCTGCTGGTCAGCGCCCTGCACATGGGCGAGGACGCGCACGCGCACGAAAGCGCCGAGCTGCATCACCTCGAACATGCGCATTTGGCCGATCCGAACGACGATCCCGGCGACAGCCACGACGGCACCGGCAAGGTCGCCCATTCAGGGCATCACCATTGCCCGATCGCCGCCGAGAACCACGGTCCGACCTTGAGCGCCCCGCTTGCCGGCGCGGCGCTCCACTGCGTCCGCCCGGTCGCCGCGCTCGTCTCGCTGAGCCGCGCCCCGCCGCTCGAACCGCCTTCCGCCTGAACCGACGCCGCTACGCGTGGGACGCTTCGTGCTCCCGCGCTTTCGATCGTTTGGTTCAGGAGTTTATTTCCCATGCAATTCACCGCGTGCGCGCGCCTGCTTGCCGGCGCCGCGTTCCTGTCTCCCGCTGTGCTGGCGGCGCAGGATACATCCATCCAACCCGCCGAACAGGCCGAAGCACTCGACGAAGAATCCGAAACGATCTTCGTCCAGGGCACCCGCTCGGGCCGCCGCGTGCAGGACGAGCCGATCCGCGTCGAGGTCATCAACCGCGAGGAGATCGAGGAGAAGATCCTCATGCGGCCCGGCAATATCGCCACCATCCTCAGCGAGACCGGCGGCCTGAGAGTCCAGGTCACCTCGCCCGCGCTGGGCGCTGCCAACATCAAGGTCCAGGGCATGGACGGCCGCTTCACACAGCTCCTGGCGGACGGGCTGCCGCTCTACGGCGGGCAGGCCTCCTCGCTCGGCCTGCTGCAGATCCCGCCGACCGACCTCGGCCAGGTCGAGGTGATCAAAGGCGCCGCCTCGGCGCTCTACGGCCCTTCGGCTTTGGGCGGGATGATCAACCTGGTCTCGCGGCGGCCCGAAAGCGCGGCCCAGGCCGAGCTGCTGCTCAACGCCACCACCCGCGACGGGCAGGACGCGACCGCCTATGCCGCGACCCCGCTCGGCGCCGACTGGGGCGCTTCGCTGACCGGCGGCCTCCACCGCCAGAGCGCGCACGATCTCGACGACGACGGCTGGATCGACATGCCCGCCTACGACCGCTGGACCGTGCGCCCGCGGCTGTTCTTCGAGAACTCGGCGGGCGCCTCGGTGTTCGCCACGCTCGGCGCGATGTCCGAACAGCGCGTAGGCGGCACCCTGGCGGGTCGCACCGTGCCCGACGGCACGCCCTTCGCGCAGACCCAGGATACCGACCGGCTCGACGGCGGGCTGGTAGCGGAAGTGCCGCTCGGCGGCGACGTGACCGCGCATCTGCGCGGCTCGGCGATGCGGCAGGACCACCTGCACCGGTTCGGCCCGGTCACCGAGGCCGACCGGCACTCGACGGCATTCGCCGAGGGATCGATCGCCGGGCGCTCGGGCGTGACCACCTGGATCGCCGGGGCGGCGTGGCAGGCCGCCGGCTTCCGGTCGGATGCCTTCCCGGCCTTCGACTATGCGTTCGAAGCGCCGGCGGTGTTCGGGCAAGTCGAGCGGGAGTTCGGCCCCGACGTCACGCTCGCCGGCAGCGCGCGGGTGGACTTCCACAACGTCTACGGCACGCAGTTCAGTCCGCGGCTGTCGCTGCTTTATCGGCCGGGGCCGTGGACGATCCGCGTCTCGGGCGGGCGCGGTTTCTTCGCGCCGACGCCGTTCGTCGAGGAGATCGAGGATGCCGGGCTGGCGCGGCTCGAGCCGCTCGGCGCGCTCAAGGCGGAGACCGCGGAAACGGGCGCTATCGACGTGGGCTATCGCGGCGGCGGGATCGAGGCCAACGTCACGCTGTTCGGCTCCGACTTGCACGATCCGGTCGAGCTGGTCCCGTCGGCCACCGCGCCGGACCGGGTGCGGCTGGTCAACGTGCCCGGGACGCGCCGCATCCGCGGATCGGAGCTGCTGCTGCGCTACCGGTGGGACGCCTTCGTGGTCACCGGCAGCTACGTCTTCGTCGACGCGACCGAGCCCGATCCTCTTGGTACCGGACGCCGCACGGTGCCGCTCACGCCGAAGCACACCGCCGGCCTGGTCGCGATGTGGGAGGAGCACGACAAGGGCCGCGTCGGGCTCGAAGTCTACTACACCGGCGAGCAGGAGCTCGACGACAACCCCTATCGCACCGAAGGAAAGCCCTACTTCGAGGTCGGCCTGCTGGCCGAATGGGCGATCGGCAAGTCGCGCGTGTTCCTCAACGCCGAAAACATCTTCGGCGTGCGCCAGACCAAGTACGACCCGCTGCTCCGGCCGTCCCGCGCCATCGACGGCCGCTGGACCGTCGATGCCTGGGCGCCGACCGAAGGCTTCGTGCTCAATGGCGGGGTGAGGCTGCGTTTCGGCGGGGAGGATTGAAGGTGGCGGCCATCGCGTTTTCCTACGCCGCGCAAAGCTGCTAAGGCTCGCGCGATGGCCGCGTTCACCAATTTCGCCGCGTACCGGGATAGTCCCGGCCCTGGCCGTGCAAGCATTGCGAGCGGAAGTGTAACTTTCGCTCTGAACACTGTCACATGTGTCAACACCCCGTCACTTCAGTCAGGCAAAGAGCCTTCCAGATGAACGAAATCCGCCCCTGGCGCACGATACACCGGCGCAAGAGCCGCCAGATCATGGTCGGCAACGTGCCGGTCGGCGGCGATGCGCCGATCACCGTGCAGACGATGACCAATACCCTGACCTCCGATCCGGTGGCGACGATCGACCAGATCCGCCGCTGCGAGGAAGCCGGGGCCGACATCATCCGCGTCTCATGTCCCGACACCGACAGCACCGCCGCGCTCGGCCAGATCGTGCGCGCGGCGCGCATCCCGATCGTCGCCGACATCCATTTCCACTACAAGCGCGCGCTTGAGGCCGCCGATGCGGGCGCGGCGTGCCTGCGGATCAATCCGGGCAACATCGGTTCGAGCGAACGCGTCGCCGAAGTGGTCCGCGCCGCCAAGGCCAACGGCTGCGCGATCCGCATCGGGGTCAACGCCGGCAGCCTCGAGAAGGATCTGCTCGAGAAGTACGCCGAACCGTGCCCCGAAGCGCTCGTCGAGTCCGCGCTCGATCACATCAAGCTGCTGCAGGACCACGATTTCCACGAGTACAAGGTGGCGGTGAAGGCGAGCGACGTGTTCCTCGCGGTCGCCGCTTACATGCAACTCGCCGATGCGGTCGACTGCCCGCTGCACCTCGGCATCACCGAAGCCGGCGGGTTGATCGGCGGCACGGTCAAGAGCTCGGTCGGCATGGGCAACCTGCTGTGGGCCGGCATCGGCGACACCATCCGCGTCAGCCTCTCGGCCGAGCCGGAGCAGGAAGTGCGCGTCGGGTTCGAGATGCTGAAAGCGCTCGGCCTGCGCACGCGCGGCGTGCGCGTGGTCTCGTGCCCGAGCTGCGCGCGCCAGGGCTTCGACGTGATCCGCACCGTCCAGGCGCTCGAAGACCGGCTCAGCCACATCAAGACCCCGCTGTCGCTGTCGGTGCTCGGCTGCGTGGTCAACGGCCCCGGCGAAGCGCGCGAGACCGACATCGGGCTGACCGGCGGCGGCGCGGGCAAGCACATGGTCTATCTCTCGGGCGTGACCGACCACACCGTCGAGAGCGCCGACATGATCGACCACATCGTCAAGCTGGTCGAGGCCAAGGCGGCCGAGATCGACGCGGCGGAACGCATCCATGCTGAAGCGGCCGAGTAAATACCCCGAGATCCGCAAAGAGACCGCGGTCGCCAGCGGCGGCGGCGCGCTCGGCGCGGGCGCGGTGGGGACGATCGCGCTCGGCTCGTTCGCGCTCGGCGCGGTGGCGATGGGCGCGGTCGCCATCGGGGCGCTGGCGATCGGCAAGCTGTGGATCGGGCGCCTGCAACTGCGCGAGGCGCGCATCGACCGGCTCTCGATCGGTGCGCTGGAGATCGACCCGCCGGACGCTGATGGCGAGCCTGCCGGGGCGGCCAGCGACACCCCTGACGCGCCAGCGCCTTTTACGCCGGCTTAAGCCCGCCGCTCTAGGATCGGGCCGATGAAGACAGGCCCGCTCCTGCTGGTGGTCGCGGTCGCCGGGACCGTCTGGGGCTGCGCCCAGCAGGCGGACGATGCCGCCGCGCCGGCCGGCGAAACCCGCTACATGTCGAGCAACAATCCCTGGGCCAAGGACCATGTCGCCGCGGCGGCCGTCCAGCCCGGCCCGCAGCCGCAGGCCGAAGCCGCGCCGAGCGGCGAGGCCACTTTGCAGCGCCATGCCAACGGCCATTTCTATGCCGCAGTCTCGGTCGGCGGCCGCGACGCCGAAATGCTGGTCGACACCGGCGCCAGCGTGGTCGCGCTGACCGGCGAGGATGCTCTGACGCTCGGCGTCGAGTGGAACCCGAACGCCGTGGTGCCGGTCGCAAAAGGCGCCAGCGGGACGGTGTTCGGCGTGCCGGTCAGGCTCGAACGCGTGCGCCTCGGCGACATCGAGGTGCGCGGGGTCGAAGCGGTGGTGGTGCCCGAGGGGCTGCCGATCTCGCTGCTCGGCCAATCGTTCCTCGGCCGCGTCGGGCGCCTCGAGATCGCCGGCGACCGGATGGTGCTCGGCGGCTAGCGCCGTTCAGCGCCCGGCTAGACAGGACAGGGTAGGACAAGGCATGATTCCGCGCATGGACCGGAGAGCTTTCGTCACTGCCGCCGCCGTTTCGGCCGGGGCCGCGCTGGTGCCCGCGCGGGTGTTCGCGCAGGCGGCGACTGCCTCGCCGCGCGACCGGCAGATCCTCGATATCGCGCAGCGCGAGATCGCGCGCGCGGGCGACGCGCTGTGGCGCCGCGACATCGCCGGCATCGCCGACTTCGGCGTGCATTCGGCGTTGCCGCGGTTTCACTTTGCCAATGTCGAGAACGGCACCGTGCAAAGCTACCGCGTCGCGCACGGGACCGGCTCGGACCCCGATCACGACGGCTGGCTCAAGTGGTTCTCGAACGAGCCGGGCTCGAACGCCACCAGCCGCGGCGCCTATGTCAGCTGGGAATGGTACACCGGCCGCTACGGCACCTCGGTGCGGCTCGGCGGGCTCGATCCCGAGAACTCGAACACGCTCGAGCGGCTGATCGTGATGCATGCCGCCGACTACTGCACGCCCGCGCATGTCGAGCGGTGGGGCCGGCTCGGCCGTTCCAACGGCTGCTTCGCGCTCTCGCCCGACGATTTTCTGGTCGCACTCAGCCAGCTCTCAGGCGGGCGGCTGCTGTTCGCTGACCGGCTGGGGCTGGCTTAGTCGGTCCCCCTCCCGCGTTCGGGAGGCGAGTTACGACGTCTGCAGATCGTCGACGATCTCGATGACTTCCTCGGTCGTCACCCGCGCGCGGTTGCCGACGCGGGGCGCGTTGAAGCTCGCCAACACCGGCGCGTCGCGGCCGTAGATGTCGTTGAAAGTGCGCATGTTCTTGTCGATGTCGGAGGCCATTGTGAAATAGGTGATATAGACCGGCATCGACTTCTTGACCGGCACGCGGGTGTAAGTGCCCGAGGTCGAGATCGCCACAGCCTCCTCCCGCGTCGCGCCCTGCCCGAGGATGGCGACCGTCATCGCCAGCTCAAGCGCGCGCTCGGTGCGGATGCAGCCGTGGCTGAGCGCACGGTTCTGGGTGCCGAAGAGGTTCCGCGCCGGGGTATCGTGGAGGAAGATCGCGTGCGGGTTGGGCATGTCGAGCTTCATCATGCCGAGCGAATTGTTCGGCCCCGGCTGCTGGACCACGGTGACGAACCCGTTCGACGCCCGCGTGCCGCGGTAGCCATTGGCGCGCGCCCAGGAGGGATTGCCAAGCACGCGCGCGCCGAGCCCTTCGCCCTTCACGATCGACTGCGGCACCGTCCATGTCGGGTTGAAAATCACGCCCTCGACCGTCTCGGCCAGCTGCGGGGTCGCGGTGCGGCCGGGCTTGCCGACGATCGTGCGGTAGGTGCGGATGTTCTGGTTGTTGACCGTCAGGCGGAGCTGGAACTCGGGCACGTTGGTCAGCAGGTACTGCCCGCCCAGCTCGCGCGCGAGCCAGCGCCAGCGGTCCATGTTGATGCGGATCAGCGCGCGGCGCTGGCGATTGGCGGCGGGCGTGCGGGCCAGCTCGTCGCGCAGCAGAGCGTAGTCGGGATTGGTCGGGTGGAGCTTGGCAAGTGCACCCACGATGTCGCCGCCGAGCAGCGCATCGGCCATGACCTGGCCGGTCGGCATCAGGTCGGGATCGGGATCGACCACGAACCACTGCGTGCGCGCCTCCATCGGCGTGCGGCCGTCGCGCAAGTCCTCGACCAGCCAGGTGAAGACCTGGCTCGCCAGCGCATCGAGTTCGGCGGACTCCCCCGCCTCGATCGCGGCCGCGAGGCCATCGGGCTTGTAGTCCTGCGGATCGAGCCCTTCGGCGCCGATCGCATCGATCGCCAGCAGCAGCGAGCGGGCTTCCGCGACCGGCCAGTGCATGACTTCGGCATAACGCGCTTCAGGCGGCAGCGTGAGTTGGCTGACCGCCGGCGGGATAATCGCCTCGGGCACACTCTGCTGCACCGGCGCGGATTGCAGGCCCTGCGCCGCGAGCGGCAACGCCGCCGTCGCGAGGGAACCGAGCCAGAGAAGTCGCAGCGATTTGATCATCGAAAAATCATGCCCCGTTTTGCTTCGGACGCCCAGAAATGGGACTGGGACCGGTGCGCGGCTCGCATCCGATTCTGCCCGTTTCGCTGCCGGCTATCAACCGCCGCGGCTTACTCCCTGCTGAATCCGCCCGCGAATATTGCCCGCGACTGATGAACGCCTAAAGGCAAACGATGGCTTCCGCGCACTCGTATCGGCCCTTTGCTACGGTGCTGGCGGCGGTGGCGCTCTATTCGCTGATGGATGCGCTGATGAAAGGCGCTTCGCTCGCGGTCGGCACTTATAGCGCGCTGCTGCTGCGCGGTGGCTGCGGCTTGCTGCTTACCTTGCCGCTCTACCTTGCGACCGGGCACCGCTGGCCGGGTCCGGCAGCGCTCAAAGTCCATCTCAAGCGCGGCCTGGTCGCGGCGGCGATGGCGTTCACCTTCTTCTGGGGGATCACCCAGATGCCGCTCGCCGAGGCTATCGCGCTGTCGTTTATCGCCCCGTTGATCGCGTTGTACCTCGCGGCCGTGTTGCTGGGCGAGCGGGTCGAGCCGCGGGCGATCGGCGCGTCGCTGGCCGGTCTCGCGGGCGTGGCGGTGATCGTGGCGGGGCAACTGCACGGCGGCACAGGCGCGCGGCAAGGCGCGCTCGGGATCGCCTCGATCCTGACTTCGGCGCTGCTTTATGCCTGGAATCTCGTCCTGCAGCGGCAGCAGGCGCTGCTCGCCCGGCCGCTGGAAGTGGCGACATTCCAGAACGCGATCATGGCGCTGGCGCTGGCCGTGTTCGCCCCGTGGTTCCTGACGATCCCGGCCGCGCCCACGGCCTGGGGCTGGATCGCCGGATCAGCGGTCCTGGCGACGGGCGCGCTCATGCTGTTCTCGTGGGCTTACGCGCGCGCCGAGGCGCAGGCGCTGGTGCCGCTCGAGTACTCGGCATTTCTGTGGGCGCTGCTGTTCGGTTGGCTGTTCTTCGGCGAGGGGCTGCGCGCGGCTACTCTCCTGGGGGTGGCGCTGATCGTCGCCGCCTGCTGGATCGCCGCCCCGCGCCGCCGGCCGGAGCCCAGCGTAGCCTAGCCGGCGCGCTCCGCCGCCCGCTCGGTCACCGGATCGCCGAAACCCGAGGCGTGCCACACGAGCCCGAGCGCGGCGCCGGCAACCGCCGCGAACACCAGCGCCAGCGCCATGCGGATCACATGAAGCGGTTCCGGCTTGCGGCCCGGCGTGCCCATTGCCATTCGCTGTGTCCTTGCCCGCCTGTGCCCGCGCCGCCATAGCAGGATCGGCCGGGTTTCGAAGCCCTTCCCCGGCCCTAGCGCAGCGTCGCGGTTCGTGTATGTGCAGGTGCACAAGACGCCCCGGCGCGCCCCTCAATCCACTCTCTAGGAGGCCCCGTTGACCGCCATCGGACAGGACAGTCTCAATACCCGCTCGACTCTCAAGGTCGGGGACCGCGAATACGCCTATTACTCGATCGCCAAGGCGGAAAGCACGCTCGGCGACGTCTCGCGCCTGCCTTTCTCGATGAAAGTGCTGCTCGAAAACCTGCTCCGCTTCGAGGACGGCGGGGCCACTGTATCGATCGGCGACATCGGCGCGATCGCCGACTGGCTGAGGAACCCCGTCACCGGCAAGGAGATCCAGTACCGTCCGGCGCGGGTGCTGATGCAGGATTTCACCGGGGTGCCGTGCGTGGTCGATCTCGCCGCGATGCGCGATGCCATCGCCAAGCTCGGCGGCGACACCACCAAGATCAATCCGCTGGTTCCCGTCCACCTGGTCATCGACCACTCGGTGATGGTCGACGAGTTCGGCCATCCCAAGGCGTTCGAAAAGAACGTCGAGCTCGAGTACCAGCGCAACCTCGAGCGCTACGACTTCCTCAAGTGGGGTTCGAAGAGCCTCGCCAACTTCAAGGCGGTGCCGCCGGGCACCGGTATCTGCCACCAGGTCAATCTCGAGCACATCGCCCAGGCGGTGTGGACCAGCAAGGATCCCACCGGGGCGATGGTCGCCTTCCCCGATACCTGCGTCGGCACCGACAGCCACACCACGATGATCAACGGGCTCGGCGTGCTCGGCTGGGGCGTCGGCGGGATCGAGGCCGAAGCGGCCATGCTCGGCCAGCCGGTCTCCATGCTGATCCCCGAAGTGGTCGGCTTCAAGATGACCGGCGCGCTGCCCGAAGGGGTGACCGCGACCGACCTGGTGCTGACCTGCACGCAGATGCTGCGCGCCAAGGGCGTGGTCGGCCGTTTCGTCGAGTATTTCGGCCCCGGCCTCGCCGCGCTCAGCCTCGCCGACCGTGCCACTCTGGCCAACATGGCGCCCGAATACGGCGCGACCTGCGGGTTCTTCGGGATCGACGACAAGACGCTCGACTATCTGCGCCTGACCGGGCGCAGCGAGGAAAACATCGCGCTGGTCGAAGCCTATGCCAAGGCGCAGGGCCTGTGGCTCGATCCCAGCGTCGAGCCGGTGTTCACCGACACGCTCGAACTCGACCTCGCCAGCGTCGTACCCTCGCTCGCCGGCCCCAAGCGCCCGCAGGACAAGGTCGCGCTCGACCAGGTCGACGAGCTGTTCAACGAACAGCTCAAGGATCTCTACGGCAAGAGCAAGCCCACGCGCTGCCCGGTCGATGGCAAGGACCACGATGTCGGCGACGGCGACGTGGTGATCGCCGCGATCACCAGCTGCACCAACACCTCGAACCCCGACGTGCTGATCGCCGCCGGGCTCGTCGCCAAGAAAGCCAACGAGAAGGGCCTCAAGCCCAAGCCGTGGGTCAAGACCAGCCTCGCGCCGGGATCGCAGGTGGTCACCGACTACCTGATCAAGGCCGGGCTGCAGAGCCACCTCGATGCGATCGGCTTCGATCTGGTCGGCTACGGCTGCACCACCTGCATCGGCAACTCGGGCCCGCTCGCCGATCCGATCAGCAAGGCCATCAACGGCAACGACATCGTCGCCGCCTCGGTGCTGTCGGGCAACCGCAATTTCGAAGGCCGCGTCAGCCCCGACGTGCGCGCCAACTTCCTCGCCAGCCCGCCGCTGGTGGTCGCTTACGCGCTCAAGGGCACCGTTACCGAGAACATCACCACCACCTCGCTCGGCCAGGCCACCGATGGCAGCGAGGTCTATCTCAAGGACCTGTGGCCGACCTCGCAGGAAATCGCGGACCTGCGCGCCTCGTCGATCGACCGGACGATGTTCGTCAGCCGCTATGCCGACGTCTACAAGGGCGACGCGCTCTGGCAGGCGATCGACGTGACCGGATCAGACACCTACCAGTGGCGCCCGGGCAGCACTTACGTCGCCAACCCGCCGTACTTCGAAGGCATGACCATGACCCCGGCGCCGGTCACCGACATCGTCGGCGCGCTGCCGCTGGCGATCCTCGGAGATTCGGTCACCACCGACCACATCAGCCCCGCCGGATCGATCAAGGCTGACAGCCCGGCGGGCCAGTACCTGCAGGAGAACCAGGTCGCGAAGGCGGACTTCAACTCCTACGGCAGCCGCCGCGGCAATCACGAAGTGATGATGCGCGGCACCTTCGCCAACATCCGTATCAAGAACGAGATGGTCCCCGGCGTCGAAGGCGGCATGACCCGCTACGGCGGCCAGGTCATGCCGATCTACGACGCGGCGATGAAGCACAAGGCGGACGGCACCCCGCTGGTGGTGGTCGCCGGCAAGGAATACGGTACCGGATCGAGCCGCGACTGGGCCGCGAAGGGCACCGTGCTGCTCGGCGTGCGGGCGGTGATCGTCGAGAGCTTCGAGCGCATCCACCGCTCCAACCTCGTCGGCATGGGCGTGCTGCCGCTGCAGTTCACCGGCACCGACACCCGCGCCTCGCTCGGCCTGACCGGCGACGACAAGTTCACCATCCTCGGCCTGGCCGAT
This sequence comes from Sphingomonadales bacterium 12-68-11, assembly GCA_002279825.1. Taxonomy (GTDB): domain Bacteria; phylum Pseudomonadota; class Alphaproteobacteria; order Sphingomonadales; family Sphingomonadaceae; genus Croceibacterium_A. Next base: position 721,862 of record NCCV01000003.1, read on the forward strand.
CTCAAGCCGCTGCAGAGCGTCGAGATCGAAGTCACCCGGCCGGGCGGCGAAAGCTTCACCTTCACCGCCAAGTGCCGGATCGATACCGCCAACGAGATGGATTATTACCGCAGCGGCGGCATCCTCCACTACGTGCTGCGCAAGCTGGCGTCCTAACGGCCGAACGTGCTTGACGTTTTTGTAACCCTTGGGTTACAAGTAACCTATGGGTTACATGAGGGGCGTCTATGCAATCGAACGTGGAAAAGGCCGAGCGTCTGGGCCGGCGGCGCGCCCGCCTGCTGTTGGCGGTGGGACTGATGCTGGTGACGTTGCAAGGCGTGTTCTTGTCAGTGTGGCGAGAGCCGGTCGGGCCGCTGCGCGCCGTTGATCTGGTCTATATCGCGGGCTGGTCCGCGTTGGTCATCGCGGCTCTGGTCGCTATCTTGACTGGTGCGGGCTATGGCTATGGTCCGGAAGTGCGCGCGCTGGTCAACGACGAATCCGCCCGCGCCAATCGCGACGACGCGCTGCGGTATGGGTTTGCCTCGACGATAACGTCGGGGCTGATCCTGTTCGTCGCCTCGTTCATGGAACCCTTCGGCGCGCGCGAAGCCTGTCACGTCATCGTCAGCTTGGGCCTGGGAACAGCCCTGTTGCGCTATGGCAAGTTGGAGAAGCGGGCGCACGAGCTTGACTGAGCTGCTCAACGCGCTGCGTGACCGGCGCGAGGCCGCGGGCCTGACGCAAGCCGAACTGGCAGGACGGATCGGCGTCAGTCGGAAGACCGTCAACACCGTCGAGAACGGGGTGTTTGTTCCCTCGACCATCGTGGCACTCAAGCTCGCCAAGGCGCTCAGCTGCACGGTGGAGGACCTGTTCTTCATCGCGGACTAGTTACTTGCCCGCCTCGAACAGCCCGCTCTGCGAGCCGCTCGGCGGCGCGAGGCCGAGGTGCTTCCAGCCGCCGTCGTTGAGGCAGCGGCCGCGCGCGGTGCGGGCGACCAGACCGAGCTGGATCAGGAACGGCTCGACCACGTCCTCGAGCGTATCGCGCGGCTCGGCCAGGCCCGCCGCCAGCGTCTCGATCCCGACCGGGCCGCCCTTGTAGGTCTCGGCGATCATCGTCAGGTAGCGCCGGTCCATCGCATCGAGCCCTAGCGCATCCACTTCGAGCCGGGTCAGCGCGGCGTCGGCCATCTCGGCGGTCACCAGCGGCGCGCCCGCGACATGCGCGAAGTCGCGCACCCGCCGCAGCAGCCGGCCGGCGACGCGCGGCGTGCCGCGGCTGCGGCGGGCGATCTCGTGCGCGCCCGCCGGATCGAGCGGCAGCCCGAGCAGCGCGGCGCCGCGCGTCACCACCCGCTCCAGCTCGGGCACGGTGTAGAAATGCAGCCGCACCGGGATGCCGAACCGATCGCGCAGCGGCGTGGTCAGCAGCCCCTGCCGGGTGGTCGCGCCGATCAGCGTGAACGGCGGCAGGTCGATCCGCACCGAGCGCGCCGAGGGCCCCTCGCCGATGATCAGGTCGAGCGCACGGTCCTCCATCGCCGGATAGAGCACTTCCTCGACCACCGGATTGAGCCGGTGGATCTCGTCGATGAACAGCACGTCGTGCGGCTCGAGATTGGTCAGCAGCGCGGCGAGATCGCCGGTCTTGCCGATCACCGGCCCGCTGGTGGCGCGAAAGCCGACCCCGAGCTCGCGCGCGACGATCTGCGCCAGCGTGGTCTTGCCCAGCCCCGGCGGGCCGAAAAACAGCACATGGTCCATCGCCTCCCCGCGCCCGCGCGCAGCCTCGATGAACACCCGCAGGTTCTCCCGCGCCGCCGCCTGCCCGACGAACTCGGCGAGCGACTTGGGACGCAGCGCGGCGTCCTGGTCCTCGGGCTGGCGCTGGGGGGAGAGGGCGGGGTTATCGGTCATCGAGCATCTCGCGGCGCACCTGCCGCGCATAATGCAGGATGCGCTGGATCAGGATTCCCCTCGGCATCGGCCGATAGTAGATGCGGTGGCTGGCGTAACGCAGTGAGCGCACGTCGGGCTTGAGGTCGTCTCGCGGCACGCCGAGACCGGGAAAGTTGCGCAGGTGGGCCATCGCCTCGTGCAATCCGGTGAGATATTCGAACGTTGCGGCCGATCCGAATTCAGCGGCGCTGAAACGTTCGATGTCCCCGATGTCCCGTTCCGCCGCCCTGGTCAGGCGAATGTCACGCATCGGCAGGCTTGTGCTTGGCGATCAGGCTTTCGATGAACTCAAAAGGATCGACGTCCGAAATCCCCGAAGCTTCACCCTCCTCGATCAGGTGACGGACGCGGGCGGTATCCTCTTCCCAAAGGGCGGCCCGGTCCTGGTCGCGGCGGACGAGGTCGAAAACATAGTCCGCGACATCGGCGTAGCGCCCTTCGGCCAGCCGGACTTCGATCCAGCGGCGAAGATCGGGGGGGAAGTCGAAGCTCATTTCACCCATGGCTTTGGTATATGTCCTTTCGCTCGCGCTTCCAAGTTCACCGACGCGAGCACCATCACCCCGCCGCCCTCTTCAGCGCCACGCGCACCAGGTCGTTGAGCACCGCCCCCTCGCCCAGTTCCGCCAGCGCCTGCGCCACGGCGCCCGCCGCAACCGCCGGCTTGAACCCCAGGTTCTGCAAGGCCGAGACCGCGTCCGCACTCACCGAGCCCGCCGGCGCAACCGGCGCCAGCGCCCCGCCGCCCGGCAGCGCGCCCGCCTTGTCCTTCAACTCGTTGACGATCCGCCCGGCCAGCTTGGGCCCGACCCCTTGCGCGCGCGCCACTTGGGCGGCGTCGCCGGCGGCGCAGGCGCGTTGCAGGTCTTCGGGGGTGAGCGCCGAGAGGATGGCCAGCGCGACTTTGCTGCCGACGCCCTGCACTGTGGTCAGCAGCCGGAACCAGTCGCGCTCGCCCGCCGCGGCGAAGCCGAGCAGGCGCAAGTCGTTCTCGCTGACCTGCAAGTCGGTGAACACCGTGCAGGGATCGCCCGGCAGGCCCAAGGCGGCGAGCGTCTTCGAAGAGCAGTGGACCAGATAACCGACGCCCGCGACGTCGATCACCGCCCAGTCCGCCCCCGCCGCGTCGAGCCGCCCGGTCAGCTTGGCAATCATGATTTGTTCTTGGCCGAGCGGGCGGGGTTTGGGAAGCGTTTCAACCGGCGAAGTCCACGGGGGTGTTGACACGTGTGACAGTGTCCAGAGGACAATGTGCCCGGAACCGTCACCTTGGCGGCGAAAACCGTCACTTTGCGCCCTGGAAGTGTCGCCTTGGAGGGGTGAACTGTCACTTTGCGAGCGAAAGTGTCACCTTGCAAAGGGGGGTTGCCGGCGGACATTTTGAGCGCGGGTAAACTCATAAACGCGGCATGACAGATCGGGGCGAAGTAGGAAAATGGCCGGCACTTCGATGGCCGGCGCGCCGTTGGGGCCGATGTCCACAACGGGCCGACGGCAAACCGGCTGTTTCCGATCGTCGATCAGCTATAGCGGTCTTCCTGCCATCCAGCTCGATCGAAACCCCATATGCCACCCTATCGCGGCAAGCGCGTACTGCTCCTCCACAATGCGAAGGCGCGACAGGGCAGCGACGCGCTCGCTCCGGTGTGTGCCCGGCTCGAAGCCGGAGGCTTCGCAGTCACCGTCGAGCCTTTTGAGAGCCTTCCCGAGATCGCGCGCGACGTCACGCGCCTGCATCAATCTTCGGATTTGATCGTCGTTTGCGGAGGGGATGGATCAATCTCATCGGCCGCTCCCGCCGTGATCGAGAGCGGGCTGCCGCTCGGCATCATTCCGGCGGGAACTGCCAACGATCTGGCGCGAACCCTCGCCATCCCGCTCGACTTCGCGGCGGCCGCCGACCTTATCGTTGCCGGTCAGACGAGACGGATCGACGTCGGCATGGTGAACGGCCATGCCTTCTTCAATGTGGCGAGTATCGGCCTGAGCAGCGAACTGGCCGAGAAGCTCGATCCGGACATCAAAAAGCGGTTCGGGCGGCTTGGCTACGCCGTTGCCGCGCTGCGCATCCTGGCGGGCGCCAGGCGCTTTAGCGCTTGGATTGTCGAGAAGGGGAGCAGTACCCGGGTCAAGACCTATCAGATCGCGATCGGAAACGGCCGCCTCTATGGTGGCGGCAACGTGGTTGCGGAAGACGCCGCGATCGATGACGGCCACCTGGATCTCTACAGCCTGGAAATGCAGAGCCTGTGGAAGTGGGCCTTCATGGCCAAAGCCTTCCGCACTGGAACCCACGGGGCCTGGAAGGAAGTCCGGACGGCGCGGTGCGTGGAGTTCGATGTGGAGACGCGGCGCCCAAAACCGGTCAATACCGACGGCGAAATCGTGACGGCCACGCCAGCCCATTTCCGAGTCCTGCCGGGAGCAGTCACGGTTTTCGCTCCGCCCGACACGACCTCCAGCCCTCAGTCGCTACGCTTCTATCACCGATAAAAGTCGCGTCTCAATCAGGCCGCAAGAGGCCAATAGCGGACGTGGCCGTAGTCGGGCTGTGCGGGCTTAGCTTTCGCGACCCGGCAAAGCATGTACCGGCCGACCCGTCGTACCGGCATGCGGCAGCGAAAGTGGACAGCCCGGCCCATTTCCGACAGAAGCGCGCGCCATGAGTTGGAACACCTTCGGCCGCGTTTTCCGTTTCACCACCTGGGGCGAGAGCCACGGGCCGGCGTTGGGCGCGGTGGTCGATGGGTGTCCGCCGGGGCTCGCGCTCGACGAGGGGGCGATCCAGCCGTTTCTCGATGCGCGCAAGCCTGGGACCAGCAAGTTCACTACCCAGCGGCGCGAGGCCGACCTGGTGAAAATCCTCTCGGGCACGTTCGAGGGGCGCACTACCGGCACGCCGATCAGCTTGATGATCGAGAATACCGATCAGCGCTCGAAGGACTATTCGGAAGTCGCCAAGGCCTATCGCCCGGGCCATGCCGACTATGCCTATGACGCCAAGTACGGGCTGCGCGACTATCGCGGCGGCGGGCGCAGTTCGGCGCGCGAGACCGCGGCGCGGGTCGCGGCGGGTGCGGTGGCGCGGCTGGTGATCCCCGAAGTGACGATCACCGCCTATGTCGCCGAGATCGGAGGCGATGCGATCGACCGCGAGGCGTTCAACGCCGCGCAGATCGACCAGAACCCGTTCTTCAGCCCCGATTCCTGGGCAGTGACGCGGTGGGAGAAGCTGCTGGATGAGGCGCGCAAGGACGGATCGTCATTGGGCGCGGTGGTCGAATGCGTGGCGACGGGCGTGCCGGCCGGCTGGGGCGCGCCGATCTACGCCAAGCTGGACGCCGATCTCGCCAGTGCGATGATGGGGATCAACGCGGTCAAGGGCGTCGAGATCGGCGAGGGGTTCGCGGCCGCCGCCCTGCGCGGCGAGCAGAACGCCGATCCGATGCGGCCGGGCGCGGACGGTAGTCCCGAGTTCGCGGCCAACCATGCGGGCGGGATCGCCGGGGGCATTTCGACAGGGCAGCCGGTGGTGGTGCGGGTGGCGTTCAAGCCGACCAGCTCGATCCTGATCCCGCAGGACACGATCACCTCGGCCGGCGAAGCGACCCAGCTATCCACCAAGGGCCGCCACGACCCGTGCGTGGGCCTGCGCGGCACGCCGGTGGTCGCGGCGATGATGGCGCTGGTGCTGGCCGATCATAAGCTGCTGCACCGGGCGCAGTGCGGGTAGGGCGCTGTTGCCGCACCATGGCAGTGAACGACCCTTTGCGGATGCTACGTGAATGATTAGACTGGCCTTATGGGGCGCTACTCGAGGGTCGTTGATGAAGGCATGAAGCGTGTATGCAGCGCATTCACACAGATTGCGCAGCCGTTCGGCTTCAAACGCGGAAATGGCCGCAAATGGGTGCGACAACTCAATGGCCTCGAAGAAACCATGTTCGTATCCAGAAGCGGAGCCACCTACGGTGCACCGCGCTCGCCCAGCATCTCGCTCCAACTTGACCTGGCATCTATCCGACTAAATGATCGAGAGAGCGTCCACCTCCACCATAACACCACGCAGATGATCCGAAGGACCACCGGCTACTGCTACCATCATCGCTTCAACGCAGAAACGGGTAGCACTTACGATCGATGTCTGCAGGAGTTGAGGCTCTTCATCGAGGAGGTCGCGGAGCCTTGGTTTGAGGAACAGCGTCGCGCACTAGAATGACATCTACGCTGGTGGCAGCTTCCTACCCATAGCAGCCACGCGGCTAGCGGTAGTGCACCATGCCGAGGATACCCGCGGCGACCTGCTCGAACCATGCCGAGCCCACCACCGCCTCGTGCACCACTCCCTCGACGAAAATCCACCCCGCCCCGAACCCCGAATAGCCGCTGATCCGCCCTGTCGCGCGCCGTTCCTGCACCAGGATCGCCGAGGCCATCGACCACAGGGTGAGGTAGAGCCAGAAGGTCGGGATAGGGTCTTCGAGGCCCAGCGCGTTGAACCAGAAGCGGTTCACCCCCGGCGGCAGCACCGGGAGCATCGCGAACAGAATCATCCGCTTGTGAATCTCCGGGCGCCGGGTGTTGCGGATCGCGAGCGTGAATAGGATCCCAAAGCCGAGCGCGGCGAGCAGGCCGAGATAGAGCCCGTCGGTGCCGGGATCGCGTCCGGCATCCATGCCCGCGCGGCTGGCGATGAGCTGGATTGCCAAGCCGGTCACCAATACGAGGGTGGCGTGGGCTATGCCCCAGGTGCCGAGGCTGCGATGCAGTTTGAGGTTGCCGGCGCCGACCAGCCCCGACTGGACCACCAGCAGCACCATCCAGGCAATCATGATCACAGCGTGCAGGTGCACCACCGGCGGCGCGGGCGGGAACCGGCCCAGCAGCGCCGGAAGCGCCGAATGGAGGCCGAACCCGCCGAACACGAAGAAGGCCATCGCCAGCGTCATCCAGAAGAAGAACGACGGCTTGAACGTGCGGTGGCTCACGGGTGCGGCTGCGGCCGATGCGGTCATGACGAGCCCCTCCCCCAAGGCGGGCGGAAAGTGGCAAATTGCGGGGCCGCGCGCAACGCGATCGGTGCAAAAAAGTAAACGGCTGTTGCGCTTTTTGAAAGTGTCGCCGCACTTATCGAATATTTCGATGTGAGCAATCGCAACAAAGCGCTTCTGTGCAGCGCAGCACGCCCTATCTGAGCTTTGGAATTCACTGCGCCTCGGCGCCAACCGGAGACGTTTTCATGGGTATCATCGGCAGCACGATCAAGCCGTTCAAGGCGACCGCCTTCCAGGCCGGCAAGGACTTCTTCGACGTGACCGAGGCCGACGTGGCCGGCAAGTGGGCGGTGTTCTTCTTCTATCCGGCGGACTTCACCTTCGTGTGCCCGACCGAGCTCGAAGACCTCGGCGAGCATTACGCCACGCTGCAGAAGCTCGGCGTCGAGGTGTTCGGCGTGTCGACCGACACGCACTTCAGCCACAAGGCCTGGCACGATACCTCGGACAAGATCGGCAAGCTCCAGTACGCGTTCCTGGGCGACCAGATGCACACCCTGGCGAACAACTTCGGCGTGCTGCGCGAAGGGTCGGGCCTGGCCGACCGCGCGACGTTCGTGGTCGATCCCGACGGCGTGATCCAGCTGATGGAGATCACCAGCGAAGGGGTCGGCCGCAACGCCAACGAACTGGTCCGCAAGATCCGCGCCGCGCAGTACGTCCGCGCGCATCCGGGTGAAGTGTGCCCGGCCGCGTGGGAAGAAGGCGAAGCGACGCTGGCGCCGTCGCTCGACCTGGTCGGCAAGATCTAACCGACGCGCCCGCGCTGCGGCGCGGGCACCAGGCGGCCCGGGCTCCCCTCCCCCCTCAGGCCCGGGCCGCCGCAAACTTGTCCTCCCCGGTATGGGGAGGGGGACCACCGAAGGTGGTGGAGGGGCACAGGCCGCGCGCGCCGAAAGTGCCCCTCCACCCCTCGCTTCGCGAGCGGTCCCCCTCCCCCTTCGGGGTAGGATCCTAGGAGAAACGCGATGCTCGACACCGGCATGACAGACCAGCTGAGGCAGTACCTCGCGATGCTGCGCGAGCCGATCGAGCTCGTCGCCTCGCTGGGGGACGACGCCAAATCCGCGCAGACCCGCGAGCTGCTCGAAGAGATCGCCGCGCTCAGCGACAAGGTCTCCGCAAGCTTCGACGGCGACAACGAGCGCAAGCCCAGCTTCGTGATCCGCCGCGCGTCCGATGCCGAGAAGTGGGTCCGCTTTGCGGGCCTGCCGATGGGCCACGAGTTCACCAGCCTGGTGCTGGCGCTGCTGTGGGCCGGCGGGCACCCGCCCAAGGTCTCCGAGGACACGCTCACCGCGATCCGCGACCTCGAGGGCGACTACGCGTTCGAGATGTATTTCTCGCTCTCCTGCCACAACTGCCCCGACGTGGTGCAGGCGCTGACGCTGATGGCGCTCGAGAACCCCCGCATTACCGCCACCCTGATCGAAGGCGGCACTTTCCCCGAGGAAGTCGAGCGCCGCGGCGTGATGGCGGTGCCGGCGACGTTCCTCGGTGGCGAGATGTGGGCGAGCGGCAAGATGAGCGTCGAGGAAGTGCTCGCCAAGCTCGACAGCGGCGCGTCGGCCAAGGCGGCGGCCAAGCTCGCCGACAAGGCGCCGTTCGACGTGCTGATCGTCGGCGGCGGCCCGGCGGGCGCGGCGGCGAGCATTTACACCGCGCGCAAGGGCTTCAGCACCGGCATCGCTGCCGAGCGGTTCGGCGGCCAGGTGCTCGACACGCTCGGGATCGAGAATTTCATTTCGGTGCCTTACACCGAAGGCCCCAAGCTGGTGCGCGAGATGGAGGCGCATGTCGCCGCCAATGGCGTGGACGTGATGACGCTCGCCGAAGCCGAGCGGCTGATCCCGGCCAAGCGCAAGGGCGGGTTGCACGAGGTGCTGCTCAAGAACGGCGCCAGCCTCAAGGCGCGCGCGGTGGTGCTCGCCACGGGGGCGCGCTGGCGCAACCTGGGAGTGCCGGGCGAGTTCGAGTACCGCAACCGCGGCGTGGCCTATTGCCCGCACTGCGACGGGCCGCTGTTCAAGGGCAAGCGCGTGGCGGTGATCGGCGGCGGCAACTCGGGAGTCGAGGCGGCGATCGATCTGGCCAATATCGTCGAGCACGTCACCCTGATCGAGTTCGATGCGGGCTTGCGCGCCGACCAGGTGCTGCAGGACAAGCTGCGCAGCCTGCCCAACGTCGACGTGCGCATGTCGGCGCAGACCACCGAGATCCTCGGCGACGGCGCGCGGGTCGGCGGCCTGGTCTACAAGAACCGCGTTTCCGGCCAGGAGCACAAGGTCGAGCTGGAAGGCGTGTTCGTGCAGATCGGGCTGGTGCCCAACACCGAGTGGCTCAAGGATTCGGGCCTCTCGCTGACCCGCTTCGGCGAGATCGAGATCGACGACAAGGCCGCCACCAACCTGCCCGGCGTGTTCGCCGCCGGCGACGTGACGACGGTGCCTTACAAGCAGATCGTGGTGGCGATGGGCGAAGGCTCCAAGGCGGCGCTGTCCGCGTTCGATTACCTGATCCGCAACGAGCCGGCGAACGAGCTGGCCGAAGCGGCCTGAGGGCTTGCGCTGTAATCGATCCGCTCGCTCAATACCGTCTGATTGATTTATTCGTTCAACCTTATCGGACTATCCCGTTTAGCGCGCGCCCGGCCTCCTGATAGCCTACGTTCGTCATCTAGCGGTGCCATGAGTCGCCGCGGCCGACGCTACGATCGGAACGAGGAGAGAGACGATGGACGCAGAAACGGGTTCGATTTCGGGCTGCCCGATGGGCGGCAAGGATGGCGGCGTGCGCGCCCTGCTCGGCCGCACCAACAAGGATTGGTGGCCGGAAATGCTGGCGACCGAGATCCTCAATCCCAACGGGCCCAGCAATCCGATGGGCGAGGATTTCGATTACGCCCAGGCTTTCAACGCGCTCGATTACAACGCCCTCAAGGCCGACCTGACCGCGCTGATGACGCAGAGCGAGCCCTGGTGGCCGGCTGACTATGGCCATTACGGCCCGTTCTTCATCCGCATGGCGTGGCACGCGGCGGGCACCTATCGCACGGCCGACGGCCGCGGCGGCGCCAATAGCGGGCAGCAGCGCTTCGCTCCGCTCGATTCGTGGCCCGACAACGGCAACCTCGACAAGGCGCGCCGCCTGCTGTGGCCGATCAAGCAGAAGTACGGCCAGAACATCTCCTGGGCCGACCTGTTCATCCTGACCGGCAACGTCGCGATCGAGAGCATGGGCGGGCCGGTGTTCGGCTTCGGCGGCGGCCGCGCCGACGTGTTCGAGCCCGAGCGCGACATCTATTGGGGCTCCGAAGACAAGTGGGTCAACCAGGGGGTGCAGACGCGCATTTCGCCCGAGCACGGCATGAACGAGCTCGAAGGCCCGCTCGCCGCGATCCAGATGGGGCTGATCTACGTCAATCCCGAAGGCCCGGGCGGCGTGCCCGACCCGCTGCAATCGGCGCGCGACATGAAGGCGACGTTCGAGCGCATGGCCATGAATTCCGAGGAGACCGTCGCGCTTACCGCCGGCGGCCATACCTTCGGCAAGGCGCACGGCAACGGCGACGCCTCGCTGCTCGGCGCGGCGCCGGCCGGCGGCGACATCGTGGCGCAGGGCTTCGGCTGGGTCAGCGGCCACGAGAGCGGCGGCATCGGCGAGCACACCGTGACCAGCGGCATCGAAGGCTCGTGGGTCAACACGCCCACGCAGTGGAGCGAGAACTACTTCCGCCTCTTGCTCGACTATGAGTACGAGCTGGTGCACTCGCCCGCCGGCGCGCAGCAATGGCAGCCGATCGACCAGAAGCCCGAGGATATGGCCCCGGCGGCCTGGGACCCGAACATCAAGGTCCCGACGATGATGACCACCGCCGACATGGCCCTCAAGATGGACCCTGAGTTCCGGGCCATCAGCGAGAAGTTCCGCACCGACCACGAAGCGTTCAAGGACGCTTTCGCGCGCGCCTGGTTCAAGCTGACGCACCGAGACATGGGCCCCAAGGTCCGGTATCTCGGCCCGGAAGTCCCCGCCGAGGACCTGATCTGGCAGGACCCGGTCCCCGCCGGCACCACGCCCTCGGACGCCGACGTCGCGGCGGTGAAGGCCAAGATCGCCGGTAGCGGGCTCACCGTCAGCCAGTTGATCAAGACCGCGTGGGCCTCGGCCTCGACTTACCGCAAGTCGGATCACCGTGGCGGCGCGAACGGCGCGCGCGTGGCGCTCAGCCCGCAGAAGGACTGGGAGGTCAACGAGCCGGCGATGCTGGCCAAGGTGATCGACACGCTCAACGGGCTGCGCGGCGGCATGTCGCTGGCCGATGCCATCGTGCTCGGCGGCGTGGTCGGGCTCGAGAAGGCGATCGGGGACACCGGCTTCAACGTCGCGGTCCCGTTCACCGGCGGGCGCGGCGATGCCACCCAGGAGCAGACCGACGCCGACAGCTTCGCGGTCATGGAGCCGGAGGCGGACGCGTTCCGCAACTATGTCGGCAAGAAGAAGCTGGCGGTGAAGACCGAGGAAATGATGCTCGACCGCGCATCGCTGCTCGGCCTGTCGGTGCCCGAAATGGTGGTGCTGATCGGCGGCTTGCGCGTGCTCGGCGCCAATCACGGTGAGCGCGGGCACGGCCATTTCACCAAGCGTTCGGGCCAGCTCACCAACGACTTCTTCGTCAACCTGCTGGGCATGACCAATGTCTGGAAGGCGGTCGAGGGATCGGACGACCAGGAATACGTCGCGACCGACCGCAAGGGCGGCCACGAAACCTGGCGTGCGACCCGCGCGGACCTGATCTTCGGCTCGAACTCGGAACTGCGCGCAGTCGCCGAGGTCTATGCCGAGACGGGCCACGAGGAGAAGTTCGTCAAGGACTTCGTCAAGGCCTGGACCAAGGTGATGAACGCCGACCGGTTCGACCTCAGCTACGCGAAGTATCACTGAGCCGATCTAAAGCTGGAAGCAGGAAAGGCCCTGGCAGCGATGCCGGGGCCTTTTTGCTGTGCGGTTGAGGTCTGCTTTGGGTGGGAAGCGGACATCGCTAGCAACACTCTTGCGTAGCCTTTAGCGCAAGACGCATGACCAAGCTCGACCGCGTCTATGTTCGCTTTGTGTGCTTTCGTCTGGTCGAAAGCCAGCGGCAGCGGCTTGGCATCTTTCAGGCGCTAGACGAAGCGAGGGACTGTGACTTTGCGCCAGCATGGGCGTTGCGTCAGATCGGTGAGATCTACGATTGGTTCAAAGGTAATCTCGCCGTTCCACGCCAGTTTTCACGCGGAGGCTGGAAGGGGTCCGGGCAGCCAGGCCTTTCGTGGTTCAAGCCAGTCGCCAGCGAGCACATCAGACAGATGCATCAACTGAAGCTGGCCCTTGAGGCGTGTGGCGTCCACGTCGAGATCCTGACTACTAGAGATCCGGGGCACATTATCTGGCAAGACGAACACCAACTGGTCGCCGAGCCGGACGCGAGAAAATTCTGACTTCAGACGTGATTCGTTAGCGGCCTTTACCGTCAACGCCCTCGTTTGAGCACCACATAGAGTGCTCCCTCGCCCCCGTGGCGGCGGTGCGCTTTTCTTATGGCGGCGATGTCGCTGGCATGGGGCCCGGCGGCGAGCCAGTCGACGATCTTGGCGCGGATCGCGCCGCGCTGGGTGCCGCGATCGGCCGGATCGGCGGGGCGCGGCTTGCCGGTGATGAGGAGCACCAGGCGGGCGTCCATGGCCTTGGCCTGGGCGAGCCCCGCATCGAGCCGGCGGTGCGCCTGATCGAGCGTGTGGCCGTGGAGGTCGAGAGTGAAATCGGGCTCGGGAGCGCGCGCGAGGCGGCGTTCCCAGTGGGAGTCGAGACCCTTGTCGTGAGAAAGTGGCGGCGTCTTTCCGCGATCCTCCCCGGCACGGGGAGGGGGACTGCCGGCCGTAGGCCGGGGGTGGAGGGGCACGGGCGGCTGGGCGCTGACGACGGGCTTGGATACTGCGGAGGGTGCCCCTCCACCAACCTTCGGTTGGTCCCCCTCCCCGTGCCGGGGAGGAACGGGACGAAGCGGCTTGACCGTCGTCGTCACGCGCCGCCAGAGCGCCGCTTCGTCCGCGCTGAGCCCCCGCGGCGGCTTCATCGCGCCGCGATCATCGGGCGCCGTGGCGCGCCAGCGTCCCCTTGGGCAGGAGCAGCACCGCCTGGCCGCGCGCGAGCATGCCGCCGGCGGTGGTCCGTGCCGCCTCGCCCGCGCCCCAGAAGGTGTCGAACCGGTTGGGCCCTTTGATCGCTCCGCCGGTGTCCTGCGCGATCCACAGCCCGTTGGCCTCGCCCCGGTCGGTGGTCAGGAACACCGGCGCGCCGAGCGGGACGTAATTGGGATCGGCGGCGACCGAGGAGCGCGCGCGCACCGGCACTTCGAGCGCGCCGAGCGGGCCGTCGCCGGTCAGTTCGCGGAAGAATATCCACGACTTGTTCTGCCGCATCAGCTCGCGGCCCTCGGCCGGGTGCTCGCGCAGATACTGCATGATGCCCTGCATCGAGGTGGCGTATTGGCCCGGACCCGAGCCGAGCAAGCCGCGCTCGCGCATCACCGAGCCGACCGCCAGATACTCGCGCCCGTTCTGCCCGGCATAGCCGATGCGGATCACCTCGCCTTCGGGCGTGAGCAGCCGCCCCGAGCCCTGGATCTGCAGGAAGAAGAACTCGACCGCATCCGCCGCCCAGGCGATCTCCAGCCCGCGCGCGGCGAGCGCGCCCTCCTCGATCTGGGTGCGGTCGAAGTAGGGCACGAACGCGCCGCTCGCCTCGCGGCGCCCGAGCGGGGCGCGGCCGGTGCGCTGGACGGCCGGGGTATCGTCCGGCCAGTCGCGGATGAGGTCGCTCGGCAGGGCATAGACGGGCACTTCGAAGCCCGGCCGGCGGGTGCGCGAACCGGCGATCTCCGGCTCGTAGTAGCCGGTCGCGAACGCCGCGCCGTCGCCGATCACGGCGGTCTCGAAATGGCTGGCGAAGAACCGCGCGCCGTCGGTGCGCGGCCAGCCTGCCGCCCCGTCGCAGGCCGCCTGCCAGTCGGCGGCGCGCGTCAGCCCGCTGGCGTCGGTGCGCCGCAGCAGGCGCGGGCAGGATTCGACGAACGCGCGCAGCGCACCGTTGGCGTCATCGGCGGCGGGCGCGAGCGCGGCCAGGGCCGGGCCGGGCCGCAGGCCGGCGAGCAGCGCGGTTGCGGGGGTCGGCGCGGGGCCCTCGCTCGGCGGGACGAGCTGGCATCCGGCCATTAGCAGCGGAAGAGCGAGAGTGGAGACGCGCCTGCCGAAGGGGTCTTTCGAGACGAGCCTTCGACTGCGCGCCTGCGGCGCTTCGCTCAGTCTCTCCTCAGGATGAGCGGACGAATATGTGACCCGCTCATCCTGAGGAGCGGCTGAGGAGCCGCGCAGCGGCGTCGCGAAGCTGCGTCTCGAAGGACCGCCGCGATCGCCGCGCATGAAGGATCAGCCTTCGTCGGTCTCGTCGAGCAGCCAGTCGGGCGTATCGCTGCCGAGGTCGCGGACAAACGTCCAGACATCGACGCTCTCGATCGCGTCGTTGAGCGAGCCGGCAATCACGGTCCCGTCCTTGTCGCGCGTCACCGAAGCGATATCGGCCACGAAGCGGACCGCGATGCGGGCCTTGCCGCCGTCCACCGAGGCCGACTCGACCGTGGTGTCCTCGATCCGAATCAGGCGGTTGTCGAGCGTCTCGCCGGCGGCCAGGCGCGCGTCGATCGCACCGGCGAAGCTTTCGTAAACGTCGCTGTCGCACAGCTGCGCGAGTTCTTCCTTGTCGCCGCGCCAGAACGCTTCGAGGACCATGCGGTAAGCGCCCTTGGCGCCTTCGAGGAAGGCGAGCAGGTCGAACCGGCGGTCGGCCGCGGAAATGTCACGCAGGCCGCGCTCGATCGCCGGGGCGAAATCGCCGACTTCGCTGTTGGCGCGCGGCGCTTCGGCGAGCGGAGCGGGCCGCGGGGCGGCGCTCTCGCTGCGATCGAACCGAGTCGGCACGGGCTCTTCCTCATGCTCGGCGCGCCGGCCGAGGACCGCGTAGAGCCGCAGGCCCAGAAATGCGGCGATCATGGCCAGAATGACGATCTCAACGAACACGGATCAGGTCTCGCTACTTTCCGCGGCAGAGGTGCCGACGCGGACGGTTTGCAACCGTGCCTCAAATAGGGGCAGATTGTAAATGAACAACGTCTGTCTTGCCCACTTCGATCCGCCGGCGGCGCTTTTCCGGCGAGGCGTTGCGGCGGCGCCATGCGGGTGCTAGCGCGCGGCCACGTTTTTCCTCTCCTCATCCGAAAGTTGCACCATGGCCGACGAAGGCGACGTCCTGACCGATCTCAACAGCCCCACTGCCGCCACCGGAAACGGCGCGGACACGCAGCCGATCGCCGGACTGGTCTCGCAGTATGTGAAGGATCTCTCGGTCGAGAATCCGCGCGCGCCGGAAAGCTTCCAGTGGACCGAGCAGCCCCAGCTCGACGTCCAGTTCAACATCGGCTCGAAGAAGCTCAACGACGAGATGAGCGAAGTCGAGCTGAAGATCTCGGCGCACGCCAAGACCGGCACCGGCACCGCCTATATCGTCGAGCTGGCCTATTGCGCGGTGATCGGCATGCGCAACCTCAGCGACGAACAGAAGCATGCCTTCACGTATGCCGAAGCGCCGCGGATCCTGTTCCCGTTCGCCCGCCGGATCATCGCCGATGCCGTGCGCGATGCCGGCTTCGCGCCGCTGCTGCTCGACCCGATCGATTTCAACGCGCTCTATGCCCAGCAGCTGCAGGCCCGCCTGCAGGAAGGCCCGGGCGAAGGTCTGCCGGTCGGCCAGGCCTGAGGTAACGCCGAGGGCGACGCCCGCGCCGTGAGCAGCCTCGTCCGCAGCGTCGGCACGATCGGCGGGCTGACCGCGGTCAGCCGCGTGTTCGGCTTCGTCCGCGACATGCTGCTGGCGCGCGTGCTCGGCGCCGGCCTCGCCGCCGATGCGTGGCAGCTCGCCTTCACATTGCCCAACACCTTCCGCCGCCTGTTCGCCGAAGGCGCGTTCTCGGTGGCGTTCGTGCCGATGTACACGCGCGCGCTGCACGCGGAAGACGGAGAGAACGCCGCCGAACGCTTCGCCAACGAGGTGCTGGCGGTATTCGTGTGGGTACTGCTCGGCTTCTCGGCGCTGGCGATGATCGCGATGCCGGGGATCGTCTGGCTGCTCGCGCGCGAATACCAGAGCATACCCGGCAAGTTCGAGCTCGCCGTCTCGCTGAGCCGAATCACGTTCCCTTACCTGATGCTGGTCAGCCTGGTGGCGATGCTGTCGGGCCTGCTCAACGCGCGTTCGCGGTTCGCGCCGGGCGCCTTCGCGCCGGTGCTGCTCAACCTGACGCTGATCGCGGGGATCCTCGCCGGCTATTCTCTGCGCGAGCATTATACCGGCAGCGACGTGACCGTGGCCTATGCCCAGGCGGTGGCGCTGGCGATCGCGGGTCTGGTGCAGCTCGGTTACATGTCCTGGGCGACGCGCAAGGCCGGGGTGCGGCTCAAGGTGCGACTGCCGCGACTCACGCCCGAAGTGCGGCGGCTCGGCCTGCTGATCCTGCCGGCGACGTTCGGCGCGGGCATCTACCAGATCAGCCAGCTGGTCGACACGTTCTTCGCCACCTCGCTCCCGCAGGGTTCGCTGACCTTGCTCAAGCTGGCCGACCGGCTCAACCAGATGCCGCTCGGGATTTTCGGAATCGCGCTCGGCACCGCGATCCTGCCGATGCTGGCCCGCCACATCCAGCAGGGACACTCCGCCGAAGCGCAGCGGCTCCAGGCCAACGCGGTCGAAGTCGGCACGCTGCTGACTCTGCCCGCCGCCGCCGCGCTGGCGATCTGCGCCCCCGCATTCGTGACCGCGTTCTTCGTCGGCGGGCGGATGACCGAGGCGGACGGGGCGGTGATGGCGCAGATCGTCATGGCGCTCGTGGCCGGCCTGCCCGCCTATGTGCTGGTCAAGGTGTTCCAGCCCGCGTTCTTCAGCCGCGAGGATACGCGCACTCCAGTCGCGGTCGCGGCAGGCGCGCTGACGCTCAACATCGCGCTCAATTTCTGGGTCGTGCCGCGGTACGGGATCGTCGGGCTGGCCGCGGCGACAGCCTTTACGGCCACGCTCAACGTCGCCGCGCTCTACACGGTTCTGCAGTTGCGCGGGTGGTTCCACCTGACCGGACAGCTCGCCGGGCGGATCGCGCGCCAGCTACTCGCGACCGCGGCAATGAGCGCGCTGCTGTGGTTTCTGATGCCGCGGATGGCCGATCTGTACGGGGGCAACGTGCTCGAACGGGTCGCTTCGCTGGCGGTGCTGGTCGGCGCGGGCTTGGCCGCGTTCTTCGCGGTCGCGTTCATCATCGGCGCGATCGACAAGGACCTGCTCGCGCAGCTGCGCCGCCGCCGCAAGCCGGAACCGGTCAACCTCTCCGAGTAGGGTTTCGCGCGCAGCAGATTGTGATATGCGCGCTGGCGATGGATACGACCGGCCTCCTGCGTAAGACGCCCCGCCTCCTGGCGCGCGGCCGGGCGGCCCCCTTGCCGATCGGGCGATGGCCGAGCAGCGCCACCGTGTGAGCGCCCGCCCGGGCTTTCGGGCATCGTCCGTCCCTAGACTTCTGAATTGAGGCCATCGCCATGCGCATCGTTTCCGGCATCCAGCCCACCGGCTCCCTGCACCTCGGCAACTATCTCGGCGCCATCCGCAACTGGGTGCGGATGCAGGACGGGATGGAGCCGGGCAACCGCGCCCAAGCAGCCGAAGGCGGGAGCGCACAAAAGAACCAGTGCCTGTTCTTCCTCGCCGATCTCCACGCGATCAGTCTGCCGCACACGCCCGCCGACCTGCACTCCGCCACGCTGGAGATGGCGGCGGCGCTGGTCGCCTGCGGGATCGATCCCGACCGCTCGATCCTGTTCAACCAGGCCCAGGTGCCCGCCCATGCCGAACTGCAGTGGCTGCTGAGCGGCACCGCGCGGATGGGCTGGCTCAATCGCATGACGCAGTGGAAGGACAAGGCGGGCAAGAACCGCGAAGGCCAAAGCGTGGCGCTGTTCGCCTATCCGGTGCTGCAGGCGGCCGACGTGCTGCTCTATCAGGCGACCCACGTGCCGGTCGGCGAGGACCAGAAGCAGCATCTCGAACTGGCCCGCGACATCGCGCAGAAGTTCAACAACGACTTCTGCCCCGAAGACGCGCCGCTGTTCACTCTGCCAGATCCGATCATCCCGCCGCAGGCAGCGCGGATCATGTCGCTGCGCGACGGCAGCGCCAAGATGTCGAAGTCCGACCCCAGCGACATGAGCCGGATCAACCTTGCCGACGATCCCGACACGATCATGCAGAAGGTCCGCAAAGCCAAGACCGATCCCGAGCCGCTGCCGAGCGAGGAAGCCGGCCTGGCCGGTCGCCCCGAAGCGCTCAACCTGGTGACGATCTACGCCGCGCTCGGCGACCAGTCGGTGGCCGACGTGCTGGCCGAGCACGGCGGTCAGGGCTTCGGCGCGTTCAAGCCCGCGCTCGGCGAACGGCTGGTCGAGACGCTCGCGCCCATCTCGCAAAGGTTCATCGCGCTGCTCGAAGACCGCGAGGCGCTCGACGCGATCCTCGCGCGCGGCGCTGCCCGGGCGCGCCTGCTGGCCGGGCCGACGCTCGATGCCACCTATCGCGCGCTCGGGCTGGTGCGCGGTTAGGACCAAGGCAAACGGCGACTCACTCCGTCCTGTCCGATGCAGGGCGGGCAGGCCTTGCGCGGCGGCGGAGTCGCCCCCCGCCTCCGCCGCCGCTTAAAAAACTGCTGGTTTTCCGTTGCTTGCATTCAAGAGATGTTCAGCCGGTCGCGCCTATGACACCATTTATCCTCGGCTGCGTATTATGGTCAGGAATGCGTCCGCAGCGCCGCCTGTTCGAAAGACCCAAGTCATGAGTAAGATCGCCAAAATTGTTCGCGGCACCAAGCTGGCGTTCGCGCCGCTTGCGCTCGGTGCGCTGGCCGCCTGCGCGTCCGGCTTCAACGCCGACGTGTCGCGGTTCGAGAGCCAGCTCCCGGCCCCCCAAGGCCAGACTTTTGCCGTCGTCGCCGACGATCAGCGACTTGCCGGCGGGCTCGAGTTCAGCCGCTATGCGCAGGTCGTCTCCGACAAGATGGCCGCGCTCGGCTATCGTCCGGTTGCGAATGTGAGCGAGGCGACGCTGGTCGTGCGCTTCGACTACGGCGTCGATCGCGGGCGCGAGCGTATTCGTTCGTCCATCCGCGATCCGTTCTACGATTCCTGGTACAGTTACCAGCCGGTCGCCTATCGCGACCGCAACGGCAACGTGCGCGTGACTTACGTTCCGACGCGGCAGTGGGGCTACGGCTGGAACGACCCATGGCTCAACGACGTCGATAGCTACACCGTCTACACCAGCGGCATCGAGCTGAAGATCGACCGCGCCTCCGACGGGCAGCGGCTGTTCGAAGGCAAGGCGGAGGCGGCCTCGCTTTCCAACCGGCTGCAGTACCTGGTGCCCAACCTGGTCGAAGCGATGTTCACCGACTTCCCGGGCAACTCGGGCGAGACGGTGCGCATCTCGGTCGCGCCCGAGGACCAGCCGGTGCAGCGCGGCCGCCGCTAAGCGATCTCACTACCGTCTCCTGAAAGGGCGGGCCTAGGTCCGCCCTTTTTTGTCACCCGAGCGCGGCGTGGCCGCCGGTCGAGCCGAAGCCGCCCGCGCCGCGTTCGGTCTCGTCGAGCGTGTCGCTCTCCCGCCACACTGCCTGCACGACCGGGGCGAGCACCAGCTGCGCGATCCGGTCGCCGCGTGCGATTTCGAAGGGCGCGGCGCCGTGGTTGATAAGGATCACCTTGAGCTCGCCGCGATAATCGGAATCGATCGTGCCCGGCGTGTTGGGAAGGGTGATGCCGTGCTTGAGCGCGAGGCCCGAGCGCGGGCGGACCTGGATCTCGTAGCCGGCGGGAATTGCGACCGCAAAGCCGGTCGCGACCGCGTGGCGGCCGCCCGGTGGCAGGCTCACGTCCTCGGCTGCGAGCACATCCATCCCGGCGGCACCGCCAGTCGCGTAGGCCGGCAGCGCCAGCCCGGCACCGTGCGCCAGCCGCAGGATACGGACCGCGACGGGCTCAGCCATTGGCCAGCTTTTCGGCGATCCGCTCGACCAGCGCGCGCGCGACGGCCTGCTTGCTCATCGGCTCCCAGTCCTCGGTCGCGTCCTCGCTGATCAGGTGGACAGTGTTGGCGTCCCCGCCCATCGCGCTCTCGCCCTGGGGCCCTGAGACGTCGTTGGCGACGATCCAGTCGATGCCTTTCGACTTGCGCTTGCGGATCGCGTTCTTGACCACGTCCTCGGTCTCGGCCGCGAACCCGATCACCAGGTCGGGCCGATGCGGGCTGGCGGCAAGCTGGGCGAGGATGTCGGGATTCTCAGCCAGCAGCAGCGCCGGCGGGGCCGAACCGCGCTTCTTGATCTTCTCGGGCGCATAGTCGCGGGTGCGCCAGTCGGCGACCGCGGCGACCATCACCGCGGCATCGGCGGGCAGCGCCGCCTTGACCGCCGCAGCCATCTCGTCGGCGCTCTCGACGTCGATCCGCTCGACACCGGGCGGAGTCGCCAGCACGACCGGGCCGGACACCAGCGTGACCCGCGCGCCCGCGGCGGCGGCAGCGGCGGCGATCGCATAGCCCTGCTTTCCGCTCGAGCGGTTGGCGATGTAGCGCACCGGATCGATCGCCTCATAGGTCGGGCCGGCGGTGACCAACACGTGCTTGCCGTAAAGCGGCCGGTGGGCGGGATCGTCCTCGAAATCGGGCTGGCCGGCCAAGGGATCGAAGGGGGGCGGGTCGAATGCGGGAGCCGCCCCATCCCCGACGGGATCGGGTGCATCGCGATTGGGATCGACTTCGTGGTTGATCGCCCCCCGGTCGGTCGGCGGGGCCGACTTGGCCTTGCCCTTGCTCGCCAGCAGCGGCCCGGCGGCGGCAAGGTCGGGTTCGGGCAGCGGGGTCAGCTCGGCCAGTTCGACCGGCAGATCGGCCTCGTCCGCGAGATAAGCGGCCTCCTCATAGGCGCCCTCCTGGTAACTGACCTCCTCCTCGCGGATGCGCCGGGCGGTGCTGCGCGGGATGATCGAAGCGAGCAGCCCGGCGAGGCCGCCCATGCGGCCTCCCTGTTCGGGTTCCAGCTCGAGCTCGTCTTCGGGCTCGAGCGCTTCGAGATAGCCGGCAATTTCGCCCGCCCCCGCCTCGCCCGGATCGAGCCCGAGCGCGTCGGCGATCTCCAGCCACACCGTCTCGGGTTCGGGCAGGCGGCCGGCGCCGAACTCGCCGCAGGCCATCTCGCCATCATCGGGCTGCATCACGCGCACGCCGGCCTGGAGCAGCCAGGCGATGTTGCGCTGGGTGGCGGCATGCTCCCACATCCGCACGTTCATCGCCGGCACGGCCAGCACCGGCTTGTCGGTGGCGAGGATCAGCGTGGTGGCGAGGTCGTCGGCGATACCGGCGGCCATCTTGGCGAGCAGGTCGGCGGTCGCCGGGCATACCACCACCAGGTCGGCGGAACGGCTGAGCTGGATGTGGCCGATCTCGGCCTCGTCCTTCAGATCCCACAAGCTGGTATGGACTTTGCGGCCCGACAGCGCGGCAAGGCTCATCGGAGTGACAAACTGCGCGCCCCCTTCGGTCAGCACGCACGTCACCTCGCCGCCGCCCTTCTTGATCAGGCGGACCAGCTCACACGCCTTGTAGGCGGCAATGCCGCCGCCGACGACCAGCAGGATACGCGGCGCTTCCATCACGGGCAGTCGATAGTCTCCAGGCGAGTGTCTGGCGAACAAGGTGCCTAGCTCCGTCGAGATTTTCGCACCAGCCTTGCTTTTGAATGGTTAAGTTTTGCCTGCCGCGCCGCGGACGAGATCGGCAAGCGCGCGTGGCGCCAGAGCGAGGCCGGCGAAGTAGGCGGGCAGCACCAGCAGCACCCAGTAGAAGTTCTCCGGCCGAGCGAACAGCGCCACCGCGGTTCCAAAGCCGAGGAACCAAAGCGTGGCGAACAGGCCGGTCCGCCCGCCGAGCCCGATCCACCCGAGCAGCGGCAGCAACGCCAGCGGCCCAGCCAGCCAGCCCGGCAACAGCAGCAGCGGCGAGAGACGGGCCATTCCTGCAAGCGGCATGACGGGGCCTATCAGCGCGCTCCATCCCGGGCTCGTCAGATCCCCGGGCAGCCGTTCGGCCGCGACCGCCTGGGCATGCAGCACCAGCGCCAGCACGATGCCGGCGAGCAGCGCGGCGAGCGCGGCGCTTTCCCGCCAGCGCCGCTCCGCGACCGCGACTGTCAGCCACACGACTACATATGCCGCCGCGATTTCGCGCACGGCCAGCGCCAGCGCCGCCGCCAGCAAGCTCGGCCACCAGCGGTTCGGGCGGTAGAGCCCCAGTGACAGCGTGAGCGCGAGCCCGGCGATGAGCTCGTGGATCAGTCCCGCACGCTCGAACGTTGCGCCGATCCCCGCGCCTGCCAGCAGCACCGCAGCGGCGATCCGTTCCCAAGCCAGCGTCCCGGGAGCGAGCGCACCAAGCCAAGCGATGACTCCGCCGAACAGCAGCAGCACTGCGACGATCCGCCAGCCTTGCAGTCCGAACAGCGCGGTTCCCCAGGCCGTGGTCGGCGGGCGCACGGTGACGGCCGGGCGCGTCGGGTAGCCGTGCGCGCGCTGCTCGGCGAGCGCCGCCGCGTAGTACCCCTCGCCCGCCGCCACGCGGGCGTGAATCTGCGCGTAAAGGTCGATATCGCGATAGCGCGAGTGGGCCTGCTCGGCCTCGCTGTGCTCAAGCGCCGCGACGAAGCCGCCAACCGCCACCGCGCTCCAGGCAAGCGACAGCAAGGCCGCTACCAGCACCAGGATCGCGCCCCAGCGCGGCAGCGCGTGCAACGGGCGACCGAGTGCTTCCCACCTGCCTATCGGATCGGTCGCCAGCCCCATGGCGCCACCCTGTCGGGCCTTCGCCGGGCCATCAAGCGCCGCGTGCCGATCTCCACAGCGATCGCAGCGCCATCGGGGCGAACGCCAGCCCCAGGAACCAGGTCGGCGTGACCAGCATGGCCCAGTAGAAGTTGTTCGCCCGCCCCGCGAGCATGAACAGCACGCCGTATCCCAGATGCAGCAGCATGCCCGTCAGACCGGCGGGCGAACGCCAGCCGGCCCAGCCGATCAGCGGCAGCAGCGCGAGCGGGGCGGCGAGCGGGCCGGTGAGGTGGTGAAGCAGGCTCGAGGTGACGAGATTGCCGGTCCAGCCGGGGAGGCCGCGCAGCACCAGCCACGGCGGCGAGGCCCGGTCGCCCGCCACCAGCAGTGCATCGACCGCGCGCCAGTGCAGCGCCAGCCCGGCGCAGAACAGCAGCAAGAGGCCGCACCACGCTGCCAGTTCGCGCCCATCGCGGCGCCAGGCGGCCAATGCCGCGAGCAGCAGCACGAACGGCGCCGCATGCTCACGGATCGCCAGCGCCGCCGCCGCAGCGAGCCAGGCACCGGTCCAGCGGCCGGGCCGGTGGAGCGCGAAAGCGAGCGCGAGCAGCATTCCCGCCCAGACCTCGTGCAGCATGGCATAGGCCGGCCGCGTGGCCATCGCCGCGCCGAACGCGATCAGTGCCAGCGCGGCGATCCGGCGCGGAGGCCCGCCCGGCTCCTCCCCCAGCCGCCGCCACCAGGCCGCGAGCACCGCCAGCGCGAGCGCGGCGCCAAGCGCGGCGAGGCCCCGCGTCCCGAGCCAGGCGGTCACGTACGCGAACGTCGGCAGCCGCACCGCCGCGCCCGGCCGGACGGGGAATCCTCGCGCGCGCTGCTCGGTCACGGCGGCGCGGTAGTAGCTCTCCCCCGCCGCGACGCGCTGCGCGATGGCCGCATAGAGGATGAGATCCCGGTCGCGCTCGGCCGGGCGCACCGTGGATGCTGCGGCAGGCTTGGGCGCCGGACGCGACGGATAAGTCCACGCCGCGGCGCCGAGCAGCAGCGCGAAACCCGCGAGGACGGCGATAGCCGCCCCGCGCGGCCAATGGGCGAAGCGGTCCCCGGCGGGCGCGGTCAGCCGAGCCAACCCAGCGCGAACCCGGCCCAGACTGCGGCGCCGCCGATGAGCAGGGCCGCGGCATAACCGGGCCAGCGCCGCTCGCGCTCGCCGCGCCGGCGTTCCCAGAGCAGCTCGATGTCGGGCAGCGGGGCCTGTTCGGGCGCGCCGCCGCGGGGCGGGAAGCGCTCCTCGATCCGCCGCACCAGGTCGGGAATGCGCAGCAGCGTCTCGACGTCGGTGCGGATCTTGTCGGCCAGCGCCGCCTCGGGGCCGAGCTCGTCGCGGATCCAGCTGCGCACGTAAGGCGCGGAGACATCCCACATGTTGATTCCGGGATCGAGCTGGGTGGCGATCCCTTCGACCATGACCATGGTCTTCTGCAGCAGCAGCAGGTGCGGCTGGGTCTGCATGTCGAAGTCGCGGGTGATCGCGAACAGCCCGTCGAGCATCTGCCCGACGCTGAGTTCGCTGACCGGCTTGCCGCGCATCGGCTCGCCCACTGCCCTGAGCGCGGTCGCGAACTCGTCCACCGAATGATGCGCCGGCACGTACTGCGCCTCGAAGTGGATCTCGGCGACGCGGCGGTAGTTGCCGGTGGTCAGGCCGTAGAGGATCTCGGCCAGCCAGGCGCGCGCGCGCCGGTCGATCCGGCCCATGATGCCGAAGTCGATCGCCACGATCGTGCCGTCGGGCCGCACCAGCAGGTTGCCCTGGTGCATGTCGGCGTGGAAAAAACCGCCGCTGATCGCCTGGGTCAGGAATGCCAGCACCAGCCGCCGCGCCAGCACCGGCAAGTCGTGGCCGGCGGCGATCAGCGCGGCGTGGTCGCTGATCTTGACCCCGTCGATCCATTCGATCGTCAGAACCCGGCCGTTGGTGCGGTCCCAGTCGACCGTGGGGATCGCATAGCCCTCGAACCCGCGCATCGCCTCGGCGAGTTCGGAGGCCGAGGCGGCTTCGCGCCGCAAGTCGAGCTCGCGCAAGGTCCAGCGCTTGAAATTGGCGATCGTCAGCCGGGGGCGCAGCCGCCGCGCTTCGCCGCCGAACGCCTCGAGATGCGCGGCCGCCCATTCGTAGGTATCGATGTCGCGCGCGAAGCGCTCGCGGATGCCGGGGCGCAGCACTTTGATGGCGACGGTTTGGCCGTCGCGCGTGACGCCTTTGTGGACTTGCGCGATCGAGGCCGAGCCGACCGGCACCGGATCGATCTCGGCGTAGATCTTGCCGAACGGCTGCTCGAAGGCGCGCTCGATCTCGGCGGTGATCGCCGCGAACGGCACCGGCGGGAGGCTGTCCTGCAGCATCAGCAGGTTGCGCGTGGCGTCCTCGCCGACCAGATCGGGCCGGGTCGCGAGCGTCTGCCCGAGCTTGATCGCCGCCGGGCCGATCGCCTCGAACGCCGCCGCGTAGTCGGGCTCGCGCTTCTTGGGCGTGCCCAGGCTGAACGCCGCGATCAGCCGGCGGACCGGGGTCGGCGTGTTCGGATCGCGCGCGATGCCGCGCAGCGCACCGTGCCGCGCGAGCGTGCGCGCCCACTTGCCCAGGCGCCAGACATGCGTTGCGGGAGCGGTCAAGCGGACCCCCCTCCCGCTGGCGGGAGGGGCCGCGGGTGGGCCGGTGCGGAGCCGGCGGACACGCCCACCCCTAGCCCCTCCCGCCAGCGGGAGGGGGACTGATCGGCCGCGGTCAAATCTTCCATCCCGAATGAATCGCCACCAGCCCGCCCAGGATCGGCTCGACTTTGGTCTGTTCGAACCCTGCGGCGCGGATCATGCGCTCGAACGCGGGCATCGGCGGAAACCGGCGGATCGATTCGATCAGGTAGCGGTAGCTGTCGGCATCGCCGGCGATCGCCTGTCCGAGCACGGGCACCAGCTTGTGCGAATAGGCGTCGTAAACTTCGTTGAAGCCCGGCCACTCGGTGGCCGAGAACTCGAGGCAGAAGAACCGCCCGCCATACTTGAGCACGCGGTGCGCTTCGGCCAGCGCCTGGTCGATATGGGTGACGTTGCGGATCCCGAAGGCGATCGAATACGCATCGAAAGTGCGGCTGGAGAAGCTGAGCTCCTCGGCGTTCTGGCGCGACCACACGAGGCCGTCGATGCCGCGCTTCAGCGCCCGCTCGATGCCGACGTCGAGCATGTCCTGGTTGATGTCGGAGACGGTCACTTCGGCGCCGCTCTCGGCCAGGCGGAAAGCGATGTCGCCGGTGCCGCCCGCCATGTCGAGGATCGCCTCGCCTTCCCGCGGCTTGATGCGGCGGACGAAGGTGTCCTTCCACAAACGGTGCATCCCGCCCGACATCGCGTCGTTCATCACGTCGTACTTGGCTGCGACGTTCGAGAACACCGCGCCGACCCGGCGCGTCTTCTCGTGCGGTTCGACGCTTTCGTAGCCGAAGGATACCTGCTCGCTCATGGCTGGTCCTGTAGGGCCTCTCTCGGGCGCCCGGCAAGCGCGGCGACGACGATCCCGGCCAGGATCAGCGCCATGCCGGCAAAGTGGAACGGGTGTAGCGCCTCGCCGAGCAGGCCGGCCGACAGCAAGGCGCCGAACAGCGGCATCAGCGTGATCGCCTGCCCGGTACGCGACGCGCCGAGGACGCCGGCCGCGTGGTTGTAGATGAAGTACGACAGCAACGAAGGCAGCAGGCAGACGTAAAGAAACGCTCCGGCCACGTTCGGTGTCAGAACCACGGTGTGCCCGGCCTGCCATTCCATCGCCGCGAGCGGCGCCATCGCCAGCATGCCGATCGCGAACGTCGCGGCGATGAAGCTGACCGGGGAGATCGCCGGCCGCAGCTTCAGGAACACCGTGTAGAGCGCCCAGGCCAACACGGCGGCGAGCACCAGCCCGTCGCCGCGCCCGAAATGCAGCCGCAGCGCCGCGCCCGGATCGCCTTCGAACACGATCACCACCACGCCGAGCACCGAGGCCAGCACGCCGAGTTGCTGCCCCCGGCCCGCGCGCGCGCCGAAGAACAAGCGGTCGGCGAGCATGACCGCCGGCGGGATCGCCGCCTGGAGCAGCAGCGCGTTGGTCGCGGTGGTGTAGTGCAGGCCCGAATAGAGCAGCGCGTTGAACGCGGCGATGCCGAGCAATCCGAGCGCCAGAATCGGCTTCCAGCCGCGCCGGATCGCCGGCCAGTCGCGGCGGAGCGGGCCGATCGCGAACGGCAGCAGCACCAGGCTCGCCCCGGCCCAGCGCACGAACGCGAGCGTGAACGGCGCCACGTCATCGCGCACCGCGCGCCCGACGATCGAATTGCCGGCCCACAGCAGCATGACCAGCACCAGCAGGGCGAGAGCGCGAAGTTGGCGGCGGTCGGCGGGCATCGCGTGAGCCGTAGACGCGATTTCGGTCCAACCAAACCCTGGTCCCCGGCCCCTCGTCATTGCGAGGAGGCGAAGCCGACGCGGCAATCCAGGGCGGTAGCGCCCGACGCCCTGGATTGCCGCGCTACGCTCGCAATGACGAGAGAGTTGTTGCGGATACTCCCCCCCGCTATCGCGCGGCGATGCCCGAACTGCCCGAAGTCGAGACCACGGTGCGCGGCCTCGCGCGGTTCCTCGACGGGGAGCGGATCGAACGGGTCATGCTCAACCGGCCCGACATGCGCTTCGCGTTTCCGCAAGGCCTGGTGCAGAACATCACTGGGGCGCGGGTGACCGGGCTCGGCCGGCGCGCCAAGTACGGGCTGATCCATACCGATCGCGGCACCACGCTGGTGTTCCATCTCGGCATGAGCGGGCGCTGGCGGATCGACCCGGCGGAACCCGGCAAGCACGATCACCTCGTAATCGAGACCGCCGCGCACCGTTTCGCGCTCAACGACGCACGCCGGTTCGGGTTCGTCGATCTGGTCGAGACCGCCGCGCTCGACGCCTGGCCGGCCTTCGCCGCGCTCGGCCCCGAGCCGCTCGGGCCGGGCCTGACGCCCGCGCATCTCCACGCCGCGCTCACGAACCGCAAGCCGGCAATCAAGCTCATGCTGCTCGACCAGCGGATCGTCGCCGGGCTCGGCAACATCTATGTCTGCGAGGCACTGTGGCGGGCGCGGATCGATCCGCGCAAGACGGCGGGCACGGTGTCCCGCCCGGCGCTGACGCGGCTGGTGCCCGCGATCCGCGAAGTGCTCGAGCAGTCGATCGGGGACGGCGGCTCGAGCTTGCGCGACTATGCCCGCCCCGACGGCGAACTCGGTTACTTCGCGTCACGATTCGCGGTCTATGGCCGCGAGGGGCAATCGTGCCAGCGGGACGACGGCGGCGCGGTGCGGCGCATCGTGCAGGGCGGCCGCAGCACCTGGTACTGCCCTAAGTGCCAGCGTTGAGCGTGGAGTCGGTCCGCTATCGGCGCACCGCAAGGCCGAACGGCCGCGGCGCCCTTCGGCGCGGAAGCCAAGGGCCCGGACGGGCCCGCCGGCGTTTGAGGCTGCAAAGGATTGACGATTTCGCCCCTCGCCGGTAAGGGCCCCGCTTTCCGGCGGCTTGCCTGCCGCTTTCGTTTTTAGAACCGGACAGCATTTTCGGCCGCACGGCGGCCCGAGACGAGGACAGATATGGCCAATACGCCGCAAGCCAAGAAGCGCATCCGCCGCAACCAGAACCGCGCCGAGATCAACGGCGCCCGCATCAGCCGCGTGCGCAGCTTCGTGAAGAAGGTCGAGACCGCGATCGCCGGCGGCGACAAGGCGACGGCCGAAGCGGCGCTTAAGGCCGCCCAGCCCGAACTGGCGCGCGGCGTGGCCCGCGGCGTGCTCCACAAGAACACCGCCTCGCGCAAGATGAGTCGCCTGAGCAAGCGAGTCGCGGTGCTCTGAGCCGCGGCCGGGAGGCCGATCCAGAGAACGAAATTGGAACGGAGCCGGCGCGAAAATCGCCGGCTCTTTTTATTTGTGGTTACTGTCCGCGCTACTGTTGGGAAAAACGAGCGATTCCCGCGATTCGCCGAACTGTAACAATCATTTCTTTTTAGATTCAACATCTTGAACGCGTCTCTGCGGGTCCGCGACGAGTCAAGACTGAATATTTAGAAAAATTTGCAGCCGTCGGCTTGCCCCCTCTGACGAGCCGTTCATAACGGCCTCCCGGCGGGGTGATCCACCCATGCCGCCAACATAGACACGATAATCGGGGCAACTCGCGAAACCGTTCGGTTCGCGGGACGGGGAAGCGTTTCCCCGGCGTTCGGGCATCGGAGGAGATTGAAGCGCGGCTTCAGGACAAGGATTGACGGGGATGATTCGGATGGGACCGCATGCTGGCCGGTCGGGCTCGGCCAGCCGAGAGGGTGCAGGGGAAGACATGGAAGAAAAGGAAGCGTTGGACCTGGCTGCCGACTGGGCGGACATCGTCCAGGGCCTGCGTAAGGATCTCGGGCACCAGCTGTTCAGCCAGTGGATCCGGCCGATCCAGCTCGGCAACTTCTGCAAGGACACCGGCACGCTCAGTCTCTACTTGCCGACCGAATTCTCCGCGAACTGGGTGCAGGACCGCTTTCTCGACCGGCTCTCGCTGGCGTGGAAGATCGCCCGCAGCGAAGTGCGCAACGTCCGGATCGGAGTCCACCCCGGCCGCCGCAAGCTCGCCGATCTCGATCTCAAGGGCGAGGACGGCTTCGGCCACCGCGCCGCCAACGACGGCCCGCACGGCGCGCTGAGCGGTTCGATCTCCGGCGCACTGGCGATGGAATCGATCGGCGACGACGGGTTCACCTCGTCGGTCGGGCTCGATCCTTCGCTGACGTTCGCGGCCTTCGTGTCGGGCACCACCAACGTGCTGGCCAAGAACGCCGCAGAGCGCATGGCCAGCCCGGAAAAGCCGCAGTTCAGCCCGCTCTACCTCAAGGCCGCGACCGGCCAGGGCAAGAGCCACCTGCTCCACGCGATCGGGCACACCTACCTGCAGGCCCACCCGCGCGCGCGGATCTTCTACTGCAGCGCCGAGCGTTTCATGGTCGAGTTCGTCTCGGCGCTGAAGCAGAACGAGATGATCGAGTTCAAGGCGCGGCTGCGCGGTTTCGACCTGCTGCTGGTCGACGACATCCAGTTCATCATCGGCAAGGCCAGCGCGCAGGAAGAGCTGCTCTACACGATCGACGCGCTGCTGGCCGAGGGCAAGCGCTTGGTGTTCGCCGCGGACCGCGCCCCGCAGGCGCTCGACGGGGTCGAGCCGCGCCTGCTGAGCCGGCTCAGCATGGGCCTCGTCGCCGACATCCAGCCGGCCGACATCGAGCTGCGCCGCCAGATCCTGCAGTCGAAGCTGGTCCGCTTCGCCCCGCTGGACGTGCCGGCCGACGTGATCGAGTTCCTCGCGCGGACCATCAACCGCAACGTGCGCGAACTGGTCGGCGGGCTGCACAAGCTGATCGCCTATGCCCAGCTCACCGGCCAGGAGGTCTCGCTCCAGCTCGCCGAGGAGCAGCTCACCGACATCCTCTCGGCCAACCGCCGTCGGATCACGATCGACGAGATCCAGCGCACGGTGTGCCAGTTCTACCGCATCGACCGCAGCGAGATGTCGTCCAAGCGCCGCGCCCGTGCGGTGGTGCGCCCGCGTCAGGTGGCAATGTACCTCGCCAAAGTGCTGACCCCGCGCTCCTACCCCGAGATCGGCCGCAAGTTCGGCGGGCGCGACCACTCGACCGTGATCCACGCGGTCCGGCTGATCGAGGACTTGCGCAAGCGCGACGCCGACATGGACGGCGACGTGCGCAGCCTGCTGCGGCAATTGGAGAGCTGAGAGTTGGAGCCCGTCCTTCGAGACGGGCCTTCGCCACGCTGCTTCGCAGCTACTCGGTCCCTCCTCGGGATGAGCGACGCCCCCGTGGACCGCTCATCCTGAGGAGCGGACGGGACTGAGCCTGTCGAAGGCCCGGCCGCGTCTCGAGGGACGCCGGATGTCGACACGCCGCCCACGGGCTGCCAACAGCCTTGTCATGGCCCTTCCCCCCGATCGTCTCGACCGCTTCGCCCGCCACATCGTGCTGCCCGAGATCGGCGGCGCGGGGCAGTCGCTGCTGGCGCGGGCGCATGTGGTGCTGGTCGGGATCGGCGGGATCGGCAGCCCTGCCCTGCAGTACCTCGCGGCCGCCGGGATCGGCGCGCTCACGCTGATCGACGACGACACGGTCGATCCCTCCAATCTCCAGCGCCAGACGATCTATCGGGAAAGCGAGGCCGGGCACGGCAAGGCGGAACTGGCGGCCTTGTGGGTGGCGGGCCTCGATTCCGAGATCGCCGTCCGCCTGTGCGCGCGGCGCCTGAACGCCGAAAATGCGAGCGACCTGATCGTGGGAGCCGACCTGGTGCTCGACGGCTGCGATAACTTCGCCACCCGGCTCGCGGTGTCGGACGCGTGCGTGGCGGCCGGCGTGCCGCTGCTGAGCGCAGCGGTCGGCCGCTTCCAGGGCCAGGTCGGCGCCTTTGCCGGGCACTTGGCGGGCCAGCCCTGCTACCGCTGCTACGTCGGCGATGCCTTCGACGCCGACGACTGCGATACCTGCGCCGAAGACGGCATGCTCGGCGCGATGGCCGGCTGGGCGGGCACCTTCGCCGCGCTCCAGGCGATCCGCGTGCTGCTGGCGCCGGTTGGCGGCCTGGGTGAGGCGCAATTCGGCAGGCTCCACCTCCTTGACGGCCTTGCGCCCTCGTTGCGGACGCTCAGCATCGCCAAGGATCCGGGATGCCGGGCCTGCGGGGCGGGGTGTTAGCGGGCATCTTTCGACCCCGCCTTCTCGCATTGCCAGGTTGTTGGGTGCGTGCAATGCTCAGGCTTGGCCTGGTTGCTATCCCACGAGGGCTGAAGGGCAATGCGCAAGCGTTCAGTCACGATTGCCGCGGGTTTGCTCGCGGTGTGGGGCGTGTGGCGCTTTGGGGCCCACGCCTGGCATCCTGTAAAGGAACGATACTTCGCCTACGCGATCGAGTCCTGCACGAAACAGTACGGGCTTGAGCAAATCCACTGGATCGACGTGCCGGCATTCGACGCCCGGGTAAGCCACTTCGTAGCTCAGAATCCGCCAGAGCTTGCTGTCCAAGACTGCATCCGCCGATCGGCGGGCATCCTCATGCGCAAGGACACGTCCCCGCGAGGCTCGCAGCCGACCATAGAATTCGTTGTCACCGACGATCATCTTGAAGTGGGTTCCCCCAAGCGACAGGTGTACTACGCGTACATCCAGCCCACCGACTAGGTCTCTAGCACTTCCTCCACCCACGCAGGTACCAGTTCGCTCGCCGGGCCGAGCCGGCTCTCGTCGAACCACTGCGAACCCTGGCTGCGCTCCAAGTTGAGTTCGAGCGTGCGCGCGCCGTGGCTTGCCGCCTGCTGGACGAACCCTGCCGCCGGGTAGACCGCGCCCGAAGTGCCGATCGAGACGAACAGGTCGGCGCGAGCCAGCGCGGCGAAGATGCGCTCCATCTGGTAAGGCATCTCGCCGAACCACACGATGTCGGGCCGCAGCGCCGCCGCGCCGCAGGCCGGGCACGGCGGCCCGTCGCGCAAGGTGCCGGCCCAGGGGTGCCGCGCATCGCAGGCCGTACACCACGCGCTGAGCGCCTCGCCGTGCATGTGCAGCACGCGGCTCGCCCCGGCGCGCTCATGCAGGTCGTCGATGTTCTGAGTGACGATGAGAAGTTCGCCCCGCTCGGTCTTGGCCCACTCGGCATCCAGCCTTGCGAGCGCCGCGTGCGCCGCGTTGGGCTGCGCCGCGAGCACGTTCTCGCGCCGCGCATCGTAGAATCGCTGCACCAGGTCGGGATCGCGGCGGAAGCCCTGCGGGGTCGCGACCTCTTCGATCGGATAGTCTTCCCACAGCCCATCCTCGGCGCGAAAGGTCCTCAGGCCGCTTTCGGCACTGATTCCGGCCCCGGTGAGGATCGCGATATTGCGGATTTCAGCCATTCCCCGCATGAAGCAGCCGCAAACCGGAGGCGCAATGGCCAGGATCGGCATCATCGGCAGCGAAGGGCGCATGGGCCAGGCCTTGGTCAGCGCCATCGCGGCAGCGGGTCACGAGGTGACCGGCGGGATCGACCGCGGCGGCGATGCCGCGGGCCTCGCCGATCACAGCGACGCGCTGCTCGATTTCTCGGCGCCCGCGGCGCTGGAAAGCAATCTCCACGCGGCGATCGGCGCGGGTATCCCGATCCTGGTCGGGACCACCGGGCTCGGCGACGCGCACCACACCGCGATCGACCGTGCCGCACACGCGATCCCGGTGCTGCAGACCGGCAATACCTCGATCGGCGTGACCCTGCTCGCGCATCTGGTGCGCGAAGCCGCCGGGCGGCTCGGCCCGGGCTGGGACGTCGAAGTGCTCGAGATGCACCACCGCATGAAAGTCGACGCGCCGAGCGGCACCGCGCTGCTGCTCGGCGAAGCGGCCGCCGAAGGGCGCGGGGTCGATTTCTTCTCGGCGAATGGCCCGGCGCGTTACGGCCACGGAGGCGCGCGCGAGCCGGGCACGATCGGCTTCGCGAGCCTACGCGGCGGCACGGTGGCGGGCGAGCACAGCGTGATCCTCGCCGGCGAGCACGAGCGGCTGGTGCTCTCACACGTGGCCGAAGACCGCACGATCTTTGCCCAGGGCGCGGTGCGCGCGGCAGAATGGCTGATCGGCAAGCCCGCCGGGCGTTACCGGATGGATCAGGTGCTCGGGCTCTGACGCCGGGGTCATGACGCCGCAAGCATGACCCGGGACCAGATCTTCGAGTTCTTCCGCCGCCTGGCGGAGGACAACCCCTCGCCCGAGACCGAGCTCGAATTCGGTAACACCTACCAGCTCCTGGTCGCGGTGGTGCTCAGCGCGCAAGCGACCGACGTGGGGGTCAACAAGGCGACGCGCCGGCTGTTCGCCGACGTGACCACGCCCGCGCAAATGGTCGCGCTCGGCGAGGACGGCCTCAAGGCGCACATCAAGACCATCGGGCTGTTCAACTCGAAGGCCAAGAACGTCATCGCGCTCAGCGAGCGGCTGATGGCCGAGTTCGCGGGCGAAGTGCCGCGCGACCGCGACACGCTGGTCACGCTGCCGGGCGTCGGCCGCAAGACCGCCAACGTGGTCATGAACTGCGCCTTCGGCGACGAGACGTTCGCGGTCGACACGCACGTGTTCCGCGTCGGCAACCGCACCGGCCTCGCCCGCGGCAAGACCCCCGAGCAAGTCGAGGCCAAGCTCGAGAAGCGCGTGCCCCAGCCGTTCCGTCGCCACGCGCATCACTGGCTGATCCTGCACGGCCGCTACACCTGCAAAGCCCGCGTGCCCGAGTGCTGGCGCTGCCCGGTGAGCGACTTGTGCGCCTACAAGCCGAAAACCCCCGCGCCGCGCGCAAGAGCGCCCCTTGCCGCTGCCTGAGGCTCCCGCTATAGGCCCCGCTCGCGCCAGCGCGGCCGCATCCGGAGACGTGGGTGAGTGGCTGAAACCAACGGTTTGCTAAACCGTCATACCGGGATTACTGGTATCGAGGGTTCGAATCCCTCCGTCTCCGCCAGGTGGTGGGCCACCACACTTCAGAACGAATGAGTACCGGTCGCTAAGACCGGCGGTCCGCGTTTGGGTATCCACGCCTGCAGAGGGTGTTCGCGACCGATCCCCTGTGACGCGCAATCCTTCCCATCAACACCGATGGCAGCCGCTTCAGACACCGCTGGGCGGTGCTTGACCGTGAAATCCTAAGGCTCGCGCGTTTCGATCGACGCGCCTTAGACTGCTCTATGTTAAAATGAATCAAGCGCGCTTCTAAATAAATCTATCCAAGCGTTTTGAATTGCCTATATTAACCATACATCGTGCGATTCGAAAATTCCTAGTTTGGGCGGGAACCCTATCTAGGCGGTTGCTAATGCCAGCACTCTCGGGGGTTCCTCACCGCACCCTTGGTTCCATAATTCGGCCCTCGGTTGTTCCGCGAAAGAGCGGCGCGACCTCGATCTTGATTGTGGAAGACCAGTTGATGATCGCGGACATGACCGAGGATTACCTCCTCAGGAATGGCTACGAGGTGTGCGGAATCGCCCGCACCGTGGACGAAGCTGTCGCGCTCGGTCTGCTCCACAAACCTGATCTGGCCGTCCTCGACCTGCGGCTCGCCGATGGCGGGCTCGGGACGGAAGTCGCCGCCCAGCTCGAATCGCTCACGAACCTCGGCATTCTCTACGTGACCGGCAACATGTCGGAAGTCGTGCTGACTTCGGACAATGGACACGCCTGTTTGAACAAGCCTTATCGCCTGGTCGATCTCATGGTCGCTCTCGAGATCGTGATCGAGCTGGTCGATACCACTTTGACCGCGCTGCCGCTGCCGCGGGGATTCCGGATCCTTCCGCCGGCCGCGATCGCCTGACGGTGGGAGACGCGGCAAGAGTTCACAAGCTGCTCCGCCAGCAGTCGGCGATCGCGCGCTTCGGGACTTTCGCGCTAGGGCAGACCGACCTGCTGACGGTGTTAAACGAAGCGGCCCGCGTATGCGCCGAAGGGCTGAGCGTTCCGTTCTGCAAAATCTGCCGCTACCGCGCCGCGGAGGACGATCTTCTCATCGTGGCGGGCCACGGATGGGAAGACGGGGTGATCGGGTGTGTCGTCTCGCCCGCGAACGGCAGTTCGCCGCAGGGGCGCGCCTTCACCTCCGGCGAGCCGGTCATCTGCGAAGACATCCGCGCCGACGCCCAGTTCCAGCCGCCCCCGTTCTATGCCGACCACCAGATCATCTCGACGATCGACGTCATCATCCGCAGCAAGGAGCGGCCGTATGGGGTGCTCGAGATCGATAACAATCAGCAGCACAGGTACGACCAGCACGACATCGACTTCCTCACCGGATTTGCCAACGTGCTGGGCGAAGCGGTCTCGACGTCGGAGCGCACCGCGCTGCTGGAAGTGACCGTGGATCGCATGCGGGAGCTGGTCGAAGAGAAGGATCGCCTGCTCGATCAGAAGAAGGTGCTGGCCGAAGAGCTCCAGCACCGCGTGCGCAACAACTTGCAATTGGTGAGCGGGATGCTGAGCCGCCAGCTCGAAACCACCACCGATGCAGCCGGGCACCGCGGCCTGAAGTCGATTGCGCGGCGGGTCTCGACGCTCGCCCAGGTTTACGATCAACTCCTCGGCACCGAGATGACGCGCACGATAGATTTCGGCGAATACCTGAAGTCGCTTTGCCTCAACCTGGCGGAGTTCCAGGACGTGCCGGGCGTCGCTGTCAGCTTGAGCTGCGAAAGCGACACCATAATGCTCGATCTCGACGTGGTCACCTCGCTCGGGATCGTGGTCGCCGAACTGGTCACCAACAGCTACGAACACGCCTTCCCCGGAGGGGTCGGCACGATCACCGTTTCGGCCCGGCGCGATCGGGCGCAGTCCGGTAAGGCCACTCTGACCATCGCCGACGACGGCATCGGCTTTACCGCGCAAGCCGAAAGCAAACGTCACGGCCTGGGCCTGGTGCGGCGGCTGGTGGAAGAAACGCGGGGCGAAGTCAGCGTCAAGGCCGCCGCGGGGACCGTGTGGCGCGTCCGCTTCCCGATGGCGAACGCCTGGCAAGCCGACGGCGCCTAACACCGCAGCGCATGCGGCGAAGGAGATCTGAATGACGCAGAACGAGGATCACGGGCGCGCAACCGGCAGCGAAGCGGGTGCAACGGCCGGTCTCGCGCAGAGCGAGGAATTTGCTCACGAGCTGTGCAATCTGGTTCAGGTCGTCGCCGGCTATCTGGAGATGCTGACTTTCCAGATCGACGACGAAGTGGCGCTGCGCTATATCGGAAGCGCGCAAATCGCGGCCGATCAGATCGGCGCGTTGGCCGCAGGGCTCGATGCGGCGGCGGGGCAGCGGGGACTGATGTTCCCTCGATAACCAGCGCCGACGCATCCCGACATGCAACGACGCACTGAAGGGCTCAGACCACCCGGACCGCCCCTGCGAATCGATCAACTGGCCGGAGCTGCCAGCAGCGGTTTGCGGCAAAAGTAGAGATTTTCGCCAAGGAGCAGTCCGTAAGCCAAGCTTTCGGCGCCCCCGAAGCCGACTTCTTCTACCGCGAAGCCCGGCTCGGCGAGCCGCTCCAGAAAGTCCCGCCCGTAGCGCCGCTTGTGATCGCTGCGGCCATAGTGGAACTTGCGCTGCTCGCGGTCGAGCGGCTCCGGGTTCTCATACGTTGTCGGCCAACCGTCGACCATCGGAACCATCGCCAGCAGTTTTCCGCCGGGCTTCAGGATACGGAACAATTCCTTGAGCGCCCGGCGGTCGTCCACGTGCTCGAGAACGTGCGAGCAGACAATCACGTCGGCGATGTCGTCGTCCAGATCGATCGCCTCGATGTTGATCCGGAGATCCGCGACCGGATCCATCAGGTCCGCCGTTACGTAGCGCCCGGGCATGGGACGCAGGAACCGCGAAACCGATTTTTCCGGCGCGAAGTGAAGGAGATAGTCGCTCGGCGTAACCAGGCCGTGCCGTTGGATGGCGAGCCACAGCAGCCGCGTCCGCGGCAACGAGGTGCACTGCGGACAGACCGCATCGAACCGGTACACATCGGGAAAGTGGATCTCGGCGGTGAAATGGCCCTGGTAGCCGCAGATCGGACATTCCCGCTCAAGCAGACCGAAGCTTTTGGAGATGAGCTTGGGCATCATCTGCGCGGTCCGAATCCGCTGCAGGTTGGGGCCAAGCAGGGCCTTGAGCGTCTGTTTCATCGGCTTCCACCCGGTCCTGTTCCCCGCCATCGCGACCCTTGCCTCGGGCTGGGCGATGATCACGGCGTGCAACGGACGCGCTAGGCCGGCAGCTTTGAAGAATTGTGACAAGGGCGGCATGGTCCCGACTTCGATTGTCCCGATCGGATTGTAGCCCGGCTTGTCACATTGCTTACATTCTACTCCGCTTACTGCTGGCGGATTGCACGGGTAACCGATCCCGGCAGATGGGGTTTGCAGTGTGGGCGCGCAACGGATGAATGCCCGCAGATCAAGCGAACTGCTGGAGACGCTTATGCGTACTCGCAGCGCCCTGATCACCACCGGCATCCTGAGCGCGGCGTTGAACATCCTGCTGCTGAGCGGCTCGATTTACATGATGCTGGTCTATGACTCGGTGCTGCCGAGCCATAGCGTCGCCACCCTGATCGGGCTGTTCGCCATGGTCAGCGTGGTCTACGCGTTCCAGGCGGTGTTCGACGTTCTGCGTTCGCAAATGCTGTCGGACATCGGCGCCACGTTCGAGGCGCGCATCGCCGCGCGCGTCCAGCAGGCGGCTTTCGATTCGGTCCTGCGGACGCCCTCCAATCCCGGCGCAGCCCGGTTCGCGATGCGCGACCTCGACAATATCCGCGCGTTCCTGGGCAGCCCCGGGCCGAGCGCGTTCATGGACCTGCCGTGGATTCTGTTCTTCGTGGCCGTGCTCGGCTTTCTCCACCTCTGGCTGGCCGTCACCGCACTCGTTGGAGCGGCCGTGATGGTGGCGCTGACCTTGATTGCGAACCGGCAGAGCCGCGAACCGACGGAAGTCGTGGCTTCCCGATCGGTCCAGCGAACGCAGCTCGCCGAGGAACGGTGGCGCCATGCCGAGCTGATCAAGTCCCTGGGCATGGGTTCGCGCAATCTGGCCCGCTGGTGGGACGCGAACACGGCACATCTCGCGGCGCAGAACGCGCTGTCGCGCACCACCGCGACGCTGGGCGGCTTCAGCCGGGTCTTCCGGCTGCTGTTCCAGTCCATCGTCCTGACGGTAGGCGCGCTGCTGGTGATCGGCGGGGAGGCGACCGGCGGCGTGATCTTCGCGAGCTCGGTCCTGGCCGCGCGCGCGCTCGCGCCGATCGACCAGGTGATCGCGAACTGGCGCGGGTTCGCGGCGGCGCGGGGAAGCTGGACCCGGCTGACCGAGTTGCTCGAACAGATGCCGGCTCCCCAGCGGGTGCTGACCGAGCTGCCGCGGCCGCAGCGCGAACTGGCCGTGGAAGACTTGATCGTCGCGCCGCCCGGAACGCAGCGCGTGACCGCTCAGGTTCAGGCGCTGCGTTTGCAGGCAGGCGACGTGCTGGGAATCGTCGGTCCGAGCGGCTCGGGCAAGTCGTCGCTCCTGCGCGCGCTCGTCGGCGCCTGGCCGTCCGTCAAAGGCAGCGTTCGTCTCGACGGCGCGGCGCTCGACCAGTACCTGCCCGACGAACTGGGCAGCTACATCGGCTACCTGCCGCAGACGGTGGAGCTGCTGAACGGCACAGTCGGCGAGAACATCTCCCGCTTCGACAGCGAGCACGATTCGGCGAAGATCGTGGCCGCCGCCAAAGCCGCTGGGGTGCACGACCTGATCGTCACCCTGCCGAAGGGCTACGATACCCAGGTCGGCAGCGATGGCGGGCAACTCTCGGCCGGCCAGCGGCAACGGATCGGGCTTGCCCGCGCCATGTACGGCGATCCCTTCCTTATTGCGCTCGACGAGCCGAACTCGAACCTCGACTCCGCCGGCGAAGAAGCGCTTGGCCGAGCCATCCAGAGCGTTAGCGACCGCGGCGGCATCGCAGTGATCATCGCTCACCGGTCCAGCGCGCTGAACCAGGCGACCTACATTCTGCTGATGCGCGACGCCCGGATGGCCGATTTCGGCCCCAAGAGCGAAATGCTCGCCAAGTTGGTGAGCGCGCCCGCGGCGATCCGGGCCGGCGACGCCAAGGCTCCCCAAGACGGAGCGCAAGCCGCATGAACCAGATGTCCGTGGTCAGCGCTCCGCCCTCCGAGGATGCCGAGAGCGAACAGCAGCAGTCGCTGGCCCGATCGCGAAAGCGGGCCTACGCGGCGCTCGCGGTTCTGTTTTTCGGGCTGTTCCTGGCGGCCGCACTGATCCCGATCGGCGGCGCGGTCATCGGGCAAGGACAGCTCGGGGTCGAATCCCGGATCAAGCAGATCTCCCACCCGACCGGCGGGGTGATATCCGGAATATACGTGCGCGACGGCGATCGCATCCGGGCCGGACAGCTGTTGATGCGCCTCGACACCACGGTCTCGGGCGTCAGTGCCGATCTATCGGCGCAAACCGTC
Source organism: Sphingomonadales bacterium 12-68-11 (assembly GCA_002279825.1). Taxonomy (GTDB): domain Bacteria; phylum Pseudomonadota; class Alphaproteobacteria; order Sphingomonadales; family Sphingomonadaceae; genus Croceibacterium_A. The sequence continues at coordinate 761,998 of NCCV01000003.1, forward strand.
GATCAGCTCACTGCCCAACGCGGACGGCTCACGGCGGAGCGCGAGGGCCGGGGGTCGATCGCTTTTCCCCCCGAACTGCTGGCCCGGGACGACCCGTCGGCGCAGGCGGCTATGGCCTCTGAGCGCCGCCTGTTCACGCTGCGCGCGCAAGAGCGCGCGGGCCTGCGATCTCAGCTGAACGAGCGGATTCACCAGCTCAACGAGCAGATCGCCGGCTATCGTTCGCAAATCGGGGCGTTGCAGAGGCAGAAGGTGCTGATCGAGCCCGAACGGCAAGGTATCAGGGAGCTGTGGGAGAAGGACCTGGTCACGATCGGCCGGGTGAACCAGCTCGAACGGACCGCCGCCGATCTCGACGGATCGATCGGCGCGCTCGAAGCGAGCATCGCCCAGACCCGCGCCCGCATCTCGGAGACGCAGGAGCAGATCATCTCGATCAACGAGCGGGCGCGCGCGGAGGCGGGTTCCGAACTGGCGCAAGTCACCGCTGCACTGAACGAACAGCGCGTGCGCGAAGCGAGTGCCGGCGACACCTTCGACCGGAGCGCGATCCGCGCGCCATACGACGGCGTGGTCGACAAGCTGGCGTTCGCCACCGTCGGCGGTGTGGTGCCCGCGGCGCAGACGATCATGGAAATCGTCCCGACCCAGGATGCTCTCGTCGTCGAGGCGGCGATCAGCCCGGCCGACATCGATCGGGTGCGGATCGGGCAGGATACCCGGGTCAGGCTATCGGCTTTCAGCACGCAGAGCACCCCGGAAATCCCCGGCAAGGTCATTTTCGTGTCGGCGGAGCGGGCGGTCAACCGCGATACCGGCGAAAGCTTCTACCGCGTGCGGGTGCGCATGGATGAGGGGGCCGTCGCGCGTGAAAGGCTGGCGCTCAAGGCGGGGATGCCGGCCGAAGTGTTCATCTCGACGGGGTCGCGTTCGATGCTCTCCTACGTGACGAAGCCGCTCCGGGACCAATTCGCGCGCGCCTTCACGGACGATTGACCCGGACGCGATGGGGCAATCGGTGAGAGACGATCGGACATGAGGCGCGGGCGCCTGGCGGGAGCGGCCTGGTTCGCGGCCACCGCGTGGAGCGCCGCGCCGCCGCAGGCCGCGTTCGCCCAGTCCGCGCTCGAAGAACGCGTTTCGGTCGAAGCGCCCCAGCCTCCCGACGCGCCGCTGCCGGTGCCCCGCATCGGCTCGATCGATCTGGCGATCGCCGCCGCGTACGAACACAATCCGCAACTGCTCGCCCAACGCGCCCAAGTGCGGGCGGGCGACGCGCGCTATGCGCAGGCGCGCGCGCTCTATGGGCCGACCATCAGCTTCAGCGGCACATACGGCTATGCCCTGGATAGCGTCGACGTGAGGCCGGGTCTCACGCAGCGGAGCAGCGGCTGGTCCGGAACCGCGAGCGCCGTGCTAAGCCAGCCGCTCTACACCTCCGGGAGGCTCAGGTCCGGTGTGCTGGCCGCCGAGGCCGACATAGCGTTTCGGCGGCAATCGCTCAGACTGGTGGAGAGCGAGGTCCTGCTGGGCGTCTATTCGGCGTACATCGGCGTCCGCCGCGATCGCGAACTGCTGCGGATCGTGACGGAGAACCTAGACCTGTTGCGCCTTCAGCTCAGTCAGAGCGAGGACCGGTTCGGCGTACGCGAAATCACGATAGCGGATCTGGACCAGGTGCGGGCGCGTGTCGGCCTGGGCAGCGCAAACCTGGAATCCGCGCGAGCGTCGCTCAGCGTCGCAGGCGGGCGCTTCCTGCAGTTCGTCGGCGCGCTTCCGGGCGAGGAGCTTGCCCCGCTCCCGGCGGGCGCGCCGTCGATGCCGCGGTCGTTAGAGGAGGCCTATGCGATCGCCGAGCGCGAGAGCCCGCTCCTGCTCGTGGCGCATGCCCGCGAGCGCATTTCGCGGGCGCAGGTCAAGCAGGCGCGCGCCGAACTTGGGCCCACGGTTTCGGCTCAGGGAAGCGCCGCGCGCGGCGCGGTGCAGCCCTATAGCAACGATCTCAACCAGACCCAGCTGCGCGGCGGTGTGACCATTAGCTGGCCGCTCTACACCTCGGGACTGAACGATGCCCGCATTCGCGAGACCGAAGAGATCAACCAGGCCGATTGGCGGCTCATCGACCAGGCTCTCCGCGACCTGAGAGCAGAAGTGGAAGCGAATTGGGACCAGCACGTGGCGGCACGCGCCTCGGTCGAACACTTGCGCGCCGCCGTGCTGGCCGCTGCGCGCGCCTACGACGGGGCCGTGCTGCAGGAGCGCGCCGGCGCCCGTACGACCTTCGAGGTCCTCGATCTGCTGCGGGACCTGCTCACGGTGCGGTCGCAGCTTGTCGCCGCCGAGACGAGCGCGGAACTGGCGCGGTACGGCCTCCTCGCGGCGATGGGCCGCCTCGAAGCACCGCAGCTGGTGGACGGCGTCGTCCCCTATGCACCCGGCGACAACCTTCAGCGCGTGCGGACGATGACCGATGCGCCGCCGATCACGCCGATGGTAGAGGCGCTGGACTCGATCGGGATCGGAAGGAACACGGGGCCGCGCCCCTACCGCGATCCCGCCGCGGGCATAGTGCCGCCCGGGCTAGCCACGCCGGCCGATCCGGCAACGCCGACCGCCGACTAACCGAACCGCCCGATCCAAGCGTCACGGGTTCTAAGCCGGCAGCCATGCGCCAGACGCCGCCAGGCGCGAAGCGATCCAGAGCGGCCAGGCGGCGAGGCACATCAGGGTCCCGAACGCCAGCCGATCGGTTCCCGACGGGCGGCGGCCCCGCGCTGACCGAAAGGCGACCACCGCCAGCCCGATCGTCGCGGCGAAGAGCAAGAGCCAGGGCAAAGCCTGCCAGCCGAGCCACGCCCCGAGCGCCGCGAGCAGCTTGGGATCGCCGCCGCCGAGCCCTTCCCTGCCGCGCACGGCCCGGTAAAGCCGCGCGGTCGGCCAGAGCGCGCCGAAGCCAACGGCCAGTCCGATCAGCGCGGTTCCGGGATCAGGCCCCAGTCCGGCCAAACTCGCTGCCAGCCCGAGCCCGGCCAGCGGCAGCGTGAGCGCATCGGGAAGCCAGAAATGGCGCGCATCGAGCACGCCCAGGAGCAGGAGGGTCCAGCCGAGCACCGCCGCGGTGACGACAAGCGCGGGCGCTTCGCCAAACGCAAGGACGGCGGCGCCGGCGATTGCACCGGCTGCCGCCTCCATCGCCGGATGAAGGCGCGAGATCGCAGCACCACAGTGGCGGCAGCGGCCGCGTTGCAGGCCGTAGGAGACGAGCGGCACCAGCGAGCCCGGGGCCAGCGCACTGCGGCAGGTGTCGCAGCGCGAGCGCCCGCGCAGGGGGCTGTCCCCCTCCGGCCAGCGCACGGCAACAGTGGCGAGAAAGCTGCCGACAACGGCGCCAATCGCCACCGCGAAAAGCAGTGCAGCCCAATCCGTCATAGCGATCCAACGTTTCCAAGGTGCTGCGGGGCGGCGGCCTGGTTGTCAACGTCCCGACGCCGGTACCAAGCGTTCCGGGCCATCGCTTGCGGTGCACCGCAACATTTCTGTCCCACAAATCGGGCACAGTCGCGGGGTGATCCTGCACTGCCCAAATCGGCGGCCCAGCCCCTGCCAAACCGCCGACTTGCGGAGCTTCCCCGGCCCGTCGGGACGAACCCGCCGCGCGTCCGGTGCTTCGAGGCCGTGAGCACCTCCACAAGCCTCGATCGGCCGGCCGCTGGCGCGGTCCGCGATGCCAAACCAAGGCGTGCCGCCGCTCAAGTTATCATCAACGGCAAGTTCCTGTCGGTTCCGATGACCGGGGTGCACCGCGTGGCTCAGGAGCTTGCCAACGCGCTCGCGCAGCTCGCGGGCGACCAATTCGAAGTGTGGCTCCCCCATGACGGAACCGGCCGCGCCGCGACGCTGCACCTGCCGAACAAGGTGATCGGGCCGCTGCGCGGGATTCCGTGGGAACAGCTTACCTTGCCGGTGGTGGCGGGCGACCGCATCGTCCTCAACTTGTGCAACATCGGTCCGATGCTGTCGCGCCGGGCTGTCACCATGATCCACGATGCCCAGGTGCATACCGCGCCGGCGTCCTACTCGGTGGGATTCCGGCTGTGGTACAAGCTCGTGCAACCGATTCTGGCGCGGCGCCATCGGCGCATCCTCACTGTGTCCGAGTACTCCCGCGGGCAGCTCATCGCGGCGGGCCTCGGCTCGCGCGACACCATCAGCGTCGTGCACAACGGCGCCGATCACGTGCTCGCCGTGGCGGCGCAGCCCGAAATCCTGCCCCGGCTCGCGCTGCCGCCGCGAAGTTACGTCGTCGCGCTCGCCGCGACGCAGGCGCACAAGAACATCCGGGTCCTGCTCGAAGCGTTCGCCGATCCGCGCCTGGCCGATTTGCAGCTGGTTTTGATCGGGGGCGCCGACCCGGCGGAATTCGGGCGCGCGGTCGGATCGCCGCCGGCCAACGTCGTGTTCGCCGGCCGGGTCAGCGACGGCGAACTGCGCGCGCTTTACGAACACGCACTCTGCCTGGCGTTCCCTTCGACCACCGAGGGCTTTGGGCTGCCCCCGCTCGAAGCGATGCGGGTGGGCTGCCCGGCCGTCGTCGCCCCGTGCGGAGCGCTTCCCGAGGTGTGCGGCGATGCGGCGCTCTATGCCGAACCGCATTCGCCGCCGGCCTGGCAAGCGGCGATACTCGAACTTGCCGGCGATCCGGCGGCGTGGAAGCGCCGGTCCGAAGCCGGGCGAGCGCACGCCGCGCAGTTCACCTGGCGCCGCGCCGCGGAACAAGTCTTGTCGGTGCTGGCGCTCGAGCGCGGGCAGACGGTCACGGCAGCGGCGAGGCCGGCGGCGTGATGTCCGCCCAGCGCCAGCCGCTCGCCAGCGACGCAGCGCGCGGCGGCCGCGTGGACGTGGACTTCTCGCTCGCCATCCACAACCGGACCGGCAAGTACTTCATTGGCCGCGATTTGCTGGACACCGCCGACCTTCCGGTCGGCAATGTCCACTACTGGCGCGTCGCGGCCGCGCGGCCTCCCACGGGGCTGCTCGGGCGGGTGATCGGCCGCCTTCAGTTGCTCCATGTCCAGGGACAGGCGCTGGGCGGTCCGCTCCGCCTCTTGCCCCGGCGCCGGTCGCCGCGCCCGCTGCTGCATCTCGACCCGTTCACGGTGCCGACGACCGTGCTGCGGCCGATCGATGCCGTGCTGTGCCACGATGTCGGCCCGTTGTCCCATCCGGAGCTGTTCGACGCGCACGTCTGCCGGCTCTACCGGCCGATCTACGACGAGATCGCGCGCATAGGCCCGCACCTGATCTTCGTCAGCGAAGCGTCGCGCCGGGCGTTTGCGCAGCTTTACCCCGACGCCACGCCAACCAGTACACGCGTCATCTACCCGGCGATCCGATCGGGTCTCGCCGGCACGCCGGCGGCCCCGGTCCCCGGGGTCGAGAGTCCGTTCCTGCTGACCGTCGGCAGCCTGGGCGACCGCAAGAACCAGCTTCGCTGCATCGCCGCGTTCGCCCGCTCGGGGCTTGCCGCGCGCGGCGTCGACTACGTCCTGTGCGGCGCGCGCGAGCCCGGCTTCGAGGCGGTGATCGCCGCTGCCGAGGCGACGCCGGGGGTGATCTGCCTGCCCTACGTCAGCGATGCCGAACTGAGCTGGCTGTATGCACACGCGGCCGGGTTCGTGCTCGTGAGCCTGCTCGAGGGCTTCGGCATGCCGGTGGCCGAGGCGATCGATCGCGGGCTGGTCCCGCTGGTCAGCCGCGACAGCGTGCTTCACGAAGTCGCCGGCGGCGGCGCCCTGCTGGCAGACCCCGAGGACGTCGACGAAATCGCTTCAGCGATGACCGCGCTGGCGACCATGACGCAGGAGCAACGATCGCAGCGTTACGTCTCGCTGCGGCAAGCTTCGCAGCGTTTCGAACTGGTCAAGATTCGCGACGATTGGCGCGCCGCTTTTGCTGAGATCGTCCAGGCGGCGGCGACAGCCTGAGGATCCGCTCCGGGGAAATCCGGCCGGTCATGAGGTCGAGCAGCGCAAACCAGTTGCCCCGCAAGCGGCCGGCTCGATCGACCCAAGGTTCGGGGCGGAACGCGCGTGCGTGATTGGCAAAGAAGTTGCGCATCGCCAGCCTGGCCGCATCGCGCGGCGTCATCGTCCCCTTGCGCGCGAGGTACAGCGGGTTGGCCACTTGCGAATAGCCGAACCGGAAGCCCGAGACCCGGCCGCTCTTGATCCCGCGATGGACGCCCGCGAACGAGAAGGTCTTGACGATCCGACCGCGCTCCGCGGCCCGGGAGGCAAAATCGAAATCCTCCTGCCAACCATAGAGCACCAGCCGCTCGTCGAACCGAAGGCCGGCAATGCAACGGGTCCGAAAGATCATGTTGCAGCCGTAAAGGCCGGCGAGATCGCGATAGGGGATCAGGGGCGGCACTCCGCCGCTGTCGTATTCGGCGAGCGCCTGGCGCGCTTCGGCAATGCTGATGCCGGCCCCGCCGATTCCATCCAGGAGCAAGTGGCCGGTCGCCCCCGCGATCTCGGGATGATCGGTCATGAGCCGCACCGCGCGCTCGACGGTGAAGCGCGACGGGACATAGTCGTCGTCAAGGAACATGATCAACTCATGCCCCTCGCCAAGCAGGTCGAGCGCGGTATTGCGCTGCGCGCACAGACCCTTCGGGCCGAACACGACCTCCACGCCGGCGAGGTTTTCGATGCCCTCGGGCAAGTCGGCGCTATCGGTGACCGAGAGGATGATCCGATCGGCCGGACGCGTCTGGCGACCGAGATCTTCTACCAGTTCCAAAAGCGTCTGCGGCCGTCCCAGGCTGGCGATGATGACAGCGACGGTCATACCGCGCACAGTCCATCCTGGTGGCTCGCGACCACGCCGTGCGCCGGCCGCCATGCCTCGGCGAACAGCACGAAATCATCCCGATAATAGTCTTTGAGAAAGGTGCTGAGCTCCCCATTCGGTCTGACGAAGCGATCCTTGTCGACTTCGCCGTACAGCCCCGACTGGTGCATCGCCGAGCGAATCTGCTGGCGGATGCCGAGCGGAATCAGGCGCGCGTAGGGGATGCGCAGCACGCGGACCACAGGCTGGAGCCGCCCGCTTCGCAGCTCGGTGCTGCGATTGAGCCGATCGTCTGTTTCGATGTGAACGCCCGTGCACTCGGCGATGAACTCCGCGGCCAGATCGAGCTGATCGAGGCGGAAGATGCGGCTGACGACCTGCTCACCGTCCTCCAGGACGAATTCGGACTGGCGCTGGAAGTGCACGTATTCGAGGGTGAGCCGGCCGCGGTTCGAGGCAAGATGCCTGGTTACCGTGCGCGCTTCGGCCGCAAAGGCGGCCGGGGTGATCGCGGATTGCGCGTAACCCTTGAACTCGCGCATCCGCTGGAACACCGACGACACGAACCGATCGACAGGATCGCGCACCAAAGCGACCGAGCGATAAGCGCGCAGCTTGGCGTAAGTGTCGGCAAAGTGCGCCGCCAAGTCCTGCACGGAAAGGTGCGCGTAGTGGGTCTTCCCCAGCACCGGATGCTCGGCGATCCGCGAAAAGCTACCTTTGGAATCATCGATTGGCCGCAGCAGCGACTTCACCGACACGCCCGCGCATTTGGGGATGTGGACGAAGACGAACCTGTGTCGATCGGAGACGATCATGGTGGTGCTTGCCCAGTGCCCTCGTGCCCCTGGACCATATTGAAGCGGGGTTACAGTTGCGGGACAAGGCGCATGCCGCTCGGCAAAACGCGCTGGAGTTCCATGCCGCCGATTCCCGGCTGTCTGCGGACCTGAGCGTAAAGCTCGAAATCGGGTGCATAGAGGCTTTCGACGCGCTGCGTTTGGCCGGCGGTCAGTTGGCGCTGTGACCGCGCGGTGCGATTTACGTGGCCGATCGCCGGCGCGTTGTAGCTGGCGAGAAACCGGTTGATCGCCGCGTTGTGCTCGCCAAGCAGCCAGAACTTGCCGACCCGGATCGTGCCGTCGCGATCGGCGACGTACCACCACTGCGGCCGGGCAACGGTATCGACCTTGAACCAGTTTCCCCTAATCGCTTCGAGATAGTCGAGGAACGCGTCGATCGTATCGATCCCGGCCAGCCGCCGCAGGGCCGCGGGACGAACGGTGACGTCGCTCCCCCCGCCCTGCTGCAAGAAGTCGAATGCCGAAAGGAACCGATCCACCGGATCGCGCAGCAAAGCGAAACTGGCCGAAGAACACAGCACCTCGGCGCCGAACACATCGTAGAACCGGACCGTCGCGTGGCCTGGATCGTCGCGGTAAAGGACGCGCTTGATCGAGGTGCCGCCGTTCTTCGGGATATGAATGAAGAGCAACTTGTGGCTGCGGATATCCGCAGAGACTTTGTGCGAAAACAGGCGCTGGACGATGGGCGACCGGCGCCCCCCCATCGCGATCCGCTCGAACACGTCGGGATATTGATCGACCCCGAACGCCCGGCATGCCGCATGTTCGATCAGCGGGTTGAGCAAGTGCTTCATTGGGCGAACGCCGGCCTGGCCACGGGCCGCGGTCGCGGCGCCTTGTTCAGCCGCAGCGCGATCGCGATACCGCACATGACCGCCCAGAGCGTCCCCGGGTCCGGCGACGGGCTAGCGACCGACTGGGGGGCCAGCATGACAAGTGCCGTGGTGGCTGCTGCGCACCCCACGGCGCGCTCCATTGTCGGTAGCCGCATCGCAACGAACTCCGCGTTGAACGGCTGGAGCGCGCGAACCACGTGGGCAAGAAAGCAGACCGCGCCGATCACCCCCATCGAACCGAGGATGGCAGTCAGCAGGCTCGACGACCGGAAGCTACCGGCGCCAATGCCGAGCCCGTAGCTGTCCACGAACGCGTCGATCCCCTGCTTGGCCCAGAACGCGCGCTGCAGTCCGGATGCGCTGTCCCCCTTCTCGATCGTCATCAGCGCGAGAATGTTGCCGAACTGGCGGACGAAATCGGGAAAGATGACGAAAAGCGTCAAGATCGCCACCGCGGCGAAAAGGGCCACGGCCAGGATCGCGAGCTGTTTGCGGGCCGGCAAGTTCCACGGCGCGATCGCGAACCGCACGCTGATCAAAACGGCGTACGCGCCAAGGCTGACGTAAGCGGTCGACGAGGTCGAGCCGATCAGCGCGAACAGCAGCAGCAGCCCGGCCGGCCCGGTCAGCTTGGGAAGCACGTTGCGAAACCACAGCTCGATCATAAACACGCACCAGACGCCGCCGTACGCGGCATAGCCCGATGGCTCGGGCCAAATGCCGTTCATGCGCGCCAGATCGCCGAAGCTCTGATCGAGCTGGGCGTAGTTGCCGTTGCGAAAGATCTGCAGAAAGTCGTCCCAGGCCGTTCCGGCGAGGACGACACTGCTGATGCCCAACAAGGCATGCGTGATCGCGATCGCCGCGCCGAGCCGGACCACGCGTTCGGCGGCGCCGGGCCGCGACATCGCCGCGCACGCGGAAATGCCGGCGAACATGGTTCCCGTGAGATAGACCGCCGTCGTGACGTTCTGGCTGGTCATGGCCAGCGGCTGGACCGCGAACAGATCGAACCGCGGCAGCGACTTGAGCGGCGTGACGTCCATCATGTTGGCGAACAGGATCGGCAGCGTGAACGCGCTGATGACACCGTAGAGCACGAACAGGACGAGGAAGCGGTTGTGCCAAACGGCCTCGCGCAGCGTCGCCATCTGCCCTTGCCCCGGCAACACGCAGCGCAGGGCCACGAAGATCAGCGCGAACTGCGCCGGCGGAATCGAACTTCCGCCAAGCGAGCCGAGGAGAATGGCCGCCGAACCTCCGAACAGCGTGGCAACGAGGTACAGCGAGAACATCGCGGTCAGACTGGCGCGGAACAACAGGACGACGCCGAGGATCGCCAGTATCAAGGCGAAAGGCGTCGGGGTCATGGGAGCGCCCCGAGGTGCTTGCCCGACCAGGCCCGCTCAACCGAGGCCAGAAAGGCGCTGTCGAACGCCTCGGGCGAAAAGCGCCGGGCGTTGGCGACCGCGGCCGCGGGATCGAACTCGCGCTCCCACGTGTCGAACCGCTCGACGGCCTGGATCAGCGCGTCGACGCTCTGTTCCGGAAAGTACATTCCGGTGATCCCGTCGACGATCGAATCGCGCACCCCGCCGCGGCCATAGGCGATCACCGGCCGGCCCGAAGCATTGGCCTCGACCGGCACGATCCCGAAATCCTCCTCGGCGGTGAAGACCAGCGCGCGGCTCTCGGCATAGGCGCGGCGGAGCTGGTCGAAGGGCAGCTTGCTGGCGAATTCGATCGACGGACCCGCCCGCGCTTTGAGGCTCGGCGCCAGCGGCCCATCGCCGACGACCAGCAACGGCAGGCCGAGCCGGGTAAAGGCATCGACCGCCAGATCGGGGCGCTTGTAGGTGATGAGCTGTCCGACCCACAGAAACCGCCCGCCAACCTCGCTGGCGGGGCTGTATTGATCGATCGGAACGGGTGGGTGGACCAGATCCGACGGCATCCCCCAGGCCCGCCGGATGCGGTCCTGGATGAAGCGGGAGTTGGCTGCGAAGGCATCGACCCGCCGGGCCGAGGTCGCATCCCAGTTGCGCAAGTAGTGACACATGGCCGGCATGACCGCCCGGCTGAGCCGCCCCGCACCCTCGTAGTAAGCGTGATAGTGGTCCCACAAGTACCGCATCGGCGTGTGGCAATAGCAAAGGTGAAGCGCGTCCGGCGGCGCGATCACGCCTTTGGCGGGGCCGGACTCGCTGCTGATGACGAGGTCGTAACCGCGCAGGTCCAGGTGCTCTAGCGCCATGGGCATCAGCGGGAGATAGCTCTGGTACAGTCGCACCGCATTCGGCAGCCGGCTGATGAAACTGGTCTTGATTTCCCGCCTGGCCAGTTCGGCGGAAATGCGGTCGCGGTTGACGACATGCGTGAAGATGTCGGCGTCGGGATAGAGGCGGGCGATGCGCTCGAGCACGCGCTCGCCGCCCCGCATACCGACGAGCCAGTAGTGAATGAGGGCTACCCGCGGTTTCATGCGCTTTGACCGGCTCTACAGTTCAGCCGTCAGCCGCTCAGGCCGCGTAGTATTCTTTGCAGCGATCGTAGTAGGCGGATGCGTCCCCTACCGCGAAACGCGCCTGCTTCTTCAAGTTGATGCGCGTAAGCACCACGCCGGCGCGCGCCGCGATCGAGGGAGGCAGCGCGCGGATCGCATTGCGCAGGGCACTCTCCGAAGTCTTGCGCCAGGCCGCGACAAGGATGACGTCATCCGCGAGCGAAGCGATCTCGCGCGCTTCCGCGACTGGCAGCAGGGGCGGGCAATCGAGGATGATCAAGGGGAAGAACTCACGGAGCTTGCTAATCAATTCGCGAACCAGCCCGCCGCGCGAGAGTTGCTCGTCGGCACCGAACGGGGTTGTGATCGGGAGGACGTAAAGCCCGGAATCCCCGACCTGGACCAGCGCCTGATCGATGGCGACGCCGTCACGCAGCACTTCCCGCAGGCCCGGCTTGGTGCGGTCGACGACGATCTGATCGCTCAGCCGGTGTCGGATCGCGTCGCAGTCGATGACCACGGCCCGATTGCCGCCGCCCAGCGATTCGGCCGCCGCCAGGCAGATCGCCAGCGTGGACTTGCCTTCCCCCGGCAGCGCCGAAGTCACGGCGATCACGTCGCCGCGCGAATTCGGCGTAGGCCGATCGCGGGTGCTTCTGGACCGACGCGAGCGGCGTCGCTTCGCGCAACCCGACCGACTCGATCGTCGGAACGCCGCCGAGATACCGCAAGCCCAGCCGCTGCTCGACTTCGCTCGCGGAGGTGAGGCCATTGAAGAACAGCTCCGTGCCGATGGCCGCCGCCGCACCGGCCCCGGCGCCGATCAGCAACCCGAGCAGGAGGTTGATCATGAGGTTAGGACTGCTCGGCCTGCCGGGAACATCGGCGTGCGAGAGCACGCGCGCCTCGGCGGACTCGGTGCCGGACTGCGCAGCGACCGCCTTGTAACGGTCAAGATAGCTTTCGTAGACCTGCTGCGACGTGCTGGCGCGGCGGCTGAGATCGTCGAGCCCGACCATGGCGCGATTGTTCTGCGTGAGGGCAGCCCTGGCCCCGCCCAGGCTCGAGCGCAGCGAGTCGAGACGTTGCTGCGACACTTGCGCCTGAGCCTCCAGGTTGGAGATCACGCGCTGAATCTCCGCCTGGATTTGCTGATCGGTGTCACGAAGCTGGCTGCGCGCATCGACGAGATCGGGATAGCTTTCGCCATACGCGCTGGCGAGGTCCGCGACCCGCGCGCTGAGCGTGGCGCGCTGCACGCGAAGCGACTGCACGACCGGTGACGACAGCGCCGCGCCGACGTCATCGCTCACCGATCGTTGCCGGAGCTGCAGCCGCGCGGTGCGGAGCTGCGCCGCGTCTCCGGCCGCCTGCGCCCCCGCCATGGCGACCTGCTGATTGTAAGTCGAAATCTCCTGCTCGGTCAGCGAAGCGCCCGTCGTGCTGAGCAGGTTGTTGCTGATCCGATAATCCTGCAGCTGCTGCATGTCGCTTTGCGCCTGCTGGCGGAGTTGCTCGATCTGGTTTTGCAGAAACTCCAACGCCCGGGCGTTGGCTTGTCGCTTTTCGTCGACCTGTTGCTGGGCGTAAATCTCGGCATAGGCGTTCGCGATCGCCGCGGTGCGTTCTGGGTCGCGATCGGTGAAGGTGATGCGCATCGCGAAGGCGGACTTGATCCGCTCGACGTGTAAGTTGGCCCGCAAGTTATCGATCGCGGCATCGCGCAGCCTGGCCTGGCGCTCGGACGGATCGCCCGCGACTTGCGGGGACGGCGTACCATTCGGGGCCGAGGCCCTATTGATCAGGCCAAGCGTGTCCACGACCTTTCCGGCCAGTTCCCGCGAAATCAGCACCTGCACTTCGGTATCGACGTCGTTGGAAACGTTCTCGTCATCGACCACACTGCTGCCCTTGGGGGCAAGCTGGTCGCCCGTGCGATCGATGGCGATCTCGGCGGTGGCCGAATATCGCTTCTCCATGTTCAGCGTCAGGAACAGGGCGGTGTTGAAGATCACCAGCAGGACGATCAGGAACAGCCCCAACCGGCGGCGGAAAATCGACGAAATCTCCTGGAAGTCGAGCCGGTCAGAACTCCCTCCACCGGCGATCGCGGGCTCGGCGATTGGCCCGCCCCCGCGCCCGTGGTGACGATTGGGCAGCTTCAGCCGGTCGCTGCGCTCTGCGTCGTTCACAACCGAAAACTCACGGCGAGCCCGGCGCGGAAACGATCGAAATCGCTGGCGAGTATGCTCCGATTGGTCGAACTGAACTGAGCCCGGGCAAAGGCGGAGAACTGCAACCTGGGCCCGGGTGTGTAGGTCGCCGATATCGAGCACGTGCGCGAGCGGGTCCGCACATCGACTTCGCGAAAGCTGCTGGCCTGGTTCTCGGCCTGCACGGTGACGAGCAGGTTGCGCAGGACTTCCCAGTCGGCAGCGATGGCCTGCCTGTCGACCAGCGCGCTGCTGGAGGCGGCAATTCCGCTGATCTGGTACTCCTGTTCGGCGCTGAAGCGCACGGTCACAAGCTCGGTCGGATACCACTCGATGCGCGCATCGTAGGTTGGCCCCGAAGATGACCGATCGGCGCCGCTGAAATCGCGCTTGCGGTACCCGAGCGCCAACCGCCCGGCGACCAAGCCGCTCGGATCGATGCGGACTCCGGCAAGCAAAGTGGCGCCGCGCGCGTTCCGAAAGCAGCAGAACTCCTCGAACGGGTTCTTGCTCTCGTCGATCGTTGTCTGCACCAGTACGGCAATGGAAGGCGACACGCGCCGATTCAAAGTGAGCCGTCCGCCGATCCTGTCGCTCGCGCGGAAGCGCTGGGATACCTGTTCGCCATCAAGCAGGATCGGTGCGTAGCGTAGCTGCCGCGCGAAGACCTGGAACTCGGCGTCGAACTGGCTGCCCTCGTAGTTCCCGAGCACCGTCGCCGCGAATTGCCGGTACACCGACGGCTCGCCGGCGGTCAGGAGGTTGCCGGCCACCCCGCGCGGTTCTTCCTGCTTGGCGAATTCGAGTTCGGGGCTGATTGTCAGGCGATCGCCCATGTCGATCCGCGCTCCGCCGGCGACGCGATATTCATCGACGTTCTGGTCACGATAGACCGAGTATCGCCTGAGGTTGGCGCTGCCGCTGCTCCGCACGGCGTGCCTGCCCCAGTCGCTGGTGATGCGGTACGACGCGGCGGCCTGGTAATAGGCATCCGCTTCCGCCGATTGCGCGCGCGCGAACGGGTTGCTGTCGTATCCGACCCCTTGGTCGCCGTTTACCTGCATTACAAAGCTGCCGAACCTTATCCCGTGCGGATCGTACTCGGGTTGCGCGCGGGCCCCGGCGACATCCTGCCGATAGCGGTCCGGCAAGTCAGGACTGGCTCCAGCTTGCGCCCACGATCGACCCGCGCCCATCGCCAGCAACACCGCGAGCAAGAGCCGGAACCAAGACATCTCGTTCACCAGTGGCCGGACTTGACCCAAGTTTAGATCCTCAGCAGCCAATTGTTGCACCGCCATGACCAAATGAGTCCCATGTGTTGCCGCGATTTCGTGTGTTTCAGCGCGGCGCATCGCGAACCTTCGGCATCCGGCCGCGAATAGGCCGCCCCACCCCATGCGAGACGGCGAATTGCAACAATCGTGGTCCATTCTTTGGTCGCGCTCGAAACCGTGGCTTCGGCTTCAACCCAGGACAGCGATGATCATCAGCGACGATCACAGATTCGTTTTCGTGCACGTTCCCAAGTGCGCGGGCACAAGCCTTCGCCACGCGCTCCGGGCGATAGATTCGAGCGGCGGCGCGTTTCGCGCGATCGGCGAGCATCCGGAGATGGGCAGCGTCCATTTCGCTCACCTGCCTTTGGCGGACGTCGCCCGCTATTTCCCCCAGGCCTTCGAGAAGGTTTGCGACTATCGCTCGATGGCGATCGTTCGAGACCCGCTCGACCGCTTCTTCTCGGCGATCTTTCAGCGCCTGCGCGAGTTCGGCGGGACAGGCCAATCGGCGATCACTCCGGAGATGATCGAACGCGAGGCGGCCGCGATCATCCGTCATCTGGAATCGCGTCCGGCGCGGCTCGATGCCGAGCACGTCCATTTCAATCGCCAGGCCGACTTCATCGAGTTCGACGGACGGCAGATCGTCCGGCAGGTCTTTCCGCTCGAGCGCCTAGCCGATGCGGTGCGATGGATTGCGCAAACGACGGGCGTGGAAATCGGCGAAGAGCGTCGAAACCGGACGACCGAGTTCAGCATCAGCAGCCTGCGGCCGATCCAGCGGCTGTTGCGGGCACCTTACGCCCGGCTGATCCCGGCCGAGCGGCGGACGAAGATCCGCGAACAGATGGCGCGCGCGGGTTTCTATCGGGACATCCCCAAGCAGCGCTTTGTGTCCCCAGGCGGCGTGGCGGAGCAGTTCATCCGCCACCACTATTCCCGCGACTTCGCGATCTATGAGCACAGTCTCGAGAGACAGGCTCACGAACATGCGTGAGCATGCCGCGCCGCGCCACCGGTCGTCACGCCCGGCCGGGCCGGCTGCGCGGGCAAGCTTGCTGGCGGCAGCGATTTGCGCCGCGATTTTCGGCGGTTCCGCCCGGCCCGCGGGTGCGATGGAAGTGGGGGTCAACACCCATTTCGAGCAAGGCTGGCCGCGCGCCAACTTCGCGAAAGTGGAAGTGTCGCGCGCCCGCGGCATCCGCGAGGTCGTGACCTGGGGAAAGGTCGAGCAGCAGCCGGGCGAGTACGCCTTCACCGAGGGGAACAGCGGCTTCATCGATGAGGCGTGCAGCCGCTCGATCCCCGTCCTTCTCGTCGCCGGGCCCCGCAACAAGCTCTACGATGGCGGACTGGCGGCCCACTCGCCGACCGGCCAGCGCGCTTTCGCTCGTTACGTGGGCGCCCTGATTGATCGCTTCCCGTGCATTTTCGCGGTCGAAGTCGGCAACGAGATCAACACCGCGTCGCACAAATGGCCGCCCAGGGCCGACAAGCCCGCGATGTACGTTTCCATGCTCAGGGCCGTGCGCCAGGAAATCGACGCCCGCGCTCGCCCCGTCGCGCTGGTCGGCGGTTCATCGCTGGGCGTAGCAGTGGACTTTCACGAGCGGCTGTTCGCCGCCGGCGAACTGCCACTGATCGATGCGGTGGCGGTCCATCCGTACAGCAAGAAGCCCGAGCTCATGATCCGCCAGTTCGAACGCCTGGAACAGGCGATGGCGGAGCATGGAGCTGTCAAGCCGATCTGGGCGACCGAGTTTGGCCTCTGGTACCCCACGCCGGAGGACGCGCCGCCCCATGCGCTGAAAATCATATCTGTCATGAGCGCCGCCGGCGTAGAGCGGGCCTTCTGGTACGCCCTGCTTGACGAACCCTGGTACCCCAACATGGGCCTCTATGCGGGAATGACCCCCAAGCCCGCACTGGCGACGTTCCAGTTCGCACAGACTCATCTCTTGCCTGCCGGGCGCGCGCGCCGGATCGACAGCGGCGGCGCCAAGAGTTTCGTCTACCGCTACGGCGAAGGCCGCTATGTGATGTGGGGCGATGGCGAGAGAATCCAGTTGCCGCCAGGCACGCAAGCCTTCGACGCGCAAGGGCGCCGCATCGCAGCGCCGGCAGCGCTCGATTTCGCGCCCATCGTCACGGACAAGCTACCGATATTCTTGCCCGGCCGGTGACGGACAGGCGCCGATCAATCGCCACTTGTGGCGCGCAGCATGCGCCGCGGGCCGATCCAGGTTTGCGCGGGCCACAGGCCCAGTCTTCCGCCGGCAATGAGCGTCGCCCCGTAAGCCGCGGCGCCGGTCGCCGACAGCAGCAGCAGCGTGGCCAGCGGGCTCCATTCGCCGACGAGCTGGCGTACCCCGAGCACGGCGACCGTCATGATCAAGGTGCCCAGATAAGGGGGCGCCATGTTGCGCAGAACGGTTGCGGGCTGCAATTGCATGTGGTTGCGCAAGTCGATGAGGTTGTAAACGGCCACAGCGGTGCCGCGCATAACCATGGCGAAAGCTATCGCGACCAGTGAAATCTGCGCCGCCGCCGCCGCGAGGGCTATCCCCAGCACCGTTTGCATAACCCCCTGGCGCAGCACTTTGTCGCTTTGCCCCAGCGCCATCATCGCGGGAGCGAAGTAGTAATTGATCGGCGCAACCAGGCCCAGCAGGCCGATCACTTGGACAAAGGGGACGCTGCCGGTCCACTGCGGCCCGAAAATGATCGGGATCGCCTCAGTCGCGACCAGTGAAAGACCGACGAGCGCCGGGCTCATCATCACCGCGCTCGCTTGCGTCATGCGCAGAAACGAGCGGCGCATCGCGGCCAGATCCGCGCTCATGTTCGACAACTGGGTATTGGCCACACTGACCAGCGGCATGACCACGACCTGCCCGACAAATTCGTTGATGCGCGAACCGACGCGCATCAGCCCGAGTTGCAGCGGCCCGAGCAGGAAGCCGACGAAGAAGTCCACCGTGCGCGGCACCAGCAGCGGCATCAAGGTTCCGACCATGATGGCGGTACCTTCACGGGCAAGCTCGCGCGACCAGCCGATGCGCCTCAGATTGGGACGCCAGTCGAGCGCGGTCCAGATCCAGATCGCGGCGATCACGGACTGCACCACGCGCTGAACGGCGAGCGCGACGACCCCGTAGCCGAAGTTGACAAGCACGATCGCCACCGCCGATCCGATCAGGCTGGTCACGGTGTTGCGCACCGCGATCACCTCGAAGCGGAATTGGGCGCGCAATAGCGCTTCGGCGGTCGAACTGCTGGCCGACAGAAGGAACACGGGTGCGCACAGGACCATCAGCAGTGTCAGCTGATCGGACTTGTAGGCTCGCCCGGCCGGTTCGGCGGCGACCAGGAATGCGACCGTGAACAACGCCCCGATCGCCAGCGACAACCCCAACGACTGGTTGCGCGCATCGTCGTTGCGATAGCGTTCCTGCTGCAGGAGCTCGACCTGACCCCAGCGCGCGATCCGGATCCCGAGGTCGAGGCCGATCGCCACGGTGGCCATCAGTCCGAAGTCGACCGGGGTCAGGACGTGAGCGAGATAGACGAGGACCGCAAACACGACCGCCTGTTGCGAACCGCTGCCGGCGATCGACCAAAAGGCCGCCTTCCTGAATTGCGATTTCATGGGGCGTTTCGCTCAGGCACTAGCCTGTTTCATGCCGACACGCCGGCTCGCGCCGATCCAACCTTTCCCGCGCCGCATCAGGGGCAGTTCGACCACGCGGTGTATCACGATGGCCCCGGCGACCGATGCCCCTATCGCCAGGAGCGCTGCGGCGAGCGCACCCGGAGCGCCGCCGAACGGAAGCGCCAGCGCGGACGCCTTGACAACGATGTGCAGGATGAGCGGATGAAACAGGTACAGCGCATAGCTCGCTGCTCCGAGCAGCAGGATCGATTGCTGGCGCGCGCGCCACCCGCCCTTCTCCATCGCCAGAGCCCCGGCGACAATGAACAAAGCCGGCAGCCCAAGGATCAGGAAGCGCGCCTCGCTCTTGTTCGGCGTCGCCAGACCGAAGGCGTCGAGCACCAGCGATAAGCCCAGGCCCAGCGCCAGCAGGGCCACGCCGACGCGCGGAACCCAGCTCGGCACCGGTCCGGCGAAGCGGTCGTAGAGGATCGCCAAGGCTGCGCCGTAGAGAAATTCGAGGATGATCGGCGCGGTGAAGTAAGCTGCCAGATAAGGCAACGGCGCCATCGCCCGGCCGACCAGGATCAGCGCTCCGAAAGCCGCGGTGAGCACGATGAGCGAACGTATCTGAGACCGCATCGCAAAGGTCAGAGCGAACGCGACATAGAAAAACAATTCGTAAGTCAGCGTCCAGCCGACCGAAACAATCAGGTCATGGCGGCCGTCGGGAAACAGGCTTGGAATGAAAGCCAGCGATTCGGCGACCACCCGCCCGCTCAGGTAGTGAAGCCCGACCGGCTGAAACCCGACCAAGAAGAACGCGATCATCGCCAGGGTCGCCAGCCAGTACAGGGGGACGATCCGCACAAATCGCTCGACAAGAAACGTAACGGAATCGCGGGCGAAGGCACGGTTACTGTAGAACATGACGAAGCCGGAGAGGACAAAGAAGATATCGACCCCGATCACCGCGAAACGCGCATGAAGATCCTGTCCGTAGGTGCTGTTGAGTAAGGGCTGGAGGTGGTAACCGACGATCAGGAAGGCCGCGATGCCGCGCAGCACCTGCAGATTGGCGAGTTGGACGGAGTGCATTCGAGACCCCCTTGGTCGATCACCCCTAGACACCACATGCTACAGGCATCTTGCAGATTTTGACGGTCTTTTCGTGTCACAGCGCTGTCTCAAAGCGAGGGCACAGACCTCTACTATGGCACGGGTCGCTTTCGTCGAAACTTACCCCTACGCTGCGGCCTGGGGCGGCGACGCCGTGTACCTTGACCGGATCCGCGGTTTCCTGACAGCGCGCGGCCATTCGGTGGATTCGTACGTCACCGATGTCACGCGCGGGCGAAGCAATCCGTTCATCCGCTTGCGCGGACAGGCCGGGCCGAACCATCGCTGGATCGTCCGCAATAGTATCGTCCGCGGCGATCAGCGCTTCCTGGCGTTAGAGCCGCGGCTGCTGCGAAAGGCCGTGAAACTCGGGCCCGGCTCGAGCGCCGATCGCAAGCACGCCGTGCACAAGGACGAGGCGCGGTGGGTGATCGCGCGGCTCTCCGCCAATCCACCCGATCTGGTGATCCTGGCTTTCGACGCCTGTCAGTTCACCGCCCCGCTCCTGGCGCTCGGAATCCCGGTGATCGCGCTCAAGGGCTTCTTCAGCGACCGCCGCATCCGGCTCGGAGCACCCGACACGTCGCAACCCTCGCCCGACAAGTCGCTGCTCGACGATCTCCGGCAGGCCAGTTGTGCGGGTTTCAACAACGTGCAGGACTTGCGCTATTACGAGCAGATGACCGGCGCCCGGAACGGCGCGCTCATCGGCATGGGCTTTCCGTCCAGGCCGCGCGCCCCCGCGCGCAGCGAGCCCGTCGTCCTGTTCGTGGGTGCCAGGACCAAGCCCAACATCGAGTCCTTGAGGTGGTTCCTCGACCATGCGTGGCCGGCGGTGCGCCTCGCGGCTCCGGAGGCCAGGCTGCGGATCGTCGGGACCGTCGCCGGCGCCGTTGCGGAAATGGCTAGCGAACATGTCGAGACGGTTGGCTTCGCGGAGGATCTGGAGACGGAGTATCGCGGCGCGCGCGCGGTCATCGCGCCGCTGACGGTGGGCAGCAGCGGCGTCAAGACCAAGGTCGCGGAAGCGCTGTCCTTTGGCTGTCCGGTGGTCACGACCTCGCTTGGGGTCGATCCGGGAGATCCGATGCAATTCGGCGAAGCCGTCGAGGTCGCCGACGAGCCCGCCGCCTATGCGGCCGCCGTCGTCCGCCTGCTGACCGATGACGCGCTCCGCACGCGGCGCGAAGAACAGACGCTGATCGCGTTTCGCCAGCATTTCTCGGAGGAGGCAGCTTATGCTGCGCTCATCGCATTGTTGGGTAGCATCCCGCCGGCCGGCCACCGGACGAGATCGTCCGGGCGTACACGAATGAAGACGAGCGCAGCTGTCGCAAGGGGCTGAACAGGCCCTCCGCCCGTCTTTGAATTGACACGTCGAACTGTCACCTGCGGCTGGTCTTAAATCGGGCGCGAGTCAGTGATGGATGCACGCAAAACGATTGCCGGTTGTCGCCTCTGCGCCGGCGATCATCCGACTTACAAGTTCTCCGCAACGATCATGGACGAGCGCCAGATCGACTATTTCCATTGCGACGGTTGCGGCTCGCTGCAGACCGAAGAGCCCGTCTGGCTCGACCAGGCCTATTCGCTTCATTTGGGCTCACTCGATTGCGGCGCGGTGCAGCGCAATCTCGATAACGCGGGCCTGTGCCTGCTGGTCGC
This sequence comes from Sphingomonadales bacterium 12-68-11, assembly GCA_002279825.1. GTDB lineage: Bacteria > Pseudomonadota > Alphaproteobacteria > Sphingomonadales > Sphingomonadaceae > Croceibacterium_A. The sequence goes on from NCCV01000003.1 coordinate 782,984, forward strand.
AAAGATGTGGGGGCTGCGCAGCGCGTTGGATTTCGGCGGCGGCGATGGCATGCTGACCAGGCTGGTGCGGGATTACGGCATCAACTGCTTCGTTTCGGACAAGTATGCCGATCCGGTCTATGCGCAAGGCTTCACCAATCCGGATTTCGACACCCCGGACATGCTGTTTTCGTTCGAGGTTTTCGAGCACTTCGCCCACCCCGCCGAGCAACTGGATGCGCTCTTCGCTCTCCGCCCGGCAGTGCTGCTGGCGAGCACCGGGCTCTATCAGGATCAGGGCAAGGACTGGTCCTATCTGTCGCTCAAGAGCGGTCGTCACGTCTTCTTCTACAGTGCGGACGCGATGCGCACGATCGCCAGAAAGTACGGCTACACCGTCCAGCACCAGGGCCAATACATCCTGTTCGTTCGGGCCGGCGTTGCGACAGGCTGGCGGCTGCCCGTGTTCCGGGCCTTTGCGCGGCGCAAGCTGCTCCGCCTGCTTCGCGGCTACTTCCTGTCCCGGCATCCGTTCGGGGCCAATCGGGACTTGCGGCGGCTGAAAGGCGAGTTGCCCCTCGCGCCCGCTGCCTCTGCGTCCTGACGAGCGCGATGGAGCCGCCTGCATCGCACGGAGCCGCTGAGCGTCCGGGCACCGCGGTGAGCCTCGACCGTTCCCGCTACCTGCTCATTTCCCGGATCGGCGGAAACAGTCTTCACGAGCAATGGTTGCGGCCCGCTGCCGCACGCAACTTCGACGTGCTGTTGTCGTCTTATGATCGCTCAGTCGTGCCCCCGGCTGCCGGCGTTCGGTTCGAGTATCGCGCGGGCGCAAAGGTGTCCGGCTACGCCGCGATCTTGCGCGAGCACGCCCAACTCATCGCGTCCTACGACTATGTCGCGCTGTTCGACGACGATCTTGCGGCCGACGCGGTGACCATAAGTGGGCTGTTCGAAACGTGCGCTCGGTACGATTTGAAGATCGCCCAACCCGCGCTCGATCACGCCAGCTTCTTCACTTACGCCTGTATGCTCGAGCACAAGGGCTTTCTGCTTCGCTACACCACGCAGGTCGAGATGATGTGCCCGGTGTTCCGAAGCGACATCCTGCTCTCGCTGGCCCCGTTGTTCGAGCTGGGATTCGAGAGCGGGATCGATTTGATCTGGTCGGGGCTGGTGCATGAGCATCCCCGCGACCTGGCGGTGATCGACGCCTACCCGGTCCGGCACACCCGGCGAGTCAGCCTCTTGAAAGAGGCCAACGGGTTCGAGGGCACGTCGTACGGACGCGACATCCGGTCGATCCTCGCCCTGTTCGATGCACCCTGGTTACCGTGCTTGAACTATGGCGGGATCCGGCGCGGCGGACGCTCAACCGAGAGCCGCATCCGGCTCGCGGCGGCGGCGGCGACGGTGTTGCTCGCTGTTCCCCGGCATCTGCCGATGCGCTGGCGCCTGCGCAGCGTGGCGGTCTACTTCAACCACCTCAGGCGGTGGGCGCCGCGCAATGTCCGCCTGGCCTGGCCGCCGGAGCGCGCGCGTGGCGCAGACTCGCTGGAACAAAGCTCCCCGCGCGTGCTCTAAACCGAACGAACGCGGTGGAGCGCCCGTTCGAGAAGCTGCGGCGACCGTCGCCAGTCCCGAACAGTTCTCGCTCTCCTGCGTGATCTTCCGGCTTGGCCGGTACGATCACGCAGGCGAGTGAGAGACGGCACACGCTGATGTGCCGAGCGCCTCGCGGCGATCAGAGCAGGACTTCCTGACCGTTCACGAAAATCTGGATGCCCTCGAAGCGATAGGCCTCGAGCCCGAAGCTGGAGAAGCTGTACGGATCGCCCAGCGCACTCTCCGCGGTGCTCAGGAAGTCCTGGAACCCCGCCACGTCATCGCGGATTTCCTGCCGGTTCCATTGCTTCGCGGTGAAGTAAAGCTGCAGCGTGTCGAAACCCGCTTCACCGTCGGCAATGTCGAAGTAATTCACGTTCTTCGAAAAATCATAGACGAAAAAGTCATCGCCGGTCGAAAGGTAAACTTCGTCATCGCCGGCGCCGGCATCGACCGTGTCGTTGCCCGTGCCGGCAAGGATGATATCGGTACCGAAGTTGCCCTCGATGTAGTCATCGCCGGCGCCGCCGTCGATGTAGTCGTCGCCATAGCCGCCGTAAATGGTGTCCAGCCCGATGCCGCCGTAGATTTCATCCGCGCCGGCCCCGCCGTTGATCAGATCGTTGCCGGACCCGCCGGTGATGAAATCGGAGCCGTACCCGCCGCGGATGTCATCGTCGCCGGTGCCGCCGTCGAGCGTATCGTTGCCTGATCCTCCGTTGATCAGGTCGGCCTGGTCGCCGCCGGAAATCGTATCATTGCCGCTACCGCCGTCGAGTTCATCGGCGCCGGCGCCGCCTTCGATCGTATCGTCGCCCGCCCCGCCGAAGACGATGTCCGCACCGCCGAGGGCCAGGATGACGTCCGCCCCACCCTTGCCTTCGATAAAGTCGGCGCTGTTGGTTCCATTAAGTTCGTCGGGGAGCCCCGTTCCGATGATGTCCGCCACAATCCTGTCCTTTCGGCAATTGAAAGCGCACCGTCACCAGCGTGGGTACGGTGCGCGAGAGAGGGCGGCAGATCGGGCTGTAGAGTCCGCTGTGGACGCCGCAGCCCGATTGTTACTGCCGCAAGATCAGACGAGAACCTGCTCGCCGTCCACGAAGACCTGCAAAATCTCGAAGTCGTAAACCTCGAGACCCAGGACCGAGAAGCTATAGGGTTCATTCGCGGCGTTCTCGGGCGTACCAAGGTAAGCCGAAAACGCGGCCACGTCGTCCTGAACCCCGAGCTGCGCCCATTGCGCCTGGGTGAAGTTGAGGTGCAGCGTATCTTGCGATCCGTCACCGCCGTCTGCGAGGTCGAAGTAGCCGATATTCGGGCCGAAATCGTAGACGTAGCGATCGTTGCCGATACCGAGGTAAACCTCGTCATCGCCCTCGCCGGCATTGACGAGGTCGTCACCCGCCCCTGCCAGCACGATGTCGGCACCGAAGTTGCCGAAGATTTCGTCCTGGCCGTCGCCGCCGTCGATAAAGTCATCGCCGTAGCCGCCGAGGATCATGTCCTGGCCCAGCCCGCCGTAAATCTCGTCACCGCCGTCGCTGCCGTCGATCACGTCGTTTCCGGCGCCGCCGACGATCAGGTCGATGCCGTAGCCGCCGTAGATGTAATCGTCGCCCGAGCCGCCGTTCAGCGAATCGTCGCCGGACTCCCCGAAGATGAGGTCGTTCTGGTCGCCACCCATGATGGTGTCATGCCCCGTGCCGCCGTAAAGCGTGTCCGCGCCGGCGCCGCCGTTGATCTCGTCGGCGCCCGCGCCGCCCCAAACCACGTCCGCGCCGCCGCCCGCGTTGATGACGTCGGCACCACCGCCCCCGGAAATGTTGTCCGCGCCGCCCGTGCCTTGAATTGTATCGGGCCCCGGAGTTCCTGAAATGTCTGACATGTTGCCATCCCCTCTCTACTGGCGCGCGCCTCGTGAGGACTTTACAAATACCCGACTATTCGAGTGGCAGCAAGTCAAAATTAACCACGTTGGACGATTATCGCCGCAACTTGTAATATACATGCCTCATCTTTGTAATATTACAGATCGCGACCGCGCGGATCCACTAAGGACAGAGGCCGCAGCCGCCTCCGGCGCGCGTTGATGGACGCGTCCCACTCGCCGAGATGAGGCTCAACTGCGGTTCCAGCGCGCGGACCGTCGCGCCGCCGACGCCTGACAGCGCGAAGCTTCAAAACCCGGCTTGCAGATTGCCCGGTTTAGGACCATTTTGGGACGGAGAGGAAAGGCAATGAATGATGTCAGCGGTCAGGAGCCTCTCGGCCCGGCTGCACCGGCTGAGGCCAACCCAAACGCAATGTTAAGGTCCAACAGGCACAACCTCAGCCAGGAGGAAACGAATCCTATGGCCGTCAATTCCGCCGCACCGAACGACCTGTTGCGCCGCCATCCTTCGGCCGGCGGGCAGCCCGTGTCAGTTTTGGGCTGGACGATGGCAATCGTCGCGGGCCTGCTGATCTGGTGGCTACTCTTCGCGCTCGTTGTATAGCGCCGCGGTCACGCCTGCGCGGTGTCAGTAGGCACCACGCGAGTTGAGTACAGCCGGTATCGAGCGAAAGATGATCTTGACGTCGAGCGCCAGGGACCGATCGCGAACGTACAAGCAATCGAGTGCGACCCGCTGCTCGTAAGTCGTATTGCTTCTCCCGCTCACCTGCCACAATCCCGTCAGCCCCGGGCGAACCGAACAGTATTCGGCGAAGTGGTGGCCGTAACGCCAAATTTCGTCGTCCACGATCGGTCGCGGGCCAACGACACTCATGTGCCCGACGAGAATGTTGATGAGTTGCGGCAACTCATCGAGGCTGTACTTGCGGATCAGGGCGCCAAACGCGGTCGTCCTCGGATCGTTCTTGAGCTTATGGTTGGCCTCCCACTCGGCCCGCGCCTCCGGCGAAGTGGCGAGCAGAGCCTCCAGCCGCGCGGCCGCATCGACTTTCATCGTGCGCAGCTTGAGGCAGGGAAAGCGAACGCCGTTTCGTCCGATGCGCTGCTGCACGAAGAACGCCGGTCCAGGGCTTTCCAGCTTGAACAGGACGATCAGCAGGATCACGACGGGGAGCACGGCAATCAGAACGGTCAGGGCGAAGACGATATCGAACAGGCGCCCACGCCACGCGTGGGCTGCGCCGCCCTCCCGGCTCCGCACCGAGATATCGTCCGCCCGGACATGCTCGTCGGGCTCACCGGAATGGGAGATCGAGCACGCCTGCGCAGGTTGAGACGAGAACTGGCGTTCGTCAAACAACATGATGGTGCCCCCTGCACACGAGTGCTCGATGCCCACCGGAGTGGATTCGCCATCATTTGTTAGGGAAGGTTTGTGTCCGAATTTTTAAGCTTCTCTGACGGAACGACTACGCGGCGCCCACACGCCGCCTGAGCCGCGTCCGTCAGATAGTCTCGGGACCCACTTAGAAGATCCTCTGTCGAACCCGGATAGTATCCCCAGGCCGGACCGGCGTTGTATTGAGAAACTCCACAAGTCTCTCAGTGACTTCACCCTCTGGAGTAATGTAAACATTTTTTTTGTTCGCACGGTAGGAAAAACCTCCGGCGCGCGCGACTAGCGCGGTCAATGTCAGTCCTTCAACATAGGCGTACTCACCAGGCCGAGCGACTTCGCCGAGCACATAAACGGGCCGGAACCCGACAACTTCGACGGTGATGCGCGGATCACGCAAGTAGTCTGGCGCGAGCCTCCCGATGATCAAAGCTTCGACTTCGGCGACATTGCGCCCGCGAATAGGGAGCCTTCCCAGGAGCGGGAAAGTGATGTTTCCATCGCCCCCGACCAGGAACTCGCCGCTGAAACGCTCTTCGCCGAAGGTCACGACGCGGATTTTGTCTCCCGAACCGAGTAGATGCGGCTGATCCGTAACCGGCGGGACTTCGCTTCCGCCCGGGTGCCTCACGAAATGCCCTTGCTCCGCGAGGCCACCGATTACGTCTTCGGCGACCCTGACATTGTATTCATCTACCGTGCTGATGACCTCGCCATCCTTGTCGAGCAGTACCGGCTCATCGCTCGAGCCCATCGGAACCAGGCGAATGTAGACCGGATCGGGATAGAGGCGGTTCGAGGCGCCGCTCAGGACATCGACCGCGACTCCCGGGATCCCGCCCACGACAGCGTTGCCAGCCACGATGACGCCGGTGCGGCTTTGGATGTAGACCGTCACCGGCTGGTAGCCGGCCTTGGTGAACGTCACGCGAGAATCGCGCCCCCGCTTCATGCTGTGTTGGCAAGGCGTCGAGCACTTCAACCCGGTCACCAATTCGATTTCGGCGCCGGTCGGTTCGGACTGGAACTCGACGGGTTGACTGGAGCCGTTGATGATCGTCGCACAGCCGCCCAGAGTGATCGATGCTACGGCCAGTACGGCCGCGCAGATAAACTTCCTCATCATCTCGCTTACCTAGCCTGTTCTTGCGAGCGCTGCGTCAGCGCCAACCCGCGCCGCGGTCGATAAGGGATTGCTGCCCTCGAACGCGGCGACATGAAAATCCTCTGTCCTCGGCGGACACCGATCCTGCGCCCAAAGCCAAGTCCCTCACTTGAGGTCAACAAGCTGTAACAGCCTTCGGGCATCGCCTGGCGGTGCGCTTTCCCGGTCACTTCAAGGCGGCGGTTTCGCTGGTCATTGCACCGGTCGCGTTTGCCCCGGTCGGCGCATGGGCGCAGCCATCGCCCGTCCCGGCGCCGGGGGCGGATGAGGACCGTGCTAGGGCGATCAACTGCCTCGCGAGCGCAGTTCTCTATGAAGCCGCTCACGAACCCCTGGCGGGCCAACAGGCTGTCGCCGAAGTGGTCATGAACCGGGTGCGGAGCCCGGCCTACCCGAACACCGTATGCGGGGTCGTGTTCCAGGGATCGCACCGACGAACCGGCTGCCAGTTCACGTTCACCTGCGACGGTTCGCTGCGGAAAGTCATGCCCGCACGGCTGGTGGCACAGGCCACGGCGGTCGCGATCGACGCCATAGACGGCAGGACCGCGCCGCGCGCCAACGGCGCCAGCCATTATCACGCCGACTACGTCCGCCCTTACTGGGCGCCCAGCCTGGTGCGCGTGGCAACAATCGGCCGGCACATTTTCTATCGCCTGCCCGGCGCGCAGGCTGGCGCGGCAATCCGGCCCTACCAGCCGGTCGCAGAGCCAGTGGTCCCTTCGCTCCAGTCGCTTGCGGGAGCGAGCCCGGCAATGCCGGAACCGCAGCACCGCGCACCCATCGCGGAGCAGCGAGCGGCCTTCATGCCGTGGGGCCTGGCGCCGACGGGTCAAGCCGCACCCACCAATGCCGGAGCGTTGGCGTCGAACGAGTAGCCGAACCGCTCGATGTCTTCCGCATAGAGCCTGCCGACCAGTTCGATCATCTCGTCGTCTTCATAGAGTTGCCGCGACGGCGCGCGCGCGGACTTGCGGTGCTCGGCCATCCGCGTGGGCGCGGCGATCCCGCACTGAGCGCAAATGCGCTCCACCGCCGCCGCGAGTTCCTCGAAACGATGGATCTCGTCGACCAAGATTCGCCCGTCCCGATCCTTGAGCCAGAACGACTGCGGCCAAAAGAACCGTTCGGCGAGCACTTCCTGGCGGAACCACGGATTCCTCAGCTTGCGCACGAAGGCCGCGAAATCGAGGCCGGTGAGATGGCGCCGGGCCCAATCCTGCTGCATCGGCCACTCGGTTCCGCTCTGCATGAAGTGAAACGACGAAGCCAGGCGGTCCCACGGGTTGCGGACCACGGTGAACTTGTAAGCGCGCGCGAAGAGATCCGGATCGGCCTTGCGGTAGATCACCGCCGGAGCGTGACTGTCGAACACCGGGACGGCGCCGAGCGCATCGGTCAAACTGGTTCCGGCGGTCTTCGGAATGTGCACGAAGATGGCCTCGCGCGTGTAGTTCCAGTCCGTGAGGATAGGCTGCCGGCGCAGCTGCCGCGACCACCACGCCAGGTGATAGCGTTCGAGCTGGCCGATCAGCTTGAGGGGCAGCTTGGGGAGAGGCATGCAACGATCCTCTTCGCGCATTCGTCGAACGCCGTCGGCGATCCGGCCGTCGGTTCTGCGCGCCGTCCTGCGGAGTAGATGTGTCATCCATGTTACGACGCAACGTTGCGGTTTCGCAGGGAGCGTGCCCGCAAGGTCGCTAATCGGCCTCGCGAATCACGTAGGGCCGCACAGCCGAGCCGGTGAGTTCGACGATCTGGCTTTGCCGGGCGTGTCCGCCGCCCGGCATGTAGGCATCCACCACGATCGCCAAAGGTCGCCCTGTGAGGTCGGCCTCGCCCAGTTCGATGGCGACCCGCTGCCCCGCCAGCTCGCGCGCCCGTTCGATCGCTTCGGGGGCATCTTCGGCGCCGTCGGAAAGCACGGCGATGGCGATCGGATCGGCATGGCGCCACTCGAAGCTGCCCTGGCCAAAATTCAGAGTGAGCAGTGCGCCAAGCCGCTCGACCAAGGCCGCGTCGAATCCCCGTACCTCGGCCAGTTCGTCGATCGAGAGCGGCACCCCGTTTCGCGGGTGAATCCCGCGCGCGGCATAGAACTCGAGCTCGGCGCCGTCGCCGCGCGGCTCGTCGTCGTCGTCGAGCCAATCGAGCAGCGAATCGGTGGCTACGCGAAGCCGATCTCCCGAAACGCCGAGCAACTCGAGCATGCGCCCCACCTGCTCTTCTTCCAAAGCCACGAGCGGAATCTTGCCGCGTTGGTCCTCGACGCGGATCTGCAGCACAGCATCACCGAACTGAAGCGATCGCGAGCGTCCGTCGATCGACCAGCGGAACGCGCGGTCTTCGATCAGCAGATTTTGTAGAGCCAGATTGATGCCCGCCTCGGCAGCGGCATCGGCGCGCGCGCGCTCGATCTCCGCATGAGCCTGAACGATGCCGCCTTGCACCCCGCCGAGCACGGACAGCGCCAGGGCCGCGAAAACCGCGATCGCCGCAACCGCCGACAGCAGCGCATAACCCTGTTCGGCCTCGGCAGGTCTCACGGAATGCGGCCTTGCGTCCTGAACGGTTCGAGGGTGCGGATCTTCGACCGCAGTTCCTCGGTAATCGCGCGGCCGTCGTCGATCGTCCTCAGAACGGTCGGCTTCAGGATAACCAGCAGCTCGGTGCGATTGCTTACGTCGCTGTTGTTGCCGAACAGGAAGGCGCCAATGATCGGAATGCGCGACAGCAACGGTATCCCGCTGTTGCCCAGGTTCTTGGATTCCCTGAACAGGCCGCCGAGCGCTATGACCTGGCCGTCCTGAACGGCTATGGAAGTCGAAATGCGCCGGGTCGAAATGACCGGTGAGCTGATGTCTGACGTCGTATTCTGGGCGACGTCGCTTACCTCTTGCGCGATATCGAGCAGCACCAGCCCGCCGCGATTGACGCGAGGGGTGACCTTCAGGATTACACCGGTGTCGCGATATTCGATCGAGCTGACGATCGGTGAGTCGGGGTTCTGGACTCCAACCGAGGACTGGACCGAAATCGGCACCTGATCGCCGACCTGGAGTGCCGCGGTCTGGTTGTTGAGCACCAGCAGTTTCGGAGCCGACACCACTTTGATGTTGGTCCGGCGCTCAAGCGCGTTGAGCGTGGCGCTGATGTCGTTTTCCGGAGCGATGAAGAAAGAAAAGCCGGGGAAGAACCGGATTGGGTTCGCGCCCTCTCCTTCGCCGAGCGCGAAATTGGCGTCCCCGGACTGGAAGTTCCATTGCACGCCGTAGCGCAGTGTATCGGTCAGCGTCACCTCGGTGATCGCCGCTTCGATGAGGACCTGGTAAGGCAGCACGTCGAGCTGGCGCAGCGCGTCCTCGATCAACGCATACTCGCGCGGCGTCGAATAGACGATGATGGCGTTGTTGACGTCGTCGCTCGAAATCGTCCCTTCGATCACATCGCCGTCGGCGGGATCGCCGGGCGCGGCGCCTGGCGACGCGGCCGCTGCGAGCGCCGCGCTCGCGGGCGGATTCGCGCTCGCCGGACTCGCCTCCTCGGCGGGTGCGAACGGGTCGGTATTGGCGCTCTGTCCACCGCTGTCGCCACGCCTGCCGAATGCGACGTTGAGCGTCCGCGCGAGGTCGCGCGAGCGGCCGTTCTGGACGTGATAGACGAACAGCCGGCGCTGGCTGCCCTCGCCCTCGCGGTCGAGGATTTCGATCCAGCGCCGTACATCGTCGAGATATTGCGGCTGAGCGCTGACCGCGAGAATGCCGTTCAGGCGGTCCATGGCGATGATCCGGATCAGGCCTTGGGTGGGCGCGTTGGGAGCGTTGATGAGCTTATCGAGCTCGGGAACGATCAGACGGCTGTCGGTCCGTTCGGTCACAAACAGCGCGAAGGACATGTTGCGCAGCCAGTTGACGTCGAACTGCTTGAGCAATTCGCGAGCGCTCGAGCGTTGCCCGCTGGTGCCGGCGATGGTGATGCTGTTGCTCACCGGATCGACCGCGGTAACCGTGCCCGGCACGACCGAATCGAGCAGCTTGCGGATCTCCGCCGCCGCCACGAATTCCAGCCGGATGACCTCGGTACTGTAGCCGACCGCCGCGGAGCCGACCACGCCCGACGAGCGGGCGCTCGCCAGCGGCATGATCGCATAGCCGCCGTTCTGCGCGATCAGCGCCAGCCCGGAGGCGCGCAGCGCGTCTTCGAGGAACGGAATGAGCGAGGACCGCGCGATCGGCATGGGCGTCACGACCGCCACTGAGGCGGTGGCATCCGGTGAGACGGTGAAGGGCACGCGCAAGATGTCCCCCAGCGTCGCCTTGGCGACGACGCGCACGTCGGAGGCGGGGAAATTGAGGCTGATGTTGCCGCTGTCCGGTTGGAACTGAACCGATTGGGGCGGCGCTGGAACCGGAGCCTCGCCCGCCACGATGGTCGCTCGGACCGCCGGCTCGGGCTCGAGCGACTCGGGTCCCGAGGGAGCGGTTTCCGCCGACTCGATCGGTTGCGGGGCTTGGGGTGTCGCGCATCCAGCGGGGACCAGCAGGAGCAGACCCGGGCCTATTGCCCTTCGAAAAAGTGTCATAGCTCTTCTTCTTCTTCTTCCGTCTGCTGTTCGTCGTAATCCGGGTCGCTGGGGGCAGAGCCGCCGAACGCGATCGTGGCCGATTCACCCGCGCGGGCGAACCGCGCGCCTTCCGAGGTGATCCCGGCAAGCCTCCAGCCGTTGAACACCTGCCCGGGCCGGAGCGTGATCGACGTCCCATCGGGCTTGCGCAGGACCAGCCGCGCCTGGCGACCTGTGCTCCAGGAGCCGGCGACCTGCACCCCTTCAAGCATGTCCGAACTGCTCGCCGCGCCGGCCCGCGCCGGCGTGAAGAGGGGCCGCGCGCCGATCACCGGCGCCACGCTGACAAGCGTTATCGCCGGCGCGACGTAGCCGGCGAGCGGTGCCGCCCGGCCGGCGGACGCGCCCTCGACCACCGCGTCCGGAACCAGCATCAGCTGGAGTACCGCGAGCACGGCAAGGACACCGGCGAGCACTGCGGGAAGCAGCGAGTTTTCGTCGCTACGCGGCGGGGGAATAGGGAATTTCCACATCGACTTTGACACTCATCACCTCGAGCTTTCCCGTCTGGTAGGCACGGTCCGCGACAACCGTGACGGCTGTGACGACCAGATAGGGGGGTTGGTTCTGCAGGGTGGCCAGGAACGCGGTTAGCTGATCCAGCGTCAGATCGCCTTCGACCGACGCGCCGATCCAGCCGGGTTCGGCATCGACATCGCCGGTCTGGCGAAGACTCCCGCCCGCGGCCGTCAGCCGGCTTGCGAGCCGTTCCTTGAGCAGGCTGCCCGCCGCATCGACATTCGGCGCGACAAGCGCGAACAGGGCGCGCCCAGTGCGCTGCGCCTCGAGGTGTTGCCGCAGGATGGGCAAGGCCGCGATCAGCCGCTCATTGCGCTGATGCGCCGTAACCAGACGGCTTCTCTCCTCTTCGCGCGCTGCAAAGCTCTCGATCACGGGCGCGAGCGCCAGTCGATAGGCCAGGAAGAGCAGCAGGACGAGGATGAGGATGGCGATGAGGCGCTGTTCGCGGGCGCTGAGGTTGGTCATCGCCCAGCCGCCCGCAAAGTCAGCGTGAGGTCGTAAGGTTTGCCGCCGGGCGTCTCGGCGATCACGTCGGGACGCGTCGATCTCACACTCACGACGCGCGGATCGCGCCGTAGCGCCGCGGGCAGATCCACCGCCCCGCGGACGTAACCAGTGAGGCGCAGCGTGCTGCCGTCCCAGATGTAGCGTTGCACCCAAGCGCCCTCGGGCAACGCGGCACTCACCGCGGCCAGGGTCGCCAGCGCTTCGTGGCTCTGCCGGCGCTCGGCGAGCGAATCCGCGTTGGCCTCGAACGCGCGCGAGCGCGCCGCCAGCCGGCGGGCGGTCGAAACGGCAGGCTGCTGCGCCTCGACCATCGCCGCCAGCCGGCTCACCGACTGCTGGTCGCGCACCACCAGCACGATCAGGTTGAGCACCAGCGCGAAGCCGACCACGCCCCACCAGATCGCCGCCGGCGATCTTCGCGCCGGCAGCAAGCCCAGCGCGCGCAGCCCGGGCGAGAAGTCCAGCAGCTCCCGGCCTGCGGCGGGGGACATCACCACGGCAGTGGGTACCAGTCCGGCCTCCGCCGCCGTGTCGAGCGCCTTCACTGCGATCGCCTTCGGCACTATCGCCACGCGCACCGCCGCCGCGTCCGAGCCTTCGAGAGCGAACCGGGATGAAACAGCGACCACCGTGTCCTCGATCGGCAGCGGCGTCAGCCGCTCGAGCTCGAGATTCACCATCCGGCGAATATCGCTCATCCCGATGCGCGGCACCGGCAAGGTCCGGATCAGGCCCAGGTGCTCCGGGATCGCCAGCACGATCCGCGCGCGGGAGCGGAGCGGCCGCGTGTCGGGCTGGTTCTTGCGGACCGGATTCAACCCGCTTTCGCTGTCGTAGACGACGAAGCGCCCCGGGACCGCCGGACCAAGCCGCAGTCGCTCCGGCAAGAGCTCGCGCAACTGCCCGACCCACCATTGAACGGCGGTGACCAGCCACGCCCTGACCGTGGTCATGTCGGCGTTGACGACCGCGCCGAGATTCACGATCCGGACCCTTCGCGGCACCGGTACGTGAAATTGTCGATCCGGCAGGCCGTGTTGGCGGTGACGCGGGGGCGGACGACGAGGTCGGGCCAGGTGCGCGTGTCGCCGGCGGGAAACCTCACGCGGACGCGCAGGAGCTGCGGCGGCTGCGGCTGATCGTACCAGACGCGCTGCCAAAGGCGGGCACCGCGTGTCGGTCCCGGCCCCATGTAGGCCAGTTCGAGCTCGTCCACTCCGGCCAGCAGACGCGTCGGCTTCCAGCCGACCAGGCTCGGATAGCTGATGGCGACGTCGTTGGTCAGCGAGGGAGCCGAAAACAGCACGAGGTCGCCGGTCGCCATCCGCAGCAGCCGAAACGCATGGAGCTGGCCCGGCGCGTCTTGATGCAAGGGCGGCGCGTAAAAGCTCAAACCTTGTTCGTCACCGCGCAGATCGACGAGCGGGACGGCCGCGTTCAATTGCGGAATTGCGTGCAAATGCTCGATCCGGTCGCGCAAGACCGCCTGGGCGGCAATGATCTCTCCTTCGGCGTGCTGCGCATTGAGGGCCCGCCCGACGATCTGGCGCGCGCTGCCGACCGCTCCCAGCAACAGGGCCGCGACAAGCGACAGCAGCGTAATGCTCACCAGCAGCTCGGCCAGGGTGAACCCTTGTTCGCCGCCTTGGCGCGGCCGCTGGACGGCCGTCATCGTGCGAGCCGCAACGTGTCGAGCCGCGCAAGGGTCCGAGAATCGGCGTCGAGGATCACGACGCTGACGCGGTTGAGGGCGACGGCCTGCGTGGAAGCCTGCCCTGCTTCGGGCGCGATCTCGACTCGCCACGACCAGCGCCCACTGTCGCCTTGCGCGACGCCGGCCACGAGCGGGATCGTGGCTCCGACTTGCGCGAGCACCGAACGCGCCTCGAGCATGGCCAAGCGGCGGGCCTGGGCTTCGTTGGCCGCGCGCAGCGACCGGGAGACCGTCTCGAACGTCACGCCCAGCATCACTGACAGAATGGCCAGCGCGACCAGTGTCTCGACCAGCGCGAAGCCGCTCTTCGCGGCGGTGGGAATCAGTCGCGCCATTGCAGGCGTCCGGTGGTCGGCCCCAGCGTCAAAGTCGCGCGCTGCCGGTTGCCGATCAGGATGAAGGCGCCGCCGCTCGTGCTGCCGTCGCGAAAGAATGTCATCGCCCGGCCTTGCGGCAGAGCGCGCAAACCCGGGGGGAGGCGGGCGACAAGGGTGCCGCCCGCCAGCAACGCCGTGTTGTCGGGGGACGACGTCAGCGAAACCGCCGCGTCCGTCCGGATCGCGCGGGCGCGAGCCGCGGCAACCGCGCCGGTCAACGCCGTGCGGGCAGAGGCGAAGTCGGCCGATTCGCGCAACCGCTCCACGCGCGGGAAGGCAAGGCCGGCGACAAGCGCCATCAGGGCGACGACCACCAGCGCCTCCAGGAGCGTAAAGCCCGCGGAGCGTTTGCCCGCCGACGCCGGCGAGAACCGCACTGAAGCCTCAGTTCGTGACATCCTTGCCTTCGCCGCTTCCCCCCTGGGCGCCGTCCGATCCGAAGCTGAAGACATCGACTTCGCGCTGCTGGCCCGGCACCCGGTAGCGGTAGGGCTTGCCCCAGGGATCGGTGAGCGCCTCCGGGTCGGAGAGATAGGGGCCGTTCCAGATCGGCACCCCAGGCGGCGCCTTGACCAGCGCCGCAAGTCCTTCCTGTTCGGTCGGATAGCGTCCGGCGTCGATCCGGAACAGCTCGAGCGAGGACGCGATGTTCTTGATCTGGATTTCGGCAGCCTGGCTGCGCGAGCTGCCGAGGTAGCCGATCACGCGCGGCGCCACCACCGCGGCAAGCAGCCCCAGGATGGCGAGCACGACCAGCAGCTCGAGCAGAGTGAAACCGGCCTCGGCGGGCCGTACGGCGCGGAGTTTTCGGGATGGAGCGTTTGAAGGGTTCATTGTGCGATCGCCATGTCGTTGAAGCCAAGAAGTGCCACCATGATCGAGGCAATGATCCCCGCCACGGCGGCGCCGAGAACGATTGTTATGAGCGGAGTGAGAAAGGCGATGGTGCGCTGAAGGCGAAGCTTCACGTCGCGGTCCATGACATCGGCCAGGCGGCCCAGCATCAGCGGCAAGCGAGAGGTTTCCTCGCCGGTGCGCAGGAAGCCGATCGCGATCTTGGGGAACACGCGGGTTGCCGCGAGAGGAGCGGTCAGGCCTTCGCCCTCCTTGACCCCGTCCGCCACTTTGCCGACGATGTCGCTGATCGCGCGGTTGGCGATCGAGCGGCGCGCCAGCGCCAGCGCGGCAGGCAGCGGCACCTCGCCTTCGAGCAGCACGCCCAACGTGCGCGCGAAACGCGCCGTCTCAAAGTGCCTGATCAGAGTGCCGACCTGCGGCAGCGTGAGCACGAACCGGTCGAGCACTTGCCGGGCGCCTGGGCGGGACGCGAGGTGCCGGGCGCCGATCCCGGCCGCGACCACCGCGCCCAGCATGACCAGCCCGTGCTCGCGCAGCGCCCGGCTGGCGCCCATGATCACCTGCGACGACGCCGGCAGCCGATCGCCGGCGGTAGTGAACAGGTTTTCGAACTGCGGCACCACATAGAGCAGCATGAGCAGGATCACGCCCACCGAGAGCGCCGAAAGGATGCCCGGATAGATCATCGAGGTGGACACCAGGCGGCGCAGCTCATCGGCCGACTCGAGCGCAGCCGACAGGCGGACCAGCGCATCGCCCAGCCGGCCATTGGCTTCCCCCGCTTCGGCCATCGCTTGCGCCGTGGGCGGGAACAGCCATGACCGCGCCGCCATCGCCTGGGATAGCGCCATCCCCTCGCGGACGTCGCCCAGCAAAGCCTCGAAATGCGTGCGGGCCGCGCTGTCGTCGATGTTTTCGATCGCCAGCGCAAGCGCACGGTCGAGCGGCAACCCGGCGTTCAGCAGCACGGCCAGTTCGCCGATCAGCCGGCGGGTTGCCGCTTGCAGCTTGCTGCTGGTTTTCGGGCTCGCTTCTCGGCGATCCGCCGCGCCTGCCGAGATGTCGATCGGCGTGACGCCGCGGCGGCGAATCTCGGCCACCGCGCGAAGTTGGTCGGGCGCCTCCACCGCGCCAGACGAAACCCGCCCTTGCGCGTCGACCGCTCGGTATCGGAACGCCGCCATGCCGATCAGTTTCCACTGGAGACCCGCAGCACTTCTTCGAGCGAGGTCAACCCGCCGGCCGCCTTCGCCATACCGTCGGCAAGCAGGGTGCGCATTCCCGCGGCCTCGCCGGCCCTGGCGATTTCGCGGGTGTCGGCGCGCTGCAGCACCAGCCTGCCGATGGCCTCGTCGATGACCAGCACTTCGGTCAGCGCGATCCGCCCGCGATAGCCGCTGCCGCCGCACGCCGGGCAGCCGACCGGCCGATGGAACGCCCGCGGCTGCGCGCACGCGCCGAGCGGCTCCAGCGCGAGCGCGTCCGGCTCGTAGGGCTCGCGGCAAGCCGTGCACAGGCGCCGCACCAGCCGCTGCGCCAGAACCGCCGTGAGCACCGAACTCAGCAGGAACGGCTCGACCGCCATGTCGAGCAAGCGGGTCACCGCGCCGGCGGCGGTATTGGTGTGGAGCGTCGAGAGAATCATGTGGCCGGTGAGCGCCGCTTGCACCGCGATCTGCGCGGTCTCCTGGTCGCGGATCTCGCCGACCATCATCACGTCGGGGTCCTGACGCAGGAACGAGCGCAGCGCCGATGCGAAGGTGAAACCGATAGCCGGATTGACCTGCGCCTGAATCACGCCCGGCAGTCGGTACTCGATCGGGTCCTCGATCGTCAGCAGCTTGCTCGAGCGGCGGTTGAGTTCGGTCAGCGCGGCATAGAGCGTCGTGGTCTTGCCGCTGCCGGTAGGGCCGGTCACCAGCACGATCCCATAAGGCTTGCGGAGCGCCTCGCGCAGCGTCGCGACCAGTGCCGGCTCGA
This sequence comes from Sphingomonadales bacterium 12-68-11, assembly GCA_002279825.1. GTDB lineage: Bacteria > Pseudomonadota > Alphaproteobacteria > Sphingomonadales > Sphingomonadaceae > Croceibacterium_A. The sequence continues at coordinate 799,608 of NCCV01000003.1, forward strand.
ACCCGAGCGTCTCGAAGTCGAGCGCGAGATTGGACTTGTCGAGGATGCGCATGACCACGCTTTCCCCGTGGATCGAAGGCGCGGTCGCCACGCGCAAATCGATCTCGTGGCCGCGCACCGCCAGCCGCAGCCGCCCATCCTGCGGCAGCCGCCGCTCGGCGATGTTGAGCCCGGCCATGATCTTGACCCGGGATACGAACGGCGCGCGCATCGCCGCGGGCAGCGGCGGAACATCGTGCAGCACGCCGTCGATTCGGAAGCGCAGCAGCAGCCGGTCGTCGGTCGGCTCGACATGAATGTCGGACGCGTGCGCATCGACCGCCTGGGCGATCAGTTTGTTGACCGCGCGGATCACCGGGGCGTCGCTGACCAGATCCTTGAGCCGGTCGAGATCGTCCTCGTCGACGACCGCGTCGAGCGCCTTTTCGGAGTCCGCGACCGCGTAGAGCCGGTCGATGGCCGCGCCGATATCGCTGGCCGCCGCGACGACCGGTCTGATCCGCGCCCCGAACGAAAATCGCATCGCGTCGAGCGCGAACGAATCGAGCGGGTTGGCGATCGCCACCCGCACGCCGTCGCCATCGAGCGCGAGCGGGATGACGCGGCGATCGTGGAGGAACGGCGCGGACAAGGACCGGCCCTCGGCCCGCTCGGCCGGGAAATCCGCGGCCGTCGCGAGCGGCAAGGCGAGCGCCTTCGCGATCCCTGCCGCCAGCGCCTGTTCGGAAATCAGCCCCAGCCGAGTCGCCACCGTTTCGATCGGCTCGCCGGTTTCGGTGTGGGCCAGCTCCGCCCGCGCCGCCGATTCGGGCGACAGCAATCCCGCCCCGCGGATGAGATCGAGCAACGACCTGGCCCCTTCGCCCGGGCGCGCGGCGTCCACCGGTTCGAGCAGCGACTGCCCGCCGGAATCGTTGAAAACGCTCTGCGCCTGAGCCGTGTTCACAGGCTCGGCTCGCCTTGCCCATGGGTCGTTTCGCGCATCGGACCCGAAACTCCAGCCATCCTGAACCCGCGACCTGATTGGAGGGATGTGATCGCGTTATGCATCACGCCTCGCGAGTTTATGATCGCACTATGACAATTGCATGGCAACAAACCCTCGGCTTTCGGAAATATTTGTACGCCAGCTGAATGGGTCACGAACTTGTAATCCAGAAATCCTAGACGGTCGTCGGGCAGACCCGGACTCGCCAGTCTTGTCCACTTCGAGCAACTATCTCTTATAGACATCAATTGGTTTGTTTTAGTCCGGCAGCAGCATTCCTCTGCTTACGCAGACTATGCCTGTTGCTTTGCTGTATTGCACTAAATTGTTGAATTGGCCGGCGGTCTTGATCGCGGAACCCTATGGTTTCGGGATCGGGGCACGGTGGCTGACCGAACTTGCCGCACTACCGGCGAGCGTTCTTGCTCGCCCAACGCAGAGGAACAAGATCATGCAATCTTTGAGAATCAACCTTCTGGCGGCCGCTGCCGTCGCCGGAATCGTATCGGGTCAGGCGCAAGCCGCCGAAGTCGATTACGCCGCCGCTGACCTGCACGGCAACGGCGCCTCGGCCCCCGCGGTCGTGGTCGTCAAGCTGATGAACTGCTACGCTGGCAAGAAGGACTTCCCGTCCGCGTTCCCGAACGCTCCGTCGTTCGGCGCGACCGACGGTTACAACCACCTCGGCGTGGTCGGCGGATTCTCGGAAATCCCCGAGCACGTCTACAATCCGGTCAAGCCGACCGCCAGCAACCCGCAGTTCGACTGCAAGACCAAGCACATCCAGGAAGACATCGAAGGCGAATACGTCTCCACCGGTTCGGGCGGCGGCGTCAGCAACTTCGTCGGCTACACCGCGGCGGCCGCCGGCACCGCGGCGACCAACCCGTTCGTCAACGGCACGCTCGATAGCGACACGGCGTGGAACAACATCCACTTCATCTTCTCGGAAAACCCGCTGACCGCGGCCAACATCACCACGTTCAACGGCGTGGAAGACGGCGCTGACAACACCCTCGGCACCGGCGACGATGTCGGGCTGGTCGCCCCGATCTTCGTTCCGGCGGTCATCGTTCCGGTGGCGCTGGCCTATCACGCCGAATACGGCCGCTACAAGGATGGCAGCGGCAACGTGAAGTCGCTCACCTTCCAGGTCGGTGCTGACGGCCTCGAGCTGACCCGCGCCACCTACTGCGGCATCCTCGACGGCACGATCACCAACTGGAACGATCCGGCGATCGCCGCCACCAACGCCAACCTGCGCGATCCCGACCACCCGCTGGCCGACTGGAACGCGAGCGGCGTTCCGATCCAGCTGATCGGCCGTTCGGACAGCTCGGGCACCACGACGCTGTTCACCCGCCACATGGCCGCCGTGTGCGGCGCCGAATGGGGCACCGCGGGCGCTTCGACCATCCCGGCGGCTCGCCGTGACGGTGCGCTGACTTACGACATCAACGGCAACTTCGTCTCGGGCACCTACACGCCCGGTGAGTTCGCCGTTGCCAACACCTCGAGCGGTGTGGCCGCCACGCTCGACAAGGCGCTGACCGATCCGGTGACCAACCTCACCTACACCTTCAACGGCAAGTTCGGTTACATCGGCGCCGACTACGTGGCGCCGGCGGAAACCGTTCCGGGCATCGAACTGCAGCCTGCCTATCTGGCGGAAGGCCTCAGCACGACCAAGTTCCTCGCGCCGAATGCGAAGAACGCGGCCGCCGCGCTGAATGCCATCAACCCGCCGGAATCGCTCACTTCGGGTGCTTACTCGGCGAACCCGGCTTGCGCCGGCGTCGCTGGCAAGACCGGCGCTGGCTGCCGCGCGAACCCGCTCGCGTGGGTGGCGACGACGTCGGAAGCCGAGCCGATCGCCAACCCCCTCAAGGGCTACCCGATCCTCGGCACGACCAACATCGGCATCTACACCTGCTACGTCGATCCGGCGGTCCGCACCGCGATGGCCGGTTACTTCAACCTGCTCTACGGCAAGCTCCCGGCCCAGGGCGGCGAAGCTTACAAGTTCCCGGCCAAGCTGGGGACCAACGTGGCGCTCGATGCCGGTGGCGTGGCGACCGGGGTGTTCCCGCGCAACGGCCTCTCGGCTCTGCCGGGCAAGTGGGTCAAGGCGATCACCGAGACCTTCGGCAAGAAGGGCCCGGGCACGCTGGGCGCGCTGAACCTGTGGGTCCAGAACAAGAGCCCGACGGCGACTTCGCAGGTCGCCGGGCTGCTCAGCAACCCGAACTGCACTTCGGGCAAGGGCGCTGCGTCCTAAGCTCTGAGTTCTGACAAACTATGCGGCGGCTCCGGAGCAATCCGGGGCCGCCGTTTTTCTTTGGGGTGGATTTCGCGCGGGGTTTCCGCGCAGGAGGCGCCGATGGCCAAGCTCGAGCCGCCGCACGCCGTGCGCACGCTGATGCAGCGCGGCTGCATGGGCGATTTCGCGAACGGCACCGTGGCGTTCAATCCGGACGAAAGCGTGGCCCTCGTCCGCTATATGGCGCGGCTGATGCAAGAACGCCGCGCGGAATTTGGCGACAAGCTGATCGAAACCGTGATCGCGGTCACCAGTGCCAGCCTCCAGCGCCATCGCCCGGCCCGGCCGCTGGCCTGCGGCAAGGGCTGCGCGGCGTGCTGCCATCAGCCGGTATCGGTCACCGCGATCGAGGCCTTCGCCATCGCCCGCAAGGTCCGCAAAATGCCCGGACGCGACTCGCTGCGCGCCCGGCTCGGGGCAACACCGGTCAGCGGCGGCACGGCGGGGCGAGTGTTCGACGCGGCCCGGCCGTGTCCATTCCTGGCCGAAGCCGCCTGCAGCATTCACGGCATTCGCCCGCTGGTGTGCCGAATCGTGGTCTCGTTCGATGCCCGCGCCTGCCACCAGCAGCTCGACCAACCGGACGGCCAGATCCCTTGGCCCCATTCGCACGGCGCGATCCAGATGTGGGTCAACACCGCGCTGTTCACCGCGCACCAAGCGGCGAGCCTCGATCCGCGGACGTATGCGCTTGCGGGCGCGGTCGAGGCGGTACTGCGCGACCCGTTGCTGGAAGCGCGCTGGTACGCGGGCGACGACGGACTGCTCGACGTCGCCGATCCGCCGCTTCACGAAAGCTACGCGCGGGTATGCCAGGAGCTTCGCACGCTGGCGCGGCTCTGAGGGCGGGTAGCGGCCCGCGCGGCTCTCCGCTTAGCCGAGCAACGCCTGGCGCCAGCGCAGCACCTCGGCGTCGGCAGCCCCGCCCGGCATCGTCCCGGCCAGGATATGCCTATAGATCGCGGGACTGGGATGGACCAGGCGCATAGTCCGGGTTCCGGCCGCGCTGAAGAACGCCGGTGTGTAGCGCCTCCGCAGCAGTGCGAGCAGACGGGCGGCCAGCGCGCGGTCGTCGTCCGGCCCACCGCGCACCCAGCGCGCGACGATGCAGCGCCGGTCGAACGGGTTGGGCGCGTCGGGTCGCACCTCGAGCGTGAACATCACCCCCGAGCGGTCCGGCCGCAAGTTGTTGGTCAGCCACGGCAACCGGCGCCAACCGCAAAAGAAGGTGCGGCAGCCGCCCGGCCGATCAGGATAGATGCCGCAACCCGCGGGCTCCAGATGCTGGCAGGCCACATCGGCCGGCTTGGGGAGGTCCGGAATCTCGCACACGGTGCAGCACACGGTGCAACCGCCGCATGCCCGCTCGGCCACCAGCGGACCGAATGCCGCCGCCACGCGGTCCTCGACACCCCCTTCGATCACCTGTTACGCTCGCTCGCTGCTTTAGCGGCGAACCATAGGCCAGCGCCCGCGACGCGAGCATGACAGCGCTAGCCGGCTAGCGCAGGACCATGCGATCGCCGGCGATCGTCAGCGAAGCCAGGGTGGACAGCCAGTTCTGCCCGAGCAGCGATACGCCGAGCCCGTCGCGCACCACCGCCGCGCTTATCCGCCGGCTCCGAATCTCGCCGACTGCAAGTTCATCCAGCGTGACCTGTGCGGTCCGCGCCCGTCCGTTCGCGGTTTCCGCGCTGCCATCGAAATGCTCGGCCTCGGGCATCAGTCCGATCCGCTCGGCATCGCCCGCGGTCAGGACGATCATCGATGCCCCCGTATCGACGAGAAACTTGACCGGGGCGCCATTGACGATGGCGGTGACGTAGAACAGGCCATCCGCCGCCCGCCGGAGCTCGTTGCCTTCGGCGGTGCGGCGTGGACCGATCACGACCCACTTGCGAGACTGCTCGGGCGGTTCAACCGACGACAGGGCGCGATTGTCATGGAAAGGCGGAAATGCCCAGGCCTTCGCCGCCGTCCCGTCGGTACTCCGGCTCGGGCCGGTCACCACCCAGTTTGGGCTTTCCGCAGGGGCTGCGGCGAACTGCCGGGTGACATCGTCCTGAACCGGCGGCAGAGCCAACGTGGCTGCCTGCCCAGCAGCGAGCGGCGGGACCGCAATCCCCGCTAAGGCTGCCGCAACAAGACTGACCAACATAACCCCACGCCCCAGATGATGCGGGGGCTATGCAGGCGTGGCACCGAAAAAATGGTGAGCGAACAGCCTAAACAAGATGTTGCGAGGGAATTTAGCGAGCCTGGCAGCGCTCATCCTCGCTGCCCTCGGCGCATTCCTCTTCGTCGCTACCCGAGTAGAGGCCGAGCACATCGACGAGGATCCGCACCCGTTCGTCGTCCTCGTTCGCGCCCTGAACCGCACGGAATACGTTGGCGACCGCGGAGGCCGCGCTGGCCGGCGCCGCCGGCGCCGCCGGCACGTTGGCTGCCGGAATTCCGACCGAGCTGCCACCAACCTTGAAGTTGTCGGCATTGGCGACTCTCGCTGCCGCGACAAAGATATCGCCGCTCGCGCGCACGCCGGCGTCGCCCGCGTCGACCGTGCCGGCGGGCGCCACCAGGGTGATGCTCGGCGCGTCGCGGGTGTAAGTCCGGCCGCCGATCTGCACCTGCGTGCCGGCGGGCTGGCCCAGCAACTGCGCGATCGCCAGCGCGACGTTGCTGTCGTTCAGCGCGTCGACGATCTCGAACAGGCCGGTCGCGGGATTGAGCCGGCGGATCGCGGCGAAGCCCGCGATGCCGGCGCCCGTGACCGCGCCGGCGCTGTCCACTTCGGCAAACCCGTTCGGGTCGAACCGGACGACGATCGGCTGGACGTTGGCCGCACTCTTGGGCCCTTGCCCGGCGTTCAGATCGCCGTTCGACGACCATAGCGTAATGTCGCCGCTTTGCTGCGAGAACAGCCGGCTCTGGTTGAGCCGGAAGTCGCCGTCGGTGAAGCCCTGGATCTTGCCGCCGCGCAGCGTCAGCGCGCCCTCGAATCCGATCGGGATGTCGAACACTGGCACCGGGAAGGTGGTCGGCAGCGGCCTCAGGACGTTGCCCGACACGCCCTCGATCAGGTCGGCTTGGTAGGCGCGGCGCGCGGCCTGGGCCGAAGTCCTGATCACCGAGCCCAGGATGGCATCGCCACCGGGACCGAGGATGGTGATGCCGCTGTTGCGGGTCGTCTCGATGGCGGCGAGGCGAAGATCCAGGTTGCCGGTTATGACCCGTTCGCCGCCGTTGCCTTCGCCGCTGAGGTCGTTGGCGGTGTAGCCGAGCTCGGCCGGAAACAGCGTATCGACCGCGCGATAGCCGCGCACGTATTGCAGGAAGCTCGGACCATCCGGACGCGAGGGCGCGGCAAGCTCGTTGAAGTAAACCTCGCCGAGCAGGAACTTGCGCTGCGCCAACGCGGGAAGCGCGGCAAAGGCCTGATAGGCCTGTTCGACCGTCACCGCGGTGGTGCCGAAGGTGGCGGTCAATGCGGCGGGGTAGTTCGCCTGCATCCACGCGATCAGGATCGGCGCATAGATCGGCCGCGTCCGATCGGGAATCAGGTTGCCGTTGGGATCGGCCGTCTGCACGAACAGGTCGCCGTCGAGCGCGCCAATGTTGGCGGGATTGACGTACGTCTCGCGCAAGGCGTCGAAGCGCATGCCGTTTGCCACGCCGAAGAAGACAAAGAGATCGGCGCTCTTCGGCTCGAGCCAGGGGTTGTAGTCGTTACCCAGGGCGAAGATGCCGCCCGGGAAGGTGCCGACCGCGACCTGCTCTTGGTTCTGTCGATCGAGGATCGGCGCGATGGCGGAGTTGAGGAACGGCCCGAGGTCTCGGCCAGCTTCGACGAACAGCGAACCCGGGCCGCCGATGATGAACTGATTCCCCTGAACGAGCGAGCGGCCTTCGCTGCTGTTGGTGTTGCCCCGAGCAATCGCCGTGGTGGCGGTGATGTCGCGCCCGGCCACGATCCGGGTCAGATCGCTCGGCGCCAGGTTCTGGCCGGAGAACATCATGTTGACGATGTCGCCCCCGGCGCTGACGCGCGCGGGTTTGGAAATGAACAGCGTCAGGTCGATCAGGTCGCCGCCCGCCGCAACGCGCGCGACGACAGGGTCATTAGCGTGCGTGGGGTTGCTGTTGTGGTACAGGCGCCGGATCGTATCGCTGGTATTAGGCAGCACGACCGGCAGGCTGAACGGACGGCCGGACACCACGCTCTGGCTCGTATCGATCCGCAAGGTGCTGAAAATCCCGGGCAGCAGCGACGGATCCCCGTCATCGAGGCTGACAGTGGCCGCTTGTAAGGTGCCCGCGGCGAGGAGCGAAAGCTGCCCGGTCGCGCTGGGATAGAGCATGGCAGGCAGATCGCCGAGGTCGATGTCGCCCGTCCGCGAGACAACTTCGAGCGTCGCCGGCAGTACGACGCCCAGGAAATTGCGCTGGCTGACCGCAATTTCGTTCAGCTTGGTGAACTGGGTGGCAACCCCTCCCAGGCTGACGTCGCCGCCGGCACTGAGCGATACCGCGCTCCTCCCGGAGTAGTAGCCCAACGCGTTCTGGTCGATGGTGAAGTCGATGCCGCCGCCTGTGGAGTTGGGAGAGGCATCGAAGGAATCGACCCCGAGCGCGCTAATCGAAGCGATGGCGAGCGAGTTTCCGGCGCGCAGCACCACACTGGCGTCGGTCAGCCTGATCTCGGCCAGATTCTCGACCTGCAGGTCCGCCGGGCGGCCCGACCGAGGTCTCAAGATCAGCGGTCCCGACGAACCGACATCGCGCCCTGCGTCGATCTCGGCGACGCCCGAGGCAATGTCGAAGCGGCCACCGAGCACATCGCGGCCCGCGGCGATCCGCAGATTGCCCCCGCCGAACACCATCTGTCCGAAGCTGGCGCCGACATCGCCGGTCGTTACGCTGGTGTCGAGCGCAACGGTCAGCTCGCTGATGTCTCTGCCCGCGGTCACGGTGACGTTCCCGCCGCCGAGCGCAGCCACGCCTGACCCGAACAGCTGCGGGTTGATGCGGATGTTGGTCTCGAACGTTGGCGACAGCGAAGAACTGCCGACCGCGACCCCGAGCGCGCCCACCCGCCAGCGCTGATCGCCGGCGCCGACCATTGTGAAGTTCGAAGCGCGATGCTCGACATCGCCGCGCAGGAAGGACACCCCCACGTTGCCGTTGAAGACCTCGCTCCAAACGTCGCGGCGACCGAGCACGTCCTGTCCGGCGGTCAGCGAGATCGAGCCGCCCCCGCTCGCGTAGACCGGATCGGTCTGGAGCCGGCCCGCCGCGGTCGGGACCCATCGAGGGTCGCGTACGGCGCCGGTCAGCGCATAGTCTGCCGGATCGATGGTGAGCTGAGTCTGGGTTCCCGAGACGCGGGCGGTAACGGCTTCGGGGACCACGATGTGGCCAGCTGTGTAGATTGCCGCGCCGCCGACCTGCGCGGCGTTGCCCGCTGTGTTGCCGAGGTTCTGCCCGGCCGCACCGCGCAAGCGGGCCTCCCCGTCGCGCAAGTCGATGTCCGCCGCCGCCGCCACGTCGATCGAGCCGGTGCCGGTGCGGACCAGCGAGCGGGTCCGTGCGACGTTGCCCGGCGGATCGATGGTGCCCAGCGACTGCGGCGGGTTGTAACCGAAACTGCCGCTCGCGACTTGCGCGGCGAAGCGATCGACCAGCGCGAGCCCGCTCGCGTCACGCGATTCGAGGAACTGGATCACGAGCGCCAGCGGAGCGGAAAACCCCGTGGGCCGGTTCACCGGACCGAGAAACTGGACCTGGCCGGGATAGTCGGCAAAGAACTCCGCCGCCGCGGCCCGCATGAAATCGCTCGCGGCGGCGGTGCCCTGGCCAAACTGCACGCGTGTCGTCCGGGTTTCGAGCGTGTCGCGATCGAGCCCCGTCTGCTCGACGAGATTGGCAACGAAGTTGTCGGAAATCAGCGAGGTGCTAGCCTCTGCGAGATCCTCGTAACGCAACTGGAGCGGCCCGCCGAAGCGGCTCGTTCGCTGACCGGCCGCGATCGCATAGCTGGTTTCGCCAGAAACCGAAACGCCGCCCCCGCTGGCCCGATCGATATGCAACGGATCGGCCGAGGGCGTATCGCCGGCGCCGCCGACCAGTTGAATGCTGAAGGAGCCGACCGCCTGCCCATTCGCGAGCAGCGGGAACAGCTGTCCGCTACCGATCGGGTCGCCCGAGCCGTCGGCAAACAGCCCGGTCGCCGCCGCGCTGTTGGCAGCCGCGCTGTAGGGCGCGACACCATTGTTCAGCGCTTCGTCGCCGCGCGCCAGCGCAGTGAGGTTGAGATTGATCGAGGTCCGCGGCGAGATCACATTGCCGAGCGCGAATTCGGTCACGTCGCCGCAACCGGTCGGGTTGGCCCCGCCCGCTCCGCATTGGACGGTCAGCGCGGGGCTGAAGGTCCGGTCGCCCCCGCCGAGCTGGTAGGAGATGTAGCCCGGATCGGTCTGATCACTGAACGCGAAGAACCCGTCGGTGATGCTGCCGCGAATGTCGAGATCACCGCCGGCGCGCAGCGTCAGCCTGCCGGCCTCGCCGTCGACGCGGCCGCCGACCCGGTAGGTCAAATCGACAAAGCGCTGGAACAGCTCGGCTTCACGTCCGGGAACCACCTCGTAACGCGGCGAACCGTCGGGCCGCGGCCCCAGTTGAGACGGCCGCATCAGGCCGGCGGCGAGCGCCCCGGATACATCGACGTTGCCGGCCCCGAGGTTCCAGTTCGAAGCCAGCACGATGTCGCCCGAATAGGCGAGTTCGACCCCCGGACGCTCGTGATAGCCGGCCAGTCCGGACAAGCTCCCGAGGCGCGGCCGGGCCGCGGCGATATCGAACGTCTGGACGAACTCGACGAGCGATCCCGGCGCCAGGTCGGCGAGGAAATTCGTCTTGCCGGTCGCGGTGGCGGCCAGATCGAGCGTCGCGGTGCCGGCGGCGGCATCGACCGACACCCCGACGAAGCCCGGGTTGGCGCCGACCGCCGCCAGATCGTAGCGCCGGTAGCCTTCGACCGTGACATCGCGCGCGCCCGCAACCGAGCCGGCGAAATCGATGTTGACGGTGTCGGCGCCCGCTTCGGCGATCACTGGGGCGCGCAGCGTCAGCGTGCCGCCCTGGTCGCCCTCGACGAAAGTGTAGGCGGTAACCTGGTTGGAGGTCCGCGGATCGGTGCGCAGCTCGGATACCAGGCGGTTGCCGGGCCGCGTCGCGGCGAGATTGATTGCCGCGCCGGCCGCGACGCCGATCGCGCCCGCTTCGCCCACGCCGATCATCACGTCGCCGGCGCTGGCGCGGCGCGTGTCGGTTTCGGCATAGCCGGTCGCGCGCGCGTCGAGCACCGCCGACGATGCGAGTTGCACCCCGTCGCGGCCGAACAGACCGATGGCCCCGCCGTTGATGCCCGAGGTGTCGATCCGGCCGGCGATCAACGCCTGTCCGCCGTCTGCGGTCAGCTTGACGCTTTTCGCGCGGAGGGTTTGCCCGGCCAGCAGTGCCAAGTCGCCCGCGCCGCTGCGCAGTGCGACATCGCCGGTGAACTGTGCGCCGTATCGGCTCACCAGCGCCGCGAGATCGAGCGCGCCGAGGCCGGAATCGATCGCCAGACTTGCCCCCGCGCCCGGTGCCACTGCGTCGATCGTGCCGGCTAGTCTGACTTCGCCGCGACTGGCCAGCAGGTTGAGCCGACCCGCCGCGCCGCTGAGCCCGCCGATCGCCAGAGTCGTCGCGCTGCCGAGGTCGATGTCGCCGCCGAGCGCGGTCAAGCCGATTGTCCCGCCGGCGGCGGAAACCGTCACCCGATCGGCGGCATCGCCGAAGGCCTGCGAGTAGCTCGGCGTTTCCAGCCGGCTTGCGCCACTGACCGCGATGTCGGCGGCCGCATTGATGTCGATGACCCCGGCGGTGGCGCGGAGGAGCGCGCCGTCGATCGAGACCGAAGCGACCGGTGCGGCGATGGCGCCGATCGCCAGCCGGGCGCCCGGCGCTGCCGGTCCGACCGGCGTGCGCGCCGCCCCGCCGTGACTGATTGCGACATCACCAAGGGTGCTAAGCGTGAGGTCCGACCGGCGGCCGCTCGCCGTGGGCACGTCGCCGCTGCCGAGATCGGCGATGTACGGCGTCGTCAGCCGCAAGTCGGCCGAGCCGACGTCGAACGTCGCCGCGCCGGCATAGGAAATGCCGTCCCGCGCGTTCAGCCGAACCGCATTGTCGAACGAATAGGTTCGGATGACACCCGATCCGAAGGTCAGGCTCTCGGCATCGAGGATCAGGCTGTTGCCCGCGCTGCCGCAGGCGAAGCTGCCGTTGCCGCGGCATGCACCGGTGTCGGCGGCGCTGTTCGCCAGGGTGACGTCGCGCGCGGCGATCGTCACGGTCTGCGGCGCGGTGGACGGCGTGCCCACCAGCCCGATGAGCCGGATTCCGGGCGTGTCGAGTGTCAGATCGTTAAAGCGATGCTCGCCCGGGGTGAAGCCGACCGTGCTATTGGCGCGGATCGTGAGCCGCTCCGCTTCGGCGAGGGTCTGCTCAAGTTCGGGGGTGATCACCAGCCCGGCCAAGCCGAACGTGCGGCTCGAGAACGAGATCGTGTCGCCGCTGAGCGCAAGGCTGCGAACATCGACGTCCGCGGCGGCGTCGAAGTCGAGGTTGCGGCTCGTATCGATGCTCATCGTCTCGCCAACCAGCCGGGCCTGGCCGATATTCAGGGTGACGATCCTCCCGGTGACGCTGGCGGCGAGATCGCCGGATCGGTTCACCAACCGCTCGGCGCCGTTGGCCAGCCGCACCAGCGAGCCGGCCCCGCTGTTGTCGGAGACGATGTTGCCGAGCGCATCGCGGGTGAAATAGGCGACGTTGTAGTCCCCCTCGCGCGCGTCATCGAGCGTCCCGGTCGCGACGATACTGGCGCCGTCCGCGACGTTGAGCACCGATCCGACGCCATCCACGGCCAGCACGATCTCGGGCGCCCGCAGCGGATTGGCGAGATCGTTGCGGACGTTGATCTCGCTCGCGGTGATGCGCACGTCGGTCGTGCCGTCGCTCTTGTCGGTCCGTACCCCGCCGATCAGCAGGCTGGCGGCATTCAGTCGGTCGATTTCGCTGGTGATCAGTGTAATCGCCCCGGTGCGGGGAGCCGCGCCCGGGGAAACAATGTCGATGATCTCGCCGGCCAGATCGACCTGGCTGCCGCGGCCCCCGGCAGCAGCGCGGGTGTTGAACCCCGCACCGATCGCCAGTGTCGCGAGCGGGTTGATCACGATCCGTGCCGCATCCACGGGGAGGCGCGGCAAGGCCGTCTCTTGCCTCTCCGCTAGTTCGGTGAAGCTCTCGGCACCGTCGGTGAGTTCGATCCGGGAGAATTTGCTGAATACCTCCTGGCTCTGGACGGTGAACGAGCGTCGCTGGGACTCGGTCAAATCAGTCCCGGCCACGCCGTAGCTGCCGGCGACGATCACCGACCCGTCGCGCAGCGCCGCGGCTTCGCCGGGCAACGGCGCCGCCGCGCCCACGTTCTCGACCAGGCGGAACGCCCCCGGCAGCACCGCGAATTGACCGGGCAGCAACAGATAGTCTCCGGCGGGGATGCCGCTGCCGCCTTCCAGCCTCACGAGCTTGCCGACCTCGCCTGCGTAAAGGCCCGGATTCTCGCTCGAGTAGATCGGGTCGTAGATCGCCGCGAGATTGCTGCTGTTGGCCGGAACGATCGCATAGACTTCGCGGCCGTCGGCAAACTGGAAGCCGTTGGTGCTGCTGAACAGGTCGCTGTTGAAACGGCTGAGGACGTTGCGCGAACCACCCGTGCCCGGCACGAACTCGGTCGCGAACAGGCTGCCGCCGCCGCTGCCATCGACCGTTGCAGCCGGATCGATCGCGATGTTCACGCCGCCCAGCCGCAGTTCCGCTGCTGGCGGAGCCGCGATCGGCGCCGTCGCGCCAGGCGTGAAGAAGTATTCGGTGAGGTCGGTGGTCGTGCCGTAGTGGATCGCGAGATTCCCGGCCGAGACCGAGGTAATGCTGCCGGGCGCGAGTGTCAGGCGCTCGGTCCGGCCGATATCGAGACCACTGCTGACGAGCCTCTGGGCCGACGACGAGCCGAGGTCGATTCGGCCGAGCGGCGCACGCAGCACGCCTGCCTGCTCGATATTGGGCGCCTGCACTGAAAGGTAGGAGCCGGCGGAGTACGGCGTGGCGGGTGTCGCGGCGCCCTGGCTCTCGAACCGGATCGTGGCATCGGCGCCGGCCGAGGCGATCAGGAACGGACGCACCAGCGCCGTGCCCCCGGTGTCGATCAGCCGCTGCAGATTGCCCGAGCCGGTCGTCGCATAGACCTGTCCGGCCCGCAGCAGCAGATCGCCAGTGGTGACGATCTGCCCGCTGAGCGAGGGTTCGTCGGTGGCGCTGTCCGGGGTCAAAGTCCGAGCGAGAGGCTGCACGCCGATCAGCCGGATGGCGGTCGCCGAATCCAGCGTAACGCTCGCCAGCGACCGGTCGAAGGCTACCGCCCCGGAGATGTCGATCGCGCCGCCGCGGAGTTCGACCCGGCCGGTACCGCCCGTTCCGCCGATCGCTCCGGCGACCTGATCGATCCCCAGCAGGCCGATGTGCGGCGCCGCAATCGACAGCCGCCCGGCGGATCCGATCGAGATCGCGTAGTAGGGATCGGCATTGGGCAACCGCTCGCCGATCGTCGGGACGACCCGCACGAGCGGGGCGCCGCTGTAGTCGTGCGGCAACAACTGGAAAGACCGCCCGAGCGCCAGATCGACATCGCCCAGCGCGGTCAGGGAGGCGCGCGCGATCAGGCGGTCGAAACCCGCCTCCTCGAGCTGCGTCGCCGAAACCACGTTGGCCTGCAGGTTGGCCGAAGCGCTCTCGACCAAGATCGGGTTGGCCCACTCGAACGTCCCGCCCAGCGCCCGCTGCGAACCGCCCCGCGCGTCGATCGTTACCGCGGTTACGTTGCCGCCGCCGAGCGCGGACAGCGTGCCCGCGTTGCTCCAGACCGCGGTCGGGGTAAAGCTGGCCGGGCCGGTCTGCACATCGAACAGGTCCGCGGCGCCGGACAGATCGATGGCTGACCCGGCCTGACCGACGAGAGTGCGTGCCGCACGCGCGCCGCCCGGTTCGAAATCGCCCCCTTGGTTGACGAAACCATAGGGTGCCTGCTTGAATGCAGGCTTGGAAAACAGGTCCTGACCGGCGCCGACGAACAGCCCGGCGAGGCGGATCGAACCGCCGTCGATCAGGCGTCCGGTCGCGGCTGGCCGAGATCCGTCAGGCAACAGCGTGGCGCGCGGATCGCGGATGCTGGCGCCGGCAAGGTTGATGACACTGCCGTCGGCGAGGACGATCCCTTCGCCCGCATCGAGCAGGCCGAGGTAATAGACCTGCCGATCGACTCCTGGCTTCGTAAGCAGGTCGCGATTGCTCAGCACTTGCCCGTTGGCTGACAGCTCGAGCGCATTCGGGGCGTCCTCGTCGAACTTGCCGGCAGCGTCGGCCGTGCCGAAGATCACCGACAGGCCCGCGCCGCGATCGACCCCATCGGCATCGAGCTGCTGCCGGACGGCCACCGCTGCGCGGTTCACGGCGGTCTCGACATAGCTGAGAGGCAGAACTTCGCTCTGCAGGATGCTGCCGCCCGCGATCCGGACTTGGCCGGCGTTGTAGAGCTTCGGCGTCGTAATCGAGGCCGTCGGCGCCCCGGTGATCGTACCGCCGAGGAGCTGGAGCTCGGTCAAGCCGCCAAGCACGAGGTGAGCCGGCAGGTTGTCGAAGTCGCCGAGCTGATTGGTCGGGGTCAGCGCGGCCAGGCGGCTGATGTCGGTGCCGGTCTGTTGCGCCAGCAGCAGCGCGGTGGCGCTTGGCCCAAGCAGCGACGGCAGGATCGACTGGGTCAGATTGAGCGTCTCGCCGGCGCGGATTTGCACTTGTTCGGTAGCCAGAAGCGCTGCCGATCCGGCCAGGCCATTCGCGAACGGGTTGTCGACGAACGCCGTGTTCCAGGCGGTCAGCGACAAGGTCCCGAAGCCGGTGCGCTGCAGGAAGTCGAGCGGCACTTCGGTCCCACCGCCCGTGCTGCTGCCGAACTTGAGATCGGGTGTGACCAGCGCGAACGTGCCGCCGCCCTTGAACCCGAATCCGCGAATCTCGCCGTCGATCGCGACGGTTGCGGTGATCTGGTCCGGGACGATCGCGTAATTGCGGTCCGTGGCGGCAGTGATCGGAAAGGTGGTCAGATCGCTGGTCAGCCGGTTGAGCGGAAGGGTCGGCGCCTGCTCGAGCTGGAAGTAGCTGGTCTCGCTGATCAGGCTGACATCGCCGCCCCGACCCGACAGCGACATCGCGCCGCCCGGGGCGACATAGCCGCCGCCCGATACGTCGAGCAGACTGCCCGAGGCCAGGAGCACGCTCCCGCTCAGATCGACAGCGCCCGAACCGTCAGCCAGAATTGCGGCCACCCGAGGCGCCGCGATGAGACTGATCGCACCGCCGGACGTATGCCCTGGCCCGGATAGAAGCCCGTTCGTGACCAGCGCGTCGTTGACCCAGCGACCGCGGGCCGACAGCGTGGCTCCCGCGCCAACCACGATATCGAACAGTCCGAGCGGCGCGGCACCGTCCAGCTGGCCGTCGGCCGGAAGATCGTCGGCCTGATCGAACAGCGATCCCAGGGCAACACCATACGTCCGCGCCCCGATCGTTCCCCCAGCGACATCCACGCTGCCGCCGAAAGTAATCTTGCGGCCCGCATCGACGTTGAGCGCGCCGCCGGGCGCAAGGGTCAGCTGGCTGGCCGGAGCGAATGTGACGCTTCCCGAAGTCTGCAACGACAGGGCTGCGAGGCCGGCAGCGTTGAGCTTCGTGTCGTTCAGCGTGAGGGTGCCATCGGCCGCACTGTCGGTGGCTCCGCTGACCACGATGTTAGCGCCGATAGATTGGAGGCGTAGCAACCCTGCCGAGGGCAGTTCGAGACTGCCGGCCTGAACCTTGCGAATGTCGCCCGCGAGCGTCGAGCTACCGCTTGCCGCCAGGCCCGCGCCAATCTGGCGCTCGCCCGCGACAGCGTCGCCATGCAAGTCCGCTGCGATCACCGCGGTCGGGGTGCCGATCGTCAGCGAGCCGGCGTCGCGACCTTCGACATAGCCTTGCTGGAACGTGCCGCCCTGGAGCAGCGGATTGGCGAAGATCGTGGGCAGGGACAGCTGCGGCAGGAACTCGACGAAGCCATCGCCGACAGCGACGAAATCGTCGTTCGGATCGGCCTTGGCGATGTCGATCACCCGCCCGTCGGAGGTGACCAGCTTGCTGTAATGCGCAATGCCAGCCGCATAGCGTACCCAGCCGCCCGAGACATCGACCGTCGCTGTGGGGGCCAGCGTGACGCTTGGGACTGCGCCCGCCGAAGTGGGCAGCCCGTCGAAGCCGAGTGTCGCGAGGGTCACGTTACCGCCGGTGGTCATCAGCTCCTGGGCGGTCACCCCGATCTGCTCGGCGAGGCTGCCGGCTTCGAGGAGTGGTGAGCCGACCCACGCGACGCCATCGTCGCGTACGCCGCTGATGCGCGGATCGACGAACAGCGTCGTGCCGTTGAGCGTGAAGCTGCCGTCGGTGGTTTCCTCGCGATAGTTGGGTGTGTCGCGCAGTTCGTTGCGCTTGGCCGGCGAAATCTCGAGCACGTTTCGCGAGCTGGGCAGCAGCAGGTCGGCGACCCCGCTGACGTTGATCACGGCGTTATCCTGGACATCGACTTTCGATGACACCAGGCCGAGGACCTCGCCCGCGATCCGGCTGGCGTCGCCAGCCCGTCCGCCGATCGCCACGTCGGCGCTCGGCGCATGAATGATCGCGTCGCGGCCGATCGTGATCTGAGCAGGCAGCAGCTCGAACGGGTCGATCTCGTCCGAACCGCCGATCCGGCCTTGGGCCGAGCGGGCGTAGAAGTGGCTGCCGATATCGATTTGCGAGGTCTTGAACGCGCTGACCGACGAGGCGCTTTGCGGGATGGTCTCGGCTGCCGTGTCGGGCGTGATCGCGATCGCCGCGCCCGGGGCGAGATCGACGGTTCCGCCGATCAGGCTGATCTTTCCGTTGCGCGACACGCTCGTCGTCGAAGTCAGCGTGCCGGCGAGCCGTATCGACCCGGTCAGGTCGGTTCCCAACGAGATGTAGCCTTGCGGCGCGTCGATCGAACCGGTGACGTTAACCTGGCCCCCGCCGAGCGAGGATAGAATCAGCCCGCGGACGCCGGGATCGTCACTGCCGGCCGCCCCGGTTGAAACGGTCGCATCAACCTGATTGCCGGCCTGCAGGCTGACTTGGCCGCCGACGGTTGCCTTGATTTCGCCCGCGCTCGACACAGTGGGCGCGGCGATGATCACGTAGCCGCCCTTGGCGGTGATCCTTGCCCCGCGCGCGACATCGACCGCGCCGTGCTGCTCGCCCGCCACGGCCGACACCAGCCCGGAGACGGCTTCCGGGAGAAGCCCCTTGTCGAGGTAGCTCTGATTGCGTTCGCGCAAACTCAGCGCGCGCACCTGATCGGCGCCGGACGGGACGGTCGCCGAACCCAGCTCGAGGCTGCTGGCCAGTAATGAACGCAGGTCCAGCTGCGCGTTCGCGCCGAACATCACGCCTGCGCGGTTCAAGACATAGACCGAGCCATCGGCCTTGATCGAGCCGAGGATCTGCGATGGCGTCGCTCCAAGCGACGGATCGAGCAGTCCCGTAGCCGGATCGATGCCGCCGACCACGCGGTTCACCACCACCCAATCCGACTGTCCCTGCTGATTGAAGGCCAGCGTGGTTTGCGCGCCGACGTTGAAGCTGTTCCACGACAGCAACGCGCGCGACTGCGTCTGATTAACGGTTACCGTCACTGCGGACCCGGCGTTCTGGGTTTGCACCGGCTGCGCGGCACCGACCCAAACGCGCAGTCCGGTGGCGTCCTCCGCCGGCGAGAGCGGCTGGGCGACCGGATCGAGACCGCCCGCGCCGAGCCCGTTGGGTACCACTTGCGCGGCGGCGTTGGCCGCGGCGCGAGCGGCGGCGTTGGCCTGCGCCACCACGTTCACCGCCTGCGAGACCCGCGCCTCGTAAGCCCGATGACGGGCCATGATCTGGCTCATCGTCGGGGTCACCGCCGTGGCGGTACTGGCGGCGGGAACCGGGGCCCCGACATTCGCCGGAACGCCAACCGCCGCGCGCACGCCGGCGAGCTGCGCATGCGCCGGCGCGGATACCATCGCCCCGGCCAACACGGCGCCGCTCGCGCCCTTTAGCAGGATCGAACGAAGCGCATGTACCGATGCGCCGCGCCGGCTGATCCGCACGCCAATGTCTCGCTTCATGGCCGCCAGCCCGATTCCCACCAATACGTAAGGATTGATTAGGGACGATTTCCTTCAGGTTTATGCGACTCGCGTGACAGCGGTCTGTCAGTCGCGTCAGAACTCCGCGTCGAGGTCGAGCTGGAACACGTCGATTCCCAGCGCCCGGCCGGTGATCTCGTTCGCGCTCAGCCACCGCCCGGTCAGCGTTACGCCGTCGGAAACGCCGACCGTGCCCGCGACGGAGTAACCTTGGGTATTGGTGCCGCCGAGGTGGAAGTCGCTGTCGGTCAAACTGTCGAGCACGGCATCGGTCTCGAGGTGCCGATAATCCGCCGAAAGCGACCATTCGCGCCACTTGCGCGGCTGGGTGTGGCCGATCCCGACGCGCACCAGATACCCCGCGTTTCCGCTATCGACCTGGGCGGGATTGAGCGCGGTGCACGCGTTCTCGTTGCCGTTGACGCTGACGACGTTGGTCAAAGGCGGCGCGATCGGACCGAAGCGGCATTCGTCGCCGCGCTCGAAAGCGAGATTGCGCAGATAGTTGCCCCGCACGAACGCGCTCACGGCGCCGATTGGAAATGACACGGCGGCATTGAGGTCGAGGACGGAGAAGCCATAGACTTGCCCGACGAACTGCCGCGCGCTGGCGGCCGCGGTGTCTCCCGCCGGGAAGGCGATGTTGCGGATGAAGAACAGCGTGTTGCCCTTGCGCGGGAAGAACGCGCGCGTGCCGTCGGTGGAGCACTCGGTGGGATCGTTCGTGCCGATGCCGATGTTGAAGCCGTTGAACAGGCAGGGTTCGGACAGCTCGCCCTGGACATTGCGGAAGTGGTGCAGGGCCGCCGCGGCGCGGAACTCGACGCCCTCGGCCAGCTCGGCCCCGCCTTCGATCTGGCCCGACAGCAGCCATTTCGCGTCATAGTTGCGCTTGTTCTGGCGCGTGTCGGGGAAGTCGGCGGGACCGAAGTCGAGCGGGAACGCGCCTGCACGGGCGGCGAGCGTGAAGCCCTCACCGATCAGCGGCCCGGCATCCGCCGCCACCACCATGCCGTCGAACTTCAGATCGCGGTCGAACAACAGATCGGTGGACACGAACGGATTGCGGAACCGTCCGAAGGTAGCGCTCAGTCCCTCGCCCGGAGACAGCTTGAGATAGGCTTCGTCGAGCCAGATATTGCGCTTGGCGAGGCCGCCGCCGAGGATCTGGTTGGTCGAAATCGGACCGCTGTCCTCGCCCGTGGCGAGACGGATGCCGAGGGTGGCAAACTTGCCGAGGTCGAACTCGGCGCCGAGGCGCGCCCGCAGCCGCAGCCGCCCGATCCGGTCCTCGCGCGTGTTGAGCAGAGGCACATTGTTGATGTCGCCGATGAAGTCGAAACCGCCGGGCGCGTCGTTGATCCCCGCGAAATCGATGATGTCGTCGGCGTTGTCGGCGGCGAACAGGTCGCTCTGGCTGCGGAAACGAACGTCGGCCGAAACCCGCAGGTTATTGACCCAGGCGGGCGCCGCCTGGTCCGGAGCGGCCCACCGTTCTGCGCGGGCCTGCTGCATGACCTCGGCCCGGATGTCGTCGCGGATCTGGTTGCGGACGATCTCGGGCACATAAGGCACGCGGATTGCGCCGGCGGGTGGCGGCGGCAGCTCGCCGGCCGCCAGCTGGGCCTGGTTCGCCTCGGCTTCGGCCTGGCGGATGAGCGCGTCGCCATTTTCCTGCGTGATGGTGCCCTGCGCGACCAGCAAGCGGATCAGGTTGACCATCGCATTGGTCGACGGTTGAGCCTCGCCTGGAGCGGCCGCCTGCCCGTCCCCGGGCGGCGTGGGCTGCGCCGCCAGCGGGACGCCGGTGCACGCAAGCACCCCGGCGGCGACGGACGACCAGCGCCCCAAATTCAGTGCCAACATCAATCGCCCCTTCCAATCGTAACGGCGGTCTAAATCGACCGGCGGCCGCGAACCGTGATTCGCTGAGGAAATCGAAACGAGCTCGGCGGCGCGTTCAGCCCGACGATCCCGTTGAGAATTGAGGACAGCGCCGCGTCGCGGCGGCTGTCGCCGCTGCCCCTGATCAGTTCGACTTTGGTGACCGCGCCCGCCGGGCTGATCCAGACCGCGAAGTCGGCGCTGAACACGAAACGATTGACGCGGCTTTCGCGTTGGACGCGTTCCTGCAACTGGCCGCTCAGGTACCGGCTATAGAGCGAATCGCTGATCCCGCCGGCCGGCCGGGCCGCCCCGCCGCAGTTGCTGCCGATGCAGGTGCCGGTGCTCGAAGGCGCGCCCATCCCGCCGCCGCGGCCCGCACTCATGCCGAAGGCGTCAGTGCCGGCCTGCGCGGGGCCGTCGATCTGCATCGGGGCCGGCGCCGGTTGGTCGGGCGCCGGCGCGGGCATCGGCTCCGGCGTGGTGGTGGTCTGCTCGGTCGGCTCGGGCGGCCTCTCCTGCGGCTCGGGCGGCGGGGGCGGCAACGGCGGAGGCGGGGGGAGCATGTCGATGGCGGTTGGGGGCTGCTCTTGCACCGCGACACCGCCAACCTCGGTCATGATGCGGTAGATGTACCACGCGAACGCCAGCAACAGCAGCGCGCCGACGCCGATAGCGATCCATTGCTTCCGGCCCCCGCCGCCGGGTACCTGAAAGGATGCTGCCTCGGCCACGGCGCGCCGCTCGCTCAGGCCGCGGTGGGCTTGCCGGTGACGAGACCGACTTTATTGAGCTCGAGCTGCCGGCACAGGTCGAGCACTTCCATGATTTTGCCGTACTGCGCGGTCGCGTCGCCCTTGAGCACGATTGGAACGTCCGGGTTGGACGCCTTGGCGCTGCGCAGCCGCGTCTCGAGATCGGGCATGGTCACCGGGAAGGCGTCCATGAACACCTGCCCCTCGTTATTGACCGTCAGCGCTATGGTTTTGGGCTGGACCAGGCTCTGGGACGCGCTCGCCTTAGGCAGATCGACCTTGATGCCCTGCACCGACGCCGTCGCCATCAGGATGAAAATGACCAGCAGCACATACGCAAGATCGAGCATCGGCGTGATGTTGATGTCGTCGTAGGCCTTGCGGCCGCCACCTGCTTGCATGGTTCGTCCCCCTCCCCGTTGCTCATTCGGCCGCGATGCTGAGCGGCGGCGGCGATTCGCTGAGATCGGCCTGCATTTCCGCTAGCCTGGTGATCAGCCGGTCGACGAACACGCGCATCTCGTCGGAGAGCGCGGAGATCCGGCTGTTGAGGTAGTTGTAGCCGAACAGCGACGGGATCGCGCAGGCCAGCCCGGCAATCGTCGCGAGCAGCGCCGCGGCGATGCCGGGCGCAATCGCGTTGACGTTCACGTCGCCCGCCATGGCGACGCCGCCGAACGTGCTCATGACCCCGATCACGGTGCCCAGCAGGCCGATGAACGGCCCGCCGGAAATCGCGATGGTGAGGATCACCATCCACTTGTCGAGCTTCTGGTTCTCCGCGACGACGACCGCATCGACCGCGGCGCGCATCGCCTCGACGGCCTCGCCGCTCAACGGCCGCGCGCCGCGCAACCGCTGGCGGACCTGCAACTCCTCGATGCCGGTCTCGTACAGCCGCCCAAGCGGCGTCTTGGCGATGAAGTCCGCTTCTTCCTTGCTGATCCCGGGGATCGCGGCGATCGGCGTGAGTTCCTCGTGAAGGGCCTCGAACCGGCGTTTGAACACCGCGTTGCCGCGCTCGGCGGCGTTCAGGTAGCGCATCTTCGACACCATCAGCCAAATGGCGAGCGCCAGCAGCACCATGCACAGCGCGATGATGCCGATGTCGAGCCCGTGGATCTTGCTGAGCACGAAGCCGAGCACACCGCCGCCGCCCCCTTGCTTCTCGGCGGTTTCGGAGACGTTGACCAAGCTCCCGGAGGGGCCCTCCGCGTTCGCCACTGCCATCAGCATCGCGGCCGGCCGGGCCACTTTCGACAACCGCACTTCGTCGAGTTCGCCGGTGAACGGCCGTCCCGGTGCGCCGCCGAGCAGGATCGCGCCGTCAAGCGCCGGCAGCTGTGCCGATGCGGCGCCCGCTTCTACCCCGTCGACGTAAATCCGGATCGTACCCGCGTCCGCGGTCACGGCCAGATGGTTCCATTCGCCCTGACGAAGCGGCGCGCCCGCACGCGCGCTGGCCGCTCCGATCGCGACGTAGGGGATCCCGGCGTTGGCGCCGATGACCAGCGGCCCGCGCGAGAACAGCGCCGCATCTCCGGCAAGCTGGTCGGGCTTGACCCAGGCGGAGAACGTGAACGGCGCACCGGCGGGCATCGCCAGCGAGGGCGAAGCGTTGATCGTTATCTGCCCCTGCCCCGGAAAGCGCGCGCTGCGTCCGACGATGCCGTTGTCGTTGACGCCGGGCACCCCGCCGGCCGCATTGTTCGCGTTGGCGGTGTTGTCGGCGACCGGCTGGCCGGCGTTCTCACCGAAATGATAGACCGCCATGTAGTCGGGATCGAAGGTCCCGGCGACATCGTCCCCCACACTGGCGTTGGGGTTGCCGAAGTAGAGCCAGAGCTGGCGCTTCTCCCCTCCGTTTAGCGTGGGCACCGAGACCCACACCGTCGCCAGCCCGTCCGCCGAGTTATAGCGTTCGATGTGGTAAGGGAGCGGGGTCTGGTCGTCGCTGTCGACGATCCGCAAATCGGCCCCGTTTTCGAGCGCTTCGGTGAAGGTGAAGTTGCCGCTGTGCAGCCGGATGAGGACGACCGTCCGCCCCAGCGTACCGCTGACATTCACCCCCGATGCCGTGGTGTCAATCGTCACCGGCTTGCGGTAAGACCACTCGGTATCCCACCAGGCGTGAGCGGGTGTGGCGATCAACAACGACGCCAGTAACGCCAGCACAAACTGCGCAACGCGTGCCCTGCAGCCAAACCCTGCCATCAGAATGCCCCTACTGTGGTGAACATGGTGCGGACGTCGCGCGCCGTGGATGCCGGCCCCTGCCGAAGCGGGACGCCGAACACCAATTCGCCGGTGAAAGTGTCGAGCACGCGAATGCGCGCGCCGCCGCCGACCCCCAGCAACCGGAAATCGGCGGTCTGTTCGGGGAGCGTGCGCAGCACGTGAATGCGCCCGGTATCGACGAAGCCGAACAACCGTAACTCGTCGATCACGTCGGGAAGGTACGGCGCCAGCGACGGCAGGCGCAGTTCCAGCGAGGTGACCAGGCCGTTGTCGCCAACCGCTTCGGACTGCAGATAGCCGCGCACGCTGGTCAGGCCGCCCGCCGCGAACTGCTCGTTCGTGACCAGGTGCGAATCCGCCAGTTGGGCGGACAGCCGAAATGCGGCAACGAAGTCACCCGGCAGC
Organism: Sphingomonadales bacterium 12-68-11; assembly: GCA_002279825.1. GTDB lineage: Bacteria > Pseudomonadota > Alphaproteobacteria > Sphingomonadales > Sphingomonadaceae > Croceibacterium_A. The sequence continues at coordinate 823,590 of NCCV01000003.1, forward strand.
GAACGATTGTACGTCGCGTCGAGATTCACGTGCGAGAAGTTCTCGACCGCGTCGAGGTCGCGGTTCCGGAACTGATCGACGATCGGGCAGTCCTGCGGCGGCACGGTGGGATCGGCCGCGAAACAACCCAGCTTCTTGAACACCCGCAGGCCGACCGTGGTACTGATCGTCAGATCGAGCGTCGAGTTCTCGGTCGCGCTGGCCAGGCTGTAGCTGGCCGCGAAAGGCATGTACTCGATCGGGGCCTTGCCCGCCGACACCCCCCCGACGAAGATCGACTGGTCGAAGTTCTTGTAGTCGAAGCCGAAGCTGAAAGTCTGCTGGCTCGACTGGGTCGGCAGCAGGTAAGACGCCCGCACGCCGACCTGATAGCCGTTGCCCAGCACGTTGCTGCCGCCGAGCGCCGCGATGTCGCTGTTCGAATTGTAGCCGAACACCACCAGCGTCCACGGAGTCCCCAGCAGCGGCGCGCTATAGGCGGCCGAGAACACCTTGGTCTGCGAGGTGTTCTGCGGCGCGACGATCCAGCTCCCGCTGAGAGTGTGGCCGAGGCTCCACATGTCGGTGTAACGGACCGAGCCGATTGCGCGCAGCGGCTCCGTCGACGGGCTGTGATCGTTGTTCAGTTCCAGGCTGGCGTGGACCGGCAAGGAACTGTTGACGTTGAGCTCAACGTCGATCTTGCCCGGCTCGGCGGCCGGCAGGAACGACGGCGTGACTTCGCGGTCGGGGAAGCGGTTGGCGGCCGCCAGATCGCTTTGGAGCGCTCTCAGGTTGAGAGGCTCGCCCGGCTGAATCGAGGCGAACTGCTCACGCACAACCCGCGACGAATGATGCTCGGCGCCGGTCACCCGGACCGCGCCGATCGCCGCCTCGGTCACGTTCAGCGCGACCAGGCCTCGCGCGAATGCCTGCGATGGCTGGGGCGGAATATCGACCTGCACGGACTCGTAGCCCGCGGCGGCATAGGCATCCTGAACCGCCTGGCGGGCGGCCTCGACGTCGTTCGATGAACGGTCCGGGCCCAGGAACGGATAGATCGCCCGCTCGACCACGGCGGCGGGCAGGACCGTCACACCGTTGACGTCGATGGCGTTGATCGTGAACAGGTCAGGAGCGGCGACGGTTTCCGCTGCGGGAGCCGGGGCCGGCTGCGCGTGACCGGCAACCGGGATCATCGCCGCAATCAGGGCGCTTGCGCAATTACTGCGCCATAGTCTGTTGCCCTCGAAGAAGTACATTGAAGCGAAATTCCATCGGATTGCCTAAGACGGCGATCAGCCTGGCCGACCGCGGCATTGCAGCCTCAATGTGAAATTCTTGCGACTCGTTTGTTTCAAATCGACACAAGTCCAGTATTGGTTTTGCTCCCATGGAAGATGCGGATCCCCTGCGCGCGCGCTCCTCAGGCGCGGCTCCGCCTGCGGGCGCGGCGGCGAGGCGCTTGCGCTTGCCGACGGGGATTGCCTGGCGCGATCTGAGGTTGCTTGCGGCCAGCGCAGCCCTCGCCGCGGCGCTGGTGGGCGCGCTGTTGTGGCTCACGCTGGGCCCGCCGGCCGAACGGCTGTTTGGCACCGGCGAGCGATCTGGCGCGATTGCGGCACCGCCGCTTGAGGCGCTTCCCGCCCGGCCCGAGGCCATCGCCCAGGTGCCGGTGTCGCAACTGCCGGCCGACCAGGCGCGTGCGCGCAATGAGGCCATCGCCTTTGCCGACACCAGCCCCGCGGCGGCCAGCCCGTTTCGCTTTGCAGGCACCCCGCTCGACCAGGCGCGCGCAACCGATTGCCTGGCGCTCGCCGCGATGGCCGAGGCGGGAGCGAGCGACCAGGGCCAGCGCGCAGTGATCCAGGTCGTGCTCAACCGCGCGCGCCATCCAGCCTTCCCGTCCAGGATCTGCAGCGTGGTGTTCCAGGGCTCGGAGCGGAGCACCGGCTGCCAGTTCACCTTCACTTGCGACGGTTCGCTGCGGCGAAGCTACGGCGAGGACGCCTGGGCGCTCGCCCGCGCCCGCGCGCAGCAGGCGCTCGAGGGGCAAGTCTACGCCCCGGTCGGCACCGCCACGCATTACCACACCGACTGGGTGCATCCGTACTGGAGCAGCCAGCTCGACAAGATCGCGCGGGTCGACACGCACCTGTTCTTCCGCTGGCGCGGGTTCTGGGGAACGCGCGCGGCGGCGCGCGTGGCCTATGCCGGGGGCGAGCCGGCGATCGGCGCGCTGGCCGGCCTCGCCGCTCATGGCGCCGCCGGCAGCGCGGGCGAGCTGCTGGTGGCGGACGCGGCGCCGCAGCTCAGGCATGACGGCGGCAACGAAGTGGTCATGCGCCACCCCAACGGCGGCGCGTTCTTGGTCCATCTCGGCGCCGCGGCCAGTGCTGAAGCGGCGCTCGCGCTCGGCCGCGAGCTGTGCGGCGGCTCCGGCTATTGCCAGGTCCAGGCCTGGACCGACCGCGCGGCGGTGCCGGCCGCCTATCCGGTGCCGGCCGCGTCGCGCACCCGGCTGAGCTTCAGCTACGTGCGCGACGCCGGCGGGGCCGAGATCGTGTTCTACGATTGCCGGCATTTTACGGCGGTGCCGCGCGAGCGCTGCCTCCCGCGCGCCGCCGCGCGGGTGAGCTGACTGTCCCACCGTCCCGGATCGAATATCCCCCTCCCCGTTCGCGTCGAGCGAAGGCGAGATGGCTGTGCGCGGCGCGGGTCTCGACTTCGCTCGACACCAACGGAAGAGGGGTCCGGGCCTGTCAGCTAGGCGGCCGCCAGGAACCGCCCCATGAAACGGCGCACGGCCTCCCACAGCAGATAGCGCGCCGGGGCCGGCAGCATCTCGGCGACGAACCAGTCGAACGCCTTGCGGTCGCCGTTCACCGCCGCGGCAGCGAGATCGAGGATCAGCATCTCGTCATAGCTGAGGCGCGGCTGGCACGGCGGGTTGAGCTGGATCGGCTCGGGCCAGGCGCGCCCGATCGCGCTGGCGAAGACATGGAACGGGGCGACCGCTTTCGGGCTGCCCAGCACCAGCGCGAACTCCTGCCGCGAATAGCGCCGCGCCGCCTGCGCCAGATGCATGTAGCGGAACGCGCCGACCAGCACCGCCTGGTGTCGGGGCAGGCAGCGGATGTCGGGCGTGCTGACCAGATGAGCGAGATCGAGCGCCACAGTCAGGCCGCCCGCTCGAGCAAGGGTCCGCCGCCGAACGGGCAGCGCAAGGGTGGGGGCTCCACTGCCGCGGCGCCCTCCGCACCCAGCGCGCGCATGACCGCGAACGCCGCCCAGCGCAGCGCCGCCGGCAAGCCATGCGGCACCGCCGCGCTGGTCCGGACCGCGCCCGCCTCCGGTGCGTGTTGCAGCATGATCAGCATCGCCGCCTCGTCGCGCGACAGGCGGCGGCTGCAACAGCGACCTGGCCTGAGGCTGCGGCCGAGCACCGCTTCGGTCAGGGCGAACAGGCTGTCGCACGCCGGCACGAATTCGGGCGCCGCCACCAGCGGCGCGGACACTTCGTGCATGCGCGGCAGCGGGTTCTCGCCGAGCGCGCGGCCGGCCTGCCAGATCCTCAGCATTCGCGTCACCAGCGCCGCTCCATCGTCCCAATCGTCCGCTCGCATGCGAGTCACCTCGTCGCCTGGCCTCAGGCTTACTGCGAACGATTATCATTTGCAAAATGAAATCCCGCCCCATGGCGCGCGATTGGCCGCCGCCGCCGTTCCCTTCGTCGCAAGGTCATCCTATACCGCCCGCACAACTGGGAAGGATTGCCTGATGACCGCTTCCGCCGGCGCGCCGCCGCTCCGCAGCCTCGCCGCCAACGGCCCTGGCCGCCGCGCCAACTGGAAGGCGCTCGGCCTCTCGGCGGAAGACATGCTCAAGCCCAAGATCGCGGTGGTCAATTCCTCCAGCGAACTGGCGATCTGCTACGCTCACCTCGATGGCATCGCCAGGCTGGTCAAGGACGCGATCCGCGCCGCGGGCGGCGTGCCGTTCGAAGTGCGCACCGCCGCGCCGAGCGACTTCATCACCGGCGCCGCCAAGCGCGGAAGCTACATCCTTGCCGGGCGCGACATCATCGCCAACGATATCGAGGTCCAGGTCGAAGCCGCGCTGCTCGACGGGATGATCTGCCTGACGAGCTGCGACAAGACCCCGCCCGGCCACCTGATGGCCGCCGCGCGGCTCAACATCCCCACGATCCTGGTCATCGGCGGCTACCAGCCGGCCGGCGAGATCGACGGCGAGCCGGTCGACGTCGAAGACGTGTGGTCGGGCTCGGTCGGCGAGCGGTTCGGCGCCAAGCCCAAGTTCCCGGTCGCGGACATGGCCGAGAACGCCATTATGGGCCCCGGCGTCTGCGCCGGTATGGCCACGGCCAACACCATGCACTGCGTGGTCGAAGCGCTCGGCATGGCGCTCCCCGGCCACGCCCCGGTGCGCGCCGACAGCCCCAAGATGCGCGCCAATGCCGAGGCCGCCGCGCGCCGCATCGTCGAAATGGTGCGCGAGGATCTGCGGCCCCGCCAGATCCTGACCGAAGCCGCGTTCCGCAACGCCATCGCTACGGTGCTCGGCGTCTCGGGCTCGATCAATGCGATCAAGCACCTCCAGGCCACCGCGATCGAAGCCGAGAACGGCGTCGATGTGTTCGCGCTGTGGGAGGAGATGGCCGATGTGCCGGTCCTGAGCGCGGTGCGCCCGACCGGCGAAGTGCGGATCGAGGGCTTCGAGGACGCCGGCGGCGCGATGGCGGTGCTCAAGCGGCTCGAGAGCCGCATCGAGCCCGGCGCGCTGACCTGCACCGGCAAGACGCTGGGCGAGAACCTCGCCGGCTATGTGATCCCCGGCCCGGAGATCATCCGCGCGCTCGATGACCCGATCGGCCCCGGGCCCGCCATCGCGATCCTCTCGGGCAGCTTCGCCGAGACCGCGGTGGTCCGCCTCGGCATCCGCGACGGCAGCCGGCCAGAGGAGTTCACCGGCCCGGCGCGCGTGTTCGAGGACGTGTTCGCCTGCATGGACGCGATCGCCGCCGGCACGATCCAGCCTGGCGACGTGGTCGTCGCGCGCAACCAGGGCCTCAAGGGCGGCCCGGCGATGGGCGGCAGCGCCAGTCTGGTGCTGTTCGCGCTCGACGCCGCCGGCCTCGCCAAGACCACCGCCTTCGTCACCGACGGCCAGCTCTCGGGCCTGTGCCTCAAGGGGCTGACCGTCGCCGAAGTCCACCCCGAAGCCGCGACCGGCGGCCCGATCGGCAAAGTCCGCGACGGCGACACGATCACGATCAGCGTCGCGCGGCGCGCCATCGACATCGCCGTGCCTGCCGCGGAACTGGCCACGCGCGAAGCCCCCGGCTACGTCAACGCCGCGACGGGATACCTCGCCAGCTTCCGGCAGGACGTGCAGCCGATGAACACCGGCGGTGTGCTGCTGCCGGCGAGGGACTAGGCGCGCAGCAGCGCCGTTTGCGGCCGGTCTTGAGTGTCCCGATAGCGGCCGTTGTTACAAACGATTACAATGTAACACGGCAAACGGCCGACATCGGCTTGGCAAATCGGGCCATCCGTTGCAAAGTCTCGCCCAAAGACAATAGCGGGACTCGCAGTCCCGATCGAGGGGATGACTGTGATGCGCTTACGGCTTGGCCAGCACGTTTGTTCAGTGCTTTTGACGGCGACCCTGATGCTTGGCGCGGGGTCCAGTGCCGCTGCCCAGGAGAGCCACGCGGGCCATTCGGATGCCGCCACGCAGCCGCGGCCGACCGCCCTGAAGCAGGTGCGCTGGTCCGACCCGGCCGCCTGGCCCGGCCGCAAGGTTCCCGCCGAGGGCGACGCGGTCACCATCGCGCGCGACACGCATGTCGTGCTCGATGTCGCCCCGCCGGCGCTGCGCAGCCTGACCGTCGACGGCAAGCTCAGTTTCTCGAACGAGCGCGATCTCGAACTCGCGACCGAGTGGATCTACTTGCGCGGCGGAGAGCTGGAGATCGGCACCGAGGCGCGGCCGCACACGCGGCAGGCCGTGATCACACTCACTGACACAGTCCCCGGCGAAGATCTCAATACGATGGGCGACCGCGGGATCATGCTGATGGGCGGCACGCTCAGCCTGCATGGCGACCGGACCCATACTTGGAGCAAGCTCGCGAAAACCGCCGAAGCCGGCGCGACACGCATCGAAGTGCTCGACGCATCGGGCTGGCGGCGCGGCGACGCAATCGTGCTCGCCTCGACCGACTTCGATCCCCGCCAGGCCGAGAAGCGCACCGTCGCAGCGGTGAGCGGCAACACGCTCACGCTCGATAAGCCGCTCGAATACATGCACTTCGGCGCGGTCACCTTCGGGGTCGACCAGCGCGGCGAAGTGGGCCTGCTGACCCGCAACATCCGCGTCCAGGCCTCCGAAGACGCCGAGCAGACTTACCGCGGCGGCCACATCATGGCGATGGCCGGGTCGAAGGTGCAGGTCTCGGGGGTCGAGCTGACCCGCATGGGCCAGCACCTCACGCTCGCCCGCTATCCGATGCACTGGCACCTGATCGGCGAAGGCCAGGGCCAGTACATCAAGAACGCCGCGATCCACGACACCTACAGCCGCTGCGTGACGGTGCATGGCACCAACAACGTAACGGTCGAGAACAACGTCACTTACAATACGGTCGGCCACTGCTTCTTCCTCGAGGACGCGGTCGAGACCGGCAACCAGTTCGTCCGCAATCTCGGCATCCAGACCAAGTGCCACCCCACCCTGCCGTGCGGCGCGGCGTCGCCGGCCAGAGCTCGAAGCAGATCCTGCTTCCCTCGGACAACACGGCGGCAACGTTCTGGATCACCAATCCCGACAACGTCTACCGCGACAACGTCGCGGCGGGGTCGGACATGGTCGGCTTCTGGTTCGCCCTGCCCGAACATCCGACCGGCCAGTTCGAAGGCACCGACGTCAGCAAGAACACCTGGCCGCGCCGCACCGCGGTGCGCGAGTTCAGCGGCAACACCGCGCACTCCAACTTCGACGGACTGATGTTCGATCGCGGCCCGCGGCCCGACGGCACCTTCAGCGTCGGTGGCAGCAACTATCACATGGCCTTCGAGAACCCGGCCGATCCGACCAGCGCGCCGAAGGGATCGGTGTTCGCGAACTTCACCGGCTACAAGAACCGGCACGGCGCGGTCTGGGGCCGCGGCGAGCTGCACGAGTTCCCGAACCTGCGCGTGGCCGACAACGCTGTGGGGTTCACCCATGCCGCCTCCGCGGTGGGCCGTGCGCCGTTCACCTCGCGCGTGGTCGATGCGATCTTCGTGGGCGAAAGCGAGAACGTGGGCAATCCGCGCACCCCGCAGGAGATCGCTTACGGCCGCACCATGCCGAGCGAGATCGCCGACTTCCCGATCCGCGGGTATGAATACTACGACATGCGCCACGACGTGGTGAATACCCAGTTCGTGAACTTCCAGCCCAACGCCACGCGCGACGCGGGCGCGATCTCCTACCTGATGTACACCAGCTTCGGGATGAGCTCGGAGAATGCCATCGAAGGCGCGCGGTTCGTCAACTCCAAGCGCGTTTCGTTCCCGCCGGTGGTACAGCGCTGGGCGTCGGACTTCGGCCGGCAGAACGCCTGGCGCGGCGCGGCGATCCACGACAAGGACGGCTCGGTCGGCGGCATAGCCGGCGCCTACATCGTCATCGACAACGGCATCGCCTCCGACCCGCAAGCCTGCGACATCAAGCCGGACTGGGGCGCGGCGGTGTGCCGGGGCGATTTCGGCACGTTCGGCCTCGGCGGCAACATGGGCTTCGGCAGCGCGCCGATCCCCGATCCGATCATCCTCAGCCGCAACGGCCGGCGCTGGGAATACACCGGCCAGACCACGATCCGCAGCGGCGCCGAAGTCAGGGTGGAAACCGGCCGCGATGCCCTGTCGCTGTCGCTGACCGAAATGGACCAGGGTTCGTCGGTCGTTTTCGAACTGCCCGGCTTCACCACCACCGGCGGAGGCGCCGAGAAGCCCAGCCTGGCCGCGCTGCGCGAGGCCGGCGAGACCGCCTGGTTCCGTGGCGACGGCACGCTGTGGGTCAAGCTGGTCGTCGACAACACCGCGGGCCAGAGCGTGACCATCGGGCGGGTCGGCCAGGGCGTCAGCACTGTCGGCCCGGGCCCCGGCGGCGCGTTCTCCGCGGGGGCAACGCTCGAGGTCAGCCGGCAAGTTCAGCTTGGGTCGGCGCCGTCCGGCGAACCCCGGCGCGAGTGACCGCCAGCCCGGACACATAATGAATGCGGGACAAGCAAGTCCCGATTGAGGGGATGACCGTGATGCGCATGCGGCTTGGCCGGCACGCTTTCTCCGTGCTCGTTTCTGCGTTCCTGATGGTTGGCGGCGCATGCGGTGCCGCCGCTCAGGAGAGCCACGCGGGCCACACCGATGCCGCCGAGCAGCCGCGTCCCTCGAGGCTCAAGCAGGTGCGCTGGTCCGACCCCGCCGCCTGGCCCGATCGGCGGGTGCCGCGCGAAGGTGACGCGGTCACGATCGCGCGCGACACCCACGTCGTGCTCGATGTCGCTCCGCCGGCGCTGCGCAGCCTGACCGTCGACGGCAAGCTGAGCTTCTCGAACAAGCGCGATCTCGAACTCGCGACCGAGTGGATTTACCTGCGCGGCGGCGAGCTGGAGGTCGGCACCGAGGCGCGGCCGCACACGCGGCAGGCCACGATCACACTCACTGACACGGTCCCCGGCGAAGATCTCAACACCATGGGCGACCGCGGGATCATGCTGATGGGCGGCACGCTCAGCCTCCACGGCGACCGGACCCATACCTGGTCGAAGCTCGCCAAGACCGCCGAAGCCGGCGCGACCCGCATCGAAGTGCTCGACGCTTCGGGCTGGCGGCGCGGCGACGAGATCGTGCTCGCCTCGACCGACTTCGATCCCCGCCAGGCCGAGAAGCGCACCGTTGCGGCGGTGAGCGGCAACACGCTCACGCTCGACCGCCCTCTCGAATACATGCACTTCGGCGCGGTCACCTTCGGGGTCGATCAGCGCGGCGAGGTCGGGCTGCTGACCCGCAACATCCGCGTCCAGGCCTCCGAGGATGCCGAACAGACTTACCGCGGCGGCCACATCATGGCGATGGCCGGCTCCAAGGTGCAGGTCTCGGGGGTCGAGCTGACCCGCATGGGCCAGCACCTCACGCTCGCCCGTTACCCGATGCACTGGCACCTGATCGGCGAAGGCCAGGGGCAGTATATCAAGAACGCCGCGATTCACGACACTTACAGCCGCTGCGTGACCGTCCACGGCACCAACAACGTGACGGTCGAGAACAACGTGACGTTCAACACCGTCGGCCACTGCTTCTTCCTCGAGGACGCGGTCGAGACCGGCAACCAGTTCGTCCGCAATCTCGGCATCCAGACCAAGTGCCACCCCACCCTGCCGTGCAACACCGTCTCCACCTTCTGGATCACCAACCCCGACAACGTCTACCGGGGCAACGTCGCCGCCGGGTCGGACCAGATCGGGTTCTGGATGGCCTTTCCGCAGCACCCGACCGGGGCCTTCGAAGGCACCGAGATCAGCAAGAACACCTGGCCCGGCCGGACCAAGATCCGCGAGTTCAGCGGCAACGTCGCCCACTCCAACTTCGATGGCCTGATGCTCGATCGCGGCCCCGGGCCCGACGGCAAGTTCGGCATCGCCGGCCCCAACCTGACCAGCTACGCCAATCCGGCCGACACCAGCAGCGGGCTCGTGGTTTCCACCTTCGACAACTTCACCGGCTACAAGAACCGCAACGGCGCAATCTGGGGCCGCGGCGAGTACCACCTCTACACGGGCCTCAAACTGGCCGACAACGCGATCGGCTTCACGCACGCCTCGGGCATTCCCGGGATCGCGCCGTTCACCTCTCGCGTGGTCGATTCGCTGTTCGTCGGGGAGAGCGACAATATTGGCAACCCGCGCACCCCGGCGGAGATCGCTTACGGCCGCAGCCTGCCCGCCGCCGCGCCCGACTTCCCGATCCGCGGCTACGAGTATTACGATTTCCACCACGAAGTGGAAAACACCCGGTTCGTGAACTACGTGCCCAACGCGCAGCGCGATGCCGGCGCGCTGTCCTACCTGATGTACACCAGCTTCGGCATGAGCACCGAGAACTGGGTCAAGGGCCTGACCTTCGAGAACGCCCAGCCGGTCAGCTTCCCGCCGATCCAGCGCCGCTGGGCCTCCGATTACGGACGCAGCGCCGCTTACAAGAGCGCGGCCTTCCGCGATCTCGACGGCTCGATCACCGGCAAACCGGGCGCCTACATCGTCATCGACAACGGCATCGCCGCCGACGAGGAGTCCTGCCAGATCAAGGCCAGCTGGAACGCCGCAATCTGCGACGGGGACCTCGGCCGCTTCAGCATCGCCGGCAATTTCAGCGGCTTCCAGACCGGGCCCATCACCGATCCGATCATCCTCCAGCGCCACGGCCGGCGCCACGAGTACACCGGCGAAGCCACGCTGGGCAGCGGCGCCGAACTGCGGGTCGAAACCAGCCGCGAGACGCTGTCGCTGTCGCTCACCGAAATGGACGACGGGTCGTGGATCATCCTCGAACTACCCGGATACGCCGCCGCCACCGGAGCCGCGCAGGCGCCCAGCCTGGCCGCGCTGCGCGAAGCCCGCCGGACCTCCTACTACAGTGAGAACGGCACGATGTGGGCCAAGCTGGTGGTCGACAATGCCGCCGGCCTGACCATGTCCCCCGGCAGCAACGCCCCGCCGGGCGCCGCCGCCCGCGCCTTGCCGGTGGGCGCCAAGCTGGAGGTCAGCAAGGCGCCTAGCGGGGCCGGCGCTGCGCCGCAGGTGGCGGTGAACTAGCGTTGTACTTGGTCCCTTGCGGAGACTAGTTTACTGGTATGTTCTCTGCCGCGCGGGTCATTGTGCCGATCGTCTGGGTCGGCTTCATCGCTGCTTTGGCCTACGCCGGTTACGTCAACGAGCTGCTGAAGGATGCCGTCGCGCCCTGGCACCGAGGCATCCTGCTCATGGGCTTCATCATTGGTGCGGGCGCAACATCGCGTCATCTGGCGAAGATCGCCGACCAGCGTTTCCGGATCCGCAAGCAAACCCGGCGGTGACGCCACATTCAATCTGAAAGCAGCCGATCCGGTATCGACCCATTGCGGACATTAGCGGCTGGTGCGATGTGTTCGCGCTGCTGGGAGGCTGCATGTACGCTACTATTGATGCAGAGGGCTATCTTCGTCTGGCCGCTGCGATAGCCGGCCTCAGCTTCCTCCTAGCGCTTCTGATAGGCCGATACGGAGCCGGCACTCGCGCGTTCAGCCTCTTATGCGGGCTCCTACTCTGCCCGCCTGTGATAGGATCGGGCATCGCCCTTTGCGCAACTGCAGAAGACTGGCTGATCGACGCAAGCAGGCTGGCACTGACGCTCGCACTAGCCAATCTGGCTTATTTCCTGGGGTACCTAATCATTTGGGCCTGCACGCTGGGGGGATTCGGATTCGGCAGAGTGCTTCGAGGTATCCCATACCCCTAATCTAGGCGTGGCTTTGTAAGCCGCCCAATCGCCATATCGAATGACCGCTTTCCACCCATAACGGACCTAACGCCCCGCCGGCCCCAAACCGTCTTTCCACACTACTCCCGCCAAGAAGCCCCAGCCGGTGGAGTGTCGCTGCGTCCGGCATCGGCGAACGGCGACAATCTCACCATCCGAACGTGATGCCCGCGCGTCCGCCCGTCGAACCCCGCACCGAGCTCGCGGCGACACCGGCATTGACCCAAACGTGAGGGGTAACGCGGCCGACAACCGACCATGAAATGCCTTGCTCGCCGCGGTACGTGGCAAGATTGAAGGACATCGCGATAGTCGTATCGGGCGGCATCATCGTGCCGCCAAGCGCCAGCGCGATTGCCGTGCCGGCGTAGGCGCTCTGCATGTCTCCGCGCAGTTCGGCCACATCGCGTTGCAGTGCCGATGTCTGCTCGGCGAGCGTGCGGATCGAATCGGGCCCGAGGTCGGACGTCGCCAAATTCCCGCGCGCGTCGGACGTGACGAACTGGGTACTGCCGCTCTGCGCCTGGCGGCTGGCGCTGCTTGCTATCCCAGCCGCGGTGTAAGTCGACGTCGCCGATCCGAGCACGATCTGCTCGTCGCGCGTCGCCTGGCTGCCGGCCCCGATCGCGACGCTGCGCAGGCCGCTGGCCGAGGCCCCGCCGCCAAGCGCGATGGCACCATCGGCCGCGGCGCTGGCAAGCTGCCCGGCAGCGAATGCCGAGGCGCCTTGCGCGATCGACGTGTCGCCGAGCGCGATCGCGCCGGTGCCGGTCGCGGTATTGTCGGCTCCCAGGGCGACCGCGCCGCGGCCCGTCGCCAGATTGGGATCGCCGATCGCCACCGCCCCGTCGCCCTGGGCGAGATTGCCGGCACCGATCGAGACCGCCATGCCATCCCCGGCTGAGGCGCCGTGGCCGATGGCCACCGACCTCATTCCCGTCGCCGCCGCGCCCGATCCCAACGCGACCGACGAACTGTTGCTCAAGGTATCGACGCGCGAGGCCAAATTGACCACGTCTTCCGCCACCTCGGCACCCTGGCGCTGTGCCGCTTCGGCCGTTGTCTGCGCCGAGCTGGCCAGTGTCACGCCGAGATCGGCCTTGGCCTGCGCCGCCGCGGCATTCGCCAAGGCGGTCGCGGCAGTCGTCCGGGCCCCGTCCGCCGTGCCTTGCGCGGTCGATGCCTGTGCCAGTGCGGTGTCGGCGGTTTCCTGCGCGGCGCTGGCGGCCGTGGCGGCATCGCCGGCCGACGCCTGGGCAGTCGCCGCGGCGGCGAGCGCCGTGTTCGCGGTACCCTGCGCCGAGCCCGCCGCCGCGAGCGCACCGTTCGCGGCCGCTTGGGCCGTCCCCGAATTGGCCAGCGCCGTATCAGCCGTGGCTTGAGCCGTACCCGAATTGGCAAGCGCCGTTGCGGCCGTGGCTTGGGCGGTCAGGGCGGAAGATTGCGCCGTCGCGGCGCTGGCGACGGCGGAGTTCGCGGTCGATTGCGCTCCGTTTGCGGTGGATTGGGCGGCACCTGCGCTGGCGAGCGCCGTGTTCGCGGTGCCTTGCGCCGCGGCGGCGTTGGTCAGCGCCGTGTTAGCGGTGCCTTGCGCCGCGGCAGCGTTGGTCAGCGCCGTGGTCGCGGCTCCCTGGGCCGTGCTCGCTGCCGTCGCCGCCCCGGCGGCTGTGGTCTGGGCCGTTGCAGCCTGAGTCAGCGCACTGTTGGCGGTCGTTTGAGCAGCCGCGGCATGGGACACCCCCAGATCGGCGCGGGCCTGCGCCGTGGCCGCATTGGTCACGGCCTGGTTCGCCGTCGAGGTGGCGACCCCGGCAAGGGCAATGCCGTAATCGGCAGCCCCTTGCGCCCCTTCGGCGGCCCGCAGCGCGGCGGACAGTTGAAGGACATTGACGGCGTCATAGGCTTCGGTGCCGGATGCCACGTTGACGATCTGCCGCCGCTCTTCTCCTTTGGCGCTGCCGACCGAAACCGCCCCGACCGAGCTTTCCTTGTCGCCAAGGCCGACCCCGGTGTAATCGCGCAGGGCCTCGCGCTCGGCGACCGCGCCGTTGCCCAGCGCCACGGAATTGGGTGCAGTCGCCTGGGCCTGCGTTCCCACCGCGACGGCGCCTTCCCCTCCGACTGCGGCTTCGGCCCCGATTGCTATCGCATCGTCACTCTTGGCGATGGCAAGGGTGCCGATGGCAATCGAGCGACGCCCCTGTGCCTCGGCGCCATCTCCGCAGGCGACCGACCCGTCGGCGCCCTTGCCGGCGCCCGCGAGGCAATCGACCGAATTCGCCTGCACATGCTGCGCGCTTGCGAGCGCCAGGCTGGAAAGCCCAAGGGCTAACAACTTCGACGGGAAATGTCCGGCCCGGCACATCATTAGTTGGCACCCCATTCGCACTCGGAAGTTCAGTGATCGTCTAAGATAACCTCATTTGGTTAACGATCATCAAAACCTAATTCCGTGGTGCTACGGGACAGTTTTGCATCTAATGGATAGTCCAGAAACTTCAATACAACTTAAAATACATTATCCATTGTATCGTACAGATCGCACAATTGAGAATTTATTGATGATGTATTGTTTTGGTGCAAGTTTACCAACTTGTCCAATCGATCGGTTCGAAAGCGCGCTTAACCTTCGCATAGGTGTCGATTACCCCGGACCGCCCTGACGCCGCGTGAGTTGTTTGCCCCGGTGCCGCTGGACTTGGGGGATGAGCGCCACTGAACCGCGCTTCGACGCGCCGGGTGCGGGGAAAGGGGTCTGCGCGGTGCCCGGTCGTATGCCCTCGCCACCGGCGGCGACGTCTATTCCGCCGCTACTGCCTGCCTGGGCTCAGCCAGCAGCGCATCGTCGTTCAGATGAGCGCCCTGTGAACGCAGCAGCGCGCGTACCTCCGCCACCTCGACCGCCCTAGGCTGCACGCCCCGGTTGGCCGCCACCGCCGCCGCGGCGCCGGCCGCGTGGCCGGTCAGCCAGCACTGCGGGATCTCGCGCATGAAGCCGTGGCTGTTGGCATCGCAGCTGATATGCCGCCCGGCCGCGAGCAGCCCGTCGAGCGCGCGTGGCACCAGGCTGCCGAGCGGCACCGACACGACCGGGAACTTGGGGCTGATCGACGGGCTGATGCCGATCTCGTCGGGCGCGGCGCGGCCCGCGCCCCAGTCCTTGCGCTCGATGCGCGCGAGGCCGGCGAGGCGGCGGGTGTGGCGCACGCCGAGCTGCGCGGCGCTGTTGAGCGCAAACGCGCCTTCGAACCCCGGAGCATGGCGGCGGAAGAACTGGGTGTGGCCTTCCATCAGCCGATGGCTGCGGATCTCGACTTCGGTCATGTCGTCGACATCGAGCGCGGAGAGGCCGGACTGGCGCGGGCCGAGCCACATCGCCACGTCGGGCCGCCAGGTGACATACGGGGTCTGGAAGAAGCCGAGCTCGTGCCGGCCGCGCTCCATCAGCGCGCGCAGCTCGTCCGGGTGGTGGACCTTCCAGTCGATCCAGCGGTCCATGTCGACCCCGCCGACGATCCACGCGGTGTTCATCGAATGGTGGACGTCGCCTTCCTCGATGTCGGTATCGAACGCGGCCCCGGCGCGCGCGAACATGTCGCCGTCGCCGGTGGTGTCGACCACCACTTTGGCGAGCAGCGCCTGGCGGCCGGCCTTGCTCTCGAAGATCACGCCCTTGGCCGCGCCATGTTCGACAAGCGGGCGCGCGGCCCAGGCGTGGAACACCAGCCGCACGCCAGCCTCGAGCAGCATCTCCTGGTTGTTGAGCTTCATCCGCTCGGGATCGAGCGTGGGCGCCCATTGCACGATGCCGTGGAACGCGGTGGTGCGATTCTGCCAGTGGAGGACTTTGGCCGGGTCGGTGCTGCCCCAGTCGGCGCGCGGCGGACCGGCCACCGCTTCCTTGGGCATCCGCTCGATGAACTGGCGCGCGAAGCCCTGAATCACCGGGTTGCCGCTCCAGTCGGTCATGCGGTCGATCCACATCACCAGCCCGCCGGTCGAAAGCCCGCCGAGGCAGTTGTAGCGTTCGACCAGCGTTACATCGGCCCCCGCCTTCGCCGCCGCCCAGGCCGCCGCGCAGCCGGCCGGGCCGCCGCCGATCACTGCCACGTCGCACTGGTGGTACACGGCGATGTCGCGCGCATCCTCGCGCACAGTGCCCTGGCCGTTCGGCCGCGGCAAGTTGCGGCCTGCGCTCTCGAACACGTCGGAGCCGAGGAAGCGCTCTTCGCTGTGCCCGGCAATGCGCTGCATCTTGACGGTGTCGTCGGCCAAAATCGCTCTCTCCTTTGCGTCGAGACCGGCCTTACCCGCAACCGCGCGGGGGCGGCAACCGCGACGCTGCACGCCCCGGGCGTGTGGCCATGATTCGTCATAACGAAGTCACATCGACGCGGCAGGGACTCGCGCAGATCAGGGGCGGATCGAGGCTGAATCAGGGGCTGGATCAGGAGCCGGGTCGGGGGGCATTGGGGGATGAACCGGGTCAGCATTTTCACTACGAACGCGGCCGCTGCGCGGTTCGAAGACTTTCTCCACGGGGAGACCGTGTTCGCTTTCGATTTACTCCCGGCGGATGGGCCCCGCCGCCTGGTCGACGGGCCAGCCTGGGCTTTCGTCGACTGGGTGATGAGCGACCTCTCCGGTCTCGAGATGTGCCGCCGGTTGCGCGCCGATCCAAGGCTGCGCGATGCGCACGTGACGATGGTGCTCGAGCGCGACGACAGCGACGACCGGCGCCGCGCGCTCAAGGCCGGCGCGGATGACTACGCAGTCGGCCCGCTCGACCGTCAGTTGATGCTCGACAGAGTGCTCGCGCTTTTTGTCAGCGACCGCCCGCGCAGCCCGCTGCAATTGCTCGAGATCGGCGAGTTGCAGATCAACGTCGCGGGCGAGCAGGCGCGCTGGAAAGGCAAACTTGTCCCGCTGCGCCCCAACGAGTTCCGCGTGCTGCGCTTCATGGCCGAGAACCCCAACCGCGTGCTCGCCCGGCAAGAACTGGTCGATGCGCTCGGCAAGGCGGGGGACCCCGAATACCTGCGCACCGTGGATGTTTGGATCAAGCGCCTGCGCTTCGGCCTGCGCAACGCCGGCGGCACGCACCTGCTGCGCACGGTCCACGGTAAGGGCTACGTGCTCGACCTGCCGTAGTCGGCAAAGCCAGGGCCGCTCCGCCGGATCGGCGAAGCGGCCTTTGTATCTCTTCGAACCTTAGAGCTTGATCGACACCGAGCCGGCGATCGTCGTGCCGACGTCGTAAGTGTTGATATCGACCCGTCCGGCGCCGAACGTCTGGAACTCGTCGTGGTCGGTACCGAGCAGGTTGCGCGCCTCGATCTTGATCTCGGCGGGCGGCAGCCCTTCGATGTCGAGTGCCTGACGGAACACGAGGTCGAGATTGACGCCCGGCTTTTCGATGATGTCGGGATCGACCACGCCGCCGGTGTTGGCACCGCGCGAAGTCACCCGGTCGCTGGCGTAAGTCACCAGCACGGTGAACTGCGACAGACTTTCGATGTCCTCGATGCCGAACTGCAGGTTAGCGAGATGCTCTGACTGGCCGGTCAGCGGCTGGCCGTCTGCAAACACGTTCGAGGCCGGCGCGATGATCGGGCTGTTGATATCGCCCGGGTAGAGCGTGACCGTATCGCCGTCCGACACCCGCAGCTGCGACTTGCTGTAAGTGTAGTTGGCCGACAGCACGAGCCGGCGCGTCTCGAAGAAGGAGCCACCCAGCATGTCGAGATCGAAGTACTTCACCACTTCGGCCTCGATGCCGTACAGGTCGGCCTTCGGCGCGTTGGCGTTACCGACCACGAGCTGGCCTGACGAGTCGATCGTCGCAATCGATTCAATCGGCTTGTCGATCTGCTTGTAGAAGCCGGCGATCGACATCCGCTCGCCGCGACCGGGATAGTATTCGACGCGCGCTTCGGCGTTGTAAAGCTGGCTGTCGGTCAGGAACGGGTTGCCGAGCAGCAGCCGATCGGATTCAACGTCGATCACCGCGATCGTACCGATCTCGCGGAACTGCGGCCGGGCAATGGTCTTCGACGCGTGGGCGCGCATCTGGAAGTCTTCTGCGAAGTTCCAGGTCAGCGTGGCGGCGGGCAGCCAGTAAGTCTCGCTCTTGGTAACCGAAGCCGAATTGCCGACACCGTCGGGGTTGTTGCCGTACACATCCGGCAGCGTCAGCGACTGGACACCGTCTTCGTAGCGGACGCCGCCTTCGAAGCGGACACCCTGTGCCACTTCGATATCGGCGCGCACGTAGCCCGCGTGGGTAGTCAGATCACCGATATAGACCGTCTGGCCGAAGGCCCGGTTGGTCTGACGCAGGCCAATCCCCTCGAACGCGACGAACTCGGGCTGCAGCAAGAGGTAGATCGGCTGATAGCCGTTCGCCGTGGTGGCAACCGGCGACCCGGCGTCCTCGTAAGTGAAATTCAGGCTTTCGAAGGTGCGCGAGGTGTCGCTGTAAGCATAGCCGGCCGATACCGTGAACACGAACTCGGTCGGGAACTCGTAAGCCAGATCGATGCCGCCCGCGAGGACGTCCTCGTCGAGGTCGCTGAACACGACGCCCGAGGGGCTGCCGAAGTTGACGGCATAGCCCTGGGTGGAGGAGTTGTACCGATACTGAGTCGTCCGCTCGTAAGGCGAGGTGCGGCGCGAGTTCGAGTAGCTGGCGCGCAGATCGAGCTGGATGGGATCGAACTCGAACTCTCCGACGAACTGTGTCGTGAGCAGTTGCCGCTCCACGAAGCTCGACTGGTAATTGAGCGAGTTATACGGCGGCGTCAGAATCGCGCGATCGAGATCCTCAAGCGCGGTCTGGATGTTTTCGAACGAGCCGCGGACACGCGCGACTTTTGACGTATCGTGAATATAGACGTTCGTGAAACGCAACTGGTGGCCTTGCGGCAGATCGACGCCCATCGCGAGCAGGCCGTTGACCTGTATGCGGTTCTCGGTGCGCACGCCGTAGTTGCTGTTGACCAGCGTGGCGGCCTGGGCAGTTTCCTGCGTAGCGCCGCGCGTGCTCCACCCGTTCGAGTAGCTGAGACTTCCGAGCACGCCGAACCGGCTATCGCCGATATCGACGCCGTATCCGCCGCTGGCAGAGCCGCTGCCGTTGAGCGGGGTGGAATAGTTGCGCTGAATGATCAGCGTATCTTCGTTCTCGAGGACATCGGCCGGGACCGCCAGGCCGTTGTTGTCGCGAAGCGCCGTGGGCAGGTCGCGCGTGCCATCGTCATAGCCGAGGATGTCGCGGCTGCTGCCATAGTAGGCGTAGCCGAGCTGGCCGGACGTTTCGGTATCGTAGCTGGTGCCGGCCCCGAGTGTGAGGAAGTTCTCCTCAGGAAGCTGGGCGGTGGTGAGGTTGATAACCCCGCCGCCGTACTCGCCGGGGAAATTGACCGAGTAACTCTTCTGCACGACCGCGCTCGAAACGATGCTGGTCGGGAAGATGTCCAGCGGCACAACGCGGCGCAGCGGCTCGGGCGAGGGAAGCGCCAAGCCGTTCAGCAGCGCGAGCGAGTAGCGCTCGCCCAACCCGCGGACGTAAACGAAGCCATTGCTGGTGACCGACAGGCCGGTCACGCGCTGCAGCGCGCCGGCGATGTCGCCTTCGCCGGTGCGGGCGATTTCAGCGGCCGAAAGTACGCTGACCACTTGCGCGGTATTGCGAACCGGCTCTGGAATGAAACGCCCGGTGACGACGATTACACCGCCGTCAGACCCCGGGCTGGAAATCTCGACGTCTTCTTCGAGCGCGGCTTGGTCGTCGGCCAGATCGGACGGCTCCGCGACCTCTTCGCCGGTCGGCGGAAGGGCGGAACTCGACGGGGCGGAAGCCTCCTGCGCTAGCGCAGGCAGGCTGGAAAGCCCGCTGCTCGAAAGCAGCAGGGCAAGAAATAGGCGCGAACGGCTCATCGATGATCCCCCGAAGGACATGGGGGGAAGCGGCGCGGCGCCGCTTCCCCCGTCACTCTGGCAAGCTTAGAAAACGCGGATGTCAGTGCAGGCCAAGGCGCCGCGCAGGTTCGCGACGTCCGAATTGCAGGTCCACCCTTGCGTCCAGGTGTCGCCCGGGCCGCTGAACGCGCCGCGATAGTTGGCGACCGCGAACGGCGTCGTGAGCGCGGTCGAGGCGAGCGCCAGTTCGGCCGTTCCCGGCGCGATCAGGCCGACGGTCGACGTGGTCAGCGTAACGAGCGTGCTAACCAGCGCGCGGGTGACGTTGGAGTTCGCCGCGTTGCTGAGCGCGGTTTCCTCGAACACGTCGGCGTCGGCATCGATCAGGGTCGCGCAGTCGAACGCCACCGACCGGAACACCGGCGGCCCGAGTTCGTCCGTCGCGGCGCCGGCGGCTTGCACCGTTGCAGCGTCATCCACGTCGAGGCAGCCCACCGTGCCGCCCGACTTGGCGATCACGAGGCCGTTGGTGAACTCCGCGTCAGCACCGCCGCGCATGCGGATGGCCGGCTCGTTCGGGGTGTTCTGGATCAGCGTGAAGTTGGCGAGACGGAGGTACTGACGAGGCTGCGCGTCGTTCGCTGCGGCGGTCGAGCTGTCGATTTCGAGGATGGTCTGGCCGCCGATTGCGTCGCCGATGGTGGCACCGGCGCCGCGGCGCACCGCTAGTACGAACTGCACGGCACCGCGATAGCCATTGTCAGTATCGAGCGAGTCATCGGCGATGCCGGTGAACACCAGGTGGTCCATGTTCTGGCGCCCGCCGAACGATTCGATGCCATCGTCGCGGCTGTTATGGATCTGAATGTACGACATGATCGTACCCGAACCCATGCCGTTCGCCGTAATGCCCTGAACCTCGTCGGCGTTCTGGCCGACGCCGGTGAAGTTCACCTGCACGTAACGGAGCGTGCCCGAGTTGTCGTTGGCCACGTTGCCGCCATAAAGCGGGCGGTTGGTCACGATCCCTTCCGACTGACGCCAGCAACCCGCATCCCCGCCGACGGTCGACGACGACACGTTGGTGTCGCAATCGGACACCGGCGCGCGACCGTTGATGATCAGACCGCCCCACAGGTTGTCGGTGGCTTCGGTCAGCGGCTGACCGCCGCCGACGTTGTTGGTCAGGTTGGCTTCCGAGGTGAAGATGATCGGCTGCGCGGCGGTGCCGTCGGCGACCAGGCGCGAGCCGCGGTTGACGACGATCGTGGTCTCGCGGTTTGCCGAGCAGGCGAACACGGTGACGCCCGGCGAAACCGTCAGCGTAGCGGCGGCGCCGCCGCCAGCGAGGCTGACGTCGCGGCCGATGTCGGTGCGGCCGCAGATCGAATACATGATCCCGTCGGCGCGGCGGCCGGTCAGGTTGAGGGGGGCGGTGATGACGCCACCAGCGGTGGTGACGACGCAGTTGCGGACCGTGCCGCGGCTGCCCTGGAGAGCGATCGTGCCGCCATCGGTCGTACCCGGCGTGCAAGCTGCGGCCGCGGTGATCGAACCGCCGGCGACGGGCGGCGGCGGCGGGGGAGCGGTCGGTGCGGGGGTGATGATGATCGAGCCGCCGGGGACGGCAACGTCGTCCGCACCGCAGCCGGCGAGAGCCAGCACGCTGCAGCCAAGGATGAGCGAGCGAGTAAGATTGGTCACGGCGAGCGGTCCCCTCAAAAACCGAAGAATCGAGCGATGCGAAAGCGATGTCGCGACTCGCTCGCTAGGGCCGCGACGTGACAGTTTCTTTTCACTCTGGGATTTATTGGGCGGCGCATGTCCCAAACGTGACAGATGCGTCCGCCCCTGGATCGGCTGGCGCACGCCGCGAATGCCTCGGCCGAGCCTAAGATTGCACTTTTATGACATTATGACGTTTTTATTGCAGAGGCTGTCGCAAAGGATCATTCTCCCATCACGAACAGAACAAATGGGAGCTTCGCGATGACTGCGTTGATGATGGCTTCGGCCCTGCTGCTGGCCCAGACGGCGACTTCGCTGCCCGACCCCGACATCTCGATCCACGACCGCAAGGACGTGTCTTACGAAGCGCTGGCGCAAGGGCGCCACGATCAGGCGATCGGCGCTCTCGAGGCGCGGCTGCTCACCGATCCGGGCGATCCGGCGCTGCTGATCAACCTCGGCTCGGCCTATGCGCTCGCCGGCAAGACCGAGCGCGCCGCCGCCGCCTATCGCGCCGCCATCGACAGCGATACGCGCTACCAGCTCGAACTGGCCGACGGCACTTGGGTCGACTCGCGGCGCGCCGCGCGCCGGGCTTTGGCCACGCTGGACCGGCAGGGCGCCCTGGCAGCGCGTTAAATAAGGGGGCGCGGAAAGGTATAATCGTAACTCCGCGTTAACCACAAACTCCTAGGACTCCCCGTTAGTCGGCAGGATCGGGCTCGGGAATCCGGACACTGTAAGTCCGGGTCCCCGGTCCGCCTCCGGACTGTCACGGCACTGTCATTTGCGGTAAGCATTGGCATGAGTTCTGGAGGTTTCGATGATTCTGGCAGCCGCACGGACCGCAGCGGGGCTGGCGCTGGCCGCGCTCGTCGTGGTTCCGGCGCATGCCGACGTGCTCGAGATCGGCCCAGGCGGCGAAGTGCAGTGGATCGCCGGTGGGCCCACCACGCTCGAGGTGCTCGAACCGCTCGCCTCCGCCGATGCGCTCGCGCTCGCTGAAGTTCCGCCCGAAGCGGCCATCGTGCCCGAACACGCCGTGGTCCTGCCCGCCGCGCAGGCCGGACTGGTCCCCGCTTCATATACCGCCAAAGTGACAGAGCTCGCCGCTCGGTTCGACTTAAGCCCGACACTGATCGAAGCACTGGTGTGGCAGGAGAGCCGTTGGCGCGCCAACGCGGTCTCGCCGGTCGGCGCGCGCGGCCTTGCCCAGCTTATGCCGGGCACTGCGCGCGACCTCGGCGTCAATCTCGACGATCCGCTCGCCAACCTGGAAGGCGGCGCGCGGTACTTGCGCGAGCAGATCGACCGGTTCGACGGCGATCTCGAGAAAGCGCTGGCTGCTTACAATGCCGGCCCCGGCCGGGTGGAGCGCGCGGGCGGCATCCCGCGCATCCGCGAAACCCAGCAATACGTGTCGGCCATTATGGGCCGGCTCGCCGACCATTCCCGGAGTGACGATTGATCATGAGCTTGTTTACACGCCCCGTTTTCAAGCCCCTCGCCCGCCTCACGGCGCTCGCGACGCTGGCCCTGCCGGCGGCGGCGCAGGCGCAGGGCGTCAACCCGCAGGGCTCGGGCCCGATCGTGGCCGCGCTCGGCTGGCTCCAGGGCACGCTGCTGGGCAACGTCGCGACCGCGGTAGCGGTTATGGCGGTAGCCGCGGTGGGCTTCGGCATGTTGACCGGGCGGATGAACTGGCGCTTCGGCGCGACCGTGATCATCGGCGTGTTCATCCTGTTCGGATCGGCCTCGATCGTCGCCGGCATCCAGTCCGCCGCGGCGGTGGGTTGAGGGCCCGGCGATGCAACTCGTCCGTCACCCCGTCCATCGCACGCTGACGCGGCCGCAGATGTTCGCGGGCGTGACGTACAACTTCTTTATCATCAACGCCGCGGTGACCACCGAGCTGTTCCTGGTGACAGGCAGCTTCCTGGCCTTGCCGGGGGCGCTGGTGATTCACGGGATCGGTTACTTCGCTTGCCTGCGCGAGCCGCGGATCTTCGATCTGTGGCTGACCAAGGTAAGCAAGTGCCCGCGCGTCAAGAACTGGAGCCGCTGGGGCTGCAACAGCTACGCCGCCTGAGCGACCGCCGCCGCGACGCGGCATAGGAGCGAGTGAATGAAGATCAAGTGGCTCGGAGCCGCAGCGTGGAGCGCCAAGGAGGCGCACGCCGGCGACCGCCTGCCGTACGCGCGGCTGGTGGACGAGCACACGCTGCTGTTGCGCGACGGCTCGCTGATGTGCGCGTTGCAGGTTCCGGGCCTGTTGTTCGAAACCGAGGATACCGACGCGCTCAACGCCCATGCGGCGACGCGCGAGGTGATGCTGCGCGCCAATCTCGACGCGCGCTTCGTGCTCTACCACCACGTCATCCGCCGCCGCGTATCGGTGGGCCTGGAAGCGACGTTCGACGATCCGCTCGCCGCGCACATCGACCGCCGCTGGCGTGAAAAGCTTTCGAGCGGGGCGCTGTTCGTCAACGACCAGTTCGTCACGCTGGTGCGCCGCCCGGCGCGCGGCAAGGCCGGCTTCGCGGACCGCGCCGGCAGGCTCTGGAACAAGCGCGGCCAGGCCGAGCTGGTCGCCGACCCCAAGGACATGCGCGCGCTGCGCGCGGCGAGCCAAGCGCTCGCGGCGACGCTGGGCGACTACGGCGCGCAGCCGCTGGGCGATTACGTCGGCCCGAGCGGGAACAGCAACAACGAGCTGCTCGAACTGCTCTCGGCGCTCTACAACGGCGAGATGCGCCCGGTCCGCCGGCCCGAGGACGATACCGACATCGGTCGCATGCTACCCTATCGCCGCGCCAGTTTCGGGCTCGACGCGATGGAGCTGCGTGGCTCCAACGGTGCCGACTTCTCGGCTATGCTGAGCCTCAAGGATTACCCCGACGCGACCTCGCCGGGCTTGCTCGACGGATTGCTGCGGCTCCCGTTCGAGATGACGGTCTCGGAAAGCTTCGCTCCGCAGGAACGCCAGACCGCGCGCGAGAAGATCGACCTTGCGCTGCGCCGGCTGCGCTCCGCCGACGAGGAAGCGATGGCCGAGCGCCACGACATGCTCGCCGCGCGCGATGGGCTCGGCAGCGGCGCGGTCTCGTTCGGCGACCACCACCTCACGGTGCTGGTGCGCGAGCGCGACCTCGCCCGGCTCGACGACGCGACCGCCTCGTGCGCTGCCGCGCTCGCCGACAGCGGCGCGATCGTGGTTCGCGAGGACACCAATCTCGAGCCGGCGTTCTGGGGTCAGTTCCCGGGCAATGAAGCCTTCGTGGTGCGCCGGGCGATGATTTCGACCGCCAACATGGCCAGCTTCGGATCGCTCCACGGGTTCGCGATCGGCCAGGCCGAAGGGAACCACTGGGGCGACGCGGTGACACTGCTGGAAACCACCAGCGCGACGCCGTTCTTCTTCAACTTCCACCACGGCGATCTCGGCAACTTCTCGATCATCGGCCCGTCGGGCTCGGGCAAGACAGTGGTGCTCAATTTCCTCGCCGCACAGGCGCAGAAGTTCGCGCCGCGCACGATCCTGTTCGACAAGGACCGCGGCGCCGAACTGTTCATCCGCGGCATCGGTGGCACGTACGACCGTATCCGCCCGGGCGAGCCGACCGGATTCAACCCGCTGGCGATGCCCGATACTCCGATCAACCGCGCGTTCCTGCGCGACTGGCTGTCGGTCCTGCTCCAGGCCGAAGGGCCCGAGGAATTCGCGACGATCGCCGGCGCGGTCGATGCGGCTTACGGCAACGATCCCTCGCTGCGCCGGCTGCGCTATTTCCGCGAGCTGCTGTCGGGTTCGCGCCGGCCGCAGCCTGGCGACCTCGCCGACCGGCTGACCCCATGGATCGGCGCGGAGCACGGCGACGGCGGCGAACATGGCTGGCTGTTCGACAACGCCGTCGACAAGCTCGATCTCTCGACCCGGGTGCTCGGCTTCGACATGACCGCGTTGCTCGAGAACCCGCGCCTGCGCACGCCGGTGATGATGTACCTGTTTCACCGGATTCACGAGCGGCTCGACGGCCAGCCGACGATGATCCTGATCGACGAAGGCTGGAAGGCTCTCGACGACGAGGTCTTCGCGGCGCGCATCCGCGACTGGCTCAAGACGCTGCGCAAGCGCAATGCGCTGGTGGGCTTCGCCACACAGTCGGCGCGCGACGCGCTCGACAGCCGGATCTCGACCGCGCTGGTCGAGCAGACCGCGACGATGATCTTCATGCCCAACGCCCGGGCGCGCGCCGAGGACTATTGCGACGGTTTCGGCCTGACCGAGCACGAGCTGTCGCTGATCCGCAGCCTACCCGCGCACAGCCGCTGCTTCCTGGTCCGCCAGCCCGACGCGAGCGTGGTGGTGCGGCTCGACCTGTCGGGTGCGCCCGAAGTGCTGACCATGCTGTCGGGCCGCGAGAGCGCGGTCCGCCGGCTCGACCTGCTGCGCGAGGCGGTCGGCGACGCGCCCGCCGACTGGTATCCGGCGCTGACCGGCCGCGCCTGGCCCGCGGAGCGCAACGACAACGGCGATGAGGGCGAATTCCCCGCCTGGGAGGCGGCCGAATGAACCCCGAGACCTGCCGCCAGGCCCTCGAAGGCGTCGGCGCCGGCATCGCCGTCTCGCTGCGCGCGGTCGATTGCGCCGCGACCTCGACCGCGCAGGCCGCGTTCGGGCGGCTGTTCGGCACCGACGGGGCGCTGCTCCCGGCGCTGACCATCCTGCTGACGCTCTACGTCGCGTTCTTTGCGTTTTCGCTGATCACCGGGCGCAGCCGGATCGGCATCAGCGCGCTGACCCCGCGGATGATCACGCTTGGCATGGTGCTGACTTTCGCGACGAGCTGGATCGCCTACCAGGGCATGGTCTGGAATCTCGCGGTCGGCGCGCCCGATGAAATCGCCTCGGCGCTGATGGGCACGAGCGGTTCCTCGACGCAGATCTTCGCCGACAAGATCGACGTGGTGTTCGCCGCGTTGATCGAGGCGGCCGGCGATCAGACCGCGCAGGCCGGAGCGGCATCGACGTTCTCACCGCCGGGGCTGCTGTGGCTCGGCGCTACCTTGCTGTTGCTCGGTACCGTCGGCCTGCTGGCGACCTGCAAGATCGCGCTGGCGATCCTGCTCGCGGTGGGCCCGATCTTCGTCGTGCTGGCCCTGTTCCAGGGGACGCGCGGACTGTTCACCGGGTGGCTGAAGGGCGTGGTCATGCTCGCGATCACCCCGCTATTCGCCGTGCTCGGCGGCTCGCTGATGCTCGAACTGGCGGTGCCGGTGCTGCAATCGCTGGCCCAGGTGCCGGGGCAGATCGATGCCCGCGCGGCGATGGCCTTCTTCATGATCGGTGCTGTCCACATGGCGCTGATGATCATGGTGCTCAAAGTCGCCGGCACGATGGTCGCCGGATGGTCGGTGTTCGGCCTGGCCGGGTCGGGCGCCGGGTCGTCGGGCGACAGCGAGAGCCGCGCCGCTTCAGCGGCGGCCCGCGCGGCCGCGGCGGTGGCTCCGGCGGCGGCCGTGGCGGATGCCGCCCGCACCGCCTCGCCGGCGCCGTCGCGCGAAATCCGCGTCGCCGGCACCGCGCTGCGCGCGGCCAACGATGTCGGCCCCGCTTCCGGCGGAATGACGCGCGAAACCCGGATCGTGGCCGGGGCAGCGACCTCGGGCGGACATCAGGACCGCGCCCCGGTGTCACGGGCGCGCGGCATCGGCAGCCGGTTCCGCACCGCGCCGGCCCGTTCCATGGAGAAGTTCAAATGACCCGCCTGTTCGACCCCAAGCTCGCTCCCCGGTTCGGCGGGGTCATGGCCGGCGTGCTGCTGGCCAGCGCCGTCCTGGCCGCTCCCGCCCGCGCGGACGACCCGCGCCTGGTCGAGCGGCTCTACGATCCGACCAAGGTGGTCCGTATCCAGGGCAAGGCCGGGGTCCAGGCCACGATCCAGTTCGGCGAGAACGAGCACATCGAGAATGTCGCCATCGGCGATTCGCAGAAGTGGCAGGTGACGCCGAACAAGCGCGCCAACCTGCTGTTCGTGAAGCCGCTGACCGACCGTGCGACCACCAACATGACGGTGGTTACGGACAAGCATACGTATCTGTTCGATCTCGTCGCCAGCCCCGGCCACAGCAACCCGCTCTATGTGCTTGCCTTCACCTATCCCGAAGTGCCCGAGGACGCGGAGAGCGCGACCGAGCTGGCCGACGGCGCGACCGTCGCGCCGACCAGCGAGGAACTGGCCGCCGCCAATGATCCCTATGCGGTAGTCGATCCGGCGGAGCTCAATTTCGCCTGGGCGACCAAGGGCGACCGGGCGCTGCTGCCGCAGCGCGTTTATGACGACGGCATGGCCACGTTCCTGACCTGGCCGGCCAACGCGCCGCTCCCGGCGATCCTGATCAAGGACCTGCGAGGTACCGAGGGGCCGGTCAATTTCGCGGTCCGCGGCGATACGATCGTGCTCGACCTCGTCCCGCGCGAGATCGTGCTGCGCTCGGGCAACGACAACGCCACCCTGACCAACCAGGGGCCCGTCCGCGCGCCGCGGCCGGGCTTCTCTTCGCTGGCGCAAGCGCCGTCGAATGCCAACACCGACACCGAGGTGAAGTGACATGAAACTCGCGATGCGCCTTCCCGAAAAGGGCCGTTCCAGCGGCAACCTGGCTCACAACGACAGCGATCCGCGCGAGGAAGCGTCGGCCGAAGTCATCGATCTCGCCAGCCGCATGGCCTATCCGGCGGTGGCCGGGCGCAAGGGCCGATCGGACGTGATCGGTCTCGCCGCCGGAATCGGGTTCGTGGCGCTGCTCGGCGCCGCCACACTGTGGGGCCTCAATGCCTCGCGCATGGAAGACGGCACGCCCGCGCCGGCCGCTCCTGTGCCGGCCGCGCCGAACGGGGCCTTCGTTCCGGCGCCTCCCGCGGTAGCGGTCGCCAACGCGCCCGCTCCTGTCGCCGATCCGGCGCCCACGCCAGTGCTGGCCGCGCCGCCGCAGGTGGGCATGATGCCCGCCACCAATCCCTACGCCACCCCGACGATGGTGTTCGATGCGAGCTCGCTCCCGGCGCCGGTGGCCGAAGCCGTCGCCGCCGCGGTGGCGCCGGGCTCGGCGATGGCCACCGCCCCGGGCGGGGGTTCGGCGAACGAGTTCGCCTCGCGTGTCGGCGGGGTCGGCGGCGCGCCCGCGGTGGCGCGGATCGACGTCGATCCCAAGACCACCGTCACCCAGGGCACGATGATCCCGGCGGTGCTCGAAACCGCGATCAACACCGACGTGCCCGGCTATGTCCGCGCGTTGGTCACGCAGGACGTGCGAAGCTTTGACGGCACCCGGGTGCTGATCCCGCGCAGCAGCCGGCTGATCGGCCAGTACCAGTCGGGCCTGCAGGCCGGCCAGAAGCGCGCCTATGTGATCTGGACCCGCCTGATCCGCCCCGATGGCGTGTCGGTCGCGCTCGCCTCGCCCGGCAGCTCTTTCGACGGCAGCGGCGGCATCCCCGGCCGGGTCGACAACCACTTCTTCCAGCGCTTCGGTTCGGCGATGCTGTTGTCGGTGATCAGCGGCCTGTCCGCGATCGGCACCGGCGGCGCCTCGGTCATCCTCGGCGGCGGACAGAACGCGGCTTCGACTGCGTTGCAGCAGAACGGCCAGATCGGCCCGACCATCCGGGTGCGCCCGGGCGAGCCGGTCCGCGTGGTGACCGCGCGCGACCTCGACTTCGCGCAGGCGCCGCGGCTCTGACGGCGGACAATCCCGTGAGCGCCGAAATCCATCGGTTGAGCGCCGCTCTCGGCGCCGACGGCGACGTGCCGGCCGCGGCGGCAGGCAGCGTCTATCTCGACGCTTACCTGGCGCCGTTCCGCAAGTGGCTGGACCGCGACACCGTGACCGAAATACTGGTCAACCGCCCGGGCGAGCTGTGGATCGAAGACGCCGCCCGGCCCGGCATGCAGCGGATCGAGACGCGCGAGATCGACGACCGGCTGGTACAGCGCCTGGCCGAACAGGTCGCCCGAGTGAGCCACCAGGGCATCAACCGCGAGCACCCGCTGCTCGGCGCGACGCTGCCCGACGGCGCGCGCATCCAGTTCTGCGGACCGCCCGCCACGCGCAAGCACTGGGCCATGGCGATCCGCCGCCACCGCCGGCTCGACCTGCCGCTCGACGCCTACGACACCGGGCCGCTGCGCGCGCCGGTCGAGGCGGCGATGCCCGACCCGGCCGAGCAGCCGATCGCCTATCTGCGCGCGGCAATCCGCGCCCGCAAAACCATCCTGATCTCCGGCGGCACCAGCACCGGCAAGACTACGTTCCTCAACGCCATGCTGGGCGAGATTCCCGCGGCCGAGCGCGTGGTGCTGGTTGAGGACACTCCCGAGCTGCGGCTGCCCGGCGCCAACGGCGTCGGCCTCGTCGCGGTCAAGGGTGAGCTGGGCGAAGCCAAGGTCACGTCCAACGAGCTGCTGCAATCGGCGCTGCGCCTGCGCCCCGACCGCATCGTCCTGGGCGAACTGCGCGGCGCCGAAAGCGTCAGTTTCCTGCGCGCGATCAACACCGGCCACCCGGGCAGCTTCTCGACCATCCACGCCAACTCGCTGCGCGGCGCGCTCGAGCAGCTTTCGCTAATGGTCATGCAGACCGGCATCGGGCTGACCCGTTCGGACACCATCGCCTATGCCGCGTCGGTCATCGACGTGCTGGTCCAGCTCGACCGGCGCGACGGAAAGCGGGGCATCGTCGCGATCGCGCGCAGCGCCGACCTCGTTTAGCGACCAGTCCCCCTTGCGCCGCCGGGCCTATCGGTTAACAGCGGCGCGCACCCCCGCAACCGTCCGAAAAAGGCGATGAGCAGCGCCGCCCTCGATCCAGTCCCAGCCGATCACACGGCGTCCGAGGCTCGCTACTTCAATCGCGAGTTGAGCTGGCTGGCGTTCAACGAACGCGTCCTCGCCGAAGCCGGCAACACCGCCTACCCGCTGCTCGAGCGGCTCCGCTTCCTGTCGATCTCGGGCAGCAATCTCGACGAATTCATGATGATACGCGTGGCCGGGCTCGCCGGACAGGTGAACAGCAAAGTCGAGACGCTGTCGATCGACGGC
This sequence comes from Sphingomonadales bacterium 12-68-11, assembly GCA_002279825.1. Taxonomy (GTDB): domain Bacteria; phylum Pseudomonadota; class Alphaproteobacteria; order Sphingomonadales; family Sphingomonadaceae; genus Croceibacterium_A. The sequence continues at coordinate 853,900 of NCCV01000003.1, forward strand.
AAGACCCCGGGCCAGCAGATTGCCGCGATCAAGGCCAAAGTCCGCGCGCTGGAGGAACAGCAGCAGGCGCACCTGTCCGAACTGATGCCGCTGCTGGCCGCGCAGGGCATCCATATCGCGGGCGAATCGCGCATCGGCACCGCCGCCGATCGCTGGCTGCGCGACTATTTCCTCGACCACATCGTACCCGTGATCACTCCGCAGGCGATCGACCCGGCGCATCCGTTCCCGTTCGTCGCCAACCAGGGCATCGGGCTGCTGTTCAATCTGGTGCGCGGCGACGACGGCAGCCGCCTGCTCGAGATGGTTCTGATCCCCAGCGCGATGCCGCGGTTCGTTCGCGTCCCGCACAGCGTTCAGGGCGACGAAGCGCTCTACATCCCGGTCGAGCGGCTGATCTGCCGCTTCGCGCACCTGCTGTTCCCGGGGTTCCGCGTCGAAGGCGACGGGGTGTTTCGCGTCTTGCGCGACAGCGACATCGAGATGGAGGAAGAGGCCGAGGATCTGGTGCGTTATTACCGCACCGCGATCCAGCGCCGCCGCCGCGGCATGGTGATCCTGCTCGAACTCGATGAGCCGTTCGATCCCGAGGCGGAGGCCCTCTTGCGCGATCAGCTCGGCCTGGGGCAGGCGATCGTCACCAAGACGCGCGGCATGCTCGGGCTCTCCAGCCTCAGCCAGGTGGTCGGCGAGGACCGCCCCGATCTCAAGTTCGAGCCCTATTCGCCGCGCTATCCCGAGCGGATCATGGAACACGACGGGGATTGCTTCGCCGCAATCCGCGAGAAGGACATCGTGATCCACCATCCCTACGAAAGCTTCGAGGTGGTGGTCGATTTCATCCGCCAGGCGGCCGCCGACCCGGCGGTGGTGGCGATCAAGCAGACGTTATACCGTGCGGGCAACCAGTCGCCCGTCATCGCCGCGCTGACCGCCGCCGCCGAGGCCGGCAAGTCGGTCACCGCGGTGGTCGAACTCAAGGCCCGCTTCGACGAAGAGCAGAACCTCAAGTGGGCGAGCGAGCTCGAACGCGCCGGGGTCCAGGTGATCTACGGCTTCGTCGACTGGAAAACGCACGCCAAGATCTCGATGGTCGTGCGCCAGGAGGACGAAGGCTACCGCACCTATTGCCACTTCGGCACCGGCAACTATCACCCCGTCACCGCCAAGATCTACACCGACCTGAGCTTCTTCACCGCCGATCCCAAGTTCGGCCGCGATGCCGCCAAGGTGTTCAACTTCGTGACCGGCTACGTCGAGCCGCAAGAGCTCGAGATGCTGGCGATCTCGCCGCTTAACTTGCGCGAGACGCTCTACGAGCACATCGACAAGGAGATCGAAAACGCCCGCAACGGCCGCCCGGCGGCGATCTGGGCCAAGCTCAACTCGCTGACCGAGAAGGGTATGATCGATCGGCTCTACGAGGCCGGGCAGGCCGGCGTCGAAGTGGTGCTGGTGGTGCGCGGGATCTGTTGTCTGCGCGCGGGCGTTCCTGGTCTGTCGGACAACATCACGGTGAAGTCGATCATCGGCCGCTTTCTCGAACACAGCCGCATCTGGGCTTTCGCCAACGGCTACACGCTGCCGAGCGGCCGCGCGAAAGTGTTCATCTCAAGCGCCGACGCGATGAGCCGCAGCTATAACCGCCGCGTCGAAGTGCTGCTGCCGCTGCGCAACGCCACCGTCCACGACCAGGTGCTCGACCAGGTGCTGGTGGCCAACCTGATCGACACCGAGCAGAGCTGGTTGCAGGACGGCGAGGACGGTACCTATGAGCGCGTCGCCGCCGATGGGCCGGGCTTCAACCTGCACAACTACTTCATGACCAATCCCTCGCTATCCGGCCGCGGCGAGGCGCTTGCCGACAGCCATGTGCCCAAGCTGAAGCTGCGCCGGGGCGCGTCATGACAGCGGGGAACGCGCGGAGGGGGCACGCCGGTGCAGACCGGCCCGACCGCGCGGTGATCGATATCGGCTCCAACACCGTCCGCCTGGCAGTCTATGCGGGGTCGCGGCGCGCGCCCGAAGTGTGGCTCAACGAAAAAGTCAGCGCCAAGCTCGGCCGCGACCTGGCCACCACCGGGCGGATGCCCGCCAAGGCAATGGACTACGCGCTCGGCGCGCTCGCGCGGTTCGCAACGATCCTGCCCGATCTCGGCATCACCGACGTGCAGACCGTCGCCACCGCAGCGGTGCGCGACGCCGCCAACGGGCCCGCGTTTCTCGAGCGGGTTCGCGCGCTGGGCCTGGCGCCGCGGCTGCTGACCGGCGAGGAAGAGGCCCAGGCTGCCGCGCTGGGCGTGATCGGCGCGTTTCCGGGCGCGCGCGGCACCGTGGCCGATCTCGGCGGCGGCAGCCTCGAACTGGTGATGATCGAAAACGGCGGCTGCCACGACGGCGTCAGCCTGCCGCTCGGCACTCTTCGCCTGCCGGCTTTGCGCGAACAAGGCCCGGTGGCGTTCCGCGCGGCGATCGAGCGGGAGATGGCCCGCGCCGGCTGGGCGGCCGAGCACCCGGGGCCGCTCTACATGGTCGGCGGCACCTGGCGCGCCCTGGCCACGTCCGCTTTGCGCCGCGGCGATCACCCGCTGACCGATCCGCACGCGCTGACGATGACGATCGAGGAGGCCGATGCGCTGGCAAAGAAGGTCGCCCGGCTCGAGCCCGCCGAACTGGCCGCCATTCCCGGCGTTTCCAGCTCGCGCGCCGCCGGGCTGCCCGACGCGGCCAACATGCTGCGGATCATGCTAGCCGACCTCAAGCCCGACGGCCTGGTGTTCTCGTCGTGGGGCCTGCGCGAGGGGCTGCTGTTCGGCCGGCTGAGCCCGAGCGCGCGGGCGCAGGACCCGCTGCTGGCGGCGGTCGCGCATTTCACCGATCCGCGCGGCGGTTCACCGAGCCAGGCCGCGATGATGGCCGCCTGGACCGCCGATGCCGCCACCGGAACCGGCCCCGGCGACGAGCGGCTCCGCCTCACCGCAACCATGCTGGCGCTCGCGGCCGCGCATATCGAGCCCAACTTGCGGGCGCGCCACGCCTACGACTGGGCGATGGACAAGCGCTGGCTCGGGCTCGATCCCGAAGGGCGCGCCCGGATCGCCGCTGCGCAGCTCGCCGCTTGCGGGCGCCCGCCGACGCCTCCCGCGCTCGCCCGGCTGGCCAGCGAGGCAGCGCTGCGCGAGGCGGTCGGCTGGGGCCTCGCGATCCGGCTCTGCCGGCGGCTGGGCGCAGGTACGCGGGTTTCGCTGCTGTCGAGCGCGCTGACGCGCGAGGATGGCCGGCTGGTGCTGCGGTTCGACCCGGAACGCGCGCAGCTTGCCTCCGACATCGTCGCCAACGACCTCAAGGCGCTGGCACAGTGGCTCGGCCTGGAAGCCGAAATCCGCATCGGCGAATCGACCCGCTTGCGCGAGCCGACATCGGACCTCGCAGTTTGACAGTTTTATGACTAAGTTAGCACCTAACTTGCATTAAGGGTCGAAGCGGCGGATGCAGCTGCACTAGACATTCGGCGAGGTTAGCGTGATGGCAGGAAAAGACAGCAAGATGCGGGCCGCGAAGGCGTCTGCGGCCAAGGCGGCCGCACCGGTGGCAGCCAACGACCAGGGCGAACTGTCTCTCGCGGAGCTGGCGAACGGGATCCTCGCGCGCACTGTTCGCCCCCGTTCCGCGGACATTCGCCGCCTCGCCGAAGCCGCGCTAACGCCAGCCGCCAAGCCGGCGGGCGGCAAGAAGGCTGCCAAAAAGGCCAAGGACGGCGGCAAGAAGAAGGACAAGGCGCCCGACGGCAAGAAGGCCGACGCCAAGCCGCCCAAGATCGCCAAGACACCAAAGGCCGAGAGCAAGAAGCTCGCCAAGATTCCCGGATCCAAAACCAAGAAGTGATCCGGGTCTTCCGGTGCCCAACCGGAAGCACCTGTCGCCACCGCCGCACCGCCCCCCGGAACGTGGCGGTGGCGATTTCCCCTCCTACCAGCCGTCCCCCGTCTGCTCATCGAACGGCCGGGTATCGGCCGGGGGCGACTGATAGGGCGGCCGCCGCGGCAGGGTCCGCTCCCCCTTCCACGGAATCTGGTCGACCGCCGTCCACGCGTTAACGTGCAGGCGGTAGAATTTCCACCGCCCACCGCGCTTGACCAGCCGGTCGTCGCGGGTGCCGATGCCGAACACGAAGTTGGTGTGGTAATCGGCGTTCCACTGGATGATCTGGAAGAAGCACCGCACCCGCGCACCTTCGGGTAGCGGGTCCATGATGAAGTGGTTCATCAGGTGCTGGCGGCCGTACCACCAGTGCTGCCGATCGTACCACAGCTTGCGCAAGTTCTCACGGATCGCCGCATGGCCGCGCACCTTGCCTTGCCACAAGTGGTCGAACTCGGCGTCCTCGGCGAAGGTGGCGATCGCTTGCTCCTCGTCGGCGAGATCGATGCCCCAGGCATAGCGTGCGAACAGTTCCTCGATCTCGGATCGGTCTTCGGCGGGCATGATCGCTGGCACGCCGCTCGGCCACGGGTTCTCGGTCATTCGGTCTCTCCCAGGCGCCTCAGGTCCTCAAAACTCTAGCGCCAAACAGTTCGTCATTGCGAGGAGCAACGCGACGAAGCAATCTAGGGCGAAACGCGCGACGCCCTGGATTGCCGCGCGGCCTCCCGGCCGCTCGCAATGACGGAAGACGTCTCGCGAAGGGGAGATACCAATGCCCGAGCTATTCCTGCCGTTCGACAGCTTCGGCCACCAGAAGCGCACGCCGATGCGCTTCGAAGCCGATGTGTTCGAATGCGAAGTCGAAGGCGACATCCCGAAAGAGCTGGAGGGCACCTATTACCGCACCGGCGGCGACCGGCAGTACCCCAGCCTCGAGAACGACATCATCCTCAACGGCGACGGGCTCGCCAGCATGTTCCGGTTCGACAATGGCCATGTCAGTTTCCGCAGCCGTTACGTCCAAACCGAACGTTTCAAGCGCGAGCGCGAAGCGCGCCGGCGGCTCTACGGTCACTATCGCAACAAATACACCGACGACGAGGCGGTCTCGAACCTTCCCGAGCGCGACAACACCGGCAACACGTACGCCTTCAATCACCACGGCGAACTCTACATGCTGCGCGAGGATTCGCGCCCGTACCGGCTCGATCCAGCGACGCTCGAGACGATCGAAGTCGGCCGGTTCGACGCGCTCGGCTCGACCGCGCTGACCGCGCATCCTAAGATCGATCCCCGGACCGGCGAATGGTGGAGCTACGGCGTGTTCGCCCGCGGCGAGCCGACCACCGACGCCTCGCTCCACGTGTTCGACGCCGCTGGCCGCCTGCTCCGCGAAGAGTGGTTCCACACCCCCTACCCCGGCCTCAGCCACGACTGGGGGGTGACGCGCGAGCACCTGGTGTTCCCGATCATGCCGCTGACCGCCGATGATCGCCGGCTGCGCGCGGGCGGGCAATACTACCAGTACGATCCCGAGCTACCGAGCGCGTGGGGGATCATGCCCCGCGGCGGCTCGGTCGACCGGATGCGGTGGTTTTCGATCCCGGGCATCGTCATGGGCCACGTGATGAACGCCTATACCGAAGGCAGCCGGGTGATCATCGATACGCCCGTGAGCCCGGGCAACTGTTTCTCGTTCTTCAAGGACAAGCACGGCAACTTGCCGAGCCCGGCCGAAACCGTGACCCAGCTCACCCGCATCACCTTCGACCTGGCGAAGCCGGATGCCGACGCGGTCACGCTCGAGCCCGTGCAAGGCGCCTATGGCGACATGCCGCGCATCGACGACCGCTATGCGATGGAGAAGTACCGCGTGGGCTACTTCGCCTTCCGCGACTTCCCCAACATGGGCGTCGGCCAGATCGACTGGGATACCGGCGAGCTCAAGCTCCACGCGTTCCAGGGCGCGGGCGCGCAAGAACCGCTGTTTGTCCCCCGCAGCCCGGATTCGCCCGAAGGCGACGGCTTCGTCCTCGCCGCGGTCGACCGCTTCGCCGAGAAGCGCATGGACCTCCTGATCCTCGACGGCCGCGACGTGAGCCGGCCCCCGATCGCGACAGTGAAGCTGCCGTTCGCGCTGCCGATGGCCTTCCACGGTAGCTGGATGGCGGGGTGAACGATCCTCCCCTGCAAGGGGAGGGGGACCATGCGAGGCATGGTGGAGGGGCACGGGCGGCGTCTCACGAGGGTGCCTCTCCACCACCCTGGGGCTATCCCCTTCCCCGTGCCGGGAAGGAGTTGGGATTACCGCGTCACCCGCTTCACAAATCCCATCACCATCCGCTCGATCGACTTGATCTCGCTGCCGATCGATTGCGCGGGGCTCAGGTGGTTGTGCCCTGCGAGGTAGTGCATCTCGGGATAGGCGGCATGGGCCACACCCCAGGCGCCGACGAACTGTGCGGCCTGGCGCTGGAAGTCCTCGGGATCGAATTCCGAGACGGTCAGCATCAGCGGGATCGCGGTGTTGAGCAGCCCGGCCATGCACGACGCCGGGCCCCAGCCCGCACGGTCGTCGCCGTAATAGGCGACGTGGAACGGGTTAGGCGTGCAGCTCAGCGTATCGTAGAGCCCGCTCATCAGGATCGCCCCGGCGATCCCGCCGCCGGCCTGGGCATGATGCGCCTTATGCGCGACATAGCCCGCCACATGCGTCGCGCCGGCCGACTGGCCCGCCAGCACGATCTTGTCCGGATCGCCGCCGTATTGCGCGACATTGGCCTTGAGCCAGCGCACCACCGCGCCCAAGTCCTCCGGCCCGGACGGGAACCGGTTTGCCGGCGCCAACCGATAGGTGATCGTTACGCCGACATAGCCGGCCAGTGCCGCGGCCACCCCGATGTTGTCGTAGAACGGCGTCTCGGCCGAGCGCTTGTCGCCCATCACGAACCCGCCGCCGTGGACGAAGACGAGCACGGGCGCGCCTGCGGTATCGGCCTTGCGGAACAGGTCGAGCCGGTGGCGCGGGTCATCGCCGTATTGGAGGTCGCGGGTGACTTCGACGATAGGATCGCTGCCCTTGGCGAGGGGCGCGAACAGCGCGGTGGTGCCGGTCAGCATCGACGGCGAGATCTCGCGGCCCAGTTCCTCGAGGGCTTTGCGCAAGTCGGGGGTCATGCCTCTCCTTCCATCGTCGGGGCCATCAGTAGCACCGGCTTGATCGCCTTGCCCGAATGCGCGTCCTCGAACGCTCGGGCGATCTCTTCGAACGGGTAGAACGTCAGCAGGCGGTCAAACGGGAACCGGCCCTGGCGCCAGAATTCGATCAGCCGGGGCAAGAACAGGCCGGGATACGCGTCGCCCCCAAGAATGCCACGCAGCTGCCGCCCGCCGGCGAGCAGGGCGAACATTTGCGGCGCCCAGGGGCCGCGCGGGGCCGCGACGAAACCGGCCGTGCCGTTCATCGCCAGGCACTCGAGCGCTGCGGTGTGAATCTCGGGCACGGTGGTGGTGTTGAAGCTGAAACCGACCCCGCGGCCGGTCAGGGCCCGAATCTTGCCCGCGAGGCCCTCCTCGGTGCCGAGGAAGCAGTCGGTCGCGCCGAACTCGCGCGCCAGTTCGAGCCGCTCGGGGCTCAGATCGACCGCAATGATCCGCTCGGCCCCGACCAGCCGGGCCGCCATGACCGCCGACAGCCCGACCCCGCCGGTGCCGAACACCGCCAGGGTATCGCCGAACCCGACCTTGAGCGCCTCGATTACGCCGCCCGCGCCGGTGATTACCCCGCAGCCGAGCGGCCCGAGCTTTTCGAGTGGCAGGTCGTGCGGCACTTTCACCGCCGTGCGCCACGGCACCACCGCGTGACTTGCGAAGCTCGACTGGCCGAAGAAATGCGAATGCACCGCCTCAGCGCCAGCCGCCAAGGCGGTCGAGCCGTCGAGCCGCTTGCCCCCGAAGCACAGCGGCATCGCGAGGTCGCAGTAAGTCGGCCGGTTGGCGCGGCAACCTGGGCACCACCCGCACGAACTGCCGCTCAGGATAACGTGATCGCCGACCGCGAAGCCCGGCACGCCCCCAGGAACGTCGGCTCCGAGCGCCTCGACCACCCCGGCGCCTTCGTGCCCGAGCACGATCGGATGCGGCGCCATCCGTCCGGGATGCTCGTGGAGGTCGGTGTGGCAGATGCCGGTGGCAACGATCCGCACGCGCATCTCGCCGGCGCGCGGCTCTTCCTGCTCCAGCTCGACGATTTCAGGCACCGGCGAGGCGCCGCGGCTTATGGCAGCGGTGATTTTCATACCACAACTCCGCTCGTGTCGAGCGAAGTCGAGACACCCGCGCCCGGCATCTCGACTTCGCTCGATGCGAACGGAAGAAGGGTCATCGACCCTGCCCCAGATGATGGTCATTCTGGATGTCCGCCACCGGCCCGGTCTGCGTCAGCAGGCTTTTGCGGCGCAGGAAGCGGCGCAGGCTTTCAGGCCCGATCCGCGGGCTGCCGTAGCCCGACCAGCCGAAGCTGTCCGATCCGAACGTGCGCAGCTTGGCGAAGGTCAGGAACGTATCCTGCAGGAAAATCCCGCCGGCATTGATCCGCCGCCCGATCGCCCTGGCTTCCTCGGCATCCCCCGCGATCACGCTAGCGGTGAGGCCGAAGGAGGTATCATTGGCGAGGCGGATCGCTTCCTCGGTATCGCGGTAGGCCATGACGGGGATGCACGGGCCGAACGTCTCGTCCTGCATGATCAGCATGTCGTGGTTCACGCCCGTCAGTATGGTGGGGCGCAAATACAGGCCGCCGCCGATGTCCTCGATCTCGCCGCCAGTCACGATCGTCGCGCCCTTGGCGACCGCATCGGCGAGGTGGCGTTTCACGATCTCGGCCTGCGGGGCGAACGTGAACGGCCCGATGTGCCCGGCGCGCGGATTGTCGCTGTTGAGCCGCACCGCCCGCGCCTTCTCGACCAGCTTGGCGACGAAGGCATCGTGGACGCTCTTATCCACATAGACCCGCTCGATCGAATAGCAGACCTGGCCCGTGGCATAGACCGCGCCGCGCAGCACCGCGGTTGCCGCGCGGTTGAGGTCGGCGCTGGCGGTCACAATGCACGGGTCCTTGCCGCCCAGTTCGAGATTGCAGGGGATCAGCCGCTCGGCGCAGGCGACCGCGACCTTGCGCCCGGTCGGCACCGAGCCGGTGAAGCAGATCGTGTCGGCCTCGGCGATCACCGCCTGGCCGACTTCGCCGGGGCCGGTCACGTAATCGAACACCGCCGCCAGCTCGGGCACCTCGCGCACCGTCGCGAACAGCGTCTCTATGACCCGCGGAGTGACTTCGCTGGGCTTGAGCAGCACCGCGCTGCCCGCGAACAGCGCCGGCACGGCGTCGAGCAGCGCGAGCATCAGCGGCGCGTTCCAGGGCGATATCACGCCGACGAGCGGGTAAGCGACGACCTGGCTCTCGACCGCGACGGTCGGCATCGAAATGCTCACGCCCTCCCACTTGAGACTCTCGAAGGCCTTGGGCGCATCCTCCAGCCAGCCGGCCACGTTCCGCATTGTGATGAAGCCCTGGAGATAACTGGTGTGGCAGCCGCCTGTGTCGACCGCGTCAGCTTCGCCGATATCCGCGGCCCGCGCTCTCACCGCGCCGAGCCAGCGCGCCATCGCCGCGCAGCGGCCACCGACGCCCATCGCTTCCCAGGCGGGTTGGGCGGCGCGCAGCCGGGCGGCCTTGTCGGCAACTTCCACGCGCGACGATATCGGCAGGCGCAGATCGACCTCGCCCGTGCGCGGATTGCGCACGTCGAGCAGGGCTTCCCGCGCGACCGTTGCCGATGCCATCCCATTCTCCTGCTTCCCGTAAGCATGGGTAACGTGTCGAGCGGCTGCGGGATAGCGCGAAGTACGGCCTGGCGCAGCCGCACCACCGCCCGTCGCGATTGTGCGATGCGGCCGGGAAAGTCTTCTTTTCCATACCGTTAGCCCAATCGACCCGCAGGTTTCCAAGCGGGCAGAGGAGAGACGCCATGACCGATCAGAATCGCAACCAAGGCCAGGAACAGCAGAACCCGCAGGGTGATCGCGACCGCCAGCAGCAGCAGGGCCAGCAGGACAAACAGGGCGGCAATGACCGTCAGCAGGGCGAGCATGGCGATCGAGCCCCGCAGCAGGAACAGCCGGACGATCGCAGCCGTCAGCCCGGCGAAGACCGCAACCGCCAGGACCAGCAGCCGTCCGAGAACCGCTGATGCGCGCGAAAGCGTAGAATGCAAGGGCCGCCGAGCGCGGCCCTTGCTACGTTTAGAACCCGGCGCGGAAGCCGATCCAGGCGGTGCGCGGAATGCCCAGGTCCATCGAGCCGCCCTGGTTGCGGGTGACGATCTCTTCGTCGAGCAGGTTCTCCACACGCGCGACCACACTCAGCCGTTCCACGAGCGGTACCTGCACGAACAGGTCGACGGTGGTCGCCGCCGGCAGCAGATCGGTCTGCTGGTCATCCTCGTATTGATCGCCGACGTGGCGCACGGTCGCGGCCGCCAGCGCGCCTTCGAAGGGCCGCCAGCTCGCGGTCGCGCTCATGGCCCACTTGGGTGTCTGCGAGGGTGTGAAGCCGTCGAGCGCGGCGGCCGCGCCGGTGCCGACCTGCTGGGCGTCCGTGTAGGCCAGCGAGCCATCGAACGAGAGCTGCCCGAAGTCGAGTTGCCCGGTCAGTTCGATCCCCTGGGCCTGGATCGCGTCGATGTTGCGCCGCTCGCGCAAGTTGGTGCCGATGGTCACATTGGTGATCGCGCCTTCGACCTTGTTGTCAAACACCGTCGCGGCGAAACGCACGCCCGCCATCGGCGTCCAGTCGATCCCGGCCTCAAAGCCTTCAAGCCGCTCGGGCAGCAGGGCGGCGTTGGCGTTAGTGGTCACGGGGAATACCACGAACGGGCGATAGAGCTCGTTCGGCGTCGGAAGCCGCAGCCCGCTATAGGCCGCCGCGCGCAGCTTGAGCCCCTCGGTCACTTCGAACACCGCTCCCGCGCGGTAGGAGAATTCCCAGTCCGAGCGGTCGGCATAGGCCGTGTCGATGGTCGTCACGCCGGCCGCGTTGACCGAGCGGAAATAGCCACCCTCGATCGAATAGGAATCGGCGCGCAGGCCTCCGGTCAGCACCAGCGGACCGAGTTCCCAATCGTTCTCGACGAACAGGCCCCAGTCGGTGTTGACCCCGCCGGCAAAACGCCGCGCGGTCAGCAAGCCGGTGGTGGCGTTGTAGGCATCCTCGGCCAGATCGCCCTCGGCGCGCCGGAAATCGGTGCCGATCCGCAGGGTGTGCCCGCCGCCAACCGGGGGCCGGACTTCGAGCTTGCCGCCCAGGCCGCTCGCCGGCGTGTCCTTCTGGTCGAGCGAACGCCTGAAGGTGGTCGAGGAGATCACCGTGTTGTTGAAATTGCGCCACTGGCCATAGACCAGCGCATCGACCTGCCAGGGCCCACGCCCGACCACCCGCGCCGAGATGTCCTGCCCACGGCTGCCGGTATCGGCGCCGCGGAACCGCAGCACGCGATCGTCCTGGAACACCAGACCGCGCACCTGCACTTCGAGCCTTCCGCCGAGCGGCTGTACGATCTGCGCGCTCGCCGAACGGGCATTGAACTCGGCCGGCACCGACGCCAGCGCGCGCTGGCTTTCGGGCGTGGTGTAGAACCCATCGCCGCGATCCCAGCGCCCGCTGAAGATCGCGTAGCCGTCGCCGATCTCGGGCGCGAGCGTGGCCGACAGTTCGGTCTCGGCGCGGTCGTTGATCGAGGCCTGGCCGCTGACCAGGCCCAGCGTGCGCGCATCGGCGCTCTCGAGCTCGATCGTGCCGGCGAGCGCGCCCGCGCCGAACGGGCCCGAGCCGCCCCCGCGCGTCACCCGGATGCTCGCCAGGCGCTCGGGCGCGATCGCCGAGAGCGGGACGTAGCCGAACATCGGATCGGCCAGCGGCACCCCGTCGAGCAGGACTTGCGCCCGGCTCGTGGCGTTGCCGCCGAGCGCGCGCAACGTCACGCCCTGCGCGCTGGGGTTCGACGAGCGACTGTCCGAGCGGCGGAACTGCTGGAACCCGGCAACACCGCCAAGCACGTCCTCGATCCGGCCCGAGGCGCTCGCGAGCAGCTTCTCGCGCTCGATCTCGACCACATCGTAAGCCGGTGTGGCGGGGGTCTGCTCGAGCCCTCGGCCGGTCACGACGATGACACTGTCCTGCGCGAAGGCGGGCAGCGAGGGCAGCACGGTAATGGCAAGCGCGAGATACTTCAGGCGGCGCATGGGCCGTCTCTCCCAGTCTGAAATTGCGTTTGTCCGACTTTTAGCGGCTCGCGCTTGCCGCGTCACCCCTGCTTTGGCACAGCACACCAAATAGCCCGGGAGAGCGGCCGATGCGCGTCACATTCGCTTTGCCTTTGGCCTTCGCCGCTGCCGCGAGTGCGCTCCCAGTCTCCCTTCGCGCCCAGGAGACGTTGACAATGTCCAATTCATCCGCCCTTGCTCCGAAAGTCGCCGAGGACCACGCCGCGCTGCTCGCCAGCCCCGATCCGCGGCTCGCCGCCAACAAGCGGCTGGTCTACGATATGTACCGCATCGTGCTCCAGGGCGGCCACGCCGACCGGGCTGGCGAGTTCATCGCCGAAGGCTACATCCAGCACAACCCGATGGCCGGCCAGGGCCTCGCCGGCGTGCAGGACTACATCCGCAACACTCGCCCCGCGCGCCCGATCGAGGACAAGCTCGAACTGCCGCTGATCCAGTTGATCGCCGAGGGCGACTACGTGATGACCGCTTTCGTGCGTCCGGAACAAGACGCGCAAGGGCAGACGTACTATTCGACCTGGTTCGATCTCTACCGGATCGAGAACGGCAAGATCGCCGAGCACTGGGATCCCATGCTCAAGACCGACCGCCCCATCGACCCCAACGACAAGCGGCTGTAAGCTCCCCGAAAAGAGGGGAGCAGGGATGGCTATTCGATCGATCGCGCTGGTTGCGGCCGCTGGCGCGGCCTTCGCGGCAATGCCCGCCGCAGCGGAAGATGCCGACTGGTACCGAGGCGGCTGGCGCACGGATTCCGGAAGCCCGCATGTCTATCAGTTCGTGATCAAGGGCACTGCAGTAACCGGCTATTACTGCACGCACTGCGCCGACGGGACCACGCTGGCCCCGCTCGAGGGCACTTTCGACGAAGCCGGCGGGATCAGCTTCACGGTGCGGCATCTCGATCTCGACGGCCGCCTGAGATCCACCGACCGGCTGCGCGCGCGCCTCGCCGACGGTAAGCTCATGGTCAGTGGTGTAGACGGCAACGGCGCCCGCATCGAGCACGCCACGATCAAGGACCCGCGCGGCCCCACGCCCGGACCGTATGTCCAGTCGATCTTGCCGCCGAATGCCCCGCCGGTCCCGGTCCTGTCCCCTCCGCGTGGAGGCGGAGGCGCACCGCCCGCTCCCTACGTCGCGCCAGCGAAGTGGCGCCAGCTCAGCGCCGCCGACGTGGTCGGGGTATGGTTAGGCTTCGGGGTCGGCATGGAGAAGCAGTACTTCGTGATCCGACAGGACGGTGACAGGCTGTTCGGCCTCGCCTGCGGCCGCTGCGACAATCCCTATACTCACGGCGCGCTGGAGAACTTTAGGATCGCCGGCGACGTGATCGAGTTCGACATCAACCACCAGGACTGGGGCGATGGCACCGTAATCCCGTTCAGCCGCCACGTCCGCGCGCAGATCACCATGAACGAACTGCGCATGGACGCGCGCCGGCCGGATCAAACCGGGCCGGGGATCGTGGCGTCGCTGGTCGGGCCGATCTCCCTGGAGGCGACCAAGGGTAACAAGGTCGGGGAGTGAGCGCGTTTCGTTGATCGCAGTCCTTCACAACCGCTCGGGCGCCCCATCCAGCAGGATCGTCTTGGTCTCGAGGTAGGGCCACAGCCCTTCCTCGCCGCCCTCGCGCCCGATCCCGCTCTGCTTGAACCCGCCGAACGGCATGCCGAATTCCATGCGCATCCCATTCTGTCCGACCACCCCGGTGCGCACCTTGCGGGCGATGTCGTAGGCGGCCTGCGGATCGGTGGTCAGGACCGAACCGTTGAGCCCGAAATCGCTCTCGTTGGCGATACGGATCGCGTCCGCCTCGTCCTCGGCGGGGATCAGGCAGAGGACGGGCCCGAAAATCTCCTCCTGCGCGATGCGGCTGCGGTTATCGACGTTGGCGAACAGCGTCGGCTCGATGAAAAAGCCCTTGTTCATCTCCGCCGGGCGGCGGCCGCCGGTGACCAGGTCCGCGCCGCTCTTCCGACCTTCCTCGATGTACATCTCGACGCGTTCGAGCTGCCGCTTCATCGCCAGCGGGCCAAGCTGGGTGTCGGGCGCTTCGGAATGGCCGATCTTGATGCCGTTCATCACGCGCGCGATCGCTTCGGCCAGGTCGTCGTGCCGGTGCCGGGGGACGATCGCGCGGCTCAGCATCGCGCAGACCTGCCCGCTCATCACCGTGATCGTGTTGCCGAGGATGCCGGCGGCGGCCTCGATCGGGAAATCGTCACGCACGATCGCCGCTGATTTGCCGCCAAGCTCCATCGTGCAGCGGGTCATCTTGGCGCCACAGATGCCGGCGATGTGCATCCCCGCCGCGCTCGATCCGGTGAAGCTGACCTTGTCGATGTGCGGGCTGCGGATCAGGTGGTCGCTCGCCTCGCGCTCGGCCGGGACCAGGTTGACGGTACCCGGCGGCAGGCCCGCCGCCTCGGCCGCCTCGGCGATGATGTAGGCTTCGAGCGGGGTTTCGGGCGAAGGCTTCATCACGATCGGGCAGCCGGCGACGAGCGCGTAGAACACCTTGTTGGCCATGATCCCGAACGGCGCGTTCCACGGCGCGATACCGACCACCACGCCGACCGGCTCGCGCGCGAGGATCGCGGTATCGACGACCTGGCCGGGCTGCTGGGTGACCCACGCGAAGCTCTGCCCCAGCGCCGCGATTCCGCGCAGGCCCGCGACGCTACCGCCGTGCATGATCGGCGCGAAGCTGGCGAGCCCGCCGACTTGGGCCACCCACGCCGCCGACAGCTCGGGCACGCGGGCTTCGAGGTGATCGATCATCGCCATCAGCCGCGCGCTGCGCTCGGCGGGCGACGTGGTTGGCCAAGGCCCGCGATCGAACGCGTGGCGCGCCGCGGCGACCGCGCGGTCCATGTCGGCCGGCCCCGCCGCCGCGGTTCGCGCGACGACTTCCTCGCTGTTCGGGTTGACGATCTCGAGCTCGAGCCCGCTTGTGGGCGCGGCCCACTCGCCGCCGATGAAGAGCCTGTCCGGATGCCGGATGTTTACGCCTTGGGGGGTCATGGGGTCTCTCCGCTCTTTTGTGGCCGGATACACCCACCGCCGTTCGTGTCGAGCGAAGTCGAGACATGCCACGCCCGGTGTCTCGACTTCGCTCGACACGAACGGAAACGGGGGTGCTCCATGGGGTCTCAGGGTTAGAAGTTCGACAGGATCGTCAGGCTGCGGCTGTCGAGCGGCTTGCCCTCGCGCTGGAGCTGCAACTCGCGCGCGCGGACTTTGCCCTGCTCGTCGATCAGGAACGCGTGGATCGCCGTGACCTGATCGGGCTTCAGCAGGTCGTTCCAGCGCGGCATGCCGTTCGGCACCAGCAGCCCTTCGAGCACGATCCGATCGAACACCTGGTGCGTGCCCGGCTGCATCCGGCGCAAGTCGGGCAGCGGCGCGCGGGGCTGGTTCGAGTGACAGATCGAGCAGTTCTCGGTGAACAGCGCGCTGCCTAGGGCGATCGTCGCCGGCGTTACGCCGGGCAGTTGCCGCGGCGGTGAAGGGGCGGGCTGGAGCGGAGGGAGATCGTCGGGCACACGCACGGCCCCGCCGCCGATCCTGAACACCAGGAGGCGGTTGGCATTGCCCTTGGAGTAGGCCGCCGCGTAGGGCGGCACGAACCCCCACCCGCCCCCGCCCCAGCCGGTCTGCACGGCGACGTATTGCACACCGTTCACCCGATAGGTCATCGGCGCGGCGAGCATCGAGCTGCCGGTTTCGATCGACTTGAGGATCGCGCCGGTGTCGGCGTCGCGTACCACCAGCTTGCCCGACACCGTGCCGTGGATGACCAAGCCGCTGGCGGTCGCCAGCACGCCGCCGCGATCCTGCCAGCCATCGTAAGGCGCGGCCCACTTGGTGGCGCCCGTCACGGGATCGATCGCGCGCAGTTCGCTGGTGAACGGCTGTTCGGTCACCCAGCTCCACTGCGGCAGCGCCTTGACCGCCTGCTGCAGCGGCGGCGGCAAGCTCGGCAGTGCGGCTTCGAGATCGGAGGTGAAGATCAGCGCCGCCGCCGGATTGAGGAAGTTCTGGCGGTAGCGCGGCGTTTCCTGCCCCGGCGGAATGAACATCAGGTTGCCCATGTCCACCACGCTGGCGAAGTAGGTCTTGCGCGCCGGATCGTAAGCCGCCGGGTACCAGTTCCGCGCCCCGACCGAGGCCGGATAGACGATCTTCGGCCCGGCCGAGTAGTCGGAGAACTCGGGCGTCAGCTTGGGCTTGCCGGTTTCCAGGTCCCAGCCGCTCGCCCAGCTCGTGCGCACCAGCGCGTTGGCGGCCAGCGGCTTGCCGGTTTCGCGGTCGATCGCGAACAGGAACCCGTTCTTGGGCGCGTGCAGGATCACCGGCCGCTCCGCCCCGCCGACCGTCAGCCGGGTCAGGACCATCGGCTGAGTCGCGGTCAGGTCCCACGAATCCTGCGGGGTTTCCTGGAAGTGCCACTTGATCTCGCCGCTCGCGCGGTCGAGCGCGACCACCGAGTTGAGATAGAGGTTGTCGCCGCCGCTCGGTGACCGGGTCTTGAGCGGATAGGGTCCGCCGTTGCCGGTGCCGATCACCACCTGGTCGAACTCGGGATCGTAGACGATCGCGTCCCACACCGTGCCACCGCCGCCGATGTCCCAGCGGCTCTCCGGGTCCCAGGTCTTGACCGCTTCCTCGAGCGCTTCGCTTTCCTGCGGGCCGAGCTTGGGATCGCGCGGTACGGTCCAGAAGCGCCAGGCCTCGCTGCCGTCGGAGGTATCGTAAGCAGTCACGTAGCCGCGCGCGTCGTATTCGGCGCCGCCGTTGCCGATGATCACCAGGTTGCCGGCGATCTCGGGCGCGCCGGTGCTGGTATAGCCGCGCTTGCGGTCGGCAATGGTGTCGGTCTTCCACGCGACGGCACCGGTTTTCGCGTCGAGCGCGTAGAGCCAGCCGTCGAGCGCGGCGACGTACACCTTCCCATCATGCACCTGCACGCCGCGATTGGCCTGGTCGCAGCACGCCGCGCGGTTGATCTGCATGTCGATCTCGGGCTCGAACGTCCACAGCTCGCGCCCCGTTTCGGCGTCGAGCGCATAGACCCGGCCGAGGTTGCCGCTGGTGTACATGACCCCGCCGATCACCACCGGGGTCGCCTCCTGCACGCGCGCAGTGCCGAGGTCGTACTCCCAGGCCAGGCCGAGCTCGCCGACGTTGTCCTTGGTCAGGTCGGTCAGCCGCGAGAAGTGGCTGCCGGCCCAGTCGCCGCCCGGATTATCCCAGTCGTCGCCCGCGCCATAGACGCTGGTATCGACCGCGGGCGCGTCACCGCCGCCGGAGAAATCCATGCACGCGCCGAGCAGCAGCGCGGCCAATGCGATCGCGCGCTTCATGCCGGCCACGCGCCCCGGTACTGCTCGCACACGCTGCGCAGCGTGCGCGGCTTGCGGCCGGTCACGCGTTCGACCGCGTCCGATTGGACATCCATGAACCCTTCGCGGATCGACTGCCCGAAGGTCACCATGCCCTCGCTCGCCCACGGGATCGGGCCGTCGGGCACGACGTCGGAGGCCTTGCGGGCGACGCCCAGCGAATCGAAATAGGCATACATGCCCTCGTCATCGACGGGTTCGACCACGATGGGCTTGCCAGCCATGTCCGACACCAGCGCCATCGCATCGGGCAGCGCCCACAACTCGGGGCCGGTGACATCGTAAGCGGTGTTCGCGTGGCCGTCCTGAGTCAGCACGCCGACCGCGATGGCGACGCAATCGTCGCGGCTGACGATCGGCACCCGGCCGCGGCCCGCGTTCTCCGGCTTGTGGCCGGCCAGCAGCGCCGGGATCGCCATCGCAGTCGCCACCGCTTCGGCGTAAAGGCTGTTGCGCAAATGAGTCCAGACGAGGCCCGATGCTTCGATCATGCGCTCGGTCGCGAGGTGATCGAATTGCTCGACCGAGGGGTTGTTCGGCGCGCCGCAGCCGAGGATCGAGGTGTAGGCGACCTGCCTTACGCCCGCGGCCACCGCCGCCTCGACCGCAGCGGTGTGCTGCTCGACCCGCGAGCCGACCCGGACGGTCGAGATCAGCAACAGCCGCTCGCCGCCGGCCATCGCCGTGGGCAGGCTCGCCGGATCGTCGAAATCGGCGCGCCGCACCGCGGCGCCGCGGGCGGCAAAATGCGCCAGGTTGTCCGGCGTGCGGCTAAGCAAGATGAGATCCTCAGCCGCAACGTGCTGCAACAGCAGTTCGGCCGCGGCCCCGCCGAAGGCGCCCGACGCGCCGCTCACCACGATCTTGCCCATGACCTCTCCCGCGGGCATCCATAGGGCCCGTCGCTCGATCATAACGGGTGTTACGGTTGAGGCAACTGAGCCCCCGCCATTTCACCCGCGATCAAGGCCTCGTCTCGGCATCGGTCTGCCGCAGCAGGCGATCGAGCGTCAGCAGTGGCTGACCCGCAATCTTGGCATAAGCGTAGTGAAAACAGTCGAAGTTGCTGAGCGCGCGGCGGCCGATGCCGTGCATCTGCGCGACCTCCACCGCCAAGCGCAGGGCTTCGGCGGGGGCGGTCGTTTCACGCAGCGCAATGTCACGCAAGTCCAGCCATTCGATGACCACAGCGTGAGCGTCGAGAAACGAACAGTCGAGCTGATCCGGACGCGACAACACGATGATCGCCTCCCACGCCGCCAGCGGCGAGGTGAACGGAGCAGCGGCCGCCAGCAAGGCCGCGTCGTAACCCGCTGCCGTCTCTTCGCCGGCAAAAATCGCAACGATCGCGCAGGCATCGACGAACATGCCGGTCAGGCCGACAGGTCGTGATCGAGTTCGTGCCAGGTCTCCTCGGGAACCGGCTGGCGGCCCGGCTTGAACGACAGACCGCGGCGCGCCAACAGCCGCCGCGCGGTCTGCGAGGGCACCTCCTCCCTAACGCGCCGCCGGATCGCTTCCTTGAGCGCAACAACCACCGCGTCGGTGATGGTCGATTTATCGAGTTGCGCCAAGCGCCGCGCCAAAGCGTCGGCTTCGGCATTTCGGATACTCAGGGTCATGTATAGCTCCTTGCGTATGGCAGGCTATACAACGGCGTGCGCAGCGGCACAATGCAGCGCGGTTCCCTGCGATCACGAGCGGGGGGCGAGTACCCAGCCGAGCACCAAGCCCTTGTCGCCGCTTGCTGCAATCAGATCGCGCAGGCCCGCGCTGCCCCAGGTCGCCGGCCGGTAGCCTGCCTCGCGGCCGACTTCCTCGATCAGCAGCGCATCCGCAGGGCGAGTCACCCCAACCACCAGCGCGGGACGGCGCTCGAACAGCGCGCGGCCGAAGCGCACCCGGTCGCCTTCGATGCCCAGTGCCTCGCTGCGCGGCACCTCGCTCGTCTCGGCCAGCCGGCGCCCAGCGGCGAGGTCGGGGTCGTAGACCAGCAGTGAGGTTTCGCCGTGCCGCCAGCGCCACTTGGGCTGCGCGGCGATGGCCGGCGCCGAGGCGGCCGCCATGACCAGCGCCGCGCGGCGAGTCAGCGCGATCACTGTCCGCCCCCGCCAGCGGGCGGATGCGGCCCGGCCGCAAGGTAATCGGCGATCTGCTTGAGCTCGCTATTGCTCACTTCGCCGCGCGGGATCGCGGGCATGTTGCCGATCCCCTGCCGCATCGCGACGGTGACATAGGCCGCAGGCAGGTTGCCGCGCGCCTCGAGCAGCGCGGGCTGTACGCGGCGCGCGAGCAGGCCGGTGCCCATGCCGTTGGCGCCGTGGCAGCTCATGCAATGCTCGACATAGAGCGCTTCGCCGCCCGTCGCACCGGGCCGGCTGGCGAGCGTTTCGGGCTTCGGCGCGGGCGGCGGGCCCTGTGCGATCGCCGCCGCCCAGCCGGCCAGGAGCAGTCCCGCGAAGATCAGGCGCTTCATGGCCGCTCTCCCGGCTTTTGGCCTTTCGGCCAGATCCCGTTCTTGCCGGGCGCGAGGATGCCGTTGGGATCGAGCGCGTCCTTGACCTTCTGGTTGAGCTTGCCGAGCGCCCCGCCGTTCCAGTCGTAGCTCTGCGCGACGAGGTCCATGTAATCGAGGTGAGTGCGGTACTCGCCGTAGCCGTGCGCCTTGGCGTCGGCGACCAGCTGGCGGAAGAACGGATCGATCCGCCCCATCATCGCCGGATCGTCCTGGTTGAACAGCATCGCGTTGACGTTGATCAGGTGCCGCTCGCCGAATGCGAAGCTGCCCTGGTAGTCCATGCCGTATTCCTTGTAGCGGGCATAGGTCCGCTGGAACTGCGCCAGCGCGGCGCTGCCGCTCTGGGGGATGATCGGGCTGAACCCGATGTGCCCGCCGCGCCCGCCGTACCAGTTGGCGTTTTGCATCGGGAAAGTGATCGGGGTGCCGGTCCAGCCCGAGTATTCCATCGGCTGGCCCTTGACCCAGGTGGTCGGGCGCATCGACAGCGGCCCCAGCGCGTTCATCGCGCGTTCGAGCACCTTGTAGGCAGCCTTGTTGACCTCCTCGCGTCCGTAGAGCCGCAGCGAGACGCCCCACCAGCCGAGCCCGAAGCGCTTGCGGATCGCGTCGATCACGCTGTCGCTCAGCGCGCCGGGCTGATCGGTCCACTCGTCGCGGCGGGTGGCGACCGCTGCCGCGCGCAGCCAGTTGCCGATGCTGGGGCTCTGCTGCAGCACCCGCTCGCGCCGCAGCGGCCCGATCGCATCGACCAGCGGCCCGAGATCCTCCGGCCGGTCGAACTCAACGTCCATGCCCATCAGGCTTTCGGGTTCGGGCATCAGCCACATGTTGGCCTTGGTCACGATCCCGAAGTTCGACTGCACGAACATCTGGTCCCAGCCCGGCCCGAACCCGAACGGATAGGCGGCCCAGGTCGGCGCATTCGAGAACGCCCCCATGCCGGTGCGCACCACTTCGCCGGTCGGCAGCACGACCTCGAGCCCGCAGAGCTGCTTGGTGTTCTCGCCATACGGCGTGTAGCCGACCCCGCGGTCGAGCGCGTTACCGATCACGCTGCCCCACGAGTTGCCGGGGGTGGAGAGCCAGTAAGGCAGGTTGTTGGCCTGGATGTAGTCGTAAAGATCGTAGAACCCGACCCCGGGTTCGAGCAGCACCGTGCCGAACTCCGCGTCGAATTCGATCTTCTTCATGGCGCTGAGGTCCATGACCACGCTGCCCGAAAGCAACGGCGCGCTGCCCCCGTAACCGAGGTTCTTGCCCCGGCTGACCGGCCAGATCGGCACCCGGAACTGGTTCGCGACGCGGAGCGCCGCCTGGACTTCCTCGACGCTGGTCGGCCCGATCGCGCCCGCCGGCTGGTGCGCTCCGGCCTGGACCGCGAACTTGTCGCGGTAGGTGGAGCGGTCGAGCGGCTCGAAGAACACTTTGTCCGCGCCCAGCGCGCTTTCGAACGCACGGCGCGCCTGGGTCAGCCTGGCGGCGTCGAAGCCGGGGGGCAGCCAGTCGTCTTCCATCGCCTCAGCCTCCCGCCGACCATTGGGTGCGCGCCGGCGGCCGTGTGCCGGCGTCGAGCCGGATCACGTCGGCATTGAGCAGCGGGGTGCGCACGATGAACTCGACCACTTCGGCAAACTCCTCGGCGCGGCCCGCGCGCTTGGGGAACTCGGCATCCTTGAGCAGTTCGGCCACGAACTCCGGCGGCAGGAACGCCACCATCGGCGTGCCCATGAAGCCGGGCGCCACGCCCATAACCCGGATGCCGTAGTGCGACAGGTCGCGCGCCCACACCAGCGTCAGCGCGGCGAGCGCGGACTTGGCGGCGGTATAGGCACCCATCCCTTCCTGGCCGCCGAAGCTGGCGATCGAGCAGGTGTTGACGATCACCCCGCGCTCGCCGTCGGGGCCGGACGGGGCGTTGGCGGTCATCCGGTGGCCAACTTCAGCCGCGACCGCCGCCGCGCCCAGCAGGTTGACCTCGATCACGCGGCGGAACGCGGCGAGGTCGCCGGGCCCCTCTGCCGTGGCGATGGGGCCGATCCCGCCGATCCCGGCATTGTTCACCAGAATGTCGATGCGGCCGTGCCGGGCCATGACTTCGGCCACCGCTGCGGCGACCGATGCCTCGTCGCTCACGTCGCAAACCAGAGTGGAAGCGCCAGCCGGCGCTGCGCCGTCGCGGTCCAGCGTGACCACGCTCGCGCCGCTCGCGACCAGCCGCAGCGCGGCGGCTTCGCCGAGCCCCGAGTTGCCGCCGGTGACGACGGCGACTTTGCCTGCCGGATCCATGTGCTCTCCCGCCGCCTCTCCGCGACTTTAACGGCCGTTACTTTTGAGGTAGCACCGCCCCAAGTCAAGCGACCCCTGCCGTAACCGGGGCGCGAGGAGAGGGCCGTGACCACACGCGAAGAGCTCTACGAAGCGCTCGACCGCTTCCTGCTCGCGCTCGACGCGCGCGATCCAGGGCGCGTCGAATGGACGAGCGCGCCGCTCCACACTGAGAACAACGTCGCGCTCCCCCCCGGCGACGGGCTGTGGAACACGCTGACCGCGCGCGGCCCCTACGATCTGCGCTTCGCCGATGCCGGCCACAGCCAGGTCGCGCTGTTCACCAGCGTCGAGGAGACCGACGCGGTCAGCCCCTGTGCGATCCGGCTCGAAGTGCGCGCGGGCGCGATCGCCGGCGCGGAGATCGTGGTCGCGCGCAACAAGGACGAGGGCTTCCCGTTCCTGGGCCAGAGCTTCGCGGACAAGCCGGCCATGCTGGCCGAAGTGCCGCCGACCGAACGCGCCACCCGCGCCGAACTGATCGCGCTGGCCAACGGCTACTTCGAGACGATCGAGCGCAACGACGGGACGATCCGCACGCGCTTCCACCCGCACTGCAACCGCGTCGAGAACGGCGTGCAGACGACCAACCACGCCGCCTTCCCGCTGCCCATCGCGCGGCTCGGCTGCGAGGCGCAATTCGCGCTCGGCTGGTATCGCTACGACGACGAACTGCGCGCCCGCCGCTTCCCGCTGGTCGATATCGAGCGCGGCATCGTCCTCGCGCACGGCTTCATCGACCACTCCGGCCGCCTCGGCGAATACACGCTGACCGACGGCACCGCGGCGAGCAGCCCGATCCGCCGGCCGCATTCCTATTACCTTGCCGAAGCGTTCAAGATCAGGGACGGTGCGATCGAGCAGGTCGAGGCGGTGTTCCACACGGTGCCGTACAAGATGCCGTCGCCTTGGGAGGGGCACCAACGATGACATCCGGCCGCATTCTCGCGCTCAGTCTGCTGGCCTGCGTGTTCATCATGGAAGGCTTCGACATCGCCGCGATGGGCATAGCCGTGCCCCGGCTGGAAGACGCGCTGGGCATTCCCCCCGCCAGCTTCGGCTGGGTGCTGACCGGCATCCTGGTGGGCCTGGGCGTGGGCGGGGCCACGCTGGCACCGCTGGGTGACCGGTTCGGCCGCCGCACGCTGATCGTGGCGGGATGCCTTGCCACAGGACTGTTCACGCTGGCGACGCCCACCGCCGAGACGACCACGATGTTCCTGTTGTGGCGCTTCCTCACCGGCATTGCCTTGGGTGCGTGCCTGCCCAACATCAGCGCGCTATCGAGCGAACTCGCCCCCCACCGGCTGCGCGCGACGATCATGGCGCTGGTTTCCGCCGGCATCCCGGTGGGCCTGTTTGCCGCTGGGCGCACCGCCCCGGCGATCATCGAGGCGTGGGGCTGGCAGGGGCTGTTCTGGGTGCCGGGCGGCTTTGCGCTGCTGCTGGCGGCAATTCTCTGGCTGATACTCGACGGTGGCTCCCCCGCCCATACGCCGGATCGTGCCGCCGAAGCGGAACCTGCCGGCCGCCTTCCACAGCTCGTGTTGTTCGCCCGGCCCTGGGCATTCCCCTTCGCGGTGTTCGCCACGATGCTGGGGCTGAACGCGCTGAACCTCTACCTGCTCAACTCGTGGCTCCCCACCGTGCTCCCGCAGGCCGGGATGACACTGGACGATGCCGCGCGGATTACCGGCGATGCCAACCTGGCGGGCCTGGCGATCGGCATTGCCGCCAGCGCGCTGGTCGATAACTGGCGCAAGGGCCCCGCGCTGATGCTGCTGTTTGGCGCGATGGGACTGAGCTTCCTGACCATCTGGCTGACCGCGCCCGACCAGACCCGTTGGACCCTGCTGCTGATGGTCGGCGTGGGCGGAGCAAACGCGGGCGGCATGGTTCTGCCAGGCCTGGCCGCGCATCTGTTCCCCGCTGGGCTGCTGTCATCGGCGGTGGGCATGGGCGTGCTGGTCGCGCGGCTTGGGGCTTTCGCCGGACCGCCGCTCGGCGCGGCGATGATCGCGGCCGAAGTGCCCGCGCAAACCTTCCTCGGCGTGGCGGCGATCCCGGCGCTGGCCTGCGTGCTGGTCGCGCTGCTGGTGGCGAGCGCGCTGACGGTGAAGGCCCGGGTCGAGGCGGCGGCGTAGCCTCCCTTGAACACTAGGGAGCAGGCTAGGGCTGCCGAGTCCCCGAGAACGGCGTGCCTTGCGGGCTGGTGCCGCTGAAACGCACGGCGCTGCCTTGGGCATCCAGCTCGAACTGTAAGCGCATCGGCGTCAGCGCCCGCGAATGGAATGTCGCGCCGCCTTCGTAATAGAACGGCAGCAGGCCCGGCAAGGCGGGCGAGGCCGGCGTAGCCAGCCGGTTGCCGAGGCGCGACAGCACCAGCACCGTGCCGGGCGGCGCGCCGTCGATGGCATAAGTGCCAACGAACGACTGTACCTCCGCCGCGCTCAGCGCGATTTCGGCGGGAAATTGCGGCTCGGGTGGTGGGCCGGTTTCATCGAGTGCGGCGATCGTGCCCTGTCCGTTCACTTCGACCACCCGGTTGGCGGCCGCGTGGCCTCCGTCGTGAACCAGCCGGTCGAGGAACGGGTGCCGTTCATACGCCACCTTCACCACCCACGGCTCGGTCAAGGTGGCGGGATCGGTCACGGTAATGGTGTTCTCGATCCGGTCGGGCGACACCAGCCGCAGCCGCTCGACGAACCGCGCGTCGTCCGACAAGTGGGGGGCGATGAAGTTGTAGGCGGGGTCGAACCCCGCGCTGGCGGTCTCGACCACCAGCGTGTCGCCTTCCCAGCAACCGACCGAGGTACCCCAGATGGTCGGCCAGCGCTCCTCCTCCGGCACCATCGGGCGGCCGTCGGTGGGGATGTAGCGAATGTCGCGATACTGGCTCAGGATCACCGTTTCACGGGCCGCCACGAAGAACCGCAGCGGCGCGGGCGACTGCATCATGATCGGGAAGCTCCACCCGTTCGACTGCGCAGCGCTTCCCCGGATGGCGCGCATGAAACTTTCGAGGCCAGCCAGACCGCGATCGTTCCAGGGAGCGGTAAACCCCAAAAACTGCATCGCCGCGCCGGGCGGCAGCTCGCCCGCCGGCTCGCGCCCGTTGATATCGGCCATCAGGTGCTCGGCGATCCACACCCCGTGCCAGCCGGCCAGCGCCTTCAGGTCGGCCGGCTCGCAGCTGCGCGCCGGCTGCGCCATCGCCGGCACCGGCGCCATCAGCGCCAGCGCCAGCGCCAAAGCTACCCGGCGCATCACCGGGTCCGACCCAGCTGGCGGCCATCCAGGGTGGTGATGCTGGCCAGCTCGCCGCCCGCGTCTCCGTTGCGCAACGGATAGATCGTGACCCGCACCTGGTCGCCGGCCTTCAAGGTGCGCGGGGTCCAGCCGCGCCCTTGCAGGTGCATCGGCGCGCCCATCTCGATGCTGTATTCGCGTTGCTGCCCCTGCGCGTCGGTCACCCGCAACTGGATGTAGCAATGCGGGTTGTTCCACTGAAACTGCCTGACCTCGCCGGTCAGCGCCTGCGTCCTCGCCGTGTCGAACATGGCCCGTGAATGATGCGCCTGGGCTGGAACCGCCAACGCGGCCATTGCGGCGCAGGCCCCAAGGAAAGGCTTTCTGAGCATCGACAATCCCCCCCGCGGGAGCGACCCGGCAAAGTACTATTCAGCACGCCGATGTCGTCAGTCGCCCCGGCCTGTCGCGCCCCGCTGTTCGTGGTAGCCGCCCGCGTTTCAGAGTTGTACTTAGCCGATCTGAAAACTTCTGAAGTCATGCGGCGGAGGAAGAGGCGCGGGGGCGGCCACGAAGTCGAGATGGATGGGGTCATACTTGATCTGGACCGTCGTCAGGCAGTCGTGGATGGCCGCGCCGTCGTACTGGGCGTGCGGGTGTTCGAGCTGTTCCGCCTATTGCTGGAGCAGGAAGGCGCCGTCGTAAGCAAGGACGACCTGATCGCCGCCGCCTGGGGCGGGCTCCACGTCGAGGAGAACAACCTTCAGGTCCAGATCGGCGCTCTGCGGCGGATACTCGGCAAGCACGCGATCATCACCGTCGCCGGGCGCGGCTACCAACTGACCCGCGGCGCGGCGCGTTTCGTCGCCGGCGTGGGCCCGCCTGACTTGCAGTGGCCCTCGGTCGCCGTCCTGCCCTTCGTCGCCGACGCGGCGGCCGAAGCGCTCGTTGGCCCGCTGGCCCAGCAACTGGTCGACGCCCTGTCCCAGGCCGCCTGGACCCGCGTGGTGTCCGCAATGGCGACCGCGGCGCTCGGCAGGCCAGCGATGGACGACGTCCCGGTAATCGCCAAACGGCTCGGCGTCCGCTACCTCCTCGAAGGCAGCATCGAGCGCGCCGGACCGGACGCATCCCGAATCTCGGCGCGGCTGGTGGCGGGCGAGTCCGGCGTCGTGCTCTGGACCGGCCGCCACACCCACCCCGACGCCGCACCGCTGGACCGCCTGACCGCCAACCTGGCAACCCAGGTCGATAGCCAGATTTTTGCGGTCGAGATGGACCGTTGCTTGACGCGCGGCCCCGCGACGTCGGCATGGGAAGTCGTCGCGAGCGCCAACGCCGCCTATCGCCGTGCCAACGCCGAGGGCACTTGGGAGGGCGTGGCTCAGGCAGAGCGCGGCCTGGAACAGGCGCCGACGTCCGGACCAGCCCACGTGACCCTCGGCCTCGCTCTGGCGATCTATCAGTTCTATTTCGCGCAAGGGGACAGCGCCCTGATGGTGTCGCGGGCCCGACATCACATCGACCGGGCCCTGCAGCTTGATCCGCGCAACCCCTTCACGATGGCGAACGCGGCGACCGGACTGTGCTTCGCCGGTGAGCCGGACGAGGGCGTCTACTGGGCGGAGCGCGTGCTGGCGCTTAACACCGTGATGCCGCCGGTACAGGCCTTCCGCGCCATGGGCATTGGCTGCGCGCTGCTCGACCGCCACGACGCCTCGGTGGCCTATGCCGACAAGGCGATCGCTGCGGCCCCTGAGGCGCATATCGTCCACTCCACCCTGGCGTGGAAGGCGAACGCCCTGATCCGAGCCCGGCGGTGGAAGGACGCGAGACAGACCCTCGATCAGGCGATCGCCGTGAAGCCGGACTTTTACTGGCCCAGCTTCGCCAAGGCCCTCCTGCGAGCGCGCGATGGAGATGCAGCCGGCGCGGCGAACCACCTGGCCCGCGCATGCGAGATGGCCCCGGAACTGTCGCCGGACGACCTCGCGATGCAGTGGGCCCGCGCCTTCCGCGGCAACACGGTCGCGGCCGAGATGATCTCGGCGCTGGCCGATATCAGGCCCAATGCCGCCGACCACGCCGGGGATCGCCTGCTCGATTAGCTCATCGAGCCGGCGCCCGACCGCGCCCTTCCACACAGGCATCGCCGCGACATAGGCCTGCACCGGCGCATCGCCCTCGCCCATGGGAATCAGCGGATTCCCACCGGAGAGCAGCTTGGTCATGGCTTGAAGTCGAGCCCTCCGGCGCGCTCGGCGAAGCGCCAGCCGTGTTCGGTACGGACCAACCTGTCGCGGTACCAGCCGATCAGCGGTGAGTTGGCGCTCATCGTCGGCAGTTCGCCCGGCTCGGCCGGATCGCCCTGATAGAGCACGATTACGCTGAAGGCGCGGGCATGGTCTGCATCGTCAACGTCGACGACCACGTTCGAGATAACATGCCGCTGCGCGCGCGGCGGGCGCGCCAGGAAGGCGTCGAGAATCGCCTTGCGCCCCTCGACGAAGGTGCCCGGCTGGCTGGGCCGGCCCATCCGTGCGTCCTCGGTGTAAAGCGCCGCGACCGCGAACCAGTCCTGCGCGTCGTTGAGGTTGACGTAGTCCTTGATCAGCCGCTCGCAGTCGGCCTCGATCGCGCGCCGTTCGTCCTGGGTCATAGCTCGTCCTCGATCATGCCTCATCGTCCGGCCGCGTCGCTTCGAGGAAGCGCGAGCGCCCGGCGGCGTCCTTGGCCTCAAG
Source organism: Sphingomonadales bacterium 12-68-11 (assembly GCA_002279825.1). GTDB lineage: Bacteria > Pseudomonadota > Alphaproteobacteria > Sphingomonadales > Sphingomonadaceae > Croceibacterium_A. The sequence goes on from NCCV01000003.1 coordinate 882,411, forward strand.
TGTATGGATTAGTCGCGTCACCAGCGCTTCAAGCTGTGCCGCCTCGGCGCCGGACAGGTCCGAGAGCAGGAAGTCCGCCACCTTCTCGCTCTGCGGGCGCATCAGCGCATAGAGTCGCTCGCCTTCCTCGGTCAGGCTGAGCCATTTGCGCCGCCGGTTGGCGGTGTCGCGCACCACCGCGATCCGCCCGTGGCGCTCAAGCGTTGCGACCGCGCGGCTGACGCTCATCACGTTGACCCCGGTCAGTTCGGCGAGCTCGTGGCTGGCGGTGCGGCCCAGGCCACCGATCGTCATCAGCATGCGAAATTCGTTGAGGCTGATCCGGTGACGATGCGCAAGGTGCGTCGAGAACGGCGCCATCAGCCGGTTGGTCAGCTTGAGGAGCTGGTGCAGCAGGACCGTCTTATCAGGCGCCGGCTGCGCCTGGGCCTTCGCCTGACAGGTTTTGATTGCGCTCAAGCCACCCTCGCCTTTCCTCCGACTATAACAGGCGTTAGCGTCGATCCGCGCAAGAATCACGGGCCAGCACTACGGGAGAGAGAAGGCATGAACGCCTTTCCGCAAACGATCCACTTCATCGGCACGAATACCCCCCGCAGGCTCGAGCTCTCGGCCCGCAACCTCCCGGTGGAAGGCGAAATCCCGCCTGAGATCGACGGCGCGTTCTTCCGCGCGGTGCCCGACAACGCCCACGCGCCGATGTTCGAGGACGATATCGCGCTCAACGCCGACGGCATGATCGCGCGCTTCAACTTCGAGCAGGGCGCAGTCGACTACGACATTCGCTATGTCGAGACCGAGCGCTACCAGGCCGAGAAGCGCGCCCGCCGCGCGTTGTTCGGCCGCTATCGCAACAAGTTCACCGACGATCCGAGCGTCGAAGGCGTCGATCGCACCGTCGCCAACACGACCCCGGTCTGGCACGCCGGCCGGCTGTTCATGACCAAGGAAGACGGACGCGACCCCCAGACCCTGGCCACGATCGGCAAGTGGGACTTCTACGGCGCGCTCAAGTCTGAAACCTTCACCGCGCACCCGCGGGTCGATCCGGTCACCGGCGAGCTGTTCTTCTTCGGCTACGAGGCGGGCGGGCTGTGCAGCCGTGAGATCGCCTACGGGATTGCCGACAAGGACGGCAATCTGGTGTCCGAGCAGTGGTTCGAGCAGCCCTACTGCGCGACGATCCACGACTTCGTGATCACCGAGAAGTACGCGATCTGGCCGATATTCCCGACCACCGCCGATCTCGAACGCCTCCAGGCCGGCGGGGCGCATTGGGCGCACCAGCAGGACCTGGAAAGCTGGATCGCGATCATGCCGCGTTATGGCAAGGTCGAGGAGATGCGCTGGATCAAGGGACCCGTCGGAATCAGCGCGTTCCACGAAGTCAACGCTTACGACGACGGCGAGCTGGTCCACCTCGACTTGTGCCTGACCGACACCAATGCCTTCAGCTTCATGCGCGAGGCCGGCGGGATCCACCGCCCGCAGCAGGAGATCCAGGGCGCGCTGACGCGCTGGACGATCGACATGAGCAAGGCCGAACCGGTGATAGAGGAACGACCGCTGGGCCCGCCGGGCGATCTCCCGCGGCTCGCCGACGCCGACCAAGGCCGCCCCTACAACCGCGTCTGGTACCTGAGCATGAACCCCGAGGCGCAAGGCCCGCCGATGCTGGGCGGGCCGGTCGGCGCCAATTTCAACGCGCTGCTGCGGCTCGAGCCGGGCAACGGCAGGCTGACCGCGATGGGCCTGCCGCCGGGTGCGGGCATCAGCGAGCCGGCACACGTGCCGTCGCGCGATCCCGATCACGGCGGCTGGCTGCTCACCGTGGTGGACCTGCCCAACGGCCCGCCGGGAATGGCCGCGCCGCACGACTATTCGTCGGAGCTCTGGGTGATCGAGGCGGATAACGTCGAGAAGGGCCCGATCGCCAAAGTGAAGACCGGGCTTGCGCTGCGCAGCCAGGTCCACGGCGCATGGGTCGCGCGCGCGCGGCTGGACGCGAGCAAGACGACGTAGCATACTTCCCCAAAATCGGGCCTGAGAGCCGGGGAGAGAGCCGATGAAACTGCGCCTGCTTGCCGCTGCCGCCGCGCTGCCACTGCTGTTGGCCGCGCCAGCCGTCGCCAACGATCCTTTGCCGTCCGCCAAGGACTATCCGGCCCCGCCCGCCGGGTGGAAAGTGGCGCGCACCGCGTGGGGCGATCCCGACCTGCGCGGGGCCTGGCCGGTCGATTACCTGGCCGCCACCGCGCGCGAGCGGCCGACCAGCATGGGCACCCGCAGCGAGCTGACTGAGGACGAGTATAAGCAGCTCAACGGGGCGGCCGAGGAACGCATCGGCCTCGAGGCCGCGCAGGACCGGATCGGCATTCTCGGCATGGGGCACTGGCGCGAGGACGGGCGCCCGCTGTGGCAGAATTCGATGATCACGCAGCCGGCCAACGGGCGCTATCCGCCGCTGACCCCGGTGGGCCGCGAGGCCGCCTCCAAGGTCAAGACCTCGTGGAACACCGAAGTGTTCGAATGGGTCACCGATTTCGGCATCTTCGATCGCTGCCTGACGCGCGGCATGCCCGGATCGATGCTGACCGGCGCGTACAACATGGGCATCCGCGTGATGCAGAGCCCGGGCCTGGTGGTGATCGCCACCGAGATGATCCACGAAACCCGCAAGATCTACCTCGACGGGCGGGCCGCGCCGCCGGCCGAAGTGACCGACTATCTCGGCTATTCGCGCGGCCGCTGGGACGGCGACACGCTGGTTATCGAGACCACGAACTTCACCCCCGGCATCAGCAACGGGCCGGCGCCGAACAGCGCGCAGATGAAAATGACCGAGCGGCTGACCCCGATGGGGCCCAACCAGATGCGCTACGAAGCCTGGATCGAGGATCCGGTCATGCTGACCGCGCCTTACAAGATCGACATCCCGTGGCAGCGCAACCCCAACTACGAGTTCTACGAATACGCCTGCCACGAAGGCAACGTGCAGGTGCGCGGCTACATCACCGCAACCAGCCCGCGCTTCCAGAAGCTGCGCGACGAGCAGTGGGCCAAGCAGGAAGCGGCCACCTCGGGCGGCGCGCCCTAGCGGCGCCTATTGCCCGGCAGTGGACCGGCGCGGCGGAGTGAGCCGCCGCGCCGCCCTGCGTCAAGCGCCGTAGCGCGCCTCGGCCAGTGCCGCGAAGTTGCGGCCGCGCACAAAGGGCTGGAACTCTGGCACGAACGACGACTTCATCTGGCGCAGCAGGAACTGCCCGAACGGCCAGGCGCCGATGTTTGAATCAGCATTGATGTGTCCGAGCCAGCCTGCATCGACAAAGCGGCTTCTCCAGATGCGGGCGAGACGCCGGGCGCGGCCAAACGCGATGTAGTCGTCGTTGCGGCTCGCCGCGACGATCGACGGGAACGGCAGCGGGGTGCGCATGACCGGCGCGAAGCGCGCCAGCCGCTCGTCCACGCCGTCGCCCTCGACTTCGGGCGGCGCTACTAGCAGCGCGCCCTGCACGGGCCCGTCGGGCCCCGGACGCTCGAATTCGGTCCACCACGCGACCACGTGGCAGCCGAGGCTGTGCGCGACGAGAATCACCGGCCGTCCGGCGCGGTGAACCGCGAGGTTGAGCTTGTTCACCCAGGTGTTGCGGTGCGGATCGTCCCACATCCCGAGATCGACACGCGCGCAGTCGCCGAGTTCGCGCTGCCAGTGGCTCTGCCAGTGGTCGGGGCCGCTGTCATTGAGCCCGGGGACCAGCAGCACGAGGGGTTCCACGTCGCGAGAATAGGAGGTTCGGTAGTCGTTGGAAGGCCAGGGCATTCGTCTTCTCCTTTGTGGGGAGCACGAACCTGCGTGGTCGCGTGGGCCGCGCTTGCCTTTGTTAACGCGGGGCCGGCGATTGCGAGCCGCGGCTTACCGATCGGCAAGCACGGCTAATCTCAATCGATTTTGTTGAGAATGCAAGCGATCTGCGCTTGATGGTGGCAAAGGCCAGCTAAAGCGGCGGCGCCGTCTCTTGATCCGGAAAAACGAAGCGCCCGCCACTCGCCGAGTGACGGGCGCCCGACGCCGCTGCGGTTAGCTGGCGGTCTTCTTGGTCAGCGCGTTGGCCAGCAGTTCCGACACGAAACCGAACGCGGCGCCGATGACGATCGAGAGTACCACCGGAACGATGGCCGCTTCGGGCGCCATGTTGGCGAGCAGGATCGGTCCGGCGACCGAGGCGAAGCCATAGACCGAGGCCGGGATCACCGCGAGGAACGGGGCCTTGCTGGCGAGGCAGATCACGAAGGCGCCGAGGCCCACCGCGATCGGCGCGGCAAACTGGCCTGTGCCAGCGAGCGGCCCGCTGGCGAGCATCACCGCGACCATGCCGACGAGCGCGCCGAACGACATGCCGACGATGGCGGTCGTGCTGCCCTTGACGCCACCGCCCGAATGAAAGTGACAACCCCAGGCGATGAACGAGATCCACACCAGGCCGGGCAGGAGCGTAGCCAGCGGCCCGACATAGAGCCAGGTATCGAGGACGGCGAGGAGGCCGACCGAGACTGCGAGAGCGAGATATGCGGACATCAGGAATCCCCCACGAACGTTGTGTTCTGTTGTTGGCGCGGGCCGGTCCTCGCCGTCCGCGGCGCGGAAGCTAGCCGCATCATTCAGAAAGTCCACTCCCCAGGGGTTGGCAATCGCCCGCGCTTTGCGGCACTCTCGTCCCAAACAGGGAGAGGGAGAGAGGCGATGAGCAGGACAGGGATTGCCGCGCTGGCAGCGGCGGCGTTGATCGGGGCGCTGGCCGGGTGCGACGGAGTGGCAGTGCGGGAGACCACCCCGCTGCCCCAGCAGCAGGACCTGTTCGACCGCATCGCAATCGAGGACCTGATCACCCGCTATTATGCGCACCTCGGCGCGGGCGAGCCGGGTGCATTCGGCGACTACTACACCGACGATGCGGTGTTCGACGTCAACGGTATCGTGTCGACGGGCAAGCAGGAGATCGAGGCGCTTTACGCCAGCACAGGCGAGGATGCCGACAGCAACACCTCCGGCGGAGTGTTCCACATGGTGCTCACCAACCCGGTCATCGACGTCAGCGGCGACACGGCGACGGCGCGGTTCCTGTGGACCGGCATTCTCAACACCGATCCCAAGGCGCCGCCGCGCGTGACCGAACACGGCCGCGAGTACGACCGCCTGGTCAAGCGGGATGGCAAATGGCTGATCCAGAAACGCGTGGTGATCGCCGACAGCGCCCTGCCGGAACGCTACGCCGCGACTTACCAGCCGCGGCTGGACTACGACATTTCCAAGGATTGAGCGCGCAGCGCGCTCATCCAAGCTCCGCTAGCCGGGAGAAGGATACGGAGGCTTGGCAGCCTGCTGCATAGCCGGAGTTGGAGGAGGGCCCCGCCTTCAAACCAGCGCGTAATACCGCAGCAGATTCCCGTCCGCGCGCCGCTCGCCGACGCCGACGAACACGTGCTTGGTCAGCCAGTCGTGCTTGCCGACCGGGCATTCGAACGTCGGGTTGCCGCGCAGGTAGTAGTCCTCGTGCGGCACCGGTGCGCCGTCTTTGAAGGCCCAGTCGCGCAGCCGCTGCATGGTGTCCGGCTTGCGGCCCCACAGGAAGCCGCGGTTGTTGAGCAGGATGACGGTGCCGTCGTCCTCCTCGAGCAGGTAGCGCGCGTCGAACACCGCCACGTCGTCGGGGCGGAAATAGGCGTAGTCGCCGCCCGAGCCAGGGATCGCCCGGCCCTTCAGCTTCGGCCCCTCGAAGTGCCCGCCCGAAACCAGCACCGCGCTGCGCATCCCGCCTGCCGGCACCGGGGCCATCGAGTAGACCTCGGGGAAGGTCAGCCGCACTTCCATCACGAACTCGAGCCGCGGGTTGTCGACCTCGGAGAAGGGCGCGGCGAACGGGGTGGTGTCGTTGAATTCCGGCATCAGCGCAGCTCCAGCAATCCGCCGTCGACGAACAGGTTGGCCCCGGTGATGAAGCTGGCATCGTCGCTTGCGAGAAACAGCACCGCCTTGGCCACTTCCTCGCTCTCGCCCATCCGGTGCATCGGGATGTTGGCGATCATCATGTCCTTGAGCCGCGCGACATCCTCTTCGCTCATGCCCGGGTTGCGGTGAAGCAGCGGGGTATCGATCGGGCCGGGGCTGACCATGTTGAGACGGATGCCCTCGCCGACCAGTTCTTTGGCGAACACTTTCATCGCCATGTAGAGCCCGCCCTTGGCGGCGGCATAGGCGCCGTTGCCGGCGAGCGCGCCGTGCGCACCGATCGAGCCGGTCACCACGATCGAACCGCCCTTGCCCATGATCCGCAGCGCCTTCTGCAAGGCAAACACGCAGCCCTTGAGGTTGATCGCATGGACGTGATCCCACGCCTCTTCGGTGATCGCGCGCAGCGGCGCGAACCCGCCCACCCCGGCGTTGATGTAAAGCACGTCGATGCGGCCGTCCGCGTCCTCGACGTCCGCCACCACCGCGCCGGTCGCGGCCGGATCGGCGATGTCCGAACGATAGCCGCGGCTGCCCGGGATACCCGCCACCGCCGCATCGATCGTCGCCTGGTCGCGGCCCGTCAGGTGGACCTTGCCGCCCTCGGCCGCGAAAGCCTGCGCCGCCGCCAGCCCCATCCCGCTGTTGCCGCCGAGCACGAGCACGACTTTGTCCTTGAAGCGCATCACACCTCTCCAGTTTCGTGATTGCGAGGGACCGAAGGTCTCGCGCCAATCCAGGGCGATGGGCACTGCGCTCTGGATTGCTTCGCTGTGCTCGCAATGACGATGGTCACGTCAAAACGGCCCCAGCGGATTGGGCCCGTCCGCCACCACGTCCTGCATCACGTCCCAGTGCTCGGCGATCATCCCGTCCTCCACGCGGAAAATGTCGATCACCGCCCAGCCGAGATCGTCCGGCCAGCGCCGCACGTGGTAGTGCACGGTGACGTGGTCGCCGTCGACGAAGGCACGCTTCACATCGTGGACAGCATCGGGGGTCTGCCCGCGGATCATGTCGAGGAATGCCTTGAGGCTGTCGCGCCCCGGCGTGACCGCCTGGTTGTGCTGGATGTAGCCGGGCGCAATGAACCGGTCGACCGCGCGCGAATCCATCGGGTTCAGCACTTCGGCGAACATCCGCAGCACCAGATCGAGATTGGCCTGTTCCTGCGCGGTCCGGCTCATGCCGCCTCCGTCATGTCCGCGCGGGCCAGGCTGCAGCCGCGGATCAGGTCGGCGGCCTTCTCGCCGATCATGATCGTTGGCAGGTTGGTGTTGCCGCCCGGCACCGTGGGCATGACCGAAGCATCGACGACGCGCAGCCCCTCGACCCCGATCACGCGCAGTTCGCTGTCCACCACCGAGCGCTCGCCCAGGCCCATCGCGCACGTGCCGACCGGGTGCTGCGCGACATAGCAACTGGCACGGATGAAGGCGTCGAGTTCGGCGTCGCTCTGGACGTCGATGCCCGGAGTCTTTTCGCTGGCGATGAGATCGGCCATCGGGCGGGTCTCGTAGATTGCCCGCGTGGTGCGGAACGCGCGGCGCATCTGCGAACGGTCGGCCTCCTCAGCCAGGACGTTGAGCGTGACCGCGGCAACATCGCGCGGGTCGGCGCTCTTGAGTTCGACCCAGCCGCGGCTCTCAGGATGGAGCTGGACGACGCCGGCCCAGAACACGTGCTCCTGCTCCGGGCGCAGGAACGGGCCCCACGGCGCGGCATCGAAGCGAATGGGGTTGACCATGATCTGCAGGTCCGGCCGGTCGAGATTCGGTGCGGTCCGCACGATGACGTTGCAGGAGTTGACCTGCGTCGCCATCGGGCCGCGCCCGGTCAGTGCCCAGCGCAGCGAATTGAGCGCGATCCGGTCCCAGCGAAGCTGGCGCAGGAAGGTCACCTTGTCCTTCGCCCAGAACTCAAGGCTGGCGCAGGGGTGCTCCTGCAGGTTGCGGCCCACGCCGGGGCGGTCTTGAACCACCGCGATACCGTGCTCCTTCAGATGCGCCGCCGGCCCGATCCCGGAGAGCATCAGCAGGTGCGGCGAGTTGTAGGTTCCCCCCGAGACGATCACCTCGTGCCGCGCACGGATCACCTTCGATTGCCCGCCGTGGTCGATCTCGACCCCGACGCAGCGCTTGCCCTCGCACACCAGCTTGCGCACCAGCACGCCCGAGCGGACGTCGAGGTTCTGCCGAGCTGCAGCGGGCTTGAGATAGGCGGTCGCGGCGCTGACCCGCCGGCCGCGCTCGTCAACGGTCTGCTCGCCGCGCGCGAAGCCCTCGGGCTGCGTGCCCGCCAGGTCGTCGCTCGTGGCGAACCCCGCGGCCTCGGCGGTCTCCATCATGGCCTCGTGCAGCAGATGCGGTGAGTCGATCGGTCGGATCGCGACGGGGCCGCCCGCGCCGTGCCATTCACTCTCCCCGCGCCATGAATCCTCAAGCTTGCGGAAGTAGGGCAGCACGTCGGCGAACGACCATCCGGTCGCCCCCATCTGCGCCCACTGGTCGTAGTCGCGGGGGTGCCCGCGCATCGCGAACATGCCGTTGATCGAGCCCGACCCGCCGATCACCTTGCCGCGCGGCAGCGGCATCCGCCGACCGTCCAGATGCGGCTCCGGCTCGGTCCAGTAAGTCCAGTTGAAGCGCGGGTCGGGCATCGCCTTGAGAAATGCCAGCGGCATGCGCAGATAGAGGTGATCGTCGCGGCCGCCCGCCTCGAGCAGCAGCACGTTGACCCTCGGATCCTCGCTGAGCCGCGCGGCAACGACGCACCCCGCACTACCCGCGCCGACGACGATGTAATCGAACGCCTCTCCGGCCATGTCCGCTCCCCTTTTACGGCGATGCTAACGCTCGTTAACATCGAGAGCAAGCAGCGGGAGCGTCGGTACGCTTTTCGCTCTTGCGGTGATTTCGCATACCTGAAATACGCGCCGCCATGATCCACACCACTCACGTTGGCAGCCTGCCGCGCGGCCCCGAACTCGTTCCCCTGCTCCTCGCACGCGACAAGGGCGAGCCTTACGACGCTGCCGAATTCGATCGTGTCGTGCAGGCCGCCGTCGATGAGGGTGTGCGCAAGCAAATCGCCGCCGGGGTCTCGATCGTCAGCGACGGCGAGCTCGGCAAAGTGGGCTATTCGACTTATGTGATCGAGCGACTGAGCGGCTTCGGCGGGCACAGCCCGCGCAAGCCAGCGCTCGACCTCGCGCAAGTGCCCGAACTGGCGCAGAAGCTCAGCCACATCATGGGCGCGCAGGAGTTCACCCGCGCGAGCGCGATCGACAAGGTCACGCTGGTCGATCTCCAGCCGCTGCACGACGATATCCGCCGCTTCGGCGCCGCGCTCGACCGGCGCGGCGCAACCGCTTCCGGGGGCGTCGCCGCGTTCATGAATTCGGCCAGCCCGGGGCTGATCACCGCGTTCCAGGCGAACCAGTATTATCCAACGCACGAGGCCTATCTGGCCGATCTGGTCGAGGCGATGCGGCCCGAGTACGAAGCGATCGCCGAAGCGGGGTTCGATCTCCAGCTCGACTGCCCCGATCTCGCGATGAGCCGTCACACCGGCTATCAGGATCTCAGCGAGAGCGAGTTCCTCAAGACGATCGCCGCCAATGTCGAGGCGCTCAACGCCGCGACCGCGAACATCGCGCCCGAGAAGATGCGGATGCACGTGTGCTGGGGCAACTACGAAGGCCCGCACGATTTCGACATCCCGCTCGAGAAGATCATCGACGTGGTGCTCGCGGCCCGGCCCGCGACGATCCTGTTCGAAGCCGCCAACCCGCGCCACGAGCACGAATGGGTAGTGTGGAAGGCGGCCGACACCGCCGGCAAGGTGCTCGCGCCCGGCCTGATCGATTCGTGTTCGAACTATCTCGAAACGGCCGAGCTGATCGCCCAGCGCATCGAACGCTACGCCGGCTTCGTCGGCGCGGATCGAGTGATCGCCAGTTCGGACTGCGGGTTCGGCACGTTCGCCGGCTATGGCAAGATCGACCCCGCTGTGGCGTGGAAAAAACTCGCCGCGCTGCGCGAAGGGGCCGACATTGCCGCGGCGAGGCTGGGGGCGCCCTCGGCCTGATGACCGAGGCGTCCGCCTTTCCTCAGGCCGCAGTGCAGGCGAGCCAGGTCAAATCGGCCACCCGGACGCTCGATATCATCGAGTATGTGGTCGCGCATGGCCGGCCGCTGGTGGCGCAGGAAATCGCCACCGCGCTCGGCATTCCGGTGTCGAGCTTGTCCTACCTGCTCGCGACGCTGGTCGAGCGCGACTACCTGGTGCGCGACGGGCGGCGCTATTCGGCGGGCCCGGGGCTCGAGCGGCTCCAGGCCAAGAGCGGCGGCTTCGGGCTCAAGGAGCGCGCCGCGCCGCTGGTCCGGACCCTGCGCGTCACTCTCAACGAAACCGCCAGCTTCTTCATCCGCAGCGGCTGGGAGGTCGAAGCGATCGTGACCGAGACCAGCGAGCAGGCGCTGCGGTACTCCATCGAGATGGGCCGCCGGCTGCCGATGCATGTGATGGCCGCGGGCAAGGCGCTACTCGCCGCGCTGCCCGGCGACGAGCTGGATCGCTACTTCGCCGAGAGCGAACGCGCGCGCTTCACGCCCTCGTCGCTCACCGCCGAGAAAGCGCTCCGGCGCGAACTGGCGGAGATCCGCAAGACCGGCTTCGCGCTGACCGACGAGGAGTTCTCGCTCGGTATCCGCGGCATCGGCCGGGTGGTCACGATCGGTGGGAATCCCGTCGGCTCGCTGTCGGTGGCAATCCCCAAGGCGCGCTTCGACGCGGCGATGCAGGCACGCGCCATGGACCTGCTCGAGCGGACCAGCGGACTGCTCGAAGCGAGCTAGCGGCCCTCGACGGCGGGCGGTCCCTGGACCGGGGGCGGCCGGGCAGGCAACCGCGCCGACGGCACTGCGGCCGGCGCGGCGGGACTGGAGAAGGTCACCACCGCGGCACCGGCGGCGGCCGAGATGCCAGGGCGCTGATAGGATCGCCCCGCCGGCCAAGGACCGAGCGTGGCGTCGCTCGAGAGTTTCTCAAGCGTGAGCGGCGCGAACCCCGTCCCGACATAGATCGCTTCGACCTTGCCGCTCGGTAGCGCGCGCAGCCGGAACACGTCGGGCACGGCGCCCGGACGCGGATCGTCGAAAGTCAGCTCGGTCCACTCGCCCATCGCCTGAGCCTTGCTGGCGCGGATCGCGGTCGGCGGACCTTCGACGCGGCTGAACACCGCACCGTCGCTGGCGAACGAACGCGGCCGGACCCAGGTGCCGGTCCAGCCGCCGGCGGTCGGCACCAGATTGAAGCCCAGGATCACGACGCCTTCGATCTTGAGGCCCCAGGCTCCCTCCAGCGAAGGCGCGGCGGCAAGCCGTGCGGCCAGCGTCGCCGGCGCGGCGGGGGTCGGCGCGGCGGGCGACGGAGCCTGCTGCGCCGCCGCCGGAGCGGACAGGGCCAAGACTGCCGGGAACAGGGCGCGTGTGATCATCGGACCGCCCTACTAGCGCAAACACTTCCCCGGATTAACGAAAAAGGGCGGCCCCGCGGGACCGCCCTTCTCTTTCTTCTTTTCGTCATTGCGAGGAACCGAAGGTTCCGCGGCAATCCAGAGCGGCTTGCATGGCGCCCTGAATTGCTTCGCTACGCTCGCAACGACGAGACCTTATCGGCTCAGGCGTTCGCGCCCTTGCCGGTCGCGCGCCAGCTGTCGGCATAGGCCGTGCGGGCGACGTTCGAGTAGGGCACCGGCGAGATCACGGCCTTGATCTCGGTCTGCACGTGCGGCTCGACGGTCGGCTTGCTGGTGCCGCCGTTCGGCTCGCCCCAGACCAGCGTCACTTCCTTGCCGAACTCGACATAGTCGGGATCGATCATCGCCAGGCTGAGCATCTTGCCTTCGTTCGACGAGTAGCCGATCCAGGTCGACACGCCGATCGTCTTGCCGTCGGCCTTGACCTCGTCGAACGGGTGCATCGAGTACACCGCGCTCGGGAACTCGAAGTACTTGGCGCGGTCGCCTTCGGCGTAGAGCGACGAGAGCACGCGCAGCATGTCCTCGTTGTCGATCGCCAGCGTGACCTTCTGCTTGTGGGTCTGGGTGGCCATCTTCTCGAGCGCTTCGCGGCCCACGAACTCGTGGTCGAACTTGACGATGTGGCCGTAACCGATGTCCCACGGGGTCAGGTAGTAGCCCTCGATGCTGTCGGGAACGTAGCTGCCGCCGATCGAGCACTTGCCGGCATAGGAGTCGGCACCGGCCCAGGCGCGGAAGTCCTTCATCATCTGGCTGTCGCCGGTGAAGGTCGCCGGCAGCGGGCTCGGAAGCCAGCCCGATTCGAGCGTGTTCGACGAATAGGCACGGCCGCCCACCAGGGTCAGGCCGTCGTTCTTGCCGGCTTCGACGAGCGCGGAGTGTACCGCCTTGTAGTCTTCCCACGGTCCGAACAGCTCGTAGCCCGGCTGGCCGGCCATGCCGTGGCGGAGCGCGATCACGTCCTTACCGGCGATGTCGATATGCGCCATGTTGAAGAACTTCAGGTCGGGCGCCTGCTCGCCCAGCGCGGTGCTGAGGATCTTCATCGCGTTCGGGCCCTGGAGCTGGAAGCGATAGTTCTTGCGGACGCCGTCGGTGCGAAGCGCGGTGCGCTCGTCGCGCTCCACGGTGACGTTCCACTTGGAGCCGTCGGCCTTCGGGTACTGGGCGTGGAATTCGACCCACTCGATCGCGGGCACGCGGCCGACCAGCGAGAACTCGTTCTCGGCCAGGTAGAACAGGATCACGTCGCCGATCACGTAGCCGTCCGGGGTGACCGGCACGAACTGCTTGGCCTTGTTGACGGTGAAGTTCTTGAAGCTGTTGATCGCCAGGTACTCGAGCAGTGCGAAGGCGTCGGGCCCGCGCACGTAGAGCTCGACCATGTGGTAGCTCTGATTGAACAGCACCGCGGTCTTGGCCCAGGCGCGCTGCTCGTTGCGCCAGTTGGAGTATTCGGCGGGCACACCCGGGTAGGGGTTCGGGCCGGCCTGCTGGTTGCGCAGGAAATCGACGACGTTGCCGGCCTGGTCCAGCTTCTGCTGCAGGGTCTGTTCAGTCATTTAGATGGCCTCTCCTAAAGGCGGGTGGGACGGTTGGGTTTCAGACGCTCGCGGACTGGACCGGCTCTCGGCCGAGCCAGTCAGCGATGGCTTGGTTGACCGCTTCGGGCGCCTCGAGCGGGAGCATGTGCCCCGCGCCCGCGACGATGACCAGCGATGAATCGGGAATCTGGGCGGCGATCTCCTGGTGCTGCTCGGGCGGGCTCCAGAGGTCGAGTTCGCCGGTCATGACCAGGGTCGGGCAAGCGATCGAGGGCAGCAGGCTCGCCTGTTCGGGGCGGGCGATCTGCGCGTCGATCTGGGCGTCGAAGGTCTGTTGCCCGGCATCGAGGCACATCTGCCGCATCGCCGCGTAAGCCTCACTCGCGCGATGCGCCTCGGCGACCATCGGCGGCAGCCAGGTATCGACCAGCGCCTCGAACCCGCGCTCGTGTCCGATCGCCTGAAGCGCGCGGCGCTTGGCCGGCTCGCCCTCGCCCAGCGAATGGACCCCGGTACTCGACAGCGCGAGCCGCCGTACCCGCTCCGGCGCGAGACGATAGACTTCGAGCGCGACTCGCCCGCCCATCGAATGGCCGAACAGGTCGAACTGGCCAGCGCCTTGGCGGTCGGCCTCCTCAAGCACGATCCCGGCCATCTCGATCAAGCTATCGGCCTGCCCGTAGCCTTGAATCGCGCGCGAATCCGGGAACGCGGCAAGCTGCGGCGCGAAGACGCGCGCATCACAAATCAATCCGGGGAGGAACAGCAGCATCGCTCTCGCCGACGGCTTTCGTTCTAGTTCGCGCTCTTGAAAAATTCGCCTATACGAAGATTGTGCCCTGCGCTAGGGCTTTGTGAAAGGCGCCAGACACCCTATGTCGCGCGCGTCACGAGAGGAGCCCGAATCGATGTCTTACGCCGCGATCCACCCGGATTGGGAAAAGCCGCGCACCAACATGGTCGACGGCTATTCGCTGGAAATGACCGCGAAGGAACTCGACGGCCTGCGCGAAGCCGCTCCGCTGATCCGCCCCGGCACCCAGATCGCGGTGACCTTCCTGCCGGGCGAAGACCTGGAGCAGCGCGTCGCCGCCGCGGTGCTGGTGCGCGAGCTCGGGTTCGAGCCGATCGTCCACCTCTCGGCCCGCCGCATCGAATCGCTCGAACAGCTCGACTGGTACCTCGGCGAGATCACCAGCAAGGCGCAGGTCAAGCGCGTCTTCATCATCGCCGGCGATCCGCCCGAGCCCGAAGGCCCGTTCTCCACCTCGCTCGATGTGATCGAAACCGGGCTGCTCGAGAAACACGGCATCACGATCGTCGGCGTGGGTGGGCATCCCGAAGGCCACCCCAACAACACTCCGGCCGAGTTGTGGGACTGGATGGAAAAGAAGCTCGCCGCGATCCGTGCGCGCGGCATGGTTCCGTTGGTCGTCACCCAGTTCGCGTTCGACGACGATGCGATCGTCGAATGGGTCGGCGAAATGCGCCGCCGCAATATCGACGTGCCAGTGCGGCTCGGCGTCCCCGGCCCCGCGGGCATCAAGCGCCTGCTCGGCTTCGCCAAGCGCTGCGGCGTCGGCGCTTCGGCGAGCGTGATGATGAAGTACGGAATCTCGCTTACCAATCTGATCGGCAGCGCCGGGCCGGACAAGCTGGTCAACTCGCTCGACAAGAAGCTCAGCGACGCCGAGCATGGCCGCGTCCGCCTACACTTCTATCCGTTCGGGGCACTGACCGCCTCGGCCGAGTGGATCAACCAGTACGCCGCGAAGCACGCGTAACATGGCCGAGATCATCGACGGCCGCGCGGTCGCCCGCCAGCTCGACGACAAGACCAAGGCCGAAGTCGACGCGCTGATCGCCGCGGGCGGCCCGCGCCCGGGGCTGGCGGTGATCCTGGTCGGCGCCGATCCGGCGAGCGAGGTCTACGTCCGCCGCAAGATCAAGGCCTGCGAGAAGGTCGGTATCGTCTCGCTCGAAGAGCGTCTCCCGGCCGAAACCTCGCAGGAAGAGCTGATGGGCGTGATCGCCCGGCTCAATGCCGACCTGAGCGTCCACGGCATCCTGTGCCAGGTGCCGCTGCCGCCGCACATCGATACCCGTACCGTGCTCGGCGCGATCGACCCGGACAAGGATGTCGACGGGTTCCACCCGGTCAACGTCGGCCGGCTCAGCACCGGCACCGGCGGAATCGTGCCGTGCACGCCGCTCGGCATCATGATCCTTCTCGAAACCGTGATCGACGATTTCGTCGGCAAGGATGCGGTGGTGATCGGCAAGTCGAACATCGTCGGCAAGCCGGTCGCGATGCTGCTGCTGGAACGCGAATGCACGGTCACCGTGACTCACATCTACACCGCCGACCTGCCCGAAATCGCCCGCAAGGCCGACATCATCGTCGCCGCCGCCGGCGCGCCCGGGCTGGTCCGAGGCGACTGGGTCAAGCCCGGCGCGGTCATCATCGACGTCGGCATCACCCGCCTCATGGGAGAAGACGGCAAGGAAAAGCTGGTTGGCGACGTCCGCTTCGATGAAGTCCAGCACGCCAAGGCGGTCACCCCGGTGCCCGGCGGCGTCGGCCCGATGACCATCGCCTGCCTGCTCGCCAATACCGTCCAGGCCGCCAAGGCGCTGAGCGCGGGCGCGGCCGGCAATGCTGACCCTTACCACGACGCCCCAGATCGCTCGCTGATCTACGCGACGAGCGAAGGCGGGGCAGACTAAGTTGTCTCGTTCCCTTCCCGCAGGCGGGTGGGGAGCGGGGTCACAACCACCCGATCCGCTTGAACTGCCAATAGAGCAGCCCGCAGATGCTCGCGATCACGCCCAGCACCGCGAAGTAGCCGTATTCCCAGCGCAGCTCGGGCATCACGTCGAAATTCATCCCGTAGATCCCGGCGATCGCGGTCGGCACCGCGAGGATCGCCGCCCACGCCGCGAGCTGGCGGGTTATCGAGCCCTGCCGGCTCTGCTCGAGCAGCCCGGCGACCTCGAGGATGTAGCCCAGCGTCTCGTTGAGCCCGCGCGTCCGCATGGCGGCCCGATGGGCGTGGTCGAACACGTCGCGGAAGTATGGCCGCGCGCGCGGATCGATCGCCGGCTGCTCGACTTTGGCGAGCTTGCCCGCCACTTCCTCCATCTGCCCGGCGATGGTCTCGAAGCGGCGCAGTTCGCGGCGCAGGCGGAAGATGCGGCGGATCCGCGCCTGGTCGGGGAAACGGCCGATCGCGCCTTCCTCGAGCTGCCCGACGGTATCCTCTATGTCATCGAGCAAGGGGCCGTAGCCGTCGACGATGAAATCGAGCACCGCATGCAGCACGAGGTCCGCGCCCTCGCCGAGCCGGTCCGACTTGGCCTCCAGGTCCTTGCGGACGTTGAGGTGCGCGCGCGTGCTGCCCTGGCGCACGGTGATGATAAAGTCCTTGCCGAGGAATATCGCGGTCTGGCCATAGGCGATCTTGTCGCCCTCGCCCTTGGCCGCGGTCCGCGCGATCACGAACAACTGCGCGCCGAAGGCTTCGGCCTTGGGTGAGTTCAGCCCGGTCTGCGCATCCTCCACTGCTAGCGGGTGCAGCCCGTACTTTGCACGGAAATGCTCCATTTCCTCGGCGGTGGGCTCGAACAGCCCGATCCAATCGAATTCCGAATGCGCGGGCGGCGCGCAATCCCGCGGCAGTGCAGGATCGACCACTTTCCCGTCCCGATAGCGGCGTGCGGCGACGATCGTCATCGCGCGCGTGGTGGCAGAGCGTTCCGCGGGTGGCAAGGCGAGCGGAATTGGCCTAACCGGCAGCCATGCCCACGACCGATCGCATCTGGACCGCCGCGCTGCTGGTGATCGGCGACGAGATTCTCACCGGCCGCACGCATGACAAGAACATCGCCCAGCTGGCGAGTTGGCTGGGCGTCCAGGGCATACGGCTCAAGGAAGCGCGCGTGGTCGCCGACGACATGGGCGCCATCGCCGCCGCGGTGAACGCGCTGCGCACGGGCCACGATTACCTGTTCACCACCGGCGGCATCGGCCCGACTCACGACGACATCACCGTCGATGCCGTCGCCGAGGCGCTCGGCGTTCCCGTGGTGGTCGATCCCGAAGCGCGCGCGATCCTCGAGGAGTACTACGCCACGCGCGGCGGCCTCAACGATGCTCGCCTGCGCATGGCGCGCGTCCCGCAAGGGTCCGAACTGATCCCCAATCGCATGTCGGGCGCGCCGGGCATCAAGACCGGCAACGTGTTCCTGCTGGCCGGCGTGCCGCACATCGCCGCGCAGATGCTCGACGCGCTGACCGGCACGCTGGAGGGCGGCGCGCCCTTGCTCAGCGAGACGATCGGCTGTTGGACCGCCGAGAGCGAAGTCGCCGACCTGCTGCGCGCGGTCGAGAAGGCTCACGCCGAATGCCAGATCGGCAGCTACCCGTTCTTCCGCGAAGGCCGCACCGGCGCCAACTTCGTGATCCGCTCGACCGATCCCGACGCGCTCGCCAGTTGCGCCGACAGCCTGTGCGGCGCGCTCGCCGAAGCGGGCAAGGACTTCACCCCGGGCGGGATCTAGCCGCATGACCGTCTGGACCCCGCCGGCAGAGGTCGTCGTCAAGGTCATCGGCCTCGTGTGGCGCGACAATGCCCTTCTGCTGGCCGAAGTCGAGGACAGCGCGGGCCGCTTGAAAGGCCTGCGTCCGCTTGGCGGTAGCGTGGAGTTCGGCGAGACCCGCGAGCAGGCTCTCCACCGCGAGTTCGCCGAGGAGCTGGGCTGCGGGATCACCGTCATCGGCCCGTGGCACTCCTTCGAGAACATCTACCAGCACGAAGGCGCGACCGGGCACGAATACATCTTCGCCGCCGCGGTCCGGCTAGAGGATGACGCGCTCTATCGACAGGAAAGGATAGCATTTCTCGAGAACCAGGGCGCCCGCTGCCACGCCGTTTGGCGAGCGCCAGCCGACCTCCCGTCCGGTGTCGACCTCTATCCCGGCGGCCTCTCCACCCTGATCGATGCGGGCAAGCTGACGCTGCGCTAGGGCGCTAGATCTGCAACTGGCTGCCGAGCTCGACCACACGGTTGGTCGGAAGCTTGAAGAACTCCATCGCGCTTTCGGAACTTTGCGTCATCCACGCGAACAGGCGTTCGCGCCACAGCGCCATCCCCGGGCGGTCCTTCGAGGCGATCAGCTTCTGCCGGCCGAGGAAGAAGCTCGTGGTCATGAGATCGAACGGCGCGCCGATCGAGTCGATCCGCGCGAGGTCGCGCGGGATGTCCACGTCTTCCATGAAGCCGTAGTGGAGGATCACCCGGTAGAAGCCGTCCCCCGCCGGCTGCACTTCGAGGCGCTCGGCCTCGTCCACATAGGGCACTTCCCCCACCAGCACGGTCAGGATCAGCACCCGTTCGTGCAGCACCTGGTTGTGCTTGAGGTTGTGAAGCAGCGCCGAGGGAATGCTGTCGGGAGAGGCCGACAGGAACACCGCGGTGTTGCGCACCCGATGCGCCGAGGCGGCCGCCGACTTCACGAACACGGGCAGCGGCATGGCACTTTCCTCGAGCCGCTCCCGCATCAGGCGCCGGCCGGTCGCCCAGGTCGTCAGAACCGTGAACAGCACCGCCGCGACCACCAGCGGGAACCAGCCGCCGTCGGGGATCTTGGTGATGTTCGAGGCAAAGTAGGTGCCGTCGATCAGCAGGAACAGGCCGATCGTGGCGCCCGCCAGCCAGCGGTTCCAGCGCCACACCTGAAACACCAGGAAGCCGAGCATGATCGTAGTGATCAGCATCGTCCCGACCACCGAGATCCCGTAGGCCGAGGCGAGCCGGGTCGACTCCCCGAAGCCGAGCACCAGCACCAGCACCATGATCAGCAGGCCCCAGTTGATCGCCGGAATGTAAATCTGCCCCGCCGCCCGCTCGCTGGTGTGGAGAGTCCGCAGGCGGGGCAGGAAGCCGAGCTGGATCGCCTGGTGGGTGACCGAGAACGCGCCCGAGATGATCGCCTGGCTGGCGATGATCGTGGCCGCGGTGGCGATGAAGACTAGTGGCAGGCGCGCCCATTCCGGCGCCATCAGATAGAAGGGATTCTCGACTGCCTCGGGGGTGCCCAGCAGCAGCGCGCCCTGCCCCATGTAGTTGAGCATCAGGCACGGATAGACGAGCGTGAGCCAGCTGATCCCGATCGCCTTACGGCCGAAATGGCCCATGTCGGCATAGAGCGTTTCGGCGCCGGTGACAGCGAGGAACACCGAGCCCATTGCCAGGAACGCCAGGCGCGGGTCGTAGCGGAAGAACTCTAGCGCCCAGTAGGGGTTGAGCACGCCGAGGATCTCGGGATGAGCCACAATGTTGCTGACCCCAAGCACCGCAAGGGTGGCGAAATACACAATGACGATTGGGCCGAACACCGCGCCGACCCGCGCCGTGCCGCGCGCCTGGATGAGGAACAGGCCGACCAGGATCGCCACCGCGATCGGCAGCACCAGCGGCTCTAGGCTTGCTTCGACGATCGTCAGGCCCTCGACCGCGGAAAGCACCGAGATGGCTGGCGTCAGCATCGCGTCACCGTAGAACAGCGACGCGGCGAGCACGCCGAGCATGACCAACCAACCGGTCCAGCGCTTGCCGTCGAGATGCCGCGACATCAGCGCCAGCAGCGCGAACGAGCCGCCTTCGCCCTTGTTGTCCGCGCGCATCGCCACCAGCACGTACTTGGCTGTGACGATCAGCATCAGCGACCAGAAGATAAGGCTGAGCACCCCGAAGATGTGCAACCGGTCGACCGCCAGCGGATGCGGTCCGATGAAGCTTTCCTTGAGCGCGTAGAGCGGCGAGGTGCCGATGTCCCCGTAAACGACGCCGATGGCGCCGAGCATAAGCACCGGCAGGCTGTCTTTGGGACGGTGTGAGGCGGGTGCGGGCGCCGCGGCGCCGGTCGATGCGGTGGATGTGTCCATGCCGCGCGATGTGGACCCTGACGCCATAAAGATTCCATGTGGATTCGATTCGCCGCCGCCGAGTGGAAGCGCTTCCGCAAGTGCGTTCGCCTCTCGACGCCGCGCATCGCCGGGCGCAGATTGTGCCGCATGCCAAACGTCATCGCACCCGACTACAGCCCGCCCACGTTGGCCGCGCGCCTAGGCGCTCATGCCGCCGCGCTCCTGCTGGTCGCAGTCGCCACGGGGATCGGTCTGCTGATCGCGCCGCGCTGGGGCACGGCGGCCGTCGTGCTGCTTTACCTCCCGCCGGTGCTCGCGCTCGCGGTCTATGCGGGATTGTGGCCGGCGCTGGTCGCCGCCGTGATCTCGACCTTGGCCTACAACTACTACTTCACGGCGCCACTGCGGACTTTCCTGATCAGCAGCCCGGCGGACGCGGTGACCGTCACCGTGCTGTTCCTCGTCGCGGTGGTAGCCAGCCGGCTGGCGAGTTCGGTGCGCGAGCAGGCGCACCTCGCCGCCTCGCATGCCGCGCGCAACGCCACGATCGCCGGGCTGGCGCGGCGGTTGCTGTCATGCGCGAGCGAGCAGGACATTGCCAGCGTGGCCGTGCAAGAGCTGGCGCGGCTGTTCGGCTGTCGGGCGGTTCTGGCGGTAGGCGCCGCGGAGCCGCATGTTCTGGCCAGCGTCCCGGACGGCGCCGAACTCGCGCCCAGCGACCTCGCCGCCGCTGCGCTGACTCTGACCACGGGTGAACGCTCGGGGCGCGGTGTACGGCGCGTCGATCTCGCCGACTGGCAGTTCCATGCCGTTGCGTCGGACCGGGCCGTGCTCGCCGCGGTCGGCCTGGCGCGCGATGACGGGCTGCCGCCCACCAACGACGAGCAGTTGCCGTTGCTCGGAAACCTGCTCGACCAGGTCGCGCTGGCGCTCGAGCGCGCCCGGCTTGAGCGCGAGGCACGCGAGGCCGCCGCGCTGCGTGAACGCGATGCGCTCCGCGCGGCGCTGCTGGCCTCGATCGGCGAGGACGTGAAGCCACGGCTCAACGCGATCGCCGCGGCCGCGCGCGGGCTCCGGCGTGGCGGAACGGGAGACAAGGCGCTGGTCAGTACCGTCGGGAACGAAACGGCCAAGCTCGATCGCTACATCGACAATCTGGTCGATCTGAGCCCGGGCGCAGACCGGGCGCCGCTTGAGATGCGCGGCCTGACGATCGACCTTCATCTCCGCACGGTGCGGCGCGATGGCGAGGCCGTGCACCTCACGCCCAAGGAATACGCGGTGCTCGCCGAACTCGCCAAACACGCCGGCCGGGTGTTGAGCCACGCGCACTTGCTGCGCGCGGTGTGGGGGCCAGCCCAACAGGCCCACATCGACTACCTGCGCGTGGCCATCCGCGCGCTGCGCCAGAAACTGGAGCGCGATCCGGCGCATCCCGAGCTGATCGTCAACGAGCCTGCCGTCGGCTACCGGCTCGTGCCCTGACCCCGCACAAAAGGGGCCGGCGGATCGCTCCACCGGCCCTCGGTTGTGTCTGCTGTCAGCTTAGAACCGCAGGCCTAGCCCCGCGACTACCTGATCGGTATTGGCATCGCCGTAAGCGCCGCCGACCACATCCTTGTAGCGCGACCGGCGATATTCGACGCGGCCTTCGAGCGGTCCCGGCAGGTCCACCTGTAGCCCGCCGCCGAAGCGCAGCCCGCCGGCGTTGTCCTCGAGTTCGGCGAGCGAACCGGCCGACGTGAACGCGCTGGTATCGAGCGAGGTATAGCCGATCTTGCCGTAGGCGGCGATGCCGGGCGTCAGCACGAAGCCGGCGCGCGCACCGACATAGTACTGGCCGCTGGCCTCGAGGCTGTCGCGCGCGCCGGTGAAGCTGCTCGGGAACTGGGTAGAGCCGCTGCTGGTCGAAAGCTCGCCTTCGATGCCCACGAAAGCGCTGCCGAGGCTGAGATCGTAGCCGGCGGTGACGCCGTAAACCGCCGAATCGCCGCTGGCCGAAACCGAACCGTCTGCGGCATCGACATTCAGCCCTTCATAGCCGCCGATCGCGCCGACATAGAACCCGCCCTGTGCGAACGCGGGCGTGGCGACCAGGCTCGCGGCCAGGGCTGCGAGAGCGACAACTTTCTTCATGATGCTTCCTTTCGCGTGCGATGAACCTGCACGCGCAGACCTTTCGTGCCCGGCCGCTTTCCGGCGCGTGAATCGCCAAGCAATCTGGCAGTCAGGATTCGGGGAGCCGCAACGCAAAGGGCCGGCGGATCGCTCCGCCGGCCCCCTTGGTGATCTTGAGAGAACGAGCGGCTTATGCGCCCTCGACCTCGGCCGTGTCGATCTTGAGGCCCGGGCCCATCGTGCTGGTGAGCGAGATCTTCTGCATGTACTTGCCCTTCGCGCCCGTCGGCTTGGCCTTCAGGATCGCGTCGGTGAAGGCGGTGAAGTTCTGCTTGAGCTGCGCGTCGGTGAAGCTGAGCTTGCCGATCCGCGAGTGGATGATGCCCTGCTTCTCGACGCGGAACTCGACCTGGCCGCCCTTGGCGTCCTTGACCGCCTGCGCGACGTTCGGGGTCACCGTGCCGAGCTTCGGGTTCGGCATCAGGCCCTTGGGGCCGAGCACCTTACCGAGCCGGCCGACCACGCCCATCATGTCGGGGGTCGCGATCACGCGGTCGTAATCGAGGTTGCCGGCCTGCATGTCTTCCATCAGGTCTTCGGCGCCGACCTTGTCGGCACCGGCCTTGAGAGCCTCGTCGGCCTTGTCGCCCTTGGCGAACACCGCGACCTTCATCTCCTTGCCGGTACCGGCCGGGAGCGAGACCATGCCGCGCACCATCTGGTCGGCGTGGCGCGGGTCGACCCCGAGGTTGAGCGCGACTTCGACGGTCTCGTCGAACTTCTTGCTGCCCAGTTCCTTGAGCGTCGCGAGCGCCTCGTCAACGCCGTAGAACTTCTCGGCGTCGAGCTTCTCGGCGAGCGCCTTCTGCTTCTTGCTCTGGTTAGCCATCGTGTCAGCCCTCCACCACTTCGAGGCCCATCGCGCGCGCGGAGCCTTCGATGATCTTGGTCGCCGCTTCGAGATCGTTGGCGTTCAGATCCTTCATCTTCACTTCGGCGATCTCGGTCAGCTTCGAGCGGGCGATCTTGCCCGCCGAGACCTTGCCCGGCTCCTTCGAGCCCGACTTGAGGCCCGCGGCCTTCTTGATCAGGAAGCTCGCCGGCGGGGTCTTGGTCTCGAACGTGAAGCTGCGATCGGCGTAGACGGTGATCACCGTCGGGATCGGCATGCCGCGCTCGAGTTCCTGCGTGGAGGCGTTGAACGCCTTGCAGAATTCCATGATGTTGACGCCGCGCTGGCCCAGCGCGGGCCCGATCGGCGGGGCCGGCTTGGCATCGCCCGCCGGCACTTGCAGCTTGATATAGCCTTCGATCTTTTTGGCCACGGATGGCCTCCTTTCTCACTGTTCCCCGGATCGTGCCGAGGTCATGGTAAGCGGTTCAGACGCCGCGGACTTGGGTCCGAAGCTCCCGCACGGGTTCCCGTTTGCGTTGGGAAGGCGCGCGCCTAGTCGAAAAGAGCGCGAAACTCAAGCCGGTTACTTGACGAGCTCGACCTGCTCGAACTCGAGCTCGACCGGGGTCGCGCGGCCGAAGATCGAGACCGAGACCTTGACCTTCTGCTTGTCGAAATCGAGTTCCTCGACCAGCCCGTTGAAGCTGGCGAACGGGCCTTCGAGCACTTTTACCTGGTCGCCGATGTCGTATTCGACGGTGACCTGTTTCTTGGGCGAAGCGGCGGCTTCGGCGACGCCGCCGAAATAACGCGCCGCATCGCGCTCGCTGATCGCTTGCGGCTTGGCGCCCGAACCAAGGAAGCCGGTCACCTTCGGAGTGTTCTTGACGAGGTGGTAAACGTCGTCGGTCAGGTTCAGCTTGGCGAGCACATAGCCGGGCATGAACTTGCGTTCGACCTGGACCTTCTTGCCGCGCTTGACCTCGGTAACGGTCTCGGTCGGCACTTCGACCGCCTCGACCGCCTGGGCGAGCCCCATGCGCTCCGCCTCGGAGAGGATCGAATCGCGGACCTTGTTCTCGAACCCCGAGTAGGCGTGAATGATGTACCAGCGGGCAGCCATGCGTGTGTCCCGTTAAACCTTAAACCAGCGTCAGCAGCCAGCGGACGCCGGCCCCGAACAATGAATCAACACCGAGGAAGAATACCGACAGCACCAGCATCATGATCGCGACGAAGATCGCGGTCCGGACCGTTTCCTCACGGCTCGGCCACACTACCTTGCGCGCTTCCGCCTGGACCTGGCGCATGAACTCGCCGGGGCTGACCTTGGCCATGTCTCTCATCCTTCGCTCGCAACCGTTTTCACCATAGCCCCAGCGCCGCCCCGGTCTGGACCGGGAGGGGCTGCGTGGCTCCGATGTCGGAAGTCGGCGGGGATTTAGCTAGGGGCGCGCAGAAAGGCAAGGGCGGGGCGGACCGCGCGGCGTTGGACCTGGCCGCTGGCCGCCGGAAAAGAAAAAGCCGGGGGGAAGCGGCTGCTTCCACCCCGGCCAGAGCCCGATGCACAAGGGAGTTGCGCGCGGGCGGGGAAGTTCTCTCGAACCCGATCAGAACGCGATGTTCGCACCCAGGTAGAAGCGCCGGCCCAGCGTGTCGTAGAACGCCGTGTTGTAGCCGCCGCCCGGCAACTGGCCGAGCGCGGTGTTGGCCGAGGTGTTCACGTTACCCAGCGGCGGCGCCTCGTTCAGCAGGTTGTCGATGCCGAAGCGCAGGCCGACGTCGGGCGTCAGGTCGAAGCTCGCGTTGAGGTTGAACAGATTGTACGCCGGGTAGCCGGTGAACGGCGTCGGAGCGATTGCCGACGATTCCACCTCGACCGGTGCCAGGTGCTGCCATTGCACTCCGACGCGCGCCGGCCCGATGCCGTAACTCACGGTCGTCAGGACCCGGTATTCGAAAGCGCCGGGGTTGAGACCGTTCTGCGCCGTACCCAGCGTGCCGGTGTAATCGACAAGCGGGTTGGAGGCGAGTTCGCGGCTCGCGTACTTGAGGTAGTAGTTCACCAGCCCGTTGATCGAGAGCGTTCCGGGGCCGACGTCGATGTTCCAGTCGAGCTGTGCATCGATGCCCGAGATATCGATCTCGCCCGCGTTGACGTAAGTCACGTCGAAGTTCGCGGCGCCCAGGATCGGCGCGGGGTCGTAGCGGATCCCCAGGCAGAACGGGTTGTTGGCGGCTGCCGTAGCTTGGGCGGCGTTACTCGCCGAACCCGCCACGCTGGGGTTGTAGGTCGGATCGAGGCACTGCTGCAGCGCGATGCCGGCGCCTTGCAGCCCGATCGCGTCCGTCACGTGGATGGAATACCAGTCCACCGTCAGGCGCAGGCTGCGCAGCAGATCACCTTCGAACGGCGAGCGGATAACCACGCCGGCCGTCCAGGTGTCCGCCTTCTCCGGCTCCAGGTTGGGGTTACCGACCGCGTTGGTCCACGCGAACACCCCGCCCGTCGGCTGCGAAGACGCCGGCCGCGTATAGTAGGCCGCACCCGTCCCTGCGCCGCCACTACGGTCCATGACCGCGCGGCAGGTCGCCTGTACGTCCGCCGCTGCCGCCGCCGAGTTACCGGCCGCCGTCGGGTTCGCGGAGATGCGGTAGGCATTGCGCTGCGAGCACAGATCACCCAGCGCGTTGAAGCCGAACACCTGCGAGGAGGACTGGAACAGTTCGGCAATGTTCGGCGCCCGTTCTGCGCGGTTGTAGCCGCCGCGCAGGCGCAGCCAGTCGGTCACTTCCCAGTCGCCCAGGACCTTGTAGGTCCAGCTGCCGCCGGTGGTGTTGTAGTGCGAATAGCGCGCGCCGAGCTCGAGGTTGAAGGCCTGGACCAAGGGCAGGTTGTACAGCACCGGCACCAGCAGTTCGCCGTACGCCTCGCGCACGTTGTACGCGCCGAAGCTGTCGCTCGACGGATAGATGCCGACCGCCTGGTCGAGGAACGACTGCCCCTGCCCGGTGATCGTGTCGTTGATGAACTCGTAGTTGAGTGCGCGGTAGCTGGCGCCCGCCGCGACCTTCAGATCACCCGCCGGCAAAGTCAGCAGGGTGCCCTGGGCGTTGGCCTCGGCGATCGTCTGCGTGACCTTCTGGTTGTTCTTGAGGTCCGACCGGATGGCCTGTTTGCAGTCCTCCGAGATCTGGTCCCAGCTCAGCGCGAAGAAGTTCAGCCCGGTGGTGCAGCGCGCGAAGTTGGCGCCGAACGCCGGACGTGCGCTCGCTTCGTTGCTGTTGGCGACAAAGCCCGCGCCGAAGTTCGGGGCCGACAGGATCGTGCGCAGGCGGGTCAGCGAGAACACACCGGTCTGGCGCGTGAACGTGCTCGTTTCGCCATGGTTGCCGAACACTTCCCAGGTCCAGTCGCTGCCCGGAATGCTGCCTTGGAGGCCGGCGACCAGGTTCAGAGTGGAGACCCGGTTGGTGACCGAGCGGTTTTCGGGGAAGCCGTAGTTCAGCTCCACCCGGCCATTGGGATTGGTCCGGCTGTCGAGCAGAGCGCGGATATTGGCCGGCAGGAACTGGCCGATCACCTCGTTATTCGTGCAGCCGCCCAGTGCGTTATTGGCGCACGCGAACGCGCTGCCATATTCCGCGCGGAAGCCGGGGTTGGTGGGGTTGTCAGCGAGGTTGCCACCGGTCGGATCGACATAACTGGTCGCGCCCAGCGGCCCCGGTCCGTCGGGATCGTAAGTCATCCCGTTGAGGATGACCGAGCTCGGATTGCCCTGCGAGCCGTACGCGGTGCTGGGGTTGGCGCTGCCGGTGTAAACGCCGGTCCCGTAAGGCAGGAACACATCCCACCCGCTGGTGACCGCGCCGCCCTGCTGCGTGGTGCGCGTCTCGGTGGAGCTATAGAGACCCTGCGCGAATACGCTGATGTTGTCGTTCAGCTCGTAATTGCCGCGCATGAACATGTTGTAGCGGGTCAACGGCAGGACCAGGAACATGTTGGTGTCGACGAAATTGAGCTGGCCGTTAGCGCGCTCTACGGCCAGATCGCCAAGTAGCGTGTTGCCGTCGAAGAAGTCCACGCCGCCCTGCTGGTTGGCACCCACGGTGAACAGCGAACCGCTCTGGTCGCGATAGACCGAGAAGCCCTGCGGTCCAGGGTTTGCGCCGTTGCCGCTGAAGATCGTGTTCGGCAGAGGCTGCCCATTGGTCGTGCCGACGGGCGAACCCTGCGGCGCAGCGAAGCCGCCCTGGCCGAGCGGAGTCGTGCCCGGGAACAACTGGCCGTAGAACACCGCATTGCTGGGTGCATTGCCGAAGCCGAGCGCGACGCCGGGGTAGAGCGGGAAGTTGCGACCGGTGGCGATGGTCGGATCGTTCCACAGATCCTGGTACCATTCGCGATCGCGCTGATAGTTGGCTTCGCGCGTGTTCATCGACATCGCGATGCTCACGTTGCCGCGACCTTCCGCGAAGTCGGTGCCCATGATGCCGGACAGCTGGTACTCGAACCCGTCGCCTTCCTGGCTGATGCCCATTTGGCCATCGAGCTCGAGCCCTTCGAAGTTCTTCTTCAGCACGAAGTTGGTCACGCCGGCGACCGCGTCCGCACCATAAGTGGCCGACGCGCCGCCCGAGATAATCTCGACCCGTTCGACCGCCGCGGACGGGATCGTGTTGATGTCGACGATGCCGGCGGCGTTGCTCGGGGTCGCGCGGCGGCCGTCGAGCAGCACCAGGTTGCGGTTGGCGCCAAGGCCGCGCAGCGAGACCGTGGCTGAGCCCGGCGTGTTGGTGGCGGTCGGCTGGATGTCGCCGCCGCCGGTCGGGGTCTTGGCCGGGGTGAACTGGGGCAGCTTGTTGAGGTTCTGCTCGATCGCCGCGGTCGACGACTGCTCAAGCAGCGCTTCGTCGATGGTCACGATCGGACTGGTCGATTCGTAGTCCTGCCGCGAAATGCGCGAGCCGGTCACCACGATCGCGCTCGAAGCCGCCGCTTCGTCGGCCGCGGGGCCGGCATCGAGTTCGTCGCCGCTGGCCTGTTGCGCCATGGCCGGGCCGGCCAGGACGATCGTGCCGGCGCAGCCGGCGAGCAGCAGGGCCTTCAGGATCCCCGCGTGATTGACGTTCCTCATGTGCGCTCCCTTTCGCAACCGACCGATGGCGCCCGCCATGGTCGATCTTACTGAAATCTAAGAGAAATACCCGCAGGCTGGCGCAGCACAAAAGTTGGCTTGCTACCGCACCTACCGCGCGAGTCTTCCTCTCCGCCGAGGGTCTGTCGTTCGCTTGACATCCCCCACGAATGGAATCATTTTGATTCCATCGCCGGCCGCCTATCGCACTTTGAATCAGGAATCAAAATGATTCCATCGGGGATCGAAGGATTAGCTTCGAATATGGATGGATCGCTCCAGCCAGCGTTCGCCAAGCTCGGCCCGAAAGACGATCGCGGCGGCCTGGTCCGGGCTGAGCCCGGCCTCGCGGGCTTGCGCTTCGAACGCGGCCTTGACCGCCGCGTCCGCCTGATGCGCCGTGATCCGCGAGCGTTGCGGCAGCGGCGTGCTGCGCAGATAACTGGCTTTGAGATCGGACAGCCGGCGCAGCCGAAGTTCGCGGGCCAGCAGCAGGTTCGCCAGGCTGCTGTCCTTGAGTTGGAACTGCGCGGCGTACCGCTTGAACTCGAGATGTTCGGCGGGAGAGAGATAGCCCCCTATCTGCGCCATGCTGCACTCCCGAAGCCGTTGCTCGAAGATCGTGGCTCGCGAACTAGCAGGCGAACCGCACGAGAGCGAATGGCAGGCGGTCCCGCAACCGTTGATAGAGAGATTGGGAGAGATCGATGAGATTCACACTTGTAGCCGGCGCAGGTCTGGCCGTAGCTCTTTCCGCCGGCATCGCGCAGGCTCAGAGCGGCGCCGACGACCCCGAACGGAACTGGGCGGCGATCGCCAGATGCGCCGCGATCGGGAGCGCGGCGCAGCGCCATGCCTGCATGGACGACGTGGTGCGCCGCGCCGGGGTGCTCGACCCTGTCCGCGTCGCACAGGCCGAGCGGCAAGATTTCGGCCGCGAAGCGCGCGCGGAGGCCCCGCGCCCGCCCGCCCGTAGCGCGCCGACTCCTGCTCCTGCCCCTGTACCGGTCGTCGATGAGATTGCGACGACAGTCCGGGGCGTGCGAACGGTCGGGTTCCAACGCCTGCGCGTGACCACCGCCGAAGGCTCTGTGTGGGAGCAGACCCAGGCAGAGGACTTCCCGACCGGTCCCAGGATCGGCGATGCGTTCGTCATCGAGCGTACCACGCTGGGCGGGTATCGCTGCCGGTTCGGGCGATCGAGCCGGTATTACTGCCAGCGTATGGACTGAGCTCCACTCCCGCCCCCCGGCCGCCGGCCCTTCCCTGGAGAGAGGTCTGATCCACATTCGAACTGCGACAATTCGAGACTCCGGAAATCTCGCGCGTTGATGTAGTCCGGAATCGGGGGAGGCTTCTGCCAAGGGGGTACGAGGCTCATGCGCGACGCGATTGGCGCTTGGTTAAGTGCCGACGACGGGGATGCATATGTCGAATACTGCCGCGGGCTGGGCCTCGATGAGAGCGCTCTGGCGACGCTCCTGCTCGTGCGAGAAGTGAACGCAGGCCGCTTGCATGAACTCAAAGCGCTCGGCGGCCTGCCCAACTTCAAGCAGAAGCGCGTGACGATCCGCCCCAAGGGCTCCGGGCTGCGCGAGAAGTTCCTGGCGCATGCCAAGGCGAATGGCCTCGGCCTGGAGCAGGCCGCGGCGCTGGTGTTGATGGCGGAAACGCGGGAGAAATGGCTGGAGCAGGTCCTGCTTGGCGACGCCGAGCCGGACACTGCACCTGACAGCTAGCGAGCGGCGCTCACCGCCCGCGCACAAATGGACTCTGTCCGAAATGCGATCGGGAAACTCGACCGGCAGGGTGGGGTCGTCCCTGCCGGTCGATCGCCGCTCAAGCGAACGCTTGGGCGCGCAAACGCGCAGTTGCCGGGCGCTTCTGGCGGCGCAGCGCGAAGCCGACGGCGCCGAAACCGATCAACATCAGTGCCCAAGTGGCGGGTTCCGGCACCGCAGCAGTCGCCGGCGACGAACTGGCGTTGACGAATTCGGACGAGCCGAACGCGCCGAACGTGTTCACCCGGTACCGCGATACGGTGTCTTGGAAGAAGAACCGTACGTCGATTCCCGACTGGGTGAAAAACCGCAGGCCCGAGCCGTCGAGAAAGGCCGGCCCGGTGGTGAAGTAGTTTCCGTAGTTGCCGGTCGGAGCGACGATCTGCGAACCGTTGACAGTACCGGTGATGCTGGTGATCTGGAAAGCGGTGCGCCCGCCGATAGTGGTGGCGCCGTCCGACGTGGTGAACGTGCCGCTGCCGCTGACCGGGGGGCCGAACAGCGCCTGGCTCGGCGAAAAGTCGAACACGAACTGGGCCGCCGAGGCGGGCGCGGCGACTGCCAGGGCCAGCGGCACGGCAGCGATAAGAGCGAGTTTCATGGATAGCGTTCCTCATACAGGCCGAACAGCAGGTCGCTACTCGCCACCCCTGAATACGCAGGCCTTTTCCGTTAGTTGCATGGTTAACTCGCCTGTCCCGCTTCAGGACACCGCGGGCCGAACTGGCCCGTGCCAAACCGCGTTACGCGTCAGCGCCGGAATAATTGCCGGTGCCGTGCATCCGATTGGGATGCCGTTCGTATAAGCGGGATAGCCGCTGACCGAGCCCGGTCGGCAGGCGCCGGAGATTGCCTAAGGATGCGCGCCGAAAACGATTGCCCACGCCGGCGCGTTCTGCTGTCTCGAGCGCGTCCGGGTTCCTAGCCAAGACAACGAGCGACCAGAGGGCTTTCGAGACTAATGCGCGACGGCGAGCGATCCGACGACCTCGCGCTCGATCTCTTGCAGGTCGGGACGGGCGACCGCGCGGCGTTTCGCCGGGTCTATCAAGCCACAGCCGGCAAGCTGCTGTTCGTCTGCCAACAGGTCACGCGCGACCGGTCGGCGGCGGAAGACGTACTGCAGGACGTTTACGTCAAAGTCTGGCGTTCCGCCGCGAGCTACGATGCGGTGCGTGCGCATCCGATGACGTGGTTGGGCACGATCGCGCGCAACAGCGCCATCGACTGGTACCGCGCCCGCGCCAAGCGCGTCGCGCTCACCTCGGCCGACACCTTGGTGCTGAGCGATGAACCGGAACCCGTCGAGCAACGTATGATACGCGAGCAATCCGAGGAAAGCGCCCTGGCCTCGATCGGAGACCTGAGCGCGAGCGAGGAAGCAGAAGTCCGGACGATCTATCTCCAGGGGCTGACCTACTCCCAGGCCGCCGAGCAAGCGGGCGTGCCGCTGGCGACGCTCAAGAGCCGGGTGCGTCGGTCGCTGGCAAAGTTGCGGCAGAAGCTAGACGATGCGTGAGATCGACACCCTTTCCGGCGACGACGCGCTGTTTGCCGCCGAGCTGGCGCTTGGACTGCTCGAAGGCGAAGCGGCGCGCGAGGCGCTGCGGCGCGCCGCGCAAGACCCCGCGTTCGCGCGAGAGGCCGCTCGCTGGCACCGCCTGCTCGATCGGTGGCTTGAACAAGCGCCGAGCGACGCGCCGCCGGCCGGCCTGTTGGAAAAGATCGAACTGCACATCGGCGATTCGCCCGCCGCGGGATTCTCGATGCGGCCCGCTCCGCCGGTTCACCGCTGGAAAGCCGTGGCGTTCACCAGCATCGCCGCGTCGCTGGCGCTTTGTGGGGCCTTGGCGCTGTCGCTGGGCGGGACTTTCCGGACCGAGCAAGCCCCGGCCTTCGCGGGCGGGGTGGCGCAGATCACGGACACCAGCGGCGCGCCGCTGCTGAGCGCGGTCTACGACAACGGATCCGGGCGACTGTCGCTGCGCGTCGCGGACGTCGCCGCGGCCAGCCTCGTCCCCGAACTGTGGGTCATTCCCGAAGGCGGCAGCCCGCGCTCGCTTGGTTTGATCGGAGCCCACAGCGTGACGATCGAGCTGACCGACGAGCTGCGGGCGTTGCTGATCGACGGCGCGACGATGGCGATCACGCTCGAACCGCCCGCCGGGGCGCCGCACGGGGCGCCGACGGGCGATGTCCTGGGCACCGGCAAGCTCCAAACGGTCGTGGACCGCTCGGCGTCCTGAAGACCGCCGCCAGGCGCCGATCTTATCGTTCGTGTGGCAGCCTTTGGCAGGAGTGGAGGGACTCGAACCCACGGCCCTCGGTTTTGGAGACCGATGCTCTACCAACTGAGCTACACTCCTGCGGGCCGGGCGCCTCTACGGCGCGCGCGGCGTGAAGGCAAGGGGTCGGCGGGGGCTTGCGCGGGGCTGAACCGTGCTAGAGGACGCGAATGCACGCACCCGCGCCGCTGATCCCCGCCGAACTGCTGCTGACCGCCTATCGCGCCGGCATCTTCCCGATGTCCGATGACCGCGAGGACGACGAGGTGTTCTGGGTCGAGCCGCGCCGCCGCGCGATCGTGCCGATCGATGGCTTCCGCTGTTCGCGCTCGCTCGCCCGCGTGCTGCGGCACGAGCGGTTCCGGGTCACGCTCAACGCCGATTTCGCCGGCGTTATGGATGCCTGCGCGGCGCCGCGCGCCGATCACCCCAAGACCTGGATCAGCCGCCGCATCGCCATGAGCTACCGCGCGCTGCATCTCGCCGGGCACGCCCATTCGCTCGAATGCTGGCTCGGGGACGAGATGGTCGGCGGCCTCTATGGGGTCGCATTCGGACGGGTGTTCTGCGGCGAATCGATGTTCAGCCGCGCGCCCGACGCGTCCAAGGTCGCACTCGCGTGGCTCGCGGCATTGCTACGGCGCGGGGACTTTCGGCTCCACGACTGCCAGTTCATGACCCCTCACCTCGCCTCGCTCGGCGCGGTCGAAGTGAGCCGCGAGGCTTACCGCGCGCTGCTCGCCGACGCGGCCGGGGCTGGTGCGGTGCTGGGGGCTGAAGCTGGAGCGTCGGACGGGGCAGCGGCAGCGCTGGCGGCGGCGTTCGACAGCCTGCTCGCGGAAGCCGCCGGACGCGCCTCTTCGCCCGGGAAGCTCATCGCGCAGTCCTTGACCCACACGTCGTAGATCGGATGTTCGACCACATTGAGGCTCGGCGAGTTCTTGAACAACCAGCCCGAGAAGATCCGCTGCCACTGACCTTCTCCTCCGGCGCTGGGCCGGTCCAGTACCAGCACCTGGACGAACGCACCGGTCTCGGGCGGGTTCTCCCAGGGCGCGGTCCGTTCGCAGGCCGACAGGCGCACGATCACGTCGCCTACCCGCCGCGCCTCGCCCGGCTTCATCTCGAGATCGCGCGAGATGTTGTTGCGCTTGTTGAGCAGCCCGATCGTCGCCACGCGCTCGGCCAGCGGGGTCCCGATGCCGCTCGCCGAAGCGACCGGGGGGGCGCTGGCCAGATCGCTCGGCACGTCGGTCGCCTCGGCCTCACGCTCGGGCGCGCCGCCGCCGCAGCCGACCACCAGCAGCAGCGCGGCCGCAACGCCGAGGCGCCCCGGCAACCGGCCGGCGGCGCGCGGGCTCACCCTTCGGGCGTCCAGGCCTGGTAGTCGCCGGTGGCCGGCGCATGCCGCCCGCCACGCTCGAGCGCGCCGAGCGGGCGATAGGCCGCGGCGCTGCCGGTGGCATTGGGAGTGAACTCGGCTTCCCAGATCTTGGCCGGCGCCAGGTGGCTTTCGGGCAGTTCGTCATAGGAGCCGTGCAGCCAGCCGTGCCATTCCGCCGGCACGCGGCTGGCGTCATTGGCGCCCTGGTAGATGACCCAGCGCCGCTCGCGCCCGTCGGGCAGCTTGCGCTTACCGCGAAAGTACGCGTTGCCCTGGGCATCGGTGCCGACCCGCTCGCCGTTGCGCGCGCTGAACAGCGCGGTGCCGATCGTCGCCCCGTCCCACCAGGTAAACAGCTTCATGAGGATTCCCATGCCCGGCGCGTTAGCCGCTCGGGCCCCATGCACGCAAGCGCTCGCGCTACCAGTCGATGCGGGTGCCGGGCACGATGCCGAGCTGCGCCGCGCGCCCGGCGTTGAGCTCGAGCACCGCGGCGGCTGGCCCGCGCGACCAGATGCTGGCTTCCGAATAGGGCGTCGCCCTGGCCGCGACATTGATGACCTTGCGATCGGCGCCGATGAAGATCAGGTCGAGCGACAGGACGGTGTTCTTCATCCAGAAGCTGACCGTGCGCGGCGGATCGTAAGGGAACAGCATGCCCTCGTCCGCGCCCATCGCGGTGCGGAACATCAGCCCCTGCGCCTGCTCTGCGTCGGAGCGGGCAATCTCCGCCTTGAGAGCGTGCGGCTGCCCGCCCGGCGGAGTCACGGTGACCGGGATCACTTCGAGGCCGGAGACAGGGTGCCGAGCGGCCGCGCTCGAACTGGCCGCCGCGGCGGGGTTCTCCGCGACTTGCGCCGAGCATGCCGCGACCAGCAGCCCCAATGTCAGCAGCAGCACGCGCATCGCTTTCAGCCTTCCTCGTCAGACACTTCGGCGGCCCACTCCTCGGCCGCCGCAGAGCTGGCTGCATCGACCATTTCGCGCGCGCTGTCGAGCGTGTGGCCGGCGCGCAGCATCGCGGCGAGCTGCTTCTCGCGCAGTGCGCGGTCCGGCGGCGCGGCCCCGAACGGGCCGAGCCGGCGCTTGCGCGCGAATGTCAGGGCCGCGCGCCGTGTGGCGCCCTCGCCTGGCGCCAGCTCCGCGCGCAGCTCGGCGGCGATGCCCGCTTCGGCAAGCGCCCCGGAAACGCGGCGCGGACCATACCCGCGGCGCAGCAGCGCGCCTCCGCGCGCCTCGGCGAACGCCGCGTCGTCGACGTAACGTTGCTCGGTCATCCGCGCGACCACGCCCGCCACGTCCGGCTCCTCCGTCCCCTCCCAGCCGCGCTCGCGCAGCTTGCGGTTAAGGTAGCGTTCGAGCCGGGCGGCGCTGGTGGCGAAGCGGGCCGCGTAGCCGAGCGCAAGCTCGCCGAGCGACCCGGCGTTGAGCGGTCTCGGCCGGCGCCGTTCTGGGGACGAGGCGGGGTCGCGCTCGGTCATCGCCTTATTCGTGCCACAGTCGTTCCCAAATGGACAAGTTTGTTACGGGACCTTATCGGGCCGGGTTCGCTTTCGGGATCGGACGAGCGCCGCAAGAGCGCCATATAGACGGATTGCCCTGCGCACGATGATCGAACTCATGCCTACGCCGAACGATTGCGCCTTGCCGCGCCGCCGGTCGGACTTCGCCACCCTGACCGAGGCGATCGACTACGCCGCGCTTAGCGACAAGGGCCTCAACTTCCACGACGCGCGCGGCGCGCTCGAACGCGCCTATCCCTACCGCGAGATGCGCGCCGACGCGGAACTGATGGCCTATCGCCTGATTGCGGCCGGCGTCGGCAAGGACGACCGGGTGGCGCTGATCGCCGAGACCGGTCCGGATTTCGCGGCGCTGTTCTGCGGCGCGGTACTGGCCGGTGCCTGGCCGGTGCCGTTGCCGCTGCCGACCACCTTCGGCGGGCGCGAGAACTATATCGATCAGCTCGCTGTTCAGCTCGAGAGCGCCGATCCCAAGCTGCTGCTCTACCCGGCCGAGATCGCCGAGATGACCGCCGCCGCCGCCGCGCGCCAGGGCTGCGAGGCGATCGATTGGGAAAGCTTCGCCGCGCGCGAGGCCCCACCCGCCGAGCTTCCCGAAGCCGCGCCCGACGACATCTGCTATTTGCAGTACTCGAGCGGATCGACCCGCTTCCCGACCGGGGTCGCGGTCACGCACCGCGCGCTGCTGCACAACCTCTACGGCCACGCCACCGCGATGGAGATCGGCACCAACGACCGCGTGGTATCCTGGCTGCCGTGGTACCACGACATGGGGCTGGTCGGCTGCTTCCTGTCGGTGATCGCCAACCAGGTTTCGATCGATTACCTCAAGACCGAGCATTTCGCGCGCCGCCCGCTCGCCTGGCTCGACCTGATCAGCCGCAACCCGGGCACCACGCTCAGCTATTCGCCGACTTTCGGCTACGACATCTGCGCCCGGCGCATCTCCAGCCAGTCGAATGTCGCTGAACGGTTCGACTTGTCGCGCTGGCGGCTCGCCGGGAACGGGGCGGACATGATCCGCCCCGACGTGATGCAGAGCTTCGTAAATGCTTTCGCCCCGGCGGGCTTCAAGGCCAGCGCGTTCACCCCCAGCTACGGCCTCGCCGAGGCGACGCTCGCCGTCACCGTGATGCCCCCTGGCGAAGGCATCCGCGTCGAGCTGGTCGAGGAAGAGCGCCTGTCGGGCAGCCCGCGCAACCTGTCGCGCCCGGCACGCTACCGGGCTATCGTCAACTGCGGCAAGCCGCTGCCCGACATGGACGTAGAGATCCGCGGCGAGGACGACAGCCTTCGCACGGACCACCAGATCGGCAAGGTCTGGTGCCGCGGCCCGAGCGTGATGCATTCCTACTTCCGTAACCCGGAAGCGACCGCCGATTGCCTGGTGCCCAGTGAAGATGGCAAGGGGTCGTGGCTCGACACCGGCGACATGGGCTACATGGCCAAAGGCTATCTGTTCATCGTCGGCCGGGCGAAGGACATGATCATCATCAACGGCAAGAACCACTGGCCGCAGGACATCGAGTGGGCGGTGGAGCAATTGCCGGGCTTCAACCATGGCGACATTGCCGCGTTCTCGATAGAGATGGAGAACGGCGAGGAGACGCCCGCGGTGCTGGTCCACTGCCGCGTCAGCGATCCCGACGAGCGCATCAAACTGCGCGACACCATCCGCGACAAAGTCCGCGCGATCACCGGCATGAACTGCGTGGTCGAATTGGTCCCCCCGCGCACCCTGCCGCGCACCAGCTCGGGCAAGCTCAGCCGCGCCAAGGCCAAGCGGCTTTACCTGTCGGGCGAGATCGAGCCGATCAAGCTGGCGGCTTGAGCCAGCTCGCGCGGCGTGAGAAGGGCGCGGCTTCCCGCCGCACCCTTCTCCGTTTGGAGGCGTTCAGCCGAAAGCGACGCTTCCCCGACGCCGCCGCATGGCGCCGCCGATGAGCCCGAAGCCGAGAATCATTAGCGCCCAGGTTTCCGGCTCGGGAACCGGCGCACTGTAGCCCAGCTTAACGAGGAACGACTGCGGATCGATCGTATTGTCGCCGTCGTCGCTGACGAGGTAGATATTGCCCTCTTCGTCGAGCGTCAGGCCTTCGAACTTGCCGCCCGTGTTGCGCGGGTCGACCAGCGACTTGAAGCCGGACAGGTCTAGGCTGCCGACCACCGTGCCGGTCTGCGTTACTTCGAGGATCTTGAACGAGCGGCCGCTCAGGATCAGCAGATTTTCGCCGAAAGGCTGATTCCAGAACCGGCTGTTGGAAAGCACCGCAACGTCCGAAAGCCGGTCCATGCCGGGCAGCGCTTCGGCGTTGAACAAGGTCGAGACGGATGCGGTTTCGGTTCCGAAGTTGGCGCCGGAAATCTTCCAGATCGTTTCCGACTGGCGCTCCTTGACCCCGAAGTAGTCGCCGGTCACACGGTTGTAGGCGATGCCCTCGAGGCCGCTGTTGCCGGCATCCGGACCGATGCTGATGGTCGGGGCGTCCTGATAGGGGGTGTAGCTGCGCGTGCCCGGGGCGCTGCCGATCTCGCTGAGCAGGGCGATGTCCTGATAGCGCTCCTCGCCCACGACATACTGGCCGCCGCCGACGTAGGTCAGGCCCTCAGGATCGCACTGCGCGGAACCGAGCGAAAGGCAGCCGGACAGCAGGATAGTGGCGGTCTTGTTGCCGTCCCGGTCGTATTCGCCCCAGATGTTCGTGCCGTCGTCTTCTTCTTCGTCGTTGGTGACCATCAAGGTGCGCGTATCCCAGTTATAGGCCACGGCGCTCGCCTCCTTGGTGTCGATCGCCTTGGTGTAGCTGGTCGTGTAATAATCGAGAATGCTGGCCGCGTTGGCCGACGTGGCGGAGACGGCGAGCAGGGCAGCGCCCGCGCGCAGGAACATCTTCATCATGGTAATCCCCCGATAAGTCGCGACGACGAGAATCATCCCCCCTCTGCCGCCGGAGGGCGACAGCACCATCGTCGGGCGACATGACCGAATTATTACAACATGGTTAACCACCGCAGGCAGCCGCGAGCGGCTGAACGCGGAATGGGTGGTTCACCCGACCAGCAACACCCCCAGCACCACCAGGATCGCCAGCGTGGCCACACCCCAGACCAGCGTACGGACTTTGGGCACGCCCGCGCCGTAGAGCGGAAGATAGATCACCCGCCCTGCCAGCCAAATCGATGCTGCGATCGCGGTCAGGTCGCTGGTCTTGCCTACGACCGTCACTCCGAGCAGGGCGATCACCGCGATCGGCAGCGTCTCCTGATAGTTCGCTTGCGCGCGCAGCAGGCGCGCCGGCACCGGATCGAGCGGCGGCACATTTTCGTCGCGCGCGCCCATGTTCCAGTCGCGGCCGTACTGCCGGGTCCGGTAATGCCCCGCCGCGAGCACATGAACGAGCAGCAGGATCGCCGCGACGCCCAGCACCCAGAGTTCGGTGGGGAGTTCGGTCGGGAGTTCGCTCGCCATCTCGATTAATCCTTTTCCCATGCGCGCGCATGCGGCACGCTCGCGCTATAGCAGGCCGGGACCGGCGCGCAGCCTTGAAGCGCGTGTCTTGTCGTCCTAATACAGTAATGACTGAGCGGAAGGGGTGACGATGGCCAGCCAAACCGAGACGATGACCGAGACCAAGCTGGAGTTGAGCGCCCCCGATCCGGTGCCGGTGGTCGCGCCCGACCGGGCGCAGGGACTGGTACCGGTCGATGCCGAGAAGAAGAGCAAGCTCGACGAGAAGGTCGAAGGCTTCGTCACCGAGCTGGTCGCGCTCGACCCCACTTCGCCCGACTTCGGTAAGAAGGTCGATCAGATCACCAACATGGGCCGCAAGGAGATCGCGGCGGCCTCGCAGATGTCCAACCGGTTCCTCGACCGGCCCATCCGGGCGATGGATAAGGATGCCGGCGTCGGCGCCAATCTCGCCGAGTTGCGCAAGACCGTCGAAGAGCTCGACCCCGGCAAGCACGGCAAGCTTTCGACCGGGCGTAAGATCCTCGGGTTCATCCCGTTCGGCAACTCGCTCAAGCGCTATTTCGAAAGCTACCAGTCGGCCCAGGGGCACATCCAGTCGATCCTCGGCCACCTCGCCAGCGGCAAGGACGAGCTCTTGATGGACAATGCCGCGATCGACGTCGAGCGCCAGAAGCTGTGGGAAGCGATGGGCAAGCTCGAGCAGATGGTCCACATCGCCAAGACGCTCGACAGCCGGCTCGAGGAAACCGCCGCCGAGCTTGACGCGACCGATCCGGCCAAGGCCAAGGCGATCCGCGAGAGCGCGCTGTTCTACGTCCGCCAGCGCACCCAAGACCTGCTGACCCAGCAGGCGGTTAGCGTCCAGGGCTATCTCGCGCTCGACCTGGTCAAGAAGAACAACGTCGAACTGGTCAAAGGCGTCGACCGCGCCAGCACCACCACCGTGGGCGCGCTGCGCACCGCGGTCACTGTGGCGCAGGCGATGGCCAACCAGAAGCTGGTGCTCGGCCAGATCACCGCGCTCAACCAGACTACCGCGGGGCTGATCGATTCGACCGGCAAGCTGCTCAAGGACAACACCGCGATGATCCACGAGCAGGCCGCCTCGAGCACGATTCCGCTCGAGACGCTGCAGCGCGCGTTCCAGAACATCTACGATACGATGGATTCGGTCGATCAGTTCAAGGTCAAAGCGCTCGAATCGATGAAGCAGACGGTCGAAGCGCTGTCGACCGAGGTCGAAAAGTCGAAGGGCTACATTGCCCGCGCCGAAGGCCAGGCACAGGCCGCCGCTTCGGCCGCCGAGCCTTCGTTGCTGACGTCCGACTGAGTGGCAAAATGACCGACAGCACCCGCGAAAGCGACGCGATCCTCGCCGAAGCGCGCCGCTCGCTGGCTGTGCAGCAGGACGGCGGGTTCCACCGCCGCAAGGGCACGTCGATCGGGCGCGGCTCGGCGGACCTCAAGGCCTGGCATCTCGCCGCCAAGCTGACCAAGATTTTCGCGGCTACCGTCGTGATTGTGGTCGGGGCGGGGATAATCGGCGCAATGATCGGCGGGCTGGGCTTCGGCGGCCTGATGATCACCGCCCTGGCGATCGCTGCCGCCGTCGTGACGCTCGGCGCGTTCCCGCGCATGAAGCCGCCCAAGCGCGCCGATCTCAATCGCGGCGACGTACGCCAAATGGTCGCGCGCACCGAACTTTGGCTCGAGCATCAGCGCCCCGCACTTC
The DNA here is from genome assembly GCA_002279825.1 of Sphingomonadales bacterium 12-68-11. Classification (GTDB taxonomy): domain Bacteria; phylum Pseudomonadota; class Alphaproteobacteria; order Sphingomonadales; family Sphingomonadaceae; genus Croceibacterium_A. The sequence continues at coordinate 922,764 of NCCV01000003.1, forward strand.
CGCCGCCCGCGGTGACGCTGATCGACCAGATCGGCGTCCAGCTCGACGCGCTCGGGATCCAGCTCGAAAACGTCGATCCGGCGCATCCGGCCGCGCTCGAAACGCGCAAGCTGGTGGGCGAGACGCTGCCGGGGATGGTTGAGGCCTATTGCAAGATTCCCGCGCAGTTGCGCCGGGAGGAGCGCGCCGGCAGCACGCCCGACCAGCAGATTGTCGCCAGCCTCGGCAAGATCAGCGCGGAGATCGATTCGGTGACCCGCCAGCTCGCCGACGGCGCGCTCGACGATCTCGCGATCCAGACCCGCTATCTCGATTACCGCTACGGCGCCGAGGGCGAGCCCGCCGCGCTTCCCGCCCCCGCCCGGCAGGACCCCTGATGCAAGTTGCCATTCCGCACCAGCTCGGCCGCGAGGAAGCGCGCCGCCGCCTCCATGCCAACAGCCACAAGCTGGCCGAGAGCTTCCCCGGCGGCATGGCTCATGCCGAAACGAGCTGGCCGAGCGAAGATCGCATGGCGCTGTCGGTCCAGGCGATGGGCCAGGCCGTCACCGGCCATATCGACATCGAAGACGGCCAGGTCGTGCTCAATGTCGCGCTGCCGCCCGCCTTGGCCTTCATCGAGCCGCTGGTTTCCGGCGCGATCCGCCAGGCAGGGCCGAAACTGCTGGCACCGCCTGACAACGGATGATCCGCGGCTAGAGCTTCCGCTCCAGCTCTAGGTAAGTCTTGGGAATCCGCAGCGCGGCGGTCGCCTCGCGGGTTTCCTGCAGGAACATCCACAGCGCGCTCATCAGCAGAGCGATGGCGACGAAGAAGGCCGCCCCGGCGACTTGCTGCAGGTTCACCCTGAACAGCTCTTCGAGAAACAGCAGCGCGACGCAGAACCCGATCGTCAACCCGCTCAACACCAGCAGCAGGATTGCACGGCCGATCAGCTTGATGCGGCGGTCGACCAGCCGGATCTCGCGCACCACCGCGTCGTGCTCTTCGCCCGACGTCTGCGCGTGCTCGCGCTGGAGGTGACGCGAGCGGTCCACCACTCGGCCGAGCCGGGCCGAGAGAATGTTCATGATGTTGCCGATGGCGACGAGCACGAACACCGGCGCGAGCGCCAGCTGGATCGTCTGGGCGATCACGCCTTCGCCGGACAACATGCCCCCCACGCCTGGCCTCCCCGCTTGCTTGCTTGCCTGCCCGTGATGTTACTGGTTGGTCGCCCCGCCCAGCTTGCCGACCTTCTGCGCCCCGGCCATGGTCGTGACCAGCACTTCGTTGCCGTCGACCACGATGGCGATGTCCTCCAGCCCGATCACCGAGATGCGCGGGCCGTCGGTTTCGGCCAGCACATTGCGGCAATCGACCAGTTCGACATTGCCGCGCACCCGGTTGCCGGCGGCGTCGCCTTCACGCGCGTCACGCAGCGCCTGCCAGTTGCCGATGTCCGACCAGCCCATCGCGACCGGCACCATCGCGGCGCGGTCGGTTTCCTCCATCACCGCGTAATCGACCGATTCACCCTCGATCCGCGCAAACGCTGCCGGATCGGGATGGAACGCGGCACCGTCCTCGCGGCCCTTGGCCACCGCCTCGCGCACCGCGTCCGCCAGGGCGGGCCGATGGCGGGCGAGTTCGTCGAGGAAAGTGCCCGCGCGGTACACGAAAATGCCGCCGTTCCAGCTGTAGCGTCCGTCGGCCAGGAATCCCTTGGCGGTCGCCAGATCGGGCTTTTCGACGAACCGCTCGACCGCGAAGCCGCCTTCGAGCGGTGCGCCGCGCAGAATGTAGCCGAAACCTGTCTCGGGCTCGGTCGGGGTGATCCCGAACGCCACCAGCCAGCCTTCGCGCGCCAGGTTCGCGGCGGTATGCGCGGCGGCACGGAACGCCGGTACGTCGGCGATGTGATGGTCGCTAGGCAGCACCAGCATGATTGCATCCGGATCGAGCCGCGCAGCGGCGAGCGCGATCGCGGCGGCGGTGTTCTTCGCCTCAGGCTCGACGATGACGCGGGTCCCCGAGTGCGCGCCGGACTGCGTCTCGACATGCGCCCGGTGCCCCGCCCCGGTTACGATCACCGGCGGCGCGAAGCGGTCGCCATCGGCGCAACGGTCGAGCGTCGCCTCGAACAGCGTGCTCTCGCCGACCAGCGGCAGGAACGGCTTGGGCTGGCTCTTGCGGCTGCGCGGCCAGAGCCGCGTCCCGCTGCCGCCGCACATCACAACTGGATGAATTACGGTCATTTACGTTCGGGCCCCATGGATTCGCACGCCCCCCATATAGGCGCGCTCAACGTGACTGGAAGAAGTCCTGGCGCCAGCCGTAAGTCGCCGGCACGGGATTTCCCGCGGCATCGGTGGCGGGTCGGAAGCGGAAGCGCGCCACCGCCAGGTCACAGGTCGTGCGGTCCGCCGCCGGATCGCTGCTGGCGCGCACCACCCGGCAGTTCGAAGCGCGCCCGTCGACCCCGACGGTCATCGCGATCGTGACCGACTGGCCGAACCGCGCCTGACGCCCGCCCGGCGGGACCGGATAATCGGCGGCCGAGCGGATATCGCCGGCGATCTTCTCGGGCCGGGTCGCGCCGCCGCCCGGGCCCTGCCCTGCAGAGCCCGAGCCGGTTCCCGTGCCCGCACCGGCCGCACCCACGCCGACACCCGCGTCGCGCGCGCCCGACGCATCCGCCACACCGCTGGAGGCCGCACGCGGCGCCGGACTGGGCCGAGGCAGCGGCGCGGCCGGCGCGGCCACGTCTCGCGCGATCGCCCGCGCGCCCGCCTCCGCGGCGGCACCGCTATCGGGCTGCGGCACCAGATCGGGACGCACAGGCGGCGGGGCTTGGACCGTCACAGTCACTAGCGCGCCCGCGCGCTCGATCGCATCGCGGGTGAAATCGGGCGCGAAAACCCGCACGAGGCCGGCCAATGCCACGAGATGCAGCGTCGCAACGAGCGCCAGCAAGCCCCAGCGCGGTCCTTGTCGCCGCTCAGGTGGCGTCGAACTCATCCCTCAGGCGTAGCTCGCCCGTGCCGTAGAGGTAAGTGGGGTCGAACCCGGCGAACCCCTCGAGCGCGGCGCGATCCGGCACGTAGAGCGCGCCGCGGCGGAACTCGCCCAAGCCTTCCTTCTTGAGCTGGCGCAGCGCGCGGTTCATGTGGATCGCGGTGGTGCCGCACATGTCGGCGAGATCGGCCTGGATAAGCGGCGTGCGCAGCCCGTCACGGCGGCCAAGTCCGACCAGATCGAGCCGGTGCCAGATCTCGCAGAACACGTGTGCGACGCGCTTGACCGCGGTCAGTTGCTCGAGCTTGACGATCCACTCGCGGTGCACCGCCGCATCGAGCAGCGTGGCGAACCACAGGATGCGAGCGAGGTGCGGATCCCGGATCGCCTGGCTCAGCCGGCGATGGCTGACGTAGCCAAGCCGCGCGTCGCCGAGCGTGATGACGTCGTGGTCGAGCCGCTTGAGCGCGAAAGAATGCAGATCGACGAAGTCGCCGGGCACGTTGATGCCGACGATGTAGCGGCGCCCGTTTTCCGTCACCGTGCGCAAGATATAGCCCTCGATCAGCATCGTGCTGCGTTCGGCCAGGACGCCGCGCGCCAGCACCACGGTGGGCCCGGAAACCGTCACCGTTTCCTCGACCAGCGCTTCGATCAAGTCCTTCTCGTCCTCGGTCATCCCGTGGCGCAAGCGGCCCATCAGGAAGCGCCCGGTCAAAGGATGTCGGTCGAGATCGTGTTGACTCATTGCCAGAGAAATTGCCCCGCCCCCTGCTTGGTTCCGGGATTTCGCCTAGCGCGGCCAAGCCTATGTTTCCACACGGTTCTTCATGCGGCGCCAGCCAACGCGATGCGAAGGCAGGGCGCCCGAGGTGACGCCCTGCCTTCTCGAAGCGGCCGGGGCGACCGCTCCGATCCGTCAGAATCCGATGCGGACGGTCCCTCTCAGCGAGAACGCGGTCTCGCCGCGGCGCTGCTCGGCGCCGGCCTCGCCGCCGACCTCGAACAGCGTGCCGCCGCCCACCGCGCGGAGCCGCGCGTACCAGCCGGCTTCGTTCTCCTCGGGGTCGAGCGTGAACTCCTCCCCGCCTTCGAAGCGGGCGGTCGTGGAGCCGAGCGCGCCGCCGACGACTTCGCGCCAGCCGCCTTCGGTCTCGACCCGGAACCAGCGGGTGTCGGGGCCACGGCGAAGCAGGTTGCCGCTGCCCTGCCCGATCACGTCGAAGCCGACCGCCAGGCCGGCATTGGCCGCCAGTTCGTCGCTGTCGCGCTCGTCCACGATGAGGTCGAGCGCCTCGTCGCCGCCGGTATCGGTATAGCCGTCCTCGCTCAGCGTCAGGTAGTCGATGCTGACGGTGGGCCGGAAGAACAGCGATCCGCGGCGGCCTTCGTAGGACGCCCCGGCGCTGAAAGTCATCAGCGTACCGTCCCAATCGCTTTCCGAGGTCCGCTCGATCGTCTCGCCATCGACCGTGCCCTGCAAAGTGCGCCGCCCGCTGAAGCTCGCCAGGCCCGCCGAACCACGCGCGAAAGCGCTCAGCCCGCCCCACTTGCCGCGCCAGTAGGCCGCCAGTTCGTAGGTGTCGGACTGGACGTTGTTGTACTGCGTGCCGTTGTCGTAGTCGTTCCAGAACCAGGTCGCGCCCACGCCGAAAGCGCCGAACGCGGTGTCGATCTCCCCTGCTGCCGAGAAGCCGAGGCCGCCGAGGTTGTAGGCGGCGGTATCGCCTTCGTCCTTCTCGCTCGACCAGCCGGCGGTGCTGAGGATGACATCCAGGCCGCCAAGCGAATAGACCGGGCTTTGCGGGTCTGCCGCCTGCCGGCCGAAGGTGCGCGTTCCCAGGCTCACGCCTTCGAACGCCGCGCCGGCGTGATCGGGCAGCATCTGACGGACCAGGCCGCGGAACTGGTCGCCGTCGGTGATCGCGAGGAACAGGTCCTCGACGTCGTCGTCTTCGTTGATCGCCGCGAAAATCGCATCATAGGCAGAGGCCTGCGAGCGGTTGAGCTCGAGATCCTCGGCGCTCTTCTTGGCGATGTCGATGGCTATGGTATTGGCCGGGGCGTTGGTCGCGACCGATGCCTTGAACATGAACGGCAAGAAGTCGGTGTCGGTTTCAAGGTCCGCGCGTCCCGTGATCGTACCCGCCTGCAGCACCGTATAGCGGCCCTCGGCATCCTCGGTATCGCCCAGCGACAGCAGCAGTGTCGCCCCATCGGCGAAGCTGGCCGTGCCCGCGACTGTGTAAAGCGAACCTTCACCCGCGGTCTTGTCGAGGGTGGCATGGAGCGTGCCGCTGGCGCCGACCGACAGTGAGCCGATCGACACCGGCTTGGCGATCGACAGCGCGCCGCCGCTCACCGTCACCGCGAGATTGCCGGCGTTGACGAGGTCCGCGCTGAAAACCGAGGTGCCGGCGATCGACAGGCTGTCCGCGCCGCCGCCGAAATCGACCGAGCCGCCCAGCCGCGAGGCGCCGACCAGGCTGACGAGGTCGTTACCCGCGCCGAAGGTCACGTCGCCGCTGTGAACGGCGTCGCCCGACAGGTTCAGGGTATTGTTGCCGGTGCCGAAGCTGATGTCGCCGGTTACCGTGCCGTCGGCCACGTCGAACAGGTCGTTGCCGGTGCCGAAGCGCACATCGCCGGCGATCGACGGCGCGGTCACGCCGGCCGCGACCAGGGTCTGGCGGACGGTGGCGCCCGAAGTGTTGGCCGACAAGTCGATCGCGATATGGTGATCGGCCTCCTCGTCCTCATCGAGATCGGTCGCCGAAATCGTGCCGCTGTTCTCGATCAGCGTCACGCCGCCGCTGAGATCGCGTATCGCGGTCGCGATACCGGTCGTGCCCGAGGCTGTCGCCTTGATCGTGCCGCTGTTGCGGATCGTGGCCACCGAAGCGCCCTGGTCGATGCGCAGTGCCGTCGCCCGCGAGTTCGCGGTGTTGCCGGTCGTCGCGCTGACGGTGCCCGAGTTGCGCACTTCGGGGACCGTCGCACCGCTGCCGATGCGCAGCGCGGTGGCCGCCGCATCGACCGTGCTTGCCGATATGGTTCCGGAATTGTGCAGGCCGTTGGTGATCGTCACCGCGCCGCCGCGCCCGCCGATGACCAGCCCGTTGCCGTCCACGCCGGTATAGACCCCGGCCCCGGTTATGTTGCCCTGGTTGATGAAGCCGTACGCCGGCGAGGTGCCGGCCACGGCCCCGATCGTGATCGCCCGGTCGGTCGCACCGATCGCCATCGCCGGAGCTGCGCCGAACGAGCTGACGGCGGCGTTGCCTTCCTTGTCGTCGTCGATCCCGTCGTCGTCCTCGTCGTTGTCGCTGGTGCTGTTATTGGCGGGCGCCACCGCCAGCACGATGCCTCCAGCGACATTGCCTTCGATCAGGACCCCGATGCCGCCCTGCAGCAGGTCGTCGGCGTCGAGGTTGGCGGTGCTCGCGGGAGCGGCGGTGTAGCGATAGCCGCTGGAGGAGATCGCGCCCTGGATCACCATGGCGCCGCTGACGTCGCCGGTGAAGCGTGCGCCCACCGCCTGATCGCCGCGCACGGTGACGACCCCGGCCAGCCGGACGTTGCCGGCAATCGCCGCCGTATGCACGCCGACGGCCCGATCACCCGCTACCGTGGTCGTGCCGTTGTGCGTGAATTCGCCGTTCTGCAGGCCGCCCAGCCAGATGCCCGCCGAATCGTTGCCTTCGACGGTAATCGTGCCGTTGTTGACGATGCGGCCGGTATGCGTGCCCGCGGTACGGATCCCGAAGCGGTTGGCACCGAGCGCGAACGGACCGTCGAGATCGCCATCGTTGTTGGCGTCGGTCGGGGAGTAAGTCTCGTCGATGACGATCGTGCCAGTCGCGGCGTTCACGATCTCGCCGGTCACGCCGGCTTCGGCGTGGATGCCGACCGCGCCGTTGCTGTTGCTGATGGCAATGTCGCCTTCGTTGGTGACGTTGTGGTTGCTGTCCAGGGTGACCGCGGTGCCGGTGGTGGGCTTAACCGAACCATCATCGGTGATGGTGATCGCATCCGGCGTACCGGCCTTGACTGTCGAGGTCCGGACCGGTGTGGTGATCGCGGTCGAAATGGTCTCGGCCGCCGCGGGCGCGGCGAGCGCCAGGACGGCGGTGCTGGCAAGCAGGTAACGATGCATTGAGAATCCCTCACAGATCGGTGTCGATCTGGAAGACGGAGCCGGCGCCGCGCAGCCTTGGCCGGCCCGAGAACCGCGGCTGCGCCGAACTCAGAACGCGGCGTCGATCCCGATGCGGATCGTGCGCGGGCGCAGCGGGGTAACCTGGCTGCGCCCGATCGTGAACGGCGTGCCGAGGGCGAAGCGGTTGCCCTCCTCGTCGGTCAGGTTGGTCAGGCCCAGAGTCAGCCCGAGCGCCTGGCGGCCGATCCGGACGGTCAGCCCGGTATCGACGTAGTCGCCCTGTTCCTCGCCCAGTTCGGGCCCGATCCCGAGCCGCGAGCTGCCGATGTAAGTCGCCCAGCCTTGCACGGTCAGCTCGAGGCCGCGCCCGAGCGGACGCCAATAGTCGAAGCCTATGCGGCCCGACAGGTCGGCCACGTTGGGCACTTGCGTGATCCGGTCGAGCACGGCGCGCGGCAGATCGGCGAAGCCGCCGGTGAATACCGGCACGCCGAGAAACACAGCCGCGTTCTGGAGCAGGATTGGCGAGGGCTGCTCGATGCGGCTGTCATTGTAGGTGAAACCGCCGTCGATCCGCAGGTTCGGCGTGACCCTGACGCCGGCCGAAGCGGTCACCGTCCAGATGCGGCCGTCGCCGATGTTGGCGGTGCTGGGGAACCCCGCGCTGTCGATGAAGTCCGCCTGGATGTCGTTCCAGCGGGTGTATGAAACGCTCGCCGCGAGGTCCAAGGCGCCGTGCCGGCTGCGCCCCCGGCGCGCGCCCAGCTCGAAGGTCGCGATGTGATCGTTGCTGAAGCGGTTGAGAAAGTTGCCCGCGATCGCCAGCCCGCCCGGTCGCAAGCCCTCCTGGTAGCGGACGAATACGGTCGTATCCGGAAGCACCGAGGCCGCGAGAGAGGCTGAAGGCAGGAACACGTCCTCGACCCGGCTCATCGTGACTTCACGCCCGGCCGCGGCGAACAACGGCGCCACGTCCTCGCCCTCGCCGCTCAGCCGGGTGCGCGTGTAGCGCCCGCCGGCCGTCGCGGTGACGCCGCCCGACACCCGCAGCGTGCCTTCAGCGAAGGCCGTCGTCTCGTCGACGACATTGGTCACGCCAGTGACCGAATTAAGCGCGTCGGGCGGCCCGAGTGTGCGGGTCAGGCGCGTGCGGTTGTGGGTAAAGCTGACCCCGGCGAGCCAGCCGAACCGGTCACTGAGCGGCTGCCAGATGCGCGTCTCGTTGGCGACCATGTCGGTATCGTTCTGCTGCACGAACAGGCGCGGCGGCAGCGCCGGCAGAGTCGCGTCGTAGCGCTCCTCGAGATTCTGCCCGGTAACTCCCGTCGAGGACTTGAACAGTACTTCGCCGAGCTGCCCGGTCACCACCAGTTGGCCTTGCCGGTAGCTCGCCTCGTAACCCTCGGTGACCGTCGAGGCGCGTGTCAGCGGCGGGCCATCGCGGTCGGCGTACTGGCTGTCCGCCCCGTCGGTCTGCTGGGCGATGCCGATCAGGTCGACCGTCCAGCCCGCGCCGACTTCGAACCGCGCCGCCGCGCGCCCGCTCAGAACCTCGGTGCGGTTGACGTCTTCGCGGCCGAGTGCGGGCTTGTCGATATAGCCGCCCTGGGTCTCGGCATTGACCGTGAACCGCAGCGCTGCGCGGTCGCCGAGCAGTGGCAGGTTGGCGGTCAGGCTGGCATCGCCCCCGGCCGCGCCGTGCTGGGTCGCGCTGCCGCCGATCATGCCCGACGCGGCCACGAGTTCGCTCACCGGTTCGTTAGGCACCAACCGCACGATGCCGCCCAGCGACCCGGCACCGTAAAGCGTCCCCTGCGGCCCTTCGAGCACTTCCACGCGGGCCAGGTCGGACAGGCGCAAGTCCGGATCGGGCGCGTTGTAGCTGAGGCGCAGATCGCCGATGTATTGGCCGACGGTCGACTGGGTCGGCCCTGTGAAGCTCGAATCGGCGATGCCACGGATGAACAGCTTGTTGCGGCCGCTGCCGAGATAGGTCGAGGAAACCGTCGGCACGCGCTGGATGATCTTGTCGGTGCCGCCGACCCCGCCGAACATCAGCTCCTCGCCGTCGACCATCGAGACCTGCCCGGCGAACTCGCTCAGCGCGGTGTCGCGCTTGCTGGCGGTGACCACGATGTCCTCGCCCTGCGCTGCGAGCGGGGCGGCCGAGAGCGAGGGATCCGGCCGAGGCGCGGCGGACCGCGCGCGCGGCTGAACGAACGGTCGCGGCGGCGCCAGCGCGACCAGCCGCCAACTGTTAGACCCAGTGGCGACAGCGCGGGCACGCGCCGCGCGCGCCAGCAGCGCAACGGCTTGCGAAGGCGAAGCATGCGTCCGGATGGCCGGCACGCGGCGGTCGGCGAGCGCGCGATCGGTGATGACGATGCTCGCGCCCGTCTGGTGCGCGAGCGCGATGGCGGCATCGCCGGCCCTTCCGGCAGGCACGTCGACAGACACGCTCTGCGCATAGGCAGGCGCGCTCAGGCTGATCGCCGCGATGCCGATCCACCAGGCCGAACGCATGCCTATCCCGCCCCGATCTCCCACGCCTCGCCGGTGTGGCGAATGGTGACGCCGAGCAAGGCGCCCACCGTGCGCGGATCGGCTTTCACGCGGTCGAGCACCAGGCTGCCCGATACGCTGCGTTCGGCGGCGCGCGGTGCCACCACGAACGCCACGCCGGTCGCGCGCGACAGGTCGCTCGCGACCTGGACCAGCGGCGCGTCGCGGAACGTCAGGCGCCCGCGCTGCCATTCGCCGACTTCGGCCAGCGGGATCAAGCCCACCTCGTAACGGTCGGAGCCGCTTGCGCTGGTCAGGCGCTGACCCGGATCGACCTGGACGTTCTGCTTGTCCGGATTGAACACCACGGCCCCTTCAGACACCGCCAGCGCCATCCCTGCGGCGCTGTGCGTCACGTCGAACACGGTGCCCACGTCCACCAAGGTATCTTCCCCAACCGTCAGCCGGAACGGCGCCGAAGGATCGTGCTCGATGGTGAACAGGGCCTGGCCGCGCTCGAGCGAGGCCAGCCGCGAATCGCGGCGGTCGAGCACCAGCCGCGACCCGCCGCCGAGCGCGATCTGCCCGCCGTCCGCCAGCGCGATGACGCGCGTTTCGCCCGGCGCGGTTTCGACCGTGTAGGTCCCGCCCCGGCCGTTCCAGACGCCGAGCGCGACGACGGCCACGAGCGAGGCGGCAAGCGCTCCGCCAAGCCAGCGGCGGCGCGTCCAGCCCGGCCGAACCGCGTCATTGGCCGGCAGCGAAATGGCGGGCAGCACGTCCGCGGCATCGGCTACCGCGAGCGCGACGGCGTCATAGGCCCGCGCATGCGCCGGGTCGGCCGCCAGCCAGGCGGTGAAGGCGTCCCAGTCCTCGAACTGCGGATCCCCGGTGCGCACCGCCCACGCGGCCGCGGCATCGCGGATCGCCTCGTCATGCGCCATGGTTGGTGCCTCCTGACCCAATGACGGAATCGTTTCGCTCAAGCCTCATCGAGCCGCTCCTTGAGCTGGGCCAGCGCCGCGTAGGCGCGTCGCAGATCGCTTTCGATCGTGCTCAGGCTCACGCCGAATTCCTGCGCCAGCAGGCGCTGCGCGATCCCGTCGACGCGGTGGCGGCGGAAGATCGCCGCGGGGCGTGCGCCAAGTGCGTCCAGCGTCTCTGCGACGAGCCGGGCGTGTTCGCGCCCGATCAGGTGCCGCTCGACCGAAGGCGCATCGGAGACACCGGGCGTGGTGCCGTCGTGCGTATCGGTCCAGGCGCGCTCGCGACGCTCGGCCTGGCGGACCGATCGATACCGATCGATCATCAGCAGGTCGGCCGTGCGAAACAGGTAGGACAACGGCGCCGCAATCGGCCCGGCGAGGCGTCCGGACTCGCGCTGGGCGATCTTCAGCCAGACTTCCTGCAGCAGGTCGTCGGCCGCATCGCCGGCCCCGCGCGCGACCAGGAAGCGCCTTAAGCGCTCCCGGTTCTCGAGGAATACCGCCTCGAGGCCAGCGCGGGAATCGTTCGCTGCCACGTTTGTCCGAGACCTGATCGAAGGGCGCCGTGCATAGGCGCCGCTTCGCGGATTTGGAAGTAAGGTGACATCCACGAGCGCCGGCGAGGTCTGGCCCGAGCGAGCTTCCGCCGGGTCAGAATTGCAATCGGGCGCCGCCGTAGACGCTCAGCCCGAGCGCGTTGGTGCCGTAGGTGACCTGATAGAACCGATCGAACAGGTTCACCGCGCGGGCGTAGAGCTCGATTCGGTCGGACAGGGTATAGGCCCCCAGCAAGTCGACGGTGACGTAAGCCGCCGTGTCTCCGCCGAAGCCCGACGCATCGCCGTCGCGGTAACGCGCGCGGGCGGTCAGTTCGGCGCCAGCCAAGGGCCGCAGCGTGACCGACGTCGCGCCGACATAGCTCGGCCGCCCGCTTTCGGCGAAAGCGCCACCGGGCGCCGCGGCTGTTTCGTGATCGAGATACGTGAAGCTCTGACTGACGCTCAGCCATTCGGTCAGCTCGGCCGCGAGGCCGGCCTCGATCCCGCTGGCGCGGGTGCGGCCGAATTGCGCATAGCCGCCGAACGGTGGGCGGCTGCCATCGAATACGATTTCGTTGCTCTTCGTGAGCACGAAGTAGCTGGCCTGGGCGACCACCCGGCCGAAAACGAGATCGACGCCGATATCGCCGCCTTCGCTTTCCTCGACCAGCAAGCCGGGATTGCCGAAGGTCGAGTCGAATAACTGGTACAGGCCGGGCGCCTTCGCGCCTGTGCCATAGCTCGCGCGCAGCTTCGCCGGCCCCAGGTCGTAGGCCGCGGTTGCGCGGTAAGTCTGGAACCGGCCGAAGCGGCTGTTGTCGTCGAGCCGCGCGGCCGCGGTGAACGTCAGGCCCGAGAGCGGCCGGAGCGCGATCTCGAGATAGCCGGAGGCCGTGTCCGTACCCGCGCTGAGCCCCCCGAACGCCGTCGCCTGTTCGGTGCGCTCCCACTCGATCGTGCCGCCGGCCGCCACGCCGATCGCGCCGCCGCCATCGTAGCGAAGGCCGAGCGCGAGCACGTCCTTGATGCCGTCGTAGACATCCCCCTCGGGCCGATTGAAGCTGCCCAGATAGACACGCCGTGCGCGGTAGCGGCTGGCGGTCAGTTCGGCGGAAGCGGCCCCGTCGCGGCTCCGGAACGTGCCCTGCGCCGCGACCGCGTATTCGGCTTTGCCAACCGTGTCGGCAGAGTCTGAGCCGGAGTTGTCGAGGTCGGAGGCGCTATCGAGCCAGAAGCCGGTCGCCTGGAAAGCAAGCGTATCGCTCGCCGCCACACCCACGCGGCCGGAACCGCCGTATCGCCAATAGGCGTCGTCCTCGGTGACGCCGGTGCCGGTGGCCGGATCGGTGATCGAGGGCCCGCCGTGACGATAGCCGGTCGCGGTCAGGCGGAAGTCGACCGGCCCGGTGCGGCCCAGCACGGAGGCGCCGCCGCTCAACGCCGCGTGGGCACCGCCCTCGGCTTCCAGGCTGATCGCAACGCCGTCCGCCGCCGCGCGCTTGGTCACGATGTTGATCACCCCGCCGATCGCGTCCGAGCCGTAAAGCGAGCTCTGGTTGCCGCGCAGAACCTCGATCCGCGCCACATCCGCGCTCGTCAAGTGATCGGCCTGGAACTGGGCGCTGATCAGGCTGGGATCTCCCAGTTCGATGCCGTCGACCAGCCACAGCACCTCGTCGTTGGCCGAGCCGCGCAGCGTCACGCTGGCCAGATCGCCCGGGCGATCACTCGATACCATCACCCCCGGAACATCGATCAGCGCGTCTTTGACGAACGTGATCTGGCCGCGCTCGAGCTCCCGCTCGTTGACGACCGAGACTGCACTGCCGATCTCGGCCGGGTCCTGCGTTACGCGGGAGGCGGATACCAGGATGGCGGAAGCGGCTACCGGCCGCTGCTCCTGCGCGGACAGCGAAGCGATGGCACCGGCAGCCAGAAAGCAGAAGCCCGCCGCGTACTTCATTCGCATTCACCAGCAACGGGTGACGTGAAATCGACCGTCGCCGCCGGGGTCCCGGCAGCGGCGACGCGCGCATCGACGTCGAACACGCTGCGCAGCAGCGCTGCCGTCAGTGTCCGCGCGGTTGGGCCGAATGCCACCAGGCGTCCTTGATGCAGCGCCGCAACGTGGGTGGCGTAACGCGCCGCCAGAGGCAGTTCGTGGATGGCTGCCACGACCAGCTTGCCCTGGTCGGCCAGCCCCCGCAGGCGGGCCACGCTGCCCAGCGCGTGTCGCGGGTCGAGCCCGGCGAGAGGCTCGTCCGCAAGCAGCACCGCCGGATCGCCGACCAGCGCGCGCGCCAGCATCGCCCGCGCCAGTTCGCCGCCCGAGAGCGTCGTCACCGGCTGGTCGCGGTGGGCAGCCAGATCGACTTGCGCCAGGACCTCCGCCACGCGTTTCCGCATCGCGTCCGGGAGACCGCCGAACGCGGGCAGCCTCGGCGTCAGCCCAAGCGCGACCAGCCGTTCGACTGAGACCGGCCATTCGGCGCGCGGGCCCTGCGGAAGGTAAGCGCGACTGCGCGCGAGCGCGCGGCGCTCGATCCGCGCGAGCGGCACGCCATCGAGCGACACCGTTCCGCTCTCGGGCGCCAGCAAGCCGGCCAAGGCCGATAGCAGCGTGGATTTGCCGGCCCCGTTCGGCCCGATCAGCGCGACGAACTGCCCGCCTTCCAGCGCGAGGCTGACGGCATCGACGATCGCTTTGCCGCCCCGCCTGACCGTGACTCGGTCCGCCGCCAACCGGGTCATGGCGAGGTCCTCCGCAGCCGCAGGACCAGCCAGAAGAAGAACGGTGTCCCGGCCAAGCTGGTGAGGACCCCGAGCTTGAGCTCCAGCGCCGTCGGGATGAACCGGCTCGCCACGTCGCACAGCACCAGCAGGATCGCTCCGAACAGTGCCGCAGGCAGCAGCACCCGGCTTGGCTGGTGGCCGACGAACGGGCGCACCAGGTGAGGCGCCAGAAGGCCGATGAAGCCGATCGCGCCTGTCACCGCTGTCGCCGCGCCCACCGCCATTGCGGTCCCGGCCAGTGCGAGGAGCCGCGTGCGCGCGAGGTCGGCGCCCAGGCTCTCCGCTTGCGCCTCGCCCAAGGTGAGCACGTCGAGATCGCGCGCGGTGAGCAATAGGCACAACCAGCCCACAGCGATAAACGGTGCGGCCAGAAGGATCGCTTGCCAGTCGCGATCCGCGACCGAGCCGAGCAGCCAGGTGGTGATTTCGTAAGCGGCGTAGGGACTGGGCGCCAGGTTCAGCGCCAGGCTCAGTCCGGCCCCCATCACCCCCGACACCGCCGCGCCCGCGAGGATCATCGTCAGAGTGCCGCCGCGGCCGACCGTCAGGGTAATCGCCGCCGCCACGAACGCCCCGGCAATGCCGCACACTGGCGTCGCCAACGCAAAGGCGGTGGAGAAGCCGAAATAGATCGCCAGCACCGCGCCCAGCGAGGCACCGGCCGAAACGCCGAGCAAGCCCGGCTCGGCGAGCGGATTGCGCAGCAGGCCCTGCAGCGCTGCGCCGGCGAGGCCGAGTGTCGCCCCGCTCACCAGAGCCAGCACCGTACGCGGCGCTCGCACTTCGCTGAGGATCAGCCAGGCGAGGCTCGGCTCGGGCGCGAAGGCGCTGGCCAGCAGTACGCGGGGATCAAGCCAGACCCGGCCGATTGCGAGCGAAAGCAAGGTGGCCGCCAGCAGCAGCGCGAGTCCGAGCGCGAGCCAGCCACGCCGCCTTACCAAGGAAGGTCTCCGGGTGGGACCTTTGCCAGCGCCGCGCGCAAATCCCGCACCGCATCCGCCGACTGCGGCAGGCCGCAAGTGTAGAGCGATTCCGGGTAAGTCAGCCGGCGGCCGCGAAAAGCCTCGCGGATCACGGGATGCTCGCTCGCCGCATCGCGCAGCGATGGCCTTCCGAACCGATCTTCACCGCGCAGGATCGCCGCGGGGCGCGCCGCCAGCAGCTCCTCGAGGCCGAAGCTGGAATAGCCGGCCGCTGGCAACCGGGTGGCAAGATTGCTCGCGCCCGCGCGGCGCATGATCTCGTCGGTGAGCGTGCCGGCCCCGGGCGCGGCGGTACCGCTGCTCCACGCGACCACTTCGATCGAGCGCGATGGCCGGGTGCGCTCGAGTTCGGCGAGCGTGCGGTCCATGTGAGCGACCAGCGCGTCGGCCCGTGCGGGCTCGCCGACCAGCGCCCCAACCTGGCGGGTGATCCGGCGGATGTCCGCGAAGCTATTCGCGGAATCGATCTCCGCCACCGGGGCGCCGACTTTGGCGGCGAGCCGCCGCATCACCGGGGTCGACCAGGCGCTCGCCAGGATCAGGTCGGGCCGGTCGCGGATCAGTTCCTCCGCCGTGCCGTGATTGATCCGGACGCCTTCGTCGGCGCCGGGCATCAGCACCGCAACCGGCTCGCGGGCAAGATGGGTGATCGAGGCGATCCGCTCCTTCGGGACCAGCATCAGCAACAGCAAGTCGCTGCACAAGTTGGCCGAGAAGATACGTTGCGGCTTGCCGGGTGGCGGCTGCGGAGCACGCGGCGCCTGCGCCAGGCCGGACCAGGCAAATACCAGCAGTCCTGCGGATATCGCAGCAACGATCGCCGGGACACCCGGTCGCTTCATATCCGATCCCCAATAGGCCAACCCGGGCCGCTATGGCGAACTGCGCCGGGTGGACGAGCCTCTGAGACTCCCCGTGCAGGCGATGACGCCAGTTATCAGACCACCTCGCGAATGGCCATCGCTCGACCGAACACCCGTAAACCTCTGGCGTATTTGTAATTATGCGAGAGTTTTCCACCGCGAGGGCACTTCCCCCTTGCAGGCGCCTTCTGACCTAACCATCTGCTGACCATCCAGGAGGATGGTATGGCTCCGATTGCCAAGCGCCAGAATGCCGAAAGCGAGAAAATCACGATCAACCTCGGGTTCGTCGATCTCGGCTCGATCGATTTGCTGGTGAAGGAAAGCGTGTTCACCAACCGGACCGATTTCATACGCTCCGCGATCCGCAACGAATTGGCGCGTCATGAGGAGATTGCCCGGCAGGTCCGCCTGCGCGACATGCCGGTGCTCGGCATCCGACATCTCGGCCGCAGCGAACTCGAAGCCGTGCGCAGCGCCGGCGAGATGTTGCACTTACGCGTGCTCGGATTGCTCAGCGTCGCCGACGACGTCGCACCCGAACTCGCGCTCGCCACGATCAAGTCGCTTTCGATCCTCGGGGCCTTTCATGCCTCGGCGGCCGTTAAGGCCGCGCTAGCCGGCCGGACCACCTGACCCGCCCCCCGTTCTGATAGGAATGTTGCCATGACTTTGCCGCTCAAGAACCGGCTGACCGAAATCCTCACCCTGACTCGGGCGGGCAAGCTGCACGACGCGACCGCGATCATCCGCGGGTCGCTGGGCGCGCCCGACTTAGGCGCCGCGACGCACGCAGCGCCCGCGCGCGGCACCGCGGCGCGCGTGTGGCGGTCGCTGCCCGCGCCCTTGGCGGAGCCGCTGGCACGCGGCACGCCGCCGCGCGACACCGGGGAGCGGCTGGTCCGGAATCGCCACGCAACTCCGCGCGGGGCGCTCGACTATCTGCTCTACGCCCCGGCGAGCGCCGCTGCCCCGATGCCTCTTGTTATCATGCTGCACGGATGCACGCAGTCGGCGGAGGATTTCGCGCGCGGCACCCGGATGGACGAACGCGCCGAGGAACGCGGTTTTATCGTCGCGTATCCGGAACAGACCCAAGCCGCCAACGCACAAAAATGCTGGAACTGGTTCCGCCCGGGAGACCAGGCGAAAGACCGCGGCGAACCCGCGCTGATCGCCGGCATCACCCGCGACATCATCGCCAATCACAACGTCGACCCCGCCCGCGTCTATATTGCCGGGCTGTCCGCCGGGGGCGCGGCGGCAGCCGTGATGGCCGAGGCCTATCCCGACCTCTACGCCGCGGCGGGCATCCATTCCGGGCTCGCTTGCGGCTCGGCGCAGGACGTCATCAGCGCGTTCGCGGCGATGAAGGGCAACGGCAATCGGCGACCGCGCCAGGTCAGCCGGTACGTGCCGGTCATCACCTTCCACGGCGATCGCGACACCACCGTGCATCCCGACAACAGCGAGCAGATCCACGGTGCCTGGGCCGCCGCTCCGGAAGCCCAGGCCCTGACGCGCAAAGTCGAGCAGGGAGTCAGCGCGGGAGGGCGCAGCTACCGCAAGACCGCGCTGGTCGATGCGAAGGGCCGCAGTTTCGCTGAAAGCTTTGCCATCGAAGGTGCCGGCCATGCCTGGGCGGGAGGCTCCCCGGCCGGATCCTACACCGACGCCAGCGGCCCGGATGCCTCACGCGAAATGCTGCGCTTCTTCCTCCAGCATCGCCTTGCGGGGTGAGCGCTGGGGCCGAATGGTGAGCCCTGCTGGGTTCGAACCAGCGACCTACTGATTAAAAGCCCGGTCGAGCGGCGTAATCCGGGGCCACTAATGGTCATCGGGCGGCTCGCGGGCAAGTAAAACCGCGACATTCCAGTCATTCAGCGTCAGCCAGCGGCAGCCAACGGTTGCGGCCGTTCGGTGCTCGGCGCGGTGTTTCTAGGAGAATGTCGCATGGCCGTGATGAACCTGACGGAGGCCCGTATCAGGGACCTCGCCCTTGGATCGGGCATCCACCGAGACACGCAGGTGAAGGGCCTTATGGTGATCTGCCACAAGACAACGCGATCGTATGCGGTCCAGGGGGATGTGCGGCGGAACGGGCGCCACGTCCGCACAGTGCGGGTCAAGATAGACCGCTGCGATCGCATCGGGCTTCGGGATGCCCGCAACAGGGCGAAGGCGCTGATGTCTCAGATACAATCGGGCATCGATCCAACGGACGGCCCGGTCGAGACAGCGATCACCCTTGCCCGCGCGATGGACGCCCACCTGGAGGAGAAGCCGCTGAGGCCCGCAACCGTCGAGGGCTATCGGTACCACCTCAGCCAATACCTCAAGCCGTGGAAGAACAAGGCCGTGGCCGACATCTCGCGGCAGATGGTCCGTGACCTTTATGCAGACCTGAAGCGGAAGCACGGTGACACGACTGCGGCGAGCGTGATGCGGACGCTCAGGGCGGTCATCAACACGGCGATGAGGATCGACGAGACGCTCGTCAGCAACCCCGTTGCCGCGCTACGGGTGCCGCAGAACAAGCGCCGCAAGGTCGCGCCACTGGACCTTGGGGCGTGGTGGGTGCGGGTCAATGAGCTGCCGCCGATGCGGCGTGACCTGCATGTCGCTATGCTGCTGACCGGGGCGCGCCGGTCATCGATCCTTCAGGTCAAGCGGGAGGACGTGAACCAGGAGCGGGCGGTCCTGACGCTGACTCACATGAAGACCCAAGACGAGCCGATGCATTTGCCTTTGAGCCGCAGGCTAGCGGTGATCCTGTCCGCGCGAATGGCGATGGACGAGGCACTGAACAGCGAGTGGCTGTGGCCGTCGCCGGGGAGCAAGAGCGGGCACATCGCCGAGCCGAGGGACAAGGGCCTGCCGAGCCCGCATGAGTACAGGCACATCGCGCGGACGCTGATGATCGCGGCAGGCGTCCCCTATGCGGAGAGCGCCTTGCTCCTGGGGCAGATGCTGCCTGGG
Source organism: Sphingomonadales bacterium 12-68-11 (assembly GCA_002279825.1). GTDB lineage: Bacteria > Pseudomonadota > Alphaproteobacteria > Sphingomonadales > Sphingomonadaceae > Croceibacterium_A. The sequence continues at coordinate 941,565 of NCCV01000003.1, forward strand.
GCGTCTGGTGGGTACGTCCACGCTCATCACCTGGTCGAGCAACTCAGGCGGCACTCGCAGGCCCTAGAGGACCTCGTGTACGCGCACGCGCCGGTCAGCTTCACGCGGCTGCCGGACTGCACGCTGGTGGACCCGATGGGCTTCAAGCTCGCACTTCCCGCTCCCGAAGTGATGGTCAGCCGGGGGTAGTTTTTCGGACACTCGGTCCTCCTCACAACGATGGAGGACCGAGTGACCGAGCTGACGATAGAGGCCATACGCGCAGTCGTGCGCGAGGAGCTCGGTAGGCCCGTGAGCCCCTGGCTCGATACCGAGGCCGCTGCCGCATATCTCGGGTCGACGCCGGGCACGCTCAAGAACTGGCGGGCGACCGGCCAGGGTCCCAAATACCACTTCGTGCAGTCGCGCCTTGTTCGCTACCACGTCGAGGAGCTGGACCGGTTCGTCCGCACAGGCGAGCGCTGAGCGCTAGCTCTCGTAGCTCTCCTCAAGAGGATCGGCCTCAACCTCGTCGAACTCTGTGATCGGCAGCTTGTCCAGTCGCCTTCCAACGTAGGTGTCGAGCGCCAGCCCAGCCGGCAGCAGCAGGTTCGTCTTCACATCGAGGCCTAGGGCCTCGCGGTCCTCCTTCGAGAGGTGACGCGCGGCGGGGTGACGAACCAGCCGGCCCTCGTCGCAGAGAGCGTCGATGACCTTGGTCAGCGCTGCGCTCTTGCCCTTCACCCGATCCTTCACCGCGGTGACCGTGGGATGGCCGCCCTCCTGAAGAAGCGCCGTGACGGCCTCGTCGACCTCCCGCTCCTTACCCTCGAGCTGGCGCTTCTCGGCGCGCGCCTTCCGCTCCGCGGTGCTGCTCCTGATCGGGATGCCGTTGAGGTAGCGCTTCTCCTGGACCCCCGTCGGGTGCCAGGGCACGCCCACGTGTACCGACCCTACGAAGGACGCGAACTCGACCTCGCGGTAGTCCGGCACGAACCGCACCTTGTGCATGCCGAGGAACCGGGTGTCCGTGTCCGCCTCGTGCAGCAAGTAGCCCGTGAAGTCGGCGTCAGCCTCCCACGCGCCCGACCCGCGGAAGCTGTGGGCCGCGAACTCCGCCTTCGTGATCGCCTTCGCCACATGGCCGACGATGATCGTCGGAACGCCAACCCGCTTGAGGGCCGACATCATCTGCCCCACCGCCCGGCTGTCGTTCTCACTCTCAAGCTCGCAGTTGGCGTTCGCCGTGTCGAGCACCACGACCGGCCGGATCGGGAAGCCGTGCTCGTTGGCATAGGTGAAGCGCTCGCCGAGCTTCCTGACCCTGGCAGCGAGCGCGTCGGGCGCCAGCCGCCTCGCCGGCAGGAAGTGCATCCACTCCAGTATCTCGGGGAGGCTGGCAGCGCCCTCGTTCTTGGAGAGCGAGTAGAGGGTGCTCCGGACCTGCGCCTCGTCTTCGCAGAGGAAGACCACGTGGCGGCGGAGCTCCGCATGGCCGACCGTCCAGCCCTTCGGGGTTACGTGCGCCGCGGTTGCAAGCAGCGGGATGAGATTGACCGTCTTGCCCGACCCCCACGCGCCCGCGAACACGCCGAGCGCTGCCGGAATGAAGCCGTCCAGGACGAACTCCGTTGGGCCCATGAACTGCTCGTCGCTCGGGGCGACTTCATCGGCGGCGGCCTTTGAGAGGTCGTCTGGGAAGTCGTCGAGCACGGCCTGCGCGTCGGGATCACGGCTGACGACCGCGCCGGCCTTGTTGAGCTCCCTGAACAGCGTGCGCACGGTGATCTGCCGCCCGCCCTTGTCGGCGTGCAGGCTGTCCCAGCGGCGCCCGATGCTCACGCCGTGGTCGGCGTACTCCGGGTCAGAGGTAGACCACGCCACGAACTCGTCGCGGCCGTCGCCGGCAGTGGCGTGGTGGCAGGCCATCATCAGCTCCAGCCACCGGGTGTGATCGCGGTATTCGGCGACATCGAGGCACTCTAGGGCTCCCGACAGCCACTCGGGCGAATATCCCCCGGCGCCGTCCGCCGAGGTCCTCTCGGGCCTCCGGATCAGCCCGACGAGCGCCTCGGGGGCTGGCGGGACCGCGGCGAACCCGTCCACCACGACCCGGTAGACCTTGCGGGTAACCGGGTGGACGGATCCTGGCGCTACGACTTGGCGACCGTGGGCCTTGAACTCGACGCCTTGGTACCGGTCGCTGAGGGTGTCCATGACGAGCGTGCCGGCCGGCATCTTCATGTAGATGTGTTGGCCGCCGCTGCCGGTCTCGACCGTTGGGTAGGCCGAGAGGTCGAGCCCTAGGTCGGCCGTCAGGCGGGCAAGGGGGTCGTCGCCCTCGGCGAAGTTGCGGGGGTCCACGTCCAAGACCAGGTCGTCCGCCCCCAGGCGCACCCCGACGTTACAGGCCGAGATGTGCTCCAGCGCCTCGTCCATCGTCAGCGGCCGGCACCGCCGCCAGCCCCGGTGAGGGGCCTTGCCGATCGACCGGCCGCAGGCGTCCAGGGCGTCGGGGGCGTGCAGTGGGATGAGCTCGTACCCGGTGCCGCGGTAGGCCTCCAGCTGAGCGGGGTCGAACGCGTACGCTGGCGGCCTGGCCGCCGCGGTGCGGCTATCGGTGGTCTGGTCAGACACCATGCATTCCTTGATTTGTCGGGTTGTTAGCCTGTCTGTCGAGCTTGGTCATTCCCATTCCGAGCATCCTGGGACCTCGCCGGAGTCGTGACCGGCGGGGTCCCTCTCCTTTCCGACGAGCGCCGCGTTTACCCGGCTCCTGCGGCGCGACGGTCCACACGATGCATGGTAGGCGTCGAGCTCGTCCCTCCTGTAGTAGTAGCGGCCGCCGTCCTTGTGGCAGGGCGGGCCCTTGCCCTTGCAGCGCTGCCAATCCAGAGTCCGCTGCGTGGTGCCGAGGTACTCGGCCGCCTCGATGGTGGTGAGGATGCCACGAGCCCGGCGCTCGCCGCGAGCGCGCTCCCGCTGCGTGGCCGACAGGCCGACCTCCGATGTGAGCATGGCTGGTGTCCTCTTCGTCGTGAGAGTGGCCGGACTGCCACGTTGCGAAGGCTCGATGGCCCGATCGAGCCCGCGCGGAGTACCAGCGTTTGCATGCTTGGGCCGGGGCAGCAGCGTTCCGGGCCTCCCCGCGTTCCTCCATTCCCCCTTCATTCCCTCCGCATTCCTACTGCGGGAACGCAGAGCGCGACATGCCCCAAGGGCGCTATCAAAGCGCCTTGGGCGGCTGCGTTCTCAATTCCCCTCCTTAAGGGGAACGCACGATCATCGCCTCTAAAGGCATGGGACAGCGCCACCCCTGGACGCCTCGGCTGAGAAGCCCCTGCGTTCCCGTGAGGTCGCCGCGCCCTATTGCCTTGGAGGGCTGCCGTCGCCTGGCCGCTGGGTGGTAGCCGCCCGCCCTCCGTCCGATCGCAAAACGCGCCCGCGCGCGCGTAAAGGCTGACCCACTGAGTGCCAATCAGAAAGCCAGATCGTATAAGCTGCTCAAAAGCATGGGCTAAATCTACTAAGCCTCAGCGTAGCACCGAGAGAGATACCGAACTCAGAGTCCAAGTCGCCTTCGGGCGTATCGATCAAACTGGTTGTAGTCCTCGTACAGCTTGGTCGCGGTACGATTCAGCTCTTGCACTTCGGCCACCGCATGAGCCGGTTGGTTGTGACGCTCATATCCCAAAAGATGCGCTGTGAGCATGCCCTGCCCAGTAGACCTGGGGACGAGCTTTGCCACGTATTGCCCAGCAAGACCATCGATCTGCTCTCGCACCAGCTTCCACTTCTTCTGAAGGCCCGCGTCCAAAAATTCGTATCGAGCGCCGTGCCAGTTGGCGATCTTGCGCATGGGTTCAGTGCGTGATTGCTGGAAGTCCATGTTAAAATCGTGCTGCTGCAAGAAGGTCAGCGCATCATCGTCCATGATCCCGGAAATCCGGTTGTAGAGATCAATGTCGTGCTCTCGGGGTTTCCCAGCACCGGCCAATTCAGCGAACAGCCATGTCAATGCTGCCACCGCAATCGGTAGCGCCTTACCGGGATCGAACACTCTAGCGTGGTCCGGCCAAAGTCCCGCCACAACTGCTGTGATAAGCGCGACGCCGGAAAGAATGCGACCCTCAACTGTCGCGAGATTGCGCCAAAGCCAGTTCATCGCTTCTGACCCTTCGACTCGTTAATTAAGACGACCGCTGCACTGCATTGCTGGCATCTTGCCCGCAAGCGGCCGTGCATCCCGCATGCATGGCAGGATCACCGCTCAAAAAGGCCCGCCGTCAGGCTGCAGTTGCCAAGCCGATCGACCCGCTCGACGAGGCGCCGCCCCGCCCAGCCCTTGGCGCCATCCCCTGGAACAAAGTCAGCCTGAGCGAGGCTCAGCGGGCTGCGGTCGCCGCCGCCCTAGCCGACCGCCGCACCCGCAACGAGGTCGCGGCAGCACTAGGTGTGAGCGTCACGACGCTGCGCCGGATCATCAAGGACGACCCGGCCCTGATCGACGCGATGGACGCCGCGGACGAGGCTGAACTCGCCGAGATACGAACGCTCCTGATGGAACACGGCCGGGCAGGCGACACGGTCGCGCTCATCTTCTTGGGGAAGGCATTTCATGGTCTGCGCGACCGCGACGACGGCAAGGTCAGGGTCGAAGGCGGATCGGGGGGCGTACTGGTCGTCCCCGGCATTCGTCCGCTCGACGAGTGGACCCTAGCCGCTGCGAGACAGCAGGCTCCGCATCGCGAGCGTACCGAGTTCGAGCCCTCGACTTCGGACATGAGAACTCCGCGCGCAGGTTTGGAGGGCTTGGTGATCGAGCGAACTCTGCCGGGCAACCTGAAGCACAGCCGGACCCTTGCGTAAGCCGGGCCCTGGGAGCATCAGCCGGCGCGACGCTGGCTAGGGATGTTTGTAAATGCCCCATCACACGCAATCGAGTGGCGTTGACGATCGCGCCTTTAGCAAGGGTTTGGCCGAAGCATTGAACCTGGCGAACGCTAGCGGCTATGAAATGATTTACCTGACGCCAAGTCTCAACGCTCTGGATAGCGACTCGGCAGTGAACATCGTCGGGGCCCAAGCTTTGAAGGCGCTCAAAGCTAGCGGTCGCGCGAGCTGGAATGGCGTAACGGTTATTCTGGAAACAAAGCGCAAGAGGCAAGCGAGAGGTCCGGCGATTGTATTTGCGCCTTATGCCTCCCTCGAAATGCTCGCGAACGTCGAGGCTGACCATAGGACGGCCGACTTTGTGTTTGTCCCGTGGGCCGCTGTCGAACTCCGCGACTACTCAAGTGCTCACCCCAATTCGCAGGTGATCGAGTAAGCCCCTGATCGCGTGTCATTGTGTGCCGGAGCTCTGAACCTGTACCGGGCAGAGCGCCGAAGTTCGTTTTTTTTGGAGGGGGCCTTCGACGCAGGGCAGACATCGTTCGGGACGGTGCAACCGGCATCCCTCTTCCGGAGCCCGACATCGGGAATAACCATGCAGTAAGCAGCGCTCAAAACCAAGGCAGTTGCACTGTTTCAAACCGAGGCGAGTTCAACACTGAGCCTCATGATTTACCCGAACGGCTTCTAAGCTAGCATTTTCCAGGATATTTGCGCGTCGTGGAGCGAATGCTATCTTTTGGGTAGTTTCTGTTGATCTGGTCTTGGCATTGCTCCGCAGTTCCACGGAATGGATCCTTGGCCTGTGGAGGATGGCCATCTCCAAAAAATGTAGTAACGATGCACCAATCCTCTCGATTGTCGACAACACCTTCAAATATAGCGAATTCATCCGCCCCACCTTCGTCATTGGTAAATCGAATCCGCTCACCATCAATAACTGCCCACTTCCCATCATAGGCTTGAATTCGGATGGCTTCCCCAATCTTGATTGGATTTCCATCAACCCCGTTGACCGCTTTGAGAGTAAAAACTCCATGCGCGTCCCACGGCATTTCTCTGACGGCCGTCAAGTGATGGCTATATCGGCCATACTCCACCCAAGGGTCGCGATCTGTTCCGCGCATACGTACTTTGGCGTTTTGCAGTATCGACATGGCCGAGCCATGATCAACTGAGTCGTGTATATAGACCGTACTGGCTGTATCAGCCATCACAACAGCGGTATCATGAAAGTCATTCCCTCCCGGAGATGGATCTTCTCCGCGCGCGACATAAAGGCATCGGGTTGAACCGAACTTGCAAATCCAAATATATGATCTCGCTTTCAAATCAGACATATATGTAGCCCCCCCAGTCGTACTGATAGTAATTTCACCTGCGTCAGTATTTCGTTTAACCTAGACTATAGCCCATCGCAAAATCCTCGCCTACAATTTTCGATGCACCTGGTAGATCAGGTCGAGCACTGCAGGCCAACTAGCTGACATCGCCTCGGCGGTGCTATCCTCGCTCCATGTGCAATCTTTACACGACTAGCCGAGTTCTCCGGTCGCTCCGACCCAGATAAGGAGAACTATGATGACGGAAGACGAAGCCCGTGGGGCGATCATCGCTGCGGTTGCGCAACTGCACAACTCGGCGCGCGAACTCGAGGAATTGGGCGAGAGCCCCAGTATCGCTTTCGACATGATTGCTGAGGGAATCTTCGTGGGACTGTCTGAGAATCTGGATCGCGCCAGGCAGGTACGGAACTGGCTGATTGCCGAGATCGACTTGCAGGCGGACCTTGCTCAGACCGTGCTGGACTCGCCTATTGCCCACCCGGCCTGACCGAGGATCGAACGGCTAGTCTCCAATTGAGCTAACCGAACCAAGGGGTTGTCCGTCGCGGATGCCACGAAGCACCGCGGCGGACACCGTTTGCTGGTCCGAAAGCCGACTTACCCGACGCATCTCCGTCTCGTGTCGCACCGAGGCAGCTGCGTCTCGGCCAAGTCCGCGGTGGCGGGCGTCTCCTGGGCTGCGCCTGGGCATGGTCGAGCCGTGAAGCCGCGCGCGGGACGCAAGCGCCTTCAAGGAGAGAAGACCATGCCCGCACCCCAGGCCAAGCTCGGCGCCGACTGGCAGAGCCCAACCGACATCCGCACCACGATCACGCGCATTCAGTCCACCAGGGCCGCGCAGTCCAACTTGCTACGCAACTTGGCGCACAAGCTCGACACCCATCGCGACCAGGTCTCGACCTCGCTCCGAACGCTAGACGCGAAGGACCGTCCATCGATCGTCACCAAGTCGGTCAACGGGCTTCGCGGCCAGCTAGTTCGCGAGAGCAAAGACCAGCGGGTAGCGCACACGCGCGAGCTCGTCGGGCTCGCCGATCGCTTGAAGAAGGCCGCGTCCCACTACCGCTCACCCGTTCAGATGCTGATGCGGGAGACGCTGGGATCGGAGCGCCGCAGCCGCGTCATGCAGCAGATCTCCGGCTCCGGCCGGGTCGAGTTGGCCAGCTTGGCCGAATACGCGGCTGCGACTGCCGACAAGGATTTGGCCGCGGCGCTTTGCAGCCGCGTAGGCGAACTTCCGCGCGCGGACCGGCCGTTCTCGGCCACCGAGCTCGCGGACGTGATGTTCGGCGATCTCCATCGGGAGCTCAGCCAGGCGATGATCGAGGCCGAGCGACGGGTCCTCGAGGCGCTCAGCGACGACACCGAGTTCGAGACCGGCAAGTCCAACTCGCAGCGGACGCTGCAGATCGCGCTGCTGAAGAAGCGTGAGCAGGAGATCGGCGCATACGGCTTCGATGAGGCTGACGCCGACGACGAGACCGCCGTGGAGTGACCCGCGACGCAGACAGCCGCACAAGCCAACCACCAAAGGATTACCTCATGTCGATCTTCGCATTCATTCCGGCTGCCAGCCATCAGCGCCGCTCGGACGGCATCGGCTTCATCTTAGCGGAGGGTGCCGACGAGGCGGCCGCCCGGAGCGCCGCACAGGCGCTCGTAGGCGGCCCGTCCATCGCCGGCTTCATAGGGGTGCTGATTGGCGCGGGCGTCCCCGCCGTGGCAGTACAGGGCCTGCCGGTGGGCGCGCGCAGCCAGAGGATTTGGCCGCTGCTGACCCGCGGCGGCGGCTACTTGGACGCTTGAACCATGGACGACGAGCCAAACGTCGCAATGATCGCAATGGAGAGATTGGCCGGACACCAGGCTTTGGGCATCGACGAGTTCCACGATCTCCTGCTTGGCGGGCCGTCGTTCGGAATGCGTCGCGACACCTATGAGGCACTGCACTGGCTGCTGACGGAGTTCGGATACCGTTTGAGGAGGGTGCGCTCGGCAAATACCGGGAAGCGGGCGTACAAGTATGTCCGCAGGCCTTGGCCGAGCGACTACCCGATGCGCAAGTCCGAGACCTACTACGCAATCGACTGAGTTGGCTGCCCGGCCAAGATACAGCTGGCCGGGCCGCTCACCGCAGCAGCAGGCGGTCGACCTCTTCCTGCAACTGCGCCTTTGAAATCGCGAGTTCTTGTGCGCGCGGAAGTCGCACCTCGTTCAGCAAGCGGACCGCGACCCGCTCGTCGATCACGTCAATAGTGGTTTCTCGCTCAACCCGCGCTCCGCCCGCGGAGTAGAGCTTCTGGACGATCCGAACCTCGCCGGTGATGCCGCCGTCTTGGGCAGGACCGTCGAGGGCGTAGGCGAGCGCCGCGATACGGGCTCTATCGAGCGCCAAGAACTCCTCGGTTAGCGGCGGTCGCTGAATGGCTTGCTTGCCATCCTGAGTGTCCGATCGCGTCCGGTGGACCTCGTACCGGACAGTGCCATCCTTGTCCTTTTTGATCCCGGTGCAGACCGACCTCATCAATTCCAGTTCGTTCATACCGGAGATAAAGCCCGGTACTCACTCCGGTCGAACCTGCGTACGGCTAGTTGGGAGACGAAGCCTCTTCGATCCGTGCGATGGCGGATTGCAGCACGGCCTCATAGGCGGCGGGTTGATTGGCCCCTTTGCGGACGTAGCGTGATCCGAGGTCGCCGCTTGCGAGAGCCCCGCACCTGTCGTTCCAAAAGCTCATGGTCTCTCGAAACCGCACGACCAGCTTTTCTCGGGTGTCGATATGGGCGGGCAGGCTCGTCATGAATTCCGCGTCGCTCTGTTCGCGCTTGAGCGCGTCGACCAACATCGTTTCCGCAGTCTGGCGGTCAACGTCGGCCATGACCGCTGTACGCAAAGCAATGTCCCGCAGTTCATCCAGCACTTGCGGCCGATCATCAACGTCGTAGCCGAGGCTCTTGCAGGTCCCGATAGAGTTGGCGATGCGAGCGACATCTTTCGCATGGTCACCGAACGCCAAATAGTCGGCACCCTGCGCTCTCGCTGGATGGAACGCCGCTAAGGTCGAAACGAGCGCGATTGCGCCGGTGATGCCCCGCATCCGATGAACTCCCAGACAGCCTCAATAGGGACTATAGTCCCTAGACCCTGTCGCCAACAGGCCGCCCTTGTCCACCAATGGATTGGGGCAAGATCGTCGGCCAGAACGTGCGACGGCTGCGGGTCGAGCGGAAGCTTACCCAAGAGCAGCTAGCGCACGACGCTGAGATTGACCTAACCTATCTGGGTGGCATCGAGCGAGGCCGCCGAAATCCATCCCTAAGCGTGCTGGGCCGGATCGCTAAGGCGCTCAATGTTCACCCAAGCGCCCTTTTTTGATTGGGGCATCGCCGAGGCTTTGGGTCGAGGCCATCGCCGGATTATCTCGGCTGTTACTCCACTCATCTTGACCCTCTGACACCGATCCTCAATGTTCACCCCAACTCATGAGGCGGGGAAAGTCATGCAGGGCGAAGCCGATAAACGGGAAGATATCGCACAGGCTGTCACTGCGCTTCAGTCGCTTTCGCCCATTCAAGTTGAGGTTCTCACCAGCATCATCGCCAAATTCGCTGAAGGCCAAACCGCTGAACATTTGCGCAAAGACTTTCTCGATGACGATGCGTTCGAGTACTTTTCTACTCGTCTGGCCGCGCATCACGCGTCCAGCGGAGTTGCTCTGAAAAAGGAGAATTTCGAGCACATCCTCGAACAGTCCTTCAAGCGAGCTGGGCACGACGCCAAGCGGACGGACAGCATGGTCCACCGTGGTGCTGACCTTGAAGTCGAGGGCCGACGGTTCTCGCTAAAGACCGAGGCAGCGAAGGGTTTGAACCCGAAGTCGATCACGATCTCAAAGCTGATGGAGGCGCGATGGATTAGGGACCTCACAGGCCCGGAAGACGCACCAGACCAGGTTCGAAAACGCATCCTCTCGCACCTGCAGGAATACGATCGCATCTTCATGCTCAGAAGCTACGGCGACGAAACGAAGGTGAGATACGATCTTCGCGAAATTCCAAAACACGTTCTTGGAGCAGTTGCCAACCTAGAAACCAAGGACTTCGGGAAGATCACAAATGCTGGCGGCACAAGTGCTAACGTAAACTTGAACGGTCGAAAAGCATTCAAGCTTGTGCTTGACGGAAGTGTCGAGAAAATCACCATTTCTGGGCTAGATGTCGATCTATGCCCGCTTCATGCGTGGTGGGAGCTTGGTTATCCCGGCTAGACCGAGAGCGCGAGTTGGCCGCTCGAACTGATCGCGGGCGCTACTGCACCATCAATGTTATCAAGAATCGCACGGGCAATCTGCTCTGCGACCATGGGAGGCACGGCATCGCCTATCTGGCGGTACTTGAACGACAGGCTTCCGAGGAATTGGTAGCCTGGAGGGAAGCCTTGAATCAGAGCCATCTCACGTACCGTCAGCAGCCGGTCTTGCTCCGGGTGTGAGTATCGCCCGTTGCCAGGGTGACTGCACTCTCTCGTGACAGTAGGCGCCGGGCGATCCCAAGCGAGCCGACCGTAGATGTCAGGAAATGACCCCGGCTTCTTCGCATTCATGCTGGGAATGCGGAGATGAGCCAAGCTCTCGGGAATGTCCGTCCAGCTCCCGCCGTCGCGAGGTATGGCCCGCATTCTGTCCATGGATAGAGGCATCATCTTAGGCGAGACGTGCATTGGATCGTTAGGATGCACCTCGCCAGCGGCAACCGGCGGCAGATGGCTGAGGGCGTCGCGAACCGTGGCGAATGATTGGCGTTCTGGAATAGACCATTGGAAGCGGCCCCCGAGCTTAGCCACGATTAGTGATCTGATGCGGCTTTGCGGGAGGCCGAGGTGCTTGAGATCGTGGACCTCAGCGAAGACGTCATAGCCCAGGCTTGTCAGGTGCCGATGCACTCCTTGAAAATGATGCTTATGGCGTCCGCGGAGCAGCTCCTTCACATTTTCGATGACAACGTACCGCGGGCGCCATGCCTCGGCAAAAACAGCCGTGCGTTCGACCAAGTGATTGCGAGCATCGTCCTTGATATGGTTCCGGGACTGCTTCTGGCTGAAACCGGTGCATGGAGCGCAAGAGATCAGGACATCCACATCCGAAGGGGAAAAGCCAAAGTGCGATGCCACTTCATCAGGGCCGGTTACCGCCAGATCAGCCGAAAGCGGCCGCAGCCCTAGATTGGCCTCATAAGTGTCGTTGCAGGCCGTCGCTCCAATCGGGTGAGTGGGCTTCGCCACCTCCAGATCAACCGCGCCAATTGGCGTGAACTTACCCGTGCGGGCGAACCCGGTGGACATTCCTCCCCCGCACGAGAACAGATCAACAAAATTCATTCCGCCATTCCTCGTTTTCGGTCGTGGCACCTTAGCGCTCCGCGAACAAGCCGTGAACAACTTTGGCCGTGGATATTTTTCGCCACAAACGGACAAGCTGCCAACCGTATGGAAACGGTCTGGGCACTAGCTAAACCATTTAAATTGTATTGCCGAACCGTTTGAATTGGCCCATGGTTCTGCGGCAAGGTCGAATCGGTCGCCCTGCACAAGCAGACGAAAGGAATTGGTTGTGAAGAACCGTTTGAAGGAAATGGGCCAAACCGCCTCGTGGCGGCTCATGGTCGCTGCCGCCATCGAGGGAGCGAAGCGGGATGGGTATTTGATGAAGCGCCAGCCCGGCCGCGGGCTGTCGAACACGTACGCGATGACCAAGGACGGCGTGACGAAGGTCGCGAGCGTCCGCACCACCCGTGACCGCTGGGTTGCGTTTCCGCCGCTGAACGGCGGCAAAAACTGGAAGACGCTCGACGACGCCGAGGTTGTGCTCGTCTCTGCGGCGGACGATCGTGAGAACCCGCAGAACGTGGACGTGTACCTTTTCCCGGCTGACGAGGTGCGCAAGCGCTTTGACGCGTCCTATGCTGCGCGCATCCAGAACGGCCACATGGTTCCCGACGACTACGGCATGTGGGTCATGCTCGATAAGGGCGATGACGGCGTGGTCAGCCAGGTGGGTCACGGACTAGCGGCCGCCTATCCCGCGATCGCGCGCTTCAGCATCGACGAGTTAGAGGCGGACCTCGCCCCCAAGAGCCAAGCGATGGCGCAGGAGGCGTCAGTTCCAGCCGAAGAGGGCGGCCAAGGCGACGGCGTCCCCGAGCTCAACACAGTGGCCGACGTCCTTGCCTTCGCGCGCGAGAAGATCGCCGCGCTTACCGGCATGCCGACCGAGGCGATCAAGCTGGACCTCAAGATGGGAGTGTGACCGTGCCTATAGACCTCAAGCGCATCAGGGCGGGCCTTCGTGCCCGCCTTCTTTTCGGGCGCGGGCTGGAGGGCAGAGGTCGGAATTCGGTATCTATTCGGTTTTCTCGCGACTTTCGCGTCGCAGCTGACCGCCTTGTCACAACCTAATCGTATGAAAACATACGTAAAAGATGGTGAGCCCTGCTGGGTTCGAACCAGCGACCTACTGATTAAAAGTCAGTTGCTCTACCGACTGAGCTAAGGGCCCGAACCGTGCGGCGATCCGGCGCGTCACCTACGGACGGGGCGGGGGCGGGTCAACCGCGCGTGAAGATGGCGCACGGTCAGGCCGGTGATCGGATCGCGCCATGCGGCGGCGATCGCGGCGGCCGGGGCGAGCACGAAACCGCGTTCGCGGAAGCGCGGATGCGGGACCGTCAACCCCGGTCCCGCGAAGGCGCCGCCGCTCCACAGCACCACGTCGAGATCGAGCACCCGCGCGGTCCAACGCTGCCCGCCGGGGCGCCGCCCCAACGCGCGCTCGATCCGCTTGAGCGCGGTCAGGAGGGCTTCGGGATCGAGCGCGGTCTCCACGATAGCCGCCGAGTTGGCGTAACGCCGCAGCGAAGGGCCAACGGGTTCGGTGAGCAACACTGGCGCACGCGCGACCACCGCGACGCCTTCCGCTTCGAGCCGGGCCAGCGCGGCCGCGAGCACGTCACGCGGGCGTCCGAACCGGGGGTGTCGCCGGTTCGAGCCGAGCGCGATCAGATAGCGGTGCGTCAGATGTCCTCGCAGATCCGCCCATAGAGCTGCGGGCGGCGGTCGCGGAAGAAGCCCCAACTGGCGCGGTGGCGCGCCGCGGCAGCGAGATCGAGCGTGGCAACCAAGGCGCCGGTCTCCTCGCAGCCGTATTCGACGAGCATGTCGCCCCATTCGTCACAGACGAAGCTGTGCCCGTAGAACGCCTGGCCGTCTCCGCCGCATTCGGCCTCGAGGCCGATGCGGTTGGCGGCGACTACCGGCATGCAATTCGACACCGCGTGGCCGATCATCGCGCGCCGCCACATCCGGCTGGTGTCCATTTCGGCGTCCTTGGGCTCGGCGCCGATCGCGGTCGGATAGAGCAGCACTTCCGCGCCCATCAGCGCCATCACGCGCGCGGTTTCGGGATACCACTGGTCCCAGCAGATCCCGACGCCGACTTTAGCACCGAACAGATCCCACACCTTGAACCCGTCGTTGCCGGGGCGGAAATAGAACTTCTCTTCGTAGCCCGGTCCGTCGGGGATGTGGCTCTTGCGGTAGGTGCCGATGATCTCGCCGTCCGGGCCGATCATCGCCATCGTGTTGTAATAGTGGTGGCCGTCGCGCTCGAAAAAGCTGGTCGGGATCGCGACCTTGAGCCCTTTGGCCAGCGCCTTCATCGCCACGACCGAGGGATGCTCTACCACCGGGCGCGCGGTAGCGAACAACGCGTCGTCCTCGATCTTGCAGAAGTACGGGCCCGAGAACAGCTCGGGCGGCAGGATCACTTGCGCGCCCTGCCCCGCGGCCTGTTCGACCAGCGCGGCGACTGCGGCGATGTTCGCCTGCTCGTCGGCCGAACCGAGGGCGAGCTGCAGGGCGGCGACGGCGAGCGTGGTCATGGCGCGCTATCTAGTCGCAACGCGCGGCCGTGCAACCGCGGCGAAATGTTTGGCGCGTCAGGGACGCTTGCGGAACAGCAGCGTCATCCGGTCGCTCTCGCCGATCGCATCGAGTTCGGCGCGGCGGGCCGAGCCCTCCGGCGTTCCGCGATAGCCGGGGGGCAGCGTCCACACGCCCTGCGGCCAGTTGGCGGGGTCCTTCGGGTTGGCGTTGATTTCGCTCTTGGCGACAAGATCGAAGCCGTAGCTGTCGAGCACCGCGATCACGTCCTTCTCACGCAGATAGCCCATTTCGCCGAGCGTGTAGTCCGCCGGGGCGTCGGCCTTGGCGCGGTGTTGCTCGACCCCGAGCAGGCCGTCGGGTTTGAGCAGGCGCCGCGCCGTGACCAGCGTATCGTGCAGCCAGCCGGAGCGGCGCATGTTGTGCATCTCGCGGAAGATCAGGAACCGGTCGGCGGTCCCGGCCAGCGCATCGGGCACGTCGTCGGTGTTGGCCCCGATCGTCCGCGCGCCGCCTTCCCCGACCCACCCGCGTGCCTCCGCCGGGAAGCGCTCCGCGGTATTGCGGTACATGTCCCAGTACCCGGTCAGTTCGGGATGCAGTTCGGGGTTGAGCGAGATGTAAGTGCCGCGCTCGCCGAGGTACGGGATCAGCACGCGCGAGAACCAGCCGCCGGCGGGCATGTAATCGACCACGGTCATGCCGGGGCGGACCTGGAAGAAGGCGAGCGTTTCGGCCGGATTCCGGTGGACGTCGCGCGCGCGGTCGGCGGCGCGGCGCGGATGCGCGAGCACCTCGGCCAGCGCCGGATCGGCCGCCTGCGGCTGCGCGGAGGCGGGGGCCGGCACGGCGAGCGTCAAGGGAACGGCCATCATGGCCGCGGCGGCGAGGAACGCGAAACGCATCGAAGCTCTCCCGGTGATCAGGCGGACAGCCTACCCTGCCGCAGGAGGATGACAAGCGCGTTGCCCGGCCCCATCTTTACACCAAAGGAGAACGGCAATGGCGGATGAGACGGTGATCGTGGCCGGCGGATGCTTCTGGTGCACCGAGGCGGTGTTCCGCGACGTGATCGGGGTCAGCGCGGTCGAAAGCGGCTATATCGGCGGGACCGTGCCCGACCCGACTTACAAACAAGTGTGCAGCGGCACCACCGGCCATGCCGAGGCGATCCGCGTGACATTCGACACGGACGCCATCTCGCTCGCCGAGATCCTCGACGTGTTTCTCGGCACGCACGATCCGACTCAGCTCAACCGCCAGGGCGGCGACGTTGGCACGCAGTACCGCAGCGCGGTCTTCCCGGTCGGCGACGGCCAGCGCGAGGAAGCCGAAGCGGCCATCGCGCGCTGGAATGCCGAGCATCCCGGCCAGCGCGCGGTGACCACGATCGAAGGCCCGGCGCCGTGGTACCCGGCCGAGGACTATCATCAGGAGTATTGGGAGGGCGAAGGCCAGCGCAATCCCTATTGCCTGGCCGTGATCCCGCCCAAGCTGCTGAAACTGCGCAAGAGCTTCCAGAACAAGGTGCGCGCGCCAGCCTGAACGCCGCTCAGGCGCGGAAGCGGGCGATGAAGAAGCCGTCCATTCCGCCCTGGTCGGCGAGCATGCCGGGGTCGGTGCGCAGCCAGCCCGCGGGGGTCGGTGCCAGCCAGTCAGGGAGTTCGGCGGGCAAGATCGGGTCGGGCGCGAGTTCGACCTTGCCGACCTGCGCCTCCCCCTCGTCCGCCTCGAGCGAGCAAACCGCGTAAACGAGCCGTCCTCCCGGTGCGAGCCAGCCCGCCGCGCGTTCGAGCAGCCGCGCCTGCAGGTCCGCCATCTCGGCGATCTGGCGCGGGCCGATGCGGTGGAGCACGTCGGGATGGCGGCGGGCAGTGCCGGTGGCTGTGCAGGGCGCGTCTAGCAGGATCGCCTCGAACGGCGCCGCGGACTGCCATTCGAGCGCGTCCGCCACCACCACCTCTGCGGCGAGCCCGGTTCGCGCTAGGTTGGTGCGTAGGCGGCCGAGCCGCCGGTCGCTGGCATCGAGCGCGGTGACCTGCCAGCCCGCCGCCGCGAGTTGCAGCGTCTTCCCGCCCGGTGCCGCGCACAGATCCAGCACGCGCCGCCCTTCGCCCGCGCCGAGCAGCCGCGTCGGCAGCGACGCGGCAAGGTCCTGCACCCACCACGCACCCTCCTCGAAGCCCGCCAACGCGCTCACCTGATCGCCGCGCGCCAGGCGCACATGACCGGGCGCCAGGCTCACACCGCCAAGCCGTTCGCACCACTCCGCCGTCGTCGCGGGATCGCGCAGCGTCAGATCGAGCGGCGGCGGCGCGGCCAGGCCGGTGGCGATGGCCAGCGCCCGCTCGCCCCACCGCTCCGCTACGCCGGGCGGCAAAGTCGGCGCCGTGGGCAGCTTCGCCTCACCGCGCACCAGCGTGCCGAACACCCCGTGCGCCAGCCGGCGCGGCCCGCCTGTGAGCAGCGGCAGTGCAGTCGCCACAACCGCATGCGGCGGGGTGTCGAGCCGCAACCACTGCGCGAGCATGATGCGCAGCACGGTCCGCGCCTTGGCATCGTCCGCCAGCCGCTGGCGCGTGGCCGAGTCGATCAGCGCGTCGAGATCGGCCAGCCAGCGCAGCGCCTCGCCGGCGATCGCGCGGGCCAGCGCCTGGTCCGAACTGGTCAGCAATCCCGCGGTCGCTGCCGGACCGGCCTGGTCAAGCGTCTCGCCGCGGCGCAGCACCGCATCGAGCAGCCGCAGCGCCGCGCGCCGCGCGGCCAAACCCTGGATATCGTGTGCCGGACTGTTCATGCAGCCGCCCTACCGACCCCCGCGCGTAACCGCCACCCGCCGAGAGGCCGACATCGGCCCGCTCGCAGACTACTTCCGCCAGGTCGCGCTCCAGTAAGCGTTAGATCCAGCCCGCCAGCTCGCGCCGCACCAGCGCCTCGAGCATGTCCATCCCCGGCTGCCCGGCGTTGAGGCAGGCGAGCGCGGCGAAGTGCGCGCCGCCGGCTTCGAGAAACTGTTCGCGCCCGCGGATCGCCAGCTCCTCAAGCGTTTCGAGGCAGTCGGCGGCAAAGCCCGGCGCCGCCACCGCGAGCCGCCGCGTGCCCGCCTCGCCCTCGCGCCGCAGCACCGCGTCGGTCGCCGGCTCGAGCCATTTGGCGCGGCCGAAGCGGCTCTGGAAGCTGGTCTCGACCCGCAGCCCCGGCCGGGCCAGCGCGTCTGCCAGCAGCCGCGCGGTCTTGCGGCAATGGCAGTGGTAGGGATCACCGAGGTGGAGGGTGCGTTCGGGCATGCCGTGGAAGCTGAGCAGCAGCACCTCGGGCTCGAACGCGAGCGCGCCTAACTGCCTGCCGAGATCGGCGGCCAGGGCCGCGATATAGCCCACGTCGTCATGGTAGGGGGGCAGCGTGCGCAGCGCCGGTTGCCAGCGCATTGTCCGCAGCTTGTCCGCCGCTTTGTCCACAACGGTCGCGGTCGTCGCGCCGCAGTACTGCGGATAGAGCGGCGCGAGCAGTATGCGCTCGCAGCCGGCGTCCATCAGCGCCTGCAGCTCATCCCCGATTGCCGGCCGGCCATAGCGCATCGCGTGGCGGACGATCGCAGTCTCGCCGAGCCGATGCTGCAGGTCTTGCGCCTGCTCGGCGGTGATCGCGGCCAGCGGCGATCCGGCTTCGGTCCACACCTGGGCATAGGCGTGGGCGCTGCGTTTGGGGCGGGTGTTCAGGATTATCCCGCGCAAGATCGGCTGCCAGACGAGCGGCGGAATCTCGACCACGCGGCGATCGGACAGGAACTCGGCGAGATAGCGCCGCACCGCGCCCGGGGTCGGCGCTTCGGGGGTACCGAGGTTGACCACCAGCACCCCGATCCGGCCGGTCTGCACGGAGGGATGGTCGGCGGGAAAAGCAGGGCCTGGCCGCATTACAATCCTCCTGACAGCAGCGGGAGCCGCCGCAACCTGAAACCGGTCGCCGAATGAAGCGCATTGGCGATCGCCGGCGCGACCGGGGCCACGGCGAGTTCGCCCGGATCGAACGGCTCGGCATCGCTGGCGATCAGATCGATGAGAATCTCCGGGCTGTCGGCCAGGGTCGGCAAGTCGAGCGCCGCCAGCCGCCGCTGCGCCGGCAGCCCGCGCTCGTACTCCAGGCCCGAGCCGAGCGCGAGCCCAAGCCCGTAGAGCAGCCCGCCCTCGATCTGCTGCAGGGCGATGTCGCGGTTGACCACACGGCCGATATCGACCGCCGCCGCCAGCCGCTCGACGCGCACCCCGCCGTCGCCGGCGACCGCTGTCGCCACCAGCGCGATTCGTCCCCCTGCACCGCTGCCGGCCGACACACCGCCCATCGCATGGCAGGCGATGCCCTGCGCCGTCCCGCTCGCCCCGCCGCCCCATTGCCCAAGCCGCGCGGCGCGCTGGAGACATTGCACCAGCCGTACATCGTGCCCCAGCATCCCGATCCGAAAGGCGAGCGGTTCCTGCCCGCTGCGCACCGCCACTTCGTCGATGAAGCTCTCGATCATGAAGCAGGTGTAGCCATGGGCGTTGCCACGCAGCCGCCCGGTGGGCAGCGCGATCCGCACCGGCACGTGGTCGAGCGCGACGTTGGGGATCGCATAAGCCGGCAGCAACCCCTCGAGCGCGAGCGGGTCCGCCGCGCCTTCGGTTGCATCGATGGCCGACCAGCTTGCCAGGTTGTCGAACAGCCGGCGCCCGAATTCCAGCGCCGCGGGCGGCATCGCCAGACGTGCGCGAAAGGCGTCTATGCGCCCCGCCGGCCCGAGCCGCGCGGCCAACACCGCGGCGACCGGCGGACGCGGGCGCAGCATCAACTGTTCCTGCCAGCGCGACCACACAAGCTGCACCGGGCGTCCGATTTCACGCGCGAGCACCGCCGCCTCGATCGCGTGGTCGTGCTCGAGCCGCCGATCGAAGCTGCCGCCGGCGGGCATCGGATAGAGCACCACGTCGGTGGTCGCGAGGCCGAGCGCCTTGGCGGCCGCCGCGCGCGCGCGCTCGGGCGCCTGGCTGGCGAGCCACAGCTCGAGCTTGCCGCCGGTGAGCCGGGCGGTGCAGGTCGCGGTCTCGATCGTGCCGTGCGCGGCGGGCATGACATCGTAGCGCAGCGCCAGTGTCGGCCGGCCGAACCCCTCGTCGCCTTCGCCGCGCACCGCGACGCGCTGCGGCGCGCCGCGCCGCAGCGCGGCGTCGAGCGCTTCCTCGATCCGCGCCGAGTTGACCGGACGCTCGACCCGGAAGCGCGCGTCCATCGCTTCGACCGCCTGCTCGGCGGTCCACCAGTCACTCGCGACCGCGGCCAGCCATCGCTTGCCTTTGACGGCGGCAATGAAGCCGCGTCGGCGCCCTGCTTCGGGCTCGAAGCTCGACAGCTCGGCCTCGTCGATCGGCCCGTGGCGGATCGCGGCATAGACCATGTCGGGCAGCCGCACGTCGCCCGCGAACAGGTGGCTGCCGTCGACCTTGGAGGGCAAGTCGAGGCGCGGGAAGGCCAGCACCCGCTCCTCGTCCGCCACCGCGTCGGCGGTGTCGGCCGGCGCCCTGGCGCGGAGCGGCGGTGGCTCGGGCGGCGGGTAGTCCGCCGCCTCGCGCGCCAGTTCTCCGAAGCTCAGCCGCCGCCGGCCGTTGATCACGAAGCCTTCCGCCGCCTCGCATTCTTCGGGCGCGACATCCCAGCGCGCGGCCGCGGCCAGCGTCAGCAGCGCCCGTGCGGTCGCCGCCGCGTCGCGGCACGGCCGCTCGTAAGCGGCGAGCGTGGTTCCCTCGGCGGTCGCGGTGAAGCGCTCGCGCTCCGCCCAGCGCTGCAGCAGCAGGTCATCGGGCGCGTCAGCCAGCTCTGACACCAGCGGCCGCCACAGCGGCGCCCAGCGCGCGGCCAGTGGCAAGTTGGCATAAGCCTCGCTGACAGGGGCCGGCTCGACCGCGATCTGCCGCCAGTCCGCGCCCAATTCCATCGCGACGATCTGCGGCAACAGCGTGGTCACGCCCTGCCCCATCTCGAGCTGCGGCACGGCGACGGTGATGACCCCGTCCTCTCCGATCGTCAGCCAGCCCGCGAAGTCGGTCTGGCCGCGTCCCGGGGTGAGCGGCGAGGCATAGTCGCGCGGCATGAGCTGCCAGGCGACCAGCAGGCCGCCCCCCGCCGCCGCGCCGGCCAAGAGGCCGCGCCGGCTCAGCCTTGGCCGCGTCAGTCTCGCGCCCCGTCGAGCCACGCCCCGAGGCGCGCGGCAATGGCAATGAAAGCTTCGCCCGGCGCGCCGTCTGCGGCCGCGGGGGGCTGGCCCGCGTCGCTGGCGATCCGAACCGCAAGCGACAGCGGGATGCGCCCGAGGAACGGTTCACCGAGCGCCCGCGCCGCCGCCTCGACCCCGCCCTCGCCGAACGGATCGGAGATCTCGCCGCAATGCGGGCAGACATAGCCGGCCATGTTTTCGACCAGCCCAATGATCGGCACTTGCGCCTGGCGGAACAGGTCGAGCGCGCGGGTGGCGTCGATCAGCGCGAGATCCTGCGGGGTCGAAACCACGATCGCGCCGGCCGGCTTGAATTTTTGCAATATGGTCAGCTGCACGTCGCCGGTGCCCGGCGGCAGATCGACCAGCAGCAGTTCGACGTCGCCCCACTCGGCATCCATGAGTTGCCCGAGCGCGCCGCCGGTCATCGGCCCGCGCCAGGCGATCGCCTTCCCCGGCGCGACCAGTTGGCCCATCGACAGGAGCCGGACGCCGTGGGGGCTCTCGACCGGGACCAATTGCTGGCCGCGGGCGGTGGGCTTGGCGTTGGCCGCATCGAGCAGCATCGGCTGCGACGGGCCGTAGATGTCGGCATCGACCACCCCAACCTTGCGCCCCGCTTGCGCCAGCGCGACCGCGAGGTTGGCGGTCAATGTCGACTTGCCGACCCCGCCCTTGCCCGACCCCACCACCACGATCCGCCGGTTCACTTTGTCGGCCATCAGCGCGACGCGCACCTCGGTGACCGCCGGGTGCGCGCCGACGGCACTCTCTATCTCTTGCTGGAGCGCCGCCGCCGCGTCGCGGTCGAGCCCGGAGACGTCTGCGACCAGCGTCGCAACCCCGTCGGCGAAGCGGACCGAGCGGACTCGCGGAGCAACGTGGGGGGGGATTCGGGCTTCGATCTCGGCCGGTTCGGTCATCGCGGCCGGTCGCTAGGCGAAATTGTCGGACGGCGCCCCTGTTTTTTACCGTTGTGCGACCTATAACGAGGTCATGGAACGATGGGACGGCTGGAAGAGCAGGATCGCTCTGGCGATGGCGGGTAAGCGCAGCCCTTGGGGCAAGCCGGGCAACGACGACGCCGGAGCCGGCGGCGAGCCGGGCGATGGCGGCAACGATTCGCCCCCACCGAGCGGCGAGGATTCCCCGCCCAAGGGCCCGCGCAATCCCTGGCTGCCGAGCGGCGGCTCGGACGAGCAGCCGCGGCGTTCGGCCAGCATCGAGGACATTTTCCGCAATCGCGGGCCAGAGGGTCCGCGGCGCAAGGGCGGCGGGGGCGGGGGCCCCAATTTCCGCATGCCCCGCCGGCCCGGCGGCGGCAGTTGGTACCCGTTCATCGTCGCCGGGATCGTTGGGATCTGGCTGTTCGTCAGCTCCGTCCACCAGGTCGGCCCGAAAGAGCAGGCGATCGTCACCACGTTCGGCAAGTATTCGCGCACGCTGCAGCCCGGGCTCAATTTCACGCTGCCGTGGCCGCTGCAGATGACCGACAGCGAGCAGGTGTCCGAGTTCCGGGTCGAGACCATCCCGGACGGCGATGCCCAGCGGTTGATGCTGACCGGTGACCAGAACCTGGTCGATCTGAGCTACAACGTACGCTGGAACATCAAGGACTTGCAGCTCTACCGCTTCCAGCTCAACTCTCCGGAAGAGGCGGTGCAGGAGGTTGCCGAGGCGGCGATGCGCGCCGAAGTGGCCGAGAAATCGCTCGACCAGGTGTTCTCCGGCGCCGGCCGCGCCGATATCGAGCTGCGCGTGCTCGAGCGGATGCAGGCGCTGCTCGACGCCTACCGTTCGGGTATCGCGGTGCAGGGCGTTCAGATCCGCAAGACCGATCCGCCGCAGGAAGTCGAAGAGGCGTTCAAGAACGTCTCAGCGGCGCAGCAGGATGCTGAAAGCTACCTCAACCAGGCCGAAGCCGCCGCACAGCAAGTGCTGGCGCGCGCCGAGGGCGACGCCTCGGCCTTCGACCAGGTTTACGAGCAATACCGCCTCGCGCCGGAAGTGACCCGCCGGCGCATGTACTACGAAACGATGGAACGCGTGCTGCGCCAGACCGACAAGACGATCGTCGAAGGGACCGGGGTGACCCCCTACCTGCCGCTACCCGAAGTGCGTCGCCGCGCCGCGACGCCAGCGCCGGGAGCACAGTGATGGAAGCGATCTGGAACCAGTACCGGAACCCGATCCTGGCGGCGGTGGGCGCCGTGCTGATCGCGTTCGCCTTCGTCATCGTGGTGCCCGAGACCCAGCAGGCGGTCATCATCCGGACCGGTGAGCCGGTTTCGGTGGTCAACAAGTTCAAGCCCAACCAGGCGTTCGGCAGCACCGGCGCGGGCGTATGGTGGCGGATCCCGATCATCGACCGGGTCGAATACGTTGACCGGCGCGTGCTCAACCTCGACATGGAGCAACAGCAGGTTCTCTCGACCGACCAGTTGCGGCTCAATGTCGATGCCTATGCGCGCTACCGCATTATCGATCCCGTGCGCATGGTCCGCAGCGCCGGCACGCTCGCGACGGTGGAAAGCCAGCTCGGCCAGATCCTGAGCTCGGTGGTGCGGCAGGAACTCGGCCGGCGCAGCTTCGCTTCGCTGCTGACCGCCGAACGCGGCACCACCATGCAGAACATCCGCACGCTGCTCGACACCCAGGCCCGCAACTACGGCGCGCAGGTCATCGACGTGCGGATCAAGCGCGTCGATTTGCCCAGCGGCACGCCGCTCGAATCGGCGTTCCAGCGGATGAAGACCGCGCGCGACCAGGAGGCGTTGACGATCCGCGCCAACGGCCAGAAGAACGCCCAGATCACCCGCGCCACCGCCGAGGCGGAGGCTGCGCGCATCTATGCCGAAAGCTTCGGCAAGGACCCGGACTTCTACGACTTCTATCGCGCGATGCAGAGCTACGACGCGACGTTCGGGCCCGACAGCCCGAGCAACAGCCAGATCATCATCGACGATGGCAACGATTACCTGCGACAATTTCGCAGCGGCGGAAACTAGCGCGTTCAAAAACGGTTCAGCCCCGCGGGCGTGAATCCACGCGCGGGACTGCCAGAATCCGGGTGGCTCCGCCGCCCGACAGAGCAAAGAGGAAACACAAGGACGTGAAGCCCGTGCGCTACTCCTATGGAATCACTGCCGCGCTGCTTGCCAGCGGCGCCGCAATCTCCCTTGTAACCGGCGTTCCCGCCGGTGCCCAGGTCGCCCAGAACGACGACCGCCCGATGGCGAACATCGTCCCGCGCGCCGGCGCGCCGACCAGCTTCGCCGAACTGACTGCACAGCTCGCCCCGGCGGTGGTCAACATTTCCACCCGCCAGCGAATCACGGTGAGCAACAACCCGTTCGCCAACACCCCGTTCGCCGAGCTGTTCGGCAATCAGCAGGGTGGCGGCGGCCAGCCGCAGACGCGCGAGGCGCAGTCGCTCGGCTCGGGCTTCCTGGTGTCGGCCGACGGCTACATCGTCACCAACAACCACGTAATCCAGCCCGACGGCCGCGCCCAGCTCGAGGAAGTGACCGTCACTCTGACCGACGGCACCGAGTACACCGCCGAAGTGGTCGGCAAGGATCCGGCCTCGGACCTGGCGGTGCTCAAGATCAGCCGCCGCGAGCCGTTCCCGTTCGTGCATTTCGGCGATTCGCGTGACGCGCGCGTGGGCGACTGGGTCGTCGCGATCGGCCAGCCGTTCGGGCTCGGCGGCACGGTCACCGCGGGCATCGTCTCGGCGGTCGTGCGCCAGACCGGCGCCGGCGGCGCGTACGATCGCTACATCCAGACCGACGCGAGCATCAACCGGGGCAACTCGGGCGGTCCGCTGTTCGACATGGAAGGCAACGTGATCGGCATCAACAACGCGATCTTCTCGCCGTCGGGCGGCAGCGTGGGCATCGGGTTCGCGATTCCCGCGGAGACCGCCTCGCCGATCGTCGACAAGCTGATCGCCGGCGAAGACATCGTGCGCGGCTACATCGGTGTGCGCCCGCAGGACATGAACGAAGATCTCGCCGACGCGCTCGGCATCCCGGGCAATCGCGGCGCTTTCATCCAGTCGGTGCAACCCGGCGAACCGGCCGAACAGGCCGGCCTCCAGGCCGGCGACGTGGTCCTGCGCGTCGACGGCAAGGAAGTGACGCCCGACCAGACGCTGTCGTTCATCGTTGCCAATATCGCCCCCGGCAAGCGTATCAATCTCGATGTCCTGCGCGACGGGGCGCGTCGCACGATCCCGGTCACGGTCGGCCGTCGCCCGAGCGAGGAAGCGCTCGCGGCGCAGGCTTTCGACCCGGACGCGGAGAACCCGACCGACCCGGTGCCGCAGCGCGGCGGCCTGATCGAGAACGCGCTCGGTCTGCAGGTCATGCCGCTCAGCGCGCAGATCGCCGGCCAGCTCGGCGCGCCGTCGGGCACCCAGGGAGTGGTCGTCGCGGTGGTCGATCCCAATTCGGACGCCGCCCGCAAGGGCCTGACGCGCGGGGCGATCATCGTCGCAGCCGGCGGCCAGCCGGTGACCGGCGCAGAGGACCTCGAAGCGGCGATCCGGTCGGCGCAGAGCGCCGGGCGCGAAGCCCTGCTGGTACGGGCCATCCCGCGCGGCGGCCAGGCCGTCTCGGTACCGATCCGCCTGCGTTAAGCCGCGCTAACGCTCGGTCTCAAAGGCCGGCGCCCGGTCCGCCGGGCGCCGGCTGAGGGCGGTTACGGCCGGTCGCCTGGTCGAGGAACTCGTCGGGCGCCGCCGGCGGGGCCGGACGTCCTGGAGCCGCCTGGCCGGGCGCGCGCGGATCGCCGCGGCGTACCGGATCCCCGGGCCGGCTTTCGCCCTCAACCGGGAACGGCATGCCTTCGCGGCTGTCGCCCGCCTCCGGTTCGATCAGGTTGCCGTCCTCATCGACGTAGTAGTACTCGTCGTCGGGGCTGCCGTACATGAACTCGTCGTCGGGTTCCTCCTGCCACTCGGGCAGCTCGACGTCGGTGTCGAACTCTTCGACCGGGCGGTTGCGCACCGCGACGCGCATGTAGGCGGCAAAGGCGCGCGCCGGCGCGGTGCCGCCTTGCAGCCCGCCGACCGCGCGCGCATCGTCGCGGCCCATCCACACTCCGGTGGTGATCCCGCTCGAAAAGCCGACGAACCAACCGTCCTTGTTCGAAGTGGTAGTGCCGGTCTTGCCCGCCACCGGCCGCCCGATCTGCGCCGCGCGCCCGGTCCCGGTGTTGACCGCGGTCTGCAGCATATCGACCATCCCGGCGGCAACATAGTCGGGCACGAGTTGGTAACTGCGCGCGTCCTCGTGCTGATAGAGCACCGCGCCGGTCGACGTGACGACTTTGGTGATACCGTAGGGCTCGATCGACCGCCCCCCCGCGCTGACCGAGGCGAAGGCGCGCGTCAGGTCGATCACCCGCACGTCCGAACTGCCGAGCACCATGGCCGGCGTGGTCGCGATCGGGGTGGTGATTCCGAACCGGCGCGCGACGCTGGCGACCGTCCCGAAGCCGACTTCGTTGCCGAGCTGCGCGGCCACGGTATTGATCGAATAGGCGAACGCGGTGCGCAAGTTGGTCTCGCCGACGAACCGCCCGTTGGAATTGCGCGGGCTCCACCCGCCGATCGTGACCGGCGTGTCGACCACCCGGTCGTCGGGCTGGTAGCCCGATTCGAGCGAGGCGAGATAGACGAACAGTTTCCAGGCCGAGCCCGGCTGGCGGGTGGCGTCGGTGGCGCGGTTGTAGCTCGACTGGACGTAGTCGGTGCCCCCGACCAGCGCGAGCACCGCCCCGTCGCGGTCCATGCTGACCAGCGCGCCCTGCGCGCCGCGCGGCACGTTGGCGCGGATCGCGGCGCTGGCCGCACGCTGCGCGCCCGGATCGAGCGTGGTCCACACCTCGATCGGCTCCTCGTTGTCGTAAGGCAGCAGAAGATCGAGCTGGGGCAACACCCAGTCGGTGAAGTAGCGCGCCGAGTTCTGCCCTTCCTCGGGCTTGAGCTTGACTTCGGAGACGTCGATCGCCGCCGCCTCGGCAGCGCCGATCGCGCCGTACCGGCGCATCTGGTCGAGCACCACGTTGCCGCGCCCGATCGCCGCTTCGATGTCAGCGGTCGGCGAATAGCGGCTCGGAGCCTTGACCATGCCGGCGATGATCGCCGCCTCGCCGATCGACAGCTCGCGCGCCGAGTGGCTGAAGAACTTGCGGCTGGCGGAATCGATGCCGTAGGCGCCGCCGCCGAAATAGACCTTGTTGAGATAGAGCTCGAGAATCTGCTCCTTCGAGAACTTCCATTCGAGCGCCATCGCCAGCACCGCTTCGCGCAGCTTGCGATCGACCGTACGGTTCGAGTTGAGGAAGATGTTGCGCGCGAGCTGCTGGGTGATCGTCGAGGTCGCCTGAAGCCGGCTTTCGCCGCGCGCCCAGATATAAACCGCGCGCGCCAGGCCGATCGGATCGACCCCCGGGTGCGAGTAATACCGCCGGTCCTCGACCGCGACCATCGCGTCCTTCATCACCCGGGGGATCTCGTCGGCGTCGAGCCACTGGCCGTAGCTCGGCCCGAGCGCCACGATCTCGCTCCCGTCGCGCGCGCGCACGACGATCGTCTGCCCGACCTGGCTGTTCATCAGCGTGGCGTAGCCGGGCATGTTGCGCGCGGCGAAATAGACCGAGGTGCCGAGCGCCAGCACGCCGAGCGCGGCGAGCGCACCGCTCCAGATCGCGATACGGCGCAGCCAGGTCACCCACCGCCGGCGCGGCGGCCCCGACCGCGGCCGGGACGGTGGACCCGGTTTCCGATTAGCGGCGCGCGTGCCGCGCTGGATCGCCATGAGGCCCCGTCACACTCCGTTTGAAGGCGTCGTCCGCCCGTCCCGCGCTCGCGCGCTTGCATAGGTCAAACCCAACGTGGCGTTAACGGGGATTGCGCCGCTCCGGGTCAGTTATCCTCCGGCTTGAGCGCAGGGCGCCCGCGCCCAGCGGTCAGGCGTTCACGTCCGCATAGTGGCTCGGCGCCGGGATACCTTCCATCTTCTCGGTCAGCAGCGGCCGGAAACTCGGGCGGCTCTTGATCACCCGGTACCAGCCGTGCGCCCCTTCGTGGCCGTTCCAGTCGATCCCGCCGAGATAGTCGGCGACCGAGATCTGCGCGGCGGCGGCGAAATCCGCCAGGCTGAGCTGCGCGCCCGCCAGCCAGCGGCGGGTGTCGGTCAGCCAGTCGATATAGTCGAGATGCTCATGCGCCAGCCGCATCGCGCTGCGCAATTGCCCCGAATCGGGCGACTGGCGCAGGACCACGCGCTTGGTCATCTTCTCGTGCATCAGGGGTGCGGTGACATCGCGGAAGAAGCTCTGGTCGAACAAGGCCGCCAGCCGGCGAATCTCGGCGCGCGCGATGGCGGTGCCGAGGATCAGCGGGCTCTTCTCGGTGGTTTCCTCGAAGAACTCGCAGATCGCCTGGCTGTCGACCAGCGTCTGGTTCTTCTCCTCCCAACGCACGACCGGCGTGGCACCGGCGGGGTTGAGCTGGTGGAAGCCTTCGCTCGGGCTCCACGGGTATTCACGGCGCAGCTCGTAGCTCACGCCCTTCTCGCTCAGCACCAGCCGCACCTTGCGGCTGAACGGGCACAACGGAAAGCAATAGACCTGCCACATCTTGGGCCCGGTCATGCCGCATGGCGCGGAGCGCGTCTATGCCGTGCGCGCGGGCAAGGCGCTAAATTCCCG
Organism: Sphingomonadales bacterium 12-68-11; assembly: GCA_002279825.1. Classification (GTDB taxonomy): domain Bacteria; phylum Pseudomonadota; class Alphaproteobacteria; order Sphingomonadales; family Sphingomonadaceae; genus Croceibacterium_A. The sequence goes on from NCCV01000003.1 coordinate 969,688, forward strand.
AGGCATTCAGCGCCGCGAGGCATGGCGGCATGATCGCCGCGAGCGCGCCGGGCCTGAGCAAGTCCTGAGCTTCGCGCTGGAGCGCCGCAGCGATCGCCGGGCGGTCGAGACCGGCCTCGTCCATGACTTGCGCCGAGGAGCGGACGAAGAACTCGCGCGCCTTGTCGGCCGCTACCCGATAGCCGAGCGCCTCGGCATCCCCCGCCGCCTGCCGATTGGCGACCAGCGCGAACGCCGCCGAGCAGCGCAGCAGCATCCGCTGCTCGAGCGAGAGCGCAGCGGGCGCCTGCGCAGAGGCGGGCACGGCCGCGAGCAGTGCTGCGATGGGTAGGAGCCTGGCAATCATGGCGACGGCCTAGCCGGCCCAACCTTAACCGCGCCGGTCAAGCGCCAGTCGCCAGCGCCTGCACCGGGTTGCCCGGCCCGCTCTGCCGGCCCGGCAGGAACTCGTTGAAAATCTTGCGCCGTGCGAACAGCCAGCGGCCGTCGATACGCGCCAGTTCGTCCTCGTAAGTGCCGAACGAAGGGGTGGCGACCGAGCCTTCGGGGCCGCCGTTGGTCATTTCCCACCACAGCCCGGTGTGCCACGCCCGGTCGCCCTCGATGCGGAGCGCCTTCTGGTGGACCAGGTGGCGCAGCTTGGCGGGGCGGCCCTGCCAGTCCTTGAACACCGCGGCGATCTTATCCTTGAACACGCGCGCCTCGGCAGCGATCGCCGCGCGCCCTTCGAGCCGTCCCATGGCGTAATCGAGCACGCCATGCTCGGTGAAGCAGGCCGCGTAGGCATCCGCATCGTGGTAATCCATCGCCAGCAGGTAGCGCGCCATCAGATCGGCGATCTCGGCGCGGTCGCGTGCACTCATGCGGCGTCGGCCGCCGCGTCCATCGAGCGGATCGGGTTGTCCGGCCCGCTTTCGCGCCCCGGCAGGAATTCGTTGAGGATGCGCCGCTCGCTGAACAGCCAGCGCCCGCCGACGCGGCGCAGTTCATCCTCGTAGATCCCGAACGTGCCCATCTTGAGAGTCTTGCCCGGCCCGTCGTTGGCCATCTCGAACCACTGCGCGCGGGTCCACGCGCGGTCGCCCTCGACCCGGATCGCGGCGTGAGCGAGCACGTGGCGCAGCACCGCGGGGTTGCCGTCCTCGTCCTTGTAATGCTCGCCGATGCGCGCCTTGAAGCCCTTCACTGCCGCGAGGATGGCTGCCTTGCCGCTTACCCGCCCGCGCGCGAACTCGAACTCGGCGTCGTCGGTGAAGGTATCGATCCAGGTATCGAGGTCATTGTAATCGAGCGCGAAGAGGTAGCGCGCCATGAGGTCCTCGATCTCGGCGCGGTCGCGCGCATAGGCCGCGTCGTAGCTCTGCATGAAATTCTCTCCCAGGCGGCTTCCGGCCCCGCGACCGAATGCGACACTTTTAGCTTTGGTCCTGGTTCTATTCACCCGATAGAAAACCCCGCAAGCGGCAAATGCAACCAGCCCCCGGCAAGCGGGGCTTCCGCGGGAGGGAATGATGGCGATCGCGCCCACATCGCCGGCCGGCTCGGCGGGACCCGCTCCCGACAGCGGACAGCCGTGGCCTTCCGAGAAGGCCGGCTTCTACGCCTTGTTCTGCATCATTTTCGCGACTTTCCTCAATTTCTTCGACCTCGCGATTTTCAACATGCTGGCCGAGCGGATGAAGGCCAGCTTCGAGATTTCGGACACCATGCTCGGCTTCGTGCAGGGCCCGGCGAGCGTGATCGCCTACGTCATCGTCGGCATCCCGCTGGCCCGCCTGGTCGACCTCTACCCGCGCAAATTCGTGCTGTCGGGCGGGATCGCACTGATCGGCACCATCACCGCGCTCGGCGGGCTGGCGCAGAGCTTCGGGCAGTTCGTCGGCAGCCGGCTGTTCGTGGGCGCGAGCGGGGCGGCCAACGGGCCCGGATCATACTCTCTGCTGGTCGATTTCTTCCGGCCTTTGCGCATCCCGCTCGTCTTCGCGCTGCTCCAGCTCGGCTATGTGCTCGGGCAGACCGCCGGCACCTGGGGCGGCGGGTACCTGCTGGCATGGACCGACACCTGGCCTGAGACCAGCGAGTTCCTCGGCCTGACGATATTCAGCTGGCAGTGGATCATGGTCATGGCCGGCGCGCCGGGCCTGCTCGCGGCGGTGCTGTTCCTGTTCGTGCGCGAACCGGCGCGGCGCGGCGGGCCCGCCGCGGCCGCGCAGGCGCCGGCCGGCACATCGTTCGGCCGCAAGCTGGCGACCGCGATGGGATGGGACGCCGCCAAGGCGATCTGGCAGCGCAAGCGCGTATTCCTGCCGCTGTTCGCCGCGCTCGCGCTGTCGGCAATCGAGAGCCAGGGCCTGCCCGCCTGGCGCGTGCCATTCATCGCCCGCACGTTCGGCTGGAACGAGCTCGAGATCAGCCGGCTGATGGGCCCGCTGCTGCTCGTCGCGATGCTCGCCGGGATCACGTTCGGCGGGCTGTTCGTGTCGTGGCTGGGCAAGCGCTACAAGGACGCCAACATCCGCGCGACCGCGATCATCTTCGCCTGCACGGCAACCGTGACGATCGCCGCGCCGCTGATGCCGAGCGCGGAGCTGGCGATCGGCTGCATGGTGCTGGGCGTATTCTTCGGCATGGCCGGCGCCCCGGCCCAGAACGCCGCGATCCAGCGCATCGCCCCCAACGCGATGCGCGGCCAGGTGACTGCGCTGTACCTGTTCATGTTCACCTTCTTCGGCGCGATGGGCAGCTTCGTGATCGGCTTCGTCAGCGACTACGTGGTCGGCGATCCGCAGCAGGTGTGGAAAGCGCTGCTGATCACGGCGGTCGCGTTCCTGCCCGTCGCCACCTTCTTCATGTGGCGCGGCATCCGACCCTACCGCGAGGAAGTCGAGCGGATCGAGGCAGAGAGCCGCTGATGCGCCGTTGACTCGGCCGGCCGCGTTCAGCATCGCAGCCGGGTAGGCCGAACGCGGCCGGCGGGAGAGCGCACGTGTCCGAATATCCTTCGCTGCATATGATCATCGACGGCGAGCAGGTCTCCGGCGGGGGCCGGCGCACGTTCGACGTGGTCAACCCCGCGACCGGCGAGGCGATCGGCGCGCTGCCGCTGGCGGAGGCCGCCGACCTCGACCGCGCGCTCGACGTTGCCGCGCGGGGCTTCAAGATCTGGCGCAAATCGACCCCGCAGGAACGCGCCGCGGTGCTGACCGGCGCGGCGCGGCTGATGGTCGAGCGGCAGGAGCAGCTCGCACGCACGGCCACGATGGAGCAAGGCAAGCCGCTGGCGGAAAGCCGCATCGAAGTCCTGATGAACGCCGGCCTGTTCACGTTCTACGCCGGCGAGTGCGCACGGCTCTATGGCCGCGAGCTGGTTCGGCCCGAGGGCCTGCGCTCGACCGTGCGCTACGAACCGGTCGGCCCGGTCGCCGCTTTCGCGCCGTGGAACTTCCCGCTCGGCAACCCCGGCCGCAAGCTCGGCGCGCCGATCGCCGCCGGATGCTCGGTGATCCTCAAGGCGGCCGAGGAGACCCCGGCCAGCGCGCTCGGCGTGCTGCAATGCCTGCTCGACGCGGGCCTGCCCAAGGAAGTCGCCCAGGCAGTGTTCGGAGTGCCCGACGAGGTCAGCCGCCACCTGCTCGGCTCGCCCGTGATCCGCAAGCTCAGCTTCACCGGTTCCACGGTGGTCGGCAAGCATCTCGCCAAGCTCGCCGCAGAGGACATGAAGCGCACCACGATGGAACTGGGCGGGCACGGCCCGGTGCTGGTGTTCGGCGATGCCGATCTCGACAAGGCGCTCGATACGGCCGTCGCCGGCAAGTACCGCAACGCCGGCCAGGTCTGCGTCAGCCCGACCCGCTTCATCGTCGAGGAAAGCGTGTTCGAGAAATTCCGCGACGGCTTCGCCGAACGGGCGAAGACCGTGAAAGTCGGCGACGGCCTCGCCGACGGCACGCAGATGGGCCCGATGGCCAACCCGCGCCGCCCCGAGGCGATGGACCGGCTGATCGGCAACGCTGTCTCCAAGGGCGCCACGCTCCACACCGGCGGCGAGCGGATCGGCAACCAGGGGTTCTTCTACGCGCCCTCGGTGCTCAGCGAGATCCCGCTCGACGCGGACATCATGAACGAGGAGCCGTTCGGCCCGGTCGCGCTGATCAACCCGTTCAAGGGCGAAGCGGAGATGATCGCCGAGGCCAACCGCCTGCCTTACGGCCTCGCCGCCTATGCCTGGACCGGCGACTTCCGCCGCCAGCGCCGCCTCGCCGCCGAGATCGAAAGCGGCATGATCGGCATCAACAGCCACATGATCGGCGGCGCCGACGCGCCGTTCGGCGGGGTCAAGTGGTCGGGCCACGGCAGCGAGGACGGCCCCGAAGGCGTGCTGGCATGCATGGTGCTGAAGGCGGTGCACGAGGGGTGATCCTTCGAGACGCGGCTTCGAGACGGCGGCTGCGCCGCCTCCTCAGCCGCTCCTCAGGATGAGCGACGTTTGGCTATTTTCGCTCATCCTGAGGAGGGACTGAGCTTGTCGAAGGCCCGTCTCGAAGGAGCGCCGCCTAGAGCGAGAGGAACGATGGCTCACGAACTGAAGACCGGCGGTGACCGCGGCTACTTGCGCATCGCCACCGAGGAAGCCTTTGCCACCCAGGAGCAGCTCGACGCGATCATGCGGCTGGTCAAGGAAGGCCGCGCCGACAAGGGCACGCAGAGCCTGTGGGGCTTCTACGGCACGAGTCCCTCGGAGCGGACCACTTTCATCCGCGAGCGCCTGCTCGATCTCGGGCCGTTGCGGATCGAGGCGATGGACGATGCCGGCATCGACAAGGCGGTGCTGGCGCTGACCAGCCCGGGCACCCAGTCGCTGCACGACGCGGAGGAGGCGCGGCGCATCGCGCGCAACGCCAACGACCAGCTCAAGGCGGCCTGCGAACGCTATCCCGACCGCTTCCACGGCATGATCGCGGTCGCTCCGCTCGATCCCGAGTGGTCGGCCGGGGAGCTGCGCCGCGGCAAGCAAGAACTCGGCTTCCACGGCGTGCAGATCAACAGCCACACCCACGGTCACTACCTCGACGAGCCGCAGTTCGACCCGATCCTGCGCGCCTGCGCCGATCTCGACCTGCCGCTCTATGTTCACCCGCAAGGGCCGCCCGATGCGATGATCGGCGACATGGTCGGCGCCGGGCTCGACGGGGCGGTGTTCGGCTTCGCCGTCGAGACCAGCTATCACGCGATGCGGCTGCTCACTACGGGCGTGTTCGATCGCTACCCGAACCTGCAGCTGGTGCTCGGCCACGGCTGCGAAGGGCTGCCGTTCATGCTTTACCGGCTCGACTACATGCACAAGGCCGGCATCCGCAGCCAGCGCTACCCGCGCCTCAAGCCGCTCCAGCACGACCTGTTTCACTACCTGCGCACCAACGTGCTCGCGACGAATAGCGGCTTGCCGTTCGGACCGGCGATCAAGACCATGATCGAGGTGATGGGCGAGGACAGGGTGATGTACGCGATGGATTACCCCTATCAATACGTTCCCGACGAAGTACGCTGGATGGACGAGCTGGATATCCCCGCAGCGCAAAAGGCCAAGTTCTTCCAGACCAACGCCGAACGCTGGTTCAAACTCTAGGGGTTCAAACTCTAGGGGGTTCAAGCTCTGAGGAGAGGATTGCAATGACCACTTATGCCGTGACCGGCGCAACCGGCAAGCTGGGCCGGCTGGTGCTCGACGAGCTGCTGCTCAAGGCCAATCCGCGCGAGATTGTCGCGCTCGCCCGCGATCCCGCCGCGCTGTCCGCCTATGCCCAGAAAGGCATCCAGGTCCGCGCGGCCGATTACGACGATCCCGCCAGCCTCGACGCCGCGCTCAAGGGCGTGAATCGCTTGCTGCTGATCAGCGGCAACGCGGTCGGCCAGCGCGAGCGCCAGCACGGCAACGTGATGGCGGCGGCGAAGAAGGCCGGCGTGTCCTACCTCGCCTATACCTCGGTGCTCAACGCGCAGGACTCGAAGCTCAAGCTCGCCGCCGAGCATGCGCTGACCGAAAAGCTGCTCGAAGGCAGCGGCCTTAACTTCGATGTGCTGCGGATGCCGTGGTATTCGGAGAACTACGTCGGCGCGCTCGGCCCCTCGATCGAGCACGGGGCGATCTACGGGGCGGCCGGCGATGGCCGGCTGTCGACCGCCAGCCGGGCCGACCTGGCTGCCGGCGCTGTCGGCGCGCTGATCGGCAGCCCGGGCGGCAAGACTTACGAACTGGCCGGTGACCAGGCGTGGACCATGGCCGAGTTCGCTGCCGAAGTCGGCCGCCAGGCCGACAAGCCGGTTGCCTACGTCAACCAGTCCGAAGCCGACTACGCCAAGACGCTCGAAGGCGCGGGGCTGCCGCCGCCGGTCGCCACGCTGCTTGCCAGCACCAGCTACCTTGCCGGTTTCGGCGAGCTCTACAGCGAGAGCAAGGATCTGAGCACGCTGTCGGGAAAGCCCACTACGCCGATTTCCGAGACGATCGCGGCGGCGCTCAAGGGGTGAGTTGCGATCCGCACCGGACAAGCGTGAGGAGCACAACCGCCACCTAACGGCGGTGCGACGGGGGCAAGCGGCCATAAGCCGCGCCCCGCCAGGCGCCGCACGGCGGCTGTGACTTTCCCGAGGCTGGCTCGGGAAGGATCGAGGGAGAGGATGGGTAGTACATGGACAGCGACCAGCCGCAGACCGGCAACCCCTACCTGAAGGCCGACGGCACACTGGGCAGCAAGACTGCCTGGTACGCCCTGACGCTGGTGGTGCTGATGCAGGCCATGTCGATGGTCGACCGGCAAATCCTGTCGATCCTGCTCCCGCGCATCAAGGCGGACCTGAATGTCGGCGATGCGGAGATGGGCCTGCTGTATGGGACCGTGTTCGCGCTGTTCTATGCGCTGTTCTCGCTCCCGCTCGGCCGCCTCGCGGACGGCTGGATCCGAACGCGGCTCCTCGCTGTATCGCTGCTCGGCTGGTCGCTGGCGACGGGGCTGGCCGGCTTTGCCAAGGGCTTCTCGCTCCTGGCCGTGTCGCGCCTGGGCGTGGGCATCGGCGAAGCCAGCTCGCAGCCGGCCGGCCTGTCGCTGCTGTCCGACGCCTTTCCCAAGGAACGGCGCGGCCTGATCGGCGCGGCGATGGCCGTCGCGGTGGCGCTCGGCCTGGGCGCCGCGCTCACTATCGGCGGCTCGATTGCCGACGGGTGGGACGCCCGCTGGCCTGACCCGGCCAATGCGCCGCTGGGCTTTGCCGGGTGGCAGGCGGCGTTCATCGGCGCGGCCTTGCCCGGCATCGTGCTCGCGTTCTTCATGTGGCGCCTGCCCGAACCGATCCGCGGCGTAGCCGATGGTATTCCCGCGCGGCGCGATCCGGCCCCGTTCAAAGCCGCCTTCGGCCTGCTTGGTGCAATTTTGCCGATCGGGGTATGGCTCAATTTCCTGCGTCGCGGCGCCTCGGCAAAGGACTGGGTGCTCAATACCCTGGTGCTGGTTGCTGCGGTTGCCGGCGCGATCTTCCTGACCCGCTTCACCGACGGCCTGCGCGAAGCCAACCCGATCGTGATCCCGTTCGGCGATGGCGGGCTGACCGGCAACGGCATCCAGTGGCTGGTGTCCGGGTTCGGCGTCTATGTGCTGTTCAATTGGGTCCAGTCGCTCAAGCTGGGCGACAAGCCTGCCTATGTCACGATGGCCAAGAACCCGGCGCTGCTGATCGTGATCTTCATGGCCAGCCTGCAGACCATGCTGAATTACGGAGTCATGGCCTTCACCCCGTCCTACCTGATCGGTCACTTCAACCAGAGCGCGACCCAAGTGGGGCTTATCTTCGGCCCCTTCATTGCCGCGCTGGGCATCCTCGGCCCGGTCATTGCCGGGCCGGTGTCGGACTGGGCGGAACAGCGCATGAAGTCCGGCCGCCTGGTGATCACCCTGCTCTCGCTGATCGTCTCGCCGCTATGCGCCGTCGCGGTCTACACCACCGACAGCCTGGTCATGTTCTATGTGTTCTTCGTCGCCTTCTCGATCGCCACGACCATGTGGCTGCCCCCGATCTATGCCAGCCTGGTGGAACTGGTCCTGCCGCGCATGCGCGGCATGGTGACGAGCTTCTACATCCTGTCGATCACGCTGATCGGCCAGGGCATCGGGCCCTATACCGTGGGCTTGATGTCCGACCGCAATGGCGGGGACCTGGCAGCGGCGATCCTCTCGCTGTACTGGGTGGCGATCCCGATCGTGCTGCTTTCCGGCTTGGCGATCTGGCGTTACCGCATCGACGAGCCGCAAGTCGTCGCCCGGGCGCGGGCTGCCGGAGAACCCGTCTAGGCGGGTCGACCCCGTGGCACCCTGCGCGCGCAGCGACCGAAGTGAGTAGCGAGATCCATGCCCACCGTCCGTGAAGCCGCGTTCCGCGTGTTCGAGCATTTCGGCGTCGATCGCCTGTTCGGCAACCCCGGCAGCACCGAGCTGCCGATGCTCAAGGCGATGCCGTTTCCTTACGTGATGGGCCTCAACGAGGCGGTAGTGATGGGCATGGCCGACGGCTATGCGCGCGCCGCGCGGCGCCCGGCGCTGGTCAACCTGCACAGCTCGGCGGGCACCGGCCATTCGCTGGGCAACTTGTTCACCGCCTACAAGAACAACACCCCGCTGGTGGTCACCGCCGGGCAGCAGGCGCGCTCGATCCTGCCGTACGACCCGTTCCTGTTCGCCGAGCGGCCGAGCGAGTTCCCGCGCCCGTTCGTCAAATGGGCGCTCGAGCCGGCCCGCGCCGAGGATGTGCCGCTGGCGCTGGTGCGCGCGTTCGTGACCGCGCTGACCCCGCCGATGGGGCCGGTGTTCGTATCGATCCCGGTCGACGATTGGGAGCGCGACTGCGAGTGGCCCGGCCTCCCCGACCTGACCCTGCGCACGCTGCCCGATCCCGCCGGGATCGAACGAATCGCGGCGATGTTGGACGGTTCAAGCAAACCGGCGCTGATCGTCGGCACGGGCTGCGCCAACAGCGGCGGATGGAACGCGGCGATCGCACTGGCGGAGAAGGCGGGACTGTCGGTCTGGGCCGCGCCCTATGCCGCGCGCGAGACGTTTCCCGAGGATCACCCGCAGTTCGCCGGCTTCCTGCCCGCCTGGCGCGACAAGATTCAGGCGCTGCTCGCCCCGTTCGACGCCATCCTGGTGGCCGGTGCGCCGGTGTTCACATACCACGTGGAGGGCAGCGGCCCGCACTGGCCCGCGCATGCCCGGCTGATGGCGCTCAGTGAGGATCCCCAGCATCTGGCGGCGCTGCCCGGCGGGGGCGGCGTGCTCGGCGAAGTGCGCGCGGGGCTCGAACTGCTCGCCGACGCGGTCGCTGGCCGCATGTTCTCAGGCACCCGGCATCAGCTCAAGGACCCCGAGCCGGCGATGACGGCCGCCTATGTCCTCAAGCGCGTCGCCGCGCTGCGCCCCGCCGACGCGGTGATCGTCGAGGAAGCCCCGACCGCGCGCGGGCCCGAGCACGACACGCTGCCGATCATACGCGAAGGCGGGTTCTATACCTGTGCCAGCGGCGGGCTCGGCTACTCGCTGCCGGCGGCAATCGGCGTAGCGATGGGCCAGAACGACAAGGTCATCGCGGTCCTTGGCGACGGATCGGCGATGTACACGATCCAGGGGCTCTACGCCGCGCACAAGGAAGGCGCGGGCGTCAGCTTCGTGATCCTCAACAACGCCGGCTACGCCGCGCTGACCGGCTTCTCGGCCGAATTCGGTATGAACCACGTCCCCGGCTGCGACCTGTCGGGGCTTGAGTTCGTTCCCCTCGCCGAGGCGCAGGGCGTGCCCGCGCGGCTCGTGGACAACGTGGAGGCGCTCGACTCGGCGCTGGCGTGGAGCTTTGCGCAGGCTGGGCCCACGCTGCTCGACGTCAGGATCGCCTGAAACTTAGTTGGCGTCGGTCTTGGGTGTTTCGACGGGCTTCGCGGCCTCTGCCTGAACCGGCGGCTGCAGTTGCGCGGGCGTCGGCGGAGGGGCCGGCGCGCTGACGTCGTGGTCGGCCTCCGCCATGCCTTTCTTGAAGCTGCGGATGCCCTTGCCGAAATCGCCCATCGTCTCGGAGATCTTGCCCCGGCCGAAGAAGATCAGGATCACCAGCAGGACGACGATCCAGTGGAACAGCGAAAACGAACCCATTGGTCTCACTCCTTGCTGCATGCGCTAGCACCGAGCGATGGCGATTAAAAGGCAGCGCTTGCAAGGCGTCAAAACGCAAGCGACCGGCCGCGAGGCATTCGCGGCCGGTCGAAGCGCTCTCAGAGCGGGCCCAGCGGGCCGGGAGGCTCAGCCGCCGCGGCTGCCTTGGGTCGGAGCCGCCGCCGGAGCGCCCGGAGGCGCGGGTGGCGGGGCGACCGCCGGGTCGCGGTCGAAGATCCGCGACCACTGGGCGCGGTCGTCAGGCGCGTTCGGATCGACGGTGCCCGCCGCGATGCCCGCGCGCTTGGCACGCGACGCGCTGATGTAGTCGCGCGGCATGCGGTTGCCTTCGTGGCAGGCGTATTCGAAGAACGCGTAGTCGTCGTCGCGGATCCACTCGACGCGGGTGGTCCACGGCGCGGTGAACACTTCCGGATCCGAATAGGTCAGCTCGTGCGTGATCGCGTTCGGGCCGGTCATGGTCAGCCGTTCGACCGTCTTGGCCTGGGTGCTGGTCGGGATCGTGTTGAACGGCGGCACCGCCTGGGTGGCGATGTTGAGCGGCGAGCCGTTGCGGGCGTGATGGTCGGGGCTGACGCTGTCGCCGCTCTTGATGTTGATCGTCTCGATGACCAGCGTGTTGCCTTCCCACCAGCCGACGCTGTTGCCGAGCCAGGCTTCGACCCCGGCCGGCGAATGCTTGACGCCGTTGGTCGCGGTGCGGATCGGGATCACCCGCGTGCCGAGCATCTCGAGCGCGATAGTCACATAGCCGGGGGCCTGGAAGATGCGGATGCCGTTGTTGTAGCGGAACGGGTACATCGAAGCCGGGAAGCCGCGGCTGACGCAGCGGTCCCAGCTATCGAAATCGCTGACCCAGTCGTATTCGATACCGGGCACCCAGCCCGAGCGGCCGGATTCGTGCAGGGCCTTGGCCTTCGGCGTGAACTCGGGAATCTGGCCGTTGGCCGGGCTCACCAGCATCGACGTGCGCCAGGCGAAGGGCGAGGATTTGACCCAATCGGCCAGCCCCTCGGTGCCCGAAGTACCGATGCCGCGCTCCGAGGCGGCGGCGAAGTTGCCGTCGGACCGCTCGGCGGCGGTGACGCGGCGGGCATGCTCTTCCTCGGTCTGCCAGAAGCGGTTGCCGTATTCGGTCGGCCGGATGAACAGCACACGCGTGTTCTGGACGAACTCGTGTTGGTAAGTGTGGCTGATGTCGGGATCGCCCCACGCGGTCTTGGGCGGCGCATAATCGGTCGGCACCGGCGGCAGCTGTTCGAGATTGGCCGGACGCGGCTGCGCGAGGGCGGCGGTCCCGGGAAGCGCAATCAGCGCGGCGGCACACAGAAGCGGAACGATGCGGCGGGTCATGCAGGTCTCCCTCGCCGGCTGTCCCGCCGGCTTCGGCACCATTCTATGCCGGGAGCGGGCGACGGGCAATGCCGCGATAGGCCGAATTTGTCGCAAGCGGCAGCAGCTTGCGGCGTCAGCACACCCGCCACACCCAAAGCTTGATCCCGCTGGCGTAGCGCGCCCCCGAACACACGAAGATCGATTTGTTGAGCCAGTCGTAGGGACCGTCCGGCGCGATGAATTCGGGCACGGTGCGAAAATAGTACTCGGCCGGATCGACCTCTTCGCCGCGCCGCAGCCGGTCCATCACCTCGGGCGGACCGTGGCGCAGGCCCTTGTTGCGGATCTGGATCAGGGCGCCGTCGTCGGTCTCGATCGCGTAGATCGCATCGGCCACCGTCACCCCATCGGGCCGGGTCAGCTGCCAGTCGGCCGAATTGCCCATCAGCTTGCCGGAGATGCGCGGGCCTTTGACATAGCCGCCGGCGCGGATCGGAATGATCCGCCGCGTGCCGTCGACCACTTTGCCGATTTCTCGCGGCGGATCGAGGTCGCCGCCGGCTTCGTACACGAACTCCAGTCCAGGCTTGATCACCTGTTCTCTCCCACCATTGCCGGTCCAGCCTACGGACCCTAGCGTGCCCTGCAAGCGAATCGCGCGGACACAACGCGCACAAGGGAGCGGAAGATGGCGGCGGATCTGCAGGCGGACTACGTTATCGTCGGGGCGGGCAGCGCGGGCTGCGTGCTGGCGGCCCGGTTGACCGAAAGCGGCGCACACAAGGTGGTGCTGCTCGAAGCCGGCGGCGACGACCGGCCGTTCAGGGAACCCAGCCAGTTCGTCTCCAATGTGATGATCCACACCCCCATCGGGTTCGGCAAGACGCTCAACGATCCCAAGGTCAACTGGCTCTACGAGACCGAGGTCGACGAAGGCTCGGGCGGCCGCAAGCACAAGTGGCCCAAGGGCAAAGTGCTCGGCGGTTCGTCCTCGATCAACGGCATGCTCTACGTACGCGGGCAGTCCGCCGATTACGACGGCTGGGCCCAAATGGGCGCACGCGGCTGGTCGTGGTCGGACGTGCTGCCCTGGTTCCGCAAGAGCGAGCACCAGGAACGCGGCGAGTGCGAATTCCACGGCAGCGGCGGCCCGCTCAACGTCGCCGATTTCCCCGAGGAGCACACCGTCTCCAAGGCGATCGTCGAAGCCTGCGTGCAGGCCGGCATCCCGTTCAAGCCCGATCTCAACGACGGCAACCAGGAAGGCGCCAGCTTCTTCCAGATGACCGCCAAGAACGGCCGCCGCCATTCGGCCGCAGTCGCCTATCTGCATCCTGCGATGAGCCGCGCGAACCTCACCGTCGAGAAGCGCGCGATGGCCACCCGCATCCTGTGGGACGGCAAGAAGGCGATCGGCGTCGAGTTCGAACAGAACGGCGTGCGCCGGAAGGTCATGGCCGCGCGCGAAGTGATCCTTGCCGCCGGCGCGGTGGAATCGCCCAAGCTGCTCGAAATCTCGGGCGTCGGCCAGGGCGCGCTGTTGCAGGAACTTGGCGTGCCGGTGGTGCACGTCGCGCCGCTGGTCGGCGAGAACATGCAGGATCACTACATGATCGGCTGTCAGACCGCGCTCAAGGAGCCGCACCATTCGATCAACGAACTCAGCCGAGGGGTCAAGCTGCTCGGCCAGATCGCCAAGTACGGGCTGACGCGAAAGGGCCTGCTGAGCTTCGCGGTGGCGCACGGCTGTGCTTTCGCCAAGAGCCGCAAGGAGCTGGATTTCCCCGACATCCAGATCCACGTCATGGCCGCGTCGATGGATCTCGACTACCTCAACCAGTATCAGGGGCTGCGGCTCGACAAGGAGCCCGGCATGGCCAGCAACCCGTGCCAGCTCCGGCCCGAATCGCGCGGCACGATCCACGCCAAATCGCCCGACGGGCTCGAGCGGCCGCGAATCGTGCCGAATTACCTTAGCGATCCGATCGACCGGCAGAGTGTGGTCGACCAGCTCAAGCTGATCCGCAAGATCTGGCAACAGCCGGCGCTCGAGCCCTATCTCAAGGCGCCGGGCGATCCGTTCGGCGACAGCGACGAGGCCATGCTCGGCTACGCCAAGGTCGCCGGCGGCACGCTGTACCACGCCGTCGGCACGGTCGCGATGGGCGACGAGCGCTTCCCGCTCGACCCCGAACTGCGCGTGCGCGGCGTCGAGAGCCTGCGCGTGATCGACGCCTCGGTCATGCCCAAGATCAGCAGCGGCAACACCAACGCGCCGACGATCATGATCGCCGAAAAGGGGGCGGCGATGGTGCTGGCGGCGGCGAAGGAAGCGCTCGCCGCTTAACGGCTAGCTGCGGGTCCAGCACTGCGAGCGGCACACGATCAGCACGCAGCCCGTGACTTTGAGCCGCCCGCCCGGAGCAAGCGCCAGAGTTGCGCGGTAGCTGTTGCCCGACTTGGGATCGTAGGCGGTGCCCCCGCTCCACTGGTTACCCCGTGCACTGAATCCGCTCAGCACCCGCACCCCGACTAGCGGCCGCGCGCGCAGCGCCGCATTGGGATTGCGCGCATCGTTGCGCGGCACGTCGGACCCCGTGGCCAGAACCTGCACCACCGTGCCGCACAAGCTCGCCCCGCATTCCGCGATTCGCACCACCGCGCTGCGATCGGCGGTGATCCAGGTCCCGGCAACCGACGGATCTGCGGCAGTCGCCTGCGCGGACAGCGCCAAGGCCGCTGCAGCTCCCGCCAGCGACGGCCGCATCAGCCGGTGCGTCCGGGCGGGGACTGGCAAGGGCCGGAGCGTTCGTTCATCATCGCCATGTAATCTTCAACGGGGCCGAGGTCCATTTCCGCGCGCAGGCGATTGACGGCCGCCTCGTCCTCCAGCGGCTGGGGTTGCAGCCGCCCGTCGCGGCACTCGGCCTGGCTCCCGTAGCGTTGCTTGCCCGCCCACTTGAGCATCACCCGGTCATAGAGATAGGCAAAGTCCGGCTTACGAACTTCGCCCTGCGCCGCCAGCGGCTCGATCAAGCGCAGGACGTCCCGTTGGAACAGGGGATCGTGGTCGGCGTGCTGGGCCAGCAGCCAAGCATACATCCCCGCTTCCTGGCCGACCTCGGAAATCTTCGGCCAGCCGTGCTCGGCGATCACGCCCTTCAGCCATTCGGTATTGGCGAAGTCGCGCGCCGCGATCGCAGGACCGATGCGCGACATGAAGATCGCTTGCCCGACCGGAGTCAGGCCGGGCGAGGTGGCGCTCATCCCGCGGCTCCAGTTCAGCGCGAGACGGAGCATCTGTTCGCCGACCGGCCGCGCTTCCAGCTGGCGAGCGAGATCGGCGCGAGAGCCGGGGCGTGATGCCTCCTCAGCCACCCCGACAGCCGCGAGATAAGTCTCCATCACCGGGCGCACCGCGGCGAGCTCCCGCTCGAACGCCGCGAACGAGCGCGTGTCTGCCACGGGGGGCTGGCCGAACCCCAAGCACTGGTCGGGCGCGAGCGCCAGCCGCTCCAGCCCGGCTTCGGGATATCCCTCGGCGATGAGGGTGGCGCGCTGTTCGGCGCGCGCGGCCATCGAGCAAGCGCCATACCAGCGCATGATCGCCTCGTAGGCCGCCTTTTCATCCGGGGTGGAGTCGTCGAAGCGCCCCTTGATCCAGGCGTAGTCACCCGGCTCAAATCGGCCGTATTTCACGTAGGCTTCGAGTTGGGGCGGCGGAGGCGGCGCCTCGGCCGCACAAAGAAATGCGGCGCCAAGCGCTAGCAGAACGCGATAGACCATTCGACCTCTCCCCAAAGGCGCGATCCGCAGTTGCAGCTTGACCTTCCGCTACTGAATTGCAGGTGAACTCGGCTAAGCAGCCAGCCCCAGCGCCTCGCTGGTCGCGAAGTTGCCGTGGAAGCCGAAGCGCAGGCGGATGGGGACGTTGATCGTGGCGACCGGGCCTTTCTCGATCTCCAGCGCGTCGAACAGCAGCAGGTCGGTCTGGCTGCCGGTCAGGCGGTTGCAGACCTGCACGATCCAGCCGTCGCCTTCGGGCGCATTGGCGCTGCGCGGGATGAAACACGGTTCCTGCAGCGTGGAAGTCGGCCCGCACCACCAGTGTTGTTCGGCGCCGGTCGCGAAGTCCTTGAGGAACAGGCAGTTCATCAGCATGCCCCCCGCACTGCGCACTTCGGTCTCGACCGGGCGTGCGAGGTCCATCTCCAGGCCCCAGCCGTAGCGGTTTTTGAGCCCCGTAAACCGATCGTCGATGCGCGGGAACTCGGAGACCGTCTCGGTCAGCCGGGTCACGCTGTCGAAAGCGTCACCGTTGCTGGCGAGATCGACGGTCCAGTCGGTCAGGTGGCTGGCGGCTTCGCGGGGGTTGAACGGCGCATCGTTCACGTCCGGGAAGAACGGGAACATGTTGTTCTTCGCCTCGGGCGTGACGAAGTGGATCTTGCTCCCCTCCTGCCAGGCGTTGAGCACGTGGCTGGCGAAGCAGTTGTCGCGCTTGAACCAGCGGATGTCTTCGCCCTTGAGGTCGTCGCGGCGCGGGATGACCCCGAGATAGACCGGCAGGCTGGTGTCGAAGCCGAAGTGCGGCTTCCTCGCCTCGAGCCGTTCCCACGATCCGATCGAGGGCACGATGTGCAGCACCAGGTAATCGGGCGTGATCCCGAAGTCGTGCATCATGCAATAGTACGGCGCCTTGAACCACTTCTCGCGGATCAGGTCGCCGTTGGGGCCGACTTCGTAATAGCACACGTCGTCGGTGCACAATCCGCTGGCGGCATAGCCGATGGCGACCATGTTGCCGGTGTGCGGATCGACCTTGGGATGCGCGGTGAAGGTCTGCCCGGTCATCTTGCCGCCGAAGGTCTCGAACCCGATCGTCTCCATCGTGTCCGGGTCCATCAGCAGCGCAGGCGAATCCTCCTTCATCGCCCAGAGCTTGCCGGCGTGGAGGAACGCGGTGGTGTTGGCGGTCGAGCGGATCATGCCCCTGACGCTGGGGTCATCGGTGAGCGGGTTGCGATAGGCACCGAACAGCCCGCGGTTCGCCGCGCGTTCCGCCTTCCACTTGTCGGTCTGCGCCCAGCGCTGGCGGAAATCGCATTGCCCGTCATGGAAGTGGAACCGGCTGATCATCCCGTCGCCGTTGAAGGCGATGTCGTCGCCCAGCATAGGCGGAAACTGCGGATCGGGCTGGACGCGGTAAAACGCGCCGTCGAGCTCGGGGGGAATCGTACCCTCGTGCGGCAGATCGCGTTGGTCGGCCTCGATGCGGCTCGGGGTGTTGAAGCCGGTGAAAGCCGGGGTGTCCGGAAACTGCGCCATCGGGTTCCTCTCCTTCGCGCTCTTGTCGCGCAGAATTGTATGCTTCACTAACGATTTCACAAGACGCGACCGGAGTGGCGGGTGACGGCACAGGCGGCATTGATCGAGGACAACCCCGCCGCCGGCGTTGCTGCGCCCGCGAACGAGCTGGGCGGGCTCGACGCGATTTTGGGCTTCCACATCCGCCTCGCGCACGGCGCCGTCTATCGCCATTTCGCCGAAGCCTTTGCCGATCTGGACCTGACGCAGAAGCAGGTCTCGGCGCTATGGCTGGTCAGCGAATTCCCCGGCCTGTCGCAGATCGAGCTCGGCGGGCGGCTGCGGATGGACCGGGCGACGACGATGACGACGGTCAACCGGCTGCAGGCGCGCGCTTACTTGCGCCGCGAGCGGTCCGCCGCGGACGGGCGCAAGCAGGCCTTGTACCTGACCGCGGCGGGTTCGGCGGTGCTCGGCGAGGCCAAAGCCTGCGTCGCGGACCACGAGTCCTGGCTCAAAGCCCGCTTCTCCGCGGCGGAAATCGAAAAACTGGTGGAATTGCTGGCGCGAATCCACGAATGAGAGCGGATAAAGTGAGGGGATAACGAATTATGGCCGGTGGCGCTGCGGGTACCAACCCGATCTCGGTGATCGACGACAACCCGATGAACTGGCGGCAATGGGCCGTGGTCGTCATCATGGTCCTGCTCAACGCGCTCGACGGGTTCGACGTGCTGTCGAGCGCCTTTGCCGCACCGGGCATCTCGGCCGAATGGAACATCGAACGCGCCGCGCTCGGCGTGGTGCTGTCCGCCGAGCTGGTCGGCATGGGTTTCGGCTCGGTGCTGCTCGGGGGGCTCGCGGACAAGTTCGGCCGCAAGTACACGATGGTGCTGTGCCTGGTGGTCATGGCACTCGGCATGTTCCTCGCCGGGACCGCGCAGGCGGTCGAACCGATGGTGGCGTACCGCTTCCTCACCGGCATCGGCATCGGCGGGATGCTCGCCGCCACCAATGCCGTGACCGCCGAGAGCAGCAACGGCGCCTGGCGCAGCACCGCGATTGCCGCTTACGTGGCGGGCTATCCGCTCGGCGCGATCATCGGCGGGATCGCTGCATCAGAATGGCTTCTCCCCACTTACGGCTGGCGCGCGATCTTCGAGTTCGGCGCGGTCGTCACCGCACTGCTGATCCCGGTGGTGTTGCTGGTGGTGCCCGAGACCGCGGCTTACAACGCCGCCAAGGGCAACCTGGCCGGGGTCAATCATACGTTGAAGGCGTTCGGTAAGCCCGCCGTCGAGGCGCTGCCGGTTGCCGCCGCGGGCACCGTGAAGCCCAAGGTGACCGACATCCTCTCGAACCCGCAACTGCGCCCGGTCACGCTGCTGCTCGCATTCGGTTACATGTTCCACACCATCACCTTCTACTACATCCTCAAGTTCGCGGTGCAGATCGTGGCCGACTATCCGCCCGGCTACCCGCCGGCCGAAGCCGCGACCGTGCTGACCTGGGCCAATGTCGGCGGCTTCCTCGGCAGCTTCGTGTTCGGCGCGGTGATGGCCAAGTTCGGCATCCGCTGGCCGACCGCGCTGATGCTGCTGATTGGCTCGGTGGCGGTGGCCTCGTTCGGGCTTGGGCGCGAGACGCTGTCGGGCTGGCAATGGGCGACGATCCTGACCGGGTTCTTCACCAACGCCGCGATCAGCGGGTACTACGCGGCCTATGCACGCGGCTTCCCGGCTTACGCGCGCGCCACGGGTACCGGGTTCGTGCTCGGGGTCGGCCGCCTCGGCGCGGCGGGTAGCCCGATCATCGCCGGCGCGCTGTTTGGCTGGCTGGGCAACGACCAGTTGCTGACCGTCTCGATCATCATGGCGATGGGTTCGGTCGCGTCGCTGATCCTGTTCCTTATGCTGCCCGAGCGCGACGGCGACACCGTGATGCAGGAAGCGGCCGCCAAACAGGCCGGATAGCCTCCGGCCCGCATTGGGGCTGGCAAGCGATTTCGCGACGCGCCAAGAGGCGCTCGCGATTCGTTTGCTTACTAACCTTTTCGGGAGTTACCGATGAAGACCCGCGCCGCCGTCGCTTTCGCCGCCAAGCAGCCGCTCGAGATCGTCGAGCTCGACCTCGAAGGCCCCAAGGCCGGCGAAGTGCTGGTCGAAATCATGGCCACCGGCATCTGCCACACCGATGCCTACACGCTCGACGGGCTCGACAGCGAAGGCCTGTTCCCCTCCGTGCTCGGCCACGAAGGCGCGGGGGTGGTGCGCGAGGTCGGGCCGGGGGTGACCTCGGTCAAGCCGGGCGACCACGTGATCCCGCTCTACACCCCCGAATGCCGCCAGTGTAAGTCGTGCCTCAGCGGCAAGACCAATCTGTGCACCGCGATCCGCGCCACCCAGGGCAAGGGCCTGATGCCCGACGGGACCAGCCGGTTCAGCTACAAGGGCGAGACGATCTACCACTACATGGGCTGTTCGACGTTCTCGAACTTCACCGTGCTGCCCGAGATCGCGGTTGCCAAGATCCGCGAGGACGCGCCGTTCCAGTCGAGCTGCTACATCGGCTGCGGCGTCACCACCGGCGTGGGCGCAGTGATCAACACCGCCAAGGTCCAGGTCGGCGACAATGTCGTGGTGTTCGGCCTCGGCGGGATCGGGCTCAACGTGATCCAGGGCGCGCGCCTCGCCGGCGCGGACAAGATCATCGGCGTCGACATCAACCCGACCCGCGAGGAGTGGGGCCGCAAGTTCGGTATGACCGACTTCCTCAACACCAGGGGCATGAGCCGCGAAGAGACCGTCGCCGCGATCGTCGCGCTGACCGACGGCGGGGCGGACTATACCTTCGACGCGACCGGCAATACCGAGGTGATGCGCACCGCGCTCGAAGCCTGCCACCGCGGCTGGGGCACGTCGATCGTGATCGGCGTGGCCGAAGCCGGCAAGGAAATTGCGACCCGCCCGTTCCAGCTCGTGACCGGGCGCAACTGGCGCGGCACCGCCTTCGGCGGCGCCAAGGGCCGCACCGACGTGCCCAAGATCGTCGACATGTACATGACCGGCAAGATCGAGATCGATCCGATGATCACTCATGTGATGGGTCTCGAAGAGATCAACACCGCCTTCGACCTGATGCACGCCGGGGAGAGCATCCGCAGCGTCGTCGTCTACTGAGCAGAACGACGGCGAGTTCGTCATTGCGAGCGTAGCGAAGCAATCCAGGGCCGCGCTGCACCGCGCTGGATTGCTTCGTCGCTCCGCTCCTCGCAATGACGAGGGGAAGTGAGTCGCCACCTACCGAAGGAGAGAACCCCATGTTCACGCACGCATTCGTCGGATCCAACGACATCGAGAAAAGCCGCCAGTTCTACGACGCCACGATGGGCGTGCTCGGCTACCAGAACGTGGTCCCGCCCGAGGCCGGCCAGCTGGTCTATGCCGGTCCGACCGGCACTTTCATCGTCGGCCCGCCTCTCAACGGCGAACCCGCGACCCACGCCAACGGTGGCACGCTCGGCTTTGCCGCGCCCGATGATGCGACCGTGGCCGCCTGGCACGCGGCCGGCCTCGCCGCCGGCGGCAGGTGCGACGGCGAGCCCGGCCCGCGCGAGCGCGCGCCCAACCAGTCGGTCGGCGCTTACTTGCGCGATCCCGACGGCAACAAGATCTGCGCGTTCCATATGCGCCACTGAGCCGGGCGCGGGTTCCAAACAGCCCCGCCGCCGGAACCCCGGCGGCGGGGCTTTTCATGTGCGGAGCGTAGCGCAGGAGCGGCAAAAAACCTTAGCTTTGCACTTTCACAAGAGCGAAATTTTCGGCTACATGATGAAGCAGCCGGCCAAGCCGGAAGGATTCGAGAGGACGCCGCCGATGTTCACCCGCCTGTTCCCGATGCAGCGTTGAGCCCGGCGGCGAGCACGATGGAAACCGTCTCGACCGCGCGCGCCTTCGGCGGAACGCAGGGCGTCTATCGCCACGATTCCGCCGCGACCGGCACGTCGATGACGTTCGCGGTCTATGTCCCCGATCACGCGCCAGGCGCCCGTCTGCCGGTGCTGTGGTACCTCTCGGGCCTGACCTGCACCCACGCCAACGTGATGGACAAGGGCGAGTACCGCGCGGCCTGCGCCGAACACGGGATCGTGTTCGTCGCGCCCGACACGAGCCCGCGCGGACCCGATCTGAACGGGGGCGAGGTGGCGAACGACGAAAGCTACGACCTCGGCCAGGGCGCCGGGTTCTACGTCGATGCCACGCAGGAACCGTGGACGCCGCACTTCCGCATGCGCAGCTACATCGAAGACGAGCTGCCCGCGCTGCTCGCGGCCGAGTTCCCCGTCGATATGGACCGCCAGGGCATCACCGGCCATTCGATGGGCGGCCACGGCGCGCTGACGATCAGCCTGCGCAACCCGGGCCGGTTCACATCGACCAGCGCCTTCGCCCCGATCGTCAGCCCGCTGCAGTGCCCGTGGGGCGAAAAGGCGCTCGGAGTCTACCTCGGGCCTGACCGCGCCGCCTGGGCAGAATACGACGCCTGCGCGCTCATCCGGGGCGGCGCGCACCTGCCCGACCTGCTGGTCGACCAGGGCACCGCGGACGGCTTCCTCGAAACCCAGCTCAAGACGCAATTGCTGGACGAAGCGTGCCGCGATGTGGATATGCGCGCCACGATCCGGATGCAGGAGGGGTACGACCACTCGTACTTCTTCATCTCGACCTTCATGGCCGAGCATATTGCCTGGCATGCGGCCAGATTGAATGGGAAGGCCTGACGCCGTGAGTTCCAAGCCCGACAGGATCGCCGCGATCCTTGCCGATCACCGTGGGCGCGAAGGCCCGCTGCTGCCGATCCTGCACGACGTGCAGGCCGAGTTCGGTTGCGTCGATGCCGAAGCCGAGGCGCTGATCGCGCACGATCTCAATCTCAGCCGCGCCGACGTGCACGGGGTGGTCAGCTTCTACCACGATTTCCATGCCAGCGCCGATCCGCGCCCCGAAGTGCAGATCTGCCGCGCCGAAGCCTGCAAGGCGCGCGGGGTCGAGGCTCTGATGGACACAGCGACGCGCGCCGCGGGCGAGCGCGTGCGGCTTCACACCGTCTATTGCCTCGGCCTGTGCAGCGCCGGCCCGGCGGCGCGCGTCGGCGACCGGCTTCACGCCCGCCTCGACGCCGACAGCCTCGCCCGTGTGATCGAGAACGCCTGATGAAGATCGTCCGCATTTCCGACGACGCGCTCGCCCGGGCGCTCGGCGCCGACGAACTGGCTGCAGCCTTCGCCGCGAGAGGCCACACGGTCTATCGCACTTCGAGCTGGGGCATGCACTGGCTCGAACCGCTGGTCGAGATCGATGGCATGGGCTTCGGCCCGGCCACGCTCGCCGACGTCGAGCCCATTCTCGCCGGCACCAGCAGCACGGCCATCGGCGAGATCATCGAGCACCCTTTCATCGCTCGCCAGCAGCGCCTGACTTTCGCGCGCGCCGGGCAGACCCGCCCGACCAGCCTCGAGGATTACGAAGCCACCGGCGGCTGGGCCGGGCTCGCTCGCGCCCGCAAGATCGGGCCCGAGCGCACCATCGAGGACGTGCTGCAATCGGGCCTGCGCGGCCGCGGTGGCGCCGGCTTTCCGGCCGGGATCAAGTGGCAGACCGTGGCCAAAACGCCCGGTCCGCAGAAGTACGTGGTGTGCAATGCCGACGAAGGCGACAGCGGCACTTTCGCCGACCGCATGGTCATGGAAGGTGATCCCTACCAACTGATCGAAGGCATGGCGATCGCGGCCCACGCCGTGGGAGCGAGCCAAGGCTACATCTACTGCCGCAGCGAATACCCCGACGCGATCCGCAAACTGACCGAGGCGCTCAGGCTCTGCGCGCACGTGATCGCGCCGTTCCGCTGCGAAGTGCGCGTGGGCGCGGGCGCCTATGTGTGCGGCGAGGAGACTAGCCTCCTCAACAGTCTCGAAGGCAAACGCGGCGAAGTGCGCGCCAAGCCGCCGCTGCCGGCTATCCAGGGATTGTTCGGCCGCCCGACGGTGGTCAACAACGTGCTGACGCTGGCGGCGGTGCCGCACATCCTCGCCGAGGGCGGCGCAGCGCACTATCAGACTCTCGGCCTCGGGCGATCGAAAGGCACCATGCCGATCCAGCTCGCCGGCAACATCAAGCACGGCGGGCTGTTCGAGACCGCGTTCGGGATCAGCCTGCGCGAGCTGATCCACGACGTGGGCGGCGGCACGGCCAGCGGGCGGCCGGTCAAGGCGGTGCAGGTCGGCGGGCCGCTCGGCGCCTACCTCCACCCCGACCAGTTCGACATCCGCTTCGACTACGAGGAATATACCGCCGCCGATGCCCTCATCGGCCACGCGGGGATCACCGTGTTCGACGACAGCGCCGACATGGGCGGCATGGCGCGCTTCGCGATGGAATTCTGCGCAGCCGAAAGCTGCGGCAAGTGCACGCCGTGCCGGATCGGCGCGGTGCGCGGGGTCGAGATCATCGACCGGATCCGCGCCGGCGGCCGCCCGGCCGACGCGGTCGAGCGTCTGCCGGTCATGCACAACGCGCCCAAGACCGGCCGCCTGCCCGAACAGGACATCGCGCTCCTCACCGACCTGTGCGAGACGATGAAGTTCGGCTCGCTCTGCGCGCTCGGCGGGTTCACCCCTTATCCGGTGATGAGCGCGCTCAAGAACTGGCCCGAGGATTTCCTGCCCGGACGCGACGGCGCGGCCGACAATCTGCTCGACCGGAACGAGGCGTAGTGATCCTCGGCGTGGTCCTTGCCGGCGGCCAGTCGACGCGCTTCGGCAGCGACAAGGCGCTTGCCGAACTGGGCGGCCACACCCTGCTCAATCGCGCTTACGACGCCCTGACCGGCTTCTGCGAACTGGTGGTCGTCGCCGGGCGCGAGCGCGGACCCGGGCACTGCATCCCCGACTGGCCGCGCGCCGGCATGGGCCCGCTCGGCGGGATCGCCGCCGGGCTGCACCTCGCGCGCGATGACGGCTATGCCAGCGTGCTGACCTGCGGGGTGGATTCGGTCGGGCTGCCCGACGACCTGCTCGAACGGCTGTCCCCCGCCCCCGCCTATGTCGAGAGCCAGCCGGTTATCGGCCACTGGCCGGCGGACGCCGTTGACGCGCTCGAAACCCTGCTGCTGGCAGAGACCCGGCATTCGATGCTTGCGTTCGCCGAGGCCGTCGGCGCAACAGCCGTGAAAATCGGCGAGAAGCCTGCTAACATCAACACACCGGCGGACCTTGATCGTCTTGGGGCCGCGGCGGAGACGAACGATGGGATATGAACGCCAGCAGGATTTCGGCACCCCCGAAAGCCTCTCCACCGAGATGGTCTCGCTGACCATTGATGGGCGCGCGGTCACCGTGCCGGCGGGCACCAGCGTGATGCGCGCCGCGGCCGAAGTCGGCGGTTCGATCCCCAAGCTGTGCGCGACCGACAACGTCAAAGCGTTCGGCTCGTGCCGGCTGTGCCTGGTCGAGATCGAAGGCGCGCGCGGCACGCCGGCGAGCTGCACTACCCCGGTCATGCCCGGGATGAAGGTCTCCACCCAGACCCCGCGGCTCGAGAAGCTGCGTAAGGGGGTGATGGAGCTCTACATCTCCGACCACCCGCTCGACTGCCTGACCTGCAGCGCCAACAACGACTGCGAACTGCAGGACCAGGCCGCCGCGGTCGGCCTGCGCGACGTGCGCTACGGCTACGAGGGCGCCAACAACCTGTCGCAGGGGATCGACACCTCGAACCCGTACTTCGACTTCGATCCCTCCAAGTGCATCGTCTGCAGCCGCTGCGTCCGCGCGTGCGACGAAGTGCAGGGCACGTTCGCGCTCACGATCGACGGGCGCGGGTTCGCCTCCAAGGTCAGCGCCGGTCAGACCGAGGACAACTTCCTCGGTTCCGAATGCGTCAGCTGCGGCGCCTGCGTGCAGGCCTGCCCGACCGCGACTCTCCAGGAAAAGAGCGTCAAGGCGATCGGCAAGCCCGAGCGCGCGGTGGTCACGACTTGCGCCTATTGCGGCGTCGGCTGCACCTTCCGCGCGGAGATGCGCGGCGAGCAGCTCGTCCGCATGGTGCCGTGGAAGGACGGCAAGGCCAACCGCGGGCATAGCTGCGTCAAGGGCCGCTTCGCTTACGGCTATGCCAAGCACCAGGACCGCATCCTCTCGCCGATGATCCGCGACAGCATCGACCAGCCCTGGAAAGAAGTGAGCTGGGAGGAAGCGATCGGCTTCGCCGCCGACAAGATCACCCGTCTCAAGGCCGAACACGGCGCCCGCGCGCTCGGCGGCATCACCTCGAGCCGCTGCACCAACGAGGAGACCTTCCTCGTCCAGAAGCTGATCCGCGGCGCGTTCGGCTCGAACAACGTCGATACCTGCGCGCGCGTCTGCCACAGCCCGACCGGCTACGGGCTCAAGACCACCTTCGGCACCAGCGCGGGCACCCAGGACTTCGATTCGGTCATGGATTCGGACGTGATCCTGGTGATCGGCGCCAACCCCACCGACGGCCACCCGGTGTTTGCCAGCCGCATGAAGCGCCGGCTGCGCCAGGGCGCCAAGTTGATCGTGATCGATCCGCGCCGGATCGACCTGGTGCGCAGCCCGCACATCGAGGCCGAGTTCCACCTGCCGCTGCAACCCGGCACCAACGTCGCCGTGCTGACCAGCATCGCGCACGTGATCGTGACCGAAGGCCTCGCCGACGAAGCGTTCATTCGCGAGCGCTGCGACTGGGACGAGTTCGAGGACTGGGCGCGCTTCGTTTCCGACGAGAAGCACAGCCCCGAATATCTCGAAGCCGTCACCCGCGTGCCCGCGGCGGACTTGCGCGGTGCTGCGCGGCTGTTCGCCACCGGCGGCAACGGCGCGATCTATTACGGCCTCGGGGTGACCGAGCACAGCCAGGGCTCCTCGACGGTCATGGCGATCGCCAACCTGGCGATGGTCACCGGCAACGTCGGCCGGCGCGGCGTGGGCGTGAACCCGCTGCGCGGCCAGAACAACGTCCAGGGCGCCTGCGACATGGGCAGCTTCCCGCACGAGCTGAGCGGCTATCGCCACATCTCCGACGCCGAGACGCGCAAGCTGTTCGAGGACGACTGGGGCGTCACGCTCGACAGCGAGCCGGGCCTGCGCATCCCCAACATGCTCGACGCCGCGGTCGATGGCACCTTCAAGGCGATCTACATCCAGGGCGAGGACATCCTCCAGTCCGATCCCGACACCCGCCACGTCTCGGCCGGTCTCGCGGCGATGGACTGCGTGATCGTCCACGACCTGTTCCTCAACGAGACCGCGAACTACGCGCACGTGTTCCTGCCGGGCAGCACTTTCCTCGAGAAGAACGGCACCTTTACCAATGCCGAGCGGCGCATCCAGCCGGTCCGTAAGGTGATGGAGCCGGCCAACGGCTACGAGGACTGGCAGGTCACGCAGCTGCTCGCCAACGCGCTCGGCGCCGAGTGGGACTACACGCACCCGAGCGAGATCATCGACGAGATCGCGCGCCTCACGCCGAGCTTCGCCGGCCTTTCGTGGCAGCGGCTCCAGGACAAGGGCTCGGTCCAGTGGCCGGTCAACGACAAGGCGCCCGAAGGCAGCCCGATCATGCACACCGAAGGGTTCGTGCGCGGCAAGGGCAAGTTCGTGGTCACCGAATACGTGCCGACCGACGAGCGGACCGGCCCGCGCTTCCCGCTGCTGCTGACCACCGGGCGGATCCTCAGCCACTACAACGTCGGCGCGCAAACCCGCCGCACCGCCAACGTCGCCTGGCATCCCGAGGATCTGCTCGAGATGCATGAGACCGACGCCGAGAACCGCGGCCTCAAGACCGGTGACTGGGCCAAGCTCGCCAGCCGCTCGGGCGAGACGACCTTGCGCGTCAAGGTCACCGACCGGGTCGCGCCGGGCGTGGTCTACACCACCTTCCACCACCCGGCGACGCAGGCCAACGTGGTCACCACCGACTTCTCCGACTGGGCCACCAACTGCCCCGAGTACAAGGTTACCGCGGTGCAGATCATGCCCTCCAACGGCCCGACCGACTGGCAGGAGGAGTACACCGAACTCAGCGAGCGCAGCCGCCGCATCGCGCACGAGGTGGAGCCGGCCGAGTGAGCGAGGGCTATCACGTCGATACCGGCGCCAAGCTGCGCCGCATGGCCGACCAGATCGCGAAGAACTTCTCCGCGCTCGGGCACGAGAACGCGGTGCTGGCGACGGCCGACCACATCAACCTGTACTGGGACCCGCGCATGAAAGCCGGCATCTTCGCCGACGACCACGCCGCGCTCAGCGACATCGCGCGCCTCGCGATCGAACACCTCCAGGCCGGACACAACCCGCCCCCCCAGACCCGCGCTTCCGAGTTCAACACCGCGCACGAGCTCGGCCATTCGGATGCGGGGTAGCTAGCATTCCTTCGTCATTGCGAGCGAAGCGAAGCAATCCAGGGCGGTTCGTCGCTGCTCTGGATTGCCGCGGGGCCTACGGCCCCTCGCAATGACGAGAGGTGAAAACATGCCGCTGAAAATCCACCCCGACGGCAGCAGCCGCTCCATCACCCGGACCTGGGTGCCCGAAGCGCCGATAGCGCTCGAGTTCAACGGCCTCAGCTACGCGGTGATGATGGCCACGCCGGCCGACCTCGAAGACTTCGCGCTCGGCTTCGCGCTGACCGAGGGGCTGGCGAAAATCCCCTCCGACCTCACCGACATCGGCGTTGCGCAAGTCGAGCACGGCTGGATCGTGCGCGCCCAGCTCACCGGCCTCGGCGTCGAACAACTGACCGACCGCGTCCGCGCGCGCGTCGCCGAAAGCTCGTGCGGGCTATGCGGCATCGACAACCTCGAAGCCGTCGCCCGCCCCCTCCCCCCGGTGGCCGCGCACGCGCCGCTCGCCGAAGCCGCGATCTTCGCCGCGCTCGGTGGCCTGCGCGAGCACCAGCCGCTGACTCGCGCGACCGGCGCCGCTCACGCCGCCGCGTTCTGCAGCGAGGCCGGCGCGATCCTTCATGTCCGCGAGGACGTCGGCCGCCACAACGCGATGGACAAACTGATCGGCGCGCTCGCATCCGCCGGGCAGGACCCGGCCGCCGGCTTCGTGCTCTCGACCGCGCGCTGCTCCTACGAGATCGTCGAGAAGGCCGTCCGCGCCGGCGCCACCCGCCTCGTCACCGTCTCGCTCCCCACCAGCATGGCCGCGGCGCGCGCCGCGCAGGCGGGGCTCAGCCTGTGGTCGCTCGCGCGTGACGACAGCGTGCTGCGGGTGAACGGGAACTAGGCGAGACGGCCGCCGCGCTGCCTCTGCTCCGGACCTCATCACTCCGTCGGACGCGAGGACACCGGCTTAGGCCAGCACCGCAACGACGCCATCCAGGCCTTTCGCCGCTTTCACCAGCTTGCGGTCGAAGGTCACGAAGTCGTCGCAGTCCGCCGACCGGCCGAGATGAAGCGCATCCGCGAAGTCGAGGCCCTCGCGGGCCAACCCCAGCGCCAGTGACAACAGGTCCGGATCCTCGAGCACGACGCCTGGCAGTCCGGCGAAGGCCTCGAGCGCGGCCAAAACCGGACCGGCGCCGAAATCATAGGCGCTGCGCAGCACCCACTCGGTCTCGAGCAGTACCGTGCTCGAAACGTAGACATCGCCCGCTGTTACGATCGCGCGGGCTCTGGCGGATTGCTGCGGATGGTCGTTCGCGAGGAATCGAACGACGATGTTGGTATCAATCGCGCGCACGGCGGAGCGCCTCGGCCCGGACGGCCGCGTCCATCTGATCGAGCGACTTGGCCTTCCCGGTGTAACCGAGAGCGCCGAAAACCTGCTCGATCGTGGTGGCCGCGAACAACGGCGCCTCGCGCAGCAGCACGCCCTCAGCGGTGTCTTCCACGAGCAGTTTGGTGCCGGCGCCCCACCGCCGCTGATCGCGCAGCGCCTTAGGCAGGATCACCTGGCCCTTGGTAGAGACCTTCGTCGTGAGTGGATCAGCGGCGGCCATGCTTGGCTCCATTTGGTAAGACGAAGGTAAGATAGCCTCTAATCCTACCAAGGGAAAGGGACTAAGAAGATCGAATGTCCGCAGGTGCTCCCGCCCTGACCCGTGCCCGCGCCCGCCGGCCACGCAGCCACAACCAGAACCCCGATCCCGCGAGGAACTCGGGGGCCAGCGCGATCAGCACCCACGCGGTCTTGATCGCGTGATCGCACGGGTCGCCGCGCCCGCAGCCCGGCACGTAGCCGCCGAGGCGCCCGAAATGCAGGTAGCTCATCCAGTAGGACACGGTGTCGCCGGTGCGTTCGGCCGGGTTCAACTCGTCGAACGGCTCGAACCATTCGATCACCGCCTCGCCCGCCGCGGGATAGGCAAGGTGGAAGCCGGTCACGCCCCACATCACCACGAACATCGCGACCACGATGCCCGTTGTCATGTGCAGGCGGCGCAGGCTGCCGGCGCGTTCCGGCTTCCTGCGCGGCCGCCAGACCAGCGCGCCCGTCAGGCCGAGGAACGCCAACCCCAGCCCGAGCGCGCCGTTGACCACCCGCCCGCTTTCGGCCCCGACCAGCTCGGCGTGCAGCTTGAGGATGAAAGTGGTCGCGCGGAACCCGAGCGGCAGTGTCGGCCCGACCGGCTTGCCGGTATAGGGATCGAACAGGTAGTTGCGCCGCACCTCGCCGCGTTCGAGGTCGACCTCGACCGCGTGGTGGGGCGCCGCGCCGCGCCACACTTGCACCGCGCTCTCGGCCGGGAACGCGCGCGCGGCGGCCTGCAGCAACTCGTCGTCGCTGAGCAGCCGCGCACCGACGGCCACTTCGGTCGGCTTGGGCTCGAACATCCGCAGCAGCTCGGGCCGGTAGACCAGAAAGCTGCCGGTCAGGCAGATCATCATGACGTAGGCGAACAGCACCACGCCGATCCACCGGTGCAGCTTGACGAGCACCTTGCGCATTCCGCTTCCCCCGCCCTGGCCGGCCTTACTTAGCGCGAGAGCTGAAACACCGCATGCTCCGCGCGCCAGTTGGCCTTGATCCCGCCGATCTCGCTGTCGCCGGTGAAGAACCAGAACTGCTCCACCGTCACACCCATCTCGCGCAGCAGGTCGCGGAAATCCTCGACCGTGACGTGGTGGATGTTCTGTGTCTCGTACCAGCTCACCGGCAAGTGCCGCGTCACCGGCATCCGCCCGCCGACCAGCAGCCCGAGCCGCATCCGCCAATAGGCGAAGTTGGGGAACGAGACGAACGCGCGCCGGCCGATGCGCAGCAGGTCGTCGAGCATCCGGTCGGGCCGCGCGGCGGTCTGCAGCGTCTGGCTGAGGATCGCATAGTCGAACGCGCCGTCGGGATAGTCGGCGAGATCGCGGTCGGCGTCGCCCTGCACCACCGAGAGCCCGCGCGCCACGCACCGCGCCACCGCCGCCGGGTCGATCTCCATGCCCCGCGCGTCGCAACCCTTGTCGGCCTGCAGCACCGCCATCAGCTCGCCCTCGCCGCAGCCGACGTCGAGCACCCTGCTGCCCGGCGCGACATGGCGGGCAATGACCGCGAGATCGGGGCGCAAGTTCACGCGAGGAACCCCTGCACCACCCGGTCGAGCGCCGGCACTTCGAGCAGGAACGAGTCGTGCCCGTAAGGCGCCGACAGCTCGACGAAGCTGACCGGCGCGGCGACGGCGTTGAGCGCGTGGACGATCGCGCGCGATTCGGCGGTCGGGTAGAGCCAGTCGGTATCGAAGCTGATCACGCAGAACCGCGCCGCGCACCCGGCGAAGGCATCCGCCAGCCGGCCGCCATGCTCCTCGGCCAGATCGAAGTAGTCCATCGCGCGGGTGATGTAGAGGTAGGAATTGGCGTCGAACCGGTCCGTGAAACTGAGGCCTTGGTAGCGCAAGTAGCTTTCGATCTGGAAATCGGCGTCGAAGCCGAAGCTCTTGGCCGCCCGATCCTGCAGGCGGCGACCGAACTTCTCGGTCAGCCCGGCTTCGGACAGGTAGGTGATATGCGCGGCCATGCGCGCGACCGCGAGGCCCTTCTCCGGTCCCTTCCCCCCAGACCCGCTGGCCGCATAGTAATCGCCGCCGCGCCAGTCGGGATCGGCCATGATCGCCTGGCGGCCGACTTCGTGGAACGCGATATTCTGTGCCGAATGCCGCGCGGCGGTGGCGATCGCCAGCACCCGCGCGGCCCGCTCGGGGAAATTGGCGGCCAGGCTGAGCGCCAGCATCCCGCCCATCGAGCCGCCGACCACCGCGTGCAGCCGCTCGATCCCGAGCGCATCGAGCAAGGCGACCTGCGCGCGCACCATGTCGCGCACGGTGATCACCGGGAAGCGCATGGCGTAAGCGCGGCCTTCCGGATCGAGACTGGCCGGCCCTGTCGAGCCCATGCAGCCGCCGATGATGTTCGCGCAGATCACGTGGAAGCGGTCGGTGTCGATCGGCTTGCCCGGCCCGACCATGCGGTCCCACCAGCCGGGCTTGCCGGTGATCGGGTGCGGGCTGGCGAGATGCTGGTCGCCGGTCAGCGCATGGAACACCAGGATCGCGTTGCCGCGGTCGGCCGCCAGCGCGCCGTAAGTCTCGAACGCGATCTCCACCCCGGGCAGCACCTGGCCACTGTCGAGCGGCAGCGGCTCCGGCAGGACTAGGATGCGATCGGTAGCGGCGAGCGAAGAGGCCATGCGGCGCCGGAAGTGGGACCAACCGGGGAGGCTGTCAATTGCGCGCCCATGTAGCTATGCGCGCTGCCGTGATGACGAAGGGGCCCCAACTCAAGCCGTGGATCGAGGCGATCCATGCCTATGTTCCGGGTCGGTCGAAAGCCGGCGACGGGCGCAGGCTCGTCAAGCTGTCGGCCAACGAGAACCCGCTCGGTACCAGTGCGGCCGCGCTCGCCGCGCGCACAGGCGCCGCGATCCCTTCGCTTTACCCCGACCCCGACAGCACCGCCCTGCGCGAAGCGCTGGGCGCGCTGCACGGGATCGATCCGGCGCGGATCGTGTGCGGGACCGGTTCGGGCGAGCTGCTGACGCTGGCCGCGAGCGCTTTCGCCGGGCAGGGAGACGAAGTGCTCTACGTCCGCTATGGTTTCTCGCTCTACGAGATCGCCGCGCGGCGCTGCGGCGCGACCCCGGTCGAAGCGCCCGACGCCGACTATGGCACCGACATTGCCGCGCTGCTGGCCTGCGTGACCGAACGGACCCGGGTGGTGTTCATCGCCAATCCGAACAATCCGACCGGCAGCTTCCTGTCGCGCGCCGAACTTGCCCGCCTGCACGCCGGGCTGCCGGGCGAGATCCTGCTGGTGCTCGACCAGGCCTACGCCGAATACGTCGACCCCGAAGACGACGACGGCGGGCTGGAGCTCGCCGCCGCGCACCCGAACGTGCTGGCCACGCGCACATTCGCCAAGGCCTATGGGCTCGCCGGCGAGCGGGTCGGCTGGGCGACCGGCGCGCCGCCGCTGATCGATGCGCTCAACCGCATCCGTGGGCCTTTCAACATCAATACCGGCGCGCAGGCGGTGGCCACCGCCGCGCTCGCCGACCAGGATTTCGTCGCCCGCTCGCGCGCGCACAACCGCACCGAACGCGCCCGCTTCGCCGCCGCCATCGGCGCGCTCGGCAACCACGGGCTGCGCGCGGTGCCGAGCGAGGCCAACTTCGTGCTGGTGTTGTTCGAAGGCGCGCTCTCGGCCGCCGCAGCGCTCGAAGGCCTCGCCGAACGCGGCTATGCGGTGCGCCACTTGCCCGGGCAGGGCCTGCCGCAGGCCCTGCGCATCACGATAGGAACGAGCGACCAGATGGCCGAGATTGCCGCGACCCTGCGCGACCTAGCGGAGGCCGCGCGATGAGCTTCCAGCACGTGGCGATCATCGGCCTTGGCCTCATCGGCGGCTCGATCGGGCTGGCGGTGCGCGAGCACCTGCCGGGCGTGACCACGACGGGCTACGACCTCGATCCCCAGGTCCGCGCCCGCGCTCGCGAGCGCATGCTGGCCGACGCGGTCTGCGACGATCCGGCCGCAGCGGTTGCGGGTGCCGATCTGGTTATCCTGTGCGTGCCGGTCGGCGCGATGGCCGCCGCCGCCGATGCGATCGCCCCCGGCCTCCCCCCCGGCGCGGTGATCAGCGACGTCGGCTCGCTCAAGGAAGCGATCGGCCGCACGCTCGCCGAACGCCTGCCGAACCATGCGATCATCCCGGCGCATCCGGTTGCCGGGACCGAGCACAGCGGCCCCGACGCCGGCTTTGCGACGCTGTTTCACCAGCGCTGGTGCATCGTCACCCCGCCCGCCGGCGCCGATCCCGCGCAAGTCGCGGCGCTGGTCGCGTTCTGGGAATCGCTCGGCGCGATGGTCGAGACGATGGATGCCGAGCACCACGACCGGGTGCTGGCGGTGACCAGCCACATCCCGCACCTGATCGCCTACACGATCGTCGGCACCGCGTCCGAGCTCGAGAGCGTGACGCGCAGCGAAGTAATCAAGTATTCGGCCGGCGGCTTTCGCGATTTCACCCGCATCGCCGCCTCCGACCCGACGATGTGGCGCGACGTGTTCCTGCACAACCGCGAGGCGGTGCTCGACATGCTCGACCGCTTCCTGACCGATCTGGCGCTGATGCGCGAGGCGATCCGTGCCAGCGACGGGGAGACGATGTTCGACGTGTTCAGCCGCACCCGCGCGATCCGCCGTTCGATCGTCGCGCTTGGGCAGGACGATCCGCGCCCCGATTTCGGGCGCCAGCCGCCGCCCGGCTAGGCTTCGGGCGGCCGGGTGTTGAGCGCGTTGATCGCGGCGAGCACTCGCGCCTCGATCTCGTCTCTGGGCAGGCCGGGCTCGATCGGATCGCCGAACAGCACAGTGATCGTGCCCGGCCGCTTGATCCAGCGGTGGTAGAGCGGCCCGCTGTCGATCGCGACCGGAATGACCGGCAGGCCCAGCACTTTGTAGATCCCGGCGAACCCGGCCTGGAGCGGTACGATCGTGCCGTGCGGCACGCGCGTGCCTTCGGGAAAGATCGCCAGCGGGCGGCCGGTCGCGGCGAAGCGCTTCGCCTCTGTGAGCATCGTGCGCAGCGTCCGGGCGCCCTGGTCGCGGGCGATCGGAACCGATCCATACGTCAGCGCCGCGCGGCTCCAACCCGGCAGCGCGTAGAGCTCCTGCTTGGCGAACGGCACCGGGTAATCGAGCAGCGTGGGCAAGTCGATCGCGTCGAAGTAGCTTTCGTGCTTGAGCGCATAGAGCGCCGGCCCCGCCGGTCTCGGGCCAAGCTCGCGCACCCGGATGCCGACGATCCGCAGGGAGGCGCGGTGGAACCGAGACCACGCATCGGGCACCGGCCGCACATGCGCGGGCGAGACCAGTGCGACCAGCGCCGAGCCCAGCACGAACACCGCGCTGGCGGGGTAGAACACCAGATAGAAGAGCGCGCTGCGCAGCGCCGCGAGCGCGGTCACAGGCCGCGCCACGCCTGCACCAGCCAGGCCGCGATCAGCTTGTGATACTCGATGAACAGCATCCACAAGGTCGGCTCGGTTCGCACCGCATCGCGTAGCACCGCGATCTCGGCAGGCAGCGTTCCCGACAGCTCGAGCGCAGCGCGGCGCATGTGCCAGTCGCTGGTCACCAGGCGGATCGAGCCGACTTGGCCGGCGCGCACCCATTCAGCGGTCTCCCGCGCGTTGCCGCGGGTATCGAGCGCGGCGAAGCCCAGCGTCACACAGCAGTCCAGCAGCGGCTGCGCGACGCGGTAGTGCGCGGCGAACTCGCCCGGCTTCACATGCGCGTCGACCCCGGTCACCAGCAGGCGCCGGGCGCGACCTTCGCGCAGCAAGTCCAAGCCGTGGCTGATGCGTCCGCCGGATCCTGTCGGTACCACGATCGCGTCGGTCCGCTGATCGCCCGCCGGCTGCGGCAGTGCGACTGCGAACCACAGGAACCCGAACGCCCAGGCGACCAGCACGAGTGCGAGCAGACGGCGGATCACAGGATGCGCCTCAGCGAGGACAGCACCGTTGCGCGCGCTGTCAGTGTCGCCAGCACCACCCCGCCGAGCGGGATCGCCGCGAGCAGTGCCCAGTCGGAGGGCCCGAGCCCGCCGCCGGTGACCATGCCCGAGCCGAGCTGCGCGAACTGCCGCCCGAGCAGCACGGTCGCGGCAAGGCCGAGCGCGAGCCCGGCAAGCCCGCCGACCGCCGCATCGATCCCCACCGAGCGCTGGAAGATGCGCGCGATCTGCGCGTCGGTGCCGCCGAGCAGGTGGACGATCTCGATCGTCTCGCGGTTAGTGCCGAGCGCGCTGCGGGCCGCCAGCCAGACCGCCGCGGCGCTCGTTGCCGCAAGCAAGACCACCAGCCCGGCCGCGAGCCACTGCAACGAGGCGATGGCGTCGAACACCGGAGTCAGCCAGCCCGCCTGGGCGTCGATCCGCGCGGCAGGTGCATCCGCCGCGAGCGCCGTGCGCAGATCGGCCAGCTGGCGGGGGGTGGCCGGTCCCCGCAAGCGCACGTCGATCATCGCCGGGATCGGGATCGCGTCCTCTTCGGCGACCGGCTGCGCGCCGAGCCACGGTTCGAGCAGGGCGGCCAGCTCCGCGTCGGAGACGCGCCGGGCTTCGGCGACCTCTTCGCGATTGGTCAGCAGCGCGAGCGCGACTTCGGCCTGGCGGTCGCGCTCGGCGGGCGCCGCCTCGACGATCTGCACGGTTAGCCCGCCTTCGATCTCGGCGCGGGCGTTGTCGGCGAGATTGCTGAGCGCGAGACCGGCGGCGGCGGCCATGACCGTGATCGCGATCATAATGGCGATTACCCACGGCATCGGCCCCGCCAGCCGCGCCTGACGCAACAGCCCCGGATTGCGGCGACGGATCATACGTCCACCGCCTCCGTCGCCCGCTCAATCGGACGCGGCGGATACCGCAGCGCGCCGGTGGGATCGCTGAGCCGGCCGCGATCGAGCCGCATGATCAGCGATTCGGGCACTTTCCTCAGCAGATGGAGATCGTGCGTGGCGACGACCACCGTGGTCCCCAGCCGGTTGAGCGCCTCGAACAGCCGCAACAGCTTGAGCGCCAGCTCGGGATCGACGTTGCCCGTCGGCTCGTCGGCGACGAGCACTTCGGGCCGCGCGATCACCGCGCGCGCGATCGCCACGCGCTGCTGCTCGCCGCCCGACAGCGATGCCGGGCGCGCCTCGCTGCGCTGATCGAGCCCGACCCACTCGAGCATGTCGGCGACCGGCTTGCGGATCTCGCTCTCGGGCACGCCCGAGACCCGGAGCGGCAGCGCGACATTGTCGAACGCCGACAGGTGCGGAACCAGCCGGAAGTCCTGGAACACCACGCCGATCCGCCGCCGGAATGCCGGCAAGCGGTGGCGCGGCTCGGTGATCAGGTCGGTGCCGAACATGCGGATCACCCCGCGCGACGGCCGCTGCGCAAGGTACAGCAGGCGCAGCAGCGAAGTCTTGCCCGCCCCGCTCGCTCCGGTCAGGAAATAGAAGCTGCCCGGATAGAGCGTGAAGCAGATGTCGCTCAGGACCTCACGGTCGGTGCCATAGCGCAGCCCGACGTTGTCGAACTGGACGATGCTGCCTTCGCCGCTCACGCGCGGGCTCGCGAACGGGGGCATGGCCGGCCCGAAGCGTTGCCCAAAACGTCATCGGGCGGCGGCGGGCGGCGGGGTGCGGACATCTGCCGGGCGTATAGCTGCTGTTCGCTGGGGAAAAAAGCCGCGCACCGTTGCATTGAACAGTCGCGCCCGCTTGTTGCCTTCGGGACCGAAGCCTAGCATTCCGCGCAGGATGATAATTGCCTGCCCTGCCTGCACGACACGCTATGTCGTGCCCGACAGCGCAATCGGACCCGACGGGCGGACGGTGCGCTGCGCCAAGTGCCGCCATAGCTGGTTCCAGGACGGGCCCGCGCTGGTTGCCGACGCGCCCGTGCCCGAAGCCGCGCCGCTCGCTCAGCCTTCCTCACCCCCGCCAACTCCGGAGCCGCCCCCGCCGGACGCGCCGGTAGCAACGCCGCGCGAGGACGAGGAGCGCGCTCCTCCGCTGGCGGACGAGCCGCTGCCCCCACCGCCGATTCCGCCTGCTTATGTCGGCACCCCCGATGCCGCGTCCCAGTTCGACCCCGCGCCGCCGTTCAGCCGCCGGGCCAATCCGCTCCGCCTGTGGACCTGGGCGGCCGCCAGTTTCGCGGCGCTCGCCGCCGCCACGATCGGCGCGGCGGCCTATTTTGGCGTGCCCGACTGGCTGCCGGTCAGCCGCCCGACATTTGCCGCGGGGCAACCCGACCTCGAGCTGGCGTTCCCCGTCGAGCAGCAGCAGCGGCGCCAGCTGGCGAGCGGCACCGAATACTTCGCCGCGAGCGGTTCGATCACCAATACCGGCGGCCAGGCGCGCCGCGTGCCGCCGATCCTGATCGTGCTGCGCGACGGGCAGGACCGCAAAGTCTACGAATGGGTGGTGCAGCCCGCCAAGCGCAGCCTGGCCCCGGGCGAGAGCATCCCGGTCAACGAAGCGGTGACCGACGTGCCGCGCTCGGCCCGGTTCGCAGAATTCGGCTGGAAGCCCGACTGACGGCGCCCGCAGCGGGCGCAGAAGCCGCGCTTGCAGGGGTGCAGACGCTTTGCTAAGGGCGCGCTCCTACCGAGCCGGGGTCGCGCTTTTGCCGCCCTTGCGATGTGCGGTCGTGGCGGAACTGGTAGACGCGCAACGTTGAGGTCGTTGTGGGCGAAAGCCCGTGGAAGTTCGAGTCTTCTCGACCGCACCACACAGTCCGGAGTGGCTCCTAAGCGTGCTAGGCCGCCGCAGGGCGCCCCGCGGGGCCGCCCTGGCAAAAGGCTCACCCGTGAAGCGTCATGCTATTACGGGCCCTGTCGCGAGCGGCCGGCCGGTTCGCAGGCGAGCCTCGATCGTCTCGGTCAGCGCTTCAGCCGCCGATTGCCGCGCTGGGTCACGTGGTGCGCAAGCCCGGTGATGACGACGCGCGCAAGCCTTGCCATGCGAGCCCCTCTAGCGACCGTTCGCCGCAACTGCGATTATGTATTGTGTCCCCGGAATTGGCGTCGTGGAGCTCGAGCGGAGCGGCGGGCGGCGCAAGATTGCGCAGGTCCTGGCGCGTGCATCTCAATAAGAATGGAACCAGTTCGTTCATTTATCTCGCGACGCTGGCACGCCTTTGCCTAGCGCTGGAACACCTTCCCCGTGAAGCGAACGGCAGCCGCGATTGCCATCGATACAACGTACAAGAAACATAAAACGACGATGTCATTCTCGGAGTATGGGGAGATTTCCACAGTAAAATGCCACAACAAGTTTCCCGCGAATAAAATGGTTGCCAACACCATGAAAGTGTTGACCGCAATTCGAAACAGCTTCTCTACCAATTTCTGAGTCATTTCTCAACATCCAAGCCTTGGGTTTATCCGAGCCCTAGTCCGGATAGCGCGTATCGCGAGACTGGATCCGCCAAGCCGTCGTGACTCTGAGAGCAGAGACATTGCTTGCACCCCCACCTGCACCTCCGCCTACTCCCGCATAGAACGCGTCCATACAGGTTGGAGCGTCTTCAAAGGTCGGTGCGATGGTCGCGCGCGGGCACTCACACAGGTTGGACACGGTGCCGGAGCCCTGATCGTAGGTCCAGATGGTGTATCCAGGCTGACATGACCCAGTTTCGCCCTAGGTATACTTGTCACTTAAGCACGTCGCCCTGTCGATATCTTCGATGACGGCCCCGGCAATACTCCAGCAAATCATTCCGCTCGGATCCACCCCATTCACCGGATCGCCTCCCACATTGCATACATATTCATCCCGTCGCCGTAGCCGATGGGATCGGGCTGCATGAACCGGCCGAGGTTCGATGAGTATAAGCCGGCCTTGTAGTAATACATGCCGAGTTCGGGGATCCAAGCCTGGCCGGTGTAGCGGAACCGGCCGCGGGTTGGAGATGGTCGTTGCCGGCGCTCCCGGTGATGCCGTATTCGTCGTAGGTGTTGATGTAGGT
The DNA here is from genome assembly GCA_002279825.1 of Sphingomonadales bacterium 12-68-11. Lineage (GTDB taxonomy): Bacteria > Pseudomonadota > Alphaproteobacteria > Sphingomonadales > Sphingomonadaceae > Croceibacterium_A. The sequence continues at coordinate 1,008,588 of NCCV01000003.1, forward strand.
GACGTTGCCCGAGCCGTCGTCACCGCGACGATCGAGCCGTGCTCGTCGGCGCAGAGGTAGCGGCGCTCGCCGTGCGTGACGCCCGAGCCTTCGAACCACACCCGCGGATCGTCGCCGGCGCCGTTGCCGTGAACATAACGCCGCAGCGGCGGATCGACTGCGGTTCCTAATCGGGCGGATCCGCTCTAAGCGGTCCGGGTGCGAGATCTATGACGAGACCTGACCGCGACCTCGGCGAGCTGGGCTGGAAGGCCTTTTTCAGCGCGCAACTCTCGGCCGCCGAGCGCTTAGAGCTGCAACCGGCTAGGGTGTTGGCCGTCCATCGGGGGAAGTTGGCGGTCGCGGGAGCGGGCTTGGATCGGTCCATAGCTCCGAGCTCGCGAAACGCCGCCGAGGCCGAACAGGTGGCGGTCGGTGACTGGCTGCTGCTCGACCCGGCGAACTGGCAGATTACCCGCATTCTCGATCGCGCCAGTCTCTTCAAGCGCCGCGCGCCGGGCAGCGGCCGCAAGCTTCAGCTCATCGCCGCCAATGTCGGCACGGTGTTTATCGTCGCGTCGTGCAACGAGGATTTCAACCTCGCCCGGATCGAGCGTTACCTGATCCTGGCGCGCGAGATCGGCGTCCACCCGGTGGTCGTGCTGACGAAGCAGGACCTCACCGACACGCCCGGCGCTTTTGCCGAAGCGGCGCGCGGTCTACAGCCGGGGCTCGACGTGGCGATGGTCGATGCACGCGACCCGCTCAGCGCCGGGTCGCTCGCGAGGTGGTGCGGCGTCGGGGAGACGGTGGCCTTGCTCGGCTCTTCGGGGGTGGGGAAGTCGACTCTGATAAACACGCTCAGGGACTCTGCGGATATAGCTACGCAGGCCGTTCGCGCGGCTGACGGCAAGGGCCGCCACACAACGACCGTGCGCGAAATGCACCGCCTCGCGCTCGGCGGGTGGTTGCTGGATACCCCCGGCATGCGCGAGCTGCAGCTAACGGATGCGGCTGCGGGCCTGGCGGCCGTGTTCGAAGACATCGCTTCGCTGGCGCAGCGGTGCAGATTTTCGGACTGCGCGCATGAGAGCGAGCCGGGTTGCGCGGTGCGGAGCGCGATCGAGGACGGTACTCTCGATCCCGACCGGCTCGCCCGCCTGCGCGCGCTTGCGGCCGAAGACGAGCTCAATACGGTTAGCCTCGAGGAGCGCCGGGCGGGGAGCGAGCCCCGCCGCTAGCCACGCCACCCGCGTGCCCTTCGCAAGCAGCGAAACGGTTCGGCCGCGGTGCGAACCGTTCCGGGACGCCTGCGACGGGCGCGCGCCGTTCCGCTTGACCCGTTCCCCGCGCTCGCGGATAGAGAGCCGACACAGGCCGATTGGGCCGATCGTGGGTGGGGCAGCACAAGCCTTGGAAAATGGTGTGAATTTCCGTCCGCACGGGGATGGCCCCGGCACAGCGGAGGCCTACGCCGCAGGCGCGCCCGCGGCACGTGCCGAGGCGCTCGCCGCGGACCGGCGCTCGCCGCGCGACATTGTGCTGGCTTATCTTAGCCTTCCCAACCTCCTTTTCGCGCTCGGCCTGCTTGCGGTGATGGTGCCCACGATGCTGTTCGTGGCCGGCGAGACCTGGTCGCGCGAAGAAGGGGCGCATGGCCCGATCGTGCTGATGACCGGACTGTGGCTGGTGTGGCGCAAGTGGCCTTCGGTGCGGCCGCTGTTCGCGATGCCCGCGGGCTGGGCCGTCGCCGCTCTGTTGGTGCCGCTGCTGCTGCTGTTCATGGTCGCGCGCATTACCCAGATCATCGAGATCGAAGGCTATGTGATGTACGCGGCGCTGCTGGTCGCGCTCTACGGCCTGATCGGCGGGGCGGCGATGCGCAAGCTGGCGTTCCCGCTGATCTACCTGGCGTTCATGTTCCCGCCGCCCGAAACCGTGATCTACACGCTGACGATGCCGATGAAAGTGGCGATCAGCGAAGGCGCGATCGCGCTGCTGCAGCAGTTCGGCTATCCGATCGGCGGCACCGGGGTGACGATCCAGATCGGCCAGTATCAGCTGCTCGTGGCGGCCGCGTGCTCGGGGCTGAACTCGATCGTCTCGCTGTCCGCGCTGACGGTATTCTACATCTACGTCCGCCACGCGAACGACCTGCGCTTTGCGCTGCTGCTGCTGCTGTTCGTGCTGCCGGTGGCGGTCGCGGCCAACTTCATCCGCGTGTTGATCCTGATCCTGCTGACCTATCATGCCGGCGAAGCGACCGCGCAGAGCTTCATTCACGATCTCGCCGGCTTGACGATGTTCGCGCTCGGCCTGGCGCTGATCTTCCTGGTCGATCAGGGCCTGTCCTACTTCCGCGAGCGCCGCCCGCGCGCCGCGCTCGTTGCGCAGGCCGCCGAATGACCGGCGCCGGCGTAATGCGCACTCCGCTGCTGTCGCGCCGCAAGGTGCTGGTCGGCCTCGGCATGCTGGCGGCGGGCTCGGTCGCGCAGGCGCGCATGCCCCAGCCCGACAGCCCGCGCGTGCCCAAGGAAACGCTCGAGAAGATGATCCCGAACACGATCGGGAACTGGACCTTCGCGGCGGCCAGCGGGCTGGTACTGCCGCCGCCGGATTCGCTCTCGGATCGTCTCTACGACAGCATCGTGACGCGGGTGTATACCAATCCCGTCGGCCAGACGCTGATGATGCTGATCGCCTACAACAACCGGCAGGACGGCGTTCTTCAAATCCACCGCCCCGAGGTGTGCTATCCGGCAGGCGGGTTCGTGCTTTCCGAGACCCAGCCGGTCGATGTCGGGCTGGGCGGCGCCGCGCCGCTGCCGTGCCAGGCCTTCTCCGCGCGCAGTGTCGAGCGAGACGAGGTCGTGCTCTACTGGACGCGCGTCGGCGACACGTTCCCGCGCCGCTGGCTCGATCAACGGCTGGCCGTGGCGCGCGCCAATCTCGATCGCGTGATCCCGGACGGGTTGCTGGTACGCGTATCGACGCTCGGCGGCGATCTGCCGGTCGAACTGCCGGTGCTGGAGCGCTTTATCGCCGACATGGCGCAAAAGTCTTCGCGGCCGCTCGGCCAGCTTCTTTTCGGCGGCTTGAGGCCGCCGGCCGGCGCGTGAGCGCCGGACTTGCCAACCGATAACGAGGGGATTGGGACCATGTTCAAGACTGGACGTAGCGATCGGAGCGCGCGCTTCTCGCGTCTGCTCGGCGCCTCTGCGCTGGTCGCCGCATTGGGTGTTGTCGCGGCCTGCGACCGGGAACCCGAAGGGCAAGTCGTGGCGGTGGTCAACGGCGAAGAGATTACGCTCCAGCAGGTCAATACCGAGCTTGGCAACACCCAGCTCCCCGAAGGCGAGGAGCAGAATCGGGTCCGCAGCATGGCGCTCGACAATGTGGTCAACCGCCGCTTGCTCGCCGGCCTCGCGCGCGAGGAGCAGATCGATTCGAGCCCCGAATTCATCATCCGCCGCCAGCAGCAGGAAGAAACCCTGCTGACGCAGATGCTGACCCAGAAGATCGCCCGGACGATCAAGCAGCCGACGCCGGCCGAAGTCGACAAGTTCATCGCCGACAATCCGCAGATCTTCGCCCGCCGCACCGTGATGGCGGTCGACCAGATCCGTTTCCAGACCCCGGCGCGCAACGACTACATCGCGGCGCTGCGGGGCGCCAAGACGATGCCAGAGGTGGTTGCCGCGCTCAACCGGCTCGGCATCCGCTTCGAACGCGGCAACGTGCCGATCGACAGCGCCAACGTGCCGCTCGACATGTTCAACCAGATCATGGCCGTCGGTACGCGCGAGCCGTTCGTGGTGCCGAGCCCGGGCGGTGTTTCGGTCAGCCAGATCATGGCCACCCGGCCTGCTCCGGTAACCGGCGACCAGGCGCGGCCGGCGGCCACCAATCTGCTTCAGCGGCAGGCGGTGTCGGCCGAGCTCGAGAAGCGCCTGGAAGCCGCGAAGGCCGAGGCCGGGATCGACTACCAGCCGGGCTTCGGACCTCCCGGGACGCCTTCGGGCGCGCCGAGCGGGGCGGCCAGCGGCGCCTCGGCCGCGCCTTCGGCCACTCCTTAAATCAACGGGGACGGTTGGCGCAGATCGCGCCGACCTGCCTTGGCTTGGATCTGGCCGGATCGCCCGCCGGCGCGGCAACGCGTTGAGAGGCCGGAGGCGACAAGATCGTCCGGGTCGCGGCTTTGCCCTTCAGGATCAGGCGCTGCGGGCCTCTAGAGTCGCGCCGATTTCCGGTGCCGCCCGGCGCGCGCGCCTGACCAGCCCGACCGCGATGATCGCGAAGAACGGAACCAGCCAGATCAGCCGCCCCTGATAGCGGTACTGCGGCTCGACCCCGGCACCGCCGAACGCCGCCGAGGCCAGCATCGCTGCAAGGGTCACTGCCACCCATAGCCGCAACACGGCAAAATCGCGCGGGCTGGACCGGGCCAGGTTCCACAGGCCGACCAGCAGGACGGCAAGCGATACGAGCGTGGTCGCGCGCAGCACCGCCGTCATCGCGTCCTCCGGCCAGGCGTTCTGCCCGCTCGGGGTCCGCTTGAAGGTCTCGCGCACCGGCGTCGGCAGCGATTCCCAGCAATAGGGACCGTCGAAGCAGCCCACGTTCAGGCCCCCGTACTCGACCCACAGCAGTTGCTTGAAGGTGTTGTGGACGATCATGCCGGTCTGGCCGACGGGATCGAATTTGAACACCGCCCAGGCGAACGCGGTATCCTCGGTACCCAGCCGGCGCCGTTCCTCGACATTGGCGAACAGGTAGGTTCCGGTCGATCGCTGCGCCGAGGAAAGGATGTTGGTGGCGTTGGTCGGGTCGCCGATGTGGACCCGGCAGATCGTGAACCGGTCCCCCTCGCAGCCCTCAGGAGCGGCAGCAGGTTCGGCTTCTTGCCGAGCGCCAATTCGGTCGCGAACGCGGTCAGTTGCACCGAAGCGAAGCCCACCGCTATGCATGCCGCGCCCGCCAGCCAGGCACGGCGCTGGGCCGCCGGGGGCCAGCGGAGCAGCGCCAGGAGCGCGAGCGCGGCCAGCATGGCCGCCAGCATGACGATATGCGTGAGGTGCGCCGACACGGAAACGACCAGCACGCCGACCAGTGCCGCCACCTCGCCGCGGGACAGTTTGCCCGGCGTGGCGAGCAGCAGGAAGGCGATAATCGCGAACGCGCCGAACGAGTCCGCGAGCAGCAAGCCGTTGTAGAAGGGCAGCGTGGTCAGCGCCGAAAGGCCCAGCACCGTCCCGACGATCAGGCCCTTGCCGTCGATCCCGAACCGCCGCAGCGCAAGCACGATCAGGAAGTACGAAACCGCCGCCTGGAACACGACATAGAGCCAGAAGTCGCTGGCCAGATAGCCGAGGTACATCAGCGCCCCGATGTAGGGCGAGCGTCCGGACATGATCAGGCCGGCCGAGATGTCGTTGTGGGTCACCTCCGAATGCGCAGCCCCGGCCGGCGCGACCGTGCCGGCATCGGGCCGGATCGCGCCGTTTTCCGGGATCGACCCGGCGTAGCGCTCGGTCCAGGCGGTGGAGATCGTCTTGCCGGAAGCGAGGTGCAACGCCACGTCTGCTGCGCGCACGTAGTTGGTCGTGTCGTAGAAGAAGAACGGCTGGCCGTTCGCCAGCGGCACCCACATCAGGGCCAGGATGCACAGGAGGTGGCGGGCCCAGTCTTGGGCGCGCGAAGCGATGGTCATGACCCGCTCCCGCGACGTCCGACGGCCACCGCGATACGGCGCTGCATGCGTCCGGAAAGGGCTTCGACCCGCATTGGCCTAAACCTCCGCGGACACTTCGGCGCCAACCGCCGCCAGCCGCTTTCCGACCGCGCGCCCTTCGCGGATCGCGTAGTTCGTGCCGCGGTCCTCAGGGTAGATCTGCGCCATCGAGGCGATCGACACATTGCCGAGCGGAGTGGCCTCCGCCGGGATCATCCGCGAGTAACCGGGTACCACGATCGGCTGCGAGAAGCGGGCGCGCCACACGTGATGCGCCTTGACCCATTCGGGCCGGAACTCGGGGAACATCTTCATCAGGTAGGGCAACGAGAAGTCCAACACCGCCCGGTCGTCCATGCGGTAGAGCGCGTCCTCTTCGGGAAGGTACTTGGACAGATAGACGATGTGCCGGTTGCCATAGCTCTCGGGCGGTTCGAAATTGGTATGCTCGATCACGCCCACGAACGGGAAGTTCGCGTCATTGACGTTGAGCCAGTAGGTATCCGACAGGCTGCGATCGAGTTCGAGCACCAGGCAGATATTGGCGAGGTAGTCGATCGCGCGCAGTTCGGCCGTATAAGCCGGCGGCGTGTGGGGTTCGAGCAAGTCGGCGATCAGCGGCAGGGGCTGGGTCAACAGCACGGTCCCGGCCGGGATCGTCTCGCCTGCGCCGGTCACAACCGCGCGGACTTGACCATCCTCCACCTGCAGCGAAGCGACCTTGCAGCCGGTTCTGACCTCGCCGCCCAAGGCAACGATCTTGTCGGTGATGGCCTCTGCCAGCGCGGGAAAGCCGCCCTGATAGTACGCGAGCACCTCGCGGCCCTCGCCGTCGCGGCTGCCGCCGCGCAGCGCGATCTTTTTCCAGAACCACACCGCGCCGACCTTCTCGGCATAAGGCCCGAACTTGCCCGCCAGCAGCGGCTCCCACACCACGCGGAACACCTCGGGCCCGGCCATGCGCAGCAGCCATTCGCGCGCGGTCAGGTGCTCGATCGCGCGCCAATCCTTGATCAGCCGCGCGCGCACCGCGAGCAGGCCGAGACGGATCCGGTCGGTGAACTTGAGCGCGCTGAACTTGAGCAGATCCATCGGCTTCGACAGCCGGAAGATCGTGTTTGCGTAGTACATGCCGGTGCGCGTCGGGCGGTAAACCACCTTGTCGGCGACGCCGAGTTCCTCGACCAGCGTCATCACATGCTCGTCGTTGGTGAACCAGTGGTGGTAGAAGCGCTCGAGCGTGAACTCGCCGACCTTGAACCCGCTGGCGAGGCCGCCGACCGTGTCTTCCTTCTCGAGCACGATCACGCGCTGGCCGGCAAGGGCGAGCTCATAAGCGGCCGAGAGGCCCGTGAACCCGCCGCCCACGATCACCACCGGCCCGTTCGCCGCGACTTCCGATTGCTGTTCCAACAACTCTAACCTTTCGCGACCGCGCTCTTCGCCGTGCGAAGAGGCGAACTTGCCAGCAGGAGAAAGCCGGCCGATGTCGTGGCAAGCCACAAGATTCCGTGAATGAGGATCGCGTAAGCCGCGGCGGCGCCGCGCTCCGCGCCGAAGGCCGAGACGACCAGCGCGGTGAAGTAGTGGAACGTGCCGACATAGCCGGGCGCGCTCGGGATCATCGTCGACAGCGTGCCGGCGCCCATGGCCAGCCAGTCCCCCGCGGCGGCGTGCGTCAGGCCCAGCGAGCGGCCGACCGCGACGAAGGCCAGCCCTTCGCACGTCCAGGCGCACACGCTCAGGACGCCGGCCTTGAGCAGCAGCCGCCAGCGCGTCAGCGTGTGGATTGCGCCGAGCAGCCGCACTGCAATCTCACCGACCCGGCGCAGCGCCGGCACGCGGGCGACGCCCCAATGGGTGAGCGATTCGAGCGGCCGCGGCGCCACCACCAGCACCACGATCGCCGCGATCGCGGCGAGCGAGCCGAGCTGGAGGGCCCAGCCGATCCGGGGATCGCTGAGCGTGATATCGGCCAGCGTCATCGTCACGAACACGATCAGGCACAGCGACAAGAGGTCGAGCAGACGCTCGAGAATGAGCGTGCCGGCCTGCTGCGACGGCGGCAGCCCGGTGATCTTCTCGAACGCGAGCACACGGATGACGTCGCCGGCGCGGAACGGCAGGACGTTGTTGAGCGCCACCGAGCCGAGCAAGCCGATCGAGGCCTCGTGGACGCCGGCATGGGCCCCCAGGCCGCGCAGCATGACCAGCCAACGCAGGACCTTGAGCGCATAAGCCACCGCCACCGCCAGCACCGCCATCGCGATCCACTCGGGCGCGGCCGACGCGAGTGCGCGCCCGACCGCCGCGAGCGGCGCCTGCGCGAACATCGCATAGAGCAGCGCCGCGCTGAGGCCGACGCCGAGCGCGAGCTTGAGCGCGCGCATCCGGGACTGCTGCGACACTGCCACGCTGCCGGCCTAGACCTCTTGCCGATCGGCGGCGGGCGCGGCTGCTGCCGTCTGCGCCGCGCCGGGTTCGGGCGGCGAAGGTTCGAACCCCAGTTCCTGCATCACCAGGTAGAGCGGGCGCCCCTTGGCTTCGCTGTAGATCCGGCCGATGTATTCGCCGATCACGCCCAGGAAGATGAACTGCAGCCCGCCGACCAGCATCACCGAGATGAAGATCAGCGTCCAGCCGGGTACCCATACGTCGGTCAGCAACCGCATCATCAGCGCGTAGAGGATGCCGAGCGCCGACAGCGCCGAGAAGCCGAAGCCGAAGAAGGTGACCACCTTGAGCGGAATGGCCGAGAAGCTGACGATCCCGTCGAGCGCGAAGGCGATCATCTTCTTGAGCGGGTATTTCGACTCCCCGGCGAAGCGCTCGGCGCGCACGTAAGGCACCGAAACCTGGCGGAAGCCGACCCAGCTGGTCATCGCGCGCAACATGCGATGCCGTTCGGGCATGCGCTTGAGCGCGGTTGTGACGGAACGATCCATCAGCCTGAAATCGCCGGTGTCGAGCGGAATCGGAACTTCCGACAACCGGTTGATCAGGCGGTAGAAGATCCGCGCCGTCCAGAGCTTGAAGTGGCTTTCGCCCTGCCGGACCGCGCGCTGGGCATAGACCACGTGGTAGCCCTGCTCCCACTTCGCAACGAGATCGGCGATCACTTCGGGTGGGTCCTGCAAGTCCGCGTCGATCAGCACCACTGCGGCGCCGCGCGCGTATTCGATGCCTGCGGTGACGGCGATCTGGTGCCCGAAATTGCGCGACAGGCGGATGAAGCGGGTGTTGGGATCGGCCTGCTGGATGGCGCTCAGCAGCTCGGGCGTGGCATCGCGGCTGCCGTCGTCGACATAGATGATCTCGTAGCTCGGCGTGATCGCTTTGAGCGCGCTCGACAGGCGCCCGTGCGTGATCTCGATGACCTCGGCCTCATTGAAGCAAGGCACCACCACCGAGAGCTTCGGGCCGTTTGCAACAGGCGTATTCACGTCGCCCCCTCGTCAACTAGCTGTGCCGGCGCCGGCACGACGCGGGCCGTTCCGAGGGCATGATCCCGGGTTTGCGTAGATCGTCATGGTGCAAGGCGTTCCCGTTCGACCCCCTGGGGACACTGCGAGCCCGTTAGCACCGCAATGGCGGTTCAGGTAGATACCCAATGGCCGCGTCCTATTTCAGACCACCGTAGAGCACGATGCTGAAGATTTGGGTTAATTTCCGCGTCGTGCTTAGCGTTTGAGCGCAGCCCAGTGCCAACCGGGGACGGCGGCTGAACCCGGCGGCGGTCGGTGATTGTCTGCGCTGCAACATCGGCTATGGGGCAGCCTCCGATCGGGCCAGCGTCCGCCAGCCCCATCCAGAGCGCCGCCGATGCTGTTCAACTCGCTCGAGTTCCTGGTCTTCCTGGCGGTTGTCTACGGGCTCTACCGAGCGCTGCCGTTCCGCGGCCAGAACTGGATGCTGCTGGTCGCCAGCTACATGTTCTACGGCTGGTGGGACTGGCGCTTCCTGTTCCTGATGATCTTTTCGACCTCGGTCGATTTCTGGACCGGCTTGGTGCTCGATCGCGGGCGCCTGAAACGGAACGAGTGGCTCGTGCCGGCCGCGTTCCTGAGCGCCGCGGCCTTGCTGCTGATCGGCTGCGACTTTTCCGAGCTGCTCCGGGTCGTCCGCGGCGCCGGCAGCGGCGCGCCGATCGTCTCGCCCTTGATGCCGCACGTGCTGGTCGGCATCCCGGCCTTCCTGTCGGCCGCGGCGATCGGTTATCGCGTGCTTGTCACGCTGCCCGAAGCGCAGCGCCGCAAAGCCTGCATGATCGTCAGCATCGTGCTCCAACTGGCGGTGCTGGGCTTCTTCAAGTACTTCAATTTCTTCATCGACAGCCTGGTGGCCTCGCTCAACGCCGCCGGGATCGCCGCCCAGCCGAGCCATTTCGACATCGTGCTGCCGGTCGGCATCTCGTTCTACACCTTCCAGTCGATGAGCTACGCGATCGATATCTATCGCCGCGAGCTCAAGCCGACCGATCGGTTCTTCGACTTCGCGCTGTTCGTGTCGTTCTTCCCGCAGCTGGTCGCCGGCCCGATCGAGCGCGCGCGCAACCTGCTGCCGCAGATGAGCAATCCGCGCACCGTGACCGGAGAGCAGATCCGGCGCGGGCTGTTCCTGATCGTGTTCGGCTTGTTCAAGAAGATCGCCATCGCCGATGGCCTGGCCGGGACGGTCGATCAGGCGTTCGCCAATCCCACCGCGAGCTGGGGCACGGTGGTGGTGGGGACGGTCGCGTTCGCGATCCAGATCTATTGCGATTTCTCCGGCTACTCCGACGTCGCGCGGGGCGTGTCCAAGCTGTTCGGTGTCGAACTGATGATCAACTTCAACCAGCCCTACTTTGCCAAGTCGCCGCGCGATTTCTGGCAGCGCTGGCACATCAGCCTGTCCACCTGGCTGTCGGACTATCTCTACAAGCCGCTCGGCGGCAATCGCGGCAGCCTCGCTTTCACCTGCCGCAACCTGATGCTGACGATGATCCTCGGCGGGCTGTGGCACGGCGCGGCGTGGAACTACGTGCTGTGGGGGGTCTTCCACGGCACCGTGCTGAGCACGCACAGGGTCATGCGCGAATGGCTCGGGGCGCCGCGCGACAATGCCTTCACGGCGCTGCTCAAGATCGCCGGATTCGGGCTCATCACGCTCTATGGATGGATGCTGTTCCGGGCCCATTCGCTCGAGCAGATCGGCAACTTCACCGCGACCCTGTTCACCGGCGCGGGCGGGCTGACCGTCACCGCGGCGCGCCCCGGCTTTTCCGCGGCGCTCGGCGTGCTGTTGCTCGTGGCCTGGGAGCTGGTGCAGTACCGGCGCGGCGGCGATGCCAAGTTCTACCGCGGCCTGCCGGACCCGCTGACCGCGCTGGCGATCGCCGGCATGATCTTCCTCACCCTGATGGGGACGAGCAATGAACCTGCCCAGTTCATCTACTTCCAGTTCTGAGCCGCGCCCGGGCGGCTGGCGGCGCGGGCTGGCGCTGGCCGGCTGGGTCGTGCTGTGGCTGGTGGTGATCGACGTCGCGGTGGGCCGGCTGTTCGCCTATCCGGCCGACCCGAAGAACACCAACCCGGGCGCGGTCGCGCTTTACTTCGACTACGGCCGCTCGATGGAAGGGCGCTTGCGCCGCGCGACCCGGGCCGATCCGGCCGCCAGCGCCCCGATTACGCAAGCCGGCTGGTACGATCCGCTGGTCGCCTCGGAAGGCGCCGCCAAGCCCGGCGGCGTGCGGGTGACGTTCTACGGCATGTCGCACGCGATGCGGCTGGCGGACGCGCTTCAGGAAGTGTCGCCGCGCTACCAGGCGCGCAGCATCGGTGCGCCGGGCGCGACCACAAATTGGTCGTTCGGCGCGTTCCGGCGCGACCGGGAACGCGGCCAAAGCCAGGCGGCGGTGCTGGCGATCATGTCCTCCACGCTGCCGATGATCGTCTCGCCCGCGCCGATGGCCTGGAACACCAGCTTCGCGCTGCCCTATACGGCGGACCGCTATTCGCTAAATGCCGGCCGCCTGCAGGTTGCCGCACCGCCTTACGACAGTTTTGCGGGCTACGTGCGGACGCTCGAAGATCCCGCCGCCTGGGAACGCGCCAACGCCTGGTTTGCCGCCAACGATCCGTTCTACGACCGCTTCCTGGTGCGGCAGACCTGGCTGGACGAATCGGTCGCCTTCCGCCTCATCCGGCGCGCGTGGGCGCAGCGGCGCGATGTCGGCTGGCGGGGGCGCGTGCTCGACGCACAGGGCTACGATCCGGACAGCGAAGCGGTGCGGCTTGCCAACGCGATCGTCGCCGAGTTCGCGCGGCAGGCGCGCGCCGACGGGCTGGTGCCGGTCATCTACGTCGTCGACAGCTTCGGTTTCGGCGATCAGTTGCACCGAGCGCTAGCCGGCACGCTGCGGCGGGAGCGCATTGCCTACCTCGCGACCAGCCGGTTCGTGAACCCCGCCGACCCGGCCGGGTATTTGCCCGACAGCCATTTCACCGACGCCAACGATCGGCGGCTGGCTGCGGAATTGGCAGCGGTGCTCGATCGGGAACTGGCCGCCGCGGCGCCGCCCCCGGCCGGAGAATAGCCGGTCAGGGCCGGCGCGGCGTGCGGGTCCAGCCCACTTTCCGCTTGCGCAGGAAGCCCGCGTAGACCGGCAACTTCCACAGCACGTAAAGCGGCGCGCGCAGCAGCGCCCCGCCGCTCAGATAGGCCCGCCCGCCCGCGACCCAGGCGGCCAGCACGAGCAAGAGCGCCAGGCCAAGCAAGCCAGCCAGAACGAGCGCGGGCACCACGCTGCCCCCCGCCAGCGCCAGCACGGCAGCCCCGCCGAGCGCCGCGCCCGCGAGCATTAGCAGCAAGGCCAGCGGCGGCACCAACAGATGCAGAGCCAGCAGCACTTCCGCCCGCGAGCCACGCTTGAGCCCGCTTGCCAGCAGCGGCAGCGCGCGGCCGCGCACGGTCTCGAGGAAGCCGTGTTCCCAGCGGGTCCGCTGGGTCAGCGCGTCGCGCATGTCGGCAGGCGCGCTGCGCACGCCGGCCGATTCGACTAGCCGCGGCGGATGCCCGGCGCGGGTCAACTCGATGCCGAGCGCCAAATCCTCGACGATCGAACCGGTCGCCAGTTCGGCGCGGGCAATGAGGGCCCAGGGAAAGGCCATGCCGGTCCCGGTGAGCAGCGCCGGGCCGCCCAGCCGCTGCATCCCGCGCGAGCGGTAGAGGTTCTTGACCAGCATCGCGAAGCTGCCGATCTGGACCATCGGCGGCGCCGAGAGGTCTTCGGCGATGAGGTTGATGGCCTGCGCCGGCCGACCCTCGGCCGCCGCTATTTGCGCCAGCGCCTCGATGCTGCCGGGGCTGAGCCGGCAATCGGCATCGAGCACCACCACGACATCGGGCACGGCCGGCCCCCGCGCCAGATGATCGCGCCCGAACGCCAGCGCATAGCCCTTGCCACGGGCGCTCGCATCCTGACGCTCGATGACTTCCGCTCCGGCAGCACGCGCTTGCGCCGCGGTGTCGTCCTGGCAGTTGTCGGCAACGACCAGCGCGCGCGTTCCCGGCGGCGCAACCTGCGCCAGCGCCGCCAGCGTCGCACCGATCCCGGCGCTTTCGTCATGCGCGGGAATCAGCACCGCGACTGACGGGCCGGACCCGCTAGAAGCGCGGCCGCGCGCGGGCAGGATGCCGGCCAGCAGTTCGACGACGAACACCCCGAGCGGAAAGGCGACGGCCGCTACCAGCAGCCACGCCAGCGCGGTCAGCCAGCCGCTCACGCGCGCCCCCGCTCGCTAAGCAGCTCGGCGGCGAACCGGCGATAGCTGGCGGCGATGCTCGGCCAAGCGAACTGCTCGGCGCGCGGATCGGGCGTGCCTTGCCCGGTTTGAAGCGCCTGCCCCAGCGCCGCCGCGAGCGCTCCGGCATCTTCGGTGTCGCACAGCGTCTCGCGCGCGCCGACGATCCAGCGTAGCCGGCTGCTGTCGTGGCCGACGATGGGCAATCCGCTCGCCATCGCTTCGACATAGACGTTTCCGAAGGCTTCCTGCAGCGACATGTGCAGGAACACGTCGGCCGAGCGGTACAGCGCGGGCATCCGGTCCGCCGTCAGCGTCATGCGGGTGAAGCGACCGGGCAGGATCTCTGCCGCGAGCGCATCGACCTGCTGCCGCAGCGGGCCATCGCCCGCGACCGCGAAATGCACGCCGGGAAGCGCGGCGACGGCACGCATGCCGTCGAGCACGCGCTTGGTATCGATCAGCGCGCTGACCATCAGCACCACCGGTCGATCCTCCGGCAGGCCGAACCCCGCGCGGTCCGCCGCCACGTCACGGTACCGGGAGGGATCGATCCCGTTCGGGATCAGCGCGGTGCGCCAGCGATCGCGGTTGCGTGCCTCGAAATCGGGATTGGTGCAGACCAGCCCGTCGCAAGCGAAATAGCGGAACTCGCCGGCATCGCTGTGCGCGGCCCAGTCGCCGTTCTGCGTCACGAACAGGTGGAGCGGGCGATAGCCCCCGCGGCTGCGCCGCAGCGCCCAGTGCGTGAACGGAAAATTGCAGGTGACCGTGAAATCGAAATCGGTCGGCCGGAAAGCGCGCGTCAGGTTGAAGGCGAACGTGGCGTCTTCCCAGCCCGTATCTGAACGGAAAGGCGGCACTTTGGGCAGCCATTCGAGCTTGCGGCGATCGACCGCCGGGACGTGCCGATATGCATAAGCCGTGCCGGGGCGCTCTGGCCCCATCCCCATCACCGTCACGCTGTCGCCGGTCCGCGCAAGCTCATCGGCGACTGCGAGCAGCGCGACTTCGGCACCGCGATCGACATGGTGGAAGCCCGGCAGCGCGAACAGGAAGCGCAGCGGACGCGCGACGGGCTCGGGGATCATGTCAGTCCGGTCCGCCAAGCCCTGTCCCCCGATACGCCGTCCCAAGCCCCTTGCCCCAGACGCGCGGGAAGGAACAGAACTGCGGCACGCTTTGTCCCAATGCGGGAGGTGTGCACACGCCGCATGGTTTTTCGCCGACCGGTGACCTATTGGCTGCGGCAATCAAATCAAGAGTCGGTGAAGAGTGCGAAGCGCTTATCTTCCAGTGATGAGCAGAACCGCGGGCGCCCGCCCGGCGGCGGGCGCGCGCCCGCCCGGCACTGCTAAAACGCTTCATCTTGCAGCGCGTTTCTGCAATGGGTCGCAACTGCAAAGCGCACCTGCCGCGAGATTACAGTACCGCAGCGGGCCAGCGAAGTCGGCCAGGCCGCCGTCTGTTAAGCTGAATCAGGTACGATCGAAGGGCCGCCGGGCTTCGGCCCCGCACGGGAGACGGGAATGGAGACGTTCTGGGATTGGATCACGGTCATCGCCTTCGGCGGCTTGGTCGTGCTCATGCTCAATCGCTCGTCGCAGGAAAACCCGCCCGACAAGCTGGTCCAGTATCTGGTCGCGGCTGCCGGCTGTGCGATCGCGAACTACATCGGCAACGAATATTCCGACATCGGCGCGGCCGTCGCGCTCGGCCTGGTCGCGGTGTTCGTTTACAAGGTGCTCAAGTGGCCGCCGGCGGGCTTCTTCAGCCGCGATTCGGACCACAACCGCCCCGGCGACAAGAACTCCTGACCGGCGCCCGAGTGGTGGGGGCGCGGCGTGAGCGACGCGGCGATCCTTCCCGCACCGCGCAAGCCGCGGGGCGCGCTGCGGACGTCCGGTCCGCTGGTCCTGCTCGGAATGATCGGGCTGGCGGTGATCGGTGGCTCGGTCGCCGCGGTCCTGGACCTGGCGGGGTATGAGTGGCCATCGGCGCAGCGCAGCGCGCCGGCCGAGACCCTGACTACCCGACCTGCCGACCTTGGCGGTCTGCTCAACACCGAACTCATGCCCATTTCCACCACCGAGGCGGAACGGCGCAATGCGCTGCGGCCGGCCGATGTCGCGGCCGTCCCGGCGGCCAAGCCGTTCGCCGTCGCCGAAAGCTTCCGTGACGACGCCTCCTTCCGCGCCGCACTCGATTGCCTGACCCAGGCGATTTATTACGAAGCCGCCAGCGAAGCCGACGCGGGCCAGCGCGCCGTCGCGCAAGTGGTGCTCAACCGGGTGCGGCATCCGGCGTTCCCGAACAGCGTCTGCGGGGTGGTTTACCAGGGTTCCGAGCTGGCGACGGGCTGCCAGTTCAGCTTCACCTGCGATGGCAGCCTGGCGCGGATTCCCTCGATCGGCGGCTGGACGCGCGCGCGTCGCAGCGCGCTGGCGGCGTTGTCGGGATGGGTGGAGCCGGCGGTGGGTCTGTCGACGCATTACCACGCGGCTTATGTGCTGCCGTACTGGGCGAGTTCGCTCGACAAGGTGCAGACGGTCGGTGCGCACATCTTTTATGCGATGCGCGGCGGGCTCGGCTCCGGCCGGGCCTTCAACGCGCGCTACGATTTTGCAAGCGAGAGCCTGCCGGTGGCAGCGCTGGCGGCGACGATCCAGCCGTTGGACGCATTTGCCGGCGCCGGAGAAGCGCCCGCCCCCGCGGCGGCGGCCCCGGTCGCGGTGCCCGTGCTCGCCGAAGATCGGAAAGCGGCGAGCAGCCGCCCGCTGGCCCAAGGCGGCCGCGTCAACGAAGCTCCCGCGCCGACTTTGCGCGCGGATGAGCGGCGCGGCACGCTGGCAGCATCGTCAGACAACTCGCAACTGCTGATCGATTGAACCGCGCGCCCGCTCGCCGGTGGGTCCAGCGTCGCGCATGGGCAAGGCGAGCGCCGCAGGGCCGCTCCGCCGGTCAATTCTCGTCGGCGTAATAGTCCTTGAGACCGTAAGTGTCGCCGTAGCCGTAGCCGTAGTCGTCACCGAACCCGCCCTGATAGCGGTTGAGCACGGTGCCCAGGCACCGAGAAGGTTCCAGCAGCGCCGTCGATTCCTCGATCTGGCGGCCGGTGGTGCGTCCGTGATCCACAACCAGCACATAGGCATCGAGATGCCGCATGCACAGCATCGCGTCGTCGTTGGCGAAGACCGGGGGAAGGTCGCACAGCACCATGTAGTCGTCAGGCAGCGCGCGCAATTGGCGGACCAGCTCGACGAACCGCTCGCTGCCGATCGCCTCGCTCGAATCGCGCAGCACTGTGCGGGTCGGCAGGACGAAGAGATTGTTGTTGTTCACGCGGAACAGCAGGTTGGTCCAATCCTGCTCATTCCCGGCGAGGTAGTCGTCGAGCGCCAGGGCTACGCTGACGCCGAACTGCTTGAGAATCGAGCCGCGCCGCAAGTCGAAGTCGCACAAAACCACTTTGCGCCCTTCCATCTTCGACAGCGCGGCCGCCAGATTGACCGAGGTAAAAGTCTTGCCCGCAGCAGGAGTCGCGCTGGTGAGGCCGATCAGCCGATCGCCGGTGCGATCGAGGATTTTGGTCAACTGCGTGCGCAGCAGGTTGTAGGGCCGCGAGCGGTTGTCGTAGCTGTCGAAGCCGACGATCAGCCGCTCGTCGAGCCGCTCCGGAGGCAGATCGACCGCAGGCACCGCATCGAACTTGGCGCCGATGGAAACCGCTTCGTTCACTGCTCGACCCTCTTCCGCCGTCGCCGGGGCGGCTTGCGCTTCTTGCCGAACGGCCAGCCGCGGCGCGAGTAACCGCGCTTGGTGGCGATCACCGGAACCATCGCCAGCGGTCGCACCCCGGTGATGGCAGCCACGGCCTGCGGATCGCGGATCGGATGCAGGAAGAACTCGACCGCCATCGCCAGGACCAGCCCGGCACCCAGGCCGCCGGCAATGCCGAGCGCGATGATCAGCGGGCGATTGGGCGAGACAGGGGTGTCCGGAATGACCGGGGGATCGACCACCAGCAACCGTTCGCCCATCTGCTCCTCGTCGGCCCGCGCGCCGGCCCGCGCCGACAGCAGGCGGTCCGAAATTGCTTCGGCCTGTTCATAAAGCGTCTGCAGGCGCTGCTGCATCTGCGCGGCTTCCTGCTGGATGGCCGGCACGCGCGAGCGCTCGGCGATCACCGAGGAGGTTTGCGCGTCCTCGCGCGCCTTGCCGGCCCGCAGCGCGGTGATCTGGCTGTCGTTGAACGCGATCTGGCGGTCGATCGACTCGAGCGGCAGGCGCTGTTGGTTCTGCTGCGCGAACTGGCGCGCCTGGGCGAGGCGTTGCCGCGCGAGGATCACGTCGGGGTGATTGTCGGCATAGACCGCCCGGGCGGCGGCGAGCTGCGCTTCGGCAGCGACCAGCGCCGGATCGCGCGTGTCAGCCGACGCGGCGGTTTCGCGCTGGTTGCGCAAGGCGGCGTTCTCGCGCTCGAGCGCGGCAATCTGGATGTCGTAAGTGCCGCTGCTGGCGATCATCGTCGATCCAGAGGTGCTGAGCACGCCGCCGAAGCGCGCGTTGAGCGCGGTCACCTGGCTTTCGGCATCCTGGATCTGCCGTTGCAGCTCGGCCTGCTGTTCTTCGAGAAAGCGCACCGTCTGCGTCCGCTGCGCGGTAGTGGCGGTGGAATTGACCTCGACCACGCGCTCCATCAACTGCTGGGCCACGGCCTGGGCCTTGGTCGGCTCGCTATAAGTGAACGCCAGCCGCACCGAGATGGTCTGGTCCTCGAGGCTGTTCGTGCCGACGACCGACTCTTCGGGAATCAGGGTGATGTCTTCGCGCATCTTCTCGATGAGCTGCGACAGCGGCTGGTTGGCGCGCTCTTCGGTGTAGAGCTGGTTGGCTTCGATGATCCCGACCAGGGCCGGCCGGTTGATGATCTGCTGGCGGATCGCTTCGATCCGCTGGTCGATCGCGGCCCTCGTACCGGTGCCGATCACATCTTCGGGCAGGCTCGGGGATTGCACCAGCAGGACGGCGGTCGACTGATACTGGGTCGGCAGCAGGAACGCGGCGGCGACCGCGGCGATCACCCCCAACACCGCCGGAATGACCATGAACCAACGCCGCTGCCACAAGATCGACGGCAGCTGCGCGATCATTGTACCAAACCCGGAAGATGGCTCGTCTTCGTCGGCGCGTGCGCTCACTGGGGCCGCCCCAGACTGACGGTGATGCCGGCCCCGACGGTCACGCTCGGATCGACTTCGACGTCAGGCCGATCGACCCGCGACAGCGTGCCCGACACGAACGCGCTGACCCGATTCGAGAACTGGCGGCGGAACTGGCCGCGCAGGTTCAGGTAGTCGATCTTCGGGAACGCGACCGGATCGATCCTCGATTCGCCGCTGCGCACGAAGCCGAGGCCGAGCGACAGACGGTCGCGCTGCGATACGCGCTGGTCGAAGCTGAAGTCGAAGTTGTCGGAATTGCGGACCCCACCGAACGCCGAAGGCTCGGGCTGACGGCGGTATTCGAAGCACAGCCCGCGCCGCTCGGTACGGCTGCACAGGTTCGCCCGCACCGAGAACGAGGTGAAGTCGAGCTCGGGCGACGCAGGCGTCGGATCGATGCGCGTGAACGACGCGCCCGCCGACGCATCGAGCGTCCAGTACTGCCCCAGCCGGTGGCTCAGCGACCCCAGCGTGCTGATGGTCCGGGCATCGCCGGCGGTGGCCTGCTGGTAATCGGTCTGCTGGTAGGACAGGTCGGTCCCGATACTGGTCGACTGATCGAGCACGTGCATGAACCGCGACTGCGCGCCATACGAGCGATAGTCCTCCGCGTTCGGGCGGTTCGACCAGCTATCGCGAAAATCGCCCGAGACCTGGAGCTGGTTGCGGGCATCGAAGGTCATGTCCGCGCCGGCGCTGAACAGCAGTGCGGAGTTGCGCCCGAGCTGGCCGAGCACGGTGACGTCCTCGCCCGGATCGATAGGATTGGGCACGGTCGGCAGCGGGGGCCCGTCGATCGGCCCCGAAACGCCGGCCAGCAGGGACGAGAAGCTCGACGCGGTGGAGAAGATGCCGGTGCGCGCGCGCAGCGTCAGCCGCTCGCTGGCGCGGTGCGAAATCCCCGCGTTGAGGCTGTAGTTGTCCTCGAAATCGTAGCCGCCGCTGGTGAACGCCCGGCCTTCGAACGAACCGTCCAGCGTGTAAGCCGTCCGCCCGTTGTCGTACTGCACCCACGGGAAAACGCGCGCGCTGCCCGACGCGGTCACGTCGGATGCGCCCTGCTCGAGGTAAGGATTGGACGACACTTCGGCGCCGACGCTGACGTCCACCCCGCCCTGCAAGGCCTGCGCGCCTGCGGGGGCGGCGGCCAGAGCCGCCAGCGCCAGCGTGCCGCAAGTCGCCAGCCGCGCCGGGGCCGCGAAAGACATCGTGCGCACGCTCACGGGACGATGATCACGTCGCCGGGCGATATCTGGACGATCCCGGCCCGCTCGAGATCGGCGTTGCGCGCCCCCGACCGGAACAGTGCGCCCAGACGCGCCGTGGTCGATGCGAGCTGGTCCCCGCGCTGGCTGATGATCAGCACGTTATCGAGATTGGCGAACTCCGCCGGCCCGCCGGCAAGGCTCAGCGCATCGAGCACGTTGACGTAGCGCGGCGCCGTGAAAACGCCCGGCGAGCGGACCTTGCCCATTACCGAGAATTGCATGCCCGCGGGATTGCTGACCGAGACGGTCACAAACGGCACCTCGCCGCGATACTGGTCGCGCAGCCGCTCGCTCACCATCGCTTCGACGTCTTGCGGGAAGAAGCCCTGCACCTTGAGCTGGCCGACCAGGGGAAAAGCGATCGTCCCGTCGGGCAGAACGCGTAGCTCGCGCTGCAGACGCTCCTCGCCCCAGACATAGACTTCGAGCTCATCGCCGACATTGATGCGGTAAGAAGATACGGCCGGGGTCGGCTGGCGAGGCGGTACCGCGGCATCTTCCGCCGGTGTGCCGAGCGCGCCCGGGGCTCCGGCGGCGCCCGCATCTTGAGCGACCGCCCCGTTCGGCAATGCGACTACCGCCAGTACGGCGGCAATGATAACGAACAAGCGATGGAAACCGCTCGCGAACCTGGCGATCCCGCTCAATGCAAAAACCCCGGAATACTGCTGGACGAGAACTTAGGGCGGGCTACTAGCACGGCCATGTCGGAAGGCCAGCTTTTTGTCCGTGCCCGGCTCCCGAAATGGGACGCGTGGCGCCTTGCGCTCCTGGCGACCGTCTTATTTTTGGGCGGGTGCGGCGATCCGGCGAGCGAGGCCTATGCCGAAGCGCAGCAGGCGCAGGCGCTGATGGAGCAGGGCGATCTGCCGGGAGCCCGGATGGCCGTTGCGCGCGCGATGGCCATCCGGGACGACCAGGTCGACATCCTGCTGCTCGATGCCCGGATCAAGTATCAGATGGGCGACATGCGTCCGGCCTACGATTCATTCAGCCTAGCTCTGGCGATCGACCCCAACAATGCCGAAGCGCTGCTCGGCGTGGCACAGCTCGGGATGCTTTCGGGCAATCCACGCGAAGCCGGCAATGCCGCCGACCGGATCCTGCTGATGGAGCCGACGCAACCCGATGCCTTGCTGATCAAGGGTGTGCAGGCACTCGACCGGCGGAACTTCCCCGAAGTTATCGCGCTGGGCGACCGCCTGATCGCCGCTGTGCCCGACGATCCGCGCGGCGTGGTGCTGCGCGCGCGCGGGCTGTCCTTGTCGGGCGAGCGGAGCGAGGCGCTGGCGCTGCTGCGCGACGCCACCGCCCGGATCGGCAACAACGACATGCTGGCCACGGCGCTGCTGGAGAACGCGCGCGACCAGGGCGACCCCGCGGTCATGCTCGAACAGCTCGCCTACTTGCGCCAGAGCCGCCCCGACAGCCTCGATCTGGCGATCGACGAAGCCAATGTCCGCTACAAGAGCGGGGACCTGCCGGGCGCGCGTCGGATCGGCCTCGAGATCCTGGACAAGTTCGGCGACAACGCGCGGGCGATGACGCGGCTCAGCGACTTGTGGCTCGAATACGATCCCGATCCGCTCGCGCCGGCGGAACGCAGCGCGCTGGCGAGCGGCGGCAAGCTCGGCGCGCGGCTCACCGCGTCACGCTACTATCTGGCAAGGGGCGAGCCGGATGCCGCGACCGCGCTGCTGGGTTCGCGGGTGGACGCCCGCGAAGCCGCACTGACCGGGCGGATCGCGCTGGCGATCGGCAAGCCGGACGGGGCGGCGATCGCCGAGGCCGTCGCCAAGCAGGACGCCACCGATTGCGACGCGCAGGCGGCGATCGCCGAAGACCGCTTGCGGCGCGGCAATCCGCGCGGCGCCATCGTGGCCGCGCAAGTGGTCGCCGCCGAATGCCTCGACCGCAACGACGGGTTCTTGCTGCTCGCCCGCGCCTATGCCGCTCAGAAGCATCCCCCCGGGGTCGAGCGGGTCTATCGCGAGGGCGTTGCCGCGCGGCCGCTGGACCGCCCGCTCACCGCTGCCTTCGCGCGCTGGCTGCTGACCCAGGACCGCCCCGACGCGGCCGTGTCCGTCGCGCGCCGCTTGACCCAGTTGGTGCCGGCGAAAGTCAGCTCGTGGCAGCTCCTGGCGGACATCTGCCAGCGCGCCGGGAACCCGACCTGCCGCGCGACCGCGCTCGCGCAGGAGAAGATCGCGCGGACCAATTTCGCCATGGACCTTCCGCCGGGCGAGCGGCCGGTCAACGCCTTGCTCGGGCAAAGCTGGCGGTGACGAGCCCGTCCGCCGCGGGTTCGCGGCTACGGTTTCTCGAGATCGGCTTCTCGCGATGCGAGGCGCCCGAAGCGCTCGCCTGGGTCGAGGCGGCCGCCCGCGCGGACCGGTTCAGCTACGTCGTGACCCCCAATGTCGACCACGCGGTGATGTTCAACACGCCCGGGACCGAGCCGTGGCGCGCGACCTACCGGGCAGCGGTCGAAGACAGCGACCTGTGCCTCAACGACAGCCGCATTCTCGCGCGACTCGCCCGGCTCTCCGGGTTAACCCTGCCGGTGGTGCCTGGCAGCGATCTGACCCGCCAGCTCGTCGCCCAGGGCATTCCGGCAGGCGCCTCGGTAGCGCTGGTCGGCGGCGACGCGCGCGAGGCCGCCTGGTTGCGCACGGCCTTGCCGGACGTGCGCGTCGTGCATTTTAGTCCGCCGATGGGCGTGCGCGACAATCCCGATCTGCACGATGAGATCGCGCGCTTCGCCGAAGCCGAAGCCGCGGATTTCCTGTTCCTCGCGATCGGCGCCCCGCAAGCCGAGATCGTCGCCCGCCATATCGCGCGCCGGGGCGCCGCGCGCGGAGTCGGATTGTGCGTGGGCGCCTCGATCGAATTCCTGAGCGGCACGCGCCGCCGCGCGCCGCAATGGATGCAACGCGCCGGGCTCGAATGGCTGTTCCGCCTCGGGTCGGAACCACGGCGGCTGTGGCGCCGCTATCTCGTAGAAGGCCCCCGCATCTTCCGCATTTGGTGGCGCCAGCGGCAAGCGCGGTAGGTCGCCAAGCCGCCTCGGCCTCAGATTGCGAAGCGTAGGCCGCAAAGCGCATTGGCCTCACGTAGCGAAGCGGTAGGCCGCGAAGCGCATCGGCCTCAAGTAGCGAAGCGGTAGGCCGCTAAGGCGCCTCAGGCCGGCGCGTGCCCGACATGCTCCCCGCCAGGCCGCTTCGGCGCAGGCACCAGCCGGTTCGGGTTGTCCCACCGCACCGTCGGCGACTTGAGCTGCCAGCCGTTGCCGAGATCGCCGCCCGCGCAGTTGAGCCGTTTGTCGATGCAGTTGTCGTGCAGCATCTGGAGCGCCTCGGGGTCCCACGCGATGAAGATGTCGCCGTGCTGGGTCTTGCCAGGGGCGAGACCGGGGAACATGTCGGAGGACAGCCGGATCAGGCCGCGATCGTCGGCGGCGCGCAACTGGAACTCGGCGGCGACGTGGAGCGCCGGGATCAGATAAGGATGCGAGCGCGGGCAGCCCCAGATCGTCGACCCGGCGCTATAGACGACATGATCGCGGTGGTTGGGGCTGTCGAGGTGCTCGCCGTCCCAGCAGTTGGGGAAATCGAACACCTGGTAGAGTTTCGTGTCGCCCTGGCAGGCCGGATCGCCGAGCACCGAGAGGTCGTCGCGCGACGGGCTCTGCGCGCCGTCCTTCACGCAATAGAACCACGCGCCGCGGGTGATCTGCGCCTGCGTGCCCGGGTTCTGCATGTCGCGCCCGGCAATCAGCTTGAGGCCCTGCGGCATGTTGCGGCAGGCGTTGGCCGAGGCCGGCGCGTTGCGCTCGTCCCATCGGCAGCGGGCATCGGTTTTCGGCAACCGCTTGTAGTATATCGAAACGTAGTTCGGCCGGAACGCGTGGCCTCGCCCGTCGAGCAGCGCCGGCATCCAGTAGGCGGAGCGGTTGAGGCCGACCACGCCCTCGCCGCAGGTCGTTTCCCGCCCCGCGGCCCGCGCGCTCTCGTAAGTCTCGCCCGGACGCACCCCCACCAGCCCGTAGAACAGGTGCAAGTGGGATAACCGATCCGAGCCCGGGTATTGGATCGGATCGACGTACGCGAGATCGCCGTCGCCGCAGGTCATCCGGAACGCACCAACCGGATCGGGGTCGGCTGAGCCGGGAATCACGCCGCTTCCCCAGCTCGGTTGCAGGCCTTGCCGGGTTTCGAAATCGGAAGGGATAGCCGGCTTGCCGGCTGCGGTCGGCGCCCGCTCCCATTGGCCGGCCGGAGGCGCGGAAGACGTCGGGCCCGGCGGCGGCACCGGCTGCGCGCGCGCCAGTTCGAGCGCTTTGGCGAGCCGCGCCGCCTGGCCCTGCGCCGCTCCGGCAAGCTCCTGCGAAACGCATGCGGCTTCGGCCAGCAGCACCGCGAGATCCTCGTCGGTCGCCGAGCCGGGACTCGCCGCGTCGCAGCGCCCCCCCTCCTGCTGGGCGAAGGCCGGCGCGGCCGGGACCGCCAACAAAGCCAACAAGGCCAACGTGAGCCGCTTCATGCCCAACTCCTATGCCAGCGCCAGGGGCAGTGCCACATTCATCCGGGCGAGGATGGCATCGTACCCTAGCGGGGCGAAGTGAATGCCGTCTGGCCGGAAGTCCGCACCGCCGGCGGCCAGTTCGGTCCAGCCATCCGGATCAATGTAGGCCACATTGGGCGCCGCGAAGCTGCCAACCGTTCCGGCAATGACGGCATTCGCCGCCTGGTGACCGTTGCCGAGCACCGGCAGGACGCCGCGCACCACGATCTTGCCGTAACCCTTGGCCACCAGCGCGCCGAGCACCGCCTCGATCTGGCTCGCCTCGGGGACCGCGTTCTGGCCCTGCGCGACAAAGGCGACATCGGCGGAGGTGGCCGCGGGCAAGTGTGACAAGAAACCGCCGATCGTATCCGCCAGGTTGCCCCAGGTCGTTCCCGCGATGGCGAAATTGCCGACCGCGAAGCCGAGCGCGCCGAATGCGCGGTGCCCATCGGTCTTGAGTGACATCTCCTCCTGGCCGTAGCTGCCCGCCGGAACGCCCTGGGTGATGCTATCGCCGAACAGGTGCGCGCGCGCAGGCGAGGCGACCGTGACGAACGTCGCCTCCGCCGGTACGCCGACCGCCAGCCACTGGCCCGGCGGGGCGACATCGGAGGCCGCGATCAGCGAGATCGTCTTGTCGCCCGCGGCAAGCCCGGTGACGCGCGTGGCGCGCACCGCGTCGGCGCCGATCGCGTTCCCAGGCTTTCCGGTATCATGGATCGTCAGCGCGCCTCCGACCAACAGCGCGAACTCGGCCGACTGACCCACTACCCACAACTCGGTAGCGCTGGTGCGAAATCGGATCAGCGGCTGATGGCCCGTCCTGCCGCTCCCGGAGGCGCCATCGCCATCCCACGCGGGGCGCAGCAGCGGGTTGCGGCCGGCGCCTAGCCACGAACCGAAGTCCTCGGTCCGCGACGCGATGCGGCCGCCCGGCATCACATGCTTGCTGGCCTCGTCCCCGGCCACCGCCCATTCGCCGGCCACGGCCACGGCGGGCGCGGCGCCGGTCACTTTCAACACCGCCCCCTCGTCGGTCGGCATGTAGCAATAGCCGCGCGGCGCCGCGAACTGGAAGGTGACGAAGTGCGCCGCATCGCTCAGTGCCGAGAACAGCGTGTAGAAGTCGCTTTCGGGACCGGCCGCGTACTCGGTGATCGCGCCGCCGTTGATCGTGACGCGGATGACCGGAAGCTCCGCGCCCGGATAGCGCGACTTCAGCTTGACGCTCGCCGCCGAGCCGGTGACCACCCCGCACCAGATCGCGGCGCGCGACTGGGTGCCGTCGGCCGGGAAATTGCACTTCGTCGCATCGCTGGCGTCGTCGTGAAGCAGGGTGAAGCCTGCCGCGATCTCCCCATAGCCGAAGGCGCTGGTAGTCGGCGTGGGGCCGCCGCCGGGCAGGGCTCGACCCAACGCGAGGCTCGTCGGCGAGACCGTGACCTCGATCATCAGGCTAGTCCGACCAGCCCGGTGGCACTGGTACCCGCCGACCGCACGAATTGCGCGCGGATCGGCACGATCTGGCCCGCCTGCACCACCAGAGCGACGTCGGCCGGCGAATCGACCGCGCGCAACGCGATCGTCCCGCTACCGCCGACCATCAGCGCCTTGGGCAGACGAGCCAGTTCGGCCGTATCATGGGGCACGATAGCAAAAGCTTCGCGTGCCGGGCTCGAAAGGCCGTTTGCATACTTGCGGAACGGATCGATCGACATGGTCTGGAACTCCTTGCTGCGCGATGCGCATTGCGTCGGAGGCGCCGATAGTTGCCGAATAGGCGTGTAGGAAAGTACAATATCACCGAATTGGTGAATTGATACTCAAGGAGACTGACGCGCCGCGCGGACAGTGTCGGCAATGCCTTCCGTCAAGGTGACGCGCGGGCGCCAACCCAGCACCCGCTTGGCCTCGTCGTTGCGATAGCTCAGCCCGCGCCACCGTACTTGCTGGCGCGGCAGGTCGAGCCACTCGGGTAGCCGCGCGCGCCCGCCGAAAAACAACCGGCTGGCGAGCCACGCGGCCACCCCGACGGCGCGGACGGCGAGATAGGGCACCGGCACGCCGAGTCCCAAGGGCGCGCCGGCGCGTTTCGCGCGGTAGTGGAAGCCCCAGTGGGTCGGCTGTTCGTCATCGACGAGGTTGACGACCGCTTCGCCTCCGAGCGGCACGGTCAGCGCGGCGACGAGCGCCTCCGCGCAGTTCGCGACGTGGACCAGCCGCATCGGCGAAAGCGGCGCGAAGATCAGGTCCAGCCCGCCGACCCGCATGGCCCGGCCGTAATCCCAATCCTTGCCCGGGCCGAAGATTGCGCCTGGGCGGATGATGGCGAGCACACGGCCGGTCTCGCGGCAGGCGGCGCGCACCATCGCCTCCTGCTGCAGCTTGGTCTGGGTATAGGCATCGCGTCGCAGCGGTGCGGGTTCGAGCGGCGTGCGTTCGTCGAACCGCCCGGACCAGCCAGGCGCGGAAAAATCGTACACCGAGAAGCTGCTGACATGGACGAACCGCGCCAGGCGCGCGGGCAGCGCCGCAAGCAGGTTCTCGGTCGCCAGCACCGTTCCGGCGAGCTGCGTCGGCAGATCGCCCGACGCGGCGGCCGCGCAGTGGATCACCGCCTCGGCCTCGCCGACCGCTTGTTCCCAAGCGCCGCGCTGCCGCAAGTCCCCGGCGACGACCGCGACTCCGGCCGGCTGCGTCTCCGGCGCGGGCAATGACGCGGGGCGGTGCATGGCCAGCACCTCGTGCCCGGCGGCCAGCGCCGCATCGACCACCGCGCGCCCGAGAAATCCCCCGGCGCCGGTCACGAAAACTTTCATCGCCCTGCCCCCAGCGCCACGATCTCATCGGTGAGGCGCGCAGTCGCCAGCATCTCGGCGGGCGTGATAGGCGGCGGATCGCCGCGCCGCAGCGCGGCATAGGTCGCCGCCAGCATCCTCGGCAGACCATGCGTGGTGCCGTGCTGGCCGATCTTGTTGCGCAAGTTGGCAAAGCCCGCCCGCACCAAGGCGAAACCGCCGCGCATCTGCCCGATCGGCGCGCGTTTGCCGGTGTCGGGCGGCCCGTCGAAGCGCATGAAAGGATTGTAGAGATCCGTCTCCACGCTCGCTTCCGAGCCGCGCACCGCGACCCGGAATGCGCTCGGCTCGACATCGGTCGCGATCCGCAGCCGCCCGCGCACCTGCCCCGCCATGACCAGCGCATCGAGGAAATCGAACCCCGCGCGCGCGTTGCCGCTGCGGTTGGCCAGCTCGCCATGGACCGCGTCAGCCGTCTCGGCGCCCGTCAGCGCCTGGAACAGATAGACCAGATGCGGCAGGAAATCGTGAACCGCGCCGGCCGGCAAATCCGCCCCGGGCCCGGCCAGGTTGCGGTCGCCGAACGGGCCGGCCAGGAAATCGAGGCTCAGCAGGATGTCGCACTCGCGCACGGTCCCTAGCCGCCCTTCCGCGATCATCGCCAGCAGCGCGATGACCGGATCGTTGAACAGCAGATTGCGGCTTTCGACCAGCACGCGGCCGGCGGCGGCGGCGGCCTCGATCAGCGCGGCGGTCTCGGCCGCGGTGCCGGTCATCGGTTTCTCGCACACGACGTGCGCCCCGGCGGCGAGCGCCTGGCGGACTAGCGCGTCGTGAGTCTGCGGCGGGGTCAGGACATGGACCACATCGGGCCGCTCGGCCGCCAGCATTGCTTCCGCGTCGGTATAGACCGTGCCCGCCCCGAACCGGTTGCGGGCCGCTTCGGCGAGAGCGCGAGACCGGTCGCACAGCCCGACAAGCAGCGCATCGGGAGAACTCGTCAGATACGGCAAGTGCTCGTAAGCGATCGCGCCGCAGCCGATCACCGCCGCGCGCAGCGGTCCGCCGTCTGCCGTATCGAGATGTTCAGAAACGCCCACGGCCCCGTCAGTTCGCTTCCACCGATTGAAGCGGCGCAGGCCGCGGGCCGCTGCTTAGCGAAAAACTCCTAAAAGACCAGCCGGCTAGAAGCGCTCCCTGAAGGCGCCGTGCGCCACTCCGGAACAGCTCGGCGCTGCCAAGCCCGTTGTGTCGGTCGAGTCTTCGGTTAGATAGCCCCATGTCCGCCGATCCCGACTGGCAAGCCGATTTGCGCCGCTGGGGCGCCAGCAAGGCGCTGCGGCGTGAACAATCGCTGTGGGCCATCCGGCTCTATCGCTTCGGCAGGCGCGTCGATCGCCGCCCCCCCGGGATCGTGCGGACGCTGGCGACCAAGCTTTACTGGGCGCTGTTCCGGGTGATCGAAACGTCCACCGGGATCAGCCTTCCGAAAGAGGCCGAGATCGGGCCCGGGCTCAAGATCTGGCATTTCGGCGGCGTGTTCATCAACCCCGGGGTCAGGATCGGCGCCAACTGCACGCTGCGCCAGGGCGTCACCATCGGCAACCGGAGCGACGACGGGCCGGTCCCGGTGATCGGCGACAATGTCGAGTTCGGCGCCTACGCGCAGGTGCTGGGCGGCGTGCGGATCGGCGACAACTGCCGGATCGGGGCGATGTCGGTCGTCCTGATCGACGTGCCCGACGGCGCCACCGCGGTCGGCGTGCCGGCCCGGATCGTCGGCGGCGCCGGTCAGCCGCCCGCCTGATCCCGCTCAGCCGGCCGCGGCGGTGCGGGCGAGCTGATCTTGGAACAGCTTCGCCAGCCCGGCAGCGTTGCGGTCGCGCGCGTGCAGCCGTTCGACCGCGGCGCGTGCGGCCGGGATCATGCGTTCGCGCAGCCCGCCGCCCTCGATCACACGCCGCAGTGCTTCGGCCAGCGCGCCCGCGTTGCCCGGCGGCACGGTCATTGCGGTGGCCTCGTTGACGGCAAGCTCCGGGATGCCGCTGATCCAGGTGCAGACCACCGGCGCGCCGACCGCCATCGCTTCCATGATCGAGATCGGCAGACCTTCGGCGAACGACGCCATGCAAAACACGTCGCAAGCGGCGAGCCGCTCCGAGACTTGCGCGGGCAGCAGTTCCCCGGCGAAAATGGTGCGGTCCGCCAGGCCAAGACGCTCGGCCTCGCGGCGCACGTCCGGTTCGAACGGCCCTCCGCCGATGATTTCCACTTCGGCGTCGATGCCCTGATCGGCCAGGATCTTGAGCGCCTGCAGGAGGACCGCGTGGCCTTTCTCGGGCGCGATCCGGCCGACCGTGACGATCCGCGGCGGCGCCCCGAAGGCCTTGCGCGCGCGCAGCGGGAACGCCTGCAAGTCGATGCCGCAGCGAACCACGTGAAACTTCGGCCAATCGGCCGGCGCGGCGATCCGGCATAGCTGCGAGCGCGCGAAGTCGGTGATGCAGGCCACGAAGCTCGCCGAGCGGGCCTTGAGGTCCATCCGCGCGATCGCATCGTCGAAAAAGTCGTGCGGACCGTGCAGCGTGAAGCTCCAGCTCGCCCGGCCGGAGCCGCCGAAGTTCAGGATCTCGGCGGCGAACCACGCAATCGACGACGGCGCCATACCGAAATGCGCATGGAGGTGGCGGATCCCGTTCTGGCGGCAGTGGCGCGCGGCACGGGCCGCATAACCGAGGTGGATCAGCCGCCGCGCCATCTGCCCAAGGTCGAGGCGCGCCGAGCGGGCAGCGGTGATCGCCAGCCTGGCCGTGGCCAGCGGATGGCGCGCGAAGGTCGCGGCCAGTGCCCCCGCGATCCGCATCGGCGATGATTTCAGGTACAGTGTCCGCGCCTGGCGCTCACGCGCTTCCGGCGTGGTCAGGTCGCCCGGTCCCGGCGAATTCATCGCCAACGGATAGACTTGCGCCCCGAGCCGCTCGATCTCGTCGATCTCGCCGGAAATGAACGTCATCGCCAGGCGCGGGTAATCGGTCAGGACATAGGCGACCTTCCAGCTCGCCCCTCCGGCCGCAGTCATGCCCGGCTCCCCGCCCGCGCGAAGCGCGTCATTTGTCGAGCGCCAGCGCGCCGGTCGGCCGCACCAGAGCGCGCAGGGCATAGCGAACCGCCCCGATCAGCTCGGCGTACTTGCCCGCCACGGAGAGCTTTGCCCGGAACCATCCCTCGCGCCTAGCGATGCGCAGCGCCTGCGCCAATGTCGCAAGCGGCCACAGCAGCACAAGCGCCGGGTGGACCGCCGCACCGAGCAGCAGCGCGAAGAGCGGAAGCACCCCGGCCCAGGCCAGCGCCCGCAGCAGCTCCGCCCGGAACAGCGCGCCCGGGCCGCGCGCGCGCGTCGCCCACCATGCCTGCGCATAGCCCATCCCGCTGCGCACCGCCCGCCGCCACCACTGCGAGAAGCGGTCCATCGCCGCGTCGTGGACGGTCATCGGCATATCGAGCCGCATGATCCGCCAGCCCGCCGCGCGCAGGCGGCTGCACAGCTCGGGTTCCTCACCGGCGATGATCGCCGGATCGAACCCTCCGACCGCGCGATAGGCGGCACAGCGGAACACCGCGTCGCCGCCACTCGCCAGGGCCTCGCCGATGGGGGTCGCCCATTCGCTGTCCGCGAGCGCGTTGTAGCGCGATGCTTGCGGAAACCGCTCGCGCCGGCGGCCGCAAACGACGGCAAAGCCTGGCTCGCGGTCGAGAAAGCCGGTTGCGGCGCCCAGCCAGCCCGGCTCCACCTCGCAGTCGCCATCGACGAACATCACGAACTCGAGCTCGGGTGCGAGCAGGCCCAGTCTCTGGAAGCCTTCGGCGCGCGCGCGCGCGGCGGTGAACGGGCGGCGCGGATCGAGACCGAGCACCTCCGCACCGAGCGCAGCGGCGCGTTCCGGGCTGCCGTCGCTCGATCCGCTGTCGACATAGATCACCGGACCGGGCGCATCGGCCAGTGAGCGCAGGCAGCGCTCGAGGCGCGCGCCTTCGTTGCGCCCGATCGCAACCACGCCGAGACGGGCGGCTTGCTCAGCCATGAGCGCTCTGCCCGAGCGCCCACCATTCCCCCAGCGTCGGCACCAGACCGACCGCGCCGAGCGCGAACTTGGCCGCGAGCGCCGCGGCGATCACCAATACGGTCAGGGCCAGATCGTCGCTGATCGTGGCGAGCCGCTCTTTCTGGAGATCGATCGTGAGGGAGCCCCAGCGCACCAGTTCGGCCAGCACCAGCACCAGCAGCGCGCCGAGCAGGCTGCCATAGGCGAGCGTGAGCGGCAGCCCCACCAGCATGACCGCAAACTTGAGAGCGTTGCCGGTGGCGACTGGTGCGGGCCGGCTGCAGCCCATCAGCATCGCGTCGGCGAACGCCGCCAACACGCCGAACCAGCCGCCGACCAGGAGAAGCGGCAGCATGAAGGCGGCCGCGTGATAGCGGTCGTCGTAGAACAGCAGGATGAAGGCATCGGATCCGGCGATCGCCAGCGCAATCCCGAGCGCCGCCAGCGCAAGCACCCGAAACCGCTTCGTGCGGAGCGCGGCCGCCGCCTCGTGGCGCCGCTCGCTCAGCGCGGCCATGCGCGGGAACACGACATATTGCCCGGCGCGCAGCGCGAGCTGGCCGAACATATCGGAGAACGTGCGCGCTACCGCATAGACACCCGCCAGGGCCAGCGGCAGCTCGGCCGCGAAATAGACCCGGTCGAAGCTGGTCGCGGCAAAATAGACCGCGCTCGCGAGGAAGATCCATTTGCCGAAGTGGAGGATCTCGCGGACATGCTCGCGCTGCCAGGCAAACCGGGGCAGCGTGCGGCCGAACGCATAGCTGAACAGCGTTCCGAACAGGGTGCTCAGCACCAGGCCCCACACCAGCGCCCAGACGGTGGGAACGAGCGCGGCGAGGACGACCGTCAACACGCATTGGAACAGCACCGTGACGACGTCGTAGATCGCGCGCGCACGCAGGCGCAGGTCGCGTTGGATCAGGAACAGGTTGGGCGAAAGGAGCCCGGTGAACAGGAACAGCGTGCTCGCCATCAGCAGGATCTCGAACAGGTCCGGGTTTCCGTAGAGCCGGCTGATCGGCCAGGCGACGGCAACCGCCACCGCCGTCAGCAACAGGCCGCGCAGGACCTGGAGCGTCCAGGCGGTGTTGAGGAACGCATCATCGTGCGCATGCGGCGAACGCACCACGCTTTGCCCGACGCCGATGTCCGAGAGTTGTTCGATGCCCGTGCGGAGCGCGTTGACCAGCATCATCAGCCCGAACATTTCGGGCGCGAGCAGCCAGGCGAGGACGATCTGAGTGACCAGCCGGATGCCCAGCGTCACCGCATAAGGGGCAGCCACCCAGCCCGCCTGACCGCCCAGCCGATCCCGGCCGAATTGGCGCGCCAGATCGGGGAGGCGCAGCGAGATCCGGCTCTGCACGGTCATCCTACGATGCGGGTGGCCGGAGGCGCCGGCTCACTTGAACGCGCGGATATAGGCGTAGGAGCTGACAAGCGTCCAGTTGCGGCGCGCGGCCAGCGCCGAAAAGCGCTCGTGCAACTGCTTCAGCACCGGGATCTTCTCGTAGTAGAAATGACCGTAGAAGTTGCGCACTTCGACGTGGCGGTAGCCGATTTCGTGCAGCATTCGCTTCATCCGCTCGGGATCGCCGTAACAGGCCGAATAGGGTGCCGGGAACTTGGGGCTGATCGCCCGGCGGGGCGACAGCAGCTTGAGCAGCGGCGTGGTAAGCCGTTCGGGCATCAGCTTGTTGATCACGAACGGCAGCGCATAGAGCGTCGGGATCAGGTGGAATGCCACACCGCCTTCGCGCAGCACTTCGTAGACATTGCGGTGCATCGCCTTGCCGTCGGGGACATGCTCGGCAAGGAAGCGCGAGAACACGACATCGTACGTGTCGCGGAACGCATGCGCATCGCCGCTGACATTGAAGCACGCCTTTTCGTAGCCCTCGGGCAGCAGCGACAGCTCGTGCTCGCTGATGTCGTTGACGGTGTACGAATGGATCGTCGACGGCATCTCGCTGAGCGCGAACGACGGCCAGCGGCCCGCCCCGAGCTCAAGGATGTCGGCGCTCGGATAGCCCTGCACGATCTGCTTCAGCTCGTCGCCGTAGCCCATCATCCCGGTATCCCAGGCTTTGGCGTGTTCGATCGGCACGGTTCGATTCCTCTTAGGTTGACGGCCCCAGTAGGCCCGCAATGGTGTACATTTCGGTTATTGCGTTAAGCCTAACCGGTCGGCCGCGACAGACTCGCGAGCGCGGGTGCGGCCGGTTCGGCGATGGGCTGCTCGGCTTGGGCCAGCGCCGCGCGCCGGCTTGCGGTTCGTTCGAGCTTTGCGGCGCGCATGCTGCCGGCGATGATCGCCAGGTTCAGGAAGAACATCACCTGCACCGTGCGCACGGCCCAGGCATATTCGAACAGGTTGTGGACGGCGACCGCGATCAACGCCACGGCGACGCCCAGCACGATCCCGGGGGTCGCGCCCTTGCGGCGGCCGAACGCCAGCCGGAGCCCCGCCAGCGCCGGGATCATCAGCAAAAGAATCTGCATGATCTCCCCGGCCCGCCCGGTCTCGGCGCGCGCCAGCAGGTAGGAATTGTGCACCGGAATGGCGCGGTTGCCCGCGCTCCACGCCACGCCCGCGCGGGTCGCATAGCCGCCGGTGTTGGTGACCGGGACGAACTGGTTGGCGCCGACTCCGAACGGATAGTCGTCGGCAATCAACCTAGCGGAGCGCGCCAGCGCCGCGCGCTGTTCCTCCTGTGACAGAACAGAAGCGTCCCCGAAGCGATCCTTGAGCGTCGCCTGGCCGAGCGGGACCGCGATCGCCAGCGCCAGCACGCCCATCCCCATGACCTGGAGCTTGCGCGGGGTCATGCGGCGCGCGATCGACACGAGTACGAGCACGCCGATCGCCACCGCGACGATCGCCATGGCCGCGCGCGACCCGCCGCCCGCGATGACGATCATGCCCCCGATGATGCCGCCGTACATGATCTTGCTGCGTTCGCCTTCGAGCACCGCCGCGACCACCGGCAGCACCGCCAGTTCGACCATCATGCCGAGCAGGTTCTGGTGAACGAACGTGCCGGGCGCCTGGACCACGCCGCTGAGCTTCTGCTGGATCACGTACCCCGCTTGCAGCATCAGGCCCAGCGAGAGCCCGATGAGCAGGCTGCGCAGCGCACCCGGCCGTGCCACCTCGCCGGCGACCGCGACGAACAGCACCCCCATTTGCAGAACCTGCACGACGACGAAGAACGTCGCGAACGGCACTGGCGAGAACGCCATCGAAAGCATGACGGGGATCGCATAGACCGCGATCAGCAGGCGGAAGGGGACCCGGCTGTGGCTGCCGCCCCGGGTGGCGATGAGCGCCAGCGCGAGCACGTCGCTCGGGGTGAGGAATATGCCCCGTGCCAAACCCGCCCACACCGGCCAGGAAATGATCGACGGCTCGATCGCCAGGTCGCCGCCGAGAAACGTCAGCAGGCCGATCGCCGTCAGCGCGTAGTCGCGCCGGGCGCGCCGCGCCTTCAGCCAGCCGATCAGGATCGGCAGGCTGATGATCATCAGCGCAAGGGCGACCCACCGCATTTGCTAAAACCCCGCCTCGCTGGCGCGCGCATTCGGCGCGATCGCCGCTTCGGAAATCGGCGCGGCGCTCGGTCTGCGCGCTGGGCCGATCTTGAAGCGCTGCGCCCAGCGCTGGCTCGGCCGCTCGATCGCCCACCAGAACGCGAGCGCCGCCGCTAGGACGCAGGCCAGCTGGAACGCGACGGCCAGCACGCTGCCCACCGCTTCGCGCACGTCGAAGGCCGGCTTGAGCGAGACCAGCAGCACCGGGTAGTGCGTCAGGTAGAGCGAATAGGAGATCGTCCCCAGGCCCATCAGCGTACGCGGCGCGCGGGCGGCCTGGAAGCGCCAGACGATTCCGGCCGCGAGCAGCGCCAGTCCTGTCAGAGCGGCCGGCGTGTTGAACACCTCTGCCGTGCGGTGCGCGGTCGCAAGCATGACCGCGGCGAGCAGGAGCACAAGCACCCGCGATCCGCCCGCGATCACTGCCCGCTGGACCAGCACCCCGAGGAAGAACGCATACCAGTAATTGGCGAACAGCCCGTACAGCGCCCACCCCGGCCCCACGGCAGCGCCGTAGAACGCCAGCAGCAGCGCGGCGATCTCGGGCAGCCGGATGATTAGGGCAGGCGCGCCGCGGCGCTCGAGCGCGCTACGGAGCACCAGCAGCAGCGCGAACACCAGGTAGAACTGGATCTCGTAAGTCAGCGTCCAGAACACCACCGAAATGGGCTCCATCCGCAGCAGCTCCTGGAGATACACCAGGTGCGCCGCGATCACTCCGATTCCGGGCAGCGCCACGGGGCGACCTTGCAGGACCGCGAAAGCCGCGGTCACCGCCAGGGCCAGCGCGATCGAGGCGAAGTAAGGCGGATCGAGCCGCAGGCTGCGGCGCACCGCGAACTGCCCGAGACCGCGCCAGTCGAGAGTCTTGCCGTGCAGGCTCTGCGCGATCACGCAGCCGCTCAGGACGAAGAACACCGCGATGCCGCCGCGGCCGAACTCGAACACCAGCCGGTAGAGCGGCTCCGGCCAGCTCTCCCTGAAGTACCAGGTCAGCGCCAGGGAATGGATATGGAACAGGACCACCCACAGCGCGGCGACGCCGCGCAGCATGTGGACGATATTGAAGTGTTCGCGAACGGGCGCGGGCGCTGCGCTCAACTTGCCGTCGGAGGTCACCGCGCTACCTCAGTAGGCGTTCGCGTGCGAGACGACTTTGACCGTCGCGAACAGGATCGTCAGGTCGTTCCACAGGCTCCACGACTGCAGGTACTCGAGGTCGTAGCGCAGCCGCGCCTCGAGGTCCGACTTGGTTTGCGTCGCGCCTCGATATCCGTGGATCTGGGCGAGCCCGGTCATGCCGGGTTTGAGCGCGTGGCGCATCCAGTAAAGTTCTGAGACTTCCCAGAACAGCTGCTCGCCGGCACGCGAGCCTGTCGCATGCGGACGCGGGCCCACCAGCGACATCTCGCCGAGCAGGACATTGAGGAGCTGCGGCAGCTCGTCGATGCTGGTGCGGCGGATGAACCGCCCGACGCGCGTGATCCGGTCGTCGTCGCGCGCGGCCGAGCGGGTGCCTTGCTCGTCCTGGCTGGCCAGCCGCATCGAGCGGAACTTGTAGATCCGGAACGGACGGTTGGCCTGGCCGATCCGCGACTGCGTGAACAGCGCGGGGCCGGGCGATTCGAGGCGGATCAGCGCGGCCACGATCAGCATCAGTGGC
Source organism: Sphingomonadales bacterium 12-68-11 (assembly GCA_002279825.1). Taxonomy (GTDB): domain Bacteria; phylum Pseudomonadota; class Alphaproteobacteria; order Sphingomonadales; family Sphingomonadaceae; genus Croceibacterium_A. Next base: position 1,045,296 of record NCCV01000003.1, read on the forward strand.
CCCACCAGAATCAGCACCGGGACCGCAACGGCCAGGTCGAACAGCCGCTTCTGGATGCGGCTCCCCAGGCTGAGCGGACCGCGCGAGAGGATCAGTGTGTCGTTGCCGCCGAGGCGCCCGACGCCGACGGCGGTGTGGATCGACTGGCTCGGCACCACGATTTCGCAAGCCTTGCCCGACGCCTTCAGCGTCGTGACCCAGCCTTCGCGCTCGGCTTCGCCGCAGTGCAGATAGACCAGATCGTAGGGATCGATCCGCTCAGAGATCAGCGCCATCTGCGCCGGGTCGGCGAGGTCGGGGCGGAGGCTGCTGAACTGCAGGTCCAGCACATCGATGTCGGGGGGAACGCCCTGCGCAGTGCGATCGGTGATCAGCAGGCGGTCGGTGGTCTTGCCGCGCAGGCCCCAGCGGATCACCAGCGCGGTCACCCCGCGCGATGCGACCAGCAGCGAACTCGCCGACAGGATCGCGTAGATGAACGCCGAGCGGGAGATCTTCAGGCTGAACTTGGCGAAGAACGCGCACACGATGACGACGACGAGCGCCCCGAGAAGGGCGCGCCAGGCGCCGGTCACCGAGGCCGACACGCGGCTGAGGGTGGGCGACGCGAACGCCGAGCCGATGATTCCGAAGTAGATGTAAGCCGGGATCACGATGACCACGAGCGAGATGCCCCCCGGCGAAAGCCAGTGGAAGCCGCGCGCGACCTCGACGACTTCGAAGCCGACCACGATCGCAAGGGCATCCATCGCGATCGTGAAGCCGATCAGCAGCCCGCGCAGAGTCTCACGGCGCATCGCCCGCGGCAGCGGGCCAGCCCGGAGGTCTTCCGCCTTGGCAATGGCCTGCTCTTTCAAAACGACCTCCGCGATCGGGAGCTGAGCGAGCGCGATCTCATCCAACGCCGGCTGATCGCCAGCCGGCTTGCGCTAAGCAATCGGAAAATCACGCAATCCCAGCCCCGCCAGGCCCTATAGCCATTTTTCTGCGCCGCAATAACGGTTCTGTTTCACCTCAGAACATGCGGAGGCCCTTGTATGACGAAAAGTTTACCACAAAGCGACTCGCCCGGCCCGTAGCTTGCGCAGGCGCCCTAACGGCCTCCGCGGGCCAGACACGCCCCCGAAAGCAGGCTCGCTTCCGGTCCCGAATAGACCGTGCAGACCGGCGCGAGGCGCTGGACCGCGGACGGCCCCGCCGCGAGCGCCGCGTCCGCCATACGCACCGCGCCGGGCACGATCTGCCCGTAGCGTTCGGGCAGGACGCCGGCTTCGAGAGTCCGGCGATCGACCAGCAGGTAAGACGACCCGCTCCCCGACAGTGCCCGCGCGACCCCGGCGGAATCCGGCGCGGTGACGGCGGCGAGGCTGAGGATCAGCCCGCGCTCGAACCGGCGATAGTATCCCATGTGCCAGGGAATCGCCTGCTCGGGCGCGGCGGCGATCGCCCGGCCGGTCAGCGCCGGGATCGACCCCAACTCCTCGGCGACGCCGGCGATGCGCGCGCCGGGCGGCAAGGCCCGCACGGCGCGAATCAGGCCCGGGTCAGGCCGGACGAAACCGGGCAGCGGGGTGACGAACAGGGCCGCGAGCAGCGCCAGCACCGCGCCGCTCCAGGCCCGCGCACGCGCTTCGAGCCAGGTCCCGAGCACCTGACCGATCGCCAGCCATTCGAGCGGGCCGAGCACACGCTGCGTGTAACGGCCGGAGAAGTGCAGGTTGAACGCGACCAGCGCTGCGGCTGCAAAGCACACAGTGCAGGCGATCAGCGCGTGGAGATAGAGCCGGTTGCGCTCGGCCGTTTCCGGACCAGGCCGGCCTCGCGCCGAGCGCACCGCCAGCACGATCAGCGGCAGCAGCAGGAGCGCGTTGATCGGCGCGGCGCCGGGAATGCCCCACCCGCACGGCACCGCTTCGGGCAGGAAGCCCATCCGTGCCGAGCAGATCCAGGCGATGTCGCCATCGGCATCGACGATGCTGCTGCGCCCCTCCGGCCGGTTCATGTTGGGCAGGTCCATCGCCTGTTCGAGCGTGACCACCGGGCCCCAGCTCGCCGATTCGCGGCTCAGCGGCAGCGCCATCAGCACGATCGCGGCGAGGCCGGCGGCAAGCGGCGTGAGCGCGCGCAACGGCAGAGTCAGCCCAAGCGGGCCACCGATGCGCAACTGGCGCAAGCCGAAGATCGCGTAAGCAGCGATCGCGGTGGTCGGGTAGATCGCCGCCAGCAGCGTCACCAGCGCCAGCGCCAGCCAGGTTCGCCCCGCGAGCATGGCATTGAGCGCGAGCAGAAGCAGCGGCGCGGAAAAGGCGCGCGGCGTGGCGCTGAATACCGAATCGTCGTGCAGCAGATAGGCGAACAGGAAGGCGGCGGCGAAGAACGCCACCCGCGGCCGCCCGCAGACCTTGAGCGCCAGCCGCCAGCCCGCCCACAGCGAGACCGCCAACAAGATCGCGGGGACTATCCGGCCGAGCAGCAGCGGATCGATGCCCAGCGCCGCCGCGGCGATAAAAGGTGCCCGATAAACCGGCGGCGAGACCGCCCGCCAATAGTCCGCCATCCAGTCCCCGGCGAGCAGGCGGCCGTCGGCAAGGCGCGGCATCCACAGCTGGAACTGACGGGCGTCGTCCTGGATCGTGAACGGCGACAGTGCGAGCGTCCCCGGCACGAAGAACGCCAGGTAGAGATAGATCAGGATCGCCAGCGCGCCGCCGCTCGCGAGCAGCCCGCCCCAACCGGACAGCCGCGCCGTCATGCCTTAGCCTCCGCCGGCCGCCAGTAGTCGTTGACGAACGGCAGCCCCGCCACCGCCGGCAGTACATAGCGCAGCGTGACCAGCATGCCGAGCGCCGCGCACTGCGCCGGGCTCAGCCACGCCCCGAAGAAGAACACGATGGCCAGATCGCGCGTGCCGATCCCGGCGATCGTGAACGGCAGCAGCCCGACGATGATCGACAGCGTGGCCGCCCCCATCGCCGGCACCAGCGGCACCGGGCCGAGCGCGTGCGCGAACATCCAGACTTGCGCAAGGTGCCCCGCCCACAGCAGCAGCGAAAACCCAATCGTGCCGAGAGCGCGGCCGGGCCGGCTCCAGAACCAACGGATCAAACCGTGCCATTCGGCCGCGAACCCGCCCAGCAGGCGCGGCACCGGAACGCGCTCCGCCAGCGGCGAGATCGCCAGGCACAGCACGATCAGGCCGGCCGTCACCAGACCCGCGCCGCCGAGAAATACCGGATCGCGCGGGCCCATCGCCAGCAGCGTCACCGCGCCGACGGCGAGCAGCGCCAGCAGGTCGAGCAACTTCTCAAACACCACCAGCGAAATCGCGAACTTGCGCTCGAACCCGTGGTGGCGTTCGAGTACCCAGGCCTTGGCGAGGTCCCCCATCTTCGACGGCAGGAACAGGTTGAGCGTGCTCGCCGCGAGGATCAGCCGGGCCGTGATCGGCAGGCCGATGGCCGCGCCGGTCAGCCATTTGAAGCGCAGGGCAATGCCGAGCGTTAGCGGAAGGACCGCGAGCAGCCCGCCAAGCAGCCACTCAGGCCGGGCGTCCGCCGCTGCCGCGAGGATCGCGCCGACATCGACCCGCCACCACAGCGCCGTGACCAGCGCCAGGCTGATCGCGATCGGCAGTGCGCGCTTGAACCAACCGGCCCGCCGCGCGGCGCCGGGCGGCTCGCCGGCTTCGCTCAAGGCCGGTCTTTCGGCTGGACCGCCGAACGGCCGCGGCGCAGTTCGTACTGGATGTCCTGCAGCAGCCGGCGGTTGATCGCCAGCAGTTCGCCGATCAGCCCCATCAGCCACAGCAGAAACGCCATGATCAGCAGCACCGCGGCCGCGATCAGGCTGGGCACGTGGGCCCGGTCCGTGCCAGCCAGGTACAGCGCCAGCCAGCGCAGCATCAGCAGCGCGCCGATCACCGCCGGCGGCAGCCCCAGCAGGAAGAAGCTGCGGCCGGGGCGATAAACCAGGAAGGTGCGCAGGATCGTCGCCATCGAGCGCATCACGTAGTTGCTGGTCGAACGCATCAGCCGCGACGGGCGTGTCTCGCGCGCGTCGGAAATCGGCACGGAGACGATGCGGATCCCCGACTGGCCGGCCTGGATGATCGATTCGAGCGTGTAGGTGTAACCGTCGAAGATGTGGATCCGCATCGCCGCCTCGCGCGACAGCGCGCGGAACCCGCTCGGCGCATCGCCGACCTGGGTCCTGGACGCGAACCGCACGACTTTGCTGCCGAGCCCCTGCAACTGGCGCTTGAGCCATGAGAAGTGCTCGACGTTGCGGATCGGCCGATCGCCGATGACGAACTGCGCGCGGCGCGCCAGGATCGGGGCGAGCAGCAGCGGGATATCCTGTGCCGGATACTGGTTGTCGGCGTCGGTGTTGACGATGATGTCGGCGCCGAGCTCGAGGCAGCGCTCCAGCCCGGCCATGAACGCGCCGGCGAGCCCCTGGTTGACCGGCAGGTCGAGCACGTGGTCGACCCCGGCCGCGCGCGCCGCGGCGACGGTGCCGTCCTGGCTGCCGTCGTTTATCACCAGCCATTCGATCGTGCCGATCCCCGGCAGCGTGCGCGGCAGGCAGCCCAGGGTTTCGCCGATCGTCGCTTCCTCGTTGTAGCACGGGACCTGGATGATCAGTTTTGGCAGCGGCGGCGGATCAACAGGCATTGCCGACCTCCTGGCCCGCGACCAGCGCGCGGTAGTCGGCGATGACGCCGTCGAGAATGGCATCCCAGTCGTACCGCGCCGCCTCCCGGCGCGCAGCCGCGCCGATCCGCGCTCGAAGCTCCGGGTCGACGATCAGACTTTCGGCCGCATCGGCGAAATCGGTCGCGCTGGCGGGATCGGCGACCAGCCCGGTCACGCCCGGTTCGATCATCGCCCGGGTGACCGGCACGTCGGAGCCGACCACCGCCAGCCCCGCCGACATGGCCTCGAGATTGACGTTGCCGAACGCCTCGGTGACGCTGGGATTGATGACCACGTCGGCGCAGGCAATCGCGCGCGCCAGTTCGGCGGCTTCGACGTGGCCGGTGAAGACGGCCTCGCCCAGCGCCGCGGCCATTCGTTCACGCTCAGGCCCGTCGCCGATCAGCAGGGGCACCACGCGGTGCCCGCGGCGGCGCAGTTCGGTGACAATCCGCCCGAAAATCTCGGTCCCCTTCTCCAGCACCAAGCGGCCGAAGAAGGCAACCACGACCTCATTGTCGGCGTAGCCGTTGGCGCGGCGCCACTCGAGATCGCGGTTGGCGGGCGAGAACAGTTCGCCATCAACCCCGCGGCTCCACATCGAGGTGCGGGTGCCGCTCGCGCGGCAGACGTTGTAGCCGAGCGCGGCATTGGGGGTCAGCACCAGGTCGCAGCGGCCGTAGAACATCTCTAGGTACCGCTCGCCGAGCGGCCTGAGGAAGCCGAGCCCATAGTACTCGAAATAGGTCTCGAACCGGGTGTGCAAGCTGGCGACGATTGGTATGCCGAGCGTGCGGGCCAGGGTCTGCGCGCGCCAGGCCGTGTAGTCGGGCACCGCCAGGTGCAGGAGATTGGGCCGGAAGTCGATCAGGTCCTGCCGCACCGGGCCCGACAGACCGTACGAGATGCGGTACTCGTTCCGCATCGGGATCGGCACCGAAGGGACCGCAACCAGATCGCCGGTCGGCTCGAATGCAGGCTCCGGCGCGACCGGCGAATAGACGCGCACCGCCGCACCGCGCTCAAGCAGGCGCCCGACCAGCCGGTTGAGCGCCTTGTTGGCCCCGTCGCGCACCGAGTTGTAGTTACCCGAGTAAAGCGCCACGCGCAGCCCCTCGGCGGAGACCGGCGGCGATCCTGAGAGCGCCTCGGGGGCGGCGGTGGGGGTAATGGGGCTGGCCATGACATCGCGGCGCAGGCGGTGGAGACCTCCCGCGTGGCGCGGCAGATAGGCCAGCCGGCGCCTTGCGACAACCGCCTTCATGAGCGCCTTCATAAGCGCCTTGACCGGCTGCGCCTTGGCCTCGGCGCCGCGCCTTCGCCCGTGAACCGCCGCCCGCGCAAACTGCCGATTGACAGCAGGCCCATTCACTGATGAATTGTTATGACTAAGAATAAAAATTGGGGGATCGGATGACGCGTTCGGAGAGGGAGCGATCGTTGCCGGCCACGGGGCGGCGCCATGCGTGGTTGCTGGGTTCCGTTGCGGCGATGTGTCTGGGTATTCCGGCCTATGCGCAGGATGCCGAAGACGAGCAAGAGCAGACCGAGCAGGCGCCGCGCGGCGCGGGGGACATCCTGGTCACAGCCGAACGGCGCGTGACCAACCTCCAGGACACCCCGATTTCGCTCGTCGCGGTCACCGGCGAGATCGCCGAGGCGAAGGGCATCGAGACGCTCGAGGATCTCGCCAAGTTCACACCCAACCTCAGCATCACGCCGACCCGCGGCGGCGGCAACAACAGCGCCAACTTCGTGATCCGCGGCATCGGCGGCGGGGGCGGGGCGACCGGCGAGCGCGGCGTGGGCCTCTACATCGACGGGATCTACATGCCGCGCACCAGCGGCGCGGTGCTGCGCGTGCTCGATATCGACCGCATCGAAGTGCTGCGCGGACCGCAAGGGACGCTGTTCGGCCGGAACTCGACGGGCGGGGCGATCCGCGTCTTCAGCCAGCAGCCGAGCGACGTGTTCGAAGGGTACGTCCGCGGCACGCTCGGCAACATGGATCGGACTGACGTGATAGGCTCGATCAACCTGCCTATCACCGAGAGCTTCGCGATCCGCGCGCAAGGCGCGCTGCTCGACCAAGGCGGCTTCGTGCAGCGCGGCACGCAGATGCTCGGCGCGGAGAAGAACGTGATCGGCCGGCTGCAGGCCAAGTTCGAGCCCAGCGACCGGCTGCGGGCGACGTTCGGGTTCCTCTACACCGACACCGAGTCGAACGGCACGCCCTATGTGATGACCGCGTTCGACATGCGGCCCGGGATCGAAGGCGTGATCCAGGGCAACTATGCCGACTGGATCAACGATGCCTTCAAACTGGCCGGGCAGGCGCCGCTTGCCGCGCTCAACGACAGCCGCATCGTCAGCGGCGACCCGTTCCGCGCCAACGACTTGTGCTTCATGGACGATTTCAACCCCGACTACGACGCGGCGTGCAACCAGAGCATCAAGAGCGAATACTGGCAGGCCGATTTCAACCTGTCCTACGATTTCACCGAGGATCTGAGCCTGACCTCGATCACCGGATACTCGCAGCTCAAGCATCGCGGGCTGACCGATTACCAGGTGCTGGGGACCGAATCCCGCACCGAGAACGTCGATTCCACGGTGTTTTACCAGGAGCTGCAGTTCAACGCCTCGCTGCTCGAAGGCGGCATCGACCTGGTGATCGGCGGCAGTTACTTCAACGAGGACTCCTCGGCGCCGAACTTCAACGTCACGCGCCGCGGCACCAGCGTGTTCCCCACCCCCGCGCAGCAGGCTTCGCCGACCTTCAACATCAACTCGGCGACCTTTGCGCGCGGCGATGCCGATGCCGGGCTGTTCCGGGTGGCGGATACGGTGACCAGCCAGCTCTCCGAATCGTTAGGGGTTTTCGTGAGCGCGACCTGGCACGCCACCGACCGGCTCAACATCACGCTGGGCGGTCGGCACGCGGTCGATTCCAAGGACTACACGCAGACCCGATTCCCGGCGACCGACTTCGTCCCCGCGCCAGGTACCACGTCCACCACCGTGGAATCGGCCAAGACCTTCCGCGCGCTCGATTGGCGCGGCACAGTCGATTACCACCTGACCGACGACATCATGGCCTATGCCACGGCATCGAAAGCCTACAAGGCGGGCTCGTTCAGCTATTCGATCGTCGGATGGACAGCCACCAATCGCGCCACCGGCGCGGCGCAGAGCCGCGGCATCGTGCCGATCCCGAACGAGGAAGTGGTCAACTACGAAGTCGGGCTGCGCATGACCCTGTTCGATGTACTACGCCTCAACCCAACGGTGTTCCTGATGGACTACACCAACCGCCAGGCCGCGGTGCAAGTGACCTGCGGCACGGGCACGCTGGCAGGCATCCCGGCCAACAGCGCGCAATGCCCGGTCGGCTTCCTGATCCAGGTGCAGAACCAGGGCGACGTGCGGCTGCAGGGGCTGGAACTCGACGGTCAGCTCAGGCTGACTCCCGACCTGTGGATCGACGGCGGCATGGCGATCACCGATCACGAGCTGATCAATCCGCCTGCCGGAACCGCGAACCTGTTCCCCGACGTGCCGACGCCGACCTATAACTTCGGCGCGACCTGGGCGCCGCGCACCCCGCTCGGCCGGCTGACCCTGAATGCCAACTACGCCTATGTCGGCGAGCAGGCGACGCACCCCAGCGAAGGGACCGATTCGTCCTACACGATGCCCGGCTATGGCGTGATGAACGCACGTATCCAGCTAGCTTTGGACGATTTTCCAGTTACCATCACGGCCTTCGCGAACAACCTGCTGGACGAAGTCTATGCCACTTACGCGCAGCGCTTCGGCGGCGGGTTCTGGGACTCGGGCGCGGGCACCGGTCTGGCCGCCCCGCCGCGCAGCGCGCTCGCCGAAGTGCGTGGCCGGCCGCGCGAGTTCGGCCTGACGCTCCAGTTCGATTTCTGACCAGAGAGGGGTCGCTTTTGTCTTCACTGAAACTGCTTGCCTGGCTGGCTCCGGCGCTTCCGCTTCTGGTGGCGGCGCCGGCGCTCGCGCAGGACGCCTCCGCCGAGGGCGAGCCGCAGCTCGACGTGCAGCGGGTCTACACCCCGCTCAGCGCCGAGCGGTTCGACCAGATGATCCCGAAGCACCCCGGTTATCTCGGAGCGCTGGCACCCGAAAATCTCGCCAAGCCGCGCCCCAAGCCGCCGTTCGAGGTGACCGGCACCTGGTTCATCGACTTGCGCGAAGGGTTCCTCAAGTTCCTGTTCGGCCCGCCGTACCCGAAATTCGGGCCGGAGGGCCGCCAGGCGCTGCGCGAATACGCCGAGGCGCAGCGCGAAGGGCGCACGTACCGCGACGTGATCGGGCAATGCTACCCGCCAGGCATGCCGATGATCATGACCCGCGTGTGGCCGCACGCCTTCATCCAGTTGCCGACCGCGATCTACATGATCAGCGGTTTCAACAACTCGGTCCGCACGATCTTCCTCGATGGCCGCCAGCCGAGCGATCCCGACCTGGTCGTACCGAGCTACAACGGAGAATCGATCGGCACCTGGGAAGGCGACACGCTGGTGGTGCGCTCGAAGTACTTCGAGCCCGACAACCACTACATCGACTACGGCATCCCGATCGACGACAACTTCGAGATGGTGGAGCGCATTCGCCTGCTCGAGGACGGCAAGGTGATGGAGATCACCTACATCATGACCGATCCCACCAAGTGGGAAGGCGAATGGACCTCGACCAAGCGCTTCCTGCGGGCCGACTACACCGACATCAACGAGAGCCAGTGCATCACCGGCTACAACGCCAACCTGCCGGGTACCGATCTCGGCAACGCCACCGCCGAAGCGCGCGGCCAGAGCGACGTCGAAGGAGTGCGTGAAGGTGAATAGGATCCTGTTGGCAACCGCCGCCGCGGCCGTGGTCCTGGCCGGCGCGCCCGCGCTGGCCCACCACAGCTTCGCGATGTTCGACCAGCGCAAGATCATGACGCTGGAAGGCGTGGTGACCGAGTTCCAGTGGACCAACCCGCACTCGTTCATCGAGATGGACGTCACCAGCGGCGGGCGGCGGGTGCACTGGAGCATCGAGCTCAACAGCCCCAACAACTTGCGCCGCCAGGGCTGGACCCGCACTTCGCTGAAGGCCGGCGACCGCGTCACGCTGCGCCTGAACCCGCTGCGCAACGGCGTACCTGGGGGCCTGTTTCTCGATGTTCGGCTGGCCGACGGCCGAACGCTCGATTCCGGCCTCCCCAAGGACGGCACCCCCGTCAATGTTCCCCAGCTGTAAGGGACGCACACCATGAAACGGCTTCTCGCGCTTCCCCTCCTCCTTGCCCCGGTGCTCATCGGGGGCTCGGCGCTGGCACATCACAGTTTCGCGATGTTCGACATGGAGCGAACGATCGTGCTGGATGCCGAGGTCACGCGCTTCAAATGGCAGAATCCTCACGCCTTCATCGAGGCCGACGTCACCACCCGCAACGGCGTGGAGAAGTGGGCGATCGAGATGAACAGCCCCAACAACCTCGCTCTGGCGGGATGGCGGCGGACCTCGCTCAAGCCTGGCGACAAGGTACGGCTGTGGGTGCATCCGTTGCGCAACGGGGCCCGGGGCGGTAACTACGCCGGCGTGCGATTGGCCAACGGGTCGACGCTCGGCCAGACGAGCTGAGGACGGGGATGCAGACTTATCGGGCCATCGCCATCGCCGCGCTGGCGCTGGCCACTCCGGTCGCGGCGCAGCAACTCGGCACTGCCACCCCCTCCCCGCCCCCCGAAGGCGTCGCGCCCGACAAGGGCGCGGCCAATCCCAAGGGGCAGTATGCCGCGCTCGATGCGCTACCCGACTGGGGCGGGATCTGGTTCGTCATGGGTGGGCGGCCGGGGGCAGGCGCGCCCGAGCCCAAGCTGAAAGGCGAATATCTCGAACGCCGGCTGGCCTGGGTGGCCGAAGTCCGCGCCGCCGACGGAGTGGCGCGGCGCACCCGGTCCAACTGCAGCCCACCGGGCATGCCGCGGATCATGCGGCTCGGCCAGTATCCCTACGAGTTCATCTTCTCGCCCGGCCGGGTCACGGTGAACCAGGAAGCGTGGATGCAGACCCGCACGATCTGGACCGACGGGCGCGGCCACGAAGAAGATCCCGATCCGACATTCATGGGCGATTCGGTCGGCCGCTGGAACGGCCAGACGCTGGTGGTCGAGACCCGCGCGATCCTCGACGAGCTCGAGATCGATACCGGCTGGCCGCATTCGGACGAATTCCGCCTCACCGAGCGCATCCGGCTCGACCCCGCCAACCCCGACATCCTGATCAACGAAATGCGGATGGAAGACCCAAAAGCCTTGGCCGAACCCTTCGAGGTGACTACCCGGTATCGCCGGGACCGGTATGGTAAGCTGATCGAGTTCCAGTGCGCGGAGAACGACCGCAACCCGGTGAACGAAGAGGGCCACACTGAGTACAACTGACGCCTCGCCAAATCCCGAAGCGCCGCTCGGCTCCGAGCCGGCGCCGGTTCCGTCACAGGCCCGCTACAGCGCGGTCGCGATCGTGCTCCACTGGGCCATCGCGCTGGCGCTGGCGTTCCAGCTCGCGCTGGGGTTCGCAATGCCCAAAGGCGCGAGCGGCTTCGCGCTCTACCAATTGCACAAGTCGGTCGGGATCACGATCCTGGTGCTGACACTGGTGCGGCTCGGCTGGCGGCTGACGCACCGCCCGCCGCCGGCGGTCGAAGGCGGCTTCCAGGGCTTCCTCGCCAAATCGGTCCATGTCCTGCTCTATGTGTTCATGATTGGCGCGCCGCTGACCGGTTGGGCGCTGGTTTCGACCGACCGCATCCAGGTGCCGACCATGCTGTTCGGCGCGATCCCTTGGCCGCACCTGCCGCTCCCGGCGGGCGTGAACGAGCCCATGGAGGAAGCGCACGAGCTGCTCGCCTGGATCGGCATTGCGCTGGTGCTGCTCCATGTCGCCGGCGCGCTGCGGCACCAGTTCCTGATCAGGGACGGGCTGCTGCGCCGCATCGCTCCCGGCGGTTCGGCCGGTCTCGCGGGATTGCTCGCGGTGCTGGTGATCGCGGTTTACTTCGGGACCGGCATGAAGATCGCCGGCGACGTGGTCGCCGCGGGGGGCTACGAGGCGCCGGGCGATGGCCGCGTCGAACTAGCCGGGCCGTCGCTCGACATCGACGCGGCTTCCGCCGCCAACCCTTCGGACGCGCCGAGCGTAGCCGCGAGCGAAAGCGCCGCGGCCGAGGAAGAGGCCGGACCGCCGCCGGTGTGGACGATCCAACCAGGCGGGCGGCTGGGTTTCGCGGTCGACAATGCCGGCAGCGCGCTGCGCGGCAGCTTCTCCGACTGGAGCGGCACGATCCGCTTCGACCCCAAGAATCCCGAGTCCGCCGACTTGCGTATCGAGGTGCGCCTCGCCAGCGCCACGCTCGGCGACGCGACGCAGGACGGGATGCTGCAAGGGCCGGAGTTCTTCGGCGCGGCCGCCAACCCGACCGCGACCTGGCGCTCGATCTCGGTAACCGCGACCGGCCCCAACCGCTACCGCGCGCGCGGCACGCTGTCGCTCAAGGGCGCAAGCCGGCCGCAAACGGTGACTTTCACGCTCACCGGCGAAGGCCTGCGGCGGCGTGTCGAAGGCAATGCCAGCATCGACCGCTCCGCCTTCGGCATCGGCACGGGTGAAGCGGCAGGAGGCCTGGCGAGCTCGGTCTCGCTCGACTTCGCCTTCGACGCGGTGGGACGCGCGCCCTAGTCCAGCGCCACCGACACGGCTTTCAGCTCGGTGTAGGCCTCGATCCCGGCCTTGCCGTTCTCACGCCCCCACCCGCTCGCCTTGTAGCCGCCGAGCGGCAGCGCCGGATCGACGCCGCCCGCGCCGTTGATGCGGACCGAACCCGACTTGAGCCGCCGCGCGAGGCGGTGCGCCATGCCGATGTCCCTGGTCCAGATCGTGGCGTTGAGGCCGTACTCGGTCTCGTTGCCGAGCGCGGCCAGCCGGTCGGCATCGTCCGCGCTCGAGAACCGCGTGGCGACGAGGACCGGGCCGAAGATCTCCTCGCGCCGCACCGCCATGCTGGCTTCGGTATCGACCAGCACGGTGGGCTCGACGAACCAGCCCGGCCCGTCCTTGCGCCCGCCGCCGACCAGCACGCTGGCGCCCTCGTTACGTCCGCTCTCGATGTAACCGGTCACCCGGTCGAGCTGCTGCGCGCTCACCAACGGGCCGATCATCGTTTCGGGATCGAGCGTCTGGCCGACGCGCAGCATCCTGGCCATGCCGGCGATGCCTTCGAGCACCTGGTCGGCGACGTCTTCCTGCACGAACAGCCGTGAACCGGCCGCGCAGACCTGCCCGGCATTGAAGAAGATCCCCATCGCCGCGGCGGGGATCGCCTTCTTGAGGTCGGCATCGGCGAAGATGAAGGTGGGCGATTTGCCGCCCAGTTCCAGGCTGATGCGTTTGAAGTTGCTCTTGCTCGCCTCGATGATCGCGCGGCCGGTCTGGGTCGAGCCGGTGAAGGCGATCTTATCGACATCGGGGTGCGCGGCAAGCGCGGCGCCGGCGGTGCGGCCGAAGCCGGTCACCATGTTGATCACGCCTTCGGGGAAGCCGGCTTCGAGCGCCAGTTCGGCAAGCCGAATGGTCGAGAGCGGGGTCTGCTCGGCGGGCTTGAGCACCACCGTGCAGCCCGCAGCCAGCGCGGGGCCGAGCTTGGCCGCGGCCATCGCCAGCGGGAAGTTCCACGGCACGATCTGCCCGACCACCCCGACCGGCTCGCGCAGCACGTAGCTCAGCCATTCGCCGGGAGCGGAGATCTCGTTGGTCTCACCCTGGATCTTGGTCGCCCAGCCGGCTTGGTAGCGCAACTGACCGACCGCGCCGCCGACGTCGATCATGCGGCTGAACTGGATCGGCCGCCCGACGTCGAGCGTCTCGGTCAGCGCCAGCGCCTCGCCGTCGGCCTCGATCAGGTCGGCCAGCTTATTGATCAGGCGCGCCCGCTCGTCGGGCTTCACTTTGCTCCACGAGCCTTCGAACGCCTTGCGCGCCGCCGCCACCGCGGCATCGACATCGGCTTCCCCCGCGCTCGCCACATCGGCCAGCTTGTCGCCGGTGGAGGGGTCTTCGGTCGCGAAGGTCTCGCCGCTCGCCGCCTCGCGCCACTCGCCGCCGATGAGCAGCTTGCCGGGCGTTTGCCACCTCTCGCGGAAGGCAGACAGGCGGGTCTCGATCGGGGTCTGGGCGTTCACGGGCGGCTCTCCTCTGTGCGCGCTCTAACCTTCCGGTCCCGTTCGTGTCGAGCGCAGTCGAGACACCCGCGCCAGGTGTCTCGACTTCGCTCGATGCGAACGGCAATAGGGAGGGAAGGAGAGGATCGCTGGACGGCCAATTCGACTACGTGATCGTCGGCGCGGGATCGGCCGGCTGCGTGCTCGCGGCGCGGCTGACCGAGGATCTGCGCACGCGCGTGCTGTTGCTGGAGGCCGGCGGCGGGGCGGACAAGTTCCTCGTTAAGATGCCGCTCGGCATGATGAAGGCCATGCTCAATCCCGAACTGACCTGGCGGATGATGAGCGAGCCCGAGCCGCATCTGAACGGCCGCAGGCTATTCCTGCCGCGCGGGCGGCTGCTCGGCGGGTCGAGCTCGATCAACGGCATGGTCTATATGCGCGGGCACTCCGCCGACTTCGACCGCTGGGCGCAGAAGGGCGCGCGCGGCTGGAGCCATGCCGAGGTGCTGCCCTACTTCCGCAGGATGGAGCGCTCGTGGCGCGGTGAGGGCAACTACGGCGCGGCTGGCCCCCTGCCGGTGATTCCCAACGGCACCGACTACCTGCTGCACGACGAGCTGATGCAGTCGATCCGCGCGGCCGGCTATCCGGTCACCGACGACATTCACGCCGGCGAGGAGGAAGGCGGCTGCCGGGTCGAGCTGACGATCGACGAAAAGGGCCGCCGCGCCTCGACGTACGAAGCCTACCTCAAGCCGGCGATGGCGCGGCCGAACCTGGCGGTGGTGACCGGCGCGCTGACCCGTAAAGTGCTTGTCGAGGAAGGCCGCGCGGTCGGCGTCGAATACGAGGTCGGCAGGGAGGTCCGCACCGCGCGGGCGGGCGAGACCGTGCTGTGCGGCGGCGCTTACAACTCGCCGCAATTGCTGTTGCTCTCGGGCATCGGGCCGGGCGAGCATCTGGCCGAAATGGGCGTGCCGCTGGTTCACGAGTTGCCCGGCGTCGGCGGCAACCTGCAGGAGCACCCGCGCGTGCCGCTGGAGTTCGCGGCGAAGGACCCGATCACGTTCGTCAATCAGCTCCGCTTCGACCGGGCCGCGCGCAACGTGCTGCGCTGGTACCTGTTCGGCACCGGGCCGTTTGCGCGCCAGCTCAACAGCGCCAACCCGATGCTGCGCACCGATCCGCGGCTCGCCCAGCCCGATATCCAGCTGTTCTCGAACCCGGTGAAGCTGACCGCTCACTTGTGGTTCCCCGGGTTCGTGAAGAGCCCGCCGCATGCCTTCAGTGCCGACGTGATCCTGCTCCACCCGCAGGCGCGCGGCACGGTACGGCTCAAGTCGTCCGACCCGCGCGCGCTGCCGGCGCTGCGCTTCAACCTGTTCGCCAACGAGGCCGATCTCGCCACCGCCCGCGCGGGCCTCCGGCTGGCGCGAAAAATCTACGGCACCGAGCCGATGGCTGGGCTAATCGCGCGGGAGAACGCGCCCGGCGCGGCCGTGCAGAGCGACGCCGAGATCGACGCGCACATCCGCGCCACTGCGGGCGTCACGCAGCACCCGGTCGGCACCTGTGCGATGGGCATCGGCCCAAACGCGGTGGTCGATCCCGAACTGCGCGTCCATGGCCTCGCCGGCCTGCGCGTGGTCGATGCCTCGGTCATGCCCGACGTGCCCGGCGGCAACACCAACGGCCCCACCATCATGATCGCCGAGAAGGCCGCCGACCTGATCCGCGGCCGCTCGCTCGCGCCAATTGAGAAGGAAGCCGCATGACCGAGGACGATTTCCGCACTTACATCGCCGCCTTCAACGCGCGCGATTTCGCGGGTTTCCGGAAGTATTACGCCGACGACGTCGAGTTCAACCTGGGCGACCGCAAGCAGATCATCGGCGCGCAGGGGATCATCGATTTCTACACCCAGGTGTTCGACCACATCGCCGAAGAGCTCGAGGTGATCGACCTGATCGTCGCCCCGGACGGCGCGGCGCTGCACAGCCGTACCAAGTTCACCACCATCAAGGACTGGCCCGACTTCGAGCTGTGGCCGACGGTGAAAGGCGATGTGCGAACGGTCGAGAGCATCAATATGTACCGCACCGCAGGCGGCAGGATCGTGCAGATCAAGTCGGGCCGCTACTCGAGCAAATGACTGATTCAGCAGACTATATCGTCGTTGGCGCAGGCTCGGCGGGTGCGGTTGTCGCCGCGCGGCTCAGCGAGAACCCGGCCGTGCGCGTCACGCTGATCGAGGCGGGGCGGCGCGAGCGGCATCCGCTGCTGGCGATGCCGATCGCCTTCCCGATGGTCATGGCCGACAAGCGCTTCAACTGGAGCTACGAGGGCGAGCCCGAGCCCTTCGCGAACGACCGCCGGCTGCGCCAGCCGCGCGGCAAGGGGCTCGGCGGATCGAGCCTTATCAACGGGATGCTCTACGCGCGCGGCCATCCGCGCGACTACGACGAGTGGCGCCAGCTCGGCCTCGAAGGCTGGGACTGGGACAGCGTGCTGCCGTTCTTCAAGAAGAGCGAGAACCACTGGGGACCGGCGGACCGCTATCACGCCAGGGGCGGCCCGCTGACGGTGACCAAGCACATCCCCGACGACCGGCTGTTCCCGCGGTTCATCGAAGCGGTCACCAAGCTCGGCTATAAAACCCAGCAAGATCATCACGGTAGCGACCAGGAAGGGTGGGGCAGCCCGGACATCTCGATCCACGGCGGGCGGCGCGGCAGCACGTCGGCGCGGTTCCTCTATCCGGCGATGAAGCGCCCCAACCTGACGGTGATCACAAAGGCGCATGCCACGCGCATAGAAGTGCAGAACGGACGCGCGACGGCGCTGCACTATCGCAAGGACGGGCAGGAACACCGGCTGGTAGCCGAGCACGAAATTGTGCTCTCGGGCGGGGCTTACAACACGCCGCAGCTCCTGCTGCTGTCAGGCATCGGCCCGGCCGACGAACTGCGCAAGCTCGGCATCGACGTGGTCCACGACCTGCCGGGCGTCGGCCGCAACTTGCAGGACCATCCCTCGGTCGCGCTGGTCTGGCCCGCCGACCGCTCGGTCACGCTGACCGACGAGCTGCGCTTCGACCGGCTGGCGCTTTCGGTGCTGCAGTGGGCACTGACCGGCAAGGGCCGCATCGCCAACATGCCGGTCACCGCCAACGGCTTCATCAAGACCCGCGCGGAACTCGAGCGGCCCGATGCGCAGTGCCTGTTCCAGCCGACCAGCATCCTCGCGCGACCGTGGTTCCCCGGGATCAAGGCCCCGCAGGCCGACGTGATCGCGATGGCCTGCGTGCTGCTGCGGCCCGAGGGGCGCGGCTGGGTCAAGCTGGCAAGCGCCGATCCCGCCGCCAAGCCGCGCATCCTTTCAAACGTGCTTTCCACCGAGAACGACCGCCCACCGCACCGCTCGCCGAGGTGGTCAAGGGCGAGACGCTCCCCGGGCCCGAGGTCCGCTCCCCCGCCGAGATCGACGCCTGGGTGCGCCAGTTCGTCGGCACCGCGCTGCATCCGGTGGGAAGCTGCGCGATGGGAACCGGCGCGGAAGCGGTGTGCGATGCGCGGCTGCGGGTCCGCGGGATCGACGGGTTGCGGATTGCCGACGCCTCGGTCATGCCGCGTATCGTCGGCGGCAATACCAATGCCGCGACGATCATGATCGGCGAGAAGGCGGCAGACCTGATCGCCGCGGGGGGAGACTAGCCGGTGGACGCATCCGCCGATCCGGAGGGCGGCGCGGGTTCGAGCTTCGCGGTCTATCGCGACAAGCGCACCACGCCCGAAATCCGCCTGACCGTGCTCATGGTCTTGGTCGGCCGCCGCTGGCGCGCGCTGCTCGACGAGGCGCTGCGCCCGCTCGGGCAGAGCTCGGCGCGGATGGAAGCGCTGTCCGCGATTCTCAACTCGCCCGAGCCGCGCAGCCAGGCCGAGGTCGCCAAGCGCCTGCGGATCGAAGGGCCGACGATGACGCGGATGATCGACGCGCTGACCGCCGACGGCCTGGTCGAGCGGAGCCCGGCGCCGGGCGACCGCCGGACCAAACACCTGACGCTGACGCCGCGCGGCGAGGACGTGCTCGAGCGGATCTTCGCCATTGCCGACCCGCTGCGCGCGCGGCTGCTCGACGGGTTGGATGCGGGCCAGATCGAGACGTTGAGCGGGCTGCTCTGCGATTTGCTGGGCAAGCTCGATGGCGGGCTGGTGGATAGCTCAGGGGACTAGCCGCCTTAGGCGATTGCGCGTCTCGCACCCGGTTCCTACCTAGAATTGCAACGGAGCTCGTCATTGCGAGCGGAGCGAGGCAATCCAGAGCCGCTCGGCACCGCCCTGGATTGCCACGGCGACGGCGTCGCCTCGCAATGACGAAGGAAGACGGGATTACATGACCACCCACACCACCAGGATGCTGATCATCGGCTCGGGCCCGGCAGGCTTTTCGGCGGCGATCTACGGCGCGCGCGCGGGGATGGAGCCGATCGTCGTGCAAGGCCTCCAGCCCGGCGGCCAGTTGACCATCACCACCGACGTCGAGAACTACCCGGGCTTCCGTGATGTGATCCAGGGCCCGTGGCTGATGCAGGAGATGCAGGCCCAGGCGGAGCATGTCGGCACCCGCACGATCTGGGACACCGTGGTTTCGGTCGACCTCACCAGCGGTCCGCCGTTCCGCGCGATCGGCGACAGCGGCGACGTGTACGTCGGCGAAGTTTTGGTGATCGCCACCGGCGCGCAGGCCAAGTGGCTCGGCGTGCCCGGCGAGCAGGAACTGGGGGGCAAAGGCGTCAGCGCCTGCGCGACTTGCGACGGGTTCTTCTATCGCGGCAAGAAAGTGGTGGTGATCGGCGGCGGCAACACCGCGGTCGAGGAAGCGCTCTACCTGACCAACCACAGCCCCGACGTGACGCTGATCCACCGGCGCGATTCGCTCCGCTCCGAGAAGATCCTGCAGGACCGGCTCCACGCCAACCCGCGCATCAGCGTGCTGTGGAACAGACGCGTGGACCGCTTCCTCGGCGATCCGCTGGCGGGCGGGCTGACCGGCCTGGCGCTGACCGACACCGTGACCGGCGAGGCGAGCGAGTTCGCCACCGAAGGCGCCTTCGTCGCCATCGGTCACGCCCCCGCGACCGAACTGTTCAAAGGCCAGCTCGCCATGGACGCCGGCGGCTACATCCAATGCGAGCCGGGCACGCCGAAGACCAACGTGCCGGGCGTGTTCGCCTGCGGCGACGTGATGGACCCGGTCTATCGCCAGGCCGTCACCGCAGCGGGAACTGGGTGCATGGCCGCGCTGGATGCCGAGCGGTTTTTGGCCGAGCGGGAGTTTGCCGAGAGCGAGGCGGAGGCGGTTGGGGCGTAGGCGGAAGCAACAATTTTTACTCCTCCTACTCCTGAGAGTAGTTTACAGGAGTTTTTGGATTGCCTAGGGCGGCCTCAATCAGAGAGGCCGTATGGAAACGATCACAATTGAGATCGACTTCGACATCCACAAGTTGATCGAAGCCGAACGGAGGAGCTTCTCCGAGAAGCCCCTTCACGCGCTGCGTCGATTACTACACCTTCCCGCGCTCACGGTGAGCGACCAAAGTTCGGACACCGACGGCGCGACCGGGCAAGCGTGGGTAGAAGATGGCGTGGTTATCCCGCACGGCAGTTACGCCCGCATGGAATACGGCCGAGGTAGCCAGCGATATGAAGGGCGGTTCTTAAACGGCTTTCTCGTCGTGAACGGCACACCGTTCCGCTCGCTATCATCTGCGGCAAGCAGCCTGGCCAAGACCAAGCGCGGTGCCAATCCCAGCCTCAACGGCTGGAACTATTGGCAAGTCCAGTTGCCGGGGTCGGACCGCTGGGATCTCATGGAGCACTTGCGCAAACGTGCATCGGGTAAGGCGATCTTCTGATGACGATCATCAGTTGCTGGCCCAAGGGCATCGCCTTGAATCGGGCTCGCAGTCGGGTTACATGTAACCCATGCCAGCAACCCGTCCGTCACGCGAGAAGGTCAATAAGCACCGCGAACGGCTGCGCGCGCAGGGGCTCAGGCCGATCCAGATCTGGGTTCACGATGTTAGAGCGGCTGCCTTCCAGGCGGAGGCTCGCCGGCAGTCAGCGCATGTTGCAGCAAGCGCTTTCGCACGCGAAGATCAGGACTTTATCGACGCGATCTCCGGCTTGGACTGAACGGTGAGGCGCGGCGAGGTTTGGACCGTCGCCGGCGGAAAGGATTACGCCAGCAAGCCACGCCCAGTGGCTATCGTACAGGACGACGCCTTCGAAGCGTTAGGTTCCGTAACGGTCTGCGCCTTCACCACCGACCCTACGGAGGCGGCACTGTTCCGCCTCGAGGTCGCGCCGACACTGGAAAACGGCCTTCGCGAGCCAAGCCGTCTCATGATCGACAAGTTGACCACCGTGCCACGCGAAAAGCTGGGCAAGCATGTCGGGAAACTTAGCGATGCGGACATGTTGCGGTTCGACCGCGCTGCCATAGTATTTCTCGGCTTGGCGGGCCAGCCAGCTAGCGCGGCTTAAGCCGCCCTCACGTGCTGAAGGAAGTCTTCCATCTTGCCTTTTAGCGTCGCGGCCTGCTGTTCGAGCTCGGTCGAGCTGGTCAGCACCTGGCTGGCGGCGGCTCCGGTGGCGAGCGAAGTGTCGCGGAGCTGGTCGAGGTTGGAGGAGACGTCCTCGGTATTGCGCGCAGCGAGATCGATGCTTCGGGCGAGGTCCTGCCCGGCGACCGACTGCTGATCGACCGCCGCGGCGATCGACACCGAAGTGGCTTCGAGCTGGCGGATCTGCGCCGCGATCGACCGCAGCGTCTCGACCCCGGCGTCGGTGGTGGCCTGGATGGTGCGGATCTGCACGGCGACTTCCTCGGTCGCCTTGGCGGTCTGCGTGGCGAGGTCCTTGACCTCGGCGGCGACGACCGCGAACCCGCGCCCCGCCTCGCCGCCGCGCGCCGCCTCGATCGAGGCGTTGAGCGCGAGCAGGTTGGTGCGCTGGGCGATCGTCGAGATCAACTCGACCACGTCGCCGACTTCGCTCGCCGCATAGGCAAGGTCCGAGATCGTGCCGTCGGCGCGCTCGGCCGCGGTCGAGGCCTGGCGCGCAAGTTCGGCCGAGGTCGAAGCCTGGCGGCTGATCTCGCCGATCGACATCGCGAACTCGTCGCTCGCGGCGGCGGCGGCGGTGACGCCCGCCGAGGCTTCGCCGAGCCCGCCGGCGACTTCGCCGACCTGCATCGCCGACTGTTCGGCGGCCGAAGCCATCGCGCTGGCGGTCGCCTGGAGCTGGCTCGAAGCGGATGCGACACCGCCGACGATCTCGCCGACGTTGCGCTCGAAGGTGTCGGCCAGCAGGCGCATGGTCTCGGCCTGGCGGCGGCGCTGCTCGGCGCGCTCGTCGTCGGCTTCGGCGCGGCGGCGCAGTTCTTCCTCGGCGGCGGCGACGCGCTCGCGGCGGATGCGGTCGAACTTGGCGGCGGCCTTCTTGATCACGAACAGGCTGCGCGCCATTTCACCGATCTCGTCGGTGCGCTCGGCATGCGGCACCGCCACGTCGCGGTCCCCGGCGGCGAGCGCGCGCATCGCTTCGCAGATGCGCTCGATCGGCCGTACCAGTTGGTTGCGGACGCGCAGGACCATGACCGCGCCGACCCCCACCGCGATCACCGCGACGACGCTGACCAGCAGCAGGAACCGGTGCAGCAGCCGGGCGCCGCCTTCGCGCTGCGCGCTGAGCTGGGCGTCGAGCTCCTTCATGATCAGGCCCAGATCGCTCGACACCGCATAGGCCTCGCCGATCACGGCGAAAGCTTCCTCGCGCGGGGCGGCGTCCGGCCCGTCCATCGTATCGACGCGGGCGCCGAGCGCGGCGAGCTCGGTCGAGACCCGGTCGAGCGCGGCGAGGTAGTCGCCTTCGAGCCCGGTCAGCGCCGCGCGCAGCTCGCGCACGTTCTGCTGCCCGCGCAGGAGCGACTGGCGCGCCTCGGCGAGCGGTGCAGGCCGCCCGCTTTCGAGGTAGCCGCCGATCGCATACTGGGTGCCGACGATTTCCTGGTTGACGCGCGCGCTCAGGCGGTTGGCGTCGAGCAGCCGCGACATCTGCGCGTTGCTGCGGTCGAGGCTGAACAGCCCGGCCACCGCCAGCACGCCGAGTGCCAGCGCGGCGATGACCGAGGCGCCGATCAGCCCGCTCAGCCGGCCGCCGATGCGCGACGGCTGCAGCCAGGCGAGCGTCTGGGTGCCGGCGGGTCGATCGGCCGCGAGTTCCGCCTGGAGCTGCTCGCGCACATCGTCGAGTTCGTCGGCGCCGGGCACCGCCGGGTTACGCGACATGTCCATAGGACGCCCCTCCATTGCCGAAACGGTGGCTCAGGTGGACCCCGACTTCGGCGGCCGTGATGGCCTTGTAGTACAGCCAGCCCTGGATCTGGTCGCAGCCGGCGGCGCGGACCAGATCGGCCTGGGCCTGGGTTTCGACCCCTTCGGCGATGACCGCCATGTCCATCGCCCGCGCGACCGCGACGCTCGACGCCATCATCGCCAGCGAGCCGCCGTCGTTGGCCGCATCGACCACCATCGAGCGGTCGATCTTGAGCTTCTCGAAGCGGAAGTTGCGCAGGAAGCCGATCGAGGCATAGCCGGTGCCGAAATCGTCGAGCGCGACGCCGACCCCGAACTTGCGGATGACGTCCAGATTGCGGCTGGCAACCACCGGATCGGTCACCAGGTAGGTCTCGGTCACTTCGAGCTCGAGCCGCGCGGGCGGGAAGCCGGTCTCTTCGAGCACTTGGCCGAGGCTGATCGGGAACTCCGGATTGCGCAGCTGCGCCGGCGAGACGTTGATCGACAGCTTGATGCCGTGCCACGGGAGCGCTTCGCGGCACGCGGTGGCGAGCACCCACACGCCGATCGGATAGATCAGCCCCGATTTCTCGGCCACCGGAATGAACACCTCGGGATCGATCATCCTGCCGTCGGCGCGGCGCCAGCGCAGCAGCGCCTCGACGGCGACGATCTCGCCGCTCTTGGCATCGACCAGCGGCTGGTAGGCGAGATGGAACTCGCCGCGTTCGATCGCGCCGCGCAGATCCAGCTCGATCTGCCGATCGTGGTCGCGGCTACGGTCGAGGTCCTCGGAGAACCAGGTGCAGCGGTTCTTGCCGCTGCCCTTGGAAGCATACATCGCCATGTCCGAGCGGCGGAGCATTTCCGACGAACTGAGTCCGTCGGTCCCGCTCGCGCGCGACAGGCCGATGCTGACGCCGATCGCGATCCGGCGATCGTCGATTTCGAGCGGCTCGACCAGGCGGGCGAGCAGCGCGTGACAAACGCTCTCGAGGATGTTGCCGGCGATCGGCCCCTTGACCAGAATCGCGAACTCGTCGCCGCCGAGGCGGTAGGGGCGCGCCTCGAACCCGCACACGTCCTTAAGCAGGCGTGCGCATTCCTTGATCAGCCGGTCGCCGACGAAATGGCCGTAGTGGTCGTTGACCGACTTGAAGCCGTCGAGATCGAGCAGCGCGAGCGCCGCCGGCTGGCCCGCGCCGGACTGAAAATCGCGGTGCAGCGCGCGCCGGTTGGGCAGCGTGGTCAGGCTGTCGGTGAGGCCCAGATCGGCGAGCCGCGCGATGCTGTTCAGCCCGAAGCGCAGCAGCAGCAGGATCGCCAGCGCGTAAGCCAGGAGCCCGAAACTGACCAGGCCGATCCCCAGCGGGGTGGTCGGGCCGACGATCGCCAGCAGCAGGCCGATCCCCAGCACCGAGATCAGGGTCAGCACGGCGATGGGCGCGACGACCAGCACCGCAGGCGCCACCTGCCTTGTCCCCTGCACCTGCAACACCGCGGACTGTCCCCCCTTGGCGGCCCCGGGATCGCCGGGGTTGCCGGACGATGCTTACGGGCCAGCGTTTAAGTTTGCGTAAAGCCGAAATTTACCCCGTTCGCGGGTCGCCTCAGGCGCGCAGCCGCTCCTGCATCGGCGCGAATCCGTGCAGGCCGTACCCCCCCGGAATCGGCGCCAGGGCCTGGGCCTGACCGACCGTGGTCTCGCCCGCGCCAAGCAGTAGCCGCCCGTCCGGAGCGAGCGCCTCGGCCAGCCGGTCGAACGCGCGCGCCCGCGTCGGCCGGTCGAAATACAACAGCACGTTGCGGCACAGGATCAGGTCGAAGCGCCCCGGGAACGGCGGCGCATCGAGCAGGTTGTGCGGCTCGAACCGGATCATCCGCTGGAGCGCCGGCGCGGCGCGCCAGCCCGATGCAGTCTCGCCGAAGAACGAGACCATTTCGAGCGCCCCGAGCCCGCGCTGGATCTGGAACTGCGTGTAGCTGCCCTGCCGCGCGCTCGCGATCATCGACGGCGAGACATCGGTGGCGAGAATGTCGACCGCCCAGCCGCGCCAGCGCGCGGGCTCGGCCGCGATCAGCATCGCCAGCGAATAGGCCTCCTGCCCGGTCGAACAGCCGGCCGACCAGATCGCCAGCCGCCGGGTCGCCGCGCGGCGCTGTTGCAGTTCGGGGAGTGTGCGCGCGGCGAGGATATCGAACATCGCGCGGTCGCGGAAAAAGTAGGTCTCGTTGTTGAGCAGGGCATCGACCACCTGCTGGGCGAGCCGGCTTTCGGCGGGATCGGCGAGCCGCACGACCAGGTCGTCGAGCGAGCCCAGCGCGTTGCCGCGCAGCACGTGGGTCAGCGCGGTACCGACCCGCCAGGCCCGGTCCGCGGTCAGCGTCTGTCCCGTGCGCGCTTCGAGCAGCCCGGCGACGATGCCGAGCGCGACTTGCCCGGGATCGATCATCGCACCGCCATGGCCGCGACGACATGCGCGGCGATCTGTTCGGGCGGCAGCAAAGCGGAGGCGAGACCCGCGGCGGCGATAGCCCCCGGCATGCCCCAGACCGCGCTGCTGGCCGCATCCTGGGCCACGATCGTGCCGCCCGCCTCGACCACGCGCGCGGCGCCCAGCACACCGTCGCGGCCCATACCCGACAGCACCACGCCGAGCGCATTGGCGCCAAACGCGGCCGCGCAGCTTTCGAACATGGGATCGACCGACGGCGTGCAGCCGCTCGCCGACGGGGTGCGGTCGAGCTGGGTCACAACCGGCCCGCGTTCGCTGATCGCGACCGTGAGGTGAGCATCGCCCGGCGCCACGAGGATCTGCCCCGGCAGCAGCGCGAGACCCGCGCGCGCCACCGCCACGCCGCGCCCGGAAGCGTTCCGCAACTGCCGGACCAGCGCCTCGCTGAACGTCGCCGGCAGGTGCTGGGTGACGAGGATCGGCAGCGGCAGCCGCACCGGCAGCGCTCCGAAGAACTGGTCGAGGGCATGGATGCCGCCGGTCGATGCACCGATCGCGAGGATCTCCGGCGCGACGCGGGGCGGCGCGCGCAACGAGGGACTGGCCGGCTCGGCGGCCTTGCCCCGCACCCGCCGCGCCACGCGGCCGAGCAGGCGCACCTTGCGCAGCAAGAGCGCGCGGTACTCGTCGTCGAACTCGCCGGGGCGCGGCTTGGCGAGGGTATCGGCCGCGCCCAGCGAAAGCGCCTCGAGCGTATGGTCGGCACCGCGCACGGTCAGCGCCGAGACAACCAGGATGCGCGCCGGATCGGCCGCGGCCAGCAGCCGCGGAATGGCATCGAGCCCGCCCATGCCGGGCATGTCGAGGTCGAGCAGGATGACGTCGGTCGGCGTGCGCTGGAGCACCGCCAGCGCGCGTTCGGCGCTGCCTTCGACCGCCGCCAGTTCAAGATCGGCCTCGGCGCCGATCAGCGCACTCATGACCGCGCGAACGGTCGGCGAATCATCGACCACCATGACGCGCACGCGGCTATCCGCGCCAGCGGGTCGTTCGATCGGGAAAGTCGAGACTGCGCCCATCGTCGGCGCCTCAGGCCGCGCCGATCAGTTGCAGCTTCATCTGGAGAGCATCGTGGTCGAACGGCTTCATCAGATATTCGTCCGCGCCCGCCGCGATGGCGGCGCGGATATGCGCGACGTCGTTCTGGGTGGTGCAAAACACCACTTTGGGCCGCGCGCCCTCGGGGCGTTGGCGCAGCACCTGAATGAACGCCAGCCCGTCCATGACGGGCATATTCCAGTCGAGCAGGATCAAATCGGGCAGCGCGGCATCGCAGATCGCCAGCGCTTCCTCGCCGTTCTCGGCCTCTTCGACCGCGAAGCCGAAGCTTTCGACGATGTGGCGGGTGACCTTGCGGATAACCCGCGAATCATCGACGACGAGGCAGGTTTTCATGAGCAGCACCGGTCCCTTTCGGCAGGGTCTAAGCCGGGAAAGTAAGCATTGGCTTAAGCTGCGTCCGGACCGGATATCAGCGCCGCGATGTCGAGCAGCAGCAGCGGCCCATTGGCGCTCTCGATCATCGTCGGCGCCATGCGGCGCCACCCGTGGCCCGGATCGGCCGCGAGCGGCTCCGGCGAGCCGGTGGCGGCGATGATCTCATCTGCGAGATCGACCAATAGCCCGTAGAGGTGGCCGTCGTGATCGACCACGACCGCGCGCGGGGCGCGGGCTTCTTCCGGTTCGAACCCGAGCGCACTGCGACAATCGATCAGGGTCAGGGGGCGGCTGCGCAGCGCGGCAAGCCCGGCCAGATGGCGCGGACCGCGTGGCACCGGCACCACGCTCGCCGGCTCGATCACCGAATGGATCCGCTCGGCAGGCAGCGCGGCGCGGCGCCCGGCCACTTCGACCACCAGCAACGCCGCGTTCATGCCGCGCACCCTTCGAGCTCACGGCGCAACGCCGCTTCGTCGATCAGTTCGACCGCGTCTTCGCCGATCAGGGCCAGCCGCGCCGGATCGGCGCCGACGCGGCGCGGGGTCTCGGCGAGATGCTCGATGTCGATGACCGCCCGGACCGCATAGGCCACCGGGCCGGTCTCGCCGCGCAGCCGGACCAGCGGCTGCGGGTCCGAAAGTTCGTCGCCTTCGCCGAGACCCGCCAGCGGCAGGATCCGGTCGCCGAGCACGACTTGCGCGAACGGCCCGCGGCGGCGCACCGCGGCGATGGGCGCGCGCTCGATCTGTTCGACGAGGTCGAGCGGAATCGCCCGCCGCGCGCCGTCGAGCCCGGTCAGCAGCATGACCTGCAGCCCGTGGTCGAGCGCGACGTCCGCGCCTTTGGCTGGGATCGCCGGACGATGGAGTTCGCGCGGGATGCCCGAGGCATAGCCGACCGCCGCCACGTCCAGCAGCAGCGCGGGCTGGCCGTCGTCGAGCTGGGTGCATCCAACGAACAGCCCGCTGGCCATGATCGCCGGCGACAGCGGCTTCACCACCAGTTCGTGGTGGTCGAGCACGTCCTCGACCTCAAGCGCGTAGAGATCGCCCCAGCCCAGCCGGACGATGACGAACGTCTGCGCCTCGCCGCGCGGCGCAAGGCCGAGCGCCGCGCTGAGCGGAACGCACGGCAGGCGCCGGTCGCGGAAGGTGAGCAGGCGCCGCTCGCCGACATGCGCGAATTCGGCCTGCCCGCCCGCGGTCCCGACGATTTCCTCGATGTACGAACGCGGCACGGCGAAGACCTGGCCGCCGGACCGCACGGTCAGGCACGGCAGGATGCTGAGCGTCAGCGGGACGTTGATCAGGAAGCGGGTGCCCTCGCCGGGCTCCGATTCGACTTCCAGCGTGCCGCCGATCTTCTCCACGTTGGCGCGGACCACGTCCATGCCGACCCCGCGCCCGGAGATCGCGGTGACCGTCTCGGCGGTGCTGAGCCCGGCGGCGAAGATCAGCTCGATCGCCTGCTCGCGGGTCAGCGCGGCGGCCTCGGCCGGCGCGATCAGCCCGGCGGCGGCCGCTTTGTCTGCCAGCCGCGCGCAATCGATGCCGCGCCCGTCGTCGGCGATGCCGATGCGGATCGTGTTGCCGCTCTGCCGTGCCGCGATCGAGAGGCGCCCGACCGGCGCCTTGCCGGCACTCTCGCGCGCGGCGGGCGGCTCGATGCCGTGATCGATGGCGTTGCGCACGATGTGCAGCAGCGGATCGCGGATCAGTTCGATCATCTCGCGGTCGAGTTCGACGTCGCCGCTCTCGACCTCGAGCTGGACCTGCTTGCCAAGCTCGGCCGAGAGGTCGCGGACCATGCGCGGAAAGGTGCCGAACAGGCCGTCTATGCGGCGCATGCGGGTACGGGTGATAGCCTCGCGCACTTCGCCGAGCAGGCCCGAGAGGCGCGCGAACGGCGCCTCGAGACCGGTCAACCCGTCGAACCCCTGCAGCCGGCGCGCCATATCGTTGCGCGCCAGCACCATTTCCGACACGCCGCTCATGACCCGGTCGATCAACTCGACGGGCAGGCGGATGGTGCGCTGCTCGGCCAGCGCTGCGCCCGCCGCGGTGGGCTGGGCGGCCGCGGCGGTGGTTTCGGCCGAACTGCGGAGCGCGGCGATCAGGTCCTCGTCGGTGTCGTCGCCGAGCGGCTCGGCGCGCTCGATCCGCTCGATCATCGCGGCGATCCGGTCGAGCACGGCGAGAACGACCGTGACGAGCGCGGCGTCGGCCGGGCGGGTGCCTTCGCGCACATCGGCGAGCGCGTCCTCGGCGGCGTGGCTGAGCGCCTCGAGCCGCGGGAAATCGAAGAACCCGCAGTTGCCCTTCACGGTGTGGACGAAGCGGAAGATGGTATCGAGCCGGGCGCGGTCGGTGGGATCGGCTTCCCAGGCGACGACTTCCCCCGCGAGCGCGGCGAGCATGTCGCGCGTCTCGGCGACGAACTCCGCCAGCAGGTCGTCCATGCCCAGCCCCCTCGAGGTGAAGCGGAGGCTATGGACGAGTGTGGTAAACGCGCGGTTATCAGCCGCGCGGGAAAGCGGTTTCCTGCTCGGTGATGAACTCGACCAGCGCCGGCTGCCCGGCCGCGATCGCGGCGAGCGCGCGGCGAAGCGCCGGCACGATCTCGGCCGCTTCGGTCACGCGTTCGCCGTGGCAGCCGAGCGAACGCGCGAACGCCGCGTAGTCGCCCGAGATGTCGGTCGCGCGGTACTTCTCGGTCGCCACGGGCATGATCGGCAGCTCGATCGCCATCGCTTCGTTGTTGAGCAGAATCGAGAGGATCGGAATGCCTTCGCGCGCCGCGGTTTCGAGATCGGTGCCGGTGAAGCCGATCGCGGCATCGCCCCACACGTTGATGCACAGCTTGTCGGGACAGGCGAGCTTGGCCCCCATCGCGAGGCCGAGCCCGTAACCGAGCTGGGTCGATTTACCCCAGCCGATGTAGCCGTGCGGGCTGCGACTCTTCCAGAACGGTACGAGCTGGTCGCGCGGGCTGCCGGCGTCGTGGGTGATGATCGTGTTTGCCACATCGACCGTTTGCTGCAGGTCCCACAGCACCCGATAGGGCGACAGCGGGCTCGTCTCCTGGGTACATTTCGCTCGCCACCTGGCGAACCATTCACGTTCCGTATCAGCGATTTCCCGCGCAACATGCGCGCTGTCCCGGGCGGCTGGCACGCGCGCCTTGACCGCCTCGAGCAGCGCCGCCAGCGTCAGCCGGGCATCGCCCACCAGCGCGATCTCGCTCGGCACCGACTTGTCGATGTCGAGCGGGTCGAGCGTGGCATGGATGACGCGCTTGCCCGGCGGAATCGCGAGGCCGAACGAGGTCGCGGTGAAGCTGCAGCCGATACCGAACAGCACGTCGCATTCGTCGAGCCACTTGCGCACGCCGCCGTTGATGCCGTTGCCGCCCGAGCCGAGCGCGAGCGGGTGAGTCTCGTCGAAGCAGCTCTTGCCGGGCAGGCTGGTCATGACCGGGATCGCGAGATGCTCGGCCAGCTCCCGCAGCTCGGTATAGGCCTCGGACCAGTGGACGCCCTGCCCGGCGTAAATCGCCGGGTTGCGCGCCGCGATCAGCGCCTCGGCCGCGGCGTCGATATCGGACTGAGCGGGTTGCGAGGTGACGACCTTGCCGGGCGCGTAGTCGAGTGGGCCGGTGAACGGCATCGCCAGCACGTCGTAAGGCAACTCGATCACGACCGGCTGCGGGCGGCCATTGCGGAGCATCGCGAAGGCGCGGCGCATCACCGCGCCCACATCCGCGGGCGAGGTGAGCGGCTCACAGTGCTTGGCGACGCTGGCCATCGAGCGCACCGAGTTGAAGTTGTAGGGCACGTAAGCCTGGCTGAGGTCGTAGCCCTGCGGCATGACCAGCACCGGAATGCTGTCGGCGAAGGCCTGCGCCACTCCGCCGAACGCGTTCTCCGCGCCCGGCCCCTGCTGCATCACGAACACGCCCATCCGCGCGCCCTTGCTCATCCGGCTGAGCGCGTCGGCCATGTGCAGGCCGGTGCGTTCCTGGCGGACGATCACGGTGCGGATGTCGATCCGCGCGGCAGCTTCGAGCACCTGGTTGCGCGGATAGCCGAACACAATGTCCACGCCTTCGCGCTTGAGCAACGCGGCGATCGCATCGGCGACCGTGCCGTTGGCGTGGACCGGCTGGTCCGCTTGTCCATTGCCCCGACGCATCCGATCCCCCTAGAACTTCGCCCAACGGCTAGAACAGAGCGCAGGCCGGCGCAATCGGGCGGAGAGAGCGATGATCGAGCTGGGGCGGCTGCGCGTGCACAAGGTCCACGAGATGGATAGCCCCGTCCCGCTGCTCAGCCAGCTCCCCGGCACCACCGCCGACGACATGCGCCGGCTGCTGGCGTGGTACGATCAGCCCGACGAGGTGACCGCCGATCCCGAGACCAGCTTCATGACTTTCTCGGTCCATTCGTGGGTGATCGAGGTCGATGGGCAGACGATCCTGGTCGACACCTGCTGCGGCAACCACAAGGACCGGCTGCTGCCGGACGTGCACCAGCTCGACACCGACTATCTCGGCAACTTGCGCCGCGCCGGGTTCGCTCCCGAGGACATCGACCTGGTGATGTGCACGCACCTGCATTTCGATCACGTCGGCTGGAACACCCGGCTGGAGAACGGCAAGTGGGTGCCGACTTTCCCCAACGCCCGGTACCTCTTCGGCAAGCGCGACTTCGAATACTTCAAGGCCGATCCCGCAGGGGAGGAGCTGCACAACCAGGCTTTCGCCGATTCGATCGTACCGGTGATGGAGGCCGGCAAGGCGGTGCTGGTGGACGAGGATGCGGCGGCCTTCCGCGAGATCGGTGACGGGGTGTGGCTCGAGCCGGCATTCGGCCATTCGCCCGGCTGCTGCACGATCAACGCCCAGGCGGACGGGCCGCCCGCGCTGTTCTGGGGCGACGTGATCCACCACCCGGTGCAACTGATCTGCCACGACCTGCCGTTCGCGTTCGACGCCGACGCGGCCATGGCCAGCCAGACGCGCAAGGCGACGATGGAACGCGCCGCGGAGGAGCACACGCTGTGCTTCCCGGCGCATTTCCGACGCACCTCCGCCGGGCACGTGAAGCGCGACGGCGATGCGTTCCGCTACGAATGGATTGATCGCAATTAAGCGAGGTGCGAGGCTAAGCTTATGCCTCTCGACCGCAGCGCGCTGCGCGCCGCTTACCGCCTGGACGAGGCCGCCTGCACGGCGGAGCGGATCGAGCAGGCCGACCCGGCCCGCGCTGTCCACGGCGCGGCCGCGGCGCTCGCGGGGGGCCTGATCGAAGGCGCCCGCGCGCGCAAGGCGAGCGGGCTCGATGCCTTCCTGCAAAGCTACGGCCTCGACACCGAGGAAGGCATCGCGTTGATGTGCCTGGCCGAAGCGCTGCTGCGTGTTCCCGATGCGCAGACCGCCGATGCTCTGATCGCCGACAAGCTCGGCGGGATCGACTGGGGCGAGCACCTCGGCGAATCGAGCTCGACCTTCGTCAATGCCGCCACCTTCTCGCTGATGCTGACCGGCGAAGTGCTGCGCGGGTCGGGGCGCGCCGACCGCGGGCTGGCGAGCAGCCTGCGCCGCGCGATGGGCCGGGTGGGCGAGCCGGTAATCCGCCAGGCCACGCTCCACGCGATGCGCATTCTGGGCGGCCAGTTCGTGTTCGGGCGGACGATCGAGGAAGCGCTGAAGCGCGCCCAGCCCGAGCGCGAGCGCGGTTTGACGCACAGCTTCGACATGCTCGGCGAAGCGGCGATGACGTTCGCCGACGCCGAGCGGTACCGCGCGAGTTATGCCGGCGCGATCGAGCGGCTGGCGCGCGAGGGCGGCAGCGGGATCGCCGAGCGCTCGGGCATCTCGGTCAAGCTCTCCGCGCTCTACCCGAAGTACGATTTTCTCCACGCCGAGGCGGCCAGGGCGGCGCTGGTTCCGATCGTGCGCGACCTGGCGCTGGCGGCGAGCGCGGCGGACATCCACTTCACGATCGACGCCGAGGAGGCCGAGCGGCTCGAGCTCTCGCTCGACGTGATCGAGGCGCTGGTGGCGGACGAGGCGCTGTTCGCCAACGGCTGGCAGGGTTTCGGCCTTGCCGTGCAGGCCTACCAGAAGCGCGCCGTGCCGTTGTGCGACTGGATCGCCGAACTCGCCCGCCGCCACGGCCGGCGGCTGATGGTGCGGCTGGTCAAGGGCGCCTATTGGGACAGCGAGATCAAGGCCAGCCAAGTCGGCGGGCACAGCGACTATCCGGTGTTCACCCGCAAAGTCGCGACCGACGTGTCCTATCTGGCTTGCGCCGACCGGCTGCTCAAGGCGGGCGACGCGATCTATCCGGCCTTCGCCACGCACAATGCCTACACGATCGCGGCGATCGCCCGGCTTGCGGGCGACCGACCCTTGGAGTTTCAGCGCCTCCACGGAATGGGCGAGGACGTTTACGATGCGCTGGCCGAACAATCGGCCGCGCCGCCGCGCGTGCGCATCTATGCCCCCGTGGGCGGGCACAAGGAACTGCTCGCCTATCTGGTCCGCCGACTGCTCGAGAACGGGGCCAACAGCAGCTTCGTCAACCGGCTGGCCGATGCGGCGGTGCCGGTGGCCGAGCTGACCGGCGACCCGGTCTCCGCGCTCGCCGGCCTGGACCCCAAGCGCAACCCGGCGATCCCGCTGCCCGCGAACCTCTACCCGGCGCGCCGCAACAGCGCCGGCATCGACCTGGCCGATCCGCTGGTCCGCGAACCGCTGCTGGCCCAGCTCGGTGAACTGCGCGCCCGCCGCTGGGAAGGTCATCCGACGTCCCCGCTGCCCGAGGTCGGCGGCGGGGCGCAGATCCGTTCGCCGCAGAACCGCGACGATCTGGTCGGCGCGGTGCGGCAGGCCTCGCACGCTGAAGTCGCGAACTCCATCGCGCTCGCCGCGGCGGCGCAGCCCGCATGGGACGCGCGCGGCGGTTCGGACCGCGCGGCGCTGCTCGAACGCGCTGCCGATCTGTTCGAAAGCCATGCCGCCGAACTGATAAGCGTGTGCCAGCGCGAGGCCGGCAAGACGCTGACCGACAGCGTGCTCGAGCTGCGCGAGGCGGTCGATTTCCTGCGCTATTACGCCTGCGAGGCGCGAATGCAGTTCTCCGCCCCGCACCCGCTGCCCGGCCCGACCGGCGAGAGCAATCTGCTGCGGCTGCATGGGCGCGGGGTGTTCGCGGCGATCAGCCCTTGGAACTTCCCGCTCGCGATCTTCACCGGGCAGATCGCCGCCGCGCTGGCCGCGGGCAACACGGTGATCGCCAAGCCCGCCGAACAGACCCCGCTGATCGCCGCGCGCGCCGTGGAGCTGTGTCATGAGGCCGGCATTCCCAAGGACGCGCTGCTGCTGGTGCCCGGCGACGGGCGCGTGGGCGCGGCGATCACGTCCGATCCGCGCCTCGCCGGGGTGGTCTTCACCGGCTCGACCGAAACCGCACGCGCGATCAACCGCGCGCTTGCCGCGCGCGACGCGCCGATCGCCACGCTGATCGCCGAAACGGGCGGGCAGAACGCGATGATCGTCGATTCCTCGGCGCTGCCGGAACAACTGACGCGCGACGTGATCTCGGGCGCGTTCCAGAGCGCCGGGCAGCGCTGTTCGGCGCTGCGCGTGCTATACTTGCAGGACGACGTCGCCGAGCCGATGCTGGGGATGATCCGCGGCGCGTTCGAGGCGCTGGTGATCGGCGACCCGGCCGAGCTTGCGACCGACGTCGGGCCGATCATCGATGCCGAGGCGAAAGAGGCGCTCGACGATCATGTGACGCGGATGCGCGAGGGCGGCCGCAAAGTGTGGCAGCGCGAGCTGCCGCCCGGCACCGAGAACGGCACTTTCGTGGCCCCGGCGATCGTCGAGATCGAAAGCATCGCCGACCTCACCCGCGAAAACTTCGGCCCGGTGCTGCATGTCGCGCGCTTCCCGGCCGGCGGGGTTGAAGCTGTGGTCGAAGAGATCAACGCGACCGGCTTCGGCCTGACGTTCGGGCTGCACAGCCGGATCGATGCCACCCGGCGGCTGGTCGAGGCGCGCGCGAGAGTCGGCAATCTCTACGTCAACCGCAACCAGATCGGTGCGGTGGTCGGCAGCCAGCCGTTCGGGGGCGAAGGCCTGTCGGGCACTGGGCCGAAGGCCGGCGGGCCGCATTACGTGACGCGCTTCGCCACCGAGCGGGTGACGACGATCGACACCACGGCGGCGGGGGGGAATGCCACGTTGCTGGCTGGAGGCTGACCATCACAAAGCGCTCGTGTCCCAGTAAGCATTGCGCTTACAATGACGATGGCCATATCCGGCCAGGATGATTCCAAAGATGTCCAAGACTGACGAGATGATCGAGCGGGCGAAGCTCGTGCCCGAATCCGCCGACGACCGCGAGAAGCAACGCCGCAGCTTTGCCTACGGAAACGCCAAGACGGAAAACGACCGCGTGACGCGCGAGATGGTCGACCGGGCTGCCGAAAAACATCCGCGGCATGGCTGACCGCCAGACAATATCGAAGTCCGCCAGCTACATCGAGGATGCCGACCAGCGGGCAGCGCTCGAGGCAGAGAACGCTCTGCTCCAGTTCGACGAAGTTCTCGACCTTATCGACTTGGCCGTCCGCGACGGGCGGCCATTCAAATTGAGGCCTTCGACCATACTGGGATTGCACCGGACCGCTATGCAGAGTGTGCATCCGCAGGCGGGCACATTCCGCAACGCTCCAGTTGAGATTGGCGGAAGCAAGCACAATCCGCCGCACGAAAGTTTGGTTGCCGCAAAGGTCGAGGACTTATGCGAATGGATAAACGGCAACTGGGCCGATCGATCCGCAATCGAGCTTTGTGCCTATCTCATGTGGCGACTGAACTGGATTCATCCGTTCGCAGACGGCAACGGCCGCACGACGAGAGCCGTCGCATATCTGGTGCTTTGCGCGAGATCGGGAGCGCGGCTCCCCGGATCGCCGACCATTCCGGAGCAGATTTCTGCCGACAAAAAGCCCTACTACGATGCGCTCGAGAGCCTCGACCAAGCGGCCGACGACGACGAGACGGACTTGCTGCCCATGATCGCTTTGCTGGAAGGCTATCTGCAAAGGCAACTCCAGGCGATCCTGGATGCAGCAACCCAAGCCGGCGGCAGCGATGGCAAGACACGGAAGTTCCACTAATGTCGATTCTCTCCGACCGCTGGATTCGCGACGAGGCCCAGCGCGGCGGCATGATCGAGCCGTTCGTCGAGCGCCAGCAGCGCGAGGGGTGCATTTCCTACGGCCTGTCGTCGTACGGCTACGACGCGCGGGTGGCGGACGAGTTCAAGATCTTCACCAATGTCGACAGCGCGGTGGTCGATCCGAAGAACTTCGATGCGACCAGTTTCGTCGATCGCAAGACCGACGTTTGCGTGATCCCGCCGAACAGCTTCGCGCTCGCGCGCACGGTCGAATACTTCCGTATCCCGCGCGACGTGCTGGTGATCTGCCTCGGCAAATCGACTTATGCGCGGTGCGGGATCATCGTCAACGTGACCCCGCTCGAACCCGAATGGGAAGGCCATGTGACGCTGGAGTTCTCCAACACCACCCCGCTGCCCGCCAAGATCTACGCCAACGAAGGCGCCTGCCAGTTCCTGTTCCTCAAGGGCAATGAACCGTGCCAGATCAGCTATGCCGACCGTGCGGGCAAATACATGGGCCAGCGCGGCGTGACGCTGCCGCGGCTCTAGCAGGGCACTGAATCGGCTTTCACGGGTTCCCCTATGAGCGGCGCAAGGCCGGCCGCGCCAGGGAGACAGAACCGATGTCCATGATCGCCGCCGTCGTCGGCCGTATCCTGCTGGGGGCGCTGTTTATCGTCTCGGGCCTCAACAAGATCGTCAGCCCGGGCACCACTGCGCAGTACATCGAAAGCACCACGACGCTGCCCGGCTATCTCGCGATGCCGACCGGCGTGTTCGAACTCGTCGCCGGACTGCTGCTGATGGTCGGGCTGATGACCCGGTTGGTGGCGGTGCTGCTGGCAGGCTTCGTGCTGCTGACGGTGTTCTTCTTCCACAACGACTTGCGCGATCCGGTTCAGATGACCGAAGCGCTCAAGAACCTGGCGATCGTTGGCGGCCTGCTGGCGGTGTTCGCCTATGGCCAGATGCGCGGGACTTACGACCACTTGCGCACCGTGCGGCGGGCCGACAAAGCCGAGCTGCGCGCGGCGCATGCCGAGGGCGTGGCCGAAGGGACGCGGCACGACACCACGACCGTGGTGACCGACGTGAACCGCGACGGCGTGCCCGAGGTGCGCAAGCGCCGTTGGTGGTAACGGGCATGGGAGGGGACGATGACAGATACCGCGGCGCTGCTGGAGCGCATCGAGCAGCTTGAGCGGCGCGCCCAGGCGGCCGAAGACTATCGCGATCTGGTGAATCTGCAGGGCGCTTACGGCTACTACGTCGACAAAGGGCTATGGGATCAGGCGGCCGACCTGTTCGCGGCCGAAGGCACTCTCGAAATCGCCGGGCGCGGCGTCTATGTCGGGCGCGAGCGGGTGCGGGCCTACCTCCGCAACCTGCCTGCTTACGGCCACGGCACGCTCTACAACCACATGCAGCTCCAGCCGGTGCTCCATATCGACAGCGCGGCGGGCATCGCCAAAGGCCGCTGGCGCACGCTGATGATGGTCGGCCGGCTCGGCCACGAGGGCCGCTGGGGCGAGGCGACCTACGAGAACGCATACCTGCGTGAGGCCCATGACGGTTCCTGGCACTGGCGGATCGCCTCGCTGCGCGGGGTGGTCAACTTCTACACCGAATACGATCAGGGCTGGCACCGCGGCGGCGTGCCGCTGCTGCGCGCGATCGACGGCCTGGCGCCCGACCGGCCTCCCACGCTCGACTACGAAGCCTACCCCGAGCCGGTGATCGCGCCGTTCCATTACGACGAGGTGTGAGTTCCTCCCCGGAACGGGGAGGGGGACCACCGAAGGTGGTGGAGGGGCACAGGCCGTGAGCCGCCGAGGGTGCCCCTCCACCACCCTGCGGGTGGTCCCCCTCCCCCGAGGGGGGAGGATTTAACTAGAGGCTCAACCGCGCGGTCAGTTTCACGTTGCGGCCGGCGAGCGGCACGAAGTCCTTGGTGAAGCTCGCGTGGCGGCGGCCTTCGCTGTCGAACAGGTTGTTCGCCTGGAGCATCACGGTGAGATTCTCGGAACCGCGCAACGGCTTCCACGCCAGCGACAGGTTGACGAAGGCGAAGCCGTCGGTCGCGGTTTCGAACGGCGCGATCCGGTCCTGTTCGGCATACCATTCGAGTTCGGCTCGGGCATCCCAACGGGGCGATTGCAGCTCGAGCGCGCCTAGCAGGCCGAGCGGCGGGATGCGCGGCACCGGCGTGCCGTCGGCCAGCGTCGCCTCGACATAGCTGCCCCCGACCTCGCCCACCCAGCGGAAGCCTGCCGCCTCGAGCAGGGGCACGCTCGCCGATGCTTCGATGCCGAAATGGTCGGCGCTCTGCTGGAGCTGCTGGTAGACCGGCAGCTCGTCTTCCTCGGCGCCCGTTTCCTGGAGGTAGATGAAGTCGTCGAACCAGTTGCGGTAGACGCTCGCGCTCAGCTCCACGCCGCCCACGCTGGCGCGCGCATAAGCTTCGAGCCCGAGCGCGGTCTCTTCCTCGAGTAGCGGATCACCGATCTCGAACTGCTGCGTGGCGATGTGCGGACCGTCGGCGTAGAGTTCCTCGGTCGAAGGCGCGCGCGCGGTGCGGGTGGCGTTGACGCCGAACTTCACGCCCGGCGACGGGCTGTACGAGAGGCCCAGCGCGCCCGACAGGCTGTCGAACCCGCGCGCCGCGCCGAGTGCCTCTGCCGCGACGTCGGTGCGCTCATAGCGCGCGCCGATCTCGAGCTCGAACGGGTCGAGCGCCACTTCCTGCAAGGTGAACAGGGCGAAGCTCTCCGTGGTGTTAGGCGGGACGAAGGCTTCCGCCCCAACCGCGGCGAAATCGCGGAACAGGTACTGGCCGCCGATCACCCCGCGCCAGCCGCCGCGCTCGCGCTGGACCAGCTCGACGCGGCCTTCGATGCCCTCGACCGCGAACGTGGTGCCGACCTCGTCGCCCTCGAACTCGGTATGGGTGTAGTCGGAATAGCCCCAGCGGGTCGTGATCCGTTCGAACACTCCGCCCAGTTCGACGGAGCCGCGCAAGTCGGCGCGGAACTGTTCGAGCCCGATCGTGACCGGCGCCTCGCCGTGCTCCTCCTCGGCCTCTTCTTCCTCGCCTTCCTCGTGGTGATGATGCGCGCCGGGCCGCGCGGGGACGCCGTAGAGACTGTCGTAGTACCCCGCCGAGATCCCGAACGAAGCGCTGGGGCCGAACCATGCCAACCCCGCGCCGAGCGAGGTCGTCTCGGTCGCGCTGTTGGGCAGCGTGCCGCGCAGATTGGCTGCTTCGAGCAGGTCGTCCGCCTCGTCCTGATGGCCTTCCTCGGCTTCCTCGGCCGCATCGGCGAGCAGGTCCTGCCGCAACGCCTCGGCGATCACGAAGCCGGGGATGTCGACATCATCGGTGCGGC
The DNA here is from genome assembly GCA_002279825.1 of Sphingomonadales bacterium 12-68-11. Taxonomy (GTDB): domain Bacteria; phylum Pseudomonadota; class Alphaproteobacteria; order Sphingomonadales; family Sphingomonadaceae; genus Croceibacterium_A. The sequence goes on from NCCV01000003.1 coordinate 1,084,120, forward strand.
GGTGCGAGCCATCCAGATGCAGCACCAGTCCGCCGCCGAGCGGCGCGTCGAGCGAAGCGCCGCCCTCGCGCAAGTCATAGGCGGTATCGAGCGCGCCGAACGCATCGATGTGCAGCGGTTCATCGGGCACGCCGCGCGGAATGCGCTTGTCGATCACGTTGACCGCGCCGCCGATCGCCGAGCCGCCGTAGATCAGCGCCGCCGGGCCGCGCAGCACTTCGATGCGCTCGGCGGTCAACGGGTCGATCGTCACCGCGTGGTCGGCCGAAGTGTTGGAGGCGTCGATGGTGCCGAGCCCGTCGACCAGTACGCGCACCCGGTCCCCCTGGAAGCCGCGCAGCACCGGACGCGAGGCGCCGGGCGAGAAGCTGGTCGCCGAGACGCCCGGCAGCTTGGCCAGCACTTCGCCGATCTGGCCGCTCAAGTTGCGTTGCAACTCGTCGCCGCGCATCACCGAGGTGCCGGCCAGCACGTCGAGCTGCCGCAGGCCGCCGGTGGTCACGACAATAGTGCCGTGGAAATCATCGGCGTCGTCCTGCTCGATCGGCGGGGCGCTCTGTTGAGCGAAGGCAGGCGAAACGAATGCGAGGCTGGCTCCGGCGAGGAGCGCGAGACGGACGGATTTCATGCAGATCCTTCGAAGGTGACTCGATGTTACGGTATAACATGTGTCACGCTCTGCTGCGATGCACAACCCCCGCCGGCTCCAATGCGGCCAGCCGCGTCACATCGGCGTCAGGTCGTTGCCGCGCGCTCCAGCCGGGCGCGCGCTTCGGCCTCGCCGATCAACGGCAGCAGCGCGGCCATGTCCGGGCCCGATTCGCGGCCGGTGAGTGCGAGACGCAGCGGGCGGAACAGCGCCTTGCCCTTGCGCCCGGTCGCGGCTTTGAGCGCTTCGGTCAGACCGTGCCAGGGGTCCGGGCCCCAAGCGAGCAGCCGGACCGCTTCCGCCACATAGGCGCGGTCTTCGTCCGCCAGCACGGGCGCCTCGATTGGGCCGGTGACGACCTGCCACCAGTCCGCGGCTTCGGAGACCTTGGCCAGGTTCGGGCGGATCGCCTCCCACGCCGCGCGGCCCATGCCTTCAGGCAGACGGTCCGCCACGCGCTCGAAATCGAGCTGGTGCAGGATCGCGGCGTTGAGGCGCGCGAGCTCGTCCTCGTCGAAATGCGCGGGCGCGCGCCCGAAGCTCGCCAGGTCGAAGGTCGCCACCAGCGCCTCGCGCGCGGCGATCGGCTCGACCGGGAGCGCGGTGCCGAGCCGCGCGAGCAGTGCCGCCACGGCCTCGGGCTCGATCCCCGCCTCGCGGAGTGCCGCCCCCGACAGCGAGCCGAGCCGCTTCGACAGCTTGCCTTCCTTGCCCACCAGCAGCGCCTCGTGCGCGAAGCGCGGCGGCTCGGCGCCCAGCGCGGTGAACATCTGGAGCTGCGTGGCGGTGTTCGAGACGTGATCCTCGCCGCGCAGCACGTCGGTCACGCCCATTGCTATGTCGTCGAGCGCGCTCGGCAGCATGTAGAGCCACGATCCGTCGGCGCGGCGGATCACCGGATCGCTGAGCTGCGCGGGATCGAACTGCTGGGCCCCGCGGATGCCGTCGGTCCATGCGATCGGCGCGGCGCGATCGAGCAGGAAGCGCCAGTGGGGCGCCATGCCCTCCGCTTCCTTCGCCGCGCGCTCGGCATCGCTCAGCGCCAGCGCCGCGCGGTCGTAGATCGGCGGCAGCCCGCGCCCGAGCAGGACCTTGCGCCTGAGATCGAGTTCCTGCGCGGTCTCGTAGCACGGGTAGACGCGCCCGGCGGCCCGGAGCCGGTCGAACGCGGCATCATACAGCGCCAGCCGCGCCGACTGCCGCTCCTCGCCATCCCAGTCGAGGCCGAGCCAGGCGAGATCCTCGCGCAGCGCCGCGACGAACCGCTCTTCGCTCCGCGCCGCGTCGGTATCGTCGATCCGCAGCAGGAACCGCCCCCCGGCCTGCCGGGCGAGCATCCAGTTGTGAAGCGCCGTGCGGATATTGCCGACATGGAGCAGCCCGGTGGGCGCCGGGGCGAAGCGGGTAGTGACCGACATGCGCCGCGGTTAGCGCCCGCCTGCCGACCCGACAAGCGAACCCTCAGGCGAGCACCGCCAGCGCGGCGGGGTCGAAGTCGTTCAGTTCCTCGCGCCGGCCCTCGCGAACCTTGTCCACCCACAGCGGATCTGCGAGCAGCGCGCGGCCGACCGCGATCAGATCGAATTCGCCGCGCTCCATCCGCGCGACCAAGCCTTCGAGGCTGGCCGGGTGCGAGGATTGGCCCTGGAACGCGCCGATGAACTCGCCCGACAGCCCTACCGAGCCGACGCTGATCGTCGGCACCCCGAGGAGCCTCTTCACCCAGCCGGCGAAGTTGAGCCCCCGCTCGCCGTCGAGCTCGGGGAACTCCGGCTCCCAATAGCGGCGCTGCGAACAGTGGAGGATGTCCACGCCGGCATCGACCAGCGGGCCGAGCCATTGCTCGATCTCGGCGGGCGTGGTCGCCAGGCGCGCGGCATAGTCCTGCTGCTTCCACTGGCTGACGCGAAGCAGGATCGGATAGGCGGGCCCGACCGCGGCGCGCATGGCCGCCACGACTTCGGCGGCGAAGCGCGCGCGTTCGCCGATCGTGGCGCCGCCGTAGCGATCTTGCCTAAGATTGGTGCCCTGCCAGAAAAATTGATCGATCAGATAGCCGTGCGCGCCGTGGATTTCGAAAGTGTCGAAGCCGAGCGCTTTCGCATCGGCTGCGGCCCGGGCGAAGGCCGCCACGGTATCGGCGATCCCCTCCTCGCTCATGGGCTCGCCGACCGGTTCGCCCGGCGCGTTGAGGCCCGACGGGGTATCGAGCGGCGCCCGTTCGAAGGCAGGATCGGCCGATGTGCCGCCGGTGTGCCAGAGCTGTGGGCCCATCTTGCCGCCGGCGCCGTGGACCGCCTCGATCACGCCCTGCCAGCCGCCGAGCGGCGCGTGATCGTGGAAGAAGGGGATGTGCGGCAAGTTGCGCGAAGCCGGACGGTCGATCACCGTGCCTTCGGACAGGATCAGCCCCACCCCGCCCGCGGCGCGCCGCGCGTAGTAGTCGGCGTTAGGTTGCGCCGGCACGCCGCCGGGCGCCATGTTCCGCGTCATCGGCGCCATCACGATCCGGTTGGGTAGCGACAGCTTGGGCGAAACGAACGGCTGGAACAGAATGTCGGTGGAACCCATGGCAAATCTCCGCGGTCAGAGCTGGCAATTGGGTGCGCTGCAACATGCGATCAAGCGGCCTTTCGCGTGCCAAAGAAAAACCCCGCCGGATCGCTCCGGCGGGGTCTTCTTGTGAGCGAGATCTCAGGATCAGGCGTACGTGACGGTCAGCTTCTCGCGGCGCTTGTGCGAGCGCAGCGCGCCGCCGATCACCGCAAAGCCGAGGATCATCATCGCCCAGGTCGCCGGCTCGGGAACCGCACCGGCGCCGCCGCCTGGCTGGACGAACCCGAAGCGCAGATCATCGAAGCCAAGAATGTCGCTCCGCGAATAGAACGAGACGCTGCTGAATGAACTGGCGAGGTTGGTGAAGCCGATGAACGCCCCGCCGCCGCCTTCTACCGCAGGCAGATAGATCGACTGCTCGGCGCCGTCGTTAAACTGCACCCAAGTCGCACCGCCGACGAGCGACGCTTGTAGTCCGGTGACGACTACGCCGAAGGCATTAATCGGATTGTCGAAGGTGAAAGTCATCCACCCGCTCGGATGCGACAGGTACCACTCGCCGCCGGAAGTCGTATTGTAACCGCAGCGCCATTCGCATCCGGCCACTGGAACGCCATTGAGGATCGAGCCGATGCTCCACGAGAGGCCTGCGGGCGCCGGGCTTTCGAAGTCATAGAGGGTCGCACTTGGCACCGCGGCGTCAAATGCCGAAGCGCTCGCCAGAGTGTTGATGAGCTGCGACGGCTGCGTCGCGTGGTCGTCGCCTCCGGAATAGGTCACCAGTTGAGCCTGGGCTATGCCCGGCAGCGCCAGGGCGGCGCCGGCAAGGCCAAGCGCCGTCATGCCGCGCACTGTACGATGTGAAATCAGCGAACCCATATTGCCCCCCACTAGGCCGCGCCCCCTGGGCCGGCATCCGAACGTCGACGATATGGATCGATGATCGCCTTGGAAAGGCAGCAGAATCCCCCGTCCATCCCGCGTTAACCAGCGGCGCGCGGGCTGTAAAGGAACGCCGCCGCCTCACGCTGTGTCATTTTGGGAGCGGGCTGCTCGCTGCCGGCGAACAAGATCTGGGCGGCCGGAGCGCGCAAAGAAAAACCCCGCCGGATCGCTCCGGCGGGGTCTTCTTGTGAGCGAGATCTCAGGATCAGGCGTAGGTGACGGTCAGCTTCTCGCGGCGCTTCTGCGAGCGCAGCGCGGCCCCGATCACCGCAAAGCCGAGGATCATCATCGCCCAGGTCGCCGGCTCGGGAACCGCGCCCGGAGTGGGCGGCGGCGGAGCCGTGCCGTCGGTGGTGATGACCGACTTGCCGAGCGTCAGCGCCCAGCCGTCGTTACCCGCGTCGATGTCGACCCACAGCTCGAGGCCCGCGGCGATGTCGGCGAACCAGCTCGAATCGAGCGCGAACTCGGTGTACGAGAACACGTTCGAACCGGTTTGCGTCAGCGAGCCGATCAGCGTCTGTACGCCGCCCTTCTTGCCGTAGATGTTGTCGATCTCGCCGAAATCGACGTCGTAGCCGCTGATGAACAGCGAGGCGGTGGTGAACGAACCACCCACGGCGCCATGCGACCAACCCCAGTCTCCTTCGCCGAAGCGCCAGTAAGGCGCCGAGTTCGTCGCCCCGGAGCCCGGCGCGAAGAAGCCGGTCGGCGCTTCGACCACATCGACCACGGCGAGAGCCGGTGTCGCGGTGAGCAGCGCACCCGCGCCGCACAGTACAGAAAGCATTCTCTTCATGGCAATTACCCCCCGGTTTAGATGCAATGAACGCCGAACTCCGGCATTATAAGGAAACGATCAAGACGCTGGCGAGTTCAAGCCACCCAAGGCAAGTAAACACCAGTTGGGAGCACGGGCCTGATCTACCCCGTAACCCGCTCCAAACGCCGGCAACAAATGTTAACAACTTGTTAATCGGCGGCGCCAATCCCAGCAAGAGCAAATCTTTGCTCTGGTCTCAGCGCATCACATTCGTACCGAACTGGTACAGCGAGGCAGGCCGACAGAGCGATCGATAAGCCTGCCAAAGCAAAAGCCCCGCCGGATCGCTCCGGCGGGGCTTTCGATTAGCGGCCACAGGCCTGCCGATCACTCCGCTTCGGGAGCGCCTTCAGCCTCGGTCACTTCGGGCGCTTCGAGCGTCTCGTCGCTCTGCTGCAAGTACTCGCCGGCGTCCGCGTCGGTGCCGTGAGTCTCGCCCTCGACCGCTTCGAGCGGATCGTGGAACACCGCCGCTTCCGGACCCTGCTCGAGCTCGGCGGCGTGCTCCTCCGCCGCGGTGTTGGCCATAATCAGGTGATCCTGCGCCCGCTTCCACTGCGCGCGGATCGCCGCGTCGCGGCTGGTCGCGGTGACGCGGAGCCGGTTCATGCCCGCGCCGGTCCCGGCGGGGATGAGGCGGCCGACGATCACGTTCTCCTTGAGCCCGATCAGCGAGTCCTTCTTCCCTTCGACCGCCGCCTGGGTGAGCACGCGGGTGGTTTCCTGGAACGACGCGGCCGAGATGAACGAGCGGGTCTGCAGGCTCGCCTTGGTAATGCCGAGCAGCACGGGGTTGCCGACCGCGGGCTGCTGGCCCTTGGAAAGCTTGCCGTTGATCTCGTGCATTTCCTCGTAATCGACCTGCTCGCCCGGCAGCAGCGTGGTGTCGCCGCCGTCGGTGATCTCGACCTTCTGCAGCATCTGGCGAACGATCACCTCGATGTGCTTGTCGTTGATCTTCACGCCCTGGAGCCGGTAGACTTCCTGGATCTCGTCCACCAGGTACTCGGCGAGCGCCTCGATCCCTAGCACTTCGAGAATGTCGTGCGGGTTGGGCGAGCCCGAGATCAGGGTATCGCCCTTCTTGACGAAATCGCCTTCCTGGACGTCGATGACCTTGGTCTTGGGCACCAGGTACTCGACCGGATCGCCCTCTTCAGGAACGATCGCGATCTTGCGCTTGGCCTTGTAGTCGCGGACGAATTCGATCCGGCCGCTGATCTTGGCGATGATCGCGTTGTCCTTGGGGATGCGCGCCTCGAACAGCTCGGCGACCCGCGGCAGACCGCCGGTGATGTCGCGCGTCTTGGCGGCTTCGCGCGAGGCACGGGCGAGAATGTCGCCCGCTTCGACGCGCTGGCCGTCTTCGACCGACAGCGTGGTGCCCGGGGCGAGCATGTAGCGCGCCGCCTCGGTTTCCTCGCCCTTCTTGCCGGCTTCTTCGCCGAGCAAGGTCAGGCGCGGACGCAGGTCCTCCTTCTTGGCGCGGCCGGCCGAGCGGTACTCGGTGACGACGCGCTGGGCGATGCCGGTGGCGTCGTCGACGCGCTCTTCCATCGTCTTGCCTTCGGCGAGATCCTGGTAGCGCACCACACCCGACTGCTCGGTGATGATCGGCAGGGTGAACGGATCCCATTCCGCGAGCCGTTCGCCTTCCTTCACCGCCGCGCCGTCCTCGAGCATCAGCACGGTGCCGTAAGGCACGCGGTGGATCGCGCGCTCACGCCCTTCGGGATCGATCACCGCCAGCTCGCCGGTGCGGGCGAGCGACAGGCGGCGGCCGCGCTTGTCGACGATCGTCGGCATGTCGCGGTACTCGACCTTGCCGTCCGAGATCGATTCGAGGTGGCTGGTCTCGTTGACCTGCGCCGCGCCGCCGATGTGGAACGTCCGCATCGTCAGCTGGGTGCCCGGCTCACCGATCGACTGCGCCGCGATCACGCCTACCGCTTCGCCGATGTTGACCGGGGTGCCGCGCGCCAGATCGCGCCCGTAGCACTTGGCGCAGACGCCCTGCTCCGCCTCGCAGACCAGCGGCGAGCGGATCTTGGCCGACTGCACTTCGGCTTCCTCGATTGCCTTGACCGTCGGCTCGTCGAGCAGCGTGCCCGCCTTCACCACCACTTCGCCGGTCTTGGCGTTGACGAGGTCTTCGGCGGTGGTGCGGCCGAGGATGCGCTCGCCGAGCGAGGCGATCACCGAGCCGCCCTGGATGATGGCGCGCATCACCAGCGCGTTCTCGGTCTTGCAATCCTCGTCCACGATCACGCAATCCTGCGACACGTCGACCAAGCGGCGGGTCAGATAGCCCGAGTTCGCCGTCTTGAGCGCGGTGTCGGCCAGACCCTTGCGGGCGCCGTGCGTGGAGTTGAAGTACTCGAGGACGGTCAGGCCTTCCTTGAAGTTCGAGATGATCGGGGTTTCGATGATCTCGCCCGAAGGCTTGGCCATCAGCCCGCGCATGCCGGCGAGCTGCTTCATCTGCGCCGGCGAACCGCGCGCGCCCGAGTGGCTCATCATGTAGATCGAGTTGATCGGCCGCTGGCGGCCGTTCTCGTCGAGCGGCGCGGCGCGGATCTCGTCCATCATGGCGTTCGCCACCTGGTCGCCGCAGCGGCTCCAGGCGTCGATCACCTTGTTGTACTTTTCCTGCTGAGTGATGAAGCCGTCCTGGTACTGCTGCTCGTAATCGGCAACCAGCGCCTTGGTCTCCTCGACCAGCGTCACCTTGCTGTCGGGGATGATCATGTCGTCCTTGCCGAACGAGATGCCGGCCTTGAACGCGTTGCGGAAGCCGAGCGCCATGATCGCATCGGCGAACAGCACCGTGTCCTTCTGCCCGGTGTGGCGATAGACCTGATCGATGACGTCGCCGATCTCCTTCTTGGTGAGGAGGCGGTTGATCACCGAGAACGGCACCGTGTGGCTCTTCGGCAGGCATTCGCCGATCAGCATGCGGCCCGGCGTGGTATCCACCCGCTGCATGTACTGGCGGCCCTGCTCGTCGGTCTGCGGCACGCGGCTGGTGATCTTCGAGTGCAGTGTCACCGCGCCGACGTGGAGCGCCTGGTGGACCTCGTCGATGTCGGCCAGGATCTTGCCTTCGCCCGGCTCACCCTCGCGGTCCATCGACAGGTAGTACAGGCCCAGCACCATGTCCTGCGAGGGCACGATGATCGGCTTGCCGTTGGCGGGGCTGAGGATGTTGTTGGTCGACATCATCAGCACGCGGGCTTCGAGCTGGGCTTCCAGCGACAGCGGCACGTGGACCGCCATCTGATCGCCGTCGAAATCGGCGTTGAAGGCCGAGCAGACCAGCGGGTGAAGCTGGATTGCCTTGCCCTCGATCAGCACCGGCTCGAACGCCTGGATACCCAGGCGGTGGAGCGTAGGGGCGCGGTTGAGGAGGACCGGATGCTCGCGGATGACCTCATCCAGGATGTCCCAGACTTCCTTGCGCTCCTTCTCAACCCACTTCTTGGCCTGCTTGAGGGTCATGGAGAGACCCTTGGCGTCGAGGCGCGCGTAGATGAACGGCTTGAACAGCTCGAGCGCCATCTTCTTGGGCAGGCCGCACTGGTGCAGCTTGAGCTCCGGCCCGGTCACGATGACCGAGCGGCCCGAATAGTCGACGCGCTTGCCGAGCAGGTTCTGGCGGAAGCGGCCCTGCTTGCCCTTCAGCATGTCGGAGAGCGACTTGAGCGGACGCTTGTTGGCGCCGGTGATGACGCGGCCGCGGCGGCCGTTGTCGAACAGCGCATCGACCGCTTCCTGAAGCATGCGCTTTTCGTTGCGGACGATGATGTCCGGCGCGCGCAGTTCCATCAGCCGCTTGAGGCGGTTGTTGCGGTTGATCACCCGGCGATAGAGATCGTTGAGATCCGATGTCGCGAAGCGGCCCCCGTCGAGCGGCACCAGCGGGCGCAGCTCCGGCGGGATGACCGGCACCACGTCGAGGATCATCCATTCCGGACGGTTGCCCGAATCGATGAAGCTTTCGACGACCTTGAGCCGCTTGATGATCTTCTTCGGCTTGAGCGCGGACTTGGTGACCGCGAGCTCTTCCATCAGGTCCTTGCGTTCCTGCTCGAGGTCGAGGTCGATCAGCATGTGCTTGACCGCCTCGGCGCCGATCCCGGCGGTGAAGGCGTCCTCGCCGTACTCGTCCTGCGCGTCGAGCAGCTCGTCCTCGGTCAGGAGCTGGTACTTCTCCAGCGGGGTCAGCCCGGGCTCGGTGACGATGTAGCTCTCGAAGTAGAGCACGCGCTCGAGCTGCTTGAGCTGCATGTCGAGCAGCAGGCCGATGCGGCTCGGCAGGCTCTTGAGGAACCAGATGTGCGCAACCGGCGCGGCCAGTTCGATATGGCCCATGCGCTCGCGGCGGACCTTGGTCACGGTCACTTCGACGCCGCACTTCTCGCAGACGACGCCTTTGTACTTCATGCGCTTGTACTTGCCGCACAGGCACTCGTAGTCCTTCACCGGACCGAAGATGCGCGCGCAGAACAGCCCGTCACGCTCGGGCTTGAACGTGCGGTAGTTGATGGTCTCGGGCTTCTTGATCTCGCCGAACGACCACGAGCGGATACGCTCGGGGCTCGCGATCCCGATCTGGATCTGGTCGAACGTCTCGGTCTTGGCGATCTGGTTCGTGAATTTGGTCAGTTCGTTCATCTTGCGTGTCCCTATGGAGGGTCAATCTGGGGTGCGAAGCGCGGGCGCCCTGCCTACGCGAGGCAGGGCTGGGAGGGTCACTCCGCCGCTTCCGGCCACGCGTCGTCGTCCTCGTTGCCTTCGTTGAGCGAGGACAGCTCGACGTTGAGGCCGAGGCTGCGCATTTCCTTGACGAGCACGTTGAAGCTCTCGGGAATGCCGGCCTCGAAGGTGTCGTCGCCTTTGACGATCGCTTCGTAGACCTTGGTGCGGCCGATCACGTCGTCGGACTTCACCGTGAGCATTTCCTGCAGCGTGTAGGCGGCGCCGTAAGCCTGGAGCGCCCAGACTTCCATTTCGCCGAAGCGCTGGCCGCCGAACTGCGCCTTGCCGCCCAGCGGCTGCTGAGTGACGAGGCTGTACGGCCCGATCGAGCGCGCGTGGATCTTGTCGTCGACCAGGTGGTGCAGCTTGAGCATGTAGATGTAGCCCACGGTCACCTTGCGGTCGAACGCATCGCCACTGCGGCCGTCGTAAAGCGTCACCTGGCCCGAGCCGGGCAACCCGGCTTTCTCCAGCATCGCCGTCACGTCGCTCTCGCGCGCGCCGTCGAACACCGGAGTGCCCATCGGCACGCCGTTCTTGAGGTTCGAAGCGAGCTCGACGATTTCTTCAGTGGTGCGGTCGTCGATCTCGGCGTGATACTGCGGGCCGTAGATGTCCTTGAGCTTGTCGATCACCGCGCTCGGGGCCTTGGCGGCCTCGGGGTTGGGATTGTCCTCGCGCCACGCTTCGAGCGCCGCGGTGACCTGCTGGCCGAGGCCGCGGGCGGCCATGCCGAGGTGAGTCTCGAAGATCTGCCCGACGTTCATGCGCGAAGGCACGCCGAGCGGGTTGAGCACCACGTCGACCGGGGTGCCGTCCTCGAGGAACGGCATGTCCTCGGCCGGCAGGATCCGGCTGATGACGCCCTTGTTGCCGTGGCGGCCGGCCATCTTGTCGCCCGGCTGCAGCTTGCGCTTCACCGCGACGAACACCTTGACCATCTTGAGCACGCCCGGGGCCAGCTCGTCGCCGCGCTCGAGCTTCTCCTTGCGATCCTCGAACTTGTCGCGGATGCGCTTGACCGCCTCGTCGTACTGACCCTTCACCGCTTCGAGCTGGGCCTGCATGGAATCGTCGGCGACAGCGAACTTGAACCACTCGTAGCGCTCGACCCCGTCGAGCGTTTCCTCGTCGATCGCAGCGCCCTTCTTGGCGCCCTTGGGCGCCGCGGAAGCGACCTGACCGAGCAGCATCTCGCGCAGGCGGTTGTAGGTCGCGCGGTTGAGGATGTTGCGCTCGTCCTCGCTGTCCTTCTTGAGGCGTTCGATTTCCTCGTTCTGGATCGCGCGGGTACGGTCGTCGATCTCGATGCCGTGGCGGTTGAACACCCGCACTTCGACGATCGTGCCGGACACGCCCGGCGGCAGCCGCAGCGACGTGTCGCGCACGTCGCTCGCCTTTTCGCCGAAGATCGCGCGCAGCAGCTTTTCTTCCGGGGTCATCGGCGATTCACCCTTGGGGGTGATCTTGCCGACCAGGATGTCGCCCGGATGCACTTCCGCACCGATGTAGACGATGCCCGCCTCGTCGAGGTTGCGAAGCGCTTCCTCGCCGACGTTCGGAATGTCGCGGGTGATGTCCTCCGGCCCAAGCTTGGTGTCGCGGGCCATGACCTCGAATTCCTCGATGTGGATCGAGGTGAACACGTCGTCCTTGACGATGCGTTCGGAGATCAGGATCGAATCCTCGTAGTTGTAGCCGTTCCACGGCATGAACGCGACGAGGCTGTTGCGGCCGAGCGCCAGCTCGCCGAGATCGGTCGAGGGACCGTCGGCGATGATGTCGCCCAGCATGACCACGTCGCCGACTTTCACCAGCGGACGCTGGTTGATGCAGGTGTTCTGGTTCGAGCGCTGGAACTTCTGCAGGTTGTAGATGTCGACACCCGGGTTGCCGGCATCGACTTCCCCGCTGGCGCGCACCACGATGCGGGTCGCGTCGACCTGGTCGACCACGCCCGAACGCACCGCCGAGATCGCCGCGCCCGAATCGCGCGCCACGGTCTCTTCCATGCCGGTGCCGACGAACGGCGCCTCGGCCTTGATCAGCGGCACGGCCTGGCGCTGCATGTTCGAGCCCATCAGCGCGCGGTTGGCGTCGTCGTTCTCGAGGAACGGGATCAGCGACGCGGCCACCGAGACGAGCTGCTTGGGGCTGACGTCCATCAGCGTGACCGAATCGCGCGGGGCCATCACGAACTCGCCGTTCTGGCGCGCCGAGACCAGCTCTTCGACGAAGTTCCCGTCCTTGTTGAGCTCGGCCGAAGCCTGCGCGACGGTGTGCTTCTGCTCTTCCATCGCCGAAAGGTACATGACCTCGCCGACGACCTTGCCGTCGCTGACGGTGCGGTACGGGGTTTCGATGAAGCCGTACTTGTTGACCCGCGCAAACGTGCTGAGCGAGTTGATCAGGCCGATGTTCGGGCCTTCCGGCGTTTCGATCGGGCAGATCCGGCCGTAGTGGGTGGGGTGAACGTCGCGCACTTCGAAGCCCGCGCGCTCACGCGTCAGGCCGCCCGGCCCGAGCGCCGAGACGCGGCGCTTGTGGGTGACTTCCGACAGCGGGTTGGTCTGGTCCATGAACTGCGAAAGCTGCGACGAACCGAAGAACTCGCGCACCGCGGCGACCGCGGGCTTGGCGTTGATCAGGTCGTTGGGCATCACGGTCGAGACGTCGACCGAGCTCATCCGCTCCTTCACGGCGCGCTCCATGCGCAGCAGGCCGACGCGGTACTGGTTCTCGAGCAGCTCGCCGACCGACCGGACGCGCCGGTTGCCGAGGTTGTCGATGTCGTCGACTTCGCCCTTGCCGTCCTTGAGATTGACCAGTTCCTTGACCACCGCGAGGATGTCTTCCTTGCGCAGCGTGGTCACCGTGTCTTCGGCATCGAGGCCGAGGCGCATGTTGAGCTTGACGCGGCCGACCGCGGACAGGTCGTAGCGCTCGCTGTCGAAAAATAGGCCCTCGAACAGCGCTTCGGCGGTCTCCTTGGTCGGCGGCTCGCCCGGGCGCATGACCTTGTAGATCGCCTCGAGACCTTCGTCGCGGTTCTCGGCCTTGTCGGCCTGCATCGTATTGCGGATCCACGGGCCGGTGGTGACGTGATCGACGTCAAGCAGCTCGAGCTGGTCGATCCCCGCCTTGTCGATCTTCTCGAGGTTTTCGGGGCTCACTTCTTCACCCGATTCGATGTAGATGCGCCCGGTCGCGTCATCGACCAGGTCGCGCGCCGAATAGCGGCCGAACACTTCCTCGGTCGGGATCAGCAGAACCTCGAGGCCGTCCTTGGCGGCCTTGTTGGCGCCGCGCGGCGAGACCTTCTGGTTGGCGGGGAACACTTCCTCGCCGGTCTTGGCGTCGATCAGCGGGAACGTGGGCTTCTGGCCGCGCCAGTGATCGGGCACGAACGGGACCTGCCAGCCTTCGCCGGCCTTGCCCGACGAACGCTTCCAGATGACCTTGTTGTAGAAGAAGTCGAGCATGTCCTCGTCGTCGAGACCGAGCGCGTAGAGCAGCGCGGTAACCGGCAGCTTGCGCTTGCGGTCGATGCGGACGTTGACGATGTCCTTGGCGTCGAACTCGAAGTCGAGCCACGAACCGCGGTACGGGATGACCCGCGCGGCGAACAGGAACTTGCCCGAAGAGTGCGTCTTGCCGCGATCGTGATCGAACAGCACGCCCGGCGAGCGGTGCATCTGCGACACGATCACGCGTTCGGTGCCGTTGATGATGAAGGTGCCGTTCTCGGTCATGAGCGGCATGTCGCCCATGTAAACGTCCTGCTCCTTGATATCGAGCACGGAGCGGGTCTCGGTCTCCTGATCGACCTCGAACACGATCAGCCGCAGCGTGACTTTCATCGGCGCCGCATATGTAATGCCGCGCTGGCGGCATTCGGTGGTGTCGTACTTCGGATCCTCGAGCTCGTAGTGCACGAAATCGAGCTCGGCGGTGCCGGCGAAATCGCGGATCGGGAACACCGAGCGCAGCGTCTTCTCGAGCCCGGAGACGTAGCCGGTCTCCTTGTCCGAGCGCAGGAACTGTTCGTAGCTCTCGCGCTGCACCTCGATCAGGTTCGGCATTTGCACCACTTCGTGGATGTCGCCGAAGATCTTGCGGATGCGCTTCTTCTTGGAGCCGGCGGGCCGCTCGGGGTTGAGCGCGCTGACGGACTTGCCGGTGGGCTCGGATGCCTTGGTCGCCATGAAGGGAGATGCCTCTTCGCTGTGGGCCGCACGGCCGAAACGAATCGGCGCCGGCAAGAAAGTTCGGCGCAGGTCAGGCCCGGAGACGCGAACAGGCCGCAGCAATGGGCGAGGGTCTCCCCGCCCGGCTGCAGCACTTGCGTGTCTCACGGAAAACCTCAGGCTTCCTTCCGTGGCCGGCCCCCGCGTTCAGGCCGCCCTTGCTCGAAGCTCTGTGGTGAGGCTCGGCATATAGGGAGCAGGACCGGCGGTGTCAAACGCCGGTCGACGCGAAAAGACGGGTTAGATGTAGGGCGCGGCTAGAACAGCCAGGCGACCACGATAAGGAGAATGATAAGGGTACCAAGGCCCATGACGACGGGTTTGCCCACGGCTGCTTCCTTCGTTGATTTGCGATGGGAAGTCAGCGGCCAACCGCGCGAACGGTTCCCGGATTGGGAAAAGCAGCGCCCCGCCGGATCGCTCCGGCGGGGCGCGCTCGTTCAGGTGCTCAGGCGATCAGAAGGCGTAGCGCACGTCGGCCTTCGTGCGGCGGCGCATGGTGCCGCCGACCAGGCCGAACCCGAGGATCATCAGCGCCCAAGTGGCCGGTTCCGGCACCGCGGCGGCGTTGAGCGAAACGTTGTCGAAGTATTGCGAGGTCACGCCGCGGCCCGGCGCGAACAGGCGGGTGGCCTGCAGCGAGATGGTGTGGCTGCCGGCGGACAGCGCGGCCGAGAAGTCCAGCGTGCTGCGCAGTGTCGCCGGGCCCGAGAGGTTGCCGAAATCGTAGCTGTCCATGACCACGCCATCGAGCAGCACGCTGAGCACGCCGATGCCGAGCGAGTTGGCGCGGGTGTAAGCCGCAATGTCGGCCGAGAACGTGGCGAAGCTTTCGGCAACCGTAAAAGTCTGGAACACGCCGCCGCCCTGGGGCGCCGAGCCATACGGGGGCAGGTAGACGCCGGCGTTGAGGAACAGCGCGTTGGAGGCCCCTGCGCCCGAGGTGTTGAACGACACCACCGACGCGGTCTGCGGGGCGGGCGCGCCCGGCGTGCTCGGCAGTTCGGCGATCGTGCCGCTCGCAGTGGTATAGGCGGTCCAGCCGGTCAGGCCGGATTCGAAGTTGCCGTTGACGAGCACTTGGGCGGCCTGGGTGGGCACGGCCGCCGCGCAGAAGGCAAGAGCGGAGAGAGTGACAGAGAGGTAGGGGCGCACGAAGCTTCTCCAATTTTGGGCGCAGCCTATCGGCCCCGGAATTGTACATTCCGGGTCAGGGTTGGCCGCAGGTTAGGGCACGGTTCGAAGGTAGGCTGACCGCAAGCAGTCTCCGACCGGCTAGGCCGGTGGCATGACACTTTGACGATTGGTTAACCTTCAAAGGCCCTGTAATTGCTGGCGTTCCAGATCGGGACGGGCCCAGGGCGCACGCGCCGCTTGTCGGGGTCGCTTGGCAGGATTGACTTCGCGGCGGGATGCTCTAGACGACCGCCCCGACCGCCCAGCCCCCGGGCCGCGGTCAACCGTCCGAGACAGTTGGTGCCGGTTCCCGGCTTAATCTCCAGCCTAGACGGGGACAGAGATTTTCGGGTGCCGCCGCGGGCGCGCCCGCATGGCGTTTAGGCGCAGCTCCCTCCCCTTCAACGGACTCGACCGTGCCGGTTTACCGGCGCGGCAACGTAGCCGGTCGCGCGTGCCCCAGCACGCCGGCCATTGTGAAGGAGTAAGGCATGGATCGTTCGCAGAAAGCCGATTCGGTCGCCAGCCTCAACGCGGTCTTCAACGAGGTCGGCGTGGTGGTCGTCACCCGCAACCTCGGCCTGACGGTGGCGCAGTCCACCACGCTCAGGACGAAGATGCGCGAGGCCGGTGCATCGTACAAGGTGGCGAAGAACCGCCTCGCCAAGCTCGCCGTGAAGGACACCGACTACGCCGGGATTGAAGATCTCTTCACCGGCCCGACCGCGCTCGCCTATTCGGTGGACCCGGTCGCTGCCGCGAAGGCGGCGGTGGACTTCGCCAAGACGAACGACAAGCTCGAGATCGTCGGCGGCGCGCTTGGCAGCACGGTGCTCAACGCCGACGGGATCAAGGCGCTTGCCGCGATGCCGTCGCTCGACGAGCTCCGCGGCAAGATCGTGGGTCTGATCAACGCGCCGGCCACCAAGGTCGTCCAGCTGGTCAATGCCCCCGCGAGCAAGCTCGCCCGCGTCTTCGGGGCCTATGCGGCCAAGGAAGCGGCGTAAGCGGTTTTTCCAGTTCTCGAATTCCCGGGCTCCCGAACGTTTCGGTCCCGGTCCATCATTCAAACGGAGTAATTAGACATGGCCGATATCGCCAAGCTCGTTGAAGACCTGTCGCAGCTCACCGTCATGGAAGCTGCCGAACTCGCCAAGGCGCTCGAAGAAGCGTGGGGCGTTTCCGCCGCTGCCGCGGTGGCCGTGGCCGCCCCGGCCGGTGGTGGCGCTGCCGCCGAAGCCGTCGAGGAGAAGACCGAGTTCGACGTCATCCTGACCGGTGACGGCGGCAAGAAGATCCAGGTGATCAAGGAAGTCCGCGCCATCACCGCGCTGGGCCTGACCGAAGCCAAGACCCTCGTCGAGAGCGCCCCCAAGGCGATCAAGGAAGGCGTCAACAAGGCCGAGGCCGAAGAGATCAAGAAGAAGATCGAGGAAGCCGGCGGCACCGTCGAGATCAAGTAACCTCGTTCTGCTTCTGGCAGATCAACGGAAGGGCGGTGCCGCGAGGCGCCGCCCTTTTCGTATTTGCGCGTTCCCGGATTGACCATGTTAATACAAGAGTTACGTTCGGCGAGTGAACGGGAGGGGCAATCAATGGACACCAAAGCAGTAGGATTTGCCGGAGCCGGCGCTTTGGCGCTCGGGCTGTTCTTCCCGATAGTTTCGCTACCCGTCGTTGGCGGCGTTAGCCTGATTGGAGATTTCACAAACCTGCCTGGACTAGCGATGTTGATGTTGGCAGGACTCGCCGCATACCTTGTCGCGAAGGATCGATTGAACGAAGTTATCTGGCCCGCCGGTGCATTTGCCCTCATGCTCGCTTACCGTTTCATTCGGTTGCAGTTGAGCATCGCCGAGGCCCGCGCTCTCATGGAAGAGAGCTTGGCAGGCAATCCTTTCGCCGATCTTGCGCGTGCGGCCGCCAGTGGCATTCAACTTCAATGGGGGTGGCTCGTGCTTGCTCTGGGCACAGGCGCGTTGATCTATATTTCAATAAGGGCCCGCAAAACGGAAGTTCTCGATCGAACGACCACGCATCACGATCAGAAACCAGTGCTCGTTGCCAGCCTTGTATTGATGCTCGTCATGCCCGCAATGGAACTCTGGGCTTATGCGAAGGCGGTCGATTCAGCTACCGAGACGGCGCCTGGTACCGCCGCCGTAGATGCCATTGTCAGCGAAGGTATCGACGGTAGCGGAGCCAGCGCGACGACAAGGGAGGAGCAAACGTATATCCGCGACCATCTTCAGCTCTACGACCTAGACGCCAAGTACTTTGACAGCATGTTAGACGGTCGCGTCCCCGGCGTGGACTTTAAGATTAAGAATAATGGCAACAAAGCTCTCAACCGCATCACAGTCATCGTCGAATTTAAGGATGCGAGTGGCGCCAGCATCGCTGAAGAAGAGTATAACCCTGTGCTGGTTTCCGACTTTAATTATGGCGGAGATAACACGCCGCTGAAACCGAACTATATCTGGCAGCAAGAACAAGGACAATTTTACACGGCGAAGAGCGTGCCGAGTGAATGGGCGTCTGGCAAAGTATCCGCGCGCATTTCGGATATTGAGTTCGCACCTGAGGGCGATTCGCGCTGAATGCGTGCCAACGCGCCCGCAATGACTGGACGCTTTACCCTTGCTCACCTAGCCGCGCGCCATGTCCGTCGAAGCGATTGCCCCCGGCCTGTGGTGCGTGAACTCGCACTTCCCCTCGATGGGCTTCAAGGGCAGCGTGCGCATGAGCGTGGCGCGCGGCGATGACGGCGCGCTGGCGCTCTATTCGCCGGTCGCGATGACCGAAGCCGACGTGGCGGCGATCGAGGCGCTCGGCCCGGTCGCGGCGATCGTCGCCCCCAACACATTCCACTATCGCTGGCTGCGCGCCGCGGCCGAGCTGTTCCCGGCCGCGCGGGTGTTCGTGCCGGAAGGGCTCGAGGCCAAGATCGGCGCCGTCCCGCGCGCCGAAACGATGACCCGCGCGACGCCGCCCGCGCTGCCGCCTGGCATCGCGCATTTCATCTTCGATCGCCACGCGATCCGGGAAACCGCGCTGTTCCACGGCGAGAGCCGAACGCTGGTGACCTCCGACCTGCTCTACAATTACCAGCGCGAGCATGGCGCGGGCGAAAAGGCCATGTTCGGCCTGCTGGGCTGCTACGGATCGCCCAAGGTGGTGTTCTACCACCGCTTCGCGTTGCAGGACAAAGCCCAGGTCGCCGAGCTGATCGCGCAAGTCGAAGCCTGGAGACCCCGCCGGATCGTGATGTGCCACGGCCGCATAGTCGAAAGCGAGGACGCGCCGGAGATCTTCGCGCGCGCATGGCGCCCGTTTCTGGGCGCACCCACACGCGGCTAGCCAGGCCCGATGCTCCGTGCGGCGCGCGTGCTCGCTTCGCGCACCCGGCGGAGATTACAGGCCCTTGATATAGTCGATGATCGCCTGGCGCCGCGCGGCGTCCTTGACGCCGCCGAAGGCCATCTTGGTGCCCGGGACCACGCCGCGCGGATCGGTCAGGTAGCGGTCGAGGCCGGCCTGATTCCAGGTCAGGCCCGAATCGATCATCGGCTGGCTGAACTCGAAGCCCGCCACCTGACCGGCCTTCTCGCCCCAGATCCCGGCCAGCGACGGACCGATCCCGTTCTTGCCCGGCTCGACCGAATGGCAGGCCTTGCACTGCGCGAAAGCCGCCGGCTCGACATTGGCCGCCACGGCCGGCGCCGCGGCCGCCGAAGCGGCGGCACTCGGCGCGGCCGAAGCCGCGGCGCTCGGGCTGGCCGCCGCGCTCGCGCTCGCCGCCGCCGACGGCGCATCGGACGCGGCGACGGTCGCGGCCGCTTCGCTGGCCGCTGTCGTAGGTTCGACGGCCGCTTCTTCCGGCGGACCGCCACACGCCGCGAGCGACAGGGCAAGAACCAAAGCAAGCGCGGAACCGGTCGAAGGCGTCATGGGCAGTCCATCCGTTGGCAAAAGACCTCGTCTCCTATCGCCACGCGCGCGGCTTGGAAAGGCTTGCGCGTAGGCCACACCGCGCGGCCGAAATGGCGGTTGCAGCCGCAACCGCCTTCCCTCGGCAGACCCCCGCTCCTATCCGGGCCGGCTTTATGACGAACGCGGACCCCCTTTCCTGGCGCGGCGAGACGCTCGCGACCTTGCGCATCGCAGGGCCGCTGGCGCTCGCCAACCTGGCGCAGATGCTGGTCCATGCGATCGACGTCATCTTCGTCGCCCGCCTCGGGCCGGGCGAGCTGGCCGCCGCGAGCCTTTCGGTCTCGTTGTTCGGGCTGATGATCTGGTCGCTGTCGGGCATGGCCGGAATGGTCGCCGCGCTGATCGCTGCCGAACTGGGACGCAAGCGCCACGCGGTACGCGAAGTGCGGCGGTCGGCTCGCATGGGCCTGTGGCTCGCCTTCGGCACCGGGATCGCGGCGATGGGCGTCTGCGCGCTGGGCGAACAGATCATGCGCGCCGCCGGCCAGGACCCGCGCGTCGCAGCGCTCGGCGGGGATTTCCTCGGCGTGCTGATGTGGGCCTGCGTCCCCGCGCTGCTGGCCAACGTCCTGCGCAATTTCGTGTCCGCGCTTGGCCGCCCGGTGTTCGCGACGATGATCACGGTGCTGGCGATCGGCGTGAGCGCGCTCGGCAACTATGCGCTGGTGTTCGGCAACCTGGGACTGCCGGCTCTGGGCCTGCGCGGATCGGCGCTGGCGAGCACGCTGACGTCCGTCTTCATGCTGCTGGCCTATGTCGCGGTAATCCGGTCCGACCGGCGGCTGCGGCGCTACCGGGTGTTCGGCAACTGGTGGCGGCCCGAATGGCGGCGGCTGCGCGAGCTGGTGCGCAAGGGCCTGCCGGTGACGCTGACCATCCTCGCCGAAGCGGGGCTGTTCAGCGGCGCGGCTTTCCTGATGGGGTTGATCGGCCCGCAACAGCTCGCCGGCCATACCATCGCACTCCAGCTCGCGGCGCTCGCCTTCCAGGTGCCGCAGGGCGTCGCCCAGGCGGCGGCGATTCGCGTCGGCTATTATTTCGGCGCGCGCGAGTACGACGCGATCGGCCGCGCCGGGTGGAGCGCGATAGGGCTCGGAACCGGGTTCATGCTGATCACCGCCGCGCTCATGCTGTTCGCGCCGATCACCATCATCCGCCTCTACCTCGATCCTGATGCGCCCGCGAATGCCGCCCTGGTCGGCCATGCGCTCGCCTACATGACGGTGGCGGCGGCCTTCCAGCTCGTCGACGGCCTGCAAGTTGTAACAGCCGGCGCGCTGCGCGGCTTGCAAGACACGCGCCGGCCGATGTGGATCGCGCTGTTCGGTTACTGGGTGCCGGGTTTGGGGACCGCCATCGCGCTCGGGTTCTTCACGCCGCTCGCCGGTACGGGCATCTGGATCGGGCTCGCAGTCGGGCTGGTGGTCGTCGCCATTCTGCTGATGCAGCGGTGGAGCGGCCGCGCCCGGCTCGGCTTGCTGCCGGCCTGATGCGAAGTTTCTCGCATAGGGGCGGTTGACGGCCGGCCGCCGCGGAACCATATGCGCGCCGCTGGCACTCTCCCCGCGAGAGTGCCAATCGTACCGCCAACATTGGAAGAGGTCATCACAATGGCATTTCGTCCGCTGCACGATCGCGTGCTGGTCCGTCGCATCGAAGCCGAGGAAAAGACGGCCGGCGGCATCATCATCCCCGACAGCGCCAAGGAAAAGCCGAGCGAGGGCGAGATCGTCGCCGTCGGGACCGGCACCAAGGCCGATGACGGCAAGATCACCCCGCTCGACGTCAAGGCCGGCGACCGCGTGCTGTTCGGCAAGTGGTCGGGCACCGAGGTCAAGCTCGACGGCGAAGACCTGCTGATCATGAAGGAAAGCGACATTCTGGGCGTGATCGGCTGACCGATCGCCTGAGCCTTTCCCACCCATAACTATCCCCGATCAACCCCGGGGCGACAATTCCAGGAGAACACACCATGGCTGCCAAGGACGTGAAATTCTCGCGCGATGCGCGCGAGCGCATCCTCAAGGGCGTCGACACGCTCGCCAACGCGGTAAAAGTGACGCTCGGCCCCAAGGGCCGCAACGTCGTCATCGACAAGAGCTTCGGCGCGCCGCGGATCACCAAGGACGGCGTCACCGTCGCCAAGGAGATCGAGCTCAAGGACAAGTTCGAGAACATGGGCGCGCAGATGCTGCGCGAAGTGGCCTCGAAGACCAACGACCAGGCCGGTGACGGCACCACCACCGCCACCGTGCTCGCCCAGGCGATCGTGCGCGAGGGCATGAAGTCGGTCGCCGCCGGCATCAACCCGATGGACCTCAAGCGCGGCATCGACATCGCCGTGTCCAAGGTCGTCGAAGACCTCAAGGGCCGCTCCAAGGAAGTCTCTGGCTCGACCGAGATCGCCCAGGTCGGCATCATTTCGGCGAACGGCGACCGCGAAGTCGGCGAGAAGATCGCCGAGGCGATGGAGAAGGTCGGCAAGGAAGGCGTCATCACCGTCGAGGAAGCCAAGGGTCTCGAGTTCGAGCTCGACGTGGTCGAAGGCATGCAGTTCGACCGCGGCTATCTCTCGCCGTACTTCGTCACCAACGCGGAGAAGATGACCGTCGAGCTGGATAGCCCGTACATCCTGATCCACGAGAAGAAGCTGTCCAACCTGCAGGCCATGCTGCCGGTGCTCGAGGCGGTCGTGCAGACCGGGCGTCCGCTGCTGATCATCGCCGAGGACATCGAGGGCGAAGCGCTCGCCACCCTGGTGGTCAACAAGCTGCGCGGCGGCCTCAAGGTCGCGGCGGTCAAGGCCCCCGGCTTCGGCGATCGCCGCAAGGCGATGCTTCAGGACATCGCGATCCTGACCAAGGGCGAGATGATCAGCGAAGACTTGGGCATCAAGCTCGAGAACGTCACGGTCGGCATGCTCGGTGAAGCCAAGCGCATCACCATCGACAAGGACAACACCACGATCGTCGATGGCGCCGGCGACGCCGATGCCATCAAGGCGCGCGTCGAGCAGATCCGCGCCCAGATCGAGACCACCACCAGCGACTACGATCGCGAGAAGCTGCAGGAGCGGCTGGCCAAGCTCGCCGGCGGCGTAGCGGTGATCAAGGTCGGCGGTGCATCCGAGGTCGAGGTCAAGGAACGCAAGGACCGCGTCGACGACGCGCTTCATGCGACCCGCGCCGCGGTCGAGGAAGGCATCGTCCCCGGCGGCGGTACCGCGCTGCTCTATGCCACCAAGGCCCTCGAAGGCCTCAAGGGCGCCAACGACGACCAGACCCGCGGGATCGACATCGTCCGCAAGGCGATCCAGGCCCCGATCCGGCAGATCGCCGAGAACGCCGGCCATGACGGCGCGGTGGTTGCCGGCAATCTGCTGCGCGAGGGCGATCAGTCGCAGGGCTTCAACGCCGCGACCGACGTCTACGAGAACCTCGTCGCCGCGGGCGTGATCGACCCGACCAAGGTCGTGCGCACCGCGCTGCAGGACGCGGCCTCGGTCGCCGGCCTGCTGATCACCACCGAAGCGGCGATCAGCGAAGTGGTCGAAGACAAGCCGGCGATGCCGATGGGCGGCGGCGGCATGGGCGGCATGGGCGGCATGGACTTCTAAGCCTGACCTGCGCCTGTCGAAGGGTCCGCCTTTCGATCAAACAGCACCAGGGGCCGGGAGAGCGATCTCCCGGCCCCTTTCGCATGGGCGTCGTCTCGCGGCGCTTTGTCGCGTCGCCGCGCGCTGGTAAGGCGGCCGCAAGGGAGAGAGATGATGCGCAATCTGCTGTGGTGCTTACCGCTTCTGCTTGGCGCTTGCGCCCCGATGGCGCCCGTCGATTCGGCCGCCAGACCGGCCGACTTTGCCGCCGCGCTGGCCGACCCGCAGCGGCCCCAGGCCGAACGCGAGCGTGATGCGGTCCGGTTCCCCGCCGAGGTCTTGGCGTTCGCGCAAGTCGGCACCGGCGAGAAGGTCGGCGACTACATCATGGGCGGCGGCTACTGGACGCGCATTCTGGCGAACGCGATCGGCCCGCGCGGCCGGGTCTATGCGTTCCAGCCCGACGAGTTCATCGCTTTCCGCCCGGCCTATGGCGAGGAGCAGGCGGCTGCGGCGGCCGGGCGCACCAACGTCACACCGCTGCGCGGCTCGATCGCCGCGCCGCCGTTTCCCGAGCCGCTCGACACCATCATCACCGTCCAGAACTTTCACGATCTTTACATCGGGGCGATGCCGGCCGGGACCGGCCCGCGCGCGATCGCGGCGCTGTTCGATGCGCTGAGGCCCGGCGGCACGCTGCTGGTGGTCGATCACAGCGCCGCCGCCGGCAGCGGGACGAGCGCGGCCAATACGCTGCACCGGATCGACAAGCAGGCGGCGATCGCGGCGCTGACCGCCGCCGGCTTCGTGCTCGAAGCCGAATCGCCCCTCTATGCGCGGCCCGCCGATCCGCGCACCGCCAACGTGTTCGACGCCGCGATCCGCGGCAACACCGACCAGTTCACGCTCCGATTCCGCCGCCCGGGCTAGCCATCGCGGCTTGGTTCCACGGCTGGCCGCTCCCAGAATTCGCTTCGCCGCCAGGCAATTGTCGTGCACTCTCGCGTGGTTAAGCTTTTCACAATGGTGACGGGACTACGCTGCAGGTTATGATTTCGAGGCTCTTCGGACGGGTTGCCGCAGCGGTCGCGCTGGCGCTGGCGACGATTGCGCCGGCGCACGCGAACGACGGCAACACGCTCGAAGCGCAGTTCGATTCGACGTTCGGGACCGAGACTCGCGCCCCGCGCGACTTCACCGCGACTTATGCGACTCCTTTCGAGCAGCAGCTCGCGCAGCTCGCCAACGGCGCGCGCGGCCGCATCGGCATTGCCGCGGTCGATCTTGCCACCGGGCAGGAGATTGCCGTGTTCGGCGACCAGCGTTTCCCGATGGCGAGCACCAGCAAGATCGCCATCGCCGCGACGTATCTCGAAGGGGTCGAGCAGGGCCGCTGGACGCTCTCGAGCGAGTTCGCGCTGCGCGTGCCGGTCGGCTCGCGGCGCTTCTCCACGGCGATCGCCCCGACCCGCGACGGACAGGTCATGAGCGCGGCGCAGCTGATCGACCTGATGATCACGCGCAGTTCCAACCCCGCCACCGACGCCCTGCTCAAGGCGGTCGGCGGCCCGGCGGCGGTCAACGACTGGGCGCGCCGCGCCGGGATCAGCGAGTTCAACCTGACCCGCGACATCGCCACCTTGGTGCGCGACGACGGCGAGTTCGATCCGGCGGTGCATGTCGATTTGCGCGACAGCGCCACCCCGCGCGCGATGGCGCAGCTCGTCAGCGGAATCTACCAGGGCAAGTGGCTGTCTCCGGCCAGCCGCGCGGTCATCGTCAGCGCAATGGAGCGGTGCGTGACCGGCAAGGGCCGCATCCGGGCGCTGTTGCCCGGCGAAGTCACCGTGGCGCACAAGACCGGCACGCTGAGCAATACCGCCAGCGACATCGGCGTGCTGACGACCCCCGACGGGCGCTCGCTCGCCGTCGCGATCTACGTCACGGGGCAAGGTGGCAAGGCCGGACGCGACGCCAAGATCGCCAGTATCGCGCGCGCGCTCTACGATGGCTATTACACGGACGCCGGGCGCCAATACGCCAGCGCCCGCTATCCCACCGCCCAGTAAGGCGAACGCAGCGGCCAACGAAAAAGGGCGCGGCCTCGCGGCCACGCCCTTTCCTGATTCGCTGAAAGCCGGCTCAGTCGGCGGCGGCAGCGGCGCTCGATTCGCCCTGAACTTCGCCTTCGACGTCAGCGGCAGCGCCGTCCACGGCTTCGGCCGCACCGTCGACCGCACCTTCGACCGCCGCGCCCGCGTCGGCGGCAGCGCCTTCGATCGCGGCACCGGCGGCGTCGGCATTGGCTTCGGCATCGGCCATCGCCGCGTCAGCGGTCTCGCCAGCGGCGTCTTCGGTCGCTTCCGAGCAAGCCGAGAGCGACAGCGCGCCGGCGGCGATCGCGGCGGCGAGAATGATCTTGCGCATGAAATATGTCCTTGAACCGTGGAGGGAAACCGTCGGTCCGAAGGACCGACGCGGAACACGCAACGGTACGAATTCCGCACCGTTGAATAGTGGCAACTTTGTGGCAGCGCAAGCATCGAGAGCCGCCTGCGTCAAACGGGCTGACCTTCGCCTGCGCCCCTGCTAGCACCCGCGGATGCCCGACAAGCAGCACCTCTATCTGGTCGACGGATCGGCCTATATCTTCCGGGCCTATCACCGCCTGCCGCCGCTGACGAACCCGCACGGCGTGCCGGTGGGCGCGGTGTACGGCTACACCACGATGCTGTGGAAGCTGGCCGAAGACCTCGACAAGGCCGACGGCCCCACGCATCTGGCGGTGATCCTCGACAAGGGCGCGACGTCGTTCCGCAACGAGCTCTACGAGCAGTACAAGGCCAACCGCCCGCCTCCGCCCGAAGACCTCGTGCCGCAGTTCCCGCTGAGCCGCGACGCCACGCGCGCGTTCAGCCTGCCCTGCATCGAGGAGGACATGCTCGAGGCCGACGACCTGATCGCGTCCTATGCGCGGGAAGCCACGCGGCGCGGCTGGGACGTGACCATCGTCAGCTCCGACAAGGACCTGATGCAGCTGGTCGGCAAATGCGGCGAGCCTCACGACGGTATCGAAGGCGGCTGTATCGACATGCTCGATACGATGAAGAACCAGCGGATCGACGTGCCCGAAGTGATCGAGAAGTTCGGCGTGCCCCCCGAGCTGGTCGGCGACGTGCTCGCGCTGATGGGGGACAGCGTCGATAACGTGCCCGGCATCTTCGGAGTCGGCCCCAAGACCGCCAGCAAGCTGATTCAGGACTATGGCAGCTTGACCGCCGCGCTCGATGCGGCGCCCGCGATGAAGCCCGGCAAGCTACGCGAGCGGCTGATCGAAGGCCGCGCGATGGCCGAACTCAGCCGGGTGCTGGTGCAGCTCAAGGAAGACTGTCCACTGCCGATGCCGCTCGACGACTTTGTGCTCAGGCCGGCGCCGAAGGAGCCGCTGGCGCAGTTCCTCGAAGCGCACGGCTTCACCAGCCTGCTCAAGCGGCTGGGAGACGGCCGCGGCAGCCCAGACCGCCCTACTCAGCTTAACCCGGCGAAAGCCGATACGGTGGGCGCGGCCGCCTCGCCCGCTGGCAACAGGCAAGACTTGCCCGAGATGCCGCCGGTGGATCGCGCGGCTTACGAATGCGTGCAGTCGCTCGAGAGGCTCATGCACTGGATCGCGCGTGCCTTCCACGCACGGCTGATGGCGCTCGACACCGAGACCAGCAGCATCGACCCGATGCGCGCCGAGCTCGCCGGGATCAGCCTCGCGCTCGGGCCCAACGACGCCTGTTACATCCCGCTCGGCCACGGCGGGACCGACATGTTCGCCGAAACGCCGGTTCAGATCGACAGGGCCGCGGCGCTGGCCGCGCTGAAGCCGCTGCTCGAAAGCGAGTCGGTGCTCAAGGTCGGCCAGAACATCAAATACGATCTCAACATCCTCGCCCGGAACGGCATCGCGCTCGCCCCGGTCGACGACACCATGATCGTGAGCTTCGCGCTCGACGCCGGCCGCTCCGAAGACGGGATCGGCGGCGGGCACGGCATGGACGAACTTGCAGCGCGCCACCTCGGCCACACGACGCTGACCTTTAAGGAGATTTGCGGCACCGGCCAGAAGCAGATCGCATTCGGCGAAGTGCCGCTCGACAAGGCCACGCAGTATGCCGCCGAGGATGCCGACGTGACCTGGCGGCTGCACCGCCTGCTCAAGCCGCGCCTTGCGGCCGAAGGCGGCACGCGCGTCTACGAGCGGGTCGACCGGCCGCTGATCCCGGTCGTTGCGCAGATGGAGCGCCACGGCATCAAGGTCGATCGCGGCGCGCTTGCCGGCCTGTCCGAAGAGTTCGCGAAGGAAATCGCGCGCATCGAGGACGAGATCTACGAGTGCTGCGGCCAGCGTTTCACCATCGGCAGCCCCAAGCAGCTCGGCGAGATCCTGTTCGACAAGCTCGGCTACAAGGGCGGGCGCAAAGGCAAGAGCGGGCAATACTCGACCGACCAGGCGATCCTCGAGCAGCTCGCCGGCCAGGGCGCACCCGTTGCCCGGCTGGTGCTCGACTGGCGCCAGCACTCGAAGCTGCGCAGCACTTATACCGAAGCGCTCCAGGCGGCGATCAACCCGCATACCGGCCGCGTCCACACCAGCTATTCGCTGGTCGGCGCGCAGACGGGGCGGCTGAGTTCGACCGATCCCAACCTGCAGAACATCCCGATCCGCACCGCCATCGGCCGGCGCATCCGGGAAGCGTTCGTGGCGGAACCGGGCAATGTCCTGCTCGCTGCCGACTATTCGCAAATCGAGCTGCGCCTGGCCGCGCACATGGCGGACGTGCCGCCGCTCAAGGAAGCGTTCGCGAACGGTGAGGACATTCACTCGCGCACCGCGCTCGAAATGTTCGGCACGGTCGACCGCGACACGCGCGGCCGGGCCAAGACGGTCAACTTCGCGATCCTCTACGGCATCAGCCGCTGGGGGCTCGGCGGCCGGCTCGGCATCGAGGCGGACGAGGCGCAGGCGATCATCGACCGCTACTTCGAGCGCTTCCCGGGCATCCAGCGCTACATCGTCCACACGCTCGAAGGCGTGCGCGAGAAGGGCTATTCCGAGACGCTGTTCGGCCGCAAGACCTGGTTCCCGCGCATCAACGCCAAGATCCCGCACGAGCGCCAGGGCAGCGAACGCGCGGCGATCAACGCCCCGATCCAGGGCACCAGCGCCGACATCATCAAGCGGGCGATGACGCGCATGCCGGAGGCGCTGGCCGAGGCCGGACTGGGGCACGTCAAGATGCTGCTGCAGGTTCACGACGAGCTGGTGTTCGAACTCCCTGAAGGCGATGTCGCCGCGGCCTCTCCGGTGATCGAGCGGACCATGGCCGAGGCCGCGCTGCCCGCCGTCCAGCTCGACGTCCCGCTGGGGATCGAGATCGGCCACGGACCCACTTGGGACGCCGCGCATTGAACGCGGACATGCTGGACCGTCTCAACCTTCGCGATCACGCCGGGCTGACCGACGCCGCCTGGAACGCCCTCATCGCGGTCGGCGCGGCGGCGATCGGCGTCGCCATCGCGCTGCTTGCCCACCGGCTCGTGTACATGGCCCTGCTACGCCTTTCGCGGGCGAGCGAAAGCAAGGTCGACGATATCGTGGCCGCGCACCTGCGCAAGCCGACGCGCTGGGCGATGGTCGCGCTCGGGCTCATCCTAGCCGCGCGCGAGACCCCGGTGCTGGCCGACGTGTGGCAGAAGATCGCCGGATTCGTGATGCCGGCACTGATCGGCTGGATCGTGGTGGCGGTGTTCCGCGCTTTCGTGGAGGCGGCGTGCCTCGACGATCCGAACACCACGCTCGACGACGTGCGCGCGCGCCGGCGGCGCACGCGGCTCGCGATCGTCTCGCGGATCGTCACTTTCGTGGTGGTGTTCGTCACCATCGGGCTGATGTTGTTGTCGATCCCCGGGGTCCGCGAGATCGGGGTCACCTTGATGGCTTCGGCAGGCATCGCCGCGCTGGCGGTGGGCGCGGCCGCTCAGCCGGCGCTCAAGTCACTGATCGCGGGCATTCAGATGGCCGTGACCGAGCCGATCAGCATCGGCGATGTGGTGATGATCGGCGGCGACGGCGGCACCGTCGAGGACATCCGCTCGAGCTTCGTGATCGTGCGCACCTGGGACGAGCGAAGGTTGGTGGTGCCGACCTCCAAGTTTCTCGACGAGACGTTCGAGAACTGGAGCCGCAACGGCAGCGCGCTGACCGGGCCGGCGTTCCTGCACCTCGACCCGGCGGCCGATATCCCGCCGATCCGCGCCGAGTTCGAGCGCTTGGTCGAAGATCACTCCCGCTGGGACCAGCGCAAAAGGGCGCTGCAGGTGACCAACATGGCGCCCGGCTCGATCGAGATTCGCGCCGTGGTAAGCGCGGCCAGCCCCGGCGACCTGTTCGAGCTGCGTGCCGATATCCGCGAGGCGCTGCTGGCGTGGATTCGCGTGCACCAGCCCGAAGCGCTCGCGCATACGCGCCAGTTCGAGCCTACTCCCGAACCGGGCATTCCCAACGTTACCGCGTAAGGCGGGTGCGAACTTCGAGCCGTCCGCCGGGCAGAGCGGTGCGCTCCTCGGTGATCCGAGCCTCGCCGAGCAGCGAAAGGTCCTCGCGGTGGAAGCTGTCGGCGCTGGCGACGTGGCGCTTGGAGGCGCGCGGCGCGCGCAGTACGCGGTCGCTCGGACGCAGGCCGGCGAGGCGGTCGACGATCTCGACCCCGTCCGCTGTGGGCATGATCGTTCGCTCCAGGCTCGGCCCATCTCCGCCGCGCTTGAAGATCAGCACGCGCTTGAGGAGCCCGATCAGCCGCCGGCCGAGCAGGAAACTGAGTCCGCGCAGCACGACGTGTTTGGCCGGAGTGGAGGCCCGCTCGCGGTGCGCGAAGAGCTGGCCTGATACCGTGAGCGTCTCGCCCTCGCGCGCGAACACCCACTCGCGGCTCCACCAGTGGCTGACGAACTGCTGCGGTCCGCGCTCGACGATCCAGCCGAACTCGCTCTTCCCGCTGCCCAGCGAAAGCACCCCGCCCTTGCGGCATGCCACCACCAGGCCCGGCGCGAGGTAGTAGCCGCATTCGGCCAGCAGCTCGGTGGCCGGCTGACGTGCCGGTGGTGAGGCGATGTGGCCGCGCCCCAGCAGCAGGCAGGCGCGCATCACCGACTGGCCGAGATAGTGGCACACGTACCGGTCATCGACAGCCGCGAAGGCGTGATCCGGCGCATCGGCATCGCGGAACGCGGCATGGGCCACCAGCGCCGCGTTCGCATCCCCCGCCAGCGCGGCACGCACGATGCCATAAGGCGCGAGGTAATCGGTATTGCGCGCGTTGAGCATTCCGGCGCCGCGCGGCAGCACCGCATGTACTTTGGCCATGAACCCGAGCGCGCGGGCGATTGCCTCTCGGTAAGCCTCGTCGCCCGTGGCGTCGTAGAGGTCCCACAGACAGTCGAGCGTGACCGCGAGGTAGCCAAGGTCGGGCCCGTCGTACTCCCAGAACCACCCCTCGCCCGTCTGCAAGGCCAAGGTGCGCGCCTTGAGGTCAGCGAAAGCGGCCGCGTCCGCCTCGCCCGGGAGCAGCCGGTCGATCCACGCCAGCGCCGCCAGCCCGGCGACTTGCTGGTTGGCCGCCTGCGGTTCGAACCGGGTGCGCAACTGGCGCGCCGCCACGCGCAGCCCGGGCGCAATTTCGGCCACCGGCACCACGCCCTCACCCGCCAGCTTGGCCATCGTCAGCGAAGCAAAGGCGAGCGGCGGGTAGCCCTGCTCGAAGGGATAGTATTCCTCGAACGCGCCATGCCGGAGCGCTCGCGCATTCCAGAACCGCGCGCTGGCCGCTGCCAAAGCATCGAGCGCCGCGGGCTCGCCGCTCTGCCGGCCGGCGAGATGCACCGCGTAGCCGGCCTGCTGGAGGATGATCGAGGGGAAGTCGCGGATCTTGTAGTGCCACCAGGTGCGGTCGGCGCAGCCGTGGAAGGGCGAAGTGGGATCGCGGCAGAGCTGCGTCAGGATACGCGGCAGCCAGCTTTCCGCCACGCGCCCGAGCGATGCGCCGATATCACTCACGCCCCGGATCCCTGACCGTCTCGATCATCCGCAGGTTGCCCAGCCCCTTGCGTTTGGTCGGCTTGCTGGCCGCCTTCCAGCCGAGCCGCAGCCGGTTGAACACCGGGCCGATCACGCTTTCGGGGATCTGTGCCACGATCCACCTCGCGAGGCCCGTGCGGCCGACTACGAACAGGCCCGAGACGACCGCTTCGACCGCCTTGCGCGAGGTGGGCACGCTCTCGGGCGCGATGCCGTAGTCCGGCGCCTTGAGACCCAGCGCAAGCCGCCAGCCGTTGCGAATGAACCCGCCGCGCTTCTTGAAGTCGATCATGTGGCCGTGCATTTCGGTCGCGCCGAGCGGATCGACCGTGTCCAGCGCCAGCGTGCCATCGGCCACCAGCCGCGCGACGATCGCTTCCATTTCGGCGCTGCGCGTCACCACCACCGAATGTCCACCCCCTTCCGCCTCGAACTTGGGCGACCACGCGTCGCCGACCGAGAGGTCGCAGAACTCATTGGCAAAATCCATCGACTGCAGGCTCGCCTGCGTCACGAAGAACGGGATCAGGAAATTGTAGTAGATCTTCTTGGAGCGCAGCACGCGGCCCGCCTCCGTGCGGATCTCCAGGTAGCCCGGCCACTCGCCCGCGCGCCATTGCAGGCTCGTCACCGCATCGGAGCGCGGCACCCGCTGCGAGCGCAGGAAGGTCTGGATCGCCGCGGGATAGAGCGCCGTGCCGGTATAGGGCCCCAGCACGTAGGCGATCTGGAGGGCCCGCGCATCGCCCTGCGTTTGCAGCCAGCGCAGCGCCGCCGCTTGTTCGGGCACCAGCGTGATCGCGTAGCGCTTGCCAGGCTCCAGCCGCGCCAGCGCGTCCAGCATGGCCACCGGGATATAGACCGACTGCGCCGCTGCCAGCACCTGGTCGCGGGCATTGGCGAAGACCGGTGAGGCTTCGAGCGGGGTCGGCACGCCCTGCTTCGCGACGATGACCGCATCGACCAGCCCGGCTTCGAGCAGGTGGATCAGCACCGCGCTGGTAACCCCGCCCGAAGCGCCCTTGGCACGCACCGCGGGATCGGCCGCGTGGCCGGTGCGCACCACCAGCAGCGGGCCGACCAGCCAGGATTCGGGAAGTTTGCCGTAATGCGCGCGGTACAGTGCCGGGTAAACGATCCCCTTGCCGGGGCACGCATCCCACGCCAGCTCGGGCAAGCGCGTATCGGGCGCGAACTGCGGGAGCGGACCGCGCGGCGTCGTGCGCATCCGCGAAGCGCCGCCGGCATCGAGCGCGACGCACGCGCCGCAGCTCACGCAGATCCCCGCGCGAACCACCTCACGCTCCAGCTTGTCGGCTATCCGGTCCAAAGTGTGGACGCGCTTAGACCAAGAACCGGCAAGATTGAATCGTCAATGCGAGGAGCGGAGCAGCTTCGCTGCGCTCGCCATGGCGATCGTGGGGGTGCCCGCCCTCAGTGCTTGTTGTCGCGGGTCGAGGTCAGCATGCCTTCGTGGATGAAGCCGATCGGGCGCACTTCCATGGCGCGCCGCTTCAGTTCGTCCTTCATCTTGGCGTACTCGCCCTCCATCGCCTCGGTCACCGTCGGCCGGCTGTCGGCGAGCGCCTCGGCAAAATCCTTCGCGGAGACCGCCTTCACCTTCTCGCCGTCGCGCCGGATCGCGACCAGGCCGGCGCGGCGCACCACGTCTTCCAGATCGGCGCCGGTGTATCGCTCGGTCTTGGCGGCGAGCGCGGCGAGATCGACATCCTTGGCGAGCGGCATGGCGCGCGTGTGGATCTTGAGGATATGCGCGCGCCCCTTCTCGTCAGGCGCGCCGACATAGACCAGCTCGTCGAAGCGCCCGGGCCGGAGCAGCGCCGGATCGATCAGTGCCGGCCGGTTGGTCGCGCCGATCACGACGATCGAGTTCAAGTCTTCGAGCCCGTCCATCTCGGCCAGGATGGTGTTGACCACGCGCGCGGTCACTTGCGGTTCGCCGACCCCCGCGCCGCGCGCGGGCACCAGGCTGTCGATCTCGTCGATGAAAATGATGCACGGCGCCACTTGGCGCGCGCGCGCGAACAACCGGCTGATCTGCTGCTCGCTCTCGCCGTACCACTTGGAGAGCAGGTCGCTCGACTTCATCGAGATGAAGTTGGCTTCCGATTCCTTGGCGACGGCCTTGGCGAGCAGCGTCTTGCCGGTTCCGGGCGGGCCATACAGCAGGAAGCCCTTGGCCGGGCGGATGCCGAGCCGGTCGAATGCGATGCGGTTGCGCAGCGGCAGTTCGATCCCTTCGCGCAGCAGCGCGGCCGCCCGGTCGATGCCGCCGATGTCGGCCCAACCCACGGTAGGCGCCTGGACCATCACCTCGCGCATCGCCGAAGGTTGCACGCGCTTGAGCGCTTCGAGGAAGTCCGACTTCTCGACCTGCAACTCAGCGAGCACTTCGGGCGGGACGGTGCGGGCGTCGAAATCGAGCTTGGGCATGATCCGCCGCACCGCCTCGATCGCCGCCTCACGCGCGAGCGCGGCAAGATCGGCGCCGACGAAGCCGTGCGTGGAGCGCGACAGTTCCTTGAGATCGACGCCCTCGCCCAGCGGCATGCCGCGGGTGTGGATGCCGAGGATCTCGCGCCGTCCCTGCTCGTCGGGCACGCCGATGATGATCTCGCGATCGAACCGGCCGGGCCTGCGTAGCGCCTCGTCGATCGCGTCGGGCCGGTTGGTGGCGGCGATCACCACCAGGTTGGCGCGCGACTGCAGCCCGTCCATGAGCGTGAGCAATTGGGCAACCAGCCGCTTCTCCGCCTCGCCGGTGACATTCTGCCGCTTGGGAGCGATCGAATCGATCTCGTCGATAAACACGATCGCGGGCTGCGAGCGCTCCGCCTCCTCGAATACCTCGCGCAGCCGCCGCTCGCTCTCGCCATAGGCCGAGCCCATGATCTCGGGGCCGTTGATGGTGAAAAACGCCGCGTCGCTTTCGTTGGCCACGGCCTGCGCCAGCCGCGTCTTGCCGGTGCCCGGCGGGCCGTGCAGCAGCACG
The DNA here is from genome assembly GCA_002279825.1 of Sphingomonadales bacterium 12-68-11. Taxonomy (GTDB): domain Bacteria; phylum Pseudomonadota; class Alphaproteobacteria; order Sphingomonadales; family Sphingomonadaceae; genus Croceibacterium_A. Next base: position 1,117,997 of record NCCV01000003.1, read on the forward strand.
CCCTTGGGCGGATCGACGCCCAGCCGGGTGAACAGCTCGGGGTAGCGCAGCGGCAGCTCGACCATCTCGCGCAGCGCCTTGATGGTCTCGTCCATCCCGCCGACGTCGTCGTAATTGATGATGCCGCGGCTATCGCGCGGCTCCTCGAACTCGGCGCGCAGTTCGACTTCGGTGGTCTCGTCGATGTGGACGATGCCCTTAGGGGCGGTCGAGATCACCTGCAGGCGGATCTCGGTCAGCGCATAGGCGGGCGCGTTGAACATCCGGCGCACTTCGGGCGGCACGTTCTGGACCGGCTGGTGGCCGCTGGTGGCGACCAGGTCGCCGGCCACCAGGGGACGGCGGAAGAACACCCGCTTGAGCGCCTCGGTCGGGCCCTGCAGGCGCATCTCGCGCTGCGCCGGGGCGAACACGACGCGCGTGGCGGGGCGCGAATCGGCGCGGCGGATCTGCACGTGCTCACCCGACGAAGTATCGGCATTGGCGCGCTGGAGCCCGTCGAGCCGCACGACTTCGAGCGCCTCGTCCTCGTTGTGCGCGGCGAGCGCGAGCGCGGCGGTGATCCGCTTGCCCTCGATCTCGACCACATCGCCTTCGGTAATGCCGAGCGCCTGGAACGCGCTGCGCGGCATGCGCGCCACACCGCGGCCGCTCTCTTCCTGCCGCGCCGCAGCCACCTGCAGTTTCACGGATTTGATCTTCGCCTGCGCCTCGGCTGCGTCCGCCATCGGGCCCTCTCGTCCTGTTTCGTCGTTCGCACGAACAGCTAGGCACGCGCACCCGCGATTGCAAACTGGCTACGGAACGGCGGACCGCCGGGAACGTGCCCCAGCGCTGCACCGGGGGCCTGAAAAGAAAAGGGCCCGACCGTTGCCGGCCGGGCCTGGAAGTTTTGGGAGAGGATGCCTGAAAGGCCTGTTCCGTATGCTGCGAGGCAGTTCTTCTCGCAAGTGCGAAAAGTGCAACTTGAGTTGAAAAGTTTGCAACTCGTTAACGAGCGTTGATTGTTCTGTATAAAATCCGCTCCATTTTTGCACGTGCGAGCGGATTTTGCCGATCTTGCGCCGCACTGCACCAATTGCCGCTGCATCGCAACGCGACTCGTGACAGCGACCGGCCGAGCCATTATGCCTCGCCGGGGCCAATCCAGAGGGACACCGATGCGCAAGCTTTACCCCGACGCTGCCGCCGCGCTCGACGGCCTGCTCCGCGACGGGATGCTGATCGCTGCGGGCGGTTTCGGGCTATGCGGACTTCCCGAACGGTTGCTCGACGCGATCCAGGCCAGCGGGGTCAAGAATCTGACCTTCGCCAGCAACAACGCCGGGATCGACAACGAAGGCATCGGCAAGCTGCTGCGCACCCGCCAGGTCAGCAAGATGATCAGCTCCTACGTCGGTGAGAACAAGGAGTTCGAACGCCAGTATCTCGCCGGCGAACTCGAGGTCGAATTCTGCCCGCAAGGCACCCTGGCCGAACGCATGCGCGCCGGCGGCGCCGGCATCCCGGGGTTCTATACCAGGACGGGTGTCGGCACGCTGGTGGCCGAAGGTAAGGAAGTGAAGAGCTTCGACGGCCCGAACGGACCCGAGAACTATATCCTCGAGCGCGGCATCTTCGCCGACCTGTCGATCGTCAAGGCCTGGAAGGCGGACGAAACCGGCAACCTCGTGTTCCGCAAGACCGCGCGCAATTTCAACCTGCCCGCCGCGACCTGCGGTAAGGCCTGCGTGGTCGAAGTCGAGGAAGTGGTCCCGACCGGCAGCCTCGACCCCGACTGCATCCACCTGCCCGGGGTTTACGTGCAGCGGATGATTGTGGGCGCGCCCTACGACAAGAAGATCGAGTTCACGACCACGCGCGAGCGGGAGGCGGCGTGATGACCATTCATGATGGCCTGACCAAAGGCTGGAGCCGCGACCAGATGGCCGCCCGCGCCGCGCAGGAGCTGGAGGACGGTTACTACGTCAACCTCGGCATCGGCATCCCCACGCTGGTGGCCAACCACATCCCGCCGGGCATGGACGTGACGCTGCAGAGCGAAAACGGCATGCTCGGAATCGGCCCGTTCCCCTATCCGGACGAAGTTGACGCCGACCTCATCAATGCCGGCAAGCAGACCATCAGCGAACTGCCGCAATCGGCCTATTTCGACAGCGCGGCGAGCTTCGCCATGATCCGCGGCGGGCACATCGACCTGACCGTGCTCGGCGCGATGGAAGTCAGCGAGAATGGCGACATCGCGAACTGGATGATCCCCGGCAAACTGATCAAGGGCATGGGCGGGGCGATGGACCTGGTCGCTGGGGTCAAGAAGATCATCGTGGTGATGGAACACGTCTCCAAGAACGGCACCCCCAAGTTTATCCCCGAGTGCGATTTGCCGCTGACCGGGCGCAACGTGGTCGACATGCTGATCACCGACCTCGCGGTGTTCCAGCGCCCCGACCATGTCAGCCCGTTCCGGCTGGTCGAGCTGGCGCCGGGCGTGACTGCCGAGGAAGTCGCGGCGAACACGACGGCGAAGTACGAGAGCTGACGTCTCCGCGACGGGTACGGCGCGCGAGAACAAAAAGCTGGTTCGCGGCGCGGCAACCATAGGCGTGGTTTTTTGGTGAACCTTCTCCCCTGATTGGAGAGGCGCCCGCTTCCGCGCTAGGGGTGGAGCCGAAGGGGGAACTCGCCATGGTCTACACGCTGATCACCGCCAACCGGAACTATTCGAGCTGGTCGCTGCGGCCGTGGCTGTTGATGCGGGCGCTCGACATCCCGTTCGAAGACCGGATCGAGCCGTTCGCCAAGCCCGACAACTACGACGATTTCCGCACGTTCTCGCCCACCGGGCAAGTACCGTTGCTGATCCACTGCGAGCGGCGGATCTGGGATTCGCTCGGCATCGCGCTCTACCTCGCCGACCGCCACTTGGGCGTCTGGCCCGAGGAAGACGCCGAAGCGCGCGCCTGGGCGCAGACGGTAGTAGCCGAAATGCATGGCGGGTTCGGCGCACTGCGCGGCGAATGCACGATGAATGTCGGTGTCCGCGTCGCGCTGGGCCCCAAGTCGCAGGCGCTCGAGCGCAACATCGCGCGGGTGCGCGAGATCTTCGAGCAGAGCCTCGAACGGTTCGGCGGGCCTTGGCTGGCTGGCTCACAGTTCACCGCCGCCGATGCCTTCTATGCCCCTGTGGCCTACCGCATCCGCACGTACGGCCTCGATGTCGGCCGCGGCGCCGAGTGGGTCGAGCGGATCATCGCTCACCCGGCGATGCAGGAGTGGGAGGCGCAGGCGCTCGCCGAGACCTGGCGCGAGCAGAGCCACGAGGATGAGCTGGCCGCCGCCGGCGCGATCACCGCCGACTACCGCGCCGTGTAATCCCCGCTCGCCAAGCGCGCGCATCCTTGGCAAGCAGATCCCAGCCGCCACGCGAGCGGTGCTGGGAGGGATATCATGAGCCTGTCGATGCGCCGCGATTCGCCGTGGCTGGCACTCGTCATCCTGACCGCGATCAGCACCGTCGGGTTCATCGACCGGATCGTGATGAACGTGCTGGCGGTGCCGATCCAGCAGGAGTTCAAGCTGACCGACACGCAGGTCGGCCTGCTGACCGGGCTCGCCTTCGCGGTCCTCAACGTCACGCTTGGCATCATGGTCGCGCGCTATGCCGAGCGCGGCCACCGGCTCTCGCTGATCGCTGTCGGCACCCTGCTGTGGTCGCTGGCGACCGCTGCCTGCGGGCTCGTCGGCAACTGGGTGCAACTGCTGCTGGCGCGGATCGGGGTCGGCGTGGGCGAGGCGGTCGGGCTGCCGGCCACGCAGTCGGTGATCTCGGACTACTTCCCGCCCGAACGGCGCGCGAGCGCGCTCGGCGTGTTTCTGCTGGCCCCGCCGATCGGCGCGTTTCTCGGGTCGGCCGGCGGCTCGTGGATCGGGCAGGAGTACGGCTGGCGCCAGGCGTTCTTCATCGCCACGATCCCCGGCGTGATCCTCGCGCTGGTTGTCTGGGCACTGGTCGCCGAGCCGCCGCGCGGCCGCTACGACGCCGGTCCGGCCGATGACGTGCCCTCGCTCGGGCAGGTGTTCCAGCGGCTGATCGGACTCCGCAGCGCACGCCAGCTGCTCGCCGGCTCGACGCTGGCCTCGCTAGTCGGGTTTGGGCTCAACAGCTTCATGGCCTTCCTGCTGGTCCGCAAATTCGAGTTCTCGCTCGCCGAGGCCGGCCTGTTCGCCGGGCTGCTCGGCAGCCTGCCGGGCGCGATCGCGGTCGTCGCGGGGGGCCGCCTCGCCGACAAGTTCGGCGCGACCAACCCGGCGGCGTACGCCCGCATCCCCGGACTGTGCCTGCTTATCGCCGCGCCGATATACATGTTCGGGATCGTGCAGGACGACGTCAGGCTGCTGCTGTTGTTGGTGTTCGTTGCAGCGCTGTTTCAGTACACTTACCTCGGGGTTACTTTCGGGGTGTTCCAGAACCTGCTCGCGCCGCGCATGCGCGCGACCGGATCGGCGCTGCTCAACACCGTCTATGGGCTGGTCGGCCAGGGCCTCGGCCCGCTGCTGGTCGGCTGGCTAAGCGACCGCTTCGCGCCCGAGTACGGCGGCGGCAACGGGCTCGCCTACGCGCTGGCGACCACCGCCTCGATCTACCTTTGGGCGGGGGTGCACTATGTGCTGGCCGGCCGCCACCTCGGCGCCGACTTGGCGCGGATGCGGGCCGGTTAGCGGCGCAGCGGCAGCGCGTCGCCCTGCGCCAGGCTGCGCCACAGCCATTCGGCAGGACCCTGCCGGAACCGCGCCAGCCACCACGGAGACCACACCAGCATCAGCGCGATCGGGACCAACGCCGCGCCGTATGTCGCGACGCGCCCGGTTTGCCCGAAGAGGCCGAGCCCCCAGCTCGCGTACATCGCGCTGAGCACCACGCTGGTGGCGAGGTAATTGGTCAGCGCCAGCCGGCCGGTCGCGGCGAGCCGGCCGAGCCATGCGCTCCCGGCCCCCGCGCGCCCGAACAGCGCCATCGCGAGCGCCGCCCAAGCGATCCCCAGCGCGAGATCGAACGGGGCGCTGAACAGCAACGCGTTGGCGCCGACCACCACGCCGTTGAACCCGGCCGCAAAGTCCCACGCGGCCAGCGCCGCCAGCACCGGCACCGCGATCACGGCCAAGGTGCGCCCCAGCGGCACCGCGCGTCTCGCCGGCCACGCTCCGGCAAGCAGGCCGCCGCGCCACAGCGCCATACCCGCCAGCATCGCCGCAAGCGTCGAGGGCAAGAACATCAGCGCCGCCAGCAGCGGGCCGAACGGGTCCGCCAGACGCCGCGCAATCCGCTCGCCGAACCCCTCGCCGCCGCGTTCGAGCCCGATACGGATCGCTTCGGGATCAGCGCCGAACGCATATTCGGCGGGCAGCATGGGGCGCGGATCGACGCCAGTCTCGTTCGCCCAGCGCCACCAGTACTCGAGCCAGCCGAACGCGACATAGCCGCCGATCGCCAGATGCAGTGCCATCAGCACCGCGGCACCCAGCCACAGCCGCCGCACGCTCCAGCCCACCGCAAGCGGCAGCACCAGCCCGGCGAACGCGTAGAGCCGCAGCACGTCGCCGCTGTAGAGAACGGTCGCGTGGAGCCAGCCGAGCGCGAACAGCACGGCCATGCGCGCGTAGTGCCCGCGCAACCGGTGCCGGTCCGGCCGGCCGAGCAGGATCAGCACCCCTACCCCGAACATCATCGCGAACAGGGTGCGGAACTTGTCCTCGACCAGCACGAAGCTCGACGCCCAGAGCGCCAGGTCGAGCGGCCCTTCGCCGCCCCAGGCGCGCGGATTGTAGTAGGCGGCGGAAGGCATCGCGAACGCGAACACGTTCATCAGCACGATTCCGGCGACCGCCAGGCCGCGCAGCGCGTCGAGCTCGCGAATCCGCGCGCTGGCGGGGAGTTCGGTACCGGAAGGAAGCGGGCTGCCGATCATCGCCGGCGGCCCCGCAAATGCATCAGGCCAACGCGGCCTTCAGGTCGGCGGCCAGGTCGGTGCGCTCCCACGGGAAGAAATCGCCCTCGGGGGTGCGGCCGAAGTGGCCGTAGGCGGCGGTTTTCCGGTAGATCGGCTTGTTGAGCCCCAGGTGCGTGCGGATGGCGCGCGGGGTCAGCCCGCCGAGCTTGTCGATGCCCATGATCGCCGCTTCGATCTTGTCGTCGCCGACCGTGCCCGTGCCGTGCGTGTCGACATAGAGCGACAGCGGCTTCGACACGCCGATCGCATAGGCGAGCTGGATCGTGCAACGCTGCGCAAGCCCGGCCGCGACGATGTTCTTCGCCAGGTAACGCGTGATGTAGGCGGCCGAACGGTCGACCTTGGTCGGGTCCTTGCCGCTGAACGCGCCGCCGCCGTGCGGGGCCGCGCCGCCGTAAGTGTCGACGATGATCTTGCGCCCGGTCAGGCCGGCGTCGCCGTCGGGCCCACCGATTTCGAAGCTGCCGGTCGGGTTGATGTGGTACTCGGTCGCGTCGCTCAGCAGCGCGGCCGGCAGGATGTCCGCTACGACCTGCTTCACATAGGCGTGCAGCTCGGCTTCCTTCTCGCCCTCGTCGTAGCCCTTGCCGTGCTGGGTCGAGACCACGATCGCGGTGGCGGCAACCGGCTTGCTGCCTTCGTAGCGCAGCGTGACCTGGCTCTTGGCGTCGGGCTCGAGGAACGGCGCGGCGCCCGAATGGCGATCGGCGGCCATGCGCTCGAGGATCTTGTGGCTGTAATACAGCGTCGCCGGCATCAGGTCGGGAGTGTCGTCCGCCGCATAACCGAACATGATGCCCTGGTCGCCGGCGCCTTCGTCCTTGTTACCCGAGGCATCGACGCCCTGCGCGATGTGCTCCGACTGGCCGTGGAGACGGTTGATGAACTCGAACTTCTCCCAGTGGAAGCCGTCCTGCTCGTAGCCGATCTCCTTGACGGTGTTGCGGACCGCGCGCTCGATCTCGTCCTGCGCGCCGGGGGCCCATTCGCCGTTCTCATAGACGCCCTTGCAGCGGATCTCGCCCGCCAGCACGACCAGCTGAGTGGTGGTCAGCGTCTCGCACGCGATGCGCGCTTCGGGATCTTTGGACAGGAACAGGTCGACGATCGAATCCGATATCTGGTCCGACACCTTGTCCGGATGGCCTTCGGACACGCTTTCGGAAGTGAACAGGTAGCTCTGACGCATGGGAAGTAGGTCCTCGATCGGGCCGGTGAAATCGCGGGGGCGTCCTAACCGCGCCGCCGCGGCAAGGCAACGGCGGCCGCGCCAAGCAAAACAATCGCCCAGCAAAGGGACAGGACATTGCCCAAACGTGCAAACGGGGTCGGCGCCAGCGCGCGCGGCACCTGGCCGTCGATCCGCCCGGCGGTGTGGTGCGGGATATGCCGCAGCACCGTGCCGTAGGGATCGATCACCGCGCTGATCCCGGTGGTGGTCGAGCGCAGCACCGGCAGCCCCTCCTCGATCGCGCGCATTCGCGCCTGCGCCAGGTGCTGGGGCGGGCCGAAGGCGCCGAACCAGCCGTCGTTCGAAGGATTGAAGATGTAGTCGGGCCGGGTGCCGCGCTGTACCACTTCTCCGGCGAACACGATCTCGTAGCAGATCTGCATCGCCGCCTTGCCGTACGCGCCGAAATCGAGCGTGCGAGGGCCCGGTCCCGGGATGAAATCGATCGTGCCCGGCACCAGCCGGTTAAGGCCGAGCGGGCCGAGGATCTCGCGCATCGGCAGGTATTCGCCGTAGGGCACGAGGTGCGCCTTGGCATAGCCGCCGGCGATCGTGCCGTCGGCGGCGACCGCGGTGATCGCATTGTAAGCGCCGACCGCGCGCGCTCCGCCGAAACCGTCGGGTGCGATCTCGAGATCGGCGGCGCCGGTGAACAGCAGGCTGCCACGCCCTATCGCGCGGCCGATGCGGCGGCGCGCAAAGTCGGGATCGCCGAGCGCGGTCGTCAGGTCATAGTAGCGCTGCGGGTAGCCGGGTCGCAGGTAATCGGCGAGGCCGGATTCGGGCCACAGCACGATGCGCCGCTGCCCCGGCTCGCGCGGGCGCGACAGCTGCGCAAGCCGGACGAAGTTGGGCTCGTAGAAGTAAGGATCGTCGAGCACGGCCTGGCGCAAGTCCGGTTGCACCAGCGTGAAAGCGAGCGGGCCCTCCCGGCTCGACCGCGCGGGCGCGTACATCCCGGCGGTGACGAGCGCGGCGACCAGCGCGAACGAGGCCCACCGGCGCTCTACCAGCAGCAACGCTGCCGCGCCGGCCAGCAGAGCGGCAATGCCCGACAGCGCGTAGGTCCCCAGGTAGGGGGCGAGCGCTGCGAGGCCGGGGCGGTCGAACGGACCAAGCAGCACCATCGCATAGGGGTTCCACGCATAGCCGGAAAACACCGTCGCGCGGAGCATCTCGGATACCGTCCAGCAGCCCGCGAAGGCGAAGACCAGCGCCCAGCTCAGCCCGCGCCGCGCGATCGCGCGGCCGCCGAGCGCGGCCAGCGCGGGGTAGATCGCGAGGTATAGAGAGAGCAGAGGCACCGCGAACCAGCCGAGCGCTTGCGGCATCTCCGCCTGGTGCGTGAAAGCGGTCGCGATCCAGTTATTGCCGAGCGTGAAGTGCGAAAAGCCGAACAGCCAGCCGAGCCAGGCGGCGCGCGCCGCGCTCGGGGTTGCGGCGAGCAAGGCGACGAATCCGGCCATGGCCAGTAGCGCGAGCGGCCACAGCCCGAGCGGGGCAAATCCCGTCGCCGACAGCAGGCCCAGCGCGAGCGCGCTTATCCGCGGCCGATCGGCGACAAGCCGCCAGCCGCGCGTGGCAAGTCTCGCGATCCCGACCCGATCCATCCGAAGTGCCCGACCCGGGCGGGTTCAGCGATCAGCCGACCGCTTCGAGCGACTCGCTGTCGCCTTCTTCGGCGGGACGGGCCTCTGCGCGCGGACGGCGCCCGCGGCGCGGGCGGGGGGCCTCCTCCTCCTCCTCGTCGCGGGTGTCGCGCGCGATCGAGGGCGGGAGCAGGCCGGGATCCAACCCGGCGGGGCCGGCGGCATCATCGTCGCCCGGCTGCGCGCCGTTGGCGGCGGGAGCAGGCGCACGGCCGCGACCGCGGCGGGGACGTCCCTCGCGGGGTTCGCGGGGTTCGCGCGCTTCCCGAACGAACGGGTTGTCGTCCTCGGCGTCTTCTTGCGCCGCCTCGCCCTCGGCACCCGGCGGGCCTTCCTGCTGCTGCAGCAATTCTTCTTCTTCGTCGCGTTCGCGGCGCGTCTGGTAGGAGCGCGGACGGGCGATTTCGGATTCGTCCTCGTCCTCGTATTCGTAGTCCTGCCCGTCGCGCTCGCCGGACTGGCGCGGGCGGCCTTCATCCTTGTTGGTGGTGCGGCTGTCGGCGATCACGCGAAAGTAGTGATCGGCGAACTGCAGGTAGTACTCGGTCTGCACCCGGTCGCCGTTGAGCGAGGCGTCGTGCGCCAGCTTGCGGTATTTCTCGAGCATCTGCGGCGCGTTGCCGCGGGCCCGATTGTCGATCCGATTGCCCTGGTTGCCACCACCACCACCGCCGCCGCTCTGGCCACGGTTGTTGCCACGGCCGCGCCGACGATTGTTATTGCGATTCTGGTTCAAAGGAAAATATCGCTTTCCTCAACTAGGACCGGCCCGTGAAATCCTGGCGCCGGTCGCATGACCCCCCCGGCGCGCCACACACGGCGCTCCCGTGGCCCTCCATCTGCGTGCTGCGCCGGCTCGGGCCGGTGATCCTTGGCAAATGTTGGAATTAGGCCCGGTAACGACAGTGCCGAACACCGCTGGCCTTGAGAGTTAGGTAGTGGCTCGAAGGCTATCTGCCAAGGGCTAATCGCAACACCAGCACACGCGGCCGCCCGGCGATGTCGCGATGCAACACCGCGGCAAAGCCGGCCCCGGCGGCAATGTCCGAAACCGCCGCCGCCTGGCGCGCACCGATCTCCAGCACCGCCGCGCCGCCGTCCGCCAGCAGCGCGGGCAATTGCGGGATCAGCACACGGTAGTCGTCGAGCCCCTCGGGCCCCGCGAACAAGGCGCCGGCCGGCTCCCACTCGCGCACGTCTGGGTCGAGGTCGGCGGCATCCTCGACGTAAGGCGGATTGGCGAGGACCAGGTCGAAGCGGCCCAGATCGGCGGCCCAGCCCGCCCGGTGCCAGTCGCGCTGCACCAGCGCGGCCCGGCCCGCGAGTCCAAGCGCCACCGCGTTGCCGGCCGCGCAGGCCAGCGCATCGTGCGAACGGTCGATGCCGGTGCCCAATGCGCCCGGCCGTTCGGCAAGGACCGAGAGCAGCAGCGCGCCCGAACCGACCCCGCAATCGAGCACCCTCGCCGGCGCCGGGACCGCAACGAGCGCCGCCTCGACCGTGGTCTCGCTATCGGCGCGCGGTATCAGCACCCTGCGATCGACCGCGAAGCTGCGGCCGAAGAACTCCTGCCGGCCGAGGATATAGGCGACCGGCTCGTGTCGCTCGCGCCGCGCGACGAGCGCGGCGAACCGTTCCGGCACGGCATCGGCGGTATGTCGCAGCAGCAGCTCGGACCGCGTCACCCCGAGCGCTTCGGCCATCAGCAGCTCGGCATCGAGCCGACCGCTACCGGACACCGCCTCCAGCCGCCGCGCCGCCAGCCACAGCGCTTCGGCGACGGTTTCGCTCATGTCCGTTCGTGTCGAGCGAAGTCGAGACACCTCACGCGACGTGTCTCGACTTCGCTCGACACGAACGGAAAGGGCAAATGCTCAGCCATCCTGGGCAGCGAGCCGCTTGGCCTGATCCTCGGCGATCAGCGCTTCGATGAGCTCGGCCAGGCCCGCCCCGGCGAGCACCTCCTCGAGCTTGTGCAGCGTCAGCCCGATGCGGTGATCGGTCACGCGCCCTTGCGGAAAATTGTACGTGCGGATGCGTTCCGAGCGGTCGCCGCTGCCGACCATCGCCTTGCGCGCCTCGGCCTCCACGCCGTGCGCTTCGTCGCGCATCTTCTCGTAGATGCGGGTGCGCAACACGGCCATGGCCTTGGCGCGGTTGCGGTGCTGCGAACGCTCGTCCTGCATTGCTACCACGATGCCGGTGGGCAGGTGCGTCATGCGGACGGCGGAATCGGTCTTGTTGACGTGCTGGCCGCCCGCGCCGCTGGCACGGTAGATGTCGACGCGGATGTCCTTGTCCTCGAGCTGGACTTCGACCTCGCTCGGCTCGGGCATCACCGCCACGGTCGCCGCCGAGGTATGGATGCGCCCGCCGCTTTCGGTCACGGGCACGCGCTGGACGCGGTGCACTCCGGCTTCGAACTTGAGCTTGGCGAACACCCCGGTGCCGGTGACTTCGGCAACGATCTCCTTGAACCCGCCGAGATCGTTGGCGTTGAGGCTGACCGGCTCGACCTTCCAGCCGCGGGTGGCGGCATAGCCTTCGTACATGCGGTAGAGATCGGCCGCGAACAGCGCCGCCTCGTCCCCGCCGGTGCCGGCCCGGATTTCGAGCATCGCGGGCCGCTCGTCGGCGCTGTCGCGCGGCAGCATGGCCAGCGCCAGGCGATGCTCGGCTTCGGGCAGCGCATCGCGCAGCTTGCCGAGTTCCTCGTCGGCGAGCGCGCGCATCTCGGGATCCTGAGTCAGCGCGGCCAGCTCGGCGATCTCGGCGCGCATTTCGCGGATTTCCTCGGCCGCCTTGGCGACCGGCTCGAGCTCGGCGTAATCGCGGCTCGCCGCCACGAACGCCTCGCCCTCGAGCTGGCCCGATGCAAGCCGCGCCTCGATCTCGGCGAAGCGGTGCGCGATCTGGCGCAGGCGTTCTTCGGGGATGGTCATTTCAATGAATCCACAACACCAGCCCCGTCATGACGGACGGTTCCAACCGGAACTCGAGAACTTGCTCCCGAACTCTCCATCCAACGCACTTAATACCTTGGAGTCGAGGTCATCTTGTTCGCGATTGGACCGGCCACTTGCATAGTGGGACATGTGCAAACGGCCCAAGCTGTGTCCATCGCTCCGAACGATGAGAACAGCGGTTGCACCCTCTCTCCGAGCAGCATCGACTCGCTTCTTTGCATTCCCCCGAAATGCGAGGATCGCCGTTAAGCCCGCAGTGCGAAGCAGCTGAACGATCCGGCCGGCGTCGCATTCTTGTTCAGGTTGGTCCGGAACAACGGCAATAAAATCGTCCGCGCTCACCCCTTCAACCAACATCGCCAGCCGCTCGACCCCCGCCGCCCAGCCGACCGCCGGCGTGTGCGGCCCGCCGAGCGTCTCGATCAGCCCGTCGTAACGCCCGCCGCCAAGCACGGTGCCTTGCGCGCCCAGCCGGTCGGTGACGAACTCGAACGCGGTGTGGCGGTAGTAGTCGAGCCCGCGCACCAGCGTGGCGTTGCGGTGCCAGGCGACACCCGCCGCATCGAGCCCGTCGCACACGGCGAGGAAATAGCGTTCGGCCTCGCCGCTCAGGAAATCGTCGATGCGCGGCGCGGTGTGGACCAGCGCCTGATCGCGCGGGTCCTTGCTGTCCAGGATGCGCAGCGGGTTCTTCTCGAGCCGCTCGCGCGAATCCTCGCTCAGCGCGTCGCGCGCTTCGCGGAAGTGCTCGATCAGCGCCATGCGCCAGGATTCGCGGCTCGGCGCGTCGCCGAGCGTGTTGAGGTTGAGCGTGACGCCCTCCGCAATGCCGAGCTCCTTCAGGAGCTGGTCGGCCATCGCCAGCAACTCGACGTCGGCCTGCGGCTCGGCGGCGCCGATGATCTCGGCGTCGAGCTGGTGGAACTGGCGATAGCGGCCCTTCTGCGGGCGTTCGTAGCGGAACAGCGGGCCGTGCGTGGCGACCTTCAGGGGCGCGTACTGCTGCCAGCCCGAAGTCAGGTAGGCGCGCGCGATCCCGGCGGTGAACTCCGGGCGCAGCGTCAGCGATTCCCCGCCCCGGTCCTCGAACGAGTACATCTCCTTCGAGACCACGTCGGTAGTCTCGCCGAGCGAGCGGCTGAACACTTCGGTCTTCTCGAACACCGGCATCTCGATCCGGCGGAAGCGGTAGAGCTTGCGCACGCGCTCGAAGGTCTCGACCACGAAGGCGAACGCTTCCGCCTCGGCGCCGAAGATGTCCTGGGTGCCGCGGATCGCCTGCGGCGTCTTGATGCTGGCCATGATGGGCTGCGCGTTAGCGGGGTTGGCGGGGTTTCGCAAAGGCGGCGAACCGGTTCCCCTCCCGCAAGCGGGAGGGGAGAAGCCGCAACCGGTTGCGGGCGAGACCATTTCTCGGCACACACTGCGGCCCATGAACGCACGCTCCGCGGTCGCCCCGCTCTTCGCCGCCTTTCTCCTTGCCGCTTCCAGCACGCCTGCGCTCGCGCAAGCGACCCGCTCCGCCCCTCAGGCGGTGCCGATCGCGCAGACGATCCCCGATGCGCGCGACGTCGCCTATCCGGGCACCGTCCGGCTCGACATCGACGCCACCGACCTCGACCGCGCGCTGTTCCGCGTCACTCAGGTGTTCCCGGTCGAGGCCGGCGCGCGCGAGCTGGTGCTGTTGTTCCCGCAGTGGCTGCCCGGCAACCACAGCCCGCGCGGCCCGCTCAACCTGCTGACCGACGTGCGCTTCGAGGCCGGCGGCCGCCCGCTGACCTGGGTGCGCGATCCGGTCGAAGTCTATGCCTTCCGCGTCGCACTGCCCGCCGGCACGCGCGCGGTGACGGCGCGCATGGTCCATACCTCGCCGCTGCAGACCAACGAGGGCCGCATCGTGATGACGCAGGAGATGCTCAACCTGCAGTGGGAGAAGATGAGCCTGTACCCGGCCGGGCACTACGTGCGGCAGATCAAGATCGCGCCGACCGTCACGTTTCCCGAAGGCTGGTCGGTGTTTACCGCGCTCGACGGGCAGCGCGACGCGGGCGGGCGCGGCAACCGCGTGACCTGGGCGACCACCGACTACGAGACGCTGGTCGATTCGCCGATCTTCGCCGGCAAGCACGCGATGGACTGGGATCTCGGCCACTCGGTGCGCTTGCAGACGGTGGCCGACGAGCCGGGCCTGCTGGCGATCGCGCCCGAGAACCTCAAGACTTACGAGAAGCTGGTCGACGAGGCTTTCGCCACCTTCGGCAGTCCGCCGTTCGACCACTACGACTTCCTGCTCGCCCTGACCGACCGGATGGGCGGCATCGGGCTCGAGCACCAGCGCTCGAGCGAGAACCAGTACGACCCGACCGACTTCACCGAGTGGGACAAGCAGGCGTACGACCGCAATGTGATCAGCCACGAGCTGGTGCATAGCTGGAACGGCAAGCACCGCCGCCCGGCCAAGCTGTGGACGCCCGACTACCGCCAGCCGATGCAGGACAACCTGTTGTGGATGTACGAAGGCCAGACGCAGTTCTGGGGTTGGGTGCTGGCGGCGCGCTCGGGCATCCAGCCCAAGGACATCGTGCTCGGCGCGATCGCCAACAATGCCGGCTATTACTCGGTCCAGCCGGGCCGGGCCTGGCGCTCGGTCGAGGACACCACGCACGATCCGATCATCAACTCGCGCCGGCCCCGGCCCTACACCTCGATCCACCGCGACGAGGACTATTACAGCGAAGGGCTGATGGTCTGGCTGGAGGTCGACCAGGTGATCCGCGACGGCACGCAAGGGGCACGCGGGCTCGACGATTTCGCCAAGGCGTTCTTCGAAGGCAATGGCGACCTCGGTCAGCGGACTTACGAGTTCGAAGACATCGTCGCCTCGCTGACCGCGATCTTCCCCTACGATTGGTCCAACTTCCTCACCGCCCGCTTCCAGACTCCCGGCGCACCGCCGCCGCTCGGCGGGGTCGAGCAGGCCGGCTACCGGCTGGTATGGAAGGAAGAGCCCAATCCCTACCGCAAGGGCCAGATGGCCGGCAGCAGCAACTTCCTCGACCTGCTCTATTCGCTCGGGGTCAATCTCGACAGCAGCGGTGAAGTGACCCAGGTGATGTGGGACAGCCCGGCGTTCGACGCGGGGCTGGTCGATGGCGTGCAGATCGTGGCGGTGAACGGCCGGGCCTACAGCCACGATGCGATCCGCGGCGCGATCACCGCCGCCAAGGGCGGGCGCGAGCCGATCCAGCTGATCGCCAAGCGCGGCACGCGCTACCTGACGGTGCCGATCGCCTATCACGGCGGCCTGCGCTATCCGTGGATCGAGCCCGCGAGCGACGGCGAGCAGCCGCTCGACCGCCTGCTGGCGCCGCGCACTGGCTCCTGAGATCAGGGGGTCGAGCCAGCGCATGACCCCACCCCCGGACGGCCCGGCCCCAATCGGAAAGCGGCTGATGCCCGCGCGCTTCCTGCTGTTCCTGGCGGCCCTGCCCGTGACGTTTCTGGCGCTGCAGACGACCGGCAGCGCGGTGGATTGGGCCGACGGGGCGGCGATGGCATTCGACGTCGCAGCGCTGCTGTTCCTGGCTTCGCTGGTGCCGCTGGTCCGCCGCGCCAGCCATCAGGCGATGCGCGAACATGCCGCCGCCAACGACGCCAACCGCACGCTGGTGCTGGTGCTGACCACGTTGATCAGCTTTGCGGTTCTGGCGGCGATCGTGGGCGAGATCGACAAGGCGCGCGCCGGCGAGCCGCTCGCGGTCGCCAAGCTGGTCGGCACGCTGCTGATCACCTGGCTGTTCGCCAACGCGGTCTACGCGCTGCACTATGCCCACGCCTTCTACACCCAGGTCGATGGCCAGGACGCGGGCGGGATCGCGGTGCCCGGCACCCTGACACCGGACTACCACGACTTCGCCTATTTCGCGTTCACGCTAGGGATGACGTTCCAGACCTCGGACATGGTGATCACCGCGCCGCGCATCCGCCAGATCGCGCTGCTGCACAGCTTCGGCGCGTTCGTGTTCAACCTCGGGGTGATCGCTTTCACGATCAACGCCCTGGGCGGCTAGAGGCTTTCCGCCGCGTCTCTCGCCGGGACAGGAGCGATTTGAGCCGCGCGCCCTGCAATTGACCGCTCGCCATTGCCGCGACCCTCGGCTAACGGGCCGCTCGGGCGGGGGCTGTCGCGGCCTGCTGCAACACCCGGAGTACAGATGCGCATCGAATTCATCCCCACGGGCGACAGTCCGCCCGAGAGCCTGAACGTCGTGATCGAGGTTCCGACCGGCGGCGAGCCCGTCAAGTACGAGTTCGACAAGGCCAGCGGCGCGCTGTTCGTCGACCGCATCCTGCATACCCCGATGCGCTATCCGGCCAATTACGGCTTCGTGCCGCACACGCTTTCGCCCGACGGCGACCCGCTCGACGCGCTGGTGATCTCGCGCAGCCCGTTCATCGCCGGCTGCGTCGTGCGCGCCCGGCCGATCGGGGTGCTGAACCTGGAAGACGAGCACGGCGGCGACGAGAAGCTGATCTGCGTGCCCGTCGACTCGACGTTCCCGTACTATTCGGACGTCGGCGAGCGGCAGGATCTGCCCTCGATCGTGCTCCAGCAGATCGAGCACTTCTTCAAGCACTACAAGGATCTGGAAACCGAAAAGTGGGTCCGCGTGGGCAAATGGGGCGACGCCGCCGATGCCCGGCAAATCGTCATCGAGGCGATCGAGCGCGAGCGCGAACGCGTCAGCAAAGCCGCGCTCGCCTGACCGCTCGCTAGACCAGCGCCCGCACCGCCAGGAACCCGCCGGTCAGCGCGAACGGCAGCCCGATCGCGCAGGCCCACAGCACCAGCCGGTCGCGCCGGAATGGGCGCTCAAGCGAGCGGTCGGCGGCCTGGGCATCGGTGAGCCCTTCCCAGCGCTTCTCCATCAGCCGGCATGCCGGGATGATCGCGGCGACGAGCACGACGAGCGCGAGATAGGGCATGATCGAGCCCTGCGCACCGTGCAGGACCTGCATCGTGACGAATATCTGCAAGCCGGTATAGACCAGCAAGGCGTAGGCGACATTGTCGCTCATCCGCCGGCGCCAATCGAGCTTGTGATCGGCGCGGCGCGTGGCCGTTTGATCGTGTAGCGCTTCGTTCATGCGCCTATCTCCCTCTATTCCCACGGGCAGTATCTCACTGTGCGCCACGGCTTACAACCCGCTTCGCCGCGATGTGCCTGAACGGGCCGGCGCGGGGCCATGCACGAATCTTGCCAAGCGGGCTTCAAAGCGCCGAATTCCGTGCTAGATCGCGCGCCATGACGACGCTCGAGGCCACTCCGCTCGATCCCACCGCGCTGGCCGAGATGATGGCCCAGGCCCCGGGCAACGCTGCGCCGCCGATCCCGCAGGGCGGGCTGGAGGTGGTCTCGATCGCCAAGAGCTACGACAAGCGCGCGGTGCTGACCGACATTTCGCTGACCGTCGGCAAAGGCGAAGTGCTCGGCCTGCTGGGACCCAACGGGGCGGGCAAGACGACCTGCTTCTACTCGATCATGGGGCTCGTGCGGCCCGATTCGGGGCGCATCCTGATGGACGGCGTCGACGTCACCCGGCTGCCGATGTACCGCCGGGCGATCCTTGGGCTCGGTTACCTGCCGCAGGAAACCAGCATTTTTCGCGGCATGACGGTGGCGCAGAACATCCGCTGCGTGCTCGAAATGGTCGAGCCCGACAAGGACGTGCGCGAGAGTGAGCTCGACCGGCTGCTCGAAGAGTTCCACATCACCCGCCTGCGCGACAGCGCGGCGATGGCGCTTTCGGGCGGCGAGCGGCGCCGCTGTGAGATCGCCCGGGCGCTGGCGGCCAAGCCCTCGATCATGCTGCTGGACGAGCCTTTCGCGGGCATCGATCCGCTATCCATCGGCGACATCCGCGAACTGGTGAAAGACCTCAAGCGGCGCGGCATCGGCGTGCTGATCACCGACCACAACGTCCGCGAGACGCTCGACATCGTGGACCGCGCCTGCATCATCTACGGCGGCCAGGTACTGTTCGCCGGCAGCCCGGAGGATCTGGTGGCTGACGCCAACGTCCGCCGGCTCTACCTCGGCGAGAGCTTCGAGCTGTGAGCCGGACGGGAGCGGGACGCTAGCCATGGCGCTGGGGCCGCGGCTCGACCTTCGGCAGACCCAGTCGCTGGTGATGACGCCGCAGCTCCAGCAGGCGATCAAGCTGCTGGCGCTGTCGAATCTCGAGATCGAGGCGTTCATCGGCGAAGCACTGGAGACCAATCCGCTGCTCGAGGCGGGCGAGCTGTCGCTTGAGCGCCCGCTCGCCGACGCGCCCGTCGCGGAAGAGGCCGCGCCCGATCCGACCGCTGACGAGCTTATCGCGCGCGGCGCCGGCGAGGCGGACGCGCCGCTCGACATCGATCCCACCGCGCTCGACCGCGACCGCGATACCGGCGACTGGTCGGCCGCGGGGGGCGGAGGCGACGAAGGCCCGACGATCGACGAGCGCGGCGAGCACGCCGCGACGCTGGCGCAGCACCTCGAGGCGCAGATCGGCACCGCCGAAGCCGATCCCCAGCTCCGCTTCGTAGCCATTCACCTGATCGGCCTGCTCGACGAGGCCGGCTATCTCCACGCTCCGCTGCGCGAAGTCGCGGGCGACCTGGGCGTGCCGCTGGCCTCGGTCGAGGCCGCGCTGGCGGTGGTGCAATCGCTCGACCCGACCGGGATCGGCGCGCGAACGCTGTCCGAGTGCCTGGCATTGCAAGCGATCGAAGCGGACCGCTACGACCCGTGCATGCAGCGCCTGATCGCCAACCTGGAGATGGTCGCGCGCGGCGAGTTCGCCCGGCTCAAGCGGATGTGCGGCGTGGACGACGAGGACTTCGCCGACATGCTCAACGAGCTGCGCGGCTACGATCCCAAGCCCGGCCTGCGCATCGGCAGCGGCGAGCGCGCGCCGGTGGTGCCCGACATCCTGATCACCGAAGTCGCGGGCGGGGGCTGGGACATCGCCATCAACCAGGCGACGATGCCGCGGCTGGTGGTCAATCGCAGCTACTATGTCGAACTGCGCGGCGGTTGCACCGACAAGGCGTCGAAGAGCTGGCTGAGCGAGAAGCTGGTCGATGCCAACTGGCTGATCAAGGCGCTCGACCAGCGGCAGAAGACGATTCTCAAAGTCGCGGCCGAGATCGTCAAACAGCAGGACGGGTTCTTCCGGCGCGGGGTCTCCGAACTCAGGCCGCTGACGCTGCGCACGGTGGCCGAGGCGATCTCGATGCACGAAAGCACGGTCAGCCGGGTGACGTCGAACAAGTACCTGCTGTGCAATCGCGGCACGTTCGAACTCAAGTACTTCTTCACCAGCGG
This sequence comes from Sphingomonadales bacterium 12-68-11, assembly GCA_002279825.1. GTDB lineage: Bacteria > Pseudomonadota > Alphaproteobacteria > Sphingomonadales > Sphingomonadaceae > Croceibacterium_A. Next base: position 1,137,224 of record NCCV01000003.1, read on the forward strand.
CGTGGCGCGTGTCAGCGGCTCCGGCGAGGGAGCGGAAGGCGAAGGGGTTTCGGCCGAGGCGGTCAAGGCGCAGATCCGCGCGCTGTGCGACGCCGAAGATACCGACGACGTGCTGAGCGACGACAAGCTGGTCGAGCTGCTGCGCGACAAGGGCTTCGACCTCGCCCGGCGCACGGTGGCCAAGTACCGCGAGGCGATCGGCATCGGCAGCTCGGTCCAGCGCCGGAGGCAGAAGAAGCTCGCGCGGGTTGCGTGATTCTTGCGCTGCGTACCGGACAGCCGCGCGGTCCATTTATTACCTGTTACCCAAAAGACTCAACCGCCTGGTGTCGAGCGCGGTTTACTAAGAATTAACCTTTTTCGTTGAGAGACGGCGTGGTTAAGTTGGGGCCAACGTCCAGAGCGGGCCAGACCAAAGGCTTACAGGGGGCATCCGATGCGCGTGTTGCTGATTGAGGACGAGCCGACCACCGCCAAGGCGATCGAGCTCATGCTCACCACCGAAGGCTTCAACGTCTATTCGACCGACCTCGGCGAAGAGGGTTTGGACCTCGGCAAGCTCTACGATTACGACATCATTCTGCTCGATCTCAACCTGCCCGACATGCATGGCTACGACGTGCTCAAGAAGCTCCGCGTCGCCAAAGTGCAGACCCCGGTGCTGATCCTGTCAGGCGTGTCCGAGATGGACTCGAAGATCCGCAGCTTCGGCTTCGGTGCCGACGACTACGTGACCAAGCCGTTCCACCGCGACGAGCTGGTCGCCCGCATCCACGCGGTGGTGCGCCGCTCCAAGGGCCACAGCCAGTCGGTCATCCGCACCGGCAAGTTGGCGGTCAATCTCGACGCCAAGACCGTCGAAGTCGATGGCGCCCGCGTCCATCTGACCGGCAAGGAATACGCGATGCTGGAGCTGCTTTCGCTCCGCAAGGGCACCACGCTGACCAAGGAAATGTTCCTCAACCACCTCTACGGCGGGATGGACGAGCCCGAACTCAAGATCATCGACGTGTTCATCTGCAAGCTGCGCAAGAAGCTGTCGAGCGCCTGCGGCGGCGAGAACTACATCGAGACCGTGTGGGGCCGCGGCTACGTGCTGCGCGATCCGGGCGAAGCGGCCGAAACCGAAGCGGCCTGACGCCGGCTACCCGAGTTTATCGCGAGACCTTAAGCCCGGGCCGAGCGCCCGGGCTTTTCGTTGCGCGACCGCCCATCGCAAATGCGCCAAATGGGAAGAGCGGCACTCAACCAAAACGAAAAGGCCCGCGTCCATCGGGACGCGGGCCTTTCGAAAGTCAGACGCTGACGCGGTGGTCAGGCGAAACGCAGGGCGCCCGCTTCGGCCTGGCCCTTGCGGCGGCGCATCGCGCCACCGATCACGCCGAAGCCGATAATCATCATCGCCCAGGTGGCCGGTTCCGGCACCGCGGTCGCCGTGAACTTCACGCCCTGAAGCTTGAAGGCGTCGGTCGACGAGTTGGCCGGGAAAAGCGCCGAGACGATCCAGGTGTTGGCGTAGACATTCGCCGGCGTGCCGATGTTCCGGTAGCCGTCGAGGTTGTTGACCTTATTGTCAAAGGTGTTCGGCAACGCGCTCGCCACGGTCGACCAGGCCGCATTGTCCCAGCTCGGCTTCACACCGTAAGTGGTGGTGCCGTAGCGGATCGACACGTCGGTATCGCCATACGCATCGAGGGTAAGGCCATAGAGGTTCACCGCCCTGTCGAACTGCAACAGGACGAAATCGACCTGGCCACTGTTGTCGATGGTGTGCGTGTTGTTGGCGCCGGTTCCTTCAGCATCGGTAGTGACGCCGATGAAGCCGTTGCTATTGGGATTCCCGTACATACCAAGCCAGGCATCGCCGACAGAGTTGCCGTTCGAGATCGTCCACGCAGAAGCCTGCACGTTAACCCCGCCGCCAGAAAAGGTCCGGACGTTGCCGGCCGGTTCATCGGTGTCGCCGAGCTTGGCCTGACCGGTGGTGCTGAACAGCAGCTCGGCGGCATGCGCCGGAGCGGTAAGCGACAAAACAGCCGCTGCCGACACGCTGAGTGCAAGTTTCTTCATAATTCCCCCTGGAACGATCCCATAGTTAACCCTTGCGGGTGATTCGGTAAACCTTTGTTGGGTGGTGCAGTACGTTTTTTTCCGCATGTGCGAAGCGGATTTGCGGCGGCGTGTCATTTCAAGACGGTTTTGGGCCTTAAGAGGCGATTCGGGCGGGTTCGCGGTGGCAATCCCGGCGCCGGATGCTAGCGGGCGGCGGCCATGACCGCGCACAAACCCGGCGACCCGACCACGCTCAACCGCCTCTACGGCCGCGCCAAGGGCAAGGCGCTGCGCGCCGGGCAGCAGGCGCTGGTCGAGGGGCTGCTGCCGCGGATCGCGGTGCCCGCCGAGGGACCCGTCACCGCCGAGCGGCTGTTCGGGCGCGATTGCCCGCTGCACTTCGAGATCGGCTTCGGCGGCGGCGAGCATCTGGCGGCGCGCGCCGACCTGCTGCCCGACCACGGCTTCATCGGCTGCGAGCCCTTCGTCAACGGCGTCGCGCAGGCGCTGACCCACGTCAGCGGAGACAACGGCGCGCATCCGCCGCTCGGCAATGTCCGCCTCCATCACGGCGACGCGCTCCAGGTGCTCGCGCGCGTGCCCGACGCCGCGCTGGCCTTCGTCTATCTGCTGCACCCCGATCCCTGGCCCAAGGCGCGCCACGCCAAGCGGCGCATGATCAACGACGGGCCGGTCCGCCTGATCGCCGCCAAGCTGAAGCCGGGCGGCGAGTTCCGCTTCGGCACCGATCACCCGGTCTACCTGCGCCACGCGCTGATGGTGATGCGGCGCCATGCGGGCCTGTTCGAATGGCAAGTCGAAGGCCCGCAGGACTGGCAGCACCGCCCCGGCGGCTGGCCCGAGACCCGCTACGAGGCCAAGGCCCGCCGCGACGGACACGAGGTGTGGTACTTCCGGTTCCGGCGCAGCGCGCGGCGGGCTGAGGACGATGCCTCACCGGAGTAACATGGCCGCCGCAGATAAGCCGCAATTGGCCGGAATAGGCTCCCTTCGCCGCCAGAGTGATTCTCTATCTTTTTGGTTGAGAAGGCGTGCGGTAGCGGGTCGTGTCCGCAAAGGGGGCTTGCCGTATGAATTGGGCCGACATCGACCTTGCTGCGCTGATGCCGTTCGTTGCCGTCGGCTTCGCCGCGCAGCTCGTGGATGGTGCGCTTGGCATGGCGTTCGGGGTAATCTCCAGCACGCTCCTGATCAGCGTGATGGGCGTGCCACCGGCAACCGCGTCCGCCGGAGTGCACATCGTCGAGAGTTTCACCACCGGGGTTTCGGGGCTGAGCCACGCGCTTCATCGCAACATCAACTGGAAGTTGTTCCTGCGCCTGCTGATCCCGGGGATCATCGGCGGGGCGCTGGGCGCCTACGTGCTGACCTCGCTCGACGCATCGGTGACGCGGCCGTTCGTGATGGCTTACCTGACCGGCATCGGGCTCTACCTGATCTACCGCGGGGCGGGACTTCCGCTCCACCCGCGCGAACCCAAAATCGTCGAGCCGCTCGGTCTCGCCGGCGGCTTTCTCGATGCGGCCGGGGGCGGCGGATGGGGGCCGGTGGTGACCAGCAACCTGATCGTCCAGGGCTCTCCGCCGCGCCAGACGATCGGCACGGTCAACGCGACCGAGTTCTTCCTGACAGTGACGATCTCCGCCTCGTTCCTGTTCCACCTCGGCCTGGAGGGGTTCGACAGCGCCTTTATCCACCCGGTGCTGGGCCTGCTGATCGGCGGGGTGATCGCGGCGCCGTTCGGGGCAGTGGTTGCCAAGCGGGTGCCCGCGCGCGCCCTGCTGCTGATGGTCGGCGTGGTGCTGACGATCACCAGTGCCTACGGCGTGGCCAGCGCCCTGGACTGGATCTGATGCCAGCCTGCTAGGCTTGCGGGCGCGGGCGTCATCCCACCACGCCCGCGCTCGACAGCACCGCCAGCGTCAGCAGGTCGGGCGCGTTCGAGGTCATGGCCGCGATCTGCACCGGCTTCTCCATGCCGATCAGCATCGGGCCGATCGTGGCGTTGCCGCCCAGTTCGCGCAGCAGCTTGGCCGACAGGTTGGCGGATTGCAGCCCGGGCATGACCAGCACGTTGGCGGGCGCCGAGAGGCGGCTGAACGGATAGAGCGCCATGACTTTCGGGTTGAGCGCCGCATCGGGCGCCATTTCGCCTTCGTATTCGAAGTCGGCCTGTTCCGCGTCGAGGATATGCACGGCGTCGCGGATGCCTTCGAGCCAGCGGCCCGGCGGGTTGCCAAAAGTCGAATAGGACAGGAACGCGACGCGCGGCTCATGCCCGAGCCGGCGCGCCACGGCCGCGGTCTCCTTGGCGATATGCGCCAGGTCTTGCGCGCTCGGCCGTTCGTTGATGGTCGTGTCGGCGAGGAACACGGTGTAGTTCTTGCCGATCATCATGTGGACGCCGAATGCCACTTGGCCCTCACGCGGGCCGAGCACCAGGCTGACTTCGCGCATGGTCTGCGCGAACGGCCGGGTGACGCCCGAGATCATGGCATCGCCGTGGCCGAGCGCGACCAGCAGCGAGGCGAACACGTTGCGGTCCTGGTTGACGATGCGGCGCACGTCGCGCTCGGTATAGCCGCGCCGCTGCAGCCGGTCGTAGAGATAATCGACCATGGCCGGCACCAAAGCGCTGTCGGCCGAATTCTGGATTTCGAACCGCAGGGGATCGGACACGCCGAGTTCGGCCAGCTTGTCGCGCACCGGCTGGGTGCGGCCGACCAGCACCGGAGTGCCGTAGCCGAATTCGCGGAACTGGATCGCCGCGCGCAGCACCACTTCTTCCTCGGCTTCGGCGAAGACCACGCGCTTGGGGTGCTTCTGCGCCTCCTCGTAGACGCTGGTCAGGACCGAAGTGGTCGGGTTGAGCCGGGCCTTGAGGCGGGTGCGGTAGGCCTCGAAGTCCTCGATCGGCTTGCGCGCGACGCCGCTATCCATCGCCGCCTTGGCGACGGCGGCGGACACGCGTTCGATCAGCCGCGGGTCGAACGGCGCGGGAATGATGTATTCGGTACCGAACTGATGGTTGCGACCGTAAGCGGCGGTGACTTCCTCGGGCACCTGCTCGCGCGCGAGTTCGGCGATGGCCCGCGCCGCGGCGATCTTCATCTCCTCGTTGATCGCGGTCGCCTGCACATCGAGCGCGCCACGGAAGATGAACGGGAAGCCGAGCACGTTGTTGACCTGGTTCGGGAAGTCCGAGCGGCCGGTGGCGATGATCGCGTCCGGCCGGATCGCCTTGGCCTCGTCGGGGCGGATCTCGGGCACCGGGTTGGCCATCGCGAAGATGATCGGCCGTTCGGCCATCTTGGCGACCCATTCGGGCTTGAGCGCGCCGGCCGCCGACAGGCCGAGGAAGATGTCGGCGCCGACGAGCGCCTCTTCCAGCGTGCGCGCGTCGGTGTCGATCGCGTGCGCACTCTTCCATTGGTCCATGCCGGCTTCGCGCCCGCGGTAGATCACGCCCGAACGGTCGCACATCGTGACGTTGCCGTGGGGCACGCCCATCGCCTTGATCAGCGCGGTGCAGGCGATGGCGGCGGCACCCGCGCCGTTGACCACCACGCGCACGTCCCTGAAGTCGCGGCCGGTCAGCAGGCAAGCGTTGATCAGCCCCGCGGCGGTGATGATCGCGGTGCCGTGCTGGTCGTCGTGCATGACCGGGATCTTCATCCGCTCGCGCAGGGCCTGCTCGATGATGAAGCACTCGGGCGCCTTGATGTCCTCGAGGTTGATGCCCCCAAACGTCGGCTCCATCAGCGCAACCGCGTTGACGAAGGCCTCAGGGTCCTCGGTGTCGAGTTCGATGTCGATCGAATCGACGTCGGCGAAGCGCTTGAACAGCACCGCCTTGCCTTCCATCACCGGCTTCGAGGCGAGCGCGCCGAGATTGCCGAGGCCGAGGATCGCGGTGCCGTTGGAGATCACCGCGACGAGATTGCCCCGCGCGGTGTAGCGCGCGGCGGCGCTGGGATCGGCGGCGATCGCCTCGACTGGGGCCGCGACGCCGGGGGAATAGGCCAGGCTCAGGTCACGCTGGGTCGCCATCGGCTTGCTGGCGACGATCTCCAGCTTACCCGGGCGGATGGTCTCGTGATAGAACAGCGCTTCACGCGCGGTGAAGGCGTCGGTGGTCTCGTCGGCCAAGCAAGCTCTCCCAAAGGCACCGTGTGCCTAGCGCGCGCTCGCTAGCGGCGAAAGCGCCTTATTCTTCCAGCTCGAGGTCCCAGTACAACCAGTCGCGCCAGGTCTCGTGCAGGTAGTTGGGGGGGAAGCTCTTGCCGTGCTGCTGGAGCTGCCAACTGGTCGGCCGGATCGGGGGGACCAGTGGGTGCATCTGCGCCTGGCGGGGGGTGCGCCCGCCCTTCTTCATGTTGCACGGCGCGCAGGCGGTGAGGATGTTCTCCCAGGTGGTCTTGCCGCCCAGCCGGCGCGGGACGACGTGGTCGAACGTGAGGTGATGCGGATCGCCGCAGTACTGGCAGGCGAAGCGATCGCGCAGGAAAACGTTAAACCGGGTGAACGCGGGAAACTCGCTCGGCTTGACGAATTGTCTGAGCGCGATGACCGAAGGGATCTTCATGTCGAGCGAGGGCGAATGGACCTGCCGTTCGTAGCTCGCCACGATGTCGACCCGCTCGAGGAACACCGCCTTGATCGCGGTCTGCCACGGCCACAGGCTGAGCGGGTAATAGGACAGCGGCGTATAGTCGGCGTTGAGAACGAGCGCGGGGCAGTTCTCGAGCCTTCGTACCGGGTCTTCCTCCGCGCTCTTGAAAGTCGCGGCGCGTTCGATCAGCTCGGCCTTGAACACCTGTCTGTGTCCTCCCTGATGCGGGCGAGGGGAGCATTTGCGAACAAAAGCGTCAAGCCTGTTACAAAACCCAAATCCACAGCATTTTGGGCGAGTCGCAGGCACAGGGGCGGAGTCGGCGTGACATGATCGTGACCCGGTTTGCGCCTAGCCCGAACGGACTGTTGCACCTCGGCCACGCCTGGTCGGCGATCGTCTCGCACGATCTGGCACGCCTGCGCGGCGGGCGGTTCCTGCTGCGCATCGAGGACATCGACGGCGTGCGCTCGCGCCCCGAGCTGGCCGACGAAGCGCGCGCCGATCTCGCCTGGCTGGGGCTCGAATGGGATGCCGTGCCGGACCAGTCGCGGCGCCTGGCGTGTTACCGCGACGCCGCGGCCAGGCTGCGTGCGCAGGGGCTGCTCTATCCCTGCCGGTGCAGCCGGGCCGAGATTTTCAACGCCGCCCGCGAGAAGACATCCGACGGACCGCGCTACCCCGGCACCTGCCGCGGGGCCGACATCGATCCCGGCGGCGACGTTGCCTGGCGGCTCGATGTCGACGAAGCGCTGCGCCGCACCGGCCCGCTCACCTGGCACGACGAGATCGCCGGCGAGCAGGCGGCGCACCCCGAACTGGCGGGCGACGTGGTGCTGGTGCGCAAGGACCCGGCAACGCCCGCGAGCTATCATCTGGCGGTGACGCTCGACGATGCGGCGGACGGGGTCACGCTGGTCACCCGCGGCACCGACCTGTTCGCCGCCACCCATGTCCATCGTCTGCTCCAGGCCTTGCTCGACCTGCCGGTGCCGCGCTGGCACCACCACGCCCTCCTGCTCGATGCGGATGGCCGCAAGCTCGCCAAGCGGCGCGGCTCGCCCTCGCTGTCCGAGCGGCGCCGAAACGGCGATGATGGCGAAGCGCTGGCGGCGGCACTGCGGCGCGGCCAGCTTCCCGCTGGCGTGACGCTGGGCGAACCCCTACATAGCGCGCCATGAACACTGTCCTCGTTATCGTTCTGATCCTCGCCATGGTCTGGGTCGTGGTCTCGCTGGTGCGCGGGATCGTCGCCTTCCTGCAGAGCACCAAGCTCGACCTCGAAAGCGACGGCGCCCGGGTCGAGCAAATGCAGCTGCGGCAGAACAAGGCGATGTTCGCGCGCATCAAGTACCAGGCGATCGCTGTCGCGATCGTCGCGGTGCTGCTGATGTTCAACCGCTGACGTCCCGGCCGGTTCGGGACGCCGCATGGTCCGCCTGAACCGCATCTACACGCGCACCGGAGACGACGGCACGTCGGGGCTCGTCGATGGCTCGCGACGGGCCAAGCATGACCCCCGCTTCGAGGCGGTCGGCGCGGTCGACGAGGCCAACAGCGCGCTCGGCTGGGCGAGACTGGCGTTGGCGCCGGGCGACAATTTGTCCCACATCGGCCGCATCCAGAACGACTTGTTCGATCTCGGAGCCGACCTCGCTACGCCTGGCGAGGACTTCGCGCCTTCGGACATGGTGCTACGCATCGTGCCGGCGCAGGCGGACTGGATCGAAGCGCGGATCGACGCGCTGAACGAGACCCTCGAACCGCTCCAGAGCTTCATCCTGCCCGGCGGCAGCGAGGCGGCCGGGCGGGTCCACATCGCCCGTGCGGCCGTGCGCCGGGCCGAACGGGCGATGGTCGCGCTCGCCGTGGACGAACCAGTTAACCCGGCCGCGCTCGCCTACGTCAACCGGCTGTCCGATTACTTGTTCGTGCTCGCCCGCGCGGTCAATGCGGCCGGCTCGGGCGACGTGTTGTGGCAGCCGGGCGCGAGCCGCTAGTCTCGCCGGCCCGCAACCGCTATCGCCCGTTGCAGGTGCGAAGGAGCGGGGCGGATGGAGTCGGTTGGCGAGTCGATCGGGATCATCGGCGCGGGGCAGATGGGCGCGGGGATCGCGCAAGTCGCGGCCGCCAGCGGATACCGCGTGCTGCTGGCCGACCGCGAGCTGGCGATCGCCGAGAAGGCCAAGGCCGGCATCGCCAAGCGGCTTGAGCGAGCGGCCCAAAAAGGCACCCTGAGCCGCGAAGACGCGGGTGCCGCGCTCGGCCGCATCGAGCCTATCGCCGACTACGCCCCCATGGCCGACGTGGCCTTCATCATCGAGGCGGCGACCGAGCGCGAGGACATCAAGCGGCCGATCTTCGAGGCGGCGGGCAAGGTGCTGGCCCAGGATGCGATCCTCGCCAGCAACACCAGTTCGATCTCGATCACCCGCATGGCCGCCGGTACCGCCGATCCCGCGCGCTTCATCGGGCTGCACTTCTTCAACCCCGTGCCGTTGATGGCGCTGGTCGAAGTCATCCCCGGGCTCGCCACCGCGCCCGCGACCACCGAGCGTACCCGCGCCCTGGCCGAAGCGCTCGGCAAGCAGGTGGTGCTGAGCGGGGACGAACCCGGTTTCGTGGTCAACCGCATCCTGCTGCCGATGATCAACGAGGCCGCGTTCGTACTCGGCAGCGGCACCGCGCGGCTCGCGGACATCGACTTGGCTTGCCGGCTCGGGCTCAACCACCCGATGGGGCCGCTCGCGCTCGCCGACTTCATCGGGCTCGACACCTGCCTGGAGATCATGCGGGTGATCCACGCCGGAACCGGCGATCCCAAGTACCGGCCGGCGCCGCTGCTGACCCAGTACGTCGAGGCCGGGTGGCTCGGCCGCAAGACAGGGAAGGGCTTCTACGACTATACCGGCGAGGAACCGGTGCCGACACGCTGACGTTGGGCGCTGCGAAGGAGAACTCCGATGACCGACCGCACTCGCATTCCCGCCGAACAAGCACCCGAACTCCATAATGCCGAGCAGGACGACGAGGCCGAGCAGGCGGAGACGATCGCCGACGAGGCGCTGACAGGCGGGGCCCGCGACGCGAGCCCGCTCGACAGCGAGAAGGACGAGGACGACCTCGACAATCTGGACGACGATTCGACGCAGGACCTGATCGACAAGATGCGCGACATGGAACAGTCGGGCCGGATCGACATGGGCGCCTACCTGGGCGAACCGAACATGGACGACGAGGACGAGACTTACGGCGAAGGCCACGACCCCGACGAGGTCGAGTAGCCGTTAGCCCGCCGCGTCGCGCTTGAGTTCGTAGAGCAGATCAAGCGCTTCGCGCGGGCTCAGCGCGTCGAGGTCGATGGCCGCGAGCCGGTCGCGCAGCGCGTCGCGGTGCTGTTCCTCGGCCTGCGCGGCGGCAGCAAACAGTGGCAGCTCGCCGAGCCCTGCCGCGAGCCCGCCGGTTTCCGCGCGAGCCCTTTCGAGCTTGTCGAGTACGGTGCGCGCCCGCGCCACCACGTCCTTGGGCACGCCCGCAAGCCGCGCCACGGCCAGGCCGTAGCTGCGATCGGCGGCGCCTTCCGCCAGTTCGTGCAGCAGCACCAGCTCGCCCTTCCACTCGCGCGCCCGGACGTGGTGCAGCGACAGCGCGTCACAACTCTCCGCGAGGCGGGCGAGCTCGTGATAGTGGGTCGCGAACAGGCAGCGGCAGCGGTTGCGCTCATGGATCGCCTCCGCGACCGCCCAGGCGAGCGCGAGGCCATCGTAAGTCGAAGTGCCGCGCCCGATCTCGTCGAGGATGACGAAGCTGCGCTCCCCCGCCTGGGCGAGGATCGCGGCGGTCTCGACCATCTCGACCATGAAAGTTGAGCGGCCGCGGGCGAGATTGTCCGAGGCGCCGACGCGGCTGAACAGCCGGTCGACCAGCCCGATCTCGGCGCGCGCGGCGGGCACGAAACCACCGGCCTGGGCGAGCAGCACGATCAGCGCGTTCTGGCGTAGGAAGGTCGATTTGCCGCCCATGTTGGGGCCGCCGATCAGCCACAGCCGGTCGTCCGCGCCGAGCCGGCAATCGTTGGCGACGAAGCGTTCGCCGGCGCGGGCCAGTGCCGCCTCTACGACCGGATGGCGTCCGCCCTCGATGACGAGGCGCGTATCGCCGACCATCGCCGGGCGCGCCCAGCCGCCTTCGGCCGCGCGCTCGGCTTGCCCGGCGGCAACGTCGAGCCGGGCGAGTGCGGCGGCGGTCGCGGCGATCTGCTTGGCATCCGCGACGACGGCGGCGACGAGTTCTTCGAAATGCGCCTCCTCGGCGGCGACCGCCCGGCCGCCCGCTTCGGCGATGCGGCTCGCTTCCTCGTGCAGCTGCAGCGAATTGAAGCGCACCGCGCCGGCCATCGTCTGGCGGTGAGTGAAGCCGCTGTCCGCCGCCATCAGCGCATCGGCATGGCGGCTCGGCACTTCGATGAAATAGCCGAGGACGCCGTTGTGGCGGATCTTGAGCGCCGCCACGCCGGTCTCGGCGCGATAGCGCGCCTCGAGCGCGGCGATGGCGCGGCGGGCGTTGGAGGCGATATGGCGCAGCTCGTCGAGCGCGGCGTGGTAGCCCTCGGCGATAAACCCGCCGCTGTCGCGCTCGGTCGGCGGCGACGGCACCAGCGCGCGGTCCAGCCAGTCGGTCAGCGCGCCGTGGCCGCCGAGGTGCGGCAGGAGCGCTTCGAGCAGCGTGGGCCGGTCGGGCCTGCCCTGCAGGAGCTCGCCGATCCGGCGCCCTTCGCTGAGCCCGTCGCGAATCTGCCCGAGGTCGCGCGGCGAACCGCGCCCCGCCGCGACACGCCCCAGCGCCCGGCCAATATCGGGAAGCTGCCGCAACGCACCGCGCAAGTCGGTCCGCAGCAGCGGATCGCCGTGCAGCCGGTGAACCAGATCGAGCCGCGCCTCGATCGGCGCGCGCGACGCCAGCGGTGCGGCGAGGTCTTCCGCCAAGAGGCGGGCGCCGGCACCGGTGACGCAACGATCGATCGCCGCGAGCAGGCTGCCGTCGCGCCCGCCGCCCTGGGCGACGAGAATCTCGAGGCTGGCGCGGGTTGCCTCGTCCATCGCCAGCGTGTCCGAACCTTGGCGCGCGACGGGCGGCAGTAGCAAAGGCAGCGAGCCGCGCCCGACGTGATCGAGATAGGCGAGGAGCCCGCCCGCCGCAGCAAGCGCGGCGCGGCCGAACTTGCCGAACCCGTCGAGCGTCGCGACCCGGTGCAGCGCCTTGAGCCGCGCTTCGCCATCGTCGCTGGCAAACTCGCGGCGCGGCCTGGCATCCGCTTCTGGCGGGGCTTCCGCCCAATCGTCCGGGGCGATCAACTCGCGCGCACCGAGCCGGGCGAGCGCCGCGCCGAGCGCTTGAGGCTCGCATTCCTCGAGCTCCATCCGGCCGGTCGAGATATCGCACGCCGCGAGGCCGATGACCCCGCGCACTTCGCACGCCGCAGCCAGCAGGTTCGCCCGACGCGGTTCGAGCAGCGTTTCTTCGGTCAGCGTCCCCGCGGTGACCACGCGGACGATGCCGCGCGCCACCAGCGCCTTGGACCCGCCGCGCCGTTTCGCCGCTTCGGGCGTTTCAGTCTGATCGGCGATGGCGACCCGGCAGCCGGCGCGGATCAGCCGCGCGAGATAGCCTTCGGCGGCGTGCACGGGCACACCGCACATCGGGATCGGCGCGCCGTCGTGCTCCCCGCGGCTGGTGAGCGCGATGTCGAGAATCTGGGCCGCCTGCCGGGCATCGTCGAAAAACAGCTCGAAGAAATCGCCCATCCGGTAGAACAGCAGGCAATCGCCGGCCTCGCGCTTGAGCGCGAGGTACTGTGCCATCATCGGGGTTGCGGGGCCGGCCATCGGGGCGGGTTAGCCCAGCCGCGCGGCGCGAGTCATCGCCGGCGCGCGATAAGCCTGCGCAAAAGCTATTGCTCGATCAGCGGGTGGTGCTTGTCGAGGTGGCGCTTCAGCATCCTGAGATTGCGGCTGTTCGAGCGAAACACGAAGTCGAACAGGTCGCCCGCCACCGGGATCGCGCCGAGCGCGCTGTCGAACGCGACGTTGCCGGCCATGCGGATCAGCTTCCAGCGCGGCAGGCCGAGGTTGCGCGCTTCCCAGACCAGATAGGCGCCGAGCGCGGCGGTGACGAGATCGCCCCCGACCGGGATCAGCCCGAGGATCGAATCGAGCCCGACCTTGCGCCCGATGACAGGCACGGTGACGAGCCGCTCGAGCGTGTACTCGAGCCCTTCGATCCGCCGCCTGACCGAATGCGGATCGCGCCCGACGGGCAGATCCAGGCGGCGTAGCTTTGCCGGTCGAACGATGGGGGGCTCCACTTCGCTCATCTGGGGATGAGCGCCATGTCGGGCAAGGGATGGAAGCCCCAAGGGTTGGCCGCAAAGCCATCCACGTTGCTGCGCACCAGCGACCAACGTAGCGGCGAGCCGAAGGGGATGAACACGTTGCTGAGAGTCAGCTCGGCTTCCGCTTCGATGAACAACGCGCTGCGCCGCGCCGGATCGCTTTCCGCCACCGCCCGATCGACCAGAAAGTCGACATCTTCGTCGCACAGGCCGCGATTGAGCGAGCAGTGGAACTGGGTCAGGAACCAGCGCGGCGCGGCGTAGCGCGCGACCCGGTCGACGAGCACGAGATCGGAAACGGTGCTTTCGGGCACCCGCTCCAGCTCGATCCCTACCCGCGCGAGTTGGCGCGCCAGTTCGGTGAACAGCAAGTCGGTGCCGGGCGAGCGGTCAAGCGCGAGCGTCAGGTGCGCGGGCTCCCCGCCTCGCTCGGCCCGCCAGGCCGCGACGCGGCGGGCCGCCTCGTCGCGCAGATCGTCAGCCGATTCGTTGCTCCACCGCTCGGCGATAGTGCCGGGATCGCCGGGGAGCCCCGGGGCGACGACTCGGGTCGTGGGGCTCCAGCCGCCAATGTTGAAGGGGGCGATCAGAGCCTGCCGATCGATCGCCATGGCCACCGCCTCGCGCCCGTCGCGATCGGCCAGCAGGCCCTGCGGACGCCGCACCTGCAGTCCGAACAGGCCGAGCGCCGGATCGAGCCGTACGGTCCCGCGCGACAGCGGCCCGGTGTCGGCCAGCGGCAACGCGCCGATCCGTCCGCCCAGGACCACATCGACGGCGTCGCCGTCGAACATCTCGACGGCCTCCGCCGCGGTGGCGGCAATGACTTCGACCGGGCGCACCCATGTCTGCCAGTCTTCTTCCTCAGGCAAGCCGCGCTCGGCCGGAGGCTTCATCCGGAGCAGCGCCACGTCGCCGCGCCGGGTCAGCAGCATCGGCCCGCTGCCCCCTTCGCCGTGGGCCAGTGCCAGCTCGGGCTGCGCCAGCAATTGCAGCAGGGTGGGCACGGGGCTCGACAAGCGGATCTCGACCACCCGCCCGGCCATCGCCCGAACTTCGGCGATCGGGGTGAGATCCTCGCCCAGCGAGGTGCCGCGCAGCGCGCGGAGCGCCTGCTGCAAAGCCGCGCGGGCGCTTTCGGCGGTGAGCGGGCGGCCATCGGGCCAGGGCCGGTCGCGCAGGCGGAAGATGAAACTGCGGCCGTCGTCGGTGACGATCCAGCGGTCGGCCAGCGCGGGGACCACTTCGCCCTGAGCATCGAGCGCGACCAGCCCCGCGCCGGTCGCGGCGCGCAAGTGCTGCGCACCCGCCGACAAACGCACGCCTGGGGCGAACAAGTCCTCGGGCATATCGATGAACGCGACTTTCAGCGCGCCGTCGCCGCCGTCGCAGCCGGCCAGCGCGAACATCGCGAGCAGCGGAAAGAGAAGCGAGCGCCGCATGAGCTAGGCCCTAGGCCCACCCACCCGGCGCTTCAACCGCGCCGGCCGATCGGCGTTCGCGCCGGATCAGATCTTGCGCAGGCGGGCCGGATCGGGAGCGGCGGGCGGAGCGGTGCGCGCGAAGCTCGGCGCGGCATGCAAGGGCTCGGGGTCGCCCGCGGGCCCGGCCGCGCGCGCCAGCTTGGGATCGATTTCCTCGATGAAAGCGATTCCGAAGCGGTTGTCCTGGCGCCAGGCCACCGACCCGTCGACCCAGCCAATGTTGCGCAGTTCGACCGTCACCAGCGAGCCGCGCGTCACGCGAACTTCGCCTTCGGCCATCATCCCGCCGGGCGAGAGGTTGCGGACCTTGATGCGGTGCACGCCATCCTGGCCCGTCACGCGCAAGTTGGCGAGCAGGAACAGGCTGTCACGATTGACCTGGCGCGTATCGACATTGCTCATGACTGTGTTTCGGTACTTCCCAATCGGATCGCTTCGAAGTTCTTCGCAGCCCTGTGAAGTTGAGGCCAGCTATATCACACGACCCATCATGCGGTTGTAGCTAATCCTCCGTTAATGCAGCCCCGCTTTGTGCCCAACTGTCCCGCTTTGGGTCAATCGTCGCGGGAAACCTTTTCACGGCGTTCGTGGGCCTGCTGTGCTTCGACGGTCATCGTGGCGATCGGGCGGGCGATCAGGCGATTGATCCCGATCGGTTCTCCGCTGACTTCGCACCAGCCATATTCGCCTTCATCGATTCGGCGCAGCGCCGCATCGATCTTGGCGATCAGCTTGCGCTGCCGGTCGCGGGTACGCAGTTCGATACCCCAGTCGGTCTCGCTGGACGCGCGGTCGTTGAGGTCGGGTTCGCGGATCGGTCCGTCCTGCAACGACTGCAGGGTGTTCTCCGCGGCGCTGAGGATCGACTTTTTCCACTCGAGCAGGAGCACGCGAAAATAGTTGAGCTGCTGCGGCGACATGTAGTCTTCGGTATCGGACGGGGCATAGTCGCGATCGAGCGCGCGCTTCGCCTTGGCGAGAATGTCGATATCGTCACCCAAAACCGACGCCATCCGCGCAACTCCGCATCCGAAAATCCGTCCGGCCGAATGGCCACATTGCTGTCAACAAAGCCCTTTCGCCCGCCCGGCAGGATTGGCGGCGCCTATAGTGGCAGCGCGAATCCCGCACAAGCGACAATGGCGGCCATGTGCCAGAGCGGATTAAGGAGGCCCGAACGCGCGGGTACGGCCCAGCAGCCTGCATCGCCGTTAACCTTTTCTTGACCATGATCGTCAAAACACAATGCCATGAGCCAAGCTTGCGGGAGGGGACCCCGCGGCGCTCACGGGGGAAACGCGGTCATGGAATGGTCCAGGATCGAAGAGTTCGCGAAAATCCGCCCGGCCCAAGGTTCTACCGGGCCCGGCGAAAGCCTGTTCATTGCCCGCTGCTTGGCCGACGCCGCCGCGGGAGACATGGCTGCCTACTACGATCTCGGGGTAGCCTATTCGACCGGCAGCCACGGCGCCGGATCGGACCTGATCGAGGCGCACAAGTGGTTCAATCTGGCCGCGGTGAAAGGCCATGAGGAAGCCGCCTGGTGCCGCGCCGACATATCCGAGGAAATGACCGCGCGCGAGATCGCCGAGGCGCAGCGCCGTGCCCGCGAATGGCTGGCGGCCGGCGAACGGCGCGCCGCCTGATCAGCCGGGCGCGCGCCTGAACGGGGTGCGATCGCCCAGCACCAGCGTATCGAGCGCGACCCCCTCACGCTCGCGCTCGAGGAAGTCGGCCACCGCCGCGCGAAACCGCGCATCTGCCAGATAGTGCATCGACAGCGTCGCGACCGGCTCATAGCCGCGCGCCAGCTTGTGCCCGCCCTGCGCGCCTGCTTCGACCCGGCTCAGCCCGCGCGCGATCGCGGCGTCGATCGCCTGATAATAGCACAGCTCGAAATGCAGGAACGGCTTGTCGACCGTGCATCCCCAGTAGCGTCCGTAAAGCGCGTCGGCGCCGATGAAATTGAGCGCCCCGGCGATCGGCCGCCCGGCTGCATAGGCGAGCACCAGCAGAACCCGATCGCCCAGCCGCTCGCCGAAGAGGTCGAACGCGGCGCGCGTCAGGTAGGGCTGGCCCCACTTGCGGCTGCCGGTGTCCTGGTAGAACGCCCAGAAGGCGTCCCAATGCTCGGGCTTGAGGTCGCCGCCGCTGAGCGCGCGGATCTCGACGCCGTCCTGGGCGATCTGGCGTTCCTTGCGGACCGCCTTGCGCTTGCGGCTGGCGAGCGCTTCGAGGAACTGGTCGAACGAGGCATAGCCGCGGTTCTCCCAGTGAAACTGGATGTCCGTCCGGGGGAGCCATCCGGCCCTTTCGAACAGGGCCTGCTGCCCAGGCTCGACGAACGTGGCGTGGGCCGACGACAAGTCGTGCATCGCGCAAAGCCGCTCCGCCGTGCGCAGCAGCGGGGCGGCGTAAACCTCGTCCGACAGCAGCAGCCGCGGACCCGTCGCCGGGGTGAACGGGACCGCGATCTGCAGCTTGGGGTAGTAAGCACCGCCCGCGCGCTCCCAGGCGTCGGCCCAGCCGTGATCGAACACGTATTCGCCCTGGCTGTGGTCCTTGAGATAGGCGGGCATGGCGGCGAGCAGATGCCCGGCTTCGTCCTCGATCACGATCGGCGCCGGGTTCCAGCCAGTGCCCGGCCCGACGCTCCCCGAATCCTCGAGCGCGGTCAGGAAGGCATGGCTGACGAACGGGTTGGCTGAGCCCGCCAGGGCGTCCCAGGCAGTCGCCGGCAACGCGCCGACAGAAGGCGCGATCCGCGCAGTGAGGTCACCTTCGGCCATTTGGCTAAGGTAGGTCGCACGGCGCGGAGAAGCGACCCCCCTCACCGCCCACAGCGTGTTCAGTCAGAGCGCGGTCAGCCCGCGGCCAGCGCAATGACCGCGTCCACCTCGACCGCGGCGCCGAGCGGCAAGGCGGCGACGCCGACCGCGCTGCGGGCATGCTTGCCTGCCTTGCCGAGCACCGCGAACATCAGCTCCGACGCGCCGTTGGCGACTTTGGGCTGGTCGGTGAAATCGGGCGTGGAAGCGACGAAGGCGCCTAACTTGACGATCCGCTCGATGCGGTCGAGCGGGATCAGCGCGGCTTCGAGCTGGGCGAGGATCATCAGCCCGCAGGCCTGGGCAGCGAGCTTGCCCTCCTCGATCGAGAGATCATCGCCAAGCCGGCCGGTGACCAGTTTGCCGTCGATAAACGGCAACTGCCCCGAAACGTAAGCGAGATTGCCGGAGACCACGACCGGGATGTAGGCGGCGATCGGCGCGGCGGGTTCGGGCAGCGTCAATCCCAGTTCGGCGAGACGGGCCAGGGCGGTCATGGGCGCTCTTCCTGCAAGGTCGCGGTTAGCCAGGGCAGCGCATCCGCCCAGGAATCGATCCGCGCGTGGGCGTGGCCAGATTGTAGCGCGCAAGGCACGTGCGGCGCCAGCGCCGGTTCGCCGCACAAGTGCAGCCGGAACACGCCGGGCACCAGGTCCGCCGCCGACACGTGGTGATGCGCCAGATCGTCGATGAACACCGCCCGGCTCGGCGCGAAGCGATCGACGATGCGCTTGAGCGCGGCGCCTTTCGGGCCCTGGTTGGTGAACACTTCGGTTTCGAGGCCAAGCGCGGCGAGCTGCGCGCGCCGGGCGGCGTTGAAGCGATCAGCGATATTGGTCAGCACCACCACATCGGCGCTGCGCTGCAGCTCGAGCATCGCCGCGAGCGCCCCGTCGATCGGGGTCTGCCGGGCCATCTCGCCTTCGAAGAAGCCGTTCAGCAGGTCCCAAGCCTGGACCTCGGAGACCGGCTCGTCGCTGTCGGCATGGCGGAGCGCATCGCGAAAGCCGCGCTCCATGTGCACCGCGATCGCGTGGTGCTCGCCCAGCCAGTCGCGGAAGTGGCGCATGAAGTGCAGCAGCACTTCGTCGCAATCGGTGACGACCAGCGGCCGGCTCATGCCGCGATCCGGTCGCGCGCGGCAGCCAAGGCCTGCGGCCTCAGCCCGAGCGCTTCGCTCGCGGCGACCAGATCCGGCTCGTGCGCGCAGAGGAACTCGAGCACCGCGCGATGCGTCGATGGCTCGGCGATCGCTGCGCGCAAGCCCCCAGGGCTCAGCCCGGTCAGATCGAGGAAGCGCTGCGCGCGTTGATCGTCCGCCAGCACCCAGGCGAGCGCATCGAGCGCCAGCGCGGACGCATCGTTAGGCGAATCTTTACCAGGCTCGCGAATTGTCAGCCGTCCGTTAAGCAGATAGGGATCGCAGGGCGCTTCCAAGGGGCCGGAAGCGGGTCGGGGGCTCAATGACGAAGCGTATCCTGGTTGTCGAGGACAACGATCTCAACCGGAAGCTTTTCTGCGACGTGCTTCAGGCCGGCGGCTTCGACGTCGAACCCGTAGCCGACGGCAACCTGGCGATCGAGGCGGCACGGAGCTTTTTCCCCAATCTGGTGGTCATGGATATCCAGCTCCAGGACGTGTCCGGGCTCGACCTGATCGCCGATCTCAAGCGCGACGCGAACCTTGCCGACGTGCCGGTGCTGGCAGTGACCGCCTATGCCGGCAAGGGCGACGAGCAGCGCATCCGCGACGTCGGCGCCGAGGGGTACCTGGCCAAGCCGGTCTCGATCGGGCCGTTCATGGCCGCGGTGCGCGGGCTGGTCGGCCAGGCCTGAGGCTCGGTTCTTCGCTGTGGAACGCCCGAGCCGGCGCCGTCCCGCCGCCTTCCGGGGATAGCCACCGCCTCCCACGCTTGACAACCGGCCCGCGGGACCGCTTTTCGGCCGCATTGCCGTGGCAGGGACGCCCGTCCCGCGCTTCAGATGGGAAAATGCAATGGACCGCGCCGCAGTCGACGACCGTATCCGCTCGCTGATCGAGCCGTTCAACAAGAAGGGCGCGCCGATCGAGGACGCCGCCACGTTCGCCGGCGACCTTGAATTCGATAGCCTGACAGTGATGGATTTCGTCGCCGCGATCGAAGACGAGTTCGACATCATCATCAGCATGAACCAGCAGGCCGAGATCGAGAATTACGGCAATCTGGTCGATGCCGTGCACAAGCTCATCGCCGAATGACCGAGGGAATCAGCCAGGCCGAGCGGCCGCAAGTGCTCGAAGAGAAGACCGGCGACTTGTTCAACAAGTTCGACGCGGTCATCCACACCCGCCAGACGCTGCTCGACGGCGGGGTCGAGGATCCGTTCGGGCTGGTGATGGAGAAGGTCCTCTCCCCGACCCGCGCGATCTGCAACGGGCGGGACACGATCCTGCTCGGCACTTACAACTACATGGGGATGACCTTCGACCCCGACGTGATCGCGGCAGGCAAGCGCGCGCTCGACGAGTTCGGCTCGGGCACCACCGGCAGCCGGGTCCTCAACGGGACTTATGCCGGACACCGGGATGTCGAGCGCGCGCTGCGCGAGTTCTACGCGATGGACCACGCGATGGTGTTCTCGACCGGCTACCAGGCCAACCTCGGGATCATCTCGACGATCGCTGGGAAGGGCGATTACATCGTGCTCGACATCGACAGCCATGCCAGCATCTGGGACGGCTGCGCGCTGGGCAATGCCGAAGTGGTGCCGTTCAAGCACAACGACATCGAGGCGATGGACAAGCGGCTCGGGCGAATTCCGGAGGGCGCCGGCAAGCTGGTGATCCTCGAGGGCGTCTATTCGATGCTCGGCGACATCGCCCCGCTCAAGGAAATGATCGCGGTCGCCAAGCGGCACGGCGCGATGGTGCTGGTCGACGAAGCGCACTCGATGGGCTTCATCGGCCCGAACGGGCGCGGCGTGGCCGAGGATCAGGGGGTACTCGACCAGGTCGATCTCGTGATCGGCACGTTCTCCAAGAGCGTCGGCACGGTCGGCGGGTTCTGCGTGTCCAACCATCCGAAGTTCGAGATCCTGCGGCTAGTGTGCCGCCCCTATGTGTTCACCGCCAGCCTGCCGCCGAGCGTGGTGGCGACCGCGGCGACCAGCATCCGCAAGCTGATGCACAGCGGGGCGAAACGCGCACACTTGTGGGAGAACTCCAAGCGGCTCCATGGCGGGCTCAAGGCGCTCGGCTTCACGCTCGGTACCGAGGTGCCGCAGAGCGCAATCGTGGCGGTGATCATGCCCGATCTCGAGCGCGGCGCGATGATGTGGGAAGCGCTGCTCAAGGAAGGGCTCTACGTGAACCTGGCCCGCCCGCCGGCGACGCCCGCGGGCATGACGCTCCTGCGCTGCTCGCTGTGCGCCGAGCATTCGAGCGAAGAGGTCGAGACCATCCTGGGGATGTTCGAGCGGGCGGGAAAAGCGGTTGGGATTATCTAGCCGCCTGGCCGCGAAGGAGAATGGCTCCCTTGCCCGTCACGCGATCTCCTTCACCGGGATCCTGAGGTAGCGCACGCCGTTGGCTTCGGCCGGGGGGAAGCGGCCGGCGCGGATGTTGACCTGGATCGAGGGGAGAAGCAGGCGCGGCACCGCGAGGTCCGCGTCGCGCGCCTCGCGCATGGCCGCGAACGCATCTTCGCTGACCCCGTCGTGGACGTGGACCGAGCGGGCGCGCTGCTCGGCAACGGTGCTCTCCCACGCGTAAGTGTCGCGTCCGGGCGCCTGGTAATCGTGGCACATGAAAAGGCGAGTCTGGGGCGGGAGCGCGAGCAGCCGGCGGATCGAGCGGTAGAGCTGGCGCGCGTCGCCGCCCGGGAAGTCGGCGCGCGCGGTGCCGTAGTCGGGCATGAACAGCGTATCGCCGACGAACACCGCGTCGCCGATCCGGTACGCAACATCCGCGGGGGTGTGTCCCGGGACATGCAGCACTTCGATCGCCAGCTCGCCGAGCGCGAAGACCTCGCGGTCGGTGAACAGGTGGTCGAAGTCGCCGCCGCCGGGCACGACGTCGTCCGCCGCGAAGACCGGGCGGAAGATGTCCTGCACTTCGCGGATGTGCTCGCCGATGCCGACTTTCGCGCCGGTGCGGGCCTTGAGCCAGGGCGCGGCCGACAGG
Source organism: Sphingomonadales bacterium 12-68-11 (assembly GCA_002279825.1). GTDB lineage: Bacteria > Pseudomonadota > Alphaproteobacteria > Sphingomonadales > Sphingomonadaceae > Croceibacterium_A. Next base: position 1,158,773 of record NCCV01000003.1, read on the forward strand.
TGATCGGCGTGAGCGTGAGTCTCGAGCACCCATTCGATCCGCAGCCCGAATTCCTCGGCGCGCGCGAGAATCGCGGCGGCGGAGCGCGTGTCGGCGGTGCCGGCGGCGAGATCGAAGTCGAGCACCGGATCGATCACCGCGGCAGTGCGCGTCACCGGATCGGCGACCAGGTAGCTGACGGTGAAAGTCGGTTCATCGAAGAAGGCGTGGATTTCGGGCTGTGTCATCGCGGATCTCCTGTCTGGCCTTGACTATATATTAGACTATGCTAATTTAGCAACCACTAAAGGAGTTCCGATGCCCCAACCCGACCTGATGGACCTTGCCACGTTCGAACGGCATGCCGGCGAAGTCGCCGGTGTGTTGCAGGCGCTAGGCAACCAGCGGCGGTTGATGATCCTGTGCAAGCTCGCCGAACACGGCGAGGCGCGGGTGAGCCGGCTGGCCGAAGATGTCGGCCTGTCGCAATCGGCGCTGTCGCAGCACCTCGCGCGGCTGCGCGACGAAGGCATCGTGGCGTTCCGGCGCGACGCGACCGCGCTGTGGTACCGGATCGCCGATCCGCGCTGCGAGGCGCTGATGGCGACGCTCCACCGCCTCTACTGCACCGACGATCCAGGAGACCCCCAGTGAGCCTGACACCGATTTCCCCCACCGACGCCGCGCGCCTGATCGAATCTGGCGCGCTGCTGTTCGACATCCGCCCCGAGGACGAGCGCGCGCGGCTGACGATCGACGCAGCGCGGCCGATGGCGCTCGACCGCCTGGCGCCCGTCGCCGGCGCGCAGTCGGTGATCTTTCACTGCCGTTCGGGCATGCGCACCCAGGCCAACGCGGGCGCGCTGGCAGCGTGCAGCGAGGGCGAGGCCTATTTCATCGAAGGCGGCATCGAAGGTTGGCGCCAGGCCGGGCTGCCGGTGCGGATCGATACCGGCCAGCCGATCGAGCTGATGCGCCAGGTGCAGATCGCCGCCGGCGCGCTGATCCTGATCGGCGTGGCGCTGGGATTTGCGCTTTCGCCGCTGTGGTTCGGGCTTGCCGGCTTCATCGGCGCCGGGCTGACGATGGCCGGGGTGACCGGCTGGTGCGGCATGGCGCAGGTACTGGCGCGGATGCCGTGGAATCGGCGCGCGGCCTGAGCCGGTGGATCCCGCCACCGTCATAGCCGCGCTGGCGGCGGGGTTGGCGATCGGGCTGGTGCTCGGACTGGTCGGCGGGGGCGGGTCGATCCTGGCCGTGCCGCTGCTGGTCTACGGCGTTGGCGTCGCCTCCCCGCACGCGGCGATCGGCACGGCGGCGGTGGCGGTGGCGCTCAACGCGGCCGCCGGGCTGGCCGGGCATGCCCGCGCGGGCAATGTGAAATGGCCCTGTGCGCTGGTGTTCGCCGCAGCGGGTGTGGTGGGCGCGGCGCTGGGCGCGGAGGCGGGCAAGGCGCTAGACGGCGCACGGCTGCTGGCGCTGTTCGGGGCACTGATGATCGGCGTGGGCGCGCTGATGCTGCGGCCGCGCCGGGGCGAACCCGATGCCGGCGTGCGGCTGAACCGCGCGAGCGCGCCGCGCCTCGCCCCGCGCCTGGTCGGTTCCGGCTTCGGCGTGGGGCTGATGGCCGGGTTCTTCGGGATCGGCGGCGGGTTCCTGATCGTACCCGCGCTGATCGCCGCGACCGCGATGCCGATCGGCGTGGCGATCGGCACCTCGCTGGTGGTGGTAACCGCGCTCGGCGCGACGACCGCCGTATCCTACGCGCTGTCGGGCTATGTCGACTGGGCGCTGGTCGCGCTGCTCGCGGCGGGCGGTGCGGTGGGCAGCGTCGGAGGGCGCTGGCTGTCGGCGCGGCTGGCGGCCCGCAAGCGGGTGCTCGACCTCGGCTTCGCCGCCCTGGTCATCGCGGTCGGCGCGTGGGTGGTCTTGAAGGGTCTGGTCTGACCGCTCAGGCGAACGTCGGGTCGAGCGCGGCGGCGGCGCACTTGTCGTCCGCCCCGCCGCTGCCGCCGTCGAGCAGGGTCACGGCCATGAACCCGGCGATCACCGCAACCACGAAGGCGGCGGTGACCAGGCCGAGGTATTTGTCGATGAAGCGCTTGATCGGCGCGCCGAAGAACCGAAACAGCACGCCGACGATCATGAAGCTGATCGCGCGGCTGACCAGGCTGCCGAGCAGGAACAGCGCCAGGTTCATGCCCATGAAGCCGGCAGTAATGGTCAAGAGCTTGAACGGGATCGGCGTCGCGCCCTTGGCCACGAACAGCCAGAAGCCGTATTCGTTGAGATAGCAGACCGCGACCGGGAAACTTTCGGTCAGGCCGAGCCAGGCGAGCAGCTCGGTGCCGACGGTATCGTAGAGCCCCCAGCCGATCGCATAGCCGAGCATGCCGCCGGCGACCGAAGCGATCGTGGCGACGAACGCAAACCAGATCGCCCGATGCGGCGCAGCCAGGCACATCAGCCCGAGCAGCGGGTGCGGCGGGATCGGGAAGAAGCTCGCCTCGACGAACGCGAACAGCGCCAGCCACCACACCGCATGGCGGTGCGCGGCCTTGTCCATCACCCAGTTGTAAAGTGCGCGCAGCATCCTGACCCGCGTTCTTCCCTCGCCTCGTCATTGCGAGGGACCGCAAGTCCCGCGGCAATCCAGGGCCTCGTGCGATCCGCCCTGGATCGCTTCGTCGCTCCGCTCCTCGCGATGACGAGGTGCGGAAGCGGTGTCCTAGGGGAGCGAGCCCCCTCATGCAACGGGCTTTGATTAACCGATATGGCACTTCATGCTTGACATCGCAACGCTGTGTGGTTAGAGAAGCCGAACATCGCGATAGACCGATTCGGGCTCGCCCGGCGGCTCTCCTGCCTCCCCCAAACTGGACACTCTCATGGGCAAGCCGAACGGCGCGCCCGCCGACGGCGCGCGAGCCCCGGCGGCGCGGCGCACAAAGCGTAGCAAGATTACCCCGAGCCAGCGCCGGGAAGGCAACGAAGGCACGGTCAACAAGCACTGGCGCACGTTCTTCCTGCAGAAGCTGGCGGAGACCTCGAACATCAAGGCGTCGGCGGACTATGCCGAGATCGCCAGCAGCCGGGCCTACAAGGCGCGGCGCGAGGAGCCCGACTTCGCCGCCGACTGGCGGGCGGCGCTGCTCGAAGGCTACGAGCACCTGGAAATGGAAGTGCTCGGATATCTCCGCAACGCGGACCCGGAGCACAAGATGGACGTGGGCGCGGCGCTCAAGCTGCTCGCGGCGCATAGCCATGCGGTCGCGCGCGAGCGGGCGCTGGCCGACAACCGCGACGAGCAGGAAGTGCTCGATTCGATCGACGCGATGATCGACGCCATGCGCGAGCGGGCGGCGGCCAATGCGGCGGTCATCGCCGAGAACGCGGTCGACGATGCGGACGGCTGAACGCGCAGATTACCTGCTGTCGCTCCCCTACGCAGAACGGCGCGGGTTGCTGGAAGCCATGAGCGACCGCCAGCGGCGCGCGTTCGCGCATCACTGGCGGCTATGGGCCTATGACGGACAGGTAGCACCCGAGGGCGCGTGGCATAGCTGGCTGATCATGGCCGGGCGCGGCTTCGGCAAGACGCGTGCCGGCGCCGAATGGGTGCGCGGCGTGGCCGAACGCGACCCGACCGCCCGCATCGCGCTGGTCGGGGCCTCGCTCGGCGAAGCGCGCCGGATCATGGCCGAAGGCGACAGCGGGCTGCTGGCGATTGCGCCGCGTGGCAAGCGGCCGCTATTCGAGCCTTCGAAGCGCTCCTTGACCTGGCCGAACGGCGCGGTCGCGACGCTTTATTCCTCCGGCGAGCCCGAGAGCCTGCGCGGGCCCCAGCACAGCCACGCTCGCGGGCCAGGCGCAGAAGGAGCTCTCGGTCAACGCCGCCCATGCTTTGGCCGACATGCTGCTGCATCCCGCGATCGCCGGCGAGGCGGACACGCCTCCGGCCGAACCCGCAGCGGGCGAGTGCTGGCTGGTCGGCGCGGACCCCACGGGCCCCTGGACCGACCACCCCGGCGCGCTCGCCTGCTACCAGGCCGGGACCTGGTTGTTCGCGGCGCCGCGCGCGGGCCTGCGGGTACTCGACCTGGCGAGCGGTCAGGACATGCGCTTCGACGGTGAGTGGCGCCGTGCCGAGCCGGTGGCGGCACCGAGCGGCGGGGCGACGGTCGATGCCGAAGCGCGCGCGGCTATCGGGCAACTGATCGCCGCGCTAACCGCCGGCGGCGTGCTAGGCGACGATTGACCGGAGCCATTGTTGCCCTCCATCGTTATCCTGACGACAACCGATGGAGCTCCCGATGACCCGCAGCCCGATTCTCGCCTCGCTTTCCCTTCTCGCGCTGGCCGGGTGCCAGACCATGGACGAGATTCCGAGCGAGCGGCTGGCACAGGCGACCTTGCGGCTGGCAAGCGGGCTGCCGGCGGGCACGGCGCAGCTCTTCAGCAACGGCAGCGAAGTGACGCTGTCGGTCGCGGCGGTAGGGCTTACCCCCGGCGTCCACGGCGCGCACCTCCATACCACCGGCAAGTGCGATGCCCCCGAGTTCACCACCGCCGGCGGGCATCTCAATCCGACCGGCCGGCAGCACGGCCAGGATAACCCGGCTGGCGCGCATCTGGGCGATCTTCCCAACCTGACGATCGGCGAGAGCGGCGCGGGCACTGTCAGCGTCAAACTGAACGGGACGCGCGAAGCCGCCCTGGCCGCGCTGTTCGATGCCGACGGCACCGCGATCGTGATCCATGCCGGCCCTGACGACTACCGCACGGATCCCGCAGGCAATTCGGGCGCCCGGATTGTATGCGGCGTGCTTACAAGGACGTAGCACCCGCCTCGCGCGCGGCGGCCAGCGCGCCGCGGTAGTGCCGCAAGGCGAGTACCAGCGCCGCGAGACCAAGCGGGACCGCGCACAAGTTGCCCATAACGCCCAGGCCCAGGCTGCCGGTCGCTTCGGACACGAAGCCGGCGGTGAACGGCCCGAAGGCGAGCCCGATCAAAGTCGTGCCGAGCAGAAAGATGGCCGCCGCGATCCCGCGCATGCGGGGCAGCACGAGCGCCTGGCTGGCCGCCGCGGAGGCGCCGAGCGCCGACGAGGTGACAAGCTGAACGAGGAAGGCGCAGACCAGGAACAGCGTGGGGTCCGCCGCCGTGTACCCCACAAGGACGATCGGGAGCGGCGCGGCAAGCCCGATCGCCATGACCATGAGCCGGCCCGACGGATGGCGGCGGTAGAGCCGGTCGGCCAGCCATCCGCCGCCGATTACCCCCAGGAAGCCGCCCAGCGCGGCCGGCGCCCCGATCAGCCAGCCGAGTTCGACTTTGTCGAGGGCAAAAGTCCGCTCGGCATAGGGCGCGGCCCAATAGGACACGGTGTAGCCGACGTAGCAGACCACGGAGTAAGCGAGCACCACTCCCACGAATGCGGGATTGTGCCAGGTCAGCTCGAACGCCTCGCGGTCCTGGGCGCGTAAGGCGCAGACCCAGCTGAACACCGCGTAGTAGCCGACCGCCACGAAAGCGAACTGCGGCAGGTTGCCGGTCGCCCGCCCCAGCACCCAGGCGAGCACGGCGAGGCCGGCGGCGACGGCCAGGTTGACCGCCAGCGCCGCAGCGCCGCGGCGGGCCGCGCCTAGCACTGTAAACGGCGGCACGATCTGCATGAGATTGCCGAGCAGGCCCGTCCACGGACGCGGGTCGATCGTCGGCGCGGTGCCATCGAGCGCTCCGCGTGCGGGCTCGCGGAGCGACAACACCCACAGCGCAAGCAGCAGACCCGGCGCGCCGACCGCGATGAACGCCGCCTGCCAGCCGGCCAGCCCGAGCGGACCGCCGTCCGGCCAGGCGGCGTTCCAGCCCTGAACGATCATGCCGCCGACCAGCAGCGACAGGCCGCTGCCAACGAACAGACCTGACGAATAGATCGCCAGCGCGGTCGCCCGCAGGCGCTGGGGAAACCAGTCCGCGATCAGCGAATAGGCGCACGGGTTGGCGGTCGCCTCGCCGATGCCGACCCCGACGCGCGCGCCGGCAAGCGCGGAGCCGTTGCGCGCGAAGCCCGACAGCACGGTCATCAGCGACCACAGCGCGAGGCCGGCGGCGAGCAGGCGGGTGCGGCTCCAGCTATCGGCGAGCCGGCCGAGGGGAATGCCGAAAAGCGCGTAGAAGATCGCGAAGGCGGTGCCGTAGAGGAACCCGAGCTGGGCATCGTCAAGCCCGAGATCGGCCTTGATGTCGTTGGCGAGGATCGAGAGGATCTGGCGGTCGACGAAGTTGAACACATAGACCAGAGCCAGCACGCCGAGCGCGTACCAGCTATAAGCGGGGACCCGCGCAACGGCCGGTTCGGCGGACGTCTCGCTCACTCCGGATCGGCCGCGTAGCGCGTCGGATCGGTCGCCCCGGCCTCGGCGAAGCCCTTGCGGCGCAGGCGGCAACTATCGCACAGGCCGCAGGCCTGGCCGCCCGGCTGCGGATCGTAGCACGACCAACTCAGCCCGGGATCGAGCCCGAGCCGCAGCGCTTCCTCGACGATCCGCGCCTTGCCCCAGTGCTGCAGCGGCGTGTGGACGGTGAAGCCGGGCCCTTCGACACCCTGCTTGGTCGCAAGGCGCGCGGTCGCCTCGAAGCTGGCGATGAATTCCGGCCGGCAGTCCGGATAGCCCGAATAGTCGAGCGCATTGACGCCGATGAACACGTCGCGCGCGCCGAGCGGCTCGGCCCAGCCGAGCGTCAGCGACAGGAAAATCAGGTTGCGCGCGGGCACGTAAGTAACCGGGATGTCCGTTCCAACGCCGCCCTTGGGCACGGCCACATCGCCGGTCAGCGCCGAGCCCCCGAACCGCCGCAAGTCGAGCGGGAGCACGACATGGCTCTGCGCGCCCAGCCGTTCGGCAATCGCGCCCGCGGCCGCGATTTCGCGCCGATGCCGCTGGTTGTAATCGATCGTCAGCGCATGGATCGCGAAGCCGCGTTCGCGCGCGATCCCGGCCGCGACCATCGAATCGAGGCCGCCCGACAGCAGCACGACCGCATCGTTACCCTTCCGCGTCATGCGGCAGCGCTAGCGATACCGGGCCGAGCGGGCAAATCCGCAAATGCGATGCGGCCTCAGCAGGCCCCCGCGTGCCGCGCCTCGGCATTGTAGGCGAACGGCGCGCCGTCGACGATCCCGGTGCTGTTGACCTGGACGAGCGTGCTGCTTTCGCGGCGGATCGTGGTCCGCCCATAGCCGTTCCCGGGACAAGTGTACTGGACCACGACCTGGCTCGCTCCATCCTCGACGACGAACCGGTTGCAGCCGCCCTCGCGGTGGCGCAGCTGGATCAACTCGCGGCCATCGCGCAGGCAGATGCGCCGCTGAGCGCCGTCGGTGCGGTCGCGCAGCACCCAGCTGCCCTTGGTGAGCTGACCGAGCATCGCCAGCTCCGGCGCTTGTGCCGCCGCCGGCCAGGCCAGCGTCAACGCAGCAACCAGCGCCACCGATCGCCGGCTATGCCATGAGACTCTGTTACGCATCGCGAACTCCACGACTGGGCCACGAGACCCATCTTACCACAGCATAGTCATCGACGAAATGCCCTGTACTCACGATGAAGCGTTAGTCCTGGATCGGAAACTCGCGCGCGCAGAACGCGCAATCGACCACGATCACGCCCTCGGCATTGCGCATGTCTCGCCGATCTTCCTTGGGAAAGCGTGCCAGGACCTGCTCGAAGCGTTCGACCGAACACCGGCAGCCACGCGACAACACCGCGCCCGGTTCTGCGCGTATCTCGCGCTCTTCGTTGAACAGCCGCCAGACCAGCGCCTCGAGCGGCAGCAGGCGATCGGTCAGTTCCTCGGCGCGCACCGTGCCCGCCAGCACCGCGACGTGCTCCCACTCGGGATGATCCAGGCGGACATGCAGACGTTCGCCGCCTTCTTCGCCCTCGGCAAGATGCTGGATCAGCAGGCCGGCTGCGACAGGACCCGGGCCATCGGCCCGGACCGCGGTACGGAGCAGCGTGGGGATCTGCTCGCTACGGGCGAAATAGCGCTCGACAGCAGCGGTCAGCGAGGGGCCCTCGAGTGGGACCACGCCCTGATAGCGCTGGCCGGTCTCGGCGAGATCGAACGTCACGGTCAGCGCGCCTTCGCCGAACAGGTCGGCGAGCGTGGGATCCGCCGGCAATGCCGCCAATGCGCCCGGATCATGCTTGATGTAGCCGCGCAGCGCGCCGTCGAGATAGTCGCACACCAGCAGCTCGGCCGCCGCGCCGGGGGCTTGCACTTGCAGGGTCAGCTGGCCGCCGGCGCGCTTGAGCAGCCCGCCCATGAGCGCGGCGAGCACCAGCGCTTCGGCCAGCAGGTCGCGGATCGGCGGCGGGTACGCGTGCGGCGCGAGGATCTCGCTCAGCACCGGGCCGAGCCGGACCCCGCGGCCGCGCGCGTTGCGATCGGGCAAAGTAAAGCCCAGCACCCGGTCGAAACCGGTCCCGTCCTGGCCTATGTTGCGTTCGAATTCGGTCATTGCGCGCAGATGGGGTGCGGCAGGGCCGAAATTAACCCCGCTGCTCGCGCAGCCGGCCAAAGCACCACAACAGGATCGACTTCTGGGCGTGAATGCGGTTCTCGGCTTCGTCGAACACCACCGACTGCGGCCCTTCGAACACCGCCTCGGTGACTTCCTCGCCGACATGCGCCGGCAAACAGTGCAGGAACCGCGCGTCGGGCTTGGCCCGCGCCATCAGCGCTTCGTCGACCTGGAACGGGGCCATCGCCGCCAGCTTGCCCTCAGTGTGCTCCTGCCCCATCGACACCCACGTATCGGTGACGACCACGTCCGCGCCCGCCACCGCTTCCGCGGCGTCGGCGGTCAGCGTCACGCGCGAACCGGCGGCGCGGGCCAGCGCGATGAAGGCCGATTCAGGCTCGTAGCCCGGCGGCGCGCCGATGCGGACGTTGAACCGCATCAACGCCGCCGCCTCGAGGATCGAGTGCAGCACGTTGTTGCCATCCCCCAGCCAGGCCACTTCGAGCCCGGGCAGCGGCTTTCCCTGCTCGACCACGGTGAGCAAGTCGGCGACGATCTGGCAGGGATGCGAACGGTCGGTCAGCCCGTTGATGACCGGCACGGCCGCGAAGCGGGCCATTTCCGTGAGCTTGGCCGGATCGTCGGTCCTCACCATGATCGCGTCGGCCATCCGGCTGAGCACCCGCGCGGTATCCGCCACGCTCTCGCCGCGGCCGAGCTGGGTGGTCGCGGCATCGAGCACGATCGACGAGCCGCCGAGCTGACGAATCGCGATGTCGAAGCTGACACGCGTGCGGGTCGAGCTCTTTTCGAACACCATGGCCAGCACGTGGCCTTCGAGCGGACGATCGGCGTCGGGCGCGCCTTTGGGCCGGCCGGTGCGCGCCGCCTTGCGGTCGATCGCATCGTTGATCATCGCCGCGAGCGCGTCGCCGCCGGCATCGGACAAGTCGAGGAAGTGGCGCGGCTTCATCACGCGGGCTCCGGCGCCGGGAAGTCGGCCGAGGCGGCCGAAAGCTTTTCGAAAAACTCGTCGATTTCGGCATCGCCGATTACCAGCGGCGGCAGCAGCCGCAAAGTCTTGTCGCCGGCGGCGACCGTCAGCAGCCCGTGCGCATCGCGCAAGTGCTCCATGAAGGCGCGCGGTTCGACTTTCAGCTTGAGGCCGAGCATCAGGCCGGTGCCGCGGACTTCCTCGAACAGTTCGGGATAGTTGCCGATGAACTGCGCCAGTCCGGCGCGGATTCGCTCGCCCTTCGCGCGCACGCCTTCGAGAAACGCCGCTTCGGCGACGACGTCGAGCACCGCTTCGGCCGCCGCCATCGCCAGCGGATTGCCGCCGTAAGTCGAACCGTGCGTCCCGAAGGTCATCCCCCGCGCAGCCTTCTCGCTGGCGAGGCAGGCGCCGAGCGGGAAGCCGCCGCCGATGCCCTTGGCGATGGCCATGACGTCGGGCGTCACTTCGTACTGCTCGTGGACGAACAGCGTTCCGGTGCGGGCCACCCCGGTCTGCACTTCGTCGAACACCAGCAGCAGATCGTGGGCATCGGCCAGGTCGCGCAGCCCTTCGAGGAAGGCGGGCGATCCGGCGCGAATGCCGCCTTCGCCCTGGATCGGCTCGACCAGGAAGCCCGCGGTATGCGGCCCGATCGCGGCGCGGGCGCCTTCGAGGTCGTCGAACGCAACATACCGGAAGCCGGGCAGCAGCGGCGCGAAGCCCTTGTGCATCTTCTCCTGATTCGAGGCGCTGATCGTCGCCATCGTCCGGCCGTGGAACGCATTGTTGAACGTAATCAGTTCGAACCGATCGGTGTTGCCGGCCGACTGGTGATAGGCGCGCGCGGTCTTGATCGCCGCTTCGACCGCCTCGGCCCCCGAATTGGTGAAGAACACCGTGTCGGCGAAAGTCAGATCGACGAGGCGCTGCGCCAGGTGTTCGCCCTGCGGGCTGCCATAGAGGTTGGAGACGTGCATCAGCGTGGCCGCCTGGCGCTGGATCGCGCCGATCAGCCCCGGATGCGAGTGGCCGAGCGCATTGACCGCAATTCCGGACGCGAAATCGAGATAGCGCGCGCCGCTCTCGTCGATCAGGTGGCAATGCTCGCCGCGCACCGGACGCACACCGCACCGCGGATAGACCGGCATCAGGGGGGTAATCGTCATTGTCGAATTCCTAGCGAAAGCTCTGTCGGATGTCGGAACGACAAATGGCGGCCCGGGCGGGCCGCCATCTGCGTCCGTTTATGGACCTGCATCGCCCCGGCGCTGAAGCCGGACACGGATGCGAGCGATCAGCCCTGAACGGGCACAAGGTTGACCGCCGAGAACTTGCCTCGTCGGTCGACTTCGAGATCGAATTCGAATCGGTCGCCTTCGTTGATCCCGGGCAGGCCCGAGCGCTCGACGGCGCTGATGTGCACGAAGGCATCTTCCTTGCCGTCATCGCGGGTGATGAAGCCGAAGCCCTTCATCGCGTTGAAGAACTTGACCGTGCCGGAAGCCTTCTCGCCGGTCAGCGAACGCTGCGGTCCAGCGGCCTTCTGCTCGACCGCGATCACGTCGCCGACCACCTGGAGATCGGCGGCGGAAATCTTGCCGCCGCGATCGACCAGATTGAATGCCAGTTCCTGCCCTTCGGCGAGACCTTCCAGCCCAGCCCGCTCGACCTGGCTGATGTGGACGAACACGTCTTCTCCGCCTTCATCGCGTTGAATGAAGCCGAAACCCTTCTGGGTGTTGAAAAACTTGACCTTGCCGGTGCCAGCCCCGACCACCTGAGCGGGCATGCCGCCGCCGGCGCCGCCACCCGGGCGCGGGCCGCGATTGAAGCCGCCACCACCGCCGCCGCCACCGCCGAAGCGATCACCGCCGCCACCGCCGCCGCCGAACCGGTCACCACCGCCACCGAAGCGGTCGCCACCGCCGAACCGGTCACCGCCGCCGCGCCAGCCATCGCCTTGCGGCGCGCCGCCACCAAACGGGTCGAAAGGCTCTTCTCCGAAACCGTCTCTCTTGTCGCGTCCCCGGCCGCGACGGCCTTTATCGTAACCCATGAACTGAACGCACCTCTACTTCGCCCCACACACGTATCCGGCAACGCGGTGCGCCCCGCCGGAGAAACCGCTGAATTAGGCCCCACGCTAGTCCCGGGGCTATAGCCCAGAAAAAACCCGAGTGCGAACGATTTAAGATTACGCCGTAGTGACAGGCCGTTGGCGCCGCGCCGAGCGCAAGATGCTTGCCTCTTGGCCGGCCATCGGTAACACGCGTTCGCCATGGATATCGTCGCGCTGCTTTCCGATCCGGCCGCGTGGGCCGCACTGCTGACTCTGATCATGCTCGAAGTCGTGCTCGGCATCGACAACCTGATCTTTATCGCCATTCTCTCGAACAAGCTGCCGCCCGAGCAACAGGCCTTCGCGCGCCGGCTCGGCCTGTTCCTGGCGCTGGGCATGCGGATCGGGCTGCTGTTCCTGATCGGCTGGCTGGTCACGCTGCAACGGCCCCTGTTCGATCTGGGGTTCAGCGGGGCACCCGGCCCCTATGGCGAACCGACATTCGACACCGCGTTTTCCGGCCGCGACCTGATCCTGATCGCCGGCGGGCTGTTCCTGCTGTGGAAGGCGACCAAGGAAATCCACCATACCATGTCGCCCGAGGATCCCTCGAACGACACGCTCGACAAGAACCGCGGCGGCCCCGTCCAGCTCACTTTCAGCGCTGCGGTGGCGCAGATCATCGCGATCGACGTGGTGTTCTCGATCGATTCGATTCTGACCGCGGTCGGCATGACCGACGAGATCCCGATCATGGTCGCCGCGGTCATCGTCACGGTCTCGATCATGTTGATCGCGGCCGATCCCTTGGCGCGCTTCATCGAACGCAATCCCACGCTGGTGATGCTCGCGCTCGCCTTCCTGGTGATGATCGGACTGGTGCTCATCGCCGACGGCTTCGGCGTGCACGTTCCGAAGGGCTACATCTACGCCGCGATGGCGTTCTCGGTATCGGTCGAGCTCCTCAACATGGTTCAGCGCAACCGCCGCGTCAGGCAGGCGGCGGAGGCGGGAGCCGGGTCCGAATGAGCGACTTCCGCCGGGTCAGCGCCGCGTTCTGGGCCAGCCCGCAGATCGAACTCGAAGACGTCGCCGAGGCCAAGGCGCTGGGCGCCGCGATGATCGTCAACAACCGGCCCGACGGCGAGGAACCTGGTGCCCCGCAAGGCGCCGAGATCGAACGCGCCGCGCGTGACGCCGGCTTGGCCTATCGGGCGATCCCGGTCACGCATGCCGGCTTCAGCGCGGCGCAAGTCGAGGCCATGGTCAGCGCGCTGCGCGAGGCCGGCGGACCGGTGCTGGCCTATTGCCGGTCGGGAACCCGCTCCACGCTGCTCTGGTCGCTGGCGCAGGCCGCCGAGGGACGCGAGCCCGACGCGATCGCCCAAGATGCCGCGGGCGCCGGCTATGACGTGGCGCCGATCCGGCCGCTGCTCGAGCAATTGCACAGCCGCGCGCAAGCCTGACGCATCGGGGTCGCCCGCGCTGCGCTGTGCGCGGCCTACGTGATCCTTACCGCGGCCGGCGCTGATCGCCGAACGAGGCTGGCCACCCGGCCGAGCATCGCCACCCTGGCAGTCGGTCGCCCAGCGTCACCCAAAGCAAAGGGCCGGGGGATTGCTCCCCCGGCCCTCTGTGTTGGTGCGAGTGTGATCGCTTAGCGGCCGGAGCCCGGACCGTAAGTGATTTCCACGCG
>NCCV01000004.1 GCA_002279825.1 Sphingomonadales bacterium 12-68-11
CGAACTTTCGGTTGTCGCGAGCCCGACGCCTGCCTTGCAGTTCTCCGGTGGTGTCAGCTACGCCAAGAGCCGGGTGAAGGGGGATTATTTCAACTTTGAGCCATAAGCCGCCAACTCAAGCCGCATTGGAGCGCGCCGCAGGGCGTCGATGCCGAGCGGTTGGTCACCGTGCTGCGCTGGGAGCTCAATGCCGACGGCACGCTCAACGGACGGCCGGTCGTGGTGAGCCAGTCGGGGATCAACGATTCGAACCGACCGCAGGCCCAGCTCCACGCAGAGCGCGCGATCCGCGCAGTCCAGCTCGCGGCGCCGTTCCGCCTGCCCGAACAGTACTACGACAGATGGAGGCGCATCGGCAGCTTCCGGTTTGACAGGAGCATCTAGAGATGTCCGTCCGCAATCTCGTGTTCGCCGCCGGGCTCGCGCTGGGCGCTGTGCCGGCCTGGGCACAAGACGCGGCCCCGCCCTCGGCGGCGGTGCCCGCGATCGCCGTGCCGCAGGTCGAGGACGAGGGGCTCAGCGGCTCGGTCACCGACGACAGCGCCTGGCGGGATCTCGGCGTCGCCATTCCCGCTTTCGCCACCAACCGCGACCAGCCGACACCGGCCAACGCGCAGGGCACCGGCGCGCTGGGGGTCGAGCTCGGCCGGGTGATCTTCAACGATCTGCGCAACAACGGCCTGTTCCGCCCGGCGGGGCCGGACGCGCTGCCGCGTCCGGGTTACGCCCAGATCACCGCGCCCTCGTGGAGCACCTGGCAGGGTCGCTCGGCCGAGATGCTGGTGCACGGCTACGTCCGCGCCGAGAGCGATGGGCGGCTCACGGTCGGCTGTTACCTTTACGATGTCGCGCTCCAGCAGCAACTGGTGCGCGAAGGCTGGGTAGTGCCCGCTGCCGAGTGGCGCCGCGCCGCGCACAAGTGCGCCGACCTCGTCTACTCGCGGCTTTCGGGCGAGAGCCCGTTCTTCGACAGCCGCATCGCTTACATCGCCGAGACTGGGCCCAAGGACAAACGGGTCAAACGGCTGGCGATCATGGATTCGGACGGCGCCAATCACCGCTTCATCACCAACGGCCAGTCGACCGCGCTGACCCCGCGCTATTCGCCCGACTATGCAAAGATCGCCTACGTCAGCTACCTCAACGGCAATGCGCGGATGTATGTCTATGATATCGGCAGCGGCAACCAGACGCTGATCACGCAGAGCTCCAACCCCACGTTCGCGCCGCGCTGGTCGCCCGACGGGCGTTGGATCCTCTATTCGATGGCGGCGGCCGGCAATACCGACATCTACCGTGTGTCGGCGAGCGGCGGCACCCCGCAGCGGCTGACCGACGGGCCGGGGATCGACGTCGGCGGCTCGTACTCGCCCGACGGCAGTCGCATCGTGTTCGAGAGCGACCGTTCGGGCGAGCAGCAGTGCTACGTAATGGACGCCAACGGATCGAACCAGCGGCGCATCAGCCATTTCGGCGGCCGCTGTGCCACGCCCGAATGGAGCCCGCGCGGCGACCAGATCGCGTTTACGCATATCGCGGGTGATCTGCGCGTCGCGGTGATGAGCCCGGCGGGCGGCAGCCTGCGCCACCTGACCAATTCGTGGCAGGACGAAGCGCCGACCTGGGCCCCCAACGGCCGCATCGTGCAGTTCTTCCGCACCGCGCGCGGATCGGGCGAAAGCTCGATCTGGCAAGTCGATCTGACAGGCCGCAACGAGCGCCGGCTGGCGACCCCGGTGGGCGCTTCGGACCCCGCCTGGGGTCCGGTGCTGCCGTGACCGGATTGAAGCGAGCGAGTTAAGGGACGCGAGACCGCAAGAAGCAGAAGGAGCAAGACTATGCGTAAGACAGCCCTCGTGATGACTGCCGTCGGTGCACTGGCGCTAGCGGCCTGCGCGAAGAAGGCGCCCACAGAACTGCCGCCCGCCCCGCAGGCGACCACCCCGGTCACCACCAGCGGCCCGATGCCGACGCCGGCGCCGACCGGTGCGGTTCCCGGCACCCAGTCGCACTTCGCGCAGGCGATGGCCGGCCGCGACACGATCTATTTCGACACCGACCAGTTCAACATCGATTCGCAGGACCAGGCCGCGCTCCAGGGCCAGGCGCAGTACCTCCAGCAGTACCCGAACGCCCGCGCCACAATCGAAGGCCACGCCGACGAGCGCGGCACGCGCGAATACAACCTCGCGCTGGGCGAACGGCGCGCCAACTCTGCCAAGAACTACCTCGTCAGCCTGGGCATCGGTGCCGAGCGCCTGACCACGGTCAGCTATGGCAAGGAACGCCCGGTCGCGCTCGGCTCGAACGAACAGGCGTGGTCGCGCAACCGGCGCGCGGTCACGGTGCTGCTGAACTGATTATCGGTTTAGGAAGCCGGCAGCGCGATATCGAAGGTCGGCGCGGCGAGTTCGCTCGTCGCGCCGATCGTGGTTTCGGGGCCCGCCGGCAGGTGCGGCGCAGTGAGCGCGAGAGCGGCCATCGCGAAGACTGAGAAGGCGGCGGAAACGGCGAGCTGCTTGGACATGACGCCGCGCCTAGCGACCTTTTGTGCAACGCAGCATTAACGAGCGCGAAAAAAGCGCGGCCGGTCCGCAAGCGGTTCCCGCCGGGCGCAGCAGCGCCTATAGCAGTCGGCCAATGCGCCCTATCACCCCGCCCCGATGAACCGACCCCGCCGCTCGATGGACTGGGGCTTCCCGCGCTGGCGCGGCTACGGCAGCTCGCGCGAAGCCACCCAGGTGCGCCTGTGCGACCGGCACGGCTGCGAGGAGCCGGGCAACTGCCCCGCGCCCAAGGCCCCCAACAGCCCCGAACGGTGGTATTTCTGCCAGCGCCACGCGGCCGAATACAATGCCCGGTGGGATTACTTCGAAGGGCTCGAAAAGGAAGAAGCGGAAGCGCGCGCCCATGCCGAGGAGCGCACCAACGCCGGCTACTCGCAATCCGCGCACTACGGCTGGGCGACCAGCGGCGACGGCAGCCGTACCGCCGACGAGATGCGCGCGCTCGACCTGCTCGGGCTCGAAGCCGACGCGGACTTCGCCGCGGTCAAGAAGGCGTGGCGCGAGCGGGCCAAGGAAGTCCACCCCGACGTCAAGCCGGGCGATGCCACCGCCGCCAAGGCCTTCCACGCCTACAGCGTTGCCTACGAAGTGCTGCGCCAGGCCGAAGAACGGCGGGAGTGGCGCGGGGCCTGAGCCCTGGCGGCCCTACTGAGGCGTCGAATCGAGCTCGTCGGCCTCGTCTTCGAGCGTGTCCTTGATCTCTTCGCCCTCGGCGCGCAGCGCATCGGCCTGGGATTCGGCCGCGGCTTCGTTCGGACCGCCGGCTTCCTGCGCTTCGACCAGGTCGGCTTCCGCCTCGTAGGATTCGTCGATCGCCTCGGCGGTCTGTTCGACTTCGTTCTCGGCCGCGCTGTCGCAGCCGGCGAGGGCGAGGCCCAGAATGGCGGTGGCGGTAATGGCGAGCTTGTTCATGCCTCTTCCCCTCTTGTCGTGATGGTCGGCAACAAAACTCAGGCCAGGGCGAGGCGGTTCCGCTAAACTTGCGCCAGCGCCTGCGCGAAGTCGGCGATCAGGTCGTCGGCGTGCTCGATGCCGATGCTGATCCGTACCAGGTTGTCGGTGATGCCCAGCATGGCCTTGCGTTCGGGGGGCACCGACAGGTGAGTCATCGCCGCCGGGTGGCTGGCGAGCGTCTCGGTGCCGCCGAGGCTGACCGCCAGCTTTGCGATGCGTAAGCCGTCGAGGAAGCGGAACGCCTCTGCCTCCCCGCCCGCGATGAACAGGCTGAAGGTGCTGCCCGGCCCGGTGCAGTGGCGCTGGTAGATGTCCTGCTGGCGCGCGTCCTTGATCAGGCCGAGGAACCCGATCCCTTCGACTTTGGGGTGATCCTTGAGGAAGTCGCACACCTTGATGGCGTTCTCGGTCGCGCGCTGCATGCGGATCTCGAGCGTTTCGAGGCTGCGCAGCAGCATCCACGAGGTATAGGGATCGCAGATCCCGCCCATCGTGTTGCGCAAGCTCCGCACCGGATCCATCCACCGCTTCGCGCCAGACACGCCGCCGGCCACCAGGTCCGAATGGCCGCCGGCGTACTTGGTCAGCGAATAGACCACCACGTCCGCGCCGTGATCGAGCGGGCGCTGCCACAGCGGGCCCAGGAACGTGTTGTCGATCGCGATCGGCGTCACCGCGGGATCGAGCGCGGCATCGCGCGCGGCGCACACCGCCTCGACATCGACCAGCGCGTTGGTCGGGTTGGCCGGGCTTTCGAGGTAGATCATCGCCACTTTGCCGCCGCTCTCGGCCGCCATGGCCTTGGCCTTCACCAGCACCGCGTCGATCTCCGCGCGCGTCGCCCCGGCGGGGAAATCGACGTAGCGCACGCCGTACTTGCCGAGGACTTTGCCCACGAACCCCTCGCTCGCTGCGTAGAGCGGGCCCGAATGGACGATCACGTCGCCGCTCGCGCAATAGGCCATCATCAGCACGCAGATCGCGGTCATCCCGCTTGAGAACACCAGCGCGTCCTCGGCCCCGTCCCAGATGCCGAGTCGGTCCTCGAGGATCTCCTGGTTGGGCCCGTTGAAGCGCGAATAGACGAGGCCTTCGGCGCCGCCCGCGCGCTGGCCCGTGATCCCTTCGAAGTGCCGCTTGCCCGCCTCCGCGCTCGGGAACACGAACGTGCTGGTGAGGAAGATCGGCGGCTTGAGCGCGCCTTCGCTGAGCACCGGATCGTAGCCGTAGCCCATCATGTGCGTGGCCGGGCTCAACGTGTGCCCGGCGATGCGCGTCAGGTCGGGCTTGGGCTTGCGGCGCGGGGTGCGGTGGTCGATCGGATCGGACATGGTTGCCAGTGTAACCGCAAGCCGTGACGAGGCAAAGTCAGGGCGCGAGTGCATGTCTCGGGACCACGGGGACGACTGGCGAAGTGCCGGGATAGCTCGCTGGAATAGCCTCCCTTAAGAACAGTTCGCGAAGGCAAGAACTCGTGGTAAACGAGTCGCTGAAAGAATGCTTCCATTTTGAGTGGTAATACATCTTAAGGGAGGTCAACTTGAACGATCCGTTTCAAATACAACGTGAATTGCGTTATGGCGCGCCAGTCTGCGACCAAATTATGACAGGCCGGTATTTTAGCATCGGCTATTCATGGTATTTTCGTCAAGCCAAGTGGGCGCTCGAAATCGTGAGGCGGGATCGAGACTTGGTGAACGATGGCGAAGCAATTCAGCGACTTGACAATTTTCGCGCCGACACGCGAGTGCCGGCAAGGTTCCGAGCCAGTCTTAACGCCTATAAAGGCAGCGGCTATGATCGCGGGCATTTGGCTGCGAGCGCGAACCACGATCTCATATTGATACAAAACAGTGAAACCTTCCTGCTTTCGAACATGTCTCCGCAACATGAGGATCTCAATCGACGCAAATGGCGCGAGTTGGAAGAGGCCACCAGGGAACTGGATGCAAGGCCCGATATCTACGAAGTCTACGTGCTGACTTGCCCCATATTTTACTTCGAGAGAGCCATCGAAGTGATCGGCAAAGATCATGAAGAGTATGGCATCAGCATCCCTGTTCCGCACGCTTTCGTGAAAAGCGTGCTGGCGGAGGACGACAAGGGAAGGCTGAGTCTCTGGACCTTTCTCATGAGCAATGAGGCGCAGACGGGCCAATTGAGCGATTATCTGGTTAAAACATATGATGCCGAGCAACTTGTCGGTGGGCGGTTCTGGGATCGTATTGCGGGTGGCGACCTCCACGAGGACAAAGGAAACATAAGGCCGATGTGGACCGCCGCGTAGGGAGTTCTGTGCTTAGTGGGCGGCTGTCCGCTGCTTTCAGCCGGCGGCAGCCGCCACCGACCAAACCACGCCGATGATCAAAACGATCCCGGCGAGATCGAGCAGCAAGCCCGCCTTGAGCACCTTCGGCAGCGCGACGTGACGCGTCGCCCAGGCGATCGCGTTCGGGCCGGTGCCCGAGGGCAGCATGAAGCCCCAACTCGCGGCGAACGCGGCGGGCAGCGCGAGCAGGATCGGATCGGCGCCCAAGGCGGCGGCGAGGGCGGCCACCACCGGCATGATCGCGCTGGCGGCGGCGATGTTGCTCGCAAACTCGGTGATTACCACCACCAGCGCCACCACCAGCACTGCCAAGACGACCAGCGGCAGCCAGCCGAGCGGCAGCAGCGCATCGCCGAGCCAACTCGCCAGGCCGGATTCGCTCATTCCCATCGCCAGCGCGAGGCCCCCGCCGAACATCAGGATCACGTCCCACGGCGCGCGGTTGGCCTCGGGCCAGGTCAACATCCGCCGGCCGGTGCCGTCGGGCAGCAGGAACAGCATGAGCCCCGCGACCGCCGCCACCGACCCGTCGGTGATGCCGCCCTCCGGCAGGACCTCCTGCAGCAGGGGCAGCGAGACCCAGGCCAGCACGGTCAACGCGAACAGCGCGGCGAGGCGCTTTTCCGGCGTGGTCCAGGCCGCCGAATGCTCGATCGCAAGGCGCGCGGCGGCGGGATCGAACGGATCGTCGTGCACGCGCTGGACGCGGGCGATGATCAGCGCTGCCAGCGGCACGCTCAGGATCACTATCGGCAGGCCGTAGAGGCTCCATTCGAGGAAGCTGATCTGCACGCCGAGCGACCGTTCGAGTAGCGCGGCGGCAATCGCGTTGGTCGGGGTGCCGACGATCGTCCCGAACCCGCCGAGCGTGGCCGCGAATGCCACCCCCATCGGCAGCGCGCCGGCCATGCCGCCGGTCTCGCCGTCCTTGACCCCGCCGGCGGCGAGAATGGCGAGGGCCATCGGCATCATGATGAAGGCGGTGGCGGTGTTGGAGATCACGGTCGAGATCGTGGCTGTCGCGATCATCACCGCCAGCAGCAATTGCCAGCAACTGGCATTGGCCCGGCGCATGATCGCGAGTGCGAGCCGGCGGTGGAGCCCGGTTCGTTCGATCGCCAGCGCCAGGAAAGCGCCGCCGACGAACAGGAACATGATCGGCGAATAGTAAGCGGCGGCGGCGGCGTTGGCATCGGCCACGCCGAGCAGCGGCAGGACGATGAAGGGCAGCAGCGCGGTCGCCGACAGCGGGATCGCTTCGGTCATCCACCAGGCGGCCATCCACACCAACAGCCCGGCAACCGACCACGCCTCGCGCGGCATCCCGGCGGGGGCGGGCAGGACGAGCGTGAGCGTGAAGGCGGCGAGGCCGACGACGAAACCGATGCGCGCTGCGGTCACTTGCCCTCCCCCTCACACCCCTGCGCAGGCAGGGGCCAATCCGCCCTCGCGCAGGAGAGCAGAGGGGGGCGCGTGGACGCAACCGTTATCTGGGCCCCTGCCGGCGCGGGGGCGACGGGCTAGGAGACGTCGTGCAGGTCGACCTGCTGCATGTGCCAGCGCAACTGGTCGGCCGTCGCGCCGTCGACGTCGTTGACGCGCTTGAGCACGACCGTGCCCTCGAGGCGGTAGGGCGTGCCGCTCGCCTGCTTGCCGACGATGGTCGCGGGCACTTCGTAGTAGAGCGAACCGGCGGCGCCCTCGGACACGCCTTCGGGCACCGATACGGTGATCGTCTTGAAGCGGCGCCAGTAAGCGGCGTGCTCGTCCGCGGTCATGCCGCTGCGCGCCTCGGCATCGGCGCCCCATTGGGCGAACGCGCCGTCATAGTCGCCGCGCTCCAAATCGCGCGCCCATTCGAGCAGGACGTTGCGCGCGCCTGTTTCGCCCTTCTCGGCTTCGGGCACGAGCACGGGCGCACGTGACGGATCGGGCGACGCCCCGGAGCCGGCCGCTGCCGCGACCGGCGTGGCGGTCTGCTCGGCAGGCGCATCCGACGACTCGGACGCGCAAGCCGCCAGCGACAGCACGGCGGCAGCGGCGGAGAGGCGAAGGGGTGACATCATGATGCGCTTCCTCACGGTCTCCCGGGGAAACGCCCGAACGCTCACTTGGGCGCCAGTACCATCAGCATCTGGCGGCCTTCGAGGCGCGGATAGGCTTCGACCTTGGCGATTTCCGCCACGTCTTCCTGCACGCGCTTCAGGACTTCCATCCCCAGTTCCTGGTGCGCCATTTCGCGGCCGCGGAAGCGCAGGGTCATCTTGACCTTGTCGCCCTCGGCGATGAACTTGGTCACGCTGCGCATCTTCACGTCGTAATCGTGATCGTCGATGTTCGGACGCATCTTGATCTCTTTGATCTGCTGCGTCTTTTGCGTCTTGCGCGCGGCGTTGGCCTTCTTCTGCGCCTCATAGCGGTGCTTGCCGACATCGAGGAACTTGCACACCGGCGGGTCCGCGTTGGGCGAGACCTCGACCAGGTTGAGGCCAAGCTCGTTGGCCTGCTCGATGGCTTCGCGGGTGTACATGACGCCGATGTTCTCGCCGTTCTCGTCGATGACGCGAACTTTGTCGGACTGGATCATGGTGTCGAAGCGGGGGCCGGACTTGACCGGGGGCGCAAGCATGCGCCGGGGGGGACGGGGTATGGGGCGTTCTCCTGTGAAGCCTGATTTTGCGAAGGCGGCTACTTAAGGGTTATCGGCCCCGCGCGCTAGGGCGGAATCCTTTATTCCGCGCTAAGCCGCCGCGCGCCACAATGGGAACCGCGCGAGCTTTCCGCCGGCCGGCAAGACCGCGTCGATCGCGCGCGCCGGCTGCAGCGCCGCGAGGATCGCCGGGTCGGCCGCGTCCATCCCGCCGGTCAGCGCGCCGAAGGCCGGCAGGACCATGCGCCCGCCTTCGTTGCCGTTCCGGCTGACCACCGCGCAGGGCCGCCTGATATGCCGCTCGCGCACGGTGATTTGCAGGCGCGGGTGGTAGTGTCCCGAGAGTTCGGGGCGCACTTCGCCGGGCTTGGCGCGGTGGCGCAGGACCATGCCGGCGATCGCCAGTTCCTCGGCCAGTTCGCCGCCGAGCCGGTTCTCCATCGCGGCCCCTTCAACGCCTTGGTCGTGGTTGCCGGTGATCCAGACCCAATCTGTCGCACGGGTCAGCGCCGCCAGCATGCCCGCGGCATGCGGTTCGAGCCGCGTCGGCCCAGCCGAATCGTGGAAGTTGTCACCCAGCGTGTAGACCCGCCGCGCGCCCGTCTCACGGATCGCCAGCGCCACGCGCTCGAGCGTCTCGCGGCTGTCGTAGGGCGGCAGCGGCTGGCCATACTGCGCGTAGAAGCTCGCCTTTTCGAGGTGCAGGTCCGCGACCAGCAGCGCCTGCTCGCGTGGCCAGTAGAGCGCGCGGCCGGTTGTCAGGAGGAATTCGTCGCCAGCGAACGAAAGGGGAACCATGCGCGTCCCTTGCCGCGCTCCCGCGCCTTTGGCAAGGGAACCGCGCGGCTTGCGCGCCGTCAATGCGACAAGCCGAGCGGGCGAGCAGGGCAGGGCCATCCAAAGCCCTGCATGAGAGGACCGATGAACGACTGGACTCCCAATACCGCCCGCGCCCGCGCCTGGTTCGAGAGCCTGCGCGACCGCATTTGCGCCGAGTTCGAGGCGATCGAGCGCGAGGCGGGCTCGGACGCGGCGTTCGAGTATCTCGCCTGGGACCGGCACGAAGAGGGCAACCCCGACCCAGGCGGCGGCGTGCGCGGGGTGATGAAGGGCAAGGTGTTCGAGAAGGTGGGGGTCAACGTCTCCACTGTCGGCGGCACCTTCTCGCCCGAGTTCGCGCGCACCATGCACGGCGCCGAGGACAACCCCGGCTTCACCGCCACCGGCATCAGCCTGGTCGCGCACATGGCCAATCCGCACGTCCCCGCGGTGCACATGAACACGCGCTTCCTGACCACCGGCAAGGCGTGGTTTGGCGGCGGCGCGGATCTCAACCCGCCGATCCCCTACGAAGAGGACACCGAGGCCTTTCACGCCCGCTTCCGCGCCGCCTGCATGGCGCACAACCCGACCTACTACGAGCGGTTCGCCAAATGGGCCGAGGAATACTTCTTCATTCCCCACCGAGGCGTCGCGCGCGGCGTCGGCGGCATCTTCTACGACCACCTCGAATGCGGCGACGACGCCGAGTTCGACCGCCACTTCGCGTTCACCCAGGATGTCGGCGAGGCCTTCCTCGACGCGTTCCCCAGCATCGTCCGCCGGCGCGTGGGGCAGGCGTGGAGCGAGGCCGACAAGCAGGCCCAGCTCGAATGGCGCGGCCGCTACGTCGAATTCAACCTCGTCTACGACCGTGGCACCTTGTTCGGCCTCAAGACCGGCGGCAATATCGATGCGATCCTGATGAGCCTGCCGCCCGAGGTGAAGTGGAGTTGATTCGATGCACCGCCTAACCCTCGCCCAAGCTAACGCCCTGATCGACGCCGCCTTCGCCAAGGGGGCCGAGCTCAAGCTCAAGCCGCTCACCGTCACGGTCCACGATCCGGGCGGGCACCTGATCGCGTGCCAGCGGCAGGACGGGGCCTCGACGATGCGGGTCAAGCTGGCGGGTGGAAAGGCGGCGGGCGCGCTGGCGCTCGGGGTGTCGAGCCGCAAGATCGGCGACATGGCGGTCGAGCGGCCGCACTTCATCGCCTCGGTGTCGCGGATGCCTGACTGGGGCATGGTCCCGGCGGCGGGCGGGGTGATCGTCGCCGACGGTACAGGCGCGGTGCTCGGCGCGATCGGGGTGACGGGCGACACCAGCGACCACGACGAGGCCTGCGCGCTGGCCGCGATCGAACAGGTCGGGCTCAAGGCGCTCGCCTAGCCGCTCAGCCCTTCCATCTGCGGGCGAGGGCGCTTTCCCCTTGCCGCCCGGTCCACCGCGCCGCACATTCGTAAGGATGCTGCGCCAGTACGAACTTGTCGAGCGGGTCAAGGCTTACGATCCGGACGCCGACGAGGCGCTGCTCAACCGCGCCTATGTCTATACCGTGCAGAAGCACGGCAGCCAGAAGCGCGCCAGCGGCGACCCCTATTTCAGTCACCCGATCGAAGTCGCCGGCTTGATGACCGATCTCAAGCTCGACCAGGACACGGTCATCACGGCGCTGCTTCACGACACCGTCGAGGATACGCTGGCGACGATCGAGGACATCGAGAAGAACTTCGGCCCTGCGGTGGCCAAGCTGGTCGACGGGGTGACCAAGCTGTCCAAGATCGAAGCCATGCCCGAAAGCGAGCGGGCGGCCGAGAACCTGCGCAAGTTCCTGCTGGCGATGAGCGCAGATATCCGCGTGCTGCTGGTCAAGCTGGCCGACCGCTTGCACAACATGCGCACGCTGCACTTCATCAAGAGCCCCGAGAAGCGCCACCGGATCGCCCGCGAGACGATGGATATCTACGCCCCGCTGGCCGAGCGCGTGGGCATGTACGAATACATGCGCGAAATGCAGATGCTGGCGTTCGAGCAGCTCGAGCCCGAGGCCTATGCCACCATCACCGGCCGCCTCGCCCAGTTGCGGGGTTCGGAGAACGGCCAGGTCGATGCGATCGCGCTCAAGATCAAGCAGGCGCTCGCCGAAGCAGGGATCCAGGCCGAGGTCTGGGGCCGCGAGAAGCACCCCTATTCGATCTGGCGCAAGATGGCCGAACGCCATGTCAGCTTCGACCAGATCACCGACATCTTCGCCTTCCGGGTACTGACCGAGAGCATCGGCGATTGCTACCGCGCTCTCGGCGCGCTCCATACCACGTGGCAGTTTATTCCCGGGCGCTTCAAGGACTACATCTCGACCCCCAAGACCAACGGGTACCGCTCGCTCCACACCACGCTGATCTACGAAAAGTCGCAGCGCGTCGAAGTGCAGCTCCGCACCCGCGAGATGCACCGCCGCAACGAATACGGACTGGCCGCGCACTGGGCTTACAAGCAGGGCGACAAGCCCGACGGCGAGATCGGCTGGCTGCGCGACCTGATCGAGATCGTCGATGCCAGCCACGACGCCGAGGAACTGCTCGAGCATACCCGGCTGGCGGTCTATCAGGACCGCATCTTCGCGTTCACGCCCAAGGGCGCGCTGTTCCAGTTGCCCAAGGGCGCGACTCCGGTGGATTTCGGCTTCGCGGTCCACACCGATCTCGGCGCGCGCACCGTGGGGGCCAAGATCAACGGCCGGCACATGCCGCTGCGCACCGAACTCCACAACGGCGACGTGGTCGAGATCATCAAGGGCGCGCATGCCGAACCGCAGCTATCGTGGCTCGGCTTCGTCGTTACCGGCAAAGCACGCGCCGCGATCCGCCGCGCGGTGCGCGCCAAAGAGCACGCCGAAGTCGCTTCAATCGGGCGCAAGCTGTTCGACGAGATCGCCGACCGGGTGCCCGCCAAGATCGGCAAGAAGGCGATCCGCGCCGCGGTCGAGCGGCTCGAACTCGAAGACGACGACGACCTGATGTACGCGATCGGCGCCAACAAGCTGACCGACCGCGAGGTTATGGAAGCGCTCGTCCCCGGCAGCACCGCCGACCTGCCCGAGGAAGCGATCCCGGCCAAGGCGATCTCGATCAAGGGGCTGACCGCGGGCGTCGGCTTCACGCTGGCGGAGTGCTGCCATCCAGTCCCGGGCGACCGCATCGTCGGCCTGCGCCGGCCGGGCGAGCAAGTCGAAGTCCACGCGATCGACTGCCTTAAGCTCGCCAACGGGGTCGATGCCGACTGGGTCGATCTGAGCTGGGGCGAACGCTCGCAGGGGGCGATGGGGCGGCTGCGGGTGGTGCTCTACCACCGGCTCGGCACGCTCGCCGAAATGGCCGGCATCTTCGCGCGCAACCACGCCAACGTGGTCACCGTCGAACAGACCCAGCTCGACGATCCGTTCCATACGTACGAGGTCAATCTCGAAGTCCAGGACCTCGCGCACCTGACCCGCGTGCTCAGCGCCTTGCGCGCGAGCGACGCGATCGCCGAGGCGGAGCGAATCTAGGCGAGTTCCAGCGCCACCTCGACCGGGTCGCCTTCGGAAATCCCCTCGGCCAGGCGGACCGGCTTCTTGATCGGCAGGAAGTACCCGCCGCCCTTCGTCGCCCCGAGCGAAGTCTGCCAGCGGCTGGCGCCCACCGTGACCGCGACTTTCACCGCCCCGAACGCCCGCGTCTTGCCCAGCTCCAGCACCGCCGCGCGCACGTCGGCGACGGTCTCCTCGGGCAGCACGATCGTGCCGATCTTGTCGAAGCCTTCCTCGATGAAGACCATCTGCAGAGGCGCGGTGAAGCGAATGGTCACGGCTTCACGCGGCGGATCGGGACCTTGGCGTTGCAGATGTCGATGCCGCCAGCCGGAACGCGGTAGAACGGGTCGTTGCGGTTGGCAGAGACCTCAAGGTAGCGCGCGAAGCTGGCGCTGTCGGTATCGAGATACTCAAACTTCGGCTGGTCGGCAGCGGGCAACTCGTCGCCCAGCCGCACCGACACGATCGGCACGCGCAGCGTAGGGTCGCTATAAACCCCTGCCTCACCCTTGCCGCGGGGCAGCGCGGACAGGTGTTCGATGCCTTCGATCACCCGCCCGACCACCGCGATGTTACGATCGAGCTGACGCGGAGCATGCCCGATGACGGTATAGAGTTCGGCGCCTGAGCCGGTGTTCGGCGA
Source organism: Sphingomonadales bacterium 12-68-11 (assembly GCA_002279825.1). Classification (GTDB taxonomy): domain Bacteria; phylum Pseudomonadota; class Alphaproteobacteria; order Sphingomonadales; family Sphingomonadaceae; genus Croceibacterium_A. The sequence goes on from NCCV01000004.1 coordinate 13,535, forward strand.
AAGGTCGCGCGCCACGCCGACCGAGGCGTAGCAGTGGATCGGCCAGGCCAGCGAGCGATGTGGGTCCATTGAGCCGGAGTACGGAAAACCAGCGGCGTAGGCCGCGTAATCCCAGGACTTCTGCCCGCGAAACACGATCCGGCCGTTGAAGAGGCTCGGCGACTGAGCGCCGGCATTTGCCTGATAGTAAAGTGCAATGCCGCTCGCCGTGACCGTGCTTGGGGCGTCGGCCGTGTACTCGCTCTCCGGCACCTCTCGCAGCCCCGCCGGCAGCCGCTTGGCCTTCGCCGCATCGTCCTCCCCGTCGCCCCACTGCGTCACCCAGTTGTCGACCACGCGATAGACGCTGGTCCCATCCCACCAATGCGCCTTGGCGAGCGTGCGGATGTTTCCGACCCAGCCCTGGCTGAATGGCGGCGGGATCAGCTGGATCGTCACTACCCGCGGCTGCCCGGCTGCATCGGGCGCCAGCGTCATCACCAGCAGATCCGCCGGATCGATCGCGCGCCAGTCGCTCGCCGGCGCTCCCGCAACGACCGAGGCGGGGGTCACCGGCGCGGGGGCGTCCTGCGCGGCGGCGGGGAGGGCGGTCGCGGCGAGCGCGAGAGCCAGGGTGAGGGGCGGGAGGCGCGTCATCGCGCCATCCTGCGCTTACCCGGCGGCTTCCTCAAGCGCGTGCATCGCCTCGTCGCTGAGACCGAAGTGGTGGCCGACCTCGTGCACCAGCACGTGCACCACCAGTTCCTCGAGGGTGACGTCGCCGCGCGCTGCCCATTCGTCGAGGATCGGCACGCGGAATAGGCGGATGCGGTCGGGCATCCGGCCCGAATCGGTCATGCTCTTCTCGCCGATCGGCAGGCCTTCGTAGACCCCGCTCAGCTCGAACGGATCCTCGATGCCCAGTTCGGCGAGCAATTCGTCGTCGGCAAAGTCCTCGACCCGCAGCACCACGTCGCCAAGGTGCGCGGCGAATTCGGCGGGCATGCGCGCGAGCGCGCCGCGGGCAAGGCGCTCGAGGTCTTCGAGCGAGGGGGCGAGTCCGAACGAGCGAGGCATGACGCGCGGCTTAGCAGCGGGCGCGGGCAGGGCAAGCGCGACCCGCTCGCGCCTGGATTGGCCGCAAGCTTGTATTGGGAGGGCCGCCCCGCTAGGTGCGCGCCCTTGCCAGGCCCCAGAGCGATCGGGGTCCCGGCATGCGGAGCGGTGGCCGAGTGGTCGAAGGCGCACGCCTGGAAAGTGTGTATACGTCAAAAGCGTATCGTGGGTTCGAATCCCACCCGCTCCGCCACTCACCCTGTCGACTAGCGCCCGCCGACCGACTCCGAGGCTTGCGGCTGTCTCGTTCCGCGCCGTCGCGACGGAAGTGAACGCCCGGATGACTTCGCGCCCGGCGATGGCTATCGCTGCCCCCGGGGAAACGGAGCGAGGCAGGATGTGAGCCCCGTTACGGCTCGCGAGTGAGTGCTGAATGACAACCGCCAATCCCACGCCGACCCAAGGAACCTTCGGCTCGCCGCCAGGAGGGGGAGAGTGCGCCAGGCTGATCCTTCAGCACGATTGGACAGCGACTCCGCTCGGGCCGATCGCGAACTGGCCGCAAAGCCTGGTGACTGCCACCGCCATGATGCTGGCCTCGCCGGTGCCGATGGTCATGCTGTGGGGCGCGGATGGATACATGCTCTACAACGACGCCTACTCCGTGTTCGCGGGCGGGCGGCATCCCCGGCTGCTGGGTTCGAAAGTTCGGGAGGGCTGGCCGGAAGTCGCCGATTTCAACGACAACGTGATGAAGGTCGGTCTGGCCGGCGGTGTGCTCTCGTACCGGGACCAGGAACTGACTCTTTTTCGGGAGGGCGTCCCCGAACAAGTCTGGATGAATCTGGACTATTCGCCTGTGCCCGACGAATCCGGCGCGCCGGCGGGAGTCCTGTGTATCTTGCAGGAAACCACCGAGCGCATGGCGGCCGAGCGGCAGCGGTCGGAGGCCGAAGCCTCGCTGCGAGCGGAAACCGAACGCGTGCAACTGGCGCTCGACGCGGGGGCCATCGTGGGCACCTGGGTATGGGATGTGGCCGCCGACCGGCTCACCTCGGACGAGCGCTTCGCGCGTTCGTTTGGCCTGGACATCGAACTTTGCCGGACCGGATTGCCGCTCGACCGTGTCATGGCCCCGATTCACGACGACGATAGAGCGCTTGTCGCGGAGACGATCGCACAGGCGGTTGCGCAAGGCGGCCCTTACCGATGCGAATACCGCGTGCGCCAGCCCGATGGCGCTTACTACTGGGTAGAAGCCAACGGCCGGGTCGAGCTTGATACCGATGGAAAGGCCGCGCGCTTCCCGGGCGTGCTCCTCGACATCGAGCAGCGGCAAGCGGCCGCCGCCGCATTGCGAGAGAGCGAGGCCCGCTATCGCACGTTGTTTGAATCGATCGAATCCGGATTCTGCGTCGTCGAGGTCGATTTGCCCGGCGATGCGGGCCGGATCGACTATCGCGTGCTCGAAGCTAACCCGGCCTTCTACGAGCATACGGGCTTCCGCGAAGCCATAGTCGGCAAATGGCTCCGCGAAGCCGCGCCGGCGCTCGAGGAGCATTGGTACGAGATCTATGGGAGGGTCGCGCGCACCGGAATGCCCGAGCGGCTCGAACAGGGTTCCGAGATGCTCGGCCGCTGGTTCGACGTCTACGCATTCCGCGTCGGTGCGCCGGAACATTGCCGGGTCGCAATCCTGTTCAATGACATTTCAGCGCGTCGGGCCGCCGAAGATGCCCTGCGTGACTTGAACGATACCCTCGAGAAGCGCGTCGCGGAGCGGTCCGCCGAACTGGAGCAGGCGCACGAACAGCTCCGCCAGAGTCAGAAGCTCGAGGCGATGGGCCAATTGACCGGGGGCGTCGCGCACGACTTCAACAATCTGCTCACCCCCATCGTCGCGGTCCTCGACCGGTTGCAACGCCAGGGTCTCGGCGGCGAGCGCGAGCAGCGCCTGATCGCTGGCGCAATGCAATCGGCTGAGCGGGCCAAGACGCTCGTTCAGCGCCTGCTCGCGATCGCCAGGCGGCAACCGCTGCGGCCGGTGGCCGTCGATGTGAGCGCGTTGATCGCGGAGATGACGGACCTGCTCGCAAGCACCACCGGCCCCCAGATCAGCCTCGTCATCGCGGTCGCGGATCGCTTGCCGCCCGCGCTCGCGGACCCGAATCAGCTCGAGATGGCAATCCTCAATCTCGCGGTGAATGCGCGCGATGCCATGCCTAACGGCGGGACTTTGCGCATTTCGGCGGGTCTCGAAGTTGTTGCTCCAGGCGAGCGGGCCGACCTCCCGGCGGGCGAGTATGTCCGGCTCGCAGTGGCGGACACCGGCACCGGGATGGATGAGGCAACCTTGCGCAGGGCGGCCGAACCGTTCTTTTCCACCAAGGAAGTAGGCAAGGGCACGGGGCTTGGCTTGTCGATGGTGCATGGGCTCGTCACCCAGCTAAGCGGGGCGCTTTCGATCGGGAGCGCTGCCGGGATCGGGACAAACGTCGACCTGTGGTTGCCGACCGGGGAGGCGCCCGAAAGCGCGACCGCCGCCGATCCAGGCAATTTGGTGAAGGGAGAGGGCCTCGGAACTGCGCTGCTGGTCGATGACGAAGATCTCGTTCGCGCCAGCACGGCCGACATGCTGACCGAACTCGGCTACACGGTTACCGAAGCATCGAGCGCTGAACAAGCGCTTGAGCTGCTGGAACGCGGTTTCCGGCCTGATGTGCTCGTCACCGATCACTTGATGCCGGGTATGAATGGCACGGATCTGGCGCTCGCGTTGCAGGCCGAGCAGCCGAAGCTGCGGGTCTTGGTCGTTTCGGGATACCTGGACCAAGTGGAAAGGGCTGCGCCGCACCTGCCGCAACTCACCAAGCCCTTCCGGATCCACCAGTTGGCCGCCGCGCTGGCCGGTGAGCCGGGCGCCGAGCCATGATCGCGGCACGCTGATTCCGCACGTCCAGTGGAGACAAGCTGCGATCAGACTGACAGCACCGAAGGACGACGTGTGGACAGCGATGCCAGCGCGATGGCGCCGAGCGGGCCGGCGCGCGCGCCGAGGCTGGCGATACCGATCAATTGGCCGGCGTTCCGCAGCGTGAGGTAAGGCAAGTAGGCGCCGTACCGCTCGACGACCAGTCCGCGCGCCCGGTCAATCACGCCCTGCCGGGCGAGAGCGACGCTGCCGCCCAGCAGGATGCGCTGGGGGCTCGCGGCGAGCAACAGGGCTCCGAACAGTTCGGCGATGTCCGAGGCCACGTAAGCCCATCGCGGATCGTCGTCGGGAATCGCCGACGGGGATTGGGCGAAACGCGCCGCCAGGGCCGGCCCGCTGACCAGCCCTTCGATGCAATCGCCGTGGAACGGACATGCCCCCGCGAACGAATCTCCAGGTGCCCGGCGCAAGCGGAGATGGCCGATCTCGGGATGCATGGCGCCATGCACACAGGCGCCGCCGATCACCAGTCCGCCGCCGACTCCGGTGCCGATGGTGAGGTAGCAGACGCTGTCGCAGCCTTGCCCGGCGCCCCACATGTACTCGGCTAGCGCCGCGCCGTTCACGTCGGTGTCGATGCGCCACGGGATCGCGAGGCCGAGCGTGAGGGCCTCGGCAACGCGGGCCCCGCTCCAGCCCGGCTTGGGCGTGGCCAAGATCGAGCCGAAGCCCGGCGTCGAGCAATCCAGTTGCAGAGGGCCGAACGATGCGATCCCGAGGCCCGCCAGCGGTTCGGCGCGGTCCCACGCCAGCAACTGGCCATTGAGTTCAGCCAAGGTCGAGTGCGGATCGCGGGTCGCGATACTTGCCTCAGCGACGATCTCGTGCCCCTCGGCCAGGACTGCGATCGATTTGGTGCCGCCCAGTTCGATGCCGGCGAGGCGCGGCGGCGGGGTCATGTCAGCCGCGCAGTCCGCCGCGCTCGCCGTCCAGCCAGAGCTGCAGCAGGGGTGCGAACGTTCCGGCGAAGCGGGGTTTCTCGGCGGAATCCGCGCCGCGACCCCAGTCGTCGATAAAGCTCATCACGCGCAGGTCGGGCAGGACCAGCCAGCTATAGGCCTGGCGCGGCGCCTGCGGGGGATTGGCGAACACGAGCCCCGAGCCATTCATGGGCCGCCATGACCCTTCCAGCGATTCTGCGACCATGCCGTAGAGCCCGGTCGGCCCGGTGGGACCCGCCGGGTCGAAGACATGGCGCTGTGTCGACCAGAGCAGATAGTAGAGCCCGCCGTGCATCACGACATGCGGCCGCTCGAGCTCGTTGTTAAGCCCGTCCGCGCTGATCAACGGGGGCAGGACTTGCCAAGTAGCCGCATCGCCCGGCGCCGCAACCGCCGCGCCGACGACGCCGTTGAAGGCCGATCGCGAACCGGCGGCCGAGCCTGCGAAGAACAGGTAATCGCGGCCAGTCGCAGGATCGCGGAAGAAGGCGGGGTCGCGAAACGCCTTGATCGTGCCGACCCCTGCGTCGCCGGCTTTGCTGTCCATGTAATATCTGCCGTCGCGCACGACGACTTCGCGCAAATCCCGCCACCCGGCGAGCCGGTAGGAGCCGGTTTCGTGCTCGATCGCGGCGGACGCCGCGAAGATGCGTTGCTCGAACCTCAGCTCGGTTTCTCCGCGGCGGCCGGTTGCAGTGAAGTAGAGCACCAGGTGCGATCGATCAGGGGCCAGCACGGCCGATCCGGACCATTCGCGGCTGCCGGGCGAGAACCCGTCGGGCATGGCCGGCCCATGATGGTGCCAAAACCTGCCGTCGTGCGACAGGAGGTGAATGCGTGCGTGACCGTGGCGTTCGTCGGGATCGTCGAAGCGCGAGGCGCCGAGCGCCATCCACAGCGTGTCGCCGCTCGGCAAAACGGCGGGCGAACCGTCGATCTCCTGCACCGGCCAGGAGTCCCAGAAGTCCACCTGCTGGCTCGCCCTGACGATGTCGACGTCCGCCAGCACCGGGGCAAAGGCACTGCTCGCCTGGATCCGAGCGACATGGGCGGCCGTCCAACGCACCGGGCGTTCGCTTTCGGGAGTGCGTAACGGATGAGGGGTCAAAGCTGCGACGGTCCCTTCGTTCGCACCGCCGGGCCGCGTCCCGAACCCGCCGGAATTCTTGCTATGCACTACGTCGACCTTGCTGCAGACTGGCCTGCGATTGCCCTAAGGCAAGGCGTTAGCTCGGGCAATCGATTGCATTCGCAAGCTCATCGATTAGGGTCGCCGCCGGCCGAACCGGGGAGAAGATCGTTCATGGACCTGAGCAGGAGGCGTTTCTCGGCGCTTGTGGGCGGGGCATTCGTGGCGGCTGCCGTTCCGTTGGGCGCTTTCGGCCAATCGAGCCGGCAGGCCGTGGGCCCGGCGGAATACCTCGATCCCGAACTGCGCGCGGCGGCGCGGCAGATCCTGGCGTCCGGCGGGCTCAACTTGTCCGATACGGCGCTGCCCGAGATCCGGCGCGGCGCGGCGGTCGAAGCGCCGCTGGCCGGCATACCCGTGGCGGAGCGCCGCGTATCGGTCGGCCAAGGACATCCCGACGTGCTGGTGTTCGTGGTCAACGCCGATGCGGGTCGGGCCGGGCAGCGCGCCCGGCCGGCGATCCTCCACACCCACGGCGGTGGCCACGTGCTTGGCAGCGTGCGCGGCGAGCTGCGCTTTCTGCAACAGTTGGCGCGCGAGCTCGACTGCGTCGTAGTCAGCGTCGAGTATCGGCTGGCGCCGGAGACCCGCTACACCGGGTCGGTGGAGGACACTTATGCCGGCTTGCGCTGGATGCACGGCGCGGCCGAAGAGCTGGGTATCGACCGCGCCCGCATCGCCGTGATGGGTGAGAGCGCGGGAGGGACGCATGCCGCCCTGCTGGCGATTGCCGCGCGCGATCGCGGCGAGGTGCCGGTGTGCTTCCAGTGCCTGGTCTATCCGATGCTCGACGACCGGACGGGGAGCACGCGGCAGGTGCCCCCCTGGATCGGTGCGGTGCTGTGGGACCCGGCGGCCAATCGATATGGCTGGAGCGCGTTCCTCGGCACGCCGGCGGGCGGGCCCGGCGTGCCCGCTGCCGCAGTCCCCGCGCGGGTTGAAAACCTCGCGGGACTGCCTCCGGCCTGGATCGGTGTCGGCGGAGCCGATCTGTTCGTGCAGGAAGACATCGCCTACGCCGAGCGCCTGACCGCGGCCGGGGTACCCACCGAACTGCTGGTGGTGCCGCGAGCGTTTCATGCCTTCGACCGGATCGTGCCGGAAGCGGAGGTCTCGCTGCGGTTCACCGAGGCCAAGATGGCGGCCTTGCGCCGAGCCTTCACCGGTGCCTGATCATTCGGCGGGAGCGATCGCTTCCGGCAGCCGGTAATCATCCGCGTCGCGCTGCGCCAGCCGGGCCGTGAAGGGCTGCCGCAGCGAGTTCCAGGCACATAGGGCCACCAGGAGCGTGGCGAAGACCGCGCCGAGAATCACGCTGTAGACACTGTCGCCGAAGGCATCGCCCAGCGCGCCCATCGCCATCGGGGCGAACACCGCGCTGACGCAAGTGAAGAACAGCAGGAGGCCGGCGATCGACCCATGGCGCCCTTTGTCGAAGCAGCTGATGCCGGTCGAATTGAGGGTCGGGTAGAGTACCGACATGAACAGGCCCGTCGCGGGCAGGGCGAATACGGCGGCATCGCGACCGCCGGCGACCGCGATCCAGAACAGCACGGCCATCGCCGCGCTGCACGCCAGCAGCACCGTGCTCCACGAGAACCGGCCCAGCAGCCACACTCCGAGAAAGCGGCCGGCGGCGCGCAGCACGAAGAATACCGAAACCGCATAGGCCGCGAGCGCGGTCCACGATCCGGAGTAGTCTGCGAGGTACGTCGGCGCCCATACATAGATCGCGGCTTCTGCCGCGACGTACAGCATCAGCGCCGTACCGAAGAACAGCGCGGTGGGGTCGGCCGCGAGGCGGATCGCCTCGTCCGCGCGGGCCGGGGTCGTTCGCTCGATCACCGGACGGGGAAATCGTGCCAGCGCCGTGCCGGCGATCAGCAGACCGCACATCACGGCCGCGACCAGATAGACCCATTTCCAGCTTGCGCCGGTCTGCAGCAGGTAGGCGACGATGGCCGGTCCAATGATCGCACCGACCCCGAAGAAGCCTTCGATCAGGTTCATCGTGCGGGCGTGCTCGCCGGTCGAGCGTGAGAGATCGCCGATCAGTGCCAGGGCACCCGCCTTGAAGATGCCGATCCCGAGCCCGGACACAAACAGCAGGGCAACGAAGAACGGGAAGTCATGCCCTGCCGCGAACAGCGCGGATCCCAGCGCGAACATCACCAGCCCGATCAAAATGGTGACTTTGCGGCCCAGCCGGTCAGCCAGGAAGCCGAGCGCAATCGCCGAGATCGCGATCCCCGACATGGTCGCGTACTGGAACGATCCGCCCGCGGTCAGGCCGAGCTCGAATTCGCGGATCACTTCGGGGATCACCGTGCCCACCGAGTCGGTGGTCATGGCGAACATCGCGAACATGGCAAAGACCAGCGCCTTGAGCAGCCACGCACTGCCTGCCCTGCTCCGGCTGGCGTCCTGATCCGGCTTGCTGGCCATGGCTATTTCTCCAGGTTGAGGTCGAAAAAGTCGGCCATGATTCGATAGGCTTCACGGGCTTCCGGAAGCTCCGAATTGTAGATGAACCCGTGGAACATGCCGTCCCAGCCGTGGAATGCGGACCGGCCGCCAGCCGCCGTCAGCTTGTTGTGCGAAGTCAGCGCCGCGCCGAACTCGAACGATCGAGTGCCGGTCACGAACAGCGTGGGCGGAAAGCTGGCGAGCAGTTCGGCGGAAGCCTGGGGATAGGCCAGCGGATCGTCGGGCGCGGCGGTATCGAGATAGACCATGCCGCTTCCGCCGCCGCCCACCGGACGCGGCCCGCTTGGTGCGGTGCGCGGCGGCAGCATCCCGTTCAGCGCGCCGGCAAGCGCCGCCGAATCTCCGCCGAAGAACCCCGAAAGCGAGGCGCAGAACACCCCGACCGCCCCGGGATCGGGCAAGTCGTGCGCTTTGAACCACGCCACCGATTGGGCTGCGAGCAGCCCGCCGGCGGAACAGCCGTAGATGCCGATGCTATCCGCCGAGTAGGTTTTCAGCAGCTCGCGATAGACCGCTGCGGCATCCTCGCTGCCGGCGGGGAAGCGATGCTCGGGACCCATCCGGTAGTCGACCGAGACGACCTTGATCCGCATGATCGACGCGAGCGGGACCGATTCGACCAGCGACGCCGACCGCGCCCCGGTGACGAAGCCGCCGCCGTGCAAGTTGATCAGCACCCGCCCGACATTTTCGGTTGAGACGCCCTCCGCCGGCGTCACCACATCGGTCACGATCCCGCCGATCCGCTGCTCGGCGACGTCCACCGCATAGCGGCGGCGCATCGGCTCGAGGAAGGCGAACATGATACTGTCCTGCCGTTTGCGCTCCTCGGCAAGGTCCGGCACCGGCACGCCGAAGGGTTTGTCGAGAATCAGGTGCCGCAAATACTCGCGGCCTTCGGGGCTGGCGAGCGCCGGCAGAGGGACCCGCACGCCGTCCATCGTGACCGTTCCGTCCGCGGCGATGCGGCTGTCGGGCGCGCCTTGGGCCCAGGCGGCGCCCGCAACCCCGGCTGCGAAGATTGCCAGCGCCGCCCGGCGCAAGGCACTCACCGGCTGTTCGCCCAGACTTGACCGACCAGGCCGACAAGTCCCTCGACGATCGCCGTTTCGGCACAACCCGGCTTCAGGCGCGAGGACACGACTTCGAAGGTGTTCTGGGCATAGGCGGCATCGTTGGGAATATAGCCGGACCCCGCCATGCCGTTAGTCAACGTGGCCATCATGGCGTTCTTCACCGGCACCGCGCGCTTGAAGCGCTGCGCGATCAGATTGAACACCTCGGCATTGACGCCGCCGATGACCACATCACCCAGCCGCAGCACGCCAAGTTGGATCGCGATCGGATCGGCATCTTCGTAGGTTCCGGGAAAACCGGCCCGGCCCTGGTCGAGCCGCCTGCGGCCGGGGCACGTGACCGAGGTGGCCGCCCCGCCGATGAACGCGCCGGTTTGCGGGGCCTGCAACGAGGCGCGCATGACGTGCAGCACTTCTTCCCCCAGCATCAGGCCGAGTGCGCCGTTGACCTGCTTCTGCTGGTCGAGCAGCACCTTGACGCGGGGGTTGTCGCGGTCGAGCCCCTGGCCACCCGGCGGCATGGCGTTGGAGATATCCTCGCCGCGCGCCGCGTAATCGCGAACGCGGATTTCGCGCAAGTCGTAGGTCTGCTGGAAGAAGATCGGGTTCTGGTCTCCCGACGCCCCGCTCGACCAGACCGCGACGGCGCCGTTGCCCAGCGAGGACTCGATATAATTCGACGCAGCGCCGGGGATGTCGGCGCTGATCATGTCGAGGTTGCCGGTGATCACCGGGTGGACGGCGTAGTTGTAATAGACGGCGATCGGCTCGCCGCCGGGCGTCTCGAAGCGTAGCACGGCTACGGTCTTGTCGGACGGGCCTTCGTAGTTGGGGCCTTCCCACCAGCGGCGGGTCTTGGGGTCGATGATCGCGCGGTTCACGTTGATCCACGATTGACCGGTCCCGAACGCCATGCGGGCCGGCTGCAGCCCGTCCGCGGCCTGCTTGACCGCCGAGAACAGCCGCTCTTCGAAATCGCCGCCGCGCACGAATGGAGCGCTGTGCGTATGCGTGGCGGTCAGCATCAGGTTGACCGCGGGGATGCGGAGTTCGGACTCGGCGCGGGCGGTCAGCCGTTTCCAGACATCAGCGGAGAGCGCGCCCGCATCGACGGAGACCAGCGCGCCGCGGGCGGTGCCGTTGTCGATCACGATCGCCCGCACGTTGAGCGGATCCAGCACGCCCCGGATGCCCGGCGGCATCGCGCTATTTGACGGCGTGATATCGACCTTGGCCGCGCCGACCTGCAAGCTGTTCTGCGCCAGCACCGGGAGCGCCGCCGTCATCGCGCCGAGCGCCCACAGTAGGGCTGCCAGCCGCGCCAGTCTATGCCACGCCGAAGCGCCGTTTCCGCCAGCCATGCCGTCTCCCGCGATGCTTGTTCTGCAATCGATTGCGCGATTCATAGAGCGCCGGCAGCCCGCTGGCAACTCGCGGCCGTAGCGCGCCGGGCGATTGGCCTTGACCCGGGGGGCGGCATCGCGTCGGATATCCGAGCTGTTTGGGTGCGGAGTGGAATGCCGGTGGCAAAGAGAACGGGTGCGGACGGGATTGATGCGCCGGCCAAGCCGCAAAACATCCAGGACCTGGCCGCTATCGCCGGCGTTTCGGCCGCTACCGTCTCGCGCGCTCTGACCGGCGCCGGCAAGGTCTCCGCCCGCACGCGCGAGCGGATACGCAAGCTGGCCGACGATTTCGGGTTTCAGCCCAGCACCATGGCGCGCAATCTGCGCACCGGCCGGACCGGCACCGTGGGCGTGGTTTTCCCGCTCGGGCACGAGCAGACCCAGCACATCTCCGACCCGTTCTTCATGACGCTCCTCGGCCACATTGCCGATCGTCTGGCCGACCGGGGGTACGATCTCCTGCTCAGCCGGGTGGTCCCGCGCGACCCCGCCTGGCTCGATCGGCTGGTCGCCGCGGGGCGGGTCGACGGCATGCTGATCATCGGGCAGTCGAACCAGGCCGCCGTGCTCGACCGGGTCTCGCAGAGTTACCGCCCGATGGTCGTGTGGGGCGCGCAGATCGATGGGCAGACGATGTGCTCGGTCGGGAGCGACAACCGGCTCGGCGGGCGCATGGCGACCGAGCATTTGCTCGCGCTCGGTTGCCGCAAGCTGGCGTTCTTCGGCGATCCGGCAGTTCCCGAGGTCGAGCAGCGGCTGGCCGGGTTCCGCGATGCGCTGCGCGAGGCCGGCAAAGGCGCGATCGGCGCCATGCTGCCAGTCCATTTCGTCCCCGAGCTCGCGTTCGAGGCAATCTCCGGCTTTGTCGACATGGCCGAAAGCGTCGACGGGGTGTTCGCGACCTCCGACACCATCGGCATGATGGCGATCCAGGCCTTGGCCGAGCGCGGCCGCAACGTGCCGGGGGACGTGAAAGTGATCGGTTTCGACGATCTCGAAATCGCGCGGCGCACCCTGCCGCCGCTCAGTTCGATCCGTCAGGATCTGGAAGCCGGGGCGGAGGCGATGGTCGACCTTCTGTTTCGCCGGATGAAGGGCGAGAACACCCGCTCCGTGATGTTGAAGCCAAGCCTGGCCGTGCGCGGATCGACCGAGAAATCCTCCGAGCCCGCCTGAAGGGGGCGCGGCGTTCGGCCCGCCCAGCCTTCGTCGCATACCCTCTGAAATTGCCGGCTGAGTAAGGCCACGGGTGCGCGCCGCTCCCGGCCGAGGACGATTTTCAGATGTAGGGCAATCGATTGTGCAATTTGCATTGACACTGCCCCGTGATCCGAGGAATCAAGCGTAACGACCCACAATCAAGGTGGGCAATCGTTTGAAGTGGGAGATGAGCATGAGGCATCTGCGGCACGCTGCGGCGGCATGGGCGATCGCATCCGGGCTCGTGGCGGGAACCGCCCATGCCCAATCGGCCGAGCAGGCCGCCAGCGCTTCCAATGAAGACGACGAGGACTCGCGAGCAGGCGGCAGCGGCGAGATCGTCGTGACCGCGCAGAAATCCGGTGCGCAGTCGCTGCAGCAGGTCCCCCTGGCGATCCAGGCGTTCAGTGGCGAGGAGCTTAAAGAGCGCAACATCACCACCATCGGCGATCTCGTCTCGAGCGTCCCGGGCGCGCAGGAGGGCTTCCGCCAGTCCAACGGATCGCGGTTCTACAACTTGCGCGGCAACGTGACCCAGAACGGCGACTCGCCGATCGGCTACTACCTCGACGATACCCCTTTCATCGTGACCAACTTCGGCATCGCGCCGCCGGTACGCTTCATCGACATGGAGCGGGTAGAGGTTTTGCGCGGCCCGCAGGGCACGCTGTATGGCCAAGGCTCGTCGGGCGGTGTCTTCATCTTCCACACCCGCGATCCGGACCTCGACAGCGTTGAGTATGTTGTGGAGGCGGAAACGTCCAACACGCGCGGCGCGGACGGCTGGAATTATGGCGCCGCCGGCGCGGTCTCGGTCCCGCTGGTGCGGGATCTCCTGGCCGTGCGCGTCAGCGGCGGGTTTTCGCGCGATGCCGGGTGGGCCGACGCGTATTTCGGTCCGTTCGACGGGACGCCTGACCAGACCGGCGTGAACGGGGCGAAGAACGACGACATTCGGGCGGTCGTGCTGTTCCGCCCATGGGACAACGTCAACATTCGCGGTCAATACTGGAAGTTTCGCCCGCGCCAGGACTTTACCGGCTTCACGGCATCGGTCGATCCGCCCTACTTCCAGAATACCGCCGGACAGGACGGCTTCTCGAACGGGGACTTCACCCTGTGGAGCCTGACCGCCGACGTGGACTTCGACGGGTTTACCGTCACCAGCGCGACTAGCCACTTGGAAGGCGAATTCGGGATCAACATTCCGCTCTCGCCCTCGGGCTCGTTCTCGAGCCAGTTCCTGCCCAAGATGTTCGCGCAGGAACTTCGGGTGAACTCGAACGGCTCGAGCCCGCTGCACTGGGTGGTCGGCGCCGCCTATCAGGACGGGCAGGGCCCGCAGGTCAATGCGCTGACACTGCCGGGCGTGAACATCAACGCCGACAACAACACCCTGACCGAGAACTGGGCGGTGTTCGGCGAAGTGAGCTATGACCTGTTCGACGGCAAGCTGGTGCCGCTAGTCGGGCTGAGGACCTATCACGACGACCGGTCCTTCCAGGACGGCACCGGGACTGTGCCGACCAAGACCAGCGTCGAGACCTGGCGCGTCAACCTCTCCTATCTCCCGACCGACAATCTGACGATGTTCGTCTCGGCGGCCACGGGCTTCCGTCCGGGGATCGTGCAATCGCGGGTGCAGGTCCAGTCGCTCGAGCTGGCGGGCGTTCCCGCGACGGTCGCGCTCAGCCCGGAATCCTCGACCAACTACGAGCTTGGGATCAAGTGGCGCAATCCCGGCCGCACGCTGTCGGTGGGGCTGAACCTCTACCAGCTCGAATACACCAATCTCCAGACCTCGGTTACCGGGGGGATCAACGGAGTGAACGGGTTCGCCAACTTCGGCGATGCCACCACCAAGGGCGTCGATCTCGAAGTGCGTTGGGAACCGCCGATCGACGGCTTGAACCTCGGGTTCGTAGGCAACTTCAACGACAGCAAGTACGATACCGTCAACCAGGTGATCGCGGCGACCCAGCCGCTCCTGCGGCCCGGCGCGCGCTTGCTCAACACGCTCGACAGCAACTATCGCGTCGATCTGAATTATAACCGGGATATCGTCGACGGCCTCGAAGGCTTCGGCAACATCTCGCTCAGCCACAGCGGCGACCGGTTGCAGGCCAGCGGCATAACCGCGCAACCCTATGACCTCGTGAACCTGACGTTCGGCGTTCGCCAGGACCGTTGGGAAGTCGCGGTGATCGGCAACAACCTGACCGACGAGCGCGGACCGACGTTCGTGGGCACGACCGGTCCGTTGTCGGGCTCGGGCCCGACGCCGCGAACGCTCGGTATCCGCTTCCGGCTGTTCAGCATGTAAGACGCGCCGGCTGGCGCGGCGCCTCGGGGCCTATGGGTCCTGGCGCGCCCGGCCGGCCGGCGGCGCCGCCAGCGCGCGGGCGATCGCGGCCTGCGCCAGTGGCCGCATCGCCGCATAGCCGGCGCGCGTCGGATGGACTCCGTCGTTGGCCAGCCGCGGATCGAACGCACCATCGGGCAGCGCCAGCGGGGTGTAGTAATCGACGAAGATCGCACCGTGCTGCGCTGCCAGTGCCGCGAGCCGCCGGTTAAGCTGGCGGACGACCGGGCGCACATCGAAGTCGGGGCGCGGCAGGAGCCGGGACATCGGCGGGATCGCCGCCAGTACCACGGCAATGTCATTGGCTTCGGCCATGTCCAACATCGCGCGGATATTGGCGGCGAACTCCTCTTCCGTGACGGGTCCGGTCGCTCCGCCGATGTCGTTCGTGCCGGCCATGATGTGCACCGCGCGCGGCTTTAGCGCGACGACGTCCTGCTGGAACCGCGCCACCATCTGGCTGCTGCTCTGGCCGCTGATCCCACGCCCCGCGGCATTGCCGGTGGCGAAGAATTCGGGGTCGGCTAGGATCCAGCCCTCGGTGATGGAATCGCCCATGAACACCACGGCGGGCCGCGTGCCGGACGAAGCGAGGTCGGCGTTGGCATCGCGATACCGGCACAGGAAGGGCCAGTCGTTTGCCCGCTGCTCGGCCTGGCGGGCCCGAAATTCCGCGCCGACGGGACTGTCGGAATTGAAGAACCGGGCCGCCTGGGCCGACATCTCATCCAGGTCGCGCGGCCGCGTCTCGAATTGCGCGGCTTGCTGTTCGGCGCTGGGCGGCACTGGGAGCGGACACTGGATCGTCGTGCCGTTCACCGCCGGGAAGGCACGGCCCATAGCCGGCGGGCCTGCGGGAGCGCCAGCTTGCGCGGCGAGCGGGCCGGCCCAGGTCGCCACAAAGGCGCAGAACGCAGCAAGCAGCGGCCCAGTGTGCGACACGTCTTACTCTCCCAGCCGCGTTTCCGGCAGCATAGCCGAACGCGCTTCGCGAGGGCAATCGTTTGCATCGAGTCGGCCCCGCGGTTAGCTTGGCGCCAAAGCAGAAGGGGGGGAGTGCGCATGGCGACGATCTGGCGGTTGAGCGCGCTTGCGGCGATGTGGTGGGCCGCCCTGGCGGCCGTTCCGGTCGGCGCCGAACCGGGCGGCGAACGATGGATCGAGAGCTGGGGCACGGCTTTGCCGCTGCAGCCGCCACCCCCGCCGCCGGCATTCCGCCCCCCTGATGCGCCTGCCAGGCCGGCTGCCCCTCAAGCTGCACTCGCGCGCCCGCCGCAGCCCGCATCGCCGTTCGTACCGTTCCCTGCCACGCTGCATGATCAGACCGTGCGCATGGTGTTGCGCACGAGTGTCGGCGGTGATCGATTCCGGCTCGAGTTCGCCAACGCCAACGGCGCTCAGGTGGTAGAACTGGGCGCGGTCCATGCCGGCCTGGCCGGAGAGAACGGGTCAGTCGCTGCCGGCAGCGATCGTGCCGTGACGTTCGGCGGCAAGCCCACGCTGACCTTACAGCCGGGTGCCCGGGTGTTCAGCGATCCGATCGACCTGAGGCTGGCGCCGCTATCGCGAGTGGCCGTGTCGATCTATCTGCCGGTCGCGACTCCGGCCACGACGGTCGATGCCCTCGGCTTGATGCCCGCCTTTATCGCTGCGGGAGACCAGACCGGCGCGCCTCGATTGTCGGGCCCGCAGGCGGTTTCATCCTTTTTCTGGCTGCGCGGGCTGAGCGTGCCTGCCGCCGACGCCGCGGCGGGCACGATCGTGACGCTGGGCGATTCGATCACCGAAGGATATGCGACCACCGCGGGTGCCAACCGGGCGTGGCCGGACTTGCTGGCGCAGCGCCTCCAGGCCGATCCCGACCTGGCGCATTGGGGTGTCGTCAATGTCGGCATATCCGGCAACCGTGTGCTGCGGCCGGGCGTCGGGGATGCAGCGCTGGCGCGTTTTTCCGAAGACGTGCTGACCCGCCCCGGGGTGAAATGGGTGCTGATCCTGGAAGGGATCAACGACATCAACATGGCCATCATGCCGGGCATGCCCGACAGTGAGGATGTCACCGCGTCCGCGCTGATCGCCGCGTTCGACCAGTTGATCGATCGCGCGCATTTGCACGGCATCCGCGTCGCCGGCGGAACCCTTCTACCCACCAAGGGCTTGCCGTTCTATTCGGCCGAGGGCGAAGCCCTGCGCCAGGAGCTGAACACCTGGATCAGGACCAGCGGCCGTTTCGACAGGGTGATCGATTTCGAGGCCGCGACCCGCGATCCGGCGGATCCGTTGCGGCTGCGCCCGGACTTCGATCCGGGCGATCACGTCCATCCCAACGACGCGGGCAACCAGGCGATGGCCGATGCCTTCGATCTGGCCTGGCTGAAGTCAAAGTAGCCGCACCGGGGGGCCGTCACCAGGACGCTCGGCCCGCCAGCAGAGCCGGATGATGCGGTGTCCGAGTAGGCGCATGCGGCTCCGGCCTGGCGCTCACGTGCGGCCCGGCGCCCATCCGAATTGACCCGTCAGCCCCGCGATCGCCGGCCGTGGCAAATGATCGCGGCACGGCCCGGCAAGTCTGGACGGCCGGCGCGGAAAGGTGGCACAAGGCCAGCAAGAGGAGGCCCTGAACGGGCCCGTCAGTCTGGGAGGCTAGGAATGAAGCGAAATCTCGTGATCGGCTGCGCGGCAGCGGCGGCAGCGCTACCCTTGGCGACCTTTGCTCAACAACCGGCGGCGCCGCCCTCGGACATGGCGCGCGCGATGGCCGAGGCCAACCGGGCCCCCGATACGCCGGGTGACGGGCCCTATCCCGCGGTCATGGAAATCGATCCCGCGCTGCCCGACCACGTGGTCTATCGGCCGGCCGATCTGGCCCCGTTCGCCGGCGGCAAGCTCGGCGTGTTCGCCTGGGGCAACGGCGGCTGCGCCGACGATGGCAGCAGCTCGCGCCAGCACCTCGCCCAGATCGCCTCCTACGGTTACCTGGTCATCGCGCCCGGCAAGTGGCGCAGCGGGCCCAACGCCAAAGTCACGCGCGAGCCGCCGCGTGCCGCGGCGGCGGGGCAGCGCCTGCCCCCGCCCGCGACCACGGCGGATGACGTGCGCGAAGGGCTCGATTTCGCGCTCGCCGAGAACGTCCGTGCGGGCAGTCGCTATGCCAACCTGATCGACAAGCAGGCAGTCGCGGTGGGCGGCTTCAGCTGCGGCGGACTGCAGGCGATCTCGCTGGCGGCCGATCCGCGGATCAGCACCGTCGTGGTCATGAACAGCGGAATCTTCAACAGCACCGGTGAATCGATCGGGGGGATGACGGTCTCGAAGGACGCGCTCAAGACCTTCCACACGCCGGTGCTCTACCTGCTCGGCGGGCCGACCGACATCGCCTATCCGAACGGTACCGACGACTTCAAACGGATCGGCCATGTCCCCGTCGCGCTCGTCAATCTGCCGCACGGGCACGGCGGCACTTACGCGCAGCCGATGGGCGGCAGTGCGGCGACGATGGTGGTCGACTGGCTCGAGTGGCAGCTTCGCAACGACCGGTCGGCGGCGCGCAGCTACCTTGGCGCCAATTGCCGGCTGTGCGTCAATCCGGAGGTCGAGATCGAGCTGAAGAACTTCGACTGACGCGGCATGTCGCCGCGTGCCTGTTCATTTGCTCGAGCCCGAGGAACAATCGCATGACCCCTCCGCCGCCGATGCTGCGCCGCAGAGCAGGCCAATATGCCGCGCGGCCTTAGCTGGGGCGGGAGGGGCGCGGCGCGTCTGCGGCTGTGTCTCGCCGCCGGTGCGCTCGCGGCGGCGCTCGCGCCGGCCAGCGCCGCCGCCGCGGAGCCCGCGCTCTCCGGTAGCCTTCATGCCCAGCCGCTCCCCGTGCCGCCCGGCTGGACCGAGCCCAGGGTGGTCACCGAGTGCGGCGGCGCGGTGTCGATCTACAATACCACTCAGCCGCGCTACGATCTGTTCCTGCCCGCATCCGACAAGGCCAGCGGCGCTGCTGTCCTGATGTTGCCGGGCGGGGGGCTGCGAGTGCTTGGCGCCGGCGCGGCGTCCGATGCCGAGATCGAGGCGTTCCTGGCGCGCGGCATCGCGGTCATGCGCCTGGAATACCGCACCCGGCAGGTGCCCGCGCAGTCCATCCCGCGCGCCTGCCAGCCGCGGCCTGCCGGGGCGGCGGCGGCACCGCCGATGCGCTTCCCCGCGCTCGAGATCGTCAATGGCAATGCCAACCCTGCGCGCGGCGATGCCGTGCTGGCAACGGTGCTGGAACTGGCGACCGCCGATGCACAGGCCGCGCTGCGCCTGCTCCACGCGCGCGGGGCCGAATGGAATCTCGATCCCGACCGGATCGGCGCGATCGGGGAATCGGCCGGTGGCGGCGTGGCCTTCGGCGCGCTGCTGGCGGACGCGCCCGTCGAGACCAAGCCCGATTTCCTGATCTCCATCTTCGGCCCGTCACTGCAGGACGTCCACGTGCCGGAGCCCGCACCGCCGCTGTTTCTCGTAACCGAGGCCGACCACGGGCCGGTGACCGATGGCCTGCTGGCGGTGTTCTCGATCTGGAAAGCCGCCGGCCAAAAAGTTGAGCTTCACGTCTACGAAGTGCCCAATTTCTCGATGACGATCGATCTGTGGGGCCCGCGCCTGTTCGACTGGATGGTCGAACGCGGGATCCTTGTCTCGGCTGGCGAGGCGCCGTGATGCGAGTCAGCCCCGCGCGCGCTGTGCTTGTCGCGGCCCTCGGCTGCGCCGTGCTCTCCGGCGGGTACCGCGCGGCCGCCGGCCAGCCGCAGAGCCCCGCGCATGTCGCCGACCAGGCCGGACAGGCGGCCGAAGTGCCCGCCGAAGCGAGCGCCGTGCCCAATGGCGGACGCGCCTGGTGGTCGCCCGGCGAGGCGCGCGACCTTCCGCAAGCGATCGAGTACGAGAACGCCCACGGCCGGCTGACCCTTTACAACCAAGGCGGCCCCGTGGAGACAAGCGGGCACCCCTTCTTCGAGCCGCTCGGCCCCAACGGGCGCGCCTGCGTCAGCTGTCATCAGCCGGCCGATGGCATGAGCCTGTCGATCACGTCGATCCGCGAACGGTGGGAGGAGACCGCCGGGCGCGATCCGATCTTTGCAGCGATCGACGGCTCCGACTGCCCCAGCCTGCCGCAAGGAGAGGCCGCTTCGCATTCGCTGCTGCTGGAGCGCGGGCTGTTTCGCGTGTTCCTGCCGTGGCCGCCGCGCGATCCATGGGGCGCCGGCCGTATCGAGCCCGAGTTCAAGCTCGAAGTGGTGCGCGATCCCGCCGGATGCAATCTCGATCCGACTTACGGCCTCGCGAGCGATAACCCGATGGTGTCGGTCTATCGCCGCCCCCGGATGGTCGCGAACCTGCCCTACGTGGTTCACCGCAACTTCGGCGTCGGGCCGTTCGTGGGCAAGACCGGCGAGCCCGCGCTGCGCGATCCCGAGAACGGCCAGCCGGTCAACATGAACCTGATGGCCGACGCGCGGCAACCGACCCTGGGCACCCAGGCAATGGAAGCCTCGGTCACGCATCTCCAGTTGCTGAACGGGCTGAATCCCGCCCAGATCGCTCAGATCACCGCCTTCGAGCGCCAGCTCTTCGCCGCGCAGACCCGCGATCTCCACGCGGGCGATCTCCTCGCCGGACCGGGCGGTCGCGCGTTCGGGCCGCGCAATCTCGCCGACGGCGAGATCGGCGTGCTCGGCAACAACATCACCCGCTGGGTGTTCCCGATCGACGAAGCCTGGGGCGAGCCGCAAGCCCGGCTGACCGCCGAGCAAAATGCACGGCGTGCGTCGATCTTCCGGGGGCAGCGAATCTTCCATTTCCGGACCTTCTGGATCCGCGATTCAATGCACCTCAACACCGTCGGGCTCGGCAATCCGACCAAGCGGACCTGCGCCACCTGTCACGGGATGCACATGACCGGGCTCGATACCGCGAACGGCTGGATGGATATCGGCACCACCAATCTGCCCTGGGCGCGCGAAGTGCCGCGCAATCCGTGGACGACCGAGCGCGAACGGATGCCGCTGTTCCGCATCACCTGCCGCGCCGACCTGCCGCCGCACCCTTACTACGGCCGCGAGTTCTATACGCAGGACCCGGGACGGGCGCTGATCTCGGGCAAGTGCAACGACGTCGGCACCATCGTGATGCAGCAGTTCCGCGGGCTGGCGGCCCGCCCTCCCTATTTCTCCAACGGCTCCGCCGCCACCTTGCGCGAGCTGATCGACTTCTACGACCGCCGCTACAACATCCAGTACAGCGAGCAGGAGAAGGTCGATCTCGAGAACTTCATGGCGACGCTGTGAGATGACGCGCCGCGCCGCCACTGCAATGCTGTGCGCCGGAGCGCTGAGCTGGGCTTCCGCAAGCCAGGCGCGCGACGTCGCTTTCGTCGCCTGCCCGATCGTTCAGGACACCAGCAACGTGCCGTGCTGGCTGTCGGAGCATGGCGGCGAAGTCTATTATCTCGGCATCCAGAGCGACGTCTCGGCCGCGTTCAATCCGCCCTCGCTCGGCCACTTGGCACTGGTCGAAGGCACCGTCAGCGAGGGCGAGAGGATCTGCGGCGGGCTGGTGCTCGAGCCGGTCAAGGTTTCGATCATGCCCGCCCTGTCGCCCGAGTGCGACGAGTTGCGGATGGTCCAACCCGGCCTGGAGCTGCCGTTCGAGCCGCCGCGGCCGCCGGGGCCGAGCAGCGGCCGTCTCGCGTTCGCGCCCCCGCCGCCTGCGCCTCCGCCAACGCCGCCGTTCGAAGCCAAGACTTTCGAGATTTTCTTCCCGTTCGAAGGGACCGTCGATTTCAAGACCCCGGACGCCTTGCAGGCCGTTCTCGCCTACGCCCGGGCGGTGGGGGAGGTGCGCTTGCAGGTCCGCGCACAGAGGGCCGCCGTCCGGCTGTCCGATGGACAGGTGATCGCGGAGCGCGAGGGGATCGCCGCGGTGCGAGCGCGCGAGATCGGCCGCATGTTCGCCGCGCTGGGGGAGGGGATCGCGCAGGTCGAGGTGGCATCGTCCGACGTGCCTCAACTGGGCGACTGGCGCCAACGCAAGGTCGAGATCACCGTGACGCCGTGCGATGAGGCGGGGCGTCCGGGCTGCTGAACGCGACGCCCAATCGACTCACTCCGTCGGCTTCTCCCTGGTCGTCGGCCGCCCCGGAACCTGAGCGGTTGGAGCCAGCGTCGCCGGAAAAAGTGCCCGGGCGCCGTTCAAACCTATCCATCCGGCAAGGGCCGGGGCGCGGCGCTGTAACATGCAAGTCGCATTGGCAATCCATGTCCGCGTTCGGAACCTATACAGGCGAAGCAGATGAGGGGTCGTCGAAAAGGCCGCTGGCCATTTCGGGCGGTGGCGCTTGCGGCGTTTCTCTTGCCGTCGGTCGCCCATGCCCAGGCCGCGGCCGAATCCGCAGACGAAGCACCGGCTCAGCCGCCGCTGGGCGACGCGCTGGAGGAGTTCAGCCGCCGGTTCAGCTTCGACATCGTCTATCCCGAAAGCCTGGTGCACGGTCTGCGCGCCGGCCCCGTCACTTCGGCGGCGTCCCCGCACCGAGCGCTTGATCAGCTGCTGAGAGGCACCGGGCTGGTCGCGCGCTTCACGCGGCCCGACGCGATCATCCTGGAGCCCGCCGGTGCAACCAGCGCGCCCGACATGACGCTTGACGCGCTGGAAGTTCGCCCCCCGACCAGTGCCGCCGATGCGAGCGCGTACGAATGGTACGGGCAGCGCTTGCTCGAAGCCAGTCTCGACATCTTGCGCAAGTCTACAGGGCTCGCGGCCAAGCCTTACGATCTGTTCGTGTATGTGTGGGTGGACGGCGCCGGCAAAGTGACCGACTTGCGCGTCTATGCCGGGACCGGCGAGGAGCGCGAGGCGGGCGTGGCGAGCGACGTGCTGCGGGCGCTGGCGCTGCCGACACCGCCCCCGCGCGACATGCCGCAACCCGTCGGTCTGCGGATCGCGTCGCACTGACATGTATCGCCCGGCGGTCTCGATCGATCGGCCCCTCGAGGGCTTCGCCACGGCGCGCGGTCGGCGAATGATCCTGGCCGGAGTGGTCTGCGCCCACCTCGCGGCGCTGTGGCTGCTGTTCTGGTTCGGGCTGGCAGATGGCGGAGGGACGCAGCGCGGCGTGCCCGCCGGCCTGCGCACAGTGGCGTTCGATTTCGCCGCGCAGCCCTCAGCGGCAGAGCGCCGGCGCAAGGGGATGGAAGAGGGCGCCGATCAGGTGCCATTGCCGCTCGGTCTCGCCCGTGCGGATAACCCTGCTCGCGGCACGCCGGATGCCGCCGACCGCCAGGACATCGCGGGCGAGCAGAGCGCGCTTGCGCAAGCCGTCGCCGGTGCGCTCGCCGACGATCCGATGGCCGCAGGCCAGGGCCTGAACTACCGCGCGCAACTGATCGCGCACATCCGCCGGTTCCTGTTCTATCCCCCAGAAGCGCTTCGCCGGGGGCTGTCCGGCACGGTGGTGGTCCGCTTCCGCATCGACCGCGCCGGGCAAGTGATCGACTTGCGCGTCCTGAGAACACGCGGGGCCGTGCTCGATACCGCCGCGATGGACGCGATCTGGAAGGCCGAGCCGCTGCCGGCGGTGCCAGCCGCCATCCAGGCCCCCTGGGAAGTCGACGTGCCGATCGACTTCACGCCGCCGCCGCGGCTTCGCTGACATGGGCGGCGCGACGATCCAGGAACGGTTTCTACAGTTCTACCCGCGGCTGCGGGAGCGGCTGGCCCGCCGGCTGGGCTCGCTCGATGCCGCCGACGACGCACTCCAGGAAACCTTCCTGAAGTTGGCGAGAGTGCCCGGCAGTGCCGCGATCGGCAACGCCCAGGCCTATCTGTTCCGGGTCGCGGTCAATGCCGCCACCGACCAGCAGCGCGCCGGCGCGCGGCTCGCGTCGGCGGCCGAGATCGAGGCTGCGATGGCGGTCGCCGACCCGCTCCCCGACGCCGTGCGCACGCTGGAAGGTCTGGCGGCGCTGGAGCGCTTGAAGCAGGCCGTGGCTACGCTGACGCCGCGCCGCCGCGCGATCCTGGATGCCGTGCGGCTGCAGGGGCGGTCGTGCCGCGAAGTGGCGGCGGAACTGGGCCTGTCGACGCGTACGGTTGAGCTGGAATTGCGCCATGCGCTCGAACATTGCGGAGAATACATGAGAAAAAGCGGCTTCGATTACGCATTTCACTCCCGCGATTCGTCTATTCAGTAGTGCCGGGGTATTTGATGACGCCAGACGCACAGTCGATGGGAGAGATGCACGGGCCGAGCGCGCAGGCGCTCGCATGGCTCGTGCGCCTCCATTCCGGCGAGGCGACGAGGGAAGACCTTGCCGCGTTCGGCGCCTGGCGCGGATCGGATGCCGCCAACGAAGCCGCCTATCGCGAGACGCTCTCCACCTGGCGGCTGCTCGGACCCGCGCTCGCGCCGGAGCCGGTCGTCGAATTCGCGATGCCGCCCGGCGCCGCGCCGATCGCCGCGACCCAGCTTTCGCGCCGCCGCCTACTCACCGGCGCCGGTCTGGCCCTGGCCGCGGTGGTCGCCGCGCCGCTCGCGCTTGGCGTGTCGAGCGTGCCGGCAGGCGCGACGGTGCTGGTGACGCGCAAGGGCGAACGGCGCCGCGAAGTGCTGCCCGATGGCGTCGTGCTCGAACTCAATACCAACACCCGCCTGGTTAGCTGGATCACTAACGGCCGGCGCGAGCTTCGGCTGGAACGGGGCGAGGCGCTCGTGTCGGTCGGCGCCGAGCGCGGGCAGCCCTTGCGCGCGGTCGCTGACGAGACGGTGATCCTGGCCGACCGGGCGCGCTTCCTGCTGAGCTGGTACGGCGGCGCCGAGGCGCGCGTGCTGTGCTTGTGGGGCCTGATCGACGTGCGCGCCAACGGCTTGGCGCACCGGCTTGTCGCAGGCCAGGCGGTCGATGCGGCGAACGGTGCGGTGCTGCGCGAACCTCCCGCCCAGGTCGCCAGCGTGCTCGAATGGCGGCGCGGCGTGCTGGCGTTCGAAGGACGGCCTGCCGGCGATGTGATCGCCGAGCTCAACCGCTACCGCGAGGGGCGCGTGTTCCTGCCAGCCGCACAGTCCGACGTGGCGATCAGCGGGGTCATCCACCTCGACCGTGCCGATGCCGCGGTCGATCATATTGCGCGCTCGCTCGGCATGGACGTGACCCGGCTGCCGGGCGGAATTGCCATCCTGCGCAAGTGAGGCGCGCCGGCCGCCGGGCCGGCGCTGAGAAAGATTTCGCACATCGGCGCGCTGCTCCGTCCCTCATTCGGGGGTCCGATGATCGAGCGAGCCATCTTGACGGTACCAAGCGACGCAGAGCCGGCCGGAGCGATGGCCAATCTGGTCGCGCTCTCGGAGCGGCTGGCGCGGGCGCGTAGGCCCGAGGCGATCTTCGATGCCTTCGCCGGGTTCGTGGCGGCAGAGGGGCTCGGCGCATCCGTGCTCGACGTGCGCTCGGGCGCGCGGCGGAACAAGCGCCAGCGCTGGACCACTTTTGCGGAGGAGCGGCTCGCCTTGTTCGACAAGGCCCAGGTCGAGCCCAAGCTTGCCGAACTGCTCCAGCCGGACAACCACCCGCGCGCGGTGGCGTGGTCGTGCGGTCCCGGCGCGGGCCGGCAGCGGATCGAAGATTATCGCACCCGGGAGCGGTTGCATGACATCGGGATCGGCGGCGGCATTCATGCCCAGATGGCGCTGCCCAGCGGACGCGGCGCGGTGGTTCATGCGCTTGCCGCACCGGGGGAGTACATCTCGGACTTTACCCGCGACCTCTTCCTGGTGGCAGCGATCCAGACGTTTTTGGCGATCGACCGATCGCTTGGCGCCATGCCTGCTGTCGATCTCACTCGCCGGGAACTGGAGGTGCTGCAGCTTGCCGCGCAGGGCCTCAGTGATCGCCAGGTCGCTGCCGCGCTCGTCATTTCCGAGCCTACCGCCAAGTTCCACCTGGCGGGCGCGCGCCGCAAGCTCAACGCCAAGACCACCAAGGAAGCCATTGCCGCGCTGTCTGCGGACTGGCGCCTGCCGAGGACACCGAAGCCGTCCATCGAAATGATATAGAATAATCCGACAACAATATCCGGAGAAGTGAGTCGTCGATGTAATGATCGGCGATGGCGGCATAGTTGTGCCGTCAGCCAAGAAGTTTGAATTCATTAGATCAGTACGAATGCCGTGCGAAAGTATTGTTTTTGTAATGTAATAGTCTGTGCCTAGGCGGTCGGTCATGCCGAGATTGCCGCTAGCGAATCGATTGGGGGTCGTGTGAAATTGAATGCCCGAACCAGGACGCGGCTCTGCGGAAGCCGGCTGCGGCGCACGGCCGCCGCGCTGATCGCCTTGGCGATCGCTTCGGCGGGGTCGGCCCAGGATGCACCCGCCGATGCGGCCGCGGCGCAGGAAGAGCTGCAGTTCGACGTCATGGAATATGCCGTGCGCGGCAACTCCATGCTCACCGCGGCGGAGATCCAGCGCGCGCTCATGCCGCACACCGGCTACACCAAGCGCGTTGCCGACGTGATGGCGGCCCGTGCCGCGCTCGAAGAAGCCTACCGGCAGCGCGGCTATCAGACCGTGGTCGTTGAAGTGCCGCAGCAAGACGTGAGTTCGGGCGTCGTCGAACTGGCGGTGGTCGAAGGACGGATCGGCAACGTCCGGGTGGTCGGGGCCGACTATGTCCTGCCCAGCGAAGTGCGGGGCTCGATCCCGAGCCTTCGGAAGGGCAACGTGCCCAGCGTTCCGCTGCTGCAGCAGGAATTGACGCAGTCGAACGGGCGCGCGACGCGCACGATCACGCCGGAGTTCCGGGCCGGCATCGCGCCTGGCACGGTCGATGTCGATCTGATCGTCGACGACAAGCGGCCGTGGGGCGTGAGCGCCGAGCTGAGCGATCAGTACAACCGCTCCACCGAGCGGCTGCGCGCGTCGGTCGCCGCGCGCTACGACAATCTGTGGCAGGCCGGGCACAGCGCCAATGCGGCGTTCCAGTTCGCGCCGGAAGCGCCCGATCAGGTCCAGGCGATCTCGGGCTCGTACTACGCGCCGCTCGGATACAGCCGCACCAGCCTGCTGGCCTATGCCGTCAATTCGAACACCGACGTGGCGACGGTCGGCGGGCTGGCGGTCATCGGCAACGGCCTGACGCTGGGCGGGCGGCTGATCCGCACGCTCGGCGGCTCGCCTCCCGGGGTGGTCCAGTCGCTGATGTTCGGCGCGGACTACAAGGATTATCTCGATCAGATCGGCCTGACGGATCCGGCCACCGGCGAGTTGCTGACCTTCGATACGCCGGTCACCTATCTGCCGTTCAGCACGCAGTACCGCTGGATCACCGTGCGCGACGGGATGAGCGCGGAGTTCAGTCTCGGCGCCACGTTCGCCTTCGACGGACTGGTCGGGCGGCAATGGCAGTTCGGCGGCATACCCGCGGATCCGTTCGATCCGGACAGCCGGGCGGTGCCGGGCAAGCGCGAGAACTCGCAGGCAAGCTTCCTCTATTTCACCGGCAGCGCGCGGGTCGAAGAAAAGCTGGGCGAGCGGCTCGACGCGAAGCTCGCGCTCGACTGGCAATTGGCCACGTCACCGCTGATCTCGAACGAGCAGTTCGTGCTGGGCGGCCTGGCGAGCGTGCGCGGGTACCGCGAAGCCGAAGCGCTCGGCGACAGCGGCGCGCGGGCGTCCTTCGAGCTCGGCTACCGCCCGCCGGTCGGCGACCAGATCGACTGGCGCATCGCCGCCTTTCTGGAGGGCGGATACGCCTGGGTCGAACGGCCGCTGCCCGATGAAGTGACCACTTTCAAGCTCGGCAGCGCCGGCCTCACCACCAGCTTCGACGTGCTCGGCTACCTCTTCGGGCAGTTCGACCTTGCCTACCAGTTCGACCCCGACCCGACCCGGTCGGGCACCGCCGTGGACGCGGATCTCGATGACATCCGGGCCCACTTCAAAGTCGGCGTGAAATACTGAGGATCGTGATGAAAAGTAAGATTTTTGGTGCATTCCTGGTGCTCGCGGCGGCCGTTTGCGGCGGGCCTGCGGCGGCGCAGTCCGCCGCGTGGATGGATGACGATCTCGCACTCCGCAAGGAAGTGACTGTCACGCCCGGCGCGGGCGGGGCGGGGCTCGACGCGAAGACCGCGACGTTCCCGTTCATGGTGCGGCTGTCGCCGCAGACCGTGGCCTTCGACCGGATCAAGCCCGACGGCTCCGACCTGCGCGTCGAAGGCCCGGACGGCGAGCGGGCCGAGCACTACGTCGAGAACATCGACGCCAAGTCGGGTCTCGCCACGGTGTGGGTCAAAGGCACCAACCTCGATCCCGCCGGCACGCAGGCCTACCGCATCTATTACGGGGGCGAGGTCGAATCGGTCGCAAACCCGGCGGCGGTATTCGATGCGTCCGAAGTGCTGGCGCTCGACTTCTCGGGCGGCGGCGTTCCCAAGGACCGGACCGCCAACAACAACATCGCGACCAGCGTGCCGACCGCGCCGGGCTTCGCGGGTCTCTCGGCCACGTTCAGCGGCGGCGAAATCCTGCGCGTCGCCGGTTCGTCGAGCCTGGCGATCTCCGGCCGGCCGTTCACGTTCATGCTGTGGGTCAAGCCCGGCGGCGCGACCGGCACGCTGGTTTCGCGGGCCGGCGGGTTCACCGTCGCGCTCAACGGCCTCGTGCCCACTGCAAACGTAGGCGGCGCGGCTATCGCGGCCGCTCAGCCGCTGGCTGCGGGCAGCTGGAGCCATGTCGCGCTGGTCGGGCGTGGCGACGGCCGTCTCGAGCTCTACGTGAACGGCAAGCTCGCCGGCCAAGGCCAGGGCGCGCTACCGGTGCAGCAGGGCGACATTGCGATCGGCAGCGGCTTCACCGGGCAGATCGACAACGTCCGCTTTGCCGCGGCCGACCGCAGCGCCGGCTATGTAAACGCGGTCGCGCAGTCGGACAACGGCCGCGGGCTGGTGACGTTCGGGGCAGAGGAAGAGCGTACCGGCCATTTCGAAATGAGCTACTTCGTCACGGTCGTCCAGAACGTCACGCTGGAAGGCTGGGTCGTCATCGCGCTGTGCATGGGGCTGCTGGTGCTGGCGATCCTGGTCATGGTGCAGAAGTTCGGCCTGATCGGCCGGATCGAGCGCGAGAACCAGGCGTTCGAGACGATCTACGCGACCGCGCCCCGGCTCGACACGCCGGAACTCGCCAAAGTCGCCGGAAGCGGCCCGGCCTCGACGCTGTCCGAACTCTACCGCGCCGGCATGCAGGAAGTCACCAACCACTCCGCGAACGGCCGGACCAGTTTCTCCGCCAGCGCGGTCGAAGCGCTGCGGGCCCGGGTCGACGCGGTCGCCTCGAACCAGGCGCACAGCATGGCCGACCGGCTGGTGGTGCTGACGCTGTCGATTGCTGGGGGGCCGTTCCTCGGCCTGCTCGGCACCGTGATCGGCGTGATGATTACTTTCGCGGCGATCGCGGCGGAAGGGAACGTCAACGTCAACGCGATCGCGCCGGGTGTCGCTGCGGCGCTGCTGGCCACGGCGGCCGGCCTGATCGTCGCGATCCCGGCGCTGTTCGGCTACAACCTGATCCTCACCCGGATCAAGAAGATCAACGCGGTCAACCGCGCCTTCGCGGACACGCTCGTGGCCCGCATCGCCGACACTTACGGGGCGTGAGGGCGACATGGCCAAAGTCCAAGACGAAGACGCCATCTACGACGAGATCAACGTCGTGCCGATGCTCGATCTGGCTTATGTGCTGATCGTCATCTTCATCCTGATGGCCACTGCGCAAGTCTCCGGCATCGAGCTGGACCTGCCGCAGGCGGCCAACCGCAAAACGCTGGAAGCCTCGCAGACGCAGGCCATCAGCGTGGCCTCGTCGGGCGAACTCTACCTCAACGGCATGCCGATCGCGGTGCCCGAGCTCGAGGCGGAGATGCGTCGCCGGTTCGCCGAGGATCCCGACGTGCCTGTCGTGATCCGCGGCGATACGCAGGCCGCTTACGGCAAAGTCGTGGAAGTGCTCGACGTCGTGAAGGGCGTGGGCATCACCAAGATCGGCCTGCCTGCCGAAAAGCCGGCGGCGTGACGGGTGCGGGATTTGCGCGATGAACGCTGCTGCATCCTTTCGCGCCCGCAACGGCGCCGACCTGCGCGCCGCGCTGCGCGCCCGGCCGGTGCGGCTGGCGCTGCCGCTGCTGATCGGCGCGGTGGCGCTGTGGTGGCTGCTGTCGTGGGACAAGATCGGCGAGCATGCGCGCAACGAGGAGGTCGAGATGATCGACATCGCGGTGCCGCCGCCTCCGCCGCCCCCGCCGGTGACCGAAGAGCAGACGGAGATCGCGCCCGATCAGGCCGCGCCGACCCCCACTCAGACGGTGCAGCCCGATCCGCTGTCGCCGCCGGCGCCGCCTTCGGCCAACCCGCCGGCAGGGGACCTGTCGAGCCTGCTGCAGGACCCGAGCGCGGAGAGCGGGGCGTTCGTCGGCGGCCGGCGCGGGCAGGGCGGCACCGGCACCGGGGCGCTGATCGGCGGCACCGGCACGGGCGGGGCGCAAGCCTCGCGCGCTTATGCCGAAGCGGTCAACCTGCACATCCAGCGGCATGTCCGGCGCCATGCCGCGCTCAGCGGCAAGCCGTACGGGTTCCGGCTCCGGGTCAGTGTTTCGCCGTCGGGCGCGATCTCGATCCGCGGCTTGAGCGGCTTCGATCCCGCCGAGCGCGAGCCGGACGTGCGCAGCGCGCTCGGGGGTCTCGCCGCGATGTCCAGCCCTCCGCCCGAGGGTCTGCCCAACGTCATTACTTTGACCATCAACTCGAAATGATGGGCCCTCGCGGCCCGCTTCAGGAGCACCCGATCAATGCGTAAGCGGAACTTCTTTAAGCAGCTACTGGGGGCGACGAGCGCGCTCACGCTGTTGGCGCTGCCCGGCCTTGCCGCCGCGCAGGACCGCCCGACCGATCCCTCGACGGTCGATATTCTCGACGTGCTGGTCGAGAAGGGCGTGCTGACCCGCCAGGATGCCGACGGCGTGCTCAGCGAAGCGCGCCGCCGGGCGGAGACCCGCGAAGCCGTGGTGCGGGTGCCCTACGTGCCCGAGGCGGTGCGTGAGCAGATCCGCGACGAGATCCGCCAGGAAGTGATCGAGACCGCCAAGGCTGAAGGCTGGGCACAGCCCGGCAGCCCGCGGCCTTCGTGGCTCGACCGTCTGACGTTCTCGGGCGATGTCCGCGTGCGCGGAGAAGGGCTGCTTTATCAGGGCACCAATACGCCGCTGGTGATCGACACTAACGCGGTCAACGAAGACGGCGAGTACAGCGAGCTCGAGGTTCTGCCGTTCCGCAATACGATCGACAACCGCGTCCGCGGGCGCGTGCGGGCCCGGTTCGGGGTCGATGTCGCTATCAACGATTACGTTTCGGCAGGTGTGCGCTTCGCCACCGGCGACTTGCGCGACAGCACTTCGACCAATGCCACGCTGACCCGCAGCTTCGGCCGCTACCAGGCCGGTTTCGATCGCGCTTACGTGAAGCTGACCCCGTTCGCTGGCGAGAGCATGTTCCGCGGCACCGGCCTGGTGCTCGGCAAGTTCGACAACCCGTTCCTGTCGACCGAGGCGATTTTCGACCGCGATCTGCAGTTCGAAGGCGCGGCCGCCACGCTGGCCGTGAACTTTGGCGCGGATGCCGGCGCGCCGCGCGCTTTCGTCACCGGCGGCGCCTTCCCGCTTGAGGAGTACGAATTTACCGCCAGCGACAAGTACTTGTTCGCCGGCCAGGTCGGCGGCAGCGCCGAGATCGTGCCCGGGTTCCGCTTTGCCGCCGCCGGCGCGATCTACCACTATCAGGGCCTGCAGGGCGAATACAACACGCCCGGCCTGCGCGACAACGACTTCACCGCCCCCAGCCGCGTGCAGTTCGGCAACTCGCTGTTCAACTTGCGGCGCGACGCCACGGTTGTGAACTCGGTGCTGTTCGGGCTCGCATCCGAGTTCTCGGTCGCTAGCGTCTATGCCCGCGCCGAGTTCGACGTCAGCGCCGCCCTTGTCGGATCGCTCGAGTTCGAAGGCGCGCGCAACCTCGCTTTCGACGCGGCCGATCTCACGGCGCGCGCAGTGCCCGGCAGCAGCGGCGATACGCTGTTCCACGGGCGCGCCAGGATCGGCCACCGCGACATGGACGCGCGCGGCGGCTGGTCGTTCGCGGCCGGCTATCGCAGCATCGAGGCCGATGCGACGCCGGACCTGTTCACCGATTCCGACTTCGGTCTCGGCGGCACCGACCAGGACGGCTTCGTCATCTCGGGGAGCTGGACGCCGCTCGACCGGATGACGCTGACCGGCAGCTGGTATTCGGCCCGCACCATCGACTTGCTCGGCGCCGACGGCACCCCCGCGCTGCCGATCGACACCGATACCGTCCAACTCGACCTCGGGGTCAAGTTCTGAGGAACCGCGCGATGATCACGTCACTTTTGCGATCCACTCTTGCCGTCACGGCGCTGCTCGCCTTCGCGCCGGCGCTGGCCCAAGAAGCCGCTCCGGCCGCCGCACCCGCCGAGGTCTCGGCCGAGCAGGTGCAGCAGATCGTCGCCACGCTTCGGCAGCGCAACGATCAGGTGCGCGCGCTGTCGGAACAGGTCCGCGAGCTCGAGGCGCGCGCCGCGCGCGCCGACGGCCTCGCCGCCCAGCTCGCCAATGCCGAGCAGGCGCTCGGCGTCGCTGCGGACAAGAACCGCGCCTTGCAGGCGATCGGCGAGGAGATCATCGTCAGCTACGAGCAGATGACGCTCGGCAAGCGCGCGCTGACCGGCGAACCGTTCACCCAGCTCTACCGGGTGCGGATGGAAAACGAGCTCCAGGACTACCGCGACAAGGTCGCGCAGCTGGGCTTCTATCCCGAGCGGGACGTGCGCCCCGTGGCCGCCGCCAGCTCCGCTCCATGACGCCCCGCGTTCCGCGCGCTTGCCGGTTCTTCGGCACCCCGACCGCGATCCGCGGGCGCGCGGGACATCCGCTTATCGACCTTTCCAATTGTCCGTCTCCCCCTGGAGTTGTCCCATGACTCGTCGCCGCCGCTTCGCCACTGCTTTCCGTCCGCTGCCGCTGCCGGCCCCGGACCTCGGCCGCCGGTCGCTCGTCACGTCGGTCAGCATGCTGTCGCTGGCGATCTCGGGGCTGACCTTCGCGGGGCCGCTCCGCGCGCAGGAAGCGTCCCCCACCGCCACGCTGCCCGGCACTCAGCCGCTGCAGGGTGGCCGCTGGGTCGGCGCCCGGCTGCCGACCGTCGCGCAAGGCAACAACGGCCTGGTGATGACGATCAAGCAGGAGCAGGAACGCGCGCTGCTCGACTGGCAGAAGTTCGACGTGGGCGCGACCGAAGAGGTCGTTTTCGACCAGCAGCAGACCACCTGGATCGCGCTCAACCGCATCTTCGACAATAAGCCGAGCGAGATCGCCGGTCGGATCACCGCCAAGGGTCAGGTGTGGCTAGCCAACACCAACGGCCTGATCTTCAAGGGCACGTCGCAGGTCAACACCCACTCCATCCTCGCAACGACGACGGTCATGCCCGACGACGTCATTGCGAATCTCACGGGCGGGGGGCGCATTGCGCCCGGGCCGAACCGGTCGAACCTCGCGGGCCTGCTGTACGGCGCGGGCGGCGATATCGTCGTCGAACAGGGCGCGCGGCTGACGCTCAAGTCGAGCGACTCGACCGTCAACAGCAAGGCGATCCTGCTCGGGCTCAACGTGCGCACCGCGGGCACGATCGACGTGACCGACGGCCAGGCCCTGTTGGTCGCGGGCGAGCAGTTCCAGTTCGCTACCTACAACGAGACGTTCGCTTATCCGAACCTGCGCGGCATCTATCTTTGGACCAGCCCGTATCCCCCCGCTTACGGCCAGTTCAGCAACCCGGCGGCGTGGGAAGCGTTCATGCGCGCGCGCGCCGCCCAGCTCGGGATGAAGGTGGTCAACGACGGGACGATCGTCTCGACCCGCGGCAACGTGTTTCTGCAGGGCGCAGAAGTCACGCACAACGGCACTATCCTCTCGACCACCGGCGTACGCGAGCGCAGCGGTTCGGTGATCCTGCGCGCGGCCTTCGGCTTCGACGATTCGACGCAGATCTTCTCGAGCCCGATCGACTGGTTCGCCGGCAAGGTGACGCTGGGCGAAGGCAGCCTCCTGCAGATCACGCCTGAGAAGAGCACGGACGCGAGCCCGGCGCTTGAGAACTTCCCCGGATCGAACGTCACGCTGACCGGCGAGACGATCCTGATGGCGGCGAATTCGACAGTGCGCGCGACCGGCGGCACCGTCGACATCACCGCCAATTACCGCGCCTATCCCAATACCGCGGCAGACTTCGGCGGCACTGATAACGGGAAGCCCGGCAGCTTCACGATGAAGGCCGGCGCCCTGATCGACGTGTCGGGGGCAGACAACGTCGCCTTCGACGTCGCCGACAATGTCGTGGAACTCAATGTCCGCGCCAATGAGTTGTCCGCCTCGCCCGAGCAGCGCGACGGCGTGCTCTACGGCGAGGACGTGACGGTCGATATCCGCCGCGGCACCTCGATCCTCGATTGGACGGGCACGCTCGCGAACCGCAATCTGACCGCAGAACAGCGGTCGGTGAACGGTGGCACGGTCAACATCCGCGCGCTGCGCCAGGTGCGCATGGACGAAGGATCCAAGGTCGATCTCTCGGGCGGTACGGCGCTCTATGCCGGCGGCATGGTCGAAACGACGCTGCTGCGCACCGCAGACGGCCGGATCGTCGACATCGCCGACGCGGATGCGACGATCGAATACACCGGCCTCACGCGCCAGTCGCATTTCGAAACCGGCTACACCGAGGGCGGTGACGCGGGCGCGCTCGAAATCCTGGCGCCTTCCTATTTCCTCTACGGGCGCGTACTCGGCGATGTCGTCAACGGCGCGCGGCAGCTCGCCGCCGGCATCGGCGGCGCGACCCCCAAGGCTCCGACCGGCGCCACCAACGCCGTGCCGACGACCCGACTTGCGCGCGGCGGTGAGGTGACGATCGGCACCGGATCGGAATCGCTGACCGAGTACTTCGTCGACCAAGTCTACATCACTGCGGGCACCGGTTCGGTCACGCGCGACGTGGACGGTGGCCAGGTCACGCTCGATCCCACGAAAATCGACGAAAGCGGCTACCTCGAAGGCAGCTACTCGCAGGCGATGCCGAACGGTGTCGCGATCACCGACCCGCGCTTCGAACTGGCGCCGGGCTGGGTGCTGTTCAACGGCGCCCCGGTCGAACTGCGCGGCAAGCTGGTCGAGCTCGGCTATGCCGGCACTCAATTGGAAGCGCTGCTCCAGCCCAGTGCGGCGCTACCGACCGGCTTCCTGCGCGGCCGCGCGGTGCGGTTCGCGTTCGTCGAGGATGCGTTCGCTTCGGGTGCCAACGGCATCCAGACACTGTCCTTCCTGGACAAGGGCGACGCCGGGACGCACCGCTGGGAAATCCAGTCGGGCGCCGACCTTCGGGTAGCGGCGGGCGGCACACTGCTCGTCGGCGGGACCCCGGCGTTCGTCGGCACCGACGTGACGCTGACCGCCGCGGGGGGCGAGGTCAGCCTGTTCGCAGGGCGGATCGGGGCGGGCACCAAGCTCACCGTCGCCGGCGAATGGACAAACGATCTGGATGCCGGCGGCCGGTTCGGCGGGTACGTCGACGGCGGTCGGATCACTCTCCAGGGCGCCTTGATCGACGGCAACGTCACGCTCGACGCGGCAGGCGGCGGCTGGTGGCGGCAGCTCAGCCCGGCAAGCGCCACCGGCGCGGGGCGGTTCGAACTTGTCTCCGGGGAAGGCGGCACGGTCGACGTATATCGCAACGCCAGCCAGAGTGCCGTCGAGCTGCTCGGCCGGCTCAACATCGACGTCTCCGGCCTCGCCGGCTTCGGCAATCTCGGCCTGTGGAACCTGGGCGACGTGGTGATCGGGCCCGAGGGCGGAACCGCGCCGGCGGGCGCCGTTTATTTGAGCGACCGCTGGCTCAACGCGCGCGGTGTCGGGAGCCTGACGATCTCTACGGGCGGGCTGACGCTTCCGCTCGCTGGCAGCGTCGGCCGCATCCTCACCTCGGCGATCGCCAACCCCAACCTTGCGAGCACCGCGCCCGACTTTCTGATTGCGCAGGCGGGCGAGATCGTCACGCCCGAGCTGCTCGCCCGGATCGCGGCGGCCAATGCGGCGGCAGCGGCCTACAACGCCACGCGACCGGCCGGGCAGCCGGCGCGCCGGATCATCACCGACGCCCTCATCAACGCGAACCTGGATGTCGCCGCGGGCACCCGCGTCGATCTGGCGCGCGCCGCGCTCGCGCTCGATCGCGCGGCTTCGCAGATCACCAGCGGCACCGACCTCGCCACCGTCACGAGCCGCGTCTTGTTGCCCGAGCTCGAACGTTCGCCCGCGAACCTCGCCTTGGTTTCGAGCGGCGGGCTTCGGACGTCGGTCGATTCCGAAATCCGCGTCGATACGCTCGGATCGATCACCCTGACCGGGCGCAATCAGGACCTCGCCGGCGATCTCTTCGCGCGTGCCGGCCGGATCATCCTGCAGTCGAACAACAATGGGTACGGTCCGGGCGGCGTGTCGCCGCGCATCATAGTCCGCCCCACGGCGTTCCTCGACGCGCGGGGCATAGCGCAGACCCAGGTTGTCCAGGGGAACACGCCGGGCCACCGCTGGATCGACGGCCGCGTGCTGGCGGGCGGAACGATCAGCATTGCCACCACCGACGAACTGGTCGTCGAGCCGGGCGCGCTGTTCGACGTCTCGGGTGCGTCTGCCCTGCTGACCGCGTCGTTGCCGGGTCGCTTCGGGATCGTCCGTCAGGACCGGCTGATGGGCAGCGATGCCGGCGCGATCGCGATCAGCGGCGGCGAAGGCTACATGCTCGGCGACATCCGCGGCGAAGCCGGCACGCCGCAGGCACGCTCGGGCGAGATCACGCTCGGCGGCGGGCTCGACGGCCAGTTGTTCGTGCCGACCGGTACGACCGGCGTGTACGGCCTCCAGGGGATCCTCACCGCGCTGACCACGCGCCTGATCGGGACCACCGGCAACGGGCTCAACAGCACGACGCTGAGCACCAACACACGCAACATCCAGTTCAACAACTTGCGCGACTGGTGGGGCGCGCCGGCGCAGGCATCCTTGCGCACGGCGACCGGGCTCCAGGCCGCGGACGTCGAACCGATCCCGTTCACCCGCACCGGCAACACCGTCACCGTGACCGGGACCGCAGGCGGCACGTACCGTCAGGCGACCGCGGCCGATATCGCGCGCATCGTCGGGCTGTTCGAAGCCTCGTTCGCCAAGATGGTGAGCAACGATACCGCCGGGCGTTTCTATCTCGATCCGTCGTTGGCGGCGCTGCCCGCCGGCATGACCGCTGAATCGCCGCTGCCCGGCGGACCGGTCCGCGCCGAATTCGTGATGCCGGCCAGCTACGCGCCGATCGTCAGCCAGCAGGCTTTCCTCAATACGATGACCGCGCTCCGGCAGGGAACCGCGAGCACCGCGACTCCCAACGCCACGACGCTCTCCACTCTGCGGCAACCGGGCAATTTCACCGTCGGCAAAGGGGTGTTCGACAAGCTCTCGACGTTCGAATCGGTGTCGCTGGGAGCGATCTCGCTGCAGAGCGATCTCACGATCGAGGCCAAGACCCGGCTGCGCGTGTCCGGCGATGTCAGCACCAACGGTTCCGACCTGACGCTCAAGGCGCAGCAGATCAGCTTCGGCTCCTCTGCGGCGCTGGGCGCCAACGTCGTTCGCCCGCCGGTCGCCATGACCGACGCGGTGATGACCGCGGTGGCGCGCGACATATCCGTCGCAAACGCGACTTTCGCCGGCTTCGGCACGGTCAACCTTACCGCGACGCATGCACTCGCCGGCGGCAACATCAACATCACTGCGGCCCCCTCGCGGATCTACGCACCCGGCGATCTCGTGATCACCGCCGGTCAGATCTATCCCTACGCCGCGACCCAGTTCAGCATCCTCTCCGACAAGAGCATCACCATCAAGGGCACCGGGGAGGGCGGGTCCGCACCGCTCTCGGCGGCCGGCGTCCTCAAGCTCCAAGCGCCGACGATCACTCAGGGCGGCGTGCTATCGGCGCCGTTCGGCACGATCCAGTTCGACGCGACCGACGTCAACTTCCTCCCGGGCAGCGTGACCAGCGTCTCGGCAGGCGATCGCACGATCCTCTACGGCTACACGGTCGACGGCTCGGCGTGGTACGGGCCCGTGGTCGGCCAGACGCAGCCGCAGCTCCTCAACACGCCGCCGGAGAAGCGCATCGTCGTCAACGGCGACAATGTGAACCTCCAGGCCGGATCGATCATCGATGCCAGCGGCGGCGGCGACGTGCTCGGCATCGAGTTCGTGCAGGGACCGCTCGGCGCCACCAACATTCTGACGGGCGCGGGTGTGTTCGCGATCTCGCCCGCGTTCGGCGACGACGTCTCGTTCGGTTCGGCGCCCAGTTCGGCCAATCGCGCCGACCTGGCGGTCGGCGATACGGTCTGGCTGCCGGCATTCGACGGCCATGAGGCCGGCTTCTACACCCTGCTGCCGGCGGAGTATGCGCTGACACCGGGTGCCTATCGCCTGACGGTCGCGAGCTCGACGCTGGCGGGCACCGGCGCGACCCGCACCCTCGCCGACGGCACGCTGGTCGTGGCGGGCTATCAGACCGGCGAACAGGGCGCGGCCTACACCGCGCAGACTTACTCGACCTTCAATCTGTTGTCGGGTGCCGAAGTGCGCCGCCGCTCCGAGTTTCTCGAGACCAGCGGCAACACGTTCTTCTCGAGCGAACGATTCCTGACCGGACTCGAGCGGTCGGGCGCCGTCTTCAACGCCAGTCCGCGCCTGCCGGTCGACGGCGGCTTCATGTCGATCGCGGCGCGCAAGACGCTCGAGCTGAACGGTACGTTCCGGGCTGCCGGGGCAACTGCCGCCAACCGCGGCGGGCTGCTCGACATCGCCAGCGACCTGATCGTAGTGGCCAGCA
This sequence comes from Sphingomonadales bacterium 12-68-11, assembly GCA_002279825.1. Lineage (GTDB taxonomy): Bacteria > Pseudomonadota > Alphaproteobacteria > Sphingomonadales > Sphingomonadaceae > Croceibacterium_A. Next base: position 52,301 of record NCCV01000004.1, read on the forward strand.
AGACCACCGATATCAGCGATCTCGGCGCGGGCTGGCTGCGGCTCGATCCGAGCCAGCTCTCCAACGTCGCCGAAAGCCTGCTGATCGGCGGGGTGCGCCGCCAGGGCGCGGGCGGTCTCGAGATCGTGACCGGCTTCGAATCGCGCGGGACCGGCGGTGCGCCGGTGGGCGGCACGATCGGCGCCGAAAAAGTCGTGGTGCGCAACGACTCTGGCTCAGCTTTGACCGGGGTGGAAATTCTCTTCACCGCAACCGACCAGATCAAGTTCGAGAGCGGATCCGTGGTCCGCGCGACCGGCGACGGCCGCAGCGTCGGCGATGTCGTGCTCCGGCCCGAACTGGCGGCGGCGACGATTTCGAGCGTGAACTATGCCGCCGAGGATCGCGGCGCTTTCGTCCGCGTGTCCAACCTGGGCGATGCCGGGATCGTGCGCACCGCGCCGAAGACCGATCGCGGCGACATCGTCATCGAAACCGGCGTTCGGCTCGAGGCGACCGACGCGGTCGCCCTCAACGCCACACGCAACACCACGCTCGCGCCCGATGCGATCATCAAGGCGGGCGCGATCGAGGCCGCGGCAGGCAGCGTAAGCTTCGGCAATGCGCCGGCGAGTGCCAACGGGCTGGCGCTCACCCAGTCGCTGTTCGACGCGCTGGCCGGCGCCGGCACGCTGCGCCTTCGCAGCCTGACCGACTTCGCGCTCTACGGCGACGTATCGCTGGTCACCGCCAACGATCTGGTGCTCGACGGCGGCGGCATACGCGACGTCGACGGCACCGGCGCCAATCGCTTCCAGGCGAAGAATCTCACGCTCACCAACAGCCTCGGCGCGGTGCTTGCGCCAACGGCCAACGGCGCGAGCCTGGCGGTCAAGGCCGAGACCTTAACCCGCGCGGCGGGCGCGATGGGGCTGGGCTTCGGCAGCGTCGAAATCGACGTGGCGGGACGGATGCTGTTCACGGGCACCGGCGCGACGGTAACGCCGGGCGCGGTCAGCATTCGCGCGACCGAGGTGACCGCCACCGGCGGCGCCGCGCACGATCTGACGGCCGGCGGTACGCTTGAACTGCTGTCCCAGGCGCAGCCGGCGCAACTCGCCGCGCTCGAGACCGCGGGCGCTTCGCTTGACCTCGTCGGCCGATCGGTCTTGATCGATCTGCCGCTGCTGTTCAATTCGGGCGTGGTCCGTGCGACTGCCGTCGATGACGTGACCGTCGGGGCCAAGGGGCTGATCGACGTCTCGGGCTCGGAGATCGATTTCTACGAGAAGACCGAGTACCTGACCGCCGGCGGCATTGGTCTTTCCTCCGAGAACGGCGACGTAGTGGTCGCGCAGGGCGCGGTGCTCGATGTCGCGGGCGGCCAGGGCGGCGGCGATTCCGGTTCGCTGGTGTTCGCGGCCTCGCGCGGCGTGGCCAAGCTCGACGGCACGCTCAAGGCCGGCGCGGCGAGCGGCTTCCGCGGGGGCGAATTCACGCTGCAGACGTCGACGCTCGACAACTTCGCGGCGCTCAACGCCACGCTCAACACCAGCGGCTTCTCGCGGCTGCGCCGCTTCAGCGTCGTCGACGGCAATGCCGTGATCGAGGGCGTGACTCAGGTCGAACGCTTCGAGCTGTCGACCGGGACCGGTTCGGTGACGGTGGCGGGCGGCGCGCAGATCGTCACCACCGGCGACAAGGGGGGCACGATCCTGATCGCGTCCGGCGGCGATTTGACCGTCAACGCCGGCGCGCTGCTCAATGCCAGTGCGCGGGGCGCCGACGAGCGCGGCGGGACGATCTCGCTGCAAGTCGGCGATCAGGGCGCGATCAACGTCGGGGCAGCCACGCTCAACGTGTCGGCGAACGGCAGCGGGCAGGAGGGCGAAGTCCATCTGCGTGCACGCCAGATCGGCAACGACGTGGCGGTAACGGCCTTCCAGGCGAACGTGCTGGGCGGCGTGACCCAGCTCGAGGCGTACCGCGTGACCGATCTCGGCACGGGCAACGGCGTGATCAACACCGCGCTGCAGACCCAAGTCACCAACCAAGCGGCGGCGTTCATGGCGGCCGGCGCGAACGCCATCCGCACGCGGCTGGGGCAGCCCGACACCGCGCGCTTCGTGATCGCCCCGGGGATCGAGATCCGTGCCGGCGGCAATCTCACGCTGGTCGATCATTGGAACCTCAAGACGGCGCGCTATGGCGGCGCGGCCGGCGTGCTGACGCTGCGCGCGGGCGGCGACCTCAATTTCGCCAATGCCAACCTCAGCGACGGGTTCCAGGATGCGGTGCGGACGCAGGAGTTCTACGCACCGCTTCAGCTCAACGTGACGACACTGCCGACGACGCTGCCGGTCATGCCCAACAAGCTGACCGACGACCGCTCGTGGAGCTACAACCTGGTGGCGGGCGCCGACTTCTCGCAGACCAACGTGCTGGCGACGCGGGTTTCGGCGACGGGCGCGGGCGACATCAATGTCGATGGGGTGATCCGCACCGGCACCGGCGACATCAAGCTCGCCGCCTCGGGCGATCTCAACTACGCGCAGCCCGACGCCTGGACCTTCAATATGACGACCAGCGGCGGCCCCGGCGGTGTGCCGGTGCTCACGCTCAACGGCCCGAACGGCCAGGTGTTCACGTTCAACGCGACGTCGGGGATCAATTCGAATCTCACTTATGCTGTGAACGTCCCCAACCTTGGCCTGGTGTGGTGGCGGCCTGGCCGGCGCGACCTGACGCTAGTCGATGGACGCAACCTCAACCAGTCAACCGGCACGGGCGTCACGCCCGTCGCGTTCAGCATTAACAACGCCTCGATCTACACCGCTGGCGTCACCGCGCCCGCAGTGGCCGATTTCGATGCCGCCAACGGTTTCAGCTTCAATGCCGGCAGCGGCCGGCCGGAAGCCTTCTATCTGCGGCCCAACTACACCTGGCGTGGCGGCGATATCGCCGTGACCGTCGGCGGCTCGATCATCGGCACCGATAATCCGCACGCGATGTACGACTGGGCCTGGTGGCGCGGCGCGATCGTACCGGGGGCCGCCCAGGGGCAGCCCGGATACAACGCGCTGGAGCAGAACTTCAGCGTCGACGCGATGGGCTTCGCCAACCAGACCAGCACCGGCACGCTGTTCGACTCGTTCCGCCAGAGCCTGGGCGCGCTGGGCGGCGGCGACGTGGCGATCACGGCCGGGGGCGACGCGCGCAACCTGGGCATAGCTTTGCCCGACACGCTGCGCGTCTCGGGCGGCCGGACCGTCGGCTCGGTGAAAACCTTGAACAGCTTTGCCAGCGGCGATCTCGAGCTCGACATCGGCGGGGCGCTCGACAACAGCTGGATCTACGTCGCCAAGGGGGTCTCCGACATTCGCACGGACGGCGCGATCGGCGCCGGCGCGGGCAACGTCTCGTTCGTGATCGACGACGCGCAGCTCAAGGTCCAGGCCGGCGGCGCGATCCGCGTCGCCAGTGTCTATTCGGGCGCTTGGGCGCCGCGCGGCGCCAGCTACCGGCCGCAGGCAGAGTACATCGGCTATACCGAGAACACTTCGGCCGAGTTCCTGTCGCTTGGCGGCGACATCACCCTGTTCGGCCGCGGGCGGAGCGCCGGTGTCATCGACGCGCTCACCGTCATGCCGAGCGTAACCCGGATGGTGGCGCCCAACGGCTCGGTCAATTTCGGCGACGCCAGCGTGACGACTGCCCTGATGGACCAGCTCTTGTTCGACCAGTATCCGCATGGCCACGTCGAAGTGCTGGCCCGGCGCAACATCAGCTTCAACACCCGCAATCCCAGCCAGGGTGCCTACAGCGCGGTGATCGGCTGGGATCGGCCCGAATATGTCGGCCGACTGCTCAACCCGGTGGCGCCGGACAACAATGCGTTCATGACCGGTACGACCGCCTATGAGGGCGGATTGCCCGGGCAGTCGGTCGGCGGCGCTGGCTACAGCACGGGTGGCGGCGCCAATGTTCGCGCCGGCCGCGACGAGTTCTCCGCATTCTACGCGCTGGAAGGCGACATCGTCAGCACCACCGGGCAGAGCGTCCAGGGCGCTCAGACCTACAACACCGGCGTGTTCTTCTGGGGTCACGAGACCCGGCTCAAGGCGGGCGATGACATCCGCATGGGCCGCATGCATTTCTACAACCAGGATGCCGACGACGTCTCGATGGTTCAGGCGGGCGGCTCGATCTACCTGCCGAACATCGCCGGCTATGGCGCAGGCCGGATGTGGGTCCAGGCCGGCGATGAGATCTTCATGGGTACGACGCCGGGCGCCGGCATCCGCGCGATCGAATTCGTCGATGGCGACGTGAACACCCAGGAAGTCAACGGCATAGACCTGACGGTGCTGGCCGGCATCGACCAGGCGCCCGAATACGCGAAGTTCATCGACTACTACCTCGGCACCGAGAACATCGACGGCAAGCCCGGCTATCTCAGCCAGTACTTCACGTTCGACGATCGCAACCTCGCCACCCCGCACGATACCACGCTGGCCGACGGTGCCACCGAGGTGACGATCTACGCGATCGAGCTGATCAATTACTGGCACGAGCTTCACGGCCGGCCCGCGATCAGCCTCGAAGGGGCAGACGGGCGTCCGGTCGCGCGCGGCACGTTGATCGGGAAGATCGCCAAGGCCGACTACGACGCCGCGCTCGAATGGTATCAGGGCCTCGACCCGGTCAAGCAGGCACCGCTTGCCACGCGCATCATGTTCGCCGAGCTCAAGACCGGCGGCCGCGAAGCGGTCGGCTCCTCGATCGCGACCGATCCGATCTACGAGCGCAACGGCAACCCGACCCGCGGCTATGACGCGATCGGGCGGCTTTTCCCGGGTGCCCAGCGCAAGCCGGGCGAGGCCAAGAAGGACGGCGAGGCGCGCTGGTTCGGGGACCTCATCATGACCAACAGCCAGATCCGCACCGATGGCGGCGGCGATGCGGAGATCCTGGTCCCGGGCGGCATGGTCCAGCTGGCGAGCCTGGGCATCACCAACACCGACCCGAACCGGTCGGGCGTGCTGACGCAGGACCGGGGCAGCGTCTACGCGCTCACTTACGACGACTATATCGTGAACCAGAGCCGCACGATGACGGCGGATGACGGCGATATCCTGATCTGGTCGTCGTTCGGTGACATCGATGCCGGCAAGGGCCGCAAGACCTCGCTGGCGATCCCGCCGATCCAGTTCCCGATCGACGAGTTTGCTATCACCCGCGTGGTTCGCTCGGGTCTGCCCAACGGCGCCGGCATCGCCACGCTTAACCGGGTCGATGGCACCCCGGGCGGCGACGTCGATCTCTATGCCTTCAACGGCATCGTCAACGCGGGCGATGCGGGCATCCGGGCCTCGCGCGATCTGTTCATCGGCGCGATCGAAATCCGCGGGCTGGACAACATCACGGTCGGGGGCGTGACCAACGTCGATCTCGGGACCGACGAAGGCACCGTGGGCGCGCTCAACCTCGAGAACTTCGCGCAGGCGCTGGAGGACGAGGCGCTCGAACAGGCATTCGACATGACCGAGGAAGTCGAGAAGCTGCGCACGGTCCGCCAGACGATCCTGACCGGCTCGGTGGTGAGCTTCGGGATCGAAGGCGAGCAGGAAGAGGACGACGACGAATAGGGCGCGCCGCCGCGCTTTCTCGGCACCCTCGGTTGTCAAGCCGATGCATGGCACCCGCAAGGTGCCGGCCCTGTCCCGCGGCGGCTGTCCCCTTCTCCGCCGCGGGACAGCTGCGGTGGTCTTCAAGAGGTCATAACCGCAACGCTAGCCTGTCTCGGCCAACCGCGCGCGACCTCGCGCCAGAATCGATCCATCCCGTGCCATTGAGTGAAGGAATATCCCGATGCATCGCACACTCTCGTCCGCAATCGCCCTGGCCGTGGTAGCCGCCCCCGCCGCGGCCCAGACCGCGCCGCCGCAGACCGGGATGGGCGGGCCCGTAGTGCCTGGCGTGTGCCTGCTCTCGCGCGAGGCGATTTTCGCCAATGCCAAAGTCGGGCTGGCCGCCAATGCTCGCCTCAAGGTGCTGAGCGACGCGGCGCAGGCCGAAGTCGATGCCCTGCGCGCGCCGCTCGAGTCTGAGATCCGGCAGTTCCAGGCGGAGGCCGGCGCGCTCGCGCCCGAAGAGCGCAGCCGCCGCGAACAGGCGCTGGCCGTGCGTCTCCAGCCGGTCCAGGCGCTCGCGCAGCAGCGCAGCCGCGAAATCGACGCGACGCGCCAGAAGGCGCTCCAGACCATCGCCGACCAGGCTCAGCCGGTCATCCAGCAGGTCTATGCCGGCCACGGCTGCGGCCTGCTCGCCGATCGCAACACAATGCTCGGCGGCAATTTCACCAACGACCTGACCGCCGATGTCGTGGCGGCGCTCGATCAGCGCATCAGCACGATCACGTTCGAGCGTGAGCAACTGGTGGCGGCGCCGGACGAAGCGGCCGTGCGGCCCTAGCCGCCGGGTGGCGGACACCCCCGTCCGGGCGCCGGGAATAAGCCAAACAGCGTATCCCCAATGGGGGGCGGGGCCCCGATGGTCCGCTGCGGATCGCCCCTATTCACCTAGTCGCGGAGGGCGCGGCAGGGCGCGGCCGAGGACGGGGCATGAACGACCAGCCGCAATTCGGCATGAGCAAGCGCGACCTGCTGGCCATGATCGGCAAGTCGGCGGGCGCGACCGCGATGCTGATGGCGATGGCGCCGCTCGGCCAGGCCCATGCCTCGACGTTCACCGGCCCGATCAAGCTCGATGGCGGGGCCAAGGGTAAGTCCGTGCTGATCCTGGGCGCGGGAGTGGCCGGTTTGGTCGCGGCGCTTGAGCTCGAGCGCGCTGGCTACGCCGTGAAAGTGCTCGAATACAATCCCAAAGTGGGCGGCCGCGCCTGGACGCTCAAGGGCGGCGATAGCTATACCGAGCTCGGCGGCGCGGCGCAGACCTGCCAGTTCTCGGCCGGCAACTACATCAATCCCGGCCCATGGCGCATCCCGACCGAGCACGGCGGTCTGATCCACTATTGCCAGATGCTCGGTGTCGGGCTCGAGCCGTTCCAACAGAACAATTACAACGCCTATCTTCATTCGACCCAGGCGTTCGGCGGCAAGCCGCAGCGTTACAAGACCATCCAGGCCGACTATTACGGCCATGTCTCGGAGCTGCTGGCGAAGGCGGTCAAATCGTCCGCGCTCGACGATGCGGTGACAGCGGAAGATGCGGAGATCCTGCTCGAATCGCTGCGCAGCTGGGGCGCGCTCGATGCCGACATGCGGTATGTCCGCGGGCGCCAATCGGCCACCCGGCGCGGCTGGGACAAGGGACCGGGTGGGGGTCTGACCGCCGAGCCCATCCCTTCCGACCCGCTCGACCTCGCCACCGTGCTCAAGTCGGGCTTGTGGCGCTCGATCGGCGGGCACCTCTCCAACGAACACCAGCACGCGATCTTCCAGCCGGTCGGAGGCATGGGCGAGATCGCGCGCGGGTTCGAACGCGCGGTCGGACACCTCGTGCGCGTCAACAGCAAGGTCACCGCGATCCGACAGGGCGAAAGTGGTGTCACCGTCAGCTTCGAGGACACGCGCAGCGGCGAAAAGCTGACAGCGCAGGCCGATTACTGCATCTGTACGATCCCGCTATCGATCCTCAGCCAGATCGAGATGAACGTCGGTCCGAAGATGGCCGCCGCGATCCGCGCCGTGCCCTATTCCCCCAGCGTCAAGGTCGGGCTCGAGTTCAAGCGCCGGTTCTGGGAACAGGACGAGCAAATCTACGGCGGCATCACCAGCACCGACCTGCCGATCGGCACGATCTCCTATCCCAGCTTTGGCTACGGCACTCCTGGCCCGGCGGCGCTGCTCGGCGCCTACAGTGGCGGCGCCTACGCTTACGAGCTGACTTCGCTACCGCCCGAGAAGCGGATCGAGAAAGTGCTCGAATGGGGCGCGCAGATCCATCCGCAGTACAAGACCGAGTTCGTGAGCGGCATCGCGGTCGCCTGGCACCGGGTGCCGTGGGTGCAGGGCTGCTTCGGCCAGTGGAACGACCAGAGCCGCGCCACGCACTACAAGAACCTGTGCGAGATCGACGGGCGCATCGCGCTGGCGGGGGAGCACGCCTCCTACATCGGCGGCTGGCAGGAAGGCTCGGTCACCTCGGCGCTCGACGCGATCGAACGCCTCCACAAGCTCGTACAGGCGGCATAACTCCATGATCAGCAGACAGACCATCGTCCTTGGCGTTGCGGCGCTGGCTGCGCTCGGGGGCATCGCCGCCTCTGCCGCCGCGCAGACCTCGTCCGGACCAGTCGCCGCGGATGCCACCGTGTTCAGCTCGCAGTCGCGCTTCGGCGAGCAGGATGGGGCGTCGCTCTATGCCAACGTCTGCGCCGCCTGCCACATGCCCGACGGCAAGGGGGCGCGGGGCGCCGGCTTCTATCCTTCGCTCGAAAAGAGCGAGCGACTGGCGGCCTCGGGCTACCCGGCATACGTCGTGCTCAAGGGCATGAACGGCATGCCGGCGGTCGGCTCGATGATGAGCGACGAACAGGTGGCCGAAGTCGTCAACTACGTGCGCACCAACTTCGGCAACACCTACACCGATCCGATCACCGCCGAAGAGGTCAAGGCGATCCGCTGACACCTGGACGAAGCGAGGGCTGACGGGCGCGGGTCGCAGGTCTATCGGGCTGTATGATCGACAGGCGTGAACTGCTTTGCGTGGGGCTCGGCACACTGGTCGCCGGGTGCCTGGGCACCCGGCCGCAAGTATCGGGGGAGCCGGAAGCGGCGCTTGCTGCGCTCGAGGCCCGAAGCGGCGGACGGTTGGGTGCCTGTATCATCGACACCGCCACAGGCCGCACGGCCGGCTGGCGCAGCAGCGAGCGTTTCGCCCATTGCAGCTCGTTCAAACTTTCGCTCGCGGCGCTGGTGCTGCAGGGCGCGCAGGCCGGGCGGTGGCAGCTCGACCATCGGCTGCACTGGACGCAAGGCGACCTGATGGGCAACAGCCCAGTCACCTCCGCCCATGTCGCAGAAGGACTGACGGCGGCGGAACTGGCCCGCGCCACTCTGGTTACCAGCGACAACGCCGCCGCCAACGTGCTGCTGCGCTGGCTGGGTGGCCCACAGGCGATGACCGCGTTCTGGGCCGCGATCGGCGACACCACCAGCCGGCTCGACCGGTTGGAGCCCGATCTTAACGTGGTGCCGCCGGGCAGCGTACTCGATACAACCACACCCGCGGCGATGGCGGCGACCGTCGCCCGGCTGGTGACCGGTGACGTGCTGGACGAGGCCGGGCGCGCCATGCTGATGAGCTGGATGGTCGAGGTGCAGACCGGCACCCGCCGCCTGCGCGCCGGCTTCCCGGCCGGATGGGTCGCGGGCGACAAGACCGGCACCGGCCTCCACCCGCAATCGACCATCTATGTCGATCTCGCCTTCGGCGGCCCGGCCCCTCTCAAGGGCTCAGCGCGCGCGCCGCTGGTCGTGGCAGCCTACTTCGTACCGCCTATCGGAGGCGGCGAGTTGAACCCGGCCTTCGAGGGCGTGCTGGCCGAGGTCGGGGCGATCACTGCCGCGACCATCGCTTCCGAGCCGATCGCCGCCCATGCGATTCGCTAGGCCGCCAGCGCCCGCTGGTGCAGGCGGGTGATCGCGTCGAGCGCGGAGAGAAGCGACCCTTCCATCCAACCGCCGTAATATGAGGCGTGCTCTCCCGCGAGGACCACGCGGCCGTCGAGCGAGACGAGGTTCTGGTAATGGCGCGCCCGGGTCTCGTCGTTCCAGCTGGCGGCGCAACCGAGGATCCACGGCGCCCGGCTCCACGCAAACGAGATGCCGTTGAGGAACTCGCGGCGATACTCGTCGGGATGGAACACCGAGCCTTGCGCCAGCGCGGCTTCGATGCGTTGCTCGGGGGTCATGCCGGCGAGCTGGAACCCGCCCGCCCCGCTCGCGAAAGCCCCGAGCAGCACCGCGGGTCCATTCCGGAACATGTTGTTGTTGGGATAGGAGATCAGCCCGATCGGCTGGTCGGTGAAGCTGTGCCCGCCGTAGATCGAGTATTGGTCCTCCCAGAAGCGGCTGCGCATCTCAAGCCCGATCTTGACCTGGCCCGAATAGGGCAGGGCCTTGATCGCGGCCTTCTTCGCGTCGCTGACCTGGATGTCCATCTGGCCCAGGATTGAAGCCGGGATGGTGCAGACGCACCAGTCCGCGCGGCTCGTGCCGGTCTGCCCGCTGGCGTTGTCGGTCCAGGCGACGCTGACGCCGGCATCGTATTGCGCGATCGACGTGACTTTGGTGTTGTAGCGGATCGTGCCGGCCGGAAGCTGCCTGACGAAGCCCTTGCCGATCATGTCCATGCCGCCCTTGGGCTGAAACATGGTCGTCTGCATCACGTTGCCGAAGTAGAACCCCATCTGGCTCCAGACGTTGGAATCGAGCACGTCGCTGAGGCTGTTGATCTGGGACGCGGTGGGCGCGCCATCGACGCCGCCGCCCGGGGCCTTGTCGAAACCGCGCTGGCCGGACACACGCAGGCTGCTGGTATAGGCGAGATTGCCGTCGAGCACGCCCCAGTCGCGCATCGCTTCGATCAGTTTCTCCTTGTCTTCGGCGGTTACCGAACTGTCGAGCGCGCCCGCGTTGAGCGACTTGCCGAGCAGTTCGGTGACGTGGCCCTTGAAGTCGACCGCGAGCTCCTTGTAGCGCTGCGGCTTGCCCCCGAACGCGTTCGTGCGGTGAACGAAGGTGTTGTGGTTCATCTGGATGAACGGCTCCATCTCGACGCCGAACGCCTTGCTGTAGTGGAGCAGCGAGCGGTGGTGGTGCGGGATGCGCCACGGGCCGGGATTGAGATAATTGCCGGGCGCGAATTCGCAGGTCTGCGTCGCGCCGCCGACCTCGACCACCTTGTCGCCGCCGCGGATGCTGTAGTTGCGACCGCCGGGTCTGTCCTGGAATTCGAGCAACTGGACCTTGTAGCCCGCCTTGGTCAGTTCGTAAGCGGCGAGCAGGCCGGCGAGCCCGGCGCCCAGGACGAGCACGCTGGCACCCGGCCGCGCGCCGCTCAGCGTGGGCGGCCCGGTGAACTGCGTCTCGGCCGCGTGGCCGAGCGCGGTCATCGCCTGGTACATGGCGAGCGATCCGCCGGCCTTACCGATCATCGACAGCAGCTGCCGCCGGGTTGGTGCATCCATGGTCATGACGCTTGGCCCCCTTGTGCCAGTAGTTCGGATGGCGACCTCGCGGGCCGCTCAGTCGGGCGAAGCGACGCCGCTGGCGGCAATCGCGGCCACCACTTCGGCTTCGCTCACTTCGCCCGGGAAATCGTTGAAATGCGTGCGCACGTGGTTGACCACCGCAGCGATCTCGCGCGGAGTGAGCATGTCGTGAAACCACGGCATGCCGGCCCGCCCCTTGACCACCACCCCTACGGTATAGCCGGCATCGGCCAGCCTGGGATTGCCGGCAAGCGCGGGAATGACCGCACCGGCGCCGCCGCCACCTTTGGCGTCGGCGAGGTGGCAGGCTTGGCAGATATCCTTGTAGATCTGCCCGCCTTCGGCTGACAGCGCGGCCTGGGCAGGCCCGCCACCGGACACGTCCTGCGCGCGCCCGACATGCCCGGCGGCCAGCAAGGCGCCCGCCCCGCACAAGGCCGTCAGGCCTCGCACCGCGCAAGGCGCCGCGCGCCTCATGGCGCCTTGGCGGCGATCGCTTCGATCTCGACGTACATGTTCGGACGGCCGAGCGCGGCGATCTGGATGGTCGAGCGGGTCGGCCGGTTGGGCTGTTCCGCCGTACCGAAGAAGGTCCGGAACACCTCGTTCATCGCCGCCGAATCCATCCGCCCGGCGGTCTCCGGTGTGCCGACCAGGAACACGGTCATTTTGACCACGTCGCCCATGCCGAGCCCCATCGATTCGAGCTGGGTCTTGATCTTGGTCAGCACCGACAGCGTCTGCGCGCGCGTATCGCCGAGGTCGTCGGGCTTGGCGGGATCGGGCGGCGACGGGGTGGTGCCGGAAATGAAGTACAGCGTGGCGCCCGGTGGCACCGTGGCTGTGCTCGAAATTACCGAAGTCGGGCTACCGACCGTGCGCGTGACCTGGGCGCTCGCCGGGGCGGCCACGGCGGCCGCCAGCAGTAGCGCAAGACCTGTCCAAGGCTGGACTCTCATCAGACAATCTCCCTGCGGTTGGCGGCCCCGGGGCGAACCCCGGGGCCTTGGAAAACTCAGAAGCTCAGCGACAGGCGCGCGTAGTAGTAGCCGCCATTGGTGCCATAGGGGCCGTGGCCGTAGGGCGCGTTGATGGTGCCGCCGTTGTTGATGTAGGGAGACGCGCCGTTGGTCGGCCAGGTTGCCGGATCGTAGTTGGCGACCAGCGGCGGGATCTCCGGGGTCTTGTCGAACAGGTTGTTCGCGCCGACCGCGATCGTGGCGAATTCGGTTAGGTCGTAGCCGACTTCGAGATCGAAGATCGGCGTCGCCTCGACCACCGCATTGTAATAGTACTGGCCATTCGAAAGCTGGATCGGAGGTACCAGCAGCGGGACCCGCGAAACGCCGTCGGCGGCCAGACAGCCCTGGGTGCTCGCAGGGGTGCCGGAACAGCCCGCGTTGGGCTGCGAGTACTGGTTGGTTTCGCTGTAGTAGTTGACGCGACCGTTAATGCTCAGGGGCCCGCTCGTGAACAGCACGCCGATGTTGCCCTTGAACGCGGGGCTGGCCTCTTCGATGGTCTGTTGGGCGGTTGGGCTGAAAAGTGTCCCGAGCTTGTTGTCGGTGACTTCGGTCACGTTGTAGTTGGCGCCGAGCGAGAAATCGAGCCGGCCGAACGAGAGATCGACCGGGTAGCGGGCCGAGAATTCGATGCCCATCGTCTCGGTGTCGATGCCATTGGTGAAAGTCTGGATGGCAAGCGCGCCGTTGCTGAGCACGGTCGGATCGAGCTGCTTGCCGCTGGCCGCGATGGCGTTCAGCACGAGCTGATAGGGCGTCAGGCCGTTGATGAGCGGAGTCAGCACCTGGGTGGGCGGCGTGGTCAGCGAGTTGAAGCGCTGCCCGGTGATGGCGCCCGAAGAGACGATGCGGTCCTTGATCGTGATGTAATAGCCGTCGAGCGTGATCGCGAGCCGCGGGATCGGGCGCAGCACGATACCGGCGGACAGGTTGACCGATTCCTCGGGTCCGAGCGGGCTGAACCCGGCGCTGGCTGCCCCTGGCGAATTAGGAGCAAGCTGGAGCGTCGCGGAGGTCGGTCCGACGTTGGTCGCCGAATAGCCCGATTCCTGGAGCGACGGCGCCCGGAACCCGGTGCTGGCCGTGGCGCGCACCGCGAAGGCATCGGAGAAGTCGAAGCGGGTGGTGATCTTGCCGATCTTCGTATCACCGAAGTCGCTGTAGTCTTCGTAGCGGCCGGCGAAGTTGACGGTCCATTCGGGCACCGGGTTGAACGCCACGTCGACATAGACCGATTTGGAGTCGCGCTCGGTCGAACCCGCGTCGCTCAGCGCGTAGCCGGGGAAGGATTGCCCGCCTTCGACATAGCGTGAGAGTTCGTCGCCGGCCCCGATCGCGTAGGTTTCCTTGCGGTACTCGGCACCGAAGGCGAGGTTGAGCGGATCGGCGAGACCGATGTCGAACTCCTTGCGCAAGTCGAGCGTGCCGACGAACTGGGTGAACTTGAAACTGCCGTCGTAGAAGTCGGTCGGAGACTGGCCGGTCGCGACGAAGAGCGACGCGTTGACCGACTGCGTGGTGTAAACGTCCGCCTCGTCTTCCGAATAGCTGCCGGCCAGATCCCAGTTCCAGCCGCCCGCGAACTCGCCCCGCAAGCCGCCAGTGAACGAGAACTCGTCCTGCATCACCTCGATGTGCGGGACCAAGCCGGTCTGCGCGGTGGTGCCGAAGCACCGCGTCGGGTCGGTCGTCTGAGCGGCCCCTGCCGCCGTCCGGCAAAGGCGCGTCGGATGGCGATAGCCCTGCAGCGCATCGCCGTGGCGGTAGGAGATATTGCCGAACGAGTAGAGCTCGACCGCTCCGAAGTTGTAGCCGAAGTTGTAGAAGCCGAGCGTGAGTTGCGACGCGGGCTGGCCGCCGTTGATCTCGGCGGTGCAGTTGATCGCGTTGCAGGCATCGAGCAGCGGCTTGAAGGCGGCGGACACGTTGGTGACAGTGGTGCCGTTGTAGTTCTTCACCGACATCAGGCCGTCGCCGGTCGTGGTGAAATCGTTGCGGCGGTGAAACAGCGACACGTCGAGATAGCCGTCGTCACCGACCGGCAGACCGAAATTGCCGCTCGCGCTGTAAGTCGTGCCTTCGCCATCGTAATACTGGCCGGTGTTGAACTTGACCGTGGCGCCGTCGGCGTCGTCCTTGAGGATGATGTTGATGACGCCGGCGATGGCATCGGAGCCATATTGCGCGGCCGCGCCGTCCTGCAGCACTTCGATGCGCGCGACGATGTCCGGCGGGATCAGGTCGATGCTGGGCGCGGCCGAACCGCCGAATGCGCCGTTGATGACCTGGAGGATCGAGTTGCCGTGGCGGCGCTTGCCGTTGACCAGTACCAGCGTGTGGTTGGGGCTGAGGCCGCGCAGGCGGGCCGATAGCGAGAAGCTCGCCATGTCGGTGCCCTGCGTCTGCGCCTGGAAGGACGGCACGAGCTGGGTCAGCGCCTGGTTGAGGTTGGGCTGGCCGACCCGCGAGAGCGTATCGGCGCCGAGGACCTGGATCGGCGTGGCGGATTCGGCGGCTTCGATGCCGACCGCACGCGTACCGGTGACGATAATGGCGTTCGCGTCGTCGCTTTCTGCGGCTGCCGGTTCGCTCTGAGCGTGGGCGACGCCGGTAAGTGCGGTCGAGGCGAACAGGGCGAGGACGGAAGACCTGGAGAAGCGCGACATGGATTAACCCCCTTTGTGTGTCGAAGCCTCTCCCCGTCGTTTTCGGCCCGTGTCGGTCCGCTGCTTTTCCGCCCTCTTCGGAATCGGGAGAAGCGAGCGCCCGCCGGGCGTTGCGTAGTTCGCCTGCCGGGGCAGGCGCTGTGCCGGACTGTCCGATCCGGCCTGCGCACTCGAACGCATCGCCAAGGTGAATCCCATACGCCGATTGGCGTAGTGGGAGCCGCACATAGGGGATGCTACCCGATCCGGGACGCTACGCCGCCCTCGACGCCGCCCTCGCGGGGAGTGCAGCACCGGTCGCCCGCTCATAACTCCACCTCGCAAGGACACCTCATGATAGCCCGCCTGCCACTCGCCGCCCTGCTCGCCGTCGGCGCCGCGGCCTTGCCCGTCCAAGTCTCCGCCCAAGGCGAAATCGAGCGGATCCGCCGCAATCCGAACGCCCTGATCCTGGAGGCCGCGCGGGTGAATTCGGGCGCGGATATGCTGTACGTGTCCGGGCAGCTTCCTTCGCCGCTCGATCCCGCCAAGCCGATGAGCGCGGTTACCAGCCTCGAAGAAATGGGCGACACCAAGGCGCAGACCATCAGCACGCTCGGCAAGATCAAGGAAATCGTCGAGAGCCAGGGCTTCACGATGGGCGACGTGATCAAGCTGACGCTGTTCGTGGTCGCCGATCCGCGCACCGGCAGCATGGACTTCGCCGGCGTGAACGAGGGGTTTCGCGCCTTCTTCGGCACGGCCGAGAACCCCAACACCGTAGCCCGCTCGACTTTCGAAGTGGCCGGTCTGGTCGGGCCGCATTTCCTGATCGAAATCGAAGCGATCGCGGCCAAGTCGCCCGCGCCCTAGCTCGTCCGGGGCCTAGCGTTCGATCGAGCGGATAGCGATCGCGGCGGCGGCAGAGCGGGTCTCCACGCCGAGCTTCTCGTAAACGTGCTCAAGGTGCTTTTGCACCGTGCGCGGGCTGATATCGAGCACGTCGCTGATGTCGCCGTTGGACTTGCCATAGCTGACCCACAGCAGCACTTCCGCCTCGCGCTGGGTCAGACGCAGCGTGGCGGCGAGCTTCTCCACATCCTTGCGCGGATTGAGCTCGTTGAGGCGGATCAGCACTTCGTGCGCACGGTGGTGCGTGACCAGCACGAGTTCGAGCATGTCTTCGGCAGGCGATTGCTCGACCCGCACAGAGGCGCCTGCGGTGCCGTTGGACAACAGGCGTTCGACCGGGGTCCGCAGCATCGCCGGCAGTTCGGAATCCTGGCGCGACCAGCCCGGCGTCAGCCGCGAGATCGCCGCTTCGGCGCGCGGCGTGCACCACAGCATGCTGCCGCTGGCATCGGTGGCGAGCATCATCCGCCCAGTCGCGTCGAGGCTGGCGGCGCTGGCGTGGGCCGCGCGGCCCTGCGCCATGTGGACCCGGACGCGCGCCAGCAGCTCGTTGAGGTTCACCGGCTTGCGGATGTAGTCGACCCCGCCGACCTCGAACGCCTCGACGACGTGCTCGCTCTCGCTCAGGCCGGTCAGGAAGATGATCGGAATGTTGGCGAGCCGCGGATTGCGCTTGATCCGCACCGTCGTCTCGAAGCCGTCGATCCCGGGCATAACGGCATCGACGATGATCAGGTCCGGCAGAATGCGGTCGAGCAGCTCGAGCGCGGCTTCGCCCGAGGTCGCCACCAGCACCGCTATATCGGCGCCCTCGAGCTTGTCGGTCATGACGCCCAACGAAGCCGGCTCGTCGTCGATCACCAGCACGGTGTCGGTATGGCCGGGCATGCGGGTGATCATGCGCCCTCCAGCATCCGGGACATGGCGGCGAGATCGAAGGTATCGAGCGCGGTGTAGAGCGCATCGACAAGTTCGCGGTGCTCCGGCGCGCTGTGCGCGAGCAGCGCGATCTCGGCTTCGATCCCGCGCACGTGGCCGATCTTGATGCGCTCGTGGAGGCGCTCCACGTATGGCAGCGCGGCCGCCGGGAGCTTGGCGGTCGCCGGGCCGGAGGCGGCGCTGCGGGTGTCTCCCCCGGTCGCCTCCCACTTCCACGACAGCTTGAGCAGCGCGCCGATCGCCTCGGCCATTTCATCCAAACGGAACGGCTTGACGAGGAAGTGGTCGTGCGTCGGCCGATCGTAGGCCGGCCGGTGGAACTCGTGCGAATTGGCCGATGCCATGACGATGACGATGTCGTGCCCCATGCGTTCGCGGATTCGCGTGGCGGTTTCCCATCCGGAAATGCCGGGCAGGCTGATGTCGAGCACGGCGAGGTCGAAACGGCGGGCGGCGCAGAGCGCCACCGCACTCTCGCCATCGGGCATGGCGGCCACCTCGAACCCGCAGTCGCGGAGAAACTGCTCGAAGAAGCCGCGCTGGTCCGCATCGTCGTCGACGATCAGGATCGAGCGCGCGGGCCCTTCGTGGCCGATGATGCGGCGGTGCGGGGCGTCGGGAACGAGCGCCCCGGCCGGCTCGCCGAGCATCAGCGTGACTCGGAAGCAGGCCCCTTGGCCGGGCTCGCTCTCCAGCTCGAGATTTCCGCCGAGGATCTGCACGATCGCCTTGGTGATCGGCAGCCCCAGCCCGACGCCGGCGCGGATGGATTCGCCCGACCCCGAGACCTGTTCGTAGGGATTGAAGATGCGCGCGTGATCTTCGGGCGCGATGCCCGGGCCGGTGTCCGCGATCTCGAAAGTCGCGATCTGCCCGCGGTAGCGGAGCCTGAAGGTGATGGCGCCCCGGTCGGAGAACTTGATGGCGTTGCCGATCAGATTGATCAGCGCCTGGCGCAGGCGGTTCTGGTCGGTGCGGACGAACTCGGGCAGCCGCTCGGGCCGCTCGAACACGAAGTCGAGCCCCTTGGCCTTGGCGGCGGGGCGCATCATCAGCACGATCTGTTCGAGGAATTCGGGCAGGTTGACGATCTCGCTGCGCACCCGCAGCACGCCGTTTTCCAGCTGCGAGATGTCGAGCAGGCTCTCGACCAGGCTGGTCATGTGTTCGGCGCAGTGGCGGATGACCCGCGCCGCGTGTTGCGGGCGGGTGTCGCCGCCCTGTTCGACGAGCTGGGCGTAGCCGTAGATGGCGTTGAGCGGTGAGCGGATCTCATGGCTCACGTTGGCGAGATAGCGCGCCTTGGCATTCGTGGCCGCTTCGGCGGCCTGCTGTGCCTTGAGAGCGACGTCGAGCCGCTCCGACAGGCTCTCGAGCTGTCCGATCCTGCGGCGCAGCAGGGCGTAGCTGAGCGCCACCGCGCTCAGTATCGCCACCAGCGAGACGATCGTCAGCGCCCGGAACGGCGAAGTGCCGGCGCCCGGCCCAAGTTCTCCGGCCAGCACCAGTGCCTCGAAACCGATGGCCAGTACGATCAGCGCCTGGGCGGCTCGGACTGCCACATTGGCACTGCGAATGCGGCGAAGGACGCGAAGATCGGGGCGCAGCAAGGCCCCTGACGGGAGGGCGGCAACCGAGAGGCGCGCCGGGGCCGTCAAGGGCGGTGGTCCCCCGGCCGGACTCGCTCCGGACCTCCGCTGGTGATCCCCGTTTGGTAGGCCTCGGCCATTCGCGATCCAGTAGCGCCAGACGCGCCCAATGCTCGGCTGGTGATGTTGCACTGCAACACCGGCGGCGCAAGCCGGAGGAGGCGATTGAGAAACCATGTGGTCAATTTCAGGACATGCTGTTGCGAAAGGTCCACAATGGCAGCACCTGCCGTGTCGCCGCCGGCGCCTGCCCTTTCGTCCGGCTGCATTCGAGCCCGTCTTCAGCCGCGCGCGATATAGGCGCGCCAGCCACCAAGCGCGGTAATGTCTTCCGCCCCGGTCAGCGCGCGAGGTTCGGCGACGAAGCCTTTGACGCTGGTGCCGTCGCCGAGCGTGACCGTGCCGATCGCGAGCGGTGCGGGCACTTCGACCACGAAGCTGCCGAACGCCGCCACGTCGAGTTCGTAGACCTCGACCTTGATGGGGGCGCCGTCGTCGCTGTGGACCAGGGCCGGCTTGGGCGGCACGCTGTCCGCCATGGCATAGAGGCGATAGGTCGGTGCGGTTTCGAACGCGCCGACGAACGTCGCGTCCCGCGAAGTGAGCTGCCAGTGCAGCGGCATGTCCTTGAGATGCGCGCCGACGACGGCCAATTTCACGCGTTCCATGGTTCCCTCCCTGTCGAGTGGCGGTGGCTGCGGCAGGTCGGCTGCCTCCAGATGGCGTTCCGCGGCGGCGAGCAGGCCGAGGTCGCTGTCGGCAGGGCCGATCAGCGTCACTCCGAAACCGGTGCCGTTCGCCCGCGCGCCGGCGGGCACGGCAACCGCCGCCATGTCGAGCAGGTTCACGAAATTGGTGTAGAAGCCGAGGTTGCTGTTGAGCGCGATCGGCGCCGCCAGCAACTCGGCCACGCGGTAAGTGGTGCCGGTGGTCGGGAAGGCAAGCAGATCGACCGCGTCCCACATCCCGTCCGCGTGGCGCTTGAGTTCGGCGAGGCGGTAGATGCCGTTCCACAGCTCGACCGCGCTCATGTCCGCGCCGGGTTCCACCACACTGCGGACGGTCGCATCGATAGCATCGGAATCGGCGGCGAGCAGCGGGGCGAGGGCGGCGGTGCGCTCGGCCACCCACGGACCGCCGTAGAGCAGCCGCGCCGCCTCGAGCAGCGGGGCGATGTCGATCTGGACGAGGCTGGCCGTGGCAGAGAGCCCGTCGAGGGTGCGGTCGTAGAGATATTCGGCCTGGTGATCGCCGAACCACACGCGTTGATCGCGGCGTGGCACCCCGATGCGGTGCGGCCGAACCGGCAGGTCGGCAAGCGGCTTCGAGAAGGCGTCGGCCGGATCGAAGCCGGCGGCGATGGAATCCACCAGCCTTGCGTCATGCACCGCGTCGGTGAAGACCGTGATGCAATCGAGCGAGCGGCACGCGGGAACGAGACCGCGTGTGCTCCAGCGGCCCTTGCTGGGCTTGAACCCGACGAGGTGGTTGAAGGCGGCCGGGACCCGCCCCGATCCGGCGGTGTCGGTACCGAGCGCGAAGGCGACCAGGCCGGCCGCCACGGCGACCGCCGAGCCCGAGCTCGATCCGCCGCTCACGTAAGCGAGGTTATAGGCGTTGCGCGGCACCCCGTAAGGGCTGCGGGTGCCGACGAGGCCGGTCGCGAACTGGTCGAGATTGGTCTTGCCCACGCAAATCGCGCCGGCCGCGAGAAGCCGCTCCACCACGCTTGCCGTCGCATCCGGCCGGTAGGCGAAGGCCGGGCAGGCGGCGGTCGTCTCGAACCCGGCGACGTCGATGTTGTCCTTGACCGCGAACGGCACGCCGGCGAGCGGCAAGCGTTCGCCGGCCGCGATGCGTGCATCCACCGCGCGCGCCGCCGCGCGCAGGCCGTCGGGATCGATCCGGCTGATCCAGATCTGCGGCTGAACGCCATCGTAAGCGGCCAGCCGCGCGAGCGTGTCTTCCGCCACGGCCAACGCGCTCGAGATTCCGTTGCCGACGGCCGCGGCGATCGCCGAAGCGCTGCGCCGACCCAGGTCGGTCATGAATCGCGCCTTAGCGCCAGCAGCGGCGCGCCCGGCTGCAGCGCCTGGCGTTCCTGGATGTAAAGCGCGGCGATCGTGCCGCTGCCGGGGCTCTCGAGCGGGCACTCCATCTTCATCGCTTCGATGACCGCGATGGTTTGCCCCGCCTCGACCCGGTCGCCCGGCGCCACCAACAGTTTCCAGACGCTACCGCCGAACGGTGCTTCCATCAGGTCTGAGCCCTCGGGGACCTCGACGGCCACTGCGGCGCCCGCGCTTCCGTCCAGCGCGTCGGCCAGATCGGTAACGCGATCGAACTCGCCCGAGCGCTGCCATTCGGCGCGCTCCGCGTCGAACGCGGACTGGCGCTGCGCCTCGAACGTGGCGATGGCCTCGGCATTGTCGGCCAGGAACTTGCGGTAGTCAGCGAGCCGGAATTCGGAATGCTCGACTTCGATCGAGCGGCGGCCGTTCGGGAAGTCCCGCCGCCAGTCGGATAGCTCTTCCGCGCTGACCTTGAAGAAACGGATCTGGTCGAAGAAGCGCAGCAGCCACGGCTTGCCGTCGACGAAGGCATCGGTCTGGCGGTAAGTGTTCCAGACCTGGATCGTGCGGCCGAACAGTTGGTAGCCGCCGGGCCCCTCCATCCCGTAGATGCACATGTAAGCGCCGCCGATGCCCACCACGTTGGGCGGGGTCCAGGTGCGGGCGGGGTTGTACTTGGTGGTCACCAGCCGGTGGCGCGGGTCGATCGGTGTGGCCACCGGGGCGCCCAGATAGACATCGCCGAGGCCGAGCACGAGGTAGCTGGCGTCGAAGATCAGGCCCTCGACCGCGTCGGCATCGGCGAGGCCGTTGATGCGGCGGATGAACTCGATGTTGTCGGGGCACCAGGGCGCGTCGTCGCGCACGGCGCCCATGTACTTCTCGATCGTCTCGATCGTCGCCGGGTCGCGCCAGCTCAGCGGGAGGTGGACGATCCGCGAAGGGATCGAGAAATCCTCAAGGTCCCCAAGCCGCTCTTCGGCCGCGATCAGCGCCGCGAGCGCGCCCCGCTGATCGAGCGTCTCGCCGTCGAAATGGAGTTGGAGCGAGCGGATGCCGGGCACGATGTCGATCACGCCGGGCAGCGCCTGGTGTTCGAGCTCGGTCATCAGCGCGTGGACGCGGATGCGCAGTTCGAGGTCGAGCACGATCGGGCCGTATTCGACCAGGATGTTGCGATCGCCCTGCTGGCGATAGACCGTCAGCGGCCGCACGCCTTTTGCGGGGATGTGCGCGAGCACCGGCGAGAGCCGGCCGATGTCGTGGGAGCGCTCGTCGTGCTGGAACAGGTCGCCGATCAGTCCGAGCGGCGCATGGTCGGCCGCGACCGCGTCGCCGATGGCGACCGGCACGAACCGCAGCCGATCGCCGGGCGCGAGCTGGCCGATCTTCCAGCGGTCCGCCGCGATGACGGTGAACGGACACACGAAGCCGCCGAGCGAGGGGCCGTCGGGGCCGAGGATGATCGGCATGTCGCCGGTGAAGTCGACCGCGCCGATGGCATAGGGATTGTCGTGGATGTTCGAGGGATGCAGACCGGCCTCGCCGCCATCGGTCCGCGCCCATTGCGGCTTGGGGCCGATCAGGCGAACGCCCGTACGGTTGCTGTTGTAGTGGACCTGCCAGTCGGCCTCGAGGAACGTGCGGATGTCCGCGTCGGTGAAGAAATCCGGCGCGCCGTGCGGGCCGTAGAGCACACGTAGAGTCCAGCTCTGCGCGAAGTCCGGCATTGGCAGCGAGAAGCTCGGCGTCGGCACATCGCCCGCGGCGAGATGCAGCGTATCGCCGGCTAGCAGCCGGCGCGCCGCGTGGCCGCCGAACTGGCCAAGCTCAAAGGTGCTGCGGCTGCCGAGATAGGCGGCGATGTCGAGCCCGCCCGCGAACAGGATGTAGCCCCGCATTCCGCCGCCCGCGACGCGGCCGAGCGCCAACGTCTGGCCGGCCGCGACCTCGATCGGCTTGCCGCGCGCGATCGGCGCGTCGTCGAGCCGTGCGCCGAAATCGGCACCGGTCAGGCATATGCGAGCGGGCGCGTTGAACACGAGAGTGGGCCCGCTGGCAGTCACTTCCAGTCCGGCCGCGCCTTCGGGATTGCCGAGCAGGCGGTTGCCGATCCTGAACGAGTGATCGTCCATCGGGCCCGACGGCGGCACGCCGATCGCCCACAACCCCTGGCGGCCCGGCCAGTCCTGCACGGTGGTCGCGGTGCCGCCGGCGATCACACGGATGCTGCGCGGATGATAGGCGATGCTGTCGAGCATGCGGGTCGAAACCGTGCCCGCGACGAACGCTTCGGTCCGCACTACCTCGCGCAGCCAGCGCAAGTTGGTTTCGATGCCGTCGATCCGGCTCTGGTCGAGCGCGTCCTGCATCGCCGCGATCGCCGCGTCGCGGCTGGGCGCGTGGACGATCAGCTTGGCCAGCATGGGATCGTACCAGGCGCTGACCGTGCTCCCGGCCATGCACCAGGTTTCGGCGCGGA
Organism: Sphingomonadales bacterium 12-68-11; assembly: GCA_002279825.1. Taxonomy (GTDB): domain Bacteria; phylum Pseudomonadota; class Alphaproteobacteria; order Sphingomonadales; family Sphingomonadaceae; genus Croceibacterium_A. The sequence goes on from NCCV01000004.1 coordinate 75,240, forward strand.
CCCCATCGGGGAAGCTCACGGCGGTCAGCGTGCCGGTCGTCGGCCGGTAGTCGAGCGCCGGATCCTCGGCGTAGAGGCGCACCTGCACCGAATGGCCGCGCGGCGTGGGCGGATCGCCGGCCAGGAACGCGAAGTCCCCGGCGCCGCCGCGGATCATCCATTCGACGAGGTCGATCCCCAAGACCTCTTCGGTCACGCCATGCTCGACCTGGAGCCGGGTATTCATCTCGAGGAAGAAGAACTCCTGCCGCTCGGCATCGAACAGGAACTCGACCGTGCCGGCCGAGCGGTAGCGCGCGGCTTCGCCGAGGCGCACGGCAGCGGCGATCAGTTCGCCCCGGACCGAGTCCGAAAGCAGCGGCGCCGGTGCTTCCTCGACCACCTTCTGGTTGCGCCGCTGGAGCGAGCAGTCGCGCTCGCCGAGCGGCATGACGCGGCCTTCGCCGTCGCCGAAGATCTGCACTTCGATGTGCCGGGCGCGGCGCACGTAGCGCTCGAGGAACACCCCGGCGTCGCCGAAATTGCCTTTGCCGAGCCGCGCCACGCCTGCGAAGCCTTCGCGCACGGTGGCCTCGTCCTCGCAGATGCGCATCCCGATCCCGCCGCCGCCCGCGGTGGCCTTGAGAATGACCGGGAAGCCGATCTCGCGCGCGGCGATCACGGCTTCCTCTTCGTCGGTCAGCAGGTCGGTCCCGGGCGCGAGCGGGAGGCCGTGCTCGGATGCCAGCGCGCGGGCGGTGTGCTTGAGGCCGAACGTGCGGATGTTCTCGGGCGTCGGCCCGATGAACACCAATCCGGCCGCCGCGCAGGCTTCGGCGAATTCGGCGTTCTCGGCCAGGAAGCCATAGCCCGGATGGATCGCGCCTGCGCCCGTTTCGCGTGCGGCCCGCAGGATCGCGGCGACATCGAGATAGCTCTCGGCAGCCGGGGCCGGGCCGATGCAAACCGCCACGTCGGCTTGCGCGACATGGAGCGAGCCCGCGTCCGCCTCCGAATAGACCGCCACCGAACGCAGCCCCATGCGGCGCAGCGTGCGGATGATCCGGGTGGCGATGGCGCCCCGGTTCGCGACCAGGACGGTGTCGAAGCTCATGCGCTGACGATCATTCGCACCGGGGTCGGATTGAAAGCGTTGCACGGGTTGTTGATCTGCGGGCAATTCGACACCACCACCACGACGTCCATCTCGGCGCGCAAATCGACCGTCAGCCCCGGTGCCGAGATGCCGTCGACGATACCGAGCGCGCCATCGGGTTCGACCGGCACGTTCATGAAAAAGTTGATGTTGGACACGATGTCGCGCTTGCCGCGGCCCTGGGTGAGATTGGCCTCGAGGAAGTTGTCGACGCAGGCGTGTTGTGCCTTGGTGTGGTGGCCGTAGCGCAGGGTGTTGGATTCGCACGAACAGGCGCCGCCGATGGTGTCGTGATAATCGACCGCACTGGCGACGATGGTCATCATCGCGCGCCCCTCGTTGGAGCGCAGCACGGTACCTTCGCGCAGAAACAGGTTGCCCTGCGCCGCGACGGTGTCCTGCGCGCTGTAGCGCTCGGCATCGTCGGCAGCCGAATAGAGCAGGAAATCGACCGCCTGATTGCCTTCGAGATCGACGATCCGCAGCGTCTGCCCGGCGGCGACATGATGCAGCCACGGCGCGCGCGCGGGCACCACCTCGTCATGGACGATCGGGCCGGCCAGGCCGGCGATATACGGGTCGGTGCTCACTGCGCCCCTGTCTTCCCAGTTAACGACGGAAATAGTCTTCGACGTTTTCGAAGGCGCGCAGGCCCTCCGGCGTCGCGGTGCGCACAGGGTCGTCCGCCGGCGTCGGCGGGCCGCGCCAAGCCGTCGCCCGGAGCGGCGTCACTGTCCAGGCTTCGCGCGGGTCGAGCACGTGCGGGCAATTGGCGAGCACGACGATCGCATCCATCTCGGCGCGCAAGATCACCGTGCGGCCGGCGTCGTACGGACCGACCAGCGGGGTGATCGCGCCGTCAGTTTCGATCCGCGTGCCTTTGAACAAGTTGATGCACGGGTGAACGTCGCGGCGCTGCAGCCCGTGCTTGGCGGCCCCGAGCAGCAGCCGGTCGCGGCCGTTGGGGAAGGGGCCGCTGTTGCGCCCTTCGCCGTACTTCGCCCGATTGCTTGCGGAGTTGGAGGCGCCGCAAAACGCGTCGTGCGTGCCCGCGCCATCTTCCAGGATGCTCATCAGCACGCGGCCCATGTCGGACAGCAGCAGCTTGCCCGCGCCGAGGTAGGCGTTCCACTGCACTTTGACCGTGTCCGCCACGTTGAGCCGTTCGCTCGGCAGCTCGGCGTTGAAGATCAGCAGCGAGGCGCAGGCATCGCCGTACAGGTCGATCAGCCGCAGCCGCGACCCGCGCGCGAGGCGGCGGCTGGCATAGCCGCCCGCCGCGATCGTCTCCTCCCACAGTAGGTCGTCGCCCGAAACGCCGTCCGGCAGATCGGCGGCGACCGGCGGCAGGACCGGCATCGCCTCGACCACCGTCCCCGCCATGCCGCGGGCATGCTCGCGCGCGGCGAGCGGATCCGCGAGCGCTGCCGTCATGCGGCGAGGCCTTTGCTGTTGGGGCCCTTGGCCAGCTCCGCTTCGGCCTTGTCGAGATCGTCCTGCTCGTGAAGCGGGGGCAGCAACGCGGTGGTGGTGACGAGCTGGAGCTGATGCACCCCGCGAATGCCGCGCAGCGCGTCGCACAGTTCCTTGAGGCGCATCGCCGGGCCCTGCACCAGCAGCACTTCGAGCGACTGATCATCCTCGAGGAACACGTGCTGCGAGGAGATCACTTCCTTGAGGTAATCGACCTGCGTTTCGGCCAGCTGCTGGCGCACGCGGCCGCGATTTCCCCGGTAAACCAGCGTGATCGTGCCGGCGAGCATGTCTTCCGGCCGGGTCAGCGCCTCGTGCTCGGCCAGCGCGTGGCGAATCAGTTCGGCAATGAGCTGCGAGCGCGAGGGCAGCCCCCGTTCCTCGACCATCATGTCGAGTTGACGGAACAGCTCGGCGGGGAGGCTCATGCTCAGCCTCGCGAGGCTGGTGGGATCGGTGCTCATGGGCGAGTCCTCTCAATTATTATCAACGGTGTCAATCGTAATACCGCCAGTGGAGGCGGCCGAAGCCCGTTTGCTGAGAGGCAGATCATATACCACCGTGGCGCCGAACCTATGGGGCGCGTGCGGATCGTGGCGACGTTTATCCAGAGTCAGCACGCGCGTCCCGAGCGAGAACGCTTCGCGGATATCATGCGTGACCATTATGACAGTCAGCGCATACTCGTTCCACAAGCGCGTGATGAGGGTGTGCATGTCTTGCCGGATGCCCGGATCGAGCGCGCCGAACGGTTCGTCGAGAAGCAGGATGCGCGGGCGCTTGACCAGCGCCTGCGCGATCGCGAGCCGCTGTTGCATCCCGCCCGACATTTGCGCGGGGTAAAGGTCGGCGCTGTCGCCGAGCCCCACCGCCGCGAGCATCTCGCGCGCTTCGGCAACGGCCGCGCGCCGCCGCGCGCCGAACAGCCGGGCGGAGAACGGCGCCTGTTCGCACTCGAGACCGAACAGCGTGTTGCCCAGCGCGGTCAGGTGCGGGAACACCGAATAGCGCTGGAACACCACCCCGCGATCGGGCCCGCATTCGGGCGTCAGCGGCTCACCGTCGAGCAGCATCGCGCCGCGCGTCGGCGCTTCCTGGCCCAGCACGATCCGCAGCAGGCTGCTCTTGCCCGCGCCCGACGGCCCGATGATCGACACGAAAGATCCCGCCGCGATGTCGAGATTCACGCGCTCGAGCACGATCTTCTCGCCGTACTCGACCCACACGTTCTGCAGGCTCAGCAGCGCGCTCAATGCGCCGCTCCGTGCGCCCAAGGGAACAGCCGGCGGCTCGACCGGACGAGCAGGATGTCCATCGCCACCGCGAGCAGCGCGATCCAGGCGACGTAAGGCAGGATGATCTCCATCGAGAGATAGCGGCGGACCAGGAAGATCCGGTAACCGAGGCCGATGTCCGAAGCGATCGCCTCGGCCGAGATCAGGAACACCCACGCCGGGCCGAGCGAGAGACGCACCGCCTGGATCAGGCGCGGCATCGCCTGCGGCAGCGCCACCCGCAGCATCAATTGCCAACTGCTCGCGCCGAGCGTCTGGGCCTTGGCAATCTGTTCCTGGGGCAGGGCGGAGACATGCGCGGCGATGTCGCGAATCATGAAGGGGGCGATGCCGATCACGATCAGCGCGACTTTGGACGTCTCGCCGAGCCCGAAGGCGATAAACAGGATCGGCAGCAGCGCGATCGGCGGAATCACCGCGATCCCCGTCACCAGCGGCCCGAAGGTCGCGCGCACCGGGGGCAGGGCGCCGAGCACGAGGCCGACAAGGAGCGCCGACAGCGTCGAGATGCCCAGGCCCAGCCCGAGCCGCTGCAGGCTGGCGAACGTGTCCGCCCAGAACAGCAGGCGGCCGGAGAGCTGGTCGGGTTCGAACAGCAGCCGCGCCATCGCCTCGGCCATCGCGCCGGGGATCGGGAAGATCTTGTCGTTCGGGTTGGCCGCGTGCCGGCTGGCCGCGATCACGAGGTAGGTCAGCGCCAACGCGAGCAGAGGGATGGCGCCGAGCAGGATCCCCTGACGCCGCCGGATGCGCCGATTTACCCAGCGCATGCGGCGCTGCCTCCGCTAACCGTCAGCCGCTCATAGCTGGCCATCGGCGGCCATCTGCATGAAGGTGGCGTCGAACCGCAGCCTGATGTTCTCGGTGTCGCCCAGCGTCTTGCCGCCGGGGAACGCCATTCCGATCGCATCGGCCGACTGCGCGCCCTGGCCGAACAGGCCCTGCGCGAAGCTGAAGTCGCGCACCCGGGTCATCGTGGTGATGAGCGCGGGAGCGGAGGTCGCCGCCACCGCCGCCTTCGGGTCGGTGTACAGGAAAGTGGTGGCGAGCTGGCTTTCGAACACCTCGGGGGTGGTTCCCGAGAGGCGGGCCATTGCCGCGCGCGCTTCGGCACCTTGCGCATCCTGGCGCGCCATGATCGCCATCGTTTCGTACCAGATCCCCGCCAGCGCCTTGCCGAGGTTGGGATTGGCCTTGAGCGTCGCGGTGTCGACCACCAGCAGATCGAGGATTTCGCCGGGGATGTCGGCGGAACTGAACACCAGATTGGCGCCCGCCGCCTCGCGCATGACCGAAAGCTGCGGGTTCCAGGCGACCGCGGCACTCACTTCGGGGGCCGCGAACGCGCCCACGATATCTGCGTCCGAAGTGTTTACCGTGCGCACGTCCGACAGCTTCAGGCCGACCGAGTCGAGCCCGCGCGCCAGCAGGTAGTGCGAAACCGACAGCTCGACGAGATAGATCTGGCGGCCCTTGATCGAGGCGAGGCTGCCTGCGCCTTTGAGCAGCACGCCGTCGTTCCCGTTCGAATAGTCGCCGACGATGATCGCGCTGGTGTCCTTGCCGCCGGCGGCGGGGATGGTCAGCGCATCCATGTTGGCCACGGTGACCCCGTCGAGCTTGCCGGCGGTGTACTGGTTGACCGATTCGACGTAGTCGTTGACCTGCACGAAAGTGATCTCGATGCCGTACTTGTCGGCCCATTTCTTCACGATGCCGGCCTCTTGCGCATACGGCCACGGCATCCAGCCGGCATAGATCGACCAGCCGATGCTGAACTCGGTGCGCGGCTCCGCGGCGTCCTCGGCAGCGGGCGAGCATGCCGCCACCGCGAGCGCCAACGCCAGCACCACCAGTCTTCCCATCCCCCTGACCCCGTTGAGCATGACTCGGTCTCCTTTCGCACATGCAGCATTGCCGCAAACCCGGGCGTTGTCCATCGGCAATTATTACCGTTGCTATACTTTGTAATATCCATATGATCGGCGTCGCACGGGGTCGGTTGTGCCTGATCGATCCCGTGCAGCGTCTGGGAGGGCGTGCATCGAAGGCGATCCTGGGCCGCGCGTGCGGTCGTCGCGAGAGGTTCGATGACACAGAGCCATACCCACAGCGCCGCGGCAACCGGCTCGTCGCAATCGGCGGCGGCGCGCACGCATCCCAACGGCAATCCGGACATGGGGTACAACCCGGACGGGGTGCGCCACACCGACAGCGCCCTGCCGCGCCGTCCCAGAAGTCCGGTCCTCCACGACTACGCGCCCGAAGGGCCCGCGCCGGGCACACTCGCTTTCCGCTGGATCCACGGATCGAGCGTGGCCGCCACCAATCGCGATCCGCGCGTCCAGGTCGTGCAGTATAACGAAGACACCCACGTCCTGCGCCAGAATGTCTGCGTGCACTGGGAAGCGCCGTTCACTTACCTGCTGTTCGGCAACACGGGCGCCTTGCTGATCGACAGCGGGGCGACCGCCGAAGCCAATCACTATCCGCTGCGTGCAACGGTGGACGCGATCATCAGCCGCTGGGCACAGGCGCGGGGCCGCGGCACTGTCCCGCTGACAGTCGCGCTGACCTCGGGCGAGGATGTCGCGCAGAACCAGGGCCTCGTCCAGTTCGCGGGGCGGCCGGATACCACGATCGTGCCGAGGCCGCTCGCGGCGATGAAGGGCTTTTACGGGCTTGCCTCTAGTTGGCCGGCCGGGACCGGCCGGATCGATCTCGGCGACCGGGTGATCGAGGTTGTTCCCACGCCGGGCGCGCACAAGGATGGGATCAGCTTCTACGATCCCTATTGCGACATCCTGTTCACCGGCGACCTGCTGTTCCCCGGCCGGATCAACATCAGCAACGACCGCGATTTCGTCGCCTCGCTCGAACGGCTCCAGGCGTTCGCCGCAAGTCGACCGGTGAAGTGGCTGTTCGGCGGCCACATCGAGATGTTGTTCGTGCCGGGGAAGCACTACCGGCGCTTCGTCAACCATAAGCCCCACGAACGCGTGCTGGAAATGGCGCCAGCGGTGATCGACGAGGCGCTCCGCTACGCGCGCGAGATTCGCGGACAGGACACCATTCTGATCCGGCCGGATTTCGTGCTGCTCAACGGGGTCAGCCCCGACGCGCGCACGCAAGCCTGGCCTGAAGGCGTGCCTAACATCACCCCCCCGTTCCACTACTGACCGCAGCGAGAACGCCCATGGATCGCCGCACTTTCCTTTCCTATAACGCCGCGGCGGCCGCCGTGCCGCTGTCGGGCGTCACGCTCAGCACCCTGGCGCAGAGCGCGTCGGCGGCGACCGGCCCGGCCATCGACTTCAAGAGCAACCTGCCCGCCGCGGGGGCCTTCCCGGCGAAATGGATCTGCGGCTCGTCCTCGTGCATGGACAACACCGATCCGCCGGTCCAAGCCCACTGGTACAATCCGCACACCGCGATCCTGCGACAGAACAAGGCCTACAGCTACGAAGCGCCGTTCGCGCCGCTCTACTTCGGCAACGACCGGGTGCTGCTGCTCGACGAAGGCTACACCCAGCACCGCAACGAGTGGGACCTGCGCGGCTCGGTCGACCAGTGCATCGACGAGTGGTGCCGCCGCAACGGTCGCGATCCCGCCAGTCTCGAGCTGCTGGTCGCGTTCAGCCACCTACACGGCGACCACTACCTCGCGGTCAACCAGTTCGCCGACCGCCCGAACACCCGCTACATGGGCCAGACGCACGAGGAGATGGTCGGCTTCTGGGGCATGACCAACTTCCCGGAAGAGCGCGTCACGCTCGATCTCGGCGGCCGCGACATCCTGATCTGGGGCTCGCCCGGGCACGTGGTGTCCGAATTCGCCTACTACGACAGCTACACCCAGATCCTCTACACCGGCGACATGTTCTATCGCGGGCGCTGTTACATCAGCTTCTGGCAGCCGTGGTTCGATAGCATGCAGCGGCTGATCGATTTCTGCGACACGCATCCGGTCACGCACGTGATGGGTTGCCACGTGGAGATCAGCAAGGACAACGAAGACTATCCCTACGGCGTGACCTGGCAGCCGAACGAGGCGCCGGTCGAGATGACCGTGCAGCAGCTGCGCGAGGCGTTCGACTACGCCAAGACGATCACCGAGCCCGGCATCTACTTCACCGGCACCGTCTTCCTGTGCAACCAGACCCGCGGCACGACCACGATCGACGTCAATCCCTATCGGTACAGTTGAGGCACGGCGGCTTGGGCTCAGGAGTGAAAGCCATGAGAAGGACTATCGCGGTGGCCCTGCTATCGATTGCTCTCGGCGCGGCCTCCTCGGCGCAGGGGCAGGCCTTGCCGCTCTCGGAGAAGTCGATCGATGTCCCCGGGTTCGCGGATTTCCTGGTCGTCGATGGCGACACCGTGTGGACCACCAACGACGGGCGGGTCGAGCAATGGGCGGTCGGCGGCAAGCGGGCCTCGGTCGCCGTGCCGCGCCCGTGCGGCACGATGGCGCTTGCGTCCGGATCGCTGTGGGTCGCCAACTGCAAGGATGGCGACATTTACCGGATCGATCCCCGGACTTCGGAGGTCCTCGCCAAGATCCCGGCGGGCGTCGGCCCGAGCGGCGAGTTGAACGTCGTGGCGGGCGCGGGATCGATCTGGGCGCCGAGCGAGACGACCGGCAAGATCGCGCGCATCGACCCGGCGATGAACGCCGTGGTCGGGATCATCGACGTCGCCGCCGGGACCTCGTACCTTTCGTTCGGCTTCGACGCGCTGTGGGCGGCGAGCGGCAAGAGCGAAACGCTCCAGCGCATCGACCCGGCGAGCGGAGCGGTGACGCACACGATCCCTCTCGGCAAGACGCCCGGCTTCCTGGCCGCCGGCGAAGGCGCGGTGTGGGTTCAGGAACAGGGCGACGGCACGCTTGCCCGGATCGACCCGGCCAAGGTTGAGGTGACGGGCCGGGTCAAAGTCGGCGACAATCTCAAGTGGGGCGATGTCGATACCGGCGGCGGCAGAGTGTGGCTGCGCACGACCGATGACCAGATGTTCGTGGTGATCGATCCGCGCTCGCTGGAAATCCTCGCGCGGGCCGGCAAGCCGTCGGGCAGCGGCGCACTGCGCTACACCCCGGCAGGCATCTGGACCTCGGCGCACGACCTCCACACGATGTCGTGGTGGACTGCCGCGCCCTGAGGCCTGCCGCGCGCCGCGCACGGCCGAAAGGTTCCGACTCGGTGGTAATCTCGCCATTGCGACAAAAGGGCGACACTGCGCGTCGAACCGTCCAATTCCGGGTCATGGCGATGGCTCCGCCAAGGGCCAGGAACCGCAGATTTCCGCGCCAGAACGCCCTCTCGCCCGCGCACTCTCCGCGCCGATTAATACTCTTGACGCATTAGGTAATATCTATAACTTTCCCTCAATCGCCGCCGAGAGCGATGTGACCTAGGGTGGAGAGAGGATCTGCGGGATTGGGCCGGACGACCGGCTCGATATGGAGATTTTCTGATGGATCTGCCGCCGGCCAGCACTGCTTCACCCGCGAGCGAGGTTGCGTCCGCTGGCGTGGGCAGCGGCTTCAGGCAGACCCTCGTCGATCTGATCCCGCCGGCGATGGTCGTCGCGGTGGTCTTGTTCTGGATGTTCGCTCCGCAGGCGGTGGTCGATCATCCCTTCTCGCTGGTGGCGACCGGCGGGTTCATCAGCTTCTTCGTGCTCGGCCTCGAATGGGTGTTCGAGCGGCACGCCGGCTGGCGGCTCAACAAGCGCGAGTTCGCGACCGACCTGTTTTACGTGGTGCTGACCTACACGGCCATCGCCTGGTTCACCCAAACCCTGGCCGAAGAGCCGCTGGCCGCGCTCAAGGAATCGCTCGGCCTCGCCACACCGTGGATCACCACCCTACCGTTCGTCGTGCAGGTCGCGATGGTGATCTTCCTGATCGAGTTCGGGCAGTACTGGATGCACCGGCTGATGCACAACTGGCATCCGTTCTGGCTCACCCATGCGCCGCACCATCACATCACCCAACTCAACGCGATGAAGGGCGCGGTCGGCAATCCGATCGAGCTGTTCCTGATCAGCCTCAGCGTGATCGCGCTGTTCGATTTCGCCGTCGCGCCGATTTTCGCCGCGATCAACGTGCTGAACGTGATCTCGACGTTCGCTCACGCCAACGTCCGCTCCAACCCGCCGCTGTTCTATTCGTACGTGTTCACGACGATCCGGCACCACAGCCTCCACCACTCGGTGCCTTATGAAGACACCCGCTGCAATTTCGGCAACTCGCTGATCCTGCTCGATCGGATCTTCGGCACGTACAAGGAAGGCGAAGCCTCGGTGGTAGGGCAGGACGAGCGCCGCCGGCTCTCGATCTACGAGCAGTTCATGTTCCCGTTCCAGCCGATGATCGATGCGATCAAGGCGCGCGGGCGGGGCACGCAATCCGGGTGGACGGGCCCGGCTGGAACGGTGACTACGGATCGTACCGCTCCGGGCGCCTGACGGTCCCGGCAGCAAGCACACAAGTGACAGCCGGGCAATCCGGCGCGCGCAACGGGCGGGGTTCTAAAACCAGAAGCGAGCCAGTTCCGGCATGTCGCCGGGGCACGGGCAGCCTTTACCTAAACGAAGGGGTCATAAATATGTCACAGCGCGCCAAACTGAGGGTCGGTCTCCTGGCCGCGACGGTGTTCACGAGCGCGGCGCTCGCGGCGCCGGCATTTGCGCAGGAGCAGGCGGCCGCGGCGGCTGCTTCGGATGAAGACGCGATCATCGTCACCGGCACGCGCCGCGCGACAACGATCATGGACACGCCGATCAACATCTCCGCGCTCGGCGCCGAGGAACTCGCGCTGCAGCGGATCGACGACGTACGCGACATCGCCGATTTCACCCCAGGCATGACCGTTTCGGATACCGGCGCGGGGACTACCGGTGCGATCGTGCTGCGTGGCCTAGCCGCGTCGGACGTCAGCTCGGGCGGCGCGAACTACGACGACTCGCTCGGGATCTACCTCGGCGAAGTCCCACTCTATTACGACTTCAAGCTGCTCGACATCGCCCGCGTAGAGACGCTGCTCGGTCCGCAGGGCACGCTCTATGGCCTTGGCACCTTGGCAGGCGCGATCCGCTACATTCCCAACCGGCCCAACGTGACCGACATCGAATATGAAGTGCACGGCCGCCTGACCACGAAGGCCTATAGCGACGACATCGGCTACCAAGGCGACGTGATGGTCAATATCCCGATCGTGACCGATCACATCGCATTCCGCAGCGCGACTGGATACTACTTCGATCCGGGGTTCATCGACTACACACTGCTGCTGCAGGAGCCGGGCGTGTCCCTGCCGCAGCCCAGCGGGCCGGTCAGCGTTACGCCGGCCGCCTACGCCGCCAACCTGACCTCGGCCGAGGACGTCAACTTCGAGCGGACGTTCACCAGCCGCAACCAGTTGCTGATCCAGACCAGCGACGATCTCAAACTCTTTCTGACCTACGCCTACCAGCTGACCAAGTCCGGTGGTTCCCAGAATAACAGCGCGGGCGTCCTGGGCACGGGCGAATACGAGAACGCCAGCCGGTACCTCGAGCCGGTCAACCGAAGCGCTCATCTCGCGAGCGCCGAGCTCAACGCCAACATCGCCGATTTCGTCGATCTCGTTGCAACCGGGGCCTTTACGAAGGTCCGGGTTCTCAACCAGAACGACAACACCGACCTGCTGCTCGATCTCGACTACGGTTACGAGCTCTTCCCGGCGTTTTCGAGCTGGAACGAACTCGACAACCAGCGCGAGCAGATCAACGGCGAAGTCCGCCTCGTGTCGCGCCACGGTGGGCCGCTCAACTGGGTGCTCGGCGGCTTCTACAACGAGCAGGAGCTGACCAGCGACTACATCGAGCATCTGCCCAACCACCCTTGGATCGCGGACGGCACGCTGCCGAACCCCGAAGAGATCGAGTACATCAGCTACGTCGAATCCAAGATCACCGAGAAGGCGATCTTCGGCGAAGGCACGCTGCGGATCACGCCCGAATGGCAGGTCACCGCGGGCGCGCGCTACTTCAAGTACGACTCGGAGATCGCGGGCGCTGCGGCGCTGCCGATCCTCGGCGATCCGATCAGCGCGCGCGACCTGCCCGCCAACGGCGGCACCGCCGGCCAGGACGGCTGGGTATGGAAGTTCAACTCGTCGTTCAACATCACCCCGGACCTCCTGGTCTACGGGACCTACAGCAAGGGCTATCGCATCGGCGGCCCGAACCGCGTGGCGCCGTGCCCCAATCCGCTCCCGAACGACCCGGACGGCGACAACGTCAACAACACGCAGATCATCTGCGCGCTGCCGAATGAGATCCAGTTCGGGCCCGACAGCACCAAGAACATCGATATCGGCGTGCGCGCGCAGCTGTTCGATCGCAAGGTCTCGATCAATTTCAACGTGTTCCAGATCGAATGGGAAGGCATCCAGGTCGATTCCGCGACTCTCAACGGCATCACCGGGATCACGGTCAACGGTGGGTCGGCGAAGTCCGAAGGGTTCGAAACCTCGTTCCAGGTTCGCCCGGTGCCCGAACTGTCGATCCAGGGGACCTATTCCTACACCGACGCGAAGCTAACCGAGGACGTGCCCGGGATCATCACTTACAACGACCCGCCCGGCACTTATCCGAGCCGCCCGATCCAGATTGCCGCACTCTCGGGTGACCGGCTGCCCGGCTCGGCCAAGCATTCCGGCAGCCTCGGCGCGACGTACACGACGCCGATCCTGGACGGCGACCTGGTCGCGAACTGGACTGCGACCTACCGGGGCAGCGTGGTCTCCCGGCTCGGCTGGGATCGCGCTTTCGGCGATCTGATCCCCAGCTACGTGCTCAACCGCGCATCCGTGGCTTACGAAACCGACCGATACAGCGTCAGCCTGTTCGCGAATAACATCTTCAACGAATACGCGGTGGTCTCGGTCGGCCAGGACCGGTCGCGCGTGGGTCTGAACAACGGGGTCGTGCTGCGTTACTACCAGCAGACGGTGCTCACGCCGCGCGTCTTCGGCATCGAAGGGCGGTTCAAGTACTGATCGCAGGGCAGGGCCGGAGCGTGCTCCGGCCCTGTGCCTGACCGGCGGGCGCGACTGCGCCGGTCAGCCCGTCTCGATACCCTGGGCCGCCAGCCAGGCCCGAACCGGCTCCAGCGCTTCGCCGTGCGAGCGCCATTTCCCCACTCCATCGGCATTGATCGGGCGCCTGACCTGGGCGGCGCTCGGCGTCGCGACCGGGCCGCTGTTCTCGTGAAACGCGAGGCAGGCCGGATCCCAGTCGAGCCCGCAATGCGCGAGCAGCCGGCGCGTCTGTCCTTCCTGGTCGGCGACGAGCGCTTCGTAAGATAACTGCAGCACGCGCCCCGGCCAAAGCCGGTCCCACAGCGCCATCAGCCGGTCGAACCGCGCATAGTAGCGCGCAGTGTCCATCAGGTCGTAGGAATAGGCGTAATAGGCGGACTGGCTGGCGAACAGGTTTTTGAAGTTGCTCCACAGGGTGTCCATCGGATGGCGGCGGAGGCACACGATCGGGGCTTGGGGAAGCGCTCGCACGATGTGCCCGATGTAGAGGAAGTTGGCCGGCAGCTTGTCGGTGAAGCGCGGCGTGTCCGGCGGCCGATGATGCCGAGCGCGTTCCAGGTAGGCCGCGCCGAGCGCACTGGGATCTATCGCACCGCTCGCCGCAACCGTAGCCGCATCGATGACGACGCGCGAAGGCGTTCCCGCGAGCTGCTTGACCGCAAGCGGCATGGCCTGGAGCTCTCCCGCCGATCCGACTTCGGGATGCGAGGCGAGGATCCGATCGACCAGCGTGGTGCCGGTGCGCGGCATGCCGACCACGAAGATCGGGGCCGGGCCGGGATAGCCCGGGCTCGTCGGTTCGATACTCGGAAGAGTGCCGAACAGCGCTTCGATCGCATCGAAGATCGCTGCGTCCTGCGCGAACGAGTAGCCGATAGTCCGCTTGTGCGCGGCATTGGCGGCGGCAAGGTGCGCGAACGCCGGCGCAGCGTCGCCGATATCCTCGAGTTCCTTTGCCAGCGCATACTCGATGCGCAGCCGGTCCGCCGGCTCATTGGCCGACGCCAGCGCGGCTTCAAGCCTCGGCACATGGTTGGCCTGCGCGGTTTGGCGCGCGAGAATGGCGAGTCCGTAATGCGCGCGGGCATGGCCGGGATCGGCGGCGAGGATCGCCTCGTAGTGTGTGCGGGCCTCACCGGTGCGGCCGGTAAAGCCGCACGCCGCCGCCAGGTTGTAGCGATACTCGAGATTGCCGGGTTCGGCCGCGACCGCCGCCTCGAACGGCGCCAGCGAGGCCTGGTGGTCGCCGAGCCGGGCCAGCACGCAACCGATCGTGTCGAGAGTGAGCGCATCGTCGGGCGCCAGGGCGAGCGCGCCGCGCGCCGCGCCGGCCGCCTCGCCGTCGCGGCGCGTGAGGATGAGCAGCCTCGCAAGCTGGGCCAAAGGCTCAGCCCCCGGGGCGTGTGCTACTGCCGCTTCGACAAGGGGTATCGCGCGCGCCACCTGGCCCGCTTCCGCCGCGGCCATGCCGAGCAGGAACAGCCCCGTCGCGCGGTGCGGCCCTTCGGCCAGCGCTTTGGCAGCAGCGACCGCTGCGGGCAGGTCGCCGCGCTTCAGCGCCGCCCTGGCCTGGTCTTCCAGCGTCATACGGCCCCCGCTCCGCTGCGCGGGGTCCGTGCGAAGGTGCAGTCGTGCGGAGCCATGTGTCTCGAATACCCCGCCGCCGGCAATCCGGTTGTGTGTTCTTGCACCCGTCCTATGTTGCGGTGCAAGACCCGCGTGACGCGCGGTGCGGCCCGCTAAGGCACGGATCGGCACTGCTCCAGGCGCGCTATTCATCCGATGGAGATGGCATCATGACCGAAGCACCGCCGTTCGACCTAGCCCCGCCCACTGCGGCACAGCGCTCCGACCTGGCGGCCGGGCTGACTTCGCAGGAGCGGGCGGTCTTGCTCGAGCATGGTACCGAAGCCCCGTTTTGCGGCGTGCTGCTGACCGAGAAGCGGCCGGGCACCTACACCTGCCGGCTGTGCGGCCTGCCGCTGTTCGCGGGCGGCACCAAGTTCGAAAGCGGCACCGGTTGGCCGAGTTTCACCCAGCCGTTCGCCGAGGGCCATCTGCGTTACATCACCGACACCAGTTACGGCATGGTCCGCACCGAAATCGTCTGCGCGCGGTGCGGCTCGCACCAGGGCCACGTGTTCGACGACGGGCCGCCGCCGAACGGGCAGCGCTTCTGCATCAACAGCGTCTCGCTGGCATTCGTGCCCGACGGCGAGCCTTT
This sequence comes from Sphingomonadales bacterium 12-68-11, assembly GCA_002279825.1. Classification (GTDB taxonomy): domain Bacteria; phylum Pseudomonadota; class Alphaproteobacteria; order Sphingomonadales; family Sphingomonadaceae; genus Croceibacterium_A. The sequence goes on from NCCV01000004.1 coordinate 90,456, forward strand.
GCCCGACCTGCTCGGCCGCGGCGCACCTGAGGGTGAGCCGCGGGTGCGCGTCTGATGGCCGGGACGCTTCACGTCCTGGGTGTCGCCGGGAGCCTGCGCGCGGGTTCGCTCAACCGCGCGCTGCTCCACGCCGCGGCCGGACTTGCGCCGCCCGGCCTCAGCATCGAGGTGTTCGATCTCGCCGCGGTGCCGCTTTACAACGGCGATGTCGAGGCGGCGGGCGATCCGCCCGGTGTGGCGGCGTTCAAGCAAGCGATCGCGGCGGCTGACGGCGTGCTGTTCGCGACCCCGGAGTACAATCACGGCGTGCCCGGGGTGATGAAGAACGCCGTCGACTGGGCCTCGCGCCCACCGCGCGAGGCGCCGCTGGGCGGCAAGCCGGTCGGGATTATCGGCGCCTCGCCGGGGATCACCGGCACGGCGCGCGGCCAGAGCCAGTTGCGCCAGGCGTTCGAATTCACCAATTCCTACTGCCTGCCGCAGCCCGAGCTGCTGGTGTTCAAAGCGCACGAGAAGTTCGATGCCGCCGGCCAGCTCACCGACGAAGCGACGGCGCAGTTCCTGCAGCGCTACCTGGTGGCCTTCGCGGACTGGGTACGGCGCTTCGCCCCTGGCTGACCCTCACTGCGCGGAAAGCACAAGCAAGGCATGGATTTGCCTCGCGACGCATGTTATATACCGCTCGTTATGAAACTCGGCTGTTCCCTTCCGGCGCGTGGACGCCCGCGCGAATTCGATACCGAGGAAGCGCTCGCCAGCGCGCTGCGCGTGTTCTGGAGCAAGGGCTACGAAGGCGCCTCGATGGCCGATCTGACCGAGGCGATGGGCATCACCAAGCCGAGCCTCTACGCCGCGTTCGGTAACAAGGAAGCCTTGTTCGCCAAGGCGCTCGATCTCTACGAGCGCGAGAAGCTGGCCTACGTGTCCAAGGCGCTCGACGCACCGACCGCCAAGGAAGTCGCCGAAAAGCTGCTGCGCGGCGCGCTCGACATGCTGACCGGGCAGGGCAGCCCCGGCGCGTGTCTGATGGTGACCAATTCGGTGCCGTGCGGCGAGGATTCGGAATGCATTCGCGAGCAGGTCGTGGCGCGCGGCGCCGTGGCCAAGCGCGCGCTGCTCGAACGCTTCGAACAGGCGCGGCGCGAAGGCGAGCTACCCGCTCACATCGATGTCGAAGGGCTGTGCAGCTGCCTGGTAGCCACGATGCAGGGCATGTCCTTGCAGGCCGGCGCGGGTGCCTCGCACGAGGAGCTGGAGAAGCTCGTCCAGACCAGCCTAGCGATGTGGCCGACGGCCTGAGCGCTCCGGCGCTCGACATTTCTTACCGGCCGGTATAAATACTCCTTGACGGCGAATGAACCGATTTCTATACCGCTTGGTATGAAAACCGGATCGGTCCGGCCAACGGTGCAATCCGGCGGTCGGCCCGACAGGGGCAAGTCCATGAACCACATGCCGAAATTCTGATCCAGACCGGCGAGGCGGAGTCCCGCACGGCTCGCGCGCTTTAGGCGCGTGTGACCGTCCGGAAGGATTTCCGCGAGTCGCCGGCCGGCTCATTCGATCACGACGCGGCTGCCGGCGAGCAGCCCGTCACAACCTTCCGGGTGAGGACCGACACGAAACGGGGATGCGCTTCCCCGGGCGGGCCCGCGTGCCCTCGAACCAAAGCAAGGTGCCGACGATGAACGACCTGACGCCGATCGATATCGAAACCCGCAACGCCGACGCGGAAGCGCCCGCCGATCGGGGCCCGCGCTGGCGCCGCGGCGCCGCGCTGCTGGCGATCATCGCCGCCGTGCTCGCGGCCTGGTTCCTGATCGGCGCGGGCGACCAGCCCGCCGCCGCCCCGCCGCCGCTCGCCGAAGTTGTCGTGGCCCAGCCGCTCCAGCGCCAGGTCACCGAGTGGGACGAATATGTCGGCCGGTTCGAGGCCAGCCGGGCGGTCGAAATCCGTCCGCGCGTCGCGGGGCAGATCACCGCGGTCCACTTCACCGACGGGCAGTTTGTCCGCGCCGGGCAGGCGCTGTTCACGATCGACCGCCGGCCGTATGCAGCCGCGCTCGGCGAAGCCCAGGCCTCGGTCGCCGCCGCGCGCAGCGAGCTGGCGCTGGCCCGCGCCGAGCTCGAACGCGCTACCAAGCTGGTCGAGTTCGACGCCGTCTCGGGGAGCGAGATCGACCGGCTGCGGGCCCGCGTGCAGGCCGCGCAAGCTTCGCTGACCGCCGCACAGGCGCGCGTCACCTCGCGGTCGCTCGATGTCGAGTTCGCCACCGTGCGCGCGCCGATGTCGGGCCGCGTGTCCGATCGCCGAGTCGATCCCGGCAACCTCGTCTCCGCCGGCGATGGCGGCTCGGGCACGCTGCTGACCACGATCAACGCGGTCGATCCGATCTACTTCACTTTCGACGGCTCCGAAGCGCTGTTCCTCAAGGCGCGCCGCAACGCAGCGGGCGAGGGCACCCAGGTCGAAGTGCGGCTGCAGGACGAGACCGGCTACGCTCACCGCGGCAAGCTGGACTTCACCGACAATGCGCTCGATCCGCGCTCGGGCACGATCCGCGCCCGCGCCACGTTCGCCAATCCCGACGGGTTCCTCACCCCCGGCATGTTCGGCAACATGCGCCTCGCCGCCAGCGGCACCGCGCAGGCGCTGCTGGTCCCAGATACCGCGGTGCAGACCGACCAGGCGCGCAAGACGCTGCTGGTGGTCGCCGCCGACGGCACCGTGGCGGTCAAGCCGGTCGTACTCGGTCCGGTGATCGACGGGCTGCGGGTCGTCCGCTCGGGCCTCACGCCGCGCGACCGGGTGGTCATCGTCGGTACCCAACATGCGGTGCCCGGCAGCAAGGTTTCGGCCAAACCCGGGCGGATCGCGCCGGAACGCGCCGCCGCCGGGGGCGGCTCCTCTTACGCGGCGCCGATCTCCGGCGAAGCCACTTTCACCAACTGATCCGATCGACCGGAGCCGGACCCATGCGCTTTTCACGCTTCTTCATCGACCGGCCGATTTTCGCAGCGGTGATCGCCATTCTAATCACCGTCGTCGGGGCGATCTCGTATTTCTTCCTGCCGGTGTCGCAGTACCCCGAAGTGGTGCCGCCGACGGTCACCGTCAGCGCGGCCTACCCGGGCGCTTCGGCCGAAACGGTGGCTGAGACGGTCGCCAACCCGATCGAGCAGGAGATCAACGGGGTCGAGGGGATGCTCTACCTTTCGTCGAACTCGACGGGTGACGGCCGCACCACCATCACCGTCACGTTCGCGCAGGGCACCGACCTCGACGAGGCGCAAGTGCTGGTCCAGAACCGGGTGGCGATCGCCACCCCGCGCCTGCCCACCGAAGTGCAGCGGCTTGGCATCGTCACGCGCAAGAGCGCGCCGGACTTCCTGCTGGTAGTCAACCTGATCTCGCCCGACGCCTCGCTCGACCGCGCCTATATCTCGAACTACGCGCAGACCCGCATCAAGGACCGCCTCGCGCGGCTCGACGGGGTCGGCGACGTGCAGCTGTTCGGCAACCGCGATCTGTCGATGCGGGTGTGGATCGATCCCGGCCGCGCCGCCGCGCTCGGGCTGACAGCGGGCGACATCGTCTCGGCGCTGCGCGCCCAGAACGTCCAGGTTGCGGCGGGTTCGCTCGGCCAGCCGCCCTCGGGCGGCAGCGCCTTCCAGCTCAACGTCGAAACGCAGGGCCGCTTCACCGAGCCCGCGCAGTTCGGCGAGGTGGTCGTGCGCACCGATTCCGACGGCCGCCAGGTGCGCGTCTCCGACGTCGCCCGGGTCGAACTCGGCGCCGACGACTACGGCACTTCGGCCTATCTCAACGAACAGGACTCGGTGATCATCCCGATCTTCCAGCGTCCCGGCTCGAACGCGCTTGCCGCCGCCGACGGCGTGATTACCGAGATGGAACTGCTCGCCAAGGAATTCCCCGCCGGTCTCGAATACCGCATCGTCTACAACCCGACCGAGTTCATCGAGAAGTCCGTCGACGCGGTGATCGAGACGCTGATCGAGGCGATCGTCCTCGTCGTGCTGGTGATCCTGGTATTCCTGCAGAAATGGCGCGCGGCGATCATCCCCGTGCTCGCGATCCCGGTCTCGCTGATCGGCACTTTCGCGGTGCTCGCGATGCTCGGCTACTCGCTCAACAATCTGTCGCTGTTCGGGCTGGTGCTGGCGATCGGCATCGTGGTCGACGACGCCATCGTGGTGGTGGAGAATGTCGAACGCAACATCGAGCACGGCCTCTCCCCGCTCGAAGCGGCGCGGACCTCGATGGACGAGGTCGCCGCGGCGCTGGTCGCGATCGTGCTGGTGCTGTGCGCGGTGTTCGTGCCGACGCTGTTCATCAGCGGCATGTCGGGGGCGTTCTACCAGCAGTTCGCGGTGACCATCTCGGCCGCGACGGTCATCTCGCTGGTGGTCTCGCTGACGCTCTCGCCCGCGCTGGCTGCGATCCTGCTGAAGCCGCGCGAGCGCCCCGAAGGCGCGCCGCGCTGGCGGCAGTGGATCGACCGCGCCGGCGACCGCTTCAACCGCGCGTTCGAACGTTTCAGCCGCTCCTACGCCAACCTGACCGCGCGGCTGGTGCGCATGCCGCGCCGGGTGATGGCGACTTACCTCGGACTAATCGGGCTGACGGTCGTGTCGCTCGCCGCCACTCCGACGGGATTCATCCCGGCGCAGGACCAGGGTTACTTCCTGACCGTCATCCAGCTCCCGCCGGGTTCCTCCACCGCGCGCACCGACGCAGTGATGAAGAAGGTCGCCGAGCGCGTCCTGCCGATCCCGGGGATCACCGGCACGGTCATGCTGTCGGGCTTCGACGGCCCGTCGGAGACACGCGCCGCCAGCTCGGCCGCGGCGTACTGGGTGCTCGACGATTTCGACGATCGCACTGCCGACGGCCACACGCTCGATTCGCTGATCGCTGCCGCACAGGCCGCCACCGCCGACATCACCGAAGCGCGCCTGATGATCGTCAAGCCGCCGCTGATCCGCGGCATCGGCTCGGCGGGCGGCTTCCGGCTGATGATCCAGGACCGCAACGGGGCCGGCTACGAGCAGCTCGCCCAGGCGGCCTATGGGGTCATCGGCCAGGCCAACCAGACCCCGGGCATCGCCGGCGCCTATACCTTCTTCGATACCGCCACCCCGCGCGTCTTTGCCGACATCGACCGCGACAAGGCGGAGATGCTCGGCGTCGCGCCGGACCAGGTGTTCGAGACGCTGCAGGTCTATCTCGGTTCGTCGTTCGTGAACGACTTCAACCTGCTCGGCCGCACCTACCGGGTGACCGCGCAGGCCGGTGAGGAGTTCCGCCGCACCCCGGCCGACATCGCCAACCTCCAGACCCGGTCGGCGACCGGGGCAATGGTGCCGCTCGGCGCGGTGGCCACGTTCAAGGACAAGACCGGGCCTTACCGCGTCACGCGCTACAACCTCGCGCCCGCGGTCGAAGTCGATGGCGACACCGCGCCCGGCTATTCCTCGGGCCAGTCGCTCGCGGCGATGGAGCAGATCGCCGCCCAGGCGCTGCCGCGCGGGTTCTCGAGCGAATGGACCGGGATCGCCTACCAGCAGAAGACCGCCGGCAACACCGCCGGGCTGGTGTTCGGAATGGCGGTGCTGTTCGTGTTTCTGGTGCTCGCGGCGCAATACGAGAGCCTGGTCATGCCGCTGGCGATCATCCTGATCGTGCCGATGTGCCTGCTCGCCGCGATGCTTGGCGTGAACTTGCGCGGCATGGACAACAACGTGCTGACTCAGATCGGGCTGGTGGTGCTGATCGCGCTCGCGGCCAAGAACGCGATCCTGATCGTCGAGTTCGCGCGCCAGGGCGAGCAACTGCACGGCTACGATCCGCTCGAAGCCGCGGTCCACGCCGCCGAGCAGCGCCTGCGTCCGATCCTGATGACCAGCTTCGCGTTCATCCTCGGCACCCTGCCGCTGGTGATCGCGACCGGCGCGGGGGCGGAACTGCGCCAGGCGCTCGGCACCGCGGTGTTCTTCGGCATGGCCGGGGTGACCGCGTTCGGGCTGTTGTTCACGCCCACGTTCTACGTCGTCAGCCGCTCGCTCGGCGACTGGTTCGCCGGGCTGCGCACCCGCCGCCAGGGCGGCGGGGCCGGCCCGGCCGACCCGCACCCGATCCCTGCTGAATAAGGAACCGCACGATGACTTTGACCCGCGGTTTGCTCACCTCCTTGTCCGTGCTCGCCCTTGCGGCTTGCGCGGCCGGGCCGGACTTCGCTGCGCCTAACCCCCCCGCGGCGTCGTCCGGCCCCTTCCTGTCGGCCCACGGGCCCAAAGTGGCGCTGGCCCCGGTCCCGCAGGATTGGTGGCGGCTCTACGACGATCCGGTGCTCGACACGCTGGTCGCCGATGCCCTCTTGGCCAATACCGACGTGCGCGTCGCGGTCGCCAATATCGAGCGGGCCCGCGCGGGCCTGCGCGGCTCGCGCAGCGGGCGTCTTCCGCAGGCCTCGCTGGGCGCCGGTGCCAACTATGGCCGCACCACCGATGCGCAGCGGGCGGCCGGTGTCGGTTCGACCGACTGGGCGTTCGACGGCGGCATCGACGTGGGTTACGAACTGGACCTCTTCGGCCGCGTCACGCGCGATATCGAGGCGGCGCAGGGCGACCTCGCCGCCGCCGTGGCCGATGCCGACGCGGTGCGGGTGATGGTGGTCGCGGATACCACGCGCGCCTATGCCGATGCCGCCTCGGCGGCGGCGCGGCTGACGGTGGCCATGCGCGTGGTCGATCTGCTCGACCGCTCGCTATCTTTGACCCAGCGCCGCCGCGATGCCGGCCTCGCGACCGGGCTCGACGTGGCGCAGATCGCCGCCTTGCGCGAGCAGCGCGCGGCGCTGGTGCCGCTGATCCAGGCCGATCGGCAGGCCGCGCTGTTCCGGCTCGCCACGCTGACCGGCCGCCCGCCGGCCGATCTGCCGCCGATCGCCGGCACCCGCGCGGTGCCGCTCGCGGTCACCAGCGCGATTCCCGTCGGCGACGGGGCGCAGCTCCTGGCCCGCCGGCCCGATGTGCGCGCGGCCGAGCGCCGGCTCGCGGCCGCCACCGCGCGCATCGGCGTCGCCACCGCCGATCTCTATCCGCGGGTGATGCTGGGCGGCTCCGCGGGCGCCACCGCCGCCACGGTCGCCGATCTGTTCACCGGCGGCGCGGTCCGGTGGCTGCTCGGCTCGCTGCTGAGCTGGAACGTCAACCAGGAGCCGGCCCGCGCGCGCATCGCCGCTGCCGAGGCGGACACCCAGGCGCGTCTGGCGGCGTTCGATGGGGCAGTGCTGCAATCGCTCGAGGAGACCGAAGTCGCGCTGTCGAATTACGCCCGCTCGCTCGAACGACGCCAGGCGCTGCAGGCCGCGCGCGACCAAGCCGCGCGCGCTGCAGAGATCGCCAGCGCCCAGCAGCGCGAAGGCGCGGTCGATGCGCTGCGCCAGCTTGACGTGCAGCGCACCTACTCCGAAGCAGAAGCGGCCTTGGCCGACCAGGACGCCGACGTGTCGCGGCGCCAGATCGACCTCTTCCGGGCGCTCGGCGGCGGCTGGTCGGCCTAAGCGAACAGCCCCTGCTCGGCGCGCAGCGCGCGCGCGAGCGCATCGACATCGGCGGGCGTGCTGTAGAGGCCAGGTGTCACGCCGATCACAGGGCCCTTGGTCACACCAGTGCGCCAGATCGTATGCACGCGGTGCTTCTCGAACAGCAGGCGCTGCAGGCGCTGCGCGTCGGCCAGGCTGGCCATGCCCTTCAGGCGGAAGCTGGTGATCGCGCAGTAGCGCGCGGGATCGTCGGGCACGCAGATCTCCACCGCCGGCACGTCGCGCACCGCCTCGACCCAGCGGTCGCGCAAGCCGCGCAAGTGCCGCTCCTTCGCCGCGCCGCCGACCGCGAAATGGAAATCGACCGCAGCCGGAATGGTCAGGATGTTGGCGAAGTTGATCGTGCCGGCGGGTACCCGGCCGTTGATGTCCTCGGGCGCGGCGGGGTTGCCGAAAGCGGGGGCGATATCGCCGAGCCGGCTCTTGCGGATGTAGAACGCCCCGGTGCCGAGCGGCGCCGAGGTCCACTTGTGAACCGACCAGCCGACGAAATCCGCGCCTAGGTCGGCGAGCTGGAAATCGAGGCAGGCGACCGCGTGCGCGGCGTCGACAATCGTATCGACCCCGCGCTCGCGCGCCATTGCCACGATCTCGCGCACCGGGGTAACCAGGCCGGTGCGGTGCGAGATCATCGTCACCAGCAGCAGCTTGGCCCTCGGCGTCCGCGCCAGCACATCGCGATAGGCGGCGAGTATGTTGGCCGTCGCCGCGGGTTCGGGCATCGCGAACCGCACCACCTCGACCCCGCGCTCGCGGCCGAGCCATTCCATTGTCTGGCTCGTGGTGTCGTAGTCGAGATCGCAATAGATCACCGCGTCGCCCGCTTTGAGCGGGCGGTAATGAGCAATCAGCATCTGCAGCGCATCGGAGCCGCTGCGGGCGATCGCGACTTCCTCGGGCAGGCAGCCCATCTGCCGGGCGAGCGCCGCCTGGGCGGCCTGGTTCGCCGCGCGCCGCGTCTCGCCGCCGGGCAGCATGTCGCGCGCCCAGATCGAACTGGCGCGATTGACGAACGCGTTGTGGCGCTCGAACGCCTGCGCGACCACGCGCGGCATCACGCTCCAGTAGCCGTTCTCAAGGTTATGGATGCCGGGTTCGACGTCGTATTGCGATCGAAGGTCCGCGACCGGGATGGAGTTCGGCAGAAGCGCCGGCGGGGCCGGCTCGGCAGCCGCGAGACCGGCGAAGGGCACACCGGCAAACAGCGCGGGCGCGCTCACGGCGGCGGACTTGAGCACCTGGCGGCGATTGCGTTTGAAACCCACCCGACTGCTCCCTTGCGTATTGCGAAGAGAGGTTGTTGCACCGCAACATGGCGCGTCAAGCCTTCGCGTCGCGGGCGCGGGGCGCGAACGAAAAAAAAGCCCGGCGACCGCGTGGCCGCCGGGCTCGTTAGGAGGGTCGGGACCCTTCGGATCTCGAACTTAACGCAGCAGCGTCAGGACGTTCTGCTGGCTCTGGTTGGCCTGCGCCAGCATCGCCGTCGAAGCCTGGGTCAGGATCTGCGCCTTGGCCAGCTTGGTCGATTCCGCCGAATAGTCGGTGTCTTCGATTCGCGAGCGGGCTTCGGTCAGGTTGACCACGTTGTTGTTCAGGTTGTTGACCGCCGATTCGAGACGGCTCTGCGCCGCACCGAGCTGCGCGCGGGCCGAGGTGATCGTGGTCAGCGCCGTATCGACGTTGGTGATGGTGTCACCCGCGTTGGTGCGGCCGGTGGCGGCATCGGCACCGTCGACCTTGAAGCCGGTCGAAGCGGTGTTGTTCAGGTTGGTCTTGTCGACGTGCGACTTGCTGACGACGATGGTGTCGCCTTCGTTCGCACCCACCTGGATCGCGAAGTTCTGCGCGGCCGTCGGGGCGGTCGCGCCGGTCTCGAACATCGCCACACCGTTGAACTTGGTGTTGTCGAGGATGCTGACGAGCTGCGTGGTGAGATCCGCGACTTCGATCTGGAGGTTCGCCTGATCGGTGGCCGAGTAGGTGGCGCTGGCGGCCTGGGTCGCCAGTTCGCGGATGCGCAGCAGCATGTTGGTGACTTCGCTCAGCGCGCCTTCGGCGGTCTGGGCGAGCGAGATGCCGTCGTTCGCGTTGCGGACGGCCTGGCTCATGCCGCGCACCTGCGCGGTCATGGTGGTGGCGATGGCGAGGCCGGCGGCGTCGTCCTTCGCGCTGTTGATGCGCTTACCGGTGGAGAGACGCTCCATCGCAACGCCGAGCGACTTCTCGGCGGAATTGGCGGCATTGGTCGCCCGCAGCGCGCTCACGTTCGTGTTGATAACCGACATTTCCCTGTCTCCTGCGTTCTTCGAATAGGGCACTGCGGGGCCTGATCGGCTTTGCGGCGTCCACGCACGAGAGCGGCATTTGCCTAAAATTTTTTAGGGTTAATCGCCCGGCCCGCCCGCAAACCCGCAGAACTCCGTGGGTCCACCGTAATTCTACGGTTCGAGAAGTTAGCCCCGCGTTTCCCATCCAAGGCACACATGGGCACTGCCGATATGGTTAATCGGGTCCAAGGGGGGCCAGGATGGGATCGAAGCATTTCTCGCAGCACGCAGGGGCCGCCCACGGCAACCTGGCCAACCGGCTGACGGCGATCCTGTCGGTCGGAGCGGCGGGCGAGGACGTGCTGTTCGCGGACCGTGCCGAAGTCCCGGCGTCCGGGCAGCGCACCGTGTTGCTCGCCCATGCCGGCAAGCCCGCGCTTGGCGTGGCATCGCCCGACGCGCTTCACCTCAACTATTGCGATGCGATGAGCGAAGCCACGCTCGGCGCCGCGGTCGCCTGCGCAACTGCTCCGGGACAGCCGATCGCCGTCGATCCCGAAAGCCTGTCGATCGTGGCCCTGGCCGAACGGCTTGCCTCGAGCGAGATTCCGGTATTGATCACCGGCCCGACCGGCACCGGCAAGGAAGTGCTGTCGCGCTTCATCCATGAACGCAGCCCGCGCCGCAAAGGCCCGTTCATCGCGCTCAACTGCGCGGCGATGCCCGAGACCATGCTCGAAGCCATGCTGTTCGGGCACGAGAAGGGCTCGTTCACCGGCGCCAACGCGGCCGGCGAGGGATTCTTCCGCGCCGCGCACGGCGGCACGCTGCTGCTCGACGAGATCGCCGAGATGCCGCTCGCGCTCCAGGCCAAGCTGCTGCGCGCGCTGCAGGAAGGCGAAGTCGTGCCGATCGGCGCCACCCGCCCGGTCAAAGTCGACGTGCGGATCATCGCCTGCGCCAACCGCGACCTGCCGCTCGAAGTCGAGAACGGCCGGTTCCGCGCAGACCTCTATTACCGCCTCAACGTCTTTCCGTTGGCGCTGAGTGCGCTGCGCGCGCGTGCGCAGGACATTCCCGCGCTGGCCTTCGCCATGCTGCTGCGCCACGCGCCCAAGGGCCGGCCGGTGCCGTGGCTCGGCGATGCCGCGCTGGCGATGCTCAAGCTGCATGGCTGGCCGGGCAACATCCGCGAACTCGAGAACGTGATGCGCCGCGCGCTGCTGCTCGCCCAGGACGCCGAGAAGATCGGCCCCGAGCATATCGTGTTCGATCAGGCGCCCCGCACGCCGGCGGCTGAGCCCACCCCGGTTCCGGCCGAAGCCGACAACGGCGGCCGCCTGTCGAACATCGTCCAGTTGTCCGAAGCGCGTGCGATCATGGCGATGCTGGCGGCCTGCGGCGGCCACCGCGCCAACGCCGCGCGCGAGCTGGGAATTTCCGAACGGACCTTGCGCTACCGCCTGGCCTCGTTCCGTGACGCCGGCCTTGCGGTCGGAGGAGCCCGGTCATGAACCCGATCGGCAGCACCGGCGCGGCCGGGGTGCGCGACATCCTGGCCATGCGCCAGCAGATCATCGACCGCTCGCAGCTGCTCCAGCAGATCAACACGCCTGGCACCGGGCAAGTCGAAGGCGGCGGCAATCCCGGCGGCGGCTTCGCCGACACGCTGCGCACCGCGCTCGACAAGGTCAACGATGTGCAGGGCCGCTCGGAAGCCCTGTCCGTAGGCTACCAGCGCGGCGAAGTGACCGACATCGCCCAGGTCATGCTGGCACGCCAGGAAGCCGGCCTCGCGTTCGAAGCGACGTTGCAAGTCCGCAACCGGCTGCTGTCTGCTTACCAGGACATCATGAGGATGGGGGTCTGATAGATGGCCGAGCTCGTTCCCGCGGCCCGTGGCGGCCCGCTCGCAACGCTGAACGATCCGGCGGGCGGAAGCCCGCTCGAACGCATGCGTAGCCTGGGCGCCCAGCCGGCGATCCGGCGAGCGATGCCGTGGTTCCTCGGCGTCGCCGCGCTTGGCGCGCTCGCCCTGACTTACTCCGTGCTGTGGCCCGCGCCGCAGCGCGTGCTCTATGGCCAGCTCGACGATGCGCAGCGCGCCGATGTCGCCGCCGCACTCGACAAGGCCGCTATCGCCTACCAGATCGATAACGGCTCCGGCGCGCTGACGGTCGATGAGGGCGACCTGTACCGCGCCCGCATGATCGTCGCTTCGGACGGCGCTCTGGCCACGCCCGAAAGCGGCATGGAACTGCTCGACAATTTGCCGCTCGGCGCCAGCCGGACGATGGAGGGCGAACGCCTGCGCGCCGCCCGCGAGCGCGAACTGGTGCTGACGATCCGCGAGATCGACGGGGTCGAAGCGGTCCGCGTCCACCTCGCCGAACCGCAACAGTCGGTCTTCGTGCGCGACCAGAACCCGCCCTCGGCCTCGGTCATGCTGCGCCTCGCCAATGGCCGCCAGCTCTCGGAATCGCAGGTCGTGGCGATCGCCAACCTGGTCGCCAACTCGGTTTCCGGGCTGCCGGTCGACAACGTTCGTATCGTCGATCAACACGGACGCCTGCTGTCGCAGCCGCGTTCCGGCAATGCCACCGCGCTCGAGCTGCAAAGCCAGGTCGAAGACAAGCTTCGCGCCCAGGTCAGCCAGTTGCTGACCCCGATCCTAGGGGCCGGCAGCTTCTCGAGCGAGATCCAGGTCGATCTCGACATGGAGGAGCGCACCGCCGCGCGCGAAAGCTACGACAAGGAAGGCGTGGTCCGTCAGGAAACCGAGGAATCGTCGAGCTCGGCCGGGGCCTACGCCGCCGCCGGGGGCGTGCCGGGCATGCTCTCGAACACCCCGCCCCCGCCGGGCACCGCCGAAGTCGGCAATGCCCAGAACGGCCCTGCCGCCGCTCCCGCGGGTGCGCCCCAGTCGGGCGAGACCCGCGCCACCCGCCAGTACGAACTCGGCCGCGAAGTCGCGGTCTCCAACACCGGCCCGGGCCGCATCCGGCGTGTGTCGGTGGCGGTGGCGCTCAGTGCCGAGGCGATGAAGAAGAGCAAGGGCGCCGACGTCCAGAGCTTCAAGAACCTTGTCAGCGCGGCGGTCGGCGCCGATCCCGCGCGCGGCGACCAGGTTGAAGTCGTGGTCCGCGATTTCGCGGTCGAGACGTTCGAGGAGCCGGCGTTCTATGAAACCGGCTGGTTCGCCACGATCGTCCGCTATGTCGCGACGCTGCTCGGCCTGCTGCTGGTGCTGCTGATCGTGGTGCGGCCGATCCTGCGCCTGATGCGCGGCAAGGCCGGCCCCGCGCCGGAGGAAACCGCTGACGAACCGAACGCCGAGACCGGCGGCCCGGCCGCGCAAGGCGCTGGCGATTACGTGCCCGACGCGATCGACCGTTCGCTGCTCAACCGGCAGGTCGGCGCGGCGCAGAAGTTCGTCGACGACCGGCCCGACCGCGCGGTGATCGCGATCCGCCAGATGCTCAGCCAGAACCAGGCCGCGTGACGTGACCGCGCTGTCCGAACTCGATCAGGCCGGCCGCGCCGCGGTGATGATGATGTTGCTCGACGAGCAGCAGGCGACGCGTATCCTCGGCCAGCTCGAGCCCGACGAGCTGCGCATTCTGGGTGACCGGATGTGCGGGCTCGGCGAAATCGACCCGACCACGATTTCGCGCACGGTCAACGATTTCCTCGGCCGCGCCGACCAGGACGGGATGCCCGCGGGCGACCGCGCCAAGCAGGTCCATTCGCTGATGCACAGCGCCGTCGGCGAGTTCAAGGCCGACAACCTGATGCGCTCGATCCTGCCCGCCGAAGCGCGCCGGCCGTCGAGCATCGAGCTTGCCAAGTGGCTCGATCCGGAAGTTCTCGCGACGCTCGTCGAAGGCGAGCATCCGCAGGCGGTGGCGGTGCTGCTAGTCCAGCTCGACGCCCAGGTCGCCGCGCGGGTGCTGCAGTCGCTGTCGGCGCAGACGCAGTCGGAGGTGGTCCACCGGGTCGCCACGCTGGGCTCGGTCTCGGCCGATGCGCTGGCCATGCTCGAAGAACTTCTCGAACAGCGCATCGCCGCAGTTCACGGCACTCTGCCGCTCCAGCTCGGCGGGCCGGTCGAAGCCGCCGAGATCATCAACAAGTCGGGCAAGGCGATCGAAAAGCAGGTGATGGGGCACATCACCAAAGTCGATCGGCTGCTCGCGCGCAAGATCGAGGCCGAGATGTTCCGCTTCGAGCACCTCTACGTGCTCGAAGGCCAGGCGATGGGCTCGCTGCTGCGCGAAGTCGATGGCGCCACGCTGGTCGATGCGCTCAAGGGTATCCCCGAGCCGGACCGCGAATGCTTCTTCGCCGCGATGTCCTCGCGCGCCGCCGATGGCGTGCGCGACGAGATCGAAAGCCGCGGCCGGGTCAAGATGGCCGAAGTCGAATCCGCGCAGAAGGAAATGATCGACGTCGCGCGCCGGCTCGCCGCCGATGGCGTGATCGTGTTCGGCAGCAGCGGGGAAGAGGACTATGTCTAGCCTCGCCGCGGACCTCGCCGCATCGGGCGGCGGGTTCCGGCCCGACGACCGCTTCGGTGCGCCGCTCGCCACCGATCTCCGGCTGCGCCGACCCGATCCGGCCGAAAGCGCCTATGCCGAAGGCTATGCCCGGGGTTTCGAGGAAGGCGCCGCCAAGGCCCAGACCCAGGCCGCGATCGAGGCCGCCGGCCGCGCCAAGATCGAAGTCGGGTTCGCTCGCTTGGCCGAGGCCGAGACGCTGCGCTTCGAGGAGCGGCTGCGCGAGACCGTGCTGGCGCTGTGCGAACGGACGCTGGCGCCGCTTGCCACCGACCCCACCGCGCTGAGCGACCGCATTACCCGCGCGCTCGAGCTGCTGCGCCGAAGCGAAGACGAACGCGTCCTGCGCATTCACCCCGACGACCTCGCACTCATCCACGGCCGCCTGCCCGACGGCGTGCGGATCGAGCCCGATCCCGCGCTCGAGCGCGGCGGCCTCCGGGTCGAGACCGTGGAAGGCGGAGTCGAGGACGGCCCGGCGCAGTGGCGCCGCGCGCTCGCCGAAGCGCTCGGCCTGTGATCGAGCGTTTCGAAGCGCTCGCGGCCACGCTTCCGGCCGCGCCGCCGCCGCTCGGACCCAACCGGTTCGGGCTGCTCTCGGCGTGTGACGGGGGCCTGCTCGAAGTCAGCGGGTTGTCGGCGCCGGTCGGCGCGCTGTGCCATGTCCAGCACGGCAGCGGGCAGGGGCTGCGCTCCGAAGTGATCGGGTTCCGCAATGGGCGGACGATGATGATGTTGCTTGGCGATACGGTGTCGCTGCGGCCCGGTTCGCGCGTCAGCCTCGGCGGTACGCCGGGGATGGTCGCGGTCGGCCCGCGCTTTCTCGGCCGCGCGGTCGATGGCGAGGGCCTGCCGATCGACGGACGCGGTCCGCTGCGCGCCGGCGAGCCCTGGCCGGTCGGTGGCATCCGCGTCGGCGCGCTCGATCGCAGCCGTGTGCGCGATCCGTTCGACACCGGCATCCGCGCGCTCAACGGCCTGACCACTTTCGGGGTCGGCCAGCGCATGGGCGTGATGGCCGGCTCGGGCGTGGGTAAATCCGTCCTCATCGACATGATCGCCAACGGCGCCGACGCCGACGTGGTGGTCGCCGGGCTGATCGGCGAACGCGCCCGTGAAGTGTCCGATTTCGTCGAACGCCACATGACCGGCGTCCGCCGCCAGCGCACCGTGGTGGTCGCGGTCCCCGCCGATCACGCGCCCAACTTGCGGCTGCGCGGCGCGCTGCTCGCCACCAGCCTCGCCGAATATTTCCGCAGCCAGGGCAAGAAAGTCCTGCTGATCCTCGACAGCCTGACTCGTGTCGCTCACGCCGCGCGCGAGATCGGGCTGCTGCTCGGCGAGCCGGGCGCAGCGCGCGGTTATCCTCCCTCAGCGCTGGCGACGATCACCAAGCTGGTCGAGCGCGCGGGCAATTCGGGCGAAAGCGGCGGTTCGATCACCGGGCTCTATACCGTGCTCGCCGACGGCGACGACCAAGACGATCCGGTGGTCGATACCGCGCGCTCGATCCTCGACGGGCACATCGTGCTATCGCGCGAACTCGCGCAGCGCGGCCAGTATCCGGCGATCGATGTCGCGGCCTCGCTCAGCCGTGTCATGGCCGACATTACGCCGGCAACGCATCTGGCGGCGGCGCGCAAGTTTCGCAGCCTGATGTCGAGTTACGAGGCCAATCGCGATCTGGTGCTCATGGGCGCCTATCGGGGCGGCGCCGATCCGGTGCTCGACCGGGCGATCGCCAAGCACCCGGCGCTGGTCGAGTTTCTCGGCCAAGAGGTCGGACACAGGGTCACGCTCGCCGAGAGCGTCGCGGCGCTCGAAGCGCTGCTGAACGATGACGCCTGACGAACGCCGGCTGACGCGCCTGCGCCGGCTCGAGCGGGTGCGCTCGATCGCCAAGCGCCAGCTCGCCGCCGAGACCGCCGAGGCCGAAGCGGCGCTGTCGCAATTGCGCACCCTCACGGAGCGGACGCGCGGCCTGGCCGAGGACTACGCTGCGCGCGACGACGCGGTCGACGGGTTTGTGCTGCGCCAGACCGGGCGGTTCGCCGCCGGGTTGTGCCAGGTCGCGCGCTCGGCCGGTCTGGGTGCCACCGCGGCGCAGGAGCGCGCCGATCGCAAGCTCGCCGAACTGGCCAGTGCGGAACAGCGCCGCGCGGCGGTCGAGGACCGCATCACGCTGGCCGAGGGCCTGCTGGCGCGCAAAGGCGTCGCCCGCCCGGTGGAGGCTCGCCGGAAGATTGGCACGGAACTTGAATAGATCAGGATGTCCACTTCGAGGCGTCCATGATCCAGGTTTCGACCCATACCGCTGCCACCCTCGACCTCCCCGGCAAAACCGCGGGTCCCGCGGCGATCGAGGGGCTGTTTGCCAGCCTGCTCGGCGCCGAAACCGGCGAGCCGGCCGAAGCAGGCGGCAAGATCTTGCCGGACACCGGCAAAGTCTTGCCGGAAGGCTTGCCGGCCGAGGTTCCCGGCATGCCGTTGGCGCTGGCGATGAGCCTGGTCACGCCGCTGACGATCGAGCCCGAACCGGCCGTTCCGACTGCCCCGGCGGCGTCCACCCTTAACGCCGGCGCGCCCGCGCTCGCCGCTCCGGTCGCCGCCAAGATCGTCGATCTGGCCGAACCGGTCACCGGCGAGCTGGTCGAACCGGTTTCGGTCGAGCCGGTCGAAGTCACCGCCGCCGAGATCGCGGATACCGCGCCGCGCGGCGGCGATATGGCCGAACAGCCGCTCGTGCTCGCGCTGCTCCCGCAGGTGCTCCAGCCGGCGGTGGCTCCCTCCGAGGTTGAAGTCGCTGCGGCCGATCCGTTCCGCGCGCCGGTTCAGGATCGCGCCGTGCCCGCCGAACGTCAGCCCGCACCGCAAGGCACGCCCGCCACCGCGGTTCCCGAGCGGCCTCCGGTCGTGGCGCTGCCGATGGGCGCCTTGGCGGCTCAGACTCCTGCTGCGAAAGCCGCCGAGCCGGCCACGGAGCGCGCGCCCGGCGCGGCGCGCGAACCTGCCCAGGCGACTACAGGGACCACCACCGCCCCGCCGGTTCTGGAACTCAAGCTCGCGCTGTCCGCCGACCGCCAGCCCGCCGGCAACGGCGATCTCTCCGCGCCGCGTGCCGCCGCGCCGGTTCATGTTCTGCCGGGCTTCGAGGCGCCGGCGGTGGCGGCCGTTGCGACCGACGCTCCGGCCGTGGTCGCGCCTGGCCGGGCCGATTTCGCGCCCGCCGCGATCCAGCCGCACGATCTCGCCACGCTGGTCGATCGCCTGATCGAAGCGCGCGAGAACGCGCGCCCGGCGGCCAGCGCGACGCTGATGCATGCCGATTTCGGCGAGGTGTCGCTGAAGTTCGGCCACGACAACGGCAACCTCACCGTCGCGCTTGCCAACAGCGATCCGGGCTTCGTCCGCGCGGTCAACGCCGCGGTTGCCGCCGAGGGCGGTTCGACCGGGCAGGAAGCCGCGTTCCAGGGCGAACGCCGCGATGGCGGACAGAGCGCTTCGACCCGCACTGCGGCCGACAGCCAGGGGTCGTCGAACGAGCGCGGTTCCGGCCGCGACGCCAGGGACGGCCGCTCCGACCGCTCCGATCCGCAGCCGCGCGCCAACGGGCAGGCCCACGATCGCGCAGGGCGCAAGTCGCTCGGCGGCATTTTCGCTTGATCACCGAACCAACGAACCGGGGGCATTGAACCATGAGCTCTGACAAGGACACGGCCGAGAAGCCGAAGAAGAAAAAGAAGGGGGGCATGCTCGTCAAGGGCGTCGGCGCGCTGGCGCTGTGCGGCGCCGGTGCGGGCGGGGCCTATGCCTACTTCCTTTCGACCGCCGAACCGCACGCGGAAAAGCGCGAGAAGGACGTGCCCAAGCTCATCCTCAAGGGCGAGGAAGATCCCTATGCCGTCAAGGCGGAAGGCGAGGAAGAAGGCGCCGGCGAAGAAGTGCTGGGCGAGGGCGGTAGCAAGTACCGCACCTCGTACTACACGTTCTCCGACGACTTCACTTCCAACCTCAAGAACTCGGTCGGGTTGATCCAGGTCAGCATCGCCGCATCGACGCACCGCGACGGGCGCGTGCTGATGTGGCTCAAGAAACACGAACTGGCGGTGCGTTCGCGCGTCCTGATCGTGCTTGCCGACACGCCCGAAGAGGAAGTCCTGTCGCCCGAAGGCAAGGAACGGCTGCGCAAGCGCATCGCCGTCGCCATCAACGATGTCCTGACCGAAGCCGAAGGCTTCGGCGGTATCGACCAGGTCCACTTCCGGGGTCTGCTCGTCCAATGAAGCCTTACGGCGTCTTTGTGGCCGAGCGGGCGGTGGCGCAGCATTGCGCCGAGCTGCTGCGCGGCTCGGGCAACGCCGGCGATCCGCTGGTCGAGCTGACCGCATTCGGCGCGCGGTTCGCCGAACTGCTCGGCGAGCGGCTGGCGCAGATGCTCCCCGGCGCCAAGGTCGCGGTCGGATGCGGGGAACCGGCCGAGATGCCGGCCAGTGTCAACGAGCCGCGCGGCGAGCCGGTGTTCAGCAGCGTGATCGCCGTTGGCCCGAAAGATGCGACTCTCTACGCCTCGCTTGCCCAGAGTGCGGTCCTGGCGATGGTCGACATCGCCATGGGCGGCCGCGGCAAGGGCTGCGAGCTGCCGGCCGGCAAGCTGCCGATGTCCGTCCAGCTGATGTTCGGACGGTTCGAGAAGCTGCTGGCGGGCGCTCTCTCGGCGGCGTTCGAACTGCCCGGCGCCGACGGCGTGCGGCTGCGCAACCCCGGCGGGCCCCCCGAAGCGGTCGCGCCGTTCGCCAACTACAAGCGGACCGTCCTGCCGGTCCGGCTGGTGCTGGCCGATGCCCGGCCGTGCGAGCTGGTGCTGACGTTTCCCGGGGCCACGCTCGCGCTGCTGTTTCCCGGCCGCGGCAAGCCCAACTCCGCGCCGCGCGCCGGCGTGATCGCCCCCAACGCTGAGCCGTTCGCCGGCATCCCGCTGCCTCTCAAGGCCATCCTGGTCGATATGGCGGTGCCGGTTTCCACGCTGTCGCGCCTTCAGCCGGGGACGGTCATCCCGGTCGCGGTCGCGCGCAACGTGCCGCTGATCGCGGGCGACCAGGTCATCGCTCACGGCACGGTCGGATCGATGGAAGATCGCACTGCGCTCCAGCTCACCCGAATGATATCCCACAAGGAGAAATGACGTGCCCGATGCCACCGACAGCTTTGCCCTGCTGAGGGATGTCGATGTGCGGTTGTCGGTCGAACTCGGCCGCGCCAACATGAAGCTCAAGGACATCATGAACCTCGCCGAAGACAGCGTGGTCATGCTCGACCGCCTGGTCGACGAGCCGCTCGACGTGCTGGTCAACGGCAAGTTGATCGCGCGCGCCGAGATCGTCTCGGAAGGCGGCCGCTTCGGGATGCGGATCCTCGAACTGGCCAACGCCGCGAACACCCCGATGGGAGCGGCGGCCTGATGCTTCTCTACGTCGTCAAGCTGCTGATCCTGCTGCCGCTGATCGGGCTGCTCGTCTGGGGCAGCCTCAAGCTGGCGCAGAAGATGCAGGTCCGGCTCGGCGGCGCCCCCGAAGGCGGTAAGGCCGTGCGCGTGATCGAGACCACGATGCTGTCGCCCACGCTCAAGCTGGCGGTGATCGAATTCCACGGCCGGGAAATTCTCGTCTCGGTGTCGCGCCAGGGCCTGTCGCGGCTCGCCGAAGCGCCGGCGCGCGCGCTGATCGAAGGTCCGCGCCCGTGAAACGCGCCCTTCTGATCGGCGCCGCCGCGCTGTTGCTGCTGCCGACCGCCGCGCTGGCGCAAGCGGTCGCGCCCGGCGCCGAAGCCGCCCTGGCCGCCGCGCCGAGCGCCATTCCCGGCGCGCTCGACCGTGCCTTCACCACCATCGGCGGCGGCGAAAGCTCGAGCCTGAGCCTGTCGCTGCAGCTCTTGCTGGTCATGGGCTTGCTCACGATCCTGCCGGGCCTGCTGCTGATGATGACCAGCTTCACCCGCATCCTGGTGGTGCTGTCGATCCTGCGCCACGCGCTCGGGCTCCAGCAGTCGCCGCCTAACCAGGTGCTGATCGGCCTCGCGCTGTTCCTGTCGCTGTTCGTGATGGCGCCAACGCTCGAAAACGTGAACGCGCGCGCGATCGAACCTTACGCCGCCGGCACCGTGAACGCCGAGCAGGCGATCACGATCGCCGGCGGGGAAATGCACGCCTTCATGATGCGCCAGACGCGCAAGACCGACCTGGCGATGTTCGCCGAGATGGCCGACGCCCCGGCGTTCGCCTCGAGCCGCGACGTGCCGTTCTCGATCCTGCTGCCGGCCTTCGTCACCAGCGAACTCAAGACCGCGTTCCAGATCGGCTTCATGCTGTTCCTGCCGTTCCTGGTGATCGACCTGGTCGTCTCCAGCGTGCTGATGTCGCTGGGCATGATGATGATGTCCCCGACGATCATCTCGCTACCCTTCAAGCTGCTGCTGTTCGTCCTCGTCGACGGGTGGGCGCTCTTGATGGGCTCGCTCGTCGCCAGCTTCGGATAGCGGTCATGGATGAAATGTCGCTGATGCTGGCGCTGACCGACCAGATGCTGTGGGTCACCGCGCTGGTCGCCGCTCCGGTGCTGATCTCGAGCCTTGCCGTCGGCATGGTCATCGGGGTGATCCAGGCCGCCACCTCGGTGAACGAGCAGACTCTCACGTTCGTCCCCAAGCTGGCGGTGATCGCGGTCGTGCTGGTGATCTTCGGCGCCTCGATGATGGCCCTGGTGGGGGACTTCATGCAGGACATCTTCACCGAGATCGCCCGGATCGGGAAATGATCGGGCTCGACTTCGGGTTCGGAGCGGTCGAGCAGGAGCTGTGGCGGCTGGTGTTCGCCATGACCCGGATCGGCGCCGCTCTGCTCGCCGCGCCGTTCTTCGGGGCCGCCAACGTGCCGGTGCAGTTGCGGGTGGCGATTGCCGGCGCAATCGCGGTGCTGGTCTGCGCCTGGACCCCGCTCCAGCCGCCGCCGGCGCTGCTCTCGCTCGACGGGATGCTGGTGATTGCGGGTGAAGTGCTTGTCGGGCTCTCGCTCGGCTTCATCCTGCAGGTCATGTTCGCCGCCCCGGTGATCGCCGCCGAAGTGATCGGCGGCACGATGGGCCTCAGCATCGCGGTGACCAGCGATCCCACCAGCGGCGCGCAATCGACCGCGCTCGGCCAGTACTTCGCGATCATCCTGGCGCTGATCTTCCTGTCTGTCGGCGGGCATCTCGAGTTCCTCGCGCTGGTGATCGACAGCTACCGCGCGTTCCCGCCGGGCGAGACCTGGCTCGGGGCCGAACGGCTCGATCACATCGTCCAGTTCGGCGGCGCGATGTTCGTGACCGCCGCCGCCATCGCGCTGCCGGTCACGCTGATCCTGCTGATCGTGCAAGTCGTGACCGGCGTGCTGAGCCGCTCGGCGCCGTCGCTCAACTTGTTCGCGCTCGGCCTGCCGGCCGGCGTGCTCGCGGGCATCGCGGCGCTGATCGCCTGCTTCCCGATTCTCACCAGCCAGCTCACCGAGCTGAGCCGCACCGCGGTCGAAAGCAGCGGGAGCCTGCTGGTGCCATGAGCGAGTCCGGCGAAAAGAGCTTTGCCCCAACCCAGAAGCGGCGGCGCGACGCCGCGCTCAAGGGCGACGTGCTGCGTTCGCGCGAGCTGGCGACCGCGATCGGGGTGCTGGTCGGGGCCGGCTGGCTCAAGTTCCAGGGGCCGCTGCTGATGGACGGCCTGAAAGAGGTCGCCCGCCTGGGTCTTACCTGGGACAGGGCGATCCTCGAGAACTTCTCGCCCGGCGATCTGGTCCTGCCGATCATGGGGGCGGTGCTGGTGCCGGTGCTGACGCTCGCCGCGGCGGTTATGGTCGTCACTATCGCCTCGCAGCTCGCGTTCGCCGACGGGCGCTTCGTCGGCGCCAATCTCGCGCCCAAGGGATCGCGGCTCGATCCGCTCGCCGGGCTCAAGCGCATGTTCGGCCCGACCGGGTGGATCGAGATGGGCAAGGGCATCGCCAAAGTCGGCCTGCTCGGCGCGATCGCCTATGCCTGGGCCAAGGCGGAAGTCGCGCGGCTGGCGGGGTTCTCGCAAGCCGACGTGTTCGGCCAGTTCTCGCTGGCGTGGGACGCGATCGTCTCGCTGCTGTTCGCGCTCGCCGGCGGGCTGGTGGTGATCGCGCTGATCGACGTGCCGATCCAGATGTTCCGCCGTTCCCAGCGCCTGATGATGAGCCACCAGGACATGCGCGACGAGCACAAGGAGGCCGAAGGCTCGCCCGAAAAGCGCGCCGCGCAGCGCCGCCGCCAGCGCGAGATCGCGATGGGCGGGGTGCAGAACGCGATGCGGGAGGCGCAGTTCGTGGTGGTCAACCCGGAACACTTCTCGGTCGCGCTGTGCTACGATCCGGCCAAGGCCGCGGCGCCGATCGTGCTCGCCAAGGGGCGCGGCGAGAAGGCGCTGGCGATGCGCGAGCTGGCAGCCGAAATGGCGGTGCCGGTGCTGTCCTACCCGGCGCTCGCCCGCTCGATCTTCTTCACCACGCGCGAACGGCAGGTGATCCGCGAGGAACTCTACATCGCCGTCGCCAGCGTGCTGGCGTTCGTGTTCTCGCTCAAGCGCGGCGAGCAGCCGCCCCGGCCGGCGGTGCACGTACCGATCGAACTGCGCTTCGACGCGACCGGCCGGCTCGATCCGCGGGCCGGAAATTGACCCGGCTCAGACACTTCGGCCTTAAGGGAGGCGGCCACCGGCCGTTCTGGATGGCATGAGCGAGATCGGCACTTCCATCCTCCAGACGCTGGGCGGGGCCAACAGCACCAGTCTCGTCTCGCTCGCCGACGACCTGGCGGCAGCGCAGTTCGAGCCGCGCATCGCGCGCCTCGCGGCCGCCAACGAGGCGCTCGACGCCAAGATTTCCGCCGCCTCGGCACTCAAGAACCAGCTCACCCAGCTCGCCACGGCGCTCGGTGAGCGCGTCCGCGCCGGCGATCTCGCGCCGACGCCGAAGATCGCCAATGGCGCCGTCGCGCAAGTGTCGCGCGCGAACTCGCGCCCGGCCGGCAGCTACTCGCTCGAAGTCCTCACGCTGGCGGCGGCGCAGACGCTCACCGGGCCGCCGCTCGCGGATCCCACCACGGTCGTGGGCGGGGGCACCCTGACGCTGCGGTTCGGCGCGGTTGCCGGCGGGGCCTTCACTGCCGACGCGGCTCGCACGCCGGTGCCGGTCACGATCCCCGCCGGCGCCACGCTCGAACAAGTGGCCGAGGCGATCAACGGCGCGGGGGCCGGGGTGTCGGCCTACATCGCCCGCGCCGCCGACGGCGCCCGGCTGGTCCTCAAGGGTGCGGAAGGCGCGAACAGCGGTTTCGTGCTCGAAGCCGCTGGCGACCCCGGGCTGAGCGCGCTCGCCTGGGAGCCGGTCGCCGGCGCGCCCGACCGCTTGCTCAGCACCGCGCTCGACGCCGAATTCGAGATCGACGGGGTGCTGATGCGCGCGCCGACCAACAAAGTGGGCGAAGTGGCCCCCGGGCTGTCGCTGACGCTGACCGGGACCAATGCAGGCCTGCCCACGGCGATCACTTTCAACGAAGCCGCGCCGGCAATCACCTCGACAATGCAGGATCTCGTCGCCGCGCTCAACGAGATCGCCACGGCCCTCAACGACGCCACCGACCCGCAAAGCGGCGAACTCGCCCGCGACGACGGCGCTCGCGCGCTGCGCCGCCAGCTGTCCGCGCTCGGCAGCGCGGTGGTCATGCCCGGCGCGACCAACGGCGCGCCCGCGACGCTTGCCGAGCTGGGCCTGTCGATCAACCGCGACGGGGTGTTCAGCGTCAACCTCGCCACGCTGGAACGAGCGCTTGCCGACGATCCCGAGGGCGTCTCGGCAATGTTCACCAATGGGCTCAACGGCGTCTACGCCACGGTCGACAGGATCGCGCGCAACGCCTCGGCGGTCGGGACGCCAGGCTCGCTCGCCAGCTCGGTCAACCGCTATACCGCGCAGAAGACCCAGATCGACAAGGAGAGCCTCAAGGCCGTCGAAATGCAGGAAGCCATGACGGCCCGGCTGACCAAACAGTTCGCCGCTGCCGACGCTCAGGTGGCGGCTTCCAAGTCCACGCTGTCGTTCCTGCAGGCGCAGATCGACATGTGGAACAAGAGCGACGACTGAGGTGCTATCCTCCACCGATCCGCACGACGCCTATCACCGCGTCGAGTTCGACGCGCGCGTCAAGAGCGCCTCGCCGGCCGAACTGGTTCACATCTGCTACGACCAGTTGATCCTCTCGCTCAGCACCGCGCTGCTCGCCGAGCAGCGCCAGGATTCGCGGCTCAAGAGCCGGTCGATCACGCGCGCGCTGACCGCGCTCATGGCGCTCCAGCTTGGCATCGACCGCGAACATGCGATGGCCGATCTGCTCAGCGATTTCTACGGCGCCGCGCAGCGTTCGATCCTCGCCAGTTCAGTCAAGTTCGACCGCGAGTGCCTGATCCGGATCCGCGACGACTTCATGGAACTGCGGGCCGCGTTCCAGCTCTAGCGCCTGGCCTTTGCCGGGTCAGAAGAAATGCGCCGCACGCGGAAAAATCCCTGCCGGTTAACCTAGAAAACCCGCCGATTTGGCCGTTATTTGGGGCATGACTGCCCTTGATCCTTCCGCGTTCTCCGAAAAGGCGGGTTTTCGTAGCTGGTTGGGGCTCGGCCGCGGGTCGGGCCCCGATCTATCCGACCTCAGGATGCTTGCCGCGCACTTGCGGGCCGCCGCGCCGGGATCGCGCGCCGATCTCATCGCTGCCATCACCGAGTTCGTCGACCGGCACGATCTCGACGTCTGCCCCTATTCGCTCGGCGCCGCGCACGACTACGTTTCGGGCGACGATCCGCTGCTGATGCGGCTGATCGACGAGCGGGTCATGATCGGCCAGGCGGTCACCGTCGAGTGGCTGCGCAAGCTGCGCCGCCAGCACGAAGGCGACAGCGAAGCGACCGAGCTCCATCGCTCGTTCGAGAAGCTCGAGAAGCACCTGATCGAATTCGGCTCGACCGCCAGCGCGGCCCGCAAGGCGACCCAGGACTACGGCAGCTCGCTCGAAGGCCACGCCGAGCAGCTCAACAATTCGACCGATCTGAGCGGCTCGGTCAGCGAGATTCTCAGCCTGGTGCGCGGCATGATCGCGCGCACCGATGAGATGGAAAAGGAAATGGCGCGCAGCGAGCGGCAGTCGGACACGCTGCGCCGCAACCTCGAGACGGCGCTGCGCTCGGCCGAACAGGACTTCCTCACCGGTCTGCCGAACCGCCGTGCGTTCGAGAAGACCTACGAGAACGAATACCGCGATGCGCGCGCCGCGATGGAGCACCTCGTCGTGGCATTCTGCGACATCGACCACTTCAAGCGGATCAACGACAATCACGGCCACGAGACCGGCGACCGGGTGCTCAAGGCCGTCGCGCGCAACCTGTCGGGCATTTCCAGCGACCGCTGCTACATCGCGCGCCACGGCGGCGAAGAGTTTGTCGTCCTGATCCGCGGCAAGTCGCTGGTCGAAGCAAAAGAACTGCTCGACGCTGCCCGCATCGAACTCAGCGAGCGCCATTTCGTCAACCGTCAGACCAAGGCCCCGATCGGCCATGTGACGTTTTCGGCGGGAATGGCCGACGTGTTCGCCTATTCCGATCGGCGCGCCGCACTCAAGGCAGCAGACGCAGCACTATACATGGCGAAGGGTAACGGCCGGAACCAAATCCTTGCAGCGTAGTCTAACCTCGGTTAGCTTTCGTATGAAAGGAATGGTTTGCGCCTTGAACAGCATGACCCGCTGCCCTTCGAGCTGTGGCTTTCCGAACTAGGCAAGCTGGCCGAAGCCGCCGCAAGCGAGCTGGCCGAACATGAAGATCGGGCGGTGCGCCGCGCCTATTACTTGCTGCAGCTCGCGCCGCCTTCGCTCCGTGCCCTCGGTGATCCCGGTCTCGCGGAAAGCACGATCGAACTGCTGCTCGAGAACGGCCATGCCGAACAGGCGGCACGGCTGATCGCCGGCCCAGGGTCCACCATAACGCTCACACGCCCGCGTGCCAGGCACCGCCACCAGGCGGTGATTTCGGTGGCGGGCGCCCTATCCGCGCACGGCGAGGGGGATTCACCGGCCCTGGCGCTAGTTGGCGCGTGGACCGGGCTGTTCAGGAAAGCGCCCGAGCACGCGCTGCTTCGTCTGTCGGCATCGCGCTGATGCTGGCGAGTTCGGCTTCGATTCCGATCCGGATCGCGGCGCTGGTCGAAGCCACCCCCAGCTTGCGCAGCGCGTTGAGGCGATAATCCTCGATCGTGCGCGGGCTGAGCTCGAGCAACTTGGCGATGCTCTTGTTGGAATGTCCGTCGAGCAGACAGGTCAGCACCTGGCGTTCGCGATCGGTCAGTTCGGCGACCCGGCGCTGCGCTTGCTGCCGGCGCAGCAGGGCGCCCCGGTTGCGCTCCATGAAGCGCTGCGAGTAATCGTAGGCGGCCATCAGGTCCTCGTCGGAGAACGGAGCCACCAGATAATCGGCGATACCGCCGTGCGCCGCGCGAACGATCTGCGCCGGATCCGGCTGATCGGTGAACACGATGACCGGGAGGAACACCTGCGCGCGGTACAGGGCCTCGGTAAGCCACGAGGTGTCGCCATCGGGGACCGCGATCAGAATGGCGCCCGCGGCAGGCTGCGCCGCTATCAGTTCATCGAGCGTGTCATAGATCTCGGCGTGGCCGCCCCATCCGGCAATCTTCATCGCCAGCGAAGCCCTCATGCCGTGGTCGCTGTCGATGACGTGGAAAGACCGCACGAACGCCTGCGGTGTGTTCATTCGATCTGCCCCCGCCGAGCGAAAGGCGCGATCCCGCGCGCCGCCGCCTGACCCAAACTGCGAACCGCATCGACTTTCGCACGGGCTGTTGTTGACCGAGCCGAGGTGCTTACGCCGATGCTAGTCGGCCGCTGCGTAACCGTAAAAGTACTGTGCCGCAAACCGTTTTCGACCCAAAATCGGACAAAACGTCCCAATCTGGGTTACTTTATTGCGTATCGGGCCGCTCCGCTGTTCTCGCCCTGCTCAAGCCGCTCCCGGACTTTCTGCAGAGCCTGATCCTTCAACTGGTGGATACGCGGCACGCTCAAGCCGAGGATGCCAGCGATCTCGGCGAGGTTGAGTTCATCGACGTAGTAGAGCTGGATGACCAGTTGCAGGCGCTCGGGCAGGGCCGCGACCGCGGCGACCAGGCTGTCGCGGTTCTCTTCCGAGATGAGCTGCTCGAGCGCGTCGGGGGTCATGTCGCGGAAAGCCAGGTCGCCGTCGGAATAGGCCTCGTCCATCGGGGCGAACTGCAGCGGCATGCTCGACGCGCGCAGCGCCGCCAGTTCGGCCGGTTCGATGTCCATCGCGCGCGCCATTTCGGCATCGCTCGGGGTCCGGCCGAGCTGGCTCCACAAGCCGTCTTCCACCCCGCGCAGCTCGCGCCGGCGCTGGGCGGCCCCGCGCGAGAGCGGGGCGAAACGCCGCAACTGATCGATCATCGCGCCCTTGACGCGGATCTTGGCATAGGCGGCGAAGCCTTCGGAATCGTTCCCGGAATGGCGCTGCGCGCACTCGGTCAGCGCAACCAGGCCGGCCTGGATGAGATCTTCCGGTTCGATCCCGGCCCGGGCGGAGCCGTGCAGGTGCCAGGCCAGCTTGCGAACCATCGGCGCGAAGCGCGCGACGATATCGGCGACCGGTTCGCTGTAGGCGCGGGCGGTGACGAGGGCTCTTGGATTGCGGGTCATGCAGCAAGGCTTTCGGCAGTGGAGAGGGCGGGCGCATCGAGAGCGCGACCGTCGTTTTCGTCGCCAACCACCGCCAGAACCTCGATCGGCTGGGTCGGCGGCAGTTCGGAGATGGACAGCACCAGGCAGGCGGGCGCGCGCAGGCGCAGCAGTCCGGCGATCGCCCGGCGCGTGCCGGGCTGGACGATCATCGCCGGCGCGACCGCGCCGGGAGCACGGCCGCCGCAGATCTGCGCCACGCGCTCGCCGATGTTGCGGGCCAGCTCGGGCTCGATGATCGGCTCGCCGGTCGCCGGATCGCGCAGGCCCTGCAGGATCATGTCCTCGAGGCGCGCGTCGAGCGTGATGACCGGCAGCGGCTGGTTGGGCGGGCAGATCCGCCCGACCAGTAAGGCGCCGAGGTCGGCGCGCACCGCGTCGATGAGCTGTTCGTGGTCGAGCGTGCGCTGCACCGCCACGCTCAAGCTGGCGAGGATCGGCAGCGGGTGGTTGAGCGGAATGCCTTCGCGCAGCAGGCTGCGCAGCAGCCGGGTCATCGCCGCAAGCGTCAGGGGCTGCGGGAAGACCGTATCGACCAGTTGCGCGGCGTGTTCCTTGACCGATTGCAGCAAGTCGTGGACCTGATCGGGCCCGAGCAGCTGCTCGGGCTGGCGGGTCAGCAACTGGTTGAGGTGGGTCGCCACCACCGTGCCGGCATCGACCGTCAGGTAGCCTTCGGCGATCGCGTGATCCTTCTGCGCACGGTCGATCCAGATCGCCGGGCAGCCGAAGCTCGGATCGCGGGTGTCCTCGCCGGCCAGCGTGGTGACCGAGAGGACTTCGCCGGCGTCGATCGCCAGCACTTTGTCCGCCCGGATGTTCGCGCCGCCGAGCGGGACCCCGCCGAGCAGGATGCGGTAGTCGTTGGGTTGCAGGTCGATCGCGTCGCGGATGCGGAACTGCGGCACGATGAAGCCGAGCTCCTGGCAGAGCTGCCGCCGCACCCCGGTGATCCGCGCCACCAGCGGCGAACCGCGCCGGTCGTCGATCAGCCCGACCAGGCCATAGCCGACTTCGATCGTCACCAGCGTGTGATCGCTGACTTCGTCGATGTCGATCCGGGCGGGATCGCGTTCGACCACCGGCTCGACCGGGCTCGCGGCAATCTCGGCGCGCTTGCGCAGTTTCCACCAGACCGCTCCCGCGATTGCGGCGGCGGGCAGGAAGATCGTCTGGGGCATGGCCGGGATCAGGCCCACCGCCGCCAGAATTCCGGCAACCGGCAGCCAGGTGCGCGGATTGGCGAACTGGCCGCCGATCTGGCCCGAGAGGTCGCGGCTGTCGGACACCCGGGTGACGATCACCGCGGCGGCGATCGACAGCAGCAGCGCGGGCACCTGCGCGACCAGCGCGTCGCCCACTGCCAGCGTGATGTAGCGTTCGGCCGCGGTCGAGGCGTCGAGCCCGTGGCTGATCATGCCCAGGCAGAAGCCGGCGATGACATTGAGGCCCAGGATCAGCAGGGCCGCGATCGCGTCGCCTTTCACGAACTTGCTGGCGCCGTCCATCGAACCGTAGAAGTCGGCTTCGGTCGAAACCTCGCGGCGCCGCGCGCGGGCTTCGTCGGCGGTCATCAGACCGGCGGCGAGATCGGCGTCGATCGCCATCTGCTTGCCCGGCAAGGCGTCGAGCGTGAAGCGCGCCGAAACCTCGGATACGCGGCCCGCGCCTTTGGTGACCACCACCAGGTTGATCACCATCAGGACCAGGAACACGAACAGCCCGACCGCGAAGTTGTTGCCGATCAGGAACGCCCCGAACGCCTCGATCACGTGTCCGGCGGCGGCCCCGCCCTCATGCCCGTTGACCAGAATCACGCGGGTCGAGGCGACGTTGAGCGCGAGCCGCAGCAACGTCGCGAACAGCAGCACCGATGGGAACGATGAGAAGTCGAGCGGCTTCTGCGCATTCATCGCCGCCATCAGGATGGCCACCGAAAGCGCGAAGTTCAGCACGAAGAACACGTCCAGCACGAAGGCCGGTATCGGCATGATCATCAACAGGACGATCGTCAGGATACCGAGCGGCAGGACGAAGCCCGCGCCATTGGGCAGGAAGCGGGCCATCACAGGTCGAAGGCTTTCAGCTTGGCATAGGCCGCGCGCACATTATCGGGCGCCGCGCCGCCGCCGAAGGTCCGGGCAAGGGTGTCGACCATCGAGGGGCGGCCGTGCGGAGCGTGATCGCCGGCGGCGGCGAAGAACTCGCGCGCGACCGGGCCGAGCGGGACGGGCGGCTGCTGGGCGAGCGGCGAGGGCGCGCGGAACGCTCCGGCGCGAACGGCCGGCGCAATCTCGGCGCCGGCTTGGTCCATCCGCGTGCGGAAATGGTCCATCACCTCGGTCAGCGAGCGCGCGCCGCCGGCGCCGTAGAACACCCCGCGGTTGGCCGCAGCCGCTTGCGGAAACAGCGCGGCCGCCGAGGCATCGGGCGTTTGCTGCAAGCTGGTCAGGAAACGCGCGGCACCGTCGGCGCCGAGGAAGTGGGCGAGATAGAGCTCGGCATGGTCGGGCTCGCGGCCGAGCGTGCCGGTCAGCGTGGCGCGGTTGTCGCGGGCGAGTTCGGCGGCCATCAGCGAGGCCGCGTCCGGATCGTAGCGCAGCGCCATGATCTCGCCGCGCAGCGCCGGGTCGGTCACGCGCCCGCCGTCGATCGCCTGGCTGGCCCAGCCGAGCCCGTACTGGTCGCCGTGCTTGTCGAGGGTGTCGAGCCAGGTGCCGCCGATGAACTGGTAGAGCCCGGCCGCGCTCGAGGTGCCGGCGCGGGCATGCGGGTCGAGGCTCGATTCGAGCTTGGCCTGAGCCAACAGGTAATTGAAGTCGATCCCGGTGGCTTCGGCGGCGCGCGCGATGGCGCCGCGCACGTCCGGTGTCCCGCCCCCTTGGCCGACTGCTTGGACCCCGCTCAACTATGCCTCCGGTCAAAACTTACCGGAAGCTCTTAAGCAAGGGCCGTGCCAGATTGGGCGATGAGGTCCGTCAGGCGAGGCGGGCGTAACCGGCGCGCGCGCCGGCGAGCTTGTAAACCCCGGGCGCGCCGGTCAGCGCGTCGAGCCGCGAGGACACATTGGCCGCGACCAGGTTGCGCACCTGGCGGTTGACCTCGTTGAGGCGGCGCGTGGCCTCGATCAAGCCGCGGCATTCTTCGTCGAGATTGTCGTTGGAGGCGCGCGAGAGACGATCGCACAGCGCGGTCTTGTCGGCGGCGCAGCCCATGATCGCCTCGAGGTCGAGGCCGGCAAGCGCCTGCCGTTCCTGCTCCATCACGGCAAGCATTTGCCGCAGGGCGTCCTTGGTCTGGGCCAGGCTCATGCCGCGTCCCCGGTAGGACGATGGGCCGCGATCAGCGCGTCGGCGATCAGGTCGGGCCGCAGCCGGTAGCTGCCGCTCGCGATGGCCTCGCTGATGCTGTCGACGCGCTCCTGGTCGATCGGCGGCGTCTGGGTTTCGAGCAGCGGGCTGCGCGTGACCTCGACGTTGAGATCGCGCTCGCCACTGACCGCCTGGTCGACTGGGCGGGCGCGCTCGATCGGCGCCACCGGGTCGCCGGCGCTTACGATACGCAGAGGCTGAATCTCGCTCGGTTGCACCGCGCCGCTCCATAACAGGCTTACGCCCATAGACGGCAGAAGGAGGAGAAGTTTAAGCATTTGGCGATAGGTCGCGTCGGTTACAGCGTGGTCACGACCGCGCCGGGGCGCAGCACCTGCGCGCGCAGCTCGGTATCCTTCCCGACGCGGATCCGCACCCAGTCGCCGCTGGCCCCGTTCTCGAGCGCCTGGCCCGACTGCGAAACGCTGAATCCGCCCCCTCTGACGGTTACCGTCACCGCGTCGCCGCGCTTGATCATCGGCGCCGATGCCTGCGCGGCCGCCGGTTGCCCGGCCACCCGCACGTAAAGCCTCCACCCGCCCGGGCACTGTACCAGGACCGAATCGCGCCGCGCGCCTTGCCAGCCGAGGGCGAGCGGCTGCGCGCACGGCTCGAGCCGCAGCCGTCGGTCGACGGGCGTGAACGCGCGGCCGGCTTCGCTCGGCGCGACGCCGAGAAACGCGGCGAGTTCGAGATCGATCAGCCGCGGGTCGGCAAAGCTCTGCGCGGCGGCCGGCACGGCCAAGGCCGCGAGCGCGAATGCCAGGCAAGTCGAACGAAAGGTCATCGGAGGTCCTCCGGGGTTAAGCTGCGTCGCTCTGCTTCAAGCAATTTGCGTGCCACGGCGTCGGGATCGGCGTCGTAGCCGAGAGTGGCCGCCACCTCGTCGCGATCCGAATGTTCGATGATCAACCGCGCGGCGCGTCCGGCAGCGCCGGCTTGGGCCGACAGCGCCAGGCCTTGCGCGATCGCGTCGTCGTCGCCGCGGCCGTCGTGGCGCACGAGGATGGTGAGCTGCTGGCGCGGATCGTCGGGCTGCGAGGCGAGCCAGGCCGCGAGCGGCGGCGCGCCATTGCCGGGGCGATAGACCGCGATCGGCTCGGCGGTGGCGACCGAGGCCGACGCGGCCGGCGCGGGACCGCCGGAGTTCGCGAGGTCCGCCGCGGTCAGCATGAACAGGATGATCGCCAGATCGGCCAGCGTAATCGCCCAGCCATGGCCTTCGGGGCTGGTCACGCGGCGGCTGCCTTGCGTGAAGGCGGCGGCGGGGGCTCGCGCCCGGCGTGCCGGGCGGCTTCGAGGCCGGTCTCCTTGGCGACTTCGGCAGCCAGCCAGTCGACCAGCTTCTGCCGCTCGGCCTCTTCGCGAGCGGCGTGGCGCTCGATGAAGCGGGCCAGCGGCGCGAACAGCAGGTGCGCGGTCACCAGGCCGTAGAACGTGCAGACGATCGCCATCGGAATGCTGTGCGACAGCAGCACCCCGGGTCCGGGGTTGGTCGGCATCTGGCTGAGCGCGATCAGCGTGCCGGCAAGGCCGAACACCGGCGCGAGGTCGGCGGCCTGGATGAACGTTGCCACCGCCACGCGGCTGCGATCGCCGAAGTGGCGCGGCTCGGCGCGCAGCAGGCCGTCGCGGTGGATCTGCTGGACCTGCAGCGCCAGCTCGGACTGCGCGTGCGCGGCGTCGAAGTCGCTGCGCATCGCGCCGGCCAGGCTGCTCGCCGCGGCGATCGTGTTGCTCCAGCCGCAGCGCAGCAGCGTGCCGGCGGCGGTGCCGCCGAGCACGATGGCTGCCGAAGTGCCGTCGAGCAGAGTCAGATAGGTCATCGCGTCGGTTTCCTTCGGCTTGCAGAACGGCCGGCCCCGGCGAAATTCAGCGAGCGGCCGACAATTGCCGCCTCCGGCAAAAGCTTGCCGCCCGGTGCCGCCGGACGAGCGCGGACACAGAGCGAGCTTTGGGCCGCCGCAGGCCCGAGAACACTCGGAAATCCGCCACTGAGCGCATCTGGCACGCCCTTTGCGTAAGCCCTCGCGCATAGTTGGAGCGACGCGATGAGCGACAGCATTTTCGGCATTCACGGGGCGGCCCTCGAACTGCGCTCGCAGCGCATGGGCCTGATCGCGTCGAACATCGCCAATGCCGGCACCCCCGGCTACAAGGCGCGCGACATCGATTTCGCCACCGCGCTCAAGGCGCGCATGGACGGCGCCGGTGCCGACCAGGCGGTCAATGCCGCGACCCAGTTTCGCATCCCGGTGATGCCGACGCTCGACGGCAACACTGTCGAGATGGCCACCGAGCAGACCGCCTTCGCCGAGAACGCGGTCGGCTATTCGGCCACCCTCTCGTTCATTCGCGGCCGGGTCGAGACCCTGTCGCGTGCGATGAAGGGCGATTGACGATGCCCGGCCCGATGACTCTGTTCGACGTCGCCCAGCGTGCCATGTCCGCCCAGCTCGTGCGGATGAACGCGGCCGCGTCCAATCTCGCCAACGCCGGCAGCGTGACCGGCACCGAGGCCGAAGCCTATCGCCCGATGCGCCCGGTGTTCGCCGAGCAGCTCGACCAGGCCAACGGCCTTTCCACGGTGCGCGTGAGCGGCGTCTATCGCAGCCAGGCCGCGCCCGAGAAGCGCCACGATCCGGGCAATCCGCTCGCCGATGCCGATGGCTACGTGTTCGAAGCCCCGGTCGATGAGAACGCCGAGATGGTCGAGATGCTCGAAAGCGCCCGGCAGTACCAGAACATGGTCGAGGCGCTCTCGACCGCCAAACAACTCATGCTCGAAACGATGAGGATCAAATGAGCTTCACCATACCCCCCAGCTCGGTGAAGACCACCGGGACCACCGAACAGACCGGTTTCGGCTCGCTCGGCCAGGACGATTTCCTGCGTCTGCTGACCACGCAGATGCAGATGCAGGATCCGTTCGAGCCCGTCGATAACAAGGAGATGCTGGCGCAGATGGCGCAGTTCTCTTCGCTCGCCGCGACTTCGGACATGGGCGTTACGCTGACCTCGATCGCCGACAAGCTCGATGCGCTGATCGCGCTCCAGAACGGGGCGGACGAAGCCACCGACAAGACCGACAACGTCAAATCGGGGCAGGACGCCTCGTAGCCCTCTCGATCTCTCCTCGCTTCACGAAAGGAATTCCCGATGTCCTTCTACACCTCGCTTAACGGCATGAAGAACGCCCAGACCGATCTGAGCGTGATTGCTCACAACATCGCCAACGTCGAAACCAACGGCTTCAAGCGCAGCCGCACCGAGTTCGCCGACGTGGTGGTCGGTTCGGCGCTGGTCAATCCGCGCATGGTCCAGGGCGTCGGGGCGACGCTCGAGAGCATTACCCAGAACTTCGCGGTCGGCCCGATCGAGCAGACCGGTTCGGCGCTCGACATCGCGGTCAACGGCGACGGGTTCTTCACCACCCGCTCGACCACCGGCCAGACGCTCTACACCCGCAACGGCAGCTTCGGCCTCGACGAGAACGGCTACGTGACCGACAACGCCTACAACCGCCTGCAGGGCTACGCGGTCGACGCCAGTGGCGTGCCGACCTCGACCACCCCGGCGGATCTGCAGATCCCGGCGACCAACGCCGGCGCGGAGTTCGCCAGCGTGACCGTGGCCGGCGACGGCAACCTGATCGCCTCTTACGACGACGGCTCGACGATCATCGTCGGCAAGGTCGCGCTCGCCTCGTTCGTGTCGCCCAACGGCCTCAAGCAGGTCGGCTCGTCGAACTGGCAGGCCACCGGCCTGTCGGGCCCCGCCAACTACGGCAACCCCGGCGAAGGCCGCTACGGCGACCTGATGTCGGGCGGGATCGAGCGGTCGAACGTCGATATCGCCGAGGAACTGGTCAGCCTGATCACCGCGCAGCGGAACTTCCAGGCCAACGCCAAGGCGATCGATGCGGCCACGCAGATCTCGCAGGCCGTGATCAACCTGCGGACCTGATCCTTCGCGGGCTCGGGACGATCGGAGACTTAAATGGACCGGCTGATCTATACTGCGGTTTCGGGGATGGCGGATTCGATGATCCGCCAGGGGGCGATCGCCAGCAATCTGGCGAACGCCAACACTATCGGCTTTCGCGCCGAGACCTTCGATTCCACGCCGGTCTCGGTGCGCAGCCGCGACACGGTCGACGTGCGCACGATGGTGAGCACGGGCGTGCTGGGTGCGCAGATGACCGCCGGTTCAACGATCGAGACGGGCCGCGGGCTCGACATTGCGATTTCCGGCCAGGCGCTGCTTACCGTGCAGGCGCAGGACGGCAGCGAGGCCTATACCCGGCGCGGCGACCTTTCGGTCCTCGCCAACGGTACGCTGGTCAACGGCGACGGTCTGCCGGTGGTCGGCTCGGCCGGCCCGATCACGGTGCCGCCCGGCGGCACCGTGTCGATCGCGCCTGACGGCAGCGTGCTGGTGGCCGATCCGGCAACGCCCGATGCGCCGCCGCAGATCGTCGACCGGCTCAAGCTCGCCAGCTGGGAAGGCAGCCCGATCGCCAAGGGTCTCGACGGCCTGTTCCGCGTCCGCGACGGCGGCGTGCTGCCGGCCGACGAGGAGGCCCGCGTCCAGAGCGGCGTGCTCGAGCAGTCCAACGTCGATGTCACTTCGGTCCTCGTCCAGATGGTCGAGGCCCAGCGCCTGTTCGACATGCGCACCAAGCTCGTCGCGACCGCTCGCGAGATCGACGAGAGCGGCGCCAACCTCATGCGCATGTCCTGAATTCAACGGAGACTGACCGATGCCCAACTCCGCCCTGCAAGTCGCCCGCACCGGGCTCGAGGCCCAGGACACGCGCATGCGCGTGATCGCCAACAACCTCGCGAACGTCGGGACCACCGGCTACAAGCGCGACCGGGCGAACTTCGCCACGCTCGCCTATCAGGACCAGCGCGTCGCCGGGCAGCAGTCGAGCTCGGAGACGGCTTACGCCACCGGGCTCAACCTCGGTACCGGCGTCTCGGTCCAGTCGACCAGCCGGATCATCACCCAGGGCACGCTCGCCAATACCGGCAACGCGCTCGACCTGGCGCTCGACGGCGAAGGCTACTTCCAGGTCGAGCTGCCCGGCGGGCAGCTCGCCTATACCCGCGCCGGCAACTTCACCCGCTCGCCGACCGGCGAACTGGTCACCGTGCAGGGCTACCGCGTGCAGCCGGCCATCACCATTCCCGAGGATGCGCAGTCGATCACGGTCGCGCAGGACGGCACCGTCTCGGCGGTGACCTCCGGCAGCAGCGAGACCACCGAGCTCGGCCAGCTCCAGGTCGCCGCGTTCGCCAACCCGGCCGGCCTACAGGCCGCCGGCGACAACTTCCTGATGGAAACCTCGGCGAGCGGCCAGGCCAACCTCGGCGCGGCGGGCGATGCCGGCCGCGGGCATATCCGCCAGGCGATGCTCGAAGGCTCGAACGTCAACGTGGTCGAGGAACTGGTCGACATGATCGAATGCCAGCGCGCTTACGAGATCAACTCCAAGATGATCTCGGCGATCGACGAAATGCTCCGCAACGCCAACCAGACGATGTGAGATCCATGACCAAACCTTCCCTCCTCGTCGCCTCGGCGCTTTCGCTGCTTCTCGCCGGCTGTCTCGACAACAAGCCGTCGGCCGGGTTCCAGACCGCTCTGCCGCCGCCGCCGGTGCCGGCGTTCAGCGCGCCGTCCAACGGCAGCATCTTCCAGGTCAGCGCTGGTTACGCGCCACTGCACATCGGCAACCGCGCCCGCGCGGTCGGCGATCCGCTGACGATCATGCTGGTGGAATCGGTCCGCACTTCGAAGTCCGCCTCGTCCTCCACCGCGCGCGAAGGCGGCTTCTCGCTGTCGCCGCCGGCGACCGGCCCGTTCAGCTTCCTCAGCCCCGATGCGCTGTCGGCCTCGGGCCAGAGCGCGTTCGACGGGCAGGGCAACGCCGCGCAGACCAGCAGCCTGTCGGGCACGCTGTCGGTGACGATCGCCGAAGTCTATCCCAACGGCACCGCGCTGGTCCGCGGGCAGAAGCTGCTCGAGCTCAGCCAGGGGCAGGAATGGGTCCAGTTCTCCGGTCTGGTCCGGCTGACCGACATCGACGGCGACAACCGCATCACCTCCAACCGCGTGGCCGATGCCCGGATCGTCTATTCGGGCCGGGGCGCGGTGCAGATCGCCGGCCGCGAAGGCTGGCTGAGCCGCTTCTTCAACCTTCTGACTCCGTTCTGAGGCCGCCATGCACCGCTTGCTCTCCTGTCTGATCCTGCTCGCGACGCTGCTCGCGCTGCCCGCTCCGGCGAGCGCCGAGCGCATTCGCGATCTCGGCGCGTTCCAGGGCGTCCGTTCCAACCAGCTGACCGGCTACGGCATCGTCGTGGGCCTCAGCGGCACCGGCGACGACAACCTCGAGTACCTGACCCAGGCCATGCGCGGGGTTTCGGGCCGGTTCGGGCTGCAACTGCCGCCGGGCGTCAGCCCCGGTCTCAAGAACGCGGCCGCGGTGATGATCACCGCCGATCTGCCGGCCTTCGCCAAGCCCGGCCAGCGGATCGACATCACCGTCTCGACGATCGGCAAGGCCAAGAGCCTGCGCGGCGGCGCGCTGGTGATGGCCCCGCTTTACGGCGCCGACGGGCAGATCTACGCGATGGCGCAGGGCAGCCTGGCGGTCGGCGGGCTCGGCGTATCCGGCGCCGACGGCTCGCAAGTTACGGTCAACGTGCCGACCGTCGGCCGCATCTCAGGGGGTGCCAGCGTCGAGCGCGCGGTCACCACCGGGTTCAACGATTCCGAAGTGCTGCGCTGGAACCTGTTCGACGCGGACTTTCTGACCGGCACCCGCGTGCGCGATGCGATCAACGCGGTCTATCCCGGCACCGCCTCGCTCGAAGACGGCGTCACGCTGGCGCTGTTCCTGCCCTATGGCGCCGACGCGCGGGCGAGCCGCATGGCCGAGATCGAGATGCTCACGGTCGAGCCGGCGCAGAGCCGCGCCAAGGTGATCGTCAACAGCCGCACCGCCACGGTGGTGATCAACAGCGCGGTGCGCCTGTCGCCGGCGGCGATCAGCCACGGCAAGCTGGTGGTGCGGGTCGACGAGGATCCGCGCGTGGTCCAGCCCGAACCGTTCAGCCGCGGCACCACCGAGACCGAACAGTCGAGCGACATCCAGATCGAGGAAGGCGCGCATTTCGTGAACTTCCAGCCCGGCGCCTCGCTGGCCGAACTGGTCGACGCGCTCAACATGCTCGGCGTGACGCCCAGCGACCTCGTGGCGATCCTCGAGGCGCTCAAGCTCGCCGGCGCGCTCAACGCGGAGATCGAGGTGATATGATCCCGGTCACCACCCCCACGCCTGTTTCGTTCGATCTCGGCGCCCAGTCGGGTGTCGACGAACGCCAGAAGCTGGCCGACGCGGCCGTCCGGTTCGAGGCGATCTTCGCCCGGCAGATGCTGTCGGCCGCGCGCCAGGCGAAGTTCGACAACGGCGGCCTGTTCGAAAGCCAGGGCACCGAGACCTTCCGCCAGATGATGGACGACCGCTTCGCCGACGTGCTCGCCGAAAGCGGCGCGCTCGGCTTCGGCAAAGTCATCGAAGCCCAGCTTGCCGCGCATGTCGCGCCGGCCACGCCGGGGAAGGAATAGGCCATGGGCTCCGATCTTCTCTCGATCGCCAGCAGCGGCGCGCGCGCGGCGCGGGCCGCGCTCGACGTTACGGCGCAGAACATCGCCAACGCTTCGACCGAAGGCTACGTCCGCCGCTCGGTGCGGCTCGCGGAAGTCGCGCCGCCGAGCGCGCCGGGCCAGATCGGCGATGCCTCGCTGTCGGGGGTCCGGCTCGACCGGGTGCTCCGCAACGCGGACCTGTTCCGGGTCGGCGAAGTGCGCCGCACCACGTCCGATGTGTCGCGCGCCAATTCCGAGCTGTCGGGCCTCGAGAACATCGAAGCCTCGCTCGAGAACGCGCGGATCTACCCCGCGATCGTCGATTTCGAAGGGACGCTCGAGGAATTGGCAGTCGATCCCGCCAACCTCTCGCTGCGCGCCTCGGTGCTCGAAGGCGCGCGCACGCTGGCGCGCAGTTTCAATGTCGCCGCGAACGCGCTCGAAGCGGTCGGCGAAAGCGCCCGCTTCGAAGCGACGGCGGCGGTCGACGAGGTCAACCTGTTCGCGCAGGAACTGGCCCGCATCAACTTGCGGCTGGCCCGCGCGCAGAACGGCAGCACCGACCAGTCGTCGCTGCTCGACAAGCGCGACCTGATGCTGCAGCGCCTCAGCGAACGCGCCGACGTGACGGTCACCGTCAACCAGAACATGACCGTCGAGGTGAGCCTCGGCGCGGGCGGCACGCTGCCGCTGGTCACGGGCGGCAACACCAATCAACTGACGATGGCCACGGCGGCCGACGGCACATTGTCGTTCGCGGTGGGCGGGGCGCCCGTCACGTTGTCGGGCGGCTCGCTCGCCGGCCATGCGCAGGGGCTCATCCATCTGCGCGACTTCGGCGCCGATCTCGATGCCGCCGCCGTCCGCCTGGTCACGCTGGTCAACGGGGCACAGGGCACGGGGGCCACGCTCGGCGGCACCCCCGGACAGCCGCTGCTGAGCGGCACCGGCGCCGCCGATCTTGCGGTCGTCGCGACCGATCCCGCCGCCATTGCCACGGCTCCAGCCGGCGCTCCGGCCGGCTCGCGCGATCCGGCCAACCTGGTGGCCTTGCGCGCCGCGCTGGCCACCAACGGCCCGGCCGACGACATGAACACGCTGCTGTTCGGGGTCTCGAGCCAGGTTTCCGGGCTGACCACCACGCGCGACGCGCTCGAGACGATCGCATCCTCCGCCAGCATCGCGCTGGCGACCCAGGCGGGCGTCGATCTCGACAACGAAGCGGTCAACCTGATCCGCTTCCAGCAGGCGTTCCAGGCTTCGGGCCGGGCGATGCAGGTCGCCTCCGAGCTGTTCGAAACCATTCTGGGCGTGGGGTGATCCGGCCATGACACTCGTCTCCACCAGCGCCTTCTATGAGCGGGTCGGTCTCGACATGACCACGCTGCGCAAGCGCGCCGAAACGCTCCAGGGCCAGATCTCGAGCGGCGAGCGGGTCAACCGGTCGTCAGACGATCCGGTCGCCGCCGCGCGGCTGCGCGAGCTGGCGCGCTCGGAGGCGATTTCCGAGGTCAACGTCGCCAACGCCAATCGCGCGCTGTCCGACCTGACCCTGGCCGATAGCGCGCTCCAGGAAATCGCCGAGAACGTGATCCGCGCGCAGGAACTGGCGACGCAGGCCTCTTCCGATACGCTGAGCCCGGCGCAGCGGGCGTCGATCGGCGAGCAGATCGCCAATATCCGCGAGAACCTGATCGCTTTGGCCAATTCCAGGGACAGCGCCGGCCACGCGCTGTTCGGCGGAGAAGGCGTCGGGGCGGCCTATACCGTCAGCGCGGGCGTCCCCGGCTATGCCGGAACCGCCTCGTCCGGCGAACTGGCGCTCGGCGATGGCCAGTCTGTCACGCGCGGCGTGACCGGCCCCGAAGTGTTCGAATTCACCTATGGCGGCGCGCCGACCGATCTGTTCGCCGTGCTCGGCACGCTTGCCGATGCGCTCAAGGGCGGTTCGGCCGACCCTGCCGCCGCCGCCCGCGGCTCGCTCAACGCGCTCAGCGCGGGGCTCGAGACGATCACCACGACCGAGACGGTCGTCGGCGCGCGCATGAACTGGGTGGATCTGAACATCTCGCGGCACGAACGCCAGCAGGAGATGCGCACCACCGAGCAGACCGAGGTCGGCAAAGTCGATCCGGCCAAAGCAATCACCGAACTGCAGGAGATCATGACCGTGCTGGAAGCCAGCCAGGCGAGCTTCGTGCAGCTGTCCAACCTGTCCCTGTTCGACATGATGCGCTGAGCCTGGAGCCCGAAGGAACACCGACATGTACGCAATCATCGGCATCATCGTCCTGATCGTGATGGTCTTCGGCGGGTTCGCGCTCACCGGCGGCGCGCTCGGTCCGGTCATGCACGCGCTGCCGCACGAAATGCTGATCATCGGCGGCGCCGCGATCGGCGCGCTGATCGCCGGCAACTCGCTGCACGAGCTCAAGCTGCTCGGCGGCGGGCTGGCCAAGGTTTTCAAGGGCCCTAAGCACTCCAAGCAGGATCACATCGACGCGATCCTGCTGACCACCAAGCTGATGCGTATCCTGCGCAGCGAAGGCCCGGTCGCGCTCGAAGCCCACGTCAACGAGCCGCAGACCTCGGCGATCTTCGCCGAGTTCCCGCGCCTGCTCGCGAACAAGCCGCTCATCGCGCTGATCTGCGACACGCTGACGCTGATCGTGGTGTCCTCGGGCACGCTCGAAACGCACGCGGTCGAGGAAGTCATGGACAATGCGATGAAGACGCATTTCCACGAGATGCAGGAACCGCAGCATGCGCTGCAGGGCCTTGCCGACGCGCTTCCCGCGCTCGGGATCGTCGCGGCGGTGCTCGGCGTGGTGAAGACCATGGGCTCGATCGACAAGCCGCCGGCGATCCTCGGCGGCATGATCGGCTCGGCGCTGGTCGGGACCTTCCTCGGAGTGTTGCTCGCCTACGGGATCGTCGGCCCGCTCGCCGGCCGGCTCAAGCAGGTGCTCGACCAGGATGAGCAGGTGTTCCACGCGGTCAAGCAGGTGATCATCGCCTCGCTGCACGGCTGGCCGCAGCCGTTGGTGGTCGAATCCGCGCGCTCGGGCCTCGGCCATGCGTTCCGGCCCGGCCTGACCGAGCTGCTCGACAGCCTGAGGGGCCGCTAAATGGCCTCTGCCGCCAAGCGCGGACGCAACGAGCCGCCGCCTCCGGTCATCGTCAAGAAGGTCATCGTCCAGGGCGGCGGTGGCCATCACGGCGGTGCGTGGAAGGTTGCTTACGCGGATTTCGTGACCGCGATGATGGCGTTCTTCCTCTTGCTGTGGCTGCTCGGCGCGACCGAGGAGAAACAGCGCAAGGGCATCGCCGACTACTTCACGCCGACGCTGGTCAAGATGCGCGAAGCGAGCGCGGGCTCGAACGGCATGCTCGGCGGGTCGTCGCTGACCGACGTCGACAACTATCCGAACCGGCAGGGGCAGACGGGCAACCGCGCGCTCACCGTGCCGCGCGACACTACGGGCGGCCCCAAGGAAGGCGCCGCGGCGATCAACAAGACGCTCGAGAGGCCGGCGCCGCAGCAGACCATGCAGCGGATGAAGGAGCGGATCGAGGAGCAGCTCTCGAAAAGCGCGCAGCTGCGCCGGCTGGTCCGCCAGACGCGCATGGTGCTGACCACCGAAGGCATCCGCATCGATCTGGTCGACGATGCCGACTTCTCGATGTTCCAGCTCGGCACCACCGTGCTGACCAGCGAGGCGCGTGAACTGCTCAAGGCGATCGCTTCGGCGGTCGGGCCCGAATCCGGCGGCCTCACGCTGCGCGGTCACACCGACGCCACCCCGTGGAAGAACGGCAGGGTCGGCAACAACTGGGCGCTCTCGGCGGGCCGGGCCGAGGCCACCCGCCAGGCGCTGCTGCTCGACGGAATCTCCGCCGACCGTTTCCGCCGCATCGAGGGCGTGGCCGATCGCGAACTGCTGGTCCGCGACAATCCGGCCGATCCGCGCAACCGGCGCATTTCGATCCTGATGTCGCGATGAAAGGGAGCAAGCTGATGGCAGCGATGGTCAAACGGCAGGAGCAGCCCGCCGAGCGGCGCGAAGGCGCGCGTCAGCGGTTGCTCATGCGGGTCGCCAAGCTGCGCTGCGAGAGCGGCGAGTACCCTTGCATCATGCACGACGTGTCCGAAACCGGCACCCGGTTGCGGCTGCTCCATGCCCATCCGCCCGATACGCACATGTATCTCGAGCTGGCCAACGGCGAGCTGTTCGCGCTCGAGCGGCGCTGGATCGACGGCGATTTCGCGGGCTTCCGGTTCCCGGGCCCGATCGACGTCGACGAACTGATTCTCGAGCAAAGCGATGGCACCCGCCGCCCGGTGCGGCTGCGGATGGGCGTGCCCGTCGATCTCGTCGCCGACGGCACCCGGCGTTCCGCGCAACTCGTCGACTTGTCGCGGCACGGGGCCTGCGTCGATCTAGGCGAAAGGCTCGCGGTGGGATCGTCGGTGCGGCTCGAACTGCCCGGCCACGCGCCGCGCTTCGCCTATGTCTGCTGGCGCCGCCACTGCCACCACGGCCTGGCCTTCCAGGAGGCCTTCACGCTCGAGGCGCTGGCGCGGCTCGCGGTCGCGCTCCAGCCGTTCGGCCAGGACTCGCTCGCGCCGGTCGATCCGGTGCCGCACGCCCGGAGCGCCTGACCGCTTCGCGGCGGCGACCCACACCTTTTTCGCGATTTTCCGCTTTCCAGCCGGCCCGGCTCGCCTATCATGCCGCCAAACCGCGACAGGCGGGCCCATGGGCGGGCGAGGGGAGGCAGCGGCGGTGAGCCGGATAACACACTGGGGGTTGGCTGCGGCCGTGGCGCTGGCCTTGCCGGGTGCCGCGCAGGCACAGACCGGCCGGACGAGCGGAGAGATCGAAGCGCTGACGCTGCGCGTCGAGCGGCTCGAGGCGGCCCGCGCGGTCAAGAAGCTGCAGCGCGCGTTCGGCTTCTACGTCGATCGCGGGCTGTGGCAGGACGCTGCCGACCTGTTCGCCGATAACGGCACGATCGAGCTCGGCGTCGACGGGGTCTACCAGGGCCGGCCGCGCATCCGCGAATATCTGATGCGGCTCCACGGCGGGCAGGAAGGGCTGATCTACGGCCAGCTCAACGAATGGGTCACGCTCCAGCCGGTCGTCTCGGTCGCCGCCGACGGCCGCAGCGCGACCGCGCGCTGGCGCGATCTCGGCAT
Source organism: Sphingomonadales bacterium 12-68-11 (assembly GCA_002279825.1). Classification (GTDB taxonomy): domain Bacteria; phylum Pseudomonadota; class Alphaproteobacteria; order Sphingomonadales; family Sphingomonadaceae; genus Croceibacterium_A. The sequence continues at coordinate 134,991 of NCCV01000004.1, forward strand.
GCTCGGCCAGTACAAGAAGCACGCCGAATGGCGCGACGGGATCTACGAGAACCGCTACGTCAAGGAAGGCGGGGTGTGGAAGATCCAGGCGCTGCACCTCTACGTCAACTTCGTCGCCCCCTACGAGCGCGGCTGGGCCCGGCTCCAGCCGGGCGAGGGGCTGGTGCAGAGCGCAGCCGCGCAGGCCTATCCGCCCGACCGGCCGCCGAGCGCGAGCTACCAGCCGTTCCCGGCGGTGCAGGTGCCGCCGTTCCAGGCGCCGCATCCGGTCACCGGCCGGCGTGTCGGGGAGGCGCGCCGATGACCTCGTCTCGCATCATCTATGCCGCCGTGCTGGCGCTGTGCAGTGCCGCTCTACCGCTGGCTGCACAGGCCCAGCAGAGCGTCGAAGCCCGCCTGGCCGCCTACCGTGAACGCGTCGAGCGGCTCGAGGACGAGGACGCGATCGAGAACCTCCAGGCGACTTACGGCTACTATTTCGACAAGGGTCTGTGGGCCGAGACGTCCGATCTGTTCGCCGATGCCGGCACGTTCGAATACGGCCAGCGCGGGGTCTATATCGGCAAGGACCGTATCCGCCGCGCGCTGCTGCTGTTCGGGCCGGAGGGGCTCGCGCCTGGGCGGCTCAACAATCACATGCAGTTGCAGTCGATCATCAGTGTCGCGCCAGATGGCCGCACCGCCACCGCGCGCTGGCAGGGCATGATCATGCTCGCGGAAAGCGGGCAGAACGGCGTCTGGGGCATCGGCCAGTACGAGAACGCCTATGTGAAGGAACGCGGCACCTGGAAGATCAGCAAGCTGCACTTCTACGTGCAGGCGATCGCCGACTACGATCTCGGCTTCTCGCGCGCCGCTTACCGGATGGACGGGCCGAGCGCGCTGTTCCCGCCGGACCGTCCTCCGACCGAGGTCTATCGGACCTTCCCGCAGGGCTACACGCCGCCGTTCAGCTACGTCCACCCGGTGACCGGCAAGCCGCTGACCGACGTCAAGCAGCCCGCCGATCCGATCGCGAGGCCGCAACGATGATCCGCCCGCTCCTCATCGCGGCGCTGCTTGCCGCCACGGCCACCACGTCCGCGTTCGCTCAGGGCGCCCCGGCCAGCGCCGAGCAGCAACTCGACGCGCTCGACGCCCGCATCACCCGGCTCGAGGACCTCAATGCCATCGAGCGGCTGCAGAAGGCTTACGGCTACTTCGTCGACGAGAGCCAGTGGACCCAGCTTTCGGAGCTGTTCTCCGACGACGCCACGCTCGAGATCGGCGGCAAGGGGCTGTTCCTCGGCAAAGCGCGCGTGCTCGAATACATGCAGACCGCGTTCGGGCCCGACGGTGCCAAGGATAACGTCCTCGCCCAGCACATGCAGTTCCAGCCGATCCCGGACATCTCGGCCGACGGCAAGACCGGCTGGGTGCGCAGCCGCGCCTTCGTGATGAGCAACGCCGGCTGGGGCCTGCCGCTATACGAAAACGCCTACGAGAAAGGCACCGACGGGGTGTGGCGGATCAGCCGGCTGAGCGGCCCGTTCACGATGTACACCAACTGGGAAGGGTGGGGCAAAAACGCCCTCAACAACACCTGGCCCGACAAGTTCGAACCCGCCCCGGACCTACCGCCCTCGACAGTCTACCTCACCTATCCGGCCTATTACATCGCGCCGTTCCACTATCCCAACCCGGTCAGCGGCAAAGTGTTTGTGCCCGGCGCCGCGCAGGCCGGCGCCTATCACCGCCCGCCGGGCACGGCCGAGGAAGCGCGTGCTCTGACAGTCGGCCGCCTGGTCGATGGGACCCAGCCGATCGCCGAGCCCCCGAAGGACTGATCCGATGAAGTTTCCGCGCCCGTTCGCGCTTCTCGCAGCGCTCGGCCTCGCCGCTTGCGCCACGACCGGCGATACGCCCAGCCGCGCAGCCGATCCGCTCGCCAGCCCGGCGGCCGGCGAATGGACCAGCGACGGGCGCGATTATACCGCCCAGCGCTACAGCCCGCTGACCCAGATCGACGCCTCCAACGTCGGGCGGCTCGGCCTCGCCTGGTTCGACGATCTTGGCACGTACCGCGGGGTCGAAGCGACGCCGCTCTATGCCGAGGGGGTGCTTTACAACTCGCTGCCGTTCAACGTGACGATCGCTTACGACGCGCGCACCGGCAAGCGGCTGTGGATGTACGATCCGCAAGTCCCGCGCGAACATGCCCGCTTCGCCTGTTGCGAGCCGGTCAGCCGCGGGCTCGCGCTATGGCAGGACCGTGTAATCATCGCCACGCTCGACGGCCGGCTGATCGCGCTCGACCGGGCGACCGGCAAGCCGCTGTGGAGCACTCGCACGTTCGGCACCGATTTCACTTATTCCATCACCGGCGCGCCGCGGGTGTTCGGCGACAAAGTCGTGGTCGGCCAGTCCGGCGGCGATTTCGGGGTGCGCGGGTTTGTTTCGGCCTACGACGTGCGGACCGGCGAGAAGCTGTGGAAATTCTTCCTGACCCCCGGCGATCCGGCCAAGGGGCCCGACGGCGAAGTGTCCGACGCGGTCATGCCGTGGGTCCGCCAGACCTGGTTCGGTGACAAGTACTGGCAGCTCGGCGGCGGCGCCAACCCGTGGGACGCGATCGCTTACGATCCCGAGCTCGACCTGGTCTATGTCGGCACCGGCAACGCCAGCCCGCATGCGCGGTATTATCGGTCGGACAACCAGGGCGACAACCTGTTCGTCTGCTCGATCGTCGCGCTGAAGGGCGCGACCGGCGAGTATGCCTGGCATTACCAGATGAACCCCGGCGAGGAGTGGGACTGGACCTGCACCCAGTCGATGATCAGCGCCGACCTGACCATCGCCGGCAAGCCGCGCAAGGTGCTGATGCAGGCGCCTAAAAATGGCTTCTTCTACCTGCTCGACCGCGCCACCGGGGAGTTCATCAGCGCCGGGGCGCACGTGATCCAGAACTGGAACGACGGGTTTGATGCCAAGGGCCGGCCGATCACCAGCGAGCGGGTCCGCTACGGCTTCGATCCGGCGCTGGTCATGCCGGGGCCGGGCGGGGCGCACAACTGGTTCCCGATGGCTTACAGCCCGCGCACCAAGCTCGCCTATTTCCCGGCCTACCAGTCGGGCTTCGTCTATGCGCTTCAGCCGAATTGGGTGCCGCAGCCGGCCCGCTCGAACAGCGGCTGGGGCGGCTATACCGGCGAGGCGGCGGCCAAGCGCCCGCCGCTCCAGGCTCAGGCCAACGCGGTCGAAAAGGCCTGGCTGACCGCGTGGGACCCGGTGAAGCAGCAAGTCGCCTGGCAAGTCGAGCTGCCGCGCCACGGCAACGGCGGGGTGTTTGTCACCGCCAGCGACCTGGTGTTCGAAGGGACCACCAAGCAGACTTTCGCCGCCTTCGACGCGCGCACCGGCCGCACCTTGTGGGAGTTTCCGACGCAGAGCGCGCCGGTTGCGGGCGGCATCACTTATCTGCTCGACGGCGTGCAATATGTCGCGATCAATGCCGGCTGGGGCGGCGGCGCGGCGCAGATCGAGCAGTCGAGCGGCACCGAACTGCCGCGCGCGCCGGCGCGGCTGCTGGTGTTCAAGCTCGGCGGAACCGCCACGCTGCCGCCGCTCGCCGCGACCGCGCCGGTCGAGCCGCCGCCGCCGCTTCGCGCGAGCGAGGAATCGATCCGCCGCGGGACCCAGCTTTACGCCGAGACTTGCGCGGTGTGCCACGGCCCGCAGGCGATGGGCGGGGTCAAGGACTTGCGGCAGATGAGCCGCGACACTCACGCCAAGTTCAACGACATTGTGCTCAAGGGCCTGTACCTCGAGAAAGGCATGGCTAGCTTCGCCGACCTGCTCAACCAGCAGCAAACCGACGACATCCACAATTATCTGATCGCGCGCGCCAACGAAGACTGGGGACGCTGATCGCTTTCCTGCGAATGGAGGGATGACGAACCGGTTTCGCGCTGTCACTATGCGCTTAAGCCGGAGTAACCGGCGCGGAGAGGACTATGCGTGACTTGCTCGGTTGGGCGGGAGGGCTGCCGCTTACGCTGGCGGCCGGATCGGCGCTGGCACACCACAGTTTCGCGATGTTCGACCAGGCCCGCACGGTCACCGTCAGCGGCACCGTCAAGCAGTTCCAGTGGACCAATCCGCACGCCTACATCCAGCTCGTCGCCAAGGACGCCCAAGGGCGCGACGTCGAATGGAGCATGGAGATGGGCGCGCCCATGTATCTCTATGCGCGCGGGTGGCGGCCCTCCACGCTCAAGGCCGGAATGCAGGTCAACATCGCCATCAACCCGCTGCGCAATGGGCAGCCCGGCGGCGTGGTGCTGACGGTGACCGCGCCCGACGGCAAGCCGATCGGCCGGAACACGTGACGGTGCACCGCGCGCTTGCGGGCACCGCCGCGCTCGGCCTGGCCGCCATGTGGATGGCGTCCGCGTCGGCGCAGCAGACCCCGCCCACCAATCCTCCGCAAGTGCGCGAAGATCAGTTCGCGAAGCTACCCTATTGGCCCGGCTTCTGGGTCAGCGAAGGGCAGGCCGGCACCACGATCGGTGGGATCGCGCCCGACACGCTCGCCGCGCGCGAAGGGCGCCCGACATCGGGCGTGCCGATGATGTCGCTCGCAGGGATGGGCGCGCCGTGGAGCGAGGAAGGGCGCCGCCGCCAGGCCGAAGTCAACCGCACCCGCGCCGGCCGCAAGGCGATGGGCTGGGGCTATCCGCTGATGATGAATTCGGCGGCGCCGCTGCAATTCCTCATCACCCCGGAAGAGACGCTGATCGTCAGCCCGTACGGCGATACCCGCCACATCTACACCGACGGCCGCCCGATGCCGCCGCTGGAGGACTTGTGGCCGACGGTGTGGGGTACATCGGTCGGCCGCTGGGAAGGCCATGTGCTGGTGGTCGAAACCGTCCAGGTCAAGAACCCCAACATCTACTTCCACGGCGCCCCGCCGCTGTCCGAGGAAGCCCGCTATCACGAGCGCATCTACCTCGAAGGCGACCGGCTGGTCGATGAGATCACGATCGAGGATCCGGTCACATTGACCGGCCCGTGGAAAACCCGGCTGACCTTCGTGCGCGATCAGGGCTTCGACCGCATGGTCCACATCGACTTCGAGAACGACCGCAGCAGCGCCACCACGATCGAGCCGGCCGCCGGCGGAGGACAGTAGGATGCGGATACTCACTCACGGATTCGTGCTCGGTCTCGCGCTGGCGCTCGCCGCCCAGGCCTTCGGGCAGACGCAGCCCGCCGGTGAGCGGCCGGCCACGATCGCGGCGATCCCGGGCGTGATCGCCGCCGGCGCGAAGTGGGAGCAGGCCTGGTCGGGCCCGATGACCGCAGACGGCATGATCGGCGGCGACGACGGCGCGCTGCTGTTCGCGCAGGAGCAGAGCAACGCCATCGTCAAGCTGTGGCCCGACGGGCGCAGCTGGGTGCAATGGCCTTATATCGCTGGCGCCGGCGCGCTTTCGGTCGATGCACAGGGCCGGACGTTCGCCGCCGAACGGACTTGCACCGATCCGGGCCTCGGGCTCGGGACCAACTGCACGGTCCCTACCCGGATCGTGCAACTGGCCCCGCAGCGCAAAGTGCTGGCGGAGACGTTCGCCGACGGTCGCCCGCTCGGCCGGATCAACGATCTCGCGGCGGACGGCCACGGCGGCGCTTACTACACGCAGGGCGGAGTGTTTCACGTCAAGGCCGATGGATCGGTCAGTGCAATCGCCGAGGGCGGCCAGGGCGGCGTGTTCACCAACGGCCTCGTGCTGAGTCCCGACGGCAGGACGCTCTATGTCACCAACCGCACCGCGATCCTCGCATTCGATCTCGGCGCCGACGGCACGGTGTCGAACCGGCGCGACTTCGCCGCGCTCGGCAACGAGGCGCAGGGCAGCTTCGGAGCCGACGGGCTGGCGGTGGACCGCGACGGGCGGCTTTATGCCACCGCGGGGGCCGGGGTCTATGTGTTCGACAAAGCCGGCAAGCAGCTCGGGGTGATCCCGACGCCGCGCCTGCCGATCACGCTCGCTTTCGCCGGGGCGGACAAGAAGACGCTCTACATCGGCGCGATGGGGGCGACGACGCCGACCGGGCAGGAGTGGGCAACGCCGCAGGGCGTGCGTAACGTCGCGATGACGGTTTACCGCGTGCCGGTGCTGGCGGCGGGCTTCCGCAAATAGCGCGCGCGACGCGACAATCGTTCGCTTGCCCCGGTGCGGGCTGACAGGGTAAAGTGCTATCGCGCGCCGCCGATCGGCCCATCCGTTGCGGCGCACGGCATCTTACCGGCTGGGAGACACGCATGGCCTATACGGTCAATATCAACGGACAGGACCGCGAACTCGACGTGCCCGGCGAAATGCCGCTGCTGTGGGCGCTCCGCAACGAGCTCGACATGGTCGGCACCAAGTTCGGCTGCGGGGTCGGCCTGTGCGGCGCCTGCACGGTGCATGTCGACGGCACCGCCGCGCGCTCGTGCTCGACCCCGGTCAGCTCGCTCGCCGGCAAGAAGGTCCGCACGATCGAGGCGCTTGCGGAAACGCCGACTGGCCGCGCGCTGCAAGCGGCGTGGCTCGATGAAGACGTGATGCAGTGCGGCTATTGCCAGGCCGGCCAGCTGATGACCGCCACCGCCCTGCTAGACCGCAATCCGAGCCCGAGCGCGCAACAGATAGATACCGCGATGGCCGGCAATATCTGCCGCTGCGCCTGTTACACCCGCATTCGCGATGCGATCGCGATGGCTGCTGAAAAGGGAACGGCCAATGCTTGAGCAAGCCATCCTCTCGCGCCGCACACTGCTCAAGGTCGGCGCGCTCGCCGGCGGCGGGCTGGCGATCACCGCGACGATGCCGATGGTCGCGCGCGCCGCGACCGGCAGCGCCGCCGCGGAGCCGGCGGTGCTCAACGCCTTTGTCAGCATCACGCCCGACAACGTGATCACTATCGTCGGCAAGAACCCGGAGATCGGCCAGGGCATCAAGACGATGCTGCCGATGCTGATCGCCGACGAACTTGATGCCGATTGGGCGCAAGTGCGCGTGGTCCAGGGCGACAGCGACGCGCGCAAGTACGGCCCGCAGATCGCCGGCGGCAGCTTCGCCACGCCGATGAACTGGATGCCGATGCGCCAGGTCGGCGCCGCCACGCGGCAGATGATGGTCGCCGCCGCGGCGGGCCGCTGGGGCGTCGATGCGGCAGGTCTCAAGACCGAGCTCGGCAAAGTGATCGAAATCTCCTCGGGCCGCTCCGCCACTTACGGCGAGCTGGCAAGCGAGGCGGCCAAGCTGACCGCGCCCGAGCCGGCCAGCGTCAAGCTGAAGGATCCCAAGGACTTCCATATCATCGGCAAGGCGATCGGCGGGATCGATTCTCCGCGCATCGTGCGCGGTGAGCCGATTTTCGGGGTCGATACCCAGCTCCCGGGCATGGTCTATGCGGCTTACGAGCGCGCGCCGGTGTTCGGCGCCAAGCTGAAGTCGGCCAAGCTCGATGCGGTCAAGGCGCTGCCGGGCGTGCTCGATGCTTTCGTGATCGAAGGCAAGGGCGGGGCCGAGCAACTGGTCGACGGCGTCGCGATCGTCGCCAACAACTGGTGGATCGCCAACCGCGCGCGCCGGGAGCTCGAGATCGAGTGGGACACCGGCGAATGGGCCGGCCATTCGACCAAGGGCTACAACGACGCGGCGCGCAAGGTGATGGCCGAGGGCAAGCCGCAGGAAGTGTTTGCCACGGCCGGCGACATCGATGCCGCGTTCGCCTCGGCGGCCAAAGTGCTCGATGCCGAATATGCCTATCCGTTCCTCGCCCACGCGGCGATGGAGCCGATGAACTGCACCGCGGTGCGCCATCCCGACGGCACGCTCGAAATGTGGGCGCCGACGCAGAACCCGCAGCCCGGCCACGCCGGGGTCGCGCAGATGCTCGGCATCGGGCAGGACAAGGTCAAGCTCCACATCACCCGCATGGGCGGCGGCTTCGGCCGGCGCCTGACCAACGACTTCATGCACCAGTCGGCGGCGATCGCGGACAAGATGCCCGGCACCCCGGTCCAGCTCATCTGGAGCCGCGAAGACGACGTGCGGAGCGATTTCTATCGCCCCGCGGGCTGGCACCGGTTGCGCGCCGCGCTCGACGCCGACGGCAAGGTGATCGGGTTCGACGACCATTTCGTGACCTTCGCGATCACCGGCGGCCAGTACAACCCGGCGGCGATGTCGCCGACCGAGTTCCCGGCGCGGTTCGTACCCAACTTGCGCTACGGCCAGACCAAGCTCGACACCCGCGTGCCGATGGGAGCGTTGCGCGCGCCGACCTCGAACGCGATGGCCTTCGTGATGCAAAGCTTCCTCGACGAAATGGCACATGCCTCGGGCAAGGACCTGCCTACCCTGCTGCTCGAAATCATCGACGGCGGGGCGGAAGAGCCGGCCACGCAGGGCTTCACCGGTCGCACCCCAGGGTTCAATCCGGCGCGGATGCGCGGGGTGATGGAACGGGTCATGGCCAATTCCGGCTGGGGCAAGCCGCGTGCGGAAGGCCGCGCGCAGGGCTTCGGCTTCTACTTCAGCCACCAGGGCTATTTCGCCGAAGTGGTCGAAGCCAGCCTCACCACGCGGGGCCAGGTGCAGATCCACGACGTGTGGGCGGCCGGCGATGTCGGCAGCACGATCATCAATCCGTTCGGCGCGCTCAACCAGGTCGAAGGCTCGATCATCGACGGGCTCGGCCAGGCGGTCGCGCTGGCGATCGAGATCGAAGGCGGCGCGGTGTCGCAGTCCAACTTCCACGACTATCAGTTGCCGCGGATCGCGTTCACCCCGCGCATCCATGTCGACTGGGTCAAGACCGACTACGCGCCCACGGGCCTGGGCGAACCGGCGCTGCCGCCGGTCATCCCCGCGCTCACCAACGCGCTGTTCAAGCTTACCGGAAAGCGCGTGCGCAGCCTACCGATCGATCCCAAGCTGTTCGTCTAGAATGATCCTCCCCGGGACGGGGAGGGGGACCACCGCAGGTGGTGGAGGGGGCTCTCCCAAGGCGCGGCGCTAACGGAGAGCCCCCTCCGTCATCCGCTGCGCGGACGCCACCTCCCCGCGAGCGGGGAGGATTCGATCCCTACTCCTCCCACCCGGTCGGGCTCATGTACGGCAGCACGATGCCGATCGCCTCGATCTCGTGCATCTGCCCGCCCCACACTTTGTAGATGTGGATCGCGGGCATGTCGAAGCCCGCCCCGGTCGAGGCACGGATCACGCGGTACTCGGTGCCCGGCACGCCGAGCAGGCGATAGCGCTCTTCCTTCATGTCGTGATGGAAGTGGCTCATCCCCCAGACAAGCCCGGTGACGGTGTCGGCGATCTCGACGCGGCGGTTCTCGATGGTGTCGATGTACTCCCACATGTTGGTGTCCATCTGCGCTTCGCAGCCGAGCCCGCCGAGGAAGGCGAAGGCCGGATCGGTCTGCCCGTTGCCGCCCGGCGTTGTGCGGACCATCGGGTTGCGTGCGGTCTGGAAGCCGTTCTCGCGCCGCTCGCAATCGTCGGCGAACGGGGTCTGGCTGCCGTTGTTGTTGTCGAGCGAATCGTAATAGCTCTTGCCGATCCAGATCAGCCGGCCGCGCGAATCCGCGTACTCGTAAGGCACTTCGCGCATCAAGGCCGGGCGGGGGGTGCGCAAGTTGGCGAGCTGGCCCTCGCTGAGGTTGCCGGCGACCATGTGCTCGGCCTCGACAATCCGGCCGCCTTCGCGCTTGAGCCGGATGCCGACCAGCGCCGGCTTTCCTTCGACCTGCATCATCACCAGCAGCCCGACTTGCTGCGAGACCGGGTCCGCGACATGTATCTTGAACTCGGTCGGCACGGCGGTCGCGGTGCGCCACAGTCCTTCGCCGCGCCCGATCTTTTTGGCGTTCTCGACCGTCACCAGGTTCGCCGCGAGCGGGGCCTTGGCCGGATCGTGCGCGACCAGCGCGGCGGTGTAGTCGTCGGCGAGCTTGATCAGGCACGCGCGGTCGCAATCCGGTATCTGGCCCTGCGCCGATGCGGTTGCGGGTAGCGCCGCAGCGACGGCGGCGGCGAGCAGCAGCTTGAGCGGGGTCATGTCGGCAGTCCCTCCCTGGTCCCGGTCGCGCGCCGGGCTTGGCCGAGATTATGGAGCCAATCGCGCGCCGGGCAAGCCCCGATCTGGCCTTCGCCGCAAACCCGGCTATGACTGGGCCAAAGACGACAGCGGGGAGACGATAATGGCACGGATCATAAGGAAGCTGGCTCTGGCCGGCGCGGCCGCAGCGGCTTTGTCGTCCGCTCCCGCGATGGCCGCGGAGTGCGGCGATCTTACGCAACTGGCTCTCACCAACGGCAAGATCACCGCCGCGGACGTCGTCGCAGCAGGCGCGTTCCGCCAGCCTGCGCCTCCGGGCGCGCCGCCCCCGGGGGTCGGAGCGGGCGCTTATGGCAACCTGCCGGAGTTCTGCCGGGTCCAGGCCACGCTGACGCCGACCAGCGATTCGGACATCAAGGTCGAAGTCTGGCTCCCCACGGATGGCTGGAACGGCAAGTTCGTCGGCGTCGGCAACGGCATTTGGGCCGGCCAGATCACTTACTCGGCGCTCGCCGAAACGCTGGCGCGGGGCTACGCGGTCGCCTCGACAGATACCGGCCATACCGGCAACGGGCTCACCGCCGAATGGGCGGTCGGCCACCCCGAGAAGCTGGTCGATTTCGGCCACCGCGCGGTCCACGAGATGACTGTGACGGCCAAGAGCGCGATCCGCGCGCTCTACGGTCGCGCGCCGCAGCACTCGTTCTGGAACTCGTGCTCGACCGGCGGGCGGCAGGGGCTGATGGCGGCGCACCGCTATCCGAACGACTACGACGCGATCAGCGCAATGGCCCCGGCCAATCCGATGACCACGCTCATGACCCAGTCGATGTGGGCCGGCTGGCAGCCGCAGCGCGCCCCCGGGGCCGCGCTGCCGATGCCCAAGCTGACGCTGCTGCACCGCGCGGCGGTGGGTTCCTGCGACCGGCTCGACGGCGCCGAGGATGGCCTGATCGGGCGCCCCGAGGCCTGCCGGTTCGACCCCGCGATGATCCAGTGCAAGCCGGGCGAAGATGCGCCGACATGCCTGAGCGAAGCGCAGGTCGGCACCGCCAAGGCGCTCTATGACGGCATCCGCGATCCCGCCGGCAAGCTGCTCGCCCCCGGCTGGCCGGTCGGCAGCGAGATGCAGCTCGGCGTGGTGGCGGGCGGACCGACGCCGTTCCCGGTGGCGCTGACCTACTTCTCGATGCTGGTGTTCGGCAACCGGCCGGGCTGGGACTGGAAGAGCTTCGACTACGTGCGCGATCTCGAGGCCGGGCGCGCCTATGGCGCCGAAATCCTCGACGTGCCGTCCGACGGACTGCGCGCTTTCTTCGCACGCGGCGGCAAGCTGCTGATGAGCCACGGCTGGACAGACGGGCTCATCCCCGCGACCAACGCCTTGGCGTTCCGCGAAGGGCTGCTGCGCGCATTGCCGGCCGGCCAGGCGCGCGATCAGTACCGGCTGTTCATGGTCCCCGGTATGGATCACTGCGGCGGCGGCGCGGGTGCCAGCCAGTTCGATACGCTTGGCGCGCTCGATGCGTGGACCGCGAGCGGGCGCGCGCCGGATACGCTGCTTGCCACACGGCCGAGTGCCACGGGCGGACCGCCCGGAGCCGCCCCGGCCACACCGCGCCCGCCGATGACCCGGCCGTTGTGCCCCTACCCCGCCTACGCGCGCTACAACGGCAGCGGCGACATCAACGACGCGGCGAACTTCGCCTGCGTCGCGCCGAGTTGACCGGCTGGGCCGACGACCGCGCTGCCCTGCGCGCCGCGGCCGAGCCTGGCGTCGGGCTGTGTACGGTGGTGGCCATCGAAGGCAGCTTCTCGCGCCGTGTCGGCGCGCAGCTGGCGGTGCGGCCCGGCGGCGCGCTGGTCGGCAGCTTGGCCGACGGCTGCCTCGAAAAGCAGCTCGCCAGCGAGATCGCCCGCGCTACCGGGCCGGTGGTCAAGCGGTTCGGGGCGGGAAGCGAGCTGATCGACTTCCGCCTGCCGTGCGGGAGCGGGCTCGACGTGCTGATCGATCCGGCGCCCGATCATGCCGCCTGCGCGGCCGCCGCGGCGCGGCTGGACGCGCGGGAAGCTGCCGCGCTGGCGCTGCCTCCGGTCTCACCTCTGGCCGAACGGCGCTTCATCCCGCCGCTCAGGCTGCTGCTGTTCGGCGAGGGGCCTGAGCCCGATGCGCTGGCCGCGCTGGCCGGCGCGGCGGGGCTGGCGGTCGAGCGCCCGCCCGAACTCTCGCTGGGCCGCCAGCCCGAAGGGCTTTCGGCGGACGCGTGGACCGCAGTGGTGCTGCTGTTCCACGATCACGAATGGGAACAGGCGATCCTGCACTGGGCGCTGGCGACCCCGGCGTTCCATATCGGCGCGCAGGGTGGGCTGGAGGCGCGGCGCGGGCGTCTTGAGCGGCTTGCGGCGGCAGGCGTGCCGGCGGATCTGCTGGGGAGGGTCCACAGCCCGATCGGCGCAATCGCCCGCGCGCGCGAGCCAGGAGTGCTGGCGGTCTCGGTGCTGGCCGAGATTGTCGGCGAGTACGAGAAGCTCCACCCGCATGGCTGAAGCGCCGCTCGTCGCGGTGCTCGCAGCGGGCCGGGCGACGCGGTTCGGCGGCGGCAAGCTGGAGGCGATGTGCGCGGGCAAGCCCTTGGGACGCTGGGCTGTCGAAGCTGTGAAAGCCGCGGGACTTGCGCCGGGCGTGATCGTGACCGGCCCCGACGGCGTGTCGTTCGCTGCGGGGTGGACCGCGCTGGTCAATCCGCGGCCGGAGGAGGGACTGGGCTCCTCGCTAGCCATCGCCGCGCGCCATGCGTTGGATGGCGATGCGCCGGCGTTGCTGGTGCTGCTGGCGGACATGCCGCTGGTCACGGCCGCGTTCCTGCGCGACTTGGCAGCCGCGCCCGCGCCGACAGCCACCCGTCACCCCGATGGCCGCCCGGGTGTGCCCGCGCTGCTGGATCGCGACCTGATCGCCGCCGCCGCTCAGTCCACCAGTGACCGTGGTGCCGGGCCGCTTCTCCGCGGCGCGGCCTTTCTCGATGCGCCTGCGGGGACGCTGCGTGATGTGGATATAGCTGCGGACCTAGACGACGTCGCGCGATTGCTCGCTTTGCGTGACGCTATCCGCCCGAACGCACCGTCACCGGCTCGCCCGCGCGCTTGACGGCGATCCGCTCGATCAGTCCGCCGCGCAAGCTGTAGGTCACCACCACCCGCACTTCGATATGGTCGCCCGCGCGCAGCGGCCCGACCACGAAGTCCGGCGCATCGGCGATGGCGGTGAAGCGACTGGTGGTGTCGCTGATGACTTCGGTCTCGGTCGCGGTGATCGAATGCACCGTCAGACTCTCGCGCACGCGCTGGAACATCGCGGTGTAGAAGTCCGCTATCGCCGCCTTGCCCCGCATCGGCGGGACCGAGCCGAGCAGCAGCTCGACGTCGTCGGTGTAGAACCGCGTGTAGCGCTCGGGATCGCCAGCCGAGAACGCCGCGGTATAGGCGCCGTAGGCAGCGAGCTGGCTCGGGTGAGGCCCTAGCGGGGGGAGCTTGGTCACGCCTTTTTCCGCCGGCCAGGTCATGGTCTTCAGCCGCCGTATCTTCCCGTCCGCGTCGAGCACATAGTGTGCGAGGAACTTTACCGTGATCGAGTCGCCCGGATGGAGGTGCCGGAACGGGAAGTCGGCGCGCTCCTTGGTGGCGTGGAAGTCCATGTCGATCTCGGCGAACAGGTCGTTGCCCTGCTGGGCGAAGGCGACCACGCGCGGGCACTCACGCACCCCGTCGTGCGCCCAGGCGAGGAAGCGGCGCATCCCCTCGTGCCCCTCGAACGTGCCGCTGCCGCTTTCCATCGCGCAGTCCTCGGCAAACCAGCGCGCGACCAGGGCGTCGTCGTCGCCGGTCAGGAAATCGGCCAGATAGGCGTCGTAATCGAAAGTCATTCGAGCTCCAGGATCACGGCGTCCGCCGCTACGCTGTCGCCCGGCGCGGCGTTTACCGACCGCACGGTGCCGGACTTCTGGGCGCGCAGCACGTTCTGCATCTTCATCGCCTCGACGGTGGCGAGCGGCTGGCCCGGCTCGACCGCGTCGCCTTCGCCGACATGGAGCGCCACCAGCAGCCCCGGCATCGGGCTCAGCACGAACCGCGACAGGTCGGGCGGAACTTTCTCGAGCATGTGCCGCGCCAGTTCGGCGACAAGCGGCAGGTAAACGCGCGCGCGATGGACGGCGCCTTGCGTGGCGATGCGCCAGACGTTGCCGTGGCGCGAGACGATCAGTCCGATCGACTTGCCGTTCCCGCTCGCGGTGGCGAGGCGCATCCCGGGCATCCAGTCGCAGGTGCCCTCAACGCGGTGCCCGTCCACCACTGCGTGCCCGTCGCCGAGCGTGACCGCGAATTCGCGGCCGCCACCTGTTTCCTGGGCGATCAGCACGACCCATTCGCTCGACACCGGCGGCGGACCGTTGAGTTGGCCCGAGACCCGCCGCGCCCGCGCCTGCCACGAGCACTCGTTGCCTGCCGCGATGGCGGCGATCGTGCGCAGCAAATCATCGTCCGCCGACGCGCCGTGGAACCCGTCGGGGTACTCCTCAGCGATGAACCCGGTGGTCAACCGGCCCGCGCGAAAACGCGGGTGCTGGATCAGCGCGCTCAGGAAATCGACGTTGTGCGCCGGGCCCTCGATGTCGAACCGGTCGAGCGCGGCGACTTGCAGGTCGGCGGCTTCGTCGCGGGTCGGCGCCCAGGTGATCAGCTTGGCGATCATCGGATCGTAGAACACCGACACCTCGCCGCCCTCGGCCACGCCGTCGTCGACGCGGATGTAGCCCGGCTCCTCCCCGGTACGGGGAGGGGAACCACCCGCAGGGTGGTGGAGGGGGCTCTCGGCAGACGCACCGCCAGCCGGCGAACCCCCTCCGTCAGCCGCTGTGCGGCTGCCACCTCCCCACGAGTGGGGAGGATTATACCGCACAAGCCGTCCCGTGCTCGGCAGGAACCCGCGATACGCATCCTCGGCATAGACCCGGCTCTCGATCGCCCAGCCGTTCAGCGCGACGTCGTCCTGCGTAAGCGTCAGCGGCTCGCCCGCCGCCACGCGGATCATCTGCTCGACCAGGTCGATGCCGGTCACCGCCTCGGTCACCGGATGCTCGACCTGGAGCCGGGTGTTCATTTCGAGGAAGTAGAAGCTCTCGCAGCCCCCCTCATTGTTGGCGGAATCTTCGCCGCTCACGATCAGCTCGACCGTGCCCGCGCTGTAATATCCGACCGCCCTGGCCAGCGCGACCGCCTGCTCGCCCATCGCTTTCCGCATCGCCGGGGTGACGAGCGGGCTGGGCGCTTCCTCGATCACCTTCTGGTGGCGCCGCTGGATCGAGCATTCGCGCTCGTTGAGATAAAGCAGGGTACCGTGCTGGTCGCCGAGCAACTGGATCTCGATGTGGCGCGGACTCTCGATGAACTTCTCGATGAACACCCGGCCGTCGCCGAAGCTGGCAAGACCCTCACGCTGGGTCGCGGGCAGGCCCTCGCGCGCATCGGCATCGTTCCACGCCAGCCGCATGCCCTTGCCGCCGCCGCCTGCGCTGGCCTTGAGCATGACCGGGTAGCCGATTTGGTTCGCGATAACTACCGCATGATCCGTATCGGCAATCTCGCCGACGAACCCCGGCACCACATTCACGCCCGCGGCCAGCGCAATCCGCTTGCTCTCGATCTTGTCGCCCATCGCCGCGATCGCGCCCGCGGGCGGGCCGACGAACGCAATCCCGGCGGCCTCGAGCGCCTCGACGAAGCTCGCCCGCTCGCTGAGAAAGCCATAGCCGGGATGTACGGCCTCGGCGCCGGTGGCCTTGCAGGCTTCGACGATCCTGTCGGCGCGCAGGTAGCTCTCGGCGGCGGCCGAGGGGCCGATATGGACCGCTTCATCGGCCATCCGGACATGCGGGCTGCGCGCATCGGCATCCGAGTAGACCGCCACCGTCGCGATCCCCATCCGCCGCGCGGTGCGGATCACCCGGCAGGCGATTTCCCCGCGGTTCGCGATGAGGATCTTACAGAACATCTTCGGTCGCCTGGAGTGCCACAAGGGGGGCTGCCTCCCGCATCGGTTCGGCCGCTTGCAATGGCACCAGCCCGAGCTTGGCGAACAATGCCCCGTCCGCGTCATCCCCGGCATTGGGCGCGGTCAGCAGCGTGTCGCCGGTGAAAATCGAGTTAGCGCCCGCCAGGAAGCACAGCGCCTGCGTCGCCTCGCTCATGCTTTCGCGGCCGGCGGAGAGGCGGACCATGCTGCGCGGCATCGTGATCCGCGCGGCCGCCACCGTGCGGACGAACTCGATGTCGTCGATCTTGGCGAGCGGCGTGTCCGCCAGCATGTCGCCGAGCACGGTGCCCTTGACCGGCACCAGCGCGTTGACCGGCACGCTCTCGGGATGGCGCGGCAGCGTGGCGAGCGCATGGACGAACCCGACCCGGTCGGCGCGCGTCTCGCCCATGCCGACGATGCCGCCCGAGCACACGGCGATCCCCGCCGCGCGGACATGGCCAAGCGTTTCCAGCCGGTCCTCGAACGTGCGTGTCGAGATCACCCGCTCGTAGTACTCGGGGCTGCTGTCGATATTGTGGTTGTAGTAGTCGAGCCCGGCCTCCGCGAGCATCTCCGCTTGCCTGGGCGTCAGCATGCCGAGCGTCATGCAGGTCTCCAGACCCATCGCGCCGACGCCTTTCACGATCTCGACGATCGCGGGCATGTCGCGGTCCTTGGGATTGCGCCAGGCGGCGCCCATGCAGAACCGCTGGCTCCCGGCATCCTTCGCCTGCGCCGCCCGCTGAAGGACTTGCTGGACGTCCATCAGCTTGGTGGCCTCGACCCCGCTCTGGGCTTTCACCGACTGCGAGCAGTAGCCACAATCCTCCGGGCACCCGCCGGTCTTGATGCTGAGCAGCGTGCAGAGCTGCACTTCACCCGCGCGATGATGCGCGCGGTGCATTTCCGCCGCGCGGAACAGGAGATCGGTGAAGGGGAGGTCGAACAGCGCGGCAATTTCGGCGCGGGTCCAGTCGGTGCGAATCTCAGTCATCCTGCTTCCGGCTTCTAACGAAGGCAATGGCAGCAAACATCAGCAGGCCTGCGAAAAGAGAGGCGTAGCCCGACGGCGATTGAAATTCCCGAAACTGCTCGCATTGTGCTTCCAGCCAGCCAGCTGGATTCGACCGACATCGGAGTGTGAATTGCTTTACGGGTGACGAAAGGAGGCCGGTTAGGAGCAGGAGCCCTGCAATCAGGTTGAGAGTGCGTCCGGTTCTCACTCCGCTGCTGCCTCAATCGGTTCGGGCGGCATGTTGTGCCCCAATAGCCGCAGCATGTCCGCCGCGCACTCGAGCACGTTCGATCCAGGGCCATAGATGCCCTGCACTCCCGCTTCACGCAGGAATTCGTAGTCCTGCGGCGGGATCACTCCGCCGGCCACGACCTTGATGTCCGCGCGGCCGGCCGCGCGCAGATGCCCGATCAGTTCTGGCACCAGCGTCTTGTGCCCGGCGGCGAGGGTGGAGGCACCGACCGCATCCACTTCGCGCTCGAGCGCCAGCGCGGCGGTTTCGGCGGGGGTCTGGAACAGCGGCCCGGCGACCACTTCGAAGCCGAGATCGGCGAAAGCGCTGGCGATCACATTGGCGCCGCGGTCGTGCCCGTCCTGGCCCATCTTGGCGACCAGCAGGCGCGGTGCGCGGCCGAGCCTGCGGGCAACCGCGGCGACCCCTTCCGCCACGCGGGCATAGGCCGGATCGTCCGCATAAGCCCCGGCATAGACCCCGCGCACCGGCACCGGCTGGGCGCCGTAACGGCCGAACACCGCCTCCATCGCTGCCGAGATTTCGCCCAGCGTGGCGTCGGCGCGGGCGGCCTCGATGGCGAGGGCGAGGAGGTTCGGTCCTCCCCCGCCGGGGGAGGGGGACCACCCGGAGGGTGGTGGAGTGGCACCCTCGGCGCGCGCGGCCTGTGCCCCTCCACCATGCTGCGCATGGTCCCCCTCCCCGGTCCGGGGAGGATTGCGGCAGCCCTCGCTCAACGCCGTCAGCGCAGCCTGGCACCGCGCCTCGTCGCGCGCCGCCTTGACCGCCGCGATGCGCGCGATCTGCCCTTCGCGCACTTTGTGATTGTCGACCTCAAGCGTCTCGATCGGCGAGTGGCTGTCGACCGGGTACTTGTTGACCCCGACGATCACGTCCTCGGCTTTGTCGACCCGAGCCTGGCGCGTGGCCGCCGCTTCCTCGATCCGCCGCTTGGGCATGCCGCTGGCGACCGCCGCCGTCATGCCGCCAAGCGCATCGACTTCGGCGATAAGCGCCTCGGCTTCCTCGACCAGCTTGGCGGTCAGCGCCTCGACATAATACGAGCCGCCGAGTGGATCGATCACCCTGGTGAGGCCCGCCTCCTCGGCCAGGACCAGCTGGGTGTTGCGCGCAATCCGCGCCGAGAAGTCGGTCGGCAGCGCTAGCGCCTCGTCGAGCGCGTTGGTGTGCAGGCTCTGCGTGCCGCCGAGCACCGCGGCGAGCGCCTCGATCGTGGTGCGGATCACGTTGTTGTAGGGGTCCTGCTCCTGCAGGCTGACCCCGCTGGTCTGGCAATGCGTGCGCAAGACCTTGCTGCGTTCGTCCCGCGCACCGAGCCCGTCCATGACCCGGTGCCACAGCACGCGCGCGGCGCGCAGCTTGGCCACTTCCATGAACAGGTTCATGCCGATGCCGAAGAAGAAGCTCAGCCGCGGCGCGAACGCGTCGATGTCCAGCCCCGCCGCCATTGCCTGGCGGACGTACTCCTTTCCGTCCGCGATCGTGAACGCGAGCTCTTGCACCGCGGTCGCCCCGGCCTCGTGCATGTGATAGCCCGAGATCGAGATGCTGTTGAATTTCGGCAGGTTTTCCGAACACCAGGCGATCACGTCGCCGACAATCCGCATGCTCGGCCCGGGCGGGTAGATATAAGTGTTGCGGACCATGAACTCCTTGAGGATGTCGTTCTGGATCGTGCCGCTGAGCAGGGCCGGCGCCACCCCCTGCCGCTCGGCGGCGACCACGAAGAACGCCATGACCGGGATCACCGCGCCGTTCATCGTCATCGACACGCTCATCCGGTCGAGCGGGATGCCGCCGAACAGGATCTCCATGTCGCGCACGGTGTCGATGGCCACGCCTGCCTTGCCGACATCGCCGAGCACGCGCGGATGATCGCTGTCGTAGCCGCGATGAGTGGCCAGATCGAACGCCACCGACAGCCCCGCCTGCCCGGCGGCGAGATTGCGGCGGTAGAAAGCGTTCGATTCCTCGGCGCTCGAAAAGCCCGCGTACTGCCGGATGGTCCACGGCCGGCCGGTGTACATGCTGGCATAGGGCCCGCGGGTGAACGGCGCGAAGCCGGGCAGGCCGGGGTCTTCGGCGGGCAGGTCCTCGGCGGTGTAGAGCGGCTGGATCGCGAAGCCTTCGGGGACGCGCCAGGTTGCGTCGCGGCCCTTCAACTCCGCTGTGGCCTTGGCCTGCCAGTCCTCGTGCTCAGCCATGCGCCGGCGTTTCCATGATCTCGGTCAGCACCCCGTTCATGTCCTTCGGGTGTACGAAGAACACCGGTGTGCCGTGCGCGCCGATCCGGATGGGGCCGAGTATGCGCTTATGCTGCGCGGTAAACCACTCATGAGCCTCATCAATATCTGGAACCTCGAACGCTAGGTGATGCTGCCCGCCCTGGGGGTTGCGCACCAGGAACGCGGCGATCGGCGACTCGTCGGATAGCGGCGAGAGAAGTTCGATCTGGGTACCATGCTGGGGCGTATCGACGAAACACACCCTTACCCCTTGTTCGGGCATGTCGAACGGCGCGGTCACAACCGTCGCGCCCATCGTCTCGCGCCAGAACGCGATCGCCGCGTCGAGGTCCGGCGTGGCGACGCCGACGTGGTTCAGGCGGCCCAGTTTCATGGGCAACCTCTAGCCGATCAAATCACCAGTCAGCAAATCCGCTACGCTGTCGATCACCACATGCGGCGTGCGTTCCGGGGGCTGGGCGGCCCATTCGGCGCGACTGGTCGATCCGCTGGCGACCGCGATGCCGATCGCTCCGCCCGCGCGGGCCATCTGCATCTCGGCCACCGCATCGTCGCCGACCACGCCGACGTCTGTTTCCGCCACGCCGAGCTGTTCGGCGATCAAGGTGAGGGCGAGCGCGCTTGGCTTGCCGCACGGTTCGGGCTCGCGGCCCGTCACGCGCGCGATCGCGCCGTTGATCGCGCAGGAATAGCCGAAGCTGCGGCCGTCCTTGGTGGCGAAGAACGGCACGTCGGAAGCGGTCAGAAACGCCGCCCCGTCCAGCACCCGCTCGCAGGCGAGGTGAATATGCGGCATCGTGCAGTCGGGGTGCCAGGCGACGTAGACTGCGTCCGCGCGGTGCGCCGCCTCGTCCTCGGGCAGCACGCAGGTCACGCCCAGCTCGGTCAGCGCATCTGCAACGCCCTGCGTGCCCAGCACCAGCACGCGCTCGTAGCCTCGATCCAGCATGACCTTTCCCGCCACGCTGTTCGGGGTGAACAGCCGTTCGTCGCGCACCGGGAGGCCGACCGCGCGCAGCCGCGGGGCCTGGACGCTGGCCGGGTAGGCGCTGCCGTTGGTCATCGCGATCCACGGGATGCCGCGCGTGTCGAGCGCCCTGAGCGCCTCGGCCGCGCCGGGGATCACCGTGTAGCCGCCGAGCTTGCGGTCGCTGAGGATCAGCGTGCCGTCGAGATCGAACATGAAGCCTTTGGGGCGTCGGATCAGCGTCATCGTATCCACTCTTCGTCATTGCGAGGAGCGAAGCGACGAAGCAATCCAGAGCGGAGGGGCCATGCGCTCTGGATTGCTTCGCTACGCTCGCAATGACGAAGCGACGAGATCCCCCGCCCCGTCACGCACTCACCTCCAGCTTGAAGCCGGCCTTCTCGACCGTGAGGTGGGTCAGGTCGCGGCGGCTCAGCACTTCGCGAAGGAGGTTCATCACCGAGACCGTCGCGGGATCGTACGCGCGCTCGGCGGGCCCTGCCGCCTGCATGGCATCGACCAGGCCCGCCGGCATCGTCGCGCGCAGCAGGAACTCCTCGTCGGACAGCGTGGTGCCGATGCGTTTGCGCAAGTCCGGCAACTCCGCCATGCCCGGTTCGGCTGCGAGCTCTTTGGTACGCGGGTTGGCCATGATCCGGTCGAGCGTCTCGCCTTCGATCGGCACGTTGGGCCGCCCGAAGCGGCCGATCGCATAGCGGATCACCTCGTCGGGGATCACGCCGTAGCGCTCTTTACCTGTGACGTTGAGCATCGCCTGTGTCTGCAGCATCTGCGCGAACGGGGTCATCACGATCGGCCAGCCGAGCTCCTCGCGGACCCGGCCCATCTCCTCGATCACCGCCTGTTCGAGATGTGGCACGCCGTGATCGGCGAGGTGCCGGCGCATCGTTCCGACCATCCCGCCCGGAAGCTGGTGGCGCAGGTAAGCCGCGTCGAACGCCATCGGGCGCCCGGTCGGCAGCCCTTCGACCTCGGCCAGCGCGGTGAAGTAGCGGGCGACTTCGGCGACGGCCTCGTCGTCGATCTCGACCGTATGGCCGAGCGCGCGCAAGTTGGCGATCATCCGCTCGATCGGCGGATTGCTGGTGCCGTCGGCCGCGCCGCCGCTGGCGCATTGCACGGCCGCCACTCCGAGGTCGGCGGCCTCGAGGCTGGCGGGCTCGGCCTGGCCGATCGTGCAGTGGTTATGCAGCTCGAGCGCTTTGTCTCCGATCTCGGCGAGGATCGCCGGGATCAACGTCCGCGCGCGGCCCGGGCTCAGCAGCCCGCCGGGGTCCTTGATGTAGAGCGCCTCGATATCCGGGCTCGCGGCCATGGTCCGCGCGGCGGCGGCATAGTGCGCGTCGTCGTGGATCGGGCTGATCGTGAAGACCAGCGCCCCCACCACTTGCTCTCCGCCCGCGCGCTTGACCAGCCGCGCCACTTCGACGTTGGACGCCGCGTCGTTCATCGGATCGGCGAGCGCGAAGCGGCGGATGCCGTTCCTGGCGAGGGTGCGGAACGCCAGCTCCATGAACTCCGGGCTCGCGGTCTCCCAGGCGATGAAGCGGAAGCCGGTCGAGAGGAACTGCAGCGGGGTGTTGCGACAGATCGCCGCCATGCCCCTGATCCGCTCCCAAGGGTCTTCCTGCTTATAACGGACCGCAACGCCCATGTGAGTAGAGGTGGTGAAATCGATCGCGCGATAGCCGGCGCGCTCCATCGCCGGGGCGATCGTCAGCGTCTTGGCGGTATCGATCCCCAACGCACCCCACAGGCACTGGTTGCCGTCGCGCAAGCTGGTTTCGACGATCTGGATCTGGGCCATCAGGCGAGCTTCACGCGCAGCAGCGGTTGGCCTTCCTCGACCGCCTTGCCGTTCTCGGCCAGCAGCGCGACCACCGTGCCGCGCACCCCGGCGCGGATCGGGTTCATCAGCTTCATCACCTCGATGATGCCGATGGTGGTGTCCTCGCTGACCGGGTCGCCGATCTCCACGAAGGGCGGATCGCCCGGGCGCGGCGCGGAGTAGAAATTGCCGAGCAGCGGGGCTGGCACGTCAACCTCGCCGGCTTTCGCTGCGCCCGCTTCCTGCCCGCGCGGAGGCGGGGCCGGAGTGAGTGCGGGCGCGGGCGCCACGGGCTCAACCTCCACCTCACGCGGAGCCCAGCCGCCACCGTCGCGCCGAATGCGCAGGCGGAACTCGCCCATTTCGAGATCGAGCGCCGAAAACTGCGAGGAATCGAGCAGCTTCGCGATCTCGGCCACGTCCTTCGCCGTCAGGCTCACTTGCGCGCGCCTCCGGCGAAAATGCCCATCACGTGGTTGAGCGGATTGCCCTGTGGCGCGGCAATGGGCTTAGCCTCCGCATCCTTCATCGCCCAGACCGTCTCGGGCCGCGCTTGCAGCAGCAGCACATTGCCGTCCTGATCGAGCGCCCATTCGATGTCCTGCGCCTTGCCATAATGCCGCTCGATCCGCCGACCGACTTCGCGCAGCGCCAGGAGCTGCGGATCGGTCAGGCACGGCTGGCTGCGGATCGCGTCCTCGTTGGCGACTTCGACGATCCCGCCTTCGGGCGCCGGGACCTGCCGGGCGTGCTTGTCGGAAATGTCGCGCACGCTGATCTCTCCGGTGATCTTGCCGAGCACCCAGCGATCGGGCGTCACTTCGCCCGAGACCACCGCGCTGCCGAGACCCCAGGCGCCCTCGATGGCGATCACCGACTTGTCGCCGGTCAGCGGGCTGCGGGTGAACATCACCCCGGCGCACCGGGCATCGACCATGCGCTGCACCACCACCGCCATCGCCACGCCGTCCTCGGGGATCGCGTGCTTGAGCCGGTAGGTCATGCTCTCGACCGAATAGAGGCTGCCCCAGCATTCGCGCACCCGGGCGACCATCTCGTCGGCGCCGAGCACCCACAGGAAGGTGTCTTGCAGCCCGGCGAAGCTGGCGTCCTCGGCGTCCTCGGTGGTGGCGCTCGAGCGCACCGCCACCGGCTCGCCGCCGGGCGACAGCGCGGCATGCGCGGCGCGGATCGCCTGCTCGACTTCCGCCGGCATCGGCTCCTCGATCACCCGCCGGCGCAGGTCTTCGCTGAGACTGGTCGCGGCGCCGAGATCGTTCGGATCGAGCGCCGCCACCCGCGCCCGCACCGGCGCGCTCGCTTCCAGCGCTGCCAGGAACCGCTCGAACCCCGCGGTCGTCACCACGAACCCCGGCGGCACCGCGATGCCCGCCTGGGTCAGCTCACCGAGCGAGCCGCCCTTGCCGCCCACCGTGGGCCGGTCGGCAATGCCGACATCCTTGAACCAGGCGACGGCGTTCATGCGGCGGGCCCCTTCGAGACGCGGCTTCGAGACGCCACTGCGTGGCTCCTCAGCCGCTCCTGAGGGTGAGCGGGATTCTTTGCAGACACTTACCTACGCCCGCTCATCCTGAGGAGAGACTGAGCGAAACGCTTTAGGCGCGCAGTCGAAGGCTCGTCTCGAAGGACCCCGGATCATCACACCTCTTCCAGCACGCGCGCTTGGCCCATCCCGACGTCGTCGAGGATCGTCACGATCCCGCGCCCGCCGTCGACGCGGATGCGCTGGCCGTCCTTGATCTTCTGCGTCGCGGTGCCGGTGCCGACCACCGCGGGGAGGCCGTATTCGCGCGCCACGATCGCCATGTGGCTCATCGATCCGCCGATGTCGGATACCGCCGCGCCGATCTTCTGGAAGATCGGGCTCCAGGTCGGGTTGGTGACCTGGCACACCAGGATGTCGCCCTGCTGGATGCGGCCGATCTCGGCGACCGACTTGACCACACGGGCCGGCCCTTCGACCACGCCCGAGCAGGCCGCGAAGCCCTTGAGCTCGTTCGGGTTGCCTTCGCTGCCGCCGCTCAGCCAGGTGTCGAGGTTGTCGCGGGTGATGCCCCACAGCATCACGATCGCCGGATCGTCGATCACGTCCGGCACCGCGCCGAGCGCCGGCGAAGTCGGATGCTTGGCCCATTCGGCGATCGCCGCCTTGCGCTGCGCCACCAGCGCCGGCCAGTGCTTGGGCCCGCGCGCCTCGCTGCCGATGCCCCAGGCGAGCATCAGGTCGATGATCGCGGATTCGAGCTCGAACTGGGTGAGGTGGAACACGTCCTCCTCCACGCCGCCGTCGCCGAAGAACCCGTGGCTTGCCAGCAGCGCCCCGAACTCCCGGATCTTGTTGAAGAACAGGTTGGTGTACCAATGCTCGCAGTAGAACTTGTGGCCCTCGACATAGGGGAACACGCGGTGCGCCAGGCCGATGAGCTGGTCGTACGTCGCGCGGTCCTCGTCGGTGCCGAGCAGCTCGCGGTAATCGCTGACGAGCTGGTTGCGCTCCTCGATCAATTGCGCGGTCGGCCGCTCGATATTGGTGCCGGCCTTGATCTTCTCGATGTAGCCGGGGAGCGCGGCGAACGGCAGGCTGAGATCGTCCTGCCAGCTACGGTGGTAGTGGTAGAACCCGTCGCCGCTGCTGACGTTGAACCACGGGTTGCGGCTGGTCTCCAGCTCGCCGAGCCATTCCTTGCCCGCGTTGCCGACTGCGTCCAGATCGGCCAGCACCTGGTCGATATTCATGTTGTCGGTGAAGTGCCGATCGACGGCCAGCTCGACGGCGCGCCGCGCCAGCCGCTTCACTTCCTCGTCGGGCCGGAAGATCTCGGCTTCCATGCCCGCCACCATGCGGCTGATCGCTTGGTCGCTGATCTCGGGGAAGGCCTTCTTGCAGAAGTCGAAGAAGGTCATGTACGCGCCGTAGCCGAGCAGCAGGAACTCGAAGTGGTGGTGCCACATCCGGTGGTACCCCTCGATCTGCTTCTGGTAGATATCGAGCAGCGCGTGGTTGGCGGCAACGCCCTTGCCGGTGTGCGTGGTTTCGAGCGGTTCGTAATCGGGCAATGACGGCTTGGGCAGCGCCTGCGCATCCGCGATCAGCGCTTTCATCTTGACCTTCCACTGGTCGTAGAGCCGCTCCCAGTGCTCGTAGTAATAGAACGCGCGCTGCTGGAACTCGCCGATGCGTTCCTCGATCTCGGCCGGATCGGTCACCGCCACGCCGCCGATATAGACGCGCCCGTTGATCACCCGGTGTTCGATGCCCTTGGCGGTCGGCAGCACGTGCACGCGGGTGTTGAACGCGCCGAGCGCCACATAGGCCGCCTCCGCGGTGATCATGTCGAAGTGATGCATCGGCTCGGGGAAATGCATCGAGTTGTAGAACCAGAACTTGCCGTCATCCTCGGGCACGAACTGGGTGTAATAGGGATAGGCGGCCTGCGCCGCCTCGGTGCCGGGCACGACCTTGAGATCGCTGGGCAGGGGGAAAGACTTCTCGGCCATCGGTGCACACCTCTCGTGAATGCGCCTTCTTGTCGCTTCGTCATTGCGAGGGACCGGAGGTCCCGCGGCAATCCAGGGCGGCTCAGTGCGGACCTGGATTGCTTCGCTTCGCTCGCAATGACGAAACGTGGTGGTGAGGCGTCATTTCCAAGCTTGCAGGTCTACCCCGGGCCCGCAACCGAAAGTGAGGATTCGCGCGCACCCGCCGTGGGACAAACGCGTAGCTTTCACAGTTCAGGGTCCGTGAGGAGGACAGGAAGAAAAAGGGGGCTCGCGCAAAGGCGCAAAGGCGCGAAGATGCCGCGCTTGCGGCGAAGCCGCTTTTCCTCTCCGCGATGACTTCAGCCAAGGGTGGCAGCGCAAGGGCTGCTCCGCCGCATCAGCCAACTTCTTCGCGCCTTTGCGTCTTCGCGCGAAAAATCTCTCCCCCTTCCGCCAAGGCTGCCGCGCGCGCGCTCCGTCTGGCTGTACGCGGGGGCGCTCAGCCTGAAGTGGAAATGACAGCATGAAGTACAAATTGATGATCGCCGCGGCTGCCATGGGGGCCGTGGTTGCCCTGTCGGCGCCGGCCTATGCCCAGGACCTGTCGGGCTTCCGGATCGAAGCGCGCGGCGGCTGGAACCAGTCGAGCACCGACCTGAGCTTGCCCAATCCCGACTACGACGAGGACAATGACGAGCCGATCGACGAGTTCCTGACCGCCTCTGAAACCGAGAGCGACATCGCCTACGGCGCGGAGATCGGTTACGATTTCCAGATCCCGTATGGCCCCGTGCTCGGCGTCTATGCCGGCGTCGATTTCGCCGGCGGCGAGACGTGCGCCGAACTGATCGAGGACGATCTCGCCTGCGCGGGCATCGACCGCACGATCACTCTCGGCGCCCGCGCCGGCCTGCCGCTCGGCGAAACCTCGATGATCTTCGTCAAGGGCGGCTATTCGAACGGCAAGTTCGCGGCGACATATGATGAAGACGTGACCGACAACGACGACGCCGATGCCGGCGACATCTTCGAATTCGACGAGGACCTCGGCGGCTGGCACGCCGGCGGCGGCCTCGAGTTCGGCCTCACCCGCCGGCTCTACGCCAAGCTCGAGTACACCTACACCAGCTACGGCAGCCAAGAGTACCGGCCGGACGGCGCCGACGAGGACAGCGACGCGCTGGAAATAGGCACCGACCGTCACCTGGTCGTGGCCGGTGTTGGGCTGCGGTTCTGATCACGAGGGAGGGGAGGCTGCGCGAGCGGCCTCCCCTTTTTCGTCTCACAAACGGGCGCGGTGTCCGTCGCCTACAGCAATCCCATCCGGTGCCCCGTCCAGCCGAGTGCGGCTATCAGCACCATGGTGCTGGCTGCCAGCAGCGCCACGGCCGTCAGCCCTTCGCGGCGGGCGTAGAGCGCGGTGATGATGATCTTGAGAGCCATGTTCGCGACCACCGTGCCGCCGAGCGCCAGCGCGGCAAGATCGCGCGCGATCGCCTCCTCGGGCAGCCCCGCTAGGGTGACGATCGCGGCATCGACGTCGAAGCTTCCGGTCAGGAACAGCGAGGTAGCGATGCCCGATTCACCGAATTCCGCCTGGGCCCAGCGCGCAAACACCGCCGCCGCTGCTACTATCGCCACGAAGCCAAAAGCCGGCAGCAATGCGACCGGGTTTCGAGTGGCTGTCTCCTGGCGCCCGGTCGCGTGAGGCGATCGCAGCCACGCCATGACCCCCACCGCGAAGGCAACCAGCGAGGCCGGGCCGACGATCGCCAGCATGGGCGGCAGCGTCGACGGGCTCAGCACCGCCACGAGCACGATCACCCGCAGGTACATGACCGCGCTGGCCAGGGCTATTCCGCCGCTGAACGGCCCTTGTTCTCCGCTGCCGAGGCGTTGCGCGAACGAGGTCGTCACCGCCGTCGAGGAATAGGCCCCGCCGATGATGGCCGTCGCGAGTACGCCCCAGCGTGCGCCCACGGTTCGGTTGGCCACATAGCCGGCGAAGGAAAAGCCCGTGACGAGGACGATGACAAGCCACAGCTGGAACGGGTTCCACGCGCCGAGCGGCCCCATCTGGCGGTCGGGCAGGAACGGAAGAACTGCGGCAGCGATCACCGCATAGCGGGCAAAGGCATGGACATCGATCTGATTGAGCTTACCGACAAACCGGTGGATTTCGGTCCGCATCGCCAGCACAAACGTCACGATCGCGCCCAGCGCGACCGCCAGCGCCGGCTGGCCGGCACCTGCCAGCAGCCCGAGCGCTAGCACCACGATCGCGGCGACGAAACTGGTCGCATCGCGCCGCTCCTCGTCACGGATGAAGCCGACCACCACGAGCAGTGCCAGCGCACCCGCCAGCAGCACGGTCACCGCTGGCGACAGCAGCGTCCCGAGCACCGCGCTCACCCCTCCGCCGGTACCGAGCAGAACAAAGGTCCGGATCCCGGCGACGCGCGTGCCGGCCCGCAATCCGCGCAGCCGCCACCCGCGCTCGATGCCGACCATCAGCCCGCAGGCGAACGCTGCGCCCATCAGCAGCGCCGGATCGCCGCCCGTCATCTTGCGACGTTTATCATCGGCGGACTCATATGCCGCATCCCGCCGGAAAGCCAATCGCGGCGCCGGACTGATCCATATCAAGGCCGGCGTGGACCCATCGGCCCAAAGATGCCGAAGTCGCGCCGCTTGCCGGGTCTTCCGGGCAGGTCCATCACGGCCCGGCAGCTTCGTGCGAGGACCGTCATGACCAGCCGCTATGCTTTGGGGCCCATCATTCTGGACGTGGCGATCGCCGGCGTCGCCAAGCCGAAGCCCTGAGGGGGCCGAGGCATGGCGAGACTGCATAAAGAGGGGCACAACGTTGGCCGGATCGGCTGGTTGCGCGCCGCGGTGCTCGGGGCCAACGACGGGATCGTCTCGACCGCCAGCCTGGTCGTCGGCGTTGCCGCAGCAGCGGCGGACAAGCCGGCCATCTTGCTGGCGGGCTTCGCCGGAATGGCTGCCGGCGCGCTGTCGATGGCGGCAGGGGAGTATGTATCGGTCAGTTCGCAGTCGGATACCGAAAAGGCAGACCTTGCCCGCGAAACTGCCGAGCTGGCCGGCCAGCCCGAGTTCGAACGCGAAGAGCTGACGGAAATCTACGTCGCGCGCGGCCTAGACCGGGCGCTTGCCGAGCAAGTGGCCGATGCCCTGACCGCGCACGACGCTCTGAGCGCCCATGCGCGCGACGAGCTCGGTATCTCCGAGCTGACCACGGCCCGCCCGCTGCAGGCCGCGATCGCCTCGGCGCTGACGTTCTCGGTCGGTGCCGGCCTTCCCCTCGTGGTCGTGCTGCTCAGCCCGCTCGCCGCCATCGTCTGGACCGTCAGCGCTGCGGCACTGGTGTTCCTGGTAGTGCTTGGCGTCTTCGGCGCGCGGGCCGGCGGCGCGCCGGTCGGCAAGTCGGTCGGGCGCGTGGTGTTCTGGGGGGCGCTGGCGATGGCCGTGACGGCCGGCGTCGGCCTCGCGTTCGGTGCTACCGGCTAGCCGCGGCCGAGATCGCCACCCCGCCACTCACTCGGCGTTCGCCCGAACCGCTTCCTGAACGCCCGCGCGAAGTAGCCCGGGTCGAGGAACCCGCACCGGAACGCGATTTCTCCCACCGTCAGTCCGCGGGCGCGCGGATCGGTCAGCAGATCGCTGGCGCGGTCGAGGCGAGTGGCGGTCAGTTCCTGGACGAAGCTGGTGCCGCTGCCGGCGAGGAGCTGCTGGAGGTAGCGTTTGGAGATGCCGAGTTCGGCGGCGAGCGCGTCGGGGGCGAGGTCGGGGTCGGCGTAGTCGGTCTCGATCCGGCGCAGGATCTGGCGCGCCAATTGTCCGCGGTGGCGGCTGGTTGAGCGCGGCTCGTGGAAGCCGGTGGCGAGCGTCAGCAGCGTGCCGACTTGCTCGGCGATCATCGGGCGGGGCAGGGGCGTCGCGTCGATCCCGCCGGCCCCCATACGGGCAAGCGTTTCGAGCAGGCTGCCGAGCGGCGCGCCCCAGCCTGACCGCGCATCGACCGGCCGGCCGAGCAGCGCGCCGGGATCGGGCAGGTATTTCTCCAGCCAGCCCTGCGGCATCATCAGGTCGATCACCTCGTGCCGGGCGTCCATCTCCATCTGGTAGAAGCGGGTGTTGTCGAGCAGCACGAACTGACCGGCTTCGAGCACGAAACGCTGCCCGGCCATGCGCGTGCGCGAGGCGCCGCGGATGTTATAGACGAGCTGGATCGACGGCGCCGCCCGGCCGCTCGAACCGTCGCCGCCGACATGCGTGACGCGCTGCGCCGGGGCGTCGAGGTGGAGCATGCGGAGCTGGCCGACGCCGTGGCTCAGCCAGCGCGCGGCGAAGCTGTCGGTATCGAACACGCAGACGTCGATCGGCGCGATCGTGCGCGCGGCCCAGTCCTGCCACTGCCGCACCGCCTCGGGCCGGGCGAGGCCGGCGGAGGACCAGCTCATGTCGTCGCTGTGGCGCGGTTCCATCGGGGCAGACTAACTGCTCGGGCTCGCCTCGTCATCCCCGCGAACGGGTGGAGCGGGTCGGCGCTTCAAGAAGGATTTTTCGCGCAAAGGCGCGAAGTCGCGAAGAGGTGGGGCCAACAGCGTCTTCCCCCTTGATGCGGGAAGTTGGATGGGGGTGAGGGCGCGGCCTTCCGCGACCTTGCGCTCGGCGGAGAAATCACCCCCATCCAAGCTCCGCTAGCTCGCTCCGCGAGCAAGCTGCACTATCCTTCCGCCATCAAGGGTGAAGGCATCCTCGCCGCCGATCTTCGCGCCTTGGCGTCTTTGCGCGAAGATCCCTTTCCCCCTTCCCCCCCGCCACCGAGCCGCTACTCTCGCGCCAGGGAAGAGGAGCGGGGCATGAGAGTGATTGCGGCGATGCTGGCGGCCGGGCTGCTGTGGAGCGGCGGGGCTGCGGCTCAGGCGCCCAGCGGTTCACCGGGCCCGATCGCGGTCTATGGCAACGTCCAGACTTTCGAGATCGCCCCGGTCCTGCTCGCCGCCGAGGAGTTCTACCCGGGCGAAGCGACGGTCACGATGGGCTCGATCGCCAACCTGGTCGGCGCGGCGCCGGTCTCGGGTTTCGGGCAAGTCGGCGTGGCCGATGTCGCCACCAATGCCGAAACGCAGGCGCTACGCTATTCGGTCGAGAACCCGAACCTGCGGATCGTGATGACCGTCACCGACGGGCTTTACCGCGTGGTCGCGCGCCGCTCGGCGGGGATCGCCAGCATGGCCGATCTCAAGGGCAAGCGCGTCGCCACGATCCCGCAGACCAGCGCGGGTTATTTCCTCCACCGGATGCTGGCCAAGGCCGGCCTCGCCTTCGCTGACATCACCGCGGTGCCGATCGTCCCGCTCGCCGGCATGACCGAAGCGCTGAGGAAGGGCGAGGTCGACGCGGTGGTGATCTGGGAGCCCGAGAGCGAGAACGCCGCCGAGGTGCTC
Organism: Sphingomonadales bacterium 12-68-11; assembly: GCA_002279825.1. Classification (GTDB taxonomy): domain Bacteria; phylum Pseudomonadota; class Alphaproteobacteria; order Sphingomonadales; family Sphingomonadaceae; genus Croceibacterium_A. Next base: position 166,476 of record NCCV01000004.1, read on the forward strand.
GGCGCGGACATGATCGAGTTTTCGGGCGAGGGCGTTTACCGCGAGCTGTTCAACCTCAACACCACCGCCGAAGCGCTCGCCGATCCCGTGCGCCGCGCCAAAGTGGTCGCCTTCGTGCGCGCGATCATCGACGCCTCTGCGGCGGTGCGGCGCGATCCGGCGAAGGCCAAGACGCTGCTGGCGGCGGCGGGCGGATTTTCGGCCGAGGACCTCGATGCAAGCTGGAAGCACCACCGCTTCGCCGCGTACCTGGCGCCGGACCTGCTCGACGTCATGGCCGAACAGGAAACCTGGCTGGCCGCGCAGACGGGGCGCCCGCCCAGGAGCCGCGCCGATCTCGCCAAGCTGATCGACACTTCGGTCTATGCCGAGGCGATGGCGTTGGGGGTGCGGCGATGAGCGGCCCCGTCTTCGCCCATCCTCTCTTCGTCATTGCGAGAAGCGAAGCGACGAAGCAATCCAGTGCAGTGAAGCGGGGCCCTCGATTGCTTCGCGATGCTCGCAATGACGAGCGGGGTGGGCGGCCTCTTGGAAGCATCCGCACTCTCCTTGTCGCGCTCACCGCCCTGCTCCTGGCCCCGATCGCCCCTGCCGCCGCGCAGGACGACCTTGCCCGCTACACCGCCGAGGTCGAGGACTTGCGTTCGGTGCGCGAGATCAAGCGCTTGCAGGCGCTGTGGGGGCATTACGCGCTGGCCGGCGACTGGAAGGGCATGGCCTCGCTCGGTACCGACTTCATAGAGATGGCGGTCGCCGGCGACGATCCGGCCGGCAAGGCCGCAGTCGAGCAATGGCTGCGCCAGAACATGGGCGGCGGCGTGGACGGGATGCCCGCCGGGCGCCTCAACGTGCGGTTCTGGATCAGTCCGGTCGTAACCCTGTCGGAGGAAGGCGACCGCGCGATCGGCCGCTGGCACCACGTCGCGATGACCGGCGAGGCCGGCGTCTCGGCGCAATGGAACGCCACCACCGACGTGATCGAATACCGCAAGACACCGGCCGGCTGGCGCATCGCCTATGTCCGCCCTTACGCCGACTACGCCGGGCCTTACGACACCGGCTGGCGCACCACGCCCACGCTCGAGCGCGCGCCCTACCACTACACCCCGGATCAGGCCGGCGTGGTCCTGACCGGCCGAGTGGCCGCCGCGCCGCGCCCGCGCGCCGAGCTCGATCGCGAGGCGACGCTGCTGCTGCTCGAAAGCCAGGCGCAGAACGTGTTCAACGCTTACGGCTACTACCTCGACCGCGGGATGTACGACGACGTGGCCGATCTGTTCGCGGCCGACGCGGTGATCGAAGTAGCCGGGCAGGGCACCTGGCACGGGCCCGAGGGCGTGCGCAAGTTCCTTGGCCGCTTCGGCGCGACCGGGCTCGACACCGGGGAACTCAACGACCGCCCGCTGCTGATGCCGCTCGCCTCGATCTCGGCCGACGGCGCCTCGGCGCTGATCCGCGCGGTCGAGATCGGCATGACCGGGCAGCATGGCGGGCAGGGCTTCTGGTCAGCCGGCATCCAGAGCGTGCTGCTGCGCCGGGGCGAGGACGGCAAGTGGCGGATCGGCCTGCTGCACTACAGCCCCTTGATGCGCGCCGACTACGCCAAGGGCTGGTCCGATCCGCTCCCCGCCGCGCTGCCGATCGGCGAGAGCCTGTGGCCCGACGGACCGACGCAGTTGGCGGACGTGTCCTATCCCGGCCACGCGATGACGCTGGGGCCGTTCGGCACCGACCTGGTCATGGCCGCGCGCGGGACGGGGCAGGCCGCGCCCATTCCGAACGCGCTCGCACTGGCCGAAGCCTTCGACGGGGCGGAGAACGTCTCCAACGCCTACGGCTATTACATCGACCAGTTTGCGTGGCGAAACACCGGCGCGCTGTTCGCGAAAGATGGCTGGAAGGAGCTGAGCTACATCGGCACTTTCATCGGCAAGGACCGGGTCATGAACTCGATGATCCAGCGCTACGGCGAAGGCGGGCCCAATCCCAACAGCCAGGCGATCCACCAGAAGACCCAGCCTTACGTCACCGTGCTGGGCGATGGCACCCGCGCCTTCGTGCGCACCCGCCTGTTCCAGTTCAACAGCACTCCGGCCAATCCCGGCTCCTGGATCGGCGGAATCTACGAAAACCAGATCGTCAAGGAAGACGGCCTGTGGCGCATCCACGGCATGGACCTCGATTACGTTTGGCTCGGCGATTACGCCAAGGGCTGGACCGGGATCGATCCCGAAGCGAGCAAGCGCTTCGCCCCCACCGCCGAAGCGATCGCCGCCTTCGCCCCCGACGCCCCGCTGCGCGGCGAGACTTTCGCCCCGTTCCCGCGTATCGCCCCGATGGGGTTCCACTTCGCCAATCCGGTCAGCGGCCGCGAGCCCGCGCTCAGGCTGACATGGTCGGATGGGCGGCGGGAGAACGGGGCGGTCAAGTAGGAGGGGCCGGCTGAACTGCGATGGGTTGGCTGCAATAGACCGGCTTGGGAGGACCGCTGTATGAAGACCTCGGCATGGAGTTTAGCTTGCATCGGGCTGTTGGGATACACAGCTCCGGTAGCGGCGGCCGAGGGACCGACAGCGGCGCCGCGCGGCGACTGGACGCTTGTTTCGCGCTCGGAACTCTGCAGCCTACAGCGCCAGTTCGGGGATGAGGGCGACTTGCAGTTGCGCATGGACACGTTTGGGTCGCGCACGAATTTCCAGTTCACCGTCACCGGAAAGTTGGTGCCGTTCAAACGCGGGTCGGGAACAGATATTCGGCTCGCCTTCACCCCGGACAGTGTGATGCGCGAGAAGTTCCCCGTCGTGCATGGCCAGATTGGCAGCCGGGCGTCCGTTACCTTCCCGACCGGGTTCTTTCCCGTTTTGAGCACTATTGATCAAGCCTTGCTTGCACCTGGCCAAAGGACTCCTGCGCAGCGAGCCGAGCTCGACCGGATCGGTTTGGAGTTCGTTAGGGGGGTTACCGATATCTCAATCGAGTTTCCCTTGCGGGAGCCGCTGAAAATTCTCACGGGCAGCATGGCCGAGCCCTTGGCGCGGTTGCGCGCTTGCGTGGACAAACTCAACGTCAAGTGGGGGTTGGATCCCGAGGCGCGACGGACCTTCATACGTGATGCTGCCCCTCTACCGGAGACTTTCGCGGCCGCCCGACAGGCCTTGTCGGGCCTGTCGGTGCCTCGAGGCATCACGGCAATTCCAGCAAGAGTTCGAGTGGACGAGGCTGGACGTGCAACTGAATGCGTCATCCAGACCGACGTGGGCGCCCGCGTCAGCGAGTTTCTCTGTGCGGGGCTAAGAGGTGAGTACACTCCGGCCCTCGATTCAACAGGTCAGCCGGTTGCCAGCATGTATCACACCATGATGCAGATCTATGCGCAGTAGCGCCTTCGGCCATCAAACTCAGCCAACCTTACCCGGGGAGAACCTTTCGTGCGCCTGATTGCCTGCGAGGAAGCCTGGTCGATCCCCGAGGTCGCCGCCGAACTCAAGAACGTCGCGCGCAGCCCGAGCCAGAGCCTCGACAAGCTGCTGGTCAAGGGCATCTACGATGCCGAGGCGGACACCGCCGGCTACGGCAAGATGGATTTCCTTTCAGGCCTGCTCGACGTCGAGGAACGGCGCCTGCCCGAGATGGACCGCTGCGGTGTTGCCATGCACCTGCTGACGCTGACCGCGCCGGGCGTGCAGATGTTCGATGCCGATACCGCGACCGATCTCGCCGCGCTCGCCAACGACCGCATGGCCGAAATCTGCGCCAAGTATCCGACGCGCTTCGCCGGGCTCGGCAGCTTCGCCCCGCACAGCCCCAAGCGGGCTGCGAAAGAGATCGAGCGGGTGATGGGCGAACTCGGGCTTAACGGACTCGTCGTGAATGGCCACACCCACGGCGATTACTTAGACGACTACCGGTTCTGGCCGATCCTCGAGGCGGCCGAGGCGACCGGGGCCACGCTCTACATCCACCCGCGCGCGCCGAGCGATACCCTCAAGGGCCCGCTGCAGGACTACGCGATGGATTCGGCGATGTGGGGCTACGGCGTCGAAGTCGGCACGATGATGCTGCGGATGATGGCCGGCGGGGTGTTCGACCGCTTTCCGAAGCTCACAATCTGCGTCGGGCACATGGGCGAGATGGTCCCGTTCTTCATCTGGCGGATCAACTTCATGAACTCCCGCGCGCAAAAGGTCGGCCGCGCGCCGAAGACGCAGCGGTCGATGGAAGAGTACTTCCGCGACAACTTCGTGTTCACCACCAGCGGGGTCGAGGACCCCCTGGCGCTACGCTACGCGATCGACCGGATGGGCATCGACAATGTGATCTGGGCGATCGACTATCCGTACCAGCCGATGGAGCCGGCGGTTGCGTTCATCGAAAGCTTCGCGTGCACCGAGGCCGAGCGCCACGCGCTGTGCCACGGCAACGCCGAGCGCGTGTTTCACATCGCGCCGGAGTGATGGCGCTCAGGCCGCGCCGATGCGCTGCAGCTTGCTGTGCAGGGTGGCGGCGTCGAACGGCTTGATCACGAAGCCGTCGGCGCCCGCGGCAATGCCTTTGCCGATGTTGGCGGCTTCGCGCTCGTTGCTGCAGAACAGCACCTTGGGCTTGTGCCCGCCCGCGAGCAGGCGCAGCGCGGCGACGAAGTCGAGCCCGCTCATCACCGGCATGTTCCAGTCGAGCAGGATCAGGTCGGGCATCGCCGCGCGGCACAGCACCAGCGCTTCGGCGCCATTCTCGGCTTCCTCGACCCGGTAACCGAGCGCCTCGACGATCTGGCGCGCGACTTTGCGGATCATCCGCGAATCGTCGACCACCAGGCAGTCGCGCGCAAGCGGGGCCGGGCCGGCCTCCACCGGGGCGCTGGCGGGAGCCTTGGCCGGCGGTGCCGCCGCGGGGCCGGTGCGCTTGATCAGGCCGTGAATGGCTCGTGCTCCGGCTGGGCCAGTTGGGTCAGCGGACCCGGCAGCTTGGCGCCGACTTCGCCCTCGGTGATCCGCACGTGCAGGTAAGGCACCCAGATGTCGCCGTACTCGGCTTTCTGATACCATAGGTCGATGACGTCGTAGGAGGTCCAGAAGCCGTCGGGCTCACGCAGGCGGATGCCTTCGCCGATCCGCGGCACGGTCACGAACTTGAGCCGCTCCTGGGTCTGGTGGGTCTCGTTCTGGACTTCGATTTCGATCACGGCGCGCGCCCCTTCAGGGGCGAATTTAAGCCGCAATCCTTGCCGAAAAGTTCCGCTGTTCACCAATTCCGTTCGCCTCGAGCCCAGTCGAGAGGCCGGGCGCGGGGTCTCGACTGCGCTCGACCCGAACGGAGCTGGGCAAAACGCCCGGTCTCAACTCGCGTTGGGGTCGCGCGCCTGGCCCGCCATGCCGCCTTCGTCGTTGGCCTGCGGGCCGGGAATCGCGGTCAGCGTGTGGATCTGCCGGAACTTGCCGTCGACGTAGCGGAAAGTGTGCGAATCGGGCGAAGTCACGTTGCCGCCGAACCGGCAGAACACGTTGATCACGCCCATCTCCTCGTCGACCAGGTAGTCGCGGTGAGTGATGTAAAGCACGCCCAGCGGCATTCCCACCTCGCAGCTCGCGGTCGGGCTGTTCTGGCGGTTGGTATAGGCGCCGCCTTCCAGCCGCGCGCATGGCACGCCCCACGGGATATCGGTGAACTTGTCGGAGAACCCGTCGAGATAGGCGTTGGCGCCGCGGATCATCTCGGCCGGGCTGGTGCGCTGGTAAGCGTGGAGCGGCTCCCAGTTCTCCGCCTTGGTGTAGCGCAGGAAGGCGTTGGCGTTGAACAGCCAGTCGCCGGTCTTGGTGACGATGCTGTCGACGCGGATCACCTTGCCCTGGTGCAAGTAGAGCCGCGTGCCGATGATGTACGGCGTGCCGCCTTCGGTGACGACGATCTCGGTGAAAGTCTTGCAGCGCTTGTCGTCGTGGAAGCTCAGCGCGTTGGCGACCGGGAGCGCGGTGTTCCACAGGCCCGCGGCGCGGGTCACGTCGGCCATGTTCTGCAGGAACCGCGCCTTCTCGTCGAGCGGGAGGCCCGCGAGGCTGCCGCGCCGCTGCGCCTCGACATAAGCGGCGGTGGCGGCCTTGAGCTCGGCGCGGGTGCAGGTCGGGCGGTCCTGCAGCGGCGCGTAAGGGCTCGGCGGCGGACCGGCCTGCTGGGCCAGCGCGGGCGTGGCGGCGCAGGCGAGCAGTGCGCCCAGGATCAGCTTACGGATCATCGCATTCTCCTCCTTCTCCGTTCGCCTCGAGCGAAGTCGAGAGGCGCCAGCGCGGCGGGTCTCGACTTCGCTCGGCACGAACGGACGTTGTGTTTGCGGCCTGGCCCTACCGTACGTCCTGCGGCTGTTCGCTGCGGCACTGTTCGTACGTGCTCCAGCCGGTGCAGATCCCGTAAGGCCCGCGAATGAAGATCGCCTCGACCCGGGTGATCTCCTCGCCCTCGATCTTGAACAGCTCGCCGAGCTGCCAGGTCCAGTTGATGTTGCGGTGGTCGAAGAACGCGAACGCGAAGGCGATCCCGCGCTCGCGGTCGATCGCCACGAAGCGGCGGTCGCGGATGCCGGTCACCGCGCCGATCAGCGAGTTTTCGAGCTGCTGCTTGCAGCCCTGCACCGGCTGGCCGTTGCGGTTCAGCATGCCCGGCGCGCCGACCACCAGCACGCCGTTCTCGTAGCGCGTGCAGTCGGCCGAGAACGGGTAGTAATCCTTGCCGGTGTTCCGCTCGACTGCGTCGAAATAGTAATTGCCGATGCGGACCAGGTCGGCGCGGCTCTGGCGCCGGCTGGCCGGGATCGCCTCGAGGAACTTGGTGTGCGGCGCGCCCATCGCCTCGACCGCCGCCCCGGTTGCGGGGAAGGGGTTGCTGCTGGCATTGGCAGCGGCGGGGCCAAGCGGCCGCTCGGGCCGGGCGGCGATCTGCTCGACTTCGGTGATCTTGCCGCCTTCGATCCGCAGGCGCAGCGCCAAGCCGACCAGTTCGGGCTCGCGCGCCGGCCCGCTGGCCGAGCTCGACGCCTGTTCGAGTACGGTGCCGAGGAAGGCGACCTGCTGAGTCTCGGTATCGGGCACGTAGAACTTGTACTTGCCGACCCCGCTCGCGGTCGCCCACAGCCCCTCGTTGCCGAACGGCAGCTCGATGCCGTTCTCGGTGAAGCGCACAGTACTGGCGAACAGCGCGGGATCGACCTTCCCGTCGGCCATCGCCTGGAGGTACTTGTCGACATAGCCTTCGAGGCAGGCGCGCTGGCACGGCTGCGGCTGGGCGGGGGCCTGTGCCAGCAAGGGAGCAGCCGCGAACGCGGCGACCACCAGCGCGAGCGCCGCCGAGGCGCGGCGGAACGACGTGACCATGAGCTTCCCTCTCCCCGTTTTTCTTTGCGCCGAATAGACCATCATCGGCCGGGCTTCGCCAGTGCTTTCGGCGCGGAATCGGCGGGGGTGTTGACACCTGTGACGGTGTCCAGGGCAAAAGTACGCCGGTTCCGTCACCTTTCCGGCCGAAAGCGTCACCTTGCCGCCGGAAAGTGTCGCCTTGGGCGCCCGAACCGTCACCTTGCGCCGCCCGAAGTGTCGCCTTGCGCGGGCGAACCCGTCGCCTTGCCCGCTCGCCCGCTGAGGCGCCGAGCCCGCCCCAGCGCCTGCGCGCGCGGCCATGCCTCGGCGACCACCGAAACGCGATCCCTGAGGCGATAGGCCGACTGCCGCGTCATCCCCACACTGCGCGCCGCCGCGGCGACTTTGCCGTGCTCGGCAAGCGCATCGAGGAAGGCGTGAGCCTTGCGCGGGGTCCAGCGGTATTCGGCGGTGGGGCGCGGTGGGCGTGTGAAGGGAGGGGTGGGCGGCATCCGGGAGGATGGAGCAGATTGGGGGCGTGTAGGAAAATGGGTTTATGAACGCGCGAGGGTGCCGCGTGATATGCGCTCATAACTTTGCTGGTCTGCTATGGCGGCCCTCTTTGTGCTCCATATATCTGGGTGTCGCCGAAATTCCGGCATGACTGGCTTCTGAGTGCTCACGGATCGAAGAGCGAGCTTTATCATACAGTTCGCCAAGTCGCTCCACGTTGAGCATATCTTGCGCTATATTTCGAAAAATTCTGGAGAATGATCTATTTTTGTACGATCGAAAAAGCTGATCGAGTTTCAATCCTAAGTCAATTCCGACACCGGATACTCCGAAAGATATGGAGAACTGCAGGCCATTTTTCGTCGAAACTGCGTATTTTTTCATGAGATTGGCGCAGGATTGGTCGAGATATTTAAGAATTTCATTCAACTCTCGAGTTTTTCTGAGCGAAGAAAGATGATCAAGGTTATGAAAAATAACCCTAGATTCTTGAAATTCTTTTGAATTGGACGTGAAGAAAGGTAGGCGTATCGCGAACTTTGAGTACCCGCTTGGATCAAGAATGGCGGTCATCGCGTCTTGCGATTTCTTCTTTAGAGATTCGAGCAGGCCATGCACTTGGGATGGATAGGCCAATCGGCAGCAGCTCTCGCAGAAAGCATCGCGAAGGGGCGTCAGATAAACGTCTGCTCCTTCGGCGCTCGCGACCGCATTGTAAAAATATGATCGTTCGGCAGCCCATCCATAGCCAAAGATCATGCGCTCGAATGCACTCTTTCCATCAACTCCTGAATACTGCGGATTGCCGGACGCTAATGCGCGGACGAAGTCTTTCGTGTCCTTGATATCTGGGCGCGCCGTAACGCTAAAACTTGGCTCTGAATCCTCGCGAGTTTCAGCGAGCTTGCGATCAGAAATTTCGTGACGAAAAGTGCTATCGATCGATCTCTCGTAGCCTGCAGATTTTGCGTCTTCGACCAAGTAGGACAGCGTTAGATACTCGCTTGAGACAAACACGTCCCACCGAAGCTGTGGATCAATACGAAGCGCTTCAAAGAAACTTACCACATCCCCAGCAGGTTTTGCGCCATCAAACGAAAAGGTCATTTCCCGCGCAAAACTTGCCGCTTCTTTCGAGAGAGAAGAGTACACTGACGGATCGAGCTTAGCGAAGTCAACAAAATCGAAGGTCTTCAATCTCCTGGAGCGGTACTCGTCCTTGTAATCATCTACTCCGACAATTCGATCACTAAACAGTATCGCCGTGACCAATTTTTCCAAGCAGAGGATATCATTATCAACATAGTTTAGGTTGCGTGTTTGACTGATTCCGGTGATGCGCTCCACACCGCTTAGGGTCGCGTTGTCGATCAGGATGCGGCGGTTAGTGCTCATGAGAATCTCAAATACGAATATGTAAACTCATACAATTTCTCAGAAAACTCGATAATCTCTGGAAGCATTCTGACGCTAAGAACGAATGTAAGCATGGCCCCAATGCCGCCAATGGTTCGCCGAGCTATCCGGAACGAAGCCTTCATGTGCTCTGCCTTTTGACGCGCTTGACCTGCGTTTCTCCTGATGTCTCCAGACAGCGCTTCTGCCTGCTCTGAGCGTGCCACGGCAATCTTGCGTTGAGAGGTTCCTACACAGTTCCACTCTGAAGGCCGCCAATGATAGGGATCATTCCCCGGCAGGCAAAACAGGTTTGGCTCAACTGTTTTGAGCGCTCTAAAGCATGCCATCAGGAGCGATCCGGAGAATGACAAGGCGAGGGCCGCGAGAACATAGTCAGGATTTTGCTTCGACATCAAAGCGACGCTGGTGCCAAGCGAGGCCGTGATCGCAGCGACAAGCAGTCCGCCCCAAGCCAGAGCACGGGCGTCTGCAGCACTCGCGACTTGGAGCTGGGCGTCTAGACGCCTCTCGCCCTCTCTAATTGCCTCTAATTGCAATTCGGTAGGAAGAGTGGAAAAGTCGTCAAATGAATTGCTCATCGTCTGATTATGCGTTTATTTAGTTCTATGGCCAAGCCACCTCCAACAGAATACCGCAAGAATGACGGCGGTGCGGTAGTGCCGCCGCCCTCTCCACCGCCGGCCCCGCCGCCGCCACCTCCATCGCCGCCGCCCTCACCGAAAAGGGGCTAGCAAATAGGGGTACTTGAAGCCTCTTAGTTTGCGGTCGGTCCTGCCAGCAGTCCTCCCACGCTCTATCGGTCAGCCCCCAAGCTCCTCCCGGCTGACCGTCACGCTGGCCTGGATGCCCAAAGGCCGGATCGGCATGACCGGCGGGTCGGCCACGACCAGCTTGACCCACAGGGCGTCGCTGCTCTGGAACCGCGACGTCTCGTTCGCGCTGCGCAGGGCGTCGAGGCTGGCCTGTTCCTTGCCGGAGGCCGCGTTGGCGAAGCCCGGCAGTTCGAAGACGACCCACGTGCCCTGGTTCACCAGAGTGATTCCGTCGATGCAATTTAATGTAATTTTCACGCGTGCCGCCCGCCGATACTCTTGGAAAAGCGGCGCCGCCGATGCAGACTGCTGGCAACGATAATACTGCGGGCATCGATCCGCGTGAGGGGATGACGATCATGCGCCAGTCCTGGCTTTATTCCGGCCTGCTTTCCGTACCGCTGCTGGTTGCCACCGGTGGAATCGCTGTCGCTCAGGAGCACGCCCACGGCGACCCGGCGGCAGACGCTGCGGTGCAGACGCCGGCTGCGGCGATGCGCAAGGTGCGCTGGTCCGATGCCTCGGCCTGGCCGAACGGGCGCGTGCCCGCGGCGGGCGACGCAGTCACTATCGCGCGCGATCTCGACATGGTGCTCGACGTGACGCCCCCGGCGCTGCGCAGCCTGACGGTCGACGGCAAGCTGACCTTCTCGAACGAGCGCGATCTCGCGCTGGTCACCGAGTGGATCTATTTACGCGGCGGCGAGCTGCAGATCGGCACCGAGGCCAAGCCGCACACCCGCCAGGCCTCGATCACGCTGACCGACACGGTCAAGGGCGAGAACATCAACACCATGGGCGACCGCGGCATCATGCTGATGCGCGGTACGCTCAGCCTGCACGGCGACCGCGAGCATAGCTGGACCAAGCTCGCCAGGACGGCCGAGAAGGGCAGCAGCCGCATCGAAGTGCTCAACGCCGCCGGCTGGCGCGTGGGCGACGAGATCGTGCTCGCCTCGACCGACTTCGACCCCCGTCAGGCCGAGCGACGCAGAGTATCCGCCATTTCGGCCAATACGCTGACCCTCGACAGGCCGCTGGAGTACATGCACTTCGGCGAGATCACCTTCGGGGTCGACCAGCGCGGCGAGGTCGGCCTGCTGTCGCGCAACATCCGCATCCAGGCGTCCGAGGATTCGGAGAACACTTATTTCGGCGGCCACATCATGGCGATGGCGGGCTCCAAGATGCAGGTCTCGGGGGTCGAGCTTTCCCGCATGGGGCAGCACCTGACGCTCGCCCGCTACCCGATCCACTGGCACGTCAACGGCGACGCGGCCGGGCAGTACATTAAGAACGCCTCGATTCACGACACCTACAGCCGCTGTGTGACGGTGCATGGGACCGACAACCTGCTGGTCCAGAACAACGTGACGTTCAACACCGTGGGCCACTGCTTCTTCATCGAAGACGGCATCGAGCAGGGTAACCGCTTCATCCGGAACCTGGCCATCCAGACCAAGTGCCATCCGACGAAGCCCTGCATGCCCGTGAACATCGCCCCCAATGGCGAGATCGATCATGAATATGCCAATCGCGCAGCTTACAATCGCGCCAGTTTCTCCGGCAAGGACACCCTGCTGCCTTCGGATAATACGGTTTCGTCGTTCTGGATCACCAACCCTAACAACAGCTACATCGACAATGTGGCGGCCGGCTCCGAACAGGCCGGTTTCTGGCTTTCTCTGCCGGAACACCCCAATGGCGTCTTCCTCGGCACCGAGGCGAGCCTCAAGACCTGGCCGCGCCGGACGCTGCTCCGCGAGTTCAGGGGCAACGTTGCCCACTCGAACTACGACGGGTTCATGTTCGACCGCAACATCGCCGAGGACAACACCTACGCTCTGGCCGGCAATACATACCTGCCGTTGGTTGACCCGACCGACCCGAGGAGCGAGGCGCTGGTTACCAATTTCGACGACCTCGTCGCCTACAAGAACCGCAATCAAGGTATATGGGGCCGCGGCGAACTTCTCCTGTTCCGCAACCTGAAGGCCGCTGACAACGCCATCGGCGTGACGATATCGTCGGGTTCTTTCGGCACCGAGACCTTTACCTCGCGGGTGACCGATTCCCTGTTCGTGGGCGAGACCGCCAATGTCGGCAATCCGCGGACGCCGGAAGAAGTCGCTTACGGCCGTAGCCTGCCCAAGCCCCGGATTCCGGACTATCCCATCCGCGCCTACGAATATTACGACTATCGCAACGAGGTGCAGGACACGACGTTCGTCAACTACCAGGACAATGACCTGCGCAAGACGGGGGCCCTGTCCTGGCTCATGTACAACAGCTCGGGCGTGACCACCGCCAGCACCATCAAGACCGCGACATACATCAACGCCAAGCCGGTTTATTTCCCGGAGATCGACCCGCGGTTCGACAACGACAACCGGGGCGGCGGGTCCTGGAAGACCCTGTCGATCCTCGATCTGGACGGCACCACTTCCGGCATCCCAATGTCTCACATCAATCTCCATGATGGCGAGAACAACAGCGTCGTCACCGACGACACCTGCGTGATCAAGCCGGATTGGAACGCTTCCGTCTGCAAGGGCGATGTCGGGCGCTTGTCTTTCGCACCGCAGCGCGGGGGCTTCACGCTCGGACGTCCCGGCACGCGCCCACCCGGCGCACCTTCCCTCCTGGCCAATATCGCCAACCCGCCGCCGCCTCAGCCACCGATCACGCTGGTCCGTAACGGCACGGAATTCAAAGTCGCCGGCAGCGCCAGCAACGTGCGCGCCGGCACCGAGATCCAGGTGGTGACCGAAAGGCCGGAGATCGGTCTCAGCGTAGCCGAAATGGACCAGGGGTCATGGGTCATCTTCGAACTGCCTGGTTTCACCCATGCAGCCTCCGGAACGGAAAGGAACAGCCTCGCCGCTCTGCGGCAGTCGAACGAGACTTCCTATTTCCGGGACGGCAACAAGCTGTGGGTCAAACTGGTCGTGGCCGATCCTCCCAAGATGCCGGTTCGCCCCTCGGACATGCAAGCCACTATGGTGGTGAGCAGGGCCGCCTCTGGTCCCCAAGTCGCGGCGGCCACGCCGAGCGCTAACAGGTAGCCGGCACGCGCTTCCCTTGCGGCGGTCGGGCCTAGCTGGCGCGGCCGCCGCGGGGATCGCTCTCGATCCAGACAGCGAAGGCTCTGTGGGTCGAACTGGTCGCGACCGAGGCTCAATCAAATGGTGCCCGTCCGCTTTCGGCCCAACGTGTTCGACCTGGCATGGCGCTGTGGGAGCCGGCAAAGGCACCGTTCATAACCCTGTCCCTTTCAGCCGGGGCGCAAAAGCGGCATGTGCGAGATAGGGCTCTGCGCCGGTTTTACGCTCCAGCCGCGCATAGCGTGCGAGGATATCGGCCAAATCCGCTGCGAGCGCACTTCTCTGGTCCGGGCTAAGGTGAAGTACTCGCCATCCCTCGAAAATTCGCGCCCGAGAATCTTCGTCGGTCTGGACGAGATTGACCGTCATGCGTCCATGCGGATCTGAGCTGTAGCGCAGAAGGACGGGGCCACGATTGCGTGCAAGCAGTTCGCGTAGCTCAAGCGCCCAGCGCTCGCCCGGCAAGTCGGCAATCGATTCCTGCGGCACAAGGAAGCGCTCTGCGACTGCTCGATAGAACCGGATCGGCCGGCCAGCTCGGGGCTCGACCCGGCTGACCCTGAGCAAGTTCGATTCAAGAAGAGGGCCGAGGTGGTAGTGCAGCTTGGATAGCGAATGACCGAACATGTAGTGCAAGTCAGACAGGCTGCGCTCCCCCTTCCCACAAGCCAACAGCAACTGGCAGCGGATCGCATTCGCAAAAGCGGCCGCCTGAAGCGGATCGCTGACCTTCAATTCTCTACTTTCATCGCCCCGTTGCATCTGAAGTAGGATAGCTGGCACGTCGTGCGGTGCAAGAATGGAGATCTAGATGCGTCGCGTACCCCGCCTTTTCACCTCGCTTGTTTCGTGCTCGGGCGCCGTGGCGCTTGCTTTGGCTTCAGTTGGCGCGCCGGGGCAACAGGGTCCCGAGCCGACCGCGGCCGGCGCGGTGGAGATGCCCGACACTCCAGCGGGCAAGATTTTTGCCCACTGGCTGGCAGCCTTCAATGGCGCGGACCGCGCCGGCCTGGAGGCTATACGCGGGGCCTTCGCGCCCGGGGCCGTTGCGCCTCCGGCCGATGCAGCGCTTGCGCTTCGTGAGCGCTCGGGCGGCTTCGAGGTCCGCAAGATCGAAGAGTCGAACGAGCGCAGGTTAGTGGTGCTGATGCAGGCAAGAGGCGAAGGCAACTTCGTACGCACTTCTGTCGAACTCGATCCTGAAGGGCGGATTCTCTCGATGCCGCTTCGGGTGACCGAGCGTCCGCCTGAGTTTGCAATCGCTCGGCTCGGCGACCCGGCGTTGGCGGCGGAACTCGGCCATCAGCTCGAAGCCATGGAGCGCGAGGGGACGTTCTCCGGAGCCGTTCTTGTGCTTCAAGATGGCCAGCCGGTCTTTAACCGAGCGTATGGCTTTGCCGATCGCGAGCGACAGCGCACAAATCGCACGGATGGAAAGTTCCGCATCGGATCGATGGGGAAGATGTTCACCAGCACTGCGGTGGTGCAGCTCATCCAGGCGGGGAAGATCAAACTCAGCGATCCGTTGAGCAAGTTCCTGCCTGATTATCCAAACGCCGAAGTAGCGAACGTCACCATCGAGCAGCTACTCACCCACACAGGCGGAACCGGTGACATCTTCACGCCGGAGTTTTTCGAGCGCGCCTCCACGATCGATACTCTTGCCGACTACATCGCTCTCTTCGGCGACCGCGCACCGGCCTTCGTTCCCGGGAGCCGGTACCAGTACAGCAATTACGGCTACGTGCTGCTCGGCCGGGTGATTGAGGTTGCGAGCGGCGAAAGCTACTACGACTATTTACAGCGCCACCTGTTCGACCTCGCAGGCATGACTTCGACGGGATTCTGGCGCGAGAGCCAGCCGCTTGAGGGACGCGTGGTCGGTTACGAGCCGGGGCCGAATGGATTGACGATTACTGAAGGCACGCGCACGGACCGTGCTTCGCCGGCCGGAGGTGCTATCTCAAGCCTTGAGGATCTGGCGCGTTTCGCCAGGGCTCTACTCGACCACAAGCTTCTCGACGCAAAGCACACGGATCTACTCTTTACGGGGCGCGTCGAGATGGGGCCGAACATGAAATACGCGCTTGGCTTCGGCGATACGGCGCAGGGCACGCCGTTGCATTGGGTTGGCCACAACGGTGCTGCACCTGGGCAGAATGGCGTGCTGCAGATTTATCCGGAAGCTGGATACACATTGGTGGTTTTGTCTAACTTCGGCCCGCCCACGGCCCAGAGGGTGGCAGACTTTATCGGCGCTCGGTTGGGCGGCTAGAGCGCTCAGCCCACCGGCGCAAAACGGCTGCTTCGGCTTCCACATTGCGCAAAGGGGACCCTCCGCTTCCGGCCCATTGCCGCCGCCTCGCTCGTGCCGCCGTCAGCCGCCGCGGCCTTCCCGGCTGAGGGTTATGCTGGCTTGCAGATCGGTCGGCCGAATGACCGGCATGACCGGAGCCGCGGCCACCAGTTTGACCCAGAGGGTCTCGCCGTCCCAGAACCAGGACGTCGCGTTCGCCCGTCGCAGGGCGTCCAGGCTGGCCTGCTCGGTTCCGGAAGCGGCGCTGGCGAAACCGGGCAGCTCGAACATGACCCATGAGCCCGGGTCCATTTCGGCCAGGCTGAGCGTGACGTCCGGCCGTTCGGTCTTGACCTCGATCTCGGTGCCGGCGCGCACGGTGCTCTGGTCGCCGCTGATCCTGAATTCCTTGCCATTGCGAACCAGCGCGATGGGCGGCTGCGGCGGACGGCGGGTGAACAGGGCAGTGCGCTGGGCCTGGACGAGGGGCGTGTTCGGCGCGTTGGCGCCGAGCGAGGACAGCAGGGCGAAGCGGGCGGTGCGGGATTCGAGGTCGACCGCGGCTGGAAGCTCGCCCCGGCTGTCCGAGAGATTGAGGCGTCCGATATCGCCCATGCACACGGCGGCGTTCCAGGTGGGACGGATCTGGCAGGTGTCGTCGGTGGCGACGCTGTCGTTCTCGCCGTCGTGGAGCAGGACCTGCGATTGGGGCACGCCGGTCACCGATCCGTCGAGGTCGCGGAAGGACAGGGTGCGATAGGCATTGCCGCCGCGGTTGTCGTTATCGAACCGGGCATCGAATTTCGGGAAATAGACCGGCTTGGCGTTGACGAACTCGGCGCCGCGGATGGTGCTGCCGGTGCTGAGCCCCGCGCTGGTGAACATCAGGAACGACAGCGCGCCGGTCTTGCGCCGGTCGTTGTCCTGGAAGTTGACGAATGTCGTGTTCACCACCTCGTCGCGGTAATCGTAATACTCGTAGCCGCGGATCGGGAAGTCGGGGATGGAGGGCTTGGGCAGGCTGCGTCCGTAGGCCACTTCCTCCGGCGTCCGGGGATTGCCGATGTTGGCGGTCTCGCCCACGACCAGCGCATCCACCAGACGCGAGCTGAACGGCAGGCTGCCGATATCGCCGGCCGCCTGCGTCATGCCGATGGCGTTATCCGCCAGCTTCAGGTTGCTGTACACGTAGAGGTCGCCCCGGCCCCAGAGACCGCCGTTGCGGTTCTTCCAGGCGGTCAGGCTCTCGAAGTGCGTCTCCAGCACTTCGCTCTCCAGATCGGTGGGATCTTTCAAAGGCAGCAACGGGACGGAAGCCAGACCGAAGGTGTTGTCCGGGTCGATGTGCCGGTCGATCAGGAACCCGTCGAAGTTGGAATGGGCCGTGTTGCCCCGGAATTCGCGCAGCGGCGTGCGGCGCGGCCAGGTCCTGGCGCTGATTTCGGTCCCCAGGAAGGCGCCGTTGGGGTGTTCGGGGATCGACAGCCAGAAGCCGACCTGGTCGGAACCGGCCGCGACGTTGTCGATGTAGCTGTTGTCCGGGTTAGTGATCCAGAACGAGGCCACCGTGTTGTCCGAAGGCAGCAGAGTGTTGCCGCTGTGGAAGCTGGCTTGCCGGGCAGCCGCGGCATTGGCGAACTGCGCGACCTTCTCCCCGTTGGCGGCGAGGTTGGTGGGGACGCAGGCCAGGGTCGGATGACACTTGGTCTGGATGGCCAGGTTGCGGATGAACCGGTTGCCGGTCTCGATCCCGTCTTCGAGGAAGAAACAGTGGCCGACCGTATTGTAAGTGACGTTGTTCTCGATGCGGAGATTGTTCGTCCCATGCACGGTGACGCAGCGGCTGTAAGTGTCGTGGATGGCGGCGTTGCGGATGTACTGGCCCGCCCCTTCGCCGCCGAGGTGCCAGTGGATCGGATAGCGGGCGAGCGTCAGGTGCTGGCCCATGCGGCTCAGCTCGACGCCCGAGACGTACATTTGCGAGCCGGCCATCGCCATGATGTGGCCGCCGAAGTACGAGGCCTCGGCATCGTCCGAGGCCTGGATGCGGATGTTGCGGGTGAGGAGCCCGACTTCGCCCCGCTCGTCGATGCCGAAGGTGATCTCGCCGAAGTGCATGTACTCGAGCGGGCGGTCGAGGGAGAGCGTGTTGCCGCTGACGGCGGTCACCGTGCGCTTCTCCGCCTGGCGCGGATCGAAGTCGGTCGAGGCAAGCACGATCTGGTCGCCCGCGCGCCAGCCGGCGGCGTCGAGCACTTCGATCCGGTTGCTGCCGCGCTCGGCGGTTTTCGCCAGCTTGGTCCAGCTGTTCTCGCGGTTGCCGTGCAGGTTGAGCGTGCCGCGCATCATCACGATGCCGCGGTCGCCCATCGTGTTGATGTCTTCGCCGGGAACCTTGTCGGTCAGCGTGATCGACGCCTGGTGGGTGTAAGGTCTGGCCTCGCTGCCGATCTGCAGCTCGCCGCCGCGCAAGTAGATCCACTCGGTGGAGAGCGCGAGGTCGCGGTCGTCGGCGAAGCGCAGCTTGCCGTCGACGGTCAGGCTGCGCAGCGCCGGGGGAGCGACGTCGAGCACGACCTCGAGATCGCGCGCGATGGTGACCGCATCGCCTTCGGCGGGCACTTTGCCGCCCGGCCAGGCGGCGGGGTCGGACCAGCGCACGGTGCGTAGCGCGACGGGGGCCGTATCGGCAGCCGTATCGGGCTCTGGGGCCGCCGTGTGGTCGTGCGCTTCCTGCGCCAAGGCGCCGGGCGCGGCGAACGCGAGGCACGCCGGAACGAGCAAGGCGCGAAGGAGCTGGCGAGCTGGCCGCATGACATCGATCCCCCTGGCGGGACTTCAGCGAATCCCGCCTTCTTGTCGGGACACAGTCTTGTCGCGAATGGGCCGGTTTGCCAAGCGGATCGGTCTAAGGCCGACCCGCCAGCAAGTCCTCTACCACCCCCGGATCCGCGAGCGTGCTGGTATCCCCCAGGTTCCCCATGTCGTTCTCCGCGATCTTGCGCAGGATCCGGCGCATGATTTTGCCGCTGCGGGTCTTGGGCAGCGCGGGGGCGAACTGGATCACGTCGGGGGTGGCGATCGGGCCGATCTCGGTGCGGACCCACTGGATCAGCTCGCGGCGCAGCGCCTCGCTGTCGTCGGTGCCGGCGGTGGTGGTGACGTAGGCGTAGATGCCCTGGCCCTTGATGGCGTGCGGCATGCCGACCACGGCGGCTTCGGCGACTTTCTCGTGCAGCACCAGCGCGCTCTCGATCTCGGCGGTGCCCATGCGGTGGCCGCTGACGTTGATCACGTCGTCGATCCGGCCGGTGATCCAGTAGTAGCCGTCGGCGTCCCGCCGGCAGCCGTCGCCGGTGAAGTAAGTGCCCGGGTACTGGCTGAAGTAGGTCTGGAAGAACCGCGCGTGATCGCCGTAGACGGTGCGCATCTGGCCGGGCCAGGAATCGGTGATGACCAGCGCGCCCTCGGCCGCGCCTTCGAGCACGTGGCCGTTGGCGGGATCGACCAGCGCGGGCTGAACGCCGAACATCGGCGTGGACGCGCTGCCGGGCTTGAGGTCGGTCGCGCCGGGCAGGGGGGTGATCATGTGGCCGCCGGTCTCGGTCTGCCACCAGGTGTCGACGATCGGGCAGCGGCCCTGGCCGACCACCTGGTAGTACCATTCCCAGGCTTCGGGATTGATCGGCTCGCCGACGCTGCCGAGCAGGCGCAGCGTGCCGCGGTCGGTGCGCGTGACCCAGTCGTCGCCTTCGCGCATCAGCGCGCGCAGCGCGGTGGGGGCGGCGTAGAAGATTTCGACCTGGTGCTTGTCCACCACCTGCCAGAAGCGGCTGAAATCGGGGTAGTTGGGCACGCCTTCGAACATCACCGTGACCGCGCCGTTGAGCAGCGGGCCATAGACGACGTAGCTGTGCCCGGTGACCCAGCCGATATCCGCCGCGCACCAGTAGACCGGGCGCGTGCCGTCGGGGTTAGGGCGGTAATCGAAGGTATATTCGTGCGTCATGCCGATCCACACCGCGTAGCCGCCGGTGGTGTGCAGCACGCCCTTGGGCTGGCCGGTCGAACCGCTGGTGTAGAGGATGAACAGGGGGTCTTCGGCGCCCATTTCCTCGGGCGGGCAGTCGGCGCTGTGGCCGGCGACCGCTGCGGCCCAGTCGAGGTCGCGGCCTTCGACCATCGGCACTTCGGCACCTGTGTGGGCCAGCACGATCACCCGGCGGACTTTGCCGTGACGGGCGAGTGCGGCATCGACATTGGCCTTGAGCGGGATGCGCTTGCCGCCGCGCAGCCCCTCGTCGGCGGTGATGACCAGGTCGCTGTCGCAATCCTCGATCCGGCTGCCGAGCGCCTCGGGGCTGAAACCGGCGAAGACGATCGAATGGATCGCGCCGATCCGCGCGCAGGCGAGCATCGCCACCGCGGCTTCGGGCACCATCGGCAGGTAGATCGTGACCCGGTCGCCGCGCTTGACGCCTTCGGCCTTGAGCAAGTTGGCGAAGCGGCAGGTGGCGGCGTGGAGTTCGCGGTAGGTGAGCGTGC
Source organism: Sphingomonadales bacterium 12-68-11 (assembly GCA_002279825.1). GTDB lineage: Bacteria > Pseudomonadota > Alphaproteobacteria > Sphingomonadales > Sphingomonadaceae > Croceibacterium_A. Next base: position 186,508 of record NCCV01000004.1, read on the forward strand.
GGACGGGGGTGGCGGGATCGTCGGGCTCCCACACGATCGCGGGCGCATCGCCGAGCGCCGCGAGGTGGCGGTCGAGGCAGTTGGCGGCGAGGTTGAGCGTGCCGTCGGCGAACCAGCGGATGCCGAAGCTGGCTTCGTCGAAGCTGGTGTCCTTGACCGTGGTGAAGGGCCTGATCCAGTCGATCCGCTGGGCTTCCTCGCGCCAGAAGCCGTCGGGATCGACCACCGAGCGGCGGTACTTCTCGGCGTAAGTTGCGGCGTCGATGAGGGCGTTGTCAGCCCACTCTTGGGGTACTGGATGGATCACCGCTTCGCTCATCGTCTCGCTCTCCAAACCTCGTCATTGCGAGGGGCAAAGCCCCGCGGCAATCCAGAGCTTTGCGCGGCCCTGGATTGGTTGGCCTTCGCCCAGCTTCGCCCAGCTTCGCTCCCGCTACGCTCGCAATGACGAAAGAGTAAAGGGGGCCGAGAAGCCCCTCAGCGCCAGAGGGCTTCCAGCGCGGGGATCAGGTGATCGCGGTGTTCGGCCGGGATGCGCGCCATCAGCTCGGCCTCGAAGGTGTCGATGATCGCACGGGCCGCGGCGAGGCGCTGCTGCCCGGCGGCGGTCAGGGTAAGCCCGCGCGACTTGCCGTCGATCGCCTCGCGTTCGATCAGCGCGTCCTCTTCGAGACGGCGGAGCAGCGGCACCATGTTGGCGCGCTTGATGTCGAGCGCGCGGCCGAGCGCGCTGGCGGTGATGCCGGGGTTGGCATCGACCAGCATCAGGATGGCGGCGCCCGGACGCCGCAGCTCGAGCGTCGCGAGTCGGCTATTGAGCTCCGCGCCCATGGCATTGGTCGCGCGGCGAAGCGAATAGCCCGGCAGGAGCAGCAACGGATCGCGCATCACGCAGCGATTAAGCAACAACGGCCCGGCAAGCAACACGTGCGCTATGCGCTATAGCATTTGCTCGTTATGGGCACCGATTGTAGGTCGTAGATACAATTCCAGGAGAGCCCTTATGGCGATGCCGTCCCAGCCCGATCCGCGCCCCGAAGCGGAAACCGTCCGTTATGAAATCGAGGACGGGGTGGCGTGGGTCTGGTTCAACCGGCCCGACAAGCGCAACTGCATGAGCCCCAAGCTCAACCGTCGGATGAAGCAGGTGCTCGAAGAGCTCGAATTCCGCGACGACGTGAAGGTGCTCGTCCTGACCGGCGAGGGCACCGCCTGGACCGCGGGCATGGACCTGCTCGAATACTTCCGCATGACCGAAGCCGAGGGCCTCGGAGCGATCCGCCGGAGCCAGCGCGAAAGCTACGGCTGGTTCGAGCGGCTGCGCTGGTACGAGAAGCCGACCGTGGCGATGATCAACGGCTGGTGCTTCGGCGGCGGCTATGGCCCACTGTTCGGCTGCGACATCGCGATCGCCTCGGACGATGCGCAGTTCGGCCTGTCGGAAATCAACTGGGGCATCCTTCCTGGTGGCGGCGCCTCCAAGGTGGCGCAGGAACTCATGCCGTTCCGCAAGGCGATGTACCACGCGATGATGGGCGAGAACCTGACCGGCAAGCAGGCCGAGGAGCAGGGCCTCGTCACCGAATCCGTACCCGCCGACAAGCTCAAGGCGCGCGTCCAGGAAATCTGCGACGTGCTCAAGAAGAAGGACAGCCAGGCGCTCCGGGCGACCAAGTGGACCATGCGCCGCATGGTCGACATGACGTACGACAACGGCCTCGAATACCAGATCCGCGCGCAAGAAGCGCTGCACAGCTTCGGCGGTGCGGCCGCCCGCAAGGAGGCGACCAAGCAGTTCCTCGACGAAAAGGCCTTCAAGCCGGGCTTGGGCACGTTCGACACGACCAAAGTCCAGGCGGACTAAGGTCCGAATCAAGATCGCCGTCGCCCCCGCGCAGGCAGGGGCCCATCTGACCTCACGGGGTAGCTGGACCCCTGCCTACGCAGGGGTGACGAGGAATAATGGGGCGGCTAGGGCGCCGCCGGAGGGAGAGTTCGAATGACCGAACGCCGCTACACCAACGCGCAGATCGACCGGCTGCTGCGGCCGAAATCGGTTGCCGTGGTCGGCGCCTCGGACCGGCCCGGGGCGCTCGGCGCGACGCTGTTGAGCAACCTCGTGCAGTACGAATTCGCCGGGGACATCTACCCGGTCAATCCCAAGCGCGACGAGCTGCTCGGGCTCAAGGTCTATCACGAGATCGCCGAGCTGCCCGAGGGGATCGATTGCGCGGTGCTCGCGATCCCGCGCCCGTTCGTGCTCGACACCGTGCGCCAACTGGCCGAGCGCGGTTGCGGCGCGGTGGTGATCTATTCGGCCGGGTTCTCCGAAGCCGGCGAGGAGGGGCTGCGCGATCAGCTCGAGCTCGCCAGCATCGCGGCCGAGCACGGCATGGTCATCGAAGGCCCGAACTGCCTCGGCTGCACCAACTACGTCGCCCGGGTGCCGCTGACCTTCGTCGAGACCAACATGCGGACCCCGCCTGCGGGCGCCCGCGCGGTCGGGATCGCCAGCCAGTCGGGGGCGCTTGCCGCGGTGCTGGCCACGGCGCTGCATCCGCGCGGGCTTTACGTCTCGACTTCGGTCTCGACCGGCAACGAGGCGGCCAGCGGGGTCGAGGACTATGTCGAGTGGCTGGTCGACGATCCGGACACGCACGTCATTGCGATGTATGTCGAGAGCGTGCGCCGGCCGAAGGCGTTCATCGCCGCCGCGCGCCGCGCGCGCGCCGCCGGCAAGCCGATGGTCATGCTGCACCCCGGCAAATCGAACAAGGCGCAGGAAAGCGCCGCCACCCACACCGGGGCGATGGCGGGCGACTACCAGTTGATGAAGGCCAAGCTGGCGCGCGAAGGCGTGATCTTCGCCGATACGCTCGAGGAACTGGGCGACATCACCGAAATCGCGCTGCGCTGCAAGGCGCTGCCCGGCGCGGCAATGGCGGTGCTGGGCGAGAGCGGCGCGCTGCGCGGGCTGGCGTTCGACATCGCCGAGGACATCGGCCTCGACCTGATCCATCTCGACGACGACAACAGCCCGGCGCTGCGCGCAATCCTGCCCGACTTCGTGCCGGTCTCCAACCCCACCGACATCACCGCGCTGGGGCTGTCGGAACCCGAAATCTATACCAAGGTGCTGACCGCGCTGCTCGAGGACGAGCGCATCGGCTCGGTCGTCGCCTCGATCATCCAGTCCGATCCGGTCACCTCCAAGATCAAGTTCCCGCACATCATCAAGGTGCTGGAAGGCGGGACCTTCGCCAAGCCGCTGGTCTTCGCCGGCGTCGACGAGGGCGCGCGCGTGCCGCCCGAGTACATCGACGGGCTGCGCGCAGTCGGCATCCCGTGGTTCCCCAGCACCGAGCGCGCCTATCGCGCGATCGCCCGGCTGGCGCATCTCGCCAAGCGCGACCTGACCGACCGTTCGGCCGAGCCGATCGCGGTGCCGGGGCTCGACGCGGTCGCCGGCGTGGTGCCCGAGTACCGCGCCAAGGCGCTGCTCAAACCGCTCGGCATCGCGTTCCCCGAGAGCCGGTTCGCGGCTTCGGCCGACGACGCAGCGGCGGCGGCCGAGGCGATCGGCTTCCCCGTCGTGCTCAAGGCCCAGGCCGCCGCGCTCGGCCACAAGAGCGACGCCGGCGGGGTGATCCTCAATCTCCGGACGGCCGACGCGGTGCGCGAAGCGTTCGAGCGGATGCACGCCAATGTCGCGGCTTACGATGCCGCCATTACGCTCGACGGCGTGCTGGTCGAGAAGATGGGCCGGATGGGCACCGAGATGATCGTCGGCGCCAAGAACGATCCCGAATGGGGCCCGGTCGTGCTCGCCGGGTTCGGCGGCGTGACCGCCGAGATCCTCAAGGACGTCAAGCTGTTCACGCCCGATCTCGACCAGGCGGCGGTCCACGAAGGGCTGCTCGAACTCAAGCAGGCGGCGATCCTCAAGGGCTACCGCGGCGCGCCGGCACTCGACGTGGCGGCGCTCGCCGAGCTGATCGTGACCATCGGGCGGATCATGGCCGGCAATCCGCGGCTGCGCGAGATCGACCTCAACCCGGTGATCGTCCATCCCGAGGGCGAGGGGGTGGTCGCGCTCGATGCGCTGCTGCTGGTGGAATAGGGCGGCTTAACGCGCTTCGCGCATCTCGTAGGTAATCCGGATTCGCACCCAGGCGCCGACCAGACTTTGGCCGCCGCGCCGGGGCGGGCGCACGCGGAACTGCCAGGCGGCAGCGAGCACCGCCCGGTTCATGTTCGAACCGTTCGGGTATTCGTCGATCGCCACGCAGTCTTCGACTCGGAAATCGGGCGCGGTCCGGCAGGCGATCAGCCCCCAACCCGGGCCGGTGGCGGTCGACAGGTAGCCCGCCAGTTCGTCATCGGTCGGCTCGCGGTACCACGCGGCGGCGTAGAGCGGCTCGCCGTTGGGCGCGGTTCCGACGCGCTGCGTATCGCCCGCTGACGCGCCGGCGCTGCCCGGCGGCCCCATCGGCTCGGTCCGCATGCGCACCCCCGGCCGCGCCGGTTGCGGCGGCGGCGGAGTTGCTTGCGGCGGACTTGGCGGGGGCGGGGGAACACGCACTGGGGTCGGAAGCACCGCCGCCGGCGGGGGCGGGGCCGTGAGCGGGGTCGGCGGGAGCGGCTCTGCGGGCACCTGCGGCTGCGGCGGCACCGGGGCGGAATCGGAGCGGGGCGATTCGTCGGCAGGTTCGGGCTCGGTGGCTTCGTCTTCGGCGTCCGAGGCGGTGAATTCGACCACGCTGGCCTCGGGCTTGCCTTCAGGTTCCGACGAATAACCGAGCGAAAACAACAGCGCGAGCAGCAGGAGCTCGAGCACGATGGCGATGGCGAGCGCTGCCGCGCGGCGGCCACCGTCGGCGCGGAAACGGTCCAGCCGGACTTCGGTCGCATCGCGAATCGACTGAAACAAACGGCCTCCACCGCGGCGCGAACAGGGTCTTGCGGGCAAGGCGCGCCCCGTCCGCGCGCGGCGCTAGCTTATCCAGCCTGAACGCCGAGTGCCAGCGCCGACGCCGCGCCTCACTCGGCGGTTCATGGTTTATGGCGTATTAAGATTTCGTTCGGAGCAGCGGCCAATTCGGGACACCGCCGCCGACCCGCTTGTCCGCGCAGCCGGGAGTTGGTTTTCAGCCGCCATGAACAGCAATACCCCCTCTCCGCCGACCGAACGCCGCCACGCCGAACGCCTGCCGATGCAGCAGGTCGTCTCGTTCAGACAGCCGGGCGGCGACCGCCTGAGCGCGGTCCTGACCGACCTGACGCCCGACGGCTGCCGCCTGTCCGGTACGCCCGAGTTCGCCGCCGGCGAAACGGTCTGGGTTTGGATCGGCGGGCTCGAAGGGCGCTGCACGCGCACGATCTGGAGCGATGGCGGGTCTGCCGGGGTGAGCTTCGCGGCGCCGCTGCACCCCGCGGTGGTGGCGCGGATCAGCACGCTCGACCAGTGGGGCGCGCCGGTGCAGGAGCGACGGCGCGAACGCGCCGCGACCGCGACCGGGCTGCCGCAGTCGCGCCGCGAGCAGATCCTGGCCAGCTATGTCGCCGCGCCGCGCGTGCTGCGCGCCAAGGCGCCGGCCGGGGGCAAGACCATCGCGGGCATGATCCGCCGCAATACCGCGCGGATCGTCGATCTGCGCCGCGAGCCCCGCTATCCCGCCCCGGCCGAGAGTGCCGACAAGCTCCTGGTGAGCGGAGCGGTCACCACGCTTCATGACATTTCCCGTGGCGGCATGCGGATCAGCGGCGCGACCGATCGCGCCGTTGGCCAGCGCGTGGTCAGCCAGTTCGCCGGCTGCGACCCGATCACCGGCCGGGTCGCCTGGAAGCGCGGCGAACAGGTCGGGATCGCGCTGCCCGGCAACTCGATCGACCTGTTCGAAGACGCCTGATTCCTGACGCCTGACCCTCGGGCGGCGTCAGAACGCGGCGATGCCGGTGATCGCGCGGCCGAGGATCAGCGCGTGGATGTCGTGCGTGCCCTCGTACGTGTTCACCGTCTCGAGGTTGAGCATGTGGCGCATGACCGGGAACGCCTCGGAAATGCCGTTGCCGCCGTGCATGTCGCGCGCGGCGCGGGCGATCGCGAGCGCCTTGCCGGCGTTGTTGCGCTTGGCCAGGCTGATCATCTCCGGCGCGAAGCGGCCCTGGTCCATCAGCCGGCCCAGTTTGAGGCTGGCCTGGAGGCCGAGCGCGATTTCGCTCACCATGTCGGCGAGCTTGAGCTGGTAAAGCTGGTTGGCGGCCAGCGGCCTCCCGAACTGGCGGCGATCGAGGCCGTACTCACGCGCCGCGTGATAGCAGGCCTCGGCCGCGCCCATTGCGCCCCACGAAATGCCGTAGCGCGCGCGGTTGAGGCAGACGAACGGACCGCTCATGCCCTCGGCATTCGGCAGCAGCGCGGAGGCGGGCAGGCGCACATCCTCCATCACGATCATGCCGGTGGTGCTGGCGCGGAGGCTGAGCTTGCCGCCGATGCGGGGCGCGGACAGTCCCGGCAGGCCCTTCTCCAGCACGAAGCCGCGGATGCGGCCACCGTGCGGCTCGCTCCTGGCCCAGACCACGAACAGATCGGCGAAGGGTGCGTTGGTGATCCAGGTCTTGGTGCCGTTCAGTACGAAGCCTCCGGATCCTGAGGCACCGTCGGCGCGCGCGAGCGTGCGCATCGCGCCGGGGTCCGAGCCGGCCTCGGGTTCGGTCAGGCCGAAGCAGCCGATCAGTTCGCCGCGCGCGAGGCCGGGCAGGTAGGCGGCCTTCTGCGCTTCGGACCCATAGGCGTGGATCGGATGGATCACGAGGCTCGACTGGACCGAGGCCATCGAGCGGTAGCCCGAATCGATCCGTTCGATCTCGCGCGCGACCAGCCCGTAGGATACGTAGTTCGCACCGGCTCCGCCGTATGCTGGCGGCAGGGTCACGCCGAGCAGCCCGGCTTGCCCGAGCTGCGCGAACAGTTCGGGCGAATCGCGTTCGTCGCGGAAGTCGGCAACCACGCGCGGCGCGAGCACGCCTTGCGCGAAGCCGCGCGCGGCCTCCCGGATCGCGTGTTCCTCCTCGCTCAACTCATCGCCGAGCGCGAGTGCGTCGGTCCAATCGAACGGTGCGGTTTCTGTCATGGCGCGACTGTAGCGCGGCGGCGGCCGCGCGCCAGTCGGACGGTCAGTCCTGCCGCGCGCGTTCGACCGCCAGCTTGAGCATGTCGATGATCCGGTCGGGGGGACACGGCTTGCTGCACGTCAGCGCTTGGGGGTAGCGCTCGCGCACCTCGCGCGGGGGCAAATGCGCGGAATGGAAAATGATCGGCACGCCCGCGCGGGTCAGGGCGTCCGCCACCGGGAACACTTCGCCATCGGCGGTGAACACGTCCAGGATCGCGGCGTCGGGCAGACCGGTCTCGAGCGCCTCGAGCGCCTTCGCGGTATGCGCGAACGGCCCTTCGAGCGCGTAGCCGAGATCGCGCACGGTGTCCGAGAGGTCGAGCGCGATGATGAACTCATCCTCGACCACCAGCACGGTGGGGCGTTCGGTCTGGGCGGCGCTCGCCATGATTCCTTGCCTCTGCGACGATACGGACTGCTCTACCAAAGCGGCGGCCAAGCAATGGTTCCCGCCGGCCCGGCCTCACAGCTTGCCGAAGCGGGCCTCGTATCCGGGGGTATCGCCCTCGGCGAGTAAGCGTGCCTGGCCCGGCCAGTCGTCGCGGCGGATGCGCCCCGCGAAGCGGCCGAGCTGCGCGTCGATGCGGTCGATCTCGGCCTCGTTCCACGCGGCGATCTGCGCGAAACGGGTCACGCCGAGGGCTTGCAACTGCTCGGCAATGCGGGGGCCGAGGCCCTTGATGCGCGTCAGGTCGTCGTCTTCCCCGTCGAACTCGGTGAGCGCGGCCACGATCGGCTCGGGCTCGGCAGCAGCGGCGATAACCTCGCCGATCCCGGCCAGTCCGTCGGGTGTCGGCGGCGGCATGTGCGGGGGTGGGGCCGGCGGCGGGCCGGGCACCGGCGGCGCGGCGGGCGCGTCGATCAGCGCCTGGTTGCGGCGCGCGGGGCCCTCAGCCGATGTGCGCTCGAATTCGACCCGCGTGCGGCGCACGCCGGCAAAGATCCGCCACACCGCGAGCAGCAGCGCCAGCAGGGCGATGACGACCAGCAGCCAGGTATTCGCGCTCCAATCAGGCATGGGCGGCTTTTACCAACGCGGCCCCGGCGTGTCGATCCCGGGCTCGGCGGGAGGCTCTTCGGTGGTCAGCTTGCGGGTGAACAGCAGCCGGTCCTCCGGGCCGAACCCGCGCGTCCAGATGATCAGCGCGTAAGTGCCGAAGATCGCTGCCGCACCGATCGTGAGCTGGAACCAGTCGGGGAAGCGGATCACCCCCTGCCCGACCACCACCGCCGCCGCCGCCGCGACCACCAGCGACCAGCGCCAGTTGTTGATCGGATGGCCGAGGATGCGGCTGAGCATCCAGCCCTTGACGATCGAAGCGAACGCCAGCGCGATCAGCAGGGCCCCGGCGGCGCCGGCCGCGCGGTAGTTCTCGTTGAGGTCGAACCGTTCGATCGCGAGCATCGCCGCCACCGTCAGCACCGCCTGGAGTGCGATCGTGCCGATCGAGACCCACAAATTGCGCAGCCGCGCGACATAGACCAGCGCCGCCTCCGAAACGACCGCGGTGGCCGCGACGACCTCGGCGGCGAGCAGCAGCCCCAGCGCGCCGGTCCCGCCGATGAAGTTGGCCCCCGCCAGTGCCATCACCGCCTCGCCCGGAATGCCCAGCGTCAGGCCGATGCCGGCTTGCGCGGCGGTGATCCAGAAGCCGACCTGGCAGACCTGCTTGGCGATCGCCGCGTAGTCCTTCTCCTTGAGCTTGCGGGTCAGGACCGGGCCGAGGATCGGCTCGAAGCTGGTCTTGAGCTTCTGCGGCAGGCTCGCGACCTGCTGCGCCACGTAATAGACGCCGACCGCGGTCGGGCTGACGAACAGGCCGAGGATCGCGACGTCGAGCCGGCGCGTGCCCCATTCGATCGTGTCTATGGCCGCCAGCGGCAGTCCGCGCCCCATCAGGCGGCGCAGGCGCTGCGGGTTCGGCCGCCAGCCGCGGGGGCGGCCGTAGGTCCGGAAGAACGGCCAGGCAGCGGTCACGAAGGCCCCGAAGATCGACGCCAGATAGGCCAGCGACAGGCCATGCTCCGGCGCGACGTAGAACAGCGCCCCGGCCATGAGCGACAGCGTCCACGGCTCGACCACCGAACGCGCGCGCACCGTGGCGGCGATGTCGAAGCGGTAAGCCTGCGCGGCGAGCATGATCTCGGTCAGCGCCAGCATCGGGATGGCCAGCACCAGCAGCCGGTCGACCTCGGTGTAGACGCCGCTTGGGAACATGGGCTGGGGCACCAGCCACAGCAGCCCGGCGGCGAGCAGCCCGATGCCGAGCGCGGCGATCAGGCCGTCCGCCACCACCAGCGCGGGATTCTCGTCGCCGCCTTCGGACAGGCGCTGGGCGAGGCCGCGCTTCTCGCCGACGGTGCAGATCATCGCCATGACTTCGATGACCACCAGCGCCGAGACGAAGCGGCCGAGCGCGTCGGCGCCGTAAAGGCGGCCGGCGATGAACAGGAACGGCAGCCGCGCGACCAGCCGCAGTACGAAGCCGACCAGGTTCTGCCGGCCCCCGCGCGCGAGCGCAGCCAGGTCGCCGCCCGGCGTCTCGGTGCTGGCGGGCGCGATCAAGCGGCCGGGCTCTCGGCGGTCAGCGGGCGGGCCAGCAGTGCCAGCACCACCTCAGGCGCGGGCGCGCCGTTGAGCAACCGCTCGACCGCCTCGGAGATCGGCATCGAGACCCCGTGCGCGGCGGCGAGGCGGCACAGCACCGGCGCGGTATGCGCGCCTTCGGCCACGGTGCGCCTGTCGGCCATGAGCTGCACGGGGTCCGCGCCCGCGGCCAGTGCGCGGCCGAGCGAGAAGTTGCGGCTGTCGGGCGAGGAGCAGGTCAGCACCAGATCGCCGAGCCCGCATAGGCCGGCGAGCGTCTCGGCGCGCGCCCCGAGCGCGGCGCCGAAGCGCAGCATCTCGGCATAGCCGCGCGAGATCAGCGCGGCGCGCGCGTTGAGCCCGAGGCCGAGCCCGTCGACCACGCCGCAGGCGATCGCGAGCACGTTCTTGACCGCTCCGCCGATCTCGGCGCCGGTCAGGTCGTCGCTGTAATAGGGGCGGAAGTGCGCGCGGCCGATGGCCGGGGCGAGCCGGTCCCACTGCGCCTCGCCGCCGCCGCAGGCGAGCGTGATCGCGGTCGGCAATCCGGCGGCGACTTCGTGCGCGAAGGTCGGGCCCGAGAGAACCGCGATCTCGCTGCCCGGCGCGGCGCTCCCGGCGATCTCGTGCAGCAGGCGCCCGTTAGCCGCGTCGATGCCCTTGGCGCAGAGCACCAGGTCGCGCGGATGTGGATGCAGGGCCGAGAGCACCGTGCCGAGGTGCTGCGCGGGGGTGACCATCAGCGCGATGTCGCAGTCGCCGACCGCCGCGAGATCGCCCGTGGCGCGCACGCCGTCTGTCAGTTCGACGCCCGGCAGGTAGAAGGTGTTGCGCCGCTCCTTGCCGATCGCCTCGACCACTTCGGGCTCGCGCGCCCACAGCAGCACCGGCCGGCCGTCGCTGGCGAGCATCTGCGCGAGCGCGGTGCCCCAGGCGCCGGCGCCGACCACCGCAAGGGTGGGGGTGAGGGCGGGCTGACTCACGCCTTGTACCCCGCGCCGCGCACCGCTTCGGCGGCCGGGTCGAGCGGCCAGCGCGGGCGCGCGGCCACGTCGAGCGGGTCGGCGGCGAGCCCGGCAGCGAGCCGCTCGAGGCCGGCCCAGGCGACCATCGCCGCGTTGTCGGTGCACAGCGCGGGCGGCGGCGCCGAGAAGGCGAGGCCGCGCGAGGCGGCGAGACCTTCGAGCGCGCCGCGCACCGCGCGGTTGGCGGCCACCCCGCCGGCGACCACGAGCGCGGTGACCGGCTCCATCGCCCCGAGCGCCCGCGCGGTCCGATCGAGCAGGCAATCGAGGGCGGCCTGCTGGAAGCTGGCGGCGATGTCCTCGGCCCGGTGCGCGCCGCTCTGATGCGCGCGCAGCACGGCGCTCTTGAGCCCGGCGAACGAGAAATGCGGTTCGGCGCTCCCCAGCAGCGGGCGCGGGAGGGGCACGGCTGTGGGATCGCCCGTCGCCGCGAGCCGCTCGACCGCCGGGCCGCCCGGATAGCCGAGGCCGAGAATCTTGGCGGTCTTGTCGAACGCCTCGCCGAGCGCGTCGTCGATCGTGGTGGCGAAGCGGCGGTAGCGGCCAGGACCCTCGACCCGCAGGATCTGGCAATGCCCGCCCGAGACCAGCAGCAGCGCGTAAGGGAACTCCAGCGACGCATCAGCCAGACGCGGCGACAGCGCGTGGGCTTCCAAGTGGTTGATCGCCAGCAGCGGCTTGTCGCCGGCCATCGCCAGCGCCTTGGCGGTGACCAGGCCGACCATGACCCCGCCGATCAGCCCCGGGCCGGCGGTGGCGGCGACGGCGTCGCAATCGGCCAGGGTCAGCCCGGCTTCGGCCAGTACCTGCGCGATCTGCGGGGCCAGCCGTTCGGCATGCGCGCGTGCGGCGATCTCGGGAACGACCCCGCCATAGGGGGCATGGTCCTGGTCCTGCGACGCGATGGCCTGCGCCAGGATACGGCGATCCGCGTCCACCAGCGCGGCGGCGGTTTCGTCGCAGCTGCTCTCGATCCCCAGTACGATCCTAGGTACGATCCCGGGCACGATCCTGCCTTGCCGCCTCATCCCGGGTTCCACTGGACGCAAATGGATTATAGGGCAAGCAACCCCGATGACCGCTTCCCCTCTCGCTGCGCCCCAAGTCCGGCTGGGAACGCGCCGCTCGCCACTGGCGCTGGCGCAAGCCGAGGAAGCACGCGCGCGGCTGTGCGCGGCGCACGGCTGGTCCAGCGAGGCGGTCGCGCTGGTCCCGATCGTCTCGGGCGGCGACAAAGTGCAGGACCGGGCGCTCGCCGACATAGGCGGCAAGGCGCTGTGGACCCGCGAGCTCGACCGGCTGCTGCTGGACGGCGAGATCGATGCCGCGGTGCATTCGCTCAAGGATGTTGAGACGCTGCGCCCGGCTGAACTGACGCTGGCCGCGATCCTGCCGCGCGCCGACAAGCGCGACGTGCTGATCGGCGCCGCATCGCTCAAGGCGCTGCCGCAAGGCGCGCGGATCGGCACCAGCGCGCCGCGCCGCGCCGCGCAGGCGCTCCACGCCCGGCCCGACTGCCGGATCGTGCTGTTCCGCGGCAATGTCGCCACCCGCATCGCCAAGCTGGCGGCGGGCGAGGCGGACGCGACGTTTCTGGCCGCGGCCGGGCTCGAGCGGCTCGGCGAGCATGGCGTCGGCCACCCGCTCGACCCGGCGGAGTGGCTGCCGGCACCCGCGCAAGGCGCGATCGCGCTCGAATGCCGGACCGTCGATGCGCGGACCCGCGCCTGGCTGGAGGCCATCGATCACGCGCCGAGCCGGGCCGAAGTCATGGCCGAACGGGCGCTGCTCGCGGCGCTCGGCGGGAGCTGCCACAGCCCGATCGCGGTTGTCTGCGCGGCGGGGCCGGGCGGGTTGACGATGCGCGCGGCGCTGTTCAGTCCCGACGGCGCCGAACGGGTGGAGGCGGAAGCGCGCTTCCCGGCAGGGGACGACGAGGGGCCCGCGCGTCTCGCCGCCGAACTGCTGGCGGGCGCCACGCCGGGCATTGCGGCTTACTTCGCCGGACCGCGATGAGCCTGCCGATCTTCGCACTGCGTCCCGAGCCCGGCGCCGCAGCGACGGTCGCGGCCGGGCGCGAGCGGGGGCTGGAGATCGCGGCGGTGCCGCTGTTCGCGATCCGCCCGGTCGCGTGGTCGCCTCCCGCTCCCGAGGCACTCGACGCCCTGCTGATCGGCAGCGCCAACGCGATCCGCCACGCCGGCGCCGGGGTCGCGGCGTTCGGGCATCTGCCTGTCTATGCCGTGGGCGAGGCGACCGCCGCCGCGGCGCGCGAGGCCGGCTTTACCGTGGCCGCGACGGGCGAGGGCGGGTTGCAGGCGCTGCTTGAGCGGACCGCCCCGCCGCTCCGCCTGCTGCGGCTAGCCGGGGCGGAGCATGTGCCGCTGACTCCGCCGGCGGGGATCGAACTGGTCATGCGGGTGGTCTACCGCGCCGATCCGCAGCCCCTGCCGGCCGCAGCCGCCGCGCGCCTCGGGAACGGCGCGGTGGTGCTGCTCCATTCGGCCGCGGCAGCGCGGCATTTTGCGGACGAGTGCGACCGTATGGCCGTGCCACGCGGCGCGGTGCGCCTGGCCGCGCTCGGCCCGCGCATCGCCGTCGCCGCCGGCACCGGCTGGGGTGCGGTGGCGGTGGCGGCGCACCCTGCAGAGCCGCCGCTGTTGGCGTTGGCCGCCGAGCTGTGCCATGATTGACCCGACACGAGCTGCCCGCCAGGCGACCGCGCCGGTCGCGAGGAGCCTTGATTGACCAACGACATTTCGGAGCCTGACACCAGCTTCGCCGAGCGGGCGCCTGTCGCGCGCCGCGGAACGAGCTGGCGCGCCTTGCTGGCCATCGCACTGGTCGGGTTCCTGCTCGGGGGCGCGGCGCTCTATGTCGCGCTCGGTTCGCCCGACCTTCGGATCGCGCTGCTTTCCGGAACGGCGAGCGAACCGGGGCCGGCTGCGCCCCTGCCGAGTTCAGCGCCGACCGGCGTTCCGCTCGCCGCCAGCGCCGCCCGGCAGGTCGCTGAAGTGGCCGAGCAGCAAGGCGGGCTCGACCAGCGCGTCGCGGCGATGGAGCAGCGCATCACCCGGCTCGACCTGCAGGCGCAGGCCGCCGCCGGCAATGCCGCGCGCGCCGAAGGGCTGCTGATCGCGTTCGCCACCCGCCGGGCGATCGAGCGCGGCGCCCCGCTCGGCTATCTCGCCGACCAATTGCGACTGCGCTTCGGCGAGGCCCAGCCGCGCGCGGTGCGCACGATCATCGACGCCTCGGTGCGACCGGTCCTGCTCGACCAGTTGCTCGCGCGGCTCGACGGGCTGGCTCCGGCGCTGCACCGCCCGCCGGCCGCCGAGGGGCTGCTCGGCAGGTTCTCGCGCGAGCTGGGCAGCTTGTTCGTGGTCCGGCGCGAGGACGCGCCCTCGCCGGCGATCGACCGGCGGCTCGAACGGGCGCGGCTGTTCCTCGAAAGCGGACGCGCGGGCGCCGCCGCCGCCGAAGTGCGGCTGCTGCCCAATGCCGCCGAAGCCGCCGACTGGATCTCCGACGCCGAGAGCTACGCTGCCACCCAACTGGCGCTCGAATCGATCGAGACCGCCGCGGTGCTTGAGCCGCGCCAGCTGCGCGACCGGACCGGCGCGCAAGTCGAGCAGCTCAGCCCGGTCGGCGGCTAGCCACTCCTTCTCTGTGGGCTCCAGAGAGCCGGTCGTGTCGAGCGGAGGGCGTAGCCCGTAGTCGAGACACGGCGGCGCGCCAGCGCGTCTCGACTGCGCTCGACACGAACGGAGCAGGCGGGGCGGTCTTCGCTAGCCCTTGAGCAGTTCGGGCAGCGCGCCGCTCACGCCGCGGGCCTCGTCCATGAACCAGCGCTTGAGCGCGGGCGTGCGCTGGACCCCGGCCATGCCGAGCCGGCGGATCGCGCTCGGCAGCTTGCCGGGAAGGCCGAACAGCCGGGTCAGCCCGTCGGTCGCGAGCGCCACGGTGAAGCTGTCGAGCCCGCGCCAGCGCTCGTAGCGGGCAAGGCCCTGCGCGTCGCCGGGATCGAGGCCGAGGCGGAGGTTCTCGGCGATCACTTCGACCAGCGCGCCGACATCGCGCAAGCCCAGGTTGAGCCCCTGGCCGGCGATCGGGTGGATGCCGTGCCCCGCATCGCCGACCAGCGCGAGGCGGGGCGCGGTAATCCTGACGGTATGATGGAAGCCGAGCGGGTAGGAACTGCGCGGCCCGTTGGCCGCGACCGTACCGAGCACGCCGTGCATGCGCTTCTCGGCTTCGGCAACGAAGGCGCGGTCGGACAGGCCGAGCAGGCCGGCGGCGTCGCGCTCGGCCACGGTCCAGACCAGCGCGCTGCGGTGCTGGCCGGCGGGATTGTCGAGCAGCGGCAGGAGCGCGAACGGGCCGGCCGGGTAGAAGATCTCCCAGGCGACCCCGCCGTGCGGCTTGTCGTGCGTGAGCCCGGCGATGATCGCGCGGTGGCGGTAGTCCCACTTGGCGACCGCGATGCCCGCGTCCTCGCGGGTCGGCGACGCGCGGCCCTCGGCTCCGATCATCAGCGCCGCTTCGAGCCGCTCGCCCGTGCCGAGCGTGGCGGCGACGCGGAACTCGCCGCGCTCGCGTTCGGCGACCGTGGCGGGCGCGTGCCAGGCGATCAGCGGCTCGGACTTCGCCGCCTCGAACAACGCGAGGCGCAGCGTGCGGTTGGCGAACATGCGGCCGAGCGAGCCTTCGTGCGGCTCGGGCTGGAAGTCGATCCGGCCCGGCTTCATGCCGTCGGTCACTGCGATCGAGGCGATCGGGCAGCCGTAAGGTTCGAGCCGGTCGGCGAGGCCGATATTGGTGAACAGGTTCCAGCTCGCGGTCGAGATCGCGCTGGCGCGGCCGTCGAAGCCCTCGGCGGTCAGTTCGGCCGGGTCGGCGCTGTCGACCACGTGGCTGGACAGGCCCTTGCGCGCCGCGGCGAGCGCCAGCGTCATGCCGACGAGGCCGCCGCCGAGGATCAGGAGGTCGCGCTTGTCGCTCATCGACCTCTGCCCTAGATCGCTCGGCACGATGCGCGCAAGCACGATACCTGTTTTGAGAGCGATGCTGGCGCTGCTCATGCTGTGGCTGGTGGTGCCGGCGGCGGCGCAGGCGCAGCCCGAGCGACCGACCAACATCGTCGGCGAACTGGTCGCGCAGGGCCCGGTGGCGGCGGACGGGACCGTGACGCTGGCGCTCAACTTCCGCCCCAAGCCGGGCTGGCACGGCTATTGGTCGAACCCCGGCGACGCGGGGCTGGGCATGGAGCTGGCGTGGGAGCTGCCCGAGGGCTGGACGGCGGGCGAGCCGCTCTACCCGGTGCCGCACCGGCTCGAGATCGCCGGGCTGATGAACCATGTTTACGAGGGCAATTACGCGGTGCTCGTGCCGGTCAGAATCGCGCCCGGCGCGGCGCGCGATGGCGCGGTTTCGGTCGCGGCGGACTGGCTCGCGTGTACCGACAAGATCTGCGTGCCCGAAAGCGCCACGCTGAGCGCGCGGGTCCCCGCCGGCGGGGCGCCCGATGCCCGCTTCGCCGCCTGGCAGGCCGCGCTGCCGCCGCTGCTCGACCGGCCGGCGCGGTTCGAGCTTGCCGGGAACACCGTGCGGCTTGCGGTGCCGCTGCCGGCCTCGCTCGCGCTCGGCGAGCCGCACGTGTTCCTGCGCACCGAGCAACTGATCGATTACGGCGCGGCGCAGGGATTCCGCCGTACCGGCGACTGGCTGGTCGCGGAGATCCCGCGCGACGGCTTGGCCGAAGGGGCCGAGGCGCTGTCGGGCATTCTCAGCCTGGACGAGGCCGGCAACGGCGTGACGTTCGTGGCCGAGCCGGGCGCAATTCCCACCGGCGGCACCGTGATCGGCGGTCCGGCGCAGGCGCTGGCGCCGCTGTGGCTGCTGCTGGGCGGAGCGCTGCTCGGCGGGCTGGTGCTCAACCTGATGCCGTGCGTGTTCCCGATCCTCAGCCTCAAGGCGCTCAGCCTTGCGCGCGCCGGGGAGAGCCAGGCCGACGCGCGGCGCGACGGGCTGGCCTATACCGCGGGCGTGATGCTGGCCTGTCTTGCGCTGGGTGCGCTGCTTCTGGGGCTGCGCGCCGGGGGCGCCGAGATCGGCTGGGCGTTCCAGCTTCAGGAGCCCGGCGTGGTGGTGGCGCTGCTGGTGCTGGCGGTGGCGATCACGGCCAATTTCGCCGGGCTCTACGAGCTGCCCTCGCTGTCGTTCACGCGCGGCGGCGGGCGGGCGAGTGCGTTTTCGACCGGGCTGCTCGCCGCCTTCGTCGCGACGCCTTGCACCGGGCCGTTCATGGCCGCGGCGATGGGCGCCGCGCTGCTGCTGCCGTGGTGGCAGGGCATGCTGCTGTTCGCCGCGTTGGGGCTTGGCCTGGCGCTGCCGTTCCTGCTGCTCGGCTTCGTGCCCGCGCTGCGCAAGCGGCTGCCCAAGCCCGGCAAGTGGATGGACGTGTTCCGCAAGGTGCTGGCGGTGCCGATGGGGCTGACCGCGCTCGCCCTGCTGTGGCTGCTGTGGCAGCTCGGCGGGCCGTGGTTCGCAGTGGTGAGCGCGCTGGTGGCGGCGGGGCTGGTAGTCGTGCTGGCCCGGCCGAGGTATCGGCTCGCCGGCGCGGGCCTGGCAGCGGTCGCAGTGGCGGCGCTGACGCAGATCCCCGAGCCGCCCGTCCGCACCGACGCGGGCCTGCTCGCCGCCGTGCCCTATAGCGACACCGCGCTGGCCGAGGCGCGTGCGGCGGGCAAGCCGGTGTTCGTGTGGTTCACCGCCGACTGGTGCCTGACCTGTAAGGTCAACGAAGGCGTCGCGATCGAGCGCGAGGCGACGCGGGAGGCGTTCGAGCAGGCCGGCGTGGTCGCGATGCGCGGCGACTGGACGCGGCGCGATCCGGCCATCACCCGCTTCCTCACCGCACACGGTGCCGCGGGAGTGCCGCTCTACTTGTGGTACGCGCCGGGCAAGGACGGCGAGGTGCTGCCCCAGGTCCTGACCCCGGACAGCATCACGGCGCTGGCGGCGCAGAGCTAGGCGCGGCGCTCGCGGCGGATTCCACCGGCCGCGCCCGTCCGCCCGCGCGGCACCAGATGACGAACTCGCCCGGGATGCGGCTGCCGGCGATCAGCAGCGTGCCGCCACCCGGCAGCGTGGCTTCAAGCTCGCGCGGGCCGGTGAACACCTCGAGCAGCGGATCGGACGCGGGCAGATCGCCTTGCCAGCGCCACTCGCCCTCGGCCAGCGTGGCATCGAGCTTGAAGCGCGAGATCGTGCCGTTGCCGATCACCGGGAACAGCGCCTTGGCACCCGGACGGCCGACCACGTGGCGCACGATCCGCAGCACCGGCGGGGTCTCCACCGGCCGGCACGCCAGCGTCAGCAGCGGCGGCGCGCCGGCCACGCCGAAATCGATCGCCTGGCCGCCCGGGTTGACCTGCCAGGTGGCGCCGCTGGTGTTAGGGGACAGCAGCGGCTCCTCGGCGCCGGCCAGTTCGTCGAAAGCGACGCGCTGTATGGGCGGGTCTGCCTGGCGGCATGACGGCAGCACAGCGCAGCCGAGCAGCAGGACGGTGAGGACGGCGGCGCGCGGCATCCGCGCCTGATGGCGGCGGCGGCGGGCGGATACAAGCAGGTGCGGTGCGGCTGTCCGCAGCCGCTAACCTTCGTGGCGACGGCTCACGCCGAATGGCGGCGGCGGTGGTCGGAGAACCTCTCGCCGCTCCGCGCCTCGGTGCGGACGCCGTTGACCTTCCACGGCTTGCACAGCTTGCAGCCGGCACGCCGGTTGCGGGGGCGGTGGCGCTTGTGGTTCATGACTGTGGCTTCAAGCAGCGCGCGGCACGATCCGGTCGAGATCGCCGTTGAGCGCGCGCTTGGCTTCGAGCAGTTCGTAACTCGCTTGAAGCCGCAGGAAGAAGCCCTCGGACATACGGAAATAGCGGCCCAGACGCAGGTCGAGTTCGCCGTCCATCGGAGTTTTCCCGTCAATCACGGCCTGCACGTGCGCAGTATCGGTCCCGATCGCGCCGGCCAGCGAGGCGGCGTCGAGCCCCAGCGGCTGCATGAACTCGGACACCAGCAGTTCGCCCGCATGGGCGTTGTGCAGCCAGTCCGGGTTAGTGGTAGTCGGCGATTTCAACATCGTGGGCGTGTCCGTCTTTCCAGACGAAGCATATACGCCATTGCTTGTTAATTGAAATGGCATGTTGGCCGAGGCGATCCTCTCGCAGAGCGTGCAAGCCGTTGCTGGGTGGGTTCTTGAGGTCGTCCAGCGATTCCGCCGCATCGACCAACAAGAGCCTATTGCGGGCACGCTGCTGGATATCCGGCGGCAGCCTGCGGCTGCGCTGGCCGTTCCAGAGGCCTTCGGCTTCCTTGTCCGCGAAGGAGATGATCATGGCTGCCTCGAAAAATGCAGCTCCCTATGAATCATATTCTTCGGGGATGCCAACATGAACAGCGGCCATTTCCACCCGTTCGTCTCGCGCCGAGAGACGGCTCTTACCGTCCCCACTTCCGCTGCGTCTTCCCATACCGCCCCTTGCGCGTCCCCGGCTTGCCCTCGTTGCTCCGCCCCACGCGTGGCGCCGAACTCCCCGCTTCGCCGATGCCGAGCTCGCCCGCTTCCAGCCGCCTGATCTCGTCCCTGAGCCGGCCGGCTTCCTCGAACTCGAGGTCCGCCGCGGCAGCGCGCATGCGTTTCTCCAGGTCCTCGATATAGCCGCGCAGGTTGTGGCCGACGAGGTTGTTGCGTTCGTCGTCGCCGGTCTCGATCAGCACGCCGTCGCGGCTCGCGGTGTGGGCGACGATGTCCTGGATGCCGCGCTTGATTGTCTCCGGAGTGATGCCGTGTTCGATGTTGTATTCGCGCTGCTTCTCGCGCCGGCGATCGGTCTCGGCCATCGCGCGTTCCATGCTGCCGGTGATCCGGTCGGCATAAAGAATGACTTTGCCATCGACGTTGCGCGCGGCGCGGCCAATGGTCTGTATCAGGCTGGTTTCCGAGCGCAGGAAGCCTTCCTTGTCGGCGTCGAGAATGCACACCAGCCCGCATTCGGGAATGTCGAGGCCTTCGCGCAGCAGGTTGATGCCGACCAGCACGTCGTAGACCCCGAGCCTGAGGTCGCGGATCAGCTCGATGCGTTCGAGCGTCTCGACGTCGGAGTGCATGTAGCGGACGCGCAGGCCCGCCTCGTGCATGAATTCGGTGAGGTCTTCAGCCATGCGCTTGGTCAGCGTGGTGACGAGCGTGCGGTAGCCCACTTGCGCGGTCTGGCGGCACTCGTTGATGCAGTCCTGCACCTGGTCTTCGACCGGGCGGATTTCCACTGGCGGGTCGATCAGCCCGGTCGGGCGGATCACCTGTTCGGCGAACACCCCGCCCGACTGCTCCATCTCCCAGCCGCCCGGCGTGGCCGAGACCGCGAAAGTCTGCGGCCGCATCGCATCCCATTCGTTGAAGCGCAGCGGGCGGTTGTCGATGCAGCTCGGCAGGCGGAAGCCGTATTCGGCGAGGGTGATCTTGCGGCGGTGATCGCCTTTCGACATCGCGCCGATCTGCGGCACCGTCTGGTGGCTTTCATCGACGAACAGCAGCGCGTTTTCGGGCAAGTATTCGAACAGCGTCGGCGGCGGCTCGCCCGGCAGGCGGCCGGTGAGGAAGCGGCTGTAGTTCTCGATCCCCGCGCAAGACCCGGTGGCGGCGATCATCTCGAGGTCGAAATGGGTGCGCTGTTCGAGCCGCTGGGCTTCGAGTAGCCGGCCTTCGGCGTGCAGTTCCTTGAGCCGCTCCTCGAGCTCGAAACGGATCGCCTGCGCGGCCTGTTTCATCGTCGGGCCGGGGGTGACGTAGTGCGAATTGGCATAGACGCGCACCGTCTCCAGGCTCGCCCCCTTGGTGCCGGTCAAGGGATCGAACTCGCTGATGTCCTCGATGTCGTCGCCGAACATGCTGATCCGCCAGGCCATGTCCTCGTAGTGGCTGGGGAAGATCTCCAGGCTGTCGCCGCGCACGCGGAAACTGCCGCGCGCGAAGGCCACGTCGTTGCGCTTGTATTGCAGCGCCACCAGCTTGCGGATGATCTCGCGCTGGTCGGCGGTCTGGCCCTTCTTGAGGTCGAAGATCATCGCCGAGTAAGTTTCGACCGAACCGATGCCGTAAAGGCAGCTCACCGAGGCGACGATGATCACGTCGTCGCGTTCGAGCAGCGAGCGGGTGGCCGCGTGGCGCATCCGGTCGATCGCCTCGTTCACCGAGCTTTCCTTCTCGATGTAGGTATCGCTGCGCGGGACGTAGGCTTCGGGCTGGTAGTAGTCGTAGTAGCTGACGAAATACTCGACCGCGTTGTTCGGAAAGAAGCTCTTGAACTCGCCGTAGAGCTGCGCGGCGAGGATCTTGTTGGGGGCCAGCACCAGCGCCGGGCGCTGCAGCGCCTCGATCACTTTGGCCATCGTGAAGGTCTTGCCGCTGCCGGTCACGCCGAGCAGCACCTGGGTCTTGTCCCCGGCGGCGGCGCCCGCGACCAGTTCGGCGATCGCGGTCGGCTGGTCGCCGCTCGGCTGGTACTCGCTGACCAGCTCGAAGCGCTTGCCGGCGAGCACCTTGTCGGGCCGCGCGGGCCGGTGCGGCGTGAACGTGCCGGTGGTGTCGGGCTCTTCCAGCCCCCTGCGAATGACGAGTTCGGCCATCGCCGCGATATGGCTGTTCCTGCTGCGTTCCGCAATGCTCGGCGGCACCGGGAAAGCAATGCCCCCGGCCGCGTTTCGTTCAGCTAACCGCCAACTAACCTGGATTAGCAGACACGCATGGTTCGCCTGTTTCACCCCGCCGCCGCACGCGCCCGGACGCTGGCCCCCGCCGCAGGCGCCTTGCGCGCCGGCGCCGCCCGCCGGCTCGAGCTGCTGCGCACTCCGGCGCCCGAAGAGGCGCGCGGGCCGGCGCTGCAACTGCTGCTGGGCGAAGTGCGCCACTTGTGGGAGCCGGTGCGCCGGCAGTTCGATCCGCCGCTCGGGCTCGCGCCGACCCGCTCCCCCAAAGTGGTCATCCTGCTGCCAGGCTTCGCCACGCACCCCTTGCGGATGCGCTACATGGCGCAGCAGCTCGAAGGCGCCGGCCACACCGTCAAGCGCTGGGGGCTGGGCTGGAATCTCGGCCCGACGGTCGAAAACTTCGCGCAGATGGAGGCGCGCGTGCGCCAGGTCAGCGCGCGCTACGGCCAGCCGGTGGTGCTGGTCGGGTGGAGCCTGGGCGGGATCTTCGCGCGCGAGCTGGCCAAGCGCCACCCGGCGGACGTCGCCAAAGTCATCACCATGGGCACCCCGTTCTCGGGCTCGCCTTACGCCAACAACGCGTGGCGCGCCTACCAGCTCATTACCGGCCATTCGGTCGAGCGTCCGCCGATCGAGGCCGCGTCCGCCATCAAGCCGCCGGTCGAGACGGTGGCCTTGTGGAGCCCGCGCGACGGCATCGTCTCCCCCCGCTGCGCGCGCGGGTTGCCCGGCGAGCGCGACCGCGAAGTGGCACTGCGCTGCCGGCACACCGGTTTCGCCAATTCTCCCGAGGCGATCCGCGCGGTCGCCCGCGAGCTGGAGCGCGACTGACGCATCCGGGTTGACCCGGTGGCGCCAAGCCCTTGCGCGCGCTGCCGATCCTGTCATGGTGCGGCGCACAAGGGATGATGAACACGGCCGAAACCGCCAATTTCGATGAGATGCACGCGCCCGACGGATCGGTGCGCGCCGCCTATCGCGATTACGACCGCTGGCTGTCCGAACAGGACAGCGGCTGGATGCGGCGCAAGAGCTTCGAAGCGGAGAGTTTTTTCCGCCGCACCGGGATCACTTTCAACGTCTATGGCGACGGCGATGCCGAAGAGCGGCTGATTCCGTTCGACATGGTGCCGCGGATCGTCACCGGCACCGAGTGGCGCAAGCTGTCGCGCGGGATCGAGCAGCGGGTGCGCGCGCTCAACGCCTTCATGCACGATCTCTATCACCGGCAGGAGATCATCCGCTCCGGCCGCCTGCCCGAACGCCTGTTTCGCCACAACAAGGCGTGGCTGCCGCAGATGGTCGGCTTCACGCCGCCGGGCGGGGTCTATACCCACATCGTCGGGATCGACCTGGTGCGAACCGGACCCGAAGAGTTCCTGGTGCTCGAGGACAACGCGCGCACGCCTTCGGGCGTCAGCTACATGCTCGAGAACCGCGAGACGATGATGGCGATGTTCCCCGAGCTGTTCGCGCGGGTCAAAGTGCGCCCGGTCTCGGCCTATCCGCGCTGGCTGGCCAAGAGCCTGGCGGCCTGCGCGCCCGAGGGGGCCTCGGGCGTGCCGACGGTCGCAGTGCTGACCCCCGGCCTCTACAACTCGGCCTATTTCGAGCATGCGTTTCTCGCCGACCAGATGGGCGCCGAACTGGTCGAGGGCAGCGACTTGCGCGTGGTCGGCGGGCGGGTGCAGATGCGCACCACGCAGGGCTTCCAGCCGATCGACGTGATCTACCGGCGGGTCGATGACGAATACCTCGATCCGCTCACGTTCAACCCCCACAGCGTGCTGGGCGTGCCGGGGATCATGGACGTCTATCGCGCGGGCAAAGTGACGATCGCCAACGCGCCGGGAACCGGGGTCGCCGACGACAAGGCGATCTATTCGTTCATGCCGCAGATCGTCGAGTTCTACACCGGCGAGAAGCCCATCCTCGCCAATGTCGAGACCTGGCGCTGCGCCGATGCCGACAGCCTCAAGTACGTGCTCGAGCATCTCGACGAACTGGTGGTCAAGGAAGTGCACGGTTCGGGCGGCTACGGCATGCTGATCGGCCCGGCCGCCAGCAAGCGCGAACTGGCGGCGTTCCGCGACAAGCTGATCGCCCGGCCCGACAACTACATCGCCCAACCGACGCTGGCGCTTTCGACCTGCCCGATCTTCACCCAGCGCGGGCTTGCCCCGCGCCATGTCGATCTGCGGCCATTCGTGCTGGTCTCGCCCGACGGGGTCGAGATCACCCCCGGCGGGCTGACCCGGGTGGCGATGCGCAAGGGCTCGCTGGTGGTCAATTCGAGCCAGGGCGGCGGGACCAAGGACAGCTGGGTGCTCGACGACTGATGGGCGACTCTTTCCTCGTCATTGCGAGGGGCAACGCCCCGCGGCAATCAAGGGCGGCTTTGCGCGGCCCTGGATTGCTTCGCTGCGCTCGCAATGACGAAGAAGCGGCTTGGACATGCTAGGCCGCGTCGCCAACGGCATCTTCTGGATGTATCGCTATCTCGAGCGGGCGGAGAACATCGCGCGCCTGCTCGCCGCCGGGCACCGCATGTCGCTCACGCGGGGCCCCGACGCGGCGACCGAGGAGTGGCGTTCGGTCCTGACCACGCTCGGGCTGCTCAAAAGTTACAAGGCCGCTTACGACGATTTCACCGGCTCGCACGTGTGCGACTTCGTGCTGCGCGGCCGCACCAACGAATTGAGCGTGCTGACGATGTTCGAACGCGCCCGCCTGAACGCGCGGACCTGCCGCTCGGCCATCACGCTCGAAGTCTGGGAAGCGGTCAACGAGGCCTGGATGACGCTGCGCGACCTGCTCGCCCGGCCGGTGCGCGAAGGCAGCCTCGGGACGGCGCTGGCCGCGATCCGCCGCGAATCGACGCTCGCGCGCGGGGCCACGCACGGCTCGATGATGCGCAACGAGATCTATTCGTTCGCGCGCGCCGGCACGTTCATCGAGCGCGCCGACAACACCGCCCGTATCCTCGACGTGAAGTACTATCTCTTGCTGCCCTCGCTGGCTTACGTCGGCACCGCGCTCGATACCGGGCAATGGGACAACGTGCTGCGCTCGCTGTCGGGGGAGCGCGCCTACCGCTGGCTCAACGCGGGGCGGATGGATGCCCGCTCGATCGCCGATTTCGTCATTCTCGACGGCCGGTTCCCGCGCAGCCTGGCGTTTTGCTACAAGTCGCTCGGCGAGAACCTCGATGCGCTGGCCGCGCTGCACGGCCACGAAGGGCCGGCCCATGCGCTGATGCGCGAGGCCGACGCGCAGCTTACCGGCAAGACAATCGAGCAGATCTTCGACCAGGGGCTGCACCAGTTTCTCGGCAGCTTCATTACGCGCAACCAGGCCGTGGCCAGCGCCATCGCTGATCAGTACCGCTTCGTCGCCTAAGGCCCGCCCCAATGCGCCTCGCCATCCGCCACACCACCCGATACCGCTTCGCCGGCCCGGTCGCGCACGGGCTGCAGCGGCTGCGGCTTACCCCCAAGACCACGCAAGGGCAGTCGATCAGGGACTGGACGATGGCTTATGTGGGCGCGCGCGAGGAGCTGACCTACGACGACCAGAATCACAACCATGTGACATTGGTGTCGGTGCTCGAAGGCACCGAGGAAGTCGTCGTCACCTGCCGCGGCACGGTCGATACCGAGGATCATGCCGGCGTGCTGGGCAGCCATGCCGGGCACCTGCCGCTCTGGTCCTTTCTCGGCCACACCGACCTGACCCGCCCGGGACCGCGCGTCAGGCAGCTATTGTCCGGGATCGAGCGCCGGCGCGACGATGCGGTGGCGACGCTCCACAACCTCTCGGCGGCGATCCGCGAGAAGGTCATCTACGCTACCGGGGAAACGCGGGTCGATACGACCGCCGAGGAGGCGATCACGGCCGGGCTGGGGGTGTGCCAGGATCACGCCCACATCTTCATCGCCGCCGCGCGCTCGCTGGAGATCCCCGCGCGCTACGTCAGCGGCTACCTGATGATGAACGACCGCATCGAGCAGGAAGCCACGCACGCTTGGGCCGAAGCCTGGGTCGACGAGCTGGGCTGGGTCGGGTTCGATATCTCCAACGGGATCAGCCCCGATCCCCGCTACGTTCGCCTCGCCACCGGGCGCGATTATCGCGACGCGGCCCCGGTCACCGGAATCAGCTACGGCGCGGCCACCGAGACGCTGACAGTCGATCTGGCTGTGGAACAACAGGTGGTCGAACAGTAGCCCGGCGCGCCAGGGTTGGCTAACCTGCCGCCTTCAACGACGGATCGGACCTATGACGTATTGCGTGGGAATGGTGCTCGACCGCGGGCTGGTGCTGATGAGCGACACCCGCACCAACTCGGGCGTCGACAATATCTCGGTGTTCCGGAAGATGTACCACTGGTCGAACCCGGGCGAACGGATCATCGCGCTGATGACCGCGGGCAACCTGGCGACCACCCAGGCGGTGATAAGCCGGCTCGAGGAACGCACCAAGGCCCCGGTCGACCGGCAGAACTCGCTGCTAGAGCTGCCTTCGATGTTCCAGGTCGCGGTCGAGGCCGGCAAGCTGCTGCGCGAGATCGTGCAGGAAACGCAGGACGACAACGGCCAGCACGGCAAGGGCCGCTTCACCGCCTCGATGATCCTGGCCGGCCAGATCAAGGGCATGGAGCCGCGGCTGTTCCTGATCTACCCCGAAGGCAACTTCATCGAGGCCAGCTTCGACACGCCGTTCTTCCAGATCGGCGAGACCAAGTACGGCCGCCCGATCCTGATCCGCGGCTACGAACGGACGATGAGTTTCGAGGACGCGGTCAAGCTGCTGATGGTCAGCTTCGATTCGACGCTCAAGGCCAACCTCTCGGTCGGCTTGCCGCTCGACCTGATGGTGATCGAGCGCGACGGGTTCGCGGCCAAGCACGAGCGCCGAATCGACAGTACCGATCCCTATTTCCAGGCGGTCTCGTCGGGATGGAGCGACGCCTTGCGCAACGCGTTCCATTCGCTGCCCGACTACAGCTTCTACCGCGAACAGACCTGACCGGCCGCGCGGGTGTCAGCGGCAGAAGGCGCTGCCGTCGCCGGTGCCTTCGAGATGCAGGTGATCGTGATGCGCGGCGTTGTAGTCGGGGCTGAGCACGGTCCCGAAGCGCTTGCAGGCGCTTTGCCGGACTACCCGCAGGAACTCGCGTGCCCGCGGATCGCCGCCGTTCCAGTCCTGCCGCACCGAAACGCGCCGGCCGTTTTCAAGCACGAAGGCGGCGATGTCGATCGCCTCGCCGGTGGCGTGCGCCGATTTGCGATTGGTGCCGGCGACGTTGCGGCACGAATAGCTGCCCATCGTCTCGATACTGCGGATCGGCGAGCCGAGCAGTTGCACCGCCGCGCGGTCGACCCCGAAGCGCGCCCAGCCGGCGAAGGCGCGGCTCACGCCGCAAGTCACCGGCCCGAGATTGGTCGCCACCAGCGCGGCGTTGTCGGACGCGAAGCTCTGGAGTTGCACGGTGCCGAGATTGGAGCAGCCGGGCGCGATGTAGCGATCGGGCAGGGGCGTGAACCGCGCCCCGTCGGCGCCGAGCTGGCGCAGGCACTGATCGGTAACCGGGGCGCGCGTTTGCGGCGCGCTGCGCGGGGCGGCCGCCGGGCCCTGGCTTCCGCCGCCCACGACCGGCAGCGCCGAGCACGCAGCGGTCGCCGAGGCGAGCAGGAGCAGGGCGCAGTGGCGGATCATCGTCGGGGATATTCACCTATCGTGGTTAACAAGGCCCTAATTTCAGCGCCTTGCGATGCGAAAGCGGCGGGCGGTTTCGGGCGCAACCGCAATCGTTGTTGACTTGGCCGACGCGGCGCCTAGGGCCCGCGACGGGCCACGCGGTCCCAACGCCGCGCGTGCTCTCTGTGAGGAGAGTCTACATGACTGATACCAATGCGGCCGGCGCCGTTCTTGCGCCTGCCATGCCCGCCACCAAGCCGGCGCGCCCCTACTTCTCTTCCGGCCCTTGCGCCAAGCCTCCGGGCTGGGATGCCGCCAAGCTGGCGACCGACTCGCTCGGCCGCTCGCACCGCTCCAAGCTCGGCAAGACCCGTCTCCAGTATTGCATCGACCTCATGCGCGAGATGCTGGCGCTGCCCGACACGCACCGCATCGGCATCGTCCCGGGGTCCGACACCGGCGCTTTCGAGATGGCGATGTGGACCATGCTCGGCGCGCGCGGCGTGACCGCGCTGGCCTGGGAGAGCTTCGGCGAAGGCTGGGTGACCGACGCGGTCAAGCAGCTCAAGCTCGAACCCACCGTGGTCCGCGCCGATTACGGCCAGCTCCCCGATCTCGACAAGGTCGACTGGTCGGACGACGTGCTGTTCACCTGGAACGGCACCACCAGCGGCGTGCGCGTACCCGACGGCGAATGGATCCCGGCCGACCGCGAAGGGCTCAGCTTCGCCGACGCGACTAGCGCGGTGTTCGCTTACGACATCCCGTGGGACAAGATCGATGTCGCCACCTTCTCGTGGCAGAAGGTGCTCGGCGGCGAGGGCGGGCACGGCGTGCTGATCCTCGGGCCGCGCGCGGTCGAGCGGCTCGCCGAATACACCCCCGCCTGGCCGCTGCCGAAGGTGTTCCGCCTGATGTCGAAGGGCGCGCTGGCAGAAGGCATTTTCAAAGGCGAGACGATCAACACCCCGTCGATGCTGGCGGTCGAGGACGCGATCTGGACGCTTGAATGGGCCAGGTCGGTCGGCGGTCTCGAAGGCCTCAAGGCGCGCGCCACCGCCAACGCCCACGCGCTCGACAAGATCGTCGCCGCGCGGCCCTGGCTCGGGCACCTGGCGGTCGATCACGGCATCCGCTCGAAGACTTCGGTGTGCCTGACGGTCGAAGGCGCCGACGCCGACTTCATCAAGACGTTCGCCGGCCTGCTCGAGAAGGAGCACGCGGCTTACGACATCGCCGGCTACCGCGACGCCCCGCCGGGGCTGCGCATCTGGTGCGGCGCGACGGTCGACACCGCCGATGTCGAAGCGCTCGGCCCGTGGCTCGACTGGGCGTGGGAAACGCTCAAGGCCTGACGCGAATGGCCCTCTCCCCTTCAGGGGAGAGGGTTGGGAGAGGGGAACGCACTCTCCCATTTTCATTCATCGCGCTTCCATTCATCACAAGGGCCGGGGCGGATTCCCCCTCTCCCCGGCCCTCTCCCCTGAAGGGGAGAGGGAGATTCTCATGACGAAGCCCAAAGTTCTCATTTCCGACAAGATGGACCCCAACGCCGCGCGCATTTTCGAGGAGCGCGGCTGCGAGGTCGACGTGATCACCGGCAAGACTCCTGACGAGCTCAAGGCGATCATCGGCCAGTACGACGGACTGGCGATCCGCAGCTCGACCAAAGTGACCAAGGAGATCCTCGCGGCGGCGACCAACCTCAAGGTCGTCGGCCGCGCCGGGATCGGGGTCGACAACGTCGATATTCCCGCCGCCTCGGCCCAGGGCGTGGTGGTGATGAACACCCCGTTCGGCAACTCGATCACCACCGCCGAGCACGCCATTGCGCTGATGTTCGCGCTCGCCCGGCAATTGCCTGAAGCCGACGCCTCCACGCAGGCCGGCAAGTGGGAGAAGAACCGCTTCATGGGGGTCGAGCTGACCAGCAAGACGCTCGGCCTGATCGGCGCG
The DNA here is from genome assembly GCA_002279825.1 of Sphingomonadales bacterium 12-68-11. Lineage (GTDB taxonomy): Bacteria > Pseudomonadota > Alphaproteobacteria > Sphingomonadales > Sphingomonadaceae > Croceibacterium_A. The sequence continues at coordinate 215,718 of NCCV01000004.1, forward strand.
GGCAACATCGGCTCGATCGTCGCCGATCGCGCGCTGGGCCTCAAGATGAAGGTCATCGCGTACGATCCGTTCCTCTCGCCCGAGCGGGCAATCGAACTCGGTATCGAGAAGGTCGATCTCGAGGCGCTGCTCGAGCGGGCGGATTTCATCACCCTGCACACCCCGCTGACCGACGACACCCGCAACATTCTCAACCGCGAGCGGCTCGAGAAGACCAAGAAGGGCGTGCGGATCATCAATTGCGCGCGCGGCGGCCTGATCGACGAAGTCGCGCTCAAGGACCTGCTCGATTCGGGCCACATCGGGGGCGCCGCGCTCGACGTGTTCGTGACCGAACCGGCGCACGAGCACCCGCTGTTCAACACCCCGAACTTCATCTCGACCCCGCACCTCGGCGCCTCGACCACCGAGGCGCAGGTCAATGTCGCGCTGCAGGTTGCCGAGCAGATGGCCGATTATCTGGTCACGGGCGGGGTCACCAACGCGCTCAACGTGCCGTCGCTCTCGGCCGAGGAAGCGCCCAAGCTGAAGCCCTACATGGCGCTCGCCGAAAAGCTCGGCAGCCTGGTCGGCCAGCTCACCACCGGCGCGCTGGCGCGGATCTCGATCCATACCGAAGGCGCCGCCGCCGAACTCAATGCCAAACCGATCGTCGCCGCGGTGCTGGCCGGTTTCCTGCGCCAGCAGTCCGACACCGTGAACATGGTCAACGCACCGTTCCTGGCGCGCGAGCGCGGGCTGGAAGTGCGCGAGGTCCGCACCGAGAAGGGAGGCGACTACCACACCCTGCTGCGCGTCTCGGTCAAGACCGAAGGCGGCGAGCGGTCGGTCGCGGGCACGCTGTTCAGCAACGCCGAGCCGCGCCTGGTCGAACTGTTCGGCATCAAGGTCGAGGCCGAGCTGGCCGGGCACATGATGTACATCGTCAACGAGGACGCGCCGGGCTTCATCGGCCGTATCGGCACACTGCTGGGCGAAAACGGCATCAACATCGGCACCTTCAACCTCGGCCGCCGCGAAGCCGGTGGGGAGGCGATACTGCTGCTGTCGGTCGACAGCGCGGTGCCGGCCGACGTGCTCGACAAGGCCCGCCAGCTGCCGGGCGTCAAGCGCGTGCGCGCGCTGGCGTTCTAGGCCCATCGAGCCTGTGGGCCGTTCACCCTTCGCAAGCGGGGGGTGAACGGCTAAGGCGCCGCGCATGATCGATCCCGCCGCCGACCTGCTGCCCGAGGGGCTCGAGGACCGCCTGCCGCAAAGCGCGGCGGCCGCGGCGCGGATCGAGCGCGCCATGCTCGAAGTGCTCGACGCGCACGGCTATGACCGGGTGCGGCCGCCGCTGGTCGAGTTCGAAGGGCCGATGGCCCGAAGAATGTCCGGTGGGCGGATGAACGGGGTGAGCACCCACCACCTGTTCCGCTTCGTCGATCCCAAAAGCCTGCGCCTGTTGGCGCTGCGCTCGGACATGACCCCGCAAGTCGGCCGCATCGCCGCGACCGGCCTCGCCGATGCGCCGCGGCCGCTGCGATTGTGCTACAGCGGCATGGTCGCGCGGATCGCCGGCGATCCGTTGGAGCCGCGCCGCGAGGGGCTCCAGCTTGGCGCCGAGCTGATCGGCAGCGATACCGTCGCCGCCGCCGCCGAAATCGTCGAGCTCGCGATCAGCGCGCTCGAGGCGGCCGGCGCACCCGCGCTGTCGATCGATTTCACGCTTCCCGACCTGGTCGATACCCTGGCCGCCGAGGAATTCCCGCTCGCGCCCGAGCAGGTCGATGCGGTCCGCCGCGAACTCGATATGAAGGATGCCGGCGCGCTCACCGCGGCGGGGGGCGAGGCTTACCTGCCGCTGCTCTATGCCAGCGGGCCGGTGGACGAGGCGATCGGCAAGCTCGCCGCGATCGATGCCGGCGGGGCGCTGACCAGCCGGATCGAGGCGGTGCGGCAGATCGCCGCGCGGGTGGCGGACCGAGCCCGGTTGACGCTCGACCCGACCGAGCGGCACGGCTTCGAGTACCAGTCGTGGTTCGGCTTCGCGATCTACGCCGCGGGTGTGCGCGGCACGCTCGGACGCGGCGGGACCTATCGGATCGGCGGTAGCGAGGAAGTGGCGATCGGTTTCTCGCTGTTCCCCGAGGAACTGGTCGAGGCGGTCAAGGCCGACGAGCCGAGCCGCCCGGCGGTATTCCTGCCGCTCGGCCACGACCGCGCCGCGGCCGCCAGGCTGCGCAGCGAAGGCTGGCGTACGGTGGCGGCGCTGGCGGAGAGCGACGAGGGCCAGGCCTTGGGCTGCTCGCACCGGCTCGAAGGTGGGGTGGCGGTTCCGTTGTGATCCACCCTCCCCTCAGGGGGGAGGGCTCAATATGTCACGCAACCAGGTTCGCGCCGCCTCGGTCGGCGGGAAGCCCGGGGCGCCGAACTTGCGGCTCAGCATGACATGCGCGCTGGCGCCGCGCCCGGCGAAACCCAGTCGCTCGGCGGGGGTACCGGCCCTTGCCAGCGCTCTTTCCAGCAGCTCGGCCTGACGCGCGCTCGCGGTCCGCGCCGTATGGAGGATCAGGAAGGCGCGCGCGTTGGGCGCCTGAGCGGCGTGCAGCGCGGGCGAGAGCTGCGCCAGCAGCGGCGCGTCCCCCGGCGGCAGCGCGGGCACGATCAACCGGCGGTCGAGCCAGCCGGAACGCACGCTGCGCTCGCGCGCATCGTAGGCGGCGCCGTCGTTGGCCACGACCCCGGCCAGATCGCCAGGCGCAAGCCCGACCGCGCCGAGATAGCCGGGATCCGTCGCGACCAGCGCGGCGAGGTGCGCGCCCGAGCTGTGGCCCATCAGCACGATCCGCGTCCGGTCGATACCGAGCGCCTCGCTCGCGTCCCACAGCGCGCGCAGGCCCGCGGCGATATCGGCTGCTATGTCCGCCACGCCGACTTCAGGTACGAGCCGGAAATTGAGCGAGCCGAAGTGCCAGCCTTCGGCGCGGCAGAACGGCGCTTTGCGGTCGGCGAGCCGGCGGGCCTTGTCGCCGAACTGCCAGGCGCCGCCGTGGACGAAGGCGACCAGCGGCCGCACGCCTGCCCCGGCCGAGTATAAGTCGAGCGCCTGGAGCGGATGCTGGCCGTACGCGAGCGTGCGGTCGGGCCGCTGGTAGCGCTTCTCGGACACGGCGGGCTGGCCGGGCAGGCCGTAACCGAGGGCGACGGCAAGGAGCGTGGTCAGGCGCGGCACGGACCGCGCTGTGCCGCGCCCTTGCGGGCCGCGCTAGCCGAAAATCCGCGCCAGGAAGGCATCGACGACGGCGGTTGCCGGATAGTCGGGATCGCCCAGTTCGCGGTTGATCTGCGCGTGGCCTCTCAGGCCCCGGCCCGGGAAGCCCCGCACCACCGCACTGCTGCCGGCCTGCCGGAGCGCGGCCCCGAGCGCTTCGCTCTGGCGCTTTCCGTCGTCGCGCTGGACGTGGAGGATCAGGAACTCGGCGGCATTGGGCGCGCCCGCCTGGCGGGTCGGCGAGAGCCGCGCCTGGCGCGCCGGATCGGTGCCGAACGCTTGCTCGTAGGTACCGCGCATGATCGGCGGCCCGTCACCCATCTGCGCCGCGACGTCGTAAGCCGCGCCGTCGAGCGGGACGATCCCGGCCACGTCGGCGAAGGACAGGCCCGCCGTGAGCAAGTAGGCTGGATCGGTCCCGACCAGCGCCACCAGATGCGCGCCGGCGCTATGCCCGACGAGTGCCATCCGCCGCGCGTCGAACCCGAGCGTTGCGGCGCGCGCCTTGAGCGCCGCGAGCGCGGCGGCCACGTCGGCGCCCTGCTGCTCGACCGTTGCCTCGGGCACCAGCCGGTAGTTGACCGAGGCGACCGCATAGCCTTGCGCGCGCCAGTGCGAGAGCTTGGCCGAGCCGTCCATCATCCGCTTGTCGCCGCGCTTCCACCCGCCGCCGTGGACGAACACCACCAGGGGCGCGTTGGCCGAAGGACCGGCCCAGTAATCGACCACCTGGAGCCGGTCGCTGCCATAGGCGACGGCCTGCTTGGCGGGATCGGCGCGCCGTTCGGCACCCGCCCGGCCGCTGCCGACCTGGGCGGCAGCGGCGGCGGTGAGCGAGAGCGCGGCAGCGGCAAGCACGAGAGTGAGGAATGTGCGCATCGGGAGCCCTTTCGCCGACTCTACGTTCGGCGCCGGGTCTCCCTTCGCGGCTCGCTGCAGAATCCGCGCGCTAGATGTGGTCGCGGTACTTTTCGACCAGCGCCTTCTGGTCCGGGTACCAGAACTCGAGATGGCAATCCTCGCACACCCCGTCGAGCTGATCGATCAGCGGCGAGGCTTTGGCGGGATCGTGCGCCCGCGCGGCCTTGCTCAAGTCACCCATGTGCGCGGCGAGCACGCCGGCCATGTCGCGCAGCACCTGCGGCCGCTTGTCGATCGCTTCCTGGACGTGCGCCGCGCTGTGGCCGTAGGGGATGTCCTCGTCGGAGATCTTCACGCCCGGCTTGGCGACCACGATCGGATCCATGTGCGCGATCTCCGTGGCGGCCTTTTGCACCGCGTCGGCGCGCGATGCCAGTTCGGCCCATTCCTGATCGCTCATCAGCCTGGGGTCGATGATCGCGCGGTCGTCGAGCTTGGGGTTGGTCAGCTCCCAGACTTCGTCGGCATGGACGTCGATCTGATCCTTCATCACTTCGTGAAAGGTGAGCTGCGGGGCGGCGGCGGGCGTGTCAGGCTGTGCCGAGCAACCCCCGGCCAGCGCGAACAATGCAAGGGCGCCGATGCGAGCGAATGTCATAACCCGACCTCCAGATCCGGGGCGCGAGCCGGGCGCCCGCTCCGAGGTAGGCACTCGGTTCGGGCGCCCCAAGCGAATTACCGTAATCGCTCCGTTACGCCGGTTGTTACACACCCAGTGCGGTCCGCCGGGCACTCGGTTCGGCGCAAGAGCGGTGTTTTTAAGAAACCCTCCCGTCCACCGGACGTATTGATTGCAAGCCATTGGATATAAATGTCATGCAAGGAGATCGGATCGTCGCGGTGGCGCTGCTGAACGAGCCCACGTTCAAAATGCTGCAGAGCAGCCTCAAGCGCGTTTACCATATCGACGAGACGTGCCGCTTCGATCGGCTGATCGAAGCCCTCGACGAACTGGAATCGCAGGTTCGCCGCGAGCCGGACGGCGACGCCTGAGCGCCCGCCCACCCAAGGCCATTGCCCGCAGCGCGCAGAAGCCTTAGGGCCCGCGCGGTTTGCCGCCCTCGGGGCCGGCCTCGCAGGATCATCGGATGCCCAACGTCACCGTCGTCGGCGCCCAGTGGGGCGATGAGGGCAAAGGCAAGATCGTCGACTGGCTCGCCGCGCGCGCCGACGTGGTGGTGCGCTTCCAGGGCGGGCACAACGCCGGGCACACGCTCGTCGTCGGCAACACCACTTACAAGCTGAGCCTGCTGCCGAGCGGAATCGTGACCGGCACGCTGTCGCTGATCGGCAACGGCGTGGTGCTCGATCCCTGGGCGCTCAAGGCCGAGATCGAGAAGCTCGAAGGGCAGGGCGTCAAGATCACGCCCGACAACTTCGCGGTCGCCGATACCTGCCCGCTGATCCTGCCGGTCCACCGCGAGCTCGACGTGATGCGCGAGGCGGCCGCCGGCAAAGGCAAGATCGGCACCACCGGGCGCGGCATCGGCCCGGCCTACGAGGACAAAGTCGGCCGCCGCGCGATCCGGGTCTGCGATCTGGCGCATCTGGGCGAGCTCGAGCCGCAGTTCGATCGCCTCTGCGCGCACCACGATGCGCTGCGCGCGGGGTTCGGCGAGCCGCCGATCGACCGCGCCAGGCTGCTCGCCGATCTCACCGAAATCGCCCCCTTCGTGCAGCAGTTCGCCCAGCCGGTGTGGAAGCGGCTGCGCGATCTGCGCAAGGAAGGCGTGCGCATCCTGTTCGAAGGCGCGCAGGGCGTGCTGCTCGATGTCGATCACGGCACCTATCCGTTCGTCACCAGCTCGAACACCGTCAGCGGCACCGTGGCCAGCGGCAGCGGGCTGGGCCCGGGCGCCGCCGGGTTCGTGCTCGGCATCGTCAAGGCCTATACCACCCGCGTCGGTTCGGGCCCGTTCCCGACCGAGCTGAGCGACGCCGCCGGCCAGCGGCTGGGCGAGCGCGGCCACGAGTTCGGCACCGTGACCGGCCGCCAGCGCCGCTGCGGCTGGTTCGACGCGGTGCTGGTGCGGCAAAGCTGCGCGATCAGCGGCGTGACCGGCATCGCGCTGACCAAGCTCGACGTGCTCGACGGGTTCGAGACGGTGAAGATTTGCACCGGCTACCGGCTCGACGGCCAGGAACTCGACCATCTCCCCGCCAGCGCCTTCGAACAGGCGCGGGTCGAGCCGATCTACGAAGAGTTCGACGGCTGGAGCGAGACCACGATGGGCGCGCGCCGCTGGGCCGACCTGCCCGCGCAGGCGATCAAATACATCCGCCGCATCGAGGAACTGATCGAATGCCCGGTCGCGACCGTCTCGACCGGCCCGGAGCGCGACGACACGATCCTCGTGCGCAATCCGTTTGCCGACTGACCGCGCGTCGGGCATGGCCGCGCCCGGGATGGAACGATGACCTCGCGCGAGAAAACCGGACTGCTGTCGATCGCCGAAAAGCCGCCCGCGCGGCCGCTTGGGGAGAAGCTGTTCACAGTCGCCTGGGGGGCGATCCAGTGGCCCTGGCTGGCGCGCAGCCTGTGGGGCGGGCGGCTTGCCGACAAGCACGCGCTGCTCGATCGGCTCGGCCTCCCGCACGACGCGCTCCCGCATCTCGGCAGCTGGAAGGCGGACACGTTCCTGCTGTGGCGGATCGTCACCGCGATCGAGAAGATCAGGCCGCAGCAGGTGGTCGAGATCAGCTGCGGCGCGACTTCGCTGGTGATCGCCCGCGCGCTCGAATTGAACGGCGGCGGCAAGCTGATGAGCTTCGATTCGACTGCCGAGTTCGTCGCCTCGACCGGCCAGTGGCTGGCCGACAACGGGCTCCACGCCGACATCCGCCACGCCCCGATCGCGCCCGACAAGTCCGACTGGTCGTCGCTGTGGTACGATTTGCCGGCGGTGCCGGCGAAGATCGATCTCCTCATCATCGACGGGCCGCACTGGGCGCTGGGTCCGTTCATCCGCGGCCGCGCCGAAAAGCTGTTCGATCGCATTCCGGTCGGCGGAATGGTCATGCTCGACGACGCCGCTCGCCCCGGCGAGCGCGTAGTGGCGCGGCGCTGGCGAAAACGCTGGCCGGGGTTCACGTTCCGCTATGAATCGGGCGCCAAGGGCACGCTGATCGGCGAACGGGTCAACTGATTTGGTCCGAATCCGATCTTGACCTGATCCTGCTTTGTTCGCATCCTTTCGCATCGAACGATTCGGGAGCGAGCCGGTGCTGCAAGCCAATTTCGCCTATGCGGCGGGCAATGATCCGGCCGCGCTGGCGGTCTCAATCTTTGCCGAGCGCGACCGGCTGCGCGACGAGATGCGCGGCGACGTGCTGGCCGCGGGACTGGCCGTGCGCGAATGCGCGCCGCTGGCTGCCCTGCTCGAAGGCCCGGTGCGGCCGATCGGCGACGTGGTGCTGATCGATTGCCCGGCGCCGGGCGGCGCGGCCCTCGCGGCGCTGGCGCGGATCGACGTGCGCGCCGCGCGCTCGGGCGCGCGATTGGTGGTTTCGACCAGCGTCGCCGCGCTCGACGACGTGTTCGCGTGCTGCGACCAGTCCGCGCCGCAGATCCTGGTCGAGCCGAGCCGGGCGGAGCGGGTCATCGCGCTCGGCCGGGTGCTGGCGGAAGTGCCGCGGCTGCGTGTGCGCGAGTTGAGCGAAGAGGACCGCCTGACGCTGCTCCGGCTGACCGAGCAGGTCACGCGGCTGGCCGAGCGGCTGGAAGCCTTCGGGGGCGGCGCGGCGGCCTCCTCGGGCTTGGGCGCGGAAAGCGGAGGGTTCCGCGTCGAAAGCCCGTCGCCCGGCTATCGCGCCCCGCCCGGCGACGATCCCGCCGACCGGCTGACGCGCGCGGCACGGCCGCCGCTGCCCGATCCGCGGCTGGTGCGCCGGATTATCCGCCAGCGCCAGTTGCGGGCGCGCCATTTCGACGGCGAGCTGTTCGCCGATCCGGCCTGGGACATGCTGCTCGACCTGACCGCCGCGCGCGCCGAGCATATCCGCGTCTCGGTGACGTCGCTGTGCATCGCTAGCGGGGTGCCGCCGACCACCGCGCTGCGCTGGATCACGCAGATGAGCGAGGCCGGGCTGCTTCAGCGGGTCGAGGACGAGACCGACCGGCGGCGCGCCTTCATCGCCCTGACCGACCGCGCCGCCGAGGCGATGGCGCGCTATTTCGCCGAACTGGGCCGCAGCGCCGCACAGCTTGTATGAGGCGCGCCGCGTAGCTAAAGCGCCGGTCCGCACCGTGGGGCGATTAGCTCAGTTGGTAGAGCATCTCGTTTACACCGAGAGGGTCGGCGGTTCGAGCCCGTCATCGCCCACGGCGTGGTTGCCTAGAGCCGGACGCAGGTTCTCAGCGCGCTTCGCAGCGCCGCGGTCGATCCGGCCAGCGAGGCCTGCCCTTCGAGCGCTCCGTCGAGCCGCAGCATGACCGCGCCGCTGCCGCGCGCCAGCATCGCCACGAGCGGAGAGCCGGCCAGGCTGGCCTGCCAGAAAGTCCCCTCGTTGTTGCCGCGCCGTACCACCACGTCGACCAGGCCGCCCGGGAAGTTCCAGGTCACGGTATGGCTTTGCCCGGCGAGCGGACGCGTGGTCAGGGCCGCGAGCACCGGCTGGCCGTTGTCGCAGAACACGCTGAACGCCTGGTAGTGCGTCGATCCCGCGGCATCGACATAAGCGATCGGTTCGCGCCCGGCGGCGGGCCGCAGCTCCCACGGCGTCCCGGGCAAGGGGGTCGCCTCCTCGGAGGGGCTGTTGTCGACCAGCGCGGCGATATCTCCCGGAAGCGGGATGCGCGCGCCGCGCGGCGCGAAGACGGTCAGCTTGCCGCGTTCCCAAAGGCCCACCTGGACCGGCCGGCGACATTCAGGTTCTGCGCCAGCGCGGCGTACTTGCCGCCGATTTGCGTCCGGATCGCCGCGCCGACCGCGCCGGTGCCGAGCACGTCGGCGGCGCCGGCCTTGCCGGTCAGGCTGGCGAGATTGGTCCACTCGACCGGCGCCACCGGGGCAGGCGGCGGCGGCGGAGGGGCCGCGGCCACCGGGGCCGAGGCCTGCGCGGGGGCGGTGCCGGCGCAGCGCCGCAGCGGGGCCGCGGTCAGCGCGGTCTGCATCGCCGTGAGCCGCTGCCCGGGCGCGAGATTGGATTCGAAGCGAACCTCGCCCGGCCGCTCCTCGTAATTCATGTACATCAGCACCGGGCCGTAATCGTCGTCGTTCACCGGGAATGGGAAGAACACCATCGTGGTGCCCTGGTATTCCGGCCCCATGTAGCTGACCGCGAACTCGACCTTGGCCTGAGTCGCCGTGCGTCCGCCGGCGGTGAAGGTGAAGCCCCGGTCATCGACCACCAGCAGCGGCTGGCGCGTGCAGTTGCCGCCGGGTCCGTAGCTGCCGTAGATCTTCTCGAGCCCCTGGCCCTTGAAACCGTCGAGCGGCAGCGCCGCCGCCGGCCGCGCGCCGAGGGTGCCGAGCGTCGCCGCAAGCAGCGCCGCGCCCAAGGTGAAGTTACCGATCCGGCCTGCCATGCGACTCACCCCCCGATGAGAACTGCTGAGGATCGCCCTGATGTGAGGGCGCGCCTGTCAGCGGCATTAACCATCTGCCGGAGAAAAATCCAAGCGATGCGTTCTCGCCATCGCGCCTGTCGACAGTTAGTTTTGGCGCCGATGCGTGATCTCGATATCGCCGTGGCCGGTTGCGGCATCGCGGGCCTCGCCGCCGCGTTACTGCTCCACCGCCAGGGTCACGGGGTAACGCTGTACGAACGGTTCGATCAGCCGCGCCCGCTCGGTTCGGGCCTGATGATTCAACCGACCGGTTTAGCCGTCCTTGCGCAGCTCGGGCTGGCCGAGGAGGTTGTCGCCAACGGGGCAGTCGTAACCCGGCTTTACGGGCTGAACACGCTGGGCGAGACCGTCCTGGATGCTCGCTATGCCGATCTCCGGCCGACCGGCCTTTTCGGCCTGGGCATTCACCGCGCGAGTCTGTTCGGAGCCCTCTACGACGCGGTGGTTTCTGCGGGCATCCCGCTTCGCACGGGAAGCGAAGTCGTCGGCTCCGCCTGCGAGGCGCACGGGCGCCGGCTACACTTCGCCGAGGGAGAGAGTTCTCCAGCACACGATCTGGTCGTGGACGTGCTGGGCGTAGCATCTTCGCTGGCGCCCAATAGCGAAGGCTGGCTGCCCTACGGAGCGCTGTGGACGACCTTGCCCTGGCCCGCTGATGGGCCTTTCGATCACGCCAGGCTGGAACAGCGTTACGAACGGGCGCGCAAGATGGCCGGCATCTTGCCCACCGGCGTGCGCCGCGGCAGCCGGGACCTTGAACTTTCATTGTTCTGGTCATTGCGCGCCGATGGGGTCACCCGCATGCAGGAAGGTGGCCTCTTGAGATGGAAGCACGACTTCCTCGAGCTATGGCCCGAATGCGCAGGCATCCTCGAACAGATCGTCGACCCCTGCCAATTGACTTTCGCTCGCTACGCTCACCGCACGCTGCGTCGGCCGATCGAAGAGCGGCTGATCCACCTCGGCGATGCGTGGCACTCGGCCAGCCCGCAGTTGGGGCAGGGGGCCAATATGGCGTTGCTCGATGCCTGGGCGCTGGCGAGGGGCCTGGCGAACGCCAGCGACCTCGCTGCCGGTCTGAACGCTGCGATCTCCGTTCGCCGCAGCCATGTCGCCCTCTATCAGCGGATGACGGCGTTCTTCACACCTCTTTATCAAAGCGACGCGGCATTTCCGGCGCTAGTCCGCGATCTGCTTTTCGCCCCGCTCTCACGCGTAGGCCCCGGGCCCCGGGTGCAGGGCGCGCTGGTGGGAGGCTTGGCCGGCGGTCCGCTCGGTCGGCTGGGGCTAGCGCTTCCGGACTACGCCGCGCTCAGCGCCACGGTGGCCGTGCCGCGATAGCCCGCCGCGGCATCGCCCGTCATCGCGATCGTCTGGCGCGCCCGAGCGGCCGCGTCGTCGCCGGCGAACATGAAGTCGCGCGACGCCGGCCAGCGGTCGAGATTGGCGAGGCTGCCGCCGTAGCGGGGGTCGTCGCGGTAGATCGGCCGGCATTCGGCCTCGGGGAAGGCGAGCTGCGAGACCAGCAGCGGGGCGGCTCCGCCCAGCGCCGCCTCGCGGCTCGCGAAGACCTCGAAGTGGCAATGCGGCGCGCGCCCGCCGTAGCAGCCGGGCACGATCGTGGTGAACTGGAGGCGGCCGTTCGCAGCGGTCTGAAGCCCGCGCAGGTAATTGGTCTCGGGCAGCGTGTAGAGCGAGTATTCGCCGGCGGCATCGTTCTGCCACAGGTACAGCGCCGGCCCGCTCAGCGGCGTGCAGCCGGACCCGCCGACCAGCGTCAGCTCGAGCTCGAGCGCAACCCCGTCGGCGCTGCCGCCCATCCCGGCGAACCCGCTGCGAATGTCGCGGCGGATGAGGCCGTCCATCGCCAGCGCGTTGATCGGGCGCGGCCGGCCGTTGGTGCCGTCGGCCGGGAAGGGGCCGCGGATCTCGGTCGGAGTCGCCACGCAGGCCTGGGCGATCTGCGCGCCGGCCCGGCTCCCGCAAGCCGCCAGAGCCGTCCCGCCGAGCGCGATCGACAAACCGCCGAGCAGGCGCCTGCGGTCGAGATCGCGCGCGAGCTGCGACATCAGCCGGCGTCCATCGCTTCCGCGATCTGCGCGCGCGCCTCCGCGCCGCCCCAGTCGTACCCGCCGGCCACGCGCCACACCTCTTTGCCTTCGGCATCGTAGAGCACGGTCAGGGGAAGCCCGGCGCCGCCGCCGAAGGCGACGGCGAGCGCATTGTCGGTGTCGTGCCATTGCGGCAGGTTGGCGAGCTTGTTCTTGGCGAAGAACGGCACGATCGCCTCGGCGCCCTTGAGGTCTTCGCTGACCGTCAGCACCGTCAGCTCGCCCTCGGTGTCGGCGGCCAGCTTGTCGAGCAGCGGCATCTCGGCGACGCACGGCACGCACCAGGTGGCCCAGAGGTTGAGCAGCACGGGCGTGCCCTTGAGCGCGGCGAAATCGAGCTCGGCGCCCGCGGGATCCTTGACCACCGCCACCGGCATCGCGGTGCCGGCGAAGCTGCGGTCGATCTTGCCGGTTAGTTCTGCCTCGCCCGCTGCCGCCTCCTCCGCGGCCGTTTCCTGCGGTTGCGCGGTTTCGGCGCTTTCCCTATCGCACCCCGTCAGGACCAAGGCGAACGCACACGTGAGCGACGATACCAGTATTCCAGCCGGCGAACGGGACATGTCAGGCTCCAACCCCATGTGGGGAGGCCGCTTCGGCGAAGGGCCCGCGGCGATCATGCGCGAGATTAACGCCTCGATCCCGTTCGACAAGGCACTGTGGCGCCAGGACCTCGCCGCCAGCAAGGCACACGTCGCGATGCTCGGCGCCTGCGGGATCGTGGCGGGCGAGGACGCGCTGGCGATCGAGCAGGGGCTGTCGCGGATCGGCGAGGCGTTCGCGGCCGAGGGCGTGCCCGAGAACTGGGACCTCGAGGACATCCACATGACCGTGGAGAGCCGCCTCGCCGAGCTGATCGGCCCGGCCGCCGGGCGGCTCCACACCGCGCGCAGCCGCAACGATCAGGTCGCGACCGATTTCCGCCTATGGGTGCGCGACGCGATCGACCAGGCCGATGCGGCTCTGATCGCGCTGCAGAAGGCCTTGGTGAACCGCGCAGGCGAGCATGCCGATAGCGTGATGCCGGGCTTCACCCATCTGCAGACTGCGCAGCCGGTCACGCTTGGCCATCACCTGATGGCCTATTACGAGATGCTGCGGCGCGACCGTTCGCGCTTCGCCGATGCGCGGGCGCGGCTCGACGAGTGCCCGCTCGGCAGCGCGGCGCTGGCGGGCACCGGCTTTCCCATCGACCGCGAGATGACCGCGCAAGCGCTCGGTTTCGCGCGGCCGACCGCCAACAGCCTCGACTCCGTCTCCGACCGCGATTTCGCGCTCGATTACCTCACCGCCGCCGCGCAGTGCGCGCTGCACCTGTCGCGTCTGGCCGAAGAGCTGGTGCTGTGGGCCAGCCAGCCGTTCGGCTTCGTCCGCCTGCCCGATGCGCTCAGCACCGGCAGCTCGATCATGCCGCAGAAGAAGAACCCCGACGCGGCCGAGCTGGTGCGCGGCCATTCGGGGCGGATCGTCGGCTGCGCGGTAGCGCTGATGGTGACGATGAAAGGCCTGCCGCTGGCCTATTCGAAGGACATGCAGGACGACAAGCCGCCGGTGTTCGAAGCGCATGGGCTGCTGGGGCTGTCGCTCGCGGCGATGGCGGGCATGATCGAGGGCGCGACGTTCCAGACCGCGCGGATGCGCCAGGCGGCCGAGTTCGGCTATGCCACCGCGACCGATCTCGCCGATTGGCTGGTGCGCGAGGCGGGGCTGCCGTTCCGCGAGGCGCACCATGTCACCGGCGCGGCGGTCAAGCTGGCCGAGCAGCGCGGCGTGGCGCTCGAAGCGCTGCCGCTGGCGGACTTGCAGGCCATCGACCCGCGCATCGGCGAGGGGGTTTACCGGGCGTTGTCGGTCGATGCGTCGGTCGCCTCGCGCGCCAGCCACGGCGGCACCGCCCCCGCCGAGGTACGCAAGCGCGTGGCCGAAGCGCTTGCGGCTCTGGAGAACGAGGCATGATCGCGCGCGCCGTCGCCGTTGCGCTGCTTGCGCTGGGTCTCGCCGCCTGCGGGACGCAGCGCGACTTGCAGCCCGTCGCCGGGGCCAGCCTGCCGCCCCCGCCCTATGGCCGCAGCGACGCACCGAGCGCGGCCGAACTGCTCGAACGCGATCCGCAGGCCGCGCCCGTGCGCAGCGAGGAACTGCGCCGCCAGTCGGAAGAGCGTGAGGACGACCCTTTCGACCTTCCGCCGAGCAACTGACCTTATGGACCATTTCCACCTCCGCGACGGCGAACTCTACGCCGAGGACGTGCCGCTCAGCCGCATCGCGGAGGCGGTCGGAACGCCGGTCTACGTCTATTCGCGCGCCACGCTCGAACGCCACGCGCGGGTGTTCCGCGAAGGGCTGGCGGACGCCGGTGCGCAAGGTCAGGGCGCGCACTTCGCGTTCGCGGTCAAATCGAACCCCAACCTCGCGGTGCTCAAGGTCATGCAGCGCGAAGGCTTCGGCGCGGACGTGGTCTCAGGCGGCGAGTTGCTGCGTGCGCTGGCCGCGGGCATGGCGCGCGATGAGATCGTGTTCTCGGGCGTCGGCAAGACCGCGCGCGAAATGGCGCAGGGGCTCGAGGCCGGGATCGGCCAGTTCAACGTCGAGAGCGAAGAGGAAGGCATCGAGCTTTCGGCGATCGCCGCGGCGCGCGGGCTGGTCGCGGCCTGCGCGCTGCGGGTCAATCCCGATGTCGATGCGGGCACGCACGACAAGATCTCGACCGGCAAGGCGGAGAACAAGTTCGGGGTGCCGATCGACCGCGCCGCCGGGATCTACGCGCGGCTCGCCGCGCTGCCGG
>NCCV01000005.1:0-181376 GCA_002279825.1 Sphingomonadales bacterium 12-68-11
CAACTGCCTCAAGAACGACAACATCATCTACATCGGCGATCTGGTCCAGAAGACCGAAGCCGAGATGCTGCGCACGCCGAACTTCGGCCGCAAGTCGCTTAACGAGATCAAGGAAGTGCTCTCCAGCATGGGCCTGCGCCTGGGCATGGACATCCCCGGCTGGCCGCCCGAGAACATCGAGGAAATGGCCAAGAAGCTCGAGCAGGAACTGCTCGGCTAAGCTTGGCGACCGGGCAATGGCGGCCGCCCCAAGAGCCGCCTGGACCGGGGTACCTGATACGGCCCCCTTACGAACGGAGTACTGAACATGCGTCACGGACACGGCGGCCGCAAACTGCAGCGCAAGTCCGGCCACCGCGCGGCCCTGCTGCGCAACATGGCCGCCGCGCTGATCAAGCACGAGCAGATCAAGACCACCACGCCCAAGGCGAAGGAACTGCGTCCTTACGTCGAGAAGCTGATCACGCTCGCCAAGCGCGGCGGGCTCAGCAACCGCCGCCTGGCGCATGCCCGGATGCTGGACGAAGCGCAGGAGCGCAAGCTGTTCGAAGTTCTGGCCGAGCGTTACGCTGGCCGCGAAGGCGGCTACACCCGCATCATCAAGGCCGGCATCCGTGCTTCGGACGCCGCGCCGATCGCGATCATCGAGCTGGTCGATCGCGACGTCGACGCCAAGGGCCAGGACAGCGGCCCGGTGTTCGAGGACGAGGACCTGGAAGCGGCGTAAGGCCTCCAGCGGGGTCTGAGAAATTGCAAAGGCGGTTGCGGTCGTTACACTCGCAACCGCCTTTTTGCATTTCGGAGGCCCGATGCGCCTATTGCCTTTCCTTGCCGCGCTCGGCGCTGCACTTTCCTCTTCCGCACAGGCGCAGGACATGACCGCACCCGCCTATCCCGAGACCCGCCGCGGCGAGGTCGTCGAGATGCTGTTCGGCGAGCCGATCGCCGATCCCTATCGCTGGCTCGAGAACGACGTCCGCACCGATCCGGAGGTCGCCGACTGGGTCGCGCGCCAGAACGCGGTCACCGACGCTTACCTGGCGACGCTGCCGGCGCGCGAGGGGTTCAGGCAGCGGATCGGCGAGCTGTTCGATTTCGAGCGCTTCTCGGTGCCGGTGAAGCGGGGGACGCGCTATTTCTACACCCGCAACGCCGGCCTCCAGAACCAGAGCCCGCTCTATGTCCGCGAGGGGCTGGACGGCGCGCCGCGCGTGCTGCTCGATCCCAATGCCTGGGCCGCCGACGGCGCGACCGCGCTCGATAGCTGGCTGCCTTCGCCGGACGGTTCGAAGCTGCTCTACAGCGTGCAGGACGGCGGCAGCGACTGGCGCATCCTGCGCGTGCTCGACGTCGCCAGCGGCGATGTCTTGGCCGACGAGATCCGCTGGGCCAAGTTCACCAGCCTGGCCTGGGTGGGCGAGGAGGGGTTCCTCTACTCGCGCTTCCCCGAGCCGGCCGAGGGCGAGGACTTCCAGGCGCTCAATTACGACCAGGCGATCTATTTCCACAAGCTGGGGACGCCCCAGAGCGCGGACGAGCGGGTGTTCGCCACGCCCGAACACCGCGAGCGCAACCACACCGCGAGTGTCACCCACGACGGGCGCTGGGCGCTCGTGACCAGCTCGATAGGGACCGACGCGCGTTACGAAGTGCGCGTGATCGATCTCGCTGCGCGCACCGTACACGGCTGGCAGGCGCGCGAACTGGTCACTGGGTTCGAGAACGCCTGGAGCCTGATCGACGGCGCGGGCGGCATGCTGTGGTTTGCCACCAACAAGGATGCACCGCGCTACAAGGTCGTATCGATCGATCTCGATCGTCCCGGCGCGAACTGGCAGCCGATCGTTCCCGACCAAGAACAGCCCATCGCCGGCGCCTCGATCGTCGGCGACCGGCTGATCGTGGCTTATCTCAAAGATGCCAGCGCGCTCGCGCGGACGTTCGATCTGGCAGGGCGGGAGCAGGCGCCGATCCCGCTCGCCGGGATCGGCTCGGTCGGGGGCTTCACCGGGGAGCCCGGCGATCCCGAGACGTTCTACAGCTTCACCAGCTTCAATCGCCCGGCCACGGTCTATCGGCTGAATGTCGCGACCGGCGAAACCACCGTGTTCGCCGAACCCAGCCTGCGGTTCGATCCCGAAACGATCGCGGTCGAGCAGCGCTTCTTCGCCTCCAAGGACGGTACCCGCGTGCCGCTGTTCATCGTCCGCCGCAAGGACGTGACCGGCCCTGCGCCGACGCTGCTTTACGGCTACGGCGGGTTCGACGTTTCGCTGACCCCTTCGTTCTCGGCCAGCCGGCTGGCGTGGGTCGAAGCGGGCGGGGTGTTCGCGCTTGCCAATATCCGCGGTGGCGGCGAATACGGCAAGGCGTGGCACGACGGCGGGCGGCTGGCCAACAAGCAGAACGTGTTCGACGACTTCATCGCCGCCGGCGAGTTCCTCAAGGCGCAGGGCATCGCCCGCGCGGACGGGCTCGCGATCCAGGGCGGCTCGAACGGCGGTCTGCTCGTCGGTGCGGTCGCCAACCAGCGGCCGGACCTGTTCGCTGCCGGCAACGCCCAGGTCGGGGTCATCGACATGCTGCGCTTCGACCGCTGGACCGCCGGCCGCTACTGGGTCGACGACTACGGCTATCCGGACCGCGAGGCCGATTTCAAAGTGCTGCGCGCCTACTCGCCGCTGCACAACATCCGGCCCGGCACGCCCTATCCCGCGCTGCTCGTCACCACCGCCGATACCGACGACCGCGTCGTCCCCGGGCACAGCTTCAAGTACGCCGCGGCGCTGCAGGCCGCCAACCTCGGCCCCAACCCGCAGCTCATCCGCATCGAAACCCGCGCCGGGCACGGTTCGGGCAAGCCGACCGACAAGGCGATCGAGGAAGCGGCCGACATCCTGGCATTCCTGGCCAAGGCGACGGGCCTGAACGCGCAATAGGTCCGTAAGCGCGGTCGCAAGCGATAAGGGTTCACAAAAGTAGCCCGGAACCTGAACAAAAACTGTCAGGCACATTCAGCGTTGCCACAACGCCCCGTGCCTAAACCCGAGTCACAGGACGGCCTGACGCCTCCGGTGAATAGAAGGGTGTAGATCATGAAGACCATTACCAAAGCCCTGGTCGGAACCGTCGCCGCAGGCGCGATGGCGGTGGGCTCCATGGCGCCGGCGCACGCGCAGTCGCGCTACGATCGCGACCGGGGCCGCGACCGTGGCGGGATCGATGCCGGCGACGTCATTGCCGGCGCGCTGATCATCGGCGGCATCGCGGCGATTGCCTCGGCGACCAGCCGCAACAGCCGCGACCGGTACGACGACCGTTACGAGAACGGCTGGGGCCGCTACGGCGACCCGCGTCAGGCGATCGAACAGTGCGTCAACACCGCCGAGCGCGGCGCGCGCCGCTTCAACGCCGACGTGACCGACATCCGCAGCGTCGATCGGCGCGGCGACGGCTACGTGGTCAAGGGCCGCATCGCGGTCAACCAGCTCGGTCGCAACTGGCGCCAGGGCGACAACCGCTACGGCCGCGGCTGGAACAACGACTACCGCGGCTGGAACGACCGCTACCGCGGCTACGATGCCGGCAACTTCACCTGCCGGATCGAGCGCGGCCGGGTCACCGACCTCGACTACAGCGGGATCCGCGGCCTCTAACGCCGGCGGTATCGCAAACGGAGCGGCCCGGACCTTACGGTCCGGGCCGTTTCGCTATGGCCCCCGCGCGTAGCCGGGCAGTTCGATCCGCCAGATCAGCGCCGCGCCGCGCAGTGCGAACCCGGCCAAAGCGGCCCCCGCCATCGCCGCGCCCTGCGGCAGACCGGCGACGATCCCGCCGACGCAGAGCGTCGCCGACAGCGCGGCCGCAGTGACGTAAAGCTCGGGCCGCATCAGGATCGACGGCACCCCGGCGAACACGTCGCGGATGATCCCGCCGACGCAGCCGGTGATCACCCCCATCATCATCGCCGGAACCGGCTCGACATCGTACGACAGCGCCTTGGCCGCGCCGAACGCTGCGTAGAACGCGAGGCCCAGCGCGTCGGCCCAGTCTAGCAGTTTGCCCTCCCACCAGCGCGCCGGCGTAAACCAGGCGAGCAGCGCCATCAGCAGCACGATCGGCGCCACCCACGGGTCGCGCACCCAGAACACCGGTGCGCCGATCAGCACGTCGCGTACCGATCCGCCGCCGACTCCGGTCACCATCGCGAAGAACGCCACCGTCACCAGAGTCAGCCGCAGCCGCGTCGCCAGCAGCGCGCCGCTCAGCGCGAACACCGCGATCCCGGCCAGGTCGAGCGCGGGCGGCATCAGCGGGGCGGTCAGTGGGTTCATTCCTTGACGCGCGCCTTGCGCCGCCGGAACAGTAGCGCGCAGCCGATCAGCGCCCCGATCGCCGAGAGCGCGGCGAAACCGATCAGGATCGGGTGGTGCGTGTCCTCGCGCGTCTCGAGGTCCATGATGTGGAGACCCCACATCAGGTCGTACGTCCGCCACCACCCGGTGCGCAGCGCCAGGACTTCGCCGGTGGTGTCGTCGATGTAGAGCCGGTCGCCGTCGCCGAAGCGCGCCTGCCAGAGCGATCCGGCACTGCGCGCGTCCGAAGGCGCTTCGCCGGCCGGGAAATAAGTCAGGCCGGTCAGCTTGTCGGCACCGGTATAGGCCGCCTCGGCGATCCGCCGCGCTTCGTCCTTCGCAACCGGCGGGATCACCGTGCCGTCGCGCGCCGAGTAGCGCCAGCGGCTGCCGTCCGCGCCGGTCACGATCCACGCCGGGCCGTCGGGCTGCGCCACCAGCCGGGCCTCGTGGATCGGTTCGCCGATGTCCGCCGGGAAGGTCAGCGCGCCCGGGTCGATCGCCCTGTGCCCCGCCAGCAGCGTCTCTCCGCGGACTTCCTCGATCGGTCTCGCGACCATCACCAGCCCGGTCAAGGTCCACATCAGGATCGGGACGCCGACCAGCCAGCCGAGCCAGATATGCCAGCGCGCGAGGCGCTGCATCATGCGTTGCGATGCCATGCACCGGCGTTACCCGACGCGGCGGCGCCTCGCTAGTCGGCCGAACCCGAGGGGTAGCGGGTCACGGCGCGGGTTCTGTCACGCCTCGGGCTCGGTCAGCCGCGCGGCGCCCCGCTCGGCCGAGGCCTTGATGACCCGGTCGTCGATGGTCTCGCTCAGCCGTTCGAGCGCCGAGGCGGTCGCCTGCGCCGTCTTGTCCCAACCCGCCGATTTGGCGACCGTGCCCAGCTCCTTGAGTTCGTCGACGACCTGGCGTTGCAGTGCTTCGCTGGCGGCCGGGGTCTGGGCGATGCTGGTCACCGCCTGTTGCGCGACGCTCTCGATGACCTGTTGTCCGCTCGGGCTGATCGAACCGGGCGGGTTCTGCACCAACAGCGAGCGCAGCTTCTGCGCCGCGCGCACCGTCTGCTCGATGCCGTCCGATCCGGCATCGCCGGCGATCTCGGCGGCCCTGAGCTGCACGTCGCGGGTCCGCTGCCCGACTTTGTCGATCGCGCTCAGCAGCACTGAGGGGAACGCCAGCCCGCAGAGCAGGGCGAAGAACAACAACCGTATCGGCTCATCGAGCTGGCTGTCGGCCAGCACGTAAACGGAGATTCCGGCCGCCGCCATGCCCAGCAGGGGGGTTTGCCAGAACGCCGCCACCGGGGGATCCTTGGCCCGTTCGTCGAGCTTGGCGACGACCGGCTGGAGCAGCCCGCCCAGCAGCCCGCCTGCCGCGACCACCGGCAGGTAATGGGGCTGCGCACCCCCCGAGATCGATCCGAAGAATGTTGCCAGTTCGCTCATCTGCTCGCCCCCTCGTTCGCGCCGCAGCAAGCGCATGCGGAGCGTCGCGGGCAACCGGAACTGGCTCAGATATGGATCGGTTTGCCCTGCACGGCCATCGCCGCTTCCTTGAGCGCTTCGGGGTGCGTCGGGTGCGCGTGGCTGGTGTAGGCGATATCCTCGCTGGTCGCGCCGAACTCCATCGCCAGCGCGGCCTCGGCGATCATTGTCCCCGCAACGGAGGCGATGATCCACACGCCCAGCACGCGGTCGGTCTCGGCATCGGCGATCACCTTGACGAAGCCGGTGGTGTCGCGGTTAGTCTTGGCGCGGCTGTTGCCGGCCATCGGGAACTTGCCGACCTTGATCGGCTTGCCGGCCTCCTTGGCCTGCTCCTCGGTCAGTCCCACGCCCGCGATCTCGGGCATCGTATAGACCACGCTGGGGATCACCGCGTGGTTCACGATCCCGGTCTGCCCGGCGATGTTCTCGGCCACGGCGATGCCTTCGTCCTCGGCCTTGTGCGCCAGCATCGGGCCGGGGATCACGTCGCCGATCGCCCACACCCCGTCCACCGCGGTACGGAACTGGGGGTCGGTCTCGATTTGCCCGCGCTTGTTCGGCGCGAGCCCGATCGCCTCGAGCCCGAGCCCGTCGGTGTTCGGTCTGCGACCAATCGAAACCAGCACGTGGCTCGCCTCGAGCGTCTCGCTCGCGCCTCCCGCCGCGGGCTCAAGCGTGAGCGTGACGCCGGCACCCGTCGCGGTCGCGCCGGTCACTTTGGTCGAGAGCCTGAGTTCCATGCCCTGCTTGGCGAACACCTTGCCGGCTTCCTTGCGCACTTCGCCGTCCATGCCGGGGAGCAACTGACCGAGGAATTCGACCACCGTCACTTTCGCGCCGAGCCGGCGCCATACGCTGCCAAGCTCGAGCCCGATCACCCCGCCGCCGATGACCACCAGGTGCTCGGGCACTTCGGCGAGCGCCAGCGCTCCGGTCGAATCGACGATCCGGCCGGCCGCGTTATCGACCTCCACGCCCGGGAGCGGCGTGACCGACGAACCCGTCGCGATCACCACGTTCTTGGCGGTGACGGCGGCGTCGCCGACCCTGACGGTATGCGCATCCTGGAACGCCGCCCGGCCCTTCAGCCAGTCGACCTTGTTCTTCTTGAACAGGTATTCGATCCCACCGGTCAGTTCCTTGACCGCGGTATCCTTCTCCGCCTGCATCCGCGCGAGATCGAGGCTCACCTTCTCCGCGATGACCCCGAACTTGGCGAGCGTGCCGTTGGCCGCCTCGTCATAAAGCTCGGACCCGTGCAACAGCGCCTTGGAAGGAATGCAGCCGACGTTGAGGCAAGTCCCGCCCAGCGTCTCGCGGCTCTCCGCGCAAGCGGTCTTGAGCCCGAGCTGCGCCGCGCGGATCGCCGCGACATAGCCGCCGGGGCCGGAGCCGATGATGAGAACGTCGTAGTCGTAGTCAGCCATGCGTTCTGCTCACATCTATCGGGTTAGGTGATGATTCCGACCATGCCGGAGCCGCTGTCAGCACATCGCTGGGTAAGCGCACGGGGCTGCGGTATGCTTTGCATGATGTACTCGAGAGCTTCGGGGCCCTCATCCACGAATAGGTCTGCCAGATAGACATCGGCTGCGGCCATCGCTGCGGGGTCGTATCGGGACTCAAGCTCGGCGTCGGTCAAGTCACGAAGCGCGGCATTGAAAGCTGCGACCTGCGCGGGCGTGTAGAACCAGGGGCCCCCATAGCCATTATCGGTTCCGACCTGTTCCGGCTCGTTTGGGAAAAAGCTCAGCGGATGATCGGACTCTGCGCCGTTTCCAGTGAACATGAAGTGCAGGGAATTCCACGCCTTGTCGAAACCGACGATCTCGCCCGCTTCGTATGCGGCGTCGTCGAACAAGAACGCGTCTGCCGCGTCGGGATCGGCGCGAAGAGCGGCCATTTGCTCGGAGCTTGCTCCGCGCAGGCAGAGAACCATGCCCATTCTTGCTCTCCCTACAGGTCGATCAGCAGGCGCATCGGATCTTCGATCGCTTCCTTGATGATCTTCAGCGCGGTCACCGCCTCGCGGCCGTCGATCAGCCGGTGGTCGTAAGACAGCGCCAGGTACATCATCGGGCGGATCACGACCTGGCCATCGCGGGCGACCGGGCGTTCCTCGATCCGGTGCAGGCCGAGCACCGCGCTCTGCGGGGGGTTGATGATCGGGGTGCTCATCAGCGAGCCGAACACCCCGCCGTTGGAAATCGTGAAGGTGCCGCCGGTCATGTCGGCCATCGTCAGCGTGCCGTCCTTGGCCTTCTGGCCGTAGGCGGCGATCGCCTGCTCGATCTCGGCGAAGCCCATCGTATCGACGCCGCGCACCACCGGCACCACCAGCCCGCCCGGCGCGCTGACCGCAACCGAGATGTCGACGTAGTCGTGATAGACGATGTCCTCGCCGTCGATCCTGGCATTGGCCGCGGGCACGTCCTTGAGCGCCAGGCACGCGGCCTTGGCGAAGAAGCTCATGAAGCCGAGCTTGATGCCGTGCTTCTTGGCGAACAGGTCCTTGTAGGCCTCGCGCGCTTCCATCACCGCGGTCATGTCGCAGTCGTTGAAAGTGGTCAGCAGCGCGGCTTCGGTCTGCGCGGCCTTGAGACGCCGGGCGATGGTCTGGCGCAGGCGGGTCATCTTGACCCGCTCCTCGCGCCGCTCGCCGGTGGCGGCGGGTGCGGGGGAAGGCGACGGGGCCGGGGCGCTCACCGCGGGGGCGGGGCTGTCCTTTTTCGCTTTGGCCGCCGCGATCACGTCTTCCTTGGTCAGCCGGCCGTCCTTGCCGCTGCCTTTGATCGCGCTCGGATCGACCCCGTGCTCGAGCACCGCGCGGCGCACCGCGGGCGAGAGCGTGGTCGGATCGCTCGGCTCGTCGCCTTCGGCCGCGGGCGGGGCGATCGGTACGGGAACCGGGGTCGGCGCGGGCGGGGCCTGCTCGGCCGGCTGGGGGTTGTCGCGCGGCGCCACTTGAGTGGTCTCGCCGGCGCTCTGCGCGTCCTCGATCATGGCGATCACCGCGCCGACTTCGACCGTCTCGCCGACTTTGACGCGCTGCTCGCCCATGATCCCGGCGACCGGCGAGGGCACTTCGACCGCGACTTTGTCGGTCTCGAGGCTGGCGATCGGCTCGTCGAGCTTGACCGGGTCGCCAGGCTGCTTGAGCCATTCGCCGATCGTCGCCTCGGCCACGGATTCGCCGAGCGCCGGAACTTTCACTTCAACAGCCATCATAGCTAACCCCAGTGAGAAGAATGCGGCGAGAGACGGTCACGCCGTCAGCCCCAGCGCCGCCGCGACCAGCGCTTCCTGCTGCTGCTTGTGCCGGCTAGCGAGGCCGGTGGCGGGTGACGCCGCCGCATCGCGCCCGGCATAGCTCGCGCGCATGCCCTTGTGTCCGGCTTCGGTCAGCGCCGCCTCGATCTGACTTTCGACGAAGAACCAGGCGCCGTTGTTCTTCGGCTCTTCCTGGCACCACACGACCTCTTCAAGCGCGGTCATGCGCGCCAGGCGCGCCGCCAGCGGCTCACCCGGGAACGGATAGATCTGCTCGAGGCGGACCACCGAAACGTCTTCGATCGCCGCCTGCTCGCGCGCCTCGAACAGGTCGTAGGCAACCTTGCCGCTGCACAGCACCAGCCGGCGGATATTGGCGTCGGGGATCTCCACGCGGTCGCTGAGGATGCGCTTGAAGTGGCTGGCGGCGGTGAACTCGTCGGCCGCGCTCTTGGCCAACGGGTGACGCAGCAGGCTCTTGGGGGTCATGATCACCAGCGGCTTGCGGAACGGCCGCAGCATCTGCCGGCGCAGCACGTGGAAGTAATTGGCCGGGCTGGTGATGTTGCACACTTGCAGGTTGTCGTTGGCGCAGAGCTGCAGGAACCGCTCGAGCCGGGCCGAGGAATGCTCGGGCCCCTGGCCTTCGAAGCCGTGCGGCAGCAGCAGCACCAGTCCGTTGGCGCGCAGCCACTTGGCCTCGCCCGCGGCGATGTACTGGTCGATCACGATCTGCGCGCCGTTGGCGAAATCGCCGAACTGCGCTTCCCACAGCACCAGCGTCTTGGGATCGGCCGAGGCGAAGCCGTATTCAAAGCCGAGCACGCCGTATTCGCTGAGCGGGCTGTCGTAGACCTCGAACTTGCCGTGCGGCAGCTCGCACAGCGGGATGTATTTGCGCTCGGTCTGCTGGCAGATCCAGATCGCGTGGCGCTGGCTGAAAGTGCCGCGACCCGAATCCTGGCCCGACAGGCGCACGCCGTAGCCCTCGGTGACCAGGCTGCCGAAGGCGAGCGCCTCGGCGGTCGACCAGTCGAACCCTTCGCCGGTCTCGAACATCTGCC
This sequence comes from Sphingomonadales bacterium 12-68-11, assembly GCA_002279825.1. GTDB lineage: Bacteria > Pseudomonadota > Alphaproteobacteria > Sphingomonadales > Sphingomonadaceae > Croceibacterium_A. The sequence goes on from NCCV01000005.1 coordinate 10,183, forward strand.
GCTTGGCATCGATCACCCTCTGCAGCGTCTTGTGGATCGGCAGGTCGGCGGGGACCGTGGTCAGCGTGCGGCCGAGGCTGTCGAACAGCTTGCGGTCGATGGCGGTCTCGACGTTGCGGCGCGCGGTCTCCGGATCGGCCGGCTTGTGCAGCCCGCTCCAGCGGCCGCCGAACCAGTCGGCCTCGTTCGGCTTGTAGCTGGCCGCGCCGGTGAACTCGCCTTCGAGCAGCGCGTCGAACTCGCCCCGCATCGCCTCCGCGGCGCCAGCATCGATCACGCCCTCGGCGATCAGGCGCGCCGAATAGATTTCACTGACGCGCGGATGCTTGCGGATCTGCGCGTACATCAGCGGCTGGGTGAAGCTCGGCTCGTCGCCCTCGTTATGGCCGAAGCGGCGATAGCACCACATGTCGATCACGATGTCGCGCTTGAACCGCTGGCGGTACTCGATCGCCAGCTTGCAGGCGAACGTCACGGCTTCGGGATCGTCGCCGTTGACGTGCAGGATCGGCGACTGGATGCCTTTGGCGACGTCGGACGGGTAGGGGGACGATCTGGCAAACTTCGGGCTGGTCGTAAAACCGATCTGGTTGTTGATCACGAAATGCAAGCAGCCGCCGGTGTTGTAACCGCGCACACCCGAGAAGCCGAAGCACTCCCACACAATGCCTTGGCCGGCAAACGCCGCGTCGCCGTGGATCAGCACCGGCAGGACCTGCTCGTGCTTGCTGAGGTCGTCGCGGATCGCCTGCTGCGCGCGGGTCTTGCCCAGCACGATCGGATCGACCGTTTCGAGGTGGCTGGGATTGGGCACCAGGCTCATGTGTACCTTGATGCCGTCGAACTCGCGGTCGGTGCTGGTGCCGAGGTGGTACTTGACGTCGCCCGAGCCGCCGACGTCGTCGGGATTGGCCGATCCGCCCGAGAACTCGTGGAAGATCACCCGATAAGGCTTGGCCATCACGTTGGCGAGCACGTTGAGCCGGCCGCGGTGCGCCATGCCGTAAATGATCTCGCGCACACCGAGCGCGCCGCCGTACTTGATCACGCTTTCGAGCGCGGGGATCATCGATTCGCCGCCGTCGAGCCCGAAGCGCTTGGTGCCGACGTACTTCTTACCCAGGAACCGCTCGTATTCCTCGCCGCGGATCACCGCCTGGAGGATCGCCTTCTTGCCCTCGGGGCTGAAGCGGATGACTTTGTCGGGGCCTTCGATCCGCTCCTGCAGGAAGCGGCGTTCCTCGACATCGGCGATGTGCATGTATTCGAGCGCGACGTGCCCGCAGTAGTTCTTGCGCAGGATCGCCACCAGGTCGCGCACGCTCGCCCATTCGAGCCCCAGCGTCCCGCCGAGATAAACCGCCCGGTCGAGCGCCTCGCCGGTGAACCCGTGGTACTCGGGGGTCATGTCGGCCGGCAGTTCGGGGTTCGACAGCCCGAGTGGGTCGAGATCGGCGGCGAGGTGGCCGCGGACGCGGTAAGTGCGCACCAGCATCATCGCGCGGATCGAATCGCCCGCGGCACGCTCGATCGCCGCCGGATCGGCCGGCTTGCCGGCCTTGGCCGAGGCTTCCGCGACCACGATCTTCATCGCGGTCGGGTCCATCGCCTGCGTCAGGTCGTCGGCCCCGTCGGCGAGCGGCCAGCGCGCGTTCCCCCACGAGGGGCCGGGTTGCGGGCCGTCGGACGCGTCCAGCTCGGGCAGGAACGTCTGCGCTTCGTTACCCATGGGTTACGCAAGCTCCTTGAGCAGCGCGTCGAGCGTGGTGCCGAGCTCGCTCGGGCTCTGCGCCACGCGGATGCCGGCGGCTTCCATCGCCGCGATCTTGTCGTCGGCGCCGCCCTGGCCGCCCGAGACGATCGCCCCGGCATGGCCCATGCGGCGGCCCGGCGGGGCGGTGCGCCCGGCGATGAACCCGACCATCGGCTTGGCCCAGCCGCGCTTGGCCTCGTCCCGGATGAACTGCGCGGCCTCTTCCTCGGCGCTGCCGCCGATCTCGCCGATCATGATGATCGACTTCGTCGCGTCGTCCTTGAGGAACAGCTCGAGCACGTCGATGAAGTTGGTGCCGTTGACCGGATCGCCGCCGATGCCCACCGCGGTGGTCTGGCCGAGCCCGATATTGGTGGTCTGGAACACGGCTTCATAAGTAAGCGTGCCCGAGCGCGAGACAACGCCGACCGAGCCCTTCTTGAAGATGTTGGCCGGCATGATGCCGATCTTGCATTCCTCGGGGGTGAGGACGCCCGGGCAGTTCGGCCCGATCAGCCGCGACTTGGTGCCGCTGAGCGCGCGCTTGACGCGCACCATGTCGAGCACCGGAATGCCCTCGGTGATCGCCACGATCAGTTCGATCTCGGCATCGATCGCCTCGAGGATCGAATCCGCGGCGAACGGCGGCGGCACGTAGACCACGCTCGCGGTCGCGCCGGTCGCGTGCTTCGCCTCGGCCACGGTGTCGTAGACCGGCAGCCCGATATGCGTCTGTCCGCCTTTGCCCGGCGTGACGCCCGCGACCATCTGCGTGCCGTAAGCGAGCGCCTGTTCGGTATGGAAGGTGCCGGTGTCGCCGGTCATCCCCTGGGTGATGACCTTGGTGTTCCGGTCGACGAGAATGCTCATGTCAGCTCCGCCAGTTGATTCTTCAATCGATATTGCCCATCGCAGCGATTGCCAGGCCGAACAGCGGCAACTGCGCGCGAAGCGGTGAAGACTCGGGGACGAAAACGACCCCGGTGCTGAGATGTCCATCGCGGAGGCCAGGTTCCCACTGCCAGATGCGCGCGCCGAACTGATCAATCGAACGTGTCGGCGGCCGATTGGCCCAAGTGGCTACCAGATCGCCGTCGGGCGCCGCGGCGGCATCGGGAGCGATGATGCGGCATTCGATGCGCTCGATCGACGGGCCGGAAATGCGAGATATCACCAGGAATAGCGCGGCATCGTCGCCCCTTGTGAAGACGTGGGAGGCGTAATCCAAACCGAGGTCCCGCAAAGGCTTAGCCATGAAGCTGGTCAGTTGGTCGAGCTTTGAGCCCGACGGTGGATGAGTTGCGCGCCAGCCGTCGGACTCGGCACGAGCGGACATGGTGTCGATTGAGCTTAGAGCAGTGCAATGCCGATCAAAATGATCGAACATGTCAGCCGTTAATCCCGCGGCCAGGGCAAGAGCCATTAGCGCACTCATGAGAGCGAGCTATCGATGCCCTTGCAGGCGACCAGCAGTTCCTTGACCGCATCGACCGAGACCCCAAGGTTAGCCTTGGCCTCGTCGCCCAGCGCTATCTCGATGATCTCTTCCGCGCCGCCCGCTCCGATCACCACCGGCACCCCGACATAAAGCCCGTCAAGCCCGTACTTGCCTTCCACGAAGGCCGCGCACGGCAGGATCCGCTTCTGGTCGCCGAGGTAGGCTTCGGCCATCGCGATCGCGCTGGTGGCGGGCGCGTAATAGGCCGAGCCGGTCTTGAGCAGGCCGACGATCTCGCCGCCGCCCGCGCGCGTGCGCGCCACGATCGCGTCGATCGCTTCCTTGCTGGACTTGCCCATCTTGACCAGGTCGTCGACCGGGATGCCGCTGACGGTGGTGTAGCTGGTCACCGGCACCATCGTGTCGCCGTGGCCGCCGAGCACGAAGGCGTTCACGTCCCTGACCGAGACCCCGAACTCCCACGCGAGGAAGGTCGCGAACCGCGCGCTGTCGAGCACGCCGGCCATGCCGACCACCTTCTGGTGCGGCAGGCCCGAAAATTCGCGCAGCGCCCAGACCATGGCGTCGAGCGGGTTGGTGATGCAGATCACGAACGCATCGGGGCAATGCGTCTTGATGCCTTCGCCGACCGCCTTCATCACCCCCAGGTTGATGCCGAGCAGGTCGTCGCGGCTCATCCCCGGCTTGCGCGGGATGCCGGCGGTCACGATCACCACGTCGGCCCCGGCGATGTCGGCATAGTCGTTGGTGCCGGTGATCCGTGCGTCGAACCCTTCGACCGGGCCGCACTGGCTGAGATCGAGCGCTTTGCCCTGCGGGATGCCCTCGGCGATATCGAACAGGACGATGTCGCCCAGTTCCTTCTTCGCCGCGAGGTGGGCGAGAGTGCCGCCGATCATGCCGGCGCCGACGAGCGCGATCTTCTTGCGAGCCATGGAGGTCTGCCGTGTCCTTCGATTGCGCGGGCGCTTGAGGTCGGCGATCCGATGGAGCCCCGCGTCCCGCAGGAGGTCCACACCGGCAAATTCGCGGCGGACCTAGGCCCGGCTTGAAACCATTGCAACCGCGAAAACCCCGGACTGAACAGTTATCTTTGCTAACAGTTCGCAGTAGCGTTTGACCCGCTGCGGCTAGCTCGCCAGGCGCGCTTCTCGCCCGTCGTTGCGTTCTTGCGCGAGCAGCATCGCGGCCATGTAATCCGGCACCGCGCGGCTGAAGTAATACCCCTGGCCGAGCGTGCAGCCGGCGTTGCGCACGGCCTGCACCTGCTCGATCGTCTCGAGCCCCTCGGCGACGATATCCATGTCGAGCGTCGAGCCCATCTCGGCCACCGCGCGGATGATCGCGTCGCTCTTCTTGCCGATGTTGGGGCCCGACACGAAGCTGCGGTCGACCTTGATCTTGCTGAACGGAAACTTGTTGATGTAGCCGAGCGAGGAATAGCCCGTCCCGAAGTCGTCGAGCGCGAAGCGCACGCCTTCGTTGGAAAGCTCTTCCATGAACCGCGCGGTATGCGCGTTGTCGTCGATGAACAGGCTCTCGGTCACTTCGAGTTCGAGCCGCTTCGGATCTAGCCCTGCGTCGCGCAACGCGGTCAGGATGCCGAGCGCGGCGCCGGGCGCGCGGATCTGCACCGGCGAGAGGTTGACCGCGATGGTCACGTCCTCGGGCCACTGCGCGCAGGTCTTGGCGGCCTGGGCGGTGATCCAGTTGCCGAGCGTGATGATGACTCCGGTTTCTTCGGCCACCGGGATGAACTCGTCGGGCTTGAGCTCGCCCTTTTCCGGGTGGAACCAGCGCACCAGCGCCTCGAACGAGCGGATCCGGCCGGTCGCCAGGTCGATGATCGGCTGGAAGAAGATCGACAGCTCGTCGCGGTGGATCGCCGCGCGCAACTCGACCTCGATCTCCTTCTTGCGCACCAGGTGGCGGGTCATCGAGGTATCGAAGAAGCAGATCTGGCCGCGCCCGGCGACTTTGGCATGGTAGAGCGCGAGGTCCGCGCCCTGCATCAGCGTATCGATGTCGGGCCCGTCGTCGGGCAGCAGCGCCACCCCCATCGAGGTGCCGGTATCGATCCGCTGCCCGTCGAGCCGCATCGGCCGCGAGATCGCCTCGCTCGCCGCACGCGCCAGCCGCTCGCTATGCGCCCGGTCTTCGACCGATGCCACGATGATGAACTCGTCGCCGCCGAACCGCGCTACGCAGGCGCCCTCGGGCGCCACCGAACGCAGCCGCTTGGCCACTTCGCTGAGCACTTTGTCGCCGACCGGGTGGCCCAGCGTGTCGTTGACCTCTTTGAACCGGTCGAGGTCGAGCCACAGCATCGCCAGCTTGCGGTCCTCCTCGAGCGCCATCAGCAGCTCGACCATATCGTGATTGAGCCCGCCGCGGTTGGTGAGCCCGGTGACCACGTCGGTGCGCGCGAACTCGCGCATCTGCTCGGCCAGCCGGCGGCTCGTTTCTGCGGCGTTGATCTGCTCCTTCAAGGTGCGGAACACGTTGAACGTGATCGAAGCGACGCCGAACAGCACGAAGAACATCGTGCCTGCCAGGACGTAGAACACCGCCCCGCCGATGTAGATGCCGACGACGATGATCGGCACCACCGACAGCAGCAATTGCCCGATCGCGATGAACGGCCGCCCGGCATTGCGCGCCGAAATGCCGACCCCGTACACCAGTGCATAGGCCACCATCAGCGTCTGCAGATGCCCGATCGTGGTGTCGTACATCGTCAGCGCCGCGACCAGCCCGGACAGGAACGCGTAAGTGAAAGCGCCGATTTCGTACGCGAACTCGAGCGTGCGGGCGTCGCGCCGGCGCGCGCCAGGCGCCAGCCACAGCGCGACCACGAAACGCGCGATCGCGGTCACGATCAGCAGCACGCTGGTCACGGTGATGGCGCGATTGTCGGTGACGATCATGGCCGTGACGCAGCAGGCGATGCCCGCTAGCGCTCCAGCCGCCAGGCTCAGCGGCTGGGTGTAAAGTGTCTCGACCAGCTTGCGCCGTACGCTTTCGTCGCGTTCGTCGCCGCCGATGTATCCGCCAAAGATCGTCTTTAGACGCAAGCCTGTGAGCTCCGAAGCCACAACCCGACTAACGGCAAGAAGTCACTGAGTGATTAAGGACGTTGTTGGCCGGAAAGTCGGGATTTTTCCCGCGGCCAGGTCAGTTCGCGCCCTTGGTCCCGGCGGTCGGCAGGTCGATCGCGGCCGCCAGCCGCCGGTCGAGCGTGCGGCAAATGCCCAGCCACCATTGATAGGCGTCGCGGTCGCCGGCGAAGAAGGCCTTCTCGGCCTGTCGGCGGGCCCGCTGCGCGGCGGCGAGGCCGTGCATGGCGAAATGCCGCAGCGCGGCCCGCAGCAGCGCGTCGTCGATCTCCGCGCCGGCGGTCAGCGGCGAGTTGTCGTTGGCCGGCGGGGCCATCGTCACCCCGCTCCGGGCCAGGTCGAGGCTGGCAGAAAGCGTGGAGGGCGGGGCGGCAAAGCGAATCGTCATGGGGCGCTGAGGGTCCGTCGAGATATGGCCATGCGGCCCTCCGGACCTAGGCCACTGGCCGCTAAGCGAACGTGTGGACGAATGGTTTCCGCTTTATTGCCCAGTGTTTACCACGATTTGCGGGCAACCCGGGTTTCGGACGAGGTCCGGCCGACGGTCGACTGGAAGGGCAGTTCCAGTGGCGACCGTCGGCCGGGTGCCTGCCCCAAGCGGCAGGTACGCGATGTCAGCGAGCGATCGGCGGGCAGCGCCGCGAGACCGCTCGCCGGGAAAATCGAAAGCCATCGGCGCGCGCGCACCGGCCCCCCAGGTGCGCGCGCGCCGGCTCATCCGCGCGGATCACTCGGGCGGACGAAGCTCGGTCGAGGCGATCTGGACTTCCAAGCACGGCCGGCATTTAGCCCGCGCCGGCATGCTCCGCACCTGCCACGGCGGCGCCGTGCCAAAGCTGGACGGCGCCGCGCGGCGGGTTAATGGCGGGGCGCGGGCCCGCGTGCGGGGCTAGAACGCGTAAGCCGCGCCGATCGACACGCGCGCGTCGTCGCCGCCGTCGCCCCAGCGGCCGAGCGCCGAGAACCACGCCGAGACCGGGCCGGTGCGGGCCGCGACGCGCAGCTCGCCGAACACCGAATCGCGTTCGGTATCGCCGAGCGCGACCGTGCGCGTGCCCATCGTGTGCTGGAGCGAAGTGAGGAACACCGTCGCGCTCTCGTCGCCGCGCTCGTTTTCGATCGAGTAGCCGCCGCGCAGCGCCGGCCGTACGACCCCGAGCTGGCCGGCGACCTCGGCGCCGACGCTGGCGGTGAGCTTCTTGAACGCGCGGTCCGGGAAGGTCAGGTTGGAAACCGACGCGCCGCTTTCCGCATAGCCGTCGAGTTCGAGGTCGACGTAGTCGATGGCCGCGAACGGAGTGAAGGAGACCGCCCCCAGCGGCACCGTCCAGCCGGCCTCCGCGCTGCCCGACCAGCCCTGGGCCTCGCTCGTCCCGCTCGCGGTCTGGCCATAGGCCGACGGGCGGCCGATCTCGGCGGCGTCGATGTTGCCGAGCCAGGCCGCCGCGCCCTGCGCATAGAACCCGATCGGCAGCGCGATCCCGGCATAGGCGCCCGCGTGCCAGGAATCCGCCGCGAACACCGCGCCGGGCGCGAGCGTGCCGTCCATCTGATGGTAGCCGCCGAACAGGCCGATCCGCGCCGAGGTGCCGATCGCCAGGTCGCCGCCGCCCGACAGGCCGAGCCCGGCGACGGCGATGTCCGCCAGCGCGCCGCCCGGTCCGACCCGCGTCCAGTCGCCGTCGAGCCACAGCGACACCCCGCCGCCGCCCGCCTGGCCTTCGCTGGCCTCGGTGCCGGGCAGGGCGCGCTGTGCGCCGAGCATCCGCAGCGGCGCCTGGCTGGCCGCGCGGCCGAGCGTGGTCAGCGCGGCGCGGGTGCCGAGCAGCAGCGCGTCGGGCGTCTCGTTCAGCGCCCGCAGCGCCATCGGGTCGGCATAAGTCGGCAGCGTCAGCCGATAGACCAGCAGGATGCTGTCGTTGTTGCCGGTCCCGTCGAGCGCGCCCGAGGTGCCGGGCACGCCGTTGAACTGGATCTGCGTGCCCTGGAAGTCGTTGTCGTTGCCCACGAACAGGAAGAAGTCCTGCGGCGCGCCGTCTTCGAGCACCGGTGCCAGCGCCATCGCTTCCCATTTCTCGCCAAGCGAGGTGGCGTTGGTGAGCGGCAGGCGGGTCAGGTTCATGCCGACCCGCGCGAGCTGCGTGGGATTGAGCATGTTGATCAGCTCGACCTGCTGCACCGCGGTGATGCCCGAGGCGAGCGTGCCATTGGTGGCCACCGGCGTGGTGCCGGTCTCATAGGCGGTGCCGACCAGGTTGGTCGCCCCGGCGGTATCGACCAGCAGGATCGACTTGAACATCGGCGTCGCGCTGGTGCTGGCACTGGCCGCCACGCCGCGCCCGAGCCCGTCGCGCGACAACACCAGGAACTGGGTGTCGTTGAGCGCCAGCATCTCGGACTGCGCGGCGGTGCGGTCGGGCGCGCCGCCCGAGCCGTTGTTGTTGAACACCGGGAGCTGCAGCACATAATGGCCGATCGGGTTGGTCGGGGTCGGGTTGGTGCTGATGTCGTAGACCAGAATGCGGGTGTTGTTGCGGGTCTGCTGGTTGGCGCCGTTGGTGTCCTGCACGGTCGCCGACTGCAGGATCGTGACCAGCTTCTTGTTGTCGGGGGTCAGGGCCATCGCCTCGAGCCCCTGGTTGTTGCGGCGGCCGGTCTGCCCGGGGGTGGTGGAGTTGAAGTTGATCGCGCCGGCGGTGCGCGGCAGCAGCGCGGGCACCGTCTGGATCGCGCCGATTTGCCGTCCGCTCGCATCGAAATAATAGAGCCCGGCGGCATATTCGTCGGACACGTAGAAGCTGCCGTCGGGCCGGAACGCGATCGCCTCGGCGTCGAGCGCGATATGGCCGGCGGCGGTGCCGTCGGTCGCCAGCGGATAGACGATCCCGCCGCGCGTCACCGTGCTCGCGCCCGGATCGCGGCCGGTGAAGTACAGGCCGGTGCTGTCGGTCAGCACGAATCCGCCGGTCGGAGTGATCGAGACCTGGCTTTGCGAAGCGGCGGTCTGCGGCAGCGCGGCCGAGCCGGCGGCGAGCGGGCGGAACGCGATGTTCGAGGTATGGATGCGGTTGCGATAGTCGATCGCGCCGTCGAACGGGCCGCGGTCGGGCAGCGTCACCATGCCGCTCGAATAAGTCCCGTCGGCATTGCGCCGCCAGGTGCTGAGATCGAGCGCCATGCCCGAGAAGCTGCCCAGCGTCTCATTGCGGAAATCGCGGGTATTGGCGTCGAGCCGGCCGGCGCCCTGCAGGCCCTTGTTGACATAGGTGACGCCGTTGAGCGTGACCGAGGTTTCGCCGCTGGCGGTCGTGACGTTGGGCGTCGTTACCTGGCGCGACTGGGCCGCGGCGGCCGAGGGCAGCGCGGCGGCGAGCGCCAGCGAGACGAGCGAAATGCCCGAACGAAAACGGTGCGAAGTCATAACGGAAACCCCCCGGTTCGGCGTGATGCCGGGCCCAAAGCCGAGGGTGCGCTAGGCCTGCTGCGTTACCGTTCTCGGACAAAATTGCGACCGATCAAAGTCAACGCGATTTGAGGGGGCGCGGCCGCACCGGCGCGCGGCCAGCGCGCGGCCTATTCGCCTCCCGCCAGTCCGCGCGCGCGCAGCATGGGTTCCACCGCCGGATCGCGCCCGGCATAGTCGCGGTACATCGGGCCATAGTCCTTGGTGTGCCCCTGGCCGAGGAAAGTCGCGCGCACGTGGTCGCCGTTGGCGCGCGTCGGTCCGCCGTTCTGCTCGATCCAGTCCCACGCATCGTGCGCCAGCATCTCGGTCCAGATGTAGCTGTAGTACCCGGCCGAATAGCCGTTGCTCCAGATGTGCCGGAAATAGGGCGAGCGATAACGCGGCGGGATCAGCCGCGTATCGAGCCCGATGCCGCCGAGCGCCGCGGCTTCGAAGGCCTCGGCCTCGGTCCGGCCCGCGGCGGCGCCGCGGCGGTGCCATTCCATGTCGAGCAGCGCCGCGGTCAGCGTTTCGCCGAACTCCAGCCCCTGGTTGAACTTGGCCGCCGCGTCGAGCTTGGCGACCAGCTCCGCCGGGATCGGCGCGCCGGTCTGATAATGCCGGGCGTAGCGGTTCAGGATCGCGGGGATCGTCGCCAGGTTCTCGTGGAACTGGCTCGGGAACTCGACGAAGTCGCGCGCGGTGCTGGTCCCCGACAGCGAGGGGTAGCGCTGGTCGGCGAACATGCCGTGGATCGCGTGGCCGAACTCGTGGAACGTGGTGGTCACGTCGTCGAAAGTCATCAGCGCCGGCTCGCCCGGCTGCGGCGGGGTGACGTTGAGCGTGTTGTGGATGACCGGCTTGAGCCCCAGCAGGTGCGACTGGTCGACGAAGTTGCCCATCCACGCCCCGCCGCGCTTGTTGGGCCGCGCGAACGGATCGAAATAGAACAGCGCCAGCTCGCTGCCGTCCTTGTCGAACACGGTATAGACCCGCATGTCGGGGTGGTAGGTCGGCAGGTCGGTGCGCCGCTGGAACATGACCCCGTAGAACTGGGTCATCGCCGGGAACACGCCGTCCTCCAGCGTGCGCCAGACTTCGAAGTACGGCCGGATCGCCGCCTGGTCGATATCGTAGCGCGCCTTGCGGACTTTCTCGGCGTAGTAGCTCCAGTCCCACGGCTCGAGCGCGCCGTTGATCCCGTCGGCGCGCGCCATTTCCTCCAACATGGCCCGCTCGCGCTGCTGCGTGGCGGCCAGCGCGGGCACGAAATCGCGCATGAATGCGATGGCCTTGGCCGGCTCTTTGACCATCCGGTCGTACATCGCATACGTCGCGTGGTCGGGCAGGCCGAGCAGCGCCGCGCGCTGGGCGCGCAGCTCGGCCAGTTCCTCGATCAGGTCGGTGGTGTCGTTGGCATCGCCGCTCGACGTGCGGTTGATGCTCGCCTCGAACAGCGCGCGGCGCGTCGCGCGGTTGGTCAGGCTGGTCAGCAGCGGCTGCTGGGTGATGTTGATGAGCGCCAGCGCGAACTTGCCCGGTTGGCCCATCTTGGTGGCAAGCGCGGCGGCGGCCTGGATCTGGGCCTCGCTCAGGCCGGCGAGCTCGGCGCGGGTGCCGAACACCGGCGAGCGGGCCGCGGTCGCTTCGGTCAGCTTCTGCCCGAACTCGGTTTCGAGCCCGGCGATGCGTCCGTTGAGCGCCTTGAGCCGCTCCTTCTGGCCGGCGTCGAGCAGTGCGCCGGCGTGGACGAAATCGGCGTAAGTGGTTTCGAGCAGCATGGCATCTTCGGGCGTCATGCTCATCGCCGCGCGGGCGTCGTAAACCGCTTTCACGCGGGCGAACAGCCGGGCGTTGAGATAGGTATCGTCGTTCAGCGCGGCGAGCTGCGGGGCCAGCGCCGCATCGGCGGCATCGAGCACGGTGTTGGTATTGGCGGCAACCAGCTGGTCGAACACCGCCCGCGCGCGCGCCAGCACCTGGCCGGCGCGCTGCATCGCCACCAGCGTGTTGTCGAACGTCGGCGGCGCCGGATTGTCGGCGATCGCGCTGATTTCCGCCCGCTTGATCGCGATGCCCTGCTCGATCGCCGGCTGGAAGTCGGCGTCGGACAGCTTGGTGAAGTCGGGCGCATGAAACGGCAGCGTGCTCGGTGCGGCGAAATAGCCGGTCGCTTGCGGGGCGGAGAGGGTTGTGGCCACGGGTTCGTTCTCCAAAGTGGCGCAGGCGGACAGCATAGCGCCGAGCGCGGCTCCGGCCAGCAGGCGAATGATCATCGGTGGGTCTCCACGAGCGCGCGGGTCGCGCGTTAGGTTTCTGCCGAAACCGCCTAGCGCCTTAATGGCCGCTGAAACAAGCCGGTCATGCGAGCGGATAGGTCGCCACCGGCTCGTAGTGCGCGCCCGTGCGGCCGAGATGGCTCTCGTAGAGCACGAACTCGCGCACTACCCACGGCTCCGCGGCAAGCGTGCCCCAGTGCATCAGCCAGGTGCCGAGCGGCCCGGTGGAGCGATCGATCCGGGCCAGCGTGACATGAGGCACGAACCGCCGCGTCTCGCGCGCCAGCCCAGCGCTTTCGCAGGCCTGCTCGACCTTCAGGCGCAGCCCTTCGAGAGCGTCGCTCGGCTTGAGCGCGGCCCACACCGCGTGTGCGCGCGAGCGCAAGTGGCGGCTCCGCTGGAACGCGCCGACGCCCGCGATCTCCAGCGCGAACGCGGCCGCGTCGATCCGGGCCAGCGCCAGCGCGAGATCGTCCGCCTGTGGCCGCTCGACCTCGCCGATAAAACGCAGCGTCACATGGAGCTGTTCGTCGCTTTGCCAGCGCGCGTTGTCGATTCCCTCCATCGTGTCCACCAGCCGGTCGCGTATCGGCTCGGGCGGGCGGATGGCAACGAATAGGCGGTGCGGCATGGCGATGCTCTGTGACAAGCAACCCAAGGTGGCAAGCAGGCTTGCGGCGGCGCACCCACCGCGCGGTCTGGCGATTCGATCAGGAGCCGAAGCCGCTGGGCGGCGCGCGGTGCCTCCCCGGGGCCTGCGCAAGTGCCGCATCGAGTCTGCTCTATGGAGTCGCGTGATTGCTTGGAGGTCTGGCGTAGTCTTGTGGCGAGCCGGCGGGGCCGTTCTTGGTCGATTATGGCGACCACTTATCTCGACGCCTTTCGGAATCCTTGATAAGGGCGGTTAAGGGCGAATTTATCCTGAAAACTCTGATATTTACAGATGAAACGAGATGCAAAAATGTCCTAGTTTGCCAAGTATTTCGTTCGGCGGGGGGCGAACTGGGCGCGCCCTCGCGGCTATTCGGCAGGGGCGCTCGAACTGTCTCCGTTTGAGCCTGCCTCGCAAAATCAGGCGCTAGCGTGCCGGTCATTTGCCGGTAGAGTTAACGGTGGGATCCAACGCGGCCGCGGGCTCGGTCGGGGTAGGGAAGCATGGGCCTAGAGCATTCCGACGACGAGATTGTCCTCGCGGGCCTGACGGCCAAGCAGCGCGAGGTCATGGACCTGTTGATCGAGCACAAGACCTCGAAGGAAATCGCGCGCTTGCTCGGCATCTCGCCGCATACCGTCGATCAGCGCATCCAGTTCGCCAAGGAGAAGCTGGGCGCGAACAGCCGCAACGAAGCCGCCGCCCTGTACCGCCGCCTGATGGAGATATGCGGTCCACTGACATATGAAGATTTCCCCCTCGCGCCGCGGCCGATCGAACCGGAAGTTGCGCACGGGACGCCGGCCGGGCTGCTCTCGCCACTGCGGCGCGAACGGCTCATGGCCGGAGCCCCGCGCGATGCGGTAGCGGATCTCGCGGTCGTCCCGGAGCTGTTCGACGGCCGTCATGGCACGTTGGCGAGACTGGGCACGATCGTCGCGATCGCCGTCTTCCTCGTCATCTTCGTGCTCGGCGGACTGGCCATCTTCTCCAAGCTTTCGGAGTTGCTGGCCCCCTGAGGCGGACGTCGCGCGGCTCATCGACCTGGGTTCCGTGGCCGATGGCCGAGTTGAGGGGTTTGCTATGTCAATGACCGTTCCGATCGCGCAGATGCGCATTGCCCGCGATATCAGCGAAGCCGAAAGGGCGCTCGACGAGGCGCTCATTCGCCAGTCGTCGCTGTTCACGACGATGGTCACCGCCCGGCGCGACACGCGCAGCGACCCGTACACCGGGCATGAGGCGCTGCTGCGGCTGGCCAAGTCGCAACAGTCGCTGCTCGAAGCCGGCGGCAACCTGGCGCGGGTTCACGGCTCGCTGCTTGGCGTGCAGAAGGAATTGTGCGGCGCCGACGATTGCCCGCCGGAAGAGACGGAGCCGGTGAAGCGGCTGGCCTGATCATGGGCATCCGCGTCGCTCCATGATGTCACCGCTGGTCGTCTCCATCCTTACCCTGGTGGTGAGTTCGGGCTTGCTCGCCTCCTGGCGAGGCGGGCCGCCCGAGCGGCTGGCGGCGGCGATCATCGTCGGCTGGGTGCTGACTGACGCGCTCTACCACGTGCTGTTCGGGCCGTCGGGGTTCGAAGAGGTCGATCCGGTTCACCTGGTGCTCGACGGCGCCGAACTGGTCGCAATCACGTGGCTGGCGCTACAGGCCAACCGCATGTGGCCGATGTGGGCGGCCGCCGCGCAGCTCATCTGCGTAACCGGTCACCTTGCCGCGTTCGTGGAACCCGTCGCCGTGCGGCGCGCCTATTGGGCGATGACCCAGTTGCCGCAGTACATCCAGCTCACGGCGCTTTTGCTCGGGGCCTTCGCGCACGCCCGGCGCGTCCGGCGGTTCGGCCCCTATCGAAGCTGGCGGGTACCGAAAGCCGCGCCGGCGCCCGCTTTTATCGCTTCGCGGCACAACCCGCCTGGCAGGATTGATCGACCATGAGCCAAACAATGACCGACTTTGCCGACGTGGCCTGCGGCGTGATCGAGCGCTGGGCCGCGCGCCACCACCCCGAGGCGAGCAACTTCCGCTGGGTGGCGCAGGCGCCGGCGCAAGACTGGGGCTACGATCCTCCCGCCTGGACGCGCGCAATCAGCGAGATCCAGCGCGATTTCGAACGCCGCATCGGCTTCGCAATCCCGCTCCCGCCAGCCGAGAAGCGCAAGACCGCCGACTTCACCTTGCTCAAGACCCACTACCTGCTGGTCCGCAAGGCCGAGACCAAGAGCGGACAGACCGTGCTCAAGGCGCTGCTGTGACGACCGGCCCGGCCCCCGAGGGAGAATCCCCATGGCAAAGATAGAGCCGGTCTTGAATGGGTACGGCGAGAGCTATGCCGGCCCGCTGGCGCCGCTCGGCCTGATCGCCGAGGAAGTGTATCGCGACCGCCGCTTGCGCAGCCGCTATCTGCCCGATCGCCTGCTCGGCGAACCCGCCTGGGACATGCTGCTCGACCTGTTCGCCGCCGAGACGCGCGGGCAGACCGTCTCGGTGTCGAGCGCGTGCCTCGCCGCGGAAGCGCCGATGAGCACCGGCCTGCGCTGGCTGCAGCACCTCGAGGTGGACGGGCTGGTCGAGCGCTGGCCCGATCCCGGCGACGCGCGCCGCCATTTCGTCCGCCTGACGCCGCACGGCTCGGCGTGTCTGGCCGCCTATTTCAGCGAATGCCGCCGCGACATCCTGAGCGGCGTGGGACCGGCCTCGAGCCGCTGATCTCCCCGCGCGCCGGCGACGAGGGCGCGTGAAAATGGGCCGGTTGCCGATTGCGCGGCCAGGCCCCACATGGCGCTGCGGACGCAGGCCTGCGTCCCCCTTGACCCCGTCGAACATTTGCGGAACATCCATTCCCGATGAGTCTTACCCATATTTCGGTCCGGGGTGCGCGCGAGCATAACCTCAAGGGCGTCGACATCGATCTGCCGCGCGATGCGCTGATCGTGATCACCGGGCTGTCGGGTTCGGGGAAGTCCAGCCTGGCGTTCGACACGATCTATGCCGAGGGGCAGCGCCGCTACGTCGAGAGCCTGAGCGCCTATGCGCGCCAGTTCCTCGAGATGATGCAGAAGCCCGATGTCGAGCATATCGACGGGCTCTCCCCCGCGATCTCGATCGAGCAGAAGACCACCAGCCGCAACCCGCGCTCGACCGTCGCCACCGTGACCGAGATCTACGACTACATGCGCCTGCTGTGGGCGCGGGTGGGCGTGCCCTATTCGCCCGCCACCGGCCTGCCGATCGAGGCGCAGACCGTCAGCAACATGGTCGACCGGGTGATGACGCTGCCCGAGGGCACCCGGCTGTTCCTGCTCGCGCCGGTGGTGCGCGGCCGCAAGGGCGAATACCGCCGCGAGCTCGCCGAATGGCAGAAGGCCGGCTTCACCCGCGTGCGCATCGACGGCGAGTTCCACGACATCGAAGCCGCCCCCGCGCTCGATAAGAAGTACAAGCACGACATCGAGGTCGTGGTGGACCGCCTGGCCGTCCGCGAAGGCATCGAAACCCGCCTGGCCGACAGCTTCGAAACCGCGCTCAAGCTCGCCGAGGGGCTGGCCTACGTGGACCTCGCCGACGGCGTCGTCCCCGGCCGCGAAGGCGAGGACGCGGGCGCCGGCAACCTCAAGGGCGCCGGCCTGCCGCCTAACCGCATCGTGTTCTCGGAAAAGTTCGCCTGCCCGGTCTCCGGCTTCACCATCGAGGAAATCGAGCCGCGCCTGTTCTCCTTCAACGCCCCGCAGGGCGCCTGCCCGGCCTGCGACGGCCTCGGCGAGAAGCTGCTGTTCGATCCGCAGCTCGTGGTCCCCAACGAGGCGCTCAGCCTCAAGCAGGGCGCGGTGGTGCCGTGGGCCAAGTCCAACCCGCCGAGCCCGTATTACATGCAGGTCCTGTCCAGCCTCGCCAAGGCTTACCAGTTCGATCTCACCACCCCGTGGAACGCGCTCGCGCAGGACCAGCGCGACATCGTCCTCCACGGCACCGGCGGCCTGCCCGTGGCGCTCACCTTCAAGGACGGGCGCAAGGAATACACCGTCACCAAGCCGTTCGAAGGCGTGATCGGCAACCTCAACCGCCGCCTCTTGCAGACCGACAGTGCCTGGATGCGCGAGGAGCTGGGCAAGTTCCAGACCGCGCAGCCGTGCGAGGTGTGCCACGGCAAGCGCCTTAACGAAAAGGCGCTCGCGGTGAAGATCGCCGGCGAGGACATCGCCACCCCGGTCCGCTTCAGCGTCACCAACGCGCGCGACTGGTTCCTCGCGCTGCCCGCCAAGCTGACCGACACGCAAAACCAGATCGCCCGCGCGATCCTCAAGGAAATCAACGAGCGCCTCGGCTTCCTCGACAACGTCGGGCTCGATTACCTCAACCTCGATCGCACCAGCGGCACCCTCTCGGGCGGGGAGAGCCAGCGCATCCGCCTCGCCAGCCAGATCGGCAGCGGGCTATCCGGCGTGCTCTACGTGCTCGACGAACCCTCGATCGGCCTCCACCAGCGCGACAACGACCGCCTGCTCGAAACGCTCAAGCGGCTGCGCGATCTCGGCAACACCGTGATCGTGGTCGAGCATGACGAGGACGCGATCCGCCACGCCGACCACATCGTCGATCTCGGCCCCGGCGCCGGGGTCCACGGCGGCGAAGTGGTCGCGCAGGGCACGCTCGCGGAGATCCTCAAGTCCACCCGCAGCCTCACCGCCGCCTATCTCAACGGCACGCGCGAGATCGCGGTCCCGGCCAAGCGCCGCAAGGGCAACGGCCACAAGCTCACCGTCCACGGCGCCCGCGCCAACAACCTCAAGGGCGTCACCGCCAGCCTCCCGCTCGGCACCTTCACCTGTATCACGGGCGTCAGCGGCAGCGGCAAGTCCAGCTTCACGATCGACACGCTCTATGCCGCCGCCGCGCGCACGCTCAACGGCGCGCGCGTCATCGCCGGCGCGCACGACAAGGTCACCGGGCTCGAATTCTGCGACAAAGTGATCGAGATCGACCAGTCGCCGATCGGCCGCACCCCGCGCTCCAACCCGGCGACTTACACCGGCGCCTTCACCCAGATCCGCGACTGGTTCGCCGGCCTGCCCGAAAGCGCCGAGCGCGGCTACAAGCCCGGCCGCTTCAGCTTCAACGTCAAGGGCGGCCGGTGCGAGAAGTGCCAGGGCGACGGGCTGATCAAGATCGAGATGCACTTCCTGCCCGACGTTTACGTGACCTGCGAGGAATGCCACGGCCGCCGCTACAACCGCGAGACGCTCGAGGTGAAGTTCAAGGGTCACTCGATCGCCGACGTGCTCGACATGACGGTCGAGGACGCGGTCGAATTCTTCAAGGCCGTCCCGCCGATCCGCGAAAAGATGCACATGCTCAACGAAGTCGGCCTCGGCTACGTCAAGGTCGGTCAGCAGGCCACCACGCTCTCGGGCGGGGAGGCGCAGCGCGTCAAGCTCGCCAAGGAACTCAGCCGCCGCAGCACCGGCCAGACCCTCTACATCCTCGACGAACCCACCACCGGCCTCCATTTCGAGGACGTCCGCAAACTGCTCGAAGTGCTCCAGCGCCTGGTCGACCAGGGCAACAGCGTGGTGGTGATCGAACACAACTTGGACGTGATCAAGGTCGCGGACTGGATCCTCGATCTGGGGCCGGATGGGGGAGTCAGGGGCGGGGAGGTTGTCGCGCAGGGCGTCCCGGAAGACGTTGCCAAAGAGCCGAGAAGTTACACCGGCCAGTATCTCAAGCCGCTGCTGGACCGCGCGAGCCGGGACGAGCCTGTCCTGAGCGGAGGCCGCGCGAAGTCGCGGGCGTAGTCGAAGGGGCCGAGCAGGTGGTCAAGGAGCCGCGGAGCTATACCGGGCAGTACCTGGCGCCCCTGTTGGGGAAGAGGTCTGCGGTGGCGGCGGAGTAGGGAATAGCGTGCTTCAAAAGGAATTTCAGAAGCAAGTGAAGCGAGCTCCAGCCATGATGCTGGCTAAGGTTCTTGCGCCAAAGCTGAAGGACGCTGGCGTTAAGAAATACCGAAAAACTGCGGATCGGTTTGCAGAGCATATCATTGCGAATGGAGATGCACCGTTCAGCCTTGGTTCTCACGGCACTGATGAGCTCATCTCGATCTCGTTTGACGACGAAGATTATATTCAACTCGAAAAGATTCAAACTGAGTTCTTTGGAGAGTTGCCTGACCTTATTGAGAGAGTTGCATCCGCGACGTCTGATCTGACAGCCCGATCAACGGTTAGGCATTGGCGCGAGAATCGTTATCTTGAGCTAAGGCAGCTCGATGCTTTTCGAATAAACTTAGAAGATCGGTGGGGAGACGGTTTAGATTTTCTCCGTGTCTTGTTGAGTTTAAGCCTCGAGATAGGCCAAGAGTTTCACGAACGGTTGGCGAAATCCCGAGCTCGCAAAAACCGTTCGCTGCGAGTCGCACTGTCCCGTCTGCATATTCGCGCTTGCCAAGTCGCACGCGAGGTACTGGTTCTGCTCGAGAATGGGTTAGCAGATGGGGCGATGGCGCGTTGGCGCACGCTTCATGAGATCGCTACTGTCGCCCTCGTTATCGATAACGGCGGCGACGGTCTCGCCAAGCGGTATCTTGCTTACGACATAGTCGAACAAAAAAAAGCTCTTGATCAATACATTCAAGATCATGAGGCATTGGGTTATGCTCCTCCTTCAGTAAGAGAAGCGAAGCGCACAAATGCTGCCTTTGAGGAAGCGATTAAGGAATTTGGATCAAATTTCGGCCAGCCTTACGGCTGGGCCGCTGAGTACCTTACCCTAAAAACTCCAAGATTTGTGGACATACAGAAGGCTGCAGGCCGAGCCATGATGCAGTCTCATTATAAGATGGCTAGCTATAACGTTCACGCGACGCCCAGAGCACTTTCTTTTAGACTCGGATCGCTCAACCAGCCAGATTTCCTGGTCGCCGGCTCCTCGAACGCGGGCATTGACGAGCCGGGGCAAAACTTGGCCTTCTCGCTCGTCCAAATTACGTCCAAATTATGTGACAGTCCTTCCCTTGATGACATTGTTGCCATGAAGACATTGGTTGCGTTGAGAGACAAGGCGGTCGAAGAGTTGATTGCCGCTGCAAAAAGACTTGTCCGAGATGATCGAGAAGTCAGGCGAGTTCTCAATGAGCAGGGTGTAAGCGCCGACGTAATCTGGTGACTTTCACGCTGACGGCAAGGTGCTCCGACGGAGCGGAGTCGGTCAACCGAAACTCCCGCAGGAGCTATCCTCCCCGGTACGGGGAGGGGGACCGCGACGCGCAGCGTCGGGGTGGAGGGGGCTCTCCGCAAACGCTGCGCTGACCGAGGGCCTCCTCCGTCAGCCGCTGCGCGGCTGCCACCTCCCCGCGAGCGGGGAGGATCGAGGAACCATTTTCCTAAACTCCCCAAACCTGCATACAGAACCCGGTTCTCCCTCCCGCTGCAGGAGCCGAACCGATGCCAGGCCGCACTCCCAAGCCGCCTTACGACCGCTTTACGCTTCCCGGCGATGTTCCCGATGAGACGCGTCCCGGCTGCTGGCCGCCAGCAACCCGCGGGCCGCAAGTGGATCCCCAGTTCGCGCGGTCTCGGGTTGTTTCTCGCTTCCCCAGTGATTCTCGTGGACTAGCGGTTCGCGATCTCTTCAGCGTCTTCAATCTCGAACTCGTCGATCGGCGGCCTTCCCAGCGCGGAAAACGTCGAAGCTATCAGGAGCGCTGCCGCTGGGACTCCGAAGGAAGTCAGCAAGTCTATGTATCCGAAGGGAAGAATTTGCGCCAATCTTAGAGTGTCGAACGTGTGGGCAAGCGTCGCGATTAGGCCAAGGAAGGGAGCTACTGATGCCGCCGGAATCAGTTTCTCTAGAAGTCCTCTGATCGAAAAGTTCCGAGATGATACTTGCTGATCGCTAATCAGCGTATCACAACAGAATTCGTCCGTTTCAAACTCCACACGGAATTTGCGTGATCGGCACCTGTAAGGAATTGCCGCGCCGAATCCGTTATAGCTAAAGCCAAGGAGGAATTGGTCAGAGACGAAAAATTCCAACGCGAACTGGTATCTTGTAGTCAGATTGCATTTCGAGGTCGCATACTGTATTGTCTTAACGCTCGAAATGTAAGCATCGCGAAACAGATATTCATGACCGAATATCACTGCGAATCCAGATGTACCGGTTGGCTGGAGCCCATCTGGAGCGAGAGTTGGTGGGCTTCCGCAATCGAAGCGTGCGCGAAACTCCGCTCCAATAGCGATGCCACGCTTGAAGCGAACTGGAAAAGACTGCTGCAATTGCACCCTCCCGTTGAAATCTTTCCCTGTGATTTGATCAGATGCAAGAGCTATTCGAAGCGTTCAGCGCGGATGCCAATCCAGGCGAGCTTCTTGAGTTCCGGGTGAGTACCGGGGACACTATACTCAATTCCCACTACGTCGCCCCGACTTCACCGCACCTCCACGAACCTCTCTCCCGCGTGCAGCAACGCCTCGATCCGCTCCCACCGCGCCTCCAACCACGTCGCCAGCGCCGCGTTCGAGGCGTTCCCGCATCGCAGCCACAGGAAGGCGAACCGGTCGGGCAGCCGCAGGGTCACGAAGTCCTCGTCCTTGCTGACCAGCGCGGCGCCGTCCGTCTCGGCGCGGGCGGCGATCGCTTCATCGCTCGCCGCGAGCAGTCCGATCTCGAACACGTGAACCGCCTCGTGACCGCGTTCGCGCAGCCAGCCGCAGAGCGCGGGCGGCAATTGCGCGTCGACGAGGAACCGCATCAGGCGGCGAGCACCACCGCGTGGTCCGCCTGCGCCGCGGCGTAGGCCAGCACGGCCCGCACGTCGTCCTCGGTCAGATAGGGGAAGTCGGCGACAATCTCCGCCGGGCTGGCGCCGCCCGCCAGCATCTCCAGCACGTCGCGCACCCGCATGCGCGTGCCGGTGACGACGGGCCGCCCGCCGCACACCTGCGGGTCCACCGAAATGCGCGGAAAGCCGGCCAGCGTCATGCCCGCAAGATGATGCACGTGCGCGGGCCCGTCAATGGAGCCGCGCCGGCGGCAAGTGGTGAGGGGTTAGCCGAGCGCTTTCAGGCAATCCTCGCGCAAATCCGGCAGGCTTTCGCGCGCGGTGCGCCATAGCGTCGGCAGGTCCAGCATGTCGTATTCATGCCGCAGCCGGTTGCCGAGCCCGCGCACGGCGTCAGCCGGGGTGCGCGGCGAGATTTCGGCCATGCGCTCGGCGCCGATCTTGATCGCCGCCTCGGTGATGCGCTGCAGGCACCGCTCGACGGCGTCGATGGTCTTGCCGTCGCGCTCGAACGCCGCGAAGTCGTAACCCGCCAGGTAGCTTTCGATCCGTTCGATATTCTCGACGATGTCGTGAAGCCGCAAGGCCTCGCGTTCAGTAGACACGCAGCCGGTCCCGGTCGATCTGGGCCTGCATGCGCGGGTTGCGGGCGGGCTCCACCACCAGGTCCACCGGCACGCCCAGGATACGGGAAACCTGTTCGGAGATGGCGGCGAAGCGGAACAGGTCGATGCGGGCGTCCTCGTCCAGCGTGACCGCCAGATCGACGTCGGAATGGGCTGCCGCGTCCCCGCGCGCCGTGGAGCCGAACACCGACAGCCGCTTGAGGCCCAGCGCCTGCAAGCGGTCCTTGTTGCCGTTGAGGCGGTGAAGGACGGTCTGCCGGTCCATCCCCCGAATCTGGCCGAGACCGCGCCATGCGTCAACGCGGCAACGAACCATTTTCCTACACCCCCCGAACCTGCATACAGAACCCGGTTCTCCCTCCCGCATGCAGGAGCAGAACCGATGCCCGACCCAACCCCCCAGCAGCCTTACGACCGCTTCACGCTTCCCGGCGACATTCCGGACTACCCGGCGCTTGCGGTCCCGCCGGGGGGCTGGTCAGCCAGCCACCCCGCCGGCCGCGGCTGGATCCCCGGATCGCGCGATCTCGGGCTGCCGGGTGAACTCCCCCCTCCCCGGTGGGGAGGGGCTGGGTGTGGGGGTTCCGCCGCCGGATGGGCGGGCCACGCCCGCGATCTCGCGCTACCCCACCCAACTCTGAGCGGGGAGGGGGCTCACGCCCAAATCTTCACCTCCGAACGCCAGGTCCGCTTCCTCGATCACCTCGCCAATACCGGCAACGCGCGCGCCGCGTCCGCGCGGGCGGGGGTCAGTCATGAGACCGTCTATCGCCTGCGCCGGCGCGAGCCGCGTTTCGCGGCGCTGTGGCGCGCGGCGCTGGTCCATGCGCGGGCGCGGGTGGCGAGCGAGCTGGGGGACCGGGCGCTCGACGGCGTGCTCGAGGAGGTGTGGTTCCGCGGCGAGCTGGTCGGGCATCGCCGCCGCTACGACGGGCGCCTGCTGCTCGCGCACATGGCCCGGCTCGACCGGCTGGCGGAGGAGGAGGGGCCCGATGGCGCAGGCGCGGCCGAACTGGCGGAGTGGTTCGACGAGGGCCTCGCCGCGCTCGCCGGGCAGGCCGAGCCCGAGGGGTTCGCCGAGGCCGCCGGGCTGTGGGACGAGCGCCGCCCCGGCGACCCCGCGCCCGCCCAGGACTATGGCCGCCCGCCGACCCGCGAGGAATACGTCGCCTGGTGCGCCAGCGCGGCGATCGAGGGCCTCAAGCGCAAGGACCAGCCCGCCGCATTCGCCGCCGCCGAGGACCGGGCCGGGGCGGCTTACGACGCCTGGCTGGCCGGCGCGCTGATGCGGCTCGAGGCGGTGATTGGGGGTGTGAGCGAGGATGAGGGTCGCGCGGCGGGAGGCGACGGCGCGGCTGCGGGCGAGGGGAGGGAAGAAGATGCGATAGAGGGCGAGGGGACTCCCGAACCCGCCCCTATCGCGCCATCCCCACCTACGTCGTCACTTTCACCGTCTGCTTCGTTATCCCCGCCCCTTTCTTCGTCATCCCCGCGCAGGCGGGGATCCAGCGGGCGCCCGCCCCGTGAGACGGAGCCTGGCGCCACTCCCACCCCGCCGCCCGCCCGCCGCCGGCGCGTTCCCCAGGACAGTGTCACAGGTGTCAACCCGGCCCCGCCGCGCATGTCACAAACGGTTACAAACTGGGGAGTGGCGCCGCCCGCGCCGATGAATATAAGTGCCCCCGTTCAAGGTTGAACCGGGAGCGAGAGAGGCACACGATGCAAGCCATTTCCAAGATTTCGACGCGCGCGCTGGGCACGCTGGCGCTGGGCCTGGCGCTGGCGGTTCCGGCCGCCGCGCAGTTCGGCGGGCCGCCGCCGCCGCCGTTCACCGGCAAGCCGGTGTTCGCCGCGCTCAAGGGTGCCGAGGGCCAGGGCTCGGCCACCGTGGTGGTCAACCCGCCTGAGGGGACCGCGTGCTACCTGGTCAACGTCACTCACCTGACCGACGTCACCGCCGCGCACATCCACCGCGGCGCGGCCGGCGCGGAAGGCCCGCCGGTGGTCACGCTGACCGCCCCGACCGAGGGCAGCGCGGGCGGCTGCGCCACGGTCGCCGCCGATCTCGCTCAGGCGCTGCTCGCCAGCCCGGGGGACTACTACGTCAACGTCCACACCCGCGCGCAGCCGAACGGCGCGATCCGCGGCCAGCTCAGCGGCGACATCACCCGCCCGCTGACGCACCCCAAGTAAGCGTAAACCGGGGCGCGCTCGCATCGAGCCGCCCCGGTTACGACGCCAACGGCCCGCAAGGGCGCCGGGCTCAAGTAGCCGTTAGGCGTAGCCCAACGGAGGCGGCCGCCCGAGCCAATGCGAGGAAAGCCTAAGGGCCCGGATGGGCCCGCCGGCGCGTGAGGCTAAGAAATCAGAGCGTCGCCAGAGTAACGCGCCCGCTGCCGGCGCTGCGGATGCCGATCGCTTCGGCGGCGGCCTGGCTCAGGTCGATCACGCGGCTGCCGTGGAACGGCCCGCGGTCGTTGATCCGCACCACCACGCTGCGCCCGCTGCCGGCGTGAGTCACGCGGACTTTGGTGCCGAACGGCAGCGTGCGGTGCGCGGCGGTCAGTTCGGCGGGGTCGAAGCGTTCGCCGCTGGCGGTCTTGCGCCCTGCGAATGCGCGCCCGTACCAGCTCGCCACGCCCGCGCCGATCTCGGCCCCGAGCGTGTCGGCGGACGGCGCCAGCGTCTCAACGTCGACCGCGTGGCTCGGCACCGCGATCGCGGCCGGCGCGTCCATGTCGCCGAACGCCTCGGCGAACGCATCCGCGGACGGCACGAAGCGCGGCCCCTCTGCCGGTGCGGCGGCGGGCGCCTCGGCGGGAACCGGCGCGCGATCGGCGGCGTTGAGCGCGGTAACCGAGAGCCCCAGCGCGAGCACGGCCAGGCTGGCGGCGAGCTGTCTCATTGGGCGGATAGCGGTGGTAGCGGCGTGCGTCATGTGGGCCGGCGGTCTAGGCGCGCCGCGCCCGCGGCGTAACCCAGGCGCGGGCGGCTCACCCCGCCGGTGGCTCGACTCGTCCGGATTAACCGTACCCGATCCGCCGCCGCGCCGGCCGACTCGAACAATCGCTGTCCTACACGCCCGTTGGTGCGGCAGACCGCTGATGGCGAGTCGGACAGTCGAGGGAGAGCGGATGAGCAGCGCGGCGCCGCGCTCGCGACACAGAGAAATGGGGCCAGCCTTGCGGCCGACCCCACTCTCACCGGCGGTGGGTTTCCCGGAGGAAACGCATATCGCCCGATGTCTTCAAAGCTGCATCCCGGCCGAAACCGTTCCGCGGCGATGTCGTCACCCGGCGCTCGCGCCGGCGCCGGTCCCACTGGGAGCTGGGTGTGATCGCGAGGACCTGCCCTGCCGTCCGGCGGTTCCGAGACCGAACCCGGTTGGGCGCCTGGTGATGGCCTATCCTGCGCTTGCGCGCCGAAGAACCATCGGCGCCGGCTCCTTATGTCCGGCCTTTCCGACTTCGCGCCCTTGCGGCTTCAACGGTCCGAAAACTTGGCGCATCCGGAGATACACCGCCTTCTCATTCCTCCACCGCGCGGCATCTCGCCGTCGTCTCGTGAGCACTTCGAGGATCTCAACTCTCCGGCAGTGAAGCCTTCGAACCGAGGGTTCCTCTCCCCGCTCTCGATGTATGGAAGATGCGCCGGCGAAGTGATTCGAGCAACGGCGCAGCAGGCCATTTATCCACACTCGTCCGGAATGCCAGTGGACAAGAGTGGATAACTCAACCGTTCGGCGTGGAACGCGCGAGTTATCCCCGCTGATGGCCGATTATGCGCGGTTTAAAGGCAGTTTTCAGCGGTCGCCGCCCTGATCGCGCTGCGCGAGCAGCCGCAGCCGCAGCGCGTTGAGCTTGATGAAACCCGCCGCGTCCTGCTGGTCGTACGCGCCGGCGTCGTCCTCGAACGTCACGTGGCGTTCCGAATAGAGGCTGTCGGGGCTCTTGCGCCCGACCACGCTGGCGAGGCCCTTGTAGAGCTTGAGCCGCACCGTGCCGTTGACCCGTGCCTGGCTGTGGTCGATCGCCGCCTGCAGCATCTCGCGCTCGGGCGCGAACCAGAAGCCGTTGTAGATCAGCTCCGCGTACTTCGGCATCAGCTCGTCCTTGAGGTGCGCCGCGCCGCGGTCGAGCGTGAGGCTTTCGATGCCGCGGTGCGCGCGGGCGTAGATCTCGCCGCCCGGGGTCTCGTACATGCCGCGGCTCTTCATGCCCACGAAGCGGTTCTCGACCAGGTCGAGCCGGCCGATGCCGTGCCGCTTGCCGAGCGCGTTGAGCGCGGCGAGCAGCGTCGCGGGCGACATCGCCTCGCCGTTGAGCGCCACGCCGTCGCCCCGCTCGAAGTCGATCGTGATGTATTCGGGCACGTCGGGCGCGTCCTCGGGGTTGTCGGTCCGGCTGTAGACGTAGTCGGGCACCTCGCCCCACGGATCCTCGAGCACTTTGCCTTCGGACGAGGTGTGCAGCAGGTTGGCGTCGGTCGAGAACGGGCTCTCGCCGCGCTTGTCCTTGGGGACCGGGATCTGGTGCTGCTCGGCCCAGGCGATCAGCGCGGTGCGGCTGGTCAGGTCCCATTCGCGCCACGGGGCGATGACCTTGATGTTGGGATCGAGCGCGTAGGCGGAAAGCTCGAAGCGGACCTGGTCGTTGCCTTTGCCGGTGGCGCCGTGGGCAACCGCGTCAGCGCCGGTCTCGTGCGCGATCTCGACCAGCCGTTTGGAGATCAGCGGCCGCGCGATCGAGGTGCCGAGCAGGTAATCGCCCTCGTACCGCGCGTTGGCGCGCATCATCGGGAACACGAAGTCGCGCACGAACTCTTCGCGCAAGTCGTCGATGTAGATGTGCTTGTCGGGCACGCCCATCAGCTGGGCCTTGGCGCGGGCCGGCTCCAGCTCCTCGCCCTGGCCGAGGTCGGCGGTGAAGGTCACGACTTCGCAGTTGTAAGTGACTTGCAGCCACTTGAGGATGACGCTGGTATCGAGCCCGCCGGAGTAGGCGAGGACGACCTTGCGGACATCTGGGCGCTTGGTATCGGACATTGATGGCTCCGCTCGAACTCGCGCGGGCGGCTAGCAGGCGGCCGGGACCCGCGCAATCGCGTTGCCGCGCGGGGGCACTCAGCCGCAGCCTCCCAGATGCGTCCAATTCCGAGGAGATCGGCTGGAACCCGCAACCGCCTGCGCGCGCGTGTTTCTGGGGGGTCCGGCGTCGCTGCCGAAGGACCACCAGGCCGGACTGCCATGGCGCGAACGCCCGGAGGCTCACCGAACCGCAACCGAAACCGATCCGCCCGCGATTGCCGAGCGCGCCTCGTTTGCGTCCATTGCTCGCACGGACAGGCAAGGGGGACGGGCAGTGGCAGAAGACGACAAACGCGCGCGTGACCAGGGAACCGAGGCGAGCGCGGCAGTGAGTTCCGAATCGGGCTTCCCGTCGGGTGCGTCCGCCTCGGTCGAGGGGTACACCGGCCGCTATCTGGTCCTGACCAAACCGGGTCAGGAAGAAGCCGGGATGCGCGCGCTCGGCCGCACGCCGGAGATCAGCCTGTCGACGGTGGGGAAGGCGGAACTGCCCGAACTGAGCATGAATTCGATTCCCGACGGCGCGGGACTGGTCTTCCCCGAACTCGGGGTGGCGGTCGTCAACCCGACAGCCGAAGGGGTCGCCGCGATCTCGAGCGCGGTCGCCAAGACCGACGCGCTCGAGCTGATGGAGCCCGAGCGCTTCGTCTACACCACCGGCGAAATCGACCTGAGCTGGCTGCGCGGGTTTCGTGACGCCACCAACGAGATTTACGAGCGCCTTGCCGAGAAATCGACCGGCTCGGTCGGCGGACAGACAGTTCCCACTTTCGACGAAAGTCAGGCGACCTGGGGCCTGCAAGCCACGCAAGTGCTGCAAAGCCGCTGGACCGGCAAGGGCGTGCGGATCGCGATCCTCGATACGGGTATCGACCTCGGCCACCAGGACTTCCGCTCGCGCCAGATCCTCGCCGAGAGTTTCATCCACGGCGAACCGGTTGCCGACGGCAACGGTCACGGCACGCATTGCGCGGGCGTTGCGGCCGGCCCAGTGCAGCCCGGCACTTTGCCGCGCTACGGCGTGGCGCCCGGGGCGGAGCTGATGGTCGGCAAAGTGCTCGCCAACTCCGGGCGGGGCACGGACGGGCAGATCATCGCCGGGATCAACTGGGCGATCGCCAACAAGGCCGACATCGTTTCGATGTCGCTGGGGGCCCCGGTCACCGAGGGTCAGAACTTCTCGGCGGTGTTCCAGCAGATCGCGGAGATCGCATTGGCTCGCGGCACTCTGATCATCGCCGCGGCCGGCAACGATTCGCACCGCCCGCGCGACCTGCGCCCGGTCAGCCATCCGGGCAATTGCCCGGGGATCATGGCGGTTGGCGCGCTCGACCGGACTTACCGGCTGGGCTGGTTCTCCAACTCGGGGCTCAATCTCAACGGCGGCAAAGTCGACATCGTCGGCCCCGGCGTCGACATCTATTCGAGCTTTCCGACCGGAACGCCGCCTTATCGCCGGCTCGACGGGACCAGCATGGCGACCCCCTATGTGGCCGGCATCGCAGCGCTCTATGCGGAGGCGACCGGATTGCGGGCCAACGCCTTGTGGGCGGAACTCACGCGGCGCGCGCTTCCGATCAATCAGGCGACCTCCGACGTCGGGGCGGGTCTGGCGCAGGCCCCGCAGTGAGCGTATATAAGGCCGGACCTCGCCGTTCCGGCCGGTCGCTCAAGAGGTGTCCCGCGATGGAAGTGGCCGTCAACGTCGCCGTCGAAGAGTCCGCAGATTTCGAGACGGTCATCGCGCAGGCGCAGCGCAGCGGGCTCAAGATCTCGTCGCGCTACGACGCCTTGCGGATCGCTTCCGGTACGATCGACAAGGACCTTCTGCGCGACCTGGCGCTCACCAAGGGCATCAAGTCAGTAGAAGAAGAGCGCGAAGTCCGCGCGATCTAGGCCCTGCGCGCTCCGTTTCGGAAGGCGGCCGGCGCTATTCGGCCGCCTCGCGCAGCGCCGGATCGAGATGCCACAGCGGCGCCACGTCGCTGCCGCGCAGCCGCTCGCTTTCCTCGTACATGAAGTCGCGCGTCATCGGGATCGCCGCGCGGTCCTTCACATAGACCAGCTGCCAGTTGACCATGCCGCCGTTGCGGAAGCTCTGCTCGGCGCCGACCAGGTAGAACAGCCACATCTTGTAGAACTCTTCGCTGTAGAGTTCGACGATCTCGTCGCGGTGCATGACCGTGCGGTTGTACCATTCCTCCAGCGTGTAGCTGTAGTGGAAGCGCATCGCCTCCACGTCCATCACCTGCCAGCCGTTGCGCTCGCTCTCGGTGACGAGTTCGCTCAGCGCCGGGATATAGCCCCCGGGGAAGATGTACTTGCGCGTCCAGGCGTCGGTGAAGCCGGGCGGGCCGGTACGGCCGCAGCAGTGGCTGAACATCACCCCGTCGGGCTTAAGCAGCCGGTTGGTGTGTTCGAAGAAGCCCGGATACTGCGGCGTGCCGACATGCTCGAGCAGCCCGACCGAGCTGATCCGGTCGAACTGGCCCTCGACGTCGCGGTAATCCATCAGCGCGAACTTGACCTTGTCGTCGACGCCTTCGGCTTTCGCGCGCTCTTTGCAGAACGCGATCTGGTCGGGCGCCAGCGCCACGCCGAGCACCTCGCAGCCGTAGTGCTTGTGCAGGTACAGCGCGAGCCCGCCCCAGCCGCAGCCGATGTCGAGCACTTTCATGCCCGGCTTGAGGTACATCTTGGCGGCGATGTGCGCCTTCTTGTCGAGTTGCGCCTGTTCGAGGCTGACATCGGGCGCGCGGTGATAGCCCATCGTGTATTGCCGGTCCTCATCGAGGAACAGCTCGTAGAGGCGGCGGGTGAGGTTGTAGGTGTGCTCGGCGTTCTTGCGCGCCTTGACCCGCAAGTTGATGCTGTCGGCCTTGGCGGCGGCCTTCTGGACCAGGCGCTTGAGCGGCCCCTGCGGCTGGATGGCCTTGTCGGCGAAGGCCTTCGACTGGCCGGTCACGAACAGCACCATGTCGCGGATGTCGTGCGGCGGCTCGACTTCGAGCCAGCCCCACATGAACGCCTCGCCGGCGCCGATCTGCGGGTAGGAAGCGATATGGGCAGCGGCCTTGCGGTGAGTCAGGCGCACGCGGACGGTCTCGCCATCGCCGGGCCCGTATTCATAGACCTTGCCGTTGTAGTCGGTGATCGTCAGCCGCCCTGTGCGGATCAGCTTGCTGAGCATCTTGTCGAGCAGCCACATCGGCGCACGATCTCCCTCGATTGTTGCTGCGCCCGGTTAGACCCGCGCCCTTGCAGCCTGTCAATCGCAGGCTAAAATGGCGCCATGGGCGACGGAAAGACCAAACCGACCGAGCACGCGGTGGCCGCGTTCCTGGCCGCGGTCGAGCCGCCTGCCAAGCGCGCCGACGGCGAAGTTCTCGAGGCGCTGTTCCGCAAAGTCACCGGCGAGGCTCCGCGCATGTGGGGCCCGAGCATCGTCGGCTACGGCGAATACAACACCGTCTATGACAGCGGCCGCAAAGTCTCGTGCGCCCGCGTCGGCTTCAGCCCGCGCAAGGCCAAGCATTCGCTCTACATCGAGTGCAAGTGCGGCGATGCGGCGAGCGACTCCGAGTACGAAGCGCTGCTGGGCAAGCTCGGCAAGCATGCCCAAGGGCAGGGTGGATGCCTCTACGTCAACAAGCTGGCGGACATCGACCTGGGCGTGCTCGAGCAGATGGTGGCGCTCGGGTGGAAAACCTCGTTCGTGCGGTATCCGGACTAGCGTCCCCTTCCGCAAGAGGGAGGGGACTCAGATCCCCCCGTACCACTGGTACCCCGCCCGGTCCTCCCAGTACCCGCCGCCGCCCTGGCCGATGCCGTCCAGGCTGGCGACGGCTTCGATGCCGGTCAGGTACTTGGCGTGCTTATAGCCGAGCTGGCGTTCGATGCGCAGGCGCAGCGGGGCTCCGTTCTTTTCGGGGAGCGGCTCGCCGTTGAGGCGGTGCGCGATCAGGGTCTGCGGGTGGAGCGCGTCGTCGAGGTCGCAGCTCTCGTAATACGGCACGCCGGCGAGCGTATCGGCGCAGCGGAACACGATGTACCGGGCATCCTCGCGCAGCCGCGCCATCTGCAGGATCGTCGCGAGGCGCGGGCCGGTCCACTGGCCGATCGCGCTCCATCCCTCGACGCAATCGTGGCGGGTGATCTGGGTGCGCTGCGGCAGCGCCTGCAAGTGATCGAGCGACAGGCTGAGCGGACGCTCGACCAGCCCGGTCACCGCCAGCCGCCATGCGGGAAAGCCCGCCGCGAGCTGCGCCTGGTAGGCATCGGTAGGGATCGCGATCGTGCCGTTGCCGCGAAAGTCGGGCGAGAGATCGGCGACCGTGAATTCGCGCGCCATCGGCCGGCGCCCGCCGACCAGCCGGTGCGCGCCGCGGTGCAGCGTCTCGGCGCCGTCGACGAGGCCGCGGAAGGTGTCGGTCTCGCCGATCTTGGTGCAGCCGGCCGTGAACGCCGCGGCGATGCCGGCGAGAACGCTACGCCGCTTCATGTTCGCGCCCTCCGGTAATCATCTCGCGCAAGTGCTTGAGCGGCTTGTGGATCAGCACCAGCGCGACATGGAGCAGCAGGAACGCCAGCAGGCTCCAGGCGGCGATGAAATGGATCGAACGCGCGCTTTGCCGGCCGCCGAACACATCGGTCAGGAACGGCCAGGCCGCGCCCATCCCCGGGCTGATCGCCATGCCGGTCAGGATCATCGCCGGCAGCAGCACGAACAGCACGACCCCGTAGGCTGCTTTCTGGAGGAAATTGTACTTGGCTCCGGCATGTTCGAACTGCAGCCGCACATGCGCGCGGATGTCCGCCCACACCGCGCCTGGCGCCCATTCGGCGCGGCGGGTGGCGATGTCGCGGCGGAAGTGGCCGTTCATCAGCGAGGCGATCATGAACGCCAGCAGCGACAGCGCGAACACCCAGGCGAACAGCACGTGCCAGTCGCGCGCGGCGGCGAGGTTGTAATAGCCGGGGATCGTCGCCCAGCCGGGGAAGCGCGGCACTTCGAGCCAGGCCTGCTCGGGCGCGAAACCCCATTGGCCCCAATAGAGGCGCGGGTGCGCGTTGGAGATGTTGAGGCCCGACATGAACAGCACGATCAGGCTGAGCAGGTTGACCCAATGCCACAGGCGGGTGCTCAGCGCGTGCCGTTTCATTGTCCAGGCGGTCCCTCCTGCCGCGCAAGATACATCACGTCGCGCGGCTGCGCCA
Source organism: Sphingomonadales bacterium 12-68-11 (assembly GCA_002279825.1). Classification (GTDB taxonomy): domain Bacteria; phylum Pseudomonadota; class Alphaproteobacteria; order Sphingomonadales; family Sphingomonadaceae; genus Croceibacterium_A. Next base: position 42,596 of record NCCV01000005.1, read on the forward strand.
CCAGATGCTGGCCCGAATCGACGAACAGCGTCTGCCCGCTGGCGAGCGGTCCGGTGGCCAGGAAGAATGCGGCCTCGGCCACTTCCTCCGCGCCGGTGCGGCGGCCGAGCAGGTTCATGCGGTGCGAGCGTTCGGCCTCCTCCGGCGCCTGGTCGTGGCTGGGCAGGATCGCGCCGGGGGCGAGGCCGTAGATGCGGTCCTCGGGAGCGGCCCCTTCGGCCGCGCTCAGGACATGCATCGCCAGCATCGGCACGGTCGCTGCGAGCGCGTGCTTGCTCAGCGTGTAGCTGAAGAAGTCCGGGTTGGGATTGGCCAGCTTCTGGTCGGTGACCTGGATCACGCGGCGGCCCGCGGCCGAGCGGGCGTGCGCGAAATAGGCCTGCGCCAGTCGCGCCGGGACCCCCGCGTTGACGCGCATCGCCTCGTCGAACGTCGCCGGGTCGAGCGCATCGGCATCGTCGCGGCGGAATACCGAGGCGGAGTTGATCAGCGCCCGCCAGTCGGGAAGCTGCGCCGCAAGCTGTTCGACGAGCGCGCACGCCGAGTCCCAATCGGCGAGGTCGGCTCCCACGGCTTCGGCCGAGGGCAGGTCGGCCGCGAGCGCTTCGGCCGCTTCGCGCGAGGTGTGGTAGTGGACGATGACATGCCAGCCGGCATCGGCGAACCGGCGGCAGATCGCCTCGCCGATCCGCTTCGCGCCGCCGGTGACGAGGACCGCCGGCCTCATGCCGGCGCACTCTCGAAAGCGGCGATGATCGGGCAAGGGCCGGCGTCGCCAGCGGCGCATTCCTTCGCCAGCCGGGAGAGCGCCTGGCGCGCCTGCTGCAGCTCGCCGATCCGGGCATCGAGCAACGCGATCCGCGCGCGCGCCATCTCGCGCGCCCGCGCCCGGTCCTCGCTCCGGTCGAGCGCGAGCAATTCGGCGACTTCCTCGAGCGTGAAGCCGGCCGCTTTGGCGGCGCGGATAAAGCGGAGCCGGCGGGTGTCGTCGGGCCCGTAGTGGCGGATGCCGCGCGTGCCGCTCTGCTGCGGACGTGGATCGGGCAGCAGGCCGCGCCGCTGGTAATAGCGCACCGTCTCCACCCCCACCCCGGCGCCGCGCGCCAGTTCCGCGATGCTCAGCGCGCCCACGATTGACTCCGTACCATGCTACGGAGGGTATAGGGCCGTTCGTGATGACCCAACAACCCGAATCCGCGTCCGGGCGCGCGCTTGCGATCACCTTCGGCTGGTCGGCCTTCGCGCTCGCTGCGAGTGCGCCGGCCGAGATCGCCGCACAGGATCATTCGCGGCATGAGGACCATGGCACGCCGGCCCCCGCGCCGACCGAACAGGCCGATCATGCGGCCATGGACCATTCGGCGGCGAATGAGAGCGGCGATGGCCTGACCCTTCGCCGCGTTCCGGAAGACTGCAAAGCGGGGGAGTCCGAACACTACACCGAAGACGATGGACGGTTCGTGGTATGGCGCTGCGCCGGGACGTCACAACCGGAAATGGGCCACGGTTCGACGGATTATGGCGAGCATCGGCCCGCGCTTGTCGCGCCCCTTCCCACCCAATTCAGCGGCTGCCGCTCGCTAGGCGCACTGCTCGACGACGGCAGCGTGGTCCAAGGCACGATCTGCCGCCCCGCCGAGGGATCGGGCACCGCGCGGCTGCCCGCCAAAGACGGTGGGCATCAGGGCGTCCACTTCGACCTCGGCGGCGACTGGAACGGTATGGCGCACGGGTTCGCCTGGGGCCTCTACACCGAGCAGACCGGCCCGCGCGGCGACGCGGGCGCCTATGTGCTGTCGATGGCCATGCTCTCGGCCGAGAAGCGCTTCGGCTGGGGCCGCTTGCAACTGCGCTCGATGATCAGCGCCGACCCGCTGATGGGCCAGCGCGGCTATGCGGTGCTGTTCGCCGCCGGGGAAACCGCGGGCGGTCAGCCGCTGGTCGACCGCCAGCATCCGCACGACCTGTTCATGGAACTGGCGGCGCGCGTGGACGTGAACCTCTCGCCCGGGACCACCGCGTTCCTATACGGCGGACCGGTCGGGGAGCCGGCGATCGGCCCGGCGGCGTTCATGCACCGCGCCTCGGCGCGGCTCAATCCGGAGCCGCCGATCACGCACCACTGGTTCGATTCGACGCACATCACCTACGGCGTGGTGACGGCCGGGGTGGCCAGCCGGCTGTGGCAGCTCGAAGCCTCGGCCTTTCGCGGCGAAGAGCCCGACGAGGAACGCTGGGACATCGACGCGCCGCGGCTCGACAGCTGGAGCGTGCGCGCCACGCTCAACCCCTCGCCGAACTGGCAGATGCAGGTCAGCCATGCCCGGCTGGAAGAGCCCGAGACGCTCCATCCGGGCGAGGACGAAGCACGCACCACCGCCAGCGTGGCCTACACGTCGGGTACCGGCTTTGCCGCCACCGCCGCTTTCGCGGCCAAGAACCGCATGCCCGGCGAGACGCTGACCGCCTGGCTGGCCGAGGCGAGCTGGGACGTGACGGAGCGCCACACGCTGTTCGGGCGGTTCGAGAACGTCGCCAACGACGAACTCTTCCCCGATCACGACGACCCGCTGCACGATCGGACATTCCGCGTAAGCAAGCTCATCGCCGGCTATGCCTATACGCTGCCGCTCGGCCCGTTCGGGTTGTCGCTGGGCGGCACGGCGGCCAGGTTCTTCAAGCCCTCGGCGCTCGATGCGGCCTACGGCGCGGACCCGATGGGCTATACGCTGTTCGCCAAGCTGACGCTGGGGCAGCATTTGCGTTGACAGCAAATGCCCTCGTTGGTCTTTTCGCCGCGACGAGGGAGGGCCACAATGAAATCCTGTCCGATGTGCGGTACTGATGCCGAGCAAGACACTCCAGAATGTACCTGCGGCTATGTGTTCTCGAGCGCTCGCCAATCCAGTGAATCGGCACCCGCGGAAGCAATGCCCGCAGCCACTCGGCCCGACGGCAGTGCTCCGATCGCAGTTGCGTGGGTTTCGTTGGTTCTGAGTGGATTGTGTGGAGGGTGGGCATGGCTCAAAGTTCAGGCCGCTTCCAACTATCTGGGAATTGGCGCTTCTGCAGGCGACTATTTTGCTCAACAGGCCAGCGATGGAATTGCTGCGGCGGCCATGCTGAGTACCGCATCCTGGATACTATTTTATGTTTTTCTAGTATTTTGGCCCGCAGGCTACATTGTGCGCGCAATTAGTTTTATTCCCGTGAAGGGCGATTAGTCCATCGGCCTAACTTTCCGGCACCCGCGCGCGCAGCTCCGCCAGCCACACTTCGGCCGAGGCATCGCTGGGTGCGCGCCAGTCGCCGCGCGGGCTGAGCGCGCCGGCGGTCGAGACCTTCGGGCCGTTGGGAATCGCGCTGCGCTTGAACTGGCTGAAGGCGAAGAACCGCGCGAGGAAGCTCTCCAGCCAGCGCCTGATCGTGGCCAGGTCGTACGCGTTCTTGTCGGCCTCGGGGAAGCCCGCCGGCCAGGTCCCGCGCGCGGCGTCGCGCCAGGCGTGCCAGGCGAGGAACGCCACTTTCGACGGCAGCTGCCCGTAACGCACGGTGTGGTGCAGGAAGAAGTCGTTGAGCTCGTAAGGCCCGACTTTGGCCTCGGTCGACTGCACCGCGCCGTCTTCGCCGATCGGCACTAGCTCGGGACTGATCTCTTGTGAGAGGATCGCCTCGAGCACCGCGTCGGTCGCGGCGTCGAACTGGTCGGTGCGCGTGGCCCAGCGGATCAGGTACTGGATCAGCGTCTTGGGCACGCCGGCGTTGACCGCGTAGTGGCTCATCTGGTCGCCCACGCCATAGGTGCACCAGCCGAGCGCCAGCTCGCTGAGGTCGCCGGTGCCGATCACGAAGCCGCGATGCTGGCCGGCGAGGCGGAACAGGTAGTCCGTCCGGAGGCCCGCCTGCACGTTTTCGAAGGTCACGTCGTGGACCGGTTCGCCGCGCCCGAACGGGTGGCCGATGTCCTCGAGCATCAGCCTGGCCGCCGGGCGGATGTCGATCTCCTCGCCGGTCACGCCCAGCGCGGTCATCAGCTTCCAGGCGTTCGACCGGGTGCCTTCGGAGGTGCCGAACCCGGGCATCGTGTAGCCGCGGATGGTGGTGCGCGGCAGGTTCAGCCGGTCGCAGACTTTGGCGGCGACGATCAGCGCGTGCGTCGAATCGAGCCCGCCCGATACGCCGATCACCATCGAGTCCCCGGCGGTCTGCTCGAACCGGCGCATCAGCCCGTCGACCTGGATGTTGAACGCCTCGTAGCAGTCGGCATCGAGCCGCTCGGGCCGGTCGGGCACGAACGGGAAGCGGCGGACATGGCGGATCAGGCCCACGTCGCCTTCGGCCGGGCGGTGGTCGAAGCGGATCGTGCGGAAGCGGGTTTCCGGGCGGCCGGCCGCTTCGGCGGCATCGTTGAAGGTCGGGATGCGGAGCCGGTCGCCGAGGATGCGGGCGGTGTCGATGTCGGCGATGCTCAGTTCGGGGCGGAGCGCGAACCGCTCGCTCTCGGCCAGCAGCTCGCCAAGCTCGTAGATCATGCCGTGGCCGTCCCAGGCCATGTCGGTGGTGCTCTCGCCGTGGCCAGAGGCCGAATAGAGGTAGGCGCTGGCGGTGCGGGCGGACTGCGCGCGGCACAGCATGTGCCGGTCGTCGGCCTTGCCGATGACGATGTTGGAAGCCGAAAGATTGGCGAGGATCGTCGCGCCGGCGAGCGCGGCCAGGGTGGTCGGCGGGGTCGGCGCCCAGAAGTCCTCGCAGATCTCGATTCCCAGCTTGAAGCCGGGGATGCGCTCGGACGCGAAGATCAGGTCGATCCCGAACGGAATCTCCGCCTCACCGACGCGGATCGTCGCGCCCCGGATATTGATCCCGCTCGCGAACCAGCGCTTCTCGTAGAACTCGCGGTAATTGGGCAGATAGCTCTTGGGCACCGCGCCCAGTAGCTTGCCGTCGGCCACCGCCAGCGCGCAGTTGTAGAGCCGCCCTTCGTGCCGCAGCGGCGCGCCGATCAGCAGCACCGGCGAAAGGCCCGCGCTGGCGGCGACGATCTCGCCGATCGCCGTCTCGACCGCATCCAGCAGCGCCGACTGCATGACGAGGTCATCGAGCGCATAGGACGAGACGCACAGCTCGGGATAGACCAGCAGGTCGACATGCGCGGCATGCGCCCGGCGCGCCTCCGCGATGATCCCGTCGCGATTGAAGGATACGTCGGCGGTACGGACTTGCGGCGTGCTCGTCGCGGCGCGCACGAAGCCGTGGCGGTGCAGGTCGAAGAATGGATGCGCGCGCTCGCGCTTGGCATCGGGGGAGGGGCCCTCGGCAGGGAGCAGCCAGTCCTCCGGACGGCAGATTTCGAGTTCGGCGAGGCGTCGCTGCGCGGCGGCGCGCGGGATCTTGCCCTTGGCTTCCCAACCATAGACCGTGCGGCTCGGCCACGACTCGGGCACACCGTAACGCTCGCCGAATTCGTTCGCCGATAGCGGCGGCTGGTGCGCTTCGCGCCATGCGCGGATTTTCTGGCCGGCTTTATGCATTGAGGTATCCCTATAGGATACAAGACCTGCTTCGATCAATGGCTAGTTCCGCGCTGACGTACCAAGCGAAACGGCCCGCCTCGAACCGCTGCTTGCAACCGGATGTTCGCCGGCTAGGGTTGGGAGATGAGCGGCGAAGGTGGATACGATCTCACCGGCGAATGGAGCGGCATCTACAGTTACCCGCGTCTGTTTCCGCCGAACATGTTCGAAGCCTCGATCCGCGATTCGGGCGGCATCATCACGGGCGTGATCCGCCAGCCGGGCGAAGTCTTCGAGCCGACAGGTACTCACCACCACGCGGTGATCGAAGGCAGCCGGGTCGGCAGCCTGGTGCGCTGGGTAAAGATGTACGACGACCTAAGTCGGGCGACCCCCCATTATGAGGGCACGATCCAGCCGGACGGTAACGAGATCGAAGGGACCTGGCACATCCCGAACGACTGGTCTGGCACTTTCCTGATGATCCGTCGCGGCCAGGAAGAGGCCGGTGAAACGCGCAAAGTCAGCGAAGAGATCGGTGCACGGTAGCGCGGACAGGCGCTAAGCTAGCCGATCCTATTCGGCCGCCACGGCCTCGTAACCGATCGGCAGGCGTGCCCGCACCGCCGCCTTCGACAGGTCGAGCCCATAGAGCTTGGCCGCATTGCCTCCGGTCAGCGCGCGCACAGTCTCGGGCGCCATGTGCCCCATCGTCGCGCCGATCGTCCGCACCGAGTTGGGCCAGATCGAATCGGGGTGCGGATAGTCGCTCGCCCACAGCAAGTTCTCGGGTCCCCAGAATTCGAGCAGCCGCATTGCGGTCGGGCTCTGCTGGAAGGTGCCGTAGACCTGCCGCTTGAAGACGTCGCTCGGCTTTTCCTTGTGGGAGATGCCGCCCTTGTCGGCCCAGTAGTCGGCGCATTCCCACAGCCGGTGGTGGCGATAGTCGAGTTCCTCGACCACCCACGGCACCCAGCCGATGCCGCTCTCGGCGATGACGATCTTGAGCCGCGGGTGCCGCTCGAGGATGCCCCAGGCGAACAGGTCGACGAACGGGTCGAGGAACTGTTCGATGAACATCTTGGCGTGGAGGAAGGTCGCGCCCGGGCTGCCCTTGTACTTGTCGAACGCGTCGCCCGCCTTGGGGAACACGGTGACGTGGAAGCTGAGCACGATCCCGCTCTGCTCGAGTAGGTCGAACAGCGGTTCCCACCGCGGATCCTCGAGCCGCGGCTCGGCGACCGCGATCTGCAGGTTGGCCTGCCGGCACCCACCCTTTTTGGCGAGCCGTTGGAGCTCCTCGAACGCGGCCTCGGGATGCGGTGGCAGCATCGCCACCCCGATCAGCCGGTCGGGCGCCGCGCTGCAGAAATCCTCGTAGAGCCAGTCGTTGTAGGCCGCGTAGCAGGCGCGCATGAACGCCTCGTCCCGGGTCTTGATCGAGGTGACCGGGCCGAACACCACGTGCGCCCACACTTGGTCGCGGTCCATGTCGGCCAAGCGGAGCAAGGGATTGCCGGCGCGCAGTTCGGTCAGGTCCTCGATCCCGCCGCGGTCATAGGCGGTCAGAATCGGCTTGGGCCCGTCACCGAACGGGCTGGGCCCCTTCTTGCCCGACCAGAAGCCCCACCGCTCGCCGTCCGCGACCCAGGCAGCCGGCCCGCCGTCCGGTGCCTCGATATGCGGCGCGCGCTCCTTCCATTTCGACGCCATGCGCTTCTCCAGCGCGTCGGCGGGCAGCATGTTGAGGTCGAGATGGTCGTCGCAGGAGACCAGTACGGTTTCGATCATGGCCCTCTCCAGGGGGTGCTTAGTTTGCGCCCGTGCCATTCCCGAAACCGGCCCGCAACGCAAAAGGGCGCCCCTCTCGCGAGGGACGCCCTTCGGGAGACACCGGTCGAGCGGTGTTAGCGGCAGCGCGCGGTGCTACGTTCGACTTCGCGGCCGAGCAGCGCGCCCGCGGCGGCGCCGACGATCGTGCCGACCGTGCGGTCGTCGTGGGTATCGACCGCCCGGCCCGCGAGGGCACCGGCGACACCGCCGATCAGCAGGCCGACAGTGCCGTCGGGCTTGTTGCAGCGATAGCGGCCGTCGTCGTCGCGCCAGTAGCGCACGCCGTTGTCGCTGGTGCGAATCTGCTCGTGCCGGTCGCGGTGCCCGCGCTTGGCCTCGGCGGGCATGGCGGTCAGCGCGGTCGCGGCCGCGGCGAGGGAAAGAACGATAGTACGCATCTCATAAGCCTCCGTTGTCACTCTATCGGTGCGTCAACGGCGACAATCGTTCAGCGATCCCCAACGCCAGATGAACAAACGATCGCCCGGCGTGGACTGCGCCAGGCCGGGCGAAAGGTGCGATATGTTGAGCGATCGAAGCCCCGGCGACACGCGCCGCCGGGGTTCTCGGTAGACGGTTAGAGCCCGACGACGCCGCCGTCCGTCTTGGTAATCGCGACGATCGCCGAGCGGGGACGCGTGCCGGCAGGCGCGGGGCCGGCCTGGCTGGCCGGCCAGGCGCTGGTCGGCGCCGTCGGCGTACCGTTCTCACCGGGGTGCTGGATTCCAACGAAAAGCGTGCGGCCGTCGGGCGTGGTATCGACCCCGGTGATTTCGCACTCAATCGGACCGACCAGGAAGCGCTTGAGCGTCGCGGCCGTCGCTGCCGCACCGACGCGGGTCGCCTGCGTTGCGGTCGCGCCGCCGGACCCGACGTTGGTGATCGTGCGCGCCCCGCCGTCGCCGGTCGGGCCGGGCAAAGCGGCCAGCATCTGGTTGTTGGTGCGGTCGGTGAAGGCGCCGTCGTCGGTCTGGATCCACAGCAGCGGACGGATCAGGCCCGAGGGATTCTGCGGGCGCGAGAACCACAGCCCGTCCGGGCTGGAGAAGTCGTTGTCTGCGGTCAGCCCCGAGATATTGACGTCGGCGTTCGAGTCCGCCGAGTCCGCCCCGAACAGGTAGATGTCCCAGGTGAAGGTGGTTGCCGCGGGATCTTCCTGGCCGCCCGACTGGGCTTCGCGCAGCCGCAGGATGTGGCCGTTGGGATTGCCGAACTGGTTGGTGGCGGGCGTGCCGCGCGGGTCGTTGTAGTGGCGCGGGTTCGCCGCATCGGTGCCGTTCAGCGGGCGCAGCGTGGCGTTGTTGTTGGTCAACGTCAGGTAGATGTCGCCGTTGGCCCAGCTGGTCGCGGTCCATTCCGGCCGGTCCATCTTGGTCGCGCCAACCGCATCGCCGGCCAGCCGGGTGTTGACCAGGATGTCGATCTGGTCGGCGAACACGTAAGCGGGATCGGCGCCCACCGCCGGGCGGTCCGGGACCTGCCCGAACACGAGCGGCAGCCAGGTGCCGGTGCCATCGGCATTGAACTTGGCGACGTAGAGCGTCCCCTGGTCGAGATACTTGTCGCCCACGGCGAGGCGGTCGGTGCGCTGTGCGTCGGCCGGATCCCACACGGCGTTCGTCACGAACTTGTAGAAGTATTCACCGCGCGCGTCGTCGCCGAGATAGACGGCCAACTTGCGACCCGAGATGAAGCGTCCGTACCAGGCGCCCTCATGCCCGAAGCGGCCGAGCGCGGTGCGCTTGCGGGGCACCGAGGTCGGATCGTAGGGGTCGAACTCGACGCACCAACCATACTGGTTCGGCTCGTTGCGCCAGTCGGTCGTCGCCGAGCCGCCCACCGTCGCGCGCGCGTCCCAGCGTTTGATGGCCGTATTGGTGGTGGCCACCGTAGACCAACGATAGTTGGCGTTGGCTTCGCTCTGCGTCACGCCGTAGCGGCGCAGCGAAGTCAGCTCGCGCGCGGTGCGTTGGGCATCATCGCCGCTGCGCACGAAATAGCCGGCCCAATTCTCCTCGCAGGTGATGTTGGTCGCCCACAGCGTGTGGCCGTTGGCGCAGTTGTTGATCGTGCCGCGGCCTGCGGTTCCGTCGGTCGAGTACGGCGTGCGCAGGAAAGCGCTGCCCCGCACCGGGCCGTTGAAAACCACCGGCGTGTTGGGAGTGATACGGCGGTTGAAAGTGCTGTTCTGAACATAGGACCAGACCCGGTTGCCGGCGTCGCGGTACTCGACCACGGACACGCCGTGGGCTTCGATCTCCTTGATCACTTCCGCCTCGGGCCGCGCGACCACCGCGCCGCTGACGCCGGTCGGGCCGTTCGGGTGCAGGTACTGGACGTTGAGGTTCTCGTGGTTCTGGACCATCAACCCGCGCGTCGAGCCGTTGTCGTCGCGCGCACCGGTGGCGCTCAGCCCGTACCAGTAGAGCGCGTCGCCGTGGTCGCCGATGCGCTGGGCGTAGTTGGTGTCGGTGCCGTTGTTGGCGAAGGCCGGCACGCCGGCGGCGATCGGATCGCCGAGCCGGGTCAGCACCGTCACGGTGTAGCCGGCCGGGACGGTGACCACATCGTTGCGGTTCTTGGGCACGGCGGTGAAGCCGAGCTGGATCGGGTTGACCGTGACGGTCGTGGTATCCGACGATCCACCCGCCGCCGCGAGCTGGAAGGTCAAGGTGGTGGCCGCCGAAACCGCCGGCGCGATGAAGCTGGCCGACAGGGTGTTGGCGTTGGTCAGCGTGACCGTGGGACCCGCGGTCTGCGTCCAGGTGACGCCGACCCCGGCGCCCGAGGCGGCGGTGCCGACCAGCGTGACTGCGCGGCCCGCGCTGGTGGTCAGCGCGCCGCCGGCATCCACGGAGTCGCCGGCCACCGGGCTCAGGAAGTCCGAATCGCACGCGGCGAGCAGCGAAGTGCCGAGGAACGCCGTGGCGGTCGCGGTGGCGCCGCCCATCAGGGTCTGGCGGCGCGAATAGCGTTCGGCGACGATGTCGTTCAGGTGCGCGTTGTCGGTCCGGTTGGTATCAACGTCGCCGTCGCTATAGCCGTTTAGTTGAACGATCTCACTCATCGCAAACCCCCTGGATTCGTTGTCTGGGGGCAGGGTTATCCGGCAATTGTGACCGCTAGAGGCGATTCACGAGGCAGTTAGATTTCCAAAATGTGACAATCATTTTACGAACGCGTCCACTGTCCCGCGTGGACTCGCTATTCCGCGGCTTGCGCGTCGTGGCCGGCCGCGACCGCCGCCTGTTCGCGGTCCAACTGGGCCCGACTTTTCTTTTCCGCGGCGGTCTTTAACTGGCCGCAGGCGGCATCGATGTCACGGCCGCGCGGGGTGCGCACGGGCGCGGAGATTCCGCCTTCGAACACGATCTCGGAGAAGCGCCGGATCCGCTCGGGGCTCGAACATTCGTAGCCCGCGCCGGGCCACGGATTGAATGGGATCAGGTTGACCTTGGCGGGCAGCTTGAACTGGTTGATCAGCCGCACCAGCTCGCGCGCGTCGTCGTCGCTGTCGTTCTTGTCCTTGAGCATGACGTATTCGAACGTGATCCGCCGCGCGTTCGACGCGCCGGGATAGGCGGCGCAGGCTTCGAGCAACTGCTCGAGCCCGTACTTGCGGTTGAGCGGTACGATCTCGTCGCGCACTTGCTTGTTGGTGGCGTGGAGCGAAACCGCCAGGTTGACGCCGATTTCCTCGCCGCAGCGCGCCATCATCGGCACCACGCCGCTGGTCGACAACGTGATGCGCCGCTTGGAGAGCGCCAGCCCGTCGCCGTCCATCACCAGCCTGAGCGCGTCGCGCACGTTGTCGAAGTTATAGAGCGGCTCGCCCATGCCCATCATCACGATGTTGGTCAGCAAGCGGCCGTCCGAAGTGTACTCGGCTTCGTCTTCTTCTTCAGCCACATCCATGCGGCCCCTCGGCCACTCACCGAGCGCGTCGCGCGCCAGCATGACCTGGCCGACGATCTCGCCCGGGGTCAGGTTGCGCACCAGCTTCATCGTGCCGGTGTGGCAGAATGTGCAGTTGAGCGTGCAGCCGACCTGGCTCGAGACGCACAGTGTGCCGCGGTCGGCGTCGGGGATGAACACCATTTCGAAGTCGTGCCCGTCGGGGGTGCGCAGCAGCCATTTGCGCGTGCCGTCGGTCGAATGCTGGGCCTCGACCACCTCGGGCCGCCCGATCACGAAGCGCTCGGTGAGCCACGGGCGCATCGGCTTGGCGATGTCGGTCATCGCCTCGAACTCGGTCACCCCGCGGTGGTAGAGCCAGTGGAACACCTGCTTGGCGCGCAGCTTGGCTTGCCGCGGGTCGAGACCCGCCTCGGCGAACAGCTCGGCGATCCGCGCGCGCGGCAATCCGATCAGATCGACGCGCCCATCCGCCCGCGGCGTAAAGTCGCGCGCCACGGGCACGGGGTCGATGTGGCCGGGAATTTGCATCTACTCGCCGCTCATCTCGTGGCGTTTCGGCATGAAGCAATCGCGGAGCGCATCCACGTGTTCCAGCAAATCCGGTGCTGCCTGACGTTCGCCCATCCTGTCGAGCACGACGTCGATGCCCTCTCGTCGTGCCAGTTTAGCTGCAGGCACGAAATCCGCATCAGCGGCAACGATCACGATTTGGTCAGCTTGCTTTTTGAAGGCGAGTGAGGCGACATCCAACCCTAGCCGCATGTCTACACCTTTCTGCTTGGTGTCGATCTCGAAGTCGTCGTCAGCAGCGACGAATGCGGTTGGCGAAGCAATTAGTCGTGCTGTCGCGGATTCAGTCAGACGCCAACGTGAAGTCTCGTTTAGCCGGCCCAAACGTAAAGCAACCTTGCGAAGTTTCAGGACTTCGCGATGCAGTTCACGACGGAAGATTGCTTCCTTTGATTTGCTGAAGTCGATTGAGCGCTTGCCCAGAGGGGTATGCATGCGCTTCTCGAGTGGAGGGCAGTCGTAGAAGAAGATGCGGTAAAATTGACGAGATTCGGCGAGTAGGCTGTTTTTGGAGACCTGCTCCATGACCTCGTTTGGACCAATGCGCTGAACCAGATGCCAGTACGCGAGCATTCCCAGACCGTGGGCAACGCTGGTCGGATCGGCTCGATCGTGGTCGGGGAAGCAACTCTTGAAGCGGCGCAAGAAGAAGGCGCCATCAACCAATATCGCGGTTGCCATTTCAGCTTGCCTAAAAAGAGATGTCCCCGGGAGCTGCCTTGAGAGGATGACCTGCTCTTGCGAGCGCCTCAAGGGAGCAAACCGGGGACGGGATTGCTCCTATATACACGAGATCGTCGAAAATTCAATCAGACGAGCGAGGCACTCCCGCCGGGGTGCGCCAACGCTGTTGCAGTGCAGCGCGTTCCCGCCGCCGAGCGCCCGCTTGCCACCGACCGGCCCACCGGTGTTGCCGAAAAACATCAACTTTTTCGTTATGTTAGGTTCATGAAACTGGAAGGCTGGCGAACCATTTCCACCGTCCGCGGCTTGATCCGCGCATTACGTGAAGAATGAAATGGAGCATAACATGAAACAGCGTCTGGCCCTTTTCGCCGCCGTCTCGGCGGCCGCCCTGGCGGTTCCCGCCGCGGCGCAGGACAGCGACACCTTCACCGGGTTCCGCATCGAAGCCCTCGGCGGCTACGACAGCAGCCAGCCCGGAAGCACGGTCGATGTGCCTAACGTCGACCAGAGCTTCGACGGCGTGAACTACGGCGTCGGCGTCGGCTACGATGTCGATCTCGGCAGCGTGGTGCTCGGCGCCGAAGCGGAGTTCATGGAGTCCGAAGCCAAGACCGACTTCGACACCTCGGGCTTCGCCACCTACGGCATCGCCAATGTCGATGCCGGGCGCGACTTCTACGTCGGCGCGCGCGCCGGCTTCAAGCTCGGCGACCGGACGCTGATCTACGGCAAGGGCGGTTATACCAACGCCAAGTACAATCTGCTGGCGACCGACAACACCACCGACACCGAAACCAACCTCAAGACCGACGGCTGGCGCGTCGGCGGCGGCGCCGAAGTGGCGCTGACCGACCGGTTCTTCGTCAAGGGCGAGTATCGTTACTCGAACTACGGCGGCGGCGAGATCGAATCGCCGACCGGGGTCGAGAGCGACAACTTCGACGTCGACCTCGATCGCCACCAGTTCGTGGTCGGGGCCGGTCTGCGCTTCTGAGCGTAGCCTCGGCTAAGTGAACGGCGGGCCGGAGGGGAGACCTTCCGGCCCGTTTCGCTAGCGGATCCGCGCGCAGCCGACAGTGGCCGCGTCCATCGCCGTCGCCGCTCCGTCGAGGGTGTAGCGATCGGTGAAGCGACGGCCGGTGCGGTCGGTCGCGATCACGCTCATGGTCCGGGCGGACCGCATCGCCGCCACGATCGCCGCGTCGTCGCGCCGGTCCTGCGCCCAGGCGTCGGCGCCCGAACCGGTCAGGGCGAACGCCTGCCCGCCCAGCGTCAGGCGCACGCGCGCCGCGGGCGCCAGTTCGCGCGACAGCCGGACATGCACTTGCCCGCGTACCTGCCGCTTCGGCCAGGTGCCGATGCTGGCGAACGGCGCTCCGTCCGGTGCCGCATTGCTCGCCGCCGCGATCGCATAGCAGCGCGGCACCTGCGGATCGCGAAACGCCGCCCAATCGCCGAATACGCCCAGCCCATCGCGCGCCAGCGCGGGCGCGCATAGCGCTAAGCACAGGAGAGCGAAGGCGAAGGAGCGCACTGGCGCTTCTCTATCCCCGGCGTGGTTAACCGCCAAGCAGGTCGAGATAAGCTACCACATCGTTGTCAGTGGCGAGGAACAGCCCGGCCTGGACCGCTTCGGGCTGCTCGGCGGCGCGGGCGAGGGCTTCGGCGAGCGGGCCGTAGCACAGCGTCACGGCCGCACCGCCCTCGCTGTCGCGGTCGAGGTAGTAGAGCCTGACGGTCGCGCCTTCGTGCGTCGTTCGCATCTGACTCCTCCGTGGTTGGCGATCGCGGCAACACCTGCGGAACAGACCAAACGGTGCACCGTTTCCCTCTAGCGTACGCAAAGTTCCGTGCAACGGCGCGGCCGGCCGCTCCCCACAAGACACTTGGCACTTTGTTAAGCAATCGCGACTAGAACTACAAAGTCTATTAGTTACAAGGTAATAGTCATGGCCGGATGCTCTGGTTGCGCTGATGGAAAGGCCTTGCCGTTCGCGCTCGCGGTCGCCTTCCAGCCGATCGTCGACCTCGAAACCGGATTGCCTTACGCTTACGAGGCGCTAATCCGCGGCCCCGAGGGGCAGAGCGCGGCCTGGGTGCTCGGGCAAATCGACGATGAGACCCGCTATCGCTTCGATCAGGCCTGCCGCGTCGCGGCGATCACTCAAGCGGTCGATGCCGGGCTGCTCACCGGCGATGCGAAGCTGTCGATCAACTTCATGCCCAATGCGGTCTATTCGCCGATGGCCTGCATCCAGCTCACGCTGAAGACCGCGCGCAAAGTCGGCCTGCCGATCGATCGGCTGATTTTCGAGTTCACCGAGAACGAGAAGATCGATCCCGATCATGTCCGCGCCATCGTGGAGGCCTACCGCGCGCTTGGCTTTGCGACCGCGATCGACGATTTCGGCGCCGGGCACGCCGGGCTCGGGCTGCTCGCGAACTTGCAGACCGACTGGATCAAGATCGACATGGGCCTGATCCGGGGTGTCGATGCGAGCAAGCCGCGCAGGCAAATTGTGGACGCAACCGTCAGGCTGGTGCGCGAGCTTGGCATCGCGGTCATAGCCGAGGGGGTGGAGACCGCCGGCGAGCTAGCCGTGCTGCGCGACATCGGCGTGCGCTATGTCCAGGGCTTCTACCTGGCGCGGCCGGCGCTCGGGCGGCTGCCGATGCCCGATCTCGATCCGCGTCAGCTCCGCGCCGCCTGACCGGACATCTCCTGCGGATAGGCGATGGCGGTGACTTCCCATTGCTTCTCGCCGCCGGGCAGTCGCACGGTCCTCAGGTCGCCGACCGCCGCGCCGCGCAACGCGCGGGCGATGGGCGCGCTCCAGCCGATCCGGTTCGCGGAGGCATCCTGCTCGTCGTCGCCGACGAGCGTCAGCGTCCGCTCGGCGTCGTCCTCATCGGCGATCGTCACCGTGGCGCCGAACCAGGCATGCGTGCGGTCGGCCGCCTGCGCCGGATCGAGCACGCGCGCGGCCTTCATCCGCCGGGCGAGATGGGCCAGCTCGCGGTCGATCTCGCGCATCCGTTTGCGGCCGTAGATGTAGTCGCCGTTCTCGCTGCGGTCGCCGTTGCCGGCCGCCCAGCTCACGATCGCCACGATCTCGGGCCGCTCGGTGCCGAGCAGGTGGTCGTAGCGCGCCTTGAGCGCGGCGAGGCCGGCCGGCGTGATCGGGTTGTCGGCGGGTTTCAAATCAGCGCAGCAGCTCGCGTAGCGTGCGCGGGCGCCCGTACGGAGCCTGCTGGGGGTGCAGCGCCTCATACACTGCCGCGTTCTCCATGACCCGCTGCACGTAAGTGCGCGTTTCCGAAATCGGGATGCGCTCGATCCAGTCGAGCCAGTCGACCGAGCCGTTGCGCGGGTCGCCGTTGGCCGCGAGCCACTGGTTCACCCGGCCCGGCCCCGCGTTGTAGGCCGCGGCGGCCATCACATAGCTGCCGTAGCGGGCGTATTGCCGCTCGAAGTAGGCGTTGCCGAGCTGGACGTTGTAGCCCGGGTTCTCGATCAGCGAGGCCTGCATGTAAGTGATCCCCGCCTTGCCGGCTTCCTCGCGCGCGGTGCCCGGCATCAGCTGCATCAGCCCGCGCGCCCCGGCGTGGCTGATCGCGTTCTGCGCGAATTGGCTTTCCTGCCGCGAAATCGCGTGGACGAAAGTCCAGTTGGCGCCCGGCGGCGGGGTCATCGTCGGGAAGCCGATGCGCGTGAAGCCCTGGTGCCCGTCCTCGCCGGCGTAGTCCGAGAGGTTGACCGCGAGGTCGCGGCGGCCGAGCGAGCGCGCCAGTTCCGCGACCAGCACATGCTCGCCCGGAGTCCTCGCCTGCTGCGCCATCGCGCGGTAGAAGCGGATCCCGACCGCCCACGGCGCATCGCGCGCCACTTCGCTGACCGCGGCGGTCAGCGGCGCGGCGTTGAAGCGCGCGCGTTCCTCGGGCGTCGGCTGCACCGCCGGGGCCTCGGCAAACACGGGCATCGGCCGGCCGAGTTCGTGCAGCGCGAGCTGGCCGTAGAACCGGTCGGCATATTGCGCGGCCATCTCGTAATAGCGCGCCGCCGCCACCGCATCGCCGCCGCGCACCGCGGCACGGCCCGCCCAGAACAGGCCCTTGGAGCGGGTCTGTGGGGTGCGCGCCGCGGTGCCGTAGCGATAGAACAGCTGCGCCGCGGTGGCCCCGTCGCCGGCTTCCCACAGCGCCCGCGTGCCCGCCAGCCACATCAGCGAGGTGTAGTTGTCGCGGATCGCGAACGACATCGCCGAAATGTCGGCGCCGGGCGCGAACGCCTCGTCGATGCGGATCGCGATCGCCTCGGCCGATTGCGCGCTGGCAAGCCGGGCGACGGCCAGTTGCTCGATCACCCAGGCTTCGGCGTCGAGCGGCAGCGCGGCGAGCGGCGGGCGGTTGGCGAGCAGGCTGACGGCTTCCTGCGTGCGGCCTTTCTGGCGCAGTTCGCGGCTGCGGTTGAAGAGATAGCCGGGATCGCTGCGCGCCGCCGGATCGCCGCTCGCGCCGTCGCCGCCCTGCAGGATCGCCAGCCGCGCGGCAAACACCGCTGCCCGCGCCGGCGACGCCAGCGGCATCTGGCGTTCCGCCGCCGCGCGATCGCGCTGCCAGAGCAGGGCGTCCATTCGCGCGCCGTGATCGTCCTGGCTGAAGGATCCGCCGTAGTTGGTCAGGATCAGCGAGGCGGACACGTCGCTCATCTGCCCGCCGCGCCAGGCCTCGCGGGCAAGCGCGGCGGCGCGCTCGGGATCGCGCCCCATCAGCGCGACCGCATATTGGGCGCGGGCGAAGTTGCTGACCGGCGGATAGCGCTCGAAGAACGCCAGCACCTGCTCGGGCGCAACGAATTCGGAGCGCAGCCGCGCCTCGGCATAGCCGCGCAGCCGGTCTTCGTCGGGGAAGCCCGGATAGGCGACCAGGAACCCGGCATAGTCGTTGAACGAGAACGCGGCGCTGCCCGAGAGCTGCTGCCAGCGCGCGATCGTGGCGGCCATCGGTCCGGGTTGCGAGGCGACCAGGTTGGCGCGCGCGCGGTCCCATTCCTCCGCCTCCTGCGCGGCAACGGACAAGGACAGCGACGAGGCCAGCAAGGCGGCGATCAGGGTTTTGCGAACCATGCTGGACATTCTGCCGAACCGCTCCTTATCAGGCCGTGAACGAGCGTACGCGGGCCCTGCCAACCCGTAGAGTGGCTTGATTGCGCAGGAGCGGCAAGGATGTTTTCAGGCTCGATACCCGCGCTGGTGACGCCGTTTCGCGGCGGCGCGGTGGACGAAGCGGCGTTCCGCCGGCTGGTGGACTGGCAGATCGAATCGGGGTCCTCGGCGCTGGTTCCGTGCGGCACGACCGGCGAAGCTTCGACCCTGGACAACGCCGAGCACTACCGCGTCGTCGAACTGTGCGTCGAGCAGACGGCGGGCCGTGTGCCGGTCATCGCGGGCTGCGGCAGCAACGACACGCGCACCGCGGCCGGGCACCTCAAGGCGGCGAAGGACCGCGGCGCCGATGCCGCGCTGTGCGTTGCGCCGTATTACAACCGGCCGAGCCAGGCGGGGCTGCTCGCGCATTTCTCGTACCTCGCCGAGCATAGCGAGCTGCCGATCGTGCTCTACAACGTGCCCGGCCGCACCGTGACCGACCTTCTGCCCGATACGGTTGTCGAACTCGCCCGCCGGTTTCCTGGGGTGATCGTCGGCCTCAAGGACGCGAGCGGCGACTTGCAGCGCGTGACCCAGCACCGGCTCGGGCTGGGCGCTGAACGCGCGAGCGCGTTCTGCCAGCTTTCGGGCGACGATCCGCTCGCGCTGGCCGGCTACGCGCTCGGGCAGGTGGGCTGCATTTCGGTCACCGCCAACGTCGCGCCCGCACTCTGCGCCGAGTTCCACGCCGCCGCCGCGGCGGGCGATCACGCCCGGGCGCGAGCGCTCCACGAGCGATTGTTCCCGCTCCACAAGGCACTGTTCGCCGACGCCAGCCCGTCGCCGACCAAGTACGCGCTGGCCAAGCTCCACGCCTGGCTGAGCGACGAAACCCGCCTGCCGATCGTGGCGTGCGGCGAAGCGGGACGGGCGGCGGTCGATGCGGCGATCGAAAGTCTTTGATGGCCCTCTCGAAGCGCATCTTGCTCCCTCCCGAGGTGGCCGAGATCTACCGGGCTACTGCGGCACTGTCCGCGCGCTATCCGGGGCGGCCATTTACGCCAGATGGCCATCTTGTCGGGTCTATTGGTGAGGTGATCGCTGCTGAAGCGCTCGGACTTACCCTATACCCGCCGTCTAATGTGGGGCACGATGCCTTCGACGATCATGGCGACGTCCAGATCAAGATGATGGCGGGCAATTCGGTCTCAATGTACTCCTGCTGTCAGCGCTTGGTGGTTTTGAAGGTTGTCAACGCCCACGAGGCCGAGTTGGTTTATGACGGCCCGGGCCTGCCGGCTTGGGACCGTGCGGGCCGGATGCAAAAGAACGGCCAGCGTAGGGTGAGCCTTAGCTCACTGAAGGCAATTGCTGCCTCATCTCAATAGGACGGCGAGGGGCGCTCGCCCCCCAGCATCATGGCGCTGTAAGTCTTCAGCACCGGAGTTGAGCCACTCCCTCTCGCAATCGGCAATTCAACCGTGAGCGCACGGCCCCCCACAAAATCCTCCCCGGTACGGGGAGGGGGAGGACCGCGCTCAACCGTCGCCGTTGCGGCGGCGGGTATCCCAGCCCTTGCGCGCCGCGGCAGAGCGCCGTTTGGACGAGCCGGACTTGTGCGCCCGCCCGCTGCGCTCTTCGTAGCCCTCGGCGATGCGCGCGGCCTTGCGCTTCTGCTTGTCCGTGGAGTGCTCTTGTCTCTGCGGGGCACGGCGGTTCTCGTTCCTCCGCCTGGAATTCGTTGCTGGCGCGTGAAGTTCCGCCGTCTGCCGGACATCATCCCGCGGGGTTGTGCTGCTGCACGAACGCGACTGCCTCTTCGAGCATCTGCAGCCGCGTACCAGCCCGCGACAACCAGTGGTCTTCCTCGCGCAGCACCACCAGACGGTGCGGTTTGTTCGCCCGTCGCAACGCGTCAGCCATCCGGTCGCTCTGGTCGAACGGCACGACCGTGTCGTCCTTGCCGTGGATCAGCAGGATCGGTGCATCCGCCTGGGCTGCGAAGTAGCGGGGGGAAACGGCATCAAAGCCGCTGCGGGGGCCGAGTTCTTCGAGCAGCGAGCGACGGAGCATCCCGTTGCTGCCACCTGTATTGACCTCCTCGGCGAACAGCGAGGCGAGGTCGCTTACCGGCGCCACTCCGACCGCGCAGCGATACAAACCCTGTTGGAGCGTTACGCCCGCGAGAGCCGCGTAGCCTCCGTAGCTCGCGCCGACGATGCAGGCGCGCTTCGGATCGATCACGCCGCGCCGCGCCAGTTCGGCGAGGCCGTCGGAGATGTCGCTCTGCATGGCGCGGCCCCACTGACCGAAACCGGCGCGCATGAACGCCTCGTCGCGGTTGGTCGAACCGCGGAAGTTTGGCTGGAACACCGCGTAGCCGCGCGACGCGAACGCTTGCGCCCACCAGTCGAACACTTCCTCGTCATGCGAGTGCGGGCCGCCGTGCGGCAGCATGACCAGCGGCAGGTTCTTCGCCTCGCGACCCGGCGGCAGCGTCAGGATGCCCTCGATTTCGAGCCCGTCGGCGGCCTTGTATGTCACGGTCGAGATCGGCCCGACACGGTCCGGTTCGATGGCGACGCGTTCGTACCCTACCGCGGATGCGCGCATGCGGGTGATATCGACCAGATACCAGGTGCCGCTGTCGCCGTTGCCGGTCGTCCGGACGAGCGCTTTCGAAAAGTCGGGCGACCAGTCGCTGACGGTGACTTCCAGGTCGGGGAAAGCAGCGTAGATCTTGTCGATTGCGGCTTGATGCTGGGGGTCGAACAATTCGGGCCGCTTGCCGGCGCCCATCCGCTGCAGGCCCAGCATCCGCCCCGTGGACCGGTCGGTGAACAAACGCCGTACGTCTTCGGCTTTTATGAATTCGCGCGCCGGGCCGCCTTGCAGCGGCACTTCGAACCAGCGGGTCACCGAATCCGCTGGGTTGCGCTCCTGGTAGATTACCGAGGTTCCGTCCTTTCCAAGCGCGACCAGCCCCACTTCGCCGCGACGATTGACCCCTTCCGCCAGCACCGGTCCGTTGGGCACTTTGATGGCCCAGCTGCCGTTGCGCAGCTGGAGCGAAATGGTCGCCGCGACGTCACCGTTCGCTCCGACCAGCCAGGTGTTGCTCGCGCCGTCCGGCGGCGGTCCGACTAGCTGGCGGCGCGTGTTGCGCTCGACATCGAGCCCATAGAGCGAGGTGCGGCCATTGGCGGTATAGTATCCGCGTGCGCCTCGCTCGCGCTCGACGCCGGAGAAATAGGCCAGCCAACGGCCATCGACCTGGCGAATGCCGTAACTTCCGAACACCGAATTGACGATCGACGGGTCACCGTCGAACACCACATAATGTTGTTGCGACGGATCGACCGGCACCACGATCGCGTGGAAGAATTCAAACTGGCTGGCGACGTATTGGGCGGGCAGCGTGGTCGTTTGACTGATGACCAGCACCAGCCGTTCATCACCGACCCATTCCATCGAGCGCAGCTTCTGATCTTGTAGCGGCAGCGTGCGTAGCTGATCGAGCTGGCTGCTTAGCAGCAGCAGCATGCGCTTCCCGCCGATCGTCATCACCGCGGCGATGCGATTTCCGCTGTGCGAGAGCGCCATGCTTTCGATCTCGGGTAGATTGCCGAATGCGGCCAGCGGAGGTGGATCGGCCGCCTTCGCTGCCAGCGGCGTTAGGGCCAACACGGCAAGGGCCAACACCCGCCGCAACGCTGCGAACAAACCGTTCATGCGTCCCCTCCCCGGTCCGCAATTGCAGAGCCTGGAAATCTTGCAGAGGTTCCGGCGCTTGGCAAGCGGCGGAAGGGCCTTCCAGCAAGGTGTTCGCTCCGGTTTGGCGGTATGTCGTCCTCGCGCCCTCAGCCGTTGCCGGGCAGGGGTCTAAGCCCTACATGCGCCTCCCTTATGGCTCGCCCGACCCCCGCCGCTTTCGACAAGGTCAAGACCGTCGCCGAGAACCGGCGCGCGCGGTACGACTATTTCATCGAGGACAAGTTCGAGGCCGGCATTGCGCTCAGCGGCACCGAGGTGAAATCGCTGCGTTTCGGCGAGGGCTCGATCGCCGAAAGCTATGCCCACGTCCATGACGGCGAGGCCTGGCTGATCAACGCCAACATCCCCGAGTTCAGCCACGGCAACCGCTTCAACCACGAGCCAAAACGCGCCCGCAAGCTCCTGCTGCACGAACGCGAGATCGAGAAGATGATCGGCGCGGTCGAGCGCAAGGGCATGACGCTGATCCCGCTCAGCATCTACTTCAACGGCCGCGGCCGCGCCAAGGTCGAGCTGGCGCTGGCCAAGGGCAAGCAGACTCACGACAAGCGCGAATCGACCAAGGAACGCGACTGGAAGCGCGACAAGGCGCGGCTGATGCGCGACCGCGGATGACCGGCCCTGAAAAAGCGCTTCAACGAGCCGTTCAGACTGCTCGTGGCATAGCGCTTTCGCGCCCGGCGTTACTATGTATGGGACAGGTGTGATCAAGCGGCTCCATCTCTGGGCCCATCGGCAGATGCCGAAGCGGGAAGACCTGGCGGACAACCGCTGGGCGGGCCCGCTCGCGCGCCGCCCGGAACTGTGGCGCTTTACCCGCCGCTCGGTGCCGCGCGGAGTCGCGGTGGGCCTGCTGGTGGGCATCTTCGCGCTGATCCCGGGGATCCAGATCGTCTGCGCCTCGCTGATGTGCGTGCCGTTCCGCGCCAATATCCCGCTCGCGGCGGGCATGACTTTCCTGTCGAATCCCGGCACCACGCCGTTCCTGCTGGCGGCGTCGATCTATGTCGGCAACCGTCTCGGCTTCCATGCCGACCTGGCCGCGTTCAAGGCGCTCTACAGTAGCGGCGCGGGGGTGTCGCAGTGGCTCGGCTGGCTGGCATCGGACGCGGCGCCCGCGCTGGTGGTCGGGCTGCTGCTGATCGCCGCGGTTTCGGCCGCGGTCGGATACCTGATCGCCGCGGTGCTGTGGCGGCAGATCGTCGCGCGCAAGCGCAAGCGCCGCACCGCCCGGCCGCCGCTCTTGCTCGAGTCCGTGCCCGCCGAATGACCCCGGCCGCCGCCGCGTCGCCTTATCGGCCCGGCGAGTTCGGGCTCGTCGCGGCCGCTGCGCTGGCCAGCGTGCTGGCCGTCTGGCTCGCCACCGGCAGCGCCGCCTTGGCTGCCGCCTTCCTCGGTGGTCTGACCGTCCTCTCGCTGGTCGCCTTCACGGCCGCCCGCCGCCGCCCGGGGCCGGATGTGGCGGCGGACGCGACGCCGGACTGGTCGGTGACGATGGCGGCGATCGAGCAGCCCGGCCTCGCCATCGCGCTCACCGACCGCGCCAACCGGCTGGTCTGCGCCAATGCCGCTTACGAGCTGTGGTTCGGCTCGGGCCATGCGCCGCCGCGCCTCAATGTCGATGAAGCCTCGCTCGAAGCGCTTAACGCCGCTGCCCGCGCCGCGTGGCGCGATGGCGAGAGCGGCGAGGCCTCGGTCGCCGACGGCCGCGGCGCCTGGGTCGCCGGGGCGCAGCGCGCGGGACGCGGCGACGATTACCTGATCTGGCGCTTCGCCCCGATCGTGCGCCAGGATCCCTTGCTCGGCGCCGGCCGCTACATCGCCGGGCCGTTCGGCCAAGTCCTCAGCGCGGCGGGCATCGAAGTCGCGCTGGTCAGCCCCGACGGGCGCATCGCCGCGGTCAATCCGGGCTTCGCGCGCCGCGCCTGCGGCGACGAACGCGCCAGCCTCGCCGGGCAGGAGTTCACCGCGCTGCTGCGGGCCGACGAGCGCGACCGGCTCTATTTCGCCCGCGAAGGGCGCAAGGGCACCGCGCAGACGCTCGTCAACATCCCGCTCACCGATCCCGCCGCGACCGGCGTCAGGGCGGGCGACGCGCCGGCGCTGATGCTGCTGCTCGATTCCGCCGCTGGCCTCGGCGGCTGGGGCGGCGATGCGCGCGGCCAGACCCCGCAGCTCGAAGCGCTGGTCGAGCGGCTCCCGCTCGGCCTGGCGATGACCGACCGCGACGGGCATTTCCTGTTCGCCAACCCCGCGTTCCGCCGCGCTGCCGGGCTCGAGGGCAAGGAGCTGCCCCCGTACCCGTCCGATCTCGTGGTCCGGCAGGACAAGACCGCGATCTCCGATGCGGTTCGCCGGTTCGGGCAAGGCGCGGCGTCGAGCGGCGACATCGCCGTGCGGCTGCGCTCGGACCCCGAGGAACCGGTTTCGCTCGGCCTCGCCGGGGTGCGCGGGCTCGGCGAAGCGGCGGTGCTGCTCAGCCTGGCGGACACCACCGAGGAGACGCGCCTCAAGCGCCAGGTCGCGCAGGCCACCAAGATGCAGGCGGTCGGCCAGCTCGCCGGCGGCGTGGCGCACGATTTCAACAACGTGCTGACCGCGATCATCGGCTACTGCGATCTGATGCTGCTGCGCCACACCCCGGGCGACAGCGACTACGACGACATCCAGCAGATCAAGGCCAATTCGAACCGCGCCGCCAGTCTCACCCGCCAGCTACTGGCGTTCTCGCGGCAGCAGACGCTGCAGCCCGAAGTGCTGCAATTGCCGGATGTTATCGCCGAAGTCTCACAGCTCTTGAAAAGGCTACTCGGCGCCAAGATCACGCTGCGCACGCACCACGACCGCGATCTCGGCGCGGTCCGCGCCGATCCCCGTCAGCTCGAGCAAGTCATCGTGAACCTCGCGGTCAACGCGCGCGACGCCATCCAGGGCAAGGCCGGCGAGCACGCTCACGGCACGCTCAGCTTCACCACCCGCCGCATCGAGGCGCGCGACATCCGCCGCATGGGCAGCGAGATCATCCCGAGCGGCGATTATACGGTGCTGATCGCGGAGGACACCGGCGGCGGCATCCCGATCGAGCACTTGCCCAAGATCTTCGAGCCGTTTTTCACCACCAAGGAACTCGGCAAAGGCACCGGGCTCGGCCTCTCGACGGTCTACGGCATCGTCAAGCAGTCGGGCGGATTCATCTTCGCCGACAACGCGGTCGGCCCGGACGGCACCCCCACCGGGGCGCGCTTCGCCATTTACCTGCCGGTCCACCAGCCGAGCGAGGAGGACTTGCGCCGGGTCGAGCCCGAGGAAGCCGCGCGCGAATGGTCGGGCGGCGGCCGCATCCTGCTGGTCGAGGACGAGGACATGGTCCGCGCGGTGGCCGAACGCGCGCTGACCCGCCAGGGCTATACCGTGGTCACCGCCAGCGACGGCGACGAAGGGCTCGAGGCGGTGCGCCGCAACGCCGATTTCGACCTTGTGCTGACCGATGTCGTCATGCCCAGCATGGACGGCCCGGCGATGGCCCGCGAGATCCGCCAGCTCGCCCCCGGCCTGCCGGTGCTGTTCATGTCCGGCTATGCCGAAGAACAGCTGCGCCGCGAAATCGACCTCGAAGGCATGCACTTCCTGCCCAAGCCGTTCAGCGTCCAGCAGATCGCCGACAAAGTGGGCGAAGTGCTGCGGGCCGGGCGCAGGTAGCCTTCAGCCCCACTGCCCAATCTCTCGTCGCCCCTGCGCGCCTACACGGCCTGCGCCGAGAGCGGGTGAGATCGCTGCCAAGGTGGTTGGGCCCCTGCCTGCGCAGGGGCGACGCATTTTGGTATGATGTGTAAGTCTAGGTCGCTTCATCGCCCGTTCACGGCGACTCGACCTAATTGATACACTGTAACATCGGTTCGTTGGGAGAAACCGTATGCGCCTTCGTCTCGCCCTGTTGGGCGCCGCCGCGTCCGCCGCCGCCATTGCCCTCCAGCCGGCCCTCGCGCAAACCGCGCCCGCCGATCCCAACGCCACCGCGCAGGGCGACGTCTCGGTCACCGTTTACAACAACGGCCAGGCGCTGGTGCAGGACGTGCGGCAATTGCCGATCGCCAGCGGCCGCAGCACGATCGCCTTTCCCGACGTCTCGGCGATGATCCGACCCGAAACGCTCAGCTTCACCGCCGAGGGTACCGGCATCGTCGAGCAGAACTTCGATTTCGACCTGCTGACCCCAGCCAAGCTGATCGAGAAGGCGATCGGCCAGGATGTGACGCTGATCCGCACCAATCCCGCCACCGGACAGGAAACCCGCGAGCGCGCCCGCGTGCTCTCCACCGCCGGCGGCACCGTGGTGCAGATCGGCGACCGCATCGAAGTGCTGCGCGACGACGGGCTGCCGGTCCGCGTGATCTTCGACCGCGTGCCGCCCAACTTGCGCGCCCGGCCGACACTGTCCGTCACGCTCGAAAGCCGCCGCGCCGGCACCCGTCCGGCTTCGATCCGCTACCTGACCCCCGGCCTCGGCTGGTCGGCCGATTACGTCGCGCTCTACGACGAAGCCAAGGGCGCGATCGACATGCAGGGCTGGGTCACGCTGACCAATTCGACCGGCACCACTTACCACCGTGCCAACACGTTGCTGGTCGCCGGCAACCCCGCCGGCAACAACGGCTCGCCGGTGGTGCGCGGGCGCCCGGTGCCGCAGCCGCCCCGGTCCAGCGTCGGCCCCGGCATGGTCCCCGGCACCGAGACCGCCGACCGCGAGCGGCTCGGCGATTTCTACCTCTATCCGATCGCCGAGCGGACCACGATCGCCAACAACCAGACCAAGCAGGTCAGTTTCCTCGACGTGCAGGGCGTGCCCGCGCGCAAGATTTACGGCCGCACGGTCGGCTGGCTGGCCTCGGATTCGCAGCCGGTCAACGTGCAGAGCCAGATCGCCTTTTCGTCCTCGCGCGACGGCGGGCTCGGCGATGCGCTGCCCGCCGGCGCGGTCCGCTTCTACCAGCGCGACCGCACTGGCACGCCGCAGTTCATCGGCGAAAACGGCATCGGCCACACCCCGATGGGCAGCGAGCTGGCGCTGACCACCGGCGACGCCTTCGACGTGTTCGTCCAGGCCGAAGTCGAAAAGCGCGACCGCATCACTTCCGCCGACTACGAACGCACCGCGCGCTACCGCGTCACCGTCAACGGCCAGCAAGTCCGCGAAGTGCAGATCGACCGCACGGTCGACTATTGGCGAACCACGATGCGCTATACCCTGACCAACGCCAAGCCGGAGCCGGTCGAAGTCGAACTGGTCCAGGCCGGGCTCGATCGCGGCTGGTGGAGCCAGGACTTGCGCGTGCCGAGCGAGGACCTCCCCGGCACCCAGCTCAGCCTCGACCGGCGCAAGTACGTCGTCACCGTGCCGGCCAACGGCAAGCGCGAAGTGCGCGTGACTTACGAGACGCGGTACTGAGGGGCAGGGCGGTGCCTTTGCCCCCCCTCCGTCATTGCGAGCGTAGCGAAGCAATCCAGGGCGTTCGCGCGGTGCGCGCTGGATTGCCGCGGGGCTGCGCCCCTCGCAATGACGAGACACTTTCAGCGACAGGGTTGACGGCGCTGGTTGGCTTAGTAGCGCTGGCGCTTGCCACCCCCGCCGCCGCCCGCGAAACCGTCGAGGCCGCCGCCCCTTCGTCGCTCGCCGTCACCCTCTACCGCGATCCTGCCCGCGGCGTTGACGACGCAATGAACCGCCAGCGGCCGCGCGGCTTCGCGATGATCACCGAGACCCGCCAGGTCGTGCTGCCGCCGGGCGAGAGCACGATCCGCTTCACCGGGGTTGCCGAAGGCATGGTCGCGGTCAGCGCGATCGTCACCGGGCTGCCGGGCGGGACGATCGAGAAGAACCGCAACGCCGACCTGCTGAGCCCGGCCGCGCTGGTCGACGGCACGCTCGGCAACCGCGTCACCGTGACCCGCACCAACCCCGCGACCGGGGAGGCGGTGGCCGAGGACGCGGTGGTCCGCACCCGCGCCGACGGCGGGATCGTGCTCGAAACCAGCCAGGGGTTCGAAGCGGTGCGCTGCTCGGGCCTGCCCGAGAAGCTGACGTTCGAACGGGTGCCCGCGGGCCTTTCGGCGCAGCCGGTGTTCTCGGTCGATACGCGCGATCCCACTGGCGGGACGTACGACGTCCAGCTCACCTATCTCGCCTGGGGCTTCGACTGGCAGGCGAATTATGTCGCGACGCTTGCGGAAGGGGGCCGGGGCGATCGGGTCAACATGCGGCTGATGAGCTGGGTGACCCTGCTCAACGACAATGGCCAGAGTTTCGAGAATGCCGAGCTGCTGGTGGTGGCGGGGAAGCTCAATGTGGTGAGCGACTTCCAATCGCTTGCCGCTCCGCCCGACGCGCGGCCGCTTTCGCTGACCTGCTTCCCGATCGGTAGCACCGCAGCGGGCACGCCGATTCCCGCTCCGCCGCCGCCTCCAATGCCTCCGCCCATGCCCATGATGAGCGCGGCGATCGTGGTCACCGGCAGTCGAGTGGCGCGCGCGAGCTACGAGGCCAACACCCCGGTCGTAGTAATGGGTGAGGAAGCGCTTGGCGATCTCAAGCTCTATCGCGCGCCCGAGCGCGTCACCGTGGCAGCCAAAGGGCTCAAGCAGATCGCGTTTCTCGACATGCTGCGCGTCGAGGCCCGGCTGCTCTATCTGGCCGGGTGCACGCCCTATGACGATGACGACGAGGCTGTTCCCACCGGCATGATGCTGGCGACTGTCAACGACAAGCGGCACGGCCTCGGGGCGGCCATGCCGATGGGCGGGATAGCGGTGTTCGAGCCGTCATCGTCCGGCGAGCAGCTGGTCGGCGAGGAGTCGCTGCGCGACTATGCCGTGGGACAGGACGTCGAGATCCGGTTTGGCGACAGCTCGCAGGTCTTCGCTCAGTGCGTTCGAAGCGCCGACTTCGATATCGGGCAGCATCCGACACGCTGGAACGCGATGCACACTGTGCTCACCAACGCCAACCCGCATGCCGTGACCGTCCGGATTGGTTTCGGCTACTCCGGAAGCTGGCAATTGCGCGGCCTGCGCGGCACGCGCATCAAGGACGGCGAGGTGATCTATGAAGTCACCGTTCCCGCCAACGGTCGTCGCGAACTACGCTGGGAATCCCGCCAGTCCGGGGCCACGGGCTAAGCGTTTTCGCTTTCCTACAGCCGGGCTGGGGTGGCAAAGCAGGACCATGCTCCGTGATCAAAGTCGCGTTGTTCCAAGGGTTTGATGCGGGCGCGGCGGATAGTGTCACCTTGCTCTGAACACTGTCACAAGTGTCAACCCCCCCTTCAATCGGGGCGCGCGGCAAATCTTCCGTTCCCCCCTTGTTCCATGAGAACAAATCCGATACACCGGCTTTCGAAGCGAGTTGGGGCGCAACCCTAGGCAACTGACGGAGGCCGTGTCATGGCAGCGGAACTGAAGCTGGTGGAGAAGGAATCGGTGGACCGTCAGAAGGCGCTCGACGCCGCGCTCGCGCAGATCGACCGCGCATTCGGCAAGGGCTCGGCGATGAAGCTCGGCCAGAAGGAAGCGATGCAGGTCGAAGTGATCTCGACCGGCTCGCTCGGGCTCGACATCGCGCTCGGCGTCGGCGGGTTGCCGCGCGGCCGGGTAATCGAAGTCTACGGGCCGGAAAGCTCGGGGAAAACCACGCTGGCGCTGCATGTGATCGCCGAAGCGCAGAAGAACGGCGGCACCGCCGCCTTCGTCGACGCCGAACACGCGCTCGATCCGGCCTATGCCAAGAAGCTCGGGGTCGACATCGACGAGCTGATCGTCTCGCAGCCCGACACTGGCGAACAGGCGCTCGAGATCGTCGACACGCTGGTCCGCTCCAACGCGATCGACGTGCTGGTGATCGATTCGGTCGCTGCGCTGGTCCCCCGCGCCGAGATCGAAGGCGAGATGGGCGATTCGCACGTCGGCCTGCAGGCCCGCCTGATGTCGCAGTCGCTGCGCAAGCTGACCGGCTCGATCAGCCGCTCGCGCTGCATGGTGATCTTCATCAACCAGCTGCGCATGAAGATCGGCGTGATGTACGGCAACCCGGAGACCACCACCGGCGGCAACGCGCTCAAGTTCTACGCCTCGGTGCGCCTCGACATCCGCCGCACCGGCCAGATCAAGGAACGCGACGAGATCGTCGGCAACGCCACCCGCGTCAAAGTGGTCAAGAACAAGGTCGCGCCGCCGTTCAAGCAGGTTGAGTTCGACATCATGTACGGCGAAGGCATTTCCAAGACCGGCGAAATCCTCGATCTCGGGGTCAAGGCCGGCGTGGTCGAGAAATCCGGCTCGTGGTTCTCCTACGACTCGATCCGGATCGGCCAGGGCCGCGAGAATTCCAAGCAATACCTGAAGGATAATCCCGAAGTTTGCGAACGGTTGGAAGCCGCGATCCGCGGCCGCACCGATCAGGTCGCAGAGGAGATGATGGCGGGTCCGGACGCGGACGACGACATCTGATCTTCGAGCGGCGCGGCGGCCCCCCGACCCAGGGGCCGGCACGCCTGCGGAACCGGAGCCGGCGCGAATGCCTCACGGGGCGCGCGCCGGCTTCTTCCGTTTCCGCTGCCCGCATCCCGCCGGCGGGCGGCTCGCCCCCACCGAAAAATTGCGTTAGAGCAAGTTCCTCAAGGGCATGGGCTGTGGGGAAGGGGACCCGGTGGCGGCGGTGGTATCGGAAGAGTGGAACGGGCGGACCGGTCAGGCCTGGGCCGATGAATGGCGCCGCACCGATCGTGCGTTCGGTCCGCTGACCGAGCGGCTGCTGCAGCGCAGCCGGGGCCGTGCGATCGGCCAGGTGCTCGATGTCGGCTGCGGCGCGGGCGAACTGTCGCTGGCATTTGCGCGCGGCCGGCCGCTCTCGGCGGTCACCGGAATCGATCTGTCGGAGGCCTTGATCGCAGTCGCGCGCGCGCGCGGCGGCCATCTCGACAACGCCCGGTTCGAGTGCGCCGATGCGGGCGCCTGGCGACCCGAGGGACCCTTCGCCGCCGATCTGGTGGTCTCGCGCCACGGCGTGATGTTCTTCGACCGGCCGGTCCCCGCACTCACTCACCTCGCCTCGCTGACCGCGCCCGACGCCGGCCTGGTCGCGTCGTGCTTCCGCGACCGCACCGAAAACCCGTTTTTCACCGAACTGGCCGACCTGGTTCCCGGCGAACCTGGGGCGCCTTCCGACCCCGCCGCGCCCGGTCCGTTCGCCTGGGCCGACCGAGACCGCGTTGCGGGGTGGCTGACCGATGCCGGCTGGGCCGATGTCGGGTTCGAGCCGTTCGATTACGCGATGATCATCGGCGCCGGGGATGACCCGGTCGGCGACGCGGTCGGCTACTGCCTGCGCATCGGCCCTGCCGCGCGCGCCGCGGCGGACCTCGATGCCGAAGGGCGGGCGCGCTTCCTCGAACGGGTCGCCGCGCTGGCCGACCGGCACAGCCACGAAGGCGTTGTCGCGCTTCGCGCGGCGGCCTGGATCGTCACCGCGCGTCGCCCGTGATCGCAGCCTTGCGCGCCTTTCGGATCGCCATGCCGCTTGTCGCGCGGGTTCCCGCGTCCTAGGTCGGAGCCGATGCACTCGACCAACGATATCCGCCGGGCGTTTCTCGACTACTTCGGCCAGCGCGAGCACGCGGTCGTGCCGTCGGCCCCGCTCGTCCCTTACAACGATCCGACGCTGATGTTCGTCAACGCGGGCATGGTCCCGTTCAAGAACGTCTTCACCGGGCTCGAGGCGCCGCCCGCGCCGCGCGCCGCGTCGAGCCAGAAGTGCGTCCGCGCCGGCGGCAAGCACAACGATCTCGACAACGTCGGCTACACCGCGCGCCACCTCACGCTGTTCGAGATGCTCGGCAACTTCAGCTTCGGCGACTATTTCAAGGAACGCGCCATCGAACTGGCGTGGAACCTGATCACGCGCGAATTCGGCCTTTCCGCCGATCGGCTCTCGGTGACGGTGTACCACACCGACGACGACGCCTGGAACTTGTGGAAGCGGATCGCCGGCCTGCCCGACGAACGCATCATCCGCATCGCCACCAAGGACAATTTTTGGGCGATGGGCTCCGACGGCCCGTGCGGCCCGTGCTCGGAGATTTTCTGGGACCACGGCCCCGAGGTCGCGGGCGGCCCGCCGGGCTCGCCCAACGAGGACGGCGACCGCTTCGTCGAAGTCTGGAACCTGGTGTTCATGCAGCACTTGCAGGAAGCCGATGTCATCGTGGGCGACCTGCCGCGTCCGAGCATCGACACCGGCATGGGGCTCGAACGCATCGCCAGCGTGCTGCAGGGCGTACACTCGGTGTTCGAGACCGATACCTTCCGCAAGCTCATCGAGGCCAGCGAGGACCTGATCGGCGCCAAGGCCGAGGGGGAGGCCACTGCCAGCCACCGCGTGATCGCCGATCACTTGCGCTCGACCAGTTTCCTGATCGCCGACGGCGTGCTGCCGTCCAACGAAGGGCGCGGCTACGTGCTGCGCCGGATCATGCGCCGGGCGATGCGCCATGCGCACCTGCTCGGCGCCAAGGACCCGCTGATGCACCGCCTGGTGCCCGCGCTCGCCGCCGAGATGGGCGCCGCGTACCCCGACCTGATCCGCGCTCAGCCGCTGATCGAGGCGACGCTGCTTCAGGAGGAGACCCGCTTCCGCCAGACGCTCGCCAATGGGCTGCGCCTGCTCGACGAAGCGACCGGAACGATGCAGGCCGGCGACACATTGCCCGGCGCGGTCGCGTTCAAGCTCTACGACACGTTTGGTTTCCCCTACGATCTGACCGAGGATGCCTTGCGCGCGCAGGATCTGACGGTCGACCGCGCCGGGTTCGATGCCGCGATGGCCGAACAGAAGCGCGCGGCGCGCGCCGCCTGGAAAGGCTCGGGCGCCAAGGCGTCGGACGAGGTGTGGTTCGACATCGCCGACGCGCTCGGCGGCACCGAGTTCACCGGCTACGCCTCGACCGAAGGCGAGGGCGAAGTGCTCGCGCTGGTCAAGGACGGCGCGCGCGTGGACACGGCCGGCGCGGGCGACGAAGTCGTCGTGATCACTAACCAGACCCCGTTCTACGGCGAGAGCGGCGGCCAGATGGGCGATGCCGGCACGATCGCCGGCGACAAGGTCGCGGCTACCGTCACCGACACCTCGAAACCGCTCGGCCGGCTCCACGCGCACCACGCGAAGATCGAGAGCGGCGAGATCGCGGTCGGCGATACGGTCAAGCTCACCGTCGATGCCGTGCGCCGCGACCAGCTTCGCGCCAATCACAGCGCCACCCACTTGCTTCACGCCGCGCTGCGCGAACGGCTCGGGGCGCATATCTGCCAGAAGGGCAGCCTGGTCGCGCCCGACCGGCTGCGTTTCGACTTCTCGCATCCGAACGCGCTGACGCCGCGCGAGATTGCGGAGGTCGAAGCCGACGTGAACCGCCACATCCGCGAGAACGATCAGGTCGGTACCCGGCTGATGACCCCCGACGATGCTGTCGCGGCCGGCGCGCTGGCGCTGTTCGGCGAGAAGTACGGCGACGAGGTGCGCGTTCTGTCGATGGGCCGCGGAGATGCGAAGTCCTATTCGGTCGAGCTGTGCGGCGGGGTCCACGTCAATGCACTCGGCGACATCGCGCTATTCAAGATCGTCTCGGAAAGCGCGGTGTCCTCGGGCGTGCGGCGGATCGAGGCCCTGACCGGCGAAGCGGCGCGCCAGTGGTTGACCCAGCGCGAGGACAAGCTGCGCGAAGCGGCGGCCACTCTCAAGGCGTCGCCCGACGAAGTCCCCGCGCGCGTCGCAGCGCTGGTCGAGGAGCGGCGCCGGCTCGAGCGCGAGCTCGCCGAGGCCAAGAAGGCGCTCGCGCTTGGCGGCGGCGGCGCGGCCGCGCCCGCCGGGCCTGAACACATCGCGGGCATCGGCTTCATCGGCCAGGTGCTCGACGGCCTCGAGGCCAAGGCGCTGCGCGGCGCGGTCGACGAGGCCAAGCAGCGGGTCGGTTCGGGCGTGGTGGCGCTGGTGGCGGTGAACGAGGGGCGTGCGACCGTGGCGGTCGGCGTGACCGACGACCTCGTTGGCACGCACAGCGCGGTCGAACTGGTCAAAGTCGCGGTCGCGGCACTCGGTGGGCAGGGCGGCGGCGGCCGGCCCGATATGGCGCAAGGCGGCGGACCCGACGGCAGCAAAGGCCCAGAAGCGCTCGCCGCCGTCCGCGCGACGCTCGCCAGCGAAACCGTCGGCTAGCCGCTCAGGCCGGTTGCTCGGCGGTGCCGGTGCGCAGCTTGGGCTTATGCTCGAGCGCGCCGTTCTCCATGATCTGCTCGCGGAACTCGTCGCGCATTTCGTGGATCGAGGCGATCACCGGGCCGACCGCGACGCCCACTTCGACCAGCACCGCCTCGGATAGCTGGAGCGAGGCCTCGAGCGTCTCGGGCACCGCGGTGCTCACCCCCATGCGATAGAGCAGCGCGGCGTGGTTGGTGTCGCGCGCGCGGGCAATGATCGGCAGATCCGGATAGACCGCGCGCAGCTTGCGGGCGATGCGCTGCGCCAGCACCGGCTCGTCCATCGTCAGTACCAGCGCCGGCGCCTTGTCGATCCCGAGGCGTTCGAGCGCGTCCCTGCGCCCGGCGTTCCCGAATACCGCGTTGAAGCCGTCGCGGCGGCATTGGGTGACCGCATCGGCATCGGAATCGATCGCTACATAGGCCTGGCCGTGGCGCACCAGCATCTGCGCCACCAGCCGCCCGACCCGGCCGCACCCGACGATGATGGTGTGCGGTTCGTGCTCATCGTAGGGATCGCGCGCCGCCACCTCGACCGGCTCCACCTGCCGTGCCAGCATGCGGCCCAGCAGCGCGAGCAGCGGGGTGATCGTCAACCCGATGGCGGTCACGATCTGCCAGAACTGTGCGGTGTCCGCGGCAATGAGCTGCGCGCTGGTCGCCGCCGCGAGTACGATCAGTGTGGTCTCCGAAGGGCTGGCCATCATAATTCCGGTCTCGGTCGCGGTGGCCCGCCGCGCGCCCATCAGCCGCAGCGCGACGCTGGTGACGAGCGCCTTGACCGCCAGCACGCCGAATACCGCGAGCGTGATGCGCCCGATATCGCCGGCGATCTGCGCGAGATCGACCTGCATCCCGACGGTGATCAGGAACACCCCGAGCGCGAGACCCTTGAAAGGCTCCATGATGCCTTCGACTTCGGCGTGGTACTCGGTCTCGGCGATCAGCAGCCCGGCGAGCAGCGCGCCGACGATCGGTGAAAGGCCCACCGCGCCGGTCGCCAGGCTGGCGCCGATCACCACCAGCAGGGTGGCGGCTAGGAACAGTTCGGGGCTCTTGGTCCGCGCCGCCTGGGCGAACAGCTTGGGCAGCGCGAAGCGCCCGACCACCAGCATGACCGCCACCACCAGCGCGCCCTGCCACAGCGTGGTGAACAGGCCGTCGAGCCCGTCGGCCTGCGCATAAGGGGCCAGCGCGCCGAGCAGGAAGATGATCGGCACGATGGCCAGATCCTCGAACAGCAGCATCGCCAGCGCCGCGCGGCCGACGGGCGACTGCGTCCCGACCATCGGCAGCACCAGCGCGGTCGAGGACAGCGCCAGCGCGAGGCCCAGCGCCAGCGCCCCGCCCCAGGCTTGCCCGAGCAGAGTCAGGAACCCGCCGAGCAGCGCCGCGCTGACCAGCAGTTCCAGCGCGCCGAGCCCGAACACCTGGCGGCGCATCGTCCAGAGGCGGTTGAACGACAGCTCGAGCCCGATCGTGAACAGCAGCAGGACGATGCCGAACTCGGCAAACGGCGCCAGCTCCTCGGGATCGGTGATGGTGACGTAATACAGCCACGGCTGCTCCGGGACGAGGCGCCCGAGCCCGAACGGCCCGCACAACACCCCGATCAGGATGAACCCGATCACCGGGGTAATGCGGAACCGCGCGAAGACCGGGATGACGATCCCGGCGGCGCCGAGTATGACGAGCGCGTCGGACATCATCGGGGTGAGGGTCGCGCCGTGCATAAGACCGCTATGTCAGACGCGGCATGACAACCGCAACGGTTGACATGGTGATTGTCGGCGGCGGGCCCGCCGGGGTCATGGCCGGGCTCTTGTTTGCGCGCGCCGGGGTCAGCGTGCGGGTGCTCGAGAAGCACGCCGACTTCTTCCGCGATTTCCGCGGCGACACCGTCCACCCCTCGACGATGGAGATCCTCAACCAGCTCGGCCTGCTCGAGCGGTTTCTCCAGCGGCCGCACGACCGCGTTCTCCGCGCGCAAGTCAGGATCGCCGGGCGGGATTACACCGTCGCCGAAATGTCTCACCTCGCCACCCCGGCGCCGTTCATCGCGATGATGCCGCAGTGGGAATTCCTGGATTTCCTCCGTGACGAGGCCGAGGTCTACCCGAGCTTTGCGCTGGATATGGAGGCCGAAGCCACCGGCTTCATCGAGGACGGCGGCCGCATTGTCGGGGTCAAGTTGAAGGACGGGCGCGAAGTGAGGTCGCGGCATTTGGTGTTGATGACCGACGGCCGCGGCTCGCTGGTGCGCAAGCTTGATCTGCTGCCGGTGGAGCAGCTCGGCGCGCCGATGGATATCTTCTGGTTCCACCTGCCCAAGGCCGACAACCCCGGCGACGCGCTGCGCGGCGCTATCGACACCGGTCGCATGGCGGTGCTGATTGACCGGCGCACATACTGGCAGGCGGCTTTCATCATCTCCAAAGGATCGGGCGAGGCGGTCAAGGCCAAGGGGATCGGCTGGCTGCGCGAGCAGATGCAGGCGCTGTTCCCTGAGCTCGACCTGTCGGGCGGGCTCGGCAGCACCGCCGACCTCCACCTGCTGTCGGTCGCGCTCGACCGGCTGACGACCTGGCACCGCCCGGGCCTGCTGGCGATCGGCGACGCCGCCCATGCAATGAGCCCGATCGGCGGCATCGGCATCAACCTCGCGATCCAGGACGCGGTGGCGGCGGCCAATGTGCTGGCCGCCCCGTTGGCGCGCGGCGAGAATGTCGATGCGCTGCTGGCCAAAGTGCAGCAACGGCGCGCGTTCCCGACCCGCGTGATCCAGGCAGGGCAAAAGGCGGGGCAGGACAACGTGATCGGCGCAGTCCTGTCGGGCCGCCCGATTATTCGCGCGCCCTGGCCATTGCGGATGCTCGACCGCTTCCCGTTGTTGCGGCGGATCCCGGGGCGGATCGTCGGGTTGGGGGTGCGGCGGGAAAGGGTGCGCTCGCCGGCGATCCTGCTCCCTTCCCCCTTGATGGGGGAAGGATAGCGCAGCTTGACGCCCTCGGCGGCTAGCGGTGCTTGGATGGGGGTGAGGGTGCGGTAAACGCCTCGCGCGGCGCGTTCACCCCCATCCAACTGCGACTAAGCCCCTGCGGGGCTAAGTCTCCGTATCCTTCCCCCATCAAGGGGGAAGGAGGCACCTCATCGCCCTGCGGAGCGCTTATCCCCAGCTTGCCATTTCGGCCTCGAGGTTGACCACGATCGCCTCGAAGAACTGCTCGGTGGTCATCCACGCCTGAGCGGGGCCGATCAGCAGCGCGAGGTCCTTGGTCATCTTGCCGCTCTCGACGGTCTCGATGCAGACTTTCTCCAGCGCCTCGGCGAAGCGGACCACGTCGGGCGTGTCGTCGAACTTGCCGCGATACATCAGCCCGCGGGTCCAGGCGAAGATGCTGGCGATCGGGTTGGTGCTGGTCGCCTTGCCCTGCTGGTGCTGGCGGTAGTGGCGGGTGACGGTGCCGTGCGCGGCTTCGGCTTCGACGGTCTTGCCGTCAGGCGTCATCAGCACCGAGGTCATCAGGCCGAGGCTGCCGAAGCCCTGCGCGACCTGGTCGGACTGCACGTCGCCGTCGTAGTTCTTGCAGGCCCAGATGAACTTGCCGCTCCACTTGAGCGCGGAGGCGACCATGTCGTCGATCAGGCGGTGCTCGTAAGTTATCTTGGCCTCGGCGAAGCGGTCCTTGAAGCCTTCGGTTTCGAACACTTCCTGGAACAGGTCCTTGAAGCGCCCGTCGTAGGCCTTGATGATCGTGTTCTTGGTGCTGAGGTAGACCGGCCACTGGCGATCGAGCCCGTAGTTGAAGCTGGCGCGGGCGAAATCGCGGATCGATTCGTCGAGATTGTACATCGACATCGCCACGCCCGGGGCCTGGAAGCGATAGACCTCGCGGTCGATCGTCTGGCCGTCGTCGCCTTCGAACACCAGCCGCAGCTTGCCGGGGCCGGGAACGAGGAAATCGGTCGCGCGATACTGGTCGCCGAAGGCGTGGCGGCCGACCACGATGGGGTCGGTCCAGCCGGGAATCAGCCGCGGCACGTTGGAGATCACGATCGGCTCGCGGAAGATCGTGCCGCCCAGGATGTTGCGGATCGTGCCGTTGGGGCTCTTGTACATCGCCTTGAGCCCGAACTCTTCGACGCGCGCCTCGTCGGGGGTGATCGTGGCGCACTTCACGCCGACGCCGTATTCCTTGATCGCCTCGGCGCAATCGATGGTGATCTGGTCGTCGGTCTCGTCGCGCTTCTCGACGCTGAGGTCGTAGTACTTCAGGTCGATATCGAGGTAGGGCAGGATCAGCCGCTCGCGGATCCATTGCCAGATGATCCGTGTCATCTCGTCGCCGTCGATTTCCACGACCGGGTTCGCGACCTTGATCTTCGCCATGCGGGTGTCCTGTTGCTCGGAAGGTGAGAGTGGAACCCGGTCCTTACGAAGCGGCTCGGCCCCTTGCAAGCGAGGCGGCGGGGTCGATCCGCGTCAGGTGCATCAGCGCGCGCACCAGGCGCGGAACATGCCCGGCGAGCGCGACAGCCGGCGCGGCAAGGCCCGGGGTCTCGGCAAGCGCCCAGGCGGCACGCGCGATCCGCAGCGGGCTCCGCGCCTGGCGGGCGAATTCGCGCTGGAAGGCCGGCGCGGCAGCGGCGCCGCCGGCCAGCCAGTGCTCGGCGGCAAGCGCGCCGCTGGCAAGCGCGATGGCAATGCCTTCGCCGGCGAGCGAGGGGATCACCGCCGCCTGGTCGCCGAGCCGAAACAACCCCGGTTCGGTGGTGTGGGCGAGGAACCCGTAAGGCACCGCGCCGATCGCCTCGTGCGGCGCGGCGCGCCAGTCGGCGCCGAGCCGCTCGGCGAGCGCGGGGTTTCGATCGGCGAGCTGGTCCAGCAGCCGCCGCGGATCGCCGGCCAGACGCGACTTGCGGAGCGCCATGCAGACATTCGCGCTGCCGTCCTCCTGCAGCACGATCCCGGCATAGCCGCCCGCGAACAGGTGCAGCTCGATGCGGCCCGCCAGCAGCCGGGTGCGCGCGGCGTTGGGCGGGAGGCGGAGACGCAGGCCCAGCGCGAGGTCGCCGGCGGCGCGTTCGCGCGCCAGCCCGCGCACGTCGTGCTTGCCGGTCGCCAGGAACACGCCGTCGCCGGACCAGCGCCGGCTGCGGCCGATCACCTCTCCGTCCGCGATGCCGCGCGCATGATCGACCTCGAGCCGGGCGCCCGCCGAGAGCGCGCGCTGGCGCAGCGCCCTATCGAGCGCGTGGCGCGAAAGTCCGAACGCCGCCTGGGGCAGGGCGATCTCGGCCGTGCGCCCGCCCGCGAACAGTGCCAGCCGTCCCACCCGTTGTGCGCCGAGCGCCGCCGGATCGACGCCAAGCGTGCGCAGCCGTGCGGCGGTCCGCCAGCTCAGGAACCCGCCGCACAGCGGATCGCCCACCTCGGCGTCGCGGTCGAGCAGCACCGGTACGGCGCCGCCACGAGCAAGCGCGATCGCTGCCGCGCAGCCGGCCGGCCCGGCGCCTACGATGAGCGGACCCGTCATCGGAGCCGATCGACGCAGAGCCGGAACGGGAACTGGCGGTAGACGCGCGCCTCGCCGATTCCCGCCGCCGCCAGCAGCGCTTGCCACTCGGCCGGGCGAAAGCTGCGCGCAATCGAGGTGTGGCCGTCCGCGCGGACGATCGGGTGCCAGCGCATCGCCCGCGCCAGCAGCGGCCATGCGGCATAGGCGAAAGCGTGGCGGTGCAGGTCGTTGACGAACCACCCCACGCGCGCCTCGGCTTCCATGAAGCGCAGGAAGGCGATCAGTTCGGCCTCGCTCATGTGATGCGCGACCAGACTGGAGATCACGCAGTCCCACCCCTGGCCGGCCAGATCGGCATAGTCGCCGGCGAGGTAGCGGATCCGGAAGGCGGGAGAGGGCGTGGCTTCGGCCGCCGCGACGCTGCCCGGGTTGAGATCGATCCCCACAAGTTCGACCGCGACACCAAGCCGCACCGCCCAGCGGCCGATCGCGCGCAGCATGTCGCCATCCCCGAAGCCGACGTCGAGCACGCGGAGGGGGCCGCGCTCGCCCCGGGCGCGCGCCAGGAACGCAAGAGTCGGGCGGTGGGCCAGCGTCAGGCGGTTGACCTGAGCCAGATCGGCCAGCACCGCGTGGTAGGTGCCGGGCGCCAGCGCCGGATCGTCCATCAGCTCGGGAGCGTGCCGGCGCTCAGCCAGCATCGCCGTCGATCCAGCCGAACCGCAGCCCTTCCATCGCCAGGCCCGGCCCGAACGCCAGCGCGAGCCCGCTCGCGGGCTTCTCGGCGGCAAGGCGCTGGAGCACGAGCAGCACGCTCGCCGAGGACATGTTGCCGTAGCGCTCGAGCACGGCACGCGAATGCGCCAGCTTGTCTTCGGGCAACGCCAGCCCACGCTGCACGGCGTCGATGATCGAGCGCCCGCCGGGATGGACCGCCCAGGCTTCGGTCTGCGCCGGATCGCCGATCCGCGCAGCGAGGGCGGGGTGGGCCAGCGCATCGGCGAGCCGGCCTGGCACTTCGCCCGACAGCTCCATCGCGAAACCGGTGTCGCCGATGGTCCAGGTGATCAGTTCGGCGCTGTCCTCGAGCGTGAGCGACAGCCCTTCGCCCAGCGCGAGGCCGGCGCCTTCGGCGCTCACCAGCACGGCCGCCGCGCCGTCGGCGAACTGGGCCATCGCAAGGAGCCGCTCGAGGCTTTGGGTCGGCTGAAGGTGCAGCGTGCACAGCTCTACGGCCACTACCAGAACGCGCGCCGCAGGATCGGAGCGCACGATATGCGCGGCGCTGCGCAGCGCAGTCACCCCGGCGTAACAGCCCATGAACCCGATCACCGTCCGCTCGACTCCCGGATCGAGCCCGAGCCGCCGCGCGAGCACCTGGTCGAGTCCGGGAGCAGTGAAGCCGGTGCAACTGGCGAGGACGAGATGCGTCACGCGCCCCAGCTCGGGCAGCAGGCGGATCGCGGCGAGCGCCAGTTCGGGCGCTTCACTCGCATAGACGCTCATGCGCGCCGCAGTGCTCGGCGGCGCGGAGGCCGCATAGAACGAGCCCGGCTCGAGCGCGGTGTCGGTCGGTGACAGCACGGTGTAGCGTTCGCCGATGCCCGAGCGGTGCAGCATCCGTTCGAGGATCGCGGCCTCGCGGCTCTCGCCGAGCTGGCCGTGCGCCCAACCGCGATAGCAGCCGTCGCAGGGATTTGTGGGCACCGCGCTGGCCATCGCGGTGATCCGCGGAACGGGGGGGCCGGCGCTCATCCCGACACAACGCTGCCGGAACGAAAAAGGCGCCGCGATTGCGACGCCTTCAAGGTCTGACCCGGATGGTGGGCGTAGCAAGGATTGAACTTGCGACCCCTACGATGTCAACATAGTGCTCTACCACTGAGCTATACGCCCGCACCTTCCGGCAGGCGGCGCAGTTAGCGGCCGACATAGTGCTCTACCACTGAGCTATACGCCCGCACCTTCCGGCAGGCGGCGCAGTTAGCGGCCGGCGGGCGGTTTTACAAGAGCCTCAAAGGCTCGCGGTGACCGCGTCTTCGAACATCCGTTCGACCTCGAGCACCAGGTCCTTCAGATGGAACGGCTTCGACAGCATCTTGGCGCGCGGCGCCTCGCGGCTGGCCTTGAGCGTGACCGCCGCGAAGCCGGTGATGAACATCACGCGGGTGTGCGGGCTCACTTCGGCGCAGCGCTGCGCCAGTTCGATGCCGTCCATCTCCGGCATCACGATGTCGGACAGAAGTAGGTCGAAGTCCTGCGTCTGCAGCAGCGGCAGCGCCGCGGTGCCACGGTCGACCGCGTCCACCGCATAGCCGGCCTGGCTCAGGGCGCGTGCGAGATAGGTGCGCATCGCTTCGTCGTCTTCGGCCAGCAGGATGCGGATCATCGGGTGCCCCCAGGTGGATGTGGCGGTGGTGTTGCGGTGGACCGGGCTCTTATCGAGAACAGTTTTACGAATCTTGCAGTTTCTCGGACGTGATCTGCTTTGACACAGAGTGGGTTCGCCGCCAGCTTGTCCACATGGAGGAGCCTCGCAAGGCGGCAACCGAGTCGCGCAAGCATGGCGGGGGGGCCATTCCCGGCACCGGCGGACAGCGCGCGTTCACGCTGCTGGCCCGCGATCCGCCGCCTCTGCCGGTGCTGCTGGCGGTGCCGCACGCCGGCCGGGCCTATCCGCGCGACTTGCTCGAGCAGATGCGGCACCCGGCCCCGGCGTGTTTGCGGCTCGAGGACCGCTTCGTGGATCTGGTGGCCGAGGCCGTCGCGCGCGAAACCGGCGCGGCGCTGCTGATCGCCCAGGCACCCCGCGCGTTGATCGATCTCAACCGCGAGCCCGACGATATCGACTGGGACATGATCGCTGAAGCGGCGCCGCAGCGGGGCACACGCCATGCAGCCGGCCGGCGCGCGCGCAGTGGGCTCGGCCTGGTCCCGCGCCGCCTGCCCGGTCTGGGCGAGCTATGGAAGCGGCGCTTAACCCAGGCCGAACTCGATACGCGCATCGAAACGATCCACGCTCCCTATCATGCCGCGCTCGGCGGCGCGCTCGAGCGGATGCGCGACCGCTGGGGCGCGGCGCTGCTGATCGACCTCCATTCGATGCCGCCGCTCGGCCCCAAACGCGGCGCCCACGCGGCGCCGGACTTCGTCATCGGCGACCGATTCGGCGCGTCGAGCGACGAAGCGCTGACGCTTGCCGCGCTCGATCATTTCGCCGCCGCGGGAC
Organism: Sphingomonadales bacterium 12-68-11; assembly: GCA_002279825.1. GTDB lineage: Bacteria > Pseudomonadota > Alphaproteobacteria > Sphingomonadales > Sphingomonadaceae > Croceibacterium_A. The sequence continues at coordinate 85,086 of NCCV01000005.1, forward strand.
GGCGCGCGGCGCACAACCGGCCCTATGCAGGGGGCTATGTGCTCGACCGGCATGCGGCGCCCGCGCGCGGCGTCCACGCGCTTCAGGTCGAGATCTGCCGCAGCGCCTACCTCGATGCGCGGCTGAGCGAGCCGGGGCCCAATCTGGCCGCGATCGTGCGAGTGCTAGCGGGCATGGTGCGGCGCATGGCCGACGAGCTCGCCGCCGGCCGGGCTCTGCGCCACGCGGCGGAATGAGCTAGGCTTTCGCGAGCCACAAGAAAAAACCACCTCGTGCAAGAAGCACGAGGTGGCCAAGGTTCAGGGAGGAGGCGCACCGAAGTGCACCTATCCGACCGCGCCATGAGGGAAGCCCGGCCAGACCAGCCCGATTTAGAGACTGGCCCGGCGAGTTCAAGAGGGCGATGCGCTGAACCGATACTCCCGTCAGGCGGCCTGTGGCGCCACCGCCAGCGCGCCCGGGCCTTTGCCCTGAGCGGACTGCTTGGCGAAGATGATCCGCATCATGTCGACCGAGGCGAGATGTGCGTAAATCAACGGCAGAAGGCCGTTTTCGACCCACTTGCGCAGCTGGTCCCCGCGCAATTCCTTGAGCTTGTCTTGGTTCACGATCTTGAAGCCGCGATAGATGAACGGCTGGTCGGGGGTTTCGGTGCGTTGAATGCCCACTTCGCCGTCCATCAGCAGGTCGTGCTTGAGCAGCTCGGCCATGAAAGCCTGGGTACGCGCGCCGGCTTCCTCGAAATTCTCGCAGAACTGCAGCAGGTTCTTGGTGTGCTCGGTCGGTTGATCGTTTTCGAACAGCGCCTGGCCATCCTCGAACTGCCCGACCACGTCGGTCGAGGGATCGAAGCATAGCGACATAGTGTCTGAATTGGGTTCGAGCCGCGCCAGAAGGAACGGATAGCGGCGAACATAGGCCGGGACGTAGACATCCTCGATCAGCTGGCCGTCGCCGTCGAAGTAGACGTTGACGTTCTCGTTTAGGCCCATCAGCGCCAGCGGCACAGGGTTGTCACCGGCCGAGAACACGATCGGGAAATAGCGCTGCGCCTGGTTGAATTCATCGACGGTGAGCGGAATCGCATGCTGTTCGCCGACCCACTTGGCCCGATCGACGGTGCGCGAACGCCAGGTGCCGTGGTCGCGGCTGTTGAGCGGCATGAGGTCGTTGTAGAACAGGGGCAGGGTAGCTTGCGGCGCGCTGGCCATCGTCGTCTCTCCGGCTAGGGTCGGGTGCGGTCGCGGACCGGCCGCAACCAGGACGGGCGCGCTTTAATGGCGCGGCCGCTCAGGCGCAAGGCGGGACGAGCTTCCCGGGGTTGAGGATATCGAGCGGGTCGAGCGCCTGCTTGATCTTGCGCATCAACGCCAGTTGCACCGGATCGCCGATGCGTCCGAGTTCGTCGCGCTTGAGCTGGCCGATGCCGTGCTCCGCGCTGATCGAGCCCCCGCTGGCGACCACAAGGTCATGCACGAACGCGCTGATCTCCTTGCCGTTCTCCGTCTCCCATGTTCCCCGCACCGCGCCCGCCGGCGCGAGCACGTGAAAGTGGACGTTGCCGTCGCCGAGATGCCCGAAGGCGATCGCCTGGGTGCCGGCGAAGCGCGCTTCGACCGCCGCGACCGCCTCCCCCACGAACGCGGCCATGCGCGCGACCGGCACCGAGATATCGTGTTGCACCGCCGGGCCGAGCGCGCGCTCGGCCGGGGCGATCTCGTCGCGCAGCAGCCAGAACGCCTCCGCTTGCGCCTCGTTGGCGGCGATCGTCGCGTCCTCGACCAAACCGGCCGCAAAGGCGCTTTCGAGCAGAGACTGCGCCGTCGCGCCAAGTTGCGGCGCCGCAGCGGCATCGGCGGCAAGTTCGATCAGCGCATGCCACGCGTGGTCTCCGGCGAGCGGCGAGCGTGTCCCGGGGGTATGCGCTAGGACCGCCTCGAGGCTGTGGCGCGGCAGCACCTCGAAGCCTTCGAGTGCATCGCCGGCCTGCCGCTCGGCCTGCAGCAGCAGCCGGCGCGCGTCGTCGATCGACGCCAGCCCGGCCCACAGCACCGTGCGTTCGGCGAGCGCCGGCAGCAGGCGCAGCGTGGCGGCGGTGACGATCCCGAGCGTGCCTTCGGAGCCGATCAGCACCTGCTTGAGATCGAAGCCGCGGTTGTCCTTCTTGAGCGGCACAAGCGCGTCGAACGCCGTGCCGTCGGCGAGCACCGCCTCGATCCCCAGCACTTGCGCGCGCATCGAGCCGTGGCGCAGCACCTGCGTGCCGCCGGCATTGGTCGAGATCAGGCCGCCGATCGTGGCCGAGCCTTTGCCGCCGAGCGTCAACGGAAACCGCAGCCCCTCGCGCCCGGCCGCCTCGTGCAGCGTCTGCAGGATCACGCCGGCCTCGCACACCGCCTCGCGCGCTTCCGGATCGAGCCGCAGCGCGGTCATGCGGCGCAGCGACACCAGGATCGCGCACCCGCTACCGTCGGGCGTGGCGCCGCCCGACATGCCACTGTTGCCGCCCTGCGGCACGATCGGCACCCGGTGCGCCGCGCAGAGCGTGACCAGCGCGGCCACTTCGGCCGTTGAGGCAGGCGAAGCGAGCGCCAGCGCCCGGCCGTGGAACCGGCCGCGCCAGTCGCTCAGCCACGGCGCCAGCAAATCCGGATCGATCGTCAAACCGCGCTCGCCGAGAAGCGTGCGGGCGGCGGCCAGGAAATCGAGATCGCTCATGGGATGCGCCTTGCCAGCGCGCCCCGGCGCTTGCCAAGTGCTTGCGGCGCGGAAAACGAGGGTTAAGCCGTCATTCAATCTGCCGACTTAGAGAGCGACGAGCCATTCTCCACTCTAACGAGCTGTAGCGCCCAAGCCTGGACGAATGATCAGCCTGCCCTTTCTGCTCGCGCCTTTGGCGCTGCTGCTTCCTGCCGACGCCGGAGCGCCGGGCGACTCCGCCCTGTCGCTCACTGCGGAGGCGGCCGAAGCACGGGAGGGGTTCGCCGCATCGCCGAGCGAGTTCCGCCGCTTCGTCGAAGCGCTGCGCGCGGTGCCTTACCAGGAGCAAGTGCGCATCGAGGAGCGGGTGATCATCCGCATCTCGCCGCCGTCCGCGGCCGCCATCGACCGGCTGCTGTCGCAGCTCCCCCGGCGGCCGCTGCGGCAAAGCTACCAGGAGGAACGGCTCGACGGGTGCGTGGCGATAGACTCGATCGTCGGCGTGCAGCCGGCCAACGAGAACCGGCTGCTGCTGTTCATGCGCGACCGGCGGGTGCTCAGCGCCGCACTCGACCGCACCTGCCAGCCGCGCGATTTCTATGCCGGGTTCTACATCGAGCGCAGCCGCGACGGGCAGCTCTGCTCGCGCCGCGATAAGCTGCAATCGCGCGCCGGCGCGAGCTGCGAAGTGGCCCAGCTCAGCCGCTTGATCGCGGTCCGGGACTAGCCGCCGCCGGATTCCTTTGACTTTTCGCCTCGGCCCGGCCTAGGGGCGGCGACATCGGCGGCTGTCTCGAAGGCCCTCGATATCAGGCGGCACTCACGCCCAATCCGGACATTGTCAGACAGATGAACTTCGCCGATCTCGGCCTTTCCGACGAGTTGCTGAAAGCGGTCGTGGCGGCCGGCTACACCGAGCCGACTCCGATCCAGGCGCAGGCGATCCCGCAGGTCCACATGATGAAGGACCTGATCGCCATTGCCCAAACCGGCACGGGCAAGACGGCGAGCTTCGTGCTGCCGATGATCGACATTCTCGCATCCGGCCGCCGCCGCGCCCGCATGCCTCGCTCGCTGATCCTCGAGCCGACCCGCGAACTCGCGCAGCAGGTGGCGGAGAACTTCGAGAAATACGGCGTGCACCACGATCTCAAGATGGCGCTGCTGATCGGCGGCGTGCAGATGGGCGATCAAGTCAAAGCGCTCGACGACGGGGTCGATGTGCTGATCGCCACGCCCGGCAGGCTGATGGACCTGTTCGAGCGCGGCAAGATCCTGCTCACCGGTTGCGAGCTGCTAGTGATCGACGAGGCCGACCGGATGCTCGATATGGGGTTCATTCCCGATATCGAGTTCATTTGCGAAAAGCTGCCGACCACGCGCCAGACGTTGCTGTTCTCGGCAACGATGCCGGGACCGATCAAGAAGCTGGCCGACCGCTTTCTCACCAATCCGAAATACATCGAAGTCGCCCGCCCGGCCTCCGCCAACCTCAACATCGCCCAGCACAAAGTGTTCGTTTCGAGCCGCAACAAGCGCGACGTGCTGCGCCAGTTGCTGCGCACCGACGACGTGACCAGCGCGCTGATCTTCGCCAACCGCAAAACCACGGTGCGCGAGATCAACAAGAGCCTCCAGCGCGACGGGTTCTCCTCGGGCGAGATTCACGGCGACATGGACCAGTCGAGCCGCATCGCCGAACTCGACCGCTTCAAGAGCGGCACGGTCAATATCCTGGTGGCGTCGGACGTCGCAGCGCGCGGCCTTGACATCAAGGGCGTCAGCCACGTGTTCAACTTCGACACCCCGTGGCACCCCGACGATTACGTCCACCGCATCGGCCGGACCGGCCGGGCGGGCGCCAAGGGCCGCGCGTTCACGCTGGTCACGCCAGAGGACGCCGAGGCGATCGCCAACGTCGAGAAGCTGACGGGCACGGTCATCCCGGTGTTCGCGCTCGACGGTGCCGGCGAGGAAGCGCCGCGGCCCGAGCGCGAGCCCGCGCCGCGCCCGAAGCGCGAACCCGCGCCTCGGGCCGAAAAGGCGCCGAAGCCGGCCCGCAAGGCCGAGCCGCGCGCTCCCGACCGGCCGCGCCCCGAGTCGGTCCAAGATCGGCGCCCCGAACCGCGCCGGGCGTCGACGGCGCAGCCGGCTACGGCCGCGCAGGAAGAGGAGTCGACCGAAGGCTGGAACGGTCCGGTGCCCGGCTTCCTGGCCCGGCCCGCAGGCTGAACTCAGGCGATCCCGGGGATCAGCCGGTAGCGCACACGGTCGCGGTACTGACGGTAGGCCGCGTCGCTTTCCAGAAACTTCTCTTCCTCGACCGCGCGCAACCAGAACGCCGTCCAGGCGACGGCATAGATCGCGACATTGATCGGGGAGAAGAACAGCAGCAGGAAGCCGAGCTGGTTCAGGATGTATCCGGCGTACATCGGATGGCGGACGAACCGATAGACGCCGCGATGCTTCACGCCTCGGTTGGCGGGGACGACGCCGAAGCTGCGGCCGAGGAATAGCTTGGCCAGGAGTGAAATCGTCGCGCCGCCGAACACCAGCAGGACCGATACGCCCTCGGGAACCAGCCTCACTCCCTGCGGCACTACCAGCAGTCCCATCCCGGTCCCTATCAGCGCGATGACCAGCGGGTAGGGCTTAATCGACCAGGTTCCGCGACGCTGCGTCAGCAGCAGGACCACGCCCACCAGTTCCGATACCAGGAACAGCAGCAGCTGCGGGTGCTCGAACACCTGCGGAGCAACCCGGTAGATTACCAGGGCGCTCAGCGGAATCAGGAACAGGCGCTCAATCCATCGGATCAGTTCGGGCATGGCGCGATGCTACGCAAAAATGCTTAGCGAGGACTTAAATCACCGTACGCGTGCCGCAGTCACACAGGCCGCACGAAGCTGTCGATCACGCGCTTGTGGCCGCTCGTCTCGAACGCGATCTCGAGCTTGTTGCCTTCCTGGGCGAGTACTTCGCCGTAGCCGAACTTGTCGTGGAACACGCGCGCGCCGATCGCGATGTCGCTGCGCGGCTTGGCGGCGAAGCTCGCGGCGCTGCGGCCGGGTTCGGCGAGGCGCTTTGGCGCGGTATCGTACCCTGTCGAAAGCGCGCGCTGCCAGCCGGGGCCACGCGTCTGGCTGCGGTCGGGCCGGGCGCTGCTGACATGCGCGAACGGATCGTCCTGCTCGCTCCAGTTGGCGCGCCATAGCGAGGCGCCGCCGGTCATCGTGGTCTCGGCGGCGATGTGTTCGGCCGGCAGTTCGCCGATGAAGCGCGAGGGGATCGAACTCGACCACTGACCGAAGATCCGCCGGTTGGCGGCATGCAGGATCGTGCAGCGCCGCCGGGCGCGCGTTATCGCCACGTATGCCAGCCGCCGCTCCTCCTCGAGGCTGGCAAGCCCGCCTTCGTCGAGCGCGCGCTGGCTCGGGAACACGCCTTCCTCCCAGCCGGGCAGGAACACGTGGTCGAACTCGAGCCCTTTGGCGGCGTGCATAGTCATGATGGTGACCTTCTGCGCGTCGTCGGCGGCGTCGTTGTCCATCACCAGGCTGACGTGTTCGAGGAAATCGTCGAGTGTCTCGTACTCCTCCACCGCGCGCGACAGTTCGACGAGGTTGTCCGCTCGCCCGGCGCCTTCGGCAGTCCGATCGGCCTTGAGCATGGCGTCGTAGCCGCATTGCTCGAGCACGGTGCGCAGCAGTTCCGCGGGGCTTACGGTGGCCGCCAGCTCACGCCAGTGCAGAAAGCCGCGCATCAGGCCGGCGATCGTGCCGCGCGCCCGCGCCGGCAGTTCGTCGGTGTCGGCCAATTCTAGCGCGGCAGCGGCCAGCGGGAGGCCCCGGGCGCGGGCGTGGCGGTGCATGGCTTCGAGCGCCTTGGCGCCGAGCCCGCGCTTGGGCTGATTGTGGATGCGCTCGAACGCCAGGTCGTCGGCGGGGCTGGCGATGACCCGCAGATAGGCCAGCGCGTCGCGGATCTCGGCACGCTCGTAGAACCGAAAACCGCCGACTATCCGGTAGTTGAGGCCGATTTGTATGAACCGATCTTCGAACTCGCGGGTCTGGTACTGGGCGCGCACGAGAATCGCGATACGATCGAGCGGGGCGCCTTCGCGCTCGAGCCGCTCGATCTCCTCGCCGACCCGGCGCGCTTCCTCGGGCGCATCCCAGACGCCGATCACGCGCACTTTCTCGCCGCCCGGAATCTCCGTCCACAGGGTCTTGCCGAGACGCCCGCTGTTGGCGGCGATGAGCCCCGAGGCGGCGGCGAGGATTTGCGGTGTTGAACGATAGTTCTGCTCGAGCCGGATCACCGCGGCGCCCGGAAAATCCTTCTCGAACCGCAGGATATTGGCGACTTCGGCGCCGCGCCAGGAGTAGATCGACTGATCGTCGTCCCCCACCACGCAGATGTTCTTGCGCTCCTGCGCGAGCAGCCGCAGCCACAGGTACTGGACCGCGTTGGTGTCCTGGTATTCGTCGACCAGCACGTATTTGAAGCGCCGCTGATATTGCTCGAGCACGTCCCGGTTGCGGCGGAACAGGTTGAGCATGTGCAGCAGCAGATCGCCGAAATCGCAGGCGTTGAGGCTGATCAGGCGCTGCTGGTAGCGCGCATACATCGCCCGGCCCTTGCCGTTGTCGTAGGCTTCGTTGTCGAGCGTATCGAGATCGTCGGGGTTGAGCCCGCGGTTCTTCCAGCGGTCGATCAGCCCGGCGAGTTGGCGCGGCGGCCAGCGCTTCTCGTCGATGCCGGCCTCGGCGATGAGCTGCTTGAGCAGGCGCAACTGATCGTCGGTGTCGATGATGGTGAAGTTGCTGTGCAGCCCGACCAGTTCCGCGTGGCGGCGCAGCATCCGCGCGCAGATCGAGTGGAAAGTGCCGAGCCAGGGCATCCCTTCCACGGCATCGCCGATCAATTGGGCCACTCTGTGCCGCATCTCGCGCGCGGCCTTGTTGGTGAAGGTGACGCAGAGGATCTCGCTCGGCCAGGCGCGGCGGGTGCGGACCAGGTAGGCGAGGCGCGCAGTCAGAGCCGCAGTCTTGCCCGTTCCGGCGCCGGCCAGCATCAGCACCGGCCCCTCGGTGGTGAGCACCGCCTGGCGCTGCGGCGCGTTCAGCCCGGCGAGCCAATCGGGGGAGTCTCCGGCATCGGCGGGGAGGGGGAGGGCGCTGTCGCTCACCGCGAACAGCTAGGGAACAGCGGACGTGCGCGCAACCCTGCTAGCCGCCGGCTGCGGAACCCGCGTGGCAAACCGCTCGTTGTCCGCGCAGTCCCGTCCGATGGAGAATTTCCATGCGCACCTTGCTTGCTGCCAGCCTTGTCCTGGCGTTCACCGCTCAGCCGCTTCTCGCTCAACAGACCCCGATGCCGGCCCCGACCCCCACGCCCTCGGCCGGTGCCGCTCGCGCGAACAGCCAGGCGTCGGTCCCGCCGCCCACCACGTCAGTGAGAACCCAAGGCAGCACCACGACGGTGACGAGCAACAACCCCGGCAACATGACCTCTCCGCCGCCGTCGGCGATGAACAAGGCCTACCCGGCGTGCAGCCGCACGGTGCAGGACAATTGCACCAATCGCGGCGGGCGCTAGGCCTCGAGCGGGCGGAGCAAGGTCAGCTTGGCCTTGCCCACCCGCCGCTCGCTTTCGATGGCGAGCGACTTGACGGTTACCACCTCGTCGCTCGCGGTCTCGAGCGCGATCCAGGTCGCCGGGCCGATCCAGCCGAGCCGGTTGAGGCGGTCGAGCGCGACCGCGCCGGCGCCCGAATTATAGGGCGGATCGAGCAGGATCAGGTCCCAGGTCTGGCGCGCCGCCGCGAGCTGCATCACCGAGCGCGCTTCCACCTCGCAGCGCTCCGCCGCCCGCAGCGCGGCGATGTTGGCGCGCAGGGCGCGGAGCGCTTCGGCCTCGTTTTCCACGAACAGGCAGCGCGCCGCCCCGCGCGATAGCGCTTCCAACCCGAGCGCGCCCGAACCCGCAAACAGGTCGGCGACCGCCAAGCCTTCGAAGCTGCCGAGCCGGCTCGTCAGCATGGCGAACAGCGTCTCGCGGGTGCGGTCGGCGGTCGGGCGCGTTGCTTCGCCGCGTGGCGCGCGCAGCAGCCGGCTGCGCCACTCGCCGGCGATGATCCTCATTTCTTCGGCCCTCGCTTGGGAGTTCCTCTTGGAGGCGCCGACGAGACCCCGGCTCGGGGCTTGCCCGGTTTGCGCGAGCCCGCAGGTTTGCCGCTCGAAGGCTTGCCTCCCGGAGAGGAAGCGACTGCTGCTTGAGCGGGCCCCGAGCGAGGCCGCCTACGTGGAGCTTTGGCTGGTGCCCCTTCCGCTCGCGGCAGCTTGGCGATCTCTCCGTCGGCTCGCCGGCGCGGGGGTTTGGGGGCGCGCTTACCGCGCGCCGCTGATGGTTTGGGTGAGGGATTGGCGCCGGCGCTGCCGATGCCTTGGGGTGCTCCCGGGCTGACCTTGAGAGTGAATCCCTTCAATCCCCCGGCGAACCGTTCGAGCTCGTCCACGCGGACTTCCAGGGCCGCGCCGCGCGCCAGGTCGCCGAGCGCGAAGGGCCCGTAAGCCGTGCGGATCAGCCGCGAGACCTGCAGCCCCAGGTGTTCGAGCACGCGGCGCACTTCGCGATTCTTGCCCTCTGTCAGGGTCAGCTCGATCCACTGGTTGCGGCCGGTGCGGCGCTCCATGTTGGCTTCGATGCGCCCATAACGCACGCCCTCGACCTCGATCCCGTCGAACAGGTCTTCGAGCCGCGCCTGCGTGATCGCGCCGAACGTGCGCGCGCGATAAGTCCGCGGCACGCCGCTCGCGGGCAGTTCCATCGTCCGCTTGAGCTCGCCGTCATTGGTCATCAGCAGCAGCCCTTCGGTGCTGAAATCGAGCCGGCCGATCGGCATCAGTCGCGGGGTGCCGGGCGGCAGGGCGTTGCGCAGCGCGTCGTAAATCGTCGGGCGGCCGGCGGGGTCGCGCTCGGCGGTGATGAGCCCGGCGGGCTTGTGAAACCGAAACAGCCGCGCGCGTTCGGGCGCCGCGACCGGCTTGCCGTCGACGGTCACGCCCCTGAGGCTGGGCAGGATCGTCGCGGGCGTGGTCAGCACTTGCCCGCCTACGGCCACGCGCCCGTCGGCGATCATCCGTTCGACCTCGCGGCGGCTCGCGATGCCCGCGCGGGCGAGGAGCTTGGCAATGCGTTCGCCCGCCGGTTCTGGATCCGCCATCGCGCGCCCATAGCCGGGCGGCCCGCGCGATCCAAGCCGCGCGAAGAAGCGGGCAACGCGGCACCGGGGATTGCGCGCCGGCCGGCAGGCCTTAGTCTCCCGCCGTTCGCGAAGGGACCGATTATGAGCGACGCCGCCGAGACCGACCACAAGCCCGTCCGCAAGCCCGGCTGGCGGACGCTGCTGCTGGCGCTGCGCAATCGCAAGACCGGCTTCATGCTGCTGTTCGGTTTCGCCTCGGGCCTGCCGTTCGCGCTGTTCCTCGGTACGCTGTTCGCTTGGCTCAGCGAGGCCGAAGTCGATCTCGAAACGATGGGCGTGTTCTCGCTGATCGGGCTGTCGTACTCGTTCCAGTTCCTGTGGTCGCCGCTGCTCAACCGGCTCGACATCCCGGGCATGCGGCGGCTCGGCAAGCGCAAGCAGTGGATCGTGCTGGCGCAGATCCTGCTCGGCGTGATCCTGGTTACGCTGGCTTCGCTCGATCCCAAGACCTCGCTCGGCTGGTTCTCGCTGCTCGCCGCTATCGGCGCCTTCGCCAGCGCAACGCAGGACATCGTGATCAACGCCTGGCGCATCGACGTGGCCGACGAGGACGCACCGCTCGATATCCTCTCCACGGTATATCAAATGGGCTACCGGCTGTCCTCGCTGGTTGGCGGCGCGCTGGCGCTGATTCTCGCCGCGCGGATCGGCTGGCCGCAGACCTATCTGATGATGGGGGCGATCCTGCTCGGCATCGGCTTTCTGGGCCTGTTCGCGCCCGATGCCGAGGCCAAGGGCCCCAGCGCCGACGAGCGCGCGGCGCTGGCCGCGCTGCGCCACGCGGGCGAACTCAGTCCCAATGTGCGCGCCGGCGCGCTGACGGTAGTGGCGCTGCTGTGGGCCGGCGCGCTCACCGCGGTGATTACGTTCATGGTTATGTCGATGACCTCAGCGCCCGAGGACCGACCCGATCCGACCGCGTTCACCGCCACCTGGGGTCCGGTGATCGTGGTCGCCACGATCGTCCTCCCGGCGCTGATCGCGGGTTGGCTGGCGGTCAAGCAACGGCGCGGGGATGGCGTTCTGACCGTTGATGCACCGCCTGCGCAAGGGGCCGGCGTGGCGCTCGATCACCTCTATCGCGCACTGGTCTCGCCGCTGGTCGAGTTCGTCGGCCGGATGGGCTGGTCGCTGGTGCTGATCCTCGCGCTGGTGCTGACTTACCGGATCACCGACGCGATCTGGGGGACTTTTGCGTTCCCGTTCTACATCGGCGAGCTTGGCTACACCAACGACGAGGTCGCGGTCGCCTCGAAGTTCTTCGGGGTCGGCGCGATCGTGCTCGGCCTGGCGCTCGGCGGCTGGCTGCTGACGGTCATGGGCCGGATGGCGACGCTCACGCTGGGGGCGGTGCTCGCCGCCGCCACCAACCTGCTCTACGCCGATCTCGCGCTCGGCGGCGCGACGATGCAGATGGTCAGCGATCTGGTCGGCTTCACCTGGCTGATCGAGCATCTCGGCGGCACCGCCAAGCTCGCCCGGCTGATGATCACGATCGGCGCGGAGAACCTCTCGACCGGTATCGCCGGCGCGGCTTACATCGCTTGGCTGTCCTCGATCGTCGCCAAGGGCCACAGCGCGGTGCAATATGCGCTGTTGTCCTCGCTGACGCTGCTGGTCGGCACGCTCGGGCGAGGCGCGCTCGGGCAGATGATCGAGGCACAGGGCTTCCACGCCATGTTCATTTTCGTGACGCTGATCGGGATCGTGGCGATCGTGCTGTGCCTGCTCGAATGGTTGCGCGAGACGCGGGCGCGCAACTCGGGCGTGGTTGCGCCCGAAGCGGCAGCGCTGCCGGCGGAGTAGGTTTAGTCGGGAATCTCGTCGTTGGCGGCGAGGACTTTGCCGGCAAGATAAAGCGAACCGGCGATCAGCACGGGCAGCCCGTCGTCGGGCAGGGCTTTTAGTGCCTCAGCGACGTCAGTCGCCCATAGCGCGCCCGGGAACGCCTCGGCGCCGTGGCTCTCACTGCCCTGGATCGGCACTGCGGTCACGCTGGCGAGGCGGCCTGCGAGCGGCTCGATGATCGTTGCCGGATAGCGGTTGGCGAGCATGCCGATGACGAGGTGCAGCCGCTGGCCCTCAAAATGCCGGCCGATCGCCAGGCCCGCGTCGGCGTTGTGGCCGCCGTCGAGCCAGACCGCGCGGCCGGGCGCCAGCGCGGTCAGCGGGCCTTGACCGAGCAACTGGAGGCGGGCGGGCCAGCGGGCCGAGCGGATGCCTTCAGCCAGCGCGCGTTCCGAGACGGGTACCTTGTCCTGGTGCCGAAGCATCGCCACCGCCAGCGCGACATTGTCGCCCTGGTGGCGGCCGGGGAGCGCGGGGAGGGGTAGCGAGAGTGCGCCGTGGCGGTCGCGGTATTCGATACTCTCGCCGACTTCCGCCCACCAGTCGTGCCCGCGCCGGTGCAACGGGGCGCCGACGAGCGCGGCGATGCGGGCGATCTCGTCCTCAAGCGCGGGCGGGTAGCTTTGCGTGACCAGCGGCGATCCGGCGCGGGCGATGCCGGCCTTCTCGAACGCGATCCGCACCAGCGGTTCTTGCGGCACGCCCTCTTCGGGCACCAGCAGGAAGGCTTCGTGGTCGATGCCAAGCGTCGCGATCCCGCAGGCGGCCGGGCGTTCCATGACGTTCGTGGCATCGAACCGGCCGCCGAGTCCGACCTCGATCACGCAAGCGTCGGCCGGGTGGTGCGCGAAGGCCAGAAACGTGGCGGCGGTAGTGACTTCGAAGAAGCTCGGGCCCAAGTCCTCGCTAAGGTCGAGGACCTCTTTCAGCAGCGCCGCCAGCTCGGCGTCCGAGACCAGCTCGCCGGCGATGCGGATGCGCTCGTTGTAGCGCACGAGGTGCGGCTTGATGGCAGTGTGCACCACTTTGCCGTCGGCCTCGAGAATCGCGCGCAAGTACGCGCACGTCGAACCTTTGCCGTTGGTCCCGGCGACGTGGAACACGGGCGGCAGGCGCTTCTGCGGATCGCCGAGCCGAGCGAGCAGTTCGCGCACCACCTCGAGCCCGAGCCGGCCTTGCGGCAGCGACAGCGCCGCCAGCCGGTCGAGCTGGGCCTGCACCGCGGGGTCCTCAGAGGCCGCGAAGTCTTTCGCCATCGAGGAGTTACGCCGCCTTGGCGGGCGTCAGATAGTCGAGCAACTGCGCGAGCGTGACACGCAAGTCGCGGCGGTGCACGACCATGTCGACCATGCCGTGCTTGTGCAGGTACTCGGCGCGCTGGAAGCCTTCGGGCAATTCCTCGCGGATCGTGTTCTGGATCACCCGCTGGCCGGCGAAGCCGATCAGCGCCTCGGGCTCGGCGAGGTGGATGTCCCCCAGCATCGCGTAGCTGGCGGTGATGCCGCCGGTGGTCGGATCGGTCAGCACCACGATGTAGGGCAGGCCCGCGTCCTTGAGACGGCGGGTCATCACGGTCGCCTTGGGCATCTGCATCAGGCTGAGGATGCCCTCCTGCATGCGCGCGCCGCCGCCGCTGGTGCAGACGATGTAAGCGCACTTCTCCTTGAGCGCGCGCGCCGCGCCGTCGACGAAACCCTGGCCGACCGCGAGGCCCATCGAGCCGGTCATGAAGTTGAAATCCTGCACCCCGACCACCGCCGGCTTGCCTTCGATCGCGCCGTAAGCGGCGGTGAAGGCGTCGCAGTGCGGGTTGCTGGCACGGGCCTGCTTGAGGCGATCGGGATACCGCTTGCTGTCGCGAAACTTGAGCGGATCCTCGCGCACGACTGGGTCGGGTAGCAGTTCGTAGCCCTCGTCGAGGATCTGGCTGAGCCGCGCGTCGGCGCCGATGCGGCCGTGATACTCGCAGCGCGGGCAGACGTAGAGGTTGGCCTCGTATTCCTTGCTGAACAGCATGTCGTGGCAGCGCGGGCACTTGACCCACAAGTTGTCGGGAGTCTCGCGCTTCTTGCCGAACGGGAGCGCATTGCGGACGCGGGTGAGCCAGCTCATGGTGTTTGTCCTATTGCACCTTCCTCGTCATTGCGAGTGCGAAGGCCCGCAGCAATCCAGAGTGGCGCTGGGCCGCCCTGGATTGCTTCGCTATGCTCGCAATGACGAATGATTTTCCAGAGTTGCCGAATGGACGACCTCCGCGAGCGAGCGCGTCAGGCTCTTAAGGTGTTCCGGGGCGGACGCGCCATGTTCGGCGACCAGCTCCACCAAAGCCGAGCCGACCACCACGCCGTCGGCGACGCGGGCAAGCGCCGCGGCCTGCTCGGGTGTGCGCACGCCGAAGCCGACCGCGACGGGAAGGTCGGTCGAGCGTTTGATCCGCGCGACGTTGTCGGCGACCGAGGCGGTGGCCGCCTGCTGCTTGCCGGTGATGCCGGCAACCGAGACGTAGTACACGAACCCGCTCGAGCCATCGAGCACGGCGGGCAGCCGCGCGGCATCGGTGGTCGGGGTGGCAAGGCGGATCAGGTCCACCCCGGCGGCGCGCAGCGAGGGGCCGAGTTCGGGATCCTCCTCGGGCGGAATGTCGACGCAGATCACCCCGTCCACGCCGCAGCCCGCGCATTCGCCGGCGAACCACTCGGGTCCGCGGCGGATCATCGGGTTGGCATAGCCCATCAGCACCAGAGGTACGTCCGGGTGGCGCTCGCGGAACTCGTTGGCGATCATCAGCACTTCGCGGGTGGTCGTGCCGCGCCCGAGGCTGCGCAAGTTGGCCGCCTGGATCGCCGGTCCGTCGGCCATCGGATCGGTGAACGGCATGCCCAGCTCGATCACGTCCGCGCCGCCCGCGACGAGCGCGTCGAGATTGGCCGCGGTGTCGCCATCGCCCGCGGTGATGAAGCAGACGAGCGCGGGGCGGCCCTTGGCGAAGGCGGCGGCGAGGCGGGTCATAAAGCCCTCTCCCCTTTAGGGGAGAGGGTTGGGAGAGGGGGCCGCACATTCAGCTGCGCGATCACTTCATCCAACCGAACCAGAACGCCGTCCATATTCTCCATGACTTCGTTGTTACCGAACCGCAGCACGCTGTAGCCCTTGCTTTCCAGAAAGCCAGAGCGGGCGGCATCGTAGCCTTCGCGCCCGGCGTGGGTGTCGCCATCGAGCTCAATCACGAGCTTGGGATCGTTGGCGGCGAAATCGACGATGTAGTTGCCGACCACCTTTTGACGCCTGAACTTTACGCCAGCGAAACGTCCGGCCCGCAGTTGCAGCCAAAGCCGCGTCTCGGGCTCGGTCATTTCGCGGCGCATGGATTTGGCTCGCGTAGTCAAAAGAGGATCACGCATGCCCCTCTCCCAACCCTCTCCCCTGAAGGGGAGAGGGCTTTAGGTCGCTCACATTTCCACTCCCAGCGCCTCGGCCACGGTGAAGATGTCCTTGTCCCCGCGCCCGCACAAGTTGGCGAGGATGATCGAATCCTCCGGCATCTCCCGCGCGCGCTTCACGATCGCGGCGATGGCGTGGCTCGGCTCGAGCGCGGGGATGATGCCTTCGGTGCGGCACAGCAGCTGGAAGGCATCGAGCGCCTCGGTGTCGGTGGCGGAGGTATATTCGACCCGCCCGGTCTCCTTCAGCCACGCATGCTCCGGGCCGATGCCCGGATAATCGAGCCCGGCGCTGATCGAGTGCGCCTCGGCGATCTGGCCGTCCTCGTCCTGGAGCAGGTAAGTCTTGTTGCCGTGGAGCACGCCGGGGAACCCGCCGGCGAGGCTGGCGGCGTGCTGCTTGTCGAGCCCGTGGCCCGCCGCTTCCACGCCCAGCATCCCTACCTCGGGATCGTCCAGGAACGGATGAAACAGCCCGATCGCGTTGGAACCGCCGCCGATCGCGGCGACGAGCAGGTCGGGCAGGCGCCCGGTGCGGCTCAGCATCTGCGCGCGCGCCTCGGTGCCGATCACGCTCTGAAAGTCGCGCACCAGCTCGGGATAGGGGTGCGGGCCGGCGGCGGTGCCGATGATGTAGAACGTGTCGTGGACGTTGGCGACCCAGTCGCGCAGCGCCTCGTTCATCGCGTCCTTGAGCGTCGCGGCGCCGCTGGTGACCGGCACGACCTGCGCGCCGAGCAGCTTCATGCGGAACACGTTGGGCTGCTGGCGGGCGACGTCGGTCGCGCCCATGAAGATCGTGCACGGCAGCCCGAACCGCGCGCACACGGTGGCGGTGGCGACGCCGTGCTGGCCGGCGCCGGTCTCGGCGATGATCCGGGTCTTGCCCATCCGCATCGCCAGCAGGATCTGCCCGACGCAGTTGTTGATCTTGTGCGCGCCGGTGTGGTTCAGCTCATCGCGCTTGAACCAGATCTGCGCACCCATGCCCTCGGGCGCGCTTTCGCGCAGCGCCTCGGTCAGGCGAGGGGCGTAATAGAGCGGGCTCGGCCGCCCGACATAGTGTTCGAGCAGATCGTCGAACTCGGCCTTGAACGCCGGGTCGGCCTTGGCCGCGCGGTATTCGCGGTCGAGCTCGAGGATCAGCGGCATCAGCGTTTCCGCCACATAGCGGCCGCCGAACTGGCCGAAATGGCCGCGCTCGTCGGGCTGGTTGCGGAACGAGTTGGGTTTCTGCTCGGTCATATTATCCCCATTCCGCTCATGGTGAGGAGGGGCTGAGCTTGTCGAAGTCCCGTCTCGAACCACGGTCCTTCGAGACACCGCTTCGACAGGCTCAGCGGCTCCTCAGGATGAGCGGATCCGTTAGGCATTTCGGGCCGATTGGCAGAAGGCCCTGATCCTGTCCACGTCCTTGACCCCCGGCGCGCTTTCGACGCCCGAGGACGTATCGACCAGCGGCGCGCCGGTCTGGCGGATCGCGTCGGCGACGTTGTCGGGGGTCAGCCCGCCGGCCAGACCCCACGGCATGAACGGCTTGTGCTGCGCGAACAGGTCCCAGTCGATCGCCAGGCCGTTGCCGCCGGGCAGCTTGTTGGCCGGCGCGTCGTAGAGAATGCGGTGCGCCGCGTCCTTGAACTTGACCGAGCGCGCGAGGCCCTCGGCATCGCGCACCCCGAACGCCTTCCAGATCTCCAGCGGGGTGTGCTGCTTGAGCGCGGCGAGCCATTCGGGCGTCTCGGTGCCGTGGAACTGCACCACGTCGGGCTTGACGGCCGCGATCGCCCGCGCGGTCGGCTCGGGCTGCTCGTTGACCAGCAGCAGGACGACCTTGACGCGAGGTGGCACGCGGGCGCGCAGCTTGGCCGCCTGCTCGAGCGTGACGTGGCGCGGGCTCGGCGCGTAGTGGACCAGGCCCACGTGCGTGGCGCCGGCATCGACCGCCGCATCGACGGCTTCGGGCGTGGACAGGCCACAGATCTTGATCAGCGGTTCGGACATCGGGGAGGCACTTAGTGCGAATTGTCCGGGAGTCGAGCCTGCCGGACGGCGTTAGCGTTCATTCGGGAGGCAAGCGCGCCATCCGCGTCCGCTTTCGACCCATTGCGGATCCTCAGGTGATCGTGTTCAACCGGTCTATGGATTGGAATGAAGCTGGGGAGTGGACTGGAGCGGCCTTCATGATTGCCGCCTTGTTCTTGTTCCCGAGGTGGTTTTCGTTTCGGCGCAGGGCGATGGCCGGTGCAATCCTTTTCCCTTTAGGTTGGGTGGGGGTTTTCGGTGGCATAGCCCTCGGTGATCGGTCCTTCATGCAGTCTGAAGCAGTGGCCTTCACATGGGTGGCGATCAGCGCGCTGGCCATCGTGCTGGCGATCACACTGCTCGTGCCGGTGTTCTTCGAATGGCGCAGGAAGCGCCGCAAGCCCCGGCGCACGACGGAACGCTGGCGTGCTGGACATCGGGGACCCTGAAGGTCCGCTTTCCACCCAAAACATCCGTTCTGAAGCCGACCCATAGCGGACATCGGGACGTGCCGCTAAACTGTCCTCATGCACCTGGCAGCGAAACGACTTCCGGAAGACGTCATCGTCCGAGCGACGCTGCGCGGTAACGAATACGCGTGGCGTGTCGGGGATATTCCGACTGTCATCGAGGCCGCCAAAACAGCGAACCTCATCAACCTTGGTGGTCAGTTGCAGTTTCGCATCCCGAAGGGTGGAACTTGCGAGTGCTACTGGGTTGAAGTCGACACTTACAAGGATGTCTCCGCAGACTTGCCGTGGGCGGACCGCGTGTCGACTACAGCAGCAAGTGCCCTTTCCCAATTTCGCCAACTCTGCAAAGAACGAGACTTCGTTGCCGAAGGGCGCACCTCGTTTGGAGAGCATCTACGCGAGTTTGAAGCACAGGGTGGCGACCTTAACGAGGCGCTCTGCTTTGTGTGGTATGTCGAGGACCAGGCGGAAGCTGCCGCGCATCAAAGCTGATGTCCGCTTTCCACCCAAAGCAGACTTTGCCCCAAACGGCTACCTCCCCGCCAGCGCCTGCGCCGCCGCCCACCCGCTGGCCCACGCCCACTGGAAATTGTAGCCGCCCAGCCAGCCGGTGACATCGACGGCCTCCCCGATCACGTAGAGGCCCGGCACGGCCTTGGTTTCCAGCGTCTTGGACGAGAGCTCAGCGGTGCTCACTCCGCCGACGGTGACTTCGGCCTTGGCGAACCCTTCGCTGCCGTTGGGCACGAAGCGCCAGTCGGCGAGGCGGGCCTCGACCTGCTGGAGGGCCACATCAGGCAGGTTCGACAGCACGCCGTCCACGGCGAGGCGGTCGGTCAGCGTGTCCGCCAGCCGGGCCGGCAGCGCGGCGCGCAAGGCGGCGCGGAGCGTGGCGGTGGGGGCGGCGCGCTTGGCTTCGATCAGCCAGCCGGCGGCGCGATCGGGCAGGAAGTCGATGGCGACGGGCTGCCCGGGCCGCCAGTAGCTCGAGACTTGCAGGATGGCGGGGCCGGATAACCCGCGGTGCGTGAACAGCGCTGCCTCGCGGAACGCGGCGTTCTGGCAGCGCGCGACGACCTCGGCCGAGACTCCGGACAGCTCGCGAAACAACAGGTCCTCGCCGCTGAGCGTGAGCGGAACCAGCGCCGGGCGGGGCTCGACGACCTTGAGGCCGAAACGCCGCGCCAGATCGTAAGCGAAGCCGGTCGCGCCCAGCTTGGGGATCGAAGGGCCGCCGGTGGCGATGAGCAGCGCGGGGGCCCGGTACGTCTGCGTCTGGGTGCGGACGGTGAAGGCGTCATCGGCGTGCGCCACGTCGTCGATCCGCTCCCCGCACCGCACTTCACCGCCGCCCACCGCAACTTCCTCCAGCAGCATGTCCACGATCTGCCGCGCCGAGCCGTCGCAGAACAGTTGGCCGAGCGTCTTCTCGTGCCAGGCAATGCCGTAGCGATCGACCAGCGCGATGAAGTCGTGCGGGGTGTAGCGGCTGAGCGCGGACTTGGCGAAATGCGCATTGGCGGAAAGGTAGCGCTCGGGCGCGGTGTGGAGGTTAGTGAAGTTGCACCGCCCGCCGCCCGAGATGAGGATCTTTTTGCCCGGCTGGTCGGCCTGTTCGAGCACCGCGACCCGCGCGCCGAGCCGGCCGGCCTCGGCCGCGCACATCAGCCCGGCCGCGCCGGCCCCGAGAATGATCGCATCGTAGTCGGAATGCATCGCGGGCCCGCCGGAGGGCGGTCTTAAAGCGTCGCTTCGATCGCGCGGGCGGCGGCGAGGGGATCCTCCGCGCGGCTGATCGGGCGGCCGACCACCAGCACGCTGGCGCCATGGTCGCGGGCCTGGCGCGGAGTGACGACGCGCTTTTGGTCGCTCTTTCCGTGTTCCGGCAAGCGCAGCCCGGGGACCACGAAGAAGCCGTGCTTCCACTGGCGGTGGACTTCGCGGATTTCCTGCCCCGAGCAGACGATCCCGTCGAGCCCCGCGGCTTCGGCCAGTTCGGCCAGGCGCATCACCTGGTCGTGCGCGCTGCCGTCGACGCCGGTACGCTTGAGGTCGCTCTCGTCGAGGCTGGTCAGCATCGTCACCGCGACCACTTTGGTCTCGCTGCCCGCCGCCGCTTTGGCGTCCTCCATCATCGCGCGCCCGCCGCTGGCGTGGACGGTCACGATCGCCGGTTCGAGCACGTGAATCGCCTGCATCGCGCCGGCCACGGTGTTGGGGATGTCGTGCAGCTTGAGATCGAGGAAGATCGGCATGCCGATCTGCGCCAGCTCGTGCACGCCGTGGTGGCCGTGCGCGCAGAAGAACTCGAGCCCGAGCTTGAGCCCGCCGACATGCCCTTTGACTTTCTCGGCCAGCGCCTTGGCGGCATCGAGCTGCGGCAGATCGAGCGCCAGGTAAACGGGATGGCTCACGGTGCCGGCGCGATCGGCTGGGCGTCGAGCTTGAGCGCTTCGGGCTGTTCCGGATCGGTCGGCGGCGGCACGGCGGCAGCGCGGGCGGCGGCTTCTAGCGAAAGAATGCGCCGCTGCATCCGCCAGCGCACCGCCCGGTGGTAGAGCCACATCGGCACGAATCCGATCGCCAGCGAAAGAATCACGATCGCGGGAAGCTGCGTCTCGACGACCAGGTTCTCCCAGATCCGCACCGTCACCGGCGGCCCCCAGTTGGCGACCGAAAATACCAGCAGCACGGCCAGCAGCAGCAGCCAGGCGAGTGTCCGGACCAGTTTCATCGCGTATCTCCCTGCCGGAGCGATGCTAGGAGCATGGAGGTGCGAAGGGAAGGGGTCCCCCTCCCACCTGCGGGAGGGGAGCCATCAACCAAACACCCGTGCGAAGATGTGGTCGACCTGGCGGTAGTGGTACTCAAGGTCGAACAGGCTTTCGAGCTCGGCCGAAGGCAGCGCCGCGGTCACGTCCGGATCGGCTTTGAGCAGATCGAGCAGCGAGAGCGCGCCGTCGCTTTCCCAGACCTTCATCGCGTTGCGCTGGACCAGCGCATAGGCGCTCTCGCGGCTCACGCCGGCCTGGGTCAGCGCCAGCAGCACGCGCTGCGAGTGGATCAGCCCGCCCATCCGGTCGAGGTTCTTGCGCATCCGCTCGGGGTACACGAGCAGCTTGTCGACCACGCCCGTGAGCCGCGCGAGCGCGAAGTCGAGCGTGATGCAGGCGTCGGGGCCGATGAACCGCTCGACCGAGGAGTGGCTGATGTCGCGCTCGTGCCACAGCGCGACGTTCTCCAGCGCCGGAATCGCCGCGCCGCGCACCACGCGGGCGAGCCCGGTCAGGTTCTCGGTCAGGATCGGGTTGCGCTTGTGCGGCATCGCCGACGAGCCCTTCTGGCCCGGCGAGAAGTACTCCTCCGCCTCCAGCACTTCGGTGCGCTGTAGGTGGCGGATCTCGACTGCTAGCCGCTCGACCGAGCTGGCGATCACCGCCAGCGTGGCGAAGAACATCGCATGGCGGTCGCGCGGGATGACCTGGGTGGAGATCGGCTCCACCGCGAGGCCCAGCTTGGCGGCGACATGCGCCTCGACCGCGGGATCGATGTTGGCGAAGGTGCCGACCGCGCCGCTGATCGCGCAGGTCGCGATCTCGGCGCGCGCCGCTTCCAGCCGCACTTTGCAGCGGGCGAATTCGGCATAGGCCTGAGCGAGCTTGAGCCCGAAGGTCACCGGCTCGGCGTGGATACCGTGGCTGCGGCCGATCGTCGGGGTGTACTTGTGCTCTTCGGCCCGGCGCTTGAGCGCCGCGAGCAGGCCGTCGAGATCGGCGAGCAGGATATCGGCCGAGCGGGCGAGCTGGACCGCCAGCGTGGTGTCGAGCACGTCCGAGCTGGTCATGCCCTGGTGCATGAAGCGCGCCTCGTCGCCCACTTGCTCGGCCACCCAGGTCAGGAAGGCGATCACGTCGTGCTTGGTGACCGCCTCGATCGCGTCGATCGCGGCCACGTCGATGGCGGGATCGGTCCGCCACCACGCCCACAGCGCCTGGGCCGCGCTGGCCGGCACGACGCCGAGTTCGCCGAGCTTCTCGGTGGCGTGGGCCTCAATCTCGAACCAGATGCGATAGCGCGCCTCGGGCTCCCAGAGCGCGGTCATGGCGGGGCGGGAATAGCGGGGGACCATGCCGGTGCGGTTAGGGTCCCGACCGGGGATTGGCAAGGGAGCCGAGCCATTGCTTTCCGCCGGGCGGCATGGTGTTATTCCGCGCTGTGCCGTGCCTAAACGTCGGCGTACCGAGAGGACTTGATGAAGACGCTCGCCCGCCTACTGGCTGCTACCGCGCTCGTTTCCGGCACGCATGCCCACGCCGGGGAGGACCCGCTCTATCAGCCCGCGCCGGCGTGGGTCGCGCCCGCCGCTTTGCCGACGAACATGGCCGGGCCACCGATCGTGCTGTTCGACGACCAGCGGCGGATCGAGGCGGGGCGGCTGTGGTCTTACACCGACCGCGCTATCCGCATCGACAATCCGCAGATGCTGAATTCGGCCGGGACGATTCAGGCGTCGTGGCTGCCCGACAAGGGTGATTTGATCGTCCACGGCATCGCCATAGTGCGCGATGGACAGTCGATCGACGTCCTCGCCGGCGGGGCCAAGTTCGACGTGCTGCGCCGCGAGCGGCAGCTCGAACAGCGCATGATCGACGGATCGCGCACCGCGACGCTGGCGGTGCCGGGGCTGCGCGTCGGCGACGTCCTGCGCCTGACATATTCGGTGACCAATTCCGATCAGGCGCTCAAGCAGGAGGTCCAGGCGATCACCGCGCTCCCGTCGGAGCCGTTCGACGCCGGCTTTGCGCGCGTGCGGTTTTCGTGGCCGGCGGACACCGGGGTCCGCTGGGGCGCCACGGGCGGGGTTGCGGTGCCCGAGCCGGTGGTGGCGAACGGGTTCGCCACGCTCGAGCTGCCGCTGCCGCTCGCCAAGCGGCCCGATGTGCCCGAGGACGCCCCGGTCCGCTACAAGCTGCCGCCGCTGCTCCAGGCGGGCACGTTCGCCGACTGGCCGGAAGTGAGCCGGGTCATGGCGCCACTGTTCGCGACCGAGGGGACCATCGCCGGTGACGGCCCGATCGCGCGTCAGGTCGCGGCGATCGAGGCGCGGCACACCGGCCAGCTCGACCGCGCGGTGGCCGCGCTGCGCGTGGTGCAGGACGAGATCAGCTACCTGCTCAACGGCATGGAAGGCGGCAACTACATCCCGCAGACCCCGGCCGAGACCTGGGACAAGCGCTACGGCGATTGCAAGGCCAAGACCATGCTGCTGCTGGCCATGCTGCGCGAGATGGGCATCGAGGCCGAGGCGGTGGTGGTTGCCTCGAGCACCGGCGATGCGGTGCCGGCGATGCTGCCGATGCCGGCCGCGTTCGATCACGTGATCGTGCGCGCGGTGATCGACGGAACCGACTACTGGCTCGACGGCACCAGCACGGGCGCGAGCCTTGCGGTGGTCGGCGATGTGCCCGAGTTCCATTATGCGCTGCCGCTGCGGCCGCAGGGTTCAGAGCTGGTGCCGATGGCGCAGCGCGCGCAGACCAATATCGACCGCACCGGCAAGATCCTGTTCGATCACCGTGCCGGGCTCGACGTGCCCTCGCTCTACGAAGCCGAGTGGACGCTCGAAGGCCCCGCCGCGGCGCCGTTCCGGTCGGTCATCGGGCAGACCCGCGAGGAGCAGCTCGACGACATGCTGCAGCAGTACGTCCGGTCGATCATCGGCGAGAACCTGCTGATCGAAAGCGCGATCACCTTCGACGAGGCGACCAATACCGCCACCGTGAAGGCGAGCGGGCTGATGCCCTCGCAGTGGCAGTGGGAGCGCGGGCGCGGCACGCGGGGGTTCTCGCTCCCGACCGCGGGTTTCCAGTTCCGGCCCGACCGCTCGCGCGCCGCCTGGCGCGACATCCCGGTCGCTTTGCCGGGCCCTTACGCCGAAGCGGTCGAGATGACCGTGCTGCTGCCCGAGGGCGAGGCGGGCTACGCGCTCGACGGGCCCGAAGCGATCGCGCAGGAGATCGCGGGGGTCCGGCTCAATCGCAGTACGCAGCTCAGCGGCGACCGGCTGGTCATCAAGGATGCCGTCACCTGGCCCGGCGGCGAGATCGCGCCGGCCGCAATTTCCTCAGAGCGCGCGCGCGCCGCGCGGATCGGTTCGGCGGATCTGACGCTGCGCGCGCCCGCCGAGGTGCAGCGCTATTTCGACGTCGGCGATGGGGGCGACCGCGCGCGGCTGGCGCCGATCGAGGCGGCTTACGCCACGCTCATCCAGCGCGATCCCGACAACACCGACATCTACCGCCAGCGCGCGCAATTCCGCTCCGCGACGCTCGACCGCGCGGGGGCACTGGCCGATCTGGGCGTGGTGATCGAGCGCGATCCCGGCGCGGGCGCCTATGTCCAGCGCTCGAACCTCCTGATGGAAATGGGCCGGCTGGACGAGGCATTGGCCGACGCGGAGACCGCCTGGGACCTCGATCCCTCGCTCCAATCGGCCTTCGCCAAGGCTGCAGTGCTGCCCTACCTCGGCCGGATCGACGAGGCGATCGCGCTGCTCGAAGAACAGAGCGGCGATGCGGCCGAGCGCCGCTCGATCGCCATGACGCTGAGCGATCTCGACGCGCTCTCCGGACGTCGCGACGCGGGCCTGCAACGGCTCGACGATCTTCTCGAGCAGCGGCCCGGCGATCCCGATATGCTCAACGCGAAATGCTGGTACCAGGGCACCTGGAACGTGCGGCGCGAGGAGCTTCCGGAGCTGTGCACCGAAGCGGTCGAGAAGGCCGATTTCTCGCCGCCGGTGCTCGATAGCCGGGCGATGGGCTACTACCGGCTCGGTCGCTACCAGGACGCTCTGAAGGATCTCAACGCCGCGCTCTCGGCAAATCCCGACCAGACCCCAAGCCTGTTCATGCGCGGCGTGGTGCGACGCGAGATGGGGGACCGCGAAGGCGCTGAGGACATCCGCGCCGCGCTCGCCCGCCAGCCCTCGCTCGAGCGCTTCTACGCGCGCTTCGGGATCGCGGCCCGATAAGAGAGAAGAGATCGGTTGGGCTCCTTCTTAAATCAGCCCCTTCGCCCTTAGGCTGACATGCCCCTCGCGCCCCACGATCACGTGGTCGTGCACCGTCACGCCGAGCAACCGGCCGGCTTCGGCGATGCGCTGCGTGATCTGGATGTCGGCGCGGCTCGGCTCCGGACTGCCGCTCGGGTGATTGTGGACCAGGATCAGCGCGGTGGCGCCGATGTCGAAGGCCTTGCGGATCACTTCGCGCGGGTGGATCGCGGCCTCGTCGATTGTGCCGTCGCCAACCAGGTGATCGAGAATCAGGCGGTTGCGCGCGTCGAGATAGAGCACCCGCACCCGCTCGACCGTGAGATGCGCCATGTCGATCGCCAGGTAATCGAGCAGCGCCTGCCAGCTCCCCAGTACCGGTTGCTGCCGGACTTCGCTGCGCGCCAGGCGCCGGGCGGCGAGCGCGGCGATCTTGAGCGCGCCTACGCCCGCGTCGCTCAGACCCTTGATCTGCTTGAGCGCGCCGGGTTCCGCATTGAGCACGCCCGCCAGCGAACCGAACCGGGCGATCAGGGCCTTGGCGAGCGGCTTGGTGTCGCCGCGCGCCTGGGCTCCGAACAGCAGGAATTCGAGCACTTCGTAGTCGGCCAAGGCTTCCGGGCCGCCGGTCAGGAGTCGCTCGCGCAACCGCGCGCGATGCCCGCCGCCGGGAGCCGCCGGATCAGCCTCGGTGCCGGACACGGGGTCCCTTTCCATCGCCTCGCGCATTGCCTTTACAGGGTCTTGCGCGCAAGACGGAGCGGCGATGGCCGAAGACGCCGATTTGGATGCAGTTTCGGTCCCTCGCTCGCGCCGCCGCCGCGTCGGCTGCTGGGCGTTGTTCGCGATCCTGCTCATCCTGCTTGCTGTCGGCGTTGCCGCGTGGCTCGCACGCGAGCGCATCGCCGACAATGTCATCGCCGGCGCGCTGCGTGATCGCGGAATCGCGGCGACTTACGAGATCGAGCAGATCGGCCCGCGCCAGCAAATCTTGCGCAACATCGTGGTTGGAAATCCGGCGCGGCCCGATCTCACTATCGAGCGCGCCTATGTCGATGTGGTCCCCCGGCTCGGCGTGCCCACGCTCGGGCAAATCCGCCTTGTCCGCCCGCGCCTCTATGCGACCGTGCGCGGCGGTGCGCTCAGCTTCGGTGCGCTCGACCCGCTGATTTTCGCCGAAAGCGAGGGCGCTGGCGGTCTGCCCGACCTCGACCTCGCGATCGAGGATGGGCGCGCGCTGGTCGAGGGCGACTACGGGCCGGTCGGCGTCAAGCTGGCCGGCCAGGGCAACTTGCGGAGCGGCTTTGCCGGCGAATTGGCGGCAACCGCGCCGCGGCTGTCGCTGGCCGGCTGCGCGGCCACCGCCGTCACTCTCTACGGTCAGGTCACGACCGCTGCCGGCCGGCCCCGGCTGCGCGGGCCGCTGCGGTTCGGCCGGCTCGGATGCGACGAGAGCGGCGTCGCGGTCGCGCGCAGCACCGTGCAGCTCGATGTCCGGGCGGACGCGGCGCTGGCGGTGTTCGAGGGACAAGCGCGGATCGGCGCAGGCGCGGTCTCATGGGCGGGCAACGGTCTCGCCGAACTCGCCGGCGAGACGCGCTTCACATGGCGCGACGGCGGGCTGACCGCGCGCTACGACCTCGTGGCCGAGCGGCTGACGACGCGCCAGGCCAGCCTGGGGCGGCTGGCGTTCGAAGGCATGGTTCGCGCGCGCGAGATGTTCGCGCGCGTCGAACTCGATGCCACGCTTGACGGACGGGATCTCACGCTCGGCCCGGCCCTGGGCGATGCGCTGGGCCAAGCCGCCCTCGCTGGACAGGGAACGCTGCTTGAGCCGATCCTGGCCCGTATTCGTGCCCAACTAGCGCGCGAAGCGGGCAACAGCCGTCTTGCAGCCGATGTGACGCTGCGGCACGGGCAGGGCCGGACCGCGCTGTTCGTGCCGGCGGCGAGCTTGCGCGGCGGCCGCGGCGCGACGCTGCTGTCGCTGACGCGCGGACAGTACGCGGTGGTGGCAGACGGCGCGCCGCAGATCGGCGGCGACTTCAGCACCGGCGGCGAGGGCCTGCCGCGCATCGCGGGCCGGGTGGCGCGGCGCGAGGACGGCGCCCTGCAATGGCGGCTGACCATGGCCCCCTATACGGCTGGCGAGTCTGCGCTGGCGGTGCCCGAGCTGGTGCTGCTGCAGTTGCCGGGCGGAGCGATCGGGTTCTCCGGCCGTGTGCAGGCGAGCGGCGCGCTCCCCGGCGGGCAGGCGGAAGCGCTCGTCCTGCCGGTGTCGGGCAACTGGTCGCAGGCCCGGGGGCTATCGCTGTGGCGCAGTTGCACCGAAGTGCGCTTCGCCCGCCTGCGGTACGCCAGCCTGTCGCTCGCTCGCCACGGCGTTACGCTGTGCCCGCCGCCCGGCTCGGCGATCGTGCGCTACGGCCCAGAGGGTCTGAGCATCGCGGCGGGGGCGACCGCGCTCCAGCTCGCCGGACAGCTCGGCGAGACGCCTATCACGGTGCGCAGCGGCCCGGTCGGGTTCGCCTATCCGGGGTCGGTTTCCGCGCGCCAGCTCGACGTGACGCTGGGGCCTGCCGAGACCGCGCAGCGGTTCCAGATCAGCGATCTCGCCGCCCGCATCGGCGACGAAGTGGCCGGAACTTTCCGCGGCGCCGACGTGCGGCTGTTCTCGGTCCCGCTCGACGTGCTCGGCGCGGCCGGCGACTGGCGCTACGCGGACGGCCGTCTCACATTGAGCAACGGCGCTTTCCGGCTCGAGGACCGGCAGGAAACCGACCGGTTCGAACCGCTGATGGCGCGCGGCGCATCGCTCGCACTGGTCGACAACGTGGTGACGGCCGAAGCGGTGTTGCGCCATCCCGGCACCGACGCCGCGATCACGCGCACCGATATCCGCCACGATCTCAATAGCGGCCGGGGTCACGCCGATCTGGCCGTCGATGGCCTGGCATTCACCCGGCGCGGCCTGCAGCCCGACCAGCTGACCGACAATGCCAGAGGCGTCGTTTCGCTGGTGGAGGGTACGGTGAGCGGCACCGGCCGGATCGACTGGGACGGCGACAGCGTCACCAGCACCGGCCGCTTCTCGAGCGACAAGCTCGACTTCGCCGCCGCCTTCGGACCGGTGACGGGCGCGTCGGGGACGGTCGAGTTCACCGACCTGCTCGGCCTTGTCACCGCGCCCGGTCAGGCGATCCGGATCGCCTCGGTCAATCCCGGTCTCGAAGTGCTCGACGGCGAGCTGCGCTTCGCACTGCGCGGTCCGCAGACGGTGGCGATCGAAGGCGCGCGCTGGCCGTTCCTCGGCGGGACGCTGACGATGCGCCCGGTCGAACTCAACTTCGGTGCGCCGGAGGCGCGCCGCTACGTGTTCGAGATCGAAGGGCTCGAGGCGGCACGCTTCGTCGAACGTATGCAGCTCGACAACCTCTCGGCCACCGGCGTGCTCGACGGCACGGTGCCGATCGTGTTCGATGAAGCCGGCAACGGCAGCCTCGAAGGCGGACTGCTGGTGTCGCGCCCGCCGGGCGGGAACGTGTCCTACGTCGGCGAGCTGACTTACGAGGACCTGTCGACGATGGCGAACTTCGCGTTCGATGCGCTCAGGTCGCTCGACTACCGGCAGATGCGGATCGAGCTCGACGGGCAACTCGCGGGCGAGATCGTCACCAAGGTACGGCTCGACGGGGTTAGCCAGGGGGCGGGCACCGGAGAGAGCTTCGTCACCCGCGCGGTCACCGGCGCGATCGCCGGTTTGCCGATCCGCTTCGACGTCAACGTGCGCGCCCCGTTCGCCGCCGTGATGGCCAACGTGCGCGGGCTTTACGACCCGACCATGATCCGCGACCCGCGCGACCTCGCGCGCGAAGGGCGGCTGATCGATGCGCAAGGCAACGTGATTACCAATCCCGAGGGCGTGCCGGCGCCGCCGACCCCGCCCATACCGAACGACGCACTGCCACCTGAACCCCCTATTCAGCGCCGCGAAAGCGAGGATACGCCATGAACACGCTCGATTTGACCAAGCCCTGCGGCCCTGCGAATAACCGCCCCATGGCGGATACAGGCAAGGCGCTGGCAGCGGCGGTGGCGATGCTGGGTTCGGGACTGGCCGGCGGGTGCGTGCAAGTGACCGCGCCCGACAAGCCGATCGTGATCGAGCTCAACATCAATATCAGGCAGGAAGTGATCTACCGCCTGGCGGCCGACGCTGGGAATACGATCGAAGAGAACAGCGACATCTTCTAGGATATTCCACGATGAGCATGCATTCGATCCGCCGCTTTATGCTGGGCAGCGCGCTCGCCGCGCTGGCGCTGGGCGGCCTCGCCCCCGCGCAGGCCCAGCGCGATCCCGCCTACGAACAGGCGCGCGCCGCCGGCCAGGTCGGCGAGAAGATGGACGGTTATCTCAGCGTCGTTTCGGGCGGCAATGCCGCGCTGCAGCGGCTGGTCGACGACATCAACATCCGCCGCAAGGCGGTCTATACCGAGCGCGCGCAGGCGTCGGGCTCGACGGTGCAGGAATATGCCTTCGCCGCGGGCTGTCAGGCGATCGCGCGCACCGAGCAGGGCGAGAAGTATCAGGCCCCTGATGGCTCGTGGCAGACCCGCGGCGCCGGGCCGCCGCAGCGTCATGCGAGCTGCCCGTAACCCACGCCGTCCGCTCGGTTGACTCGCTAGTTACCCCCCTCTAAGGGGGCGGCGCCCTCGGCGGGCAACTCCTTGCCTATGCCGGAAACTCCTCTGACGGGAGCCCAGCATGAGCGATGATGCGCCCGAACGGGACCCCTTAGGCGAGGATGCGCGGATCGATGCGCTCGAACGGCGGCTGCAGGCTGCACGCGAGCGGGAAGAGCAGCGCAGCCGGCCGCAAGTACAGGGCGCGGATGCCAGCTACCGAGCTGGCAGCCGCGTGCTGGCGGAATTGCTCGGGGGTCTCCTTGGTGGCGCGCTGATCGGTTGGGTTATCGACCGGTTCGCGGGCACGACACCCTGGGGCCTGTTGACGATGCTGTTCTTCGGGATAGTCGTCGCCTTCAGGAACATCATCCGGATTTCGAACCGGCGCCCTGACGAACCCTGAGGGAACTCCCCGGGACATTCGAGGGCGCCGCGTCGTAACGTTGGGGCGCGTAGCAGGTGGCAGCCGAAGCCAAAGTCGATCCGATGTACCAGTTCACGATCAAGCCGATGTTCGGCTCCGAGAACTGGGAACTGGCGGGTTTCAACATTGCCTTCACCAACAGTGCGCTGTGGATGGCGATCGCCGCCGTCGCGCTGTGGGTGTTTGTCGCTGGCGGCATGAAGCAGCAGCTCGTGCCCGGCCGCTGGCAAATGGCTGTCGAAAGCTTCACCGGCTTCATCGACGACCTGCTGCGGGTCAATGTCGGGGCGGCGGGGCGCAAGTATGTGCCTTACGTGTTCAGCCTGTTCATGTTCGTGCTGTTCGCCAACATGCTCGGGCTGTTGCCGCTCGGCGTGGTCGGCGTGCATCCGTTCACCTTCACGAGCCATTTCACGGTCACCGGGGTGCTGGCGTTCATCAGCTTCGGGATCGTCCTCGTGGTCGGTTTCGCCAAGCACGGGCTCAAGTTCTTCAAGCTGTTCCTGCCCGAGGGCACGCCGATCTTCATGATGCCGATCATCTTTCCGATCGAGGTGATCTCGTTTCTCATCCGTCCCTTCAGTCTCGCGCTGCGCTTGTTCGTGGCGATGATGGCGGGGCACGTCCTGCTCGAGATTCTGTCGAGTTTCGTGATCGACGGCAGCAATGCGGGCCTCGGCTGGGGTCTCCTGGTCGGCGTGCCGAGCTTCCTGCTGATGATCGGGATCGCCGCGCTGGAGATCCTGATCTCCGGCATCCAGGCCTATGTCTTCGCCCTGCTTTCGGTGGTCTATATCAACGACGCCGAGAATCTTCACTAAGTCTCTCAAACAGTTCGATATTCTAAAAGGAGTCAGAAAATGGACGCTGAAGCCGCCAAGCTCATCGGAGCCGGTCTTGCCGCAATCGGTTCGGGCCTTGCCGCGATCGGTGTGGGCACCATCTGGGGCAACTACCTGTCGAGCGCCGTGCGCAACCCCGGCGCCGCCGACGGTCAGTTCACCCGCGTGCTGATCGGCTTCGCCGTGACCGAGCTGCTCGGGCTGCTGGCCTTCCTGGTGGCCATCATCCTGATGTTCGTCGCCTGAGCCGACCGCTTGCGATACCGATCGGGCCTGGCGGTCCGATCGGGACATCCCAGCATTTGCTTCCCGGATCCTGACCGATGCCCCAGATTGCCCAGCTAGCCGATACTTATGCCAGCCAGATCTTCTGGCTGCTCATCATCTTCGGGCTGGTGTTCTTGGTCGTCGGCCGGGGCATGGTGCCCAAGGTCATGGATACGGTGGCCCTGCGCGACCGGCACATCGCCGACGATCTCGCCGCCGCGCAGGCAGCGCGTGACGCCGCCGATGCGCAGGAAGCCGCCTGGCGGCAGCAGGAGAACGCCAACCGGGCGGAAGCCCAGGCGGTGTTGAGCGCGGCCAAGGCCGCAGCGTCTGCGGAGGGCGGCAGCAAGCTGGCGGCCGTGCAGCAGCAGATCGACGCGCAACTGGCCGCCGCCGAAACGCGCATCGAGGCTGCTCGCAAGGCAGCCGCCACCGAAATCGAGAGCGTGGCGGTCCAGGCCGCGCGCGCGATCGTGGAACGGCTCGCCGGGGCCCAGGTGGCCGAACCGGCGGCAGCCGCTGCGGTCAGGAAGGCGCTCGCCCGTGGCTAATCGTCTCCCCGAAGTGATCGCGACCGACGATCCGCAGCTCGCCACCGCGATGGAGCACGACGCCGCTCACACCGAGCATGTCGAGCCGAGCGCGCTCGGGCTGGCCCCGGCCGGCTGGGTCGGGCTGGCGATGCTGGTGTTCCTCGGCATCCTGGTGTGGAAAGGGGTTCCACGGCTGATCGCCGGCGGTCTCGACAGCAAGATCGCCGCCATCCGCCAGCAGCTCGACGAGGCCAAGAAGCTGCGCGCCGAGGCCGAGGCGCTGCGCGCCGAATACGCGGCGAAAGTGGCCAACGCCGAACGCGACGCCGCGGCGATGATCGAGCACGCGCGGCACGAGGCGGATCTGATCGTCGCCACTGCCGCCGCCAATACCGAAGCGACGATCGCCCGCCGCCAGCGCATGGCCGAAGACAAGATCGCCGCCGCCGAGCGCGCGGCGGTCGAGGGCTTGCGGGCGCAGGCCGCCGATGCGGCGGCGAAGGCCGCCGGCGAACTGATCGCCGACAGCCACGGCGAAGGCGCCGACCGCGCGCTGGTCGATCAGACGATCGCCGCGCTGTAAACTAGAACGCGTCCTTCGCGGCCCTGAGCGCGGCGAAGGTCTCGATCGGCGAGGCGCCGCCCCAGCGATTGCGCAGGGCCTCCGCATCGGCCCGCAGGAACGGGTTGGTGGCGAGTTCGCGCGCCAGCCCCATCGGCACCGTCCGCTCGCCGCGCGCGCGCCGCGCATCGATCTCGGCAGCGTAGAGCTGCAACTCGACGTTGTCGGGATCCGCGTGCCGCGCGAAGCGGGCGTTCGACTGGGTGTATTCGTGTGCGCAGTAGAGCGTGGTCTCGGGCGCAAGGTTCCTGAGACGCACAAGGCTGGCCCAGAACTGCGGGGCGGTGCCTTCGAACATCCGCCCGCAGCCCAGCGCGAACAGCGCATCGCCGACGAAGGCCAGCCCCGCTTCGGGCAGGTGATAGGCGATGTGGCCCAGCGTGTGCCCGCCGACGTCGATCACCTCGGCGGACCAATCGCCCAGCGTGACGCGGTCGCGGTTCGCCACGGTGCGGTCGACCGCTGCAATCTTGGGGGCATCCACGGCCGGCGCGATCACCGTGCAGCCCGTGGCGGCCTTGATCGCCGCGTTGCCGCCAGCGTGGTCGGGGTGCCAGTGGGTGTTCCAGATGTGCGTGATCCGCCAGCCCTTGGCATCGGCCTGGCGCAGGTACTCGGCGGCATCGGGGGTATCGATGCAG
Organism: Sphingomonadales bacterium 12-68-11; assembly: GCA_002279825.1. Lineage (GTDB taxonomy): Bacteria > Pseudomonadota > Alphaproteobacteria > Sphingomonadales > Sphingomonadaceae > Croceibacterium_A. The sequence continues at coordinate 117,910 of NCCV01000005.1, forward strand.
GCGGTCTCGCCGCTCGCCGGATCGTGCAGCAGGAAGCCGTAGTTGTCGCTGAGGCAGGGGAACTGGTGGACTTGCAGGGCCATGCCCCCGTCCTACGCCCCGAGGCCAGAGTAGGAAAGGCCCGGTCCCCCTCCCGCTTGCGGGAGGGGTTAGGGGTGGGCCAGTGCGAGGGTGGAGAGCGTCCCCACCCCCGGCCCCTCCCGCAAGCGGGAGGGGGGATCGCTTACTGCTTCTTGAGTGCCTCGCCGAGGATGTCGCCGAGCGACGCACCCGAGTCCGACGAGCCGTACTGTTCGACCGCCTGCTTCTCTTCGGCGATCTGGCGCGCCTTGACCGAGAAGTTGGGCTTCTTCGAACGGTCGAAGCCGATGATCATCGCATCGAGCTTCTGGCCGACCTGGAAGCGGTCCGGACGCTGCTCGTCGCGGTCGCGGCCGAGGTCCGAGCGCTTGATGAAGCCGGTCGCGCCGTCGTCGCCGATCTGCACTTCGAGCCCGCCGTCGCGCACTTCGAGCACAGTCACGGTGACCACCTCGTTGCGCTTGTGCGCGCCGCTGCCGCCGCCCGAGCTGGCGCCCGCGCTGCCGGCCGCCGGGGCGCCCTTTTCGAGCTGCTTCATGCCGAGGCTGATGCGCTCCTTCTCGACGTCGACGTCGAGCACGACCGCCTTCACTTCCTCGCCCTTGCGGTGCAGCGCCAGCGCGTCTTCGCCCGAGATGCCCCAGGCGATGTCCGACATGTGGACCATGCCGTCGACGTCGCCGGGCAGGCCGATGAACAGGCCGAACTCGGTGGCGTTCTTGACTTCGCCCTCGACGGTCGAGCCGACCGGATGGGTGTCGGCGAACTCTTCCCACGGATTGCGCTGGGCCTGCTTGAGGCCGAGGCTGATGCGGCGCTTGTCGCTGTCGACCTCGAGCACGATCACTTCGACTTCCTGCGAGGTCGAGACGATCTTGCCGGGGTGGACGTTCTTCTTGGTCCAGCTCATCTCGGAGACGTGGACCAGGCCTTCGATGCCCGCTTCCAGCTCCACGAAGGCGCCGTATTCGGTGATGTTGGTGACGGTGCCCGAAACCTTGGCGCCGATCGGATACTTGGCGACGACGCCGTCCCACGGATCGCTCTCGAGCTGCTTCATGCCGAGGCTGATGCGCTGGGTTTCGGCGTTGATGCGGATGATCTGCACCTTCACCACGTCGCCGATGTTGATCACTTCGCCCGGGTGATTGACCCGCTTGTAGCTCATGTCGGTGACGTGGAGCAGGCCGTCGATGCCGCCGAGGTCGACGAACGCACCGTAGTCGGTGATGTTCTTGACCACACCGTCGATGACCTGGCCCTCGGCCAGCTTGTCGATCAGTTCGCTGCGCTGTTCGGCGCGGGTCTCTTCGAGAACCGCGCGGCGCGAGACGACGATGTTGCCGCGGCGGCGGTCCATCTTGAGGATCTGGAACGGCTGCGGCATGTCCATCAGCGGCGTCACGTCGCGGACCGGGCGGATGTCCACCTGGCTGCCGGGGAGGAAGGCCACGGCGCCGTCGAGGTCGACGGTGAAGCCGCCCTTGACGCGGCCGAAGATGCGGCCCTCGACGCGCTTGCCTTCGCCGAATTCGCTTTCGAGCTTGTCCCACGCGGCTTCGCGGCGGGCGCGGTCGCGGCTCAGCATCGCTTCGCCTTCGGAGTTCTCGACCCGGTCGACGAACACTTCGACCTCGGAGCCGACGACCAGCCCATGGTCTTCTTCGCCGCGGGAGAATTCGCGCAGGGAGATGCGGCCTTCGCTCTTCAGGCCGACATCGATGATAGCCATGCCGTTTTCGATGGCGGTGACGGTGCCGTGGACCACGCGGCCTTCGAAGCCGCCGTCGGCGCCGCCGAGCTGTTCATCGAGGAGTTTCGCGAAGTCGTCGCGCGTCGGGTTGGCGATAGATGCCATAAAGTTCAGGTTCCTAATTCATCCCGGGCGTCGCCGGGACATGCTGTTCTTCCGGCCAGGCGGTTGTATCCGCCGGTCTTGGATGGCCGATCCGCCCACGCGGCCGAATGCCGATGCGGGCATCCTTCGGACCAGGGCGGGAGGAAATCGCGGAACGCCGGGGGAGGGGCGGGAAGACCGCCAGCCGAAGCCACCCTGTGCGAGAATCGCGTTTTCCGACCCGGCCATGACCCGTCGGACGGGCGCGCGCTTAGGCGAGCGCGGGCGCAAAGGCAAGCAAAAGCACCCTTTGTGCGCCGAGGCGCGAGGGTGTTGACACATGTGACAGTGTCCAGAGAGCATACCCGCGACCCTCGTACTCGCGCGTGCATTCCGGCAGCGGCAGGCGGGGGCGGGGCGTCATGCCGGCCCGGGTGGCACAGGAGGCGCCGTGTAGGACAGCGCCTTCGTTCGGCCGCCTGCGCGGGTGACGCAGGGTGGGCGCAGGGTTCAGCGGGCGGCTTCGCTATCGAGATGCATGGCGATTGTCTCGGGCAGTGCGGACACGAACCGCACCCCGGCGATGCCGCGGTGGCGCCACGCGATCCGCCCCGAGACCTTGATTCCGTCGGCGAGCTTGAAGGCGACGCGGTCGCCGTTGGACAGTTCGGCGCGCGACCAGCCCGAGCAGTCGAAGCAGCACCCCGTCGCGGACAGATCGAACAGGCGGGCCCGAAACGCACGGCCGTGCGCGCGGGCGTCAAGCTCGACCCGGCTCGCTCTGCGATGCGTGACGCGACGTTGCACGTTCCAAGTCTCCGTGGGGCGACGCCCGCCGGCACGCGCGCGCGGGAGCCCCTGGCGCAGGGCGTACCCAGCAAGGCGCAAAAATGGGGTTAACCGTGCCGGCTAGGGCGCGGCGAGCCGGCACTCCACGAGGGCGATCGCGGCGGCGATGGCCTGGTCGCGGCCTAGATCGGAAGTATCGAGCACGGCGGCATCGGACGCGGCGCGCAGCGGGGCTTCGGCGCGAGATCGGTCGCGTGCGTCGCGGGCGGCGAGGTCCGCTTCGATTTCGGCGAGGCTGCGGTTCTCGCCGCGCGCCTGCATTTCCTGCCAGCGGCGCAGCGCGCGGGCGGTGACGCTGGCGGTGACATAGAGCTTCACCTGGGCATCGGGCGCGATCACGGTCCCGATATCGCGCCCGTCCAGGACCGCGCCGCCCGGCTGGAGAGCGAAGGCGCGCTGCCGATCGTACAGCGCCTGGCGCACAGCGGGATGTACCGAGACGCGGCTGGCGAGCCCGCCGGCGGCTTCGCTGCGCAGTTCGGGATCGGTGAGCAGGCTATCGGGAAAGGCGCTGGCGGCAAGGGCGTCGCCGGCATCGTCGGGGTTGCCGCCGCTCAGGATCACCTGGCGCCCGACCGCCCGGTAGAGCAGCCCGGTGTCGAGGTGGGGCAGGCGATAGTGCGCGGCGAGCGCGCGCGAGATCGTGCCCTTGCCGGCGGCAGTCGGGCCATCGACGGCGACGATCATGCGGGCGGCTTCCGCCACTTCGCCCGCAGCGCCACGACCAGTCCCACCGCCGCCACTGCGCCCCAGGCGGTTTCGAGCACGAACGCTGCGAGGTTGAAGTGGACCGAGAGCGAGATCAGCAGCAGGATCGCACCGACCAGATTGGCAAGGTTGAACAGCACCTTGTCGAGGGTTTTGACGACGTTGGCATAGGCGAAGGCACTGATGAACAGCGCGCTGCCGATCAGCCCGATCACGTCGGCGAGCAGCGGGGTCATTGGCCGGCCGCCGTATCCAGCAGCGCCTCGAACGCCGGGAAGCTGGTGGCGATCGGGCGAGTGTCGTCGACATCCATCCCGGCGCGGCTGGCGAGGCCGGCGACGGCCATGCTCATCGCGATGCGGTGGTCGAGATGCGTGGCGATCGGCCCGCCGCCCGGCAGCGGCTCGCCGCCTGTGCCGTCGATGACCAGGCCATCCTCGCGTTCCTCGATGTCGGCCCCGGCGAGGCGCAGCGCGGCGGCCATGACCGCGAGGCGATCGGATTCCTTGACCCGCAATTCTTCGAGGCCCGTGGTGATCGTGCGGCCTTGCGCGAGCGCGGCGGCGACGAACAGCACCGGGAATTCGTCGATCATGCTCGGCGCCAGCGTGGGATCGACTTCGATCCCGGACAGCGCGGAATAGCGCACGCGCAAGTCCGCGACCGGCTCACCGCCTACCTCGCGCGGGTTCAGTTCCTCGATGCTGCCGCCCATCTGGCGCAGCACCCGGTAAAGCCCGGCGCGCGTGGGGTTGAGGCCGACGTTTTCGATCGTCAGGTCGCTGCCGGGGACCAGCAGCGCGGCGACCGCGAAGAACGCCGCCGAGGACGGGTCGCCGGGCACCTCGATCGTCTGCGGGTTGAGCTCGGCCTCGCCGCGGATGCGGATCACGCGCTCGCCGCCGGCTTCCTCGACCCACAAGTCCGCGCCGAAGCCCTTGAGCATCCGCTCGGTATGGTCGCGCGTCGGCACGGGTTCGATCACGGTGGTGATCCCGGCGGTGTTGAGACCGGCCAGCAGGATGGCGCTCTTCACTTGCGCACTCGCCACCGGCAGGCGGTATTCGATCGGCACTGCGGGGCTCAGCCCGCGCTCGGTCAGCGGCAGCGTGGTGCCGGAAAAGTCCGCGCCCATCAGCGCGAGCGGCTCGGTGACGCGGCCCATCGGCCGCTTCGACAGGCTGGCGTCGCCCACGAACGTCGCGGCGATCGGATGGCTGGCGACGAGGCCCATCAGCAGCCGCGTCGAGGTGCCCGAATTGCCCATGTCGAGCGGCTTGCGCGGCTGGAGCAGCGCGCCCACGCCGACTCCGTGGATCGACCAGGTGCCGTCACTTTCGCGCTCGATCGTCGCGCCCATCGCGCGCAGCGCGGCCGCGGTGGCCAGTACGTCCTCGCCTTCGAGCAGCCCCGACACGCGCGTCTCGCCGACCGCCAGCGCGCCGAACATCAGCGAGCGGTGGCTGATCGACTTGTCGCCCGGCACGCGGACGCGCCCGGTGAGTGGGCCCGCAGGACCAAAACGGCGCGGGGTCGGCACGGGCGAGGACGAGGCGGACAATGGGTTCTCCGGGCCGGGCGGGACGGGGCGGCGGCTTTTGACAGTGCCGCAGGGCTGTGGCAAGGCGACGCCGCTCTTGATTCCGGCCTTGCATGTGCACTCTTGAATATGCTCCGGGCCGCATCCATCAAGTTTCATGATTTCGGCCCGCAAGGTTCAATCTTGGCCCGCGGGCCTTAGAGGACATATCCATGGTCAAAGCTGAATGGGGTTCCAAGCGCAGCTGCCCCAAGTGCGCCGAGCGGTTCTACGATCTCGGCAAGGAAGATCCGGTCACCTGCATCGAATGCGGCAACGAGTGGTATCCCGAGCCGGTGCTCAAGTCGAAGCAGCCGATTCCGTTCGAGGAGGCGAAGAAGGAGGAGGTCGTCGAGGCCGATACCGATCTCGCTGACGAGGAGCTGGAGGACATCGACGAGGAAGAACCCTCGGTCGACAACGACGTCGATCTGGGCGGCGATGACGACATCGCCGAGATCGCCGCCGGCGAAGAGGAAGACGAAGACCACTGATTTCGGGCTTGCGGAACGGGGCCCCCACTCATAAAGGGCTGCCCTCCCGGGGTCCGAAGACTTCAGGAGCGGTGCGCCTCCCAGAGGGCGCCCCGGAACGAATGGAAAGGGGCCTTAGCTCAGCTGGGAGAGCGCTACAATGGCATTGTAGAGGTCAGCGGTTCGATCCCGCTAGGCTCCACCATTCGGTTGATTTGAAACGAAATAGTCCTGCCGCCTGGCACGACACGTAATGCCGATCTGCCCGCTGGCTGACGAGGTTTCGTCCGCCGGCGCTTTTCGCTTTTGGAGTACGCGGACGCCATGTTCGAGACGCTGTCTGATCGCCTGACCGGGGTCTTCGACCGCCTGCGCGGGCGCGGCGCGCTGAACGAGGCCGACGTGCGCGAGGCGATGCGCGAAGTGCGGATCGCGCTGCTCGAGGCCGACGTGGCGCTGCCGGTGGCGCGCAGCTTCATCGACGCGGTGACCGAGAAGGCGGTCGGCCAGCAGGTCCTGCGCTCGGTCACGCCGGGCCAGCAAGTGGTCAAGATCGTCAACGACGAGCTGGTGGCGATGCTCGGCGGGGAAGACGCCGAGCCGCTCGTGCTCGAGGCCAAGCCGCCGGTGGTGATCATGATGGTCGGCCTGCAGGGCTCGGGCAAGACCACCACCACCGCCAAGCTCGCCAAGCTGATCAAGGAACGGCACGGCAAGAAGGCCATGATGGCCTCGCTCGACGTCAACCGTCCGGCCGCGCAAGAGCAGCTCAAGGTGCTCGGCGAGCAGGTTGGGGTGGCGACCCTGCCGATCGTCGCCGGCCAGATGCCGGTCGACATCGCGCGGCGCGCGCTCGATTCCGCGAAGCTGCAGGCGATCGACGTGCTGCTGCTCGACACTGCCGGACGGCTCCATGTCGACGAGCCGCTGATGGCCGAGATGAAGGCGGTCGCCGGCGTCTCGGCACCGACCGAAGTGCTGCTGGTGGTCGATTCGCTGACCGGCCAGGACGCGGTCAACGTCGCGCAGAACTTCGCCGGCGAAGTGCCGCTGACCGGCGTGATCCTGACCCGGATGGACGGCGATGCGCGCGGCGGCGCGGCGCTGTCGATGCGCGCGGTCACCGGCAAGCCGATCAAGTTCGCGGGCACCGGCGAGAAGCTCGACGCGATCGAGCCGTTCCACCCGGGCCGCGTCGCCGGCCGCATCCTCGGCATGGGCGACATCGTCTCGATCGTCGAGAAAGCCGCGGCGACGATCGAGAAGGAGGATGCCGACAAACTCGCCGAGCGGATGCTCAAGGGCCAGTTCGATCTCAACGATCTGCGCATGCAACTGCGCCAGATGCAGAAGATGGGCGGTCTCGGCATGCTTGCCGGGATGATGCCGGGCATGAAGAAAGCCAAGCAGGCGATCGATGCCAGCGGCATGGACGACAAGATGCTCGTCCACCTCGACGCGATCATCGGCTCGATGACACCGAAAGAGCGGACGCGGCCTGAACTGCTCAACGCCAAGCGCAAGAAGCGCGTCGCGGCGGGCTCCGGTACCAGCGTTCAGGAGATCAACAAGCTGCTCAAGATGCACCAGGAAATGGGCCGCGCGATGAAGCAGCTGAAGAAGCTCGGCGGGCTCAAGGGCCTCGGCGCGCTGTTCGGCGGCGGGGGCATGGGCGGCGCCGGCGGCCTCGGTGGCCCGGGTGGCGGCATGGGCGGCATGGGCGGACCCGCGCTGCCCGGGCTGGGCGGCGCGCAAGTGCCGCCGCACCTGCAGAATCTATTGAACAAGAAATGATTTTTCAGACTCTTGAATCGGAAAGGTGAAGTAACATGGCAATTGCAATCCGGCTCTCGCGCGGCGGCGCCAAGAAGCGGCCGTACTATCGCATCGTGGTCGCGGACTCGCGGTCCCCGCGTGACGGCAAGTATCTCGAGCAGATCGGGACCTATAATCCGCTGCTCGCCAAGGACGACGAGAAGCGCGTGAAGCTCGACGAGGACCGCGCGCGCTACTGGCTCGGTGTCGGCGCGCAGGCGACCGACCGCGTGGCCCGCTTCCTCGACGCCGCGGGCGTCAAGGAACGCGCGGCGCGCAGCAACCCGAACAAGGCCGAGCCGGGCGAGAAGGCCAAGGAGCGTGCTGAAGAGCGCGCCGCCAAGGCCGCCGAAGCCGAAGAAGCCGCCAAGGCCGCGGCCGCGCAGCCGGTGGTCGAAGAGGTCCAGGCCGACGAGCCGGTGGCCGAGGAGGTTCAGGCTGAAGCCGTCGAGGCCGAAGCGGTTACCGATGACGTCATGGCCGAGGAACCGGCTGCTGAAGCAGCCCCGGCCGAGGAAGCTCCGGCCGAAGCGCCTACCGAGGAAGCCGCGGCGGACGAAGCCCCGGCTGCGGAAGCCGTGGTCGAGGAAGCTCCGGCCGAAGAGCCCGCTTCCGAGGACGCACCGGTTGCCGACGACAGCGAGGATAAGGCCGCGGGTTAAGCGCACAGTGTCTCGACTGCGCTCGACACGGACGGCAAGTTCTTTCATCCGTTCGGTTCGAGCGAAGTCGAGAACCGTCCGCGCATGACCTATCGAGAGCAGCCCGTCACGCTCGCCGCCGTTATCGGCGCGCACGGCGTGACGGGGGAAGTGCGCCTCAAGCTGTTCGGCGAGGGCGTCGAGACCTTGCAGCGCCACACCGCGTTCAACGGTGGTGCGCTGACGCTGGCCAAGCTCAAGGACGACGGCAAAGGCGGGGCCATCGCCCGCTTCGCCGAAGTGACGGACCGCACCGCCGCCGAAGCGCTCCGCGGCACCGCGCTGACGGTGCCGCGCGCTGCCCTGCCGCCGCTCGGCGAGGGCGAGTACTATCACGCCGACCTGATTGGCTTGCCGGCGGTCAGCGAGAGTGGCGAGGCCATCGGCACGGTGGTGGCGGTCGAGAACTTCGGCGCGGGCGACGTGCTCGAGATTGAGCGGACGGACGGCAAGCGCTTCATGGTGCCGATGACCGCAGCGGCGGTGCCCGGGTGGAGCGCTGAACGGCTGGTGGTCGGCAAGGATTTCGCCGATAGCTGAGCTATGGGGGCTCGGGATGATCCGCGCTGGTGCAAGCTGGAGCGATACGCGATCGGCCCTCCCGACGCTGTGCTCTCGTTCGCCACCCGCCTGGCGCGAGAGAATCGCTGGAGCGATGACTTCGCCGAGCGGGTGATCGGCGAGTACAAGCGGTTCTGCTACCTTGCGCTGACCGCCGGGCACGAGGTCACCCCGTCCGACGCGGTCGACCAAGCCTGGCACCTGCACCTGACCTACAGTCGCGACTATTGGGAGCGGTTCTGCCCGGACGTTCTGGGCGCGCCCCTACATCACGGCCCAACGGCTGGCGGGGCTGCGGAAGGCGGCCGGTACCATGAGCAATACGCGCAGACGCTGCGCAGCTATGAGGCCGCGTTCGGCGAGGTTCCTCCCGTGGACGTGTGGCCCGCCGCAGCGCAGCGCTTCGGGCGCGATCCGTTGGCTTTTCGCGTTAACCCGCACGGTGTAGTGGTGCTCCCGCGCCTGGCGACGCTGATCGGGGCTTCGGCGCTCGCCGCCGGCCTCCTCGCGCTGGGCTGGCTGCTGGGGAGCGGGCTATGACCGGAGCGAACCCTTTCGACTGGTACGGCGGGGCCTTCCTCGCGCTTTATGCGATCCTGTTCGTGGTATCCTTCATCGCCAGTTTCGCCATCGCCGCCTGGCTGCGGCCGGAGGGGCGCGAAGTGCCGCCGAGCGGCGAGGACGAACTGGCGGTGCTGGCAGGCGGCAAGGACCGATTGACCGAGACTTTGCTGTCGCGGCTGCTGGCGCGCGGGGTGGCGACGATCGAACGCGGCAAGTTCCTGTTCGACCGCCGCGTGCCGGTGAACGGCGCGGTCGAGCGCGAGATCGTGGCGCTGTCGGCACCGGCGAGTTGGAAGGCGGTCGGCAATGTCGTCGGCCGCGCCGCCGAGCGCATCCAGCGTGATCTCGAAGCGCGCGGGCTGCTCATGGACGCCGGCGAGGCGCGGCAGCTCGGGCTCTATGCGGCGATGCCGCTGGCGATCCTGCTCTTGTTCGGGCTGATCAAAGTGCAGGTCGGGCTCGGCCGAGAGCGGCCGGTCGGGTTCCTGATCGCATTCATGGTGGTGACCGCCGTGGTGGCCTTGATCCGTGTCTTTGCGACCGACCGCCGCACGCGGGGCGGCAAGGCCACGCTCAAACGCGCGCAGGCCAGCGCCGAACGGCTCAAGCTGGCCGCCCCGCGCGAGGAGACGGGCATGGCGGTGGCGCTGTTCGGCACCGCGGTCCTGGTCGGCTCCCCGCTCGCCGACTTCCACAAGCTGCGCCAGAGTTCGAGCGACGGCAGCGGAGGCAGCGGCGACAGCGGGGGCGATGGAGGCGGCGGCGGCGGTTGCGGCGGGTGCGGGGGCAGCTAGCCGGCCAGGATATCGAGTTCGACGAGCGCGTCGGCGTCGAGATCGAGTTCGGCCGCAGCGACGTTCTCGCGCAAGTGCGCGACCGACGAAGTGCCGGGGATCAGCAGGATGTTGGGAGAGCGTTGCAGCAGCCAGGCCAGCGCAACCTGCATCGGCGTGGCTTCGAGCCGCCGCGCCACGGCCGATAGCCGATCCGACTGCAGCGGGGTGAACCCGCCGAGCGGGAAGAACGGCACAAAGGCGATGCCTTCCCGGGCGAGCCAATCGATCAGCATGTCGTCCGCGCGGTGGACGAGATTGTAATGGTTCTGCACGCAGATCACTTCGGTCAGCTCGCGCGCTTCTTCGACCTGCCACTGGGTTACGTTGCTGAGGCCGATGTGCCGCAGCAGCCCTTGTTCCTTGAGCCGGACGAGCGGCTCGACGAAGCGCGCAATGCTCCCTTCGCTCGGGCCCTGGCTACCCATGATGCGCATGTTGGCGGCGTAGATCGTCTCGAGGCCGAGCCGTTCGAGGTTGTCGCGCAGGCCTTGCTCGAGGGCTTCGGGGGAGTCCCAGGCGCGCCAGCCGCCGCGATCGTCGCGTTTCGCGCCGAGCTTGGTTACGAGCACCAAGTCTTCTGGGTAAGGCGCGAGCGCCTCGCGGATCAAGTCGTTGACGACGTGCGGCCCGTAGTAATCGCTGGTATCGATATGATCGATGCCGAGCGCGACGGCTTCGCGCAGCACAGCAAGCGCGCTGTCGCGATTTTTGGGCGGGCCGAACACGCCCGGGCCCGCGAGCTGCATCGCTCCGTAGCCCATCCGGTGCACCGTCCGGTCGCCGAGTTGCCAGGTTCCGCCGAGTTTGCTCATGATCCGGTGTCCCTCACGGCCGCGCGCCGAAGCGGATGCGCCTCCGCCAGATAGTTACGGATCGTGGTCGCGGCAACGCCGGCCTGGCCCATCGCGCTGCTGATCTGGTCGAGCCCTTTGACCACGTCGCCCGCGGCGAACAGTCCGGGCACGCTGGTGCGCTGGTGATCGTCGACTTCGAGACAGCCCTCGGCATTGGCGCGCGCGCCGGCCGCGACCGCGAGTTCGGAGCGGATCTTCGAGCCCAGCGCCGGGTAGACGCTGTCGAACGCCAGGCGGCCTTCGGCGGTGTCGAGCGCGAGCTGGTCGTCCTCCATAGCGTAACCGCCGCACGGGCCGTCGACGCGCGCGATCCCGGCCTCGTCCAGTTGGCGTGCGCAGTCGGCGTCGAGATCGTGCGCCTGGGGGGCAATCAGTGTGAGATCGGCGGTGTAGCCGCGCAGGAACAGCGCTTCCGCAGTGCCGTGCGTACCCGTGCCGATTACCGCCACGCGTTTGTCGGTCACCTCATAGCCGTCGCAGATCGGGCAGTACCGCAGCGCACCTTGTGCCAGCGCCCGCGCGTGGAGCGCTTCGCCAAGGCCTTCCGGCCGGTTGTTGATCACACCTGTCGCAATGAGCACGGTCCGCGCGTCGAAAGTGCGGCCCTCGACCGTCACGACGAAGCGGTCATCGACGCGCTGGATCCGGGTGACTCGCGAAAGCTCGCGGCTTGCTCCGTAGCGCTCTGCCTGTTCGAGCATGAGGGCCAGCAGCGCCGGCCCCGAAATGCCGTGCGGATAGCCGGCATGGTTGTGCGTGCGGGGGATCAGCGCGGCGCGGCTCGTCCCGCTGTCGAACAGGCGGATCGAGAGGTGAAAGCGGGCGAGGTAGATCGCGGCGGTCAACCCGGCCGGCCCGGAGCCGACGATGATGCAGTCTTCCAAGGCCATCCCGCTCCCGCTTCGTGAGGCGGCGCCAAAACGCGCTGCCGCGGAGGCAACGCTTAGAAGGCGGATCGGTCCCGGAACGCGCCCACCAAGAGATGCATCCGCACTGGGGCCATATGCGGCCCCCGAGAATTGCCCTAAGTGCCGACGTCGTGTATGCACATTCAGTATATACGGAGACAAAAGATGGGCAAGGAAGCTAAGGTCGATCCTGAGCACGAACGTCGGCGCAAGGGTCTCGAACGCGTCTTCGGGGCCGCACCGTGGCTCAAGCCCCGTGAAAAGCTGCATTATCGTGCCAAGGTGTTCAAGTCGGGCAATTCGCTGGCTCTTCGCTTGCCGGCGGGATTGCAACTCACGCCAGGCATGGAAATGGAGCTGACAGTCGAGGACGGCGTGTTCTATTCGTTCGAACCGGCCGATCTGCCCAAGCGGAAATTCGACATCGCCAAAGTCTGCGGTTCCGCGAACGATCTGGCGTTCATTGAGCCGGACGACCGTCTTTTCGAAGAGCGGCCCCTGCTTTGGGAAACGCTGGGCAAGTCCGGCGAGGACCGGACAGGGTGAAGTACCTCCTCGACAGCAATGTCATCATCGCTCTTGTGATGAATGCGAACCGCGGCGTGGTGGAGCGCGCGGCGGAGTGCGATGCCGGCGACATGGTCACGTCCGCGATCGCCTATGCCGAAGTCGCCTATGGCGCCGTTCGCGGCAAGCCGCCGGCACATGAGCAGTTGCAGGCTTTCGTCGAGGAAGTGCCGGTGCTGAACTTCGACTACAAGGCGGCGCTGGCCTATGCCACCTTGCCCTTTCGCCGCGCGAGCTACGACCGCCTAATCGCCGCCCATGCTTTGTCGCACGATTTGATCGTGGTCACGGACAACGTCGCCCATTTCGCCGATGTGCCCGGCTTGCAGGTCGAGAACTGGATGGCCCTGTGACGTTCGCCGCCACCGTCCTCACGCTCTACCCCGAGATGTTCCCCGGTCCGCTCGGGGTCTCGCTTGCCGGCCGCGCGCTCGCGGAAGCGACGTGGTCGCTGGAAGCAGTCCAGATCCGCAACTTCGCCACCGACAAGCACCGCACGGTCGACGATACCCCGGCCGGCGGCGGGGCGGGGATGGTGCTCAAGCCCGACGTGCTTGCCGCCGCGGTCGATCACGCGCTGGCGCGGCACCCGGGGTGCCCGGTGCTGGCGATGACCCCGCGCGGCAGCCCGATCACGCAGGCGCGGATTCGCGCGCTCGCGGCCGGTCCGGGAGTGACGCTGCTGTGCGGCCGGTTCGAGGGATTCGACGAGCGGATTTTCGAGGGTCGGCCGGTCGAGCAGGTGAGCCTGTCGGACATCGTGCTGTCGGGCGGAGAACCGGCCGCGCTGGCCATTCTCGACGCTTGCATTCGCCTGCTCCCCGGCGTAATGGGCGCGCCTTCCAGCGGGGCCGAGGAATCCTTCGAAGAAGGGCTGCTCGAATATCCGCACTATACCCGACCTCAGGAATGGGAAGGGCGCACGATCCCCGAAGTGCTGCGATCGGGGGATCATGCGAAGATCGCGGCCTGGCGAAAGCTGAGGGCCGAGGAAGACACACGGTTACGCAGGCCGGACCTTTGGGAGCGCCGCGGTGGCGCTCGGGACCGACCTGCCTCTGGCGCGCGGCGTGAAGATTGAGGAACCCAGAATGGGCCTGATCCAGGAGCTCGAGGCTGAGGCCATCGGAGCATTGAGCGCGGGGAAGACCATCCCCGTATTCCGTCCCGGCGACACGCTGCGTGTCGGCGTGCGCGTCGTCGAAGGCGAGCGTACCCGCGTGCAGAACTTCGAAGGCGTGTGCATCGCGCGTTCGAACCGCGGGATGGGCAGCAATTTCACCGTCCGCAAGATCAGCTTCGGCGAGGGTGTGGAGCGCGTGTTCCCGCTCTACTCGCCGAACATCGACAGCATCGAGGTGGTCCGCCGCGGTATCGTCCGCCGCGCCAAGCTCTATTATCTGCGCGGCCGCACCGGCAAGCGCGCCCGCATCGCCGAGCGCCGCGATACCGATCCCAAGAAGAGCTAAGCGGCTCTTCCCAAAACCGATTTCAGCGGTAACGATGACAGGGCGCTCCGGTTTGGCCGGGGCGCCCTGTCGCGTTTTGGGAGTTCGCCCGTGTCGTTTCGCCTCGCCGCCACCTTTGCGCTCGCCTTCGTGCCCGGTATCGCTGCCGGGCAGGAGGCAAGCGTGACCGATCCCGGCAAGTTGACATTCGAACGGGTCTATGCCAGTCCCGCGCTCGACGGGCCGAGCCCGCGCGGTCTCAAGCTCTCGCCCGACGGCCGCTTCGTCACCCTGGTGCGCAACCGCGAGAGCGACCGCGAGCGCTACGACCTGTGGGGCTACGACCGGCAGGGCGGCGAATGGCGGATGCTGGTCGACAGCGAGAAGCTGGGCGCGGGGCGCGAACTCAGCGAAGCCGAGAAGATGCAGCGCGAGCGGCTGCGCATCGCCAATCTCAAGGGCGTGGTCGATTACCAGTGGTCGCCCGACGGCACCGTGCTGCTGGTCCCGCTCGACGGCGACCTCCACCTCGCGCGGCTCGACGGCACCTCGCAGCAACTGACCGATACGCCCGAAGGCGAACTCAATCCGTCGCTGAGCGAGACCGGGGCCTTTGTGTCGTTCGTCCGCGACCGGCGGCTGTGGGTCGGCCGCCTCGGCGCGGCGCCCGCGCCGGTGACGCCCGAGGAGGGCGAGCTGGTGACGTGGGGCGAGGCCGAGTTCGTCGCGCAGGAGGAAATGGACCGCCACACCGGCTACTGGTGGGCGCCCGGCGACCGGCGCATCGCGGTGGCGCGCGTCGATGAGGCACCGGTGGGCGTCGTGACCCGCACCGCGATCGGCGCGACCGGCACGCGCACGTTTGAGCAGCGCTATCCGGTGGCGGGCTCGGCCAATGCCGACGTCCAGCTCTTCGTGCTCGATCCCGACGGCGGCAACCGGGTCAAGGTCGATCTCGGGCCGAACGCCGACATCTACCTGGCGCGGGCCGACTGGGCGCCCGACGGCAGCGCGCTCTACGTCCAGCGGATCGACCGCGGCCAGACCACGCTCGACATGCTCAAGGTCGATCCTGCGACCGGGCGGAGCGAGCTGCTGTTCAGCGAGAAGGCCACCGAGGGCCACTGGATCAACCTGACCGACAATTACCGCTTCCTGCGCGACGGCAGCCTGATCTGGTGGTCCGAGCGGAGCGGCTACGGGCACCTCTACCGTTTCGCGAACGGGCAATGGACGCCCCTGACGCAGGGCGAATGGGTGGTCACCAAGCTCGACGGCGTGGACCAGTCGCGCGGGCGGGTGTTCTTCACCGCTACGCGTGACGATCTGCTCGCTCTGCAGGGCTATGCCCTCGACTTGCGCCGGCCCGAGCGCGTCGAGCGGCTGACCGATCTGGCATTCGATAACGCCGTCCAGATGGACCGCTCGGGCCAGGCGCTGATCGTCACCCGCTCGAGCGACAAGCAGCCCAAGCAGGTCTATCTGGCGGACGCCGCGGGGCAGCGGCTGGCGTGGATCCTGGAGAACGCGGTCACTGGCGATCATCCCTATGCGCCGTACCTCGCCGGCCACCGCAGTCCGACATACGGCACGATCCCGGCCGAGGATGGCACGCCGCTCCACTGGTCGATGATCACTCCGGAGATGGAGCCGGGCAAACGCTACCCGGTGTTCTTCGATCACTACGGCGGGCCGCACAGCCGCGAAGTCTCGCGCGAATGGAAAGGCGCGCTGCCGCAGGCGATCGTCGCGGCCGGCTATATCTACTTCCAGATCGACAACCGCGGCAGCGACTATCGCGGAGTGGCGTTCGAGAAGCCGCTGTACCGCGCGATGGGCGGGGTCGAAGTGACCGACCAGAAGCGCGGCGGCGAGTACCTGAAGACGCTGCCGTTCGTCGATCCGGACAAGATCGCGCTCTTCGGCTGGTCCTATGGCGGCTATATGACGCTCAAGCAGCTCCAGGCCGATCCGGGCTTCTACGCGGCCGGGGTGGCGGTGGCGCCGGTAACCAAGTGGGACCTCTACGACACCTTCTACACCGAACGCTACATGGGCACCCCGCAGGCCGACGCGGCGGCTTACGAGACCTCCGCTGTGCTGCCCTACACCGGGCGGATCGCCGATCCGCTGCTGCTGATCCACGGCATGGCCGACGACAACGTGGTGTTCGAGAACACCTCGGAACTGATGAGCCGGCTGCAGGCCGAGGCGGTGCCCTTTGAGCTGATGCTCTATCCGGGGTTCGGCCATTCGATCTCCGGCGGGCGCACCCGCGAGCATCTCTACGAGACGGCGTTCCGCTTCTTCGCCAGCCACGGCGTCACGCCGCCCGAATAGTGCCCGCGTAGGGCATCGATCGGCGGTGCAAGCAATCGCGCGATTGCATCGCTCATCCGCCGCGCTTAGGCGGCGGCCTCTATTCGCAGGAGATTGGCGTGGGTTATCGGGTAGCGGTCGTCGGAGCGACGGGGAACGTCGGGCGCGAGATGCTCGCGATCCTGGCCGAACGCGAGTTCCCGCTGGACGAAGTCGCGGCGGTGGCCAGCTCTCGCTCGCAGGGGGTCGAAGTCGAGTTCGGCGACAGCGGCAAGATGCTCAAATGCCAGAGCCTCGAGCACTTCGACTTTGCGGGCTGGGACATCGCGCTGTTCTCGGCCGGGTCGGGTCCGGCCAAGGACTACGCGCCCAAGGCGGCGGCGGCGGGCTGCGTGGTGATCGACAACTCGTCGTTCTACCGCATGGACCCCGACGTGCCGCTGATCGTGCCCGAAGTGAATCCCGATGCGATCGACGGCTACAAGAAGCGCATGATCATCGCCAATCCCAACTGCTCGACCGCGCAGATGGTGGTGGCGCTCAAGCCGCTCCACGATGCGGCCACGATCAAGCGTGTGGTGGTGAGCACTTACCAGTCGGTCTCGGGCGCCGGCAAGGAAGGCATGGACGAGCTGTTCGAGCAGAGCCGCGCGATTTTCGTCGGCGATTCGGTGATCACCCGAAAGTTCACCAAGCAGATCGCCTTTAACGTCATCCCGCACATCGACGTGTTCCTCGACGACGGTTCGACCAAGGAAGAGTGGAAGATGGTGGTCGAGACCAAGAAGATTCTCGACCCGAAGATCAAGATCAACGCCACTTGCGTGCGCGTGCCGGTGTTCGTCGGCCATTCCGAGGCGATCAACGTCGAGTTCGAGAACGAAATCTCGGCCCAGGAAGCGCAGGACATCCTGCGCGAGGCGCCGGGGATCATGCTGGTCGATAAGCGCGAAGACGGCGGCTACGTGACGCCGATCGAGGCCGCCGGCGACAGCGCCACCTACATAAGCCGCGTGCGCGAAGATCCCACGGTCGACAACGGACTGACGCTGTGGTGCGTGAGCGACAACTTGCGCAAGGGCGCCGCGCTTAACGCGGTGCAAATCGCGGAGCTGCTGGGGCGGCGGCACCTGAAGAAGGGCTAGCCGAGCGAAAGGTCGTCGCGCTGGTTGACCTGCCCGTCCCGGTCGTCGCAGACTTCTCTCTGTCGGGGGGTGAGCGACCATGGAAAATCAGGCCGAGTTCTACCTTCACGTCCGGGTGCTCGTCAGCCTGGTGCTTGGCCTAGGATTGACCCGGCTGCTGACGGGTCTGTCGCGATTCATCCAGCATCCCAGCCGCCAGAAGGCTTATTCGACCCATCTGGTCGGAACTTCGCGCTGTTCGCGCTCGTGCTGTTCTACGCGTTCCTGTTCTTCCTGCTGGCGTGCCTGCTGTTTCCGGACGACATCGCCGAGTACAAGGGCTTCGAGGACTATTTCCTGTCGCGTAGGCGGTGGTTTTTCGGTCTGATCGCGCTCACGCAAGTCGCGGATTTCCTCGACACAGCGGCGAAAGGTAGCAGCCATCTCGCGGCGCTGGGTCCGGAGTACAAGATCCGACTGGCGGTTGTCATTCTGGGCTGTATCGTTGCCGGGCGCAGCGCGAACCGGCGCCTGCACCTGGTCTTCGCGGCGGCTTTCCTGGCCTACACCATCAGTTGGATCGTCCGCGTGTACTGGTCGGCTGGCTAACGCGGCCGGCGCCGGTACGGGCCCTCAATGCTCGGGTGGCCCTGCCCGCACCGCCGGCCCGGAACTCTTGCGCATGACCAGCACCAGCGGCACCGAAGCGAGGCTGAGCCACATCATCAGCCAGTAGTCGTCGATATAGGCGATCATCGCCGCCTGGCGCGTCACCATCTGGTCGATCACGCCAAGCCCGGCTTCCCCATACTGCTGGAAGCGCGCCAACGAGGAGAGGTCGAATGCGCTGGTCATCGCCGGGGTGACATGCCCGGCAAGATCGGCGTGGCTGGTCTGCGTGTTGCGCGCCAGCAGTGTCACCATGATCGAGATGCCGATTGACGAGCCGACCGAGCGGGTCAGGTTGAGCAGGCTCGATCCGTCGGTGCGCAAGTGCGGCGGCAGCGAGGCGAATGCCGTACCCTGGAGTGGGATGAACACCAGCCCGATGCCAAGTCCCTGGATCAGCCCCGACATTACGATGTGGTACTTGTCGACTTCGAGCGACCAGCCCGCCATCTGCCACAACGACCAGGCCCCGACCAGGAAGCCGGCCGAGACCATCCAGCGCGCATCGACGCCCTTGCGCAGCAGGATACCCGAGAGCTGCATCGAGACCAGCACGCCCACGCCGCGCGGCATCAGTACAAGGCCGGTATCGACCACGTCGTAGCCGAACAGGCCCTGCAGCATCGGCGGCATCAGCGCCATCGTCGCGAACATCACCATGCCGATCACCGCCATGAACACCAGCGCGATGACGAAGTTGACGTTGGCGAACAGCCGCCGGTCGAACAATGGCTGCTTGGCGGTGCTGAAATGGATCACCGCGACCCACGTGGCGGAGGCGACCAGGAACGCGTAGAGCCAGATCTCGAGCGAGGCGAACCAGTCCAGCTGGTTGCCGCGGTCGAGCAGGAGCTGGAGGCTCCCGAGGGCGGTGGCGATCAGCGAGAAGCCGAACAGGTCGAAGCGCCGCCGAGTGATCGCGCGGCTGGGCAGTTGCGCCAGCAGGATGACCAGGCACAGCGCGCCGACGGGGACGTTGACGTAGAACACCCACCGCCACGACCAGTTCTCGGTGATCCAGCCGCCCAGCACCGGCCCCAGGATCGGGCCGATCATCACCCCCATGCCCCACAGCGCGATGATCTGCGACTGGCGGCTCGGCCGCGTGGTATCGAGCAGCGCGGCCTGGCTGAGCGGGGCGATAAATGCGCCGGCGACGCCCTGGAGCGCGCGGAAGATGACCATTTCCTCGAGATTCTGCGCCATGCCGCACAGCATCGAGGCGACGATGAAGCCGATCACCGACCCGATGAAGAGCCGGCGCGACCCGACCCGGTCGGCCAGCCAGCCGGTAATCGGCATCGCGACGGCCGAAGCAATGATATAGCTGGTCAGGACCCAGCTGACCGTGTCGGGCGTGGCCCCCAGGCTCGACTGCATGTGCGGGATCGCCACGTTGGCGATGGTGGTGTCGAGCACCTGGATCAGCGAGGCGGTCATGATCCCGATCACCAGCAGGATCGGGTTGGCGACCGGCAGGACCGCGACATCCTCGTGCGGCGCCAGCGTCTCGCCGCCCACGCCGCGCGCCGGGGCGGCCGAAGCCATGTTCGCCTAGTGCCTCTTGCCGTCGGTGAAGACGGTAACGTCGCTCGACAGGCCCGCGATCAGCGGGCGGGGGCTGGCCTCGTCGATCGCGATCCGCACGGGTACCCGCTGTGTGACCTTGACCCAGTTGCCGGTGGCGTTCTGCGCCGGAAGCACCGAGAACTCGGACCCGGTGCCGGCGCCGATCGAGGCGACATGGCCCTTGAGCGCGATGTCGGGATAGGCGTCGAAGCGCACTTCGGCGGGCTGGCCCACGCGCATCGCGCCCAGATCGGTCTCCTTGAAGTTCGCCTCTATGTAAGAGGTAGTGCTGGCGACGATCGTGACCATCGGCAGGCTCATGACGACTTGTTGCCCGACCTGGAGCCGTTCGGACTGCGAGACCCGTCCGGACATCGGCGCGCGCACTTCGGTGCGCCGCAAGTTCAGTTCTGCCTCGGCGCGGCGTGCCATCGCAGCGGCGACTTGCGGGTTCACGCCCGGGACTGCAGCGCCTTGCGACAGCCGCGCGCGCGCTTCCTGCTGGTCGGCCTGGGCCAGGCGCAGCTGTTCGCGCGCCTGCGCGACCGCGTGCTGCGCGGCATCGTAGTCGGCCTTGGTGGTGAAGCCGCGCTGCCAGAGCGCTTCCTGCCGCTCGAACCGCGACTGGGCGAAGGCGATGTCTTCGCGCGCGGCGGAGATGTCGGCGCCGGTCAGTTCGCTGGCATTGGCCAGGGCGGTGACGTTGGCCTGCGCCGCGGCGATCGCTGCGTCGGCTTCGGCGATCTGCAGCCGGTAGGGCTCGGGATCGATGCGGAACAGAAGGTCGCCCGCCTTGACCAGCTGATTCTCGCGCACGGCGACTTCGGCGATCCGTCCAGCGATCTCGGCGCTCACCCCGACCATGTCCTGCTTGAGATAGGCGTTGTCGGTGCTGATCTGCCCCTGCAGACCCTGCCAGTAAACGTAGCCGCCGATCAGCAGCGCCGCGGGCAGCGAAAGCATCAGCACGAGGCGCCCCCAGCGGCGGGGCTGGCGCGGCGCGGGCTTCTCGCCGGCTGCCTCGGCCACCCGGGGGGACTCGGCGAACTGGGGATCGGCTTCCGCCATTGGAACTTTCGGTTGTGCAGTCCTGTCACCGGCAGATAGGGCCGGTAGGTTAACACGGCAACCAAGTGCCGGTGTTTTTACGCATTAAGGACCCGAACCCATGCCCGAAGCGCGCGCGCCCCGGACCGAGCGATTCGCGTCGTTCGACGGCACCGAACTGGCGGTGCACCGACAGGGCACGGGGCGCCCGGCCGTTTTGCTCCACGGTCTCTATTCGAGCGCGGACATGAACTGGATCCGCTTCGGGCACGCCGCGCGGCTTGCCGAAGCCGGGTTCGAGGCGATCATGCCCGATCTGCGCGCGCACGGCCAAAGCGCCGCGCCGCACGATGCGTCCGCCTATCCGCCCGGCGTGCTGGTGCGCGACCTCGCAGCGATCGTGACCGGGCTCGGGCTGCAAGATTTCGACCTGGTGGGCTTCTCGCTCGGCGCGCGCACGGCGGTCGGCGGAGTGATTGCGGGCCTTGCGCCGCGCCGGCTGGTGCTCGCCGGGATGGGGCTCGAAAGCCTCTCCAACTGGGACCGGCGCGCCCGCTTCTTCGTCGATGCGATCGACCGGTTCGGTGAAATCAAGCGCGGCGATGCGGCGTTCTTCACCGTGCAGTTCATGAAGACGATGAAGATCGATCCGGTCGCGGCGCGGCTGCTGCTGACGGAGGGGATCGACGATCCGCCGCTCGGAGGGCTGGCCAGGTTGACGATGCCGACCCTCATCGTGGCGGGCGATCAGGACCGCGACAACGGCTCGCCCACCGCGCTGGCGGAAGCTCTGCCCAACGCCGCGTTCGAAGAGATCCCCGGCACGCACATGAGCTGCGTGACCGAACCGCCATTGGGCGAGGCCATCGTGCGGTTTCTTGCCGCGCCTTAGCGGAACGGCGGCTCATTGAAGGCGCGCAGTTTGCGGCTGTGGAGGCGGGCGCCCGCGGCGCGCAGGCGTTCGCAGGCGCGTATGCCGATCTGGAGATGCGCGGCGATCGCCTGTTCGTAGAAGTGGTTGGCCTGGCCGGGCAGCTTGATCTCGCCGTGGAGCGGCTTGTCCGACACGCACAGCAGCGTGCCGTAGGGCACGCGGAAGCGGTAGCCCTGCGCGGCGACGGTGGCGCTTTCCATCTCGATCGCCACCGCGCGGCTTTGCGACAGGCGGCGCGCGGTGTGGGTGTAGCGCAGCTCCCAGTTACGATCGTCGGTGGTGACCACTGTGCCGGTGCGCATCCGCTGCTTGAGATCGTGGCCGTGCGTGCCGCTGACTTCCTCGGCCGCTTCAGCGAGCGCGAGTTGGACTTCGGCGATGGCGGGCAGCGGGATCTCCGGCGGCAGCACCGCATCGAGCACGTGATCGTCGCGCACATAGGCGTGGGCGAGCACGAAGTCGCCGATCTTCTGGGTGGGCCGGAGGCCGCCGCAGTGGCCGATCATCAGCCACGCCTCGGGCCGCAGCACCGCGAGATGGTCGGTGATGGTCTTGGCGTTCGACGGCCCGACGCCGATGTTGACTAGCGTGATCCCCATCCGGTCCGGGGCCATCAGGTGATAGGCGGGCATCTGGTGGCGCCGCCAGGTCGTCTCCGAAAGCTGCGCGTGCGCGCGCGCCGTCGGCTGCTCTAGATGGAGCCCGCCGGCGCCGGTCACGGCGGTGTAGAACCCCTGGCCGATCTGGTCGCCGCCCCAGTCAACGAATTCATCGATATAGCGGTGGTAGTTGGTGAACAGCACGAAGCGCTGGAAATGCTCGGGCGCGGTGCCGGTGTAGTGGGCCAGGCGGGCGAGCGAGTAATCGGTGCGCAGCCCGTCGAACAGCGACAGCGGCATCGCTTCGCCCGGCGCGCCGAGCTCGATGCTGTCGGCCAGCTCGTCACCTATCAGCGCCAGTTCGGTCGTCGGAAAGTGCCGCGCCAGATCGCCCGGCGTGACCCCGAGCATGGCCGCGCCGGCCTGTGCGTCGAGCACGTAGGGGAAAGGGATCTCCTGGCGCGACGGGCCGACATCGAGTTCGACGCCGTAGTCCGAGATCAGCAGATCGAGCTGTTCGGCCAGGTAGTCGGCGAACAGCGCGGGCCGGGTGACGGTGGTGGCGTACGTGCCCGGCCGGTGGAGCCTCCCGAACGCGCGGCTGCGATCGCCGGCGAAAGGCCCTCCGGCAAAGCGCACGCGCAGCTCGGGATAAGCGTAGCTGCCGTCTTGGCGCCGTTCGACGGGTGGCTCTGCGCGGGTGCGGGCGTAGTCGGCGATATCGGCGCGAAGGCGCTCGACCGCGGTCTCGTAGATGGCGGTCAGCTCGGCGATGGCGGTGCGGGAGTCCATTGCCGCACCTAACGCACAATCGGCGACAACTCAAAGGCGGCGCGCGCTGGCCTTGCAAGCGAAGGGCGCGGAAAGCCGAAGCCTTCCGCGCCCCCTTGTCTTGTCGCCGCGTGCGGACTCAGCCTTCGGCGGGTTCTTCGTCTTCGGCCGGAGCTTCCGCGGCCGGCAGCTCGCCCGGTTCGGCGTTCGGATCGAACGCTTCGGTGAAGCCTTCGCCTTCGGCGCGGTCTTCCTCGGCCAGATGGCCGAGCACGTCGACACCCTGGCGCTGGAGTTCGGCCTCGTCGTCCGAACGGGCGACGTTGGCCTTGACCGTGACCGATACCTCGGGGTGCAAGGCGACCTTGACCTCGAACACGCCGAGCGTCTTGATCGGGCGTTCGAGCACGATCTGCGACTTGTTGACGTCGAAGCCCTGCGCCTTCAGCCCGTCCGCGATGTCGCGCACGTTAACCGAGCCGTAGAGCTGGCCCGAATTCGACGACGAGCGGATCAGCACCAGCTCGGCGCCGTCCACGGTCTCGCCGGCCTTCTCGGCCGCGGCGCGCCGCTGGGCGTTCTCGGTCTCGAGCCGCTCGCGGTTGGCTTCGAACACCTTGCGGTTGGCGTCGTTGGCGCGCAGCGCCTTCTTGTTCGGCAGCAGGAAGTTGCGCGCATAGCCGTCGCGCACGCTGACGACGTCGCCGATCGTGCCGAGATTCTCGATGCGCTCTAGGAGGATGATTTCCATGGGTCCGCCCTCCTTACTTCACGATGTAGGGCAGCAGGCCCAGATGGCGGGCGCGCTTGATCGCCTTGGCCAGCTCGCGCTGCTTCTTGCCGGAAACGGCGGTGATGCGGCTCGGCACGATCTTGCCGCGCTCGGACATAAAGCCCTGCAGCAGGCGCACGTCTTTGTAATCGATAACCGGCGCGTCCTTGGCCGAAAACGGGCAGGCCTTGCGGCGGCGGAAAAAGGGACGGGCCATCAGATGCGCTCCTCGCGTTCGCTGCGCCGCTTGCGGTCGCGCTCGTTCTTGCGCATCTGCGCCGACGGGCCTTCCTCGTGCTCATCGACCGAGACGGTCAGCCAGCGGATGACGTCTTCGTTGATGCGGTTCTGCCGCTCGAGCTCGGCGACCACATTGCCCGCGCACTCGATGTTGAGCAGCACGAAATGCGCCTTGCGGTTGCGGTCGATCTTGTAGGCGAGGCTCTTGAGGCCCCAGGTCTCGGTCTTGGCGACTTTGCCGCCGCCCTGCTCGACGATTTCGGTGGCAGTGGCGGCAAGGGCGTCGACCTGAGCCTGGCTCAGATCCTGACGCGCCAAAAAGACATGCTCGTACAGCGGCATGCGCGCGGTTCCTTTCATCTCATGCCGATCGCTGGCTGATCCCGCGGGTGCGGGGGCCCCTCCGGCTTTCTTCTGGAGTTTCCGCGCCCGGGGGCCTCGGAAGGCGCGGCAGATACCCGAATTGCTTGCAATTGCAAGCTCGGCTAGGTCATCGCCAAAATACGGGGAGGATACCATAATGAAGCGTGCCTGGCTCCTGCTTGCAGCAATCGCAGCTCCGGCCTCGGCGCAGACGGTGCCCGATCCGTCGCTCGAATTCGCGTTCGAGGAGATCGTCACCCTGGGCCCGGCCGTAGCGGCGGGCGCGACCCCGCGCGGCGCGCGCCAGTACATCCCGATCACCGGCGGGACTTTCGAGGGGCCGGGCATTAAGGGCGAGATCGTGCCGGGCGGCTGGGACTGGCAGCTCCGCCGCGCGGACGGCTGCACCGAGATCGAGGCCGACTACTTCCTCAAGACCGATGACGGCGTGGTCATCAATGTGCTCAACCGCGGCGTGCTGTGCCCGCCCGTGGCCGGCGCCCGCCCGGTCCCGGTGCGAACGCATCCGGTGTTCGAAGCGCCGCAGGGCAAGTACGATTGGCTCAACCGCACGACCTTTATCGGCACGCTCGAAGGCGCACCGCCCTCGGCGGGGCCGGCGGTCAAGATCCGCTTCTTCAAAGTGAACTGAAAGGGCGTGCGATGAAGGGTTGGTTTCTCCTCGCCGGCGCCAGCCTGGCCCTCGCGCCGTCCGCCTCCGCCCAGACCGCGCCGCGCGCGGACGCCTATACCGGTGTTACGGCCTGGCCCGACTGGGGCGGCGTGTGGTCGCCGGGCGTCGGTGCGGGATCGCGCACCACCGCCACCCCGCCGAAGCTCACTCCACAGGGGCAGGCGATCATGGACGCGTTCGAGGCCGGCAAGGCCCGCGGCGAGAACCTGCAGACCGAAGGCGCCAACTGCGTGCCCAGCGGCATGCCCGGGATCATGCGGCTGCCGTACCCGCTCGAGTTTGTCTATTCGCCCGGCCGGGTGAACATCCTGATCGAGACCTACAGCCAGGTCCGGCGGATCTATGTGGACGGCCGAGCGCTGCCCGAGGACCCCGATCCGGCTTTCAACGGCCATTCGGTGGGCCGCTGGGACGGCGACACGCTGGTGATCGACACGACCGGAGTGTCGCCGCTGGTCAGCCTGGTCGCCGGGCTCAAGGCGACCGAGCAGACCCGCTTCCGCGAGCGCATCACCCGCGACGGCAACCGTCTGGTCGACGAGATCACGATCACCGATCCCACGCTGCTGGCCGAGCCTTACGTGATGACGCAGGCCTACACGCTGCAGCCCGAATGGGAGATGCGCGAATACATCTGCCAGGAGAACAACCGCGACGGCGCCGATGCGCAGGGACGGCCGCTGATGGAGCTCGGCGAGGACGATCCGTTTGCGGAGCTTGACGACTGAGCTATGCCTAGGCCAGCCGGCCGAACAGGTCTTTGGCGAACACCGTCAGCGTGTCGTCGCGGGCGCCCATGATCGCGATCCGGTCGCCGGGACGGGCCAGCTCGACGATGCGGTCGCCGCAAGTCTCGCGTGAAGGGACGTATTCGGCCCTGCCGCCGCTCTCCTCGATCAGCCGCACGATCCGTTCGCTGCCTTCGCTGCGGTCGACGGTGCCGCCGAAATAGACCGGGTCGCACAAGAGCGTCATGTCGTCGGGGCCAAGTTCCTCGGCGAAGGTCTCAGCCAGCTCATGTCCCATCTGCCGCAGCGGGCCGTAGCCGTGCGGCTGGAAGAACGCGATCACCCGGCCGGGATGCGCCTTGAGGGTGCGCAGCGTGGCGCGGCACTTCTCCGGATTGTGGCCGAAATCGTCGATCACGGTGATTCCGGAGGGAGTCGTCCCGATTACGTCGAAGCGGCGGGCGAGGCCGGCGAAGCTGGCGAGAGCCTCGACCGCGTCGGACACCGTAACGCCAGCTGCCGCTGCGCCCGCGATCGCGGCGAGCGCATTGGCGAGATTATGGCGGCCGGGCATGGCCAGGGCGAGCGCGTGGGCGGAACCGTCAAGCCGATCGACGACGGTCGCGATCAACCCGGCAGGTCCATCGGACCACTCGCTCACTGAGATCCGCGCCTCGGCCGCGGCTAGGCCGAAGCCGACCACCTCGCGTGCGCGGTGCGCCAGGGCGGCGCTTTCCGGATCGTCCAGATTGATCGCCGCCACGGGCGCCGCGGCCAGGAAATCGCCGAACAGTGCGCGCAGTTCCTCCAAGCTTTTGTGGTCGAGGCTGACGTTGTTGAGCACGGCCACATGCGGCCGGTAAAGCGCGATCGAGCCGTCGCTCTCGTCGACTTCGGAGACGAACACGCCGCCCGCCCCGACGCGCGCGCTGGCGAACGGCACGTCGGGCGAGACAAAGTTCTTCATCACCGCGCCGTTCATGATCGTCGGGTCGCGTCCGGCGCGGGTCATGATCCAGCCGGTCATGCCGGTGACGGTCGACTTGCCGCTGGTGCCGCCGATCGCGATGCCGCTGGGCGCCGCGTTGAACAATGCGGCGAGCAGCTCGGCGCGGCTCATCCGTAGGCAGCCGAGTTCGCGCGCGCGGACCACTTCGGGCACGGTATCCTCGATCGCTGCCGAGGCGACCAGCACTTGATCCGCGCTGGCGATACCGCTGCCGTCCTGCGGGAACAGCGTGAACCCCTGCGCTTCGAGCCAGGCGAACTTGTCGGGCGTGCGGCCCTGGTCGCGGCTGCGGTCGGAGCCGGCGATAGCAGCTCCGGCGCCCTTGAGGATCAGCGCCAGGGGCAACATGCCCGATCCCCCAATGCCACTGAAGAACCAAGGGTGCGAGGCGAGGTCGGGCGACAGGCTCATGCGCTGGCGGTATGCGCGCATACGGCGCAAGACAACCTCGCAGCGGTTCCGCGTCCGTCTATTCGTGGTGGACGGAAGAACCGAGCGGCTTTCGCGCGCGCCGCGAACGCGGTTAAGGGCGGCCATGGCCCGTATCGTCGTCTGCGCCCCAGCAACCCCGATCTCCCGCGAGGTCGCGCGGCGCGTCGGCGAGCTGGCGGCGGCCGAGTTCCCCGAGCATCGGCTGACCTTCCATCCGCAGTGCTTCGCCGAGCAGGGCCATTTCGCGGGTTCCGACGACGTCCGGCTCGCTGCGTTGCTCGAGTGCGCGAACGACCCGGCGGTCGATGCGGTGTGGTTCGCCAAGGGCGGCTACGGCAGCAATCGCATCGCCGCCGAAGCGGTCGCGCGGATGGGGCTCGCGGCCCGCGGCAAGCAGTTCCTCGGCTATTCGGACAGCGGTTACCTGCTCGCCGCACTGTACCGCGATCGCATCGGCGTCCCCATTCACGCGCCTATGCCCGGCGACATCCGCCGCGAGGGCGGCGGCGCGGCCGTCCGGCGCGTCCTCGCCTGGCTGAACGGAAATGCCGCAGGACTTGAGCGCTCGCTCGACGAACGGCCGACCGCCGCCTTCAACCTGACCACGCTGGCGATGCTGCTCGGCACCGAGCTGGTGCCCGACCTGTCGGGGCATGTGGTCCTGGTCGAGGAAGTGGCCGAGCACCTCTACGCGGTCGATCGGCTGTTCTTCCACGTGACCCAGCAACTGCGCGGGATCGCTGGGCTGCGGCTCGGCCGCCTCGGCGACGTGCCCGAGAACGACCGCCCGTTCGGCTACGATGCCGAGGAAATCGCCCGCCACTGGTGCGACCGCGCGGGCGTGCCGTTCCTTGGCGCGGCGGACATTGGGCACGACAGCGACAACGCGATCGTGCCGTTCGGGCTTGTCCGCACGCCCGCGCTCTCATAACCGCGCGGCACACGCAGGAGAGGTCAATGACTGCATTCGTATTCCCCGGCCAGGGGAGCCAGAAGGTCGGCATGGGCACCGAACTGGCCGAGGCCAGCGCGGCGGCGCGCGAGGTTTTCCAGGAGGTCGATGAGGCATTAGGGCAAAACCTGTCGCGCATCATGCGCGAGGGGCCCGAGGACCAGCTCACGCTGACCGAGAACGCCCAGCCCGCGATCATGGCGCACGCGATCGCGGTGCTGCGCGTGCTGGAGAAGGAAGGCGGGCTGTCCATAGCGGCCAAGGGCGAATGCGTCGCCGGTCACTCGCTCGGCGAATACACCGCGTTGTGCGCGGCGGGGGCGTTCTCGCTGGCCGATACCGCGCGGCTTCTCAAGCTGCGCGGTCAGGCGATGCAGACGGCGGTTCCGGTGGGCGAGGGCGCGATGTGCGCGCTGCTTGGTGCCGATCTCGAAAAGGCTCAGGCGCTGGCCGAGGCCGCCGCAGAGGGGCGCGTGTGCCAGGTCGCGAACGACAACGATCCCGGCCAGGTCGTGCTGTCGGGGCACGCCGACGCGATCGAGCGCGCGGTCGCGCTCGCCAAGGAGCACGGCATCAAGCGCGGCGTGATCCTGCCCGTCTCGGCCCCGTTCCATTGCACGCTGATGCAACCCGCGGCCGAGGCGATGGCCGAAGCGCTGGCCCGGACCCCGCCCGGCGCGTTCCGCCTGCCGCTCTACGCCAACGTCACCGCAGCGCCGGTCACCGATCCGGCCGAGGAGCGGCGCCTGCTGGTCGAACAGGTCACGGGCCGGGTGCGATGGCGCGAGAGCGTGGTCGCCATGCAAGGCGCCGGAATCGAGCGCTTCGTCGAGCTCGGCGGCAAAGTGCTTGGGCCGATGATCGGCCGCACGGTCGAGGATGTTTCGGTCACCAGCGTGGTGACGATGGCCGACATCGAGGCGCTGGCGAAGGAAGTTTGACGCTCGCAAAGGCGCGGAGGCGCAGAGAGGCATTTTGATACCGCTCGATGACATGACCGGTCTGGTGGTCGATGAGTGCATCCGCATTCATCGCGAGCTCGGCCCCGGCCTGCTCGAAAGCGTCTATGAGACGGTCCTTGCCGGAGCGCTGAGTCGTCATGGATTGATCGTTGAGCGCCAGGTCCCGGTCGACATCGCCTATGACGGCATGCGCTTCACGGCCGCGTTTCGGATCGACATTCTAGTCGAGGGACAATTGATTCTGGAGATCAAATCAGTCGAATCGCTGAAGAATTTGCATGCCAAGCAACTGCTTACCTACCTCCGCCTCACAGGCCGGTCAGTGGGAATGCTTCTCAACTTCTCGGGCGAAACGATGCGAGAGGGCATCCGCCGGGTCGTCAACAATCACAACCGGGCGCAATAGTCTCTGCGCCTCCGCGCCTCTGCGAGCGCCCAGAACATGTGGAGATTAGAAATGTTCGACCTTACGGGAATGACCGCTCTCGTTACCGGCGCCAGCGGCGGGATCGGCTCGGCGGTGGCGCGGGCGTTGGCGGGGCAGGGGGCACGCCTGGCGCTGTCGGGGTCGAACCCGGGCAAGCTGCGCGCCTTTCGCGAGGAGCTCAACGCCGAGCTGCCGAGCCACGAGGCCGGCGATCATGTCGAGATCACCTGCGACCTGTCCAACACCACGCAAGTCGAGGAGCTGATCCCGGCGACGATCGATACGCTCGGCAAGCTCGACATCCTCGTCAACAACGCCGGCATCACCCGCGACAACCTCGCCCTCAGGATGAAGGACGAGGAGTGGGAGCAGGTCATCAAGGTCAACCTCGAGGCGGCGTTCCGGCTGATGCGCGCTGCGGTCAGGCCGATGATGAAGGCCCGTTTCGGCCGCATTGTCACGGTCACCAGCGTGGTCGGCGCGACCGGAAATGCCGGGCAGATGAACTATGCGGCCGCCAAGGCCGGGCTGGTGGGCATGTCGAAGAGCCTCGCCCAAGAGGTCGCCAGCCGCGGCATTACTGTCAACTGCGTCGCGCCGGGGTTTATCCGTACCCCGATGACCGATGTCCTGCCCGAAGCAAAGAAGGATGCGCTGAACGCGCGCATTCCGCTCGGGCGGATGGGCAGCGGCGAGGATATCGGCGCGGCGGTGGCCTATCTCGCCAGCCGCGAGGCCGAATACGTCACCGGCCAGACGCTCCACGTCAACGGCGGAATGGCGATGCTTTCGTGACGTTTTCCCCAGCGAACGGGGCCGAGCCGGCTTTGCGCCTTGCCGCTTGACAGGCCCGCGCTAAGGTAATTCGGACATTCTGTCTGCGCGTGGGCGATTCCGGCCCAGAGTCCCGCGCCGCGCAAGGGGGTTAAACCTGCGATGAAGGCCACCATCGAACGCGCCAAGCTGCTGCGTTGCCTGTCCCACGTCCAGTCGGTGGTCGAGCGCCGCAACACGATTCCGATCCTCTCGAATGTGCTGATCGAGGCGGGCGGCGACGGCCGGGTGCGGATCATGGCGACCGATCTCGACTTGCAGGTGGTCGAAAGCCTCGATGCCGCTTCGGTCGAGAGCGGCGGGGCGATCACCGTGTCCGCGCACTTGCTGTTCGAGATTGCCCGCAAGCTGCCCGACGGCAGCCAGGTCAGCCTCGAGACTGCCGACAACCGCATGACGGTCAAGGCCGGGCGCAGCCGCTTCAGTCTGCCGACGCTGCCGCGCGACGATTTCCCGACCATCGTCGAGGGCGACCTGCCGACCAGCTTCAAGCTGCCCGCGCGCCTGCTCGCCGAATTGATCGACCGCACCCGCTTTGCGATCTCGACCGAAGAGACGCGCTATTACCTCAACGGAATCTTTCTCCACGTTTCGGACGAAGACGCCAATGCCGGAGGGCCCGTGCTCAAGGCGGCGGCGACCGACGGCCACCGGCTCGCCCGCTTCACGCTCGCCCGCCCCGAAGGCGCCGAAGGCATGCCCGATGTAATCGTGCCGCGCAAAGCCGTGGGCGAACTGCGCAAGCTGCTCGAGGAAGCGCTCGACGGGATGGTCGGGATCGACCTCTCGGCGAGCAAGATCCGCTTCACACTCGGCGGCGAGGGCGGGGTGGTGCTGACCAGCAAGCTGATCGACGGCACCTTCCCCGACTACAGCCGCGTCATCCCGACCGGCAACGACAAGCTGCTCAAGCTCGATCCGAAGAGCTTCTACGAAGGCGTCGACCGCGTCGCCACGATCGCCACCGAGAAGACCCGCGCGGTCAAGATGGGGCTCGAGCCCGACAAGGTCACGCTTTCGGTCACCAGCCCCGACAACGGAACGGCGGCCGAGGAAGTGCCCGCCGATTATGCTTCGGATTCGTTCGAGATCGGCTTCAATGCCAACTATCTCAAGGATATCCTCGGCCAGATCTCCGGCGACACGGTCGAACTCCACCTCGCCGACCCGGGCGCACCGACGCTGATCCGCGAGAACGAGAAGTCGCCGGCGCTCTACGTGCTGATGCCGATGCGGGTTTAACGCCCCGCCCGGATCATCGCTTCCACATCGACGAACTTCTCGCGCGGCGCGCCTTCGCGGGCGGCCTGTTCCTCGGCTTCCTCGATCTTCTTCCAGTCGCTGAACTTCACCACCTCGAGCCCGCGTTCGGCCGCCAGCGCGTCGAACCCTGGCCGGCCTTTCTTGCGCGCCGCACCCAGCACGCCCGTGGAGACGTCGTCGGCGATCTGCTCGGCGACCGCGTAGCCGTCGGGCCGGTTGGTGCCGATCGTGCCGGACGGGCCGCGTCGCGCCCAGCCGACGCAGTAGAGGCCGGGCAGAATGCGGCCCGCATCGTTGGCGAAGCGGCCGGCGCGCTCGTCGAATGGCACGCCTTCGATCGGCGAGGTGCGATAGCCGATACAGGCCACCACGAGATCGGCGGGAATACGGCGGAGTTCGCCGGTACCTTCGGCGCGGCCGTGGTTCAGGAAGGTTCGCTCGATCTCCACCGCTTCGACCTTGTCCTTGCCGATCAGGGCCTTGGGATTGGACATGAAGACGAATTCGATCTCTTTCGCCTTCTCGGCGCGGATATCCTCCGGCGTGGCGGCGAAGGCGCGCAAGTGCGCGACCGATTTGCGCACTCCCGGCTCGAGGATCGCGTCCTCGTCCGGCGGCGGCAGGTCCGCTGCGGTGACGTAGGGCGACGCCGCGGTGAGATGCCCCAACTCGCCGAGTTCCTTCGGAGTCATCATGATCTGGTGCGGGCCGCGCCGGCCGAGCAGCACGATCCGCTCGATCGACGAGCGCGCAAGCGCCGCAAGCGCGTGCGCCACGATGTCGCTGCCGGCAAATTCGGCCGGCGTCTTGGCGAGGATCCGCGCAACGTCGAGCGCGACGTTGCCCATGCCGATGACCACCGCGGTCTTGCCCGACAGATCGGGATCGAGCCCGGCGAACTGCGGATGGCCGTTGTACCAGCCGACGAAGGCGGCGCTGCCGAACACGTTGCCGAGGCTTTCCCCCGGAATGTCGAGCGGACGGTCGTGCGGCGCGCCGGTCGCCAGCACGACCGCGTCATAAAGTTCCCGCAACTCGTCGATCGACAGGTCGCGCCCGATCGAGACGTTGCCGACGAAGCGCACGTTGTCGCTGAGCGCGACCTTCTCATATCGGCGCGAAACCGCCTTGATCGACTGATGATCGGGCGCGACTCCGCTGCGGATCAGGCCATAGGGGACCGGCAAGCGGTCGAACACGTCGATCGCGATGTCATCGCCGAAGGCCTTTTGCGCGGCTTCGGCGGTGTAGTAGCCGGCGGGGCCCGACCCGATGATCGCCAAATGCCGCATCCGAGGTATCCCTTCTAGCGCTCCGCCCGGCGGCAAATTTACCGCGCTGAGAGGCGGCGGCAAGCGCCATGGCAGCGCCGAAAGGCATCCCTCGCTTAACACTTTTTCAAAGCCGCGCGAGCCATCTACGGCCATGTCCACGGCCCGCGCCCGCACGACCGAGTCAGTTCCGTCCAGCGTGCCTCCGAGCGCTCCGTCCGCGGCGGATGAGCGGCGCCTGGCGCGGCGCCGGTCGGCACGGCCCGATCGCGCGCTGAATCCGCCCGGCAGGACAGCGCGGAGGCCGTCTTGGCTGCCGCGCCGTTGGCCGCACCTGATCCTGGGTCTGGTGTCCGGGATCGGGATCTGTGCACTCGTCTCGCCGCAGGTGCCGAGCGCGGTCACCGCCGCGGCCCTCGCCCTGGCGGTGGCCGGAGCGCTCGGGCTACGCCTGGCGAAGCGGCTCGAGCGCGGCCGCGACCCGGCAGTGCGAACGGCGGCGGCGTTCAGCGTTGTTGTCGTCCCGCTGTTCCTGTTCGGGCTCGGCATTGCCCGCTGGGCGGTCCATGAAGGGCTGCCGTGGGAAGCGGCCCTGGCGACGCTGCTCTGCGTCAGCAGCATCGCCGGAGCGTACTTACGCCGCCAGCCCAGCGCGATCTTCGCGGCACAACTGGCGATCTGGTCGGCCTGCGTCGTGGCCACGGGGTCTGTTCCGGGCGCGATGACCTTGCTCATCGCGCTGTGCATTGCCGTGATCGTCAACCGTGACCAGCTTCGCGAGCAGGGCGAGGAGGATGAACAGCGGCGCGCCGGCGAACGCGTGCGCACGCGCGCCCGCGACATCCTGACCGATTACGAGGAGACCCGGCAGGGCTGGTTCTGGGAAACCGACCGCAGATCGCTGCTGACTTACATCTCGCCGCCGATCGCGGAAGCGCTTGGGTATTCCGCCGAGCGCCTGATCGGCCAGCCGCTCGTTGGACTGTTCGATCTCGGCGGCACCGGGGCCGATGCCGGCCTCGACAGCGAACGAACCTTGCTGTTCCACCTCTCGGTCCGCTCGCCATTCCAGGAACTTGCGGTCCGCGCGGCAATCGCCGGCGAAGAGCGCTGGTGGTCGGTCAGCGGCCGGCCGATTTACGACGAGTTCGACAACTTCGTCGGCTTTCGCGGCTCGGGCACCGACCTGACCGAGAAGAAGCGCAGTCAGGAGCACGCCTCCCGGCTGGCGCGCTACGATTCGCTGACCGGGCTCGCCAACCGCTTCCAGATGGCGCAAACGCTTGAGAAGATCCTCGCCGCGCCGCAGGAAATGCACCGCGCCTGCTCGTTGCTCCTGCTCGACCTCGACCGCTTCAAGCATGTCAACGACACGCTCGGCCACCCTGCGGGCGACGCGCTGTTGGTGCAAGTCGCGCAGCGGCTGCTGCGCGCGGTCGGCGAGCGCGGACAAGTGGGCCGCGTCGGCGGCGATGAGTTCCAGGTCATCTCCGCCGGCAACATCGAGCGCAGCCATCTCGGCGATCTCGCAAGAGATATCATCCATTCGCTGTCGCAGCCCTATCTGATCGATGGGCACTGCGTGGTCATCGGTGCGTCGATCGGGATCGCGGTGTCGCCCGAAGACGGGCTGACGAGCGAAGCGCTGGTGCGTAACGCCGACCTCGCGCTCTATGCCGCGAAAGACGCCGGACGCGGCCGGCATCACTTTTACGCCCACGATCTGCATGCCGAAGCCGAGGCGCGCGCCGCGCTCGAGCAAGACTTGCGCGACGCGATCGCGCAAGGCGGGCTGGAGCTGTTTTACCAGCCGGTGGTGGCGACCGCGACCGAACGGATCTCCGGTTTCGAGGCCCTGCTGCGCTGGCATCATCCGGCGCGCGGCTGGATTTCCCCGGAGAAGTTCGTGCGCATTGCGGAGGACACCGGGCTGATCACTCAGATCGGCGAGTGGGCGCTGCGCGCGGCCTGCCGCGATCTCGCGACCTGGCCCGAGGAAGTGCGCTGCGCGGTCAACGTCTCGCCGCTGCAGTTTGCCAATCCGCAGTTGCCGGCGATCGTGACCCACGCGATCGCCCAAGCGGGCATTGATCCGGCGCGGCTCGAGCTCGAGATAACCGAGAGCGTATTCCTTAACGACGACGAGGGCACCGATGCGATGTTCGCGGCGCTGAAGCGAGTCGGGGTGCGGCTCGCGCTCGACGATTTCGGGACCGGCTATTCGTCGCTCGGTTATCTGAAGAAAGCGCCGTTCGACAAGATCAAGATAGATCAGAGCTTCGTGCGCGGGGCGACCGAGCCGGGCAGCCGCAATGGCGCGATCATCGCCTCGATCACCAGCCTGGCCCACGCGCTGGGCATGGACACCACTGCCGAGGGGGTGGAAACCTTCGACGAGCTCGATCTGGTGCGGGTCCATGGCTGCAGCCACATCCAGGGCTTCATCTACGAGCGTGCGCTCGACGCGCAGAGCGTGCTGCGACGCCTCGAGGAGGGACTGGCGGCGGTTGCGCACGGGCCGCGCTCTGCCCGCTCACCGCGCCAGACCATGCTCCGGAAGGTCGTGCTTGAGCATGGCGGGCACAGCTACGATGCGACGATCCGCAACATCTCGCGCACCGGGGCGCTCGTCGAAGGCTTGTGGGACGTCCACGCCGGCACGACCTTCCGGCTCCACATGCCCGATCGGCGCGCGATCGGAGTGGTCGTGCGGTGGTGCTCGGGCGGAAAGGCCGGGGTCGCGTTCGAAGAGGGTCCGGCCGAAGCCGGCGCCTCCGCAGTCGAACCGGCGTCGTCGTCGTCGAAGCTTCGCATGGACCGTCGACGGGCGCCCTTACTCAAGCAGGCCGGATAGTCTTTCTCTCTGACACGCTTAGCTTTTTGGTAAACGTGTTGCCCTAAGTTCGGCCGCTTGAAGGCGCCGAGGCCGGTGTGCCCGGCCAGCGCGAAGGGATCACCCGTGCGGGGTTTATTGCGCACCATCGGCAGCAAGGCGGCCCAAACGGCCGGCTCGCCCGCCGGCACGCCCCGTCCCGCGGCGCGGATCAGCGACCAAGAGCGCCTGGCGATGCTGCAAGCCTTCGAAGAGGCCGAGATCGGCTGGTTCTGGGCCACCGATGCCGACAACCGCGTTGTCTACCTTTCGCAGTCGGCCGCCGACAAACTCGCACCCGGGCGCGAGATCCTTGGAGCGCCGCTCGTCACGCTCATCGAGCCCGTCGGCGGAGAGGAGGAGGACCGCGAGCGGCCTCTGTCGTTCGTACTGGGCGCGCACGGGCGCATGACCGACCTCACGGTGAGGGTCGCCGGGCGCAACGGGGAAATGTACTGGAGCGTGACCGGGCATCCGCAGTTCGATGCCTCCCAGGAGTTCCAGGGCTACCGCGGCAGCGCCAAGGACATTACCGCTGTCTTCGAGCATCAGCGCGACGCCTCGCGCCTTTCGCAGTACGACTCGCTGACCGGCCTCGCCAACCGGCACCGCATGACCAAGCGGCTGGCCGCGATCCTGACCGCCTACCGCGCCGCCAAGCGCAGCTGCGCGCTCCTGACGCTCGATCTGGATCGGTTCAAAGAGGTTAACGACACGCTCGGACATCCGGCGGGCGACGAACTGCTGATACAGGTTGCGCAGCGCTTGACTCGGATCGTGCCGGCCAATGCCGAGCTCGGCCGGATGGGCGGCGACGAGTTCCAGGTCGTCATCCCCGACCTTGACGATCGCGGCGCGCTCGGGGACCTCGCCCAGCGGCTCATCCAGATGGTCTCGCAACCCTATGCGCTCGGCCAGGACCGAGCGGTGATCGGTACCTCGATCGGCGTGGCCATTGCCCCATACGACGGCATCGAGCCCGATGAACTGGTGAAGAGCGCCGACCTCGCGCTCTACGCGGCGAAGAGCAACGGGCGCGGCCAGTACCGCTTCTATTCGAACGATCTCAAGGATACCGCCGACGAACGGCGAGGGATCGAGGAAGACCTGCGCGATGCCCTGACCCGCGGCGAATTCGAGATGCACTACCAGCCGGTGGTGCGAGCGAGCGATAACATGGTGGTCGCGTTCGAGGCGCTGATGCGCTGGAACCACCCGCAGCGCGGCCCGATCAGTCCGACGGTGTTCATTCCCATCGCCGAAGAGACCGGCCTGATCAACGTGATCGGCGAGTGGGCCCTGCTGCGCGCCTGCGAGGACGCCGCGCAATGGCCGGGCGATCTGCGGGTGGCGGTCAACGTCTCGGCGACGCAGTTTTCCTTCGACGGCCTGCCGCGGCTCATCAACGCGGCGGTCATCGCCGCGGGGCTCGAGCCGCACCGGCTCGAACTCGAAATCACCGAGAGCGTGTTCATGGGCGATGCCTTCGCGGTCGATCGCATGTTCGCGCGGCTCAAGAAGATCGGCGTCAAGCTGTCGCTCGACGATTTCGGGACCGGCTACTCGTCACTGAGCTATTTGCGCAAGGCGCCGTTCGACAAGATCAAGATCGACCAAGGCTTCGTGCGCGGCTGCACCGACAAGGACAATCCGGCATCGGCGATCATCACCGCGATCGTCAGCCTGGCGAATGCCCTCAGGATGGAGACCACGGCGGAAGGCGTCGAAGCGCTCGACGAACTGGCCATGGTCGCCCAGCTCGGCGCGTCGAGCGTCCAAGGCTTCGTGTTCTCGGGCGCCGTGCCGCAAGAGCAGGTGCTCGCCAAGCTGGGCTCGGGGGACTTCCACTACGAAGCGGTCGGGCCGGCGCGCTACCGCGCGGATCGGCGCTCCTTGCTGCGCACCGCCGGCGCGATCCACGAGGATCACCGCTACGAAGTGCTGCTGCGCAACCTCTCGCGCACCGGTGCGCTGATCGAAGGCATGCTCGAAGTCCCGGAAGGCACCGAGCTGGTGCTCGATCTGGGCGAGGGGCAACTGGCGGTGGCGCGGGTGCGGCGCTCGGACGGGTCGGTCCAGGGGCTCGAGTTCGAGACTCCGCTGATCAGCGACGGCGCCGACGGGCTGTGCACCCGCCACCGCATCTCGCCCTACCTGCTCGCCGCCGCCGGCATGCCGCTGCGCGCGCTGCCCGCCGGCGCCCAATCGCTCCCCGCCCAGCCCAATGCCCCGGCCTCGCGCCCGCGGTTCATGCAAGTCGTCAGCGGCAGCGGCAACGCACGCGCCGCCTGAGCGGGCTGACAGCGCGCGGGAGCGCGGCTAAGGGCGGCGGATGACTGAGCTTTCGCGGATCCGTAACTTCTCCATCATTGCGCATATCGACCATGGGAAGAGCACCCTGGCCGACCGGCTGATCCAGCACACCGGGGGCCTCACCGAGCGCGAGATGTCCGAGCAAGTGCTTGATAACATGGACATCGAGCGCGAACGAGGGATCACCATCAAGGCGCAGACCGTGCGGCTGGAGTACACCGCGCACGACGGGCTGACTTACGAGCTCAACCTGATGGACACGCCCGGCCACGTGGACTTCGCGTACGAAGTCTCGCGCAGCCTGGCCGCCTGCGAAGGCGCACTCCTCGTCGTGGATGCCGCGCAAGGGGTCGAAGCGCAGACGCTCGCCAACGTCTACCAGTCGATCGAGCATGACCACGAGATCGTCCCCGTCATCAACAAGATCGACCTGCCCGCCGCCGAGCCCGAAAAAGTCCGCGCCGAGATCGAGGACGTGATCGGCCTCGACGCCTCCGAAGCGGTCCTCACCAGCGCCAAGAGCGGCATCGGCATCGAGGACGTGCTCGAAGCGGTGGTCAAGAAGATCCCGCCCCCCAAAGGCGACCGCACCGCGCCGCTCAAGGCCATGCTGGTCGACTCCTGGTACGATCCGTACCTCGGCGTGGTCATCCTCGTCCGCGTGATCGACGGGGTGATCAAGAAGGGCCTGCCCGTCACCTTCATGCAAGGCGGCACCGAGCACCTGATCGACCGGGTCGGCTGCTTCACCCCCAAGCGCGTCGAGCTGCCCGAACTGGGCCCCGGCGAAATCGGCTTCATCACCGCGCAGATCAAGGAAGTCGCCCAGGCCAAAGTCGGTGACACCATCACCACGGTCAAGAACGGCGCCACCGAGGCCCTGCCGGGCTACAAGGAAGTCCAGCCGGTGGTGTTCTGCGGGCTGTTCCCGGTCGACGCGGCCGAGTTCGAGAAGCTGCGCGAAAGCATCAGCCGTCTGCGCCTCAACGACGCCAGCTTCACCTTCGAGGCGGAGAACAGCGCCGCGCTCGGCTTCGGGTTCCGCTGCGGCTTCCTCGGCCTGCTCCACCTCGAGATCATCCAGGAGCGGCTGACCCGCGAGTACGACCTCGACCTCATCACCACCGCCCCCTCGGTGGTCTACCGCATCCAGCTCAACAAGAGCCGGACCGACGACGCGCGCGAGATCCTGCTCCACAACCCCGCCGACTATCCGGACCCGAGCCGCATCGCCGAGATCGACGAACCGTGGATCAAGGCGACGATCTACACCCCCGACGAATACCTCGGCTCTATCCTCAAGCTGTGCCAGGATCGGCGCGGTATCCAGACCGGGCTCACCTATGTGGGCGGCCGCGCCCAGGTCAGCTACGAGCTGCCGCTCAACGAAGTGGTGTTCGATTTCTACGACCGGCTGAAATCGATCAGCCGCGGCTACGCCAGCTTCGATTACGAGCAGATCGGGCTGCGCCCCGGCGACCTCGTCAAGATGTCCATCCTGGTCAACAACGAGCCGGTCGATGCGCTCAGCATGATCGTCCACCGCAGCGTGGCCGAGGCGCGCGGCCGGCACATGTGCGAGCGGCTGAAGGAGCTGATCCCGCGGCACTTGTTCAAGATCCCGATCCAGGCGGCGATCGGCGGCAAAGTGGTGGCGCGCGAGACGATCAGCGCGATGCGCAAGGATGTGACCGCGAAGTGCTACGGCGGCGACATCAGCCGCAAGAAGAAGCTGCTGGAGAAGCAGAAGAAGGGCAAGGCCAAGATGCGGGAGTACGGCAATGTGTCGATCCCGCAGGAGGCGTTCATCGCGGCGCTGCGGATGGGGG
Source organism: Sphingomonadales bacterium 12-68-11 (assembly GCA_002279825.1). Classification (GTDB taxonomy): domain Bacteria; phylum Pseudomonadota; class Alphaproteobacteria; order Sphingomonadales; family Sphingomonadaceae; genus Croceibacterium_A. The sequence goes on from NCCV01000005.1 coordinate 157,684, forward strand.
AGGAGTGAGCATCATTGAAGTAGGCGACGGCCTAGTTCTTCGCTTGCCGAGCGAGCACGGCCAACCAGCTGCACATCCGTTCGTCCAAAGCGGACTCTATGTGATCCAGAGTTCACACGAGCCGACCCGTTACAGGGCCGGCGCAGGCGGCGTGGCTCAACGCGACGGCACGATATTTGCTCGGTTGAAACGGCATAAATCGCCGCCGCCAAATAGGAATAATATTGATTGGACTGAGTTCCACCGGCCTTGGAATCCCCTTTGGGTCGCCCAATTTCCGAAGTCGGATCAGCTCTCGGTTCGACTTTGCGAAGCCTTACTGATCGGTGAGCTAGCGGCGAGATATCGGTTCATTCCCGAAGGCACCGGTTCTGGATTCTACGCAAGGCCAGAGAGTGCTAAAGTGATTGCCGACCTAGCTATTTCGCTCGAGCCTCGCTTCGAAATGATCCTTCTTCAGCAAATGAAGTTTGACGATCGCCGAAGGTGGAGCAAGGGGCAAATTGGGGGAGAACCTAGTGGATACCTTGAAGGATAGTCGGGGTTCATTCAGGGTGGACGCATGAGCGAGTTCGCAAAGTCCCGAACTGAGTTCCATGATAATCTGAAGAGCGATATCTTCAAGGTCACGTCCACTGGCGTGCCCACGAACTCAGACAAAGACTCCCCTGCAAGCCGTCGAATTGGGCAAGCGCTCGCCGTCACGCTCGGAGTACAGGAGGGGCCCCGTCTTGCTGCGCAGACGCTAGGTTCGCGGTTCGAAACCCATGTGAGGGCTTTCTTAGCGGATACCTTTCCCAAACTCGAACATTTGCGGCCCGGAAAATGGGACGTAAAATGTATAACGAATAGATCTGGCCTCGATATTGGTGACTACGAGCAATATGCTCACCTGCGTGCGATTCAACTGGCTGCTCAGGCCGAACCATCTTTACGGATTTTGCTAGGCTCTGACTACAACATCGCATCAGATGTTGTGGTGACCCGGTCGCCGGAAGACGATGGTCAGATCAATTTGCATCGCAACCTTGTGGATATAGAGACGGCTACGCGTAGTTCTTTAAGGGCATCTGCCGGGTCCGTAGCTTCTTTGCATGCTTGCATTTCTTGTAAATGGACCATGCGTAGTGACCGGGCTCAAAACTCAAGGTCGGAAGCCCTCAGGTTGATCAGAAACCGAAAGGGTCGGGTGCCGCACATCGCAGTGATCACTGCGGAACCTTTGCCATCTCGGCTTGCTTCGATTGCATTGGGCACCGGCGATATCGATTGTGTGTATCACATAGCTTTAGAAGAGTTGCGCGCGGCGGTTGCGACGATCGGGGAATCAGAGGCAAATTCCTTGCTCGGTCTCATGATTGATGGTCGCCGTCTAAAAGATGTGTCTGATCTGCCGCTTGATCTCGCTATTTAATGGACGTGTTCGATAAAGATAAGCGATCCAAAATTATGCGATCGGTTCGTGGAGAAAATACTGGGCCAGAATTGCGCGTTAGAAAAATCCTCCATGCGGCCGGATATCGGTTCCGGCTGCATCGGAAAGACTTGCCTGGTTCTCCTGATATATTTTTGCCGAAGCATCGTATAGCCGTGCTTGTTCATGGCTGCTTTTGGCATGGGCACGCCTGCAGGAGGGCGAAGCTGCCTGAGACGAGAACCGGATTCTGGGCGCTGAAAATCTCGAAGAATATCGAACGAGACAAAGCCGTAGTTTCTGCGCTTGCCGCACAAGGAATACGTAGCGTCGTTCTATGGCAATGTGAAATTAGCCCAGATGCTGTTCTCAACGCGTTGAGCGAATTATTGGACTCCGCCTAATGGGGTATCTGGCGGACACTAAGCTGCCAATTTAGTCCTAGCCTTGAGAATGTCGGAGACCGTCTGTCCGATAGCTGCTGCAAGCGGAGGTGGGACTGCGTTTCCAATCTGCCGTGCAATCTCGATCTTTGATCCGCAAAACTCAAAATCATCGGGAAAGCCCATCAACCGCGCTGCTTCACGGTGAGTGATCGGCCGATGTTGGTCGGGATGGAGATATCGACCCTTCTCAGGTTTGAAGAATTCGGTTCTGATAGTCACTGACGGGCGTTCCCACCAAAGACGCCCAAATAGATCGGTGCCCCCAGACGTCTTACGAATCCAACAATCGGGAGTAAGTTCAGGTGCATTTCGCTGCAGATCGAAGCGATTGCCCCCAGGGGGCACGGACCGATATCGATCCAGGCTCTTTTGTGTCGGCGTCCTGCCAAAGTGCAGATTAAGAGGTGCGCGTTCACGACGGATTTCGGTTCCTTTCGGTTCCGGTAGGTCGGCGATTGCATCCCAAACAGTCCGCCAAGCAGGCAGGTTTTTTCCCGATCCCGGCGCTGCGTGAGTTTGTAGCGGAGGGAACGAGGGCGCACTTGAATATGCTCGACTATAGCCAATCATAACTGTCCGTCGGCGGTTCTGCGGCGCTCCATAATCGGCGGCGAGTAGAACTTCTCCCGCTACATCAAACCCTATCGATCGTGCGCGCGTTTCGATCTCTTGGAATTCCGGTGATCTGTATAACTCCGCCACATTCTCTATGACGAACACGGATGCACCGCTTCGTTCAACAATGTCGAGGAACGGCTGCCACAGCGCCCGCCGGGGGTCCCCCTGTCTTTTCTTGTTGAGAAGGCTGAAACCTTGACATGGCGGACCGCCGACAACCACGTCGGCTTGAGGTATGTCGCGACCCTCTTCCAGCCACAACTCGATATCGTAGCATTCGGCGTGAGGGCCAAAATTCTGGCGATGTGTGCGAACTGCCGCGGCGTCATTGTCGAGCGCCCAAACGCTCTCGAAACCGCCGCAAAAACGATCGTCGGTAAATCCCAGCGTCATACCGCCCGCGCCGGAAAACAAGTCAATTAGGCGGAACCCGCTCACGGTCGGCACTCCTTGGGATCAGTGGATAAGCTGGTGAAACATTTGTGGAACACGAGCAAGTGGCCGTGCGACGAGTAATTCGGCTTCGGACCAAGTTTTCCACGACGGTTGCCTGACGGACTCAGTAACTGTTTTCCAATCTGTCTGCCGCACAACGGCTCATATGAAGCGCATCTGCCTCATCGCGCTCGGTCTGGCGCTCGTTCCGGCATCGGGACAAGCGCAGACGATCAGCGGGCCCGCGGCCGCGCTCGACGGCGATACGCTCGCCATGACCGGCGGCCACGTCCGCCTGTTCGGCATCGACGCGGTCGAGGGGGAGCAGACGTGCGATCGCGCGGGGCAGGCCTGACGCTGCGGCGAGGAGGCGCGCGCGCTGCTGGGCGAGCTGGTGGCGGGCAAGACGATCGCGTGCGAGCAGCGCGACACCGATGCCGATGGGCGCATCGTGGCGGTGTGCCGGGCGGGGCGGCTGGACCTGGCGCTGGCGATGGCCGAGGCGGGCTTTGCCGTGGCGCTCGCCGGGTTCAGCGAGGACTACGTCGCGCCGGTCGAGAGTGCCAAGGGGTATCGCGCGGGAATCTGGGGCGGCGGGTTTGCCGAGCCGGCGGCGTTTCGTGCGGCGAATCCGCGGGCCGAAGCCATGGTGCAACCGGTCCGCGCGGTGCGGGCGGAACCGGTGCGCGCGGCGGCGCCATATTATCGCAATTGCGATGCGGCGCGGGCGGCGGGGGCGGCGCCGCTTTATCGCGGGCAGCCGGGCTATCGCACGCAGATGGACGGCGACGGCGACGGGGTGGCCTGCGAGCCTTATCGCGGGCGCAGGTAAGCGCGGGGCCGGGCCGGCGGCTCGCCAGGGCTTGCCGGTTCCTCCCCCTCCCAAGCCCTGATATCGACAAGCTTTGCGACGGCCGCGCGCCGGTCGCGGCCGGGGCCGAACCAGTGCTCGTACTCCGCCTCGGCGACCGCGGGCGGCTCGGCGTCGTCCTCATCCATCCAGGCGTGGCGGGTGCGGGCGTCCTCGTCCTCGGCGGCGCGGAAGGCGCGGTAAGCGGCGCGGGTAGTGGGGCTCATGTCGCAGTACCAGCGGCGGTGCATAGCCTCGCTTGCATTAGTAATGCGAAACACTATCGTTAGCAGTATCGCCTAATGCGTTCGGGGTCTGACCGAATGTGTCAAGTCCTGGGCAGATCGGCTTGCCCGCTAGATGGTCTGTGGACCGTAACACGCTGCTGTTTCGGAACATTCCTTAGACACACAGGCGCGCAGGTCCAAATCTATACATTGGACACGCAGAGTTCGGCCACGCCGCTGACATCACAACTTAATCACGCTGTCACCCGCGGCGCGCACTGAAGGGGCGCCGTTAACCATGTTGGCGGCCGCCGTCGGTGGGCGTCACTTTCAGAGGGGAATGGTAATGGCGACATCATATCTTACAGCCGTCGATCCGAATATCAGCTTCGAAGTCATCGCGACGGTCGGCGACAAGGTCGATACCAAGACCGACGGGGTCACCCCCTATCGCATGGTCGGCATCCCCGACGGGCTCGGCGCGTTCGACAACGGCGACGGCACGATCACGGTCCTGATGAACCACGAGGTCGTCGGCCTGGTGAAGAACCTGAGCGGCGGGGTGGTCAACAATCCCGACGGCATAGTGCGGGCGCATGGGGCGGCCGGTTCATTCGTGTCCGAGTGGATCCTCGACAAGACCGACCTGTCGATCGTCAGCGTCGGCGATGCGATCCAGACCGTCCGCCTGTGGGATCGCTTCGACAGCGACAGCGACGGCGATGCCAATGTCGACTGGTTGTCCGGCTCGGCGTTCTCGATCAGCCGGCTGTGCTCGGCCGACCTGGCTCCGGTCAGCGCCTATTACTGGGTCGACACCATGGGCACCGAAACCACCACGGATGACGTCGCCTATGGCACGCAGGAGCGCATCTTTCTGACCGGCGAGGAGTTCAGCCCGGTTCGCGACAATCCGGCGACCCCGGCGGTCAACGAGGAAGTGCTCGGCGGGCGTGAGTTCGCCTATGTTGCCACCGGTGCCGACAAGGGCGTGGCCTTCGAACTGGCGCACTTCGGCTACTTCGCCTGGGAGAACGCGATCAGCTCGCCCTTCGCCCAGAAGAAGACCATCAACATCAGCATGGACGACGGTCTGAACGGCCAGGTCTATGTCTATGTCGGCGAGAAGCAGACCACCGGCAATGCGGTCGAGATGGCCGGCCTCACCGGCGGCACGATGTATGGCATCCGCGTCACCGGCCTCGTCGACGGCACGCTCGGGGGCATCACCAATGGCAACGAGACCGACGCCGTGGCCGCCAGTGGCCGCTTCGACTTGTACGACGAAGGCGATATCTCGCTGCTGACCGGCATCCAGCTCGACGATCAGGGTGAGGCCAACGGCGTCACCAGCTTCCTGCGTCCCGAAGATGGCCAGTTCGACCCCACCAATCCCAACGTGTTCTACTTCCTGACCACGGCGAGCATTTCGGGCCAGTCGCGGCTCTACAAGTTGACCTTCGACGATATCACCAATCCCGAGACCGGCGGAACGATCGAGGCCGTGCTGTCGTCGAGCGACATCCCGACCAACAGCGCGGTCGGGCCGCGGATGATGGACAACATGACCGTCACCCCGGACGGCAAGGTGATTATCCAGGAAGACGTCGGCAACAACGCCCACATCGGCCGGATCCTCGAGTACGATCCCGTGTCGGACACGGTCACCGTGCTCGCCCAGCACGACGCGTCGCGCTTCGTGAACGGCGGCGCGAACTTCCTGACGCAGGACGAGGAATCGTCGGGCATCATCGATATCACGCAGCTGCTCGATTACGAGGCGGGCTCGGTCTATCTGAACGTGACTCAGGCACACAAGAACCTGCGCGTCAGCGATCCCGAACTCGTCGAAGACGGTCAGTTCCAGGCGATCTTCGACGCCACGCCAACCAACGGCACGAAAGCAGCCGAGGGCGTCGATGGCGACGGGGGCAACAACACGCTCTCCGGTCTCGGCGGCAACGACGTCATGCGCGGCTTCGCGGGGAACGATGAGCTGCTGGGCGGTGCCGGTGACGACACGCTGTTCGGGGGATCCGGCAAGGATACGCTGAAGGGCGGCGCAGGGGGCGACACGCTCAACGGCGGCGCGGGCGCCGACATCCTGAACGGGGGCTTGGGCGGCGACACTTTCGTCTTCTCGTTCGGTGACAGCACCAATGCGACACTCGACCAGGTGACCGACTTCAGCTCGGTTCAGGGCGACAAGATCGACCTCCAGGCGCTAGACATCAGCGCAGCGGATCTGGTGATCTCCTCGACCGGCGGTCGCGGCTACCTGGTCAGCATCGACATCGACGGCGACGGCGGGTTCGACTTCGCGCTGGCGGTGGTCAGCCGGAATGAACTGGGCATCAGCGATTTCCTCCTCTGACTATCGCCGCTGAACGAAGGGAAACAGGGAGGGGGCCGGCTTTGCCGGCCCTTTTCTTTGGTGGCTGACGCGGACGGGTCAGTCGCCGCTTGCCTTGGCCGCAAGCCTCGCCGCTCTTCATGCGGAGTCGGTAGGACAAGGGCCTCGCCGGTTTCGAAGCGCCTAGCCCGACTGACGGATCGCAAGCGAAGCTCTGCTGTCTGCTTGTAGGCGCACGCCAACCGAACCTGGAGCGCGCCCGAGGGTGCCTCCCCGCGCGCCGCCTTGTCAGGGCCTTGGCTCAGGTGCCCTTGGGATCGACCGGGGCGGTGACTAGCCGGGTCGGAATGGTGTTCCATTCGTTCGACAGGCTCATCTGCGTGCCGTCGCCGAGATCGCCGCCCGAGCAGTTGAGCATCTTGTTGATGCAGTTGGCCATCCACGCGTCGAGCGTGTCGTCGTCCCAGGCGCCGTACCAGTCGGCGTGGAAGGTCAGGCCCGAGGTCATGGCCGGCATCCCGGCCATGCGGTCTGACGAGAAGTACCAGGTCTGAGCGGTCGGCGAGGTGTTGCCGGTGCGGTCGAGCGTGTCGTCGGTCACGTACCAGGCGGCGAGAGTAAAGTGCGGCAGCCGGTAAGGGTGCGTGGTCGGGCAGCGCGAAATTCCGAACCCGTCGGCGTACGTGCGCGCCATGTGCGAGCGGTGGTCGGGGCTGTCGAGGTCGCGGCCGTTCCAGCAGTCGGGCGCATCGACGATCGCGCCGATCTTGGCGCCGGTCGGGCAGTTGCGCGCCGCCTCGGCGAGATTGGCGTACCAGCCCGGCACCGCGCCGGGGCCATCGCAGTTGAAGTAGACGCCGCCTTCGCTCGGCGCGGTCTGCAGCCCCGACATGGTGCGCCCGAACACGTAGCGCAGCCCGCGCGGCAGGCCGACGCAGATGTCCTGCGCGCACGACGGGCTCGTGGCTGGGGTGCGCTTGTAATAGATCGAGATGTACTCGGGCATGACCACCTGGCCGCGCCCGTTCATCAGCGCCGGCACCCAGTAAGCCGAGCGGTTGAGCGCGTTGTTGCAGGTGCTCAGTCCGGTCGTGCGCAGCGTCTCGTAAGTCGACAGCGCGCTGGTCAGGGTGTTGCCGAAGAACATGTGCAGGTGCGAGCGGCCGACTTCGCCCGGAAACACCACCGGATCGTCGTAGGCGAGGTGGCTGGCGCGGCACAGGAAGCGGAATTCGCCCTGCGGGCCGCCCGAGGATGCCGGGATGATGCCCGTCTGCCACGCCGGGATCAGCAGCCCGGTCCGCGAGAGGTTGTTCGGGACCTTGTCGAGCTGCGGAAACCCGTCGGCGGTATTTGTGCCGAACAGCGGCGAGGGGGTGAACCCAGCCGGCACCGGCGGCAGCGCGGCCGTCGGGGTGGGCGAGGGTGAAGGCGTTGGCGTGGGTGCCGGCGCAGGCGCCGGGGTCGGCGCAGGCGTAGGTGCCGGGGTCGGGGCCGGCGCTGGCGCGGGTGTCGGCGTTGGCGCAGGTGCCGGTGTCGGCGCGGGCGTCGGATTGGGAATGACGATCGGGCTGGTGGGAGCCGGAGTGGGGGCAGGCGAGGCGGTCGGCGCGGGGCTCGGTGCGGCCCCCGGTCCCGGGACTTGCGCGGGTGCGGCGGGGGTCGGGGTCGGGCTGGCGCTCGCGGTCGGCGACGGCGTCGGCGTGGCAGTTGCAGTCGCGGCCGGCGTAGGCGTCGGGCTGGCGCTCGCGGTCGGCGAGGGCGTCGGCGAGACGATCGCACCGACTCCGCCACCGGCCGGCGCCGCGCCCAGGGGACTGTCTTCGCCGCCGCACCCGGTCAGCATCAACGCCGCGGCGGAGACCATGACCGCCGTCTGAAATTTCCGCACACTACACCTCGATCAATTTGGTAAGCCTAGGATCATGGAAAGAGGCTCACGTCGGCTTAAGCCCAAAGGTTAAAGACCGCGTTACGGTTGGGAATTTAGGGAGGGGCGGGACCGCGGCGGTTAAGGCCGTGCTGTCGGACGCCCTTTGCAACTCGTTAACGACGGTTGGGCTAAACCGCCTGCGGGAATCGACCTTGCGTGCGCACGTGGAGACGGGACGAGATTGCGTTGGATTTTTTCATGAAGCTGCGCGGGATTGGTGTGCTGACGGCGGCGCTGCTGGTGGCCGGCTGCCTGGGTAACGGCGCGCGCGAGCGGAGCCTGGCGGGCCTCGACCTGTCGAACATGGAGCTGGTGCGCGATCTGGGCGAAGGCCTGAGCGGCGATGATCGCGCGGCGTTCAGCACTTACGTGTTGATTCATGCGCCGTCCTCGCCGTCGTTCTGCGGCGAGCGCTTGTTCGCGCGCGACGGGCGCGAGCCGCTGACGGTCGGCGAGGCGATCGACCTGACGCGGCTGCGCGAGTTCGAGATTCGGCTCGCGCGCGCCGAGGAGGCCAAGCCGCTGACGCCGGTGCAGTTGGCCCGGCGCCAGGTGCGCTTCACCGACGATCAGCGCGGCATGGTCAGCGATCAGCAGACGCTGCTGTTCGCCAAATATGGCGCCGCTGCCCGGCAGACCCCCGAATGGGCGGCGCTCGAACGGCGCAAGGCGGAATACGAGCGGCAGCTCGCGGAAATGCGGGCCAAGGATCCGCCCGGGGCGTGACGCCTTAGGGCTTCACCGCCGAGACCAGCGAGTAATAGCCACCGCCGGTGCGGACGGCTTCGACCTGGGTGAAGCCGGCGCTTTCGAGAATCGCGCGGAATTCGGGCAGCGAGTACTGCTTGCCGAGCGTGCCGACCAGCATCAGCAGGCTGAACGCCGCCGCGTGCCACGGGCCGGCGCCATCGTCGTCCATCAGGATCTCGTTGAGGAAAATGCGCCCGCCGCTCGGCAGGGCGGCGAAGCTCTTGCGCGCGAGCAGGCGGTTGGTCTCGTCCGACCAGTCGTGGAACACGTTGGAGAAGAAGTGTGCGTCGGGCCCGCTCGGCCAGTCGGCCTCGAACATGTTGACCGCCGCCGTGCCGACCCGCTCGGCCAGGCCGGAGCGTGCGGCGTAGCTGCCGGCTTCCGCCGCCATCGCCTCAAGATCGAGCAGCGTGACCTGGAGCCGCGGATGCGCGCGCGCGATCTCGATGCCATAGACCCCCGAACCGCAGCCGACGTCCATCAGGTGGCGCACTTCGCCGAACACCGCCTGGGCGGCGGCGCCGCGCGCGGTTGCCATCGAGTGCGCGTGCATGAAGGCGGCGATGCGCTGCGCGGCCTCGGCGCTCATCGCGCCGCGTTCCCATTCGGGCGCGCCGGAGTTGAACCGCTCGGGCCGCTTGCCGGTGCGGAGCGCTTCCATGAGCTGGCCGTGCTGGGGGGTCCGCTCGCGAAAGCCGTGCAAGAACCCGCCCCAGTAGCCTTCGGCGTCGGGGTGCAGCCAGGTGCGCGCAGGCGGCAGCGCGCGCCACTTGCCCTCGCGCTTCTCGATGAGGCCAGAAGAGGCGAGAGCGCCGAGCAGGATCGACAGTGGATGGGGGTCGAGCGAGAGGTCGCGCGCGAGTTCGTCGGTGGTCAGCGCGGCATCGCCGAGCGCGCGAAAGATTCCCGCCTCATCGGCGGCGGTCATCGCCGGGAGCCGAAACATCGATTCCCAGATATCCCATATCAATCGGTCGTCGCTGGTCGGCGGCAGGTGGCTCATCGATCTCTCCCCGGCTTTGCCCTCGTGGTACCAGCGCGGGCGCGCCGGGCCAGAGGCGATCGGCAGACGCGGCGCGCGCGCCCCCCCCTAGCGCGCCGCGAGCTGGCTGGCGCAGGCCTTGAGCCTGGCGAGCGCGGGGGCGATGCCGGTGAGATCGAAGTCGGCGACGGTCTTCTCCTCGAGTACCAGCCCGAGCCGGCGGCTGGAGCCGAGGTCGGCGAGGATCTGGTCGATGTTCCTTGTGCCCGAGAAGCGGGTCGACAGGGCGATGCGCCCGTCATCGCTGCGCACGGCGAACTGGCGATAGCCCCAGGCGATATCGAGCTCCTCGCCGCGGCCCTTGTCGAAGATAATCCACAGCGAAGCCGTGCCCGGCCGCGATACAGGTCCGGAATCTTCGACGGCAGTCTCGAGCATGATTTCACGCGCCGCCGGATCGTACCGGACGACCAGCGCATCGCTGGTGGCCGAGCCGATGCGCGAGGTCGTGCAGGCGCTGCTGTCCGCATCGATCGGCCAGACTTCGGCGTCCTGCGCGGCGGCGGGCGCCCCGGCGGCAGCGGCCAGAGCGAGAGCGGATATCCAGCATGCTTTCATGATCGGTCCTCCCCAGGAACAAGCGCCAGCATATCACGATCCAGTGAAAGTGCGAGAGGCTCGGTCTGGACGCTGCCGCTTGCCCGCGGCGCCGCCGCCATGGCAGACCCGCGCGATAAGAGAATCACTGGAAGAGGTACCCATGGCCACCGCCCCCGAGCTTGCCCAGCATGACACTCCTGCGCCGGGTCTAGATCCCATCGAAGCCTCCGCGCGCGAAGTCGCCACGCAGATTCGCTACGTCGATCCGGGCGAGTTCGTCACCCGCCGCTACGTCAGCCAGGGTGCGGAGATCAATACCGGGACTTATTCCGACCACCGCGTGGTGGTGCGCGACGCGATGCCGATTCGCGAGCACTTCACGCTCGACGTCCACGGCTTCCGCATTGCCCGCCAGCCGAGCGCGGTGCGCGACTTCCACGACAAAGCCGAAGTCGAGCGGCTCTACGAGCGCGAAGTCGAGGCGCATGTCCAGGCGCTGACCGGCGCCGACAAAGTGGTGGTGCGCGGGTGGATGATCCGCACCAGCGCCGACCTCAGCGAGCGGGCCCGGGAGAAGGCAGAGAATTACACCCATAATGGAGGTATTCAGCCTCCTGCCGGAGAAGCCCACGTCGATCTCAACACCGCGACCGCGCGCCGCATGGCCGAACACACCTATCGCACGCATTTTCCCGACGGGCCCGGTTACAAGCGGTTCCTGATCTCGAGCTACTGGCGCACCTTCTCGCCCCCGCCGCAGGACGTGCCGCTGGCGCTGTGCGACGGCCGCACCAGCTTCGGCGGCGAGGAGAAGGCGAACACCCTGTTCATCGTCGACAGCTTCCCCGAGGGCGAGGCGCTGGTGGCGCCGGTCGAAGGCGAGGACGGGATGATGGCAGCCTCGATCTTCAGCTATTACCCCGGCCACCGCTGGTGGTACTTCTCCAACATGCAGGCCGAGGATGCGCTGCTGTTCAAGTTCCACGACAGCGACCACGCGGTCACCTGGCGCTGCCCGCACACCGCCTTCCACGACCCGAGCTTCGCGGGCGCGCATGTGCGCGAAAGCATCGAGGCGCGGTCGGTGGCGTTCTGGGAGTAGGCTACTGCGCCGCTGCGCGATGTGGGGCCGGCGACAGGGGCGCATTCCCGTCGCGATAACGCCGCTCGGCTTCGAACATCCAGTCGCGCGCGATCGGTAGCGCGCGGCGGTCACGGACGATCTGGACCTGAAAATTGCAGCCGGCGCCGTTCTCGAACATCGAGATCGCGCCAGCGAGGTAGTACTCCCACATCCGCACGAATCGCTCGTCGTAGAGCTGGATCAACGCGGCCTTCTCGGTGCGGGTCCGGCGGAGCCACTCGCGCAAGGTCAAGGCATAGTGCAGGCGCAGTGTCTCGACATCGCTGACGATCAGGCGGCTCTGCTCGATGGCCCGGACCGTTTGCGAGAGGTTCGGCAAGTGATAGCCGGGAAAGATGTAGCGGTCGGCGAACGGATCGCCGGCGCTCGGTTCGTCGAAGCGGCCGACGGTGTGCAGCAGCATGACTCCGTCGGCTGCCAGGAGGTCGCGGCACCTTGCGAAGAACGTCCGGTACTGCCTTGCGCCGACATGCTCGAACATGCCGACCGAGACGACCCGGTCGTAAGTGCCGGTCAACCGGCGGTAGTCGGCCAGCTCGAAGCGCACCCGGTCGGCGACGCCCGCCTGTTGCGCCCGCTCGCGCGCGAGCGGGAGCTGCTGCTCGGACAGGGTCACTCCCGTCACCTCGACCCCCGCGGCCTGGTTGAGATAGAGCGCGAGCCCGCCCCAGCCGCAGCCGATGTCGAGCACTTTCATGCCCGGCTTGAGGTACATCTTCGCGGCGATGTGCGCCTTCTTGTCGTGCTGTGCTTGCTCTAGGCTGTCGTCCTCGCGCGCGTAGTAGGCGCAGGAGTACTGCAGGTCCTCGTCGAGGAACAACCGATAGAGTTCGTTGCCGAGGTCGTAATGGTGCGCGACGTTGGCCCTGGCGCGCGCCTCGTGATTGCGCGCGGCCAACCACCCGCGCACGCGGTTCCAGCGATCGCGCACGAAGGTCCCGCCGACGTGGCCGTCTTCCCAGCGCAGGTTGCCGGTGACGAGATCGACGAGCGCGAGAATATCGCCCTGCTCGAACACAATGCGGCCGTCCATGTAGGCTTCGCCGAGTCCGAGGCGCGGATTGCGGGCCAGTTGCCCGGCGATGCGGCTGTCGGTCAGGCGCACCACGACCGGCTCGCGCGACGGATCGGCCGCGCCGTATGTGCGCCGCGTGCCGCCAGGTTCGACGATCGTGAGCTCGCCTTGCCGGATCGTCCGGCGCAAGGCCTGGTCCAGAAGCGACATGGGCTTGCCTCCACGCCAACGATGATCCCGCGCCGACCCTTAGGGAACCCGCTTAGCGGGAGCAAATCCCCCTTGATCGCCCGTCAACTTCTGGGCTTCTGACTAGTCGGGCGATTGCGGCCGTGCGGTCAGTATCCCGAACAGAACCCAGCTCGCCGCTCCGCCGACGAGCGTTGCGGCGATGTCGTGGGAATCGAAGACGAGCTTGGAGCTGGTGGTCTGGAACAGCTCCCAGGCGAGCAGCCCGGCGCAGCTGATCGCCACTGCCCCGAAGAACGCCAGCCGGACCGCGGCGTAGTCCGCACTGCGCTTCTGATCGCTCCAGATGCTCAGCAGCACGAAGGTAATCGCGAGCGCCGCTGCGAAGTTGGGCGCCACGCCGAGCAGATAGACCGCGGCCGGATGCGGCGCCGCGCCCAATTCGCGGAGCTTATGCGCGGAGGCGAGCAGCGCCAGCGCGCCGATACCCGCCAGTCCGTAGCGCGTTGACAGTACCATGCGGCGCTCCTCGCGTTGCCGCCGCGTGTGATGTCACAATACGGCCGCCGTTCGCAATCGCCCGCCGTCAGGCGCGGTATGCCTCCACGAACGGCTGCAGGAACTCGCGATACGGCTCGGCGGCGCCGATCCCTGCGCGGTTGATCGGGCGGCGGACCTGCATCGTGCTCGCGGTCGCGACGGCGCGCGGGTTCTCGTGCGGCGCGAAGGGTTGCGGCTCTTCCGGCAGCCCGCCGTGCGCGAGCAAGCGGCGGATCCAAGGCTCAGGCTCGCTGGCAAGCGATTCGTAGGGGATCACAAGCAGGCGCTCGCCGAGGATCTGCCGCCACTGGGCGAGCAGCCGGTCCTCGAGCCGGAAGTGGTAGGCGATGTCTTCGAGATCGTAAGTCCACGGCTGGCCGCCGCTGAAATAGGTCCGGAAGCACGACCAGGCGCAATCGAGCGGATCGCGCGTGATCCAGAGCAACGGCGCTTGCGGCAGAAGCGCCGCGGCGAGGCCGAGCATGCGGCCGTTGGTGGTGGTCTTGTCGACCACGCGGCCCGGCCCCGGGAAGCGTTCGTCCATCCAGTGGCGCCACAGCCGCGCCGCCTCGGGCGCGCCGACCCGTTCGACATATTCGCGCAGGTTCGGATAGGACAGGCCGCGGATGTCGCGGGCGAACAACGCGAGGCGCGTGGTCTCCCCGCCGTCCGACACCGCGCTGTGGCTCGTCAGGATCTGCTCGACCAGCGTGGTGCCGGAGCGCGGCAGGCCGGCGACGAAGATCGTGCGGTCGGTCGGTTCAGACTGCCGGCTGGCGAGCGCGGCGATCGCCTCGGCGTCATAGCCCGCCACCGCGCTTTCGGCCGCCGCGCGATCCTCGGCGCGATCGTAGGGCACTTCGGATTTCGCCTGCCGCGCGCCCTCGGCGAAGGCGGCGAAGGCCCGCGCGCGCTCGCCCAGATCCGCGTGGGCCTTGCCGAGCGCATAGAAGTAGCTGGCGCGCTCGCCGAAACCGGCCGAGTCTTCCGGGGGCCGGGTGCCGATCAGCCGGTCCGCTAGCTCCGGCTCGCGCGAGAAATCGAGCAGCGTGGAAAAGGTCAGCCAGGCCGAGCCCGATTGCGGGCGCAGCCGTGTCGCGCGGTCGAGCTGCTCGCGGGCTTCGTCGGTGTGGCCGAGATGAAGTGCTGCCGCGCCGCGGCTGTGGGCGTAAGTGGCGGGGTCGGGGGTGTCGGGGCGCCAGGCGCGGATCACCGCATAGGCTTGCGCCCACATCCCGACATGGGCGAGCAGGGCGGCCTGCTGGAACGCCGCGGCGGCTTGCCCACCGGCGCCGGCGATGTGGAGCTCGATCGCGGCGCGCGCGAGGGCGATCTCGCCATTGTCGGCCGCGATCTGCGCGAGCGCGGGCCACTGCGCGCCCATCGGCGCGCGCTGTTCGACAAGGCTTTCAACGATGTGATTCTGGCGTGCGCGATCATCCTGCGCGAGAGCAGGCCGTAGCTGGTCGAGAAGCGCCAGGATGGCCGACAGGTTGTCGCCAGCCCCGCTGGGCGGCCGAGGAGGGTACGACACCTGTCTGCTCAATTGATTGTAATTCGCAACAATGGCGATGCTGGCGGACCGTTCAATGGGCGAAATGTAGCAATCTGTAGCAATCTGTATCGCCGGGCCTTGTGCACTACATCCAATATGGCATGATCGGCGCGGGAGAGGGGGGAAACATCATGCTCAAAGAGCAGATCCCATATCAGATTCGCGCGCAAATCCTGCGCAGCGAACCGTATCGAGCGCCCCTCGGCTCCCTGCTGGGAGGAGCGCCAATGCTGGATGATGCCGTCACGCCGTCACGCCAGGATTCCCGGAAGGGGGGCTGGCGACAATCCGACGTCCGGCGCGCGATCGCCGCGGCCGAGCAGGCCGGGCTGGCGCTGTACCGCGTCGAGATCGCGCCTGACGGGACCATCTCGATCGTGGTTGGCGCAGGTCCAGGGACGGCGCCGGATTCGGCGTAGCTCAGCCGGGTAGGCGCTCGCGAACTCGCGTCGCCGCCGTCTCGCAGGACTCCAGGCCGCGTGCGCCGCGCTCCCGCCGCGACAATCTCGCGCTCGAAATCCGCCAGGGGGTGTGGCAAGGCTGGCCGCGACCAGACCGAAACACCGAGAAACTGGAGGGGATATGAAGCTTGCCTGGACCGCGCTCGCGGCTGTGCTGATGAGTGGGAGCGCGCTGGCGCAGCAGGGTCCGCCGCCCGGACCGCCGCCGGGGGCAGGCCCCGCCGCAGCGCCGGGCGCGCCGCGCCGCGAGCCGCCGCCGCTCTACGTCCCCGAGCCGGGTCAGCCGGTCGAGAACCGCGCCGCCGCCGGCACCGCCAGCGGGCAGACGCCGGCTTTTCCGCAGCAGACGCGAGCGCCGTTCGTACCTTCTCTGGTGACCTTCACGGTCGAGACGGTGACCGAGGGGCTGCGGTTCCCGTGGGCCATGGCGATCCTGCCCGACGGGCGGCTGCTGATCACCGAGCGCGACGGGACCATGCGCATCGCCCACGGGGCGCAGCTCTCGCCGCCGGTCGCGGGGGTGCCGGCGGTGCAGGTGCAGGAAATCTCGGGCCTCGACGACGTGATCCTCGACCCGAATTTCGCGCAGAACCAGCGAATCTATTTCACTTATGTCGAAAAGCTGGCGGTCGGGAACACGCTGGCGGTGGCGCGGGCGCGGCTGGTCGACGGACCGGCGCCGCGGCTGGAGGACGTCAAGGTCATCTACCGGCAGGAGCCCAACCTCAAGAGCGAGCACGGCAACTTCGGCGCGCGGCTGCTGTTCGACGCGCAGGGCATGCTGTTCGTGACGCTGGGCGATCTCGCTTCGGACCCGCTGCGGCCGTACATCCAGCAGCTCGATAGCGGGATCGGCAAGATCGTACGTATCACGACCGACGGCGCCCCCGCTCCGCGCGGGCCGTTCGCACGACGTAGGGGCGCGCGGCCGGAGCTCTATGCGCTCGGCTTCCGCAACCCGCTCGGCCTGGCATTCCGTCCCGGCACCAACCAGCTGTGGGCGACCGAAGTCGGGCCGCGCGGCGGCGACGAGCTCAACCTGATCAAGCCGGGCGCCAATTACGGCTGGCCGCTGATCAGCTACGGCAACGAGTATCGCGGCGGCAACGTGGGCGAGGGCCCGACCAAGCGCGGGTTCGAGCAGCCGGTCTACTACTGGGACCCGGTGATCAGCCCCTCGAGCCTGATGTTCTACACCGGCGAGGCATTCCCGGCGTGGAAAGGCAATGCCTTCATCACTTCGCTGAGCCAGCAGCACCTGGTGCGACTGGTGCTTGAAGGCAACCGCGTGGTGGGCGAGGAGCGGCTGCTGGCCGACCGGCGCGAGCGGCTGAGGCAGGTCAAGCAGGCGCCCGACGGGTCGCTCTACGTGCTGACCGACGGCGGCGCGGGGAAAGTTCTGCGGCTGGTGCCGGCCGCGCGGCAGGTAGCGCTTTCAAGCGCCGCCGGTTCGCCATAGACTGCGCGCATCGACCGCACATGCGGAGCGGGTGGAGGAAATCATGAGATCTTCGATCGTCGCCGTTGCCCTGGCCGCGAGCGCGCTGGGCGGCACTGCTTGTGCGCAAAGTGCCCCTGCTGCCTCGGCCGTCATTGCCGCCGCGGTCGCCGACAGCGCGCGCCCCGCCGCGGATACCGCCCGCGATGCCAACCGCAAGCCTGCCGAAACGGTCGCCTTCGCGGGCGTGCGCCCCGGCGCCAAAGTCGCCGAGCTGGCACCGGGCGGCGGGTACTTCACGCGCGTGATCGCCAAGACCGTGGGCACGACGGGCAAAGTCTATGCGCTGGTCTCGCCGGCGCAGGCGCAACGCCCCGGCGGGCTCGATGCAATCAACGCGCTTGCCGCGCAGTACGGCAATGTCACCGTCACGCCCACCGACTACACGGCAATGACGCTTCCCGAAAAGGTCGACGTGGTCTGGACCACCGAAAACTGGCACGACTTCAGCAATGCCGGCACCACCCCCGGCATCGCCAAGGCGGCGTTCGACGCGCTCAAGCCCGGCGGGGTGTTCTACGTCCAGGACCACTCGGCGCCGGGCACCGGCACCAGCGCCACCCAGACGCTGCACCGGATCGATCCCGCGGCGGTTATCGCGGTGTTGACCGCGGCCGGCTTCGTGGTCGATGCCCAGTCGAGCCATCTCGCCAATCCCGCCGACGACCACACGGCGGCGGTGCGCGACGGATCGGTGCAAGGACGCACCGACAAGTTCGCGATCCGGTTCAGGAAGCCCGCCTGAGCTAGTCCTGGTTGCCGACCAGGCGCAGCGGGCTGCCGCCCGCGCGCGCCCGTGCCTTGGCGAGTTCACGCGGGTTGCCGGCCAACGCGGGCACGCGCGCTGCGGGCACGGCTTTCGAGAACAGGAACCCCTGCCCGAAGTCGCACTCCAGCTCGATCAGCCGGCGCGCCTGCGCTTCGCTCTCGATACCCTCGGCGACGACCTTGATGCCGAGGCTCTGGCCGAGGTTGATGACCGCGCGAATGATCGCCTCGTCGCCGGTGCCCAGCGCCATATCGTGCACGAAGCTGCGGTCGATCTTGATCAGGTCGACCGGGAATTCCTTGAGGTGGCGCAGCGACGCATAGCCGGTGCCGAAATCGTCGAGCGCGATCTGGACCCCGCGCTGGCTGAGCAGGGCCAGCGCGCGGTGAACGTATTCGGCGCCGCGACCGAGGAACACCGTCTCGGTCACTTCGAGCTGGAAGCACCGCGGCGGGATGCCCGCGCGGCTGAGCTGTTCGAGCAAGCGCTCGGCGAAATTGTCGCGGCGAAACTCTGCGGCCGAGGCGTTGACCGCGACGTGCCGGAACGGGATGCCGCGATCGAGCCAGCCGCGCATGTCGGGGATGACCCGCTCGATCATGCGGTCGCTGATCGCGGCGGCGACATCGAGATCCTCGAACGCGGCTTCGATGGCGGCGGGCAAGCCGATCCGGCCGCGCGCGTTCCGCCAGCGGAGCAGCGCCTCGAAGCCGACGATCGCGCCGGTGCGCAAGTCGATCTTGGGCTGGTAGTAGGGGATGATCCGATCGTCGCGGAGCGCGGCGCGGGCGGTCTCCACCATGGCGATGCGCCGCTCGAGATCGTCGCGCATGTGCGGTTCGAACAGGCTCATCGTCGAGCGGCCGGCGGCCTTGGCGGCATAAAGCGCGATGTCGGCGTTCTTGAGCAGTTCCTCGGACGTCGTGCCGTGCCGGGGAAAGATGCTCGCGCCCATGCTGACCCGGCAATCGAGCACCCGCCCGTCGTGGACGAACGGTTCGCGCAAGCGCTGCTGGATAGAACGCGAGAGCTGCCCGAGGCTCTGGTCGTTCGGCATGTCGGGCATGATGATGGCGAATTCGTCGCCGCCGTGGCGCGCGACGACGTCGTTCGCGCGGACCACTTGGCATAACCGACCCGCGAACATGCTGAGCATCTTGTCGCCGGCATCGTGGCCGAGCGAATCATTGATCTGCTTGAAGTGGTCGAGGTCGAGGAGCAGCAAGCCGACGGTCCCGCCGTCCGCGGCGGCGGCGCGGATCGCCAGGTCGAGCTGTTCGTGGAAATAGCTGCGGTTGGCGAGATGGGTCAACGCATCGTGCCGCGCGGTCCAGCGGATGCGGTCCTCGGCGGTTTTTTCCTCGCTCACGTCGCGCACGGTCATGATGACGCGGCCGAGGCGGCTGTCGGTCTTGCCTGTCCGCCAGGCGTTGACCGTGATCCAGCGGTCGGCGCTGTCATCGGCGCGGCAGATCCGGAAGGAATCCTCGAAGCGCTCGAGCTTGCCCAAGCGGATGCTTTTGAGCCGGCGCAGGAACCGCGCTCGGTCCATAGGGTGGACGATCGAGGCGGCGAGCTCGAGCGTCGGTTCAGTATCGGGACCGATGCCCAGAATCTCGCGCAGCCGGCCCGACCAGTCGCGCTGGTCAAGCGCCGCGTCGTAGTCCCAGACACCGAGCCTGGCGGCCTCGGTGGCAAGGCGGAACCGTTCCTCGCTTTCGCGCAAGGCGTCCTCGCTGCGCTTGCGCTCGGTGATGTCGAGATGGGCGCCGACGCTGCGGACCACCTCGCCGGTGGCATTGCGTTCGATCCGGGTGCGGCTGAAGATCCAGCGTGTCCGTCCGTCGTCGGGGCGGATGATGCGGAACTCGCACTCGAACGCTTGCTGGCCATCGAGGCACCGCGCGATAAGCTGCAGCATCCGGTCGCGGTCGTCCGGGTGGACGATCTTCATCCACTCGGCATGCGTAATGGAGCGGGTACCCGGCGGCAATCCGGTCTGCTCGACGAAACGTTCGGACAGTTGGGCCACGCCTTCGGGGTCTGATTCGAAGTCGGCGAGCCCGGTCACTTCCTGGACCAGGCGGAGGCGCTCCTCGCTCCGCCGCAGCGCGTCCAGCGACTCCTTGCTTTCCTCGATGTCGCGCGAAATGCACATGTGCGCCGTCGTCCCGTCGGGCATCGGGAAGGGCAGGGCGCGCGCCTCGACGTGGCGCCGCCGGCCCTGGAGGCCGATGACCTCGTAAGTCCCGAGTACCGTTTCGCCGCCTATCACCCGGCGGTGCACTTCGCCGCTGTAGGCGCGATACTCGGGTGCGACGGTCGAGAACTCGCGGTTGTCCGGCAGGCTCGCCCGGTCAGGGGCCTGATGCAAGGCGAGGCCGGCGGGATTGATGTAAATCAGCCGCCCGGCTTCATCGAAGATCTTCACGCAATCGGACATCTCGTCGATCAGCGCCCGCAGCCGGGCCTCGCTGTCCCGCACGGCGCGGTCGGCTGCGATCTGGCCGGTAACGTCTTCGACCGTGTCGAGCCGGCCGCCGTCTTCGGTCCGGATCGGGTGGATGGCATAGGTGCGTCCGGCGTGGGCCAGCCGCCGGTCTTCGCTATCCTGGACGGGCGGAGCGCCTTCTACCTGTTCGGCGGGCACCGGGGGTCCGAGCACTTCGGCGTAGCGGCGGTTGCATAGCGCGATGCGGCCCTCGCGATCGAACAGGCCAAGGCCCTGGGACATGTGATCGAAGGCGCGGCGGTACAGCGCGAGCTCGGCTCGCAAAGCCGCCAGTTCCGCGCGGAGCGCGTCGGGCTGGTCGGTGCTGTCGGGCATTTCAGGCTCCCCCGCATGGCCTGTCTCTCGGACGGTCTGCGGTTGGGACGGGTTAAGCGCTTGATTCGTGAAGAATTGGTAAGGCGCGGGCTGAAGCGTGGCTGGCGCCGCCGCGCACTTCACTTGGCGTTCACTCGCGCGCTGGCTATAGCCGCCGGATGATCGCCAAACTCCCCGCCAGACCCGTCCTGCTGGCCGCCGCCGTGCTGGCCGCGGTGCCGCTCCTCGCCGCCTGCGGCGGACGCAACCGGCCGAACGACGTGGCCTTCGTCGCGCGCGACGTCGAATCGCTCTACGCCGCCGCCAAGGACCGGCTCGACCGCGGCCAGACCGAAGCCGCTGCGGCGCTGTTCGACGAGGTCGAGCGGCAGCATCCCTATTCGCCGTGGGCGCGGCGCGCGCAGTTGATGGGGGCGTTCACGCACTACGTCCGGCGCGATTACACCCGCACGATCCAGACCGCGCAGCGCTTCCTCTCGATCCACCCCGGCAACCGCGATGCGCCCTATGCCTACTACCTGATCGCGCTCAGCTATTACGAACAGATCAGCGACGTGCAGCGCGACCAGAAGGCGACCGAGCAGGCGCTGACCGCGCTGACCGAGGTGCAGCGCCGCTATCCCACCAGCGAGTACGCAGCCGATGCCAGGCTCAAGATCGACCTGGTGCACGACCATCTGGCCGGCAAGGACATGGAGATCGGCCGGTTCTACGAGAACAACGGCAATTGGCTGGCGGCGCAGCTGCGGTTCCGCAACGTGGTCGACAAGTACCAGACCACCAGCCACGCGCCCGAAGCGCTCTATCGCCTGACCGAAACCAACCTGGCGCTTGGCGTGCCGACCGAGGCGCAGAAATACGCCGCCGTGCTCGGCGCCAACTATCCGGGCAACGAATGGTACGAGCGGGCCTATCGGTTGATGGAGCGATATGCCCCGCAGGCGGCGGCCGCCAGCGGCGGCTGATCGAGCGCCTCAGGTACCGAAGCGAAGCGCCTCGCCGTCGCGGCTGCGGCTGACCAGTTGCGCAAGATCGCCGAGGTGCAGCGCCGCGTCGAGGCGGATGCCTGCCACGCCTTCGCGCACCCAGCGGACCCGGCCGCGCAGTTCGTCGTCCTCGGTCGCGATCGTCACCGCTTCGCCGATCGCGAAGGGCGTGCTGCCGAGGTTGGTGATCCGGCACCCTTCGGCGGACAGTTCGACCATCAGGCCGTCGACCGCGCGCGTCTCCGCCGTGCGCAAACTGACCTTGCGGCGGATCGCGAAGCGCTTCGAGGCGCGAATGATCAATACCGACATCGCTCGGACCTTGGCCGCCTGGGTCATGATTAGGTCACAGCAATGTTAACATTTGCTTTGCGCCGCCACTCGCGGCGTGCGGTGGCAGGCTCGCCTTGCGCCACGGCGCAGCGGATGGCTAAGCCGGGGGCGTTGCGGCGCCCGCGCCCCGGCCGTAAGCTGACCCCGCCGCCATGCTGACCTCGCTCGCGATCCGCAACGTCGTCCTGATCGAATCGCTCGACCTCACGTTCGGGCCCGGGCTCGGCGTGCTCACCGGCGAGACCGGGGCGGGCAAGTCGATCCTGCTCGACGCGCTCGGGCTGGTGCTTGGCCAGCGCGCCGAGACGCTGCTGGTCCGCGCCGGCGCGGAGCAGGCGAGTGTGACTGCCACGTTCGAGTTCGCCGGCCAGCCGGGCGCGCTGCGCGAGGCGTTGGGCGAGGCCGAAGTCGCTTGGGAGGCGGGCGAACCGCTGATCCTGCGCCGCACGCTCAAGGCCGACGGCGGCTCGCGCGGCTTCGTCAACGACCAGCCGGTCAGCGCCGGCCTGCTGCGCGACTTGGCGCCCGCATTGGTCGAACTGCACGGCCAGCACGACGACCGTGGGCTGGTCAACCCGCGCGGCCACCGCGCGCTGCTCGACCGGTTCGCGGGCGCGGAAGTGGCCGGGGTCGAAGCGGCGTGGGCGGACTGGCACGCAGCGCAGGCGCGGCTCGAAGCGGCGCGCGCGGGCATCGCGCAGGCCAAGGCCGACCAGGACTTGCTGCTCGCCCATCTCGCCGAGCTGACCGCGCTCGAACCCGCCGAGGGCGAGGAGGAACAGCTCGCGCTGGCCCGCGCCGCCATGCAGAAGGGCGAGAAGCTGGCCGGCGACCTCGAGGCCTTGCGCAAGGTGTGGGACGGATCGGATTCGGCGCTCGCGCAGATGCGCGGCGCGGCGCGGCGGCTCGACCGGATCGGCGGCGAGCATCCGCTGCTCGGCGAAGCGCTCGCCGCGCTCGACCGCGCGGTGATCGAGGCGGGCGAGGCCGAGGAACGGATCGAGAAGGCGGCAGAGGCGCTGACCTTCGAGCCGGCCGAACTCGACCGGCTCGAAACGCGCCTGTTCGAGCTGCGCGCGGCGGCGAGGAAGCACGGCTGCACCGCCGACGCGCTGGCGGCGAAGATGCACGAGCTGCGCGCGCAGCTCGACGCGATCGAGGCGGGCGATGCCGAACTGGCGTCGCTGGAGGCCGCTGCGGAAGAGGCCGGGCAGGTCTATCGCGCGCGCGCCGAGGCGGTTCACGCGGTCCGGGTGGCGGCGGCGGCTAGGCTCGACGAAGCGGTCGCGGCCGAGCTGGCGCCGCTCAAGCTCGATGCCGCGCGGTTCCGGACGGCGGTGACCGTTCTGCCGGAGGAGCGCTGGGGGCCACAGGGCATCGACGCGGCCGAGTTCCTGATCGCGACCAATCCCGGCGCGCCGTTCGCGCCGCTGAACAAGATCGCCAGCGGCGGCGAACTCAGCCGCTTCATTCTCGCGCTGAAGGTTGCGCTGGCCGAGCAGGGCGGGGCGGCGACGGTGATCTTCGACGAGATCGACCGAGGGGTCGGCGGCGCGGTGGCGAGCGCGATCGGCGAGCGGCTGGCGCGGCTGGCGAACGCCAATGGTTCAGGCGGTCAATTGCTGGCGGTGACGCACAGCCCCCAAGTCGCCGCGCGCGGGCGCACGCATTACCTGATCGCCAAGTCGAGCGAGGGCACCGTGACGCGCACTTCGGTCGCGCTGCTCGATCCGGGCGGGCGCCAGGAGGAAATCGCGCGGATGCTTAT
>NCCV01000005.1:181415-280475 GCA_002279825.1 Sphingomonadales bacterium 12-68-11
TGGTGAAAGGGCTGATCCCGCGCGAAGTCGCCACCATGATGCTGGTGCAGCTCCAGTCCGACCTCGCGAGCCGGGGGATGAGCCTTGCCAATCTCGAGCGCGAAGGCCCGCTGCTGGCGCGCGCGGCGAGCGAGATCGCGGGCAATCAATACCCGAAGTTCGCGTTCTTCCACTGGGGCCTGACTTCGCGGGTCGAGGAACTGGTCGGGGTGCCGCTGCTGCCGAGCTACTGCTACTTCCGGCTCTACCGCGAAGGCGACATCTGCAAGGTCCACGGCGACCGGCTGGCCTGCGAGCACAGCCTGTCGCTCACGCTCGACTATTCGGACGGGGTGCCCTGGCCGCTGGAGGTGGCGCGCGAGCCGATCGCGGCGCCCTACCAGCGCGCCGACCTCGCCTTCGCGCCCGAAGAACGCAGCGGCTCGGTCAGCATGGAACCCGGCGACGCGGTACTCTATCAGGGCGTGCATCACCATCACGGCCGCACCGCGCCCAACCCCAATGCGTGGTCGGCGCACCTGTTCTTGCATTGGGTCGCGCGCGGCGGGCCCTATGCCGATCAGGCGTTCGACGGCCGGCCGCCGCCGCCGCCGGTGCGGTTCTGAGGAGAGGGGACATGACGCTCGCAAGTTTGCTCGACAACCTGTTCCTGTTCGCGTTCGTGCTGTCCTGGCTGGGGTTCGGCGGGGGGCTGATCATCGGAGCGCGCGGCGTGCCCGGGCGGACAAAGCCAGCGATGTGGCTGTGGCTGGCAGTGCCGATCGTGCTGGTGGCGCTGATCGTGCTGCCGTACGGCGACCCGGCGCTGGAAGGCGAAGCGGCGCGCCGCAACGCGCCGTTTGCGGTCCTGCTCTACGGCGTCGTGCTCAGCATTCCCTACGCGATCGCCAGCTTCATCGGGCTTGGGCTGGGCAGGGCCCTGCGCGGGCGGCGGCGCCCATGAGCGGCTGGGCGCTCGGAGCAGCGGGGGTTGGCCCGCTGGGAGTCGTTGCTGTGGCGCTGCTCGCACTGGCGGGCGCGTTCGCGATACACGCCTTGCAGAGCCGCAGGCGTGCGCGCTCGGGCGAGTCGGGGCCCGGACCGCTGGCGCCGACCGACGCGGAGATCGCCGGCCGGATGCGCGCCATTGCCGCGAGAATGGGGCTTCCCGAGCGAGTCCTGCCGCGCGCCACCCAACCCGCCGGCGACGGCGATTTCGTATGGCGCGAGGGCGATCGCTTTCGTTACCAGAGCCTGGAACGCGGATACCCCGTGGCCGACCATGCCGCCGCGTCGCTCGACGAGATTCTCTACCTGGTGTTCCGCGACCGCGCCTGGATGCACGCCTATCTCGCCACGCGCGGCAGCGACGAGGCGACGCGTGAGGCGCGCGTGGCCGAGCGGCAGCGGGCTATGCTGGCGGCGGCCGATCCGGCGTGGGGGGCGCGCGCGTAATGGACCAGAGCGCGCTGCTGGTAATCGTCGCCGCGCTGCTCGGCTTTGCGATCAGCCGCTGGCTGCGCTCGCGGCGCAAGTGACGCGCGCGCCGCGCCGGCGCGTCAGCGACCGTAAACCCGCGCCGACTGCGCGAGCCGCTGGCGCGCGGTGTTGCCGGGGACGGCGATCGCGGTGGCCGGATCGTAAACCTTGCCGACCGCCGCACTGCCGGGTTCGACGTAGATCTCGACTTTGGTGTTGCTGTAGCCGCTCGGGGTATAGCGCACCCAGTAACCGTCGGGATGCTCGCTCCAGCGCGCGGCGGGCACGCCGATGCTGCCCGGCCCGGTTGGCGCCATGCCAGCCAGAACCGCGACGCGCTCCATCTCGGCGAACGAGCTGCCGCCGCTGGTCAGCATGCCGCGCAGCCGCGATTCGGCTTCCACGACGGCGCGCAGCGGCGCGGGGAGCGGGCCGGTGATCCGCGACAGCTCGCCGCTGGTCAGCATTGAGAGGGCATTGCGGTTGAGCGTGGCGAGCTGGCGCGGCGTGAGCAGCTGCGAGGCGACGAGCTTGAGCCGATTGTCGAGATCCTCGAACTTGGCGCGCGCGACGATCGCCCAGAGCAGGAGCTGGACGTCGCGCTGCGCGATTTCGGGATGATCGTTGACGTTCTGAAGGATGGCGATGACCGCATCGCGTGCCGAGCCCTTGACCGGCGCGTAGAGGTAACCGTCGCCGCCGCCCGGACCGTGCGTGCCAGCGTGGAGGCAATAGCTTTGCGCCTGCATCGCGTAATAGCCGGCGGCGAGCACGAACGCGCCGTCTTCGTTCTGCGGCAACCCGTCGAGCGGCTCGGCCTGGCCGGGGCGGAAACCGTCCCGCGAAGGATCGGCCCACTCGGCATCCCGGATGCTGGTGCTGACCGGCTGCGGCCCCGACAGGAAATCGGGCATCGGCACCGCGCGCGTCACTTCGCCGAGCGCGCGGCCGAGATTGCCGAACTGGGCGTGCGCGGTGCCCGCCAGGCCCAAAGCGAGCGCCACGCCGGCGATCCCGATCAGTTTCCGATGCATTGTCTGCGCCCCCGCAATCGACGAACTCCAAAGCCCTGATATGATCGCCCAGCAAGGCTGTCGAGTGACAGGAATCAGGTGACGCGGAAGGCGCGGCAGGACTAGGACACGCCCATGAGATTGACCCGAAAGCCGCTGGCCGCGTTCGCCGCGGGCCTCGTGTCGAGCGCGCTTTGGCTCACGGGATGCGCGCCGCCGCGCGGCGATCCGCCGCTGCCCGCGCCGCTGGCCGACGACCGGGCCCGGCCGGCGCTAGCGCTGATCGAACAGGTGCTGAGCGAGCATTTCGCCGCTCAGGCCGGCGCAGCCGGCCCGACCACCACGTGCGTCAGCCTGGCGCCGGAGCCGCTGACCGCGGACGACGAGGCGGCGCTGATGGGCCGGTTCGTGCGCCTCGCGCCGGCCTCGCGCTGCCGACCCGGCGCCGCGGGGCCGAGCGATGCGATCGTCGGCACGCCTGCCGAACTGATCCAGGTCTACGAATTCGCCTGCCAGAGCGACGAACGCTGCGCCGGCTGGGTCACCCGCAGCGGCCGTCCGGCAACCCGCTATGCAATGGAATGGCGAGACGGCGCGTGGCGGTTCACCGCGGACAGACGGCTGCTCGCGGAATGATAGACACGACACGGCGCGAGTTTGCCGGCGGGGCGACGGCGACGCTGCTGTTGTGGGGCGCGATTTCAGGAACGGGGAAGGCGGCGGAGATGGAGGAGCTTTACGGGTTGATCGGCGAGATGAAGGCCGCACCGGGCAAGCGCGCCGAGCTGGTCGGCTACCTGCTCGAAGGCACCGACGGGATGCCGGGCAACCTCGCCTACCTGGTTGCCGAGGACGCCGCCGATCCGGATACGATCTGGATCACCGAAGTGTGGCACAGCAAGGCCGATCACGCGAACAGTCTGCAATTGCCGGGCGTGCAGGCGGCGATCGCCAAGGCGCGGCCGATCATCGCGGGGTTCGGCCGACAGATCGAGACACGGCCCGTGGGGATGGACGCAAGATGAGGCGCTTTACCGATCGTTTTACTGGTGTCGAAGATGACCAAAGCAAAAAAAGAATCTGAAACCCAGCGCCGCGAACGGCAGGCTGAGGAACGGCGGCAGCAGCTTCGGCCAGCTGCGTTGGAATTGGACATTCTGACGCGCGATATTCTTTATCATCGGTATCGCTACGATGATCTCGATGATCCGGTGATCACGGACGAGGAGTTCGACGCATTAAAGCTCCGCGCTCAAGAACTTGAGAATGCTCTCGTACTGACTCCTGATGATCTTTTTAGCGTGCAGCAGATTGTAGGGGCGCCGTCCACGAGGCCGCTTGAGAAGGTGCTGCATGCCGTCCGGATGTTAAGCCTCGATAACGCCTTCCAAGACGAAGATGTCGAGGAGTTCGTTGGGCGCGTTCGGAGGTTTTTGAACCTCACCGAGGACGAAGTGATCACCTTCACCGCTGAGGACAAAATCGACGGGCTGTCTTGCTCGCTGCGCTATGAGGACGGAGTGCTGAGGTTAGCGGCGACGCGGGGGGACGGGCAGGTCGGCGAGAACGTCACCGCCAACGTCGCGCACATCCCGGACATTCCGCAGCGTCTGGCCGGCGCGGCGCCAACGGTGTTCGAAGTGCGCGGTGAAGTCTACATGGAGAAACAGGCCTTTACCGCGCTCAATTCGGGGCTGATCGAGGCCGCGCGCGCGCTGGCGGAAGCCAAGGGCGAGGCGTTCGATCCGGCGGCGGCGCGGCAGTTTGCAACTCCGCGTAACGCGGCGGCAGGCTCGCTGCGGCAGAAGGATCCGGCGGTGACGGCGGCGCGTCCGCTGCGGTTTCTCGCGCACGGCTGGGGCGAGGCGAGCGAGGTGCCGGCGGGCAGCCAGTTCGACACGATGCAGCGGATTGCCGCGTGGGGCTTCAAGGTTTCGCCCGACCTGGTGCGGTGCGCGTCGCTCGACGACATGCTGCAGCAATACCGCAGCATCGGCGCCAGGCGGCCGGGCCTGCCGTACGACATCGACGGGGTAGTCTATAAGGTCGACCGGCTCGATTGGCAGGGCCGGCTCGGCTGGATCGGCAAGGCGCCGCGCTGGGGGCTGGCGCACAAGTTCCCGGCCGAGCGCGCCGAGACCGTTCTAGAGGCGATCGACATCCAGGTCGGCCGGACCGGCAAACTGACGCCGGTCGGGCGGCTCAAGCCGGTGCTGGTGGGCGGCGTGACCGTGACTAACGTCACGCTGCACAACCGCGACGAGATCTCCCGGCTGGGCCTGCGCGAAGGCGACCGGATCGTACTGCAGCGCGCGGGCGACGTGATCCCGCAAGTGGTCGAGAACCTGACGCGGGAGGAACCGCGCGCGGCTTACGCGTTCCCCGAGCATTGCCCGGTGTGCGGCAGCGAGGCGGTCGCCGAGGAAGGCGAGGTGGACGTGCGCTGCACCGGGGGCCTCGTCTGCACCGCGCAGCAGTTCGAGCGGCTGCGCCACTTCGCCAGCCGCGCGGCGCTCGACATCGAGGGGCTCGGCGAGAAGACCATTGCCGAATTCATGGACTTGGGCTGGCTGGCCAAGGGGCCAGGCGACGTGTTCCGGCTGCGCCAGCACCGCGACGAACTGGTCGGGCGGCCGGGGTGGCAAGACAAGTCTGTGGATAGCCTGTTGGCGGCGATCGAGGCCAAGCGTCGGCCGGATGCCGCGCGGCTGCTGTTCGGGCTCGGCATTCGCCACGTCGGCGCGGTGACGGCGCGCGACCTGCTCAAGCGGTTTCAGACGCTGCCGGCGCTGCGGGCGGCGGCCGAGGCGGCAGCGCAATCCTCCCCGGAACGGGGAGGGGGACCAGCGAAGCTGGTGGAGGGGCAGGTGCCAGCCGACGCTACTTCGCAGCCTAGCGAAGAACCGCCTGCGCCCCTCCCCCATCCTGCGGATGGTCCCCCTCCCCCGTTGGGGGAGGATCCGCGCGCCGCGCTGCTGTCGATCGAAGGCGTCGGCCCGGTGGTGGTCGAGGCGCTCGGCGACTTCTTCCACGAGGCGCACAACCGCGAAGTGTGGGACGACCTGCTCTCGGAAGTCGATCCGCCCGACTACGTGGTCGAGACCAAGGCGAGCGCGGTTTCGGGCAAGACGGTGGTGTTCACGGGCAAGCTCGAGACGATGAGCCGCGACGAGGCCAAGGCCCAGGCCGAGCGGCTCGGCGCGCGCGCCGCGGGCACGGTCAGCGCGCAGACCGACCTGGTGGTCGCCGGCCCCGGCGCGGGCAGCAAGCTCAAGAAAGCGGCCGAACTCGGGATCGAAGTGATCGACGAAGCGGAGTGGGCGCGGATCGTGGCGGAGGCGGGATGATACGGAAGCGCGCGAAGAGGGGCGCGGCCTAAGTGCCCCGCAAGCTCAAGGTGTTCCGGATGCCGATCGGGTTCGACGACGCCTATGTCGCGGCGCCGAGCCGCAAGGCGGCACTGGCTGCGTGGGGCGCCGAGCACGACCAATTCGCGCGCGGGGTGGCGGAGGAAGTCACCGATCCGGCCCTGATCCAAGCGCCGCTCGCGCACCCCGGTGAGGTGATCCGCCTCTCGCGCGGGGATCTGGCGGCGCAGCTCAAGGCCGGGCCGCCGAAGCGCAAGAAGGCGAGCGCGGCGGTCGTGGGCGATGCGCCGGAACGTAAGAAACCCAAGCCTTCGCCTCCGCCCAAGCGTGACGAACTGGATGCCGCCGAGGCGGCGCTGGAAGCGGCCGAACAGGGCCACTCTGCGAGGATTGCCGCGCTCGAGGCCGAACGCGAGGCGATCGCCGCCGGGCTGACCGAGCTGCATGCCAAACGCAACAAGGATCTGGCCAAGCTGGTCCGCCAGCGCGACGCGGCGAAGGACGCCTATCGCGCGGCGCTGGAGAAGTGGAGCGAGTGAGTTGGCGCGGCTCGCCGGCGTGGACTATCGTGCGTGCATGGACGTCACGATCTACCACAACCCCCGCTGCGGGACTTCGCGCGCCGCGCTCGGCCTGATCCGCGACGCGGGCATCGAGCCGCGGGTCATCGAATATCTCAAGACACCGCTCGACCGGGCCGAACTGTCGAGCCTGACCGCACGGATGGGCGTGCCGGTGCGCACCGTGGTCCGCGCGAAGGAGGCGCTTTATGCCGAGCTTGGCCTCGACGCGGCGGACGATGATGCGCTGCTGGGCGCGATGATCGCGTACCCGATCCTGATGAACCGGCCGATCGTGGTCACGCCGAAGGGCGCCGCGCTGTGCCGGCCTTCGGACGCGGTGTTAGGGCTGCTCTAGAACCGGCGCACTATCCCACGTCCGTTCGTGTCGAGCGAAGTCGAGACACCGGGCGCTGGCGTGTCTCGACTTCGCTCGACACGAACGGGAACAGGGGCAAGGGCCAGAGGCCAAGGGCATTGGCAGGGGCTAGCGGCTTCCCGCGAACCTCGCTTCGTGGGCGTAGAACCGCTCCATGCCCGGCCAGGGCACGTGGCCTTCGGTGTGCTGGTACCAGCCGAGCGTGTAGCCGGCCTGCGGGGCGGCGCCGGGCGCGGGCATCGGGCCGCCAGGGACGGCGCTGCCCGACAGCGCCCAGGCGGGCTGCGCGGCGCGGACCGCTTGCCACATGCCGGTGGGATCGACCCAAGCGTCGCCTTTTTCCTTGGTGCCGCTGGTGACGAACAGCGGGCGCGGGGCGCGCAGGGCGATCAGGGTGTGGGCATCGATCGGCAGGTCGGCGGTGGTGCGGGTGCCGCTGGCGTACGTCATCACGTTGGGCGTGAACCAGTGGAACGCGCCGCTGCTGGCCATGTTCTCCCACCGCTCGCCGAAGTCGCGTCGCATCAGCTTGGCGCCGCCCGCGCCGGAGCTCGAGACGTTGGCATCGGCGAAGGCATGGTCGAACGCGGCGGCGACCAGCACGCCCTTGCCGAAGCGCGAATGGCCGACGAGCGAGATGCGGTTGGCACTGATGCGCGGATCGCGCGCGAGTTCCTCGCGCAACTGGCTTGCGCCCCAGGCCCAGGCGCGCAGCGCGCCCCAGTCGGTCCGCTCGCGCGGCCAGCGGGCGAGGCCGATCACGCCTTGCGCCATCTGCGCGGCGTTGTCGGCCTGGAGCAGTTGCGGGCGGTATGCGACGTGCGCGAAGCCATGGCGCAAGGCGACCGTGACGGTGTCGGGCGGGCGCGGGCCACCGCCGGATAGCGCCGCGACGTTGAAGTTGGGGGGCCACATGTACGTGTAGTCGATCAGCGCGGGCGCCTGGCGGGCGCGGGCTGGGCCAGAAACTTGGGGAAAGGTGATCGTGGCATCGATCATGGGCCCCTGGCGGCCGTCGGGCGCGACGACCTGGCCGATCCAGTGCTCGGCCGTGGTGCCGCGGCGCGAGGGGACGGCTTCCTTGCGCCAGACCACGCGGAACTGCGAGACGACCTCGGGAATGCGGCCGGTCCAGTTGTCTTCGACCAGCCGGGCGAGCTCGGCGCGGCGGGTTTGCCAGGCGGCGGGCGTCGGCGCGGCGCCGGTGTAGAGCGGGGGCAGGGTGAAGGTGCCGACTTTGGCTTCGTCGGAGTTCGAGGAATGGGGCTGGCCCGGATCGCTGGTCGCGCCGCGGCGCAGTTCGCCGAAGCCGAGGCGGGTGCGCTCTGCCGCATGGACCTGCTCGGAAGTGGGAGCCTGCTGGGCTTGCAGTGGAACCGCAAGCAATACCGCCAAGGCCAACGCCACGCGCTTCATCTCATCCTCCCAGCAAGTCTTACGGGCGGTCTGGCGCCGCTATCCACTTCATGACACCGCCCGCGAGCGGCGTCCACCGGCCGATGCGCACGCCCGCATCGGCCAGCCGGTCGCCGGTCCATTGGTTGCAGGTGTTGGTCGCGGTGTATGTGCCGGGCGCGTCGTAGAACACGTCCTGTGGACCATAGCCGGGATAGCGGACGCGCGAGCTTTTCGATAGGCTGCGCTCGATCGAGGCGACGAGCCGGCGGTACTCGGCGCGCGTCAGCATAAGCGGGCGGGCGCTGTCCGATGGCGCCGGGCGGACGTAGTGCGCGACATGGAGCAGCCCTTCGCCGCCGAACCCGACGATGCGCAGCACCGTGCTGGGTCTGAGGTCGAGCCAGGTCGGGGTGTTGAGGAATACCTCGCGCTCGCCCCACGAGATCGAGACATGGGTGTAAGGGAGGTCGGGCAGGGCGATGTCCGAGGTGGGGAAGTCGCCGCGCCAGTCTTTCTCCGGCGTGACTAGCGGCAGTACCAGCGCGGTGTGGATGCCGTTGGTCTCGACCATGATCTCAATGCCTTCGCGCGGCTCCTGCCAGCCGGAATTGCGCGGGATCGAAGAGCCGATCCAGGCGGCGAGGAGGAATGCCAGATGCGCCAGCACGACGCCGGTGAGGATCGCGCCGAGCGCCTTTAGCACCCTCTTCGTCATTGCGAGCGAAGCGAAGCAATCCAGAGCGTCGAGCAAATCGCTCTGGATTGCCGCGGGACCTTCGGCCCCTCGCAACGACGAATCATAGTGGCCGGCGCCGCAGCCACAGGATCGACCAGTCGCCGTTGACCAGCCGCCCGGCGAGGCGGAAGCCGGCGGTGCGGTAGGCAGCGCGCACCCACGGCTCCTGGGTGGTCAGCAGCCCGGCGAGCAGCAGGTGGCCGCGCGGCGCGACCGCCTCGGCAAATTCGCCGGCCAGTTCGATCAGCGGGCCGGCGAGGATGTTGGCGATCAGCAGGTCGTAAGGCGCGCGGCCCGCGAGCACCGCATCGTCCAGCCCTTCCGCCACGATCATCGCCAGTTCGCCCGCGCCGGTGCCGAGCGGCACGCGGTTGAGCAGCGCGTTTTCGGCCACCACGCGTTCGCACACCGCGTCGATGTCGCTGGCGACGGCGCGCGCGTGCGGCCACAGGCGCAGCGCGGCGAAGGCGAGCAGGCCGGTGCCGGTGCCGACGTCGGCGAGATTGCGCACCACCGCGCCGCTCCTCCGGATCGCTTCGAGCACCGCCAGGCAGCCGGCGGTGGTGGCGTGCTGGCCGGTCCCGAAGGCCTGCGCGGCGGGGATCACGAGGTCGATTGCGGCGGGGTCGGCGGGGTACTCCGGGGTGTGGATGTGGAAGCGCCCGGCGCGGATCGGTGCGACCCGTTTCTGTGTTTCGGCGACCCAGTCTGTATCCGGGAGCGGCTCGGCGGTGAGCGGGGGGGGATCGGCGAACAGGGCGGCGACCGCCTTGCGCTCGGCCGCCGTGGGGCGGCCCGCGAAGTAGGCTTCGAGCACCCAGTCATCGGGGCGATCCTCAGCGATCTCGCTGCCGGTCAGGACGATCGCGGGGTCCCAGTCATCGAGCGCTTCGTGCGCGGCGAGCGCGGACTGGACCGCTCCCTTGGAGGCGAGCGCAACGAGTTTCCAGCTCACCGCTGGGCGGCTTCAGTTGCCAGCCGGGCGTCGAGATTGGTGCGCGCGGTGGCGGCGTACCTGCGGCAGGCGGCCGGGTCGGTCAGCGGGGCCTTGCCGGCGAGCCGGTCGTAAAGCGCGCTGGCACTGGGGTGCGGGGTGATCAGGAGGTCGCATTTGAGACCGGCAATGCGATCGAGCGTGCGGCGGAACTCGGCGACGTACTCGGGGTGGTCGGTGAAGCGGTACGTGTCGGCCGACACGGCCGAGACGCTGTCGGCATAGACCACATCGTGACAGGCCTCGCCTTCGCAGGCGCGCACGGTCCAGCTGGTCGATCCGAGCGCATGGCCGAACGAGGGTATCGGTGTGACTGTGACGTTGCCGAGCGTCAGCGGGTCGCCGGCTGCCAGCACGCGGTCGACGCGGATCCCTTCGAATCCGTCGATCGAACCGCGCTGCGGATCGCCTTCGCCCGGCTGCCCGCTTTCGATCCCCGGCTTCTGCGCGGCGGTGCTGGCGACGCGCGCGCCGGTCAGCCGCCGCAGCTCGGCCAGCCCGCCCGCGTGATCGTGGTGCTCGTGCGTGGCGGCGATCCATTTCACCTCGCTCGGCTCGAAGCCCAGCCGCTGGATATTGGCGGCGATCCGCGGCGCGGCTTCTTTCGTGGCCCCGTCGATCAGCACCAGTCCTTCGTCGGACACGACCAGCAGCGAGACGATGCCGCACGTGCCGACCTGGTAGACGTTGCCGAAGATCCGCACCGGCGGGGCGGGATCGCTCCAGCCGTCCTTGCCGGCGCAGTGCGCGACGAACTCGGCCGCGGGGGTGCCGGCTGGAAGCGCGGCGGGGGTCTGGGCGGTGACCTGGGCGTTGGACGCACAGGCGGCAAGCAGCAGCGTTGCTGCAGGGAGAATCGATCTAGCGGACATAGCTCGCTCCATTGGCATCGATCACCGCGCCGGTCATGCTCGGCGGCGCGTCGAGCGCGCAGAACACCGCGATGCGGGCGATTTCCTCGGGCGTGGCGACGCGGCCGAGCGGGATGTCGGCAAGCAGGCCGGGGCCGCCGCGGCTGGCCAGGTAGTCGCCGGCCATGTCGGTGTCGGTGAAGCCGGGGGCCACGGCAAAGCTCAGCACGCCTTGTGCTGCGTAAGCGCGCGCAATCGTCTTGTGCAGCGCGAGCATGCCGCCTTTGGCGGCCGCGTAGTGCCAGTGATCGGGGCTGTCGCCGCGGTGCCCGGCGCGGCTGGCGATATGGACGATCCGCCCCGCCGCCCGGCGTTCGAGCCAGTGGCGCACGGCGAAGCGACTGAGCTGCGCGGCGGCGGTCAGATTGATCCGGAGAGTATCCTCCCAGCCGTCGAGCCAGGCGATGTCGGAGCCGCCGAGCGGGTTGGCCGCGAACAGGCCGGCATTGTTTACCAGCACGTCGATCTGGCCGCCCGATCGGTCGAGCGCGTCTTCCCAGAGCCGTTGGGGAGCCGGGGGGTCGAGAAAATCGGCGGCGATCGTATCGTCATCGGTCGCGCGGGTGGCCTGGCCGATGACCGTGGCACCGCGCGCCCGGAGCGCCTCGCCTATCGCCGCGCCGATCCCGCGCGAGGAGCCGGTGAGGAGGACGGTGGGCATGGCCGGTCCATCCCCAACATTTCCGTTCGTGTCGAGCGAAGTCGAGACATGCTGGCGCGGTGCAAGATGTCCCGACTTCGCTCGACACGAACCGCCAGTGCATGGGCGTGTCAGTCAACTTGCCTCTGTCCGCTCATGCGCTAAGGGGAGGCAACTTCGCGCTCAACCGGGATACCGATGGCCACTCGCCCGCTCTCGCCGCACCTCTCGATCTGGAAATGGGGACCGGCCATGCTGGTCTCGATTCTCCACCGGGTCACCGGCAGCGGCATGGCCTTCGCGGCGCTGCCGGTGCTGCTGTGGTGGCTGGCGGCGCTGGCCGGGGGCGAGGCGAGCTACGCGACCTTCGCCGGCCATGCCGGGAGCTGGTACGGGCTGGTGATCCTGGTCGGGATCAGCTGGGCGTTCTTCAATCACTTGTGCTCGGGCCTGCGCCACTTCGTGCTCGATGTCGGCGCGGGCTATGCGGTCGAGGCGAACAACCGCTGGTCGGTGGTCACGACGGTGAGCGGCGTGGTGCTGACGGCGGCGTTCTGGGCCGCGATCGTGCTGGGCTGACGCGGATGGCTTACGAATCTCCACCGTCCAAGGGCACCGGGATCGGGCGCGTACGCGGGCTCGGCGCGGCGCACGAAGGCACACATCACTGGGTGCTGCAGCGTTATACCGCGGCGGGCAATTTCCTGACGGTCACGTTCCTGGCGTTCTCGCTGGTGCTGCTGCCCGACTTTACGTTCGAGACCGTGCGGGAGTGGATCGTGCGGCCGCTGCCCACGCTGGCAATGGCGACCCTGGTGCTGTCGGTATTCTGGCACGCCCGGCTCGGGCTGCAGGTCCTGATCGAGGATTATCTGCATAACCCCGCGAGCAAGTTCGCGGCGCTGCTGGTGCTCAACCTGGCGGCGTTCGGCGGCACGCTGTTCGGCCTCATCAGCCTGGCGCGCATCCTGATGGCCGCGATCGGGCAGCAGGAAGCAGCGGAAGCGGCGGCCGAGGTTGCTGGTCAGGTGCAGCAGCAAATCCAGCAGCAGCTTCAAGGCCTGCTCGGCGGAGGAATGGGTCAGTGAGTTCGGTGCCCGCGTACAAGATCGTCGACCATACTTACGACGTGGTGGTGGTGGGCGCCGGCGGTTCGGGCCTGCGCGCGACGATGGGCGCGGCCGAGGCCGGGCTCAAGACCGCCTGCGTCACTAAAGTGTTCCCGACGCGCAGCCACACGGTGGCGGCGCAAGGCGGGATCGCCGCGAGCCTCGGCAACAACAGCCCCGACCACTGGCAGTGGCACATGTTCGATACCGTCAAGGGCTCCGACTGGCTCGGCGACCAGGACGCGATCGAATACATGGTGCGCGAGGCGCCGGCGGCGGTCTACGAACTCGAGCACGCCGGCGTGCCGTTCAGCCGCAATGCCGACGGGACGATCTACCAGCGTCCGTTCGGCGGCCACATGCAGAACATGGGCGAAGGCCCGCCGGTCCAGCGCACCGCCGCCGCCGCCGACCGCACCGGCCATGCGATGCTCCACGCACTCTACCAGCAGAGCCTGAAGTACGACGCCGACTTCTTCATCGAATACTTCGCGATCGACCTGATCATGGAAGGCGGCCAATGCGTCGGCCTGATCGCGCTGTGTCTCGACGACGGATCGATCCACCGCTTCCGCGCGCAGGCGGTGGTGCTGGCGACCGGCGGCTACGGCCGGTGCTATTTCACCGCCACCAGCGCCCACACCTGCACCGGCGACGGTGGCGGGATGGTGCTGCGCGCCGGGCTGCCGCTGCAGGACATGGAATTCGTGCAGTTCCACCCGACAGGCATTTACGGCGCCGGCGTGCTGATCACCGAAGGCGCGCGCGGCGAGGGCGGCTACCTGACCAACAGCGAGGGCGAGCGGTTCATGGAGCGCTATGCGCCCAGTGCCAAGGACCTCGCAAGCCGCGACGTGGTCAGCCGCTCGATGGCGCTCGAGATCCGCGAAGGGCGCGGCGTGGGCCCGCACAAGGACCACATCTTCCTGCACCTCGACCACATCGATCCCAAGGTGCTGGCCGAGCGGCTGCCCGGGATCACCGAGAGCGGCAAGATCTTCGCCGGCGTCGACCTGACCCGTCAGCCGCTGCCGGTGGTGCCGACGGTGCACTACAACATGGGCGGCATTCCCACGAACTACCACGGCGAGGTCATGACGATCGGCGCCGACGGCAATCCCGAGACCGCGGTGCCGGGTCTGTTCGCGGTGGGGGAGGCGGCCTGCGTCTCGGTCCACGGTGCCAACCGGCTCGGCTCCAATTCGCTGATCGACCTGGTGGTGTTCGGCCGAGCGACCGGGCACCGGCTGCGCGACATGCTCAAGCCCAATGCCGCGCAGCCCGAACTGCCCAAGGGCAGCGCCGACTTCGCGCTGACCCGGCTCGACCATTTCCGCCACGCCGCCGGTGGGACGCCGACCGCCGCGATTCGCGCCGACATGCAGCGCGCGATGAGCCAGCACGCCGCGGTGTTCCGCACCGCCGACCTGATGGACGAAGGCAAGACCAAGCTCGCCGCGAT
Organism: Sphingomonadales bacterium 12-68-11; assembly: GCA_002279825.1. Lineage (GTDB taxonomy): Bacteria > Pseudomonadota > Alphaproteobacteria > Sphingomonadales > Sphingomonadaceae > Croceibacterium_A. The sequence continues at coordinate 195,444 of NCCV01000005.1, forward strand.
CTACGGCGCGATGCAGGACATCTCGGTCACCGACCGCTCGCTCATCTGGAACTCGGATCTGGTCGAGACGCTCGAACTCGACAACCTGATCGCGCAGGCGACGGTGACGATGCATTCGGCCGCGAACCGCCACGAAAGCCGCGGCGCCCACGCGCACGAGGACTTCCCCGAGCGCGACGACGCTACCTGGATGAAGCACACCGCAAGCTGGTTCGACGGCTGGGGCGGTGTGGGCGGCGGCGTGCGGATCGATTACCGCCCGGTGCACGAGTACACGCTCACCCAGGACGTGGAGTACATCAAGCCGAAGAAGCGGGTGTACTGAGGCGCTTGGGGGGAGCGCGTTTTCGCAAGCCTCCCGCTACATTGCTCGAAGTCAGACCAAGAACTTCGTAAAATCCGCCCGCGCTGGCAAGATGCGAACGATCTCGACGTTCTTCGCAGTGGCTACGTAAAAGACAATGTGGCTGCCGGTCCGCATCTTGAGGAATGTTTCCCCCGAGCGCGTGGTGTACTCCGTATAGCGGAGGGCGAACTCACGCAGTCGGCTTATGTCGGTGCGAATGCGGTCCGAGTATATCCTCGCCTGATCCTCGTCCCACCGTTCGCGGGTCGTGTCGGCGATGCCTTGCACATCGCGGATCGCGGCGGCGCGATAACTGAGCGATCTCACCTCGCGCCGAATTCCTCGGCGAACCATTCGTCGATGTCGAACGGCACGACAGGGCTAGCCAGGCCTTCCTCCAGAGCCCTGTCGAGCGCCTCCCGCCTGGAATCTTCCGCGATGTACCGGCGCATCGCTTCGCGCACGACTTCGCTGGTCGAGCCGAATTCGCCCGATTCGACCTTGCGGCGGGCGAAATCGGTGAAGGGCTTTCCGAGGGCTATCGAGGTGTTCTTGCTGGTCATGCAGCCGAGGTACCATATTTTGGTAGTCGGCGGCAACGCGACCGGCGAGATGCTCGTCCAGATCGGATCGGTCTCTGGTGTTGCCATCCTTGCTTGACTCGTCGGCTTGCTCCGTCGAGCCTTGCGGCCATGGGATGGGTTACCAGAGGCAAACTCGCAGCATTTCTCGCCGTCGCGCTCGCCATTCCGGCAACCGCACAGCAGTCCGCCCCCGAGGCCATCCACCCGCCGCCGCACACCGCGCCGTTCCCCAATCTCGGGATCGGGCAAACGCAAGGGCAGGTCCAGTCGAGCCTGGCGCTCGGGCCCGAGCTCAATCGCGGCGGATCGGCGCGCGATCTGCTGGCGGAGCGGCGACGGCTCGATGCAGCGCTGGCCGCGCTCCAGCCGCAGCGGCGCGGGACGGTCGATGCTTATGTCGTGGCGATCGCGCTCGACAGCGATCCGGTGTTCGCGCGCGAGGCGCGCGAGGCGGGCAAAGTCCTCACACGCCGCTATGGCGCGGCCGGGCGCGCGATCACGCTCGCCGGGCCCGACGGGCGCAGCGGCGGGCTGCCCAAGGGCTCGCTGACCGCGCTGACTCTGACGCTGGCGCGGATCGCCGAACTGATGGACCCGGCCGAGGACGTGCTGGTGCTCTATTCGACCAGCCACGGCGCGGCCGAGGGCTTGGCCTATCACTACGGCGACAGCGGGTTCGGGCTGCTCTCGCCTTACCGGCTCGGCAGCGTGCTGGCCGAACTAGGCATCCAGCGGCGGATCGTCATGCTCTCGGCGTGCTATTCGGGGGTGTTCGTTCCTTACCTGCAAGGGCGCGATACCGCGATCGTCACCGCCGCCTCGGCCGACCGGCCTTCGTTCGGCTGCCAGGCGCAAAACGACTGGACCTTCTTCGGTGACGCGCTGATCAACAACGCGCTGCGCAAGCCGCAGCAGCTCAGCGCGGCGGCGGGAGAAGCGCGCCAGGCGATCGCGCGGTGGGAGGCGACGTATGCGCTCGATCCGTCGCAACCACAGGTCGTGATGGGGGACGGCGTCGCGCAATGGCTGCCCGGCCTCGAAGCCCGCATCCCGCGCGAGGCGACCGCGCCGGTCGGCACGCCCTCGGTCGCCTCGTTCCCGGTGCCGGCGCGGAACTAGCCGTGGCTTGACAGCCGTGCTGCACCTGCGAAGTCTGGCTGCATGCGCTACTTCCCGCTCGCCGCTTTCGCCCTCCTCGCCGCCGCTCCCGCCGCGGCGCAGCTATCGCCGGCCGAGCAGGCCATGGTCGAAACCGTCGAGAGCCGGCTCGAAACCGACTTCGCGCTGCTCGAACGGATCGTGACGATCAACAGCGGGACTCACAACCACGCCGGTGTGCGCGCGGTCGGGGATCTGATCGCGCCCGAACTGGCCGCGCTCGGGTTCACCGTCGAATGGATCGACCAGTCCGCCGCTGGGCGCGCCGGGCACTTGTTCGCGCGCCGCGAGGGCAAGCCAGGCACCACGCGGATGCTGCTCATCGGCCATCTCGATACGGTGTTCGAACCGTCCTCGCCGTTCCAAACCTACAGCCGCGACGGGCCTATCGTGACCGGGCCGGGGGTCGAGGACAACAAGGGCGGCGTGCTGGTCATGCTCGCCGCGCTGCGCGCGATGCAGGCGGCGGGCACGCTCGAGAGCGCCAACATCGTGGTCGCGCTGACCGGCGACGAGGAGGATGCCGGCGAGCCGCTGGCGGTGGCGCGCGCCGATCTGATCGCGGCCGCCGAATGGGCCGATGTCGCGCTCGACTTCGAATCGCTCGGGCGCGCGGATGGGATCGACATGGGTTCGGTCGCGCGCCGCTCGTCGAATAGCTGGAAGCTGACCACGAGTGGGCGCGAAGGGCATTCTTCGGGTATTTTCCGCGACGGGGTCGGCTACGGCGCGATCTACGAGATGGCGCGCATCCTCGACCGCTTTCGCGTCGAGCTGGCCGAGCCGGATCTGACCTACAACGTCGGGCTGATCGCGGGCGGCAGCCAGGCCGCGCTGAGCGCGGACGAACTCTCGGCCGAGGCGAACGGTAAGACCAACATCATCCCCCCGGTGGCGGTGGCACGCGGCGACTTGCGCACGCTGACGCCCGAGCAGACCGAGCGCGCGCTGGCGCGGATGCGCGCGATCGTCGATGCCAACCTGCCCGGCACCGACGCCGAGATCGCGTTCGAGATCCGCTATCCGCCGATGGCGCCGACCGCGGGCAATCTGGCGCTGCTGGCGCGGCTCAACGCGGTCAACGCCGACCTGGGGCTCCCCGAAATGCCGGTCATGCCGCCGGCGCTGCGCGGAGCGGGGGACATCAACTTCGTCGCGCATCTGGCCGATGGGCTGGTCGGGCTCGGCGCCAGCGGCGCGGGCGCGCACGCGCCCGGCGAAACGATGGATCTGTCGATCTTCCCCCGCCAGGCCAAGCGCGCGGCGATCCTGATGAGCCGGCTGGCCGCGCAGCCTTACCCTTAGGGCGCGGGCGGCGGGGCGGCCTGGCGCCGCACGCTGACGATCCGCACCGGCTTGGCCAGCATCTGGCCTTTCATCCAGCCTTCGCCCTTGTCCGGATCGACCGGCGCGGCGAAGATCGCGCGGACCACGTCCATCCCTTCGACCACGTGGCCGAACGCGGCATAGCCTTCGCGCACATCGGCGTCCTCGCTGGTGGGGTCGGCATCGAGGCCCGGCTGGGGCGCCACCATGATCGAGAAGTCGCCGGTCGCTGTGCCGGGCGCGAGCCGCGCCATCGAAATGGCGCCGAGCGTGTGCTTGACCCCGGTGTCGCTGGTCCGCTCGTGCGCGATCGGCGGGTAGAGCCGGCGCGGCTCGTTCTGCACGCCGGCCTGGATCAGCCCATTGGGCTGTTCGCCCCAGTCGAGCCGCATCGCGCGGTAGAACACGATTCCGTCGAACCGCTTGGCATCGACGTAGCGCAGGAAGTTGGCGGCGGTGATCGGCGCGCGTTCGGTTTCGAGCGCGATGACGATCTCGCCCATCTCGGTAGTCATGACCACGTCGGTCACCTGCTGGGCCCACGCGGCGGCGGGCAGGAGCAAGGCGGCGAGGAAGAGAGCGAATCGCTTGAGCATGTCCGCAGTATTGCGGCCGGGAACGCGGATCGCCAGCGCGGCGCGTTCCCGGCGGCAAGGATCAGCGGCGGCGGACCGAGCGGCGGACGCCGGTCGGCTCGCCATTGACCGAGCGGGTCTGGCGGACGGCGACGCGGTTGGGCCCGCGCACACCACGCGAGGTGTAGTCGATGACGTCGCCGTCGCGCTGAACGCGCTGGCCTTCGGCGGACCAGCCGTTGGGAGTGCGCTCGCGGTCATAAGTGCTGGTCGCGGTGCGGCCCTGGAAATCGGTCGCGATGCGGTCGCGGCTCACGCCGTCTTCGCTGCGCTGGCGGGTGAAGTCGCTGCTGGCGGTGGCGCCGTCGCTCTTGCGGGTGACGTCGGTGTCGCGGGTGAGGGTGCCGTCGGCGCGCTCGACGGTGCGCGTGCCTTCGAAGCGGGCGTTGTCGAACTCGGTGGTGCGGCTCTGCTGGGCCAGCGCCGGGGTGGTGATCAGGCCGGCGGCGGCGAGGATCAGGAGGGTGCGGTACGTCATCGGTCAGCTCCTTGAAGCGGCGATCCGGCGGGGGTGCCGGATCCATCGCTTCAACGGACGTCGGGAGCGGACCCTTCGCTAGGCGGTGCCGGAAGCATGGGCTCGACTGCGCCCGGCGGCGTCGGAGCGGTATCGCGGCCGCTCTGCTCGAGCCGTTGCAGCTGGCGCGCGCGCATGGCTTCGACGCGCTCGCGGACGAGCTGGCGGCGCACTTCCTGGGGCGGCAACGGGGGGAGGCCGCGCGCCTCGCGCCGCTCCGCAACCGCCTTTTCGAGCCGTTGGCGCTGTGCCGGCGGAAGCTCGGCAAGCCGCTCGCGTACGGTGTTGCGGCGCTGCTGCGCGCCTTCCGCGAGCCGCTGGCGCTGCTCGGGCGGCAGCGCGGCGATCCGCTCGCGGGTCGTCTCGCGCAATGCGGTGACGACCTCGCGGGGGGTGGCCTCGCCCGAATCGATCAGCGCGCGCGCGGTGCGGCGCAGCTCGGCGCGGCGTTGCGCCGGCGGGAGCGCGCGGAACTGGGGATCGTCGAGCAGCGCGTCGAGGCGCGCGCGGGGCGCGCCGACGGCGGGCGCCGCGGCCACGGGGCTCGGGCGGTCGGGTTCGCGCACGGCTCGGGCGACCGGCCGGGGCACGATCTCAAGCGATTCGGCGATACGGCTGATCACCGGCACTTCGACCGGCGCGCCGAACACCCCGGTGGCGGCGGCCGCTGCGGACACCAGGCTGAAGCTGGCGACTCCGCTCGCGATCAGCCCGGCGCGGCGCCACGGACTGGCCGCGCGCCACCGCCGCGACAGGCGCGGGAGAGGCGGCGTGGCGGGACCGTGGCGTGCCTGCGCTTTCGCTGCCGCGCGCGCGGCAAAGTCGGCGGGCAGCGGCGGCGGCGCAAACTGGTCGAGCGCGCGGCGCATCTCGGGGGGGAAGGGCGGGTCGCTCATGGCGTGTCGCTCCGGTTGATCGCACCGCTCGCCGCCAGGCCGTCGCGCAGCGCGGCGCGGGCCCGGAACAGCAGCGATTCGAAGGCTTTGAGGTTCATGTCGAGCATCTCGGCGGCGGTCTTGTTGGGTACGTCCTCGTAGTAAGTCAGCACGATCGCGGCGCGCTGCCGCTCGGGCAGGGCGGCGATGCCGGCGCGCACAGCGCGCTCCGTCTGAGCCGCCTCGATCGCCGCATCGGCGAGCGGCGCGTCGTCGGCACGCTCGGGCACCGCCTCGTCGCTGGCGAAACGGCGGCGGCGCAACCGGTCGAGCGCCAGGTTCATCGCCACCCGCGTCAGCCACGCGGCGACGCCAGAGCCGCCGGGGCGCCACTGCGACGCGCGGTCCCACAGCCGCAGCACCGCCTCCTGCGCGATGTCCTCGGCCTCCGCCGCGTCGCCGATCATGCGCCAGGCGACGCGATAAGGCAGCGCCCCGTGCCGCTCGGCAAGCACGCCAAACGCCGCCGCGTCGCGCGCGGCGACACGGGCCATCAGGCTATCGTCGTCCGCGCCGCTAGCCGGCTGCGCAGCGGGTGGCATGCCGCGATGTGCTCCTGGCCTAAGATCGGGTTTCGAGTGTATCACGCGCGAGTGAAGGATTCCCTTCGCGAGACTGGATCTTAAGGCGCGGAGGGCGACGAGCTACCGGCAAGAGCGCAGTCAGTTCGCTAACGACCCATTGCGGACGTTGGGCGAGTGTGTGACCCTACCACGATGCCGAACCATTTTTGCGATATGATGCGGGAGAATGTTGAGCGGACGTGTGCCGATCATTCCGGCCGGCACGCGTGCCCCGATTGCCTTATCGACTATTGGCCTGCATCCAATAGCTACGGCCTAATCATTCATGATGGCGGGACAGGCGTCATCTCGATCAGCTCTTGTCCGTGGTGCGGCGCGAACCTAGGAAGTTGACGCCAATGTCCGACAACGACCCATCCAAGTCGTTCCTGGGCTGATTGGCGGTTGCCGATTGCGGACAATCTCCCACTGCCATTACAATCGTTGAATGGTCCAATCGGCAGTCGCATATTCCGCCAATGGCAAAATTATTGTTGCGCCCGTTGTCCGCACGACGACGGGCCTTGGCTTGGAAGTCGAACCCATCGTCCACCCCCCCATCGCCGCTGACATAGCCCGTGGCTTAAGGGACGCGTTGGCAAGATCCGCGGTTGTTGTGGAACACCCGTCGCAGGGCGAGTGGAAGGGCTCCTTCAAGCCGTTTCAAGATGCCGCCGGAGTTCGCAGCCACTCGGCTTTCATGAAAACGGCGCGAAGGGTCAGCATCGATGTCGTGGATGACCACGTAAAGATCACACCCGAGCGTAACTTAGGACCGAAGGAAGGCTTTGAGCCTATTGCCGATGCCGCTGTGCTATTTCCAGTCCAGGACGAACATGGCGCTGCGTTTGCCCTGTTGCGATTTCTGACTGAATGACCGCTCTTCGAGAGCAGCGACCCAAAGCAGTCAGACCGCTTTCCACCCATTCCGGTCGCTAGCGCACGCCCATGCAATATCCGCCAATCTTGAACCGGCCCCCCGCGATCGCTCTTAGCGCAACCGCAGGTTGTCGCGGCTGAGCTGGTCCACTCGGGTCACGCCCATCAGCTTCATGCCGCGCACAATCTCGGCCTCAAGTATTCCCAGCGCGCGTTCGACTCCCGGCTGGCCGGCGGCGGCGAGCGCGTAGAGGTAGAGGCGGCCGCCCGAGACCGCCTTCGCGCCGAGGCTGAGCGCTTTCAGCACATGCGTGCCGCGCCGCACCCCGCCGTCTAGGATCACTTCGAGCTTGTCGCCGACCGCATCGACCACTTCGGCGAGCTGGTCGAACGGGGCGCGGGCGCCGTCGAGCTGGCGGCCGCCGTGGTTGGAGAGCATGATCGCATCGGCGCCCATCGCCGCGGCCCGGCGCGCGTCGGCGACCGACATCACGCCCTTGAGCACAAACTTGCCGCCCCAGTCCTGCCGCAGCTTGTCGGCCGCGGCCCAGTCCATCGTCTGGTCGAGCATCGTGCTGAAGTAGGACTGGATCGACGTGGCGACATCGCTGCCGGCGCCGACATGCGCTTCGAGGTTGGGCAGCGAGAACTTGTCGCGAAAGAGATAGTCGAGCGCCCAGCGCGGGCGGGTGGCGTAGCTGAGCGCGCTCGTCAGCGTGATCCTGGGCGGGCTGGTGAATCCGGTGCGCAGGCACCGCTCGCGATTGCCGCCGACGATCGTGTCGACGGTCAGCGCGATGGCGTCGAACTTGGCCGCGCGCGCCATGTCGAGCAGCGCGGCGTTCAGCCCCCTGTCCTTGTGGTAGTAATACTGGAGCATCTTGGGCCCCGCGTAGTTGGCACCGATCTCCGCGATGCCGACGCTGGCGAGGCTGGAGATGCCGAACCACAGCCCGGCCTTGTCCGCCGCCGCCGCGACCGCGCGCTCGCCTTGCCAGTGGAACAGCCGCTGGAGCGCGGTCGGGCTCAGCATCAGCGGCAGGCGCGTGGTCTTGCCGAGTACGGTCACCGAGGGATCGACTTCGGCCACGTCGACCAGCACGTTGGGCACCAGGTCGACATCGTCGAAGGCGGCCGTGTTGCGTTCCCGGGTCGCTTCATCGTCGGCCGCGCCGTCGATGTAGTGGAACACCGGATAAGGCAGCTTGCGCTTCGCCAGCGCGCGGAAATCGGCGATGTTGTGACAGTCGCCCAGAGCGCGAACTTTGGGCTTGAGATCGGCCGCCATCGCGCGACCCTAGCCCGGCCCGCCTGCACCGCAAGCCCGTTCATCGGGGCTTCAGATTTACAAACGTAATCGTTACAGCTACAGACGTAGTCGTCACCAGGGAGCACGCGAGTGGCTGAGACCGGCGAACCACCGACCGAACGCATCAGCGATGCCGAGCATGCGGTCATGGAAGTGCTGTGGGACCAGAGCCCGCTCGCCGCGTCCGACGTCTGCGAGGCGGTCTGCGCCGCGCGCGGCTGGAGCATGCCGACGGTCAAGACGCTGCTGTCGCGGCTGGTTGCCAAGGGCGCGGTTTCCACCGAGCCCGACGGGCGCCGCTTCCTTTACACCCCGCTGCTGGCGCGCGAGGCCTATGTCGGCACCGAATCGCGCCGCCTGGTCGACCGGCTGTTCGGCGGGCGCGCGGCGCCGCTGTTCGCGCACCTGGCGGAGACCGAGTCGCTGACCAAGGACGACATAGCCGAGATCGAAAAGCTCTTGCGGGAGCTGCGCAAATGACCGCCTGGCTGCTCGACACGCTGGTCTACACCGGCCTTCTGATTGCGCTGGTGCTGGCGGTGCGCCGCCCGGTGGGGCGCTGGCTCGGCGCGCAGTTTGCCTACGGCCTGTGGGCGCTGCCGTTCCTGCGGCTGGTAATGCCGCCGATCGTGCTGCCGGCCAGCTTCGCGCCGGCGGGCGAGGCGGTCCAGCCGGCCGCAGTCGCCGCGGCCGAGCCGGAGTGGGCTGAGGTGGCCCTTGCAGTCCCGGCCACCGATGCCGTCCCGGCCTCGGTCGCGGCCCCGCTGCCCGCCGCCGCCCAATGGGCCGCGCCTGCCTGGCAGTGGAGCGACCTCGCCGGCTATGCGCTGGCGCTCTGGCTGGTCGGCGCGCTCGCCTTCCTGGCGTGGCGGATCGTCTCTTACCGGCGGATGTGCCGCATGCTGCTTGAGCGCGCGCGCCCGGTCGGCGAGGCGGGCCGCGTGCGCCTGGTCGAGACGCCGGAGGTGGCTGCTCCCGTCGCCTTCGGCGTGCTCGACAAAGTGGTGGCGCTGCCGCCGTGTTTCATGGCCCAGCCCGACCGCGCCGCGCGCGACCTGGCCATCGAGCACGAGCTGGCGCACCACCGCGGCCACGATTTGCTGGCGAACTTCGCCGCTCAACTGCTGCTCGCGCTGCACTGGTTCAATCCGCTCGCCTGGTACGGCTGGCGGGCCATGCGGCGCGATCAGGAAGCCGCGTGCGACGCACGCGTACTTGCCGGACGCGGAAGGGACGACCGCGCGAGGTATGCCGCGCTGATTGCCGGCATCGCCTCCGGGCCACGGCTAGCTTTGGCCGCCCCGATGGCCTGTCCGATCCTCGGCGAGGCGTCGATCATCCATCGCTTGAGGAGTCTCAATATGTCCGACGTTACCCCGCGCCGCCGCCGGCTCGGCCGCATGCTGCTGGCCGGAGGCGCGCTGGCGCTGCCGCTGACCGCGTCGATTTCCTATGCCGCCGCGCCCGATACCCCCGCCGCCGATGCGCCCGCGACACGACAGCACCGCGTGATCGTGGTCGACAAGGAAGCGGGCGCCTCGGCCGACGACGCGGCGCTGGTGACGCATCTGGTGCGGCGCACCGACGGGACGACCGTCGAGCTGCGCACCGACCGGCAGGTCAGCGAGGAGGAAGCGCGCGAGCGGGTCGAGCAGACGCTCGGCGCGGCGGCGCCCGTGCCCCCAGCGCCTCCGCTCGCGCCGGTCCCGCCGAACGTGATGGTCCGCGCCCCGATGCCGCCCATGCCGCCGATGGTGACTTTCGCTTTCAACAGCCAGGGCGTCCCCGGCGATCCCGAATTCGAGGCGCGGATGGAAGCCTGGGGCGAGGAAATGGAGAAATGGGGCGAGGAGCACGGCGAGCGCTTTGCCGCGCAGGCCGAAGCTCACGCCCGCGCGGCGGCCCGCAGCGTGCCCGAAGTGCTCGAAAGCTGCGATCCCGCCGAGCAGCGCCGGACCACGACCGCGGACGGGCGGACGCGGATCGTGATCTGCCAGCGTGACATCGAGCGGTTCTCGCGCGCCGGCGCCTCGGCCGGGCTACGCGGCGCCCGCAGCGCGATCGCGGCCAACCGCGCGATCAGCGACGAAGTCCGCCGCGAAATCCTCGACGATCTCGACCGCGAGATCGAACGCCTCGAGCGGGGCGAGGGGTGAGCGCAACGTGAGTAATCGGTGAGGGCGATGAAACCGGCTTTCGTCGCCCTCGATGAGCTTGCTGGGCACAATTCATCGCCGGTATAGGCCGGTTCGTCGCTGAACCGGAGAAGACCGATGACCGTCCGCAGCCCTGGCGTCCGCCTGTTCCTTGTTGGCGTCGTCGCCGCCGTGCTCGCGATCCCGCTGATGCTGGTCTACGCCTTGGTCTACGACCGGCAGGAACAGTCGCAGACCGCGCAAACCGCGATCAACGCCGGCTGGGGCGGGCCGCAAGTCGTGGCCGGGCCGGTGGTCGTGGTGCCGTTCCGGCCCATCCAGACGCAGAACGATGTGGTCGATGGCCGCCCAGTGTCGCGCGTGGTCGAAGTCGAGAAGCTGCTCTACCTTTCGCCGGTCGAAAACCGCGTCCAGACAGTGATCGATCCGCAAGAGCGGACCAAGTCGATCTACCAGAGCGTGCTCTACCAGGCGCAGGTCTCGGGCACCGCGACCTTTGCGCTGCCCGATGACTTGCAGCGCTTCGGCGTGACCCGCGACCGGCTGCTGTGGGACCGCGCCGAAGTGCGCCTGGGCGCCTCCGACGCGCGCGGACTGACCGAGGGCGGCACGCTCAAGCTCGCTGGTCGGGCGCTCGCGCTGCAACCGGGCAAGGGCCCGGCGGCGACCGGCGGCGAAGGCTTTTTCGCGTTCCTGCCGTGGGACGGCGAAGGCGCGATCTCGATCGAATATGCGTTCGGTTTGCGTGGCAGCCGCGCGTTGAGCCTCATGCCGCGCGGCGGCTCGACGCGCTGGGAGGTCAAATCGACCTGGACGTCGCCCAGCTTCAGCGGTGCGTTCCTGCCGGGCAAGCCGGCGATCGACGCCAAGGGCTTCACCGCCAACTATGCGATTGACAAGCTTGCGCTCGGCCAGGCGCCGGTCCTGCTGGCTGACCCCGGTCCTCCAACGGTCGACTTCGGCGCCATCGACTACGACGCATCGACGATTCCGCCGCCTATCATCACCGAGCGCACGATGAACGCCGGCGATGCCGTTTCCCGCGGGGCGATCGAAGTGCTTGGGCCGCCGGCCCGCGTCGTCACGGTCGGGCTGGTCGAGCCGGTCAACCTCTATTCCAAGGTCAACCGGTCGGTGAAGTACGGCTTCCTGTTCATCGGCTTCACCTTCCTCGCGTTCTTCCTGTTCGATGTGGTCGCTGGGGCGCGAGTCGCCGCCGCCGAATACCTGCTGACCGGGGCCGGGCTGGTGCTGTTCTTCGTGCTTCTGTTGGCCTTTGCCGAGGTGATCGGGTTCACCGCCGCATACTTAGGCGCCAGCGCGGCGATCATCGGCTTGCTGACCGCCTACAGCGCGGCAGTGCTCAAGAGCTGGAGGCGCGCACGGTTCATGGCCGCGCTGCTTGTTGGGCTCTACGCGCTGCTGTTCGTGCTCCTGAACCTTGAAGCCTGGTCGCTGCTGATCGGCGGGGTCATGCTGTTCCTCGCCCTTGCCGGGGTCATGTACGCGACCCGCAACATCGACTGGTCGAACATGGGGCACGACGAGGAGGCGGTTGAGGCGTGAGCCGGACGATGCACCGGCCCTCTCCGGCATCGGAGAGGGCCGGCCGGCATTACCCGCCGCCGATGATCGCGTCGCAGCGGGTGTCGTCGCCGCTTTCGAGGCCGAGGCGGAGTGCCGCCATGCGCTGCTCGCTGGTGCCGTGCGTGAAGCTCTCGGCATCGACCGCGCGGCCGGCGCGGCGCATCAGGGTGTCGTCGCCGATCGAGCTGGCGGCCTGCATGCCTTCCTCGAAGTCGCCGGGTTCGATCGCGTTGCGGTTGCGGCCGGCCCAGACGCCGGCGTAGCAATCCGCCTGCAGCTCCATCAGCACTTGGAGCTGGTTGGCGCGGCGCGGGTCCTGCTGCTGCACGCTGCGGATCTGGCCCGCGACACCGGTCAGGTACTGGATGTGGTGGCCGTATTCGTGCGCGATCACATAGTAGCGCGCGAAGTCGCCCGGGCCGGCGCCCATTTCGCGCGCCATCTGGTCGTAGAAGCTGGTGTCGATGTAGATGCCCTGGTCGGCCGGGCAGTAGAACGGGCCCATAGCGCTTTGTGCGGCACCGCAGCCCGACCTGCCGCCACCGGTGTAGAACACCAGCTTGGGCTGCCGGAACTCGATCCCCGCCTGCTGGAACACGGGTGCCCAGGTCTGGTCGAGCGAGGCCAGCGCGGCGCAGCTTTCCTGGCTGTATTGGTTCACAGCGCAGCTTTCTTCCACGCTTGTGCCGCCTTGCTGCTGGACTTGCGAGCCGGGGCCTTGTGCTTGCTCGAGCGTGCCGAGCATCTGGCCGGGATCGATCCCGAACACCAGCGCACCGATCAGCGCGATAACGATCGTACCGCAGCCGAGCTTGCCGCCGCCACCGCCGGGAAATCCGCCGCGCTGGTCTTCGACCCGGATGCTTCCGGGGTTGAACGGATTGAGCCGCATCGAACCTCCCTGTTGCGCGCGCGAATAGTGCTGGACCCGGCTTCGCGATCGCGCTTTGCTTTTCGCTGACAAGGACAGGAAAGCGGATATGTTCCTCAACGGCAAGCGCGCTCTGGTTACCGGCTCGACTTCCGGCATCGGTCTCGCGATCGCACGCGCATACGCCGCCGAGGGCGCCGAGGTGGTGCTGAACGGCTTCGGCGATGCGGCAGAGATCGAACGGCTGTGCGCCGAATTGGGCGCGCGGCACGTCGGCGCGGACCTGACGCGGACCCAGGGCGTCGAAGAGTTGATGGAGGCCGCCGGCCCGGTCGACGTGCTGGTCAACAACGCGGGCATGCAGCACGTCGCCCCGGTCGAGAGCTTCCCGCCCGAGAAGTGGGACGCGATCCTGGCGCTCAACCTCTCGGCCGCGTTCCACACCGCGCGGCTCGCGGTGCCGCACATGAAGGCGCAAGGCTGGGGCCGGATCATCTGCACCGCCAGCGCTCACTCGCTCGCCGCGAGCCCGTTCAAGAGCGCTTATGTGGCCGCCAAGCACGGCATTGCGGGCCTGACAAAAGTGCTCGCGCTCGAACTCGCCGAGCACGGCGTGACTGCGAATTGCATCAGCCCCGGTTACGTGTGGACCCCGCTGGTGGAGAACCAGATCCCCGACACGATGGCCGCGCGCGGCATGACGCGCGAAGAGGTCATCTCCAAAGTCCTGCTCGACAAGCAGCCGACCCGCAAGTTCGTCCAGCCCGAGGAAGTGGCCGCGCTCGCAGTGTTCCTGTGCGGCGATGCCGCGCAGAACATCAACGGCGCGAACTACACCATCGATGGCGGGTGGACGGCGGAGTAGGGATATGCCAAGTGTATTGCGCTAGTGATACAGTTGCCACTGGGAGAGCAAGATGGCGGACTGTCCAAAGTGCCGTGGGCGGATGACGCAGGGATATGCCTATCTCCCGGACATGGGGTCGCGGGTCAAATGGCTCGACGGCGCTCCGGGTTTCTGGAAGACCCTGACGCAGAGCTTCAGCATGAAGGCCACCGAGTTAAACGGGCGGCGCTGCGGCGAATGCGGCTACGTCGAGTTCTTCGTCGATACCCAAGCCAAACCTGTCAAGACGCTCAAGTCGGTAGACGAGGAGAACGAGCGGCTGCGCCAGCTCGTCACCCGGCTGCAGGACCGGGTCTCCACGCTCGAGACCATCGCGACCGATCCGGCCGAGCGCACCGCGCGCGAGATCGAGGCCTTGCGCGAGCTGCCGTCGCCGAAAGACGACGATGCCGGCCGCTAGGCCCGCTTGATCTTCTCCATCGCCTTGCCCTTGGCGAGCTCGTCGATGATCTTGTCGAGCTGGCGCAGCGTCTGCTCGAACGGGTCCGCGATGTCCTCGACGCGGTAGCCGCAGATCAGGCCCTTGATTTCGCCGCGCTTGGGATGAAGCTCGGGCGCTTCGGCGAAGAAGGTCTCGAAGTCGGTTTCGCGCACGATCTGATCGCTGAGGCCGGCGTCGCTGTAGCCGGTCAGCCAGCGGATCAGTTCGTCCACTTCGGCCTGGGTGCGGCCCTTCCGTTCGGCCTTCTGGACGTACATCGGATAAACTTTGGCGAACTTGATCGCGCGGATGTTCATGCGGGGCATGGTCTGATCGTCCTTCGGCTTAGCTTCGGAAGCGCCTCTTGAGCGGTCTATGGATAATGCTGGCGGGTGTGGAGCACCGAAAGGATTTCGACGGCTCGGGCGGTTACGCGGTAAATCAGGATATAGTTGGGATGAGCGACCGCCTCGCGTGTGCCGGGAACGCGCCCTCTGCGATGCATGTAAGGGAACTGGGCCAGCCGTTCAGCGAAGGTCTCGATTCTTTCGATCATGCGATCGGCTGCATCGGGATCGCGCTCCCCGATGTAGTCTGCCAGGGCGTCGAGATCGTCGAGAGCAGCTTCGCTCCACTCGACTGTCAGCAATTAGGCGCTCGTGCCTTTGCTCTTTCCAATGTCATCCGCACGCGCGCCATCGCTTCGTCATGCGGCACCGGCGGCCGCGGATCGGCGAGGGCGGCTTCGACCTTCTTCCGGAACCACTCATTGTACGCGGCTTCTTCTTCGGCCGAGCCGAATTCGGAAATGAGCGGCGAGTATTCGTTCATGGCGCAATCCTAAGCCAAAGGACGTTGGCGCGCAAAGGTTTCCCGATCCGTTCCGGAGCCATGCCCACCCCTCTAGCGGTTGCCACGGACCGCGTTTACATGGGCCGCCACGAATCGCTCTGCGCAGGATCAAGTGGCACGCATGGAAATCGAAACCGGCCTCACGTTCGACGACGTCCTGCTGAGGCCGGCCGAAAGCGATATCCTGCCCAGCCAGGCGGTGACCAAGACGCGGCTGACGCGCGGCATCGCGCTCAATATCCCGGTGATCTCGGCGGCGATGGACACCGTGACCGAGGCCGACATGGCGATCGTCATGGCCCAGCTCGGCGGTATCGGCGTGCTTCACCGCAACCTGACCGTGGACGAACAATGCGCCGCGGTGCGCCGCGTGAAGCGGTTCGAAAGCGGCATGGTGATCAACCCGATCACGATCGGCCCCGATGCCACGCTCGGCGAAGCGCAGGCATTGATGCTGCAGAACCGCATCAGCGGCATTCCCGTGACCGACGCGACCGGCAAGCTGTGCGGCATCCTCACCAACCGCGACGTGCGGTTCGCCGACAATCCCGCGCAGCCGGTGCGCGAGCTGATGACGCACGACAACCTCGCCACCGTCAGCGAGGGGGTGAGCCAGGAGGAAGCGCGGCGGCTGCTGCATCAGCGACGCATCGAGAAGCTGCTGGTGGTGGACGGCGCCTACAACTGCGTCGGCCTGATCACCGTCAAGGATATCGAGAAGGCGGTGCTTAACCCCGATGCCACCAAGGATGCCACCGGGCGGCTGCGCGTGGCGGCGGCGACCACGGTCGGCGACAGCGGATTCGAGCGGACCGAAGCGCTGATCGACGCCGAATGCGACGTGATCGTGATCGACACCGCGCACGGCCACAACAAGGAAGTCGCGGCCGCGGTCGAGCGGGTCAAGCGGCTGTCGAACTCGGTCCAGGTCATCGCCGGCAACGTGGCGACCGCCGAGGCGACCCGTGCGCTGGTCGGTGCGGGCGCGGACGGGGTCAAGGTCGGCATCGGCCCGGGCTCGATCTGCACTACGCGGATCGTCGCCGGGGTCGGCGTGCCGCAGCTCACTGCGATCATGGAAGCCGCGTCGGCCGCCGGCGATGTCCCGATCATCGGCGACGGCGGCCTGCGGACCTCGGGCGATGCCGCCAAGGCGCTCGCCGCCGGGGCCTCGACAGTGATGATCGGCGGGCTGCTCGCCGGCACCGAGGAAGCGCCGGGCGAGACCTTCCTCTACCAGGGCCGCGCCTACAAAGCGTACCGCGGCATGGGCTCTGTGGGGGCGATGGCGCGCGGCAGCGCCGACCGCTACTTCCAGCAGGACATCAAGGACCAGATGAAGCTGGTGCCCGAAGGCATCGAAGGCCAGGTGCCTTACAAGGGCGCGGCGCGCGACGTGGTCCACCAGCTGGTCGGCGGGATCAAGGCGGCGATGGGCTATACCGGCTCGGCGACGATCGCGGACTTGCGCACGCGCGGGACGTTCATCCGCATCACGAACGCCGGCCTCAGCGAAAGCCACGTCCACGACGTGTCGATCACCCGCGAGGCGCCGAACTATCCGACGCGGTAAGCCATGACCCCCGCCGCGCGGGTCGAGGCGGCGATCGGGCTGCTCGACCAGGTGATCGCGGCGGCGCGAGCGCAGGGGGCGCCGGCCGACCGCATTCTCGCCGAGTGGTTCCGCACCAGCCGGTTCGCCGGGTCGAAGGACCGCCGCGCGATCCGCGAGCTGGTCTATCGCGCCATCCGCGCCTGCGGGCCGATCCCGCCGAGCGGGCGCGCCGCGATTCTGAGGCTGGCCGGTGAGGATCCCCTGATCGCGCCGCTGTTCGATGGTTCGGGTTATGGCCCGCCCGCGATCGAACCCGGCGAGCCGGTAGCCGAGGGCGGGGTCGCACCCAGCTGGCTGGCCGAGCGGCTGGCCACTTCGGGCATCGCCGGCGCGGAGGCCGAGGCGCTGCTCGATCGCGCGCCGCTCGATATCCGCGTCAACGCGCTCAAGGCCGATCGCGCGACGCTCGGACTGCCCGAGCCCGGCGAGCCGCTGCCCAGCGCGCAAGGCCTGCGCCTCCCGCACGGCACTGCGGTCGAGCAATGGCCGGCTTTCGCCGAAGGGCTGATCGAGGTGCAGGACGCGGGCAGCCAGCTCGCCTGCGAGGCGGTCGGCGCGGCGCCCGGCGAGACGGTGATCGACCTGTGCGCCGGGGCCGGCGGCAAGACGCTGGCGCTCGCCGCGGCGATGCAGGGGCGGGGCACGCTGATCGCGGCCGATACCGACCGCGCACGCCTCGGCCGGCTGGCCCCGCGCGCCGAACGCGCCGGTGCGCTCGTCGCCGAGACCGTGCTGCTCGATCCGGGGCGCGAGCTCGACGCGCTGGCCCGGTGGCACGGCGCGGCGGACGCGGTGCTGGTCGATGCGCCGTGTTCGGGCACCGGCACCTGGCGGCGCAACCCCGAGGCCCGCTGGCGCCTGACCGATGACACGCTGACGCGGCTGACCGCGCTCCAGGCGCGGCTGCTGGGCATTGCTGCGGAGTTGGTCCGGCCCGGCGGACGGCTGATCTACGTGGTTTGTTCGCTGCTCGACGAGGAGGGGCAGGACCAGCTCGCCCGGTTCGTGGCCAGCCATCCGGGCTGGCTGGCGGAGCCGGTCGCGCTACCCGCGGGCCGCCCGCGCGGCGCGGGAATCCGCCTCTCTCCGGGCCTGGACGGGACCGACGGATTTTTCATCGCACGTTTAGTAAAGCCGTGTTAGCCTTCAGGTTCATGGCCCGCGCCCAGCCATCCGCGCTCAAGGAGAACCTGATGCGATTTGCCCCCGCCGCCCTTGCCCTCTCGCTGCTCGTCGCGGTCAACGCCAGCGTCGGTTACGGGGCGGGTCGCGATCCGAGCCCGGCGGCGGTGGCGCTGGCCAGCGAAGGGCGCGGGCAGCTCGCGGCGGGCCAGGTGCAGGACGCGATCGACAGCTTCGAAGCCGCGCTGGCAGTCGATCCCGGCTATACCGGGCTCTACCTCGATCTCGCCGAAGCGGCCCGCGTGCAGGGGCTGCAGGGCAAGGCGATCCACTATTACCGCGAAGCGCTCGAGCGCGAGCCGGGCAACCTCGCGGCGATCTCGGGCGAGGGCGAGGCGCTGATCGAAAAGGGCGCGGTCGAAAAGGCGCGCCGCAACCTCTCGAAGCTCGAATCGCTGTGCGGCGAAGGCTGCACCGAGGCGCGCCAGCTTGCCGCCGCGCTCGAACGCGGCCCGAGCACCGCGGCGCTGACCGTGGAGGCGGTGACGCCTTCGACGGCGGTTACGCAGAACTGACGGGGCAGACGCCCTCATCCAACTTCGACTAGGCCACTGCGTGGCCAAGTCTCCGTATCCTTCTCCCGCCGGGAGAAGGATAGCGCAACTTGGTCGCGGTACGCGGGCTAGCGGAGCTTGGATGAGGGCAGCTGGCCCGCAAACCCGTCCACCACCGCCTGATAGACATGCCGTTTGAACGGCACGATCAGCTCCGGGAGCAGCGCGGGTTCGACCCAGCGCCATTCGCAGAACTCGGGGTGGTCCCAGGCGTCGAGCACCACATCGGCATCCTCGCCGGTGAAGCGGATCAGGAACCAGCTCTGGCGCTGGCCCTTGTACTTGCCCTTCCACAGCTTGCCCTGCAGTTCGGGGGGCAGGTCGTAGAACAGTTCCTCGGGCAGGCGCGCGACGAGTTCGAGATGGTGGGGCGAGACGCCCGCTTCCTCGGCCAGTTCGCGCAGCACCGCGGCGTCCAGTTCTTCGCCCGGATCGACGCCGCCTTGCGGCATCTGCCACCAGTCGCCTTCCTTGTTGTCGATGCGCTTGCCGACGAAGGCTTGGCCGTGGGCATTGATCATCATCGCGCCCACGCAGGGGCGGTAGTGGAGGGGATCGCGTTCGCTCATTCAGCGCGGGTTAGGCGCGGATGGTGGGTAATTCCACCCGCGCGATTGATCGCGCGACAGAAAAACTTGATTGCTCCGTCCGCGGTGGAAACCTAGGTCGCGGGCCGATAATGCACCGATTGGCGCGCCCCGCTTAGAAGGGGCCCGCGCAGCAGGAATTGACCATGGCAACCCAGACGGCCGATCGCCCGGCCGACAGTCCCCGCCCCGGCGCGGCAGCGGCCCCCGAAGCGGTCGTGGTGCGCTTCGCCGGCGACAGCGGCGACGGTATGCAATTGACCGGCGGGCAGTTCACGCTCTCGACCGCGCTCGCCGGCAACGACCTCGCCACTTTCCCCGACTTCCCGGCCGAGATCCGCGCGCCGCAGGGCACGCTGTTCGGGGTTTCGGCGTTCCAGATCAACTTCGGCTCGACCGAGATCGAGACCGCCGGCGACGCGCCCGACGTGCTGGTGGCGATGAACCCGGCGGCGCTCAAGACCAATGTCGGCGCGCTCAAGCCCGGCGGGCTGATCATCGCCGACACCGGCGAATTCACCAAGCGCAACCTCGAGAAGGCCAAGTACGAGACCAACCCGCTCGAGGATGGCAGCCTGGCCAAGTGGGACCTGCTGGCGTTCGACATCAGCGCGCTGACGATCGAGGCGGTCAAGCCGTTCGGGCTCGGCAACAAGGACGCGCTGCGCTCCAAGAACATGTGGACGCTCGGCCTCGCGCTGTGGATGTTCGACCGCGACCGCCAGCCGCTGATCGACTGGCTCAACGCCAAGTTCAAGGGCAAGCCCGAGATCGCCGCGGCCAACGTCGCCGCGCTCAATGCCGGCCACGCCTATGGCGAGACCGCCGAGCTCAGCGGCCCGCTCAAGCGCCTGACGATCGCCCCGATCGAAAGCGAGCCGGGCCTCTACCGCACGATCACCGGCGCCGAGGGCGTTAGCCTGGGCCTGGTGGCGGGCGCGCAGCTTGCCGGCTTGCCGATGTTCTTCGGCGGCTATCCGATCACCCCGGCCTCGGCGATCCTGCACCACCTGGTGCGGCTCAAGGAGTTCGGCATCACGACCTTCCAGGCCGAGGACGAGATCGCGGCGATCTGCGCGGCGATCGGCGCCTCTTACGCGGGGCAACTCGGGGTCACCTCGTCGAGCGGGCCGGGCATCGCGCTCAAGACCGAGGCGATGGGCCTGGCGATCATGACCGAGCTGCCGCTGGTGATCGTCAACAGCCAGCGCGGCGGGCCCTCCACCGGCCTGCCGACCAAGACCGAGCAGAGCGACCTCTACCAGGCGGTCTACGGCCGCAACGGTGACGCGCCGCTGCCGGTGATCGCCGCGCGCAGCCCCTCGGACACCTTCGAGGTGGCGATCGAGGCGTGCCGCATCGCGACTCAGTACATGACCCCGGTGATCCTGCTCACCGACGGCTATATCGCCAATGCCGCCGAGCCGTGGCTAGTGCCCGATCCGGCGGCCTATGCACCGTTCCCGGTCGCGTTCCTTGAAGAGAAGAACGACGGCGACACCCTGCTGCCGTTCAAGCGCGATGAGAACGGCAAACGGCCGTGGATCAAGCCGGGCACGCCGGGCCTGATGCACCGCATCGGCGGGATCGAGAAGGCGATCGACACCGGCCACATCGACTATTCGCCGGCCACCCATCAGGCGCAGACCGACGCTCGTAAGGCCAAGATCGACGGTATCCAGATCCCCGACCAGGAGGTGACGCTGGGCGACACCACCGGGCGCCTCGCGGTGGTCGGCTGGGGCTCGACCTTCGGCCCGATCCACCAGGCGGTGCGCCGCGCGCGCAAGCGCGGCCTCGCCGTCAGCCACATCCACGTCCGTCACGTCTGGCCGCTGCCCAAGAACTTGGGCGAGCTGCTCGGGGGTTTCGACCGCGTGCTGGTGCCAGAGATGAACACCGGCCAGTTCAAGACGGTGCTGCGCGACCAGCTCTACGTCAATGCCGAGAGCCTGACGAAGACCAGCGGCCAGCCCTTCGCAATCGCCGAGCTGGACGCGGCCATCGCGAAGTTCTTCGACGGTATTCCGGGCAACGAGGGCGGGGAAGTCGATGCGGACAGCACCCAGCTACCGACGCCCGAAAGCGGCCACGACGACGGCTCGCTGAAGGCGGTGCAGCCGTGAGCGTACTGGTCCGTCTGAGGAGAGGCTAGTTTATGTCGGACAATGCTCTGATTTTCGTGCCGAAGGATCCGCATTGGCAGCCCGCTGCTGACGTTTCTCCGGCGGTCGAACTTGCGAAAAGCGCCTTCCCGCTCGCTGAAAGTGTCTCGGCTCAGGTTCACGATGGCGTCCAGTTCATTCACCAAGGTGAGAACTTCGAGGACGTATCCTGTCCGCTTTGCCAAGGTTCTCTCATGGAGCAGTTCGGCGACATCATGGATGCGGCCTTCGATCCGGGTAGTGGATCGTTTGCGGAGCTGGCATTTGTGACGCCATGCTGCGGCCAATCGGCGAAATTGAACGAGCTTGAGTTCGAGAGACCTGCCGCCTTTGGCAGCTTCGAACTCGAGGTTTTCAATCCCGAGGCGGGTGACCTTCCCGACGGCTTTATTCCTTCGCTCGAACAGGCGCTCGGCACGCAAATCACCACTGTATGGCGCCACATCTAGTATCCTGAGAGTTCGCCCAATGAACGACATGACCCCCATCCAGACCACGCTCAAGGACTGGGAGACCGACCAAGAGGTCCGCTGGTGTCCCGGCTGCGGGGACTATGCGATCCTCAAGGCCGTGCAGCGCACGCTGCCGCAGCTCGGCGCCGATCCGGCCAATACGGTGTTCGTCAGCGGCATCGGCTGCTCGAGCCGGTTCCCGTACTATGTCGAGAGCTACGGCTTCCACACCATCCACGGCCGCGCGCCGGCGTTCGCGACCGGGATCAAGCTGGCCAATCCCGCGCTCGACGTGTGGCTGGTGACCGGCGACGGTGACGGGCTGTCGATCGGCGGCAATCACCTGATGCACGTGCTGCGGCGGAACGTGAACCTGCAGATCCTGCTGTTCAACAACGAGATCTACGGCCTCACCAAGGGCCAGTACTCGCCGACCAGCCGGATCGGCACCACCACGCCTTCGACCCCGCAAGGCTCGGTCGATCGCCCCGCCAATCCCTGCGCCTTCGCGCTCGGTGCGGGTGCGCGGTTCGTGGCGCGCGGGTTCGACGTGTCGAAGAACCTGCCTGAGGTGCTCAAGGCGGCTTACGCACATCAGGGCGCGGCGTTCATCGAGATCTTCCAGAACTGCGTTGTTTACAACAAGGACGTGTTCAACGACTTCGCGCAGCCCAAGGGCGCCGACGACCGCCAGCTGTGGCTCGAGGACGGGCAGCCGATGCTGTTCGCGGGCGGCACCAAGGGCATCGCGCTCGACCGCGACCTGCTTGAGCTGAAGGTCGTTGACGTGGCCGGCGGCGACTGGGAAGCCGCCGGGGTGATCGTCCACAACGCCCGCAACCGCTCGATCGCGCACATGCTGGTCGAGGCGCCGTTCGGCCCATTCCCGATGGCGCTCGGCGTGATCTACGACGATCCGCGCCCGACCTTCGAAGGCGCGGTGACCGAGCAGAACGCCCAGGCCAGCGCAGGCCGCGAGCCCAACCTCGCCAAGCTGCTAGCCAAGGGGCAGACCTGGACGGTGACGGGAACCGCGGCCGATCCTGTCTGACGTCCGATAAACCGCTGTCCTACCAGGCCTCGCTCGTGCCACGATGACGGCATGAACGGGACGACGGACAGCGGAATCGGATCGAGGGCGCGCTCAACGCGGCGGGGCAAGGCGACACTCTCTGGACACTGTCACAAGTGTCAACACCCCCCTCTCGCGGCTTCGGTGCGCTGAGCGGTGGACAACCTCACTCATAGCTTTGTCGGCGCGCTGATCGGGCAGGCGGGGCTCAAGCGCCGTACCGGCCTCGCCATGCCCGCGCTGATCATTGGCGCGAACATCCCCGATATCGATGCGACCTGCACGATCTACGGCATCGAGAGCTTGGCGATGCGCCGCGGGCTGACGCACGGACCGATCGCCTGGGTGCTGTTGCCGCTGGTGCTGGCGGGGCTGCTCTACGGCTGGGACCACTTGCAGGCACGCCGGGGCAAGCGGCCGGAGGGGCGGCTGCCGGTGCATTTCGGCTGGCTCTACGCGCTGTCCCTGATTGGCTGCCTTACGCATCCGGGGCTCGACTGGATGAACTCCTACGGCATCCGCCTGCTCGAACCGTTCTCCAGCGAATGGTTCTACGGCGACGTGCTGTTTATCATCGACCTCTGGTTGTGGCTGGGGCTCGGCTTCGCGACCTGGCTGTCGCTGCGGCGCGAGAAGCGCGGCGGTGAGTGGCAAAGGCCTGCCCGGATCGGGCTGGCCGGCGCGCTGGCCTACATCGGCCTCAACGCCGCGATCACCTGGCGCGCGGAAGCGCGCGCCGTGGCCAGTGCGCCTTACCCCGCGGTCGCCATCGCCAACGAGGTTCCGGTCGCATTCTGGCGCCGCGAGCTGGTGACCGGTCAAGGTGATGGGCTCTGGCAGACGTCCGTGGGCCAGGTGGGCGACCTGCCGCTCGATCGCTGCGATCTCGCCGCCGCGCGCGACGCCGACCCGCGCGTCGATGCCTTCCTGTTCTGGTCGCGCGCCCCGTTCGTCGAGCGCGCCGGAGAAGGCTGGCTGCTGCGCGACGCGCGTTTTGCGGCGTCGCTCGGCACCGGCCGATTCAGTGTTCAACTGCCGCCCGATACTTGCCGCTAGCGCCGCGCACGGTCCATAACGCGCGCATGGAGGGGAAGAGCGCACCCCGTGGCAGCCTGCTGCTCGCGTCGGGGCAGCGCTTCGGCACCTCGCCGGGCTTGATCGCGCGCCTGTTCGCCCCCGGCTTTCGCAAGCTGATCGCGCGCGTCGAGCGGGGCCTCGTGGCCGGCTCGCTCGCCGCGCAACTGCCCGATGGTTCGCACCGCAAACTTGGCGGCCGCGCCCCCGGGTTCGCGGCGGACGTCGAGCTGCGCGACTGGCGCGCGCTGATCCGCCTCGCCACCGGCGGCTCGATCGGGTGGTATCAAGGCTGGGAAGCGGGTGAATGGACAAGTTCCGACCCGGTCACGCTGTTCGCGCTGTTTGCCGCCAACGCCGCGAGCCTCGGCGACACCGCGCGCGCGAAAGGCCCGTGGCGGCTCGCGGCGCGCGCCTGGCACCGCTTCAATCGCAACACCAAAGTGCAGGCCGAGCGCAACATCCACGCGCACTACGACCTTGGTAATGATTTCTACAGCGCCTGGCTCGATCCAACGATGAGCTATTCGAGCGGTTACCGGTTCGGTGCGGAGGGGCTGGAGGCGGCGCAGCGGCACAAGTGGGACCGGCTTGCCGAGCGGCTTGGCAGGCCGGCGACCTTGCTCGAGATCGGCTGCGGGTGGGGCGCGCTCGCCGGACACTTTGCCGGGCGCGGGGCGGACGTCACCGCTATCAGCCTGTCGGACGCGCAACTGGCGTGGGCGCGGGCGCATCAGCCCTCGGTCCAGTTCCGCAAACAGGATTACCGAGATGTCGCGAGCGATGCGTCGAGCCGGTTCGACGGCATCGTCAGCGTCGAGATGGTCGAGGCGCTGGGCCGCGAATACTGGCCCGCGTTCATGGACTGCATCGCGCGCAACCTGGCGCCGGGCGGACGCGCGGCGATCCAGTTCATCGCCATGCGCGACGACCTGTTCGATTCCTATGCCCGCAACACCGACTTCATTCAGGCCTACGTGTTTCCCGGCGGGCTGCTGATCAAGGCGGCCGAGTTTCGCGCGCTGGCGGAGGCGAGGGGGCTCGCCTGGGAGGACGAGGAGGCGTTTGGGCTCGACTACGCGGAAACGCTCAAGGCCTGGCGCGCGCGATTCGACGCGGCTGAGGCCGATGACCGCCTGCCGGCGGGCTTCGACCGGCGGTTCTGCGCGCTGTGGCGCTATTACCTAATGTATTGCGAGGGCGGCTTCCGCGGCGGCGCGACGACCGTTCGCCAGGTCACCCTGCGCCGAAATTGAGCCGCGCTCAGCCTTCGGACCGCGCTTCGCTCCGGTAGCGGGCGAGGATGTTGTCGAGCACGATCGGGCTGAGAAGGTTGGCGAACGCGCAGCCGGTCAGGTTGTTCTCCCACCATACCACTTCGGCCTGGAGCGATTCGAGCCCCGGCAGCGTGAGCCAGCACACCGAACCCGGATGCATCCGGCTGATCGCGGTCGCCGAAAAGCCTGACAGCGACAGATCGTTCACCACCGTCTGAAACGACCGCGCGCCGGAGGCCCGCAACTGCGCGGGGATCACGATCTTGGTCCGCGGCGCACAGCGATCTTCCTGCGCGGCGATCTGGTAACGGCGATCGGCGACCGGCAAGCTCATCGCGCCTCTCCTCAAGACCCGTTCGGTATCCCGGAGACTTCGCGGAGTTGGGTTTACCCGGGGCTAACCGGGAAGGTTACCGGGCCCGACACTTCTGCGCAGCCCCGCAGCGGAAGCCACCAATCCGCATTGTTGAGGTACCAATGCACAGTTTCAACCAAGCCGTCCGCAAAATCGCGGCGGGCCGAGTATCCGAGTTCTGCTTCGGCCTTGGTGCAGTCGAGGGCATAGTGGCGATCGTGACCAGGCCGGTCGGGAACAAATGTTCTCAGGCTCGCGGAGGGCAACCCATGTGCAGCCGGGGCCTTCGGGAAGCGCTGCGCCATCTGGGGCGCCGAAGCGAAAGCTTGATCGATCGATGCACAGATCGCGTCGACCACCAGCAGATTGGGAAGCTTCTGGCCACCGCCGATGTTGTAGGTTTCGCCCGCTCGGCCCAAACAGATTGCAGCATCGATGCCGCGACAGTGGTCTTCTACATGCAACCAGTCGCGCACGTTCAGCCCGTCACCGTAGATGGGTAGCGGCCTGCCTTCCAGGCCGTTGATCACGAAGAATGGTATCAGCTTTTCCGGGAATTGATGCGGGCCGTAGTTGTTGGAGCAGATGCTGATCGTCGCCTGAAGATCATACGTCCGGTGGTATGCCTGCACGAGATGATCGGCGCTGGCCTTCGATGCAGAGTAGGGCGAGCTTGGGCGGTAGGGCGACCGCTCGCTGAAGGGTGGATCGTGCGGTCGCAGCGATCCGAATACTTCATCTGTCGAGATGTGGTGGAATCGGTGCGGCTGACCGGTGCCATCCGCGATCCACACCCGCCGCGCCGCTTCAAGGAGACTGTGGGTTCCCACGACATTCGTGGATACGAACAAGTCCGGGTGCGAGATCGAACGATCGACGTGGCTCTCGGCAGCAAAATGAACCAAGGTGTCTATTTCGCGCGCCCGCAGAAGCCGTTCGACCAGCGCTGTGTCGCGAATGTCGCCGACGATCAGATCGATCCCGCTCAGATCCGCCAGATTGCTACGGTTACCCGCGTAGCTGAGCGCGTCGAGGATGGTAACGCGGTCGGCAGGGTAGCTGTGACGCCAGTACCGGGCGAAATTTGAGCCGATGAATCCAGCGCCCCCGGTTATCAGCAGTTCCGCCATGCAAGAGCCATACTTGAGCCGCCGAGCGTGAGGCAAGCGAGACGAGACTGTCCACAACGTGCCGCCGCTTCAGCGGCGACGGCGCCTTCAAGATACGACCTGGGCTATGACTGGCCGCCATTCTGCAGACGCTGGACGCAGCCGATCGCCAATTGCGCCTTGGCGCGGCCTTCCGGAATGCTGGATGCCTTCGTCGCCTGGTCGCGTTCTATCTCGACCGGGGACTTGCCCCGACCCAGCCCCAGGTCGCGGGCTCGCTCAGCGAAGAAGTCTCGCGCGAGCGCGACAGCTTGCTGCTGATCGGGCTGGAGGCCGCCACGCTGCTCGAGCGCTTCGGCCATA
The DNA here is from genome assembly GCA_002279825.1 of Sphingomonadales bacterium 12-68-11. Lineage (GTDB taxonomy): Bacteria > Pseudomonadota > Alphaproteobacteria > Sphingomonadales > Sphingomonadaceae > Croceibacterium_A. The sequence continues at coordinate 222,295 of NCCV01000005.1, forward strand.
TAGTTGATCGCGACATTGCAGAGCAGCGCTTGTTCATAGGGGCTATCGGCGGCGTCGAGCAGCTGGCTGTTGCCGACCGAAAGCGCTCTCGCAACCCTTTTGTCTTCGGCGCTGAACGGTCCTGGCGCAGCGGACGCCAAATCGTTCGCCGTGCTTTCCTGCGCGCTCGGTGAGCAGCTCACCATCAGTATAGCCACTGCTAATGCAATGAAAAGACGGGTCGATGAACGGCCTGACATGGCGCTGCTCTTATGCCATGTCCGACCTTGCTCCAAGTGAATAGTCCGTTAAACGGCTCCGATGGTTCGCACCCCCCAACCATCCGTCCGATCTCCGCAAGTAGCGTCATTCTGGTTGCTAGCGGCCAGTCTGGTAGTCCTATGTTTCGCCGGAGGTGCCTCTCGTGCCGACGTACCGGCGCAAGCCGTCGTCCGCTTCTTCGCTTGGTTCATTTTAAGCGGCATGATCCTCGCCGGCCTTCCTTTCCAGTGGCGGAAGGTGCGACCGGTGGCCCTGCTGCTGACTGGTGCAATCGTCTTAGTGGCGCTGCAGTTGGTCCCGCTGCCGCCTTTTATCTGGACCGCGCTTCCCGGCAGGGATCTGTTCGTCGAGGCTGCAGCTGCCATGGGCCAACCGCAGCCTTGGAGGCCGCTGTCGCTCTCGCCCGGTGCGACCTGGAATGCGCTCGGTTCGCTGATCGTGCCCGTGGCCGCACTCGCGCTGGCCGCGAACCTGGATACCCAACGGCATTGGCGCATTTTGGCATGGCTCATTGTTCTCGTGATGGCGGGGGCGATGCTCGGCATGCTCCAGTTCTCCGGCGCCCGGTATGACAATCCGTTGACCAATGACATTCGCGGCCTGGTGAGCGGGAGCTTTGCCAACCGCAATCATTTTGCCCTGTTCGTTGCGATTGGCTGCCTGCTCATACCGGCGTGGGCGTTCCACGAGGACCGCAACGTGCGCTGGAAGGTTCTTGCCGCGACTGGCGTACTGGCCGTGATGGTGCTCCTGCTCCTCGCGATCGGCTCCCGCATGGGAATGGTAGTGGGCGTCCTCGGCTTGATGCTCGGTGCCGGTGCGGTGCAGGGTTCGATCCGCCGGGCAAGCAGGCAACTGCCCGCCAAGATGATTGCCTTGCTTGCGCTCAGCGCTGCTGCGCTCGTTGTCCTCGGAGTCGTGCTGAGCATCAGTCTGGACCGCGCAGTGTCGCTGGACCGAGCATTGAGCCTAGAGGCAAGCGAGGACTTGCGTGCGCGGTTTGTGCCCGTTACGCTCGACTTGGCCGTCCGGTACTTTCCCGCTGGGTCTGGGTTCGGGGCGTTCGATCCGGTATTCCGGGCAGGCGAACCCGACGATCTTTTGCAGATCACCTATGCCAACCATGCCCACAACGATTGGGCCGAACTCGCGCTCGATGGCGGCCTTCTGGGCATACTGCTCGGGATCGCAGCGATCGTCTGGTGGCTGCGCGCGAGCTACCGCGCTTGGCGGAACACCGCATCCGGGAACACGTTACCCCGGCTTGGATCAGCTATGATATTGCTTGTCATGGTTGCCAGCCTAACCGACTATCCCGCCCGCACGCCAATGATCATGGCCTTACTGGCAATCGGAGCGGTCTGGCTAAACGAAGGAAGTCTTGTCAGGAAGTCCAGCTAAGCCTTATGGGACCGCACTTGGATGGCCAGGGCATTTAGGCGGGCCTGTCGCGCGATCTTCGGTCGATCCCCTCCCTAGCCAGTTCTCACTTGCAAAAAATCGATAGGACGTATGAACTTGTTCGCATCCGATATCGGCAATCGCTCCGTCGCGATGGATCGCCTGCCGCCACCGTCGCAGGTCAGCGTCTCGGACAGCGGATCCTTCCTGCAGCGATACATTCGGATCGCGCAAAAGTGGCGCTGGGTGTTGATCGGCTCGATCACGGCCGCCATTCTGTTGGGACTGGCGGCGACGTTGTTGATGACGCCGCAGTTCTCGGCCAGCGCGACTATCGAGATTTCGCGCGAATCCGACCAGGTTACGTCGTTCCAAGGTGTGGAGCGTGATGTCAGCGTGTCTGACCAGGAGTTCTACCAGACGCAGTATGGGCTCTTGCGCGCCCGCTCGCTTGCCGAACGCGTCGCGAGTGAGCTCAGGCTCGTCGACGACCCGGCCTTCTTCGAAGCCTTCGACGCCACAGACTCAGACAATCCGGCCTTTGCGTTGTCCGGAAACCGTTATGTGGCGCAAGGTCGGGAGGTTCGCCAGCGCATTGCCGGTGAAGTTCTGCTCGAGCGAGTTGACATTGTACCGACGCGCCTGTCGCGCCTTGTCGATATCACTTTCACAGGTCCGGATCCGCAGCTCTCGGCGCGGATCGCGGACGCTTGGGCGCAGAACTTCATAACGACCAATCTCGAGCGCAAGGTCCAGTCCACGTCGTACGGACGGCAGGTGCTTCAGGGTCAGCTGGCCGAGTACAAGAGCCGGCTCGACGAGTCGCAGCGCCAGCTCGTCGCTTACGCATCAAACGAGCAGATCATCAATCTGCCTACCCAGTCGAACGGCGACGGCACTTCCACCCAAGAGCGCTCGATCGTGGCCGATGACTTGACGGCGCTGAACGACGCGCTGAACCGGGCTATCGCCGATCGCATCCAGGCCGAAGCGCGCTATCGGAGCGTCGGCCAGTCCGGCAGTTCCATCGAAGCCCTCGGTAACAACGCCATCAACACGATGCGCGAGCGCCGGGCTGCGCTCGCCGCAGAATATGCGCAGCTTATGGTGCGGTTCGAGCCTGGCTATCCTGCAGCGCAGGCGTTGCAATCGCAGATCGACCAGTTGGATCGCTCGATTTCCCAGGAAGAAGCCCGGGTCTCGTCATCGGTGCAGGCGGCGTATCGGCAGGCGGTCCAGCGCGAAGAGGCGCTGCGGCAGCGGGTCAATGCCCTGAAAGTCGACTTTCTCGACCTCCGTCGACGTTCCATTCAGTACGATATCTACCAGCAGGAAGTCGATACGAACGCGGCCCTTTACGACGGCCTGCTCCAGCGCTTCAAGGAGATCGGCGTTGCGGCGGGCGTGGGTGTGAACAACGTGTCGATCGTCGATACCGCCGAAGTTCCGGAGCGTCCGTCGAGCCCGATCCTGCTGCTCAACCTAGTAGTGGCCGCATTGGCCGGTCTGGGTCTTGGCGTCGCCCTCGCATTTGGCCTCGAGCAGCTCGACGAAACGATTTCCGATCCATCTGAAGTTCAGCGCAGCCTTGGGCTTCCCTTGCTCGGGTCGGCGCCCAAGGTCGGTGACGGCGAGACGCCTCGCGAAGCACTACTCGATCGGAAGTCCGATCTGGTGGAAGCCTACATCGCGATCCAGACGAGTCTTGCGTTCACCACCGAACACGGCGTTCCAAGATCGTTTGCGGTGACTTCGACCCGGCCAGGTGAAGGCAAGTCCACCACGGCGCTCGCGTTGGCTGCCTCGCTCGGCCGCGCGGGTAAGAGAGTCATCCTCGTCGATGGCGATCTGCGCTCGCCCTCTGTGCACCACCTCGGCGGCGTCAGTCATGATCGCGGTTTGAGCAATTACCTGACCGGTGAAGACGATATTGGCTCGCTGACTTTCGAAATGCAGGATCTCGGCATTACTGCCATGTCGGCGGGACCGATTCCCCCGAATGCCGCCGAGCTTTTGACCGGGGTGCGCCTTTCGCAGCTTATCGAGCGTCTGCTGGAGACTTACGATCACGTCGTGGTCGATTCGCCGCCGGTGCTGGGCCTCGCCGACGCCCCGCTGATCGCCAGTCATGTCTCGGGAATTGTCTACGTGGTCGAATCGCACGGCATCAGGGCCAGTCAGATTAAGGTCGCGCTAAGCCGACTGGCCGCGACCAACGCCCATATCTTCGGTGCGGTGCTCGCGAAGTTCGAGGCGCGCAAGGCTCACTACGGCTACGGTTACGAGTATGGTTACGGTTACGGCCGCGACAGCCAGACCCAGCCAGCGTAAGTCTGTGCGGGGGAAGAGCGCCCAAGCCGCACGGCCTTCGCCCCGAGTATGGGCCGTTCGAGTTGCGCTCGCGCTTGCCACCGCGACGCTGGGCTGCGTCGGTGTGGCATCCAGCCTTGCGAACGTCGTGGTCAAGGTCGAGCCGGCGCGCGCGTACCGCCTGGCGCCTTGGAATCCGGCATTCACCGCCGCGCTGGCGGAGCAACTGTTCACCCAGAACGCTCGGTCGGATGAGAACTCACGCCCCGCTCGCCTCGCGAAGCAGGCGCTCATGCAGGATCCCACGGCCGTGACGGCCGCGGCGGTGTTGGGCTTCCAAGCGCAGCTCCGAGGCGACGGTGCGCAAGCAGACCGCTACTTCGCGTACGCTACACGTTTGTCGCGCCGGGAGTTGCGTCCCCAGATATGGGCTATCGAACAGGCGGTCTCGCAGGGAGACATCGAAGGCGCACTCGACCGGTACGACGTAGCCCTGAGAACGTCGGCAAGCGCACAGGATGTTCTCTTCCCGGTCCTCGTCGCAGCGTTGAACGAACCGCGAATTCGCCGTTCGGTACTGCGGCGCATGGCGGCTCAACCGACTTGGGCCGAGCCATTCGTCGCATTCGTTGCAGCGAGCGGGATTGCTCCCGACGCCGCTATCCGCTTTTTCCGAGAGGGCCGAGCTTTCGATCTACCGGTAACCGACGTCATGCGGGCCAGCATCGTCAATACGTTGCTGGAGCAAAATCGAACTCTCGAAGCCTGGGGCTACTATGCGTCCTACCGGCCGAACGCGCAGCGCTTCAGGTCGCGCGACCCGAACTTCGTGGGCGCGGCAGAGGGGGCGACTCCCTTCGACTGGACAGTGCCAGACCAGCCAGGTTTGTCCGCGGGATTGTTGAGGACTGCCGAAGGCGGGCTTCTCGATTTCTCGGTCCCATCGAGCATCGGCGGCACGGTCGTGACCCAGCTCCAAGTGCTTACGCCCGGCCGATACCGCCTTGAAGGGCGCAGCTCCGGCTTGGAACAGTCCGGACAAAGCCCGCCTTTCTGGCTACTGGCCTGCCAGGACGGTCGCGAACTCGGCCGCGTGCCTGTTCCGAATTCGTCGCTGGCCGGCGGCGTTTTCGCGGGGAGATTCACCGTGCCTCAAGGCTGTCCGGCTCAGATACTGTCTCTGATGGCTCGCCCCACGACCTCTTTGACGGACACGACGGGTCAAATCGTCCGCCTGCAACTCGTTCCGGCACGGCAGGGAGAATGACATGCGGCTCGTAAGTTCGATGTTCGGCATCGGCTCGGGCATTTTTGCGCTAGGTCTGGCCGCCGGGCAGCCCTGCGCAGCCCAGCCGTTTCCGATCGACCCTCCGGAGCCGCCGGTCACCAGCCAGAACGAGGGGATCCGGGAACTCGGCCAAACCGCCGAGACGGCCGCCGGCAATGTCGGAGAACGCCAGGGAACGCGCAATGGAACGCGTGCCGATGATCCGCTCGGGCGGATTTCCAACCGCATTCAGAACCGCATCCAGAACCGCATCCGCAACCGGATTGATCCGAATTACGATCCGAACGCCAACGCTACGGCGCCGTTCGAAACGGCCGAGCAGCGGGCGCGAACCGCAGGCGCCCGGACGGGCTCCCGCTAGCCTGCGTCACGGGGATCGCGTCGGCTCTTGGCGCCGCACGGCCAGCGGTTCCTGTCCGCGCTGCCGACCGCGATACGCCGTGCGAGACCTTCGCCATCAGTAGCCAGCCAACCTATCGCGCCCCGAACCCAGTGATGATGGTATGGACGGTCTTCGCGAAGATCAAAGCGTCAAGCCAGGGCGAGAACGCCTTGATATAGTAGAAATCATATTGAAGCTTGCTGGTAACCTGCTTGATCTCGAAAACGTGGCCTTGATTGACTTGCGCCCAGCCGGTGATGCCGGGTGGGACGATGTGGCGGTAGCGATAGAAGGGCAACTCCTGTTCGTACCAGCGAGAAAGCGGGACCGCTTCCGGACGCGGGCCGATCCAGCTCATCTCGCCTTTCAGGATGTTGAGCATCTGTGGCAGCTCATCTATCCGCGAACGGCGCAGGAAGCGGCCGATACGCGTTATCCGAGGGTCGTTGTCCAGCGTGAAGGCGTCGCTGCGGTCATCCGTCTTCTCTCGTCCCGCGGTCATCGTCCGGAACTTCGCAATCTGAAACACCTCGCCCCGGTATCCCACGCGCGCCTGTCGAAACAACGCCGGACCGGGCGAGTCCAAGCGAATCAGCAAGGCGACGATGAGAAGGACCGGGAGCAGCAGAATTCCCAGCAGTAGCGCGCTCACAAAATCTACGACCCGGCGTAGGCGCAGATAGCCGATAAACGGGATCAGCGAGCCGAAATTGTTCTCGGACAGGTGCTCGATATCCACTCGTCCAACGAGCGATTCGTGCAGTTGCTTGACATGCAAGACAGGTATCCCGGCGAGTGCGCAGTCCGCCAGGAACGCTTCCCATTCATCCGGCAGGTCGGCGCGGAAGTCCGCCACCAACAAGTCGAAGGCGCTCTCAAGCCTGGGGGCATCGAGCGACCCGGTCTGGAGATTGGGGACGTCCTTTAGCAGATCCACGTCGCCGAATGGCACCATCCCGACGCGCAATGGCGGGCCGCGCGCGGCCATGTACTGGACGAGGTAAAGCCAAATGAGCGTCAGAACTGCGCCGCTGATCAAAAGCGTGCGGCTGTAGTCAATCCGCAGAAGCAGAAAGCAAGAGAACGTTATCGAAAAACTCACCAGCACCGATGGCAGCGAGTAGAATACGCCTCGGATTCCTGGGTACAGCGTCAGGTTCCTGACGAGATAAATACTTGCAGCGGCACCGATGAATGTGCCCAGCAGAGCCCAATGGGCCGGTTGCGTCGAGAAGAAGTTCTCGTAAGTTGACGCAAGCAGCGCGGCTGGCGCAATTACGGCGAACAGCAAGCCGCCGCCTAGCTGAACGCGGAGCTTGTTCCAGAGATGAGATCGCACGAACGGGTGTGTTGGTCGGGACATCAACATGGGTGGCAGCTTCCCTCGGTTCCCCACTCCGCGCCCAGCCGCGACATTGCGTCGATCTTGCCGGGTTCTACTGTCCGGAGCAAGCAGCCTAGCCTTGCAGTGCGGCTGAAATCACCGACCTTGTGCTAACTCGCGACCGGACGGGTGTATCCCCGGATCGGTGTTGCGGGAGCGTAAAAGCCGCCAGGCCCGTTGCTGTGCAGGCTCGCAAGGACGAGAAACAACGGCACCGCGAGTGGAATGAGCGGGACCGGATGAACCAGCGAGCCGGTCAGCAGCGCGACGCCATAGAGCCGGATTGCATCCGCCGACATGGCTGGGCGTAGTCCCGCCTGCCGCGCTTGCCAGAGCGGCAGAATGAAAAACGCCAGCATGGCATAAAAGGCGACGACGTAGACCCGGCTGAGATGGAAGCCGGCCTCGACGAATGATTCACAGAATTCTTCAGAGCAACTGACGGATTTGTACAGGCTTCCCCCTGACAAATCGAGAAAGAAGCTGAGATGCGTAATTATAGAATCAAGCTTTACTGCAAAAAGACCAGCAAGGAGATCATAGAAATACAATCCTGCACTTAGAAGGCAAGAAATTGAAATGAACGCTGCCTTGTTAGATTTCTTGTATAGCAAATACGCAATCGTTGTCACCGGAACAAACGCCACTGCGAACATGCTGCCAGTAGCAAACGCCATGCCGATTAAGGCTGGTGCCTTCAAGGCCCTACGCCGTCCAGTAGCGGCCCAAGGTATCAGGACTGAAAGGACGAATGCTGTTGTAAGGCTGTCGTTTGTGATCCCATTAAATCGGATGAAGACGTCCTTAATTGTATGAGACGGAATGACATCGAACTGGAAGTACAAAAATATCTGAATAGCGAACCCGCCGAGGAACAAAAAAAACAGAAGTGCGAAGTCTGATGCGACCAATTCGACGCTAGGCTTGAAGATGGATAGAAACGCGGCGATGATCGCGATCTGAATAGAACTGCTGATAAGGATGTTTTCAGCCTCCAGTATCGGATTCGTGAAGTAAAGCGCCACGAGCGTCGCAACTGCGAAGAACAGCCCGAAAAATGAGGGATTGTCGCGCGGGCGAGGCGGAACGAACAGGATTAGGATGGACAGAATCTGTACCACCTGCCTGAAAGCGAAAAACCAAGGTGGCGCCGAGATGAAATCGGCGCTCGTCCGGTCGTCACCCCACATCAGGAGGGAGGCTATCCACGAAGGGGAGAAATATCCGATCAGGAAAAGCTTAGTCCGGTTCAATCCTTGTCTCCACGCGAGTTCGCCATATCGGCGCGGACCCTGGCGAGGTCCGACAGTTCCTTAGCGCCGCCGCGATCGCTTAGCGCGCCACGCCGAAGCGCGCGGCGCACGCTCATCAGGAGGGGCGACACACTACTCGCCAACGGCTGGACTCCTTTGGGGCGTAGCAACAGTCGCCAGGCGCGCACTCCAAGCGCGCTGCTGCAGTGATCGCAAGCCCTGCCGAGCCAAGGGTAGGGCACGTTGCATGATCGGTAGCCGCGGGAAGCGTTGCAGGATGGTCGCTAGAGCCCGCGCCGCGAGTGAGTCTCGGCCGATCCGGGAGCGCACGCAGGCGTTGTAAATGGCTTGCTCGTCGGCATCGCGCACGAACTGGGTCAGGAAGAGCAGAGTTGTGGGGCGAATGTCGGCTTTCGCGTGGCTCGCCAGCGCCGAGGACACCTCGGACCCGAGGCCAAGGCTTCGGATGGCGTGATCCCAGTTCTGCGTGGCGATCTTCAGGCGGCGCACCGGCCCGGCCTGCGAAAAGGAGTCGTTGTCCCCCCGCTTGAGCAAGAGCGGGGTCACCAGAATCGCGATTGAGCTCGGATAGCGGGTAAGCACGGCAATCAGGCGTGCCGAATAGCGCCAGCATGTGCCGTTCGCGTCTTCGAGCAAAGGCACTTGGAGCAGCCGCTCACGCCTGACGATGGTGGCCGAACAAAAGCTGAACAGGCCCTCGGATGTCCGGACGCGGCCGAGATAGGCGAACAGGTCGGCGTCATTTGCGATCCGAGTGCGATAGGGTGCGCTGTCGTCCCTCAAGATCGGATAGTTCCGCCGCGGGCGCAAGTTCACGTCGCAATGGATAGCGGGGACTAGCAGCAAGTCGGGCGCCGCGGTCAGCTCGGCCCTAATTGCTTGTGACCATCCCGGCATGAGCGCGTCATCCGCGCTCAAGGTCCAGACATAATCCCCGGTGGCAGCGGCCACGGCCTTGTTAAGATCGATGTCAATGTTGCCGTGCTCTGTCGCCACGAGCACCTTGAGATCCGGAAACCGGTCGCGGCGATAGGCTTCGAGGACGTCGAGAGTGTTGTCGGTCGAACCGCCGTCGAAAACGACGATCTCAATCGGTGCGTGACCTTCATCGACGATCGAATCGAGCGTTTCGGGCAGGAACTGCGCAAAGTTGAGCGTCGGAATGACGAACGAGATTGTCGGGGAAGGGGCTGTCACGCACTACGCTCCAGTGTCATCCAGGCCATTCACAATGCCCTGGACGCGGTCGATGAAGGCGGCGCGGCCGAACCGTGCCGCGCTGGCCCGAACCGCTTCGGCGTCCCAATCGATGCTGTCAAACCGCGCCACGGCCTCGGCGAGAGCGGGCGCGGATCTTTCGGTAAAAAAGATCGCGTTGCCGGCCCGCCCATGCGTTGCGACGTCGAGCAGGATTTCGCGCAGCGCCGGCGCCGCATAGCTGATGACCGGCGTGCCGAGGAAAGTCGCCTCGAGCGGGACGAGACTATACTCGATATCCGAAGGAAAGATCAGCGCGCGCGCCCCTGCCAGTTCGTGGGCTAGGACATCGTCGGGGATGAAACCCAGCACCTCGACATTGGACGGACTGGCGCGCCGGAGCGTTTCAAGCAGGCTGCCCTTGCCGATAAGCTTCAGGCGGTGGGGGCTGCCCCGGAACGCTTCGATCACGTAGTCCAGTTCCTTCTCCGGCTCGAGCCGGCTGACCAGAACGAAGTAGTCTTCGGCGGCAGGTGAAGGGGGCGCGATCGTCCGGGCGGCCTCGATGCCTTGCTCATTGAACGGCGGCATCAGGACCGCGCTATCGACGCCCGCGAAATCGAGCATCGCTCGGCGCGAAGCCTCAGAGATCGAGTAGGTTCGCTGGTAGCGGGCGATCTGGCGCCGCTCGATCGGCCGCATCAGGGCCATGATCGGCGCGAGAACTGCGCGCAGGAACCGCGACGCGATGACCTTCTCGGGCTGGTAAAGCCCGCGGTTGGGGTAATTGGAGTAGAGAATGCTCTGGGAACTGTCCCAGTGAGCATACTTGCCGCATGTGGACGAGTAGGCGATCACGACATCGGCCTTGATGCGCAGAGTAGCCATGAGCAGTGCCGCGAGCGGATAGAGCGCAGTGACGAGCGCGCGGCTGGCGAACAGCCAGCCCAAGACTGGCGAGACCACCGGCCGGCCCAGGCGGGCTTCCCAGAAGGCGCGTGGGCGAGCGTTCAGGGCGTAGATAGACGCATCGGGAAAGGCTTCGAGCAACATCTCGCAGACGCGCTCGCCGCCCCCCTGGACGAGGAACTTGTCGTAGACGATGGCTATCGATTTCACGCTTCGTCTTTCGCTGCGCTTTTCGTTTCGAGATGGTGTGCCAACACGTCCCGAGCATACTTGAGCGAAGGCACATGGCCTGCCGGGTAGGGGGTCATGTGCAGACGAAGCGGCTGCCACAATTCCGATGGCGTGCGGAAACGGATGTCGCCAGCAAAGCCCCTACGGGCGAAAAAGGCGTTCGCTCCAAATAGACTGCAGGTGACCAAGCCATAACCAAACTCGTCAAGGAGATTTGAAAGGGCCTGGAGGCTCGCACCGAAATAGTCGTCCCTTGCCCAACCGCGTGCCTCGTCCTGAGCTACCGAAAGAGCCATCGGAACCGGAAACTTGCCGTTATACTCGGCGCAGATCACAGTCGGGCTGGCGCCCGATTTCAGCAAGGCTTCAAGCACATGCAAGTCGTTCCCATCGATATCGAGCGAAAACAATGCAAGGTCGCTTTCCCCCACCCACGTGCAAACATCGCGATACAGCGCCGCGATATTGCTGGTTCTCGCGAAGTCCTGGAATAGTTTAAACGTACCCGGCACAGAGTCGGTACCCAGCGCGCCGCGTATCGACTGACAGAATTCCGGATCGGCCTCGACCCACCCGCCCCGCCAGCCTTGCATCATTAGATGCAGCGTATTGCATTCGGTTCCGTCCTGGAGGCCAATCTCGAGGAACGTCCTGTTGCCGCCAATGCGATCGAAGATTGCCGCGATGATGCCGTCCTCGTCGTTCTGCGAGTAGACCTTACATCCGCATAGCGCCAGATTGTCGGGCTGGCGCTCCTCAAGCCCCGCACGCAACACGCGAAGCTCGGCGATCTTCAGCAGAGCGTTGGTGGAAAACACCGCCGCCATGTACATCCGGTAGTGGTGCCGGAGCTTCGATATCATTCGTTTCAACATGCTTCGGTCCTCAGTTACACGTCGGGCGGAGTCGTGGCAGCCTCGCAGAGTCATGGGGGTCATGGATGCGCGTTCTCAGCGCTCAGTTCCGCGTCCACCATCATTTTAACCAGTTCATCGAAGGAGACGGCCGGCTCCCAGCCTAGGTCCTCCCGGGCCCTTGCGGCGTCACCGACTATGGGCGCAATCTCGGCCGGACGCACAAGGGCCGGATCGACAACGACATGGTCGCGATAGTCCAGGGACACCAAGGCAAACGCGCGTTCGCATAGCTCTGCAACCGTATGCGCAAGGCCCGTCGCAACAACGTAGTCAGCAGGCTGATTGGCGCGCAGCATCATTGCCATGGCGCGAACATAGTCGCCCGCGAAACCCCAGTCGCGCGCGGCACCGAGATCGCCCATGACCAACTTGTCTTCCAGCCCACCTTTGATCCGCACCGCGGCGCGAACCACCTTCCTCGTAACGAATCCGTGGCCGCGCCGGGGGCTTTCATGGTTAAAGAGGAACGCCGAACAGCAGAAGAGGCCATGTTTCTCACGGTATAGTTTGATGACGTTGTCGGCGAGAATCTTGGCCGCGCCGTAGACGCTGCGCGGAACACGCGGCGTGGCTTCCGATTGCGGGGAGATGCCGGTACCTGCAAAGACCTCGCTGCTCGACGCTTGGCAAAATCGGATAGGGGCGCCGCTCAGTCTGATCGCATCTAGCATCTTCAGGACGGCAACGCCGTTTATCTCAGTCACCGATTCCGGATTGCGGTCCATATGCTCGCCAGAACTGAAGGCCGCGAAATTATAGACTTCCGTCGGTTTATATCGATCCAGGATCGCGACGAACCGCGCCTTGTCGATCAGGTCCCATTCGACGATCTCCAAGCCCGCTTCGGCGTGCCGTCGTGTCGAAGTTGCCGCAGGTTGCCCCCGCGTCGTGCCGACAACACGGACACCCTCCCTAAGCAACTGATCAGCGAGGTACGAGCCGTCCTGGCCGGTAATGCCCGTGATCAGGGCAACGCGCCTGGTTGTGTCTATCATTTCTTCCCAACCTGTCGATGGATCGCTGCGGCCGATCTTGTGCCGCTTACGCTGCCGCCCGGCCCCGTATTTGTTCGCCTGCCCAGTCACGATAAAGTTGCAGCATTACGCGGCGGGTATCGCCGCGGCCCAACCCGATCGCGACCCCAACTACAACTGCGATCGCGCTGGCTAGCACCAGCCGCAAAATTGAAGAGTCCGTCAGCAATACGACAAGTGCATGCCCGGCTCCGATGAGCAGCACTCCCGCCAGGATCCCCGGCGTCAAGTCCTTCAGCAGCCAGCGGGTCGTTAAGCCTTTGAGGATAAACGCGTGGGTTAGCGTCACGTTGGCAACGAAATAGAGGCTCGCCTGCAACAGCCAGCCGATCGCACCGCCCATAAGCCCGTAGCGCGCAGCCAAGAAGAACATGATCGGCGCGGTCGCCAGGTTGCCGATATTGATGGAGAGCGCCATCCGCTCTTTTCCTGAAGCAAGCTGAAGGGCATACGGAAAATTCAGCACGCCGTTGCCCGCCGCGCCAATGATCAGCAGCCCGACGATCGGCGCAGTGCTCTCTGCCAGTACCTCGTCCCCGGTCCAGACATGTAGCAGATCATAGGCATAGAAAAACGAAGACGCCGATATCGGAATCAGAGCGCAAAGGAGCAGCTTGCTTCCTGTACGGTAGAAGGTGATCAACTCGTCCGCCTTGCCGGCGACCACCAGCCCACTCATGCGCGGATAGATGACGTTGAAGGTCGGGATGAGAAGGACGGTCAGCGCACCCGCAATGAGGGTGGCCAGCGAGTAGCGTCCGAAATCAGCAAGGCTCACTGCGCCGCTGACAAATATCTTGTCGAGTTGCGACCATAGAATGCCCGTTACAGCGACCCCGCTGATCGTCAAAGATTGCGCAAGCAGTCCGCGCAATGTTCGCAGGTCGTGCGCGGTCTCGATGATCGGCCCCAGTTCGCGCCGTGCCGACCGTCGCATCCAATAGAGAGTCACAACCGCGGCGGCGACTTGCCAGATGAAATACGTCCACAACGATGGATGAATTGCATACAGTAGGATGATCGCGCCAATATTGCTGACGGTGGCCATTGTAGCGGTGACAAGGTATGATTTGCGAGCGCGCTGGAGCCCAATTAGAATACCTTGATAAAGGCCAAGCGGCCAGCGCAACGCGGCGACGACGCCCATGAGCCTTATCGACCACTCGATTTCGGTCTGGTCGATCGAGCTGGCCCCGAGCCAGTGCGAGGCAATGAAGGGCGCGCAGGCGACCACGACCGCACCGATCAGCAGCGCCACCATCACATAGATCAACTGAAGCGAGCGAACCACTCGACCAACACGGCTCAAGTCCCCATGCGCGACGCCTCGCGCTACTTCCCGGTTGACAGTGGATCCGAGGCCTAAATCCAGTACGCTGATTGCGACCTGCATCGTCGCAAAAAAGCCGATCAGGCCATAGGACTCGATTCCGAGCAGCTTGACGAACCATCCGACGGATACGATCGCGATGATTGCCGTCCAGGCCGTCGCCACTACTCCAATGACGATATTGGCACTGATCCCTGAATTCGACCTCGCTTCCTGCATTGCGGTCTAAAGAGTCACGATTTCGAACGTCGGCAGCGGGAACACCAGCTTGCGACCCTTCAGCGACGGAAGCGATTCGAAAAACGGCCGGAAATGCCAAGGAAGCACGAACAGATAGTCGGGGTTGAGAGCCAGCACGTCCGCCTCTGAGGAAAGCGGGATCAGCGATCCCGGCGTGAACGCGCCGAACTTGTCTTCGTTGACTTCCCCGATCGCGGTGATGTGGCTGGAGTTAATGCCGTATTCCTGAAGCAGCACGTTGCCCTTGGTCGAAGCACCGAGGCCATAGACAGTCTCGCCAGCGGCTTGGGCCCGCGCGAAGAACGCCATCGTCGCGGCGCGCGATTCCTCGACGCGGTCCTTGAACGCCTCGTAGACGGCCTCATTGTCGAGGTTCAGCGCGGCCTCGTCGGCACGGATCCTGTCGAGGTTCGCATCGTTCGGCTGGCGGTCGCTGGCGGTCTTGGCGGCTACCACCGAAAAGCTGCCGCCATTGATGTCGTTAAACTCGACGTCGATTACCTTCAGGCCAGCCTCGCGGGCGATCCGTTCGATCTGCCTGAGAGCGTAGAATTCCAGATGCTCGTGACAGATCGTATCGAACGAATTGGCCCGCAGCATGGCGGGCAGATAGCTCTGCTCGAACACCCAGATGCCATCGTCGGCCAGCGTCCCGGCAACTTCCCGCGCGAACTGCGCCGGATCCTCGAGATCGTAGAACATCGAGAACGAGGTCACGACCTTGGCCTTCCGGCCGCCGAGCGGGCCGCTGATCGCGGCCGCGGAGAAGAAATCGGGCACCAAGGTCACATGGGCAGGGTAATACTCGCGAAACTTGCTGCCGGTCGGATCGACCCCGAACAACTGATAGCCTTCGTCTGGATAGGCCTTGAGCGAGGTCGCATCGTTGCTGCCGATGTCGATGACGACGTCGCCGGGCTCAAGGATGCCCATCTCGACGATCGTGCGGATCTTGCCCTGCAAATGCCGCACCATCGAGGCGTTCAGACCCGAGCGATAGCCATAATTGTCGCCATACATCTGCGACACGTCGTAGGATTGCCGCAGCTGTACCAGCCCACAACCGTCAGCGGCCGAACACCGGACCAGCTCGACCGGGCCCGCATCCACATTCTGCTCGCGTGACTTCGGGAAGACGCCGGTGAGGGCCTGGACGCCCAGGTCCATCACGGAAGTGAACTCGGTGCCGCCGCACAGGCGGCAGGCAGAAGCTTCGGTATACATGCTAGGCACCTCAGAATGTTTGCAACTTTGGGTTTCGGCCAACGCGACTCAGGGGGCGCCGCTCATTCGTGCTGGCGCAGCACCTTGTAGCCCTGGCCACTGATCAACGCATTCTTCTCCGCGGCTGTAAGGTCTTCGCGCACCATTTCTTTGACCAGCTCATCGAAGCTGATCTTCGGCACCCAGCCGAGCTTTTCGCGCGCCTTCGTGGCATCTCCGAGCAGCGTCTCCACTTCGGTTGCGCGGAAATACCGAGGATCGACCGCGACGATGCAGTTGCCGGCCGCATCATAGCCTTTCTCGTCGGCTCCTTCGCCGTCCCACCTAACTGCCAAGCCGAGTTCTTCGGCGGCAATCTCGATGAACTGGCGGACGCTGAACTGGACGCCTGTCGCGATGACGAAATCTTCCGGCTGATCCTGCTGCAGCATGAGCCATTGCATCTCGACGTAGTCCTTGGCGTGGCCCCAGTCGCGCTTAGCGTCGAGGTTCCCTATGTACAGTCGCTCCTGCAGCCCGAGCTTGATCCGCGCGAGCGCACGGGTGATCTTGCGGGTCACGAACGTTTCGCCGCGCAGCGGACTTTCATGGTTGAAGAGGATGCCGTTGCACCCGTAAATTCCGTACGCCTCTCGGTAGTTGACGGTGATCCAGTAAGCGTAGAGCTTTGCGACGGCGTAAGGGCTCCGGGGATAAAACGGCGTCGTTTCCTTCTGCGGCACCTCTTGCACCAGGCCGTACAACTCCGAGGTGCTCGCCTGGTAGTAGCGCGTCTTGTCGACCAGGCCGAGCAATCGGATTGCTTCGAGGATCCGGAGCGCCCCGAGACCGTCGGTGTTGGCGGTATATTCCGGTTCCTCGAAACTCACCGCGACGTGCGACTGGGCGGCAAGATTGTAGATCTCGTCCGGCTGAATTTCCTGGATGATCCGAATCAGGCTGGTGCTGTCGGTCATGTCACCATGATGCAGAAACAGGCTCGACCCGCTCGTATGAATGTCATGATACAAGTGGTCGATACGGTCGGTGTTGAAAAGCGATGTGCGTCGGCGAATACCGTGCACCTCATAGCCCTTTTCGAGCAGAAGTTCTGCGAGGTAGGCACCGTCTTGGCCGGTGATACCCGTGATAATGGCCTTTTTCATCGAAGCATTCTCACTTGAACAATACGAAAGCTGACTGGGATCGGGCGGACTTCGGGCCTCGCGGGCGCTCGGCTCTGAAGCATGCGTCCTCGGTGGGGACCAGCGGTTAGCGGCGTGGCATCAACTTGGAAAGGCGGCCTTCTCGGAAAGGGAAGCTTCCGGGCGTGCCCGTTCCGGAGTACGACGCCGGTGCCAACGAAGTGTGAGAGAAACCGGAACCGAACAGTCCTTATGCGGCCAGTACCCCGGGTGTGCGAAAATGGTCGATCGCCCGGGAGAACAGGCTGGTCACGGGAATCGTGCGGGGGGCGGTTCCGGCTGTTTCCGCCGTGTCGATCAGGTAGCCGATGCCGTCGTGTTCGCCGTTCTTGATTGCGACGAATGCGCATTGGGTCCGGAGGTCCGAAAACGTGCGGTTTCCGACCGTGTACCCGAGCGATCGCGGGATGTCGGCCGGGTACCGCAGCAGCACGAACAGGCTCTCGCCGCGGTTGTCGATCTCGAACAGTCGCTCGCCATCGCTAGCGGAGGCGCTGGCGAGAATGCGTTCGGCCCCTTTCGCCTGCGCGCGATCTCGACAGAAGACGACAAAATCGCGCGACATTCGAGGCTCGACGCGTTCGAAAGCGACGTCCAGTTCGCGGAGGAACGCCTCGTGATCACGCAGCCGCCAGTAGAACAGAAGGTCTGGGTACGGGACTTGGTGGAGCCCCGTCGCGATCAGCAATCGGTGCCCGGGGAACGCCTGCAGGATCTGACCCAACAAGTTGTCATACAGTTCGTAGACCCGCAAAATGGGGTCGTCGTTATCGCCATACCATTCGGGATTGCGATGGGGTCCGGCATAAACGCGCGAATCGAACATGTGGTGATGCTGGATATGCGCTGCCGCGTTCAGAAACAGTGAGGCAAAGTCGGGTTTGGTCCTGTTCGTCTCGCGAATGAAAACGTCCGCGAGAAGCAGATCCAGAACAAGCGCCCGCGGCCAGCTCTTCCGCAACGATTGGGCTGTGATCGAGGTGTACAGGCCGTAATTGCGCAACTGCGCGAATCGCAACAGACCGGCGCCGAGCCAAGCCAGGGATGCGGGTTCGACACGCGCTTGTGCATTATCGTTCACGAGTTGGGCAATGGCATCGTAGAGCCGGCGGATCAGGGCCGAACCCACCACACGGCCCCCCGTCCATGGATCCGGAACGAAAAAGGCCGGATCAGCACAGGCATTGCGCGCGTTCATGGGACTAACGGCCCCGACCCGGAGCCCGGCACGCTCCAGCACCTCCCAAATCTGCTCGATCTCGGGGCGATCGCGGATATCGCCGAGCCGGAAGACGCCGTGTTCGCCCAAAGTCAGGCCGGTGTGCGCGCTGACCCATTGAATCCACGGTTCGAGCTGATCGTACGTCTGTTCCGAGGTCGTCTCGATCAAGCCATGGCGTTTTATGAGTTGCGTAAGCACCGGTAGCTTTCCGAGCGCCCCATAGGCTTCGACGAACTCGAAGTTGACTTCGTTCAGCTCAAGCTGAAGAACCTTTTGCAAGATCGAGATCCGGTACTGCTGCTGTCGGCTTGCTTTCAGCGCTACTCGAACGCTTGGTGCGAATGCAACCCTTCCCAAGGGGTTGGTCTGGGAAAACCGGCGCCCTGCGCCGACAGCAACGGGAACGAATCTTGAGCAAGGCACCGCTACCAACGACCCGTCGGGCGCTGCTTGGTGCGTCGGCAGTGGGCCTCTATGCCGTCGCTGAGCCGCTCTCAAGCGCGGCGCCGGGCGCGGACAGCGGATCGATGCCCTGTGTCGCCGATCGTGAGGCGCTCGCGCGGCTTCGACCGGTCCGGCTCGGTGTGCGAGCCAAGCTGGTTGAGGCTTTGCGCTGCGGTGAGTTCGTCGCGAAGGCAAAGGCGCCGTTGCTGGAGCAGATTGCGGCCGATCCGTACCAGGCATTCTATGTGCCCTCGACAGCGGATCGCGAACTGGTGTGGGTACGCGACTATATGGGGCCGGCGTCTCTCGACTGGAGCGGCGCGCAGGGCGACGGTGTCACCGATGACTCGGCCTTCATTAACGCCATGCTCGGCAACTCACATGCCAGCTGGTTCCGCATCGAGGACGGACGCACCCACCTTCTGTCAGAGCCGATCCGGATCGGCAGGGTGTTGACGCTGACCGGTGCGGGCGTGCACGGCAGCGTGCTGATGGTCAAGACATCGATCGATGCGATCCATGCCGCGTTACCATCGGGGGCCGAGACGGGCCTCCATCTCGCCGACTTTGGGGTCGTCAATGCCATGCCCGACGGCGCGGCAGCCGGGGGAGACGGAATTCGGCTGCATCAAACCTATCTCGCCAAACTCTCTAACATCCGCATCGTCAATTGCTGGAATGGCCTGCATGCGACCTGGTCGGCGTTGACCAATGTCGACACCATCCACATTCTCGGGTGCGTCAACGCCGGCTTGCTGTTCGACGGCGGCAACAACTTCGATATCCGCGTGACCGGGTTCACGATCGGCGGCGGCACTTTTGCGATCCGCATGGATGACATGTGCGATGAGATGATCTTTACCGACGGGGTTTGTAGCTCGTCCCGCTATGCCCTCTATACCGATGCAACGAACTACGCCGTCAATCTGCGGCCGGAGTTTTGCCGCTTCGCCCGGGTCTCGTTCGACAGCTGCGTGAACGGCCTTGATCTGGCCAAGTGCACCGATTTCGTCTTCGATGCTTGCTTCGTCAGCTGCCGTCCCGAGAACGGGGCCGAGATCGGGATCCGGGGGCCGACGGAGAACATCCAGTTCGTGGCGACCACGTTCTTCAACGGCGCCAAAAGCGCCGCCATCGTGGGCGCCCGAGCCGACGACACCGACTTCCACGCCTGCAAGTTCGTGAGCAACGGCACGGCGCAGCCCAATGCCTACGACACCTTGGTGTTTGCGGACGGCTGCGGATCCTTCTCGCTTTCGCAGAACCGTTTTCGCCCCGGTTGGGACGTGGCCAGCACGCCCCGGCATCAGGTACGCATAGGGTCCGGCACTGCTCCTTATTCGATCATCGGCAACCATTTTGCGCGCGGTGGCGCCGATGTGCTGCGCGACGAGCGGGTTGGGAGCGAGCGCGCGTTGCTAGGCAATGTCGGGTTGTAGAGGCGGATCGGCGGAGTCAGTCAGATCTCGCGCTGGAGCTGTGACAGCGGGTTTGTTTTGGATGGTGCAGAAAGAACTCGACGTGTGTGCCAAGGATCAACAAGATACTGGGATTAAATATTTTTTGGGACCCGCTCGCATGAAGGCCGTCACGATTTGCGCTTGTTTGGCGTTAGCGGCCTGCAGCGGATCCAGCGCGCCGACCGCGACGCCCACGAATTCACCACCGGTAATCACGTCCGTGCTAGCGGTTTCCGTCAATGAGGGCACCGCTGGCGTGTTCTACCGCGCCACGGCGACAGACACCGATGGCGATGCGATCAACTTTACGCTCGCGTCGCCCAATTCCGATCCCAGTATCGATCCTTTTTTGATGACGGCCGATGGCTCCCTGCAGTTCAACGGCCCGCCCGATTTCGAAGCTCTGGTTCCTGGAGCGGTTCCTCCAAGATCTACGATGTCGACATCCTCATTTCCGATGGCAAGGTCCAGACGCCCGCCCGCATACGCGTCACATTGGTCAACCAGCCCGATGTCTACACGTACGTTATGGTTCCAGGCACCTATCCCGACGCGACTTATGTTACCCCTGTAGCGGGTCAGACACGCATCTTCATCACCGAGAGCACGGGCGAGATTCGTCTGGTCGATCCAGCCACGGTAGATGCCGCGCTCTACTTGACGGTGTCTGACCTCCACGCGGACAAGGCTAATGGCGAGCATGGGCTGCTTACGATCGCGCCTGCCCCTGATTTCGCAGCGAGCGGCATTCTGTACGTCTATGCCATGAATGCGGCTGGTGGCCTCGAAATCCGGCGCTACGGCCGCCTAAACGCCACGACCGGCGATCCGGCGAGCATGCAGGTCGTGCTCAACATTCCGGCAAAGGCGCCCAGCGCCGCTGCCGCGCCCGAGCTTGACGGCGGCTGGATCGGCTTTGGCCCGGATGGTCATCTCTACATTATGACCAGCGCGGGCACGCCTCCGGCCAATACGAGCTTGGCGCCGCCTGTGTCGGGAGATCTGACGTCATTGCTCGGCAAAGTGCTGAGGATCGCCGTTTCGCGTGACGACTTCCCTGCCGACAGCAGCCGCAACTACGCCATTCCGGCGAGAAACCCGTTTGCAGCGTCGGCGACCAGCGCGAATGAAGTTTGGGCCTATGGCTTCATCCGTCCGCGGCGGGCCAGCTTGACGGCAACTACTTGATTATAGGCGACAGCGACTTTCGCGATCCCCCTGCACAGGCCCGCATCCTGATCCTCGGACCGGGAGACGCCGGGTCCAACAACGCCGTGGGCGTCAAGGCGGCCGCCGTGTCGCTCAGTCCCTATGTTCCCTTCAGTCCAGGCGGAATTGCCGGCGGCTATGTGTTCCGGGGGCCGAACACCCCGCTGACGGGCAGTTACGTATTCGACACGATCTCAACGCGTTTCTTCGCTGGCACGCACGCCGTGCCGTTCGATCGGCTCCAGCAAGGACCGACCATCGTTGGCGCCGGCCTGACCGGTGGACTGGGAGTAAGCGCTTCGATCGTGAGCTTCGGCGAAGATGCCGACCGCAGCATCTACATCGTCAGTCCGCCGCGGGTTTATAAGATGGTGTGGCGCTAGAGTTCCGAGCTCTAACACGCTTTCGCCGTACCGCCGCTTTCAGTGCGAAGCGGCGATCGCGACCGGTGAGAGCAAATTTGTCGGGCCGTTTGCTTTACGGCTCCGGCTTGCCTGGCCTATAGCCGGCCGGCCAACCCAGCCTGGAAGCAATTTCCTCCTATGCATAAGCTACTTACCGCTTTCGCGATTGCGATCTCCCTTTCGGCATGCGGAAACAGAGAGCCGCTCGTGTCGACAGCCCAGCTCACGGTCGTGGATGACAGGGTTCTGCCCCCGCCTGCTCGCCAGGATCTAACCGCTGACGACCGGCCAGCGCTCATCGGGCCGCTCGACACCATCTTTGTCAGCGTCTTCAACGTGCCCGAACTCAGCCGCGAAATGCAGGTCGATGCCAGCGGACGTATCTCGATGCCGTTGATCGGCACGATCGATGCGCGCGGCACGACGGCGGCCGAACTGGCGCAAACGATAGCCGGGCAGTTGAGCGGGCGATACGTGCGCAATCCCGACGTTACGGTGAACATCCGAAGTTCGGTCAGCCAGGTTGTCGCGATCGATGGCCAGGTGGTCGAACCCGGCCTCTACCCGGTGACCAATCAAATGACACTGCTGCGCGCCATCGCTTCGGCCAAGGGCCTTTCCGAATTCGCCAAAGCGGATGACGTGGTCATCTTGCGCACAGTCGAAGGGCGCAAGATGGCGGCCCTCTACAATGTCGATGCCATCCGCCGCGGCAGCTACGGCGATCCGGCAATCTATGCCAACGATGTCGTCGTGGTTGGCGATTCGCCGCAGCGCCGCCTGTTCCGGGACCTGATCGGGGTCGCCCCGCTGCTCGCCTCGCCGCTGGTGGCGATCGTTCAGTGATAGGGTTCTAGGCGCTCCGCGTGCCGGTAGTCAGAATGGCTAGGGTCTCCTGCCGTCAGCTTTCGACTCGTTCCCGGGATCGATTGGCGAAATCCGCGCTCAGCAGCGCCACAATCCGCTCCGCCACCACCTCCGGCGCCTTCACGCTTGCCGGATCCTCGCCCGGATAAGCCCGCGCGCGCATCTGCGTGCGCGTCGCGCCGGGGTCGAGGATCGCCACGCGGATCGGTGAAATGCCGCCGACCTCCTGGCCGTAGCAGTCCAGCAGCACGTCGAACGCCGCCTTGCTCGCGCCGTAGGCGCCCCAGTACGCGCGCGGCGCAGCTCCGACGGAACTGGTCAGGCCGATCACGCGCCCGGCCGGTGCGCGGCGGAGCAGGGGGTCGAAGGCGGCCAGCAGCGTTTGGGTGGCCAGCACGTTGAGGGTCAGAGCCTGGCTGAAGCTCTTCGGTTCGATCTGCGCGACGGGGGTCAGCGGGGGGAGCATCGCGGCGTTGATGACCAGCACGTCGAGCCGCTGCCAGCGCTCGGCCACGGCGGCGGCGAGGCGGGCGATGCCGTCGCCTTCGGCCAGGTCCATCGGCGCGATCGTGGCGCTGCCGCCACCCTGGTGGATGTCCTCCTCGACGGCCTCGAGATCGTGCGTCTTGCGCGCGGTCAGAATCACATGCGCGCCGGCTGCCGCAAGCGCTTTCGCCGTGGCGGCGCCGATGCCGCGGCTGGCCCCGGTGACAAGCGCGATGCGGCCCTCGAGGGGCCGGGCAGGGGGTTCGGCGGCCATCAGGCGACTTTGTTGACGGGGAACGAAAGCTGCGCGTCGCCTTGCCGGCGTTCGACCAGGTCGGTCAGAGTGGTCGGGTAATCGCCGGTGAAGCAGGCGTCGCAATATTGCGGGCGGCCGTTGTCGCGCCCGGCCAGGCCGACCGCGCGGTACAGCCCGTCGATCGACACGAAAGCGAGACTGTCGGCGCCGATGAACTCGCCCATCGCGTGTACGTCCATCCGCCCGGCGAGCAGCTTGGAGCGCTCGGGGGTATCGACCCCGTAGTAGCAGCCGTGCCCGGTCGGCGGGCTGGCGACGCGGAAGTGGACTTCGCTGGCGCCGGCATCCTTCATCATCTGCACGATCTTCATCGAGGTCGTGCCGCGCACGATCGAATCGTCGATCAGCACGATCCGCTTGCCTTCCACCAGCTTGCGGTTGGCGTTGTGCTTGCGCTTGACGCCGGCATGGCGCGCGCCGTCGCTGGGCTGGATGAACGTCCGCCCGACATAGTGCGACCGGATGATGCCGAGTTCGAAGGGGATGCCCGATTGCTGCGAGTAGCCGATCGCCGCGGGCACGCCGCTGTCGGGGACCGGGACCACCAGGTCGGCTTCGACCGGGGCTTCCTTGGCCAGCTCGACCCCGATCTGCTTGCGCGATTCGTAGACCGAGCGATCGTCGAGCACCGAATCGGGTCGGCTGAAATAGACGTGCTCGAAAATGCACGGCCGTGCCGGGATCTCGCCGAACGGGCGGTGCGTGCGGGTCGTGCCGTCGAAATCGACCTCGACGAACTCGCCGGGCTCGATCTGGCGGACGAAGTCGGCCCCGACCACGTCGAGCGCGACCGTCTCGCTGGCGAACACCGTCGCATCGCCGAGCTTGCCCATGACGAGCGGGCGGATGCCGAGCGGATCGCGGCAGGCGGCCATGCCGCGCGGGGTCATCACGATCAGGGCATAGGCGCCTTCGACCAGCCGCAGCGCATCGACCAGCTTGTCGAGCATCGACTTGTAGCGGCTGGTGGCAACGAGGTGGATGATGACCTCGGTGTCGGAGGTCGACTGGAAGATCGAGCCCTTCTGCACCAGCTCGTGCTTGAGGTGCATGGCGTTCGAGATGTTGCCGTTGTGCGCGACCGCGAAGCCGCCGCTGGCAAGATCGGCGAACAGTGGCTGCACGTTGCGAAGGCCCGCGCCGCCGGTGGTGGAATAGCGGACATGGCCGGCGGCCATCAACCCGGGCAATTCGGCGATCGATTCGCCGCTGGAGAAGTTGTCCGCCACATGGCCGAGCCCGCGGCGGGTGTAGAATTCAGCGCCGTCGAAACTGGTGATGCCGACCGCTTCCTGGCCGCGGTGCTGCAGCGCGTGCAGACCGAGCGCGCAGGCGGCGGCCGCTTCGGTCGCGCCGATGATGCCGAAAATGCCGCACTCTTCGCGCAGCTTGTCGCCATCCTGATCGAGCCAGGGGTGGGTCAGGTTCATCCGCTTCGCAAAGTTGGGGTGGCCGGCAGCGGCTCCCCAATGGCGATGTTACGCCGGGATTACAAGCTTGCCCGGCGCGTAACCCTCAGCCTTCCGCGACGACCTTGCGGAAATAGGCGATGGTCCGGTCGAGCCCTTCGGTGAGTGGCACCTTGGGCTCCCAGCCGAGCGTGTCGCGCGCCTGCGAAATGTCGGGCTTGCGCTGAAGCGGATCGTCCTGCGGCAGCGGCTGCTGAACCAGCTTCGACGGGCCGCCGATTTTGGCCAGCACCTGTTCGGCCAGCTCGCGGATCGTGAACTCCACCGGGTTGCCGATGTTGATAGGGCCGTGCAGTTCGGACCCCGCGTCCATGAACGCGAGGAACCCCGCAATGAGGTCGTCGACGTAACAGAACGACCGCGTCTGCGAGCCGTCGCCGTACATCGTGATGTCTTCGCCGCGCAGCGCCTGGACGATGAAGTTGGAAACCACCCGGCCGTCCGACGGGTGCATCCGCGGGCCGTAAGTGTTGAAGATCCGGGCGACTTTGACGTCGACCTTGTTTTGGCGGTGGTAGTCGAAGAACAGCGTTTCGGCGCAGCGCTTGCCTTCGTCGTAGCAGCTGCGGATGCCGATCGGGTTGACGTTGCCCCAGTAGCTTTCGGGCTGCGGGTGGACCGACGGATCGCCGTAGACTTCGCTGGTCGAGGCCTGGAAGATCGGCACCCTCAGGCGCTTGGCCAGGCCAAGCATGTTGATCGCCCCGATCACGCTGGTCTTGGTCGTCTGGACGGGATCGTGCTGGTAGTGCACTGGTGAGGCCGGGCAGGCGAGGTTGTAGATCGCGTCGACTTCCACGAACAGCGGGAAGGTCACGTCGTGGCGCATGAACTCGAAGCGCGGGTGGCCGGCCAGGTGATCGATGTTGCTCTTGTCGCCGGTAAACAGGTTGTCGACGCATAGCACTTCGTTGCCGCGCTCGAGCAGCCGGTCGATCAGGTGCGAGCCGAGAAAACCGGCGCCGCCGGTGACGAGGACGCGGGTGCGGCCGTAATTGCGCTGAGCCAAGCTGAAACTCCCCTGTTCGGCCGGCCTATGCGCAAGCCTTCGGTGCGTGTCTAGGGATCGAGGCGCCCTGATCCGAACGGGGACGTCGCTAGCGGCGAAGTGTTAATACGGTGGGTCAATCCGGCGCTTCGCCTGAGCTCTATTCGCGCGAAATCATCCCCCGGATGATCTCGGCTAGCGGAATTTGGTCGGGGAGAGAGGATTCGAACCTCCGGCCCCTGCCTCCCGAAGACGCTCCCCCTTCCGCTACGCGGCGGGTTTCCGTTGCTCTACGGCGCACGGCAAGCTTCACCACTGTGCATCGCTGACCGGCTCCGTGGGCAGGGCAATGGCATCGAGAGCCGCGTCGAGCTAGGCCACCTCGGCAGACGTGAAGCCCCGGCCACGCATCCTGCGCGCGAGCTGCGCCACATCGGCCGTGTCAGTCGCCACCATGATTTGTTTGAGGGCGCGCTCAGACATTTGAGTCACTCAGTCGCTCAGCCATGATTCGCGCGCTCCTTTCCGCGGTCATGGTCAGAGCCGGGGGTTCCTTGGCAGTTCCCTCGGCTCGCCAGTTGATCGTCACGCACTTGTTACCAAGGCGCGCGGGGTGTATCCGCAGCACGCATGAACGCCCTCGCTCCCGCTGGCCTTCCCCGGAAGGTCGAAACGCCGCTCTTCCAGAAAATCATGCGCCGATGTCCGTTCCGCGCGCGCATTTTGTCGTTCGCAGTGCGCAATCGGCTCATAGCCGCTCGCCAAGACGCCGAACTGTTTGGTATGCCGACCACGCTCGACCTGAGCGAAGGCATCCAACGGACTATGTTCGTCGGTGCCTACGAGCCCGCGCAAACCCGCTGGTTCCGCGAATGCGTCGGCGCCGGCGATACCGTCGTGGATGTTGGCGCTAGCTTCGGCCACTACAGTGCCCTCGCCGCCTCGCTCGCCGGCCCAATGGGCAGGGTGTTCGCATTCGAGCCGAGCCCGCTTCCCGCCGCTTCGCTCGAGGGTATGCCGGGCGTCGAACTGATCCGTGCAGCGCTTGGAAGTGAGCCGGGTTTTGCCGATCTGTTGCTGCCCGGTGAAGGTGCGACCCTGCATACCCCGAGCATGTTCCCGAGCGATCCCGGTTTCACGCCCCACCGGGTCGAGGTCATGACCCTGGACCAGTTCGCGCAGGACAACGGAATCGACCACATTCGCATGGTAAAGATCGACGTGGAAGGCTTCGAGCCCGATGTCCTCGCCGGCATGTCCCGCCTGATCGCCGAACGCCGCATCGAGAACGTCGTCTGCGAACTCAACTCGGGATGGCTTGCCAAGAACGGCACCACGCCCGAAGAACTCCGGCAGACTTTCCTCGATCTCGGCTTCACCGTGAAAGAGCAAACCGCCGTGCAGCAGGGCATCTACGGCGAGATGGCCTTCGCGCTTCAGGACGTGTGGTTTTCGCAGGCCTGACATCATTTCGTCACCCGCGCCTTCACCGTCCCACTGCGGCGAAGCACTTGAGCCGCTCCGAGTTCGATCGATTCTACGACGCGGTCAAGGCGGACCACGCCCGGCTCTACGGCATGCTCGGCTTGCACAAAATGGCCCGTCGGTCCGCGATCCTCGAGCTGACCTGGGACCGAGTGGACTTCATCCGCCAGCTAATCGACTTCTTGCCGCCGGGCCATTCTGTGCGCACCTACGAATGGGTCATCGAGCGCGGCGGAGAGCGGGTCTGCAGCCTCAATAATCTCAGGCCGACGGCGAAAGGAGCAGTGTCCACGCGACGCCTCACACGCTACGGGACACCGGGGAGGTTTGGCTCCAGAGGCGGGTCGGAGCATGGCGAAAATCGTGCAATTCCTGGGACATGACGACGATCGCACTTCCCAAAAGCACTACGCGTGGTTCTCGCCAACCTAGCTTCGCAGCGTCGCCAAGGCGACCTTGCGCGAGGCCGAGGTTATGGGCCTCAACTCCGGCCCCTGTTCCGGGGGCGCAAAGTGCTTGGAAATCAATGGTCGGGGAGAGAGGATTCGAACCTCCGGCCCCTGCCTCCCGAAGACAGTGCTCTACCAGGCTGAGCTACTCCCCGACCGGCGCTCCGGCCCAAATGAATTGGAGACCGGGGCGAGGCAGAGGCGGGCCCATAGCGGGGGGGTGGCGGGCTGGCAAGCGAACTTCAGCGGTGGTAGCGCCTTGCGCATGAGCAGCCCGTTAGCGAGTCCCTCCCGGCACTGGGAATGGCAGTATCTCGCGCTCATGCGGCGCATCTGGGAGGAAGGCGACGAGCGGGGCGATCGCACCGGGGTCGGAACGCGCGCGGTGTTCGGCACCATGCTCAGCTTCGACCTGGCCGAAGACCGCATTCCCCTGCTGACCACCAAGCGCGTGTTCTGGAAAGCGGCGGCGCGCGAGATGCTGTGGTTTCTCGCCGGCGAGAGCAACATCCGCCCGCTCTTGCAGCAGGGCGTGACGATCTGGAGCGACTGGCCGCTGGCCAAGTACCGGCAGGCGAGCGGAGAGGCCATCTCGCAGGAGGTGTTCGAAGCGCGGATTGTCGAGGACGCGGACTTCGCTGCACGGTGGGGCGATCTCGGGCCGGTCTACGGCAAGCAATGGGTCGATTGGCCGACGTACGAACCGGCCGGCGAGGGGACGTTCCGCCGCGGCCCCGGCGTGAACCAGGTCGCGCAAGTGATCGAGAGCCTGCGCACCAACCCGGGCAGCCGCCGCCATATCATCGAGGGGTGGAACGTCGCCGAACTCGACCGGATGGCGCTGCCGCCGTGCCACAAGACCTATCAGTTCCACGTGGCGGGAGCCAAAGGGCATGAGCGCCTGTCGTGCGTGCTCTACCAGCGCAGTTGCGACGTGGCGCTCGGGCTGCCGTTCAACCTGTTCGGGGCCGCGTTGCTGACGCGGATGATCGCGGCGCAGGCCGGCTACCAGCCCGGCGAGCTGGTGTGGATGGGCGGCGACACGCATCTCTATCTCAATCATGTGGACTTGATCGAAGCGCAGCTTGCGCGGGAACCCGCGGGCGAGCCGAAGCTTCATTTGCTGCGGGTACCGAATTCGATCTTCGGATATCGGATCGAGGATTTTCAGGTTACCGACTATGCGCCGCAAGGCACGCTCCGGGCGCCCGTCGCCGTCTAGTTGACCGCTGGCGCGGGCTGTAATAATATTCCCGAAGCGTAGAACATAGTTTCGCCAGCGCGTGGGAGCTGAGATGACCGATCAGGCGGACACCGGGAGCAATCGCCCGCGCCTGTCCCTGCACGTGCCCGAGCCGCGCTTCCGGCCGGGCGACCCGGTCGATTTCTCCTATTTGCACATTCCGCCCGCCGGTGCGCAGCCGCGCCCCGACGAAACCGCGCCGCCGGCGGAAACCTTTCCGCTCTGCACCGACCTGATCCGCGTGCTCGGCGACGACGACCACGCGCACGGTCCGTGGAACCCGCGGCTGTCGCCCGATACCCTGCGCGAGATGCTGCGACAGATCGCGCTGGTGCGCGCGTTCGACAACCGGATGTACCGTGCCCAGCGGCAGGGCAAGACCAGCTTCTATCTCAAGTGCACCGGAGAGGAGGCCTGCAACGTCGCCGCCACCCAGGCGCTCGATTTCGAGGACCTGATCTTTCCTTCGTACCGCCAGCAGGGATGCCTGATCGCGCGCGGCTATCCGCTCGTCGAGATGATCAACCAGATCTACTCGAACCGCGCCGACAAGCTGAAGGGCCGGCAGTTGCCGATCCTGTACTCGGCCCGGTCGGTCAACTTCTTCACCATCTCGGGCAATCTCGCCACCCAGTTGCCGCAGGCGGTCGGCTTCGCAATGGCCAGCGCCGCGAAGGGCGACAGCAAGATCGGCGCAGGCTGGGTGGGCGAGGGTTCGACCGCGGAGGGCGACTTCCATGCCGCGCTGACGTTCGCCGCGGTGTTCAATGCCCCGGTGGTGTTCAACGTGATCAACAACCAGTGGGCGATCTCGAGCTTCTCGGGCTTCGCGGGCGCCGAGCGAACCACCTTCGCGGCGCGGGCGATCGGATACGGCATCGCGGGCCTGAGGGTCGACGGCAACGACGCGCTGGCGGTCTATGCGGCCGAGCGCTGGGCGGCCGACCGGGCGCGCTCGAACGCCGGACCGACCCTCATCGAGTTCTTCACCTATCGCGCCGAAGGGCATTCGACCTCGGACGATCCCACGGTCTATCGCAGCGCCGCCGAAGGCACCGACTGGCCGCTCGGCGATCCCATCGCGCGGCTGCGCGACCACCTCATCGCGCTCGGTGAATGGAGCGAGGCGCAGCACGACGCGATGGACGGCGAACTCGATGCCGAGATCAAGGCGGCGATGCGCGAGGCCGAAGGCAACGGCATCCTCGGCCACGGCCTCCACCAGCCCGACGTGACGATGTTCGAGGACGTGTTCGAGACGATGCCCTGGCACCTGAAGGAGCAGGCCGCGCAGGCGATCCACGAGCGGCAGGTCAAGTACCCCGACGGGAACGCCGAATGAGCGAGACCGCACCCGTCTCCGGCCGCAGCCTGACGATGATCGAGGCGATCAACGAAGCGCTCGACGTGATGCTCGAACGCGATCCCGACGTGATCCTGCTCGGCGAGGACATCGGCTATTTCGGCGGGGTGTTCCGCTGCACCGCGGGCCTGCAGGAGAAGCACGGCAAGACGCGGGTGTTCGACACCCCGATCAGCGAATGCGGCATCGTCGGCGTGGCGGTGGGGATGGGTGCCTATGGCCTGCGGCCGGTGCCCGAGATCCAGTTCGCCGACTATATCTACCCGGGTCTCGACCAGTTGGTCAGCGAGGCGGCGCGGCTGCGCTACCGTTCGGCCGCCGAATATATCGCGCCGATCACCGTGCGTACGCCGTTCGGCGGCGGCATCTTCGGCGGGCAGACTCACAGCCAGAGCCCCGAGGCGATGTTCACTCACGTCGCCGGGCTGACCACGGTGGTGCCGAGCACGCCCTACGACGCCAAGGGCCTGCTGATCGCGGCGATCGAGGACAACGATCCGGTGATCTTCTTCGAGCCCAAGCGGATCTACAACGGCCCGTTCGACGGCTACTACGACCGCCCGGCCAAGCCGTGGAAGGGCCACGCCGACGCGGTCGTGCCCGAAGGCCATTACACCGTGCCGCTCGGCAAGGCGCGGATTGCGCGCCAGGGCCGGGCGCTTACGATTCTCGCTTACGGCACGATGGTTCACGTCGCCGAGGGCGTGTGCCGCGAGAAGGGGGTCGATGCCGAGATTCTCGATCTGCGCACGCTCGTCCCGCTCGACATCGAGGCTGTGGAGAAGTCGGTGCAGAAAACCGGCAAATGTCTGATCGTCCACGAGGCGACGCGCACCTCGGGCTTCGGCGCGGAGCTATCCGCGCTGGTCCAGGAGCGCTGCTTCTACCACCTCGAAGCGCCGATCGAGCGCGTCACCGGGTTCGATACGCCTTATCCGCACAGCCTCGAATGGGCGTATTTTCCCGGGCCGGTGCGGGTGGGCGAAGCGATCGACAAACTGCTGGAGGCCTGACCGTGGCCAAGTACACCTTCCGCCTGCCCGACATCGGCGAGGGCATCGCCGAAGCCGAGATCGTCGCGTGGCACGTCAAGATCGGCGACCGCGTGGCCGAGGACGGCCGGCTGGCGGACCTGATGACCGACAAGGCGACGGTCGAGATGGAAAGCCCGGTTTCCGGCACGGTGCTCGAAGTGGCGGGCGAAGTCGGCGACGTGATCGCGATCGGCTCGCCGCTGGTGGTGATCGAGACCGAGAGCGAGGCTGCTGCGACGGCCGACGCATTCGAGGTAGCTGTCAAGCCCTCTCCCCTTCAGAGGAGAGTGTTGGGAGAGGGGGATGGTACACCGATATTGCCCGAAAGCCCCCGCCCCCCGACCCCCTCTCCTGAAGGGGAGGGGGAGACCGTCCCCCACCTCGCAAAGGCGCTCGCCAGCCCGGCCGTCCGCCAGCGGGCGCGTGATCTCGGCATCGATCTTGCCGACGTCAAACCTGCCGCCGACGGACGCGTGCGCCATGCCGATCTCGACGCGTTCCTCAGCTATGGCGGTGCCAAGGGGTATGCCCCGGCCGCGCCGACGCGTCCCGACGAGACGATCAAGGTCGTGGGCCTGCGCCGCCGGATCGCCGAGAACATGGCCGCGGCCAAGCGCCACATCCCGCATTTCACTTACGTCGAGGAATGCGACGTCACCGCGCTCGAGGCGATGCGCGCGCAGCTCAATGAGGCTCGAGGCGATCGGCCCAAGCTCACGATGCTGCCGCTGCTGATCGTGGCGGTGTGCCGCGCGCTGCCGAAGTTCCCGATGCTCAACGCCCGCTACGACGACGAGGCCGGCACGGTGACGCGCCACGGCGCGGTCCACATGGGCATGGCGACGATGACCCAGGCAGGGCTGATGGTCCCGGTGATCCGGGGCGCACAGTCCAGGAACCTGTGGCAATTGGCGGCCGAGATTGCGCGGCTGTCGGATGCCGCGCGCAACGGCACGGCAAAGTCGGAAGAACTGTCGGGCTCGACTTTCACGCTGACCTCGCTCGGGCCGCTCGGCGGCATTGCCTCGACCCCGGTGATCAACCGCCCGGAGGTGGCGATCATGGCCCCCAACCGCATCGTCGAACGCCCCGCGTTCGTGCCTGACGGGATGGGCGGCGAACGCATCGAGAAGCGCAAGCTGATGAACCTGTCGCTGAGCTGCGATCACCGGGTGGTCGACGGCTACGACGCCGCGGCGTTCGTACAGGAGGTCAAGCGGCTCCTCGAGGCTCCGGTGCTGCTGCTGGGCGACTGACGGGTCGGCGCGTCAGCGGACCCGCGCGCGGTAGCTGAGGCGCCCGTCCCCCGCCTGGGCCTGCCAGCGCAGATGGGTGATCCCGCTGGGCAGGTCGCGCGCATCGGCCAGCGCGCGCCAGGTGCGGCCGCCGTCGGTCGAGACCTCCATCGCATCGTGGCTGGCGCTTTCGAGCGCGAGCGCGGGCGGGACTGCGCTGACTATCGTATAGCCAGCCCGGTCCGGTGCGTGCCAGGTGAGAACGGTTACGATGGTGTCGCCGCGCAGCAGCCGGTCGGCCGGTTCGATGCGCCGGCCCTGCGCGTCGCTGCGTTCGATAAACACTGCGCTGCGCACGTCGAGCGCCTCGCTGCCGGCGGCAAGCGGTGCGGCATTCAGCAGCAGCGCTATGAGCGCGATGGTCGAACGCATGGGGCGGCCCTAGGAGCGGCCGGAGGACCGCGAACAGGGCCCTGGCTGCCATCCAAGCCCGCAAAATAGGGTTAACGCAGAGGCAGGAATTGTGCGGTACCAAGCATTTGCCCAGTGGGGGGAGCGCGCGGTTGACAGGCTGCGGACCCGGCCCTAGAGGCCCGGCTTCCCAAGCGGCGAGCGCCCATTCTGCGGGTGTAGCTCAGTTGGTTAGAGCGCCGGCCTGTCACGCCGGAGGTCGCGGGTTCGAGCCCCGTCACTCGCGCCACTTGGGACCGTCCGCACGCCGTGCTTGACGCCAATGCAACCTTGGCGGTCTACGGGCCCTGCATGGGCAAGCCGCGCCGCATCCTGACCGTCTTCGGTACCCGGCCTGAAGCCATCAAGCTGTTCCCCCTGGTGCACGCGCTCGAGCGTGATCCGCGCTTCGTCAGCCGCGTCTGCGTGAGCGGTCAGCATCGCGGGATGCTCGACCAAGTGCTGGCGATCTCGGGCGTGACGGCCGACCACGATCTCGACCTGATGCAGCCGGACCAGACCCTCGACGGGCTGACCGCCGCTTTGCTGACCGGGCTCGGCCGGGTGATGGACGTGGAGCAGCCCGACTGGGTGGTCGTGCAGGGCGACACCGCCACCGCGCTGGCGGGCGCGCTCGCAGCGTACTACCGCCGGATCCCGGTCGCGCACGTCGAGGCGGGCTTGAGAAGCGGCGACATCCACCATCCCTGGCCCGAGGAGGTCAACCGCAAGGCGATCGGGGCGATCGCGGCGCTGCATCTCGCGCCGACAGAGACCGCCGCCGCCGCACTGCTGCGCGAGAACTGCGATCCCGCGCGCGTCCACGTCACGGGCAATACCGTGATCGACGCGCTGCACTGGATCACCGGCCGGATCGCGGAGGAGCCGGGTCTGGCCAGCGGACTTGCCGAGCTCGAGCAGCGTTTCGCGGGCAAGCGCATCGTCGGCGTGACCAGCCACCGGCGCGAGAGCTTCGGTGGCGGCATGACGTCGATCGCCAGCGCGATCCGGCGGATTGCCGATCGGTCCGATGTGGCGGTAATCTTCCCGGTCCACCTCAACCCCAACGTCCGCACGGTGATGCACGAGGCGCTGGCCGGCCTGGAGAACGTCGCGTTGATCGAACCGCTCGACTATCCGCACTTCGCCCGATTGCTGGGCATCGCCACGCTGATGCTGACCGATAGCGGCGGGGTGCAGGAAGAAGCGCCAGCGCTGGGCAAGCCGGTGCTGGTGATGCGCGAGACCACCGAGCGGCCTGAAGGTATCGCGGCGGGGACCGCCAGGCTGGTCGGCACGGATGCCGACCGCATCGTCAGCGAAGTCACTCGCCTGCTCGACGATCCGGCCGCCTATGCGGCGATGGCCCGCGCGCACAATCCGTTCGGCGACGGCCTGAACGCCGGGCGTATCGCCGACCTGCTCGCCAGCGCCTGATCGCGTGGGGCTAACCCCAGCGGCCCGTTTCCATCCAGATCAGGAAGCGCCGGAGCGGCAGCAGCCAGGCCACGCCCGCCACCAGGTAGAACACCGCCTGCAGCCCGGCGTGCCATTGCCCGACCCATGGCGACAGCGACGCCACCGCGAAGATATAGATGCCGAGCGCGATCAGCAGCGCGATCAGCCCAAGCGGGATCCGCAGCGTCGGCTTTTCACGCATCAGAACGGGCCGAGCAGCCGGGTGGGCGTGACGATGGCGTTGATGCGGATGTCGTGCAGCTCGGTGGGAAGGTCGGCGACTTCCTGCACGTCCCAGGCCATGCCGATCGCCACTGTCGCGGGATGCGCGGCGAGGTAGCGATCGTAGAACCCACCGCCCTGACCGAGCCGATCTCCATAGGCGGTAAAAGCGACCAGCGGCATCAGCAGCACTTCAGGCACCACCACCGGCGCATCGGCGGGCGGCTGGCGCAACCCAAGCGGGCCGGCCTCGAGTTCGCTGTCGTCGAGCGGATTGGCGTGAAGGTGGAAGGTCATCGGCGCGTCGAGTGTGGTGACTCGCGGCCGGGCGATCGCGTGGCCGCGCTCGTGGAAGAACAGCGCATAGCGCTCGGTCGGCGCTTCGCCCGGATCGGCGCGGTAGAGGCCGATCGTGGCATCGGCCGGGATCAGTTCGAGCACCGCGGCGGGCGGGCGGTTGAACACCAGCGCGCTCACTTCGGCGGGCAGGGCGGCGGCGAACTCGCGCCGGCGGCGGCGCAACTCGGTGCGCAGGGCCTTCTTCCGCGCGGCTACTGTAATGTCGGTCATGCCAACTCCCTTGCCGTTCGTGTCGAGCGAAGTCGAGACACCTGGCGAGGCGCGTCTCGACTTCGCTCGACACGAACGGATTGGTGAGATCGCGGTGGAAGTGACGGAACCACCATGGGTCGTTTGCCGAGAAATCCACTGACGCTTCACGTCAGGTGGGCGTCATATGCACCGACCCACGGGTCGGGCAGGGACAACACCCAAGGATTGCTTATAGCCCCAGGGATTTTCGAAACGGCTCGTACCGGGCAGTCCCGCCAACGCTTATCTAGGCCTTCGCCCCAGCATTCTCAAGCACGGCAGCGGTGTGTTCGAGCCGCTCGGCGAGGGCTTCGAGCGCTTCGGCGTGCTGCGGCGAAGCGGGCGCGGTTGCGGCGGCTGCGGGCGGGGGGCCGCCGCCGCGCGCTTCGTGCAATTCGTCCGCCAGCAGCAGCGCCGCGAACAGCAGCGTCCGCGGCTCCGACTGCCCGGCCATTCCGGCCAACTTGCCGTCGATCAGCTGGCCGAGGCGCGCGATGTGGCTTTCCTCGCCATCGGCGCAGGCGACGGTGTAGTTTCGGCCGCCGATCGACAGGGTGACGTTGCTCACGACTGGATCGTGCCGAGCAACTGGTCGAGATCGGCGAGCGCGGCGCGGGCTTCGGCGCGCAGGTGGTTCGCGCGTTCAGCTGCCATTTCGATCCGCCGCGCGGCTGCGTCGATACGCGCCAGCGCAACCGCGATGCGATCCTCCGCCATGCCTGTCACATATGTGAAACAGTGAGGGGATGCAAAAGCTTGCCCGGCAAAGCTGTGAATAAACGTTGGGTCGGGCGGTTCGCGCGGCGGCCGGGGCTCCGCTTGACGGGCGGGTGAGCGCTCCCCAAGGAACGGCCAGCCGAATCGCGGCCCCGACCGTTCCTTGATAAGACCGCCTGGAGAGACCGCCCGATGCCTATCGATCCTGCCCGTTTCGGCCCCATGGCCAATGCCATCCGGGCGCTGTCGATGGATGCGGTGCAGGCGGCCAACATCGGCCATCCCGGGATGCCGATGGGTATGGCCGATGTCGCGACGGTGCTATGGTCGGACTTCCTCAAGTTCGATCCGGCCGATCCGCACTGGCCCGATCGCGATCGCTTCGTGCTCAGCGCCGGGCACGGCTCGATGTTGATCTACGCGCTGCTCAACCTGACCGGGTTCGCTCGTCCGACGATGGACGACATCCGCAACTTCCGGCAGCTCGGCAGCCCTTGCGCCGGCCATCCGGAGAACTTCCTGCTCGACGCGGTCGAGGCGACCACCGGCCCGCTCGGGCAGGGCCTGGCCATGGCCGTCGGCATGGCAATCGCCGAGCGGCACCTCAACGCACTCTACGGCGATGAGCTGGTCGATCACCGCACCTGGGTGGTCGCCGGCGACGGCTGCCTAATGGAAGGCGTCAATCACGAGGCGATCGGGCTGGCCGGCCACCTCGGGCTCGGCAACCTGATCGTGCTGTGGGACGATAATGAC
This sequence comes from Sphingomonadales bacterium 12-68-11, assembly GCA_002279825.1. Taxonomy (GTDB): domain Bacteria; phylum Pseudomonadota; class Alphaproteobacteria; order Sphingomonadales; family Sphingomonadaceae; genus Croceibacterium_A. The sequence goes on from NCCV01000005.1 coordinate 258,729, forward strand.
GTCACTATCGACGGGCACACCGACCTGTCGACCAGCGAGGACATCCCCGCGCGCTATCGCGCCACCGGCTGGCACACCGTCGCCTGCGACGGCCACGATCCGGACGACATCCGCCGCGCGCTAGACGAAGCGGTAGCCGATCCGCGCCCGTCGCTGGTCGCGTGCAAGACGGTGATCGGCAAGGGCGCGCCTAACAAGCAGGGCACTTCGGCGGTCCATGGCAACCCGCTCGGCGCCGACGAGATTGCCGCGGCGCGCGAGTATCTGGGCTGGGAAGCGCCGGCGTTCGAAGTGCCTGAGCCGATCCTGTCCGACTGGCGCGCGCTCGGCGCGAAAGGCGCGGAAGCGAACCGCTCGTGGCAGGCGCGCCTCGCCGCCAGCAGCCACAAGGCCGAGTTCGAAGCCCACCTCTCCGAGATCGGCCCGCAGGCCGGCCCGGTGCTAGCCGATCACCTGGCAGCGCTCGCCAAGGACCCGCCCAAGGTCGCTTCTCGCAAAGCCTCGGAGATGGCGCTCGGCCCGCTGACCGAACAGTTGCCGCAATTGATCGGCGGCTCGGCCGATCTCACCGGTTCCAACAACACCAAGACTTCGTCCACCAAACCGCTGACGAAGAACGATTATTCCGGCCGCTATCTCTATTACGGGATCCGCGAGTTCGGGATGTCGGCGGCGATGAATGGCATGGCGCTGCACGGCGGCGTGGTGCCTTACGGCGGCACCTTCCTGATCTTCTCCGACTATGCCCGCAACGCGATCCGCCTGTCGGCGCTGCAGCAGGTGCGGGTGGTCTATGTGCTGACGCACGATTCGATCGGGCTCGGCGAGGACGGGCCGACGCACCAGCCGGTCGAGCAGGTGATGAGCCTGCGGCTGATCCCCAACCTCAACGTGTTCCGCCCCGCCGACGCGATCGAGACGGCGGAGTGCTGGGCGCTGGCGCTCGAGACACCCAAGACGCCGTCGGTGCTGGCGCTGTCGCGGCAGAACCTGCCGCCGGTGCGAAGCGATGCCGGCGAGAACCGCAGCGCGCGCGGTGCCTACCGGCTCAAGGCCGCGGAGGCTCCGCGCAAGGTGGTGCTGGTCGCGACCGGTTCGGAAGTCGCCGTCGCGTTGGCCACCGCCGCGCAGCTCGAAGCCGAGGGCGTCGGCGCTGATGTCGTCTCGATGCCGTGCATGGAACTGTTTGCCGCGCAGGACGCCGCTTACCGGTCAGACCTGCTGCCGGCCGGCGTGCTCAAGGTCTCGATCGAGGCCGGGGTGACGCAGGGCTGGGAACGCTATGTCGGCCAGGACGGCCTGACGATCGGCCTCGACCGGTTCGGCGCCTCGGCCCCGGCCGAAGTCCTGTTCAAGCACTTCGGCTTCTCGGCCGAAGGCATCGTACCCAAGATCAAGGCTGCCCTGGGCAGCTAAGCCAATAGGTTAGCAGGAGTTTCGCATATGGCGACGAAAGTAGCGATCAATGGCTTCGGGCGCATCGGGCGGTTGGTTGCCCGCGCGATCCTGCAGCGCACCGACCACGATCTCGAACTCGTGGCGATCAACGATCTGGGCGATACCAAGTCGAACGCGCTGCTGTTCAAGCGCGACAGCGTGCATGGCAACTTTGCCGGTGAGGTCTCGGTCGACGGCGAGTTTCTGGTGGTCGACGGCAAGCGCATCAAGGTCACCGCCGAGCGCGACCCGGCCAACTTGCCGCACAAGGACCTCGGCGTGGTCATCGCGCTCGAATGCACTGGCATTTTCACATCCAAGGACAAGGCCAGCGCGCATCTCGCCGCCGGAGCCCAGCGCGTGATCATTTCGGCGCCGGGCACCAACGTCGACAAGACGATCGTTTACGGCGTCAACCACCAGGCGTTGACCGCCGACGACGTGGTCATCTCGAACGCGAGTTGCACGACCAACTGCCTCGCCCCGCTCGCGAAGGTCCTGCACGAGGCGATCGGGATCGAGAGCGGGTTCATGACCACGATCCACGCCTACACCAACGACCAGAACACGCTCGACCAGCTGCACAAGGACATGCGCCGGGCGCGCGCCGCAGCGCTCTCGATGATCCCGACCACCACCGGCGCCGCGCGTGCCGTCGGTGAGGTGCTGCCCGAACTCAAGGGCAAGCTCGATGGCTCGTCGGTGCGCGTGCCGACCCCCAACGTCTCGGTGGTCGACCTCAAGTTCATCGCCAGCCGCGCGACCGACGTCGCCGAAGTCAACGGACTGCTCAAGGCGGCGTCGGAGTCCGGGCCGCTCAAGGGCGTGCTCGGCTATTCGGATGAACCGCTGGTCTCGATCGACTACAACGGCGATCCGCGCAGCTCGACCATCGACAGCCTCGAGACCGCGGTGGTCGATGGCAAGCTGGTGCGCGTGCTGAGCTGGTACGACAACGAGTGGGGCTTCTCCAACCGCATGATCGATACCGCCGGAGTGGTCGCCGGCCTGGTCTGAGGCGCACGGTGACGGGAACGCTTGCCGGCATCGCCCGCCACGGACAGCCCAAGGGCCCGATGGAAACCTTGAGCACAGTGACGGTCACTGCCGCTGAGGGCCTGCACGGCGATTTCCGCGGGGCGCTTGCGGCGACGAAGCCGGGCCGACGGCGCCAGGTCTCATTGCTGGAGGCGGACAGCTGGGCCGCCGCTCAGGCGGATGTGGGAGCGCAGGTCGACTGGTGGCAGGCGCGCCGCAACCTTCTGATCGCGGGCGTGCGGATTCCGCGTGAGGTGGGTGCCAGAGTCGCGATCGGGGAAGCGCTGGTGATCGAGATCACCGGCGAATGCGATCCGTGCGACCGGATGGATGCGTTGCACGCGGGGCTGCGCGCGGGCATGACGCCGGACTGGCGCGGCGGGTTCTGCGGCCGGGTGATCGCCGACGGCGAGATCGCGGTGGGCGACGAAGTGAGGATCCTGCGATGACCGTGTTCCGTACGCTTGACGACCTGGGTGACGTGACCGGAAAGGTCGCACTGGTGCGCGTCGATCTCAACGTGCCGATGGCCGAAGGGCGCGCCAGCGACCTGACCCGCATCGAGGCGGTCGCGCCGACCATCCTCGAACTCGCCGATGCCGGCGCCAAAGTGCTGCTGCTGGCGCATTTCGGGCGGCCCAAGGGCGAGCGGCACTCGACCTTGTCGCTGAGCCTGGTGCAGGGCGATCTCGGCCGCGTGCTGGGGCGCGAAGTGATGTTCGTCCCTGAAGTCGCCGGGCCGATCGTGGCGCAGGCGATCGGCATCCTCGGGCCCGGCGGCATCGCCCTGCTCGAGAACACCCGGTTCTGGCCGGGCGAGGAAAAGAACGATCCGGAGTTCGCCAAGGCGATCGCGGCCAACGGCGACTTCTACGTCAACGACGCGTTCTCGGCCGCGCACCGTGCGCACGCCAGCACCGAGGGGCTCGCGCACCTGCTGCCGGCCTATGCCGGGCGGGCGATGCAGGCCGAACTCGTCGCGCTCGACAAGGCGCTCGGCAATCCGGTCAAGCCGGTCGCGGCGGTCGTCGGCGGGGCCAAGGTCTCGACCAAGCTGGCGGTGCTCGAACATCTCGTGGCGCGCGTCGATCACCTGATCATCGGTGGGGGCATGGCCAATACCTTCCTCGCCGCGCGCGGGGTCGATGTCGGCAAGAGCTTGTGCGAGCACGATCTCGCCGCCCAGGCCGAAGCGATCATGGACGCCGCCGACCGGGCCGGCTGCACCGTCCATTTGCCTTACGACGTGGTGGTGGCGAAGGAATTCGCCGCCAACCCCGCCAGCCTGCGGACCTGCAATGTCCATGAAGTCGCCGCCGACGAGATGATCCTCGACGTGGGTCCGCAAGCCGTCGAGGCGCTCGCCGACGTGCTCAAGACCTGCCACACGCTGGTCTGGAACGGCCCGCTCGGCGCGTTCGAGACGCCGCCGTTCGATGCCGCCACGGTGGCCCTGGCGCGCACTGCGGCGGCGCTGACTGCAGAAGGCTCGCTGGTTTCGGTCGCCGGCGGCGGCGATACCGTCGCCGCGCTCAACCACGCGGGCGTGGCCGATCTGTTCAGCTACGTTTCGACGGCCGGGGGCGCCTTCCTCGAATGGATGGAAGGCCGCGAACTGCCGGGCGTGGCGGCGCTGGCGCGCTAGATTCCGCCCGCGAAGGTGAAGCCGAAGCGGTAGGGCTTGGCCGGTCCCGCCTGCTCGCCCGCCATGAGGTCGGGCTGGACTTCGACCAGCGAGAGCGTGCCATCGGCGACCTGGATCGGCTCTTCGCTCGAGATCACGCGCGTTTCGCTGCGCGAGCCGAGGTCGATCTTGATGGTCAGCCGCGTGCGCCCGGCCCAGACGCAGCGTGCGTTCATGGGGCAGCGGCTGTCCTCGAGCACCGCCAGCGCGGTGACGTAGGGGCCATCGACATAGACACGCTGGTTCAGTCCGGCGCGGGCGATGCCGTCCTCAGGCTCGGCCGGGGCGTCGGGGATCGTGGCGCAGGCACCGAGCATGAGCGGGGCGATCAGCAGGGCAAGGGTTCTCATGCACCGGACAATGCGCGGGGCGGCTGAACGGTGCCGGAACATCGCACCCTTGGCGGCCCGCCTTCGCGGCGATAGAGGCGCGCGATGTCCCGCTGCCAACTGTACCTCGTCTCGCCGCTCGATGTCGCCGGCGCCTTCCCGGACCGGCTGGAGCGCGCGTTGGCGGCCGGACCGGTCGCCGCGTTCCAGTTCCGCGTCAAAGGGATCGACCAGCACGAGGCGGTGCGGCTTGCCGGGCCGCTGCAGGAATTGTGCGCGGCGCGCGAGGTGGCGTTCATCGTCAACGACAGCGTGGCGCTGGCGAAGCGTATTCAGGCCGATGGCGTGCATTTGGGGCAGAGCGACGGCGACGTCCGCGAGGCGCGCGAGGAACTGGGGCGTGAAGCGCAGATCGGCGTGACCTGCCACGCCAGCCGCGACCTCGGCATGGCGGCCGGCGAGGCGGGGGCGGACTACGTGGCGTTCGGCGCGTTCTTCCCCAGCCCGACCAAGCCGAGCGAGCACCGCCCGGAGCTCGAACTGCTCGAATGGTGGCAGGGGCTGATGGAACTCCCTTGCGTGGCGATCGGCGGTATTACGCCGCAGAACGGACGGCCGCTGGTCGAGGCGGGCGCCGACTTTCTAGCGGTGAGCGGCGCGGTCTGGAACGGCGACGAGGCCGCCGCTGTGCGCGCTTTCAAGGAGATTCTCGCTTAGGCCGGGGAGCCATTGCCGGCGCGAACGGTTCTCTTGCGCAAAGGAGAGCCCATGCGCCGACTAATCCTCGCGATCCCGTTCCTGCTCGGGGCCTGCGGTCTCGACGGCACCGACACCGAGCGTGACGAGCAGCCGGCGGCTACGGCCGCGGCGGCGGATCCGGATTTCGCCCCCTTCGAGTTCGCCGACACCGCCGATGCGCAGCCGCGGCCCGAGATGCAGGTCCAGATCGTGCTCGATCGCCTGGGCTTCGGGCCGGGCGTGGTGGACGGCACCCTGGGCCTGTCCACGGTGAACGCGCTCAAGGGGTTTCAAGAGGCCAATGCGCTCACGGCGAGCGGTACGCTGGACGATGCCACGCGAACCGCGCTCGCGCGGTGGTCCTCGGTCCCTGCCACGCGCGTCATCCGCATTCCCGCAAGCTGGGGCCGCGTGGCATACCGTCCGGTGCCGGACGAGCCGGCCGACCAGGCCGCGCAGCCGGCGCTCGGCTACGAGACGCTCGACGAAAAGCTGGCCGAGCGGTTTCACACCACGCCCGAGGTGCTGCGCCAGCTCAACCCGGGCGGGCGACCGGCGGGGTCAGCTGCGCCGGCAGCAGCCTCTGCGTCTCCCTCCACGGCACCGGCCGCTGGGCCGTCGGGCAGCGCGGCGCCTACGCCCGCCGTGTTCCGCCCCGGCCAGCTCGTTCGGGTCCCCAACATCGGTCTCGATGCGGCGCCCGTCGCGGCCGGCGAGAACGCCGTTTGGCAACGCACACTGGCCTCGCTCGGCGTCGCTCCTGGGCAGCCGAAGGCCGCGCGCATCGTGGTCGACAAGTCCGCGGGCACGCTGCGCGCCTTCGACGGCGACGACAAGCTGGTGGCCCTGTTCACGGTCACCACCGGCTCGCAGCACGATCCGCTGCCGCTGGGCGAATGGAAAGTGCTCGGCGTCGCCCGCAACCCTCCGTTCCACTACAATCCCGACTTGTTCTGGGATGCGGCTGCGGACGACGAGAAGGCCAAGCTGCCGCCGGGCCCCAACGGCCCCGTCGGCGTGGTCTGGATCGACCTCAGCAAGGAGCACTACGGCATTCACGGCACGCCCGAGCCGCAGACCATCGGGCGCGCGCAGAGCCATGGCTGCGTGCGCCTGACCAACTGGGATGCGGCGCGTCTGGCCGAGATGGTCGACGGATCGACCGAGGTGGAGTTCGTCGCCTGATGCCGCTGGCATTCGCCGATCGGATGCTGACGATTGCCGTCACCGCCACGCTGACCTCGGCGGCATGGATCGTGGTCGGCGGAGGTCTGCGGCTGGAGCACACCGCTACAGGCCGCGGCGCTCCTCCCGATCGAACCGCTGAGCCGGCGCGGCCGAACGCCGCCGCGGACCGGGCACCGCTTCGCGCCCCCCGCGCTGCCGACGGCGCGGCGCTGGTCGTGCCCGTTGCGGGCGTTTCGGCCGAGCAACTCATCGACACCTTCGGCGACTTGCGCGGCGAGGGCACCCGAAGCCACGGGGCGCTCGACATCATGGCTCCTGCCGGCACGCCGGTGATCGCCGCGCTGGGCGGAACCATCGAAAGGCTGCTGGTTTCAAAGGACGGCGGCAACACGATCTACCTGCGCACGGGCGATGGGGCGACGATCCACTACTACGCGCATCTAGGCGCCTATGCCCCGGGCCTCGCCGACGGACGGCAGGTCCAGCAAGGCGAAGCACTCGGCACGGTCGGTTCGACCGGCAACGCCAGCCCGGAGGCTCCGCACCTGCATTTCGCGGTGCTGCGCACGGAGCCTGGCAGGCGTTGGTCGGAACCGGCAGCGGCCGTGAATCCGTACGACTTGCTGCGGGGGCCATGATGCGGCGGTCCGTGCATTTTTGACGCGAAATGAAACTATCTCGCGTTGTTATCGTTGGCTGCACGTGAGACACAATAGTCTCCAAAACCCCAAGGAGCGCGCAATGAAGTTATCAAGAATGGCCGCCACCGTCCTGGCGGCCGGTTCGCTGATCGGCACCCCGATCGCCGCTCAAGCGGCTGCGGCGGATATGGCGCGCACCAGCGTCGAACTCGACGGTGAACAGCAGGCCGGCGGCTTTCCCTTCCTGATCGTGTTCGTGGTGATCGCGGCCGGTCTCGGCCTCTACTTCGCGATCGATGGCGGCGACGACGAGCCCGCAAGCCCGTAGCACTCCCGACCGGGGAGCGGGCTTGCCCGTTCCCCGGTCGTCTCACCTGCGTCCCTTCAGGACGCAGCGTAGCCGGCCCGGCTGGCCGCCTTCCAGCTTGCGCAGGAAGCCTTCGCCGCGGATGGTGTAGCTGTCGCCTTGGCGCGGACCGCTGGTCATCGTCAGCGTGTCCCCACGCCGCAAATAGGTCCCTTCGCCCTGGGGCGAGGCATAGCGCGACGCGCTCAGGATCGCGAAACCGGCCTCCGGCTGCGGCTGCCCGATCGCGCCCGCGGCGTCGCCGGGCAATTCGCACAGATAGCTGCCGCGCGGCAGAGTGCCGATGGTACCTGCGCTCGGGGTTTGCGCGGACGCTGTGGCCGCGGCGCAAGCCATGGCGAGCGAGATGACCCTGGTTATGCGTTGCATGGCGCCGCGCTTAGGGCGGGGCGGCTTGCATTGCCATGAACGTCTGCACCCGCTACGGCGCGCGCAATTCCCCAGACCCTCGAAAGCGCGACCGATGAAGATCAGCGGTGTGGACATCCGTCCCGGTAACATCCTCGAATACGAAGGCGGCATCTGGAAGGTCGCCAAGATCCAGCACACGCAGCCCGGCAAGGGCGGCGCGTACATGCAGGTCGAGATGAAGAATCTGCAGGACGGGCGCAAGACCAACGTGCGTTTCCGCAGCGCCGACACCATCGAGCGCGTCCGGCTCGACACCAAGGATTTCCAGTACCTCTACGCCGACGGCGAGGACCTGGTGTTCATGGACAAGGACACTTACGAGCAGATCCAGCTTCCCGCCGACCTGATTGGTGACGCCGCCGCGTTCCTCACCGACGGCATGGATGTGACGCTGGAAATGTGGGACGAAAAGCCGATCAGCGTTGCGCTGCCCGAGCAGGTCGAGGCGACGATTGTCGAGGCCGATGCGGTGGTGAAGGGGCAGACCGCCTCTTCCAGCTACAAGCCCGCGATCCTCGACAACGGCGTGCGCGTGATGGTCCCGCCGCATATCGGCAGCGGCACCCGCATCCTGGTCGACGTTTACGAGCGGACTTACATCGGCAAGGCCGGCTGACGCCTCATGGCGGTAGTTTCGGGCCTCATACGGGTGATGGAGAAGGCCGCGCGCAAGGCGGGCGGCAAGCTGCGGCGCGACTTCCGCGAAGTCGAGCACTTGCAGGTCAGCCGCAAGGGCCCGTCGGACTTCGTATCGAAGGCCGATCAGCAGTCCGAGCGCACGATCTGGGACGAACTGCGCGCGGCGCGGCCGGACTGGGGCTTCGAGCTCGAGGAAGGCGGCACGATAGAGGGCGACCCGACCAAGCCGCGCTGGGTCATCGATCCGCTCGACGGGACCAGCAACTTCCTCCACGGCATCCCGCATTTCGCGATCTCGATCGCGGCGCAGGAACCCAAGCTCGACGGTTCGGGCTGGGGCGACGTGGTCGCAGCGGTGGTCTATCAGCCGGTCACTGACGAGACGTTCTGGGCCGAGAAGACCCGCGGCGCCTGGTTGCAGGACGCGCGGCTGCGCGTTTCGTCGCGGCGCAACTTGTCCGACGCGTTGATCGCCACCGGCATTCCCTATCAGGCGCATGGCGACTTCGCCGAATGGAGCGCGATCCTGGCCGCCGTGGGGCCGCAGGTCGCCGGCATCCGCCGCTTCGGCTCGGCCGCGCTCGATCTCGCCTGGGTCGCGGCGGGCCGCTACGACGGGTTCTGGGAAAGCGACCTGCAGCCGTGGGATACCGCCGCCGGGTGCCTGCTGGTGCGCGAGGCGGGCGGGTTTGTGACCGACTACAAGGGCCGCTCCGCGCCGATCCACGCCGATCAGGTGCTGGCCGGCAACGACGCGATCCACTCCCGGCTGCACAAGCTGGTCGCCGAAGCGCTCAAAGCCGCGGCTTGATGGCGCCGCTTGAAGCTGGGGCGTCCACCCGTTAGGGCCCCCGGACGCGAAGCAGGTAGCCCCTGTGGCGGAATGGTAGACGCGAACGACTCAAAATCGTTTGTCGAAAGGCGTGCCCGTTCGAGTCGGGCCAGGGGCACCATCTTGCCTGCGCTCCGCTCGGCGCGCGACTGGTGCGCGGTGGTTCAGGATCCGAACTCTGGGCGGGCCGATCCTCCGCGGTTGCCCGCGCCACGTCTCCCGGCTGAGCCCGGCAGGTAAGACCTGTAAAGTTTACCGACATTTCACGAGTCCCGCCTAACCGGGCGAGATCGGCCGTTCAGGCCGGACGAGGCCGGTTAGGGCGATGGTTCGCGTCTTCAATTATTCGGTTAGCTGCGTGGTCGCGCTGGCGGGCCTGATCGCATCCACCCTGCTGAGGCGGGAGCGGGCGCAGTGATAGCGCCCGTCCTGTCCGGACCCTGGTCCATTCTGGTCGATGGAATGCACGGGCTCTGCGTGGTGGCCGCGCTTGCGCTGGCAGCCTGGCTTGCGGGGCAGCGCAGACCCGGGCCGGCTACGCGCCCGGCGGCGGCTGCACTGGCGCTGACCGCGGGCTGGGCTCTGGCGGCGGCGATGCTCGGAACCGCCGAGCCAGCGACCGGCGCACTGTTGGCGCTCGCCAACCTCGCGTGGCTGGCGACGCTCCACCGACTGTTCGCGCATGACGAGCGCGACAAGAATGTGGTTCCGGTCCGGCTCGTCATCCTAGCGCTGGCGTTCGTGGCGCTGCTCATGCTCGCCCTCGCTGGGGCTCAGCAATTGTTCGCCGATGTCGCAGCGGCGGCACTGGTGGTCCGGCAGTTTGCGGCCCTGCTCGGCGTGCTGTTCAGCGTCGGCGCGCTCGTGCTGGTGCACAACCTCTACGCCGGCGCCGCCCAGCAGACGCGCCAGACGCTGCGCTGGCCGGCCGCCGCGCTGGCCACGATGTGGCTTTACGACTTGACGCTCGCGACGGTGATCTACCTTCGGCCCGCCGCGTGGACGGCTTTGGCGGACTTGCGCGGCGCGGCCATGCTGCCGGTGATGGCGATGCTGGCGTTCGGGCTGCTGCGGCATTCGACCGCCAAGCCGTTCGGGCCATCGCGCTCGTTCGCGTTCCAGTCGGTCTCGCTGCTGGTGATTGGAGCCTACGTGCTCGTCACGGTGCTGGTCAGTCAGGCGCTCGCTTATGCGCAGAGCGAGCTGGCCGCGTTCGTGCAAGTCGGGTTCCTGGCGCTGGCCGGCGCCGCGGCGATCGCTGTCCTGCCTTCGCGGCGGGTGCGCGGCTGGCTGCAGGTCACGCTGACCAAGCACTTATTCAAGCACCGCTATGATTACCGGGCCGAGTGGCTGCGCTTTACCGCCACGATCGGCCGCGCGGGCCACGGCGCGGCCCCGCTGCGTGAACGCATCGTCCAGGCGATCGCCGACATCACCGACAGCCCCTCCGGCCTACTGCTGACGCCTCACGAAGACGGCGGCCTGGCGCTCGCCGCGCGCTGGCAGTGGCCCGGCATCGACGTGCCTGCCGAGGCGATCAACACTGCCGGGGCGCGCTTCTTTGAGGAAAGCCAGTTCATCATCGACCTCGACGACCTGCGCCGCGAGCGCGCCGACGGAATCCCAGCGGCGGCGTATCCGGCGTGGCTACTCGAAGCCCCCGATGCCTGGGCGATGGTTCCGCTGCGGCATTTCGAGCGCCTTGTCGGGCTGGTGGTGCTCGCGCTTCCCGCCGCCGCGCGCCGCCTCGACTGGGAGGATTTCGACGTGCTGCGGGTGGTCGGTCGGCAGCTCGCCAGCTATCTCGCCGAACAGGCGAGCCAGGACGCGCTCGGCGAGGCGCAGCGGTTCGACGAGTTCAACCGCCGTATCGCGTTCGTGATGCACGACATCAAGAACCTCGCCAGCCAGCTCACGCTGCTGGCGCGTAATGCCGAGAAGCACGCCGACAATCCGGCGTTTCGTGCCGACATGCTGCTGACTTTGCGAAACAGCGCCGACAAGCTCCAGGCGCTGCTCGACCGCCTCGGCCGTTACGGGCACCAGTCCGTCCAGCCGCACCCGGTCAAGACCACCGACGTGTTGGCGACCATCGCCCGGCACTTTGTGGCCCGGCCAGAACTGGTCGCGATCGAGCGGATGCCAACCACCGTGCTGGCCGATCGCGAAGCTCTCGAGCAGGCGCTGGTACACCTTGTGCAGAACGCTCTCGAGGCCGGAGAGCCCGGTTCACCGGTGTTCCTCGACGTCCGTGACGAGGGACCCTGGGCGATCTTCGAAGTGATCGATTCGGGCTGCGGCATGAGCCCCGAGTTCGTGCGCACGCGGCTGTTCAAGCCGTTCCATTCGGCCAAGCCCGACGGCTTCGGCATCGGCGCCTTTGAAGCCCGCGAGCTGGTGCGCGCAATGGGCGGCCGGCTCGACGTCGAATCGCGCGAGGGATTGGGCACACGCTTCTCGCTGCGCCTGCCGCTCGCGGACGCCGCCGCGATCATGAACGGGCTGCACGCCAGTCGCAACGAGGTGGCATGATGAACGATGGCAAACCCCCGGCCCTGCCCAAGCTCCTCGTCGTCGAGGACGATGCCGGGCTGCAGGCGCAGCTCAAGTGGGCCTACGACGACTTCGAGGTGATCCCGGCGCTCGATCGCGCCGCGGCGATCGCTGCGTTGCGGGCCGAGGAGCCAGCGGTGGTCACGCTCGACCTCGGGCTGCCGCCCGATCCCGACGGCACCAGCGAGGGCTTTGCCGTGCTCGACGCGATCATGGCGCTCAAACCGGATACCAAAGTTATCGTCGCCAGCGGCCACGGCGCGCGCGAGAGCGCGCTGAGCGCTATCGAACGCGGTGCCTATGATTTCTACCAGAAGCCGGTCGATATCGAACAGCTCGGACTGATCGTGCGCCGCGCGCTCAATCTGCACCGTATCGAGGCCGAGAACCGCGCGCTGGCCGAGCGCGCCGGGGAGGGCAACCGCGTGCTGGGCGGGTTGATCACCGCGGCTTCGGAAATGGTGCGCGTGGCGCGCACGATCGAGCGCGTCGCCAATACCTCGGTGTCGGTCATGCTACTCGGTGCGAGCGGCACCGGCAAGGAACTGCTGGCGCGCGGGCTGCACGAGGCGAGCGGCCGGCGCGGGGCGGGCTTCGTCGCGATCAACTGCGCGGCGATCCCCGAGAACTTGCTCGAAAGCGAGCTGTTCGGACATGAAAAGGGCGCCTTCACCGGCGCGGTCAAGACCACCGAGGGTAAGATCGAGCTGGCGCACGGCGGCACGCTGTTTCTCGACGAAGTCGGCGACATCCCGCTGCCGCTGCAGGTCAAACTGCTGCGCTTCCTGCAGGAACGGCAGATCGAGCGAATCGGCGGGCGAAAGACGATCGATGTGGACACGCGCATCGTTTGCGCCACGCACCAGAATCTCGAAGCGATGATCGCCGACGGCCGGTTCCGCGAGGATCTGTTTTACCGTCTCGCCGAAGTGGTCGTGAAGATCCCCTCGCTGGCCGAACGACCGGGCGACGCCGCGCTGCTCGCCAAGGCCTTCCTCAAGCGCTTCGCCGCTGAAATGAACCCCCAGGTCAGCGGCTTCGCACCCGACGCGCTGGCGGCGATCGATTCCTGGCCGTGGCCGGGCAATGTGCGCGAGCTCGAGAACCGGGTGAAACGCGCGGCCATCATGGCCGACGGCAAGCTTGTCACCGCCGCCGACCTCGACTTGCAAGGCGGTGCCGAGGGTGATCCGGATGTGCTCAATCTCAAGACCGCGCGCGAGAAGGCCGACCGCAGGGTGATCCGCCACGCGCTGGCACGCAGCGAAGGCAACATCTCGAACACCGCGCGCCTGCTCGGGATTAGCCGGCCGACGCTTTACGACTTGCTCAAGCAATACGGGCTGCAGGCCTGAGCCGGGTAGCTCCGCCGGCTGGACAGACGGACAGGCGCGGAGCAGGGCGCGCAGCCATGCCCGTGCTGCGCTTCCTTAGCCGCGTCGATCCGCTGGTCCGCCTGCTGCTGCTGGCGATCGTGCTCGCTACCGTGCTGCCCGTCACCGGCGCTCAGCGGCCGGTTGCACAAGGCGTCTCGAACGGCGCGGTGTTCCTGCTGTTCCTGCTCAACGGGTTGCGCCTACCGCGCCGCGAAGTGCGCGCGGGGCTCGCGCACGGGCGCTTCCTGATTCCGCTGGCGGCGTGGTGCTTCCTGGCGATGGGCGCGGCCGGCTGGGCGCTGTGGGGCGTGGGGAGCGTGCTGCTGCCGGCGAACGTCGCGCTCGGGCTGCTGTTCCTCGGGGTGCTGCCTTCGACTGTGCAGTCGGCGACCGCCTACACTTCGCTGGCCGGCGGGAACGTGGCCAACGCGGTGGTCGCGGCGGCGGTACTCAATGTGCTGGGAGTGTTCCTGGCAGCGCCGCTCTTCGCACTGGCGGCGGGCAGCTCCGCGGCAGACTTCGACTGGGCATCGCTCGAACGGATCGCGCTGATCCTGCTGCTGCCTTTCGCGCTGGGACAGATCGCGCAGGACCGGTTCGGGCATCTGGTCCGCGATCACCGCGCACTCGCGACCTGGCTCGACCGGCTGTCTATCGCGATCGCGGTCTATGTCGCATTCTCGGGCGCGGTCGAGCAGGGGCTGTGGACGCGGATGGGCCTCATCGACTGGGCGGCGCTCCTGGGGCTGGTCGCGGTGTTCCTGGCGTTCGGGTTCGGCGGGGCCTGGGCGCTCGGCGGTGGACTTGGACTTGCGCGGCGCGACCGCATCGCCTTCCTGTTCGCCGGCGGGCAGAAGTCGATCGCACTCGGCGCGCCGCTCGCCAGCGTGCTGTTTCCGCCTGCCGTCGCGGGGCTGCTGCTGCTGCCGGTGCTGACTTACCACTTGCTCCAGTTGGTGCTGTCGGCCCCTCTGGCCGCCCGGCTCAATCGACCGGAAGCGGCGCGGTAGGTTCCGGGTGCCGCCGCTTGTGGCGTACCGACCACCACAGCGAGAGCCCGATCAGCACCGCGCCGATCACCCCGGTGATGACCTCGGGGACATGCGCCACCGCGCCGAACAGCATGATCATGCCGAGCGCGATGATCGCCCAGAACGCGCCGTGCTCGAGGAAGGCATACTCGGCCAGAGTGCCGCGGTGCACCAGGTGGACGGTCATCGAGCGCACGAAGATCGCGCCGATCGACAGGCCGAGCGCGATCACCACCATATTGTTGGAGAGCGCGAACGCGCCGATCACCCCGTCGAAGCTGAAGCTGGCGTCGAGCACGTTGAGGTAGAGGAAGCCGCCGAGCCCCGAGCGGACCGCGGCGCCCGCAACGCGGCGCTTCTCTTCGTGAATCTCGAGACCGGTGTTGATCGCCTCGACGCAGATGAAGGTCACGATGCCGAGGATGCCGGCAATCAGGAAGGTCAGCGCCTCGGCGGTCGGCAGGAGGCTCGAAATGCCCCACAGAACCAACAGCAGCAGCCCGATCTCGATCGCCTTCACCGCCGAAACCGCAGACAGTTGGCGCTCGATCACGCCGATCCAGTGCACGTCCTTGTCGGCGTCGAAAAAGAACTTGAGGCCGACCATCGCCAGGAACGCGCCGCCGAAGCCGGCGATGCCGACTTGCGCCGAGGACACGATCCGTTCGTATTCGGCCGGATTGGTGAGCGATAGCCGGACCGCTTCGACCGGTCCCAGCCCGGCAGCGATGGCGACGATCGCCAACGGGAACACGATCCGCATCCCGAACACCGCGAAGGCGATGCCCCACAGCAGGAATCGCTTCTGCCAGACCTCGTCCATTTCCTTCAGGACTGAGGCGTTGACTACCGCGTTGTCGAAGCTGAGCGAGACTTCGAGGATCGAAAGCACCACGATGATCCACAGGATCTGCGCGGTCCCTGCCAGGGTTCCGGTGCTGGCCCAGCCGTACCATACGCCTAGCGCCAGGCACACCGCCGAGAACACGATCGAGAAACGGTAGTATTGCATGAAGGGTCAATCCGCCTGGTAAGTTTGCTCGGGACCGGGGAACGTCCGGTTACGGACATCGGCCGCATAGCGCTGCGCGGCGCCCGAGATAAGGGCCGCGATGTCTTCGTACCGCTTTACGAAGCGCGGCACCCGCTCGAACATTCCCAGCAGGTCTTCGGTCACCAGCACCTGTCCATCGCAGCGCGCCGACGCGCCGATGCCGATCGTGGGGCAGGGGACCGCCTCGGTCACCGCGACGGCGATCGGCTCGACCACGCCTTCGACCACGATCGCAAACGCGCCAGCATCGGCTAGCGCGCGCGCGTCGCCGACGATCTTGGCCGCTTCGGCCTCGGTTCTGCCGCGCGCGCCGTAGCCGCCCAGCACGTTGACCGCTTGCGGGGTCAGCCCGACGTGGCCGATCACCGGCACGCCGCGCTGGACCACGAACTCCACCGTCGCCGCCATCGCCGCGCCGCCCTCCAGCTTCACAGCGGCCGCGCCGCTCGCCTTGAGCAAGTGTGCCGCGCTGGCGAAAGCCTGCTCGGGCGAGCCTTCATAGGTGCCGAACGGCATGTCGACCACAACCACCGCGTGCCAGCTGCCGCGCACCACCGCGGCGGCGTGGTTGGCCATCATCTCGAGCGTGACCGGCACTGTGGAGGGCAGCCCGTAAATCACCTGGCCGAGCGAATCCCCGACCAGCAGCACATCGCAATGCGCGTCGAGAAGCTGAGCCTGGCGCGCGGTATAGGCGGTCAGCATCACAATCGGCTCGGCAGTCACGCCGTCTTGCTTGCGGGCGCGGATCGCGGGCACGGTCAGCCGCCGGATCGGCTGCGGGGTCGGGTTCGCGCGGCTGGTGGCAGTGTCGAGCTGGAAGGTGGTGGACATGCGCGGGCTTTTAGGGCGCTGCGGGCATTGTGCAAAGCGGCAGCGATGCGGCTTGTTTTGCGCGGGGATGCGGTTAGCTTCGCAACCACTTGAGGGATGGGCCCGTGCGTGCGCGGGCCGGATTTAGGGGAACTGCATGTTCGGCCGTGTCAAACCGCTCGACGCTATCCTGGCGACGGCAGAGAAGAAGTCGCTCCCCCGCTCGCTCGGCGCCTTCCAGCTTACCATGCTGGGAATCGGCGCGGTCATCGGCACCGGCATCTTCGTGCTGACCGCCGAGGCGGCGCAGAAGGCCGGCCCCGGCATGATGATCAGCTTCGTGATCGCCGGGCTGGTCTGTGCGGTAGCGGCGCTGTGTTACGCGGAAATGGCATCGATGGTGCCGGTTTCGGGCTCCGCCTATACTTACAGCTATGCGGTGATGGGCGAACTGGTCGCGTGGATGGTCGGCTGGGCGCTGATCCTCGAATACGCGGTCGCCGCCGGGGCGGTGAGCGTCGGCTGGTCGGGCTATGTGGTGGGCCTGATCGAGAACGCCTTTACGATAGATATCCCCGATACGCTGGTCAGGGGCCCCTACGATGGCGGCATGATCAACCTGCCGGCGATGCTGATCGCGGGGCTGGTGACCTGGCTGCTGGTGATCGGCACGCGCGAGAGCGCGAGCGTCAATGCGGTGCTCGTGGTGATCAAGGTCGCCGCGCTGACGCTGTTCGTGATCCTGGCGGTGCCTGCCATGAACATGGACAATTTCGAGCCGTTCTCGCCGCTCGGTTTCGGCGGCATCGGCGCGGCGGCGGCGTCGATCTTTTTCGCTTACGTCGGCTTCGACGCGGTCTCGACGGCCGCCGAGGAGACCAAGAACCCGCAGCGCAACATGCCGATCGGGCTGATCGGCAGCCTGGGCATTTGCACGATATTCTACCTGCTGGTGGCGGCGGGCGTGATCGGCAGCGTCGGCGCGCAGCCGGTCATGGTCGATGGCGTCGGGCTCGAGCCGGGCAGCCGCGAACTGGCCGCGCAGTGCGCTGCAATCAGCGATCAGGCGGTGGTCTGCTCCAAGGAAGCGCTGGCGTGGACCTTGCGCGAGATCGGCTGGCCGCAAGTCGGCAACCTGATCGGCCTTGCCGCCGGGCTGGCGCTGCCTTCGGTGATCCTGATGATGATGTTCGGCCAGACCCGCATCTTCTTCGTGATGAGCCGCGACGGGCTGCTGCCCGAGTCGTTCTCGAAGATCCACCCGAAGTGGAACACGCCTTACGTGATCACGCTCATCACCGGTGCGGGCGTGGCGCTGTTCGCGGCGTTCTTCCCGGTCGGGCAACTCGCCAACATTTCCAACTCTGGCACGCTGTTCGCCTTCGCGGCGGTGTCGATTGCGGTCATGGTGATCCGCAAGACCGATCCGGGCCGGCACCGGCCGTTCCGCACGCCGGCAATCTACCTTACCGCGCCGCTCGCGATCGCGGGCTGTCTGTATCTGTTCTACAAGCTCGACGTGAAGAGCCAGATCCTGTTCGCGATCTGGGCGGTGATCGGCCTGGTGGTCTATTTCCTCTACAGCCGCAGCCGCAGCCATGTCGGCCGCGGGCTAGTCGAGGTGCACGAGGGCGACCCGGGCATCCCCCCGCAGCCGGTCCCGCCGCTCCCCGGCGCCCCGACCCCGGGCGGCGATCAGGCCTGAACAAGCCAAGTTCGGTAGCAGGGCCGCCCTTCGAGAGGAGGGCGGCCCTTGCCGTTGCGGCTAGCTTCCAGATGGAACATAAAACGAACATCTGAGTCGATTCGTTATGGACCTGTCCGCCTTTCCCCCTGTCGGGGCGCTGTTGTCGCCTTTCACCCCTGCGCCGCGCTGGCAGCCGGGGCGCGTCGGCGCGCGGCATAGCGAGGTGTTCGCTTCGGCCGAGGAAGCGAGCGGGGCGGCGGCGGCGCTGGCGCTGTGGGTGGATGGGCGGCGGGCCGCGGAAGGCGCCGCGCTTGAGGAACGCCCTTGGTTGTGGGTGCAGGATGCGGCGGCGTTGCGGCGGTCGGGCCGGCCTTACCGTCCCGGCTTGCCGGCCGCGCTGCGCCGAGGTCTGATCCACGTCGCCGCGCGCAAGGCGGAGGACGCGCTGTTCGCGCTCGAGGAAGGGGTGCGCTGCCGGGACCTTGCCGGAGTGATCGGGGAGATCGCCGGCAATCCCCGGGCGCTCGATTTCACCGCTTCGCGGCGGCTCAGCCTGGCGGCGGAACGGCATGGGGTGCCGCTGTTCCTGGTCCGCCTCGATGCCGCGCGCGATCTCAGCTCGGCGCGGATGCGCTGGCAGGTGCGCGCGGCCATGTCGCCGCCCGCGCGCTGGAACCCGCAGGCACCGGGCGCCCCTGCCTGGCACGCCGAGCTGTTCCGCGCGCGCGGGCATGTCCCCGGAGAATGGATCCTGACCGATGACGAACACGGGCTCGATGCCAGCCAGCATCCCGGAGCGCCGGATCATGGCGATCTGGCTGCCGCGGCTGGCGATCGATCGCTGGCGGCTCGCTGAAGCCTGCCAGCGCGGCGAGGGGGCCGATGCCGCGCCGCTCGCGCTGATCGCCGAGACCGCGCAGGGCCTGCGCATCGCCGCCGCGAACGACGCGGGACTGGCGGCGGGCGCCGTGCCGGGCATGATGCTGGCCGATGCGCGCGCGGTGTGCCCCGCGCTGGCGGTCGGGCCGAGCGATCCGGGCGGCGACCGCGCGTTCCTCGAACGGCTGGCGCTATGGGCCCGGCGCTGGGGGCCGTGGGCGGCGGTGGACGAGCCTGATGGACTGTGCGTCGACGTCACCGGGGCCGCCCACCTGTTCGGCGGCGAGGCGCGGCTGCTGGCCGACGTTGAGGCCGGCTGCGCGGCACGGGGGCTGGCGGCGCGGATGGCGATCGCCCCGACCGCGGGGGCCGCCTGGGCTTTGGCACGCTACGGCGCCGAGCGGGCGATTCTCGATTCCTTCTCTCCTTCGTCATTGCGAGCGGAGCGCAGCACTCCAGGGCATCACGCGGGACGCCCTGGAGTGCTGCGGGGCCTCTCCCCTCGCAATGACGAAAGAATCTCTGAGGCTCTGGCCGATCTCCCGGTGGCCGCCCTCAGGCTCGATGGTGCGGCGCTGCTGGTGCTGCGCCGGCTCGGGCTCAAGCGGCTGGGGGACTTGCACGGCATCGGGCGCGATGCGCTCAAGCGCCGCTTCCGCGACCGCTCGCCCGATGCCAATCCGCTGCTGCGGCTCGACCAGTTGCTCGGCCGCCGGCCCGAGCCGCTGCTCCCGGTGATCGCGGTGTCCGCTCCGTTGGTGCAGCGCCGCCTGCTCGAACCGATTCGCTATAGAGAACTGCTCGACCGGGTCGTGGCCGACCTGGCGGCGGATATGGAGCACGCGCTGGAGGCGCGCGGGGCAGGCGCCCGGCGGCTTGAGCTGGGACTCTGGCGAGTCGACGGCGACGCGGCGTTCCGCACGCTCGAGTTGGCCGCCGCGACACGCGAGGCGGCGCATATCGCGCGGCTGTTCGCGGCCCGGCTCGACGATGTCGAAGCCGGCTTCGGGATCGAGCTGGCGCGGCTACGCGCGACCTGGACCGAGCCGCTGGCGTGCGAACAGGGCGCTCTCGGTAGCGCTGGGGAAGAGCAGGGCACTTCGCTGGCGGTGTGCATCGACCGGTTGTCGGTGCGGCTGGGGGCTGCGGCGGTGCGGCGTCCGGTGGCTCACGCCAGCCACATCCCCGAGCGCGCGCAGCGCTGGCAGGCGCCGCTTGAGCCCGACGCTCCCGAGCAGGAGCAAATGATGTTCCATGCCCGGCCGCTCAAGCTGCTTGACCGCCCCGAGCCGATAGAAGTGCTCTATGCCACGCCCGACGGCTATCCGCGGCAGTTCCGCTGGCGCGCGGGTCTGCACGAGGTGGTCAGAGTCGCCGGGCCCGAGCGGATCGCGCCCGAATGGTGGCGCCAGAAAGGCAGCGCGCGCCTGCGCGATTACTACCGGGTCGAGGATTCGGTGGGCCGGCGGTATTGGATCTACCGGCATGGGATCGCCGGCGACGGGCGCGGCGGACCCCCGCTGTGGTACCTGCAGGGGCTCTACGCCTGATCTCACAGAAAAGGGCCGCCCCGGCATCCCGGAGCGGCCCGTCTCAGACTTCAATCTGATTTTACTGGCCGCCGCCGGCCGCGGCCTCTTCCTCGGTTGCCCGTTCGAGAGTCCCGGCCTGGTCGGCCGTGATGTAGTTGCGGACCTGCACGTTGCCTTCGTGGCAGGCGTATTCGAAGAACCCGTAATCGTCGTTGCGGGTCCAATCGAGCCGCGCGGTGAACGGCGCGGTGAACACTTCGGGATCCGAATAGGTCATCTCGTAGACGATCGAGTTCTCGCCCGTCATCGTCAGGCGCTCGACAACCTTGGCCTTCTCGCTGGTCGGGATGGTGTTGTTCGCCGGCACGCCCATCGTCGCCATGTTGAGCGGCGAGCCGTTGCGCGCGTAGGAATTGGTGGTCGCGCTGTCGCCCGCCACCAGGTTGGTCGTCTCGATGACCAGCGTATTGCCTTCCCACCAGCCGACGCTGTTGCCGAGATAGGCCTTTACTTCCTTGGGCCAGTGCTTCGGTTCGCCGCTGCGGATCGGGATCACGCGGCTGCCGAGCATTTCGAGCGCGATTGTGACGTAACCCGGCGCCTGATAGACGCGGATCCCGTTGTTGTAGCGGAATGGCAGCATCGAGGCCGGGAAGCCGCGCGTGATGCAGCGATCCCATGCGTCGAAATCGGTCACCCAGTTGAAGCGCGTGTTCGGCGTCCAGCTCGAGCGCCCGGCGCGGTACAGCGCCTGAGCCTGCGGGGTCATCGCCGGGAGCTGGCCGTTCGGCGGATCGACCACCAGATTGGTCCGGCGGCCCGACGAATCGGATTCGACCCAGTGGCCCATGCCGATCGTGCCGTTCTTGTCCTCGCGGGCATAGGCCGCATCGGACGAATTGGCCTGCTGCAGGCGGCGCGCGTATTCCTCTTCGGTCTGCCAAGCCCGGCCCTGCACGTTGGCGGGACGGTTCATCGGCAGGCTGGCGATGTTGTCGATCGGCCAGGTGCCGCGCAGGTCGGGATCGCCCCAAGACGTCTTCTTCGGCACGTAATCGGTCCGGACCGGCGGCATCGAGGTCAGATCTTCGGGCGCCGGCGGCAGCATGCCGGCCGGCACGGGCGGCGGCGGAGGCTGGTTGGCACCCGGAGGGCCCGGCTGGGCGAGGGCGGCGCTCGAGCCGGCAAGGACAACGGCGAATGCCGCTGCGGCGGCGCATTGGCGCAGGGCCGAACGATATCTCACGGGGGTGTGCTCCTCTCTCTCAGCGAACTTCGCTGTATCCGCGCGAGGGTATAGCCGCAGCCGTGGGCATTGGGAAAGCGTGAGTTTGTAACATCGCAGTTACATATCGCGGGGGGCGGGTACATATCGCGGCGCGCGGGTGCGCGGACGCAACTATGTTTCTGTGAGGCGCGGCATCAGCTCGACGAAGTTGCAGGGGCGGTTGCGGCTGTCGAGCTGCTCGGCGAGAATGCCGTCCCATCCGTCCCGGACCGCACCGTTCGATCCGGGCA
>NCCV01000006.1 GCA_002279825.1 Sphingomonadales bacterium 12-68-11
GAGCAGGCTGACGCTATCATGCCCGGTTTCACGCATCTTCAGTCCGCGCAGCCGGTGACGCTCGGCCATCATCTGATGGCCTATTACGAGATGCTGCGGCGCGACCGTTCGCGCTTTGCCGATGCGCGTCGCCGCATGAACGAGTGCCCGCTGGGTTCGGCGGCGCTCGCCGGCACGGGCTTTCCGCTCGATCGCGATGCGACGGCGGCGGCGCTGGGCTTCGACCGGCCGACCGCCAACAGCCTCGACGCGGTGTCCGACCGCGACTTCGCGCTCGACTATCTGATGAGCGCGACGCAGCTTTCGCTGCACCTGTCGCGGCTGGCCGAGGAGTTCATCATCTGGGCAAGCCAGCCCTTCGGCTTCGTCTCCCTGCCCGACGCCTATTCGACCGGCAGCTCGATCATGCCGCAAAAGCGCAACCCCGACGCCGCCGAACTGGTGCGCGGCCATGCGGGGCGGATCATGGGCTGCATGACGGCGCTGTGCGTCACGATGAAGGGCCTGCCGCTCGCCTATTCAAAGGACATGCAGGACGACAAGCCGCCGGTGTTCGAGGCGCATGATCTGCTGGGCCTCTGCATCGCGGCGATGACGGGGATGGTGGAGACGGTGACCTTCCGCACCGAGCGGATGCGCGCGCTGGCGGAGAGCGGCTTCGCGACCGCCACCGACCTCGCCGACTGGCTGGTGCGCGAGGGCGATGTGCCGTTCCGCGAGGCGCATCATATCACCGGCCGCGCGGTCAAGGCGGCGGAGGAGGCGGGCATCCCGCTCGCCGAACTGCCGCTCGACACGCTGAAGGCCATCGACGCGCGCATCGATGACCGGGTCTATGGCGTTTTGACCGTCGACGCATCGGTCGCCAGCCGCCGCAGCCATGGCGGCACCGCGCCCGACCAGGTGCGCGCACGCGTGGCGGAGGCGCAGGCGGCGCTGGGCGGAGACACTGCCATGGAGAAGGGCGCATGACGGCAAGGGCTTGGATTGCGGCCGCGCTGGCCACCGCCACGCTCGCGGGCTGCGGACGGCAGGTGGAACTCACGCGCCAGCCCGGTGCCGATCCGGTCCCGGTCGCTTATGGCGCGGACGAGCCCGCGACCGCCGAGAATCTGATGACGCCGCAACCGCAGATCAGGCCCGTGCGCAACGAGGACCTGCTGCGCCGGTCGGAGCCGCGACCGGAGGACCCGTTCGACGTTCCCCCCGGCGCGGATAACGGACGCTAGGGCCGCCGGACCATGGATCATTTCCAGCTCGTCGACGGCGTTCTCCATGCCGAACAGGTGCCCCTGACCCGCATCGCGGAGGAGGTCGGTACGCCGGTCTATGTCTATTCGCGCGCGACGCTCGAACGCCATGCCCGCGTGTTCAAGGATGCGCTCGCCGCGCTGCCGCGCACGCACGTCGCCTTCGCGATCAAGGCCAATCCCAATCTGGCCGTGCTCAAGGTGCTGGCGAGCCAGGGCTTCGGCGCCGACGTCGTGTCGGGCGGCGAGATCGCGCGCGCTCTGGCGGCGGGGATGGCACCGGGCGACATCGTGTTTTCCGGCGTCGGCAAGACGCGCGACGAGCTGGGCTATGCGCTCGATTCGGGCGTCGGCCAGTTCAACATCGAGCTGGAGGAAGAGGGCGCCGTGCTGGCGGAGCTGGCTGCGGCACGCGGCCTGACCGCGAGCGCCGCGCTGCGCGTCAATCCCGATGTCGACGCGGGCACTCACGACAAGATCTCGACCGGCAAAGCGGAGAACAAGTTCGGCGTGCCGATCGACCGCGCCGCCGGGATCTACGCGCGCCTCGCCGCATTGCCGGGCCTGGAGATGCGCGGGGTGGCGGTGCACATCGGCAGCCAGCTCGCCGATCTGGCCCCGCTCGAGAGCGCATTCGGCAAGCTCGGTGGGCTCATTGCCGACTTGCGAGGCGCCGGCCTCACGGTGAGCCACGCCGATCTCGGCGGCGGTCTCGGCGTGCCTTACAAGGCGGGTGAGGTGTTTCCGAGCCCAGCCGAATACGGCGCGATGGTCGCGCGCGTTACGCGCGGCTGGGATACTGTGCTGATGTTCGAACCTGGCCGGGTCATCGCCGGCAATGCCGGGGTGCTGCTGACGCGCACGATCCGGGTCAAGCGCAGCTCCAACCGCGATCCGTTCGTGATCGTCGACGCGGCGATGAACGATCTCGCGCGCCCGGCGCTCTACGGCGCGTGGCACGATTTCGACGCGGTACGGCCGAGCGGGCGGCGGATGACCGCCAACGTGGTCGGGCCGATCTGCGAAACCGGCGATACTTTCGCGATGGGCCGCGACATCGACGCGCTGGAGGCGGGCGAACTGGCGGTGTTCCGCACCGCCGGGGCTTACGGGGCGACGATGGCCTCGAGCTACAACAGCCGCGGCTTCGTCGCCGAAGTCATGGTCGACGGAGACAAGTTCGCGGTGGTCGCCGACCGCATCCTTCCCGAAGAGATCAGCGCGGCCGAGCGCGTGCCCGAGTGGCTTGCATGAGAGCGCTGCCGCTGTTCCACCGCGTTGCCGGCCGCCCGGTGATCGTGCTGGGGCAGGGGCCGGAGGCCGATGCCAAGCGCCGGCTGGTCGAGCGCGCCGGCGGGGTCAGCGTCGGCGAGGACGATACCGAGGCGCGGCTGGCCTTCGTTGCCGAGGATGAGCCCGAGGCGGCGGCGGCCCGGCTCAAGGCACGCGGCCTGCTCGTCAACGTCGTCGACCGTCCCGAGCTGTGCGATTTCACCACCCCGAGCGTGCTCGACCGCGACCCGCTGCTGATCGCGATCGGCAGCGACGGCGCCTCGGCGGGGTTGGCCAAGCACGTCCGGCTGCGGCTCGAAGCGCTGCTTCCGGCGGGGTTGGGGGCACTGGCGGCGGGACTGGCGAGCGCGCGCGAAGCGATTCGCGCCCGCTGGCCTGCAGGCGACGAACGCCGCCGCGCTCTCGATGCGGCGCTGGGAGAGGGCGGGGCGCTCGATCCGCTCACCGAAGGGGCCGCCGAGCGGATCGCGCGCTGGATCGGCGATTCCCACGCCCCTGAGCCGGGCGAGCCGATCGAGCTCCACGTGAGCGACGACCCCGACGATCTGACGCTGCGCCAGGCGCGCCTGCTCGGCCGCGCGGACGCGGTGCTGCACGAACCGGACGTCGCGCCGGCGATCCTCTCCCGCGCGCGCGCCGATGCGCTGCGGATCGCGCTGCCGCACGAGGGGCCGATGCCCGCCGGGCTGGTCCTGATCCTGCGCCGCGGCTGACGCGGCCGCTACAGCACCCCGCCTGCCAGGCGGTCGATAGCCCCCTGCAGGATCACCGCCGCCGCGTGGCTGTCGATGCGTTCGGCGCGCTTGGCGCGGCTCATGTCCTGGTCGATCATTGCGCGCTCGGCGCTCATCGTGCTCATCCGCTCGTCCCACAGCAGCACGGGCAGTGCGAGCGGGACGAGATTGCGCGCGAAGGCACGGCTCGCCTGCACCCGCGGGCCGGCGCTGCCGTCCATGTTGAGCGGCAACCCGAGCACGATCCCCTGCACCCCGCGCGCGGCGATCAGGTCGCGCAGCAGCGCAAGATCGCGGGTGAACTTGCCGCGCGCCAGCGTGGTGCCGGCGGTGGCGAAGCGCCAGCCGGCATCGCTCAGCGCGGTGCCGATGGTCCGGGTGCCGAGATCGAGCCCGAGCAGCACCCCGCCCTGGGGCAGCGCGGCGGCGAACTCGCCGGCCTGCTCGGTGATCAGCTCGCCGGGGCCCATGCTGCGATCCGCCGCGCGACATCCTGCTGCAGGTTCCGCCAGAACAGCAGCACGTCGTAAACGTGGTAGTTGTTGCCCGGCAGCGCGTAGGGCCCAAGCTCGGGCGGGTCGCCGATCAGCAGCAGGCCGCTCGGGTCGCACCGCGCGGGCACGCCGCCGGTCACCAGCTCGCCATCGGTCAGGCCGTCGTTGGGCACCAGCGTGCCGAGATTGGCCGAAGCGGGCGCCGCGCCGCCTTGCGTGCCCGTCAGCGGGTTGACGCACAGGATCGGGCTGTCGCCACGAGGGGCGCCGTCATACCCGGCCGAGCCGCGATAGACTTCGAGCATCATGCCCGGGTCGGCCGGCTCGGCGAAGCTGACGAAGCCGACCACGCAGCGCGCCTGGCCCGGCGCGGTGCAGGCCGGGAAGCCGAGCGCCGGCAGGTCGTGCGCGACCGAGATCGGCCAGCCGATCGCATAGACCATCGCCACGCGGTCCCTGAGCGGCGTTGGCCCGACCCGTTCGCGCAGCAGCCGCAACAGGTGCAGCGCGCCCTGGCTGTGCCCGGCCAGCACGATCGGGGCATCCGGGTCGATGCTGCCCAGGAACGCGGTGAACGCCTGCTCGACATCGCGATAGGCGGCGTCGATGGCCAGGCCCGCTTCCGGGGCGTCGGTCAGGAACGCGCCGAATGTCGCCTGGCGGTAGCGCGGGGCCCAGACCTCGCCCGCATCGCCGAACGCGCTGGCCATGCCGCGCACGTAGAGCCGCGCGAGGTCTTGCGACGCCGTCTCGCCCAGCGGGGCGTTCCACGCGCTGCGATCGAGGAAGCTGGTCGGATGGACGAAGAACACCGCCGGGCGGGGCGCGCCGGGCGCCGGACCTGCCCGAGGCGGCGTGGCGGCGCCGTCGGGGCGCCAGCGGGCCGGATCGCTCGCGGGGGTCTTGTCGGACCGCGCGAACCACATCGCCGGATCGCGGTAGGCGTTGGCGGCGAGCGCCTCCTGTTCGACAAAGGCGCTGCTCGGCACCAGCGCGATCTTGCTGAGCCGTTCGCCGAACAGGTTGAGAGCGAACGCCCCCGCGATCAGCAGGACGACGAACGCGGCCATGACATAGAGGAATTTACGCGCCATCGGCGGGGGCGCCGGCTCCCAGCTTGGCTTCGGCGGTGTTCTGCTCCGAACGCCGTTCAAGCGCGACCTTGATCATCGCCAGCAGCGGATCGGCCAGGAACAGCCCGAGGATGCCGAACAGCACCCCCATGATGAGCTGCGCCGCCAACACCAGCGCCGGGGCTAGATCGACGGTTTTCTTGGCGATCATCGGCACCAGGATCCAGCCGTCGAAATTCTGGACCACGAAGTAGACGAAGATCGTGTAGAGGCCCATGTCGGTTCCGCCCGAGAAACCCACCAACACCATCAGCGCCCCGGCGGCGAGCGCGCCGATGTTGGGAATGAACGCCAGCAGGCCGGTCAGGATGCCGAGCAGCGCCGCCAGCGGCACGCCGTAGGCCGCCAACATCGCCCAGGTGAAAATGCCCTCGAACACCATTCCGGCCAGCCGCCCGGCCATCAGCCGGCGCATCGTGAAGGCCATCCGCGAAATCGTGATGTAGAACTCGCTGCGCTCCCCGATCGGCAGCATCCACGCGAAGCCCCGCTCGTAGAGCCGCGGCTCGAGCGCGATGTAGATGCCGATGATCATGATCAGGAGCAGCGAACTGAGCCCGCCGAACAGCCCGCCGATCGCGCGGGTGACGGTGCCGACCCCGCTCATCAACTGGCCGATGACGTTCTGCACGTCGCCCTGGTCGATCGCGAAGCCGCGCGAATCGAGCCAGGCGATCAGCCGCTCGGCCTGCGAGGTAACGATCGCGGGGAACTGCGCGGCCTCGCGCGAGATCTGCGAACCCGCGAACTGGCCGAGCCAGACGATGAACCCGACCAGCGCCAACAGCACGATTGTCAGCCGCCAGCCGCGCCCGATCGGCAGCACCCGGCCGAGCAGGCGGGTGCCGCCGTCGACCATCGAGGCGAACACCAGCGCGCCGAACAGCACCAGCAGCGCCTGCGAGATGTAGATCGCGAAGATCGTCAGGCCGACGACCGCGACCCATACACCCGCGCGCTTCGCCTCTTGTCTCAGCGCCGGGTCGCTGATCCGCGCCGGGCTGACGCGCTGGTCTTCCCCGGCTGTCGCGGCGCTCGCCTCACTCGCCACCGGCGGTGCCCTCCCCAGAAACGCGCGCGGGGCGCAAGGTGCTCCACGCGCGGCCCGAGCGCAGCGCGCTCCACCAGGACAGCGGGTTCAGCGAGGTCGAGCCGTCGAGCGAGAAGGTGATGAACTCGGCGCGCCCGCCGACGCTGGAAATCGGCACCGGCCCACCAAGCCCGTTGACGAAGGGCCCGGCCTCGGCGCGGCTGTCGGCCGAATGGTCGCGGTTGTCGCCCATCAGGAACACGTGGCCTTCGGGCACGGTGATCTCGGCGAAGTTGTCGAGCGGATTGTCGCTCTGGTCGTCGATGACCAGGTAAGTCGCGCCGTTGGGCAGCGTCTCGCGGTAGGTCGGCGGTTCATAGACCGTCTGTCCGTTGGGCAACCGCGTGCGATAGTTGGCGAAATATTCGAGGCACGGCCGCCCGTCGCAGACTTGCGCGTCGAGCGGGATGCGGAACCCTGGCTCGACCTGTTGCCGCACCGGCTTGCCGTTGAGCACGATGCGGCCGTTGACAACCGCGATCCGGTCGCCCGGCAGCGCCACCACGCGCTTGATGTAGTCCTCGGCCTTGTCCGGTGGGACGGCGATGACGATGTCGCCGTACTCGGGATCGGAAATCGCGATCCGGCCTTCGCTGCGCGGCAGCAGGTGGAACGGGAACGAGGCCGAGACCCAGCTCCAGCCATAGGGGAACTTGCTGACCACCAGCCGGTCGCCGACCAGCAGGTTGGGGACCATGCTGGCGCTCGGGATGTAGAACGGCTTGGCCACGAAGGTGTGGAACGCCACCACCGCCAGCAGCATCAGCGCCAGCCCGCGGATCTCGTGCCACCAGTTGATCTTGGCCTTTTCCGCGGAGCCCTGCGGCGGCGCGGTGTCCTCGGGGGGCGTGGTCGTCTCGTCGTTCATCAGGGGAGTGCCGGTGGGGCCGTTCATTGCGGTCGCGCCTCGATGATCACGAAAGCCTGCGCCCAGGGGTGGTCATCCGTCAGGGTCAGATGGATATGCGCGTCATGGCCGGGCGGCGTCAGTTCCGCAAGCCGCTTCGCCGCACCGTTCGCCAAGCTGAGCGTCGGCGCGCCCGAGGGCAGGTTCACCACCCCGATGTCCTTCATGTACACGCCGCGGAAGAACCCGGTCCCGACCGCCTTGGAAAACGCTTCCTTGGCGGCGAAGCGCTTGGCGTAAGTCCCGGCGCGGGTGAACGGGCGCCTGTCCGCCTTGGCCCGTTCGATTTCGGTGAAGCAGCGCCGCGCGAACCGCTCGCCATGCCGGTCGAGCGCGGCCTGGATGCGCTCGATGGAGCACAGGTCGGAGCCTAGACCGATGATCATAAGTCCCTCTCCCCTCGGGAGAGGGAGGGAGCGGCGAAGCCGCGGAAGGGTGAGGGTGGGCTGAGCGACGCACCCTCACCCTTCCCACGCCTTTGGCGCGGGCCCCTTCCCTCTCCCGGTGGGAGAGGGATGATCACCGCGCCGCATCCATCAGCTCGCGCATCCGCCGCACCGCATTCTCCAGCCCGACGAACACCGCCTCGCCGATCAGGTAGTGGCCGATGTTGAGCTCGGCGAGCTGCGGGATGGCCGCGATCGGCTGGACGTTTTCATACGTGAGCCCGTGCCCCGCGTGCGGCTCGATGCCGTTCTTCGCGGCGAGCGCGGCCATCTCCGCCACCTTGCGCAGTTCCACCGCTACCTGCTCGCCCTCTGCGTGGGCATATTCGCCGGTATGGAACTCGACCACCGGCGCGCCCAGCCGCAGCGCGGCTTCGACCTGGCGCTCGTCTGGCGCGATGAACAGGCTGACGCGAATGCCGGCGTCGAGCAGGCGGCTGACCACCGGCTGCAGGTGGTTGTGCTGCCCGGCGGCGTCGAGCCCGCCCTCGGTGGTGCGCTCCTCGCGCTTCTCGGGAACGATGCAGGCGGCGTGCGGGCGGTGAGCCAGCGCGATCGCCAGCATTTCCTCGCTCGCCGCCATCTCGAGGTTGAGCGGCAGGTCGGTCGCTTCCTGGATGCGCCGCAAGTCCTCGTCGCGGATGTGCCGGCGGTCTTCGCGGAGGTGCGCAGTGATCCCGTCGCCGCCCACCGCCGCGACGATCCGTGCTGCGCGCACCGGATCGGGATGGTCGCCGCCGCGCGCGTTGCGGATCGTGGCGACGTGATCGATGTTGACCCCGAGGCGCAGGGTCATGCGGCCGCCCGGCTCCCGGGCTTGATGGCGGGCAGCGCGGCCAGTTCGGGCGGGAGCGCGTCGGCGGGATAGGCGGGGAAATCGACCGTCGCCAGCGCCACCAGCGGCACGCCGATCTCGGCGCGCCCGCCCGAGCGGTCGATCAGGCACGCGGCGGCGAGGATCTCGCCCGGATACTGCCGCACGACCTCGAGGCATTCGCGCAAGGAGAGCCCGGTCGAAACGATGTCCTCGACCAGCACCACCCGCGCGCCGGCCGGTATCTCGAACCCGCGGCGCAGCGCGAACGTGCCGCCGTCACGCTCGACGAATACCGCCTTGCAGCCGAGCGCGCGCGCGGTCTCGTAGCCGGGGATGATCCCGCCGATCGCGGGGGAGACCACCAGGTCGACCGGGCCGATCTCGCGCACGATCTTCTCGGCCAATGCCTTGCACAACTGCTCGGCGCGCGGCGGATCCTCGAACACGCGCATCTTCTGCAGGAACACCGGCGAGCGCAGGCCCGAGGAGAGGATGAAGTGGCCTTCCATGAGCGCGCCGGCGGCGCGGAATTCGGCCAGAACGTCATCGTTGGTCATCGGGAAACGAGCGCCTTTCAACGGACTCGCACGGGACATATGCGGCGCTGCGGCATCTGTCCCGGGCCTGTCGAAAAATCTCCCTAGAAGCGCTTGAGACAGGGGGCAAGCGCGCGTATAGGCCCGGCCAAACCGGCCCTTTTCCTAGGGCCGCCACGGCCTTCAACGGCCCTCGTACAGTACGGAAAGCGGCACACAGATGAACTTCGGCGAGATCGCCCGCACCCGGTTGCAAGCCCTCTTCCCGCTCTTCGCCGCCGTTGCCGTTTTCGCCCTACCGCAAGCCGCGCTGGCGGCCGCCCCCGCTCCGGTGACTGCGAGCGCCGAAGCGCCCGCAGCCGATGCGGCGGCGGTCAATGCCGCCGATCCGGCGCTGGCGCCCGCCGCCGCGGCCGAAGGTTCCACCGCTGCCCCGGCAGCCGACACCGGCGGCTACACCCCGCTCGGGCCCGAGTGGATCAAGGGTCAGCCGACCCCCGGCGCGCTCGGGTTTCAGGAGCAGTACTCGGCCGACGGGCGCTATGCCGAATGGATGCACAACGCCGTGCTGCTGCCGGTCATCACGGTCATCAGCCTGTTCGTGCTCGGCCTGCTGCTGTGGGTGGTCGCGCGCTACAACCGCCGCGCCAATCCGACGCCCTCCAAGACCAGCCACAACACGCTGATCGAAGTGGTGTGGACCGTCGTTCCGGCGCTGGTGCTGGTGGCGATCGCGTTCCCCTCGATGATCCTGCTCAGCCGCCAGTACCAGACCCCGCCCGAGAACGCGGTGACGGTCAAAGTCACGGGCTATCAGTGGTACTGGGGCTACACCTATCCCGACAACGGCGGGTTCGAAGTGATTTCGAACATGCTGCCCGAAGAAGAGGCGGTCCGCCGCGGCGAGCCGTCGCACCTCGCGGCCGACAACCGCATGGTCGTCCCGGTCGGCGTGCCGCTGCGCATCCAGACCACCGGCGCCGACGTGATCCACTCGTTCGCGGTGCCGAGCCTGTGGTTCAAGATCGATGCGGTGCCCGGCCGCCTCAACGAGCGGCTGCTGACGATTACCGAGCCGGGCATCTATTACGGCCAGTGCTCCGAACTGTGCGGCGCGCGCCACGGCTACATGCCGATCGCGCTCGAGGCGGTGCCGCAGGCGCAGTACGAGGCGTGGGTCCGCTCCAAGGGCGGCACGGTCGGCGGTGACGCCGCGCCAGCCGCGCCCGCGGCGGCCCCGCTGCAGGAGCCGGAATCCTCGGTCGAAGGCGCGCCGGGCGCCGGCGCCGCGCCGACCGGCGCCGCGTCTGCCGCTCCGGCGGCTTGAGCTTACACAGACAGCGATCCTAGGGTACACCAGAGCCATGGCCACCACCGCCGACCACTTCCACGCCCACTCCGACGAGCATCATCACGATGCCGATCACGGGGCGGACCACAAGCCGGCGTTCTTCGCGCGGTGGTTCATGTCCACCAACCACAAGGACATTGGCACGCTGTACCTGATCTTCGCGATCTTCGCGGGGATCATCGGTGGCGCGGTCTCAGGCGTCATGCGCATGGAGCTCATGGAGCCGGGCATCCAGTACCTCGGCTGGTGGGTTGAGTTCCTGGGCGGCGGCCCGGCCGATTTCGACAAGATGGGCCACATGTGGAACGTCTTCATCAGCGCGCACGGCCTGATCATGGTGTTCTTCATGGTCATGCCGGCGATGATCGGCGGTTTCGGCAACTGGTTCGTGCCGCTGATGATCGGCGCGCCGGACATGGCCTTCCCGCGCATGAACAACATCTCGTTCTGGCTGACCGTCGCGGGCTTCGTGTCGCTGATGCTGTCGATGTTCTTCCCCGGCGGTACCGGCCTCGGCGCCGGGACGGGGTGGACGGTCTATGCCCCGCTCTCGACTTCGGGCTCGGTCGGTCCGTCGGTAGATTTCGCGATCTTCTCGCTGCACCTCGCGGGTGCGGCTTCGATCATGGGTGCGATCAACTTCATCACCACGATCTTCAACATGCGCGCGCCGGGCATGACCCTGCACAAGATGCCGCTGTTCGTGTGGTCGGTGCTGGTCACCGCGTTCCTGCTGTTGCTGGCACTGCCGGTGCTCGCCGCGGCGATCACCATGCTGATCACCGATCGCAACTTCGGCACCACGTTCTTCGATGCCAGCGGCGGCGGCGATCCGGTGCTCTACCAGCACCTGTTCTGGTTCTTCGGGCACCCCGAAGTCTACATCATGATCCTGCCGGGCTTCGGCATGGTGAGCCAGATCGTCGCGACCTTCAGCCGCAAGCCGGTGTTCGGCTATCTCGGCATGGCCTACGCGATGGTCGCGATCGGCGTGGTCGGGTTCATCGTGTGGGCGCACCACATGTACACCGTCGGCCTCGACGTGAACACGAAGATGTATTTCACCGCCGCGACGATGGTCATCGCGGTGCCGACCGGCGTGAAGATCTTCAGCTGGATCGCCACGATGTGGGGCGGCAGCCTCGAGTTCAAGAGCCCGATGGTCTGGGCGCTCGGCTTCATCTTCCTGTTCACCGTGGGCGGGGTGACTGGTGTGGTGCTGGCCAACGGCGGCGTCGACGACAACCTGCACGACACCTACTACGTGGTGGCGCACTTCCACTACGTGCTGTCGATGGGCGCGGTGTTCAGCCTGTTCGCCGGGTTCTACTACTGGTTCCCGAAGATGAGCGGGAAGATGCACAGCGAGCTGCTCGCGCACATCCACTTCTGGACCTTCTTCATCGGCGTGAACGTGATCTTCTTCCCGCAGCACTTCCTGGGGATGCAGGGAATGCCGCGCCGCTATCCGGATTACGCGCTGGCCTACGAATACTGGAACCAGGTCTCGTCGATCGGCTACATGATCATGGCCGGCTCGATGGTGTTCTTCTTCGTCAACCTGCTTTACGCCTACGTGGCGGGCAAGAAGGCGGCCGACAACTACTGGGGCGAAGGTGCGACCACGCTCGAATGGTCGCTCACCAGCCCGCCGCCGTACCACCAGTTCGAAACGCTGCCGGTGATCGAAGATCACCACTCGCACCACGATCACATCGGCGGGCCCTCGGCGTCCGGCGCGCACTAAGGCGACACGTTTCGTCATTGCGAGCGAAGCGAAGCAATCCAGGGCAGTTCGAAATGGCCCTGGATTGCCGCGGGACCTCCGGTCCCTCGCAATGACGAGGAAATGACTATGACTGCCACCGCCCTTACGGGCCCGCTCTATGCCGACTGGCGCGACTACCTCGCGCTGACCAAGCCCCGGGTGATGAGCCTGGTGGTGTTCACCGGGCTGTGCGGGCTGCTGGCGGCGCCGGGCCATCTCAATCCGGTGCTCGCCTTCACCGCGGTGCTGTGCATCGCGCTGGGTGCGGGCGGAGCGGGCGCGCTCAACCAGTGGTGGGAAGCCGATCTCGACGCCAAGATGAAGCGCACCGCGCAGCGGCCGCTGCCCCAAGGCCGGCTGCGTCCGGCCGATGCGCGCGATTTCGGTGTGGCGCTGTCGGTTACCTCGGTCCTGGTGATGGGCCTCGCGGTGGGCTGGCTGGCAGCCGGCATTTTGGCCGGCTCGATCCTCTACTACGCGGTCATTTATACGATCTGGCTCAAGCCGCGCACGCCGCAGAACATCGTCATCGGCGGCGGCGCCGGGGCGTTCCCGCCGCTGATCGGCTGGGTCGCGGTGACCGGCGACATCACCCTGATGCCGGTTCTGCTGTTCGCGGTGATCTTCGTGTGGACCCCGCCGCATTTCTGGGCGCTCGCGCTGTTCGTGCAGACCGATTACGCCAAGGCGGGGATTCCGATGATGCCGGTGGTGGCCGGTCAGGCCTCCACACGGCTGCAGATCGGGCTCTATTCGCTGGGGCTGTTCGCGGTCAGCCTGCTGCCATGGGCGATCGCCGGTACCGGCGCGCTCTACGGCCTTTCGGCACTGGTGCTGTCGGCGGTGTTCGTTGCACTGGCCGTGCCGGTGACGCGGCGCCGGGCGGAGGAAGGCGATCCGATGCGCGCCGAGAAGCGCCTGTTCGCCTATTCGGTGTTCTACTTGTTCGCGCTGTTCACCGCCCTGGTGGCCGATCGCTACCTGCTGGGAAGCTTCGCATGACCCCCGACGAAGAAGCCCGGCTCAAGAAGGCCCGCCGCGGCCGCAACCTTGCGCTGGCGCTGGTGCTGGTCGGCTTCGTGGTGCTATTCTACGCGATCACCATCGTGCGGATCGGCGGGCAGTGATGGCCAGCGCCGCCCTCGCACGCCGCAATCTCCGCGTCGGGTTGATCGCGCTGGCGGGCGCGGTGGCGATGCTCGGGCTCGGCTTCGCCGCGGTGCCGCTCTACCGGCTGTTCTGCCAGGTGACCGGCTTCGGCGGCACCACCCAGCGCGCCACCGAGGCCGAGGCGCTGTCCGCCGAGCAGTTCGCGCGCAGCGCCGGCGCGCCGGTCATCTCGATCCGCTTCGATGCCAATACCGATGCCAACATGCCGTGGTCGTTCCGTCCGGTGCAGGTCACCGACAAAGTCCAGATCGGCCAACGCGACATGGCGATCTACGAGGCGCGCAACGAATCGAGCGTGCCGGTCACGGGCACTGCGAGCTTCAACGTCGAACCCGAACAGGCCGGCAAGTACTTCCACAAAGTGCAGTGCTTCTGCTTCACCGAGCAGACACTGCGGCCCGGGCAGATGGTCCATATGCCGGTGATCTATTTCGTCGATCCCAAGGCGCTCGACGATCCCAACATGAAGGGGGTCGAGCAGATCACGCTCAGTTACACGTTCCACCGCACCAAGGGCGGCGAAGAGCCCGCTTCAACCCTCTAGACCCTCGCCACGCCTCGCACTAAGGCACCCGCAATCACGTTCAGGATAGGCATCCCATGGCCGGCGCGAAGAACCACGATTATCACATCCTGCCGCCCGACATCTGGCCGCTCGCCGGCGCTGTTTCCGCGGTCACCTTCACCAGCGGCCTGGTGCTCTACATGCACGATATGCCGAACCACTGGCTGGTGCTCGGGCTCGGCATCGCCGGCCTGATCGCGACGTTCTACACCTGGTTCGCCAACATCGTGAAGGAAGCCCAGGCCGGGGATCACACCCCGGTGGTGCAGCTCCACCTGCGCTACGGGATGATCCTGTTCATCGCTTCGGAAGTGATGTTCTTCGTCGGCTGGTTCTGGTCATGGTTCGATTTCGCGCTGTTTCCCAACGCGCTGACCGAAGTCGTCGGCGGGCAGTTCCCGCCCAAGGCGATCGAGGCGGTGATGGATCCGTTCGCGCTGCCGCTGCTCAACACGCTGATCCTGCTGTGCTCGGGCACCACGGTCACCTGGGCGCACCATTCGCTGATCCACGGCGACCGTGACGGCCTCAAGAAGGGCCTGTGGCTCACCATCCTGCTCGGCGTGCTATTCTCGGCCATCCAGGCCTACGAATACGCGCATGCCCCGTTCGACTTCGGCGGCAACACCTATAGCTCGGCGTTCTATATGGCGACGGGCTTCCACGGGTTCCACGTCATCGTCGGCACGATCTTCCTGATCGTCTGCCTGCGCCGCACCTATCTCGGCCATTTCACGCCCAAGCAGCATTTCGGGTTCGAAGCGGCCGCCTGGTACTGGCACTTCGTCGACGTGGTCTGGCTGTTCCTGTTCGTGTCGGTCTATGTGTGGGGCGGCTGGGGCGCCGAATACCATTGATGACGGCTTCCCCCTCCCGCTTGCGGGAGGGGCAGGGGGTGGGCCTGTGACCCGCAAGGTTCCCGTCTTTCCCACACTCCTCGTCGCTGCCGCCGTGGCCGCGATGCTCGCGCTCGGGGTGTGGCAGTTGCGGCGCGCCGAGTGGAAGGCGGACCTGCTCGCCCGCTACGGCCAGGCGCAGGCCATGAGCGCCGAAGTCCCCTGGCCGCGCAGCCGCGCGGAGGCCGAGCGCAACCTGTTCCGCTGGAGCGGCTTTGCTTGCGAGCGCGTCCTGGAAATCCGCACCACGGCGGCCGACAACGCCGAGGGGCGCGGCGGGGTCGCGCAGATCGCCCGGTGCGCGCTGGCCGAAGGCGGCGAGGGCGAGGTGGCGCTCGGCTGGTCGCTGCCGGCGCGGCCGTTTGCCTGGACCGGCGGCGAGGTGCGCGGCGTGGTCGGACCCGGCGGCACGTTCGGCGCGGTGCTCCACGCCGGCACGCCCGCGCCGGGCCTGGAGCCGCTCGCGCCGCCCGACCCGGCCGACGTGCCCAACAACCACCTCGCCTATGCCGGCCAGTGGTTCTTCTTCGCGCTGACCGCGCTGGTGATCTACCTGCTGGCGCTGCGGCGGCGGTGGCGGGGCGCCGCGCTCCCGTAGCCGAAGCGATAGCGCCAAGACGGCCCGCTACTTGTACATCCCGTCGCGCAAGTTGATGCCGTGTTCGAGCCAGATCTTGAGCGCGCACAGCATCTGGCTCCACCCTTGGCAGTTGCCGTAGCTGCCCTGAAGCGCGGCCTGGGTTTCGCGCCAGCCCTCCTCGGCGATCTCGACCAGCGTGCGGCCGTCCTCGAGGCTCTTGAAGGTCATGGTCACGGTGGTGGTGTAGCCCGCGTCGGCCCACGCGTCGCGGCCGGTCTCGCCGACATTGGGCGGATCGCCTTCGCCCGCCGCCCATTCGAGCACGATCCGCTCGTTCGGCACGACTTCGATCACCTGGACGGGGAACGCGCCGGGGTAGTCGTGGAAATCCCACGTCACCGTCGCGCCGGTTTCGAGCCGGCCCTGGGCGCCGCCGGTGGTGAAGTAGCGCGAGAGCTGCGCGGGATCGGCGACCGCTTCGAACACCTCGTGGACCGGCCTGGCGATTCGCGCCGCCACT
The DNA here is from genome assembly GCA_002279825.1 of Sphingomonadales bacterium 12-68-11. Taxonomy (GTDB): domain Bacteria; phylum Pseudomonadota; class Alphaproteobacteria; order Sphingomonadales; family Sphingomonadaceae; genus Croceibacterium_A. Next base: position 15,551 of record NCCV01000006.1, read on the forward strand.
CTGAACTTCAGTTCCATTTTCCAACTCCGCTTGATTCGCCGCCAATTATGTTGTAAAAACATAACATGTCAACCGATGCCGATCTCGACCGGGTGTTCAAGGCGCTCGCCAACCCGGTGCGCCGCGCGATCTGCGACGCACTCAAGCTGCGTCCGCTGACCACCGGGCAGCTTGCCCTGTGCTTCCCCCAGCTCGATCGCTGCACCGTGATGCAGCACTTGAGCAGCCTTGAACGCGCCGGTTTGGTGGTGCCGGTGCGCAAGGGGCGCGAGCGGTTCAATCATCTCGACGCGATGCCGATCCAGGCAATTCACGAGCGCTGGATCGGGCCCCACGCCGCAAGCGCCGCGGCGGGCTTGTCGCGGCTCAAACAGGAGCTGGAGAGCGGGCCCGAACGCACCGCCGCGAAGGATCGCCAGCCGGCCGCCTAGCCCAGCTTGCTTGCCCGCATCCCTAACGCCCGCTAACCGCCTGCGCACGATGGAATACGTCTCCACCCGCGGCAGCGCTCCGGTGCTCGATTTCGAAGGCGTCACGCTCGCCGGCCTCGCCACCGACGGCGGGCTCTACCTGCCGCGCGAGTGGCCGCGCTTTGCCGAAAGCGAGATCGCCGCGCTCGCGGGGCTGCCTTATCCCGAACTGGCCGCGCGGATCATGGCGCCGTTCGTCGGCGACAGCCTGACCGAGGCGCGGCTGCTCGAATTGTGCCGCACGAGCTACGGCAGCTTCGCGCACGCCGCAGTCACTCCGCTGGTCCAGCTCGACGAGCGGCAGTGGCTGCTCGAGCTGTTCCACGGTCCTACGCTGGCGTTCAAGGATGTCGCGCTGCAACTGCTCGGCCGGTTGTTCGAGGATTTCCTCGCCCGCCGCGGCGAACGGCTGACGATCGTCGGCGCGACCAGCGGTGACACCGGCTCGGCGGCGATCTCCGCGGTCGCAGGGCGCGACAACATCGACATCTTCATGCTGCACCCCAAGGGCCGGGTGAGCGACGTGCAACGCCGCCAGATGACCACGGTCAAGGCGCCCAACGTCCACAACATCGCGCTCGAAGGCGCCAGCTTCGACGACGCGCAGGCGATGGTGAAGCGTATGTTCGGCGATCCGGCGCTGACCGCGCGGTTCCATCTCGGCGCGGTCAATTCGATCAACTGGGCGCGGCTGATGGCACAAGTGGTCTATTACTTCGCCGCCGCGCTCCAGCTCGGCGCGCCGCACCGCCCGGTCGCGTTCAGCGTGCCGACCGGCAACTTCGGCGACGTTTTCGCCGGCTACGTCGCCGCGCAGATGGGGCTGCCGATCGCGCGGCTGGTGGTCGCCACCAACGTCAACGACATTCTCCACCGCGCGCTCAGCGCCGGGGATTACTCGGCCGGCACGGTCACGCCGACCGCCGCTCCCTCGATGGACATCCAGGTCAGCTCGAACTTCGAGCGGCTGCTGTTCGACTGCGGCGGGCGCGACGGGCTGGCCCTGGCCGAGCAGATGCGCGGCTTCGAGGCGAGCAAGGCGATGCGGCTGACCAATGCCCAGCGCGAAGGCGCCGCCGCGCTCATGGCCAGCGCGCGCGCCGATGCCTCGGACATGTCGCGGGCGATGCGCTGGGCTTACGACCGCGCCGGCGAGGTGATCGATCCGCACACCGCGATCGGGCTTCACGCCGCGCGCGCGCTCGGCACATCGGGCGATCTCCCGCGCGAAGTGCCGATCGTCACGCTCGCTACCGCGCATCCCGGCAAGTTCCGCGACGCGGTCGAGCGCGCGACCGGCTTCCGCCCGGGCCTGCCGTCGCGGGTCGGGGACCTGTTCAGCCGCGAAGAAGCCTGCACCGATCTGCCCGGCGACTACGCCGCGGTCGCCGCCTACGTCGCGGAGCGCGCGACTCCTTCCGCGTGACGCTCATGTCTCATCCGTTCGTGTCGAGCGAAGTCGAGACACGCTCGAGCCCAGGCCTCTCGACTTCGCTCGAGGCGAACGGGAAGGGGTGACGGGATGGCCGAGCTGAGCCAGCAGCCGCTGATCCTCGAAGGCGCGTGCTGGGCGGACTACGCGCTCATCGACAGCGGTGACGGGCGCAAGTTCGAGCGCTACGGGCCCTATCGCTTCGTCCGTCCCGAGCCGCAGGCGATGTGGCGCCCGCGCCTTGCCGAATGGGACGCCGACGGCGAGTTCGTGCCGGGATCGGACGAGGACGGTGGCGGGCGCTGGCGGTTCGACCGGCCGGTCCCCGCCGACGGTTGGCCGCTTGCTTGGCGCGAGGTCCGCTTCACCGCTGAATGCACCCCCTTCCGGCACCTGGGTTTCTTCCCCGACATGGCGCCGGTGTGGGACTGGATGCGCGGGCAGCTATCCGGGCGAACCGATGCGCAGACGCTCAACCTGTTCGGCTACACCGGGGTCGGCAGCCTCGCGCTCAGCCGGTGCGGCCCGGTCGCGCATGTCGATGCCAGCAAGAAGTCGGTCGCCCAGGCGCGCGCCAACGCGGCGCTGTCGGAGATGGCCGAGCGGCCGATCCGCTGGCTGATCGACGATGCCGCCAAGTTTGCGGCGCGCGAAGTCCGGCGCGGCAAGCGCTACGACGGGATCATTCTCGATCCGCCCAAGTTCGGGCGCGGCCCCGAAGGCGAGGTCTGGCGGCTCGAGGATGGCTTACCTCCGCTGATCGCCGACTGCCGCCGGCTGCTGGATGCCGAGAGCCGGTTCCTGTTTCTTACCGTCTATGCGGTGCGGATGAGCAGCCTCGCGCTCGCCGGGCTGCTGGCTGAGCATTTCACCGACCTGCCCGGCACTATCGAGCACGGCGACCTCGCGGTGCGCGAGGAAGGGGCCAATGGCTTTGGGGCGGGCCGTCTGCTTCCGACCGCGATCTTCGCGCGATGGAGCAATCCGGAGTAAGGCGCCCGCCATGGCCGATTCGCTGATTCTCGAGCTCGCCGATTTCGAGCACCTGGTGCACACCGGGATCTTCTCGGAGGAGACCGGCAAGCCGCAGCCGCTGCGCTTCACCGTGCAGGTGCACCTGAAGCCGATCGCGCACTTCGATGCCGATACCTCGCTCGACGCCAGCAAGAACTACATGGACCTCAAGTTCGCCTGTTCGGCGGCGCTGGGGGACACGCATTTCAAGCTGATCGAAGCGGTCGCGGACCACGTCTGCGAGACGCTGTTCGTGCAGGACGCGCGGATCGAGGCGATCACGGTCAAGATCGTCAAGCTGGCGCTGAGTGAGGCCGACGAGAAGATCGGCATCACGCTCCACCGCGAGCGGCGCTGATGGGACAGGCGGTGTTGGCGGTCGGTGGCCTGCCGGAATCGCCTTTGGACGCGGCTGCTACCTTTCATGCCGAAGTGCTGCCGCAAGCTCGCGAGCTGCTTAATCCTCTCCCAACGGGGGAGGGGGACCACCCGCAGGGTGGTGGAGGGGCACCCTCAATGGGTCACGGCCTGTGCCCCTCCACCACCTTCGGTGGTCCCCCTCCCCGTGCCGGGGAGGAAATCGCGCTGATCTTCGACCCGGCGGGCCACGAGCATCGGGCGTGGCGGATCGCGGCCGTCCAGGAATTGGCGCGGGAAGCTGCGCCTGCAAGGGTCAACGGCGTTGTCGGCGATGATCAAGAGCGGATCGACGACACGCTCGCCTATCTCGCCGCCGCCCGCGGCGTCACGGGCCAACTCCTCACCGTGGATGGCAAATCCGCGGAAACCCGCTAGACAGGCCGGATGAGCTGCGCCCAGCCTCTTGTCGACGCCTTCAACCGGCGGATCACGTACCTGCGGCTGTCGGTCACCGATCGCTGCGATCTGCGCTGTTCCTATTGCATGCCCGAGGCGATGCAGTTCCTGCCCAAGAAGGAAGTGCTGACCCTCGACGAGCTGCACAAGGTGGCGCTCGCGTTCATCGATCGCGGGGTCAGCAAGATCCGCCTGACCGGCGGTGAGCCGCTGGTGCGGCGCGACATGATCGAGCTGGTTCGCGCGCTCGGCCGCAAGCTCGGGGACGGGCTCGACGAGCTGACGCTGACTACCAACGGCACCCAGCTTGAGCGGTTCGCCGACGATCTCGCGGCTGCCGGCGTGAAGCGCATCAACGTCTCCCTCGACACGCTCGACCCGGTGCTGTTCGAGACGCTCAGCCGCCGTAACCGGCTCGGCGACGTGCTGCGCGGCATCGCCGCCGCGCGTGAGGCGGGGCTCAAGGTCAAGCTCAACACGGTGGCGCTCAAGGGCCTCAACGAGGCCGAGATCCCGTTCCTGATCGAATGGGCGCACCGCCACGGCCACGAACTGACGCTGATTGAGGCCATGCCGCTCGGCGAAATCGACGGCGAACGCGCCGACCACTACTTGCCCCTGACCGCGGTACGCGACGATTTGGAGGCGCGCTGGACGCTCACTCCGTCGGAGCATCGCAGCGGCGGACCGGCGCGCTATGTCCAGATCGCCCAGACCGGCGGCCGGCTCGGCTTCATCACCCCGCTCACCAACAACTTCTGTGCCGGCTGCAACCGCGTGCGGGTGACCGCGACGGGCCAGCTCTACGCCTGCTTGGGCGGGGCCGAGCAGGTCGATCTGCGCGCCGCGCTGCGCTCGGACGCGCCCGATGCCAATGTCGCGCTGGCGCTCGACGAGGCGATGCGGATCAAGCCCGAGAAGCACCACTTCCGCATCGAACGCGGCGCCGCGCCCGCGCAGCCGCGGCCGATGTCGCTGACGGGGGGGTGATGTACCGCTCCTTCGTCATTGCGAGCGAAGCGAAGCAATCCAGGGCGCCAGAGCTATACGCCCTGGATCGCCACGGGGCCTGCGGCCCCTCGCAATGACGAAAGAATAGTGGTGGCCGTCAAGCTCGTCTTCCTCGGCAAGCTGGCCGATCTCGCGGGTGCGCCTGACAAGGACGTGGCGGGGCCGCTCGATTGGGCCGGCCTGCTCGCGGCGCTGCCCGGGCCGCTCGGCGAAGCGGCGCGGGGCGAACGGGTCAAGCTCGCGGTCAATGGCGTGATACTGGCGGAAAAGACTGCGGTCGCCGCGCGTGATGGGGACGAGATCGCGCTGCTCCCGCCCGTCAGCGGAGGCTGAGATGCGGGACGTCCGCCTGCTTGAGGCGCCGTTCGATCCCGAAGCGGCGGTGGCGGCTTTCGCAGCGGTGCATCCGGCGGCGGGCGGCGTGGCCAGCTTCGTCGGCAAAGTCCGGCCCGACGACGGGGTCGAGGCGCTCGAGCTCAGCCATTACGAGCGCCTGACGCTCGCCGGGTTCGAAACGCTGGCCGATACCGCGCTGGCCCGCTGGCCGCTCGACGGGCTGCTGATCCTTCACCGCACCGGACGAATGACGCCCGGCGACCCGATCGTACTTGTCGCCGCCGCCTCGCGCCACCGCCGCGCCGCGCTTGAGGCGGTCGATTTCGCGATGGATCACCTCAAGAGCGATGCCTGGCTGTGGAAGCGCGAACTGCGGGCCGGCACCTGGCACTGGATCGAACCCCGCAGCGAAGACCACACCGACCTCGCGCGCTGGTAATCCCCCTCCCGCTTGCGGTCGGGGGGCTTCGGTTTGATCGCCGTCAAAGCGGCCCGGCGCGATTCGGCGCATCCCGTCTCCAGCAAAGGAGACGACCGATGGCCGAACGCCTGCCCCGCCAGCTGATCGCCGAGAAGGCGATCGTCCATGATGCTCACGAGATCCTCGCGCCGCGCGCGCCGACCACCGTGGACCGCAGCTTCGAGCTGCCGACCGCGCTTTACGCGATCACGGTCGGCCTGTTTCTCGGCTACATCGGCTTGATGGCGTGGGGCTTCGCGCACCCGGAGATGATCCTGCCGGTGGCGATTTTCGTGCTGTTCGTGTGTGCGGGGTTCGGGGTGCCCGCGCTGTGGGTGCGGATGCAGCCTGACACCGCGAGCAAGCCCAAGAGCTGGAGCCGCTTCCAGGCGGAGGGCGTGATGACGCTGACCGGCCGGCTCAAGGCCAACGAGGCCGCCGCGCAAGTCTTGGTCATGCCGGCGGTGCTCTTCCTGTGGGGCGTGGCGGCGGTGACGATCGCCGCCCTGGTTCGTTGAGCGGGGTGCGATGAGGAGTCGCTAGCTAGACGACCCGTTCCTCGTCGGACTGTCCCAGGCGCGCGGGATCGAGCAGCTCGATCCCGCGCGCTCCCTTGCGCTGAATCACGCGGTCGTTCTCCAGCTTGGTGAGCGCGCGGCTGACCGTCTCGATCGTCAGCCCGAGCATGTTGCCCATTTCGCCGCGGGTCAGCGGCAGGTCGAACTGGCGCGCCGGATGGCACGGCGAATCGCTCGCCGCCTCGGCCAGCGCCAGCAACAGGCTGCCGACTTTGTCGCGCGCGCTCGGCCGCGCGTCGAGCGCGAGCAACTGGCGCGACCGGTGCAGGTCTTCCTCCGAACGGCGCAGCAGCGCGCGGGCCAGCGCCGGATGGCGGTCGAGCGCGGCGTTCATGTCGCGCCGCGCGAACACGCATAGCTCGCTCTCGCCGAGCGCGACCACGTCGTGGTGCGCGAACGGGGCGAACAGCTCGCCGATGAAGCCCGCCGGGTGGATGAGCGCGAGAATCCGCTCGCGCCCTTCCTCGTCGACCGAGGTGACCTTGAGCGCGCCTCTGACGAGGGTGGCGCAGGCGGCATCCTCGTCGCCGGCCGCGAACAGCAGTTCGCCGCGCCCGAGCGTGCGCATGCGGCCGGCGCGGGCCAGCGAATCGCGTTCCTCCTCGCTCAGCACCGAGCATGCAGCGCGGTCGCGGACCGGGCAGCCGGCGCAGGCCGAGCCCATCAGCCGAGCATCCCCAGCAACGCCGTGATCGTGGCCGTCTGGTCGTCCACCGTCAGCGCGGCCGATTCGCGCGCGCTGGCGATCGGGGTGAGCTCGGTTCCTTCGGTCGCGGCGGTGGCGTAGAGCCGGTCGAGATCTGCGAGCGCGACCAGTGCCCGGCTGCGCGCCGATTCGAGACTCGCCACGGCGATGTGCGCGCGCGCCCAGGACTCGCTCCCGGCGGCGCTGCCGCGCGCGGCTTCGACCGCATTGCGCGCTGCTGGCGCGGCCACGGCGAAGGCGTCTTGCGCGCCGGCAACTTCAGCGCCGAGGCGCGCCAGATCGCCGATCACCGCCGGGAGCGCGGGCGGCGGGCGGTAGGGCGGGGGCGGCGCCAGCGTGCCCGTGATCCGCTCGGCATCGCGCACTGCAAGGCTAGGGTAGTCGCCTGGGGCGGCGGTCTGGCACGCCCCGAGCAGGACGAACGCGGTCAGCATGGCCGGGCGCTTCATGATCGGGCCTTAGCCGCTTGCGCCGGAGCTTTCCAGCACGCGCGCCAAGCGACCGGGGCGTTGACAGCGCGGGCCTCTTGGCATAACGGCCCCGCTTGCTTCGGCGCCTTCAGGGGCGCCCTTTTTGTCGTTGGCGGGATCATCCCCGTCCGCGGCAGTCGCAAAGAACGGATTTGAAAACCATGTTCGCTGTAGTGCGCACGGGCGGCAAGCAATATCGCGTCGCCGAAGGAGACAAGATCGCGGTCGAGAAGCTGGCGGGTGACGCCGGCGACACGATCACGCTGGGCGAAGTCCTGCTGGCCGGCGAGGGCGACACCGTCGCCGACGCCGCCAAGGTCATGGTCTCCGCCGAGATCATCGCCCAGGCGAAGAGCGAGAAGGTGGTCGTCTTCAAGAAGCGTCGCCGCCACAACTATCGCCGCAAGGCCGGGCATCGCCAGCAGATGACGTTGCTGCGCATCGTTTCGGTGGGCGAGGCCAACTTCGAAGCACCCGGAGCAGAGGAATGAGCACCACTTCGTCCCCCAAGCGGCGGCTGACGAGCAGTAAGAGGTAGATCGCAATGGCACATAAGAAAGCAGGCGGCTCATCCCGCAACGGTCGCGACTCGGCTGGCCGGCGCCTTGGCGTGAAGAAGTTCGGCGGCCAGGAAGTGGTCGGCGGCAACATCCTGATCCGCCAGCGCGGCACCAAGGTTTACCCGGGTGCCAACGTCGGGATCGGCAAGGATCACACGCTGTTCGCGCTGATTCAGGGCGTGGTGCGTTTCCACGCCGGCAAGCTCGGGCGCAAGTACGTGTCGGTCGACGCGGTGGCCCAGGCAGCCGAATAATCGGATGATCCGCTGACGGGGTCATCCACGGGATGGCCCTCCAGGATCATTGGGGCCGGTGCGGTAAAACGCCCGGCAAATGAGGGAGACGGGGCCGCCCCGCCTCCCTTTTTCGTCTCCCTCGCAAGATCGGCGTCACATGCCCGGCCCATAGCCGGGTGCGGAGCGGGCCCGAGGGAGACGAGCGATGTTTATTCGCACCGAACGGCTGTTTCTGCGGCCGGTGTTCGAGGAAGATTGGCGCGAGATTCTTGCCGGAATCGGTGAGGAAGCGGTCGTGCGCATGCTCGCGCGCGCGCCTTGGCCTTATGCGGCGAGCGACGCGCGCGAGTTCTGCGCCCGGCCGCACGATCCGCGTCTTCCGACGTTCGCCGTCACGCTCCCAGGCATGGCCGGGGCGCCCTTGATCGGCGTGTGCGGCTTCCACGAGGAAGATGAGGGCATCGAGTTCGGCTATTGGATCGCGCCGGGGCGCTGGGGCCGCGGCTACGCGACCGAAGCGGGCCGCGCGGCGCTCGAAGTCGTGCGGGCCACGCGGGTCCGGCGCGTCCTCGCCGGCCATTACCTCGACAACCCGGCCTCGGGCAAAGTGCTGCGCAAGCTCGGCTTTGCCGAGACGGGCGAAGTGCGTCCGACCTTCTGCCGGGCGCGCGGCGGCGAAATGGTATTGGCGCGGCGCTTTGCGCTCGAGCTGTGCGGGGTCGATGGCTCGCTGGACGCGGCCATGCCGAAGGTGGCGTGAGACGCATCGTACTGCTTTGTCCTTGCGAGCAGCACAGCGACGAAGCAATCCAGGGCCGCGGCGCGCAACGCCCTGGATTGCTTCGCTACGCTCGCCATGACGAGTGTTTCTTTTTTTGCCCGCGGCTACGCGGAAGGCGCCGCCCCCACGATTCTGGCCAGCGGATTCGGCGCCGGTTCGGCCACGCGCTTGAGCCGGCTGTGGTCGCGGTGGCGGAACAGCGCGTCCTGCCCGCGGACTTTCAGCATGGTATCCTGCAGGTAGCTCCACGATCCGTCGGCATGGAAAGTCACTTCGATCGTGTAGGATTGGGTGGTGAAGGCCTGTTCGAGAAAGCCCGTCGAGCAGATGCCGTAGTCGGTATGGCCACGTTCCGCCTTGAGCGTGAGCTTGCGGGCGTCGGGCTCGGCATGGCCGGCGGCGAGCGCGCACTGCCCGCGCGGGATGGTCAGCGATTGCAGGATCAGCCCGGTGGCGGGCTCGTAGAGCCAATATCCAACCTGGTCGTGGAAGGTTACGTCTTCCTCTCGGGTGTTGACGTGCTGGTGGTAGCGCAGCCCATAGAATAGCTGCGGGCCGTTCGCCTGGTGATCGATCGGCTCAAACACGATCCGCTCGAAGTACCGGCGCTGCTCGGGCCCGCCGGCCTTGGGGGCGACGTCCACGCCGTGCAGCCCCTCCCATGTACCGGCCAGGCCGCGCAGGGGGCCGAGGTTGCGCAAGGTGTCGGGATCGACGTCCTCTGGCTCGGTGAAGATGTCGTCGGGAACGTCCACGTGCCTTTCATAGCGCGTGGTCCGTAGGAGGCTAGGCGGTTGTCGGGCCGGCTTCGTAAGCTGCGATAAGGTGGCGATCGTCCTGCTGCCATGGGTGGAAGCCAGGGCGGAAGTACGCGCACCACGCGGGGAACACCCGGCGCAGGATGCCGGGCGTGCCGACCAGGTACCAGGCCAGCCGCGCCTTCGCGCGCCAGCCCGTGATGCCGTCCTGCGCCAGCAGGTCGAGCGCGTCGAGCGAGCGGTTGCGCACGAAGCTGAGCGTGATCAGCAGCATGATGCGGCTGCGGACTTTCCAGCGCCGCCACCGGCTCCACCCTTGCGTGGCATGGCGCCAGGTGTCGTAGGCGACCCCCTTGTGTTCGATTTCCTCGACCGCGTGCCAGCGCCACAGCTCGGCCTGCTCGCTGCCGACCCTGCCGAACTGCTCGGGATGCTCGAGGAACTCGTGCGCGAACATCGCGGTAAAGTGTTCGAGCGCGATCGTCACCGCCAGCCAGGCGTAAGTCGGCCGCGCATAGATCTGGCCGAGCAGCCACTCGACCCGCGCATCGATTCGCCCGAGGTCGTAACCGGCGGCCGCGGCGGCGCGGTTGAAGGCGAGATGCTCGCGCGTGTGGTTGACCTCCTGGCGGATGAAGGCGCGGATATCTTCGGCGAGCGGGGGCGGCGCGCCGTCGCGGAACGCCTTGACCGCATCGATGAACAGCGTCTCGCCGCGCGGGAACGTGGCGGACAGCGCATTGAACCACGCGGTCGCGACCGGGTCGCCGTTGGCCCACCAGCGTTCCGGCACCGCCCCGCGGCCGAACCGGCGATCGCGGACGTTGAGCGTCAGGTCCGCGGGCGACTTGCCATCGGCGGGCGCGAGGTCGAAACGGGTCGGCGCGTTCATGAGCGTAAATCTAGGATTTAACTGACACTGATGTCAATTAGAAAGCGCCTGCCGTCCGACGAAAGCCGCCGCGCCGCGCTCGAAGCGGCGCGCGCGCTGCTGATCGAAAGCGGCCCGCAGAGCGTCACGCTCAAAGCGGTGGCGGGGCGGATCGGGCGCACGCACGCCAACCTGCTGCATCATTTCGGCTCGGCCAGCGGGCTTCAGAAGGCCCTCGCCGCCTACCTGGCGCAGACCGTCTGCGCGGTCATCGCCGATGCGGTGCGCGCCAACCGCGCCGGGATCGGATCGGCGCGCGAAGTCGTCGATCTCACCTTCGATGCCTTCGACCGCGAAGGAGCCGGCGCGCTCGCGAGCTGGATGCTGCTGTCGGGCAACGAGGACGCGCTCGACCCGATCTTCGAGGCGATCCGCAATCTGGTGCAGGAACTCGCACCTGGTCACAGCGACGAGCCGCTCGTCATGCACCGCGACACGCTGATGCTCGTGCTGCTGGCGCTCGGCGATGCGCTGATGGGCCAGCAGCTGACCCGCTCGCTCGGCCTCCCTCGCGAGCAGGCCCGCGCGGTGGCGGAAAAGCTGCTGGCGGATTCGCTCGCCCGGGCGAAGACCGGCGCCGCTTAGCCGCTTTCGCCGAGGCCGAGCCAGACGGGCCGGATGTCGGGCCCGATGTCCTCGGTCCGCCGGTGGTCGATCGCCAGCTCCAGCTCGGGATAGGCCGCGCGGCGGCGCCTTTCGTCCGATTGGGCGAGCGGCACGACGACCAGCCGGCGGTTGACTTTCTGCCGCCAGTTCATCCGCGCGGTGTTCTCCTGGCCGACGTAGCAGCCCTTTTCGAACGATACGCCGTGCAGCTCGATCGCATTGGTCTCGAGCCACAGCACGTCCTCCAGCTCGGCATGACCTTCGGGTACGCCGAGCGTCAGGCGGTGCAGACGCCAGGCATCGTCGGCCGGCTGATCATGCTCGCCGATAACCGCGATCCAGCGCTGGCCGAGATCGGCCAACCGGGGATCGGGCGCGCCGCCGTCGCCCTGTGCCGCCTGCCAGTAGACGCCGAGCTTCGGTTCGACCGCGATCGATAGCTTGCGGCGCAGGCGATAGAGCGACAGCCGGCGGACCAGCTCCTCGGCGCGGTCGGCCTCGCAGTCGAGCAGCAGCGAAGCGCCGCCGTGTTCGGAAGGCGCGCCCGGCCACACGATCATGTCGAACAGCGCCTTGCCCTGCGCGGTCAGCAGCCCGGCATAGACCGGCAGCGTGCCGGTCACGTCGTTGGTCAGCAGGCCTTGCAGGAACCCGGCGGCGGATTCCTCTTCCGCTTCGGGGGCGACGCGCACGAGCGCGCGGGAAAACAGGCGCTCGCCGGGCATGGACCCTAGGTGGGCGCGCCGGCGCGCAAGTCAATCGCCTGATCAGGCGGCGAGGGTGCCAGGCACCTGGCCGGACGCCGGATCGCCGGCCGCGACCTCGCGGATCTTGAAATGCGCGGCCACTGCATCCGCCTCGATCGGCCGGCTGCAATGGAAGCCTTGCAAGTGGGTGCAACCCGCCGCCAGCACCGGCGCGATCAGCTTCTCGTCGCTGATCCCCTCGGCCACGACTTGCGCGCCGATCCGGAGCGCCATCGTCACCGCGGCCTCGAACACGGCCTGCGCCGAACTGTCGCTGGCCAGATCGTCGATGAGGCTACGGTCGATCTTGAGCCGGTCGAACTTGAAGGTCTTGAGCATGCTGAGCGACGAATACCCGGTGCCGAAATCGTCGAGCGCGATGCGGAACCCGGCGTTGCGCAGCAGTTCGAGCGTGAGCAGCGCACGGCTGTTGTTCTCAATCGACAGCGATTCGGTGACTTCGAGGATCACCCGACGCGGGCTGATCGCGTGGTGGCGGCAGCGGTCGAGCAGGAACGGCACGAACCCGTCCTGCTGCAGCTGCAGCGGCGAAAGGTTGATGCTGAGCGCAATGCCCGGCCACCGCGTCAGGTCGGACAGCGTGCGTTCGATGATCCAGTTGCCGAGCTGGACCATAAGCCCGCTGCGTTCCGCGGCGGGGATGAACCGCGCCGGCGAAATGTCGCCTAGCTCGGGGTGCTCCCAACGGATCAGCGCCTCGACTTCGGGATCGGCCTCGTGAAGCGGCAGAATCGGCTGATAGACCATGCGCAACTGGCCGCCGAGCAGCGCGCGCGCCAGATCGCGTTCGAGCGCCCGGTCTAGCTCGCGGTCTTCCTCGAGCTCCGGCGCGAAACCGAGCGCGCGATTGCGGCCGCCGTTCTTGGCCGCATAGAGCGCGAGGTCGGCACGGTGGAGCAGTTCCTCGATGGCGACCGCGTCGGCGGGCGCGGCTTCGACGGTCCCGACCGAGATCGTGACCGCGATTGCGTAAGTGCCGAGGTCGAACGGGGGGCGGATCGCGGCGACCAACCGCGAGGCGACCGCCGAACCGTCCGCCTCGCCGTCCAGCGGCAGGCACAGCGCGAACTCGTCGCCGCCGAGGCGCGCGACCAGCGCCCCGGGCCCGAGCGTTTCGGTCATTCGCTCGCCGATCAGCTTGACCACGCGGTCGCCGGCGGCATGGCCGAAGTCGTCGTTGACGTGCTTGAACCGGTCGACATCGACCAGCATCAGCAGATGCCGCGGGCCGCCCTTGGCGGCGGCATCGGCGAGCCGCGCGCCGGTCCGCTCGAGGAACGCGCGGCGGTTGGGCATGCCGGTGCTCGGGTCTGTCAGCGCGAGGTTCTGCACCGCCTGCGCGTTGCGGCGGAAGATCTCGAGCGGGCGCGACAGGTCCTCCAGTTCGCGCAGACGGAACTTCTCGACTTCGAAGTCGAGGTCGCCGTCGGCCAGGCGGCGCAGCATTCCGTGCATCCGCCGCAGCGCGGGCAGGATGTTGGCGAGCAGATCGAACAGGATCAGGATCACCAGCACGACAGTCACCGCCCCCGCCGCACTGACCGTCAGCTGCCAGTCGGTCACCGCCCGGTCGAGCTGGGCTTGCGCGGCATCGCGCCGTTCGGCAGCGGTCATTGCGATGGCCGAAGCGAGATCGGCCAGCATAACGTTGCGCTGGATCACGCCTTCGAGGCGCGCGGGCTCGCGCGGCACCGCCATGATCGCGTCGACCTGGCGGTCGAGGTCGTCGAACGCTGCCATGTCCGGCCCGATCCTGTACAGCGGCATGCCCGACAGGCGCAGTGCGTTGAGCTGCTCGCCGATCTGGATCGCGATGTCGGTGAGCAAGGTGCCCTGGTCGTCGGTCGACAGTCTCGAGAGGCGCGCATTGCCGGCGATGCGGAATTCGCCGACCAGCTCGCCGAGCTGCTGCGCATGCTGCATGTCCTCGGCGGCGGTCTGCACGTCGAGACTGCGGTTGCTGACTTCGCGCGCGCTGTACTGCGAGAACACCTGCAAGGCGCCGATGCTGATCGCGATCAGCACGAGCGCGCCGACCAGCCGGCGTTCAAGCGAATTGACCGTGCCGAGCACGATCGAGCGCCATCTGTTCTCGGAAACCCCCGCCATTATGTTCCTGGCAACCATGCTTGCGCCCCGGTTAGGGCTCTAAGTGCAAATCCTTGATAAAGTGTCGCCGCCAGGGGCACAGGATTGGCGGTTTTCTGCCATAAATTTGCAACAATGCGCCCGGGCCGCGGCTTTCGCGCCGACCTCGCTTGTGGCATGGCGCGCGACGATGGACACGCTCACGATCCGCCGCCCCGACGACTGGCATGTCCACTTGCGCGACGGAGCCATGCTGCAGGCGGTGGCGCCGTTCACCGCGCGTCAGTTCGCCCGCGCGATCGTCATGCCCAACTTGGTTCCGCCGGTCACGACCGCGGCGGCGGCCCGGGCCTATCGCGAGCGGATCATCGCCGCGGCCCCGGGCTTCACGCCGCTCATGACCTGCTACCTGACGGACGCGGCCGACCCCGACGATCTCGCGCAGGGGTTCGCGGACGGGGTGTTCACCGCTGCCAAGCTCTACCCGGCCGGGGCGACGACCAATTCGGCCAACGGGGTGACCGACCTCAGCCGCATTTATCCGGTGCTCGAGCGGATGCAGGACATCGGCATGGTGCTGTGCGTCCATGGCGAAGTGACCGATCCCGACGTGGACGTGTTCGACCGCGAGGCGGTGTTCATCGACCGCGTGCTCGGCCCGCTGCTGCGCGACCTGCCGGGTCTTCGCGTGGTGTTCGAACACGCCACCACCGAACAGGCGGTGGCTTTCGTGGAGGCGGCGGGGGACACGGTGGCGGCGACGATTACCCCGCAGCATCTCCATCTCAACCGCAACGCCATGCTGGTCGGCGGCATCCGCCCGCACGCCTACTGCCTGCCGGTCGCCAAGCGCGAACAGCACCGTCTGGCGCTGCGCCGCGCCGCGACATCGGGCAGCCCGAAGTTCTTCCTCGGCACCGACAGCGCGCCGCACACGCGCGAGACCAAGGAAGCGGCCTGCGGCTGCGCCGGCATCTTCAACGCCCCCTATGCGCTCGAAAGCTATCTCGCGGTGTTTGAGGCGGAAGGCGCGCTGGATCGTTTCGAAGGCTTCGCCAGCGAGCACGGCGCGCGCTTCTACGGCCTGCCGCTCAACGACGGCACGGTCACGCTCGAGCGGGTTCCGACCGACGTCCCCGCGCAGATCGGCGCGGTCGTGCCGTTCCACGCAGGCGAAACGCTGGCATGGCGTTTCGTCGGTTAGCAGCTAAGTCGGCAGGGGTTCGTCCGCGAGCGGCGGCTTGCGCCCACGCACCAGTTCCCAAACGAACAGCGTCGCCGCGGCCCAGATCGCGACGTAGCAGGCGAGCTGCGCCGGGCGCAGCGCCTCGCCGAACACCGTCAGCCCGAGCACGAACACGATCGTTGGCGAGATGAACTGCAGGAAGCCCATCACCGAATAGGGCATCCGCCGCGCCGCGGTGGCGAACAGCATCAGCGGGATCGCGGTCATCGGCCCGCTCCAGGCGACCGCCAGCGCCAGACCCCAGCCTTGGCCCAACGCGCCGCCGCCGGGCTTGGCGGCGTACCAGCCGGCCAGCGCGGCCGCGACCGGCACCAGGATCAGCGTTTCGATCGTCAACCCCGCCAGCGGCCCGGCGTTGACGGTCTTGCGCAGCAGGCCGTAAATCCCGAACGTCACCGCCATCGCCAGGCTCAGCCACATCGTGGTCAGCGCGCCCACCGCCAGCACGGCGACACCCACGCCCGCCAGCGCCACCGCCCACCACTGCCGCCGGGTCAGCCGCTCGCCCAGCACCACCAGCCCGAGCAGCATCATCGCCAGCGGTAGGATGTAGTAGCCGAGGCTGGCGGCGTAGATGTGGCCGGTGTTGATGGCCCAGACGTAGAGGTACCAGTTCACCGCCACCATCGTGGCGCTGCCAAGCAGCGTCAGCATGACCCGCCGGTTGCGCAGGGCCGCGCCGATCTCGCCCCAGCCGCGCGTCGCCGCCAGCATGGCCAGGCACAGCGGCAGCGTGAAGATCACGCGCCAGGCGATGAACTCCAGCGCCGGCACCTGCTTCACCAGCAGCAGGTAAAGCGGCATCGAACCCCAGAACGCGTGTGCCCCGAGCGCATGCCACAGGCCCTGTCCTGAGCCTGCCGAAGGGCCGCCGCGGGCTGGCTGGGAAGGGGCCGTCACGCCCTTGCGCCTAGGCCGGAGTGTACATCCCGACAAGCTGAACCAAAAACCCGCGTTTCTGACAGTCAGGTTGCGATCCGTTCAGAAAAATAGGCGTAAACATGAACCATCGAATCGGAACTACCCCTCGCCCAAAGGAGTCGAGACATGACCAAGCTGTTCAAATCCACCGCCCTGGCGCTCGCCGCCTCGACCGCTGCGCTGACAGCGATCCCGGCCGAAGCGCAGAGCCGCTACGACCGTGATCGCTACGAGCAGCGCTACGACCGCTATGATCGGGGCTACGACCGTCGCGACGACCGCCGTTATGACGACCGCCGCTATGACGATCGCCGCTACGATGAACGCGTCACCCGCAACACCCGGGTGTGGCACGGCAACAACGGCCAGACGTACTGCCGCAAGCAGGACGGCACCACCGGCCTGATTATCGGCGGCGCGGTCGGCGCACTGCTCGGCCGCGAGATCGACAGCCGCGGCGACCGGACGCTCGGCACCGTGCTCGGCGCCGCGGCCGGCGCGCTGCTCGGCAACCAGGTCGCCGGCGGAACGCGCTGCCGCTGAGCCACCGTATCCGGCGGCGGCCCTCCCCTGGTGACCGCTGCCGGTGCGCGGCCCTTCGGGTCGCAACGATGAGGGGTCGCGCCAAGGCGCCCGTGCGAACGCGCGGGCGCCTTGATCGTTGGGGCGGTGCGACGCGCTTGGCTCAGGCGTCGCGCAGGCCGATCGCGACATTCGCGCGCGGCTGCTCGAGCTCGCTGCTCGCCACCGGATAGGCGCACGTGTCGGCGGCATAGAACGCGGTTGGACGGTGGTTGCCCGACAGCCCGATCCCGCCGAACGGCGCTGCCGAACTGGCGCCGTTGGTCGGCCGGTTCCAGTTGACGATGCCGGCGCGGATATTCGCCCAGAACCGGCTGTACTCTTGCGGCGTGCCCCCGATCAGCGAGGCCGCCAGCCCGAAGCGGGTGCTGTTGGCCTCGGCGATGGCCTGGTCGAAATCGTCGATCCGCACGATCTGCAGGATCGGGCCGAACAGCTCGGCATCGGGCCGCTCGGCCATGTCGGTCACGTCGATCATACCGGGGGTGAGAAACGGCAGTTCGCCGTGCGGCCGGCGCAGGTGGCACAGCGCCTTGCCGCCGTTCGAGAGCAAGTGAACGAAGCTTTCGGTCAACTGGTCGGCGGTGTCGTTGTCGATCACCGGGCCCATAAACGGCTGCGGCTCGTCGAACGGCGCGCCGACGATCAGCCGGTCGGTCAGCGTGCGGAGCTGCTCGACGATCGGCTCGTAGAGCGAGTCCTTGACGATCAGCCGCCGCGCCGCGGTGCAGCGCTGGCCCGCCGTAGTGAATGCCGATTGCACGATCAGCGCCGCGGCGTCGCTCAGCAGCGGGGTGTTCCACAGCACGATCGGGTTGTTGCCGCCCATCTCCAGCGCGACGATCTTGCGCGGGTTTCCGGCCAGCTTGCGGTTGATCGCGATCCCGACATTGGCCGAGCCGGTGAACAGCACCCCGTCGATCCCGTCGTGCAGAGCCAGTGCCTCGCCTTCCGCGGGTCCGCCGATCAGTACCTGGACCACGCCTTCGGGAATGCCGGCGCGGTTCAGCAGCGCGATCAGCCGTTCGCCGACCGCGGGGCTCTTCTCGCTGGGTTTGAAGATCACCGCGTTGCCGGCGATCAGCGCGGGGACCAGGTGGCCGTTCGGGAGGTGCGCGGGGGAATTGTGCGGCCCGAGCACCGCCATGACCCCGTGCGGCTTGTGGCGGACCGCGGCGGTGCCCTGCAGCGCGCTGTCCAATTTGCGCTGCCCGGTGCGTTCGGCATAGGCGCGGACCGAGAATTCGACTTTGGCGACCACCGATTCGACTTCGGCGCGCGCCTCCCACAGCGGCTTGCCGGTCTCGCGCGCGATCAGGTCGGCAAAGCCGTTCTGGTCCTTGCGGACTTCGTTGGCGAAGCGGCGAAGCAGCTCGATGCGGTTGGCGAGCGGCTGTGACGCCCACTGCGGCCAGGCCTGCCGTGCGCGTGCCACCGTCTCGTCCACGTCGCCCGGCATGCCGCGCCACAGCTCGGTACCGGTGGCGGGCTCTGAGGAGATGATCTCGGCGGTGCTCAAGACGATGGGATCAGACCTGCTTGCGGGCGGTGGCTGGGCGACGATAGCCGCCTGCGCACAACCATGCCAGCCGCGGATGAGTTCCGCCCATTGTTACCGCGCATGGCCGGCGGGCAGGGGCGGCTCGCCTAGCGCCGCGCCCATAGCGCGCACGGCGGAGACTTTGGCGTCGAACGGCTGCCAGTCGTCGCCTTCGGCAATGGCCGACCAGATCGCTTCCACTTCGTCGATCAGCATCGTCTGCGGCGCCACGCCCGACCAGTAGGGGTGCTCGCTCGCGAGCGGCTCGTAGCCCGCCAGGGCCTCGGCGAGGGCGCCATTTGCAGCGCGCCCGCCGCGATGGGCGAAGAAAAACGCATCCGGACCGAGCTCGCCTTCGCGCATGGCCCGCTCGGCGGCTTCGATAAGGCGGGTATCGGCTTCGCTCCCGCGGCTCGCCACGCCGAGCCGCCAGGTGAAGCGCAGGCCCATCGCCGCGTGGTAGAGCGGGGCGAACCGCTCGATCGCCGCCACCAGCGCCGGCGCCTCCACCAGCCGCCGCAGCGCGATCGCCAGTTGCGCGAGGTTCCAGTGGATCGCCTCGGGCTGGCGGCCGAACGCATAGAGCCCGCCGTGGTCGAAATAGGCGGCCGTGAAGGCCGGGTCCCAGCGCGGCAGCCAGCGCCACGGTCCGTAGTCGAAGCTCTCGCCGGTGACGTTGATGTTATCCGTATTGAGCACGCCGTGGACGAAACCCGCGACCATGTAGCTTGCGGCCAGATCGGCCAGCCGCTCGGCCGCCTGGTGCAGCAGGATCACCGCCGGCTCGTCGCGGCCGGGCGCGTCCGCGGGCGGAGGCGGGCCGGGAAACTGCGCGAGGCAATAGTCGACCAGTTCCGCCAGGTGCGAGTCGTCTTCGAGCGCGGCGAGGCGCTGGAACGTGCCGATGCGGATATGCGAATGGCTCAGCCGCACGAGCACCGCCGAACGCGTCGGCGAAGGCTCGTCGCCGCGCTCCAGCGCCTCGCCGGTCTCGATCACCGAGAACGTCTTCGAGGTATAGACCCCGAGCGCCTCGAGCATCTCGGTCGCGAGCACTTCGCGTACCGCGCCTTTCAGTGTCAGCCGGCCGTCTGCGGTGCGGCTGTAGGGGGTCAGACCGCTGCCCTTGGTGCCGAGATCGAGCAGCCGGCCACCCTGTTCTTTGGGTCCGTCGCGCAGTTGCGCGAAAGTGAAGCCGCGCCCGTCGCCGAGTTCGGGATTGTACACGCGGAACTGGTGCCCGTGATAGCGCAGCGCCAGCGGATGCGGCAGATTGCCGGGGAGCGGCTCGAACCGCCCGAAGTGGCCGGTCCACGCCTCGTCGGATAGATCGCCGAGGCCCACCGCGCGGTCCCAGCGGCGGTTGCGGAAACGCAGGTCGTGCTGCGGAAACCGCGCCGGCTCGACCGCATCGGCGAGCCAGGGCGCTAGCCTCGCGATCTGCGGGTCGGGCCCATAGGGGGCGGCTTGCGGTTCGGCGCGCATCCTCGCATTAGTGGGGCTGCGGACACAGCCGCGCAACCCAGGCTCGGGTCAGGACGGATGGGGATCGATGGCTGAAGCCGCCTACCGCGAAGGCGAATGGACAAGCGCCGACGGGCTCACGTTGCGGTATCGCGACTACGCAGGACGCGCCGACCGCCCGGCGCTGCTGTGCATTCCGGGGCTGACCCGCAACGCGCGCGATTTCGAGCCCATCGCCGCGTCCTTTGCCGGTGAGTGGCGGGTGATCTGTCCCGACCTGCGCGGGCGCGGCCAGAGCGACTATGCGCGTGATTCGGCGAGCTACACCCCGCTGCAATACGCGGCCGACATACTCGCGCTGCTCGATACCCTGTCACTGGACCGGGTGGTGGCGATCGGCACCTCGCTGGGCGGGGTGGTGACGATGCTGATCGCACTACAGGCACCCGGGCGGCTTGCCGGAGCGGTGCTCAACGACATCGGCCCCGACATCGAGCCGGCCGGGCTCGAGCGGATCCGCGGCTATGTCGGGCAGGGGCGCAGCTTCCCCACCTGGATGCATGCCGCGCGCGCCTTGCGCGAGCAGGGCGGCATGGCGCATCCCGACTTCGCGGTGGCGGACTGGCTGCGCCTGGCCAAGCGGCTCATGGCGGTCGGCCCGGGCGGGCGCATCGTGTTCGACTACGACATGAAGATCGCCGAGCCGTTCCAAGCCGCCGCCGGCACACCGCCGGTCGATATGTGGCCGGTATTCCGCGCGCTTGGCGGCCGGCCCGCTTTGGCGCTGCGCGGGGCGCTATCGGACATCCTCGCGTCCGCGACCGCCGCGCGGATGGCGCGCGAGGTGCCGGGCCTCGAAGTCGTCACTGTGCCGCGCGTCGGCCACGCCCCCACCCTGGAGGAGCCCGAGGCGCAGGCCGCGATCGGGCGCTTGCTGGCCGGGTTGGCATGAGCGGGGCCGGTCCCGGCGGGTCGGGCGCCGTGCCGCGCATTCTCCATCTCCACGCGACGTTCGATGCCGGCGCCAAGGAGCAGCGCACCGTCCGGCTCATCAACGCGATCGGCAAGTCCTCGCGCAACGCCATCGTTTCGGGCGATCCCGCAAGGCGCGGCGCGGCGGCGGGGCTGACGCGCGGCGTGCACGTGACCTGGCCGGTGTTCCCGCCGATGCGCGGCGCGCCCTGGCCCGGCAAGCTCAAGGCGCTTGCCGCGGCGATGGCCGGCTACGACCTGATCTGCACTTACAACTGGGGCGCGATCAACGCCGCCTTCGCCCATACCCTGTTTGCCGACGTCTTCCGCCTGCCGCCGCTGGTGCATCACGAGGACGGCTCGGGCGAAGACGAGGCGGGCGGCCTCACGCTTCGGCGCAACTACTTCCGCCGTATCGCGCTGGGCCGGACCGCCGCGCTGGTGGTGCCCTCGCGCGCGCTCGAGCGGATCGCGCTCGGAGCCTGGGCCCAGCCGCGCGCGCGCGTGCGGCTGATTCCCGACGGCATCCAGACCGCCGCCTTTGCCCGCAAACCCCGCCCCGACGCGCTGGTCGGCTTGATCAAGCACCGCGGCGAGCTGTGGGTCGGGACGTTGGCGCCCCTGCGCGCGGAAGAGGGTCTGCCCGCACTGGTCCGTGCCTGCCGAAATCTGCCCGAGGCCTGGCAACTGGTCATCGCCGGGGAGGGGCCCGAGCGCGCGGCGATCGTGGCTGAGGCCGAAGCCTGCGGGATCGAGGATCGGGTTCATTTGCCCGGCGCCGTTGCCGATCCGGCCAAGGCGGCCGGGCTGTTCGACCTGTTCGCGCTGTCGTCGCACGCCGAGCAGGACCCGCGAGCGGTAGTCGAGGCCATGGCCGCCGGGCTCGCGGTGGTGGCGCCGCGCGTCGGCGAGATCGGCGCGCTGGTCGCGAGCGAGAATGGCCCTTATCTGGCCGCGCCGGGCGACGAGGCGGCGCTCTCCGCCGCGCTCGCAGCGCTCGCAGCCGACCCCGAGGCGCGCCACCGGATCGGCGAAGCCAACCGCGCACGGGCGCGCTCCGAGTTCGACGAAAGCCGGATGATCGAGCGCTACCGCGCGCTCTATTGGGGGCTGCTGGGACGACGCTGAGTGCGTTTGGAGCGCGCTTCATCGGCGGTTCAGCGCGGCGGGGACACCCCGCATTCGGCGATTGAAAACGCGCACCCTTCCGCCTACCAGCCGCCTTTCCGTCAACAACGTCAGACCATGCCGAGTGGCTTCCACCAAAGACAGCGAGCCGAACCGAGAGCAGCAGCTGGCCGCACGGCGCGCTGCCGAGCAGGATGTCCTGCTGCGCGAAGTCGACGAAGCGGTGCGCAAGGAAGAGATGCTCCGCGCGGCGCGCCGATATGGCTGGGCGGCAGCGGGCGGGGTGGTGCTGCTGATCGCGGGCCTGGGCGGCTGGCTGCTCTGGGACCGGCATAGCGAAGGCCAGCTCGAGGAGCGGTCCGAGAAGCTGGTCGGCGCCTACGACGCGCTGCAGATCGGCGACGTGGCTACCAGCGAGACCGAGCTCAAGGCGCTCGCGGCGGACGGCGGCTCGGCAGCGGCGGCTTCGGCCAAGCTGGCCCTGGCGGCGACCGCGCTCGGGCAGAACCGTCCGGCCGATGCGCTCAAGTTTTACGGCGAAGTGGCCGGTGACGCGGATGCCCCGCAGCCCTATCGCGACCTTGCGCTGATCCGCCAGGTGGCGGCGCAGTTCGAAGACATGCCGCCCCAGCAGATCGTCGACCGGCTCAAGCCGCTCGCGGTCAAGGGCAATCCGTGGTTCGGCAGCGCCGGCGAACTGGTGGCGATGGCCTATCTGAAGCAGGGCCGCGAGGAACTCGCCGGGCCGCTGCTGGCCGAGATCGCCAAGGACGAGACCGTGCCCGATACCCTTCGCTCGCGCACCCGCCAGCTGGCCGGCTTGCTCGGCTACGACGCGGTCGTCGATGCCGCGCAGACCTTGGATCAAGTGCGGCAGGAAGCTGGCGCCGTCGCCGCTCCTGGGCCGGCGCGTTGAGGAAGATGGACAGCATGCGATTCTCTGCACGACTCTCGGGCTCATCCGCCCCGCGGCGCCCCGCGCGCGCTGCCGCGCGCGGCGCGCTGGCGTTGCTGCTCGTGGGGGCGCTGGCGGGCTGCGACACGCTCGGCCTGAACAAGGAAAAGCCGGCTACGCCCACGGTCGGCAACCGCAGCCCGATCCTGTCGCGGATCGCCACCGAGGCGCTGGTCGATCCCGCGCTCGCCGGTACCGCGATCGTGCTGCCCGCCCCGGTCGCCAATCCCGACTGGCCGCAGGCCGGCGGCAATGCCGCCAAGGCGCCGGGCCACCTCCAGCTTTCCGCCACGCCGACCCGCGCCTGGACCGCCACGATCGCCGGCAACAGCGCGCGCCGCCGCCTTGCGGCCGCGCCGGTGGTCGGCGGGGGCGGGCTGTTCGCGGTCGATACCGAAGGCGTCATCCACGCGTTCGACGCGGCGACCGGCGCGCGCCGCTGGACCAACCGCGTCGAAGTCAGCCGCGATCTGCGCGCGGTCACGTTCGGCGGCGGGGCGACCTACTTCGACGGCCGCGTCTATGCCGCAGCGGGCACCGGCGACGTGGTCGCGCTCGACGCGCAGACGGGCGCGGAAGTCTGGCGGGTGCGCCCCGCGGGCCCGCTACGCGGCGCGCCCACGGTGGCTTACAACTCGGTCTACGTGATGACCCAGGACAACCAGATCTTCTCGCTGGCAACCGCCGACGGGTCGATCATCTGGCGCGAGGCTGCGGCGAGCGGCCAGTCCGGGGTCTTCGGTGTGGCCGCGCCCGCCGCCGGGCAGCAGACGATCATCTCGGGCTATTCGACCGGCGAGGTCGTCGCCTATCGTTACGAGAACGGCCAAAACCTGTGGTCCGACGCGCTTGCGCGCACCTCCATCTCGACCGAAGTCGGCGCGCTCACCGATGTCGATGCCGATCCGATAATCGACGGCGGCCGGGTCTATGCGCTCGGCCAAGGCGGGCGCATGGCGGCCTACGAACTGCTCAACGGGCAGCGCGTGTGGGAACTGAACCTCGCGGGCATCTCCACGCCCGCGCTCGCCGGCGACTGGCTGTTCACGCTGACCGACGATTCGCGGCTGCTGGCGATTGCCCGCTCGACCGGGCGCATCCGCTGGATCACCCAGCTCGAGCACTGGCGCAATCCGCGCACCCGCACGGGTCCGGTGTTCTGGACCGGCCCGGTGCTCGGCAGCAACCGGCTGTGGGTCGCCAGCACGCGCGGCGAAGTGCAGTCGATCGACGTGGCGACCGGGCAGGCGACGCCGCTCACCCGCCTCGGCGGCAGCGTTTCGCTGGCGCCGCTGATCGCCGGGCAGACGCTCTATATCCTCGACGATACCGGCCGCATCACCGCCTGGCGCTGAGGCGCGAGGCGGCGCGTCGCTACGCGTTGCCCACCACGAAGCAGGCCGCGGCCACCAGCGCCCCGGCGAAGCGGTTCGAGCGGAACCGGGCGAGGGCATTGTCGGCGTCGCCTGGCTTGAGCGTGAAGGCCTGCCACAGCAGGTGCAGCGCCGCCGGGAGCAGCGCGAGCAAGGCGAGCCAGTCTTCGCGCAGCAGCCAGAACGCCAGGCCCCAAAAGCTCAGCGCCAGGGCGTAGAACGCGATCACGCCTTCGCGCACCCGCCCGCCAAGCCGCAGCGCGCTCGACCGGATCCCGGCGATCGCATCGTCCTCGCGGTCCTGCAGCGCGTAGATCGTGTCGTACCCCACGCACCAGCAGATCGCCCCGGCGTAGAGCGCGGCCAGCACCTCGAGCCGGTCGCCGCGCAGCGCCACCCAGCCGACCGGCGCCCCCCAGGTGAACACCAGGCCCAGCCAGGCCTGCGGCCACCAGGTCAGGCGCTTCATGAACGGATAAGCGGCGACCAGCGCCAGGCTGCCGAGCGCGACGAGCTGCGCCTGCCAGCGCAGTTGCAGCAGCACGATGAGGCCGATCCCGCATAGCACGCACAGCCACGCCCATGCCGCTGTGGCGCTGACCCGGCCGCTCGCCACCGGGCGGCTGGCGGTGCGCGCGACCTGCCGGTCGAGATCGGCGTCGACGATGTCGTTGTAGACGCAGCCCGCGCCGCGCATCGCGACGGCGCCCAGCAGCAGCCAGGCGATCAATTGCCACTGCGCCCCGGCACCGGTCAGCCACACCCCCCAGGCGCAGGGCCAGAACAGCAGCCACCACCCGGTCGGCCGGTCGAACCGCGCCAGCAGCGCGAAGTCGCGCGCGCGCTGCGGCAGGCGCGCGACGATGCCGCGATGCTCGGTGTCGGGGACGATGGCTTCTGTCATGGGACGGCGCCTTACTCCACTTCGTGATCCCCGCGAAAGCGGGGACCCGGGCGGCTCGAACTATGAACGGACGCTCGCTTTCGCAGCCGTGACGAGGGTAAGAGAGCCCATGCCCGCCACCCCCGCCTGGCCCCCGCGCAGCGCGCCGCGCCTGTTCGTGGCCGGTCCCTTGGCCGAGGGTGCCGCGATCGTCCTGGAAGGAAACCCCGCGCACTACCTTGCCAAGGTCATGCGGGTTTCGCCCGGCGATGCCGTAATCCTGTGCGACGACCTGACCGGCGAATGGGCCTCGCGCGTGGCTTCGGTCGGCAAGCGCGAGGTCGAGCTAGATGTCGCGGAGCGGCTGCGCGCGCGCGAGGCGGTGCCCGATCTGTGGCTGTGCCCCGCGCTACTCAAGAAGGACCGCTTCGACCTCGTGCTGGAAAAGGCCACCGAACTCGGCGTGGCGGAAATCCATCCCGTGGTCACGCGCCGCTGCGTGGCCGACAAGCTCAACCCCGAGCGTGCCCGCGCGCTGTCCGTCGAAGCCGCCGAACAATGCGCGCGCACCGCGCTGCCGGTGCTGACGGGGCCGGTGCCGCTCGCCGCGCTGCTGCGCGATTGGCCGACCGGGCGCACGCTGTTCTTCGCCGACGAGCACGGCGGCGATGCGGCGGCCGCAGCCTTTGCCGCGCGGCCCGGCCCCGCAGCCCTACTGATCGGCCCCGAGGGCGGCTTCGACGAGGCCGAACGCGCGGCGATTCGCGCGCTTCCGCTGGCTTCGCCGATCTCGCTCGGGCCGCGTATCCTGCGCGGCGAAACCGCCGCGATCACGGCGATATCGGTCTGGATGGCGGCGGCCGGCGATTGGTAGCGTTTTGCGCTGGCGCGTGCGCGGTGGACCGCCTAACGGCCCGGCGATGAGCACGCGCAAGGCGTCTGAAGAACGGGAGCCGCCGATCGAACGGCGCGATCAACTGGTCGCGCCGATGCAGGCCGGTGAGAAGGTGCCGGAGCGCTGGCGGATCGGCACCGAGCACGAGAAGCTGGTCTATGCGCTGGGCGACCATCATGCCCCGTCTTACGAGGAAAAGGGCGGCATCCACGCGCTGCTGATCGGCCTGACCCAGTTCGGGTGGAAGCCGATCATGGAAGGCGACAACGTGATCGCGCTCGAAGGCCCCGACGGCAATGTCAGCCTCGAGCCGGCCGGTCAGCTCGAGCTGTCTGGCGCGCCGCTCGAGAACCTGCACCAGACTTGCGCCGAAACCGGCCGCCATCTCGAGCAGGTCAAGGCGGTCGGCAATGCGCTCGGCATGGGCTATCTCGGGCTCGGCATGTGGCCCGACAAGCGCCGCGACGAGCTTCCGATCATGCCCAAGGGCCGCTACGCGATCATGCTGCGGCACATGCCGCGCGTGGGCACCATGGGCCTCGACATGATGCTGCGGACCTGCACGATCCAGGTCAATCTCGATTACCAATCCGAAGCCGACATGGTGAAGAAGTTCCGCGTCGGCCTCGCGCTCCAGCCGCTCGCCACCGCGCTGTTCGCCAACTCGCCGTTCACCGAAAGCCGGCCCAACGGCTTCCTTTCGTATCGCAGCCACATCTGGTCGGACACCGATCCGCACCGCACCGGCATGCTGCCGTTCGTGTTCGAGGACGGGTTCGGCTACGAACGCTACGTCGACTACATGCTCGACGTGCCGATGTACTTCGTGTTCCGCGACGGGAAGTACATCGACGCCGCCGGGCAGAGCTTCCGCGATTTCCTCGCAGGCCGCCTCCCAGCGCTGCCGGGCGAACTGCCGACCCAGAGCGACTGGATGGATCACCTCTCGACCGCCTTCCCCGAAGTGCGGCTGAAGACTTTCCTCGAGATGCGCGGCGCGGACGGCGGACCGTGGAACCGGATCTGCGCGCTGCCGGCGCTGTGGGTCGGGCTGCTGTACGATCAGACCGCGCTCGATGCGGCGTGGGACCTGGTCAAGGACTGGTCGATGGACGAGCGCGAGGCGCTGCGCGACGCGGTGCCGAAGCTGGCGCTCGATGCGCCGCTTCCGGGCGGCGGCACGCTCCACGACATCGCCCGCGAGGTGCTCGACATCGCGCGCGGCGGCCTGGCGGCGCGCGGGCGGCTCGATTCGGCGGGCGACAGCGAAGTCGGCTATCTCGAGCCGCTCGGCGAGATCGTCGCCAGCGGCAAAGTCCCGGCCCAGCGCCTGCTCGACAAGTTCCACGGCGCCTGGGGCGGGGATATCTCGCGAGTCTACGAAGAGAGCTTCTGACGACCGCACACCTGCGGCGAGACCTCCGCTCCTCACTTCAAAAGCTTGATCTGCCAACAGAACCCCGCAGTCTTAGATATGACCCCGGCAGGTTCCGCTTGCGCGATATTGCAACCTCAAGCACACTTGAGGTCAAGCGCATTTCGCGAGGAGAGGGCATGGCTCCGCGGGACCCGTTCATCACCATCGGCCAACTGGCCGCGCGCACCGGCGTCGCTGTCTCCGCGATACGCTTCTACGAGGACAGAGGCCTGCTCCGGGCGCTGCGCACCGAAGGCAACCAGCGGCGCTTCCTGCGCTCGGACATCCGCCGGGTCAGCTTCATCCTGATCGCGCAAAGGCTCGGGCTGGCGCTGGCCGAGATCGAGACTCAGCTCGCCAACCTGCCGCAAGGCCGCGCGCCGACGCTGGCCGACTGGCAGAAGATGAGCCGGCGCATGCGCTTCGAGATCGACCAGCGGATCATGCTGCTCACGCGCACGCGCAACCAGCTCGACCAGTGCATCGGCTGCGGCTGCCTCAGCCTCGAACGCTGCCGGCTCTACAACAAGGACGACAAGCTCGGCGCCAAAGGGCCGGGCCCGCGCGCGGTGCTCGACTAGGTCCCGGCCGCAAGCGGGGCGGGGAACGGTTGCCTAGGCGGGGCTTCCTCGTCACAGTCGATGCGAGGAGAGCCCGATGAGCAAGCTGAAGCGCAAGGCCTATGAAGAGGTGCTCAAGCCGTTGCAGCGCGAGTTGGTGGCTCTCCAGCGCTGGGCCGCGCACACCGGCACGCGGATCGTGGTGCTGTTCGAAGGGCGCGACAGCGCGGGCAAGGGCGGGGCGATCCACGCGCTGCGCCAGCACCTCAATCCGCGCCAGTGCCGCCTGGTCGCGCTCGGCAAGCCCAACGATCACGAGGCCGGCCAATGGTACTTCCAGCGCTACGTCGGGCACTTGCCGTGCGCGGGAGAGATCGTGCTGTTCGACCGCTCGTGGTACAACCGCGCCGGGGTCGAGCGGGTGATGGGCTACGCCAGCGAGAAGCAGGTCGCGGCGTTCCTCGAGGCCGTGCCGGTGTTCGAGAAGCTGCTCACCGACGACGGCGTGCTGCTGTTCAAGTACTGGCTCACCTGCGACCAGGCCAAGCAGGAGGAGCGCTTCGCCGAACGCCGCGAAGACGTCCTAAAGGGCTGGAAGCTCTCCCCGATCGACGTCGCTGCGCGCGAGAAGTACGACGACTACACCCGCGCGCGCGAAGCGATGCTGGAAGCCACTCACACCAACCACGCGCCCTGGACACTGGTCGATTTCAACGACCAGAAACGCGGCCGCCTGACCCTCATTCGCGACCTGCTCGACCGGATTCCCGATCACACGGTGAACGAGGACCCGGTCGATCTCCCCCCGCTCAAGGGCCTGCCGAGCGAGGAGAGGTTCGGGGTGCTGAAGCCGCTGCCGACCCTCGACGTCTGACGCGTCAGACCTTGCGGATGGTTTCCGCAAGGGTGGCGACCCGGATCCCGAACTTGCGAATCTTCATCGCGTTGCTGACCGTCCGCCCGTCCGCCGAACAAGTCAGCACCTGCTGGACCTTCATGCCGTTGGTCATCGTGTAGTCGATCCGCATCGTGTTGCCGGCGACAAGCGCCGTCACCGCGCCGCGTGCATCGCTGATCGTGCCGGTGAACCGCCCCGGCACGGCCTGGCGCAGCTGCCATTGCCGCCGCTTGGTCGGATCGCCGGCGATGTCGACCGTCTGGTCCATCACGAACAGCCCGCCCGCCCGCAACGTGCCGATGCTGCTGACGCGCACCGCACGTGGGGAGGCCATCACCTCGTCGAGCGTGCCGCTGCCCTCGGTCCGCCCGGTGAAGAACGCCACCGGATCGAACGCGGCCGGCCCCGCCGCGCGCAACAGCGAGGGCATACCACCGAGCGTCGCCAGCGTCGAAACCGCGAACCCGGTCCGAACGAACGCGCGTCGATCCATAGGCCCAAGCAGGTGTGAAATGACGTTTCCCCAAGCCCAGAGACTCGGCGCTCCGCGGCGCCGGTAACCGAGCCTCGGTCTTTTCGGGTCGGGGCGCAAGCGATCACTCCGCCGCCATCGGCTATTCCGATCCGGCCACGGCGGTGGCATCATCCGGAAAAATGAGAGGGGGGAGTGACATGCGGTATCGAGGGCTAGGCTCGGCAAAGCGGTGGAGCGCGATTGGCGCGGCGCTCGGGGCGGCGATGCTCTGCACCAGCGGCTTGCAGGCGCAACAGGATGTCCCGCGCCAGGCCGGGGGCGTGCCCGTCGCGCCGCGGGGAATCGCCGACAATCCGCTTCCCGCCGGCCCGTTCCGCTATCGCACCGCCGAAGGGATGGACATCCGGGTGGAAGTGGTCGCCCGCGACATCGAATATCCGATGGCGCTGGCCTTCCTGCCCAGCCGCGAGATGTTGATCGTGACGCGCAAGGGCGAACTGCGCCGGCTTGCCCCGGGGTCGAACCGCACAAGCGTGGTCGAGGGCGGGCCGGTCGGGGTGTTCGCCGGTGAATCGGGCGATGCCGGCACCTCGCACGCCTACATCGACATCGCCCTCGATCCCCAGTTCGCCACCAACCGCTACGTCTACATCGCCTACAACAAGCCCGAGGGCGATGGCCGGGTGCTGGCGCTGGGCCGCGGGCGCTGGACCGGCGCGCGCCTCGAAGGTTTCGCCGACATCTGGGTCGCACCGACCGGCGTATCGGGCGTGATGCGCATGGCGTTCGGCCATGACGGCACATTGTTCTTCACCACCTCCGGCGCCGACGCGCAGAATCTGTCCACGGCCGGCGGCAAGGTGCTGCGCATCAACCCCGACGGTTCGATCCCGGCCGACAATCCGTTCGCGAACAGCCGGACGGCGCGCCGCGACATCTACTCCTACGGCCACCGCGGCGCGCTCGGCCTGGCGGTCCATCCGCGCACCGGCGCGGTGTGGGAGAGCGAGAACGGTCCCAACGGCGGGGACGAGGTCAACGTGATCAGACCCGGCGTGAATTACGGCTGGCCGTTCGTCAGCCTCGGCCGCACCTATCCCGGCCCGTGGCAGGCGGGCAGGGGCCCGGGGCACGAGGTGTTCGAGCCGCCGGTGATCTACTGGACGCCGGCGATCGCCGTCTCCGGCCTCATGTTCTACACCGGCGATGCCCTGCCGAAATGGAAAGGCGACGTGTTCGTCGGCGCCTTGCGCACCGGCGAGATCCCCGGCACCGGCCACCTCGAGCGCATCCTGATCAACGAGAACATGGAAGAACTGCGCCGCGAAGTCCTGCTTTACGACCTCCACCAGCGCGTGCGCGACGTGAAGCAGGGGCCCGAAGGCTACATTTACATGGCAGTCGAGCAGAAGGACGGCAGCATCCTGAGGATCGTGCCGGCCGACTGAGCGGGGCTAGTCCGGCGCGGTCATTGCGTCCTTGCTTGGGTAGCCGGCGGTCAATCGGCAACGCCAACGATAGCGCGAAAGATTTCGTCTGCCTGTTCGAGAAAATGCGCGTCTGCACGCCGCTCCGGAATTTCTGCGGCCCTGGCGAGCTCCGTCACGATGAAGTCCTCGATCGACTTCGATCGTTTCGTATCAGCCTTTTCTCGTTGCTGTCCTTTGAGTTCGACCAGGCGGTCAATCTCCGCAGTGAGTTCGGCGGACAGATCCGCGCGAGCCATGAGATCCTGCAATCGCATCGGAGGGCGCCTGTCCGGGCTCAACCTCAACACACGCACGGAAAGCGCTGGACGCAGAGCATAGAAATAGCGCTTTGCTGGAATCGCCCTGTCGCTCTGCTGCCAGCGCGCGACATTGTTCTCACCAAGGCTCGCATAGTGAAGCGCGTAACCGCGGGGATCGAAGAAGCGATCAGCCAGCTCGCGTAAACCCTGCACTGCCGGGTTTTCGGCCACATAGCGGATCGGAGAATCTAGCCATTCGGCGACAACGGCATTGTGCTTCAGCAGCAGTCCTAGTGTCTTGGTGATATCCCAGCCGTTGATGTCATAGTCATCGACGATCGGGCGTTCCACCACGTCGCGAGCAGGCCGTAGCGTGACATAGTCACGCGGTCGCCGTGCATAAATGAAGCGCACGTCATAGTCGCTGTCCGGCGACGGGAAGCCCCACGCGCGCGATCCGGATTCGATTGCCATCAGAAATCGGATTCCGTCCTCGCGCGCAATCGTCGCCAGCCGCCGTTCGATTTCCGCTCGCGCTTCAGAGCTGATCACATCCATCGCATCACCTTGCGCGCAGTGCTGCCGCACGCAAGTGCTACTCTGCCGCCAGCAATTCCTCCGCCCCACCCAGGTCCACGCTCACCAGCCGGCTGACCCCGCGCTCGACCATGGTCACCCCGAACAGGCGGTGCATGCGGCTCATCGTCACCGCGTTGTGAGTGACGATCAGGTAGCGGGTCTGGGTTTCGCGGACCATCGCGTCGAGCAGGTCGCAGAAGCGGTCGATGTTGGCGTCGTCGAGCGGCGCGTCGACTTCGTCGAGCACGCAGATCGGCGCGGGATTGGTCAGGAACAGCGCGAAGATCAGCGCGATCGCGGTCAGTGCCTGTTCGCCGCCCGACAGCAGCGTCAGCGATTGCAGCCGCTTGCCCGGCGGCTGGGCGAAGATTTCGAGCCCGGCTTCGAGCGGATCGTCGGAATCGACCAGAGCGAGATGCGCCTGCCCGCCTTCGAACAGCCGCGTGAACAACCGGCGGAAGTGCGTGTCGACTTCCTCGAACGCGGCGCGCAACCGCTCGCGGCCTTCGCGGTTGAGGTTGCCGATCGAGCCGCGCAACCGGTTGACCGCTTCGGCCAATTCGGCCTGCTCGGCGGCGCTGCTGCCATGCTCGGCTTCGAGCCGAGCCAGTTCGTCGGCGGCGACCAGGTTGACCGGGCCGATCCGTTCGCGTTCGGCGATCAGCGCATCGTGCGCGGCGGATTCGGCGGAATTGTCGCCGACCTTCTCCACCTCGAACCCGACTTGCGCGGCGAGCAGCGGAGGTGGACACTGGAAGCGCTCGCCCGAGATGCGCGTCATCTCGCCGCGGCGGCTTTCGGCGTTCTCGGCCCGGGCTGCGGCCCCGGCACGCGCCTCGCGTGCGGCCGCCTGCGCTTCACCGGCTTCGGCAAGCGCCGCATCGGCTTCGCGCGCCTCGACGGAGACCGCCGCCAGAACCGCCTCGGCTTCGGCGAGATCGGCTGTCAGCCGCTGCCGCACCGCTTCGCCGCCCTCGATCTCGCGCATCAGCGCCGCCGGCTTGGCCGCGGTGACCGCGCGCTCCTCGGCGATGTCCTCGAGCCGGCCGGTCATGTCGGCGAGGCGCTTGGCGGCATCGCCCGCGCGCGCGTTCCAGCCGGCGATATCGCTGCGCTGCGCGCTGGTCCGTTCGCGCGCCACTGCCAGCGCCTGGTCGTGCGCGGCGAGGGCGGCGAGCGCGGCCTGATAGGCGACGCGGGCGGTTTCCTGCTGCGCTTGCGCTGCCGCCAGCGACACGCGCCCAGCCGCCGGATCGGGCAGTTCGGCACGCTTGGACCGCGCGGTTTCGACTTCGGCCTGCCCGCCCTCGCGCTGCTCGGAAAGCCGCGCCTTGGCCGCTGCCAGTTCTTCGGCGCGCGCCGCTAACCGCTCGCGTTCGGCCTCGGCCTGGTCGACCGCGCGCAGCGCCTGCCGCTCGGCCTCGGAGGCCTGATGCATCTCGCGTTCGAGCGCGACCAGCCCGCGCTGCAAGTCCTCAAGTTCGCCGCGCGCGCTCGCCTGCGCGGTCTCGGCCTCGGCCACGGCCGCGCGTAGCGTCGGCAGTTCCGCCGCCAGTCCGACCAGCCGGTTGTCGGCTTCGAGCCGCGCCGCTTCGGCCGCGCCTTCGCCCGAAGCCAAGAACCCGTCCCACCGCCGCAACCGCCCGCCCAAAGTGACCAGCCACTCCCCGGGGCCGAGCGCGCGCCCGTCGTCGGCTTCGGCAACATGGACCAGTGCCAGCCGCGCGGCGAGCTGGGGCGGGCACTGCCGCACATGCGCGGCGAGCGACTGCGCCACTGGGGAGGGCGCGGCAGCCCCGGTCCAGAACCGGCCCTGCGCATCCTCCGCCGGTATTCCCAGCGGCGCCTTGGCATCGCGTCCGAGCACCGCCGCCAGCGCGCGCTCATAGCCCGGCGCGGCGGCCACCCGGTCGAGCGCGGCGGGCAGCGTGCCGGACTTCTCGGCCTGCCTGGCGCGCGCCTCGCGGTCGCGGGTCAGCGCCGCATACTCGCGCTCGATCCCGGTGAGGTCGGCGCGGGCGGAGGCCAGCGCGCTGGCCGTGTCGTCGCGCGCCGCACCGAGCGCTTCCTTGCGCGCCTGCCGATCCGCGAGATTCGCGCGTAGCGCCGACAGCCGCGCCCCGGCCGCCTCCGCTGCTCGTCTCGCCTCAGCCACCGCCGCTGTCGGATCGCTTGCGCTCGCCAGCGCCGCCGCCTGAGCCGCCAGCCGCTCGGCCTCCTGCGCCAGCCGCGCCAACCGCGCTTCGGCTTGCGCCAGTTCGGCCTCGGCGACGCGCCATTCGGCTTCGACCCCGGCGTGGTCGGCGGTCGCCTTGGCGAGCGCCAGTTCGGCCGCGCGTGCGGCGTGGTCGGCACGTTCGGCCTGCGCGGCGAGGCCGGGCCGGCGCGCTTCGTGATCGGCGAGCGCGGCGAGGCCGGCTTCGAGATCGCGGCCGAGCCGGGCGAGCGCCTCGGCGGCATCGGTCGTCAGCCGGTCGGCGTCGGTGCGGTCGGCCTCGAGCCGGTCGCGCTGCCGGTCGAGATCGGCGAGGCGCTGCTCGGCCGCTTCGAGCTGGCTCGATAGCGCCGCCATGCGGTGCCCGTGCGCGCTGGCATCGTCGCGCCGGTCGGCGAGTTCGTCGCGCGCTTCGGCGAGCTTTTCGGCGAGCGCCGCCTGCGCCTTCTGCCGTACCGCCACTGCCGCTTGCGCCGCCGTCACAGCCGCATCGGCCGTTGCTGCTTCCGCACGCGCAGCGTCGGCCGTGGCCGCCGCTTCGCTCCAGCGGGCGTAGAGCAGCCGCGCCTCGGCCACCCGAATCTTGTCGGACAACGCCTTGTAGCGCTCGGCCTGCTTGGCCTGCCGCCGCAGCGAGGCGATCTGCCCGTCGAGCCCGGCCATCAGGTCTTCGAGCCGCGCGAGGTTGGCCTCGGTCTGGCGCAGCTTGCCTTCGGCATCGCGGCGGCGGACGTGGAGGCCCGAGATGCCGGCGGCCTCTTCCAGCATCATGCGCCGCTCGGCCGGCTTGGCGGCGATCACCTGGGCGATCTTGCCCTGGCTGACCAGCGCCGGGCTATGCGCGCCCGTGGCGGCGTCGGCGAATACCAGCGCGACATCCTTGGCGCGCACGTCGCGGCCGTTGACGCGATAGGCGCTGCCCGAGCCGCGCTCGATCCGGCGGGTGACTTCGAGCTCTTCGTTGTCGCTATCGACCGCGTGGAGCACGACTTCGGCGAAGTCGCGCGCCGGGCGCTGCGCGGTGCCGGCGAAGATCACGTCGTCCATCCCGCCCGAGCGCATCGACTTGGGCGAATTCTCGCCCATGACCCAGCGGATCGCTTCGAGCAGGTTGGACTTGCCGCACCCGTTGGGGCCGACCACCCCGGTCAGCCCCGGCTCGATGCGCAGTTCTGCCGGCTCGACGAAGCTCTTGAAACCGCTCAGCCTGAGCTTGCGGATCAGCATCGCGAGCCGATCATTGCGGCGTTACCGCGCCCCGGCTTGCTGAAGCGCCGCTTCGAGCCCCGGACCCGCCTGGTTGGGTCCCCAGCTGGTCGGTTGGAGCCGCGTTCCGTTGAGGAAGAACGTCGGCGTGCCGGTGATGTTGAGCTCCTGCGCCTGCGCATCGGACGCTTCGGCGATCTGCTCGGCCTGCGCGGTATTGGCCAGGCACTGCATCGCCTGGTCGCGGCTGATGCCGCGTTCGGCGAAGAACTCGATCAGGCCCGAGGCCTGGCCGATCGCCTGGAGGCGCTGCGCGGGAGCGGCCTGCGACGCCTGCTGGAGCGCCTCGCCGTTGCTCTGGACCGTCGCCATCAGCGCATCGAAGTTGCCCCACACCTGGTTGGCGAGCGGATGGAACGCGCCCGGGCCGCTGCACCGCGCCAGCACGGCGATCGTCAGATCGACAGGATCGCGCACCAGGTTGCGGATCTCGTAGCTGACGACGCCCTTCTCGACGTAGCCGTCGAGCGGGACCGCGCCCTGCTGTGAGAACTCGGCGCAAACGTGGCAGGTGTGGCTCGCGTATTCGACCAGCTTGAGCGGTGCTTCGGGGTTGCCGATCCGCACGCCGCCTTCGGGGGTCACCGCGGCGACTTCGACCCATGATTGTCCGGCGGGCGGCGGGATCGCCGCGATCGGCTCGCCACGCGGCGCGCCGTCGGTCGCGGCATCTTCACCGCAGGCGGCGAGCCCGAGCGCGAGCGGGGCAGCGAGACAGGCGAAGGCGAAACGGCGGAGGGCGGTCATGACAATCCCTTCAAGCGAACGAGGCTAGCGAACCCCGGGGGTGGACAGAAGCGGGTAGGGCGGCTTTTTCACAGCTTCGCAGGCGCTGCAACGCTCTCGCCGTGCGCTTGCCACGGCACGATCAGAACCTGGCCGCCAGTTGGAGCTCGAGCGCGCGCCAGGTGCTGGTGCCGGCAAGCACAGTGCCGTCGATCGCGAAGCTGGGGGTGCCGGTGATGCCCGGGCGCTTCCAGTCGCGCTCGGACGTTTCCGCCAGCCGCGTCGCCAGCGCCTCGTCGGCGAGGCAACGATCGGCTTCGGCGCGTGTGTAGCCGCGCCGTTCCATGATCGCGTAGAACTTGAAATCGCTCGCGATCGCCCGGCGCCGCGCCGCTGGCGGCCCGCTGGTCCAGCGCTGGCGCTGCGCCGCGTTGGCGGTCCGCAGCGGGGCGATCCACTGATCCTGGCCGAGCATGAATGCGGCGTGGTTCTGCCGGAACTTGGCCGGGGCCCCGCAATTCGTGAGCATGGCGGCGGTCAGATCGACCGGATCGCGCAGCAAGTGGCGCACTTCGACGCTGACCCGGCCCGGGCTGACGAACGCCAGGTCGAGCGCGCCGCCGCTCTCCCGAGCGAACTCGGCGCAATGCGGGCAGGTATAGCTGACGTACTCGGTCAGCCTGACGGGGGCCTGGGGGTTGCCGATCCGGTGGCCGCCATCGATCAGCGCGACTTCGGTCAGCCAGTTCTTGGCAGCGCCGGTCTGGCCGCCGAGCAGCAGCGCCGCCGCGCCCAGCAGGGCCGCTCCGAACTTCCGGTGCATCCTCATCGCCGCTCTATTCGTCGGTCCCGAGGCTGCGGGCAAGCGATTCGAGCACCTGGCGGAGCTCCGGATCACCAATGTCGCGCAGACTGTCGCCCAGCTCCATCGGGATCGGCTTGAGCGAGGGCGGGGCTGTTCGCCGGGTGTCGGGAGGCGGCGTGACCGCGCCCTGCCGCAGCTTGACCCGAACCACCGCCTTGTAACCGAAGAAGCGGTTCACCCGCTCGACGATCTCGGGGATCACGTGCTGGATGATCGTCGCGTGGGCGGGTATGACCACCAGTTGCAGGATGCCGTCGCTTTTCTCGCCGGGCGGGAAACGGATCGATTCGGGCGCGCAGACGCGGGCGTGGGTTTCGCCCACGATCTCGGGCCAGCGCGTGACCACGCTCGATTGGACGAATCCGAACCGGCGGAACGCCGCGCGTCCGATTTGCGGCACCAGATCCGCCACGGGCTTGGCCGCGCCGCCGCGGGGGCGCGTGTAGGGCTTGGCCGGCGCACGCTTCGTCTTGGGGGGCGTGGCTTTCCCCGCCTTGGGCTGATCGTCGCGTTCCATGACCCGCGGGGCCATGCCATAGCCGCGCCGTGGAGCATAGCATCGCCGCCGATCTGCTCGCCTGGTACGACCGGGCCGCGCGCACGCTGCCGTGGCGCGCGCCGCCAGGTGCCGCGCCGCCCGATCCGTACCGGGTCTGGCTGTCGGAGGTCATGCTCCAGCAGACCACCACCGTGCATGCCGCGCCCTACTATGCGCGGTTCCTCGCGCTGTGGCCCACGGTCGAAGCGCTCGCCGCCGCGCCCGAGGCGGCGGTGATGGCCGAGTGGGCGGGGCTCGGGTACTACGCCCGCGCCCGCAACCTGATCGCCTGCGCGCGCGCGGTTGCAGAGCGCGGCGGCTTTCCCGACACCGAGGCCGAATTGCGCGAGCTCCCTGGTCTCGGCGCCTACACGGCGGCGGCGGTGGCGGCGATCGCGTTCGGCCGGCCGGCAGCCGCGATCGACGCCAATGTCGAGCGTGTCGTCGCCCGCCTGTTCGCGATCGAAGAACCGCTCCCCGCCGCGCGCAAGGCCATCCGCGCCGCGACCGAGGCGATCGTGCCGCCCGCGCGCCCCGGCGATTTCGCGCAGGCCATGATGGACCTTGGCGCCACGGTCTGCACCCCGCGCAGTCCCAAGTGCCTGCTCTGCCCGCTCAGCACGCACTGCCGCGGCCGCCTGACCGGCGATCCCGCCCGGCTGCCGATAAAGGCACCGAAGAAGCTGCGCCCGCTGCGCGCCGGGACCGCGTTCTGGATCGAGAAAGACGGTGCGGTGTGGCTCGTCCGCCGGGCGGGAAAAGGCATGCTCGGCGGCATGCGCGCGCTGCCCGACGACGGCTGGAGCGCGCGCGCCGATGGGTCGGGCGAGGCCCCGATTTCCGGCGCCTGGCGCGCGGGCGGGCTGGTGCGCCATACGTTCACGCACTTCGACCTGGAACTGGGCGTCGCGCTCTATGCCGGGGAGCGGTGGGACGATCTGGGCGAGGGCGAGTGGTGGCCGGCCGACGAGATCGAAGCGGCGGGACTCCCCACGCTGTTCGCGAAGGCGGCCAGGTTGGCTATTCTGTGAGTGCCGACAGACCTTCGAGACGCGGCCTGGTTTTCGACGGGCTCAGTCCCGCCCGCTCGTCTGGATGAACGGAAATCCCAACATTCGCTCATCCTGAGGAGAGACCGAGCTTGTCAGATGCGAAGCACTGCCGAAGGCAGAACGCTCGCCTCGAAGGACGCGCGCGATCAGATGAACCCGCCGCCCAGCGAGAGCCGCACCACCGCGATCACGAACACGATCAGGCAGAAGTTGCGCCCGCCGTTGCTGCTCGACAGCGCGCCGAGCCCGATGCCGACCACCGCGATCGGCAGCACGAACCAGTTGCCCCAGCCGAGGAACGGAATGGTCGAGGGGATCGCCAGCAGCAGCGCGACGATGCCCGTAAGGATCGAGAGCAGGTTGAGCATGCGGCTTAAATGAGTAACCCACCGGAAAGTTGCAAGCCGCGCCCGCCGCGCGCCTTCCGGGGCGCGGCGACGGCGATAAGCTGGCATTCACCCGAGACTGGACACGAGGCGGCGGACGCGATGGAAGACCTGCGATGAACCCCGCCGATACCAATTCCAGGCTGACCCGCCGCCAGTGGCTCGGCGCCGCGGCCGCGCTCGGCGCCAGCGCGGTGCTGCCGCGCTCCGCCATCGCGCAGGCCAGCCCCTGGGCCAATGTTACCCGGCTGATCCAGGACTATGTCGGCACGCGCAAGGTCGCCAATATGGTCGCGGTGCTCGGCTTCGGTGCTGCCGAACCGGGGGTACTGGCCGGCGGGGTCGACAGCTTCACGCGGCCGCGCCGGGCGGCGGCGGACAGCATCTACCGGCTCTATTCGATGACCAAGCCGGTCACCGGCATGGCCGCGATCGCGCTGATCGACGAGGGCAAGCTCGGGCTCGACCAGCCGCTTCACGAGATCCTCCCTGCGTTCCGCACGATGCGGGTCCAGCGCCGCTACGACGGGCCGCTCACCGCCGACAATCTCGAGCCGGCCGCGCGGCCGATCACGATCCGCCACTTGCTGACGCACACCGCCGGCCTCGGCTACGGGATCGTCCAGACCGGGCCGATCGCGCAGGCCTATCGCGACCGGGGCATCCTGCCGGGCAACTTCACCCGGCTGCAAGCACTGCTGCCGATGTTCCGCGGCACTCCGGCGCCGAGCCTGACGGCTTTCGCGGACCGCCTGGCCGAACTGCCACTGGTCTACCAACCGGGCACGCGCTGGTCCTATTCGATGGGGCTCGACGTGATCGGGCGCGTGATCGAGGTTGTCTCCGGGCAGCCGTTCGCCCGCTTCCTGCAAGACCGGTTCTTCGATCCGCTGGCCATGGCTGACACCGGCTTCCGGGCGGACCCGGCCAAGGCCGCCCGGCTGACCGACAATTACTACCTGCTCGGCGATACCCTCCTGCCGATCGACCTTGGCGAGAACTCGATCTTCTTCGCGCCGCAGCCGGTCGCCTATGGCGGCGCCGGGCTGGCGGGCACGCCGCGCGATTACGACCGCTTTCTGCGCATGCTGATCGGCGGCGGCACGCTCGGCCGCACGCGCGTGTTGAGCGCGGCAGCGGTGCGGCTCGGCATGTCGGACCTGCTGCCCGCGACGCTGCTGCCGGGCGGCGAGTACGGCACCGCCTGGGGCTTCGGGGCGGGCGGCCGGGTCGGGCGCGGGGCGGACGCGGGCGTATTCGGCTGGGCCGGGGCGGCGGGCACGATCGGCTTCGTTCATGCCGGGCTGGGGCTGCGCGCCGGGCTCTATACGCAGTACATGCCCGCGACCGCCTATCCGCTGCTCGAGCAGTTCCCTGCCGCTGTGCGCGCCGACCTTGCCGCGCAGGGCCGCCTGTGAGCGCGGCGCTGCCCGCGTTCTGCGGCTACCCGCTCGATCGCGCCGATCACTTGCGCAGCGATCCCGCCTGGCTGGCGGAACTGCGTGGCGGTGACGCCTTGCTGCTCGTGTTGGACAAGCTCGCGCCTCGGCTGGGCGAAGCGGGCGGGCTCGCATGGGCCGCGGTGGCCGAGGCGCCGGCCGATGCCGAGCTGGTGTTTCTCGGCCTCCTCGAAGGCCGCGGCGTGTTCGGCGCGGTGCCCGAAGGGGGCGAGACCGCGCCGGCCTATACCTTCCGCGAGATGTGGGGGCTGCTCGCCGCGCTCCCTAGCCCCGACCTGGCGCTCTATGGCGGGGCGCGCAGCGTGCTCGACTGGCACGCGCGGCACCGGTTCTGTGCGCGCTGCGGTCAGCCTACCCGGCTCGCCAAGGGCGGCTGGCAGCGCGACTGCCCGGCTTGCACCGCGCAGCATTTCCCGCGCACCGACCCGGTGGCGATCATGCTGGTCGAACATGACGGCAAGCTGCTGCTCGGCCGCAGCGCTCGGTACCCGCCGCGCAGCTATTCGGCGCTCGCGGGGTTCATCGAACCAGGCGAATCGATCGAGGAGGCGGTCGCGCGCGAGGTGCAAGAGGAAGCGGGGGTGCGGGTGCGCGATGTCCGCTACATCGCCAGCCAACCGTGGCCGTTCCCCTCGCAACTGATGATCGGCTGCCACGCGCTGGCCGACAGCCCTGACCTGACGATCGACCCGAGCGAGATCGAGGACGCCCGCTGGTTCGCCCGCGCCGAAGTGGCCGAAGCGATGGAGAAGGGGCCGGACAGCCCGACGTTCGTCGCTCCGTTGCGCGAGGCGATCGCGCACTCCATGTTGGCCTGGTGGCTGGAGCAGCGAATATGACACCTCTCTCCGTCGAGATCTGGTCGGATGTGATGTGCCCGTGGTGCGCGCTCGGCTATACCCAGTTCGCCAAATCGGTGAGCGAACTTGCTAGCGAGCTTGACGTAGAGGTTCGCTGGATGCCGTTCGAGCTCAACCCGGACTTGCCGCCCGAGGGCAAGGAGCAGGATCGCCACCTCGCCGAAGTCTATGGCCGCACGCCCGAGCAAGTGGCGCAGATGCGCGCGCAGATGGGGGCCACTGCCGCTCGGATCGGGTTCCCGATGCGCTTCGAGGGCGAGGACGGCGCGCCGGCGATGATGTGGAACACCTTCGAGGCGCACAAGCTGCTGCGCTGGGCGCTCGCTACGCAGGGCGGCGAAGCGCAGACCCGCCTCAAGCTCGCGCTCCTGCGCGCGCATTTCCAAGACTTGCGCCGCATCGGTGAGCGCGACGTGCTGCTCGATATCGCGGCGGAGCACGGCTTCGACCGCGCCGAGGCCGCCGCCGCGCTGGACGACGAAGCGCTCGCCCTCGCCACCCGGCTCGAGGAACGGCGCGGCCGCGAGATGGGCATCAACTCGGTCCCCAGCTTTGTGATCGCGGGCAAGTACCTGGTCTCGGGCTGCCGCGAGCCCGAGGACTATGCGGGCGTGCTGCGGCAGGTGGCGGGCGCGCTCCAACCCTCATCCAACTCCGACTAAGGCCCCAGGGGCCTAAGTCTGCGTATCCTTCTCCCGCCGGGAGAAGGATAGCGCAGCTTGCCAGCTTGCTGGCTAGCGTAGCTTGGATGAGGGCCGCGGAAGCCCCCGTTCACCGCTGCTTCTTCGCCAGCGTCGCCGTGAAGTCGGGGTCCTTCTTCGCCACCCAGTCGACGAATTTCCGGACGTTGGGATTGGCCAGCAGCACCTCCACGTCCATCGCGGCGCGCTCAAGTTCGGAATTGGTGAACTGTGCGATCACCGTCTGCTGGCAGATCGGATGCATCGGCACGACATCGCGCCCGCCGCGGCTTTTCGGCACGGGGTGATGCCAGATCGTGGTCTTGCCCATCGCCCGTCCGCACAGCCAGCAGGTCAACGGCTCGGCAGGAGGCTCCTCGTCAGCGGCCGGATCGTCCCAACCGCCGTGTTTGCGATGCTTGCGGGCCAAGTGCCTGTCCGTGAATTGCGTGGGCGTGTGCGGGCACCACCTAGAGCGCTGGGGAGGGCATGGCCATACCGCCGGCTAAGCCAGCCCCAGCTTGCTCAGCTCGCGCACCAGCTTGCCCGGCATCGGCGCCGTGGTCTCGCCGTCGGCGACATCGGCAGGTGCGTCGGCCTCGGCCAGATAGCGCCACCCCTGATGCGCGCGCTTGGCACGGGGATGCACGGGGATCAGCCGGTTCTCGAGCACGATCCACCAGCGCCCGTCGTCCTTCTGCTCGAAGCGCACGATCGGGCTCCGGCCGACCAGCGCGTGGCTGTGGATCCAGTACAGCGATCCGCCCGCCATCTCGGCGTGCCGCTTGGGGAGATAGCGCGTCGTCAGCCGCTTCTCGGGCTCGGGGCCGCCGAACCACCCCTGCAACTCGGCGAGGCTGGCGCAGTCGTAAGCGATCTTGGTCATGTGGAGCGGCATGCGCGTAACATATGGTTTCAATTCGTCATTGCGAGGGACCGTAGGTCCCGCGGCAATCCAGGGGCATCGTGCCACACTCCATGGATTGCGTCGCTCCGCTCGCAAAAATGACGAAGGTTCAAGTTACCCGACCAGCCCGCTCGCCACCGCCAGCCCGAGGAACACCAGGAAGCCCATCGAATCGGTCACCATCGTCACGAACACCGAGGACGCGATCGCCGGGTCGGCGCGCAGCCGTTCGAGGGTCAGCGGCACCAGCACGCCGGCCAGCCCCGCGATCACGATATTAGCGACCATCGCCAGCGCGATCACCCCGCCGAGCAGCGGGTTGCCGAAGATCAGGCTGACCGCCGCGCCCACCACCGCCGCCATGGTTACGCCGTTGAGCAGTGCGATCGAGATCTCGCGCTTCACCGCACGCCAGGTGTTGTGGCTGGTGAGCTGGTTGGTGGCGAGCGCGCGCACCGTCACCGCCAGCGTCTGGGTGCCGGCATTGCCGCCGATCCCGGCGACGATCGGCATCAGCACCGCCAGCGTGACGAGCTGCGCGATCACGTCCTCGAACCGCGAGATGATGAACGAGGCGAGGCTGGCGGTGACCAGGTTGGCGAGCAGCCAGCGCACGCGCGCGCCGTAGGCTTCGCGCACCGGCTGGTTGATGTCGCCTTCGTCGCCCGCGCCGCTGAGCAGCATGACGTCCTCGCCGGCTTCCTCCTGGATGATATGGACCACGTCGTCGACGGTGATCTGGCCGACCAGGCGGCCGTTCTCATCAACCACCGCGGCGCTGATCAACGCGTATTTCTGGAACCGAAGCGCGACCTCTTCCTGGTCCATCGTGACCGGGATCAGCGTCTGGTCGCGCTTCATCACGTCGGCCAGCGCCACCGCGCGCGGCGCGCGCAGAATCCACGACAGCGCGCAAGTGCCGACCGGGCGATGCCGATGATCGACCACGAACACTTCCCAGAACTCGGTGGTCAGGTCGTCGTTGTTGCGCAAGTAGTCGATCAGGCTGCCGACCGTCATGTGCTCGGGCACCGCCACCAGCTCGCGCTGCATCAAGCGCCCGGCGGTCTCCTCGGGAAACGACAGCGCGCTTTCGATCGCCGCGCGGTCCTCGGGCTCCATTTCGGCGAGAATGGCCGCCTGGTCGGCCGGCTCGAGATCCTCGAGCAGTTGCACCGCATCGTCGGTCTCGAGCTGTTCGGCGATCTCGGCGACCACTTCGGGCGGCAACGCCTCGATCATGTCGTCGCGGACCCAGTCGTTGAGCTCGGCGATCACCTCGCCGGTCATCAGGTCGGTGATCGCCGCGGCCAGCGTGCGCCGCTGCTCGGGCTGGAGCAGCTCGACGAGATCGGCGATGTCGGCCGGGTGGAGCGGCTCGACCAGCTCGTAGACGCGGGCCTGGTCGCTCGCGCCGAGCGCTTCGACGACGGCATCGACGAAGCCGCGCTTCAGCCGGTTCTCCTCGTCGAGTTCGGCGCCGTCCTCGCGGTCCTCCTCGCGAAAGGTATCGGCGCCGAGCGCGTGGAGGTCTTCGTCGGCCATGCGGGGCGTCCTATGCCGGAACCCGGCAAAAGCAAGCGGATGCGGGTGACAAGCCCGGGAACCGGCCTATATGCGCGGAAACGCTACAGGAGACTAAGCATGGCCGACGACAAGCTCACCTTCACGCTCGACACCGGCGGGGGGGAAGGCGGCGATGTCGTCATCAAGCTGCGGCCCGATCTTGCGCCCGGACACGTCGAGCGGATCAAGGAACTGGCGAGCGAAGGCTTCTACGACGGGGTGGTGTTCCACCGCGTGATCCCCGGCTTCATGGCGCAGGGCGGCGATCCCACCGGCACCGGCAGCGGCGGCAGCGACAAGCCCGACCTCAAGGCCGAGTTCAACGGCGAGCCGCACGTGCGCGGCGTCTGCTCGATGGCCCGCACCGCGGTGCCCGACAGCGCCAAC
Organism: Sphingomonadales bacterium 12-68-11; assembly: GCA_002279825.1. Classification (GTDB taxonomy): domain Bacteria; phylum Pseudomonadota; class Alphaproteobacteria; order Sphingomonadales; family Sphingomonadaceae; genus Croceibacterium_A. Next base: position 60,096 of record NCCV01000006.1, read on the forward strand.
AGCCAGTTCTTCATCGTGTTCGACGATGCCCGCTTCCTCGACCGCCAGTACACCGTGTGGGGCCAGGTCGAGAGCGGCATGGAGCTGATCGACGCGCTCCCCACCGGCGAACCCCCGCGCCAGCCCGGCAAGATCGTCAAGGCGACGGTGGGCTGAGCAGCGAGAGGGGAAGGGGCGCTGCGGCGCCCCTTTTCACGTCTTGTCCAGGGCGTAGACGATTGCCCGCCATGCGTGAGGGGTGCCCTCTCCCAATGGGGAGAGGGCACGAGGCCTCAACGCGGGGCCGACGCCGGGGCCGTGGTCGGCAGATTGCCTTCCGACGGGTGCTTGTAGCTGACGTTGCGGTTCTGGATCAGCCACTTGCCGCCGACCTTCACCACATCGTCCATGCCGCGGCCGACCGCCGCCACGCGCACCGGGGTCTGCGCGCCGGCAGCGCCGCCGAACACGGTCTGCCAGTAGTAGAACACGCGCGCGCGGGTCGGGCTCAGGAACTCGATGTTCATGTTGGACATCACGTGGTGCATGCCGGCGGAGCGGGTCCCCATGCTGGTGCGCAGCCCGTTGATCATGCCCTTCAGCGCCTCGGCGCCCTTGCTCTGGCCGAAGGCTCCGTCAGGCGTGAACGCTGCGGCGTAGGCGTTGGCGTCCAGCGAATCCGCTGCGGCGACATAGTCCCACATCAGCTTCTCGATCGCGGCCCGCTCGGCCGCTTCGCGCACCACGGTATCGACGCTGGCGATCGGGGCCGGCGGCATGGTCGGCAGCGTCGCCGGATCCCAGTGCTCGTCGGCCTTGCCGTCGACGAAGCGCCAGGTGTCGAACCAGGTGGTGGTATAGCTCTGCGTCGGATCGTCGGCATAGGGGACGATGCGCTTGGTCAGGATGGTCACATAGTCGCCTTCGGCCGAAACCATGACCACGGCATTGGGATCGCTCGCGCTCAGCGCCGGGCACGGACTGACCGGACGCACCCGCGCGACGTTGAGGAAGTATTCCTGCACGCCTTTCAGCCCCGAAGCGGCGACCGGGTTGTGCTGGATGTACTTGTCGGTCAGCCACTCGCCCGCGCGCGCCCATTCGTTGCACTTGAGCAGCTCGCGCTGGATACGCAGCGCGGTCTGCTTGTTACGGTGGAGCACAGGATCGCGGCTGGTGAACAGCGATTCGGGATCGGGATGCCCGACCACCGGATCGCTCAGCGCGCGCATCTGCGCCTGCGCGCCCATCGGGACGCCGGCCGCGACGGCGGCGGCGAGCAACAGGTATCGGAACTTCATCGGCTATCCCCTCGGTGGTTTGTACGCGCTCGGCTCGCTGGCCGATTCGGCGCCGGCCATACTACAATTGCGCGGCTACCAGCCAATCGTGGAACAGCCGCACCGGCCGGCTGTCGAGATCGACCGGGCGGCACACGAACCAGTAGCGATAGGGGCTGGCGATCTCCAGGTCGAACAACTGGGTCAGGCGTGGGTCGGCGTTCCGCTTGACGTGGTCGTCATGCATCACCGCGATTCCCAGCCCCTGCGCCGCCGCCTCCAGGATCAGCTGGCCCGAATCGTAGTGATCGATCGCCTGCGGCTGCAGCGCGGTCAGACCGAGCGCCGCCTTCCATGCCTCGAAGCTCAGCGGCATGTCAGTGTGGATCAGGAAGGTCTGCTGGGCGAGCGCCTCGAGCGTGGGCGTCGTGCCGATCTGGTCGGCGAGCGCGCGGCTGCAGATCGCGCGCACGGTGTTCTGGTCGAGCTGGACCGCGTGGAAGCCCGGTCCCGGCTCGACCGTCAGCGCGATCGCCGCGTCGAGCGTGTCGCCGACGCGGTCGATCAGGTGCGGCCCGGTATCGATGTCAATGTGCAGCCGCGGGTGCTGCTGGCGCAGTTCGGGCAGGCGCGGGAACAGCCGCTGGGTGCCGAACAACGGCAGCACCCCCAGCCGCAGCCGCAGCAGTTGCAGGTTCTCCGACTGCGCCTCGACCGCTGCCGCCAGAGTCTCCAGATGCGGCGCGACCGCGTCGTAGAACAGGCGGCCCTCGTCGGTCAGCTTCATCGCCTGGCCCGAACGCGAGAACAGCTTCTTGCCGGTATAGTCCTCGAGATTGCCGATCCGCCGCGACAGCGCCGAGGGGCTGAGACCGAGTTCGGTCGCCGCCGCACGGGCCGAGCCGAGCCGGACGACCCGGACGAACGCTTCCAGCGCGCGAAGGGGCGGCAGGCGGCGCATCGGCAGTCAGTATCCTCCCGGTCATGGGGCCCGTCGACCCCTTATATATCGCACTGCACAAAAATGACGCACTGCGGCAAAAGTTTCAAGGTTAACTAGTCGGCCGCGGCGTCTTCGGGCTCGGGGCGGTGTAGCCGCAACCGGGTCACGTGGGTTTCGTCGGCCCCGGTGACTTCGATCCGCCAGCCGCTCGGGTGATGCAGCACCGCGCCGACTTCAGGCACTTGGCCGGCCAGCACGAAGGCGAGGCCGCCGAGCGTATCGACCGCTTCCTCGACTTCGGCGATGCGCGGATCCTCGACCGTCTCGGCCACGTCGTCGAGCTCGGCGCGGGCATCGGCATCCCACATGCCTTCGCCGATCGCCACCACCAGCTCGACCGGCGCGTCGTCGTGCTCGTCCTCGATATCGCCGACGATCTCCTCGACCAGGTCCTCGATCGTGATCACCCCGTCGGTGCCCGAGAACTCGTCGACCACGATCGCCAGGTGCGTGCGGCGGGCGCGCATGTCGGCCAGCACGTCGAGCGCGCCGCGCGACTGCGGCACGTAGAGCGGCTGGCGCATCAGCGTGGTCCAGTCGGGCGGGGGCGGGGTTGCGGTGGCGAGGAACGAAAACACATCCTTGATGTGCATCATCCCGATCACTTCATCGAGCGTATCGCGATAGACCGGCACGCGCGAATGGCCGTGCTCGGCGAAAATCGCCACCAGTTCCTGCCAGCTCGCGGCCGCGGAAATCGCCACGATCTCGCCGCGCGGAATGGCCACGTCGTCGGCGTCGTGCTCGCTGAAATGGAGCAGGTTGCGCAGCATCTGGCGCTCGAGCGGCGAGAGATCGCCGCGCGCCGCCGGCTCGCCGCGCCCGGGTTCGATGTCCTCGTGCTCGTCGATCGCTTCTTCGATCTGCGCGCGCAGCGAAGTGCCGGTCTCGGCGTCGAACAGCTTGCGGATCGCCGTCCACAGGCCCCTGTTACTGTCCGCGTCTCCGTTGCCGGAATCGCCCGATGGGCGGGACGGACTTCTGGTATTCTCGGGCATTGCCCCGTCGCTTCCCCTGTTCAGGCGTGTGCGGCGCCCAGCGGCCCATATGGGTCCGCGAGACCGAGTAGCGCAAGCGCCTTCGTTTCGAGCGCCTCCATTGCGTCGGCGTCGGCATCGGACAGCTCGTGGTCGTAGCCCGCGAGATGCAGCAGGCCGTGAACGATCAGATGCGCCGCATGATCCGCCAGTGGCAGGCCTTTTTCGGCGGCCTCGCGCGCGCAGGTCTCGCAGGCGAGCGCGACGTCGCCGATCAGCTCCGGTCGGTCTCCCGGCAGGGCGCGCAATTCGCCTGGCTCGAACATCGGGAACGACAGCACGTTGGTGGGCATGTCGCGCTGGCGCCACGCGCGGTTGAGCGCGTGGACTTCGGCGTCGGAGGTGAACAGCACGCTGGCAAGGAGGTACGGGCTCGCCAGCTCCGGCGCCACCGCCGCCGCCGCCTCAGCGGCGCGCGCGGCGAGCGTGTCCCAATCGCCCTCGGGCCAGGGCTCCTCGATAGAAATCTCAAGTTCCATACGAACCCCGTGCCGTTCGGTTCGAGCGAAGTCGAGAACCGTTGCGCGGCATGTCTCGACTTCGCTCGACACGAACGGGATTCAGGCGTTTTCCCCCTCGTAAGCCTCGACGATACGCCCGACGATCGGGTGCCGCACCACGTCGCCGCGGCCGAACGGGATCACCCCTATGCCCTCGACGCCTTCGAGGCGCGCCACCGCGTCGGCGAGCCCGCTCATCGCCGCGCCGCCGGGAATGTCGATCTGCTTGGGGTCGCCGCATACCACCATCCGGCTGTTCTGCCCGAACCGGGTCAGGAACATCTTCATCTGCTCGCGGGTGGTGTTCTGCGCCTCGTCGAGGATCACAAAGGCATCGGCCAGCGTGCGTCCGCGCATGAACGCGATCGGGGCGATCTCGATCTCGCCCGAGGCCAGCCGCCGCTCGACCTGTTCGGGGGGCATGCAGTCGTAGAGCGCATCGTAGAGCGGGCGGAGATAGGGATCGACCTTCTCCTTCATGTCGCCGGGCAGGAAGCCGAGCCGTTCGCCGGCCTCGACCGCCGGGCGCGACAAGATCAGCCGCTGCACGCTACCGGTGATGAGCTGGCTGACCGCCTGCGCCACCGCCAGGTAGGTCTTGCCGGTGCCCGCCGGCCCGAGCGCGAACACGATCTCGCGGCTGGCGAGCGCGCGCATGTAATCGGCCTGCATCGCGGTACGCGGGACGATGTTCTTCTTGCGCGTGCGGATCATGATCGGCGGGCCCTTGGCATCGCCGGTGATGATGCCTTCGAGCGTCGGCTCGTTGCTGAAGCCGATCAGCGCCTCGATTGCCCCGGAATCGATCTCCTGCCCGGCGAGAAGCTTCTCGTGCATCGCCACCAGGATCTGCCGCGCGCGCGCGACGTCGTCCTCGGTCCCTTCGATCACCACCCGGTTGCCGCGCGCGGCCACCAGGACGCCGAGCCGGTTCTCGATCTGCACCAGGTTGGCGTCGAACTCGCCGAACAACGCTCCCAGCATCGCCTGCTCGTCGAACAGAATCTCGATCCGGGCGCGGCGCGAGGCGTCGCGGCGATCCTCGGGGCGGAAAGTCAGATCGGCGCCTATGTCGGCGCGGGCGGAATGCCGTCCGGTGCGGGATGCTTTGCGGGCCATGCGGTCCTTTCGCGGGTTGCGCGAATCGGAAGATAGACCGGGGCGGATCAGGCGCAAGCGGCGGAGCTAGCCGGCGCGGTGGAAAGTCACTCGAATGTCATGCGAATCGTGCGCCACGGGCCTGCGATCGGTCGGCGAGGGCCCCGCCGTGACGGGACCCTCGCTTCGCGAAGCTTGCCGTCAGGCCAGGGCCTTGACCGCAACGGCCGGACGGCGGCGCAGTGCCGCACCGACGGCGCCGAAGCCGAGCAGCATGAGCGCCCAGGTGGCGGGCTCGGGCACCGCGGCGGCGTTCAGGTCGCCGGTCACGCGGAAGTTCGCGTCGCAGTTGTTCGCCGCGCCCTTGCAGTTGGCGTAGATGCCGGTCCAGTTGGTCAGCAACTTCCCGCCGGCATAGGCGTCGCCGCCCGAGAACTGGCCGGTCGAGACATTGTAGTCGGGACCCACCAGCAGCGCCGCTCGGTCGGACGTGGCGGTGAGCACGGCAGTGTAGAACCCGCCCATCGTGACGGCCAGGTTGGGCAAGGCGATATCGACCCACGCGGATGTGTCGCGCGAGGTGATCGAACTGGGCAGCGTGAACGACTGGGTGAACAGCGAAGTGCCGCTGAGAGTCTCGCCGGCGAACAGCGACAGCGTCAGCGAAGTGTTCGCGGCGGTCGGGTTGAGCGTGCTGAACTGGAATCCGATCGAGCTGATCGTGTCGGTGAAAGCGGAGAAGCTCTGCCCGATCGGATCGGCGGCCGACACGGTCACCTTGCGGGTGCCGGCCGGGCCCGAAACGACCTGCAGCGTTTCGGCCGCGGTGGCGACCGCCGGCACGGTCAGTGCGGCAAGGGAAACTGCGGCCAAGGCCGCCTTGTGAAAAGCGATCGACATAGGGCTACTCCAACTCTGGATTGAGTTAAAGGGCTGTTAACTATGTGGTATGTCTCTCCGAAGTCAGTTCGGAGGCGATCCGGTGACTCTTTGGGAACTGGCTCGCCAGTGCGGCAATCAGACCGCGCGCACGCCGCTCAGACTGTTGGGTCCGGCCGATTCGAGGCGGAGCTCCACGATGTCCCCGATCGCCGCATCCCCGGTGAAATGCACCGATTGCAGCCACGGCGACTTGCCGAGCCACTGGCCGGGCTTCTTGCCGCGCCGCTCGACCAGCACGTCGCACCGCTTGCCGAGCGAGGCCTGGTTGAACGCCAGTTGATCGCGGTTGAGCGCCGCCTGCAGCCGCTGCAGCCGCTCGTCCATGACTTCGGCCGGAACCTGTCCGTCCATGTCTGCCGCCGGCGTGCCGGGGCGCGGCGAGTACTTGAAGCTGTAAGCCTGCGCGTAGCCGGTCGCCGCGACGAGCGAGAGCGTCTCTTCGAACTCGGCGTCGGTTTCCCCCGGGAAGCCGACGATGAAGTCCCCGGAGAGTGCGATATCGGGGCGCGCCGCGCGGAACCGCTCGAGCAGTGCGAGATAGCTCTCGGCGCTATGGCTGCGGTTCATCGCTTTGAGCACGCGGTTGCTGCCGCTCTGCACCGGTAAGTGCAGGAATGGCATGAGTTTGGGCACGGCGGCATGGGCCTCGATCAGCCCCTCGGTGACGTCGTTGGGATGGCTGGTGGTATAGCGAATGCGCAGCAAATCCGGCAGCTTGGCCAGCTCTTCGATCAAGCCGTCGAGGCCCAGCGCGCGCCCCCGGACATCCGCGCCGGACCAGGCGTTGACGTTCTGGCCGAGCAGGGTGATCTCGCGCGCGCCGGCTTCCACCAGCGCCTCAGCTTCGCTCAGCAGCACCTTGAAGGGCCGAGATATTTCCGCCCCGCGCGTATAGGGCACGACGCAATAGGTGCAGAACTTGTCGCATCCCTCCTGCACCGTCAGAAACGCGCTCGGCCCGACCCGGCGGCGGGCGGGCAGCGCGGCGAACTTGGCGTCGGCGGGCATTTCGGTATCGGTACTGCGACGCCCCTGCATCGCCTCTGCAATCATCTCGGGCAGGCGGTGATAAGCCTGCGGGCCGACCACCACCGAGACAGCCGGCGCGCGCGCCATGATTTCTTCGCCCTCGGCCTGCGCGACGCAGCCGGCGACGGCGATCAGCGGGGCCTTGTCGCCGCCCGCCTTCACCAGCCGGCCGATGTCCGAATAGACTTTCTCGGCCGCCTTCTCGCGGATGTGGCAGGTGTTGAGCACGACCAGGTCGGCGTCTTCGCCTTCGCCTGCGGCGGACATGCCCCGCTCGGCCAGCAGCTCGGCCATCCGCTCGCCGTCGTAGACGTTCATCTGGCAGCCGAAGCTTTTGACCCGGTAGGTCTGGGGCGGGGTGGTCACAGGCATGGGGCGCCGCGCCTAGCCGATCCGGCGCGCGAGTTAAACCCGCAGCGCTTCGGCGACCGCTGCTTGCGCCGCGGCGGTCATCGCCTTGCGGTCGGCCAGCGCCGCGCCCGAGAGCGGCTCGAGGAAGCGGATCGTCAGGTCGATGCGCCCGCGCCGGGCCATTATGCGGCGCAGGTTGGCGAGGCCCGGTTCCTCGCCGAACCAGGCGATCTCGGCGGCATCGGCATAGTCGAGCGCGACCGGCTGGATCGGCACCGCGTCGGCCAGCGGCTCGACCGCCGACAGCAGCGAACTGCGGAACGGCAGCAGCGCCGTGCCGTCGTTGGTGGTGCCTTCGGGGAAGATCGTCAGCGGCCGGCTGCCGAGCGCGGCGCGCACTTGCGCGACCTGCCCGGCGACCGTGGCGCGCCGGTCGCGGGTGACGAACACCGTGCAGTTCTGGTCGCACAGCCACTTGAGCCCGCCGTGGACCATAAGCCCGCTATGCGCGACGAAGATCGCCCGGCTGGTTCCTGCCAGCGCGAGGATGTCGAGCCAGCTGACGTGGTTGGCGAGCAGCAGCGCGCCCGTCCGTGGCTGTCCCTCGACGCGGATCCGCAGCCCGGCCACCCGGCCCATGTAGGCGAGGAACAGCGGCGGCACGGCATCGCGCCGGCCGAGCAGGAGAACGACAAGATGAACCGGGACGATGATCCCGAAGCCGAGCATGGCGCCCAGCCATCGGCCCCCGGTCCGCAGCGCGCGCAGGCTCAGTCCTCGCGGTCGATGCGGACGCCGTAGAGTTCCATGCGGTGATCGACCAGCCGGTAGCCGAGCCGCTCGGCTATGACCCGTTGGAGCGCTTCGAGCTCGGGATCGACGAATTCGAGCACCTTGCCGCTCTCGACGTCGATCAGGTGATCGTGGTGTGCCTCGGGCGCTGCTTCGTAGCGCGAGCGTCCGTCGCCGAAATCGTGGCGGTCGAGAATGCCCGCTTCCTCGAACAGCCGCACCGTGCGGTACACGGTGGCGATCGAGATCTTCGGGTCGATCGCCGATGCGCGCGCATGCAGCGCCTCGACGTCGGGGTGGTCTTCGCTCTCGGACAGGACGCGCGCGATCACGCGGCGCTGCTCGGTGATGCGGAGCCCGCGTTCGGCGCAGAGCGCCTCGATATCGATCGTCTGATGCATGTCGGGACCCCTTTAGCGGGACGCCCCACCACTATGGAAGCGGCGGGGCGTGTTTTCAACCGCAGGCCCGGGGATAGCCTTACTCGGCGACGACCTTCTTCCGCCGGCCGCGGCGCTGGCCGGGCGTGCGGCCGAGGCCGATCTGCTTGGCGAGCTGGCGGCGCTTCTCGGCATAGGCCGGCGCGACCATCGGGTAATCGGCGGGCAGGTTCCAGCGCGCGCGATACTCTTCCGGGGTCAGATTGAAGTTGGTCTTGAGATAGCGCTTGAGCATCTTGAGCTTCTTGCCGTCTTCGAGACAGACAATGTACTCCGGCTTGATTGACGCGCGGATCGATACCGCCGGCTCGAGCTTGCCTTCGACGGGCACGGCGGCGCCAAGGCCGGCGAGTGCCCCATAGACATTGCGGATCAAGGTCGGGACGTCGTCGAGCGTGACGTCGTTGTTGCTGAGATGTGCCGCCACGATATCCGAAGTAAGGGTGATCAGCGTCTCTTTCATATCGGTTTCTAGGCTTTCCATTGTTTCCCCTCGTGCATGGATTGAGCGTGACCGCCGACGTTCGTCAGCAACCTACCAACTATATCGCATCGTGTCGGGCGCTTAAACGGCCTGCTCGACATGTGCAATAGAATCGGCCGGTCGAAGCGCCCAATTTCTTTACGTGCGACGAAGGCTCAGCAATCGAGAGCAAACGTAATCGCGTCGAACGGCCCTGCCGCACCCCGCCGGTAATAGTGACGGCGTAAGCCGATACTGGTGAATCCTTGCCGTCGGTACAGCGTTTCGGCGCTGTTGCCGTCGCGCATTTCCAGGAACAGCCGCGCCGAACCGTGCGCGCGTGCCGCCGCGACGAAGCGTTCGAGCAGCACGGTGCCCAGCCCACGGCCACGATGCTTCGGGTGAACCGCCAGCAGCAACAGTTCCTCCTCGCCGAGCACCGCGCGCGACAGCGCGAAGCCGACGACTTCGGCGCCGTCCGCCGGCTCACCGCCATGGGTGCCGGCCAGCAGCAAGTACGTGCCCGGGAGCGCCAGCACGTCGAGCACTTGTTTGCGGTTCCACGCCTCGCCGAATGCCGGCTCGAACGCCGCGTCCATCACCGCCATGACCTGGTCGATGGCGTCGTTCATGCGCGCGCCGCCGGCAGCCGCGCATCGGGCGCACGGCCGTAGAGCGGCGCGACCGAAGGCGTGAGGTGGGCCGCCCGCAGCAGCGGGAATTCGCGCGCGTCGGGCAGCAGCGAAAGTGCGACCGCATCTCCGCCGACCCGTCCAGCCAACGCTGCCGCCTGGCTGCCCGCAAGGGTGGGATGGAGCGGCGCCAGCGCCGCCTGGTCCGGAGCCAGCGAGCGGACCTCGGCCTCGGCCGTGCCGTCGGCGGCAAAGGGCTGGACGAACCATTCGCCGTGGCCGCCGGCCATGCACACGGTGACCGGGCCGGGGCGCAGCTTGCGCGCCATCGCCGCGACCAGCGCCAGCGTGGGATAGCCGACAACCTCCGCTTGCCAGGCGAGCCCGAGCGCGCGCGCCGCAGCCACACCGATCCGCACCCCGGTAAAGCTGCCGGGCCCGAGCGAGACCACGATCCGCGCGGCGCGGCCCTTGCCGGGCAGTTCGGCGATCATCGGCACCAGCCGCTCGGCATGGCCGCGCCCGATCACTTCGCGCGCGCCGGCCAGCAGCACCCCGTCCTCGAACAGGGCGGCCGAACAGGCCTCGGTGGCGCTATCGATGACCAGCGTCCGCACGGCGCGGAGCTACACCAGCTTGTTAAAGACGTCGAACTCGGGCCGCGGGCTGCGCGCGAAGATGCTGGCCGGATCGCCGTAGCCGATCGAACAGATGAAGTTGGACCGCACGCTCGGCTGGTCGGCGAAGAACTCGGCGTCGACGGCGGCGTTGTCGAACCCCGACATCGGCCCGCAATCGAGCCCGAGCGCGCGGGCCGCAAGCATCAGGTAAGCCCCCTGCAGCGAGGAATTGCGGAAGGCGTTGGCCTGCCGCAGCTCCGCCTTGCCGGTGAACCAGCTGCGCGCGTCGGTATGCGGGAACAGCCACGGCAACTGCTCGTGAAACTCGAGATCCATGCCGATGATAACGCAGACCGGCGCGCCGGTGATCTTGGGCCGGTTCTTCTCCGAAGCGTGCGCCGCGAGCCGCGCCTTGGCCTCGGGCGATTTGCACCACACCAGCCGCCCCGACTGCTGGTTGGCCGAGGTCGGCCCCATTTTCAACAGGTCGTAGATCGCGTGGATCTGCGCGTCGCTGACATCGCGGTCGAGCCAGGCGTTATAGCTGCGCGCGGTGTTGAACAACTGGTCCAGCGCGGCGTTGTCGAGAGGCTCGGGCACGGCGTCGTTCTCCCGGCGGATCAGGCGGCGCGGACTTCGGTGACTTCCGGGACGTAGTGCTTGAGCAGGCCTTCGATGCCGTGCTTGAGCGTGGCGGTGGAGCTCGGGCAGCCCGAGCAGGCACCCTGCATGGTCAGGTACACCACGCCTTCGCGGAAGCCGCGATAGCGGATGTCGCCGCCGTCGCCCGCCACCGCCGGGCGCACCCGGGTTTCGAGCAGTTCCTTGATCTGTTCGACGATCTCGGCATCGGCGGGGTCGTCGCCGATCGCCTCGTCGCTGTCGGCGGGAACCGCGATGCCGCTCGCATCGCCGCCCGCGAACAGCGGCGCCTGGCTGACGAAATGGTCGAGCAGGATCGACACCACCTGCGGCTTGAGCGCCGACCAGTCGGCGCCCGGAGCGGCGGTCACGGAGACGAAATCGCGGCCGAAGAACACGCCGGTCACTTCGCCGGTGTCGAACAGCGCCTCGGCCAGCGGGCTCGCCGTCGCATCTTCGGGCGAAGCGAAGTCGCGCGTGCCGGCGGGCATCACCGCCTCGCCCGGCAGGAACTTCAACGTGGCGGGGTTGGGCGTGGTTTCGGTCTCGATGAACATGGCGGCGATGTAGGGTGCGCGCGGGTGCCCCGCAAGCGCGCCGCGCGCACGCGCGGCCGTGCATTGGACATTCACCCGGCCTTCATCCATTCCCGGCCTAGTGAGTGCCATGATTCTGCCTTCGCGCGTGCTGCGCGCCGTCTCCTTCGCGCTGGCTTTCCTGGTTGCCGCGGTCCCCGTCGCCGCGCAAGTTGCGGCGCCTCAGCCGACGGTCGTTCCGACCGCAGCGCCCGCCCCGCAGCATGCGCGTCCCGACGATCCCTGGATCTATCGCGGTACCGACATCCCGGTCGATCGGCAGTGGCTGTTCGGCGAACTGCCCAACGGCTTGCGTTATGCGGTGCGCCGCAACGGCGTGCCGCCGGGCCAGGTCTCGATCCGCGTCCGGATCGATGCCGGGTCGCTGCATGAGCGGGATTCGGAGCGCGGTTTCGCGCACCTGCTCGAACACCTCACCTTCCGCCAGTCGAAGTATCTCGGCGACGGCGAGGCGATTCCCCACTTTCAGCGGCTCGGCGCCGGCTTCGGCAGCGACACCAACGCGCTCACCACCCCGACCCAGACCGTCTACAAGCTCGACCTTCCCAACGCCCGCCCGGCGGTGCTCGAAGACAGCGTCAGGCTTATTTCCGGAATGATCCGCGAACCCACGCTGAGCCCCGCCAACGTCGCGGCGGACCTGCCGATCGTGCTGGCCGAAGGGCGCGAAAGCGCCGGCCCCGCGCGGCGCATGAGCGATGCCACGCTGCAACTGTTCTTCAGCGGCCAGCGGCTCGCCGAGCGGCTCCCGATAGGCCTCGAGCGTACCCTGCAAGCCGCCAGCTCGGACAGCGTGCGCGCCTTCCACCGCCGCTGGTACCGGCCCGAGCGGGCCGTGGTGGTGCTGGCCGGCGACGCCGATCCGCAGTTCCTGGCCACGCTGGTCGAGCGCTACTTCGGCGACTGGCAGGTCTCTGGCGCGGGCGAGCCCGAGCCCGACTTCGGCGTTCCGACGGTCCCGCGCGGCGCGACCGGCATCAATCCGGTCGGCGAGACACGCGTGCTGGTCGAGCCGGGGCAGCCGCGGATGGTCACGCTGGCCTACTTGCGGCCGTGGCAGGGCGTGGTGGACAACCTCGAATACAACCGCGGCCTGCTGATCGACGCGATCGCCGAGGCGATCGTCAATCGCCGGCTCGAAAGCCGCGCGCGCGGCGGCGGGGACTTCCTGTTCGCCGGGGTCAATCGCGACAAGCCGAGCCGCTCGGCCGACGGGACCTACGTGTCGTTCGCCCCTCTGACCGCCGATTGGCAGGCCTCGCTGGGCGAAGTGCGCGCGGTCATCGCCGACGCCGTCGCCACGCCGCCGAGCCAGGAAGATATCGACCGCGAGCTTGCCGAGTTCGACATCCAGTTCGTCAACCAGGTCGAACAGAGCCGCAGCCAGGCCGGCGCGTCCCTCGCCGACGATCTGGTCAACGCGGTCGATATTCGCGAGGCGATCGCCTCGCCCGAGACCTTCCTCGAAGTGTTCCGCGGCATGCGCGACCGCTTCACCCCAGCGGCGGTCCACGAACACACCCGCGCGCTGTTCACCGGCCGGGTCGTGCGCGCACTGCTGGTTACGCCCGAGCCGGGCGAGGCCGACGCCGCCGCGGTTCGCACCGCCATGCTGGCGCCGGTCGCCGCGCCCGCCGCGCGGGGCTCGGGCGCTGCGATCCGGTTCGCCGACCTGCCGCCGATCGGAACCCCGCAGCCGCCTGCCGGTGGCGGTCCGCTCGGGCTGTTCACCGTCGATGACGTCGAAGGCTTCGTGTTCCCCAACGGAGTGCGCGCGTTGCTGCGCCCGACCGACAACGAGCCCGGCCGGCTGACGGTGCGGGTCCGCTTCGGCGCCGGGCGGCGCGCCTTCGCGCCCGACGAGGCGGTCTATGCCGCGCTCGGCGAAGCGGCGCTGATCCCGGCCGGGATAGGCCCGCTCGGCCAGGAAGAGCTCGACCGGCTTGCCACCGGGCGCAAGTTCGGGCTCGATTTCCGCATCGAGGAAGGGACCTTCGTGCTTGAGGGCCTGACCCGGCCCGACGATCTGACCGACCAGCTCTACCTGATGGCCGCCAAGCTGGCGCAGCCGGGGTGGGATCCGCAGCCCGTCGAGCGCGCCAAGGCCAGCGCGCTGCTGACCTACGAAGCGCAGAGCGCCAATCCCGGCGCGATCATCAACCGCGATCTCGACTGGCTGCTGAGCGACCGCGACCCGCGCTTTGCGACCCCGGCGCCCGAGGCGATCCGCGCGGCCACGCCCGAACAGTTCAAGGCGGTCTGGTCCCGGTTGCTCGAACAGGGGCCCGTCGAAGTCTCGATCTTCGGCGATTTCGAACGCGACAAGGCGGTCGAGGCGCTGTCGGCGACTTTCGGCGCCCTGGTGCCGAGGCAGCCCGCAGGCCCCGCCGACCTCGCCCGCGCGATCCGCTTCCCGGCCGGCAACGCGGAGCCGGTGGTGGTCAATCACCGCGGCGAAGCGGACCAGGCGGCGGCGGTGATCGCATGGCCGACCGCGGCCGGCTCGGCCGAGCTGCCGCAGAGCCGCAAGGTCGAGCTGCTCGCGCAAGTGTTCTCGAATCGCTTGCTCGACGCGCTGCGCGAACACGAGGGCGCGAGCTATTCGCCCTATGTCGGCGCCACCTGGCCGCTCGACATCGACAGCGGCGGCCGCCTGACGGCACTCGCGCAATTGCCGCCCGACCGCGTCGGGACGTTCTTCGACGAAGCCGACAAGATCGCCGCCGACCTCGCGCAGAACGGGCCGAGCGCGGACGAACTGGCACGCGCGACCGAGCCGATGCTGCAACTGATCCGCCGGCTCATTCCGGCGCATGCTTTCTGGCTCAACCAGTTGCAGGGCGGGGCGTTCGATCCGAACCGCTTCGCGCACTTGCGCACGCTGGCCGACGATTACTCGACCACGACCCCGCAAGAGCTGCAGGCGCTCGCCGCCCGCTATCTGGTGGCCGGCAACGCCTTTAGGGTCGCGGTGCTGCCCGAGGCGGGGGCCGCGCGCGGCGCGCGCTGAGCCGCCCGGGCACGCCGCCGCGCGGTGGGGCCGGGGTGCAATATCGGATGTAACCTTTGCATGGTCCGCCCGGCGGGCGTAAAGGCGCGGCCTTTCGAGTCACAGGACTTTTTCGCGCAGTGGCACAAGCTTGGACTCCCGATAGCTGGACGCGGTTCGAAGCCCGGCATCTGCCGGTCTACGAAGACGCGGCGGTGCTGGCGCAAGTCGAGCGGACGCTTGCCAACTATCCGCCGCTGGTATTCGCGGGCGAGGCGCGCGAGCTGAAAGCGCAGCTCGGCGAAGTGGCCGGCGGCCGCGGCTTCCTGCTGCAGGGCGGCGACTGCGCGGAAAGCTTCGCCGAGTTCCACCCCAACAACATCCGCGACACCTTCCGCGTACTGCTCCAGATGGCCGTGGTGATGATCTTCGCCAGCAAGCTGCCGGTGGTGAAAGTCGGGCGCATGGCCGGGCAGTTCGCCAAGCCGCGCAGCTCGCCGACCGAGACCGTGGGCGACCTCACGCTGCCGAGCTACCTTGGCGACAACGTCAACGGCATCGATTTCACGCCGGGCAGCCGCCGCAACGATCCCGAGCGGATGGTGCGCGCCTACAGCCAGGCGGCGGCGACGCTCAACCTGCTGCGCGCCTTCGCCGGCGGCGGCTATGCCAACTTGCGCCAGGTCCATCGCTGGACGCTCGACTTCATGGGCCGCAGCCCGTGGGCCGACCGCTTCCGCGACGTCGCCGACCGGATCGGCGAGGCGCTCGACTTCATGGAAGCCTGCGGCATCGACCCGGAAACCGTGCCGCAGCTCAAGACCGCCAATTTCTACACCAGCCACGAGGCGCTGCTGCTGCCGTACGAGCAGGCGATGGCACGGCAGGATTCGCTGACCGGGCAGTGGTACGATACCAGTGCCCACATGCTGTGGATCGGCGATCGCACGCGCTTCGAAGGCAGCGCGCATGTCGAGTTCCTGCGCGGCGTGGGCAATCCCATCGGCATCAAGTGCGGGCCGAGCCTGGAGCCGGACGTGCTGCTGCGCCTGCTCGACGTGCTCGATCCCGCGCGCGATCCGGGGCGGATCACGCTGATCAGCCGGTTCGGGCACGACAAGGTTGAAGCCGGGCTGCCGAAGCTGGTGCGCGCGGTGGCGCGCGAAGGCCGGCCGGTGGTGTGGAGCTGCGACCCGATGCACGGCAACGTCGTCAAGTCGGCGAGCGGCTACAAGACTCGGCCGTTCGACCGCATTCTCGCCGAAGTGCGCGGGTTCTTCGCCGTGCACCGCGCCGAAGGCACGCATGCCGGGGGCATCCATATCGAGATGACCGGGCAGGACGTCACCGAATGCACCGGCGGCGCGGTGGCGATCACCGACGAGGGTCTGGCCGATCGCTACCACACGCATTGCGACCCGCGGCTCAACGCGGCGCAGGCGCTCGAACTGGCCTTCCTGACCGCCGAGATGCTCAATCTCGAACGCCTCGGACGGCGTCAACACGCCGCCTGAGCGGCCGTTTCCGGTATCCGCCGGTAACAGGGTGCTAACGCTGTCCTGCTAGTCCGCTCCCGAACGGGAGGATTGGCTTGGATCGCCTCACACGGCTGCGCGCTCCGCTCTCTGCCGGTCTCATCTGGATGCTAACCGCGTTCGCCAGCCTGTGGCTGAGCGAGAGCGGCGGTGCCGTGCTGCTGATCTGGCTGCCCAGCGCGGTCGCAGTAGTCGCGCTCCATACCGCGCCGGTGAGGCGCTGGCCGGGAATGCTGGCGGGCCTCGGCGCCGCGCAAGTGATCGTGGTGCTCGCATCGGGGTTCACGCTGGCCCAGGCCGTCGGACTGGCTTGCGCCTTTGCGGCCGAGGCGACGGTGTGCGTTTCGCTCGGCATCTGGGTGCTCGGCGAGCGCAAACGCCTGCCCCGCACGATGCGGCATATCGCCGGCCAGTTCGGCGCGGCTGTCGCGGGCGCTGCCGCCAGTGCGCTTCTCGCGTGGCCGTGGCGCGCGGACGTTCAGCCGGAGGGGCTGGCGTGGTGGTTCCTGGCCAGCGTCCTCGGGATCCTCGTCGGCACGCCGATCCTGCTGCATTTGCGGCGCCGGTTCGGGTTCGACGATCCGCCGGTGGAGCCGCTGGAGGCTCCGGCCGCCGCCGGGCTGGCGGTGACGACGGCGGCGCTGTTCGTGCTGGCGCTGATCGTCATGCGCATCGAGACGGCACCGCTTTACTGGCTGCTGGTGGTCGGGATCGTTTTTGCCGTGGTCCGCAATGGCCAGCTCTCCGCCGCCTGCGGTGTGCTGGCCTACACCGCGGCGGCGACCGTCCAGAGCTTCGGCCACCGCAGTCCGATCGTCGCGCTCGACGTCGCGCCGTTCCAGGCGGGCGTATGGCTGCAGATCATGATGCTGGCGATGCTGGCCACCGCGCTGCCGATCGCCGCGATCCTGATGGCGCGCACCCGGCTCGAAGCGCAGCTCCGGCAGCAGAACCTCGAACTCAACGAAAACCTCTCCCTGCTGCGGCTCGCCGAGAACCTGGCGGGGATCGGCCGGTGGCAATACGACATGCGAAGCGGCCGGCAGATCTGGTCCGAGCAGATGCTGGAACTGAACGGCATGCCGCGCGAGCTGGCGCCCGATCCCGGCGATGTGCGTGCGCAACTGCCCGACGGCGGCGCGATCCTGTTCGGCCGCATCGCGCGCGAACGCGAGACCCGCGAGCCTTACGAGATCGAGTACCCGCTCATGCTTGCCGACGGAAGCGAGCGCCGGCTGCGGCTGGTCGCACGCAACCAGTTCGACCCGGCGGGCAACCGCGTGGGGCTGTTCGCGGTGGCGATGGACGTCACCGAACGCGTGCAGCGCGAGCAAGCGCTCGAGCGCGAGCGCGAGCGGGCGATGCAACTGGCGATCGTCGCGCAGAAACAAGCGCTGACCGACCAGCTCACCGGCCTGGCCAACCGTCGCTGCACGCTCGAGCGGCTCGAGCGCCTGGTGGCGGCGAGCCGCAAGGACGGCGAGCCGCTCGCCGCGGTGATGTTCGACATCGACCATTTCAAGCTCATCAACGACAGCTTCGGACACGCCACCGGCGACGCGGTGCTGGTCCGCGTCGGCGAGCTCGCGCGCCGCGAAGCGCGCGGCGGCGACCTGATCGGGCGCGTCGGCGGCGAGGAGTTCGTGTGGCTGCTGCCGGGCCTCGCGCCGGGCCGGGTCCCCGAACTCGCCGAGCGATTGCGCAGCGCGATCGAAGAAGGCAGCGCCGCAGGCGGGTTGCCGCGCGTCACCGTGAGCCTCGGCCATGCGCAGTTCCGCCCCGGCGACACCGGCGAGCGGCTGCTCGCCCGCGCCGACGCAGCGCTCTACGAGGCCAAGGAAGGCGGCCGCAACCGCGTGCGCCGGGCGGCCTGAGCCGAACGTCCTGGAGGCGGCTCCACCGGGAACGCCGCGGGCTTTGAGGGTTTCCTTTGGTAGCGCTCTGGGCCATCGTGGCCGGACCGGACACGCCGGAGGGTCGATTGCCGCAAGCCCAGCGAACATCGCGCGTCACCGCGCCGGCAGGGCTTGCCGAGCGCTTTGCGGCAACGCGCGCGCTCAGCGGGGCGCTGGTGGCG
Source organism: Sphingomonadales bacterium 12-68-11 (assembly GCA_002279825.1). Classification (GTDB taxonomy): domain Bacteria; phylum Pseudomonadota; class Alphaproteobacteria; order Sphingomonadales; family Sphingomonadaceae; genus Croceibacterium_A. The sequence goes on from NCCV01000006.1 coordinate 78,101, forward strand.
CCGCTCAGCGAGGCGGACGCGGCGCTCCAGTCCATGCCCGATGCCTCGCCGGCCAAATGGCACCTCGCGCATCCGACGTGGTTCTTCGAGACGTTCGTGCTGCGCGACCGGGTGCCGGGATATCGCCTCTATGACGAGCGCTGGCCGTTCCTGTTCAACTCCTACTACGAAGCCGAGGGCGACCGCATCGCTCGCGCGGCGCGGGGCATGCTGTCGCGCCCGACCCTGGCCGACGTGATGGGCTGGCGCGCGCATGTCGATGCCGCATTGCAGCAACTGCTGGGCGATCCGGTCTTCGCCGATTTGCTCGAGCTGGGCATCGCGCACGAACAGCAGCACCAGGAACTGCTGCTGACCGACATCAAGCATGCGCTGTTCCAGAATCCCCTTGGACCGGCGATGTGGGATGCGCCCGCTCCCGACCCTATCTCACGCGGCGAGAGGGCTGGCGCTGAATGGCACGAGCACCCCGGCGGCATCGCGCTGCTCGGCCACTCGGGGGACGGGTTCGCGTTCGACAACGAGGGCCCGCGTCACCGCGTGCTGCTCGAACCGTTCGCGCTCGCCGATCGGCTCGTCACCAATGCCGAGTGGGAGGCGTTCATCGCCGACGGCGGCTACCGCACGGCGTCGCTGTGGCTGTCCGACGGGTGGGCCTGGCTCCAGCAGAAGGGCATCGCCGCACCGCTCTACTGGCGTGACAGCGAGCACTTCACGCACAGTGGCTGGCAGGCGCGCGATCCAAACGCACCAGTGTGCCACATCTCCTATTACGAGGCCGATGCTTTCGCGTCCTGGGCCGGGGCGCGGCTGCCGACCGAATTCGAATGGGAAGCGATCGGACAGGGCTACGACCCGGCCGAAGGGAATCAACTTGATTCCAGCGCACCGCCGCTGCCGCGCGGCAGCACCGGGCTGTTCGGCGACTGCTGGCAGTTCACCCGCTCGGCTTACCTGCCCTATCCGCGCTTCCAGCCCGCCGCGGGCGCGGTAGGCGAATACAACGGCAAGTTCATGGCCGGCCAGTGGGTCCTGAAGGGGGCGAGCTGCGCCACCCCGCGCGGCCATTCGCGCGCCAGCTACCGCAACTTCTTCTACCCGCAGCAACGCTGGCAGTTCACCGGTCTGCGCCTGGCGAGGGACCTGTGAGCACCACCGGCGAAGCCCTCGCGCTCGTCGATCTCGACGAGGACGGCATCGACCGGGCGTTCCGCACGCAGGTGCTCGACGGGCTGGCGCAGCCGCACAAGGCCGTGCCCGCGCGCTGGTTCTACGACGAGGAAGGCTCGCGGCTGTTCGAGGAGATCACGCGTCTCCCGGAGTATTACCCGACCCGCGCCGAGGTAGAAATTCTCGAAGGCCGCCGCGCGGACTTCGCGCGGCTCATCGCGCCCGGCCAGGTCGTGGTGGAGTTCGGCTCGGGCTCCTCGCTCAAGACCCCGCTGCTGCTCGGCTCGATCGATGCCGCCGCTTATGTCCCGCTCGACATCTCGGGCGATTTCCTGCGCGCCTCGGCCGCCGAGCTGGCGGGCAAGTTCCCGGGCCTGCCGATCCACCCCGTCGAAGCCGACTTCATGAAGCCGGTCGTGCTGCCCGCCGCGGTGGCGGGGCGCTCCAAGCTCGGCTTCTTCCCCGGCTCGACGATCGGCAACATGGTCGCGCCGACCGCGGTCGATCTGCTGCGCTCGATGCGCGAGACGCTCGGGGAAGGGGCGCAGCTGCTTATCGGCATGGACCTGATCAAGGATCCCGCCGTGCTCGAAGCCGCCTACGACGACGCTGCCGGGGTGACGGCGGCGTTCAACCTCAACCTCGCGCGGCGCATCAACCGCGAACTGGACGGCACGATCCCGATCGCCAAGCTGCGCCACGTCGCATGCTGGAACGACACCTGGGCGCGGATCGAGATGCATCTCGAAGCCACCGAGGAGATCGCCTTCGAGGTGTCTGGGCGGCGCTTCACGATGGCGCAAGGCGAGACCATCCACACCGAGAACAGCCACAAGTTCGACCGCCGCAGCCAGTACACGCTGCTGCTGGCGGGCGGCTGGACCCCGGTCGCGCGCTGGCTCGACCGCGAGGAGCGGTTCTCGCTGTTGCTGGCGGAGGCCACCCCGCCGCGCAACGCCCCGTGAGCGAACGATGAGCGCCTGGCCTCGCCTCGACTACACAGCGGACCGGCCCACGCTCGATAGCGTGCACCTGCTGCTGCAGCTGCTCGGCAAGCTGCCGACGCGGCTCCACCCCTGGATCAACCACGGCTGGCATGTCGCGCTGCGGATGACCCCGCGCGGCCCGATGACGCGCGACCTGCCGGCGGGCGAGCGGCACTTCACCGCCGCGCTCGACATGCTCGACGGCACGATCCGCGTGGTGTGCGATACCGGCGCGGAATCGGTCGTCCCCGCCGCGCGCCGGACCCTTGCCCAGGTCCACGCCGATCTGTCCGCCTTGCTCCGGTCGCTCGGTCTGCCCGCCCCGCTTCACGGCAAGCCCAACGAACTGCCCGACCCGGTGGCGTTCGCCGACGATCGCCGGCCGCGCGCGTGGGACCCCGACGCGGCGCAGCGCCTGCTTGGCGCGTTCCTGTGCGCCGACCGGCAGTTCAACGTGTTCCGCTCGCTCTATCGCGGGAAGTCCTCGCCCAGCCACTTGTTCTGGGGCAGCCTGGATTTGGCGGTCACGCGCTTTTCCGGCCGCACCGCGCCCGAACATCCCGGCGGGGTGCCGCACCTGCCCGATGCGGTGACGCGCGAGGCCTATAGCCACGAGGTCATCAGCGCCGGATTCTGGCCCGGCAACGATGCCTATCCGCACGCGGCGTTCTATGCCTATGCCTACCCGGTCCCGCCGGGGCTGGCCGAGGCCTCGGTCCTGCCCGCGGGCGCGTTCTGGCAGGCAGATATGGGCGAGTTCCTGCTGCCTTACCAAGCGGTCCGCGCCGCGCCCGATCCCGGGGCGGCTCTGCAGGCGTTCCTGCAATCGACCTATCAGGCCGCGGCCGAGCGGCTCCACTGGCCGCGCGGGCTCACCTTGGCAGCGGCGTCGATAGGCCGCCCGCCCGCCTGATCCGCTCATCGTAAAGCACGCCGAACCACCCTATATTCCCCGCATGGACTTCGCGCCCGTCTGGGACCAGCTCTTCGACAACGTGCAGGCGATCCCGCAATCGGGCCTGCTGTTGGCCGCGCTCGCGGCGATGGCGGCGGGCGTGCTCGGCGCGGTGCTGCTGCGACCGTTGCCGGCGGTGGGCCGGTTCCTGCGCTTCGGCAGCACCCTCGGCCTGATGGCGGTGCTGCTGCTGGTGATCGCGCAAGTCTCGCGGCTCGACCCGCGCTACGAGATGGCAGTCCCCGCGATCGGGCTTCCCCAGCAGGTCGTCAAAGGCCGCGAGACCCGCGTTCCGCTGGCGAGCGACGGGCACTACTGGCTGCGCGCCGAGGTCAACGGCGTGCCCGCCAACTTCCTGGTCGATACCGGCGCGACGCTCACCGCGCTGTCTGAACGGACCGCCGCCGCCGCGGGGCTCGAGCCGCGCGGCGTGGGGATGCCGGTGCGGATGCAGACCGCCAACGGCACGGTCGCCGCCGAGATGACCTCGATTGACGAACTGCGCTTCGGCAATGTCACCGCGCGCGGGCTCGACGCGATCATCGCTCCCGGCCTCGGGCCGACCAACGTGATCGGCATGAACCTCCTCAACCGGCTCGCCTCGGTCCGGTTCGAGCAAGGCGTGATGATCATGGTGCCCAACAACCCGCAGCCCGCGCTGGAGGTGCGTTGACCTAGCAGGCCGCGTCGGTCACTTTCCCCTCAGACGAGAAGTCCTTGGGAGAGGGACACATATGGCCAGCGAGCAGCGCTTCGACGTCGAAGCTTTCATCGACGACCGCAAGATCGGCTGGCGCGAAGTGCTGATGCTCGTCGTGTGCTCGCTCGTGCTCTTCATCGACGGCTTCGACATGTACTTCTTCGGCAAGATCCTGCCCGCGATCGCCGAAGGGCTCGGCGCGGCGCCTGCCGACATGGATGTCGTGATCTTCTGGACTTACGTCGGCATGGCGGTCGGCGCGTTCGTGATGCCGCCGCTCGCCGACAGGATCGGTCGCCGCCCGGTGCTGGCGCTGTGCGCGTTCTGCTTCGGCGTGCTGTCGATCGCAGCGGTCTGGTCGCAGACCGTCACTCACATGGCGATCTTCCGCGGTCTGTCGGGGATCTTCTTCTCGGCGATGCTGCCCGTCGGGCTCGCGCTTTTGTCCGAGATGACCCCCCGCAAATGGCGCGCGTTCTTCATGGCCATGGCACTGGTGCTGTTCTCCGCGGGCAATGCGGCGAGCGGGGTGATCGCGCTGGTGCATCAGGAATACGGCTGGCAGATCGGCTTCTGGGTCGGCGGGCTGCTCGGGTTCCTGGCGTTGCCGCTGCTCTTGCTGATCCCGGAATCGCTCGCCTTCCGCGTGCGCCGCAACCCGAACGATCCCAAGATTCCCGTCACGGTCAAGGCGATGAGCCCGGCCGCGCCCCTCGAGGGCGTGGCTTACCACTACGGCGCCGACCGCCCGGTCGGGCAGAAGCTGGGCCCGCTCGCGCTGCTGCAGGAACGCTATTTCCTGCAAACCATCCTGCTGTGGATCGCGTGCTTCCTGTCGCTCGGCAACATCGCGCTGCTGACCAACTGGATGGCCACCTTCTTCCAGGAGCTTGGCGGCATCCCTATCGAACAGTTCGCGGTCTCGGCGATGATCTCGTTCATCGGCGGCGCCACCGGCACACTGATCATGGGTTACCTCATGGACCGGGTGAACCCGTACTGGCTGATCGTGGCGTTCTTCCTGGTCGAGGCGGTCGCGCTCTACATGCTCGGGCAAGTGCCGTTCACCAGCGGGCTGTTCCTTGGCGCGCTGATCGCCTGGAATTTCACCCAGGTCGGTGGCCAGACCGGGATCAACAACCTCGCCACGCTGTCCTACCCGCCCGAAATGCGCTCGAGCGGAATCGGCTGGGCCGGGGGCTGGGGCCGCATCGCGGGGATCGCCATCGCGCCTTTCGCCGGCGCCGCGGCGCTGCGCATGGAGCTACCGCTTTCGACGATCATGACCTGGATCGCCGGCCTGGCCGTTTCGGTCGCGGTGCTGATCGCCATGCTGGGGACGTTCGCCCCGGCGTTCGGGGCCAATGCCGTCCGCCGCGCCCAGTTGCGCGCGCAAGCGGCCGAATAGTCGTTACGATCCCGCCCGCGCGGTGCCGCCCGGCGGCGGGGCGGGTGGCGGCGAGTTGAAGTGGTCGGGCCAGAACTGCGGCGTATTGCCCGCGCTCGGCGCCGCCGGATCGTAGAGCATGCCCGCGTTCCACCGCTCCCACGCGGCCCTCATCTCGGCAAATCGTCCGGGCATCCGGGCGCTCAGGTTCGCGCGCTCAAGCGGGTCGGCGATCACGTCGAACAGGAACTCGTTCTCGTTGATCTTGAGATACTTGTATTGGCCGAGCCGCATCGCGCGCTGTCCGCGGATGCCGTAGCGCCAGAACAGCGGCCGGTCGGGCATCGCGCGCCCGGCCAGCGCCGCCGCGATGTCCGCCCCGTCGCTGGGGAAGGCCGGCGCCTGGCGCCCGCCGCCGGCCGCGAGGAAGGTCGGCAGCCAATCCATCGACATGATCGGCACCGTGCTTTCGCTGCGCGCCGGCACAACCCCGGGCCAGCGCACGATCGCGGGCACGCGCAGCCCGCCTTCGAGCAGTTCGGTCTTCTTGCCGGTGAACGGCCAGGTATCGCTGAACCGTTCGCCGCCGTTGTCGCTGGTGAACACCACGATCGTGTCGCGATCCTGCCCGAGCGCGGCGAGCCGGGCCAGCACCCGCCCGACATTGTCGTCGAGCGATTTCATCATCCGCGCGTACGTCGCGAGCGTGCCGCCGTCGTAGTGGAGGATCCCGCCGCCGCCCGCGCTCGGCGCGCTGGCGATGCGCTCGCTTTCGGCGCGTCCTTCTTCATCGTTGGCTTCCCACGGCCAGTGCGGCGCGGTGAAGTGCAGGCTGATGAAGAACGGGCGGCCGTCCGCCTTGCGCTTGTCGAGCGTTTCGAGCGTGCGATCGGCGAGGAGGTCGGTGACGTAGCCGGCCTCCTCGATCCGCGTTTCGCCGTCCCACAAGTCGCTGCGTCCGCCGAAGCCGTGGCGGAAGTAGTCGATCCCGCCGCCGTAAAGCCCCCAGAACTCGTCGTAACCGCTCTTGAGCGGTCCGTACTTGGGCAACGCACCGAGGTGCCACTTGCCGATCAGCGTGGTGCGATAGCCGGCCGCGCGCAGCAGCGAGGCCACCGTCGGATGCTCGGGCGGCAGGCCGACGTCGGCGACCCCGAGCGGTTCCTGCAATCCGATCGGTAGCCGGTACTGGTAGCGCCCGGTGATCAGCCCGACGCGCGTCGCGGTGCAGACCGCGCTGTTGGCATAGGCGTGAGTGAACATCATCCCCTCGCGCGCCAGCCCGTCGAGCACCGGGGTCATATAGTCACGCCGGCCGTAGCAACTGAGGTCCGCATATCCGAGGTCGTCGGCCATGATGTAGAGGATGTTCGGCTTGGCCCCGGTTCTGGGCCCGCCGGCCTGCGCCAGGCCCGGCCGGGCGCTCGCCAGCGCCGCCGTGCCGAGCGCCCCGGCGATCGCCGTGCGGCGGGTGATCCCCTTACTCATGGCATTCCTCTCCGTGTCCAAAGCTGGGCGGCCAGGCCCCGCGAACCTGGACCTGGCCGCCCAATCGACCAGCTTCGCACCGGGAGCGCCCGTGGCGCGAAGCTAGCCTTCCTTTTGCCGCCTGGCGATCACATCCGCAGCTTGACGCCCAGGGTGAAGCGGCGGCCGAGCACGTCGAACAGTCCGGAATTGAACTGCGTCGAAGTGCCCGTGAAAGTCGAATAGGTACCCGTCACCGGCGTCGCCCTGTCGGTGAGGTTGGTGACCGCGCCCCACACTTCGACACGATTGCCGTCGAGCGCCGGGATTTCGTAGGCGACCCTGAGATCGGCGTAGAACACCGACGGCACCGAGTTGTCGGCGATGTTGCTGCCCTCGACCGCAGCCGCCCCGCCGATCGTATAAGTCCGCAGCCCCGATCCGATTACGCGGCCCTGCAGGAAGAGCGAGAACGGGCCGTTGTCGTAAGTCAGGTTGCCGGTGAACTTGAACTTGGGGAACAGGCCCTGCGCGCCGGTATCCGGAGCGAGGCCGGTCAGCCCGTCGAAGCGGGTCGTGACCCCGGTCGCGCCGACGTCCGACCGGTCGAGCAGCCACGACATGAAGGCGCGAGCTCCGATCCGCTCGTCCTCGCCGCCGAGCAGGTCCACCGATGTGCGATAGCCGACCTCGGCATCGATGCCTTCGACCCGCGATTGCGCCACGTTCACGAACTGGTTGCCGACCAGGATGATCTTGCCGCTCTGCGAAGCATCGACCGTCACCAGATCGCAGAACGTCGGATCGTCCTCGACGAAGCAGCGGCGCGCCACTTCGTTGGTGCCGACTGTCGCGATCGCGCCGTCGATTCTGACCTTGTACCAGTCGAGTGAGGCGGAGAAGCCAGGCAGGAAACCGGGCTGGAAAATCGCGCCGGCGGTGAAGGTATCGGCCTTCTCGGGCTGGATCGCCGGATTTCCGCCCGAGAAGATCGTGACCAGGTAAGTCTGCCCGCCCCAGGTCGCGTTCTGCGCTGCCGTGCGCGGGTCGGTGACGTTGCCGGTGCCGCCGGTTTTGTCGAACCGTTCCGACAGGTTCCCCGCGCGCACGTCGCGCGAGTACGTCCCGCGGAAGCGCAGACCGTCGACGATCGAGAAGTCGAGCCCGCCCTTGTAGGCCCATATCGTGCCCGACCCCGAGTATTCGGCCACGCGGCCGGCGAGGTTGATCGCCGCGCGCGTCCCGCGCCCGGTGTCGAACAGCGGGATCAGCGTTTCGGCGAAGCCTTCCTTGACCTCGGCCTCGCCCTGAATGTTCGAGACCTTGGAGAACTGGAAAGCCACGGTGTTGTTGCAATCCGGCGCGCTCACCCCGCGCAGCCCGAGCGCCGCGTTGGTGGCGGCGTTGGTCGTGCAGGGGTGGTACTCGCCGGGGATTGGGCTGCCGGCCGGGCCGACATCGTGGTTGGATGCCCGGTTGGTGGTGTCCTGGACCACCTGATAGATCGATTCCTTGCGGTAGGACGCCCCGAACGCCAGCCCGATCGGCCCGGCCCAGCCCTGGATAAGGTCGCCGCGCGCGGAGACCTCAGCGAAGTGCTGTTCGAAGGTCGTGATATTGCGCTTCGGCGCTACCGATTCGTACTGGTAGGTCTCGCCGGTGAAGCCGAGGTTTGCGAAGTAGAGCGGGGTATTGACTGCCACGCCGACATCGTTGCCGAGCACGTAGTCGACCGCGCTCGCCGAGGCATTGCCGCGGCCGAACAGGTTGATCGGCTGGCAGCCAGGGAAGGCGGCTGCGCCGGCCGCGAAAGTCGAGACCCGGCACACGATCTGGTTGCCGACCCGCACCGCATCGACCGCCGCGAAGATCCGGTCGACGCGCAGCGTGTACTGGTCCCACACGCGCTCGCTGTGGCCGTACTGATAGTAGCCGCCGACCTTCCAGCCGCCGAGAAATCCGTCTGCGGCGAGCTCGGCATCGAAGCCCAGCGTCGCGACGTTCTGCGTCACCTCGTCCTCGAACCAGACGTCGCCGATGTCCTCCAGCGTTCCGACCCGGCGGAGCTGGAACGAGGCGATGTTGTTGGCGACCATCTGCTGGCGCAGCGCATCGGGCAGGAACGCGTTGTCCTGGAAGATCGTGATCGCGGTTGGCGATCCGAACAGCGAGCCGCGCGGGATGTTGTACTGAAACTGGCGGTTGTTGCCGTGCATGTACTGCGCGAACACCGTCAGATTGTCGCTCAGCTCGTAATCGGCATAGGCGAACAGCGAATAGCGGTCGGTATCGGGATAGAGCGTAAATGCCTCGCTGTTGAGGTCGTCCCCGCCGCCACCCGCCGCGCGGCCGCCATTGCCGAGCGTGCCCTGCGAGGGCGTGCCGACGACCAGCGGCGAGGTGCCGCCGCTGCGGTTGAACGCGAGGCCGTTGATGACCGTGCCGGGCGCATAGATCACGCCGTCGAAGGACGCGGTGATCGAATGGACGTCGGCATAGTCGGCCCAGATGCCGCCGACCTGCACCGCGCCGGTATTGGTGTACCAGTCGCGGCTGGTGATCTCGTGGATCCCGGTCAGGTGCGCGCGAGAGCCGGACACCAGCAGGTGGCCGCGCGTGCCGAGGTCGATCCCGAGCGCGCCCTTGAGCTCGTAGTTGCGCGCGTCGCCGCGTTCGGTCGAACCCATCTGCATGTCGAGCTGCAGCCCGTCGAACTCGGTATCGAGCAGGAAGTTGACCACGCCGGCCACTGCGTCGGTGCCGTAAGCGGCGGAGGCGCCACCGGTCACCGTCTCGATGCCGTTGACCATCGCTTCGGGGAACAAGTTGACGTCGACCCCGCCGAACGCGCTGCTCGCGGGCACCCGCCGTCCGTTAAGCAAGGTCAGCGTGCGATTGGGTCCGAGCCCGCGCAAGTTGAGGTTGCCGGTTCCGCCGCGAACGAAAAAGTTGGAGTTGTTAGGGGTCTGGTTGCCGTAGAACTGCGGCAATTGGCTGACGCTCGAGATCAGCGAGGCCGGGTCCATCGCGTCGAGCTCCTCCGCCTGGACCGCGGTGACCGGTACTGGCGAATTCATTCCGCTGGTGACCAGGCGCGACCCGGTCACGGTGATCGTGGGTTCGCCCTGTGCCACTTCCTCCGAGGCGGGTGCGTCCTGCGCAAGCGCCGGGTTCGCCATGACCAGCGCGAGTGCGCTGGCGCTTGCCGCCAGGATCGGGCGCGAGCCCGCGATCGTCTGTACCATCGACTTCCTCCCCTTATCGTCGTTGCCGGCGAGGTCGTCCGAGCGGCGGCGCAAAGCAACGCATCGCAAAGTGATGACAGGTCATAATTCGTAAGTTATCAGATGGGCTGGAACCGATAATGCCAGGCCTGCCCTTCACCCTCCGCCAGCTCGAGGTTTTCGCCAGCCTCTGCGCCACGCGCAGCTTCCGGCGCAGCGCCGAATCGCTCGGCATTTCGCAAGCTTCGGTCAGCAACCAGATGCGCACGCTCGAAGAACAGCTCGGGCTCGCCCTGTTTTCGCGGCGGCCCGGCCAGCGGCCGACCCTGACTTCGGAAGGCATGGCCTTTTTCGACGATCTGCGCGCTTTCCAGGCGGCGGCCGAAGCGCTCGCGGCTCACCGCCGGACGGGGCCCGGCGATGCGCCGCAGACCGTGCGCTACCAGGTGCTGATCGGGCAGGGGCTACTCGACGGTTACGTCCGGCCCAAGCTCGACCGCTTCTTCGCCGCGCATCCCGATATCGAGCTGGCGTTCGAGGCGCAGCCGCCGAGCGGGACGCTCGCCCGCGATCTCGAGGACGGTCGCTACGACTTCGCGCTGATCCACCGCCGTGAGAACCGCTCGGTGGAACCCTACATGCGCCAGCTCGCGCTGGTGCGGGGCGGCATCTACGGACATCGCAAGTTCGCCGAAGGGCGGCGTCTGCCGCTGCTTGCGGAACAGATCAACGCGCTGCCGTTCATCATGCCGCTCGCCGCCAGCAGCCAGGAGCGGGAGGTCCTGCAGGTCTTCGCGCACTACGGGATTCATCCACGCCGCGTGATCGGCCACACCCAGTACTACGACGTCATGGCGGCCATGCTCGAGCGCGGGGTCGGCGTGTCCTCGCTCGCCGACGCGATCCTGCCGACGGAGATGCGCGAGCAGGTGATCCTGCTCTACCCGCTCGAGAACTGGCGGCTGCTGTGGTTCCGCAAGGATGCCGGCGGCGATCCGCGCTGCGACCGGGTGCAGGCGTTCCTGCTTTCGGCGGTGCTGCAGGATCCGAACTACCTGACCATTTCGGTCTTTGCCGAAGAGTTCGCTTAGGCCGGCAGTTCGACCAGTTCGATCTCGTGTCCCTCGGGGCTTTTCAGCATCGCGACCTTGACCGGGCCGACCGTAAACACGCCGCTCAGGTCCGCAGCCCCGGCCTCGACGGCCTGCGCAAGGCTGGCGGAAATGTCGGCGCAAAACAGCCCGACCGGCCCGTGCCCGGGCCCTGGCGCCACCGGGCGGCCGTCTTTGAAGCAGACCAGCAGCAGGTTGGGCCCCGCTTCCTGTCCCGGCAGCGCAAGGATGTGCTCGGCAAAATCCGCCTCGTCGAAGCTCTGCACCACGGCAAAGCCGAAGGCCTCGCGCCAGAACCCCAGCGCCGACGCCATCTCGGGGACGTTGAGCTTGAAGAACCCGAGTCGGGCGCTGGTCTGCATTGGGGCTCCTCGATCGGCCGGGCCGGTCTCTAGCAAATTCGGGCGAAAGCACGAAGCGGCGCTACGTTTCGTTGACTTCGTCTGACTATTTGACTCGAAGCAAACTTCGGCCCAGCCATATGCGCGAAGGAGGTGGAGGAGGGCCGCCCGCCGGCACCGTAGGGGGACGCAGTTATCATGCCGATCGACATCCGCAAGCTCGGGCCGATCATTCTGGACGAGGCCAAAGCCGAGAGCAGCTTCGAGATCTATCGCCGGGGCGAATCGCCGCGCGACGTCACGGTACTGATCAAAATGGTGCTGGCCGTCCGCACTTTCCGCAACCAGCTCGACGAGCGGCTGCGCGCGATCGGGCAGAGCGTGGCGCGGATGGAAGCGCTCGCCGCGATCATGAACATGCGCGAGCCGAAGTCGCAGCGCGACATCGCCCGCCGGCTGCGCGTCGAAGGCGCGACGATCACGCGGATCATCGACATTCTGAGCGCCGAAGGGCTGGTCGAGCGCAAGCCCGATGCCAACGATCGGCGCATCAACCAGATCACCATTTCGCCCAAGGGCGAAGAGGCTTTACGCGGCATCTTCGAGGTTTACGACCAGATGCGCGCGCATATCCTGACCGGCGCCGCGCCGGCGGACATCGCCTTCCTCGAGAACTTGCTCGACCAGATGCTTGCGCGACTCGACGATCCCACCTGGGGCGCGGGCGAAAGCGACACCGCGCCCTGAGCGCGGCCTGATCCCCCAAACAAATCTCTGAAGCCCACTGTTCGGACATGCCGCCCGCTCGCGGGCTGTGCATTGGCGCGGCCTGCGAGGGCATATTCGTTGCCTCTGAAAACGCTCACTACCCTAACGATTAGAGGCGGAATCATCGTCTAGACAACCATTCAGTGTTCAATTAGTAGTCTGCGAACAAGAGTCCCCCGCAACGAGGGGATGCCTGGGGAGAAGCGTTTGATCCAAAATGGTGGCGGGGCCGCGACCCCGCGTTGATCGCTCCGGCCGGGCACACCCGGCGGATCGGTAAAGACAATCATCCAGATCGATAGAGCAACCGGCTCGCTTGCAGATGGCGGGACCGGGCAAGCCCGTGCGTCCGGCGAAAGTCTCGCCGCGCGGCGTCGGGTTCATGGGGGAGAAGAGACATGAGCTTGCGTAAGTCCGACGACCTGTTCCGTGCCCTGCTGCTGGCGGGTACCGCCTGCGGCGTTATGATTGCCGCGCCCGCACAGGCGCAGGATCGCGCCACCGACGAGGAGGCGGCTGAAGGCGAACAGCCCGCGGCGAGCGGGTCGTCCGCCCCGAACAGTATCGTGGTCACCGGCTCGCGCATTGCGCGGCGCGATTACACCGCGACCAGCCCGATCGTGACGGTCGATTCCGAACTGCTCGAGCAAAGCTCTGCGGTGAACATCGAGGCGAATCTCAACAAGCTGCCGCAGTTCGCGCCGGCGCTGACCCAGTTCGACACCCAGGGGCTCCAGCCCAACGCCAACGTCACGATCGGCATTTCCACGGTCAGCCTTCGCCAGCTCGGCTCGAACCGCAATCTTGTGCTGGTCGATGGGCGCCGGCCGACGCCGATCAACGGGTCGGGCGTGGTCGATATCAACACCATTCCGTCCGCCGCGGTGGCGCGCACCGAGATCATCTCGGGCGGCGCATCCTCCACTTACGGCGCGGATGCGGTCGGCGGCGTGGTCAACTTCATCCTCAAGAAGGACTTCGAAGGCCTCAGCATCGATGGGCAGTACTCGGTCAACGAGCGCGGCGACGGCGCGCAGTACCGCATCTCATCGTTGCTCGGCGCCTCGCTCGACAACGGCCGCGGCAACGTCATGATGGGTATGGAGTTCTACAAGCGCGATTCCGTCCGCTCGCTCGACCGGCCGTGGAACCGCGAATTGGCGATGAGCCCGACGGTCGCCGGCACCGAGTTCTTTCTGAACAACAACTTCATCACCTTCCCGGCGGCGGGGCGTCCGACCCAGGCGGCGCTGAACACCCTGTTCCGCGCCAAAGGCGTACCGGCGACCGTCGGCACCACCGCGCTTAACGTGCCGCTGACCTCGAATATCTATCTCAACGGCGACAACACGCTGTTCCTGAACCAGTCGACTTCGGTCGGCGGCCAGTTCACGCCGCTGTTCTACGGCTACAACAGCTCGTCCCCCGACATCGACGGGCTCGACGTCAAGATGCTCGCCACCGGACTGATCGCCAGCAACATCGAGGAGCTCCTGCTGTCCTCGCCGCAGGATCGCTATTCGTTCTTCTCGCGCGGCGAGTACGCGCTGAACGACACCATCACCGCCTTCGGCCAGGTGTCGTACGCCTCGACCGAGACCGTTTCCCTGTCGCTCAACACCGTGGCGATCGGCCAGGCGGGGACCTCAATCCCGTATGACGACGCGATCTACACGGGCAATCCGGTGACGGGCCGTCCATCGTCGCTGGGCTCGGTGATCGGCGGGGTGCAGTACACCAACCGCGACTTCCTCGCGCTCGGGGTGGCCTCGCCGGGGGGCGTGGGCACGGGGCGTTTCGGTCTCAATTGCCCGGTCACCGGCGGCTGCACCAATCGGCAAGTGTTCCCGATCCCGGCGGAACTGCAGACGCTGCTGAACAGCCGCACCGGCGCCGCGGCGACGCAGCCGTTCTACGTCAACCTCATCCCGGGCGACCTGGTCCGCCGCACGACCGAGAACCACAACCAGACCTTCCAGATGCTGTTCGGCCTCGAAGGCGAAATCCCCGGCACGGATCTGACCTGGGAAGTGTTCGGCTCGCACGGCGAAACCACCGCGCGCACCGAGCTCTACGGCTACCTGTCTTACGATCGCCTGCGCGAAGTGCTGCTGTCGCCCAACTACGGCGTCAACTCGAGTTTCGTCGGCAACGGCACCCCGCTGGGCGCCAATCGCAACGCGGCGCGGGCGTCCTGCACCAGCGGCCTCAGCCCGTTCATCGCGCAGGATAGCTACACCGACGATTGCGGCCTGGCGGTGGCGGTCGACGGTACCGTCGAAAACCGGCTCAAGCAGGACAACCTGCAGGCCAACCTCCAGGGCGGGCTGTTCGATCTGCCTTACGGCCAGGTCCGTTTCGCGGCCGGCGCGGAATATCGCCGCAACTCGCTCGACTTCCACGCCGACGCGGCGCTGACCGATGGCTCGGCGTTCTACGAGACCGTCAACGGCGGCTTCCCGCAGGCCAGCACCGCCGGCGTCACGGCGGTCCGCGAGGCCTATGGCGAACTGCTGATCCCGATCCTCTCGGGCCTGCCCTTCGCCGACGCGCTGAACCTCGAGGTCGGCTACCGCGCCTCCGACTACGATTCGGTCGGGCTGGTTCACACTTACAAGATCAACGGCGAATACGCGCCGTTCGAATGGCTCCGCTTCCGCGGCGGCTACCAGAGCGCGAGCCGGGCGCCCAACCTGGGCGAACTGTTCACCGCCCGGACCACGACCCAGGGCGCGGTCACCGACGGCGATCCGTGCAGCCGCGGCAACGTGACCAACCCGGTGTTCTTCGGCAACTATTCGGCCAACCCCATCGGGCAGACCAGCGATCTGACGCCCAACCCGGCGGATACGGTCGGCAACGCCAACGCTGCGCAAGTGGAAGGCATCTGCCGCGCGCTGATGGGAGCGGACGGAGCCGCGACCTTCTACCAGGCCGGCCGCGTCTACCCGACCAATACCGGCGACTTCTTCCGCGCGGTATCGACCGGCGCGAACGCACTCGAAGAAGAACAGGCGAAGACCTACACGATCGGGGCGGTGATCAATTCGCCGTTCGACAACCCGTGGCTCAGCAGCCTGCGGATGAGCGTGGACTACTACAATGTCGTGCTTTCGGGCGGCATTTCGCTCGAAAGCGTCAACGCGGTGTTCCGCAAGTGCTTCACGCCCGCCTTCAACCCGGGCTTCGATGCCACGACCGATGCCTGCCAGCGCGTCGTCCGCGATCCTCAGACCGGCGAGGTCATCAACGTGCTCGTGACGTACGGCAACGCCGGCCGCGTCGAGACCGCGGGCGTCGACGTCCAGCTCGACTGGGGCGTGCGGTTCGAAGACGTCAACCTACCGATCCCCGGCCGGTTCTCGACCAACGTGCAGTTCACGTATCTCGACCGCTTCGCCACCACGGCGGACGAAGTCGCGGTGCCGATTATCGACTATGCCGGCACTACCGGCGGGGGCGAAGTCGGCACGCAGGCGGGCTCGTACCGGTGGAAGCTGTTCACGCGCTTCAACTACTCTGTCGGCCCGGCCACGATCGGCCTGCAGTGGCGTCACCTGCCGGCGATCGATCACGTCACCGCGGTCACCCGCGCGGGCGGTACCTCGATCACCGGCGCGCCGGCTTACGACCTGTTCAACCTGACCGGGTCCTACCGCGCGATGGAAGGCGTCAGTATCCGGCTCGGCATCGACAACCTGTTCGACCGGGCCCCGCCGCTCATCGCCGTCGATACCTCGGCTGTCCCGGCCAACGGGCAGCTTCCCGGCGGCCGCTACGACGCCGGCAACTACGACGTGCTGGGCCGCCGCTTCTTCATCGGCGCCAGTTTCGAATTCTAAGGCTGCGGGGCCGGGCGCGCAGGCGGCCGGCCCAACAGCACGGTGGCGGCTCCACGGGCTCCCTTCACAACTGTTCGCTATGCCGCCACCGTGCCTTTTTTGAGATGATGAGACCGCCTATGCGCTTGCGATACGTCCTGGTCCTCGCGCCGTTCGCGCTCCCGGCGGCCGCTATGGCGCAATCGGCGGCCGACGATGCAGCAGCCATGCGGGCCCTGCGCGACTGCACCCGGATCGCAGACGTCCCCTCGCGGGTCGCCTGCTACGACGCGGCGATGGGAGCGAGCCCGCCTGTCGCTGCCAGAGCGCTACCAGCCCCACCGCTCGGTACGCCGGGCGCCCCGAGCACCGCCCGAGTGGCGCCCACGCCGCAGCGGGGCTTCGGGGCCGACGCGCTGCCTCAGACAGCCAGCGCGCGGGAAGCGCTGCCGCAACGCGAGCAATTGCGTATTACCGCGATGCGCGAACTGCGCCCGCGCACCTTTGCCCTCACGCTGGCCGACGGCGGCCAATGGGAGTTCACCGACGAAGCCCCGCTCGCTTACGATCCGCCGCGCGTGGGCGCCGCGGTCGAGCTGCGGCGCGGCGCGCTCGGCAGCTTCATGCTCGAATACGCCGGCCAGCCCTCGATCCGCGTCAAGCGAGTCCGCTGACGCGCTACGTCCCGCTCGCGAAGAGTGTTGCGGGGTGGATTCATGCTGGCTGGGGCGGCAGGATTCGAACCTGCGCATGCCGGTACCAAAAACCGGTGCCTTACCGCTTGGCGACGCCCCAGCAGGCCCGCATCCGCGGGCGAAGGCGGCCATATAGCCGAGCTTCGGACGAAGGGAAGGGCGCGTCTAGCCGAACCACCGTTTCAGCCAGCCGCCGCCCCGCGGCGCGCTCTGGCCCGACAGCGACAACAGGTAGCTGCCGAGCACGGCGGCCTGGCTCTTGGTCATCAGCACGCGAAACACGTCGGGCTCGGGCTGCTCGGCGGCGTCCGCGCTGCGCACGCTTTCGAGCCTGACCAGCGCCTGATGGCCCAGATCGACGTGGGTCCAGCCCACCAGGGCGCCGTGATGATCCATGCTTGCCTCCGCCGAGGGGCCGCGGCCGGGGCGGCGCGGGCCGTTAGAAGTCTGCCCGCTTGCGTACCGGATCGAACAGGGCGCGGTCCAGCGTATCGAAATCCGCCGCTGCATGGCGTTCGGCGAGCCCGTTCTGGGTATTGACCAGGCGGCCGCGGATCACGCCGGCGCGCGCGTCGATCGCCTTCACCCAACGGCCGACGTTCTCGTACTCGGCCAGGCTGAGGAACACGTCTGCGCCGTTGTAGGCGCCGTGATACAGGTTACCGAGCCAGGTATAGGCGGCGATGTCGGCGATCGAGTAGTCGCCCGCCAGGTATTCGGTCTGGCCGAGCTGCATGTCGGCGACCGCGAACAGCCGCTTGGTCTCCATCGCGTAGCGGTCGATCGGGTACTTGTAGCGCTCGGGCGCATAGACGTAGAAATGCCCGAACCCGCCGCCGATGAACGGCGCGCTGCCCATCTGCCACATCAGCCAGGACAGCGTCTCGGCGCGCGCCGGGTTGGCCTTGGGCAGCAGGAAATCGAACTTCTCGGCCAGGTGGACCAGGATCGCACCGCTTTCGAACACCCGGAACGGCGCGGGCCCGCTGCGATCGAGCAGCGCGGGGATCTTGCTGTTGGGGTTGAGCTCGACGAACCCCGAGCCGAACTGGTCGCCGGCGAAAATCTTGATCTGCCAGGCGTCGTATTCGGCTTCGGTGAAGCCCGCCGCGAGCAGTTCCTCGAACAGGATGGTCACCTTCTGGCCGTTGGGTGTGCCGAGCGAATAGAGCTGGAACGGATGCTCGCCGACCGGCAGCTCGCGCTCTTCGCGCGCGCCCGCGGTCGGGCGGTTGACGCCGGCGAACCGGCCACCGTTGGCCGGATCGTAGTCCCAGACTTTGGGCGGGGTATAGACGTCGGACATGGGCGCGTGCTCCGGCAGATGGGTTTCACGGCAAAATGGGCGAGCGTGGCGCCGCGGGCAAGCGCGCCGATTGCTTGGGGCCGGCCAAGCCAGGCTTTGTTTGCGGTCGACTCCGCCCCGGGCCCGTGGAACGCTCCGCGCCGGGATCGCTGCGCGGCCGAATCGGCAGACCCATAGGTCTGCGGCCACGCGGCACGAGGGGATGGTTGATGACGACGCGCGCCATCGGGCAGCATTTCGACACCGCGGATGATGCGTTCAATTGGGCCAACGGCAACGCCATCGGCCTCATTCTCATCAGGCTGGCCAACGAAAGCGGCATAGTCGCCCGCCTGCTGAGCGGGCCGGCCAGCGTGGCCGAACTCGCACGCGCCAGCGGTCTACCGACCGACAAGCTGGGGCGGATCGTGGACTTTCTGGTCGCGCACGAACTGGTCGAAGCGGGTGAAGGAGGGCTGCTCCAAGCCACCCCGCGTACCGCCATGATGCACGAGGCGGCAAGCTATATCCGCACGCTCGACTTGACCTTTCCGATGGGGCTGGAAATGCTCCCCGCGCTGCGATCGGGCAAGACGCCGTTCGAGGCGGCCCACGGACAGCCGGTCTTCTCCTATTTCGCCAGTCACCCCGAACAGGCCGCCAATTTCGGCCGGTTCATGGGCTGGATGACGCGGCGGATCGAACGGTTCATCTTCGCCGAGCATCCGTTCCACCCTTTCGGCACGGTGGCCGATATCGGCGGCAGCGGGGGCGATCTGCTGCTGGCCGTGCTGGGGCACTATCCGGGGACGCGCGGCGTGCTTTTCGACCTTCCCGAGGTGGCCGAACGGGCGCGCCCCGCCATCGCCGCCTCGCCGCTCGCGGACCGGGTGGAGATCGTCGGCGGCAGCTTCTTCGACGCGGTTCCGGCGGCCGACCTCTACCTGCTCAAGCAGATCCTGCACGATTGGCACGATGACGAATGCCGCCGGATCCTCGGCCGCATCCGCGCGGTGATCGCGCCCGAGGGCCGCGTGGCGGTGATCGACCATTTGCTGTCCGACGTGCCCGCGCCGAACGAAAGCCTGTCCACCGACATCGCGATGATGCTGTGGGACACCGGGCGCGAGCGCAAGCGGCACGAGATGGAAGCGCTGCTGGTCTCGAGCGGCTTCCGCGTCGACCGGGTGACGGCCAATCCCGCCGGGCACAGCGTGGTCGAGGCGGTACCGGTTTAGCCCGCCCGGAACCGCACCCCGGCCCGATCCGTTGAGCGCGCCGAATGGCCACGCTCCCGTCCTCGCTCGAATATGTCGATGACCGCGGGCCCGGGATAACCCGCAAGAAGGCCGGCCACGGCTGGGCCTATTTCGATCCCTCGGGAAAGCGCATCGCCGACCGCGACGAGATCGACCGGCTCAACAAAGTCGCGCTGCCCCCCGCCTACACCGATGCCTGGTTCTGCCCGAAGGATTGCGGCCACTTGCTTGCCACCGGAATCGATGCGCGCGGGCGCAAGCAGTACCGCTACAATCCGCAGTTCCGGGTCCGTCAGGAAGCCGAGAAGTTCGACGGCTGCGTCTCGTTCGGGCGCCTGCTCCCTAAAGTCCGCAAGCAGGTCGCAAGGGACCTGGCCCAGCGCACGCTCAGCCGTGAACGGGTCGTGGCCAGCGTGCTGCGGCTGCTCGATCTCGGCGCGATCCGCGTCGGCAACGAGAGCTACGCGAAAGCCAACAAGAGCTTCGGCGCCACCACCCTGCGCCGCCGCCACGCAGTGGTGAAAGGCGACACCGTCCGCCTGCGCTTCAAGGCCAAGAGCGGCGTCCAGCGCGAGGCGAAGATCGGCGACGCCCAGCTCGCCCGTCTGGTCCGCAAGCTGCAGGACCTGCCTGGGCAGAACCTGTTCCAATATCTGGGCGCGGACGGCGACGCGCACCCGGTCGGCTCGTCCGATGTCAACGCCTATCTCGAAGATGCGATGGGCGCGCATTTCACCGCCAAGAGCTTCCGCACCTGGCACGCGAGCGTTCTCGCGCTCAAGCTGCTCGCCGAGGCCGAGCGCCCCCTGACGCTGAAGGAGCTGACCAGCGAAGTCGGCGCGCATCTCGGCAACACTCCGGCGATGGCGCGCAAGAGCTACATCCACCCGGCGGTGATCGCGCTGGTAGACCGCCAGCAAAAATGGCGCGCCCGCCTCAAGCTCCCGCGCGAGGGAAAGTGGCTGAACCGCTACGAACGCGCTCTGCTCGCGCTGCTCGAGAAGGGCCCCAGGGCAAAGACGCTGCTGGCCGCTTGATCCGTCGGCTACTCCGACCGATAACGGGCGCGGGGAGAAGGGCTTTGAAACGACAGATCCTCTGCGCCGCTGCATGGGTGCTGGCAGCGCCGGCGTGGGCGGGCGAGCGCGAGTACCAGGCCCTATCGGCGGACGGGACCGCGATCCACGGCGCCGTGGCGACGCCAGACGAAGGCTGGAACGGCACCGCGGTCATCATGGTCGCTGGAACGGGGCTGTTCGACCGCGACGTCGCGTTCGGGCGCTCGGGCTCGCCGCGCGACCGCCTGTTCCGCGACCTAGCCGATCGCTTCGTCGCGCGCGGGCTCGGCGCGGTTCGCTACGACCGCCGGGGCGTGCGGCACGGCGCGACGACGCCCGCTGAGCAGCTCGATACGCAGATCTCGGGAAGCTCGACCGTCGAGACGCAGCGCGACGATCTCGCCGCGGTCCGCGCCTGGGCTGAAAGCCCCGCGGGCCTCGGCGCGCGGTGCGTGATCCTGTTCGGGCATTCCGAGGGCATCTTGCACATCGCGCGGCTGGCCGCGTCCGGGGCACCGGCTCCGCTGATGGTCATGGGGGTAGGGGCGCCGATGCGCTCGCCCACCGAGATCGTCCGCTGGCAATCGACCGGGCGCGATGCCTATTCGCTCGAGCTGATGGACGCCGACGGCGACGGCGTGACCACCAATGCGGAAGTGGAGGCGAACTGGCGGCAGACGCCGTCCTCGGCGTTCGACAACCTCGCGCCGCTGCTCCGTCCGGCCGGCCGCTGGACCGCCGCGGACATCGCGCAAGTGCGGACCGTCCAGGCGCAGCGCTACGAGCAGGCGCGTGCGGCGGCGCTCGCGCTCGACGATGCCGCGCCCTATCCCAATGCCGCCACCCCGATGGCCCGGGCAAGCTGGTGGAAGAGCTGGTTCACCGACGAAACGCCCGCCGCCGCTTCGCTGGCCACATGGGACGTGCCGTTCGAACTGCACTGGGGCGCGCTCGATTCGCAGACCCCGCCTGCTCTCGAAGCACCGCAGGCGCTCGCGGCGCTGGGGGCGAAGGCCCGGGTCACCATCCACCCGCGGCGCGGTCACTCGCTCGGCGAGCATGCGCTCTACGGACCGATGGACGAGGCCCTTGCCGACCGGCTGGCCGATGAAGCGGCCGCCGCTGCCACCGCCTGCGGGTCCAACGCCTTGTGAAGCGTCGGCGCGGCGTTATGCCCCTCGCGAGAACGGGAGGGGGCAGCGTGTGAAAGGTGAGCCGGACCTGATCGTGGTCGGCGGCGGGTCGGCGGGCATGGCCTGCGCCGCGCGGCTGGCCGAAGGCGGGCTCAGGGTGCTGCTGATCGAGGCCGGCAAGAGCCACCGCGACATCCGCTCGGCGGTCCCCGCGCTGATGGGCGGGGTGGTGCAGAACCCCGAATTCGACTGGTGCTACTCGGCCGAGCCCGATCCCTCGGTCGGCGGGCGGCCCGACGTCTGGCCGGCGGGCAAGCGGCTCGGCGGCGGCAGCGCGATCAACGGGATGATGTTCATCCGCGGTCACCGCTGGGACTACGACCACTGGGCCGAACTGGGCGCCACCGGCTGGGACCATGCCAGCGTGCTGCCCTATTTCCGCCGGCTCGAGGACAACGCGCGCGGCGCCGACGCATGGCGCGGGCAGGGCGGGCCGATCGCGGTGTCCGAAGTCCGCTCGCGCTACCCGGTTACCGACGACTGGCTCGCCGCCGCCGAACAGGCGGGCATCCCCCGCTCGCCCGATCTCAACGGCGAACTGGCCGAGGGCGCGGATTTCATCCAGCTCTCGCAGCGCCGCGGGCTACGCGCGTCGACCGCCGCCGGCTATCTCGCGAACAAGCCGGCGACGCTCGAAGTGCTGCTGGAAGCGCAGATACTTAAGATCGAAACCGCAGATGGGGTGGCAACGGGCGTGACGGTCCGGCGGGGCGGCGAAGTGCGCACCGTGCGGGCCCGCGCCGGGGTGGTGGTCTGCGCCGGCGCGCTCAACACGCCGCGGCTGCTGATGCTTTCGGGGATCGGACCTGCCGGGCAGTTGCAGGAGCATGGCATCGCCGCCGTCGCCGACGTGCCGGGGGTGGGGCAGAACCTCCAGGAACACCCGGGCTGCCACCTGGTCAACGCGGTCACGGCGCGCACGCTCAATGACGATTCGCGCGGGCCGGCCGCGCTGCTGTCGCTGCTCAAGCTGGTGTTCGCCCGCTCGGGCGCACTGACCACCGGGATCGGCCACGCGCAGGCGTTCGTGCGAACCCGCGAGGGGCTGCCGGCACCCAATATCCAGCTCGCCTTCAGCGCCTTCGCGTTCGAGATCACCCCCAAGGGCAACCTCGCGCTGGCCAAGGGCGCGGCGGTCAGCACGTTCGTGGCGTTGATGCGGCCCGCCGCGCGAGGACGGATCGCGCTGCGCAGCGCCGATCCCGACGCGCCGCCGCGGATCGAGCACTGCCTGCTCGGCGACGAGGACGACGCGGCGCAACTGGTCGAGGGGCTCAAGCTGGCGCGGCGAATCATGGCCCAGCCGGCGATCGCGGGGGAAGTCACCGGCGAGATCCGCCCCGGTGCCGCGGCCGACAGCCGCGAAGCGCTGCGCGGCTATGTCGGCGCGGCGACGATCCCGATGTTCCACCCCGTCGGCACCGCGAAGATGGGCGCGGCGAGCGACCCGCGGGCGGTAGTCGCGCCGGATTGCCGGGTGCGCGGGGTCGAGCGGCTGTGGGTTGCCGACGCCTCGATCATGCCGACGATCCCGCAAGGCAACACCAACGCCACCGCGATCATGATCGGCGAGCGCGCGAGCGATTTGATCTTGGCGGCGATCTAGCTGCCGCCGTCCCTCCCAAACTTCATTCCCGTTCGTGTCGAGCGAAGTCGAGACACGCCAGCGCCACCGTGTCTCGACGTCGCTCGACACGAACCGGACAGGTTTGTGTGGTGCGGAGTTGGGCACGGCCGGTTCTCCCAAAGCCACCCGTCTTTTTCCGTTCGGAAAGCTCGGCTATGGCGGGGCGGATTGCAAGGGGGAGTGCCATGTCCAGGTCGGTGTTCGGGTTCGTCAAAGTCTCGGTCGCCACGCTCGCGATAGCGCTCGCCGCCTCGCCCGCGCAGACTCAACCGGCCCAGCCGCCGATCGCCCGCTACACGATCGACGCGGGCACTTCCTCGGGCATGATGGCGATGGGCGGCGGCGGCGGGATCGGCGCGGCGATGGCGATGATGCGCGGCGGGGGCAACCAGGTCGCGCACGAGCTGATCCTGCGCCTCGGCTCGACCCGTGCCGCCACCGGCGAGCCCAAGGCCGATCACTTCCTGCCCACCGGCGCGCGTATGGGCGCCTCTCTGCCGCTGGTCACGCCGCCGCGCGGCCGGGCCGGTCCGGTGCCCGACGGACCGACCGAGCGCACGCCCGACCAGCAGTTGCCGCAAGGGCGACTGCTGCTGTTCTGGGGCTGCGGCGAGCGCGCCGGGCCGGGCCAGCCGGTGGTGATCGATTTCTCGCGCCTCGCGCGCGGGCAGGTGCCGCCGGGGCTCTACGCCCAGAACCTCAACCTGCCCGACGACTGGAGCCTGTCCGGCAGCAACAACATCACCTTCGGCGAATGGCCCAACGGCCGCAACCCGCGCCCGGTCCCTGCCGATGCCTCGCTGCTCGGCGCGCACCGCATTGCCAGCACTTATGCGCCCGAGATCAGCTTCACGCTGGCGGACGATTTCATGCCCGGGCTCAACCCCGTCGGCCGCGATCTGCCGAGCGGGGCGGTGGCGCTGAGCTGGACCGGCGCGCCCAAGGCGACCGGCTATTACGCCTGGGCGATCGGTTCCAGCGCGGAAGGCAATTCGCGCGACATGGTGTGGTGGACCTCGTCCTCGACTCAGCAGTTCGGCGGGCCGATGAGCGACTGGATCTCGCCCGCCGCCGCCGCGCGGCTGGTCGCGGCCGGCACGCTGCTGGCGCCGAGCCGGACCACGTGCACGGTCCCCGCCGAAGTGCGCGAAGCCGGCGGGCAAGTGTTGATGACGCAGCTGTTCGGCTACGGCCCGCAGGCCGATTTCGCTTATCCGCCGCGCCCGGCCGACGCCCGCACCCCGTGGCGGCCCGAATGGACCGCGCGTGTGCGGTTCCGCTCCAACGCGATGGTCATGCTCGGGATGCCCGGCATGGGTGGAATGAGCGACGCCGACGAGCCCGAGGCCGCAGAGGCGGGCGCCCCCGCCCCGGCGTCGGCCGCCAAGCCTCGGTGCCGCGGCCTGCGCGGCATCGCCGAACGCGCGGCGGGTCTGTGCGAGTAGGTTAGGGAGTTTTTCCAACTCCCGTTCGTGTCGAGCGCAGTCGAGACACGCCAGCGCGAGGTGTCTCGACGACGCTCGACACGAACGGACGTAGCTTAGTGCGGGACGCTAACGGCAGCCCGCTCCGCTGCGATCTTGCGCCGGACAAGCCCGTCGTTGAGGAAAGTCCCGAACGGGAACAACGCCGCGATGAAGGTTCGCGCCCATTGCCACAGGCTGAAGCCCCGCCCCGGCAGGCACACCGCCATTGCCGCCAGGTAAAGCAGCCAGGCCATGCCGTGCGCCATGCCGACCGGCGGCACCAGCAGCGGATTGCCGAGCGCGTACTTGAGCGGCATCGCCACCAGGAACAGCGCGATCGTGGTCACGCCCTCGAGGAGGGCGACGAAGCGAAACACTTGCAGCACGTCAGGAGAGCCGTTTGACCCAGCCGTGCGGATCGGGCGCGGAGCCGTGCTGGATCGCCACCAGCCGCTCGCGCAGCCGGCTCGTCAATTGGCCCGGCCCGCCGCCGCCGATGGTGAACTCGCCGTCGCGCCCGGCGACCCGGCCGACCGCGGTGACTACTGCCGCGGTGCCGCAGGCGAAGGTCTCGAGCAGCTTGCCGCTCGCCGCGTCGGCGCGCCATTGGTCGAGGCTGTAGCGCTCCTCGCGCACCGCCAGGCCTTCCTCGCGCGCCAGCATGATCAGGCTGTCGCGGGTGATCCCGGGCAGGATCGTGCCCGACAGCGGCGGGGTCACGATCGAGCCGTCGTCGAACACGAAGAACAGGTTCATGCCGCCCAGTTCCTCGATCCAGCGGCGCTCGGCCGCGTCGAGGAACACTACCTGGTCGTGCCCGCGCGCGATCGCCTCGGCCTGCGGCACCAGGCTCGCGGCGTAGTTGCCGCCGCACTTGGCCGCACCGGTCCCGCCGGGCGCGGCGCGGGTGTAGTCGCTGGAGACCCAGATGGAGACCGCCGGCGCGCCCGACTTGAAGTAATTGCCCGCTGGGCTGCAGATCACCAGGAACTTGTATTGCTTCGCCGGCCGCACGCCGAGGAACGGCTCGTCGGCGATCATGAACGGGCGCATGTAGAGCGAGCCGCCCTGGACTTCGGGGAACCACGCGCGGTCGGCCCGCGCCAGCACCTCGACCGCCTCGACGAACACCTCCTCGGGCAATTCGGGCATCGCCAGCCGACGCGCGGAGGCGTTGAAGCGGCGCGCGTTCTGCTCGGGGCGGAACAGCGCCAGCGCCCCATCGTCGAGCCGGTAGGCCTTGAGCCCTTCGAAAATCTCCTGCGCATAGTGCAGCACGGCGGCGGCCGGATCGAGCGTCAGCGGCGCGCGCGGACCGAGCGTGGCATCGTGCCAGCCGCGCCCTTCGTGCCATTCGATCGTGACCATGTGGTCGGTGAACACTTTGCCGAAGCCGGGATCGGCGATCGCTGCGGCACGCGCGGCGGCGGGCACCGGGGCGGGGTGGGGGACGCGGCTAAAGGCCAGGCGGGGTTCGGCAAGCGTCGCCATGCTATGCTATCCTTGCTTTCATCAACTCAATAGAGAACGAAAGTTTCAAGATGACAATCAAAATTGTAATTTCATTAGAAACGTTCGACTGATGATCTGCTGGTAGCGGCGGCAGGCGAAAATGAGAAGGGCGGCACCGCGCGTCGCGGTACCGCCCTTCACATGGTCAGCGGCCGTGAGAGCCGCCCACGAAGCCTCTATCGGCGAAAGAAGAGATTACCGATAATGCTCCGCGAGGGTCGTCACCGACCTCCCTGCTGAACCATGAGACATCGGATCACCTCCTTTCGCGCTTGGAAGCCAGACCGCTCGTTTCACCGGCGGACAGGCCCGCGTGTGCCGCTGGCCTGGTGCGATATTTGAGTCACCGCAGCGCACAACACAAGTCTTGCATTTATCTTTTTCACCGTCAGAATTGGGGCTTCGCGCCGCGTTGCAGCGAACCCCTCAAATCGGCGGAAAAACGCGGCGCTCAGCGGCAGTCTTCGATCACGCGCAGCACCTCGGGCCAGCTCGGCACATAGAGCGCCGGCAGGCCGGGCATCTCCACGGCGAACCGGCCCTTCGAGAACGCCATCGCGTCGAGGATCGCATCGCCGGCGGAGACCGCGGCGACGAGCGCGCCGCCCTGTACGACCGTCTGCAGCGACCGGTCGGTGAATTCGGTGCGGACCGTCATCGCCAGCGGATCAGGCGCGCCCCCGGTGCGGGCGATCGTAATCATGCCGCGCACGCGGTCGCAGCGCAGCGCCAGCAGCGGCGCCCCGGCATCCCCGAATGTCGCGGCGCCCGGGGTGTAGCGCCAGTTCCCGGGCGTGATCGGCGCGTCCATCCAGTTTCCCGTGAAGGGCGGGGGCACAGGCGGCGGCGCGGGCGCGGGTGTCGGCGCCGGGGGCGGGGCTGGGGCAGGGGCCGGAGCCGGCGGCGGGCTTTGCGGCGGCGCCACGCAGCCGCTCAGCGCCAAGCAGGCCAGCCCGGCGCCGGCCAGCAGCGCCGGAAAAGGGCGAAAGCGCATACGGGGCTCCTGTCTGGAAAGGCGTTCGGGCATTGCGGGGCAACAAGCCGCTGGCCTCGCCGGTTCCACCGACCTATCGCACCGGCGATGGCGGAAAAGCGGCGGATCGACCAATTGCTCGTCGAGCGCGGGCTAGCCGAGAGCCGGGCGCGCGCGCAAGCACTAGTGATGGCGGGCCTGGTGTTCGCCGGCGAGAAGCGCATCGACAAACCCGGCCAGCCGGTCGCGGACGATGCCAGCCTCGAGGTGCGCGGACGCGATCACCCGTGGGTCGGCCGGGGCGGCGTGAAGCTCGCTCACGCGCTCGCGCATTTCGGGCTCGATCCCAAGGGCGCGGTGGCGATCGACGTCGGCAGCTCGACCGGCGGCTTCACCGAAGTGCTGCTGGCGAACGGCGCGGCGCATGTCTTCGCGGTCGATGTCGGCACCAACCAGCTCGCCTGGAAGCTGCGCCAGGATGCGCGCGTCACGGTGCTCGAACAGGTCAACGCCCGCGAGCTGACGGTGCAGCAGATCGACCGCGCCTGCGACTGGGTGGTGTGCGACGCCTCGTTCATCGGCCTCGCCAAAGTGCTCGAGCGGCCGCTGATCCTCGCCGAGCGGCGCTGCACGCTGGTGGCGCTGATCAAACCGCAGTTCGAAGTCGCGCGCGGCGAAGTCGGCAAGGGCGGCATCGTCCGCGATCCCGCGCTCCACGCGCGCGTCTGCGGGGAAGTGCGCGACTGGCTCGAGGCGGGGGGCTGGCGCATTCTCGGCCTAACCGAGAGCCCGATCACCGGCAGCGAGGGCAATGTCGAGTTCCTGATCGCGGCGGAACGCGGGTAATTTCCGCCGCTCCGTTGCCTCGGCCCCTTGCGCCCGCCAATAGGCACTGGCCCGAATCGATCAGGGAGCGCCGATGAATCGCCTCGCCTCGCCCGCGCAATTGCGTGCCAGCCTGCTCCGCTGGGCGCTGTTCACGGTGCCGTTGGTCGTTTTGCTCGGCTTCCTGTCCGGCTATGGCGCCGGCAGCGGGGCCGACGACCCGTGGTTCGCCGCGCTCGACAAGCCGGCGATCTATCCGCCCCCGGCGGCATTCGGGATCGTCTGGACCATCCTCTACGCCCTGATGGGCTTTTCGCTCGCGCTGGTCTGCTCGGCGTGGGGCGCGCGCTACCGCCTGCCGGCGATCCTCGCTTTCGTCGTCCAACTGCTGCTCAATCTGGCCTGGTCGCCGGCATTCTTCGCGCTGCACGACATCCGCCTGG
Source organism: Sphingomonadales bacterium 12-68-11 (assembly GCA_002279825.1). Taxonomy (GTDB): domain Bacteria; phylum Pseudomonadota; class Alphaproteobacteria; order Sphingomonadales; family Sphingomonadaceae; genus Croceibacterium_A. The sequence continues at coordinate 106,368 of NCCV01000006.1, forward strand.
CGCTGGGGACTATTCTCGCCCTCGACGTGGCGGTGCTGCTGACGATCGCGCTGTTCTGGCGCGTGCGGCGCGCGGCGGCGCTGTTGCTGCTGCCCTACCTGGCGTGGATCCTGTTCGCGACCGCGCTCAACTGGCAGTTTCTCGAGCTCAACCCGAACGCCGGCACCTGGCAGGATCCCAACGCCGTGCAGCGGATCGAGCTTTAGCCGGTTGCCTTAACCGGACGGCAGGACCACATAACCGTCATGCAAAGCGAAAACCCGATCGTCGCCGATTTCGTCAAGCTGGCCAACGCGCTCGGCGGCACGCTCGCGGGCATGACCCGCGAAGCCCGCGGCAACGCGCGCGAACGCGTCAAGGAAGCGCTCGGCGGGCTCGACTTCGTCAGCCGCGAGGAATTCGACGCGGTCAAGGCGATGGCCGCCAGGGCCCGCGCCGACAGCGAAGCGCTCGCCGCGCGCGTGGCCGCGCTCGAAGCGGCGGCAACCAACAAAAGCTAGTCTTGGAACATCCGCCCGGTCCGCGCCGTTAGGGTGCGGAGACACAGGGCGTCATGTTCACTCAGCTTGCCAATCCCATTCCGGTTCACGTGCTCGACAAGGGCGATGGCTACGCCATTGCCGTGATCGACTACGGCCAGGAGCATGACCTGCTCTGGGTGACCGCGCTCGATGCATCGGGCGAGATCTGGTGCGCGCCCAACCCGCGCGTGCGCATGCAACCCAACTGGACGATGGGGCGCCGCGCGCGTCCCGCTGCCGATCGCACTCCCGAACCTGCAGCTGCAGCTGATTTTGCGGACCAGGCAGGCGAGCCCTGTACTGACTGCTCGGCTGTGCTCGTTTAGCCGCGCGGCCGCCCCGCGCATCGAACTTTTCTTTCTGGTCGGCGCCGCACCGAGGACGCCGGCGATACCTCATTCATTCGCTTCCCCTGGAGACGTCACATGGCCACTAAGAACCCCAAGCCCGGCAGCAGCGACCAGCCGATAACCTTGCGGCGGGGCGAAGGCGGGGAACCGCACCAGCAAGCCTCGCGCAAGCGCGGCGATGATCGGTCCGGGGTGCTCACGACCAATCACGGTGTCGCCGTGTCCGACAACCAGAACTCGCTCAAGGCCGGGCCGCGCGGCCCGGTCCTGCTCGAAGACTTCCACCTCCGCGAGAAGATCTTCCACTTCGACCACGAGCGCATCCCCGAGCGTATCGTCCACGCGCGCGGTTCGGGCGCGCACGGCTATTTCGAATGCACCGAAGCCATTCCCGAACTGAGCCGCGCCTCGCTGTTCGCTGAAAAGGGCAAGCGGACCGAAGTGTTCACGCGCTTCTCGACCGTGGCCGGCTCGAAAGGCTCCAAGGACACCCCGCGCGACGTGCGCGGCTTCGCGGTCAAGTTCTACACCGACGAAGGCAACTGGGACCTAGTCGGCAACAATATCCCGGTGTTCTTCATCCAGGACGCGATCAAGTTCCCCGACCTGATCCACGCCGTGAAGCCGGAGGCCGACCGGATGTTTCCGCAGGCCGCTTCGGCACACGACACGTTCTGGGACTTCGTCTCGCTGCTCCCCGAATCCACTCACATGCTGACCTGGCTGATGTCGGATTTCACGCTGCCGCGCTCGTACCGCACGATGCAGGGCTTCGGCGTCCACACCTTCCGGCTGGTCAATGCCGAGGGCGAGAGCACCTTCGTCAAGTTCCACTGGCGCCCGCGCCAGGGCACGCAGTCGACGCTGTGGGACGAGGCGGTCAAGATCTCGGGCGCCGATCCCGATTTCCACCGCCGCGACTTGTGGGAAGCGATCCAGGCGGGCGACTTCCCCGAGTGGGACTTCGCCATCCAGGCGTTCGATCTCGAAACCGCGCAATCGCTGCCGTTCGACGTGCTCGACGCGACCAAGCTGATCCCCGAGGAACTGGTGCCTTTGCGGGTGATCGGCCGGATGGTGCTCGACCGCTGGCCCGACAACTTCTTCGCCGAGACCGAGCAGGTCGCGTTCCTGCCGCACAACGTCGTCCCCGGCATCGACTTCACTAACGACCCGCTGCTGCAGGGGCGGCTGTTCTCCTATCTGGACACCCAGAAGTCGCGGCTCGGCACGACCAATTTCTTCCAGATCCCGGTCAACCAGCCGAAATGCCCGTTCGCCAATCTCAACCGCGACGGGATGATGCAGACGCAGATCCCCACGGGCCGCGCCAATTACGAGCCCAACAGCTTGGGCGAAGCCGGCGAGGATGCCGGCCCGCGCGAGGATCCCGAAGGCGGCTTCACCAGCTTCCGCGGCACCGGCGAGGACAACGACGCGAGCGAAAAGTTGCGCATTCGGCCCGAGAGCTTCGCCGATCACTTCAGCCAGGCGCGCATGATGTTCGCCTCGCAGACCGAGATCGAGCAGGCGCACATGGCTTCGGCGTTCGTCTTCGAGCTGTCCAAGGTCGAGCTGGAGCATGTCCGCACGCGGATGCTGTCGCAGCTCCGCAACGTCGACGAAGGCCTCGCTCAGCGCGTCGCCGACGGGTTGGCCATGCCGCTGCCCAAGGCGGCGCCGGCCGCCGCGCCCACGCTCGACCTCGATCCATCCGACAAGCTCTCGATCGTCAAGCAGGGCGATCCGCCGCTCAAGGGCCGCAAGGTCGGCGTGCTGTTCGACGAAGGCTCCGACAAGGCCGCGCTCGACGCGCTGCGCGAGGGCATCGAGGAGGCCGGCGGCACCGCGTTCTTCGTCGCGCCCAAGGTCGGCGAGCTCAAGCTCAAGGGCGGCACCATGAAAGCGCACGGGCAACTTGCCGGATCGCCCTCGGTGCTGTTCGATGCGGTGGCCTGCGCGATCATGCCCGAGCAGGCCAAGAAACTCGCGCAAGACGGCGCCGCGCTGCAGTGGTTCATGGACGCCTACGGGCACTGCAAGACGATCGGCTACTGCCCGGCGACCAAGGAGTTCATCCTCGACAAGCTGGACCTCGCGATCGACGCCGGGCTCGTCCCCAACGCCGAGTTCCTGGGCATCGCGCCCGCGCGCCACTGGGACCGCGAGCCGAAGGTGCGCCTGCTGGCATGACCAGCCTGAATTGACGGGCTAAGGGGGCGCGATGCATGTCCGCGCCCCCGCGATCCTGATCGCCGCCCGCCCGCACGGCGAGACCGCGGTTATCGCGCGGCTCCTCACCGAGGACCTGGGCCTCGTCGCCGGCTATGTCGCGGGCGGGCGCGGGCGGCGGCTGCGGCCGGTGACGATCCCGGGCAACGCGGTCGATCTCGAGCTGAGCGCCCGCTCCGACAGCCAGCTCCCGTTCGCCAGGCTCGAGCTGACCGCCAGCCGCGGCCCGTGGCTCGGTGAGCCGCTGGCCGCGGCGGCGATCGGCTGGGCCTGCGCGCTGACCGCCACCGCGCTGCCCGAGCGCCAGCCGTACCCCGCGCTTTACCAGTCGCTCGGCGCGTTGCTCGAAGCGGTCTGCAACGCGCCGTCGGCGCGCGGCTGGGCGCCGGCGCTGGTCGGCTACGAGACGCTGCTGCTGCGCGAACTCGGTTATGGCGCCGAGGGGACTTTGGGCGAGCGGCCGACCGGCGATCTGCCCGAGATCCTCGGCGCGATGGACCGTCTTGGGACTCTGCTCGAACGCTACTTGCTTGCCGACCGGCGCGGCGATGTTATGGCCGCGCGCCAACGGCTGAGGGACTTGCTGGGTCGCATATGAAAATCGCCTGCCCATGAAGATCGCCTGTCTGGCCGGTGACGGCATCGGCCCCGAGATCATGGCCGAGGCGCGCCGCGTACTGGCTGCGCTGGACCTGCCGGGGCTGACGGTCTGGGAAGGCGATGTCGGCGGCGCCGGTTATCGCCGCCACGGTCACCCGCTACCGCCCGAGACGCTCGAGATGGCCAAGGCCGCCGATGCGGTGCTGTTCGGCGCGGTCGGCGATCCCGAGTGCGACGCGCTGCCGCGCCACCTGCGGCCCGAACAGGCGATCCTCGGCCTGCGCCAGGCGCTCGGCCTGTTCGCCAACTTGCGCCCCGCAACGCTGTTTCCCGGGCTCGAGACGATGTCCGCGCTGCGGCCCGAGATCGCCCGCGAGATCGACCTCCTGATCGTCCGCGAACTCAACGGCGACGTCTACTTCGGCGAGAAGGCGATCCGCACGCTGCCCGACGGGCGCCGCCAGGGCTTCGACCTGATGTCCTATGCCGAGGACGAGGTGCGCCGCATCGCCCACGTCGCGTTCAAGGCCGCACGGGGGCGCACCCGGCGCCTGACCAGCGTCGACAAGGCCAACGTGCTCGAAACCAGCCAGCTGTGGCGCGACGTGGTGATCGAGGTCGCCGCCGAGTACCCGGACGTCGCGCTCAGCCACATGTACGTCGACAACGCGGCGATGCAGCTCGTGCGCGATCCCGGGCAGTTCGACGTGATCGTCACCGGCAACTTGTTCGGCGACATCCTGTCCGACCAGGCGAGCATGTGCGTCGGCTCGATCGGCCTGCTCGCCAGCGCCGCGCTCGGGGAAACGCAGACCGCGTTCGGCACCAAGGGGCTCTATGAGCCGATTCATGGCAGCGCCCCGGATATCGCCGGGCAAGGCAAGGCCAACCCGCTGGCGATGATCCTCAGCCTGGCCATGCTGCTGCGCCACAGCCTCGGCCGCGAGGACGACGCCGGGCGGGTCGAGGCGGCGGTCGCGGCGACGCTCGGCGACGGCGTGCGCGGCGCCGATCTCGGCGGTTCGGCGAGCACACACGAGATCGGGGAGGCCGTGCTTGAGCGACTCTGACGCCGCCATGCGCCCGCTCGAGCTTGCGGTCGTGCTGCCGACCCGTAACGAGCGCAAGAACCTCGCGCCGATGGTCGCGCGGCTCGATGCCGCGCTCGCCGGGATCGCCTGGGAAGCGATCTTCGTCGATGATGACAGCCCCGACGGCACCGCCGAAGAGGCGCGCGCGATCAGCCTCCTCGATCCGCGCGTACGCGTCATCCAGCGCATCGGCCGGCGCGGCCTCGCCAGCGCCGCGATCGAAGGGATGTGCGCCACCGCCGCCCCGGTCGTCGCGGTGATGGATGCGGACCAGCAGCACGATCCCGCGCTGCTTCCCCAGATGCTCGCCGCGATCCGCTCGGGCGACTACGATCTCGCCTATGCCTCGCGGTTCGCCGAAGGCGGCAGCGCCGCGGGCCTGTCCAGCCAGCGCCGCGAGAAAGGCTCGCGGCTTGCCAACAAGCTCGCCCGCAAGGTCACCGGCATGGAGCTGAGCGACCCGATGAGCGGCTATTTCATGCTGCCCACCGACACGCTGCGCAAGGACGCGCACCGGCTCTCGGGCATCGGCTTCAAGATCCTGCTCGACATCCTCGCCACCGCCGACGTCACGCTGCGGGTCAAGGAGTTTCCCCTCGAATTCGCGGCACGGGTCGAAGGCGAAAGCAAGCTCGACCGCACGGTGGTGTTCGAGTTTCTGGTCGGGCTCTACGACAAGTGGCTCGGCCGCTACATCCCGACCCGCTTTGCGCTGTTCGGCACCATCGGCGCGGCCGGCGTGGTCGTCCACATGGCCGTGCTGACGGCGTTCCTCGCGGCGTTCGGCGGCACGCTCAAGGATTACCTGGTGACCGATTTCGAGATCGGCCAGACGGTCGCCGCGCTGGTCGCGATGACCTTCAACTTCGTGCTCAACAACTTCCTAACTTATGCCGACAAACGCTTGACCGGGTTCGATAACCTGGTGCGCGGCTGGCTCAAGTTCGGGCTCACCTGCTCGGTCGGCCTGCTCGCCAACATCGGTGTCGCGGCGGTGCTGGTGCGCTGGGGCTTCCACGAATACCCGGCCGCGCTGACCGGCATCGTGATCGGCTCAGTGTGGAATTTCGCGCTCTCGAGCAAATTCGTGTGGGGCAAGTTCAAGTAGAGCGCGGACCTCCGACGCGTCGCCGCTTTCATCTAACTCCGTTCGCATCGAGCGAAGTCGAGATGCCCAGCAATGTGTCTCGACTTCGCTCGACACGAACGGAGCAGCGGACGATGCTGGCCTCCCGGTTCACCGCCACGCCTCAAGCCAGGTCCATTTGAGGAAGTCCTGCTTGCCCTCCAGCGGGGCCGCGGTCAGCACCGGCCAGAACAGCACGAACACCGCCAGGATCGCGGCCAAAGCCGCGTAAACCGGCCAGCGCCAGCGCCCGCCGCGTCGCCACAGCGCGTCCATCGCCAGCGCCAGCGCCGCCGCGAGGAAGCAGCTCGGCAGCCCGTAGTGGTAATAGAACTGAATGTTCTTGGCGGTAATCATCCACAGCCCCAGGCTCGCCGCATAGCCCGCCGCCACCGCCAACGCGTCCCAGCGCCGCTTGAACACCCCCACGAACGCGCACCACAGCAGCGCCGGCAGTCCGAGCCACATCGTCACCAGGTTGCCGACCAAAATGACCCCGCGCTGTGCCCCGTCGACCTCCTGGTAGAGGTACCAGATCGCCCGCAGGTCGAGCACCCACTGCCACCACACGCTCTGGTAGCGGTGCGCCTTGAGGAGCTGGTGCTGCAGGCTCAGCATGTGGCGGTGCCATTCGAGCGGGTCGTTCCAAGGCACCGCGTCCCTCGAGAGCAGCCACATCGGCCAGTACGCGGCCCAATAGACCAGGACCGGCACCACCCCGAGCCACAGCCCGGCTTCGAGCAGCGACACGCCGCGGATCGGCGGCGCGCGGCGCGCGGTCAGCAAGCGCAGCCGGGAATGCCACGCCCGCCACGCCAGGAACGCCAGCCCCGGCAGCACCGCCACCGGGATCGCGTTCCATTTGGAGGCCATCGCGAGGCCGAGCGCGAGGCCGACCAGCGGCAGCCGCCAGCGCGCGGTCTCGTTCTCGCGCATCGCGCCCGCCCAGTGCCACATCGCCACCAGCGTCAGGCTGATCATGAACACGTCGAGCATCGCGATCCGCGTCTGGATGAACAGTGGGAACGCGGTCGCGAGTAGGAACCCGGTCGCAAGCGAGGCGAAGCGCGTGCCGCTGGCGAACCACATCGCCCGCATCCCCGCGAACAGCCCGAGCACCCCGAACGCCCACGGCGCGATCCGCCACCCCCAGGCATTGTCGCCCAGCAGCCAGATGCCGGCGGCGATCATCTCCTTGCCGAACGGCGGGTGCTCGGGATTGACCCGTTGCGACAGCTCGAGAAATGCGCGCGCCGCGGGCAGGTAATGGATCTCGTCGAACATCGGCTGGGTCGGGATCGCGATCCGCACCAGCGCCAGCGCGCCGAACAGCGCGGTCAGCGCCAGCGTCCAGCGGAGCGGATCTCTTTGATGCACGGGGAGATGCGCGGAGAGCTGGGTCATCGATGGGGGCGCGTTAGCAAGTGCAGCGAAGGGGGCAAAGAGATTGGATATCGGCAGAACGCATTTGCCGACGGCGGACATCCGATTTGAGAGTTTTCTGTGCGTTGCCGCCGATATCATGGAGTGGCAACATGGCGGCGTTGCGGCATGGGAGGCGAGCGTTGCGGGCAGTTATACGAGCCGTTGCGCTCTATCTTGGCGGCAACGCTTGTGCCTTCTTCGCTGCGGCCGCCGCGTTGGGCTTGCACTGAATGCTTTCGCTCATCTTCTGTGGAGCACTTGCGCTTTTTGCGATCTGTGCGGTCGCAAATCTCTTGCCGAATGTGCGTAAGAGGGCTGCGCTGCAACTTGTCCCTGGGTTGGCGCTCGCCTGCCTTTATATCTACTCAGAGCGCATCTCGCTGCCCGACGACGTACCGGTGGCGACCCTGTATTGGACTGCGTTTGCGTTAGGGTTGGTCGCGACATTTTTTGTCGAGGTGAAGAATCCGGCAGGCGTCGTCAGAAAAAGTAAAGGCACGACCGGCGCTTGAACGGTCTGGGTGGCCGAGAAGCCGCAGCCTGTTGCACCCCTCAACGCCACACCCTAGAGCCGCGCCGTCATGAAGCGCACCACCGGCCTCGATCGCTCCGTCAACCGCAAGTGGCGCCCGGCCACCCGCGCCGTGCGAGCGGGCACCTGGCGCAGCGAGCAGGGGGAGACCAGCGAGGCGCTGTTCCTGACCAGCGGCTATGCTTACGACGATGCGCAGACCGTGGCGGACCGCTTCGCCGGCGAAGCCTCGGGCATGCAGTACTCGCGCTTTCAGAACCCCACCGTGGCGATGCTCGAGGAGCGGATTGCGGCGATGGAAGGGGCCGAGGCGTGCAAGGTCCAGGCCAGCGGCATGGCGGCGATGACCAGCGCGCTCTTGTGCATGCTGTCGAGCGGCGATCACCTGGTTGCCGGGCGCGCCGCGTTCGGCTCGTGCCGCTGGATCCTCGCCAACGTGCTCAGCCGGTTCGGGATCACTCACACCGTGGTCGACGGGCGCGACAACGCGGCCTGGGAAGCGGCCATCCAGCCGAGCACCAAGGCGTTCTTCTTCGAGACCCCCGCCAACCCGACGCTCGACGTGGTCGATCTCGAATACGTCTGCGGGCTGGCCCGCGCCCACGGCATCAAGACCGTCGTCGATAATGCCTTCGCCACCTCGGCGCTCCAGCGCCCGCTCGAATTCGGCGCGGATATCGTCGCCTACAGCGCCACCAAGCTGATGGACGGGCAGGGCCGCGTGCTTGCCGGCGCGGTGTGCGGCTCCGACGAGTGGATCAACGGTACGCTCTCGCCGTTCCAGCGCAACACCGGGCCGATCTGCTCGCCGTTCAACGCCTGGGTGGTGCTCAAGGGCCTCGAGACGCTCGACTTGCGCGCCCACCGGCAGAGCGAGAACGCGCTCGAAGTCGGCCGCGCGATCGAAGGGCGCGTGGCGCGGATGCTCCACCCCGGCCTGCCCAGCTTCCCTCAGCACAACCTGGCGATGAAGCAGATGGACGCCGCCGGGCCGATCTTCAGCTTCGTGGTGGACGGCGGGCGCGAGCGGGCCTTCGCAGTGCTCGACGCGCTCGAACTGATCGACATCTCGAACAACATCGGCGATTCCAAGAGCCTCGCCTGCCACCCGGCCTCCACCACGCATCACAACATGGGGCCCGAAGGCCGCGCCGAGATGGGCGTCGAGGAAGGCATGATCCGCCTCAACGTCGGGCTCGAGGATCCGCGCGACCTGATCGAGGATCTCGACCAGGCCCTCGGCCGCGCGGGCCTTTAGCGCACGCCCTTCCGAGGCGATTTCGCCGCTTCGGGTTTGACCGGCGGGCCAAAGCGGTTACCCTCCGGCGGGACTCGATGGAAAATACTCTCGCCAGCCTGTTCCAGCATGCCGCGCTGACCGCGGGGATCACCGTGCGCGTCAACGTCACCTTCATGCCCGATCAGTCGCGGGTCGAGGCCGGGCGCTGGTTCTGGGTCTATCACATCCGGCTCGAGAACCACCGCGACGACACCGTGCAACTGCTCACCCGCCATTGGCGGATCACCGATTCGCGCGGCACCGTGAACCTGGTCGACGGCGAAGGGGTGGTCGGCGAAACCCCGGTGCTCGCGCCCGGCAAGACTCACGACTACGTCTCGGGCTGCGAGCTGACCACGCGCCAGGGCTCGATGGAAGGGCACTACACGTTCGCGCGCGGCGACGGCACGCTGCTGCGCGTCGCGATCCCGTTTTTCCCGCTGGCCGCGCCCGCGACCGCGGCCGGGTAGTCTAGCGGCGCCACAACGCCGGCGGGCCGCTGCCCTGCGCGCGCCGCTGCGCGCGCCAGGCCTGCGGCGACATTCCGAACGCCCCGTGATCGGCCGGTCGGTCTCGCCCAGATAGGCCTGGGCCAGTTGCTGGCGTACGTCGTCGAGCAGCGTGCCGAACGGCTCGCCGTCGGCGTCGAGGTGGCGCTGCAGGCTGCGCGGGCTTTGGCCGAGCCGCTGCGCGACCTGGCCGAGGGTGGCGCGCCCGCTCGGCAGCAGCACGCCGATCTCGCGCCGCACCCGTTCGCCGACCGTCTCCTCGGCCGAGCGGGCCGGCACCAGTTTGAGCAGCCGGCGCGCGTGCTGCGCCATGGTCTCGTCGGCGTGCGGATTGGGCAGCAGCATGTCGGCCCGCGGGCTCGACATGCCGTTGAACGCCGCGCCGAACTCGATCGCGTTACCGAACACGCGCCGCCACGGCACCGGATCGACCGGCGCCTGGCGCATCAGGTGGACATATTCGGGACGCCAGCGATGGCCCGAGGCCGCGGTCAGCGTGCGATAGGCCATCGCCACCACGTGATCGAACATCTGTACGCTCCAGAAGCCGGGCACCAGGTCGAACCGGATCAGCACCGGCTCGCCGTCCTCCTCGAGCGCCATCGTCAGGATGTCGTTGAGCAGAGTCTGCATTTCGATCGCGGCGACCATCATCGCGCGCACGTTGGCCAGCCTTTCGAGCAGCAGGCTGAGCGGACCGAGACTGGCAAAGGACCGCGCCTCGGCCATCAGCAGGCCGAAGCTCTCGTCGCCCGATAGCTCTGCCGAGCGCTCGAACAGACGCACCACCGCTTCCGCCGGGAGGCGGTTCTCGGGATCGAGCAAGGTGCTGGGAAGAATGCCGCTTTCGCGGAGCATACGCTCGCCATCGAGTCCGGCCGCGTGGGCGACTTCGATATAGCCGGTCAGCGTTGCAGCGCGCATCTGATGCATGGCAGCCTCGGAAGCGCGACCCCCCGTTGACCGCATATCGTAACCGGCTCGGCTTGTCTGTGCCGATCGTCACGCAAATGCTAACAACTTGGCGTGATTGGCAAAGCGGGGGATGAATCGTCCCCGTAACCGCGCGCCTCCCGCGCCCGTCCCCCGAAACTTGGGCGCGGGAACCCTCATCGAGGAAGTTCCATGGTCGAAGACGCTCCCCCGAGCGCCGGAGAAGTCCGCGCGCTCGCCAACCAGTTGCTCGCCTGGGCCGACCGCCTCGCGGCGCGCCCCGTCGCCGGTGACACTCTGACAGGCGACGCCCGCCACGATCTGGTCATCGCCCTGGCCGACGCCGCGCTCCAGGTCCGCCGCCTGCGGGCGCAGCTGTTTCCCGAGGTTCCGCTCGCCGAGCCGCTATGGGACGTGCTGCTCAGCCTGTTCGCCAAGGAAGCCAACGGCTACCGCGTCTCGCTCGACAACCTCACGCTCGACAGCGAGCTGCCCGCCCCCAAGGTGCGCGAGTGCGTCGCGCAGCTCGCCAGCGCCGGGGTCATCGACCTGCATCCCGATCGGTTCGATTCCAAGGTCGTGTGGCTGTCGCTGTCGGGCGAAGGCAAGGAAAAGATGACCGAGCTGATGCTGCGTTCGGCCGATTTCGTCGGGCCCTGGGCCCGCGCCCCGCAGGCCGAGCCGGCGCTGCTCTCCGCGCGGCCGGCGGGCGCACTCTAGCCGCACGCCGCCGCACCACCGGCGGCTGCCCCAGGGACCCGGACGGCGAACCTGGATCGTCAGTTCGCCGCCGCCTCGGCCGCGGGCAGTTGTGCCACTAGGTCGGAGGCGATCTTCCAGCCGTCGTTGTCGGTCTTGCGCCACACCGTCTGCACCGCGACCGGGATCGTCGCCGGCTGGCCGTCGGCGCCGGTGGTCGTCAGCGTGCCGGTGGCGGTGGTCGCGGCCAGTTCCCCGCTCTCGCTCGCCCAAGCCTCGCCCTGAGTCAGCTCGACCGCCAGGTTGGGGTCGGCGATCAGCGTCTCGAATGCCGCGCCGATCGCTTCGGTGCCTTTGACCGGGGCGCCGCCGGGCAGCACGATGGTCGCATCGGGGCGATAGATCCGCACCGCACCGCGCACGTCGCGCGCCTTGATCGCCTCGAGCTGCGCCAGCTCGGTCATCTGCACGGTGTCGAGCATGGCATCGGTGTCGGCGGGTTCGCCGCAGCCGCCGAGCAGGGCCACCGGGGCGAGAAACAGGAATGGGGAGCGGATCATCGGCATCTCTCTGTTGGCGTTGCGAGCGTCCGGAGCGACGCCAGTGGCGCGGTTCCGGGCGGCATCCCGAGAGATGCGGCCCCGTTCTGTGCGGCCCGGCCTTGCCCGACATTGACCCCGCTCAAACTCCGTGCCGGGGCGGCTGTAACGTGGCGTAACCCCGCCGATTACCGTTATTAACTGACACCGCCGCGCCCCCCGACCTAGCCGATGGCCCGCAGACGGGGCTCAGGGGTTTACGGTGATGCGGACTACGGTGAAGGTATGGGCGCTGGCGGGCGTGGCGGGGGCGGCTTTGGCCGCGGCGCCGGCGCTGGCGCAGGACAGCGCGCAGGCAGCGGTCGCGGCGGACGACGCGCCGATTATCGTGCTGTCGAATAAGCTCGAAGAATCCACGCCCGAGGAACTCGCCCGCTACGGCTCGCGGCTCGAAGTGATCGACGGCGCGCGCATCGACCAGGGCGGCTACGTCGATACCGCCAGCGCGCTCCAGTACCTCGTGCCCGGCCTGTTCCTCACGCCCAAGAGCGGCGCGTTCGACTACGTCCAGGTCTCGCTCGCCGGCTCGCGCACCAGCGAAGTGCTGTTCCTGACCGATGGCGTGCGCATCAACAACAGGCTCTATGCCTCGACCTCGCCGCTCGATTCGATCCCGGCGAACATGATCGAGCGCATCGAAGTGCTGAAGGGCGGGCAGAGCCTGTACTACGGCACCCAGGCGGTCGGCGGCATCGTCAACGTCATCACCCGGGCCTTCACCCAGGAGACCGACGGCGCGATCGAGGCCAGCTACGACACCAACGAGGGGTACCACGTCAACGGCTACCTGCGCGGCGGCACCGGCGATCACTACTTCGTCGGCTTCGGTTCGCACGACGAGGCCGAAGGCTTCCAGGCGTTCCGCGATGCCGATCTCCAGCCGAGCGCGCTCGATCGCAAGCGCGGCTACAAGGTCACCACCTTCGGCGGCAAATATGCGTTCGAGCCGTCCGACGCGTTCCGCCTCAGCCTCAGCTATCAGCACAACGAAGCCATCGTCGATTTCACCAAGGCGGAGGACAACTTCCAGAACTGGAACGACCGCAACGAGGAGATCGCCTCGCTCAAGATCGACTGGTCGCCGAGCGAGAATTTCGACCTCTACGTCAAGGGCTACTACCACGACTGGGATACGGTCTATCTCGATATCCGCCCGACGGTGAACAACACCACCGGCGCGCTCGGCCCGAACTTCACCGTCTACGACGGCGAGATGTGGGGCTACGACGATCTCGGCGTCAACGTGCTCGGCGAGTACCGCCTCAATGATACCGTGGCGGTGGTCGCCGGCTACGATTTCCAGCGCTACAGCGGCTACGACGAAGTATTCCTGATCGCGCCTTCGACCGAAAGCGTGAGCGCCCCGTTCGCGCAGCTCAAGCTCGATACCGGCAATCTCAGCCTCGCCGCCGGCGTGCGCCACAACATGCCCAGCGACGGCCAGGATAAGACCGTCTGGAACGTCTCGGGCCGTTACGGCGCGGACCAGGGGTTCTACGGGCGCGGGCAGGTCGGTACCTCGTTCCGCCTGCCGACCGCTTACGAACTCTACGTGATCGATCCGTGCTGCGAGCAGGGCAACCCCAACCTGGTCGCCGAGCAGAGTTTCAACGTCGAAGGCGGCCTCGGCTTCGCGGGCGGCAGCGTGACCGCCGAACTGATGGGCTTCTACCGCGAAGTCGACGACCTGATCACGATCGACTTCAGTCTGCCCGCCTATCCCGACGGGTTCCTGGTCAACTCCGCCGGGCAGGTCAAAGTGTGGGGCGGCGAGGCGGTCGTGACCGCGCGCCTGTCCGATGTATTCAGCGGCACGATCGACTGGACCCATACCGAAGCCGAGATGGCGGGCAATCCGGACCAGTTGGTCAACATCCCGCGCGACAACGCCAAGTTCATCCTCAATGCCGACGCCCCCGGCGGGCGGTTCGGCGGCAACCTGGCGGTCAACTGGGTCGGCGATCTGTGGGCCAATGTCGCGGCGGTCGGCCGGGTCAACTACGGCAACTATGCGGTGGTCAATCTCTCCGCCTATGCGTTCATCGACGCCGCACAGCGCCACCGCATCAACCTGCGGCTGGAAAACGCGCTCGACGCCGATTACGACAGCCAGGTCACGCGCGTGCGCACCGACATCGGCAGCGTGTCCTACGCCACCGGCTTCCGCGGTACTCCGATCACGCTCCATGTCGGCTACCGTCTCGCGCTCTGATCTCCCCGAGAAGTCTGGCGGCGGCCTCTCTCCGCCCCAGCCTTTTCAGGGGCGCGCCGCGCCCAAGGGCTTCTCCCGCGCCAGGCGGGCGGGGCGCTGGGCGCGGCGTACCACGTTCCTTGTCCACCGTTGGCTCGGCATCGTGCTCGCGCTGCTGATGGCGGTGTGGGCGGTCAGCGGCATCACCATGATGTACGTCGCGTTCCCCGAGACGACGCGGGAGGAGCGGCTCGCCGGGCTTGCCCCGCTCGATCTCACCGGCTGCTGCGAGCGCGCGCTGCTGCCGCCCGCCCCGATCGAGGCGGCCAGCGTCGAAATGCTGCTCGGCCGCCCGGTGCTGCGCTGGCGCGGGCCCGACGGGGCCGGGCTGGCCAGCCTCGACGGCGCCGCGCTGCCTGCGATCGACGCCGCCGCCGCCGGCCGGATCGCGGCCGCGCACATGCGCGCGGCCACCGGCGGCGCGGCGCCCGCCGTGACGGTCGCCGAGATCGACCGCGATCAGTGGACCGTTTACGGCCGCTTCCGCCAGTACGCGCCGCTCTACAAGGCCAGCTACGCCGACACGCCCGGGACCGTGCTCTACGTCGCGGGCCTGACCGGCGAGGTGGTGCAGGACACGAGCTCGCACGAGCGGTTCTGGAACTGGCTCGGCGCGGTGCCGCACTGGCTCTACTTCACCGCGCTGCGCGAGATTCAGCCGCTGTGGTACAATCTGGTCGTCTATGCCTCGGCGCTGGGCGTGTTCCTAACGGTCACCGGCATCTACATCGGCCTGGTCACGTACCGGCGCCGCGACAAGCGCTGGTCGCCCTACAAAGGCCTTGCCCTGTGGCACCACTGGACCGGGCTCGCGTTCGGCCTGTTCACGCTCACTTGGGTATTCAGCGGCCTGGTCTCGATGAACCCGTGGGGTTGGTTCGAAAGCCAGGGCCCGGGCGAGGCGGTCCCCAATTTGGCCGGCCGCCCGCTCGAGCCCGCCGACGTCGAGACGCTCTACCGCGCGCTCGCGGCCACTCCGCAGGCGGGCGTGGTCTCGGCCACCGTGACCGTGCAGGAGGGCCGCGCTTACGCGATCCTGACCGCGCGCGACGGGAGCAAGCGGCGCGCCGCGCTTCCCACGCTGGCGCCCGCGCCGGCCACGGCTGCGGAACTCGCGAGCAAGGCGCGCCTGGCCAAGCCGACCACCCCGATAGCCTCCGCCGCGCTGATCGCCGCGCCCGATGCCTACCACTACGGCCACAAGGGCACCGAACCCGTTCTGCCTGCCTATCGCGTGATCTACGGCGATGACGAAGCCACCCGGCTCTACTTCGACGCGCGCACCGGCGAACTCGTCAACTTCGTCGATTCCGCCACCCGCGGCTTCCGCTGGTGGCACCTCGGCCTCCACCGGCTCGACTTCCCGGTGCTGCGCGAACGGCCGGTATGGGACGCGGTCATGCTCCCGCTGTTGGTCGGCGTTTCGCTGCTCTGCGCGATCGGCGCTTGGATGGGCGTGCGCCGCCTGCGCAAGATGGCGCGCAAGACGAATTAGGGGGCAACCCCATCCCGCTCGTGTCGAGCGAAGTCGAGACACCTCGCACGGCCTCTCGACTTCGCTCGAGGCGAACGGTCAAATTTTTGATCAGTAGAGCAACGCTACGCCGGCCGGATCATGAACACACTGCCGCCGATCGTCACGATGAACAGGTTGCCCGCCTGGTCCTCGCCGAAGCTGGTCACGTTGCTCAGCGTCCCGGCATTCGGCGTGAACGCGGCATTGCGGTTGGTGAAGGCCGCGCTGGTCGCGGTCGAACCGGCCGGGAGGCTGGAGACCGGCACCGTCCACACATTGTTGCTGACGAAGTCCGCGAAAACGTAGAGCCCTTGCAGGCCTTCCGCCGGGCCGCGGTAAACGTAGCCGCCGGTGATCGAATTGCCCTGCAACGGGCCACTGCCGTGGGCATATTCGGCGACCGGCATTGTCAGCCCGGCGGGGCCGGCGCCGAGCCGCGGGGTGGTGCCTTCGTAGCGCGGCCAGCCCATGTTGAGCCCGGTCTGCGCGGTCTGGACGCGGTTGATCTCCTCGATCGCGCCTTCGCCGATATCGGCGATCCACAGCTCGCCGGTCGCCCGGTCGAAGCTGTTGCGGAACGGGTTGCGCAGGCCATAGAGCCACACCTCGGGCGCGCCGCCTGCGGTGGCGAAGGGATTGGCCGCCGGGATCCCGTAGTCGCGGTCGAGGTCGGCCGGGAAGTCGTCGCGCGCCACGTCGATCCGCAGCATCTTGCCGAGCAGGGTGCTCGTGTTCTGGCCGTTGCCGTCGGGGTCGCCCCCGCCGCCGCCGTCGCCGGTCGCCACGTAGAGCAGCCCGTCGCGCCCGAAGCCGAGCCAGCCGCCATTGTGATTGCTGCGCGGGTGATCGATGCGCAGCAGCCGGTCGCCGGTCGCCGCGTTGAGCGACAGCCGGTCGGCGTTCGCGGTGTAGCGCCGTACTTCGATTGCGCCGTCGAGCGCGGTCAGGAACACGTAGGCCCGGCCGCTGGTCGCATAGTCGGGTGCCAGTGCCACCGACAGCAACCCGCGCTCGCCGTCGGTCGAGACCTGCCCGGCGATATCGAGGAACGGGGTCGTCGCGATTGCGCCGCTGGCCGGATCGAGCAGGCGAATGCGCCCGCCGCGCTCGACCACCAGCACCCGGCCGCTGGCGTCGGGGAGCGCGGTCAGGAACACCGGCTGGGCGAACCCGGTGCCCACCCGCTGCAGCGTGAAGCCGGTCCCCGCCACGTTGGTGACGGTGATCTGGAACGCCTGCGTCGCGCTCGCCTCGCCGTCGCTGACCGACAGCGTCACGTCATAGACGTTGTTGCCGCCGGCATCGGCCGGGTTCTCGAAATCGGGCGGGGTGCGGAAGGAGAGCGCGCCGGCGGCGGTGATCTGGAGCAGGGCCGCGTCGGCCCCGCCCGCAATCGTGAAAGTCAGCGGGTCGCCGTCGGCGTCGGTCGCGGCGGCGGTGTGGATCGTCCCGGCCGCGTTCTCCGTTACCGTCACCGCGCCGCCGGACGTGAAGCTGGGCGCCGTGTTAGGCGGCCCGCCGCCGCCGTCGTCGCCGCCGCAACCCGCCAGCAGCAACAGCGTGCCGGCCAGCGCCGGCGTCGTCCAGGTTGTCCGTGTCATGTTCGCTCCGCTTTTGCCGGCAAACGAGCCTCGGAGCGTTCCGATCCCCGCCGCCGGACCGATCGCCCGCCCGCGCCCAGCGGTATCCGCCCGATTGGTTACCAGCGGGTTGCCGGGAATGGGTAGCGCGGGACGGTTTAGCGAAACTTTGCCCCGTTTAAGCGCATCTCGTTTGCCTTCTCAACCGATTGAGTTGAGAAAAGGGTGTCGGTGCGGTCTCGCCGCTCCGGCCGCGGCTCTTGATGATGACAGCTTGCTCCGCGTGACCAACCGCTAAAGCGCACGAACCCAAGCGTCCACGCCGGCTCGTGTACCCACTTGGAGATGACCGATGACCCATTCCCCGCGCAGTTCCCGCCGTTTCGAACCGCGTCGCACCGTTCCGCCGGTGCCGCACTCCTCGTGGAACGTCGAGCCGGCACCCGCCGGTCCGCCGCGTCCGTTCTCGGCAGGAGAGTTCTGGCGCGCGGTCGGGATTTAGGGAACAATCCGCCTGCCCATGAAGTCCGCGCTGATCATCCGTCACGTTCCGGTCGAAGGCATCGCCGGTTACCGCGCGCCGATCGAGGCCGCCGGTTATGACCTCGACCGGATCGACGTCGCGGATCCGGCCTTCGGTTCGATCGATCTGGCTGAGCCCGATCTGCTGATCATGATGGGCGGGCCGATGGCAGTTTACGAGGCCGACCGCTACCCGTGGATCGCCTGCCAGCAGCGGCGCCTGGCGCATCGGCTGGCGGCGGACCGGCCGACGCTCGGCGTCTGCTTCGGCGCGCAGTTGGTGGCTTCGGCGCTCGGGGCCGAGGTGTTTCCCGGCCCGGCCAAAGAGGTCGGCTTCCACCCCCTGACGATTGCCGAGACCCCCGCCGCCGAGCCGCTGCGGCACCTTGCCGAGCTGCCGGTGCTGCACTGGCACGGCGACACCTTCACGCTGCCCGACGGCGCCGAGCGGCTCGCCTCCAGCGCGCTCTATCCCAACCAGGCGTTCCGCGTCGGCCCGAACATTCTCGGCCTGCAGTTCCACGCCGAAATGGGCCTCGACGAGCGCTTCGAGGAATGGGTCGAGCAATGGCCGCACGACATCGCCGCCGCCGGCACGACCGCCGAGCAGTTACGCGCCGATCATGCGCGGCACGGACCCGCCGTGGTTTCCGCCGGCCGCGCCATGATCGCCGAATGGCTCGGCGAACTCACTTAGCGCTCAGACCGGCCAGACCAGCGCGATCAGCGGCACGCCCATCGCCACCACCAGCAGCGACAGCGGTAGCCCCAGCCGCCAGTAGTCGCCGAAGCGATAGCCGCCCGGGCCCATCACCAGCGTGTTGCACTGGTGCCCGATGGGGGTCAGGAAATCGCACGCCGCACCCACCGCCACCGCCATCAGGAAGGCATCGGGCCGATAGCCGAGCTGGGTGGCGAAGCCGGCCGCGATCGGGGCCATGACCAGCACCGTCGCGGCGTTGTTGAGGAACGGGGTCAGCGCCATCGCCGCCACCAAGATCAGCGCCACCGCGCCGAGCGGCGAGAGCCCGCTGGCGAGCTGCGACAGCCCCTCGGCGATCAGTTCGGTGCCGCCGGTCTGCTGTATTGCCCCGCTGACGGGGATCAGCGCCGCCAGCATGACCAGGATCGGCCAATCGACCGCCGCATAGGCCTCGCGCAGCGGCAGCGCGCCGATCATCACCGTCGCCGCCGCCGCGCCGAAGAACGCGATCGGCACCGACACCAGCCCCAGCGCGGTCAGCACCATCGCCACCGCCAGGATCGCCAGCGGCAGGATCGAGCGGGTGAGATTGCCAAGCCGCACTTCGCGCTCGGCCAGGGGCAGGCAACCGAGTTCCTGCAACTTGCCGGGAAGTTGCGAGAGGACCCCTTGCAGCACGATGACGTCGCCGGCGCGCAGGTTAATGCCGCGCAGCCGCTCGGTGAAGCGCACCCCGCTGCGCCCGACCGCGAGCAGGTTGATATCGTGCCGGCGGTGGAGCGCGAGCCGCCCGGCTGCCTCGCCGATCAGGATCGAACCGTGCGCGACGACGGCCTCGATGACCCCGATCTCCTCGCCCGGGCCGGCCCCGGCGAAGATGCGGTCCTGCCCTTCCAGCTCGAGCGCGGCCTTGGCTATCGTGCGTTCGAGCGCATCGGGCGCGCCTTGCAGCAGCACGATGTCGCCGCCGCGCAGCACGGTGTCGCAGCTTGCCTCGTGATCCTCCCCGGCGCGCAGCACCGCCGCGACCGAGACCCCTTCGGCGGCGTCGCCGAGATCGGCGATCGACTTGCCTTCGGCGGGGGAACCCGGCGGCACCCGCGCTTCGGTCAGATAGGCCTGCGCGTCGAGCGCTTCGCCAAGCCCCGCCGCCGGGGTCTGCCCCGAAGGCAGCAGGCGGTAGCCGAACGCAAGGAACGCCAACCCCGCCGCAGTCAGCGCGGCGCCGACCGGCAGGTAGTCGAACATCGCGAACGGTTCGCCGGTCAGGTCTTCGCGCACGCCCGCCACGATGACGTTAGGCGATGTGCCGACCAGCGTCATCAGCCCGCCGAGCAGCGAGGCGAACGCCATCGGCATCAGATAGCGCGAGATCGGCGTGCCCGAGCGGCGCGCCATCTGGAACGCGATCGGCATCATGATCGCCAGCGCGCCGATGTTCTTGACGAACGCACTCATCAGCGCGACCGCGCCGATCAGCACCAGCAGTTGCGACCGGAAGCCGGTCAGCCACGGCGCCACCCGGCCCACCGCGCGCTCGATCACGCCCGAACGGGCCACCGCCGCGCTCACCACCAGCGCGCTCCCGACGATCACCACGATATCGTTGGCGAAGCCGCTGAACGCCTCCTCGCTCGGCACCACGCCGACCAGCACCGCGGCGAGCAAACCCGTCACCGCGACAAGGTCGTATCGCCAGCGCCCCCACACGAACAACGCCATCGTGCCGGCCAGCACCGCGAAACTGAGACCCTGTTGAACGGTCACCAAGCGCGCCCCTCTCGGAACGTGCAAACTCGCGGCCGGCGCGATGGCTCCCGCATTGCCAAAGGTTGCGCTGTGGCCCTACACGCACCCGGCCATGAAGCGCACGCACCTGCCGCTCAACGCCCTGCGCGTATTCGATGCCGCCGCGCGGCACCTGTCGTTCACGCGCGCGGCGGACGAGCTGGCGGTCACCCCCGCCGCGGTCGGCCAGCAGATCCGCGCGCTCGAGGACGTGCTCGGGGTGGTGCTGTTCCGCCGCACCAGCAAGGGCCTCGAACTGACCGACGAGGCGCTCGCCGGGCTCGATCCGCTGCGCGAAGGCTTTCTCCATTTCGAGGAAGCGGTCCAGGCGATGCAGGCCGGCCAGTCGAGCCACAGCTACGCGATCGCGGTCCCGCGCGAATTCTACGCGCAGTGGCTCGCCCCGCGGCTCGCCGCGTTTCGCGCCGCCAATCCCGAGATCCGCGTCTCGCTGATCGCCGACGAGGACGCCGATTTCACCGAAGCCAATCTCGACCTCGCGGTGCGCTGGGTCGAAGGACCGGGCGATCTCGAAGGCGTCGAGCTGGCTCCGGGTCCCAAGGTCACGGTCGCCGCGCCTCAGGCTCCCGAGGGCTGGATCGGCTGGCCGGGTTTCGCGCTGCCCGAGGGCGCAGAGGCAGTGCTCCAGGTCGGCAACGCCGGACAGGCGCTGTCGAGCGCGCTTGCCGGGCTGGGGAGAGCGCTGATGCCGCTGCCGCTGGTCGCCGAAGCGCTTGCCGAAGGCCGCCTGGTCGCGCTGGGCGAGCCCGAGGAATGCCGCCGCGGCTACTGGCTGCTGGCCCCGCGTCCGCAATGGCGCCAGAAGAAGGTTCGCGCGCTGGTCGCCCATCTGACCGGCGCGGGCTCTTAGGGGGATGATTCGTATGACCGCACGCCTGCTGCTCGCCTCGGCGCTGTCCTCGGCCCTGCTGGCGGTTCCGTCCGCCTCCTCGGCGCAAGGGCGCAACCTCGACACCGCTAGCCCCGACGGCAAGGTATTTGCCGGCGAACTCGCCGCCGAAACCGCCCCCGCCATCTTCCGCCTCTCGCTGCCCGCGCGCCAGGGGATCGAGCTCGAAGCGCTTCCGGTCGGTTCGTCCGATCCGCAGATCAAGGTGTTCGAGGGCGATTCGCGCACGCCCCTCGCCGAGAACGACGACCGCCCCGGCACCGTCGCGGCGCGCGTGCGCCTGTGGTCGGAAACCGCCAAGTCGGTGCGCGTCGAAGTCTCTTCCAGCCCCTCGGGGCCTGAACTGGCGCCCGGCGCCCGCTTCCGCCTGGTGGTGCTGCCGACCGACTACCGGCCCGTAGCGCCGCAGGCCATCGCGCCCGGCGCCACGCTGGCGGGCGAACTCGAAGCCGGCGACGAGCGGCTGTTCCATTTCCAGGGCGAAGCCGGCCAGGTCTGGGTCTTCGCGCTCGCCGCGCCCGAACCCTCGCCGCTCGATCCGGTGCTCGACGTCTTCGCGGGGCGCACCGCGACGGGAGAAGTGCTCGGCAACGACGATGACGGCGGCGGCGATCTCGACGCTCGCCTGCGCTTCCGCGTGCCCCGCACCGGGCCTTACACGCTGCGCGCCACCAGCGCCGGCAACAGCGGCGCCTACCAGCTTTCCGCCACGATCCAGGACGCCGCCGCCGCCCCCGCACCTAACCCCGTGCTCGAACTGGACCGCGCGCAAGCCGGCACCTTCTCGGACGAGGCGCCCGAGCGACTCTATCGCCTCAGCCCGGCGGCGCGGGCCCGTTTCGCGCAGGGCGGCTCGTTGACGATCCGGATGACGCCGGCCGCCGATTCCGAGGTCGATCCGCTGGTCGAAGCGGGCTTCGAGACCCCGCTCGGCTTCTCGGCCGCGGCCCGCGACGACGACGGCGGCGGCGCGCTGGCCGCGCGGCTGGTGATCGATCTCACCGGGGTGGATGCGGCCTGGCTCGAACGCCTGCGCATCCGTGCGTCGAGCGTCGGCTCCGATTTCGGCGCATACGAGATTACCATCAGCCAGGACTGACGCGGGTGGCTCGCCGCGGGCGCCGCTTCGGCACCCGCGGTTTCGCGCAACGACGCGAACACGACACGTGGGGCGAAAGAGGAGGGGAGCAATATGGATTGGCGGCGCAAGGGCAAGTTCGCAGGTGTCGTGGCTCTGCTGGCGGGGGCTTCCGTCTTCGGGCTGGACGCCGCGCCGTCGGTCGCTTGGGCGCAGGGCACCCGCGCGGATGCCGCCGCGCGGTGTGCGGCGGTGGCTGAAGCGGTCCGTCCGGGCCTTGCGTTCTCCCGCGCCGAACTGGCGGCGGCGGGTCCGGCGCGCGCGGGCGGGGGCCAAGTCGAGTTGCCCGAACACTGCGTCGTGCGCGGTGTCATCGACCGGCGCGTCGGCGCCGGCGGGCGGACCTTCGGGATCGGTTTCGAGCTGCGCCTGCCCACGGCCTGGAACGGACGCTTCCTGTTCCAGGGCGGGGGCGGGCTCGACGGCCAGGCCATGCCCGCGATCGGCACGATCCCCAACTCGGCGGGCGCTCCGGCGCTGGCGCGCGGCTTTGCGGTCGTCACCACCGACAGCGGCCATGAAGGCCCGATCGTCGATGCCAGCTTCGGCCTCGATCAGCAGGCCCGCGTCGATTACGCCTATAACGCGCTCGACAAGGTCACCGCCGAAGCCAAGCGCCTGGTGGCCGCCTATTACGGCGCGGCGGCCGATTACTCGTACTTCGTCGGCTGCTCCAACGGCGGGCGCCAGGCGCTGGTCGCCTCGCAGCGCTTGCCGCTCGAATACGACGGCATCGTCGCCGGCAATCCGGCGATGGGCTTCTCGCGCCTCGCGCTCGGCGAAGTCTGGAACATGCGGGTGCTGGCCAGCATCGCGCCGCGCGACGAGTCCGGACGGCCGATCTACGCGCGGGCGTTTTCCGACGGCGACTTGCAACTGGTGCGCAAGACCGTGGTCGAGCGTTGCGACGCGCTCGATGGGCTGGCCGACGGGATGATCAACGACTGGCGCGCGTGCCGGTTCGATCCCCGCGAACTCGCCTGCGCCGGGGGCAAGACCGACCAGTGCCTGGCGCCGGCCCAGGCCGACGTGCTGCACAACCTGATGGAAGGGCCCAAGACCCGCGCCGGGGCCCATATCTACGGCCCGTTCACGTACGACACCGGCATCGCCTCGTCCGCGTGGCGCGGCATGCGGCTCGGGACATCGCAGACCGGCGAACCGAACTCGGCCGATTCCTCGCTCGGCCTCGGCCAGTTCCGGTACCTGCAGTTGACACCGCCCGAACCGCAGTGGGATCCGCTGGCGCCTTACGACGTGGACGCGATGCTCGACCGGGTGCGCTATCAGGGCGGGATCGGCGATGGCGACAGCCCGTTCCTGTCCACGTTCGTGCTCAAAGGGAAGATGATCGTCTACAACGGTCTCTCCGACCAGGGCATGTCCACGCCGCACATCGCCCGCTGGTACGAAGCGATGCTGGCGGCGAGCGGGCCGGGTGCGCAGGGTGCGGTGCGGCTGTTCGCCGTGCCGGGCATGCTCCATTGCGGCGGCGGCGAAGCGACCGACCGGTTCGAGATGCTCGATGCGATCACCGCCTGGGTGGAACGCGGCGAGGCGCCCGATCGCATCGTGGCCCACGGGAGCGCGCTTCCCGGCGTGACCCGGCCGCTCTGCCCCCATCCGCAAGTCGCGCGCTACACGGGCGGCGATCCGGCTTCCGCCGCCAGCTTCCAGTGCCGCGAGTAACGCCCGCCGGTCAGAAGCCCTTGCTCTGGTAACCCCACTCGGGAACCTGGCAGAGCCGGCAGTTGGGGCCCGCGAACGTCCGCCCCGCGGCCGCGTCGCCGCGCAGGCGCCACTCCAGCCAGTCGACCGCGATGCTGGCCGCAATGCCCCCGAACGGCTTGTCGAACGTCCCGCCGTGCCCGACCGGCAGATTGACGATCGCAGCGGGGACGTGGCCGATGCGGCGGAAATCGTCCATGCCGTTGGCGTAGGCGATGTCGGTCTCGCCGCCCTGGAGGTAGAGAATCGGGCGGCGCAGCGCGTCCAGATGCGCCTTGGCGAGCATCATGCCGGGGATCTTGGCGGCTTCGTCGGGCAGGATGCCGGTGTTGTTGCCGATGACCGTCTGCACCCGCGGGTCGAGCCCGACCTCGAGCGCCTGGATACCGCCGCAGCTATGCCCGGCCGCCGCCACCGCCGACTGGTCGATCAAGCCGCGGTACTTGCCGCCGGCGAGCCCATCCTGCGCGATCGCCCAGTCGATCGCGTCGGTCATGTCCTTGGCGGTGGTCGGCGGCGTGCGCGGCTGCCCCTGCTGCGGGGCAGGTCGCGCCGCCGCCCTTCGCGCGGCTTCCTCGGGCAGATAGCCCGAGGCGATCACCAGGTAGCCGTGGCTGGCGATCTCAAGCAGGTGGGCATTGTGCGGCGCCGGATTGTCGCTGCACGCGCCGTTGCCCCACACCAGCACGCCGAGCAATGGCCCGGTCGGCCGCGGCAGGACGGCGGGACGGTACACGACATGGCCGGGCAGCGAGGGATCGACCTCGCTGATCGCCGGCCACGGCCCGCTGCCGCTTGCCGGCTCCTGGGCCTGCGCGCCCGCGGCGCCAAGCACCAGCAGCGCGCCCCATAGCGCTTTCGTCACCGTCACCGTCATCCTCCCACTACTGCTTGTCAGATCGGGAAATGCCCCGGCTCGGTCTCGACCGTGATCCAGCGCAGTTCGGTGAAGGCGTCGATGCCGGCCTTGCCGCCGAACCGGCCGTAGCCGGACGCCTTCATCCCGCCGAACGGCATCTGCGCTTCGTCGTGCACGGTCGGGCCGTTGACGTGGCAGATGCCCGACTGGATGCGCCGCGCGACCTTGAGGCCGTTGGCGATGTCGCGCGTGAACACCGAGGCTGACAGGCCGTATTCGGTATCGTTGGCGAGTTCGACGGCATGCGCCTCGTCGCGCGCGCGGGTGATCGCCACCACCGGGCCGAAGCTCTCCTCGCGGAACAGCCGCATCGCCGGTCTCCTCGCGGAACAGCCGCATCGCCGGGGTGACATGGTCGATCACGTGCGCGGGCATCAGCACGTTGTGCGTGGTTTCCCCGCCGGTGAGCTGCTGGGCGCCGCTCGCCAGCGCATCCTCGATCAGCGCGGTCACGCCGTCCACCGTCCGCCGGTCGACCACCGCGCCGAGCGGGGTGGTCCCGTCGCGCGGATCGCCCACCGCCATGCCGCCGACCTTGTCCTTGAATTTGGCCGCGAACGCATCGGCCACCGCATCGACCACGATGATCCGCTCGGTCGACATGCAGATCTGGCCCTGGTTCATGAACGCCCCGAACGCCGCCGCCTTGACCGCCTCGTCGAGATCGGCGTCCTCGAGCACGATCAGCGGCGCCTTGCCGCCGAGTTCGAGCAGCACCGGCTTGAGGTGCTCGGCCGCGCGCTTGGCGATGATCTTGCCCACCTTGGTCGACCCGGTGAAGTTGATCCGCCGCACGTCCGGCGCATCGATCAGCGCGCCGACCACCGCGCCGGCATCCTCGGCCGAATTGGTGACGATGTTGACCGCGCCGTCGGGGAAGCCGGCCTCCTGGAACGCCTCGACGATCAGCGCATGCGTGCGCGGGCAGGTCTCGCTCGCCTTCAGGATCACCGTGTTGCCGCACGCCAGCGGCACCGCGATGGCGCGCACGCCGAGGATGATCGGCGCGTTCCACGGCGCGATGCCGAGGATCACGCCGACCGGTTCGCGCAGCGCCAGCGCCAGCGTGCCGGGCTTGTCCGAGGGGATCACTTCGCCCGAGATCTGCGTGGTCAGCGCGGCCGCCTCGCGCACCATTCCGGCGGCGAGCGCGAGGTTGAACATCGCCCAGCCGGCGGTGGCGCCGATTTCGCCCATCATCGCCGCGACGAACGCATCCTTGCGGGCCTCGAGCGCGGTGGCGGCCTTCATCAGCGCCGCGCGGCGCGCATTCGGCCCCAGCGCCGACCACGCGGGGAACGCGGCCGCGGCGCGCTCGGCGATCGCGGCCATGTCGGCGGGCTGCATCGCGGCCGTCTCGGACGCGACGTCGCCCGTCACCGGGTTGATACGGGTAAAGGTCGGCAAGGCTCTCTCCTCTTCCAGTCGCACGCGGCGTGCCGGTTCCGGGCTGCACCGCCCGCCGCGCATAGCACGTTCGCGGCCGGTGCGTAGATGCGTTCCGCGCCCGGCGCCGCGCCGCCGCGATGCGCCGAGCACCCCATGCCGCCGCGCCTGAACGCACGGCAGCCTAGGCGCCCTCGGCGCCGCCCGCGTCCGAAGCCTCGTCGAGCGGCTCCGCGCTTTCCGCAATCACCCGCGCGTTCTCGGCCGCGCGCGCGCGCATCGCGTCGATCATGCGGTCGATCGAATCGAGCACCTCCCGCTCGTCGCCCAGCTCCTCGGCCAGCACCTGCGCGCGGATCCGTTCGTAGAGCGGATGGCCGGGGCCGATCTCCTCGCCATAGCGCACGGCCCGCCGGCTCTTGAGCAGGAACATGACGAGCGATTCGTTATAGCGCCGCTCGACCCCCAGCACCTTGCCGGCGCTGACCACCAGCCGCTCCTCGCCGTCGATCGCGCGGGCCAGCGCCTGCGTCTCCACCCGGCTGATCGCCCGGTCGATCGCCGTATCCCAGGCCGCGCAGAACGCCTCCGCGCCCGCCCGCTGGCGCAACTGATAGAACGGCAGGCTCGGCGCCGTCGCGATGCGCCATGTACGAGGTGCGGGGATTGTAGGAGCGGGGCATCTAGATCCTCCCCGGAACGGGGAGGGGGACCATGCGAAGCATGGTGGAGGGGGCGGGCGGCATGACGCAAGGCTCCGAGAGGAAGCCGGCACCGGTGGCATGGGGAGGGGGGTGTAGGAAAGTTTTTGTCACCTGGTTGATCGCTATTCGTGTCGAAGCCATCAAAGCGACATGACGATAAGCACACGCCGAGTTCCTAACGGTAACAAACTCACAGCATGGGACGAGCCTGTGCTTGGTCGGCCAGGGATCGTGGCTTTAAGTCCATGGATCGCGAGTGTGTTCGCACGCTGGAGTGCCCTGGAAAAGCAACTCAATCAGCTCTTCACGTTGGTGACCGACGCTGACCCCATCGCGAGGGTGAAGTTCGATGACCTCAAGGGGTGGGATCGGCGCGCAGAGGCGATCATAGACGAGGCTAAAGAGCGGCTAGAAGCGCAGACAGCCGATATCGTGAAAGTGGTGCTCCGACTGGCTAAGGTTCCCGCTGAAAAAAGAGATGATCTCGCACATCGCATTTGGGCAGTCGCCGAAGGCTTTGATGACGAGCTCGTTCTGCTTCCGCCAGACGACCAGCACTTGTTAGCTGAATCGGTGGTCGCGGCTAAGCAGGCAGGTACGTGCAGCATACCGCCTAATACCGATAGCATCTACGCTGGGACCTCGCTGGTCTCCGCCGGCGATCTTAATCAGCTCATTCGTGAACTGGAACGCGCAAGGCTGCGTCTGCAAAGCGTCATGTGGGGCTATCTCTATCCGCCATTTGCTGATGCCGCGGGTGGCGATTTTGCCGACGCTCGCAAAATCATAACCGAAGATGTCGAGATAACTGACCGATTGAAGAACGTAGCTATCGCTCGTCGGCGCGCGGCCCGGTTGCCTAACGTCGAATCATATCGGTCCTCTCAATGAACTCGGCGTGGTAGAGATGATCACCCGCTAAGATCGGATGGCCACGTCGAATCGAGGTGCCTTGCAATCTTTCGCTGATGCCGTTCGATGGCGATGATCAGGAAGAAGAACATCACAGCGAGAAATGATCCGGCCGCGAATAGAGCACTCCGCAGTTGCTCACCGCCACGAATGTTTGCTTCGAGAATCTCGTCCCGCGCCAGCGCCGCCTCGGACAAGTTTCCGTCCGCCCGTTCGGACATAGTGCCCAGATAGTTCGTCTGATATCGCTCGAACAAATCACGATGGCTTACCACGCCTTTGGGAAGCTCGTAGGTCACCTGATTTGCCGTATAGGGGACGCGGCGGGTGTCCCACAGCAGGCACTCATCGATGTACGCACCGTAGTAATAGCAGTAGCGCTCGTTACGCGTTCGGCGGACCTGTTTGACGACCCGGACCCGATTGCTTGCTTTGTAGCGCGAAAGCGCGGCTTTTGTTTCGGGAAGAGCGGCTGCGTCCGTCATGATCTTCAAAAGACCGTTGAGGTTGTCTCGGTCGGTGGAGAAGACCAGGTCGCCGTCGCGGATTGCAGCCAGCCGTTCGGCCACGTTCACGAAAGCCGTGTCGAACTGGGTCAACGCAAGGCGACTGTCGTTTGGCTGGCGATAGGGTTCAAAATACCGCGCGTAAACAGCATGATATCTTCGAACAAAATCGTTATAGAACTTGCGCTGTTCACTTGAAGCATCAGCTTGATCCGTCGGGGTATCGTCTGCGACCTCCTCGACTGACATTTTAGCAAGTTCCTGCGCAGTGACTTCGGCCGGCTCAACTTCTACGGACGAAACGTTGCGCGAGATGTTGTATATCCCAGCTACCAACAGCCAGGTGACATAGAGTAAAATTGCAGAAGCGATGAGGAGTGTCGCGATCCGTAAAGCCGCGAGATAAACTGCTTCAGCTCTTGCGAAAAAGTGGCGGGCTTGATGGCTTGGCGTAGGCTCTAGTTCCAATCCGGCCGCTTCGTCATCATTCATCGCTTTACCCCCCAAGCAGTAGGTTAGCGAACCACATAAAACAGGCAAGGCATCATCCCCAAAACGAATGCGATTGGCCGTCTGCGAACATCGCAGCAGCATGCCGTGGTGCTGCGAGATGAATGATCGAGGGTATTTGCTCGACGCAGGCAGAGAAGGAGAGATTTCTCACGCAAAGGCGCGAAGCGGTCGCGAAAGCTCTTCGGTCCTTCGTGCCTTCGTTCCTACGTGTGACTCACTAAAAGCCGCTACGCGGCGGGCACCCCCATCTTCGCGCCTTCGCGCCTTTGCGCGAAACATCCCTTCCTTGTTCCGACCGGCTCGCGCGGCGTGACCGATCCATCCACCAGCGCCCCGACGCGCCAAGGCGGACGGAACCCCTCGGCTCCGCCCGCCTCGCGTGTCGGCCGTGTCGCCTAGCGCGCCGCGCGCGCCGCGCTTTCGATGACGGCGGCGACGGCCTTCGGCTGAGTGAGGAACACCACGTGGCTGGCACCGCCGACCTCGGTCGCCTGCGCGCCGGCCCGCTCGGCCATCTGGCGCAGCAGCCGCGGGTCGATCGCGCCGTCCTCGCTCGGGATCACCGCCCAGCTCGGCCGGGTCCGCCAGGCCGCCACGGCAACCTTGTCGGCGAAGGCGGCCAGCGCGATGGGGACCTGCGAATCGCGCAGGTAGGCCGCGTCCGCGTCGGTGGTATCGGCGGCAAAGCCGGCCTTGAACTTCTCGCTATTGATGAAGCCGAACCCGTCGGGCTGGGGATCGACCACAAAGTTCGGCGGCGGCGGGATCTTGGCGAGCTGGTCGGCGGTGGATTCGCCGGCGTCCGGCAGGAAGGCGGCCACATAGACCAGGCCGACGACCTTGGGATCGTTGCCCGCCTGCGTGATCACCGTGCCGCCCCACGAATGGCCGACCAGGATGGTCGGTCCGTCCTGCCGGGCGAGCACGCGCTGCGTGGCGGCGACGTCGTCGGCGAGCGAGGTCAGCGGGTTCTGCACCACGCTCACCCGATATCCCTTGGCGGTCAGCTCGTCATAGACGCCGCGCCAGCCGGCGCCGTCGGCGAAGGCGCCGTGGACCAGCACGACGTTGCGGGCGCCTTCGGGCGGGGTTTGGCTCGACTGGGCGTGGGCGGTGCCGGCCAGCACGGTCGCGGCGGCGGCGGTCACGAGGGTCTTGAGGATCATGGCCTGTCTCCGTTTCCAGCGATAACTGTTATCGCGATAAGTGTGACCTAGCGACGCTTTTCCGAGTCGTCCAGCAAAAAGTTATCGCGATATGTATTTTTGCGAGATAGGTGCTATATCGGGGTTCCGAGGAGACTGCCGATGTCCGGAAATATGCCCCCGCTGCCGCTTGAGGACCAGCTTTGCTACGCGATCTATTCCGCGGGCATGGCGATCCAGCGCACTTACAAGCCGCTGCTCGACCGGCTCGGGCTGACGTATCCGCAATACCTCGTCCTCAACGTGCTGTGGGAGCGGGACGGGCAGACCGTCGGCGCGCTCGCTGACCGGCTTGCGCTCGAATCGAGCACGCTCACCCCGCTGCTCAAGCGGCTCGAGGCGGGCGGCCTGGTCAGCCGCACCCGCAACCCGGACAATGAGCGCCAGGTGATCGTCGCGCTGACCCCCCAGGGCCGCGCGCTCCAGGACCAGGCCGGCTGCCTGGCGGAAGCCCTGATCGCCGCTTCGGGCGATGCGCCGGAGCAGCTCGGCGCGCTCAACGCCCAGGTCAAAGCCCTGCGCGACGCGCTCTACGCGCCTCCCGCCTAGCCGGGGCGAATAGTCTGCGTTGCCATTTCGAAATCGAGGTTCATGCGGGCCCGTGTCGTTGTTGGCGTTGCAGACAGGAACGGGCGGGGGCGGGGGTTGAATTCCTGTTGGGTGAATGCGCGCGATCTAGTTGAGGGTCTTTAGAGCGACGTACGCGCGTGACGAACTGACCAGCCCATCTCTGTTTCGTGCGTCGTATTCGAACCACCCGAGCGAGCGCTGAGTGCCCCAACGCCGGACCGTTACCGAGCCGTCACTTTCGAGCGCAGCGCTGAGTTGCGACGCGAACTGCGCGGGCACGCGGACGGCGACGACGCGGTTGCCGTCTATGTCGACCCCCACGCTGCCAGAGATGTTGACGTCATTGTAAGTGAAGTGAGTGCCAGGCACGTTGACCTCTGCGTTCCAGTATTCGGGAATCAGGTCAGGTACCGCAACGAAATCGGCCGTTGCCGTATCGGGGCGTGGCATGTCTTCGAAGTATCGAAACATGTTCACAATATCGGTGACGGTAAGAGCCGGCCGGCCAGATGCGGACCTGAATAGCGCCGCCACCTCAGGCAGAATTTGAATCCGCAGCGCGTACTCGATCGGGGCGATCGTCTCCGGTCCCGTAAGATAGAGATCGACCGCTTCGCCGAACCGCGCGATCAATTGCGCGACGGCCTGCCTTTCGGGGGTATCCGCGGTCAATCCGGGACTGGACTGGCTCAGCACGGCCGACATCGAGGCGCTGCTGTTGAAGTCGACCGGCCCGGCCTGGAGTTCCCTGACGATGCCCGTGACATTGTCCTTGAGCGCAATCGCTCCGGTGAGTGTTCCCTGGGATCGGTATCCAGCGTGGATAAGCAGCTTGAGATTGAGCGCAGTGACCTGCTGACCGCGAGCCCGGGTGGTCGCATCGGCGCTCGTCAGCGCGGCGAAAGCGTCGAAATCTCGCAGCTCTTCCCACGTCATTGCGATTCCCACTTTGCTCGGCTGCATATTCGGCGCCAGCACCATCGTGGCGGGCGATGCGATGCGTGAGCCCGAGACCGGAATGATCGCGGTGTAGAGGTAGCCTGTCTCGCGACTGATGCCGCTGGTCATATATAGGAAATTGCCGGACGGAGGGGTCCTGCTGGTCAGCCTGCCGATCGCGTCGGCGCCGAATTCCCCGTTGCGGTTCGTGGTGGTCGAGAAATCGTCGTTGGGAGCGGTGCCATCTCCGAAAACGGCATTCCCGTTGATGTCGAAGAGGATCGAACCGATGAGCGGCGCTCCCATCGAAGCACGGTAGGCCACCGCCTGCACAGGCGGGGGGCTCGGCGGGGGGGAGGGTGCGGGCGTCGGCGTAGGGGCCACTGGTGTCCCGCCGGCTCCGCCCGAGCCGCCGCCGTCGCCGCCCCCGCAAGCGGCGGCGGACAGGCACAAGGCAGCGGCAAAGGCTTTGGTAAAACGCACGAATCCTCCCGGTCTTGCGGTCGTTTACGGGGCGGATATCTCGCGGCAAGGGGAGATAGCGCCATTTAGACGGGGTCGTATCGGCGTGGAACGGCGGCGGCGGCGCGAGGCGGCTGGCGGCTCGTGAGCTTGACCGGTGGGGCGAATCCCCCTAACGGCCGCCGGTCCCGAGTCAGAGCCCCAGCGATGGGCGTCCTGCTCGGTCACATAGAGCTGAACATTGGCGAAGGTGTGCTGCGGTGGGGTTCCCCCGCGGGGCGCGCGTCAAAGTAACCTGGCCCTTGGGCTCGGGTGGAGCGTTTCAGGCTTGTGCGATTATCGTCTCCGGTTCGCCGGGCATGGCGCGCACGATCCTTTATCCTCCTCCTGATCTCGCGGGCCGCCAAACCTGATCCCGTCAGGGAAAGTGGGAACCGGTTAGGCCTTTGGCCTCCTTCGGAACCCCGCCCGGATGGGTCAGCAAAATAGGTGAAGCCTTTAATGCCGACGATCAACCAGCTGGTCCGCCAGGGCCGCAATCCGAAGCGGGTCAAGAGCAAGGTCCCCGCGATGGACCAGAACCCGCAGAAGCGCGGGGTCTGCACCCGGGTCTATACGACGACCCCGAAGAAGCCGAACTCGGCGCTGCGCAAGGTCGCCAAGGTGCGGCTGACCAACCAGCGCGAAGTCATCGCTTACATCCCGGGCGAAGGGCACAACCTGCAGGAGCACAGTGTGGTGCTGATCCGCGGCGGGCGCGTGCGCGACTTGCCCGGCGTGCGCTATCACGTGCTGCGCGGCGTGCTCGACACCCAGGGCGTCAAGGACCGCAAGCAGAGCCGTTCGAAGTACGGCGCCAAGCGGCCCAAGTAAGCTGGTTTCCGGTTACCGGGCGCTCCCCTCTCGGGTGAGCGCCGCCGGGGCCGCAAGATAAGGAATTCAATCCGATGTCACGTCGTCGTCGTCCCGAAAAGCGGGAAATCCTGCCTGATCCCGTCTACAAGGATGAGGTTCTCTCCAAGTTCATGAACAACCTCATGCTCGACGGTAAGAAGTCCGTTGCCGAGACGATCGTCTATGGCGCGCTGGAAACCGTCCAGAGCCGCGCCAAAGCCGATCCGATCGGGCTGTTCCACGATGCGCTCAACAACGTGAAGCCGCAGGTCGAGGTCCGTTCGCGGCGCGTCGGCGGTGCCACCTACCAGGTGCCGGTCGAGGTGCGTCCGGAGCGCGCCCAGGCGCTGGCGATCCGCTGGCTGATCACCGCCGCCCGCGGGCGCGCCGAGACGACCATGGCCGCGCGGCTCTCGGGCGAGTTGATGGATGCCGCCAACAACCGCGGCAACGCGGTCAAGAAGCGCGAAGACACGCACCGCATGGCCGACGCCAACCGCGCCTTCTCGCACTACCGCTGGTAAGCTCGAAACCCGCTCGAGGGGCCGGGTCGCCGGGTCTTCAAACGGTCACATAAGTTACCATATGGGGGTCGCCTTCCGGGGCACCCCCGATATCTTCCGAGGAATTTCGACATGGCCCGCAGCCATCCCATCGAGCGCTACCGCAATATCGGCATCATGGCGCACATCGACGCCGGCAAGACCACCACGACCGAGCGGATCCTCTACTACACCGGCAAGTCCTACAAGATCGGCGAAGTCCACGACGGCGCCGCCACGATGGACTGGATGGAGCAGGAACAAGAGCGCGGGATCACTATCACTTCGGCGGCGACGACCTGCTTCTGGAAGGCCGAGGACGGCCAGGGCCCCGAGCACCGCATCAACATCATCGACACCCCCGGGCACGTCGACTTCACCATCGAGGTCGAGCGTTCGCTGCGCGTGCTCGACGGCGCGGTGGCCTGCTTCGACGGCGTCGCGGGCGTGGAACCGCAGTCCGAAACGGTCTGGCGCCAGGCCGACAAGTACGGCGTGCCGCGGATGTGCTTCATCAACAAGCTCGATCGCACCGGCGCCAACTTCAAGTACTGCGTGCAGTCGATCATCGACCGTCTCGGGTCTAAACCGGCGGTGCTGTACCTGCCGATCGGCATCGAGTCCGATCTCCGCGGCCTGGTCGATCTGGTCCAGAACCGCGCGATCATCTGGAAGGACGAAAGCCTCGGCGCCGAGTTCTTCTACGAGGAGATCCCGGCGGACATGGCCGACGAAGCGTCGCTCTATCGCAGCGAGCTGATCGAGCTCGCGGTCGAGCAGGACGACGACGCCATGGAAGCCTACCTTGAAGGGCAGGAGCCCGACGTTGCGACGCTCAAGGCGCTGATTCGCAAGGGCACCCTGTCGCACGCGTTCGTGCCGGTGGTGTGCGGGTCGGCGTTCAAGAACAAGGGCGTCCAGCCGCTGCTCGACGCGGTGGTCGACTACCTGCCGTCGCCGCTCGACATCGAGGACGTGCAGGGCGTGAAGATCGACAGCGACGAGAAGGACAGCCGCCCGGCCAAGGACGACGCGCCGTTCAGCGCGCTGGCGTTTAAGGTCATGAACGATCCCTTCGTCGGCAGCCTGACCTTCATCCGCATCTATTCGGGCACGCTGTCGAAAGGCACGTATCTGAACTCGGTGAAGGACAAGAAGGAAAAGGTCGGCCGCATCCTCGAGATGCACGCCAACGACCGCAAGGACATCGACGAGTCCTTCGCCGGCGACATCGTGGCGCTGGCCGGGATGAAGGAAACCACCACCGGCGATACGCTGTGCGATGCGTCGAAGCCGATCGTGCTCGAACGCATGGAGTTCCCGGACCCCGTGATCGAGCTGTCGGTCGAGCCCAAGACCAAGGCCGACCAGGAGCGGATGGGCATCGCGCTCAACCGCCTCGCCGCCGAGGATCCCTCGTTCCGGGT
This sequence comes from Sphingomonadales bacterium 12-68-11, assembly GCA_002279825.1. Classification (GTDB taxonomy): domain Bacteria; phylum Pseudomonadota; class Alphaproteobacteria; order Sphingomonadales; family Sphingomonadaceae; genus Croceibacterium_A. Next base: position 141,379 of record NCCV01000006.1, read on the forward strand.
CTCGACCGATCACGAATCCGGCCAGACGATCATCAAGGGGATGGGCGAGCTCCACCTCGACATCCTGGTCGATCGCATGAAGCGCGAATTCAAGGTCGAGGCCAACGTCGGCGCGCCGCAGGTGGCTTACCGTGAATCGCTCGCGAAGCCGGTCGAGCTGGTTTACACGCACAAGAAGCAGTCGGGCGGCTCGGGCCAGTTCGGCGAGGTCAAGATCAAGCTGAGCCCCGGCGAACGCGGCCAGGGCATCAACTTCATCGACTCGATCAAGGGCGGCAACATCCCGCGCGAGTATATTCCTTCGGTCGAGAAGGGCATGCGCGAGACCGCCGCGACCGGATCGCTGATCGGGTTCCCGATCATCGATTTCGACATCGAGCTGCTCGACGGCAAATACCACGACGTCGACTCGTCCGCGCTGGCGTTCGAGATCGCCGGCCGCGGCGCGATGCGCGAAGGCGCGCAGAAGTCGGGCATCAAGCTGCTTGAGCCGATCATGAAAGTCGAAGTGGTCACTCCGGAAGAGTTCATGGGCGACGTGATCGGCGATCTGAACTCGCGGCGCGGCCAGATCCAGGGCACCGACAGCCGGGGCAACGCCCAGGTCGTCGAGGCCATGGTACCGCTCGCGAACATGTTCGGCTACGTCAACGAGCTGCGCTCGTTCAGCCAGGGCCGGGCCCAGTACACGATGCAGTTCTCGCACTATGACGAAGTGCCGGCGAACGTCGCGCAAGAGGTCAAGGAGAAGCTTGCCTAAGGCAGGTCCAACGCGTAGGGGCGGCGCCTGATTCACGGGCGCCCCCCTGATCTCCACAACATTCGAGCTACGAAGAACAGAGGCGAAGACAACAATGGCGAAGGCAAAATTCGAGCGGACCAAGCCGCACTGCAACATCGGCACGATCGGTCACGTCGATCACGGCAAGACCACGCTCACCGCGGCGATCACCAAGGTGCAGGGCGCACCCGTCGATTTCGCGAACATCGATAAGGCTCCGGAAGAGCGTGAGCGCGGGATCACCATCTCGACCGCTCACGTCGAGTACGAGACCGACGCGCGTCACTATGCGCACGTCGATTGCCCGGGTCACGCCGACTACGTGAAGAACATGATCACCGGCGCGGCGCAAATGGACGGCGCGATCCTGGTCGTGAACGCCGCCGACGGCCCGATGCCGCAGACCCGCGAGCACATCCTGCTCGCCCGTCAGGTCGGCGTGCCGGCGCTGGTCGTGTACATGAACAAGGTCGATCAGGTCGACGACGAGGAAATCCTCGAGCTGGTCGAGCTGGAAGTGCGCGAGCTGCTCTCGAGCTACGACTTCGACGGCGACAACATTCCGATCATCAAGGGTTCGGCTCTGGCCGCGCTCGAAGGCCGCGACGACAAGATCGGCCGCGAGTCGATCATCGAGCTGATGAAGGCCGTCGACGAGCATATCCCGCAGCCCGATCGCCCGATCGACAAGCCGTTCCTGATGCCGATCGAGGACGTGTTCTCGATCTCGGGTCGCGGCACCGTGGTGACCGGCCGTATCGAAACCGGCATCGTCAACGTGGGCGACGAAGTCGAGATCGTCGGCATCAAGGACACGCAGAAGACGGTCGTGACCGGCGTCGAAATGTTCCGCAAGCTGCTCGATCGCGGTGAAGCCGGCGACAACGTCGGGGCCCTGATCCGCGGTATCGCGCGTGAAGCGGTCGAGCGCGGCCAGGTTCTGGCCAAGCCCGGTTCGGTCAAGCCGCACACCGAGTTCGACGCCGAAGTCTACGTGCTGTCGAAGGAAGAGGGCGGCCGTCACACGCCGTTCTTCGCCAACTACCGCCCGCAGTTCTACTTCCGCACCACCGACGTGACCGGTGAAGTGATCCTCCCCGAGGGCACCGAGATGGTCATGCCGGGCGATAACGTCACGATCGGCGTCAAGCTGATCGCGCCGATCGCGATGGACGAAGGCAACCGTTTCGCCATCCGCGAAGGCGGCCGGACCGTCGGTTCGGGGGTTGTCAGCAAGATCACGAAGTAATATAGGCGCCGCTCCGCGGGGGATTCGCTCCCCCGCGGGCAGGATTTCAAAGGGGGGCCGCCCCGATCCGGGTTTCCGGTTGGCGGGGCGGACCTTCTTTTTTTTGGCTCTTTCGCATCGGTAGTTGGAACAATGGACGCTCAGAATATCCGCATCCGCCTCAAGGCCTTCGATCACCGTGTGCTCGATCAGGCGACCGGCGAGATCGCGGATACCGCACGCCGCACCGGCGCGCTGATCCGGGGTCCGATTCCGCTGCCGACGCGTATCGAAAAGTTCACCGTGAACCGCGGCCCGCACGTCGATAAGAAGTCGCGCGAGCAGTTCGAGGTGCGAACCTACAAGCGGCTGCTCGACATCGTGCAGCCCAATGCCCAGACGGTCGACGCGTTGATGAAGCTCGATCTGGCCGCGGGTGTGAACGTGGAAATCAAGCTGGCGTAAGCCGGCTCGCTGCGATCCCCGCGTCAGTGGGGATGGCGGCTCGATCTCCCGGGCCGCGCGAGCGGCTCACGACATAGGGATACCGCCGGACTCGTCCGGGCCGCGTCCCCCGTCTCGTTTCTGCCTCGGCGGAAACATTCAGCCCGGACGGGGCGATGCATGACAATCGGGCTGACAAGCACATGGGAATGGTCCCGTGTGCCTCTGTTTTAGGGAGTCTGATCATGCGCACTGGCGTGATCGCGAAAAAAGTCGGGATGACCCGCCTGTTCCAGGAGGACGGCCGCCACGTGCCCGTCACCGTCCTGGCGCTGGAAGATTGCCAGGTGGTCTCGCACCGCACCGCCGACCGCGACGGCTACGTCGCGCTCCAGCTCGGTGCGGGCGAAGCCAAGCAGAAGAACGTCGCCAAGCCGCAGCGCGAGCATTTCGCCAAGGCGCAGGTGCCGCTCAAGAAGCGCGTCGCCGAGTTCCGCCTAGAGACCGAGGATGCGCTCCTCCCGGTCGGCGCGACGATCAGCGCCGAACATTTCATCGCCGGCCAGATGGTCGACGTTTCGGGTCACACCCAGGGCAAGGGCTTTGCGGGCGGCATGAAACGTTGGGGCTTCGGCGGCATGCGTGCCACGCACGGCGTGTCGGTCTCGCACCGCGCGCTCGGTTCGACCGGTCAGCGGCAGGATCCGGGCAAGGTCTTCAAGAACAAGAAGATGGCCGGGCACATGGGCGACAAGCAGCGCACTCAGCAGAACCTCGAGGTCGTGCGCACCGACGCCGTCCGTGGGCTGATCTTCGTCAAGGGTTCGGTCCCGGGTACCGAAGGCGGCTGGCTGCTGGTTCGCGATGCAGTCAAGCGGCCGCTTCCCGAAGGCGCCCCGTTCCCGGGTGCGATCCTCGAGAAGAAGAGCTCCGCTCCCGAGCACGAGGAAGCGCCGGCCGGCATGGTCGAAGCGGCCGCCGAGCACGAAGTGCAGCCCGAAGTTTCGCCCGAGCGCCAGGAAGAGCTGCTCCACGAGCAGCAGGCCGGCGCGGGTGACGAGATCACCCCGGCCGTGGGTGAAGAAGCCACCGAAACCAATCCGTCTGCGGGCACTTCGCCCGCGGCCGATGACTCGAAGGAGGGCTGAACCCGTGAAGGTGAAGGTCCACAACATCGATGGTTCGGCCGCCAAGAGCGAGATCGAGCTCAACGATGCGGTGTTCGGCGTCGAGCCGCGCGCCGACATCTTGCACCGCGTCGTCACCTGGCAGCTCGAGAACCGCCGTGCCACCGCCCGCCCGACCCGCGAGCGGTCCGACGTCGCCCGCACCGGCAAGAAGTTCGGCCGCCAGAAGGGTGGCGGTACGGCTCGTCACGGTAACCGCCGGTCGCCGGTGTTCATCGGCGGCGGCAAGGCGCACGGCGCCCGCCTGCGTGATTTCGACGTGTCGCTGAACAAGAAGGTTCGCGCGCTCGGCCTCAAGATGGCACTTTCGGCGAAGGCCAAGGACGGTCTCGTGATCGTCGACAGCCTCCAGCTCAAGGACGCCAAGACCAAGGCGCTGCAGGGTCACTTCACCAAGGCCGGCTGGAACGGCAAGGTGCTGGTGATCGACGGCGACGCGGTCGATGCGGCGTTCAAGCGCGCTGCCGGTAACCTGGTCGGCGTCAATGTGCTGCCGGCCGTGGGCGCCAACGTCTACGACATCCTGAAGCACGACACGCTGGTGCTGACCCGCGCCGCTGTCGAAAAGCTGGAGGCGCGCTTCGCCCTCCCGGGAGGGGCTAACTGATGGCTAAGAAGCAGGAAATCGATGCGCGTCACTACGACGTGATCCTCGCTCCGCACATCACCGAGAAGTCGACCCTGCTCAGCGAGCAGAACGCGGTCGTGTTCAAGGTCGCCGAAAGCGCCACCAAGCCGCAGATCAAGCAGGCCGTGGAAGCGCTGTTCGACGTGAAGGTGACGGGCGTGAACACGCTCGTCGCGAAGGGCAAGACCAAGCGCTGGAAGGGCCGCCCCTATCAGCGTTCGAACGTGAAGAAGGCGATTGTCACGCTGGCCGAAGGCCAGTCGATCGACGTCACCGAAGGCGTACGGGGCTGATCCGATGGCACTGAAGAACTACAACCCGACCAGCCCGGCGCGCCGCGGCCTGATCCTGGTAGATCGCTCGGCGCTCTACAAGGGCAAGCCGGTCAAGGCGCTCACCGAAGGCAAGCGCAAGACCGGCGGCCGCAACAACAAGGGCCACGTGACCTCGCGCGGCATCGCCGGCGGCCACAAGCAGAAGTACCGCACGATCGATTTCAAGCGGCGCAAGTGGGACATGGCGGGGACGGTCGAGCGGATCGAATACGATCCCAACCGCACCGCGTTCATCGCGCTGATCAAGTACGAGGACGGCGAGCTCGCCTATATCCTGGCACCGGCGCGGCTTGCTCCGGGCGACCAGGTGGTGGCTGGCGAGAAGGTCGACACCAAGCCGGGCAACGCGATGCTGCTCGGTCAGATGCCGGTCGGCACGATCTGCCACAACGTCGAGATGAAGCCGGGCAAGGGCGGCCAGATCGCCCGTTCGGCCGGCACGTACGTCCAGGTCGTCGGCCGCGATCGCGGCATGGTGATCGCGCGCCTCAATTCGGGCGAGCAGCGTTACCTGCGCGCCGATTGCATGGGCACGGTCGGGGCGGTGTCGAATGCCGACAACCAGAACCAGAACTTCGCCAAGGCCGGCCGCAAGCGCTGGATGGGCGTGAAGCCGCTGACCCGCGGCGTCGCCAAGAACCCGGTCGACCACCCGCACGGCGGCGGTGAAGGCCGCACTTCGGGCGGCCGTCACCCGGTCACGCCGTGGGGCAAGCCGACCAAGGGCGCGCGCACGCGCCACAACAAGCAGACGGACAAGCTGATCATCCGTTCGCGCCACGCCAAGAAGAAGAAGGGTTAAGGACATGGCTCGTTCCGTCTGGAAAGGTCCGTTCTTCGAACTCAGCCTTCTGAAGAAGGCCGAAGACGCGCAGGACAAGGGCACCCGTGCGCCGATCAAGACCTGGTCGCGCCGCAGCACGATCCTGCCGCAGTTCGTCGGCCTGACGTTCAACGTCTACAACGGCCACAAGTTCATCCCGGTCTCGGTCAACGAGGACATGGTCGGCCACAAGCTCGGCGAGTTCGCGCCCACGCGTACTTTCCCGGGCCACGCCGCCGACAAGAAGGGCAAGCGATAATGGGCAAGCAGAAAGCTCCCCGTCGCGTCGGCGACAACGAGGCGCTCGCCGTCGGGACCACGATCCGTGGCTCGGCGCAAAAGCTCAACCTCGTTGCCGGCCTGATCCGCGGCAAGAAGGCCGAAGAGGCGATGAACATCCTCTCGTTCTCGCGCAAGGCGATGGCGGTCGATGCGCGCAAGGTGCTCGCCTCGGCGATCGCCAATGCCGAGAACAACCACGACCTCGACGTCGACGCGCTGGTCGTCGCCGAAGCGAGCGTCGGCAAGTCGATCACCATGAAGCGCTTTGCGACGCGCGGCCGCGGCAAGTCCACCCGCATCCTCAAGCCGTTCAGCCGGCTGCGGATCGTGGTGCGCGAGCAGGAAGAAGAGGCTTAAGATGGGTCACAAGAGCAATCCGATCGGCCTGCGCCTGCAGATCAACCGCACCTGGGACAGCCGCTGGTACGCCGAAGGGCGCAACTATCAGCAGCTGCTCAACGAAGACATCGCGCTGCGCAAGTACATCATGTCGAGCCTGCCGCAGGCGGCGATTTCGAAAGTTGTGGTCGAGCGTCCGGCCAAGCTGTGCCGCATCTCGATTTATGCCGCTCGCCCGGGCGTGATCATCGGCAAGAAGGGCGCGGACATCGAGAAGCTGCGCTCCAAGCTCGCCTCGATGACCGCCAGCGAAGTGAAGCTGAACATCGTCGAGATCCGCAAGCCCGAGATAGACGCCAAGCTGATTGCGCAGGGCATCGCCGACCAGCTGGTCCGCCGCGTGGCGTTCCGCCGGGCGATGAAGCGCGCGATGCAGTCGGCCATGCGGCTGGGTGCCGAAGGCATCAAGATCATGTGCGGCGGCCGGCTCGGCGGGGCGGAAATCGCCCGCGTCGAACAGTACCGCGAAGGCCGTGTGCCGCTGCACACGCTGCGCGCGAACGTCGACTATGCCGAAGCCGAGGCGCTCACCGCGTACGGCATCATCGGCATCAAGGTGTGGGTCTTCAAGGGCGAGATCCTGGGTCACGATCCGATGGCGCAAGACCGGCTGATGATGGAGGCTCAAACCTCCGGCGTCCGTCCGGCGCGTTGAGCCTGAGATAGAGTAAGCACCATGCTGCAACCGAAGAAAACCAAGTTCCGCAAGGCGTTCAAGGGCCGCATCTCGGGCGATGCCAAGGGCGGCACTGCGCTCAACTTCGGCTCCTATGGCCTTAAGGCGATGGAACCGGAGCGGATCACCGCTCGCCAGATCGAAGCCGCGCGCCGTGCGATCACGCGCCACATCAAGCGCCAGGGGCGCCTGTGGATCCGCGTGTTCCCCGACGTGCCGGTGTCGAAGAAGCCCGCCGAAGTCCGCCAGGGCAAGGGCAAGGGCGCGATCGAATACTGGGCCGCGCGGGTCAAGCCGGGCCGCATCCTGTTCGAGCTCGACGGCGTGCCCGGCCCGCTCGCGGCCGAAGCGTTCGAGCGGGCGGCCATGAAGCTGCCGATCAAGACCAAGGTCGTCGCGCGTTTGGGCGACACCAGCCACCTGGGAGGCGAGGACTAATGGCCCAGACGTTCGAAGACCTGCGGACCAAGACCGACGACCAGCTGGTCGATCAGTTGACCGAGCTGAAGCGCGAGCAGTTCAACCTGCGCTTCCAGGCGGCGACCAACCAGCTCGAGCGGCCGGCCCGCATTCGCGAGGTTCGCCGCGCGATCGCGCAGATCAAGACGCTGCAGACCGAGCGCGCCCGCTCGGTCGCGCAGGCTTAAGGAGTTAGGCGATGCCCAAGCGCATCCTCACCGGGACCGTCGTCAGCGACAAGACCGACAAGACCGTGACCGTGCTCGTCGAGCGCAAGGTGAAGCACCCGCTCTACGGGAAGATCATCCGGCGTTCGAAGAAGTACCACGCGCACGACGAGAGCAACGAGTTCAAGTCCGGCGATACCGTCCGCATCGAGGAGACGCGGCCGATCTCGAAGACCAAGTCGTGGAAGGTGCTCGACCGCGTGCAGGCCGGCAAGGGCGTGGCGCTCGAAGCCGATCTCGAGGTCGCAGCCGCGGGCAACTAGGCCCGCAGGACAGAATTTTGGAACTGCCGGACTCGTTCCGGCAAGCCACTGAGAAGGAACCGGATCGATGATCCAGATGCAGTCCAATCTCGACGTCGCGGACAACAGCGGCGCGAAGCGCGTCCAGTGCATCAAGGTGCTGGGCGGGTCGAAGCGCCGCACCGCCAGCGTCGGCGACGTGATCGTCGTCTCCGTCAAGGAGGCGCAGCCGCGCGCCCGCGTCAAGAAGGGCGACGTTCACCGCGCGGTGATCGTGCGCACCCGCAAGGATGTCCGCCGCGCCGATGGCAGCGTGATCCGCTTCGACAGCAATGCCGCGGTGCTGGTCAACAAGAGCGAGGAGCCGATCGGCACCCGCATCTTCGGGCCGGTCGTGCGCGAGCTGCGCTCGAAGGGCTTCATGAAGATCATCAGCCTCGCGCCGGAGGTGCTGTAATGGCGTCCGCTAAGATCAAGAAGGGCGACACCGTCGTGGTCCTGTCGGGCAAGGACAAGGGCCGTTCCGGGACCGTCAGCAAGGTGCTGCCAAAGGATGGCAAAGTCGTGGTCGACGGGATCAACGTCGCCGCGCGCCACCGCAAGCCGAGCCAGGCCAACCCGCAGGGCGGCATCGACCGCCTGGCGGCTCCGCTCCACATTTCGAAGGTCGCCATCGCCGGCGCCGACGGCAAGCCGACCCGCGTTCGTTTCGAAGAGCGCGACGGCAAGAAGGTCCGTGTCGCGGTGAAGACCGGGGAGACCATCGATGGCTGAAACGTACACCCCGCGCCTCAAGCAGGACTATGCCGATCGGATCGTCAAGGCGATGACCGAGAAGTTCGGTTATGCGAACGCGCTCGAAGTGCCCCGGCTCGAGAAGATCACGCTCAACATGGGCGTGGGCGAAGCGAGCCAGGACAAGAAGAAGGTCCAGACCGCGGCCGAGGAAATGGAACTGATCGCCGGGCAGAAGCCGGTGATCACCAAGGCCAAGAAGTCGATCGCCCAGTTCAAGCTGCGCGAAGGCATGCCGATCGGTTGCAAGGTCACCTTGCGCCGCGACCGCATGTTCGAGTTCCTCGACCGTCTGGTGACGATCGCGATGCCGCGCATCCGCGACTTCCGGGGGCTCAACCCCAAGTCGTTCGACGGCCGCGGCAACTACGCGATGGGTCTCAAGGAGCAGATCATCTTCCCGGAGATCAGCTACGACAAGATCGAAAAAGTGCGGGGGATGGACATCATCGTGACCACCACCGCGAAGACCGACGAAGAGGCGCGCGAGCTGCTGCGCCTGTTCGGGTTCCCGTTCCCTGCCGAAACGCAGGCTGAAGAGAAGCAGGCCGCGTAAGCGGCCGATGAAGAGAGCTTAAGTCCATGGCGAAACTGAGTTCGATCAACAAGAACGAGCGGCGCAAGAAGCTCGTGAAGAAGTTCGCGGGCAAGTACGCGAAGCTGAAGGCGCAGGCGGACGACAAGTCGCTCGACGATACCGAGCGGCTCGTGGCCCGTCTCAAGCTCGCGGAAATTCCGCGCAACGGCAACCCGACCCGCGTGCGCAACCGCTGCACGACCACCGGCCGCCCGCGCGGCGTTTATCGCAAGTTCGGCCTCAACCGGATCGAGCTCAGGAATCTGGCCAACAGAGGCATGATTCCGGGCGTGACCAAGTCGAGCTGGTGAGGATCTGACGAATGGCGATGACCGATCCCCTGGGTGACATGCTCACCCGTATCCGCAACGGCCAGCAGGCGAAGAAGGACACCGTCCTCTCGCCGGCGTCGCGCCTGCGCGCCAACGTGCTCGAAGTGCTCCAGCGCGAAGGGTACATCCGTGGCTACAGCGAAGATTCGAGCGGGAAGCATCCCGCGCTGCGGATCGAGCTGAAGTATTTCGAAGGCGAGCCGGCGATCAAGCACGTCGCGCGCGTCTCCAAGCCTGGCCGCCGGGTCTATTCCGGCAGCCGCGAACTGCCGACCGTGCGTAACGGCCTCGGCATCTCGATCGTCTCGACCCCGCGGGGCGTGCTGTCGGATGCCGAAGCGCGCGCGCAGAACGTCGGCGGCGAAGTGCTCGCGGAGGTGTTCTGATGAGCCGCATCGGCAAAAAGCCGGTCGCGATCCCGAGCGGGGTCACCGCCGCGATCGACAACGGCACGCTCAACGTCAAGGGCCCAAAGGGCACCCTGGCGCTGGGCCTGTCCGACCTGGTCAACTACAAGCTCGAGGACGGCTCGATCTCGATCGAGCCGGCTAACGACGGCAAGGCCGCGCGCAGCCATTGGGGCATGCAGCGGACGCTGGTTTCGAACCTGGTCGAAGGCGTCACCGACGGCTTCACCAAGACGCTCAACATCACCGGCGTCGGCTACCGTGCCAACGCGCAGGGTCGCAATCTGAAGCTGCAGCTAGGCTACAGCCACGACGTCGATCTTGCGATTCCGGAAGGTCTCGAGGTCAAGACCCCGGATCAGACCACGATCATCGTGAGCGGCATCGACAAGCAGGCCGTTGGTCAGTTCGCTGCCGAAATCCGCCGCTGGCGCAAACCCGAGCCCTACAAGGGCAAGGGCATCAAGTACGCCGGCGAGTTTATCTTCCGCAAGGAAGGGAAGAAGAAGTAAGATGGCCAAGCTTTCTCTCTTTGAGCGCCGCCGTCGCCGGGTTCGCACCGCGCTGCGCAAGCGTGGCGGCACCCGTCCGCGGCTGAGCGTGCACCGCACCGGTCGGCACATCTACGCGCAGATCATCGACGATGCGGCGGGCCGCACCGTCGCCGCCGCCTCGACGCTCGGGGTCAAGAGCACCGGCGCCAACGTCGATGCCGCGGTCGAAGTCGGCAAGCAGATCGCCGAGGCCGCGAAGAAGGCCGGCGTCACCACCGTGGTGTTCGACCGCGGCGGCTACCTGTTCCATGGCCGCGTCAAGGCGCTGGCCGATGCCGCCCGCGAAGGCGGGCTGGAGTTCTGATGATGGCAGACGAAACGAACACTCCGGACACCACCGGCGCCGAGATTGCGGCGATCGACACTCCGATCGAAGCCGATGCCGGCGAAGCGCGCCGCGGCCGTGGTCGCGGACGTGACGGCGGCGGTGCTGGCGGCGGCGGACGTGGCGGCCCGGGCGGCGGCGGCGACCGTGGTCGCGGGCGCGGCCGGCGCGACGATCAGAAGCGCGACGACGGCGGCGAAGAACTGATCGAGAAGCTGGTCCACATCAACCGCGTGTCGAAGACGGTGAAGGGCGGCAAGCGCTTCGGGTTCGCCGCGCTGGTGGTGGTCGGTGACGGCCGCGGCCGCGTCGGCTTCGGCCACGGCAAGGCGCGCGAAGTGCCCGAGGCGATCACCAAGGCGACCGCCGCGGCCAAGAAGAAGATGATGCGCGTTCCGCTCAAGGAAGGGCGCACGCTGCACCACGACGGCCGCGGCCACTTCGGCGCCGGCAAGGTCAACGTCCGCTCGGCGCCCGCCGGCACCGGCATCATCGCCGGCGGCCCGATGCGCGCGGTGTTCGAAAGCCTCGGCGTGGCCGACGTGGTGGCCAAGTCGATCGGCACTTCGAACCCCTACAACATGATTCGCGCCACGTTCGACGCGCTGGGCACGCAGACTTCGCCGAAGTCGGTCGCGCAGCGCCGCGGCAAGAAGGTCGCCGACCTTCTGGGCCGTGGTGGCGCCACCGAGGTGGAGGCCGAGGCCGCCGCCGAAGCGATCGCGGAGTAACCGATATGGCCAAGGACGCCAAAAAGACCATCAAGCTCAAGCAGATCGGCAGCCCGATCCGCCGCCCGGAAAAGCAGAAGCAGATGCTGATCGGCCTCGGCCTCGGCAAGATGCACCGCGTGGTCGAGATCGAGGATACCCCCGAAGTGCGCGGCGCGGTCGCCAAGCTTCCGCACATGGTCCAGGTGGTCGAAGGCTAAGGCTTTCCAACCGGCCCTGCCGCGCATTGCGGGGGAGGGCCGCCACCCGCGCAGGGGGGCAAGATGACGCAGGGGGGCTGGCGGCTGTCGGCATTGTGGCGGCTGTCACGGTCCGCGATGCACGACCTGGCCGCCGATCAGCCCAGGCGCTTCCATCTGCTCGATGGCGTTCGCGCGCTCGCGGCGGTCGCGATCCTGATCTATCACTACCAGCACTTCTTCATCCCGATCGGCGGATTGCGGCCCGTCGGGGCGTTCGCACGCGGGCCCCTCGAGACTGTCCTCGGCGACCTGGTGTGGCGCGGGTACCTGGCGGTGCCGGTGTTCTGGATGATCTCAGGATTCGTGTTTTCGCGCGCCTACCTGCCGGCGCCGACCGGCGCGGCGACCTTCACGCGCAATCGGCTCGCGCGGCTCTATCCGCTGCACCTGCTGACGCTGGTGGCGGTGGCGGCTCTGCAAGTGCTGTGCATAGCGCGGTTCGGGGAATCGCAGATTTACCGCAACACCGATCTCTATCATTTCGCGCTGCATCTGGCGTTTGCCTCCAACTGGGGCTTCGAGAGCGGGTATGCGTTCAACGCCCCGATCTGGTCGGTCTCGGTCGAGATCCTGATCTATGCCGCGTTCTGGCTGTGCCACCGCCGGCTGTTCAGCTTCGGGGTAGTGCTTCCGCTGCTCGTGGCCGCAGCGTTCGGCGCGCTGCTGTGGCATTTCCCGCAGAACCGAATCGCCCAATGCGGATACTTCTTCTTCGTCGGCGCGGCGCTGTACCTGATTTACAGCCCGGTCCGGCAAACCGGATGGCCGCTCGCGGTGCTGGCGCTGGCGATGATCGCCGGTGCCGTGCCGATACTGGCGTGGTCCGACCCGGGGTTGCTCAAGTACCTCGGCGTGCCGCTGGTGTTCGGCGGGCTCTTGCTGCTGCTGGCGATCGCCGAGACGCGCGTGCCGAAGCGCGCACACAGGCCGCTCGGTGCCCTCGGCGACAGCAGCTACGGGCTCTACTTGTGGCACATTCCGGTGCAACTGGGCCTATTCCTCGCGTTCGGCGCGGGGCTCGCGCGCGCGGCCGAGAGCTGGGCGTTTCTGGCGGGCTACCTGGCGATCGTGATCGCCATCGCCTGGGCGGGCTTTGTCGGTTACGAACGGCCGATGCAGCGCTGGCTGCGCGGCCGGTCGGCGAAGGCGCGGCCGCACGCCGCCGCGCCGTAGCCAGAACGCGGCGCGCGCCGGCTCCGAATCCGGGGCGTGACAAACCCGCCGGCAGCGGCTAGGGGCGCCCCCTTCCCATCAAGCGCGACCATAGCGAAAGCGAGTGCACTGACATGAAACTGAACGACATCCGTGACAACGAAGGCGCCCGGCACCGCAAGATGCGGGTCGGACGCGGCATCGGCTCGGGCAAGGGCAAGACCGCCGGGCGCGGCCAGAAGGGCCAGAAGAGCCGTTCGGGCGTAGCCGTCAAGGGCTTCGAAGGCGGCCAGATGCCGCTTCACATGCGGCTCCCGAAGCGCGGCTTCAACAACCCGTTCGGCAAGGACCACGCCGAGGTCAACCTCGGCCAGATCCAGAAGCTGGTCGATGCCGGCAAGCTCGATGCCAAGGCGGTGATCGACCAGGCGGCGCTGCAGGCGGCGGGCGTGGCGCGCGGCGGCAAGGACGGCGTGCGGCTGCTCGGCAAGGGCGAATTCAGCGCCAAGCTCAGTTTCAAGGTCGCCGGCGTGTCGAAGGGCGCGCGCGAGGCGGTCGAGAAGGCCGGCGGCTCGGTCGAAGTGATCGTCGCCAAGGATCCGGCCGCGCTGGCCGCGGCCAAGAAGGACTACAAGCGCCTCGCCGCCAAGGCGGGCGCCTGATTTCCAGCTGCCGATATACCGGCTGATTCGCCGGGCGGGGTTTGTGTGATCCCGCCCGGCTCCTATATGGCTCCTGCGAACAGGGGAGCGGGGCGTCAGCCGCCCGGCCAGGCAAGGCAATTTAGAACCGATGGCATCACGCGCCGACAATATCGCCAGCAATCTCAGCCTCGCCAATTTCTCCAAGGCGACCGAGCTCAAGCAGCGAATCTGGTTCACGATCGGCGCGCTGATCGTGTTCCGTTTCCTCAGCTTCGTGCCGCTGCCCGGCGTCAACCCGCTGATCCTCTCGACGCTCTACGACCAGACGCGCGGCGGCATCCTCGACCTGTTCAACACCTTCTCGGGCGGTAGCCTCGAACGCATGAGCCTGATCGCGCTCGGGGTGATGCCCTACATCACCGCGTCGATCGTGGTGCAGCTCGCCGCCTCGCTCCATCCCTCGCTGATGGCGCTCAAGAAGGAAGGCGAAGCTGGGCGCAAGAAGCTCAACCAGTACACCCGCTACGGCGCGGTGCTGCTGTGCGCGGTGCAGGGCTGGTTCCTTGCCTCCGGGCTCGAGGCTTATGGCGCGCAGAGCGGGCTCCAGGCCGTGGTCGATCCGGGCCTGGTGTTCCGCGTGGTGGCGGTCATCAACCTGATCGGCGGAACCATGTTCCTGCTGTGGCTGGGCGAACAGATCACCAGCCGCGGCATCGGCAACGGCGTCTCGCTGATCATCATGGCCGGCATCGTCGCGCAGTTCCCGACCTTCGTCGCCAACTTGTTCGAAGGCGGCCGCACCGGGTCGATCAGCGCGATCGTGATCATGGCCTTCGTGGCGATGATTATCGCGCTGATCCTGTTCATCTGCTTCATGGAGCGCGCGCAGCGAAGGCTGCTGATCCAGTATCCCAAGCGCGCCAGCGCGCGCGGCATGCAGGCGGACCGCAGCCACCTGCCGCTCAAGCTCAATACCGCCAACGTGATCCCGCCGATCTTCGCCAGCTCGCTGCTGCTGCTGCCGCTCACGATCACGCAGTTCGCGCAGACCTCGGCGACCGACGGGGGCACGTTCTTCACCGTGATCCAGTCGCTCAACCAGTACCTGCAGCACGGCGAGCCGCTGTACCTGACGCTCTATGCGCTCGGCATCATCTTCTTCTGCTTCTTCTACACCGCGGTGGTGTTCAACCCGGAAGAGACCGCTGAGAACCTCAAGAAGAATGGCGGCTTCATCCCCGGCATCCGCCCGGGCAAGCGCACCGCGGACTATCTCGACTACGTGCTGACCCGCATCACCGTGATCGGCGCCGCTTACCTGACGCTGGTCTGCGTGCTGCCCGAGTACGTGATCAAGCAGACCGGCATCCCGCTGTTCCTCGGCGGCACCAGCCTGCTGATCGTGGTCAACGTCACGGTCGATACGATCAGCCAGATCCAGTCGCACCTGCTGGCCCACCAGTATGGAGACCTCATCAAGAAGGCGCGACTGAAGGGCCGCTTGCGCTAGTGCGCGGGCGGGTAGGGGGAGTGCGATGAACATCATTCTTCTGGGTCCGCCGGGGGCGGGCAAAGGTACGCAGGCGGCGCGCCTGATCGAGCGCCACGGCATGCGCCAGCTTTCGACCGGCGACATGCTGCGCGCCGCGGTCGCCGCGCAGACCCCGGTCGGGCTCGAGGCGAAAGCGGTCATGGAGCGCGGCGAGCTGGTCTCGGATGCGATCGTCTCTGCGCTGATCGGCGACGAGCTGACCGCGATGGGCCCGGACGTCGGCGCGATCTTCGACGGCTATCCGCGCACCGCCGCACAGGCCGAGGCGCTCGACGCGATCCTCGCGCAGCACGGCCGCGCGCTCGACCATGTGATCGAGCTAGAAGTCGACGAGGACGCCCTGGTCGAACGGATCACCGGGCGCTTCACCTGTGCGACCTGCGGGAAGGGCTATCACGATACCTTCGAACGGCCACTCGCCGAAGGCACCTGTGATCGCTGCGGCAGCCATAGCTTCAAGCGGCGGCCCGACGACAACGAGGATACGGTGCGCACCCGCATGGCCGAATACCGTGCCAAGACGGCGCCGATCCTGCCCGGCTACGATGCGCGCGGGATCGTCAGCCGGATCGACGGCATGGCGCCGATCGACGCTGTCACCGATGCGATCGAGCGGGTTCTCGCCGGGGCCTGAACGCGCGCCCCGGGCGCGCTGACGGCACATTTTGACGAACGGCGCCGCGCGCGCTATAAAGGTGTCCACAGGCTGCCCGAAGGGCGGCGGCAGGCGGGCAGCGGCTTATGCCGTTTGGCTCGCGTTCACCTGTTGACCTTACCGGCGAATCGCCTTAAGCGCGCATTCCATTCGCTCAATCGAGGGTTAGTC
The DNA here is from genome assembly GCA_002279825.1 of Sphingomonadales bacterium 12-68-11. Classification (GTDB taxonomy): domain Bacteria; phylum Pseudomonadota; class Alphaproteobacteria; order Sphingomonadales; family Sphingomonadaceae; genus Croceibacterium_A. The sequence goes on from NCCV01000006.1 coordinate 157,227, forward strand.
CGGCAGGCCGCACACTATGCGCGCCGTCCGGGCATTTTGCTGTTTTAGCATACCCTGCATTGGGCGGATCGAACGACGCGATGAGATAGGGACCGCGCCTCCGGGCGCCCCTCCCTGTGGAGCATGGAGAACTAAGTGGCTCGTATTGCCGGGGTCAATATCCCCACCAACAAGCGCGTGATTATCGCGCTGACCTATATCCACGGAATCGGTCCCGCGACGGCGAAGCAGATCGCCACCAAGCTGGGGATCGAGGAAAGCCGCCGGGTGCAGGACCTGACTGACGCCGAGGTGCTGCAGATCCGCGAAGCGATCGATGCCAGCTACACCGTCGAAGGCGATCTTCGCCGCAACACGGCGATGAACATCAAGCGGCTGATGGACCTCGCCTGCTACCGCGGGCTGCGCCATCGCAAGGGCCTGCCGGTCCGCGGCCAGCGCACGCACACCAACGCGCGCACCCGCAAGGGCAAGGCCAAGCCGATCGCCGGCAAGAAGAAGTAATTCTTCGGACAGGCTCAGACGAGCGGCGCCAGGCGCCTTGCTCGATCGCACAGGATTAGGACGGGATACGAACCATGGCACGCGAACCTCAGCGGATCCGGAGGCGGGAACGCAAGAACATCTCGAGCGGCGTCGCGCACGTGAACGCCAGCTTCAACAATACCATGATCACCATCACCGACGCGCAGGGCAATGCGATCAGCTGGTCCAGCGCGGGCACGATGGGCTTCAAGGGCAGCCGCAAGTCGACTCCCTATGCCGCCCAGGTGGCTGCGGACGATGCCGGCAAGAAGGCCGCCGAGCACGGCGTGCGGACACTCGAAGTCGAGATCAAGGGACCGGGTTCGGGCCGCGAATCCGCGCTCCGGGCCTTGCAAGCGGTCGGCTTCACTATCACATCCATTCGCGACGTGACGCCGATCCCGCACAACGGGGTTCGGCCGTCCAAGCGCCGCCGCGTCTGATCGAACCTGCCGCGGCCCGCCTCTGATGAAGAGGGGCGCCGCACCAAGCATGTCGGATCGGCCGCGGCGCTTTCAGCGATCCGCGGCCGTCGCCGACCGAAACACCGATTAGGGGAAGTCCATGTCCGTCAACATGAAGAACTGGCAGGAACTCAAGAAGCCCAACAGCCTCGACGTCAAGTCCGGTGGCGATGCCCGCCGCAAGGCGACCTTCGTGGCCGAGCCGCTCGAGCGCGGCTTCGGGCTGACGCTCGGCAACGCCCTGCGCCGCGTGCTCCTGTCCAGCCTTCAGGGTGCCGCGATTACCTCGATCAAGATCGAGAACGTGCTGCACGAATTCTCCAGCCTTGCCGGCGTGCGCGAGGACGTGACCGACATCGTGCTCAACGTGAAGCAGATCGCGCTGCGGATGGAAGGCGAAGGCCCCAAGCGGCTCCAGCTCTCCGCGACCGGCCCGGCCGATGTCACCGCGGGTGACATCGCCGTAACCGGCGACATCGAGGTCCTGAACAAGGACCTGCTGATCTGCCACCTCGACGAAGGCGCGACGCTCAACATGGAGCTGACCGCCGATTCGGGTAAGGGCTACGTGCCCGCCGTGTCGAACCGTCCGGCCGATGCGCCGATCGGGCTGATCCCGATCGACAGCCTGTACTCGCCGGTTCGCCAGGTCAGCTACAAGGTCGAGAACGCCCGCGTCGGGCAGGAACTCGATTACGACAAGCTCAGCCTC
>NCCV01000007.1 GCA_002279825.1 Sphingomonadales bacterium 12-68-11
GCGGCGGCCGGGGCGGACGCCCGGGCGGCGGCCCGCGCGCCGCGCAGGGCTAACCGACCGGCACCACCAGCGGCGTCGCCGGACCGGGCGCGAAGCCCATCTTGGCGTACGTGGCCTGCCCGCCTTCGGTCGCGTGCAGGGTGAGGGGGAGCTCTCCCATCGCCTTGCGCGCCTCGGCCATGGCGTGCCGCATGACCGTGGCCGCGTAGCCTTGGCCCTGTTCGGCGGGCTCGGTCGCGACCATCGCGATGTAGATCGTGCCGCCCACCGGGCGCGCTGCGGCGGTGGCGACCGGTTTGCCGCCGACATAGCCGACGAAGGCCATCGATCCGGCGGGCCAGAAGTGCATGCCGCCGCAGCAGGCGAACTGCTCCTCGGGCATCGCATAAGCATGCGCATTGAGCATCGCCGCGTCCATGGCGGCGGGATCGTCCGCAACCAGGCGGATTTCGAGCTCGGCGGGTGCGCGCGGCGGCGGCGCGATCGCTGCGGCTTCCATGCCCAGCATCGGGATCGCCACTGCAAGGCCCTCCTCGCCAAGGATCGCCTCCCAGTTCGCGGGCGCCCAGTCCGCGCGGACGATGCCTCCGCTCGGCTGGTGCCAGCTTGCCGCGGCTGCCTTGCCGGCGCGCAGGATGCTGCGGAAATCGGCTTCGGCGGCGGCCGGGCGGTTCTGGAACCACAAGTTGAAGAACAGGTTGGGCGCGTCGGCAAAGCGGGTCGAAATGCCGTCGCCGTCCGCGTTGCGGGGCGAGGGGAGAGTATCGGTCATCTGCTTCCACGCCTCGGTGAACAGCGCGATCGGCTCGGCTTGCATGTCAATTTCCCCCCTGTCAGTCCGTTGACGATCCTGCGCATTTCGCGCCGCGGCACCAGCACTTTGTCGGCGGTTGCTCGCCGTCATCTGAAATGACAGACTGGCAAGGAAGGGGAGAAGCAGAGGATACGCCTGATGACTTATGCTGCCGCAAGCCTGTCGCGCCGTTCCTACCTCAAGCTCGGGGCTGCCGCCGCGGCGGGCGCGGCCATCGCGCCGCTCGTGCCCGCTTTCGGCCAGAGCGCGACGTTGCCCCGGATCACCAAGCCGATCCCGTCCTCGGGCGAGCGGATCCCGTGCATCGGGATCGGCACTAACGCCTACAACGTGACCGCGCCCGAAGACATGGCCCGGCTCCAGCAGGTGCTGGCCGGGCTGGCCGAGCAGGGCGGGGCGGTGATCGACACCGCGCGCGTCTATGGTCGTTCGGAGGAAGTGATCGGCGAACTGCTGCAGAAGATCGGCGGGCGCGACCGCTACTTCATTTCGACCAAGTCCTCGATCGGCGGGCCGATCGCCGATCCCGCGCGGGAAGTGCAGACCGCCTTCGACCGGCTCAAGGTCGACACAATCGACTTGCTGCTGATCCACAACCTCCACGCGCTTGACCAGCTGATGCCCGAATTCATCCGCGCCAAGGAGCAGGGCCGGGTGCGCTACATCGGGATGAGCACGTCGGTGGACGGGCAGTACGAAGCGCAGATGGCGGGGATGCGCCGCTATCCGCTCGACTTCATCCAGGTCGACTATTCGATCAGCAACCGCGGCGCGGCCGAGGCGGTCATTCCGCTGGCGCAGGAGCGCAAGATGGCGGTGATGATCAACGTGCCGTTCGGCGGGCGCGGGCAGGGCTCCGCCAGCACGTTCGCAAGGGTCGCCAACCGGCCGCTGCCCGACTGGGCCAAGGACATCGACGCGACGAGCTGGGCGCAAGTGTGTCTCAAGTACATCGTCTCGCACCCCGGGGTGACAGTGGCGATTCCGGGCACTACTCAGATGGACCACCTGCTCGACAACCAGGCGGCCGGGCGCGGGCGCCTGCCCGATGCGGCGCTGCGGCGCGAGATCGAGACCTACTGGGACGCTCTGCCCGCGGCGTGACGGTTGGCAATCCCGCCCGCGCCCGCCATATCGCGCGGCGCAGACGGGAGCGCTCTTCATGGCCCAGTACGACTACGACCTGTTCACCATCGGCGCCGGATCGGGCGGGGTACGCGCCAGCCGCATCGCCGCCGCGCACGGCGCCAAAGTGGCGGTGGCCGAGGAGCACAAGATCGGCGGCACTTGCGTGGTGCGCGGCTGCGTGCCCAAGAAGATGCTCGTCTATGGCGCGCACTTCGCGGAGGATCTGCAGGACGCCAAGGCGTTCGGCTGGTCGGTCGACAACCCGACCTTCGACTGGACGGTGCTGCGCGACAATGTGCTCGGCGAGGTCGAACGGCTGAGCGGGCTCTACACCCAGACGCTCGACAACAACAACGTCACCCTCATCCACCAGCGCGCGAGCGTGAGCGGGCCCAACGAAGTGACCCTGGCCGACGGCAGCAAAGTTACGGCGAAGTACATCCTGATCGCCACCGGCGCGCGGCCGCACGTGCCCGGCTGCCCCGGCCACGAACACGGCATCACTTCCAACGATGCGTTCCATCTCGAAGCCCTGCCTAAGCGCATCCTGATCGCCGGGGGCGGCTATATCGCCAACGAGTTCGCCGGGATCTTCAACGAATTCGGCACCCACGTGACGATCATCAACCGCAGCGACACGCTGCTGCGCGGCTACGACGAGCAATTGCGCGACCGGCTGCTGCAGATCTCACTCACCAAAGGCATCGACTTCCGCTTCAACGCCGAATTCCGGGGAATCGAAAAGCAGGCGGACGGGACGCTCAAGGTCGCGATGACCAATCATGAGGACCTGGTGGTGGACGCGGTGATGTTCGCCACCGGCCGGCTGCCCAACAGCGAAGGGCTCGGGCTGGACACGCTCGGCGTCGATTTGGGCGAGCGCGGCGAGATCAAGGTCGATCGCTTCAGCAAGACCAGCGTGGACAGCATCTATGCCATCGGCGACGTGACCGACCGCGTGCAACTGACCCCGGTGGCGATCCGCGAGGGGCACGCCTTCGCCGACACGGTGTTCGGGGGCAAGCCGACCACGGTCGACTACTCGTGCGTGCCGAGCGCGGTGTTCAGCCACCCGCCGCTGTGCGGGGTCGGGCTGACCGAGAGCCAGGCGCGCAATACGCTAGGCGCGGTCAAGGTCTACACCTCGGACTTCCGGCCGATGAAGCACGTGCTCGCCGGCCGCAACGAGCGTAGCCTCTACAAGCTGGTTTGCGATGAGGCCGACAAGATCGTCGGCATCCACCTGCTCGGTCCCGACGCGCCCGAGATCCTGCAAGGCGCGGCGGTGGCGGTGAAGGCCGGGCTGAGCAAGACCGATTTCGACGCGACGGTGGCGATCCACCCGACGATGGCGGAAGAGCTGGTGCTGATGCGGTGAGCGTGACCACCCGCTATTTCGATGAGCAGGTGCGCCGCAAGCGGCCGTATCTCACCATCGGGATGTGCCGTGCGGTCGTGGCCGATCCGCTTGAAACGTGGGTCCAGACGGACGGCCGGGTCCGTCACTGGGGCAAGGTCACCTTGCCAGGCGATGATCGAGCGCGCATCTTGCGGGTCGTCACGCTGGACGATGGCGAGACGATCCATAACGCGTTCTTGGACCGCGGCTATCGCGAGGTGGAACAATGAAGCTCCATTATTATCCCGAGACGGACAGTCTCTATATCGAGCTTCGGGCCGACGCCGCAGCCGAAACGCGCGAGATCGCCGAGGGGTTGAATGCCGATTTCGATGCCGCCGGTAACGTCGTCGGGCTCGACATCGACGGCGCCTCGCACAAGCTCGACCTGAGCCATCTCGAAGCTATCGATCTGCCGATCGCGTCGCTCAAAGCCGCGTAGTGTCCGCCAACATCGAGGAGCTCGAACGTCGCCGCGCTGCGGCGCTGCTGGGCGGAGGCGAGGCGCGGATCGCGGCGCAGCACGCCAAGGGCAAGCTGACTGCGCGCGAGCGGCTCGAGGTCCTGCTCGACGAGGGTTCGTTCGAAGAACTCGACATGTACGTCGAGCACAACGCGGTCGATTTCGGCATGGAGCAGCAGCGCATCCCCGGCGACGGGGTAGTGACCGGCAGCGGCACGATCGACGGGCGGCTGGTGTTCGTGTTCAGCCAGGACTTCACCGTGTTCGGCGGCTCGCTCAGCGAACGGCACGCGCAGAAGATCTGCAAAGTCATGGACATGGCCATGAAAGTCGGCGCGCCGATGATCGGCCTCAACGACAGCGGCGGCGCGCGCATCCAGGAAGGCGTCGCCAGTCTCGGCGGCTATGCCGAAGTGTTCCAGCGCAATGTCCTGGCCTCGGGAGTGATACCTCAAGTTAGCTTGATATTGGGTCCGTGCGCCGGCGGCGCGGTCTATTCGCCGGCGATGACCGACTTTATCTTCATGGTTAAGGACAGTTCATACATGTTCGTCACGGGACCGGAAGTGGTCAAGACTGTGACCAACGAAGTGGTCACCCAGGAGGAGCTCGGCGGGGCGGTGACTCACACCACCCGCACCGGCGTGGCCGACGTGGCGTTCGACAACGACATCGAGGCGCTGCTCGCCGCGCGCGAGTTCGTCAGCCTGCTGCCCGAGAACAACCGCGCGGGGGTGCCGGTGCGGCCGTGTGGGGATCCGTGGGACCGGCAGGAAGACAGCCTCGACACGCTGATCCCCGCCAGCGCCAACCAGCCCTACGACATGCACGAGCTGGTGCGCAAAGTGCTCGACGAAGGCGAGTTCTTCGAGATCCAGCCCAACCACGGCGGCAACATCCTGACCGGGTTCGGACGGATCGAAGGCCGGACCGTGGGCGTCGTCGCCAACCAGCCGATGGTGCTGGCGGGCGTGCTCGACATCAACGCCAGTCGTAAGGCGGCGCGCTTCGTGCGGTTCTGCGATGCGTTTTCGATCCCGATCGTCACTTTCGTCGATGTCCCCGGCTTCCTGCCCGGCACCGCGCAGGAACACGGCGGGATCATCAAGCACGGCGCCAAGCTGCTGTTCGCCTATGCCGAGGCGACCGTGCCCAAGATCACCGTGATTACCCGCAAGGCCTATGGCGGGGCCTACGACGTCATGGCCTCGAAGCACTTGCGGGGCGACCTCAACTACGCCTGGCCGACCGCCGAGATCGCGGTGATGGGGGCCAAGGGAGCGGTCGAGATCATCTTCCGCGGGCTGAGCGCCGAGGCGATCGCCGAGAAGACCCGCGAGTACGAAGAGCGCTTCGCCAACCCATTCGTGGCGGCCTCACGCGGCTATATCGACGAGGTGATCTACCCGCATTCGACCCGGCGGCGCATCGCGCTCGGCTTGCGGAAACTGCGCAACAAGCAGCTTGAGAACCCGTGGAAGAAGCATGATAATCTGCCGTTGTGATCTGGTTTTTCGAAAAGCTGGTTTTTGTCGGCTTGCTGGGCTTCTTTGGCTTTCAGCTCTATCGGGCCGTTCGCTTCAGCGAGATCCGGTCCGAAGCCCAGGTTGAATCGCGGATCGCGAACCCCTTCATGTTTTGGTTCTGCGTGGTTCTCTACGCAGCAATCGAGGCGTTTTTGATCTCCGAGCTCTTGGGGTTTGGTCTGCCCCGATGGCTCTGAGGGACGCAGCCTCTTCGGGGTGGACATGCTAGGCCTCCTCGCCCCCCTCATCCTCCAGGCCAGTACCGCCGCACCGATCGACGCCACCCCGCTCGAGGCGGGCCGCTGGGTCGTGCGCGAGACCCGCGAGAGCCGCACCGGGCGCGGCGGCATTTCGGCCACGTTGCTTGCCGACACCGGTGACTATCGCCTGGTGGTGCGGTGCGACTTTTCCTACCGCAAGGACATCTCGCTCCAGCTTCTCCCGGCGACCGTCAAGGATCCGCGCCCGGTACGTCCCGCGGCGCTGAGCTGGGACGGCCCTTCGCCGCCGTTCAACCTGGTGTGGGAAGAGGCCGGCCCGGGCGTGTTCGCGCGCAACGGGCAGGACGACAGGGACGCCACCGCCGCCGCGCTCGAGCTTGAGCAGGCACCGGGCGTGCTGCACTTCATCGGCGAGGCAAGCGACGGCTCGGCCATCGGCGCGACCTTCCGCAGCGAGCGGGGCCGGGCGGAGATCGGGCGGGTGCGCGCGGCCTGCGACCTCTGAAACTCCGACCCGCCGAAACAAGTTCGGTGCGGCGGGGTTGGTTAGCAATGGCGCCGAAAGTATTCACCATCGGATACGAGCAGGCGACGCAAGCCGCCGTCGTAACCGCGCTGCGCGAGGCCGGCGTCGAGGTGCTGGCCGACATCCGTTACCTGCCGCTGTCACGCCGTCCGGGGTTTTCCAAGACCTCGCTCAGGGCGGCCGTCGAGGAGGCGGGGATCGGGTATCGCCATCTCAAGCAGCTCGGTACCCCCGCCGAGGGCCGCGCGGCGGCGCGGCGCGGCGACCATGCCGAGCTGGCGCGGGTCTATGCCGGGCAGCTCGAACTGCCCGAAGCGCTCGCACAGATGGCCGAACTGCGTGATCTGGCCGAGCACAAGCGCGTGGCGCTGCTGTGCTACGAACGCGAGGCGGCGGAATGTCACCGCTCGCTGCTGACCGATGCATTGTTGAGCGATTTCGAACGGGTGGATTTGGTGCCGGTGTTGCTGACCGCCTGAGCTCAGTGGGCGCGCAATTCAATTTCCAGGAACGCCGCCACGTCTTCCAGCGATACCGCCTTATCGAGGAAGGCCGTGCCGATGCCGTGCAACAGGACGAACGGCAGGGTGCCGGCGTCCATCTTCTTGTCGTGCAGCATGTGCGCGACGAGCGTGGCGCCGTCGCAATTGAGGCCGAGCGCCGACACCTCGCTCGACAGGCCGGCGGAAGCGATGGAGGCGGCGATCCGTCCGGCGTCGGCGGCCGAGATGTACCCGCGCCGCGCCGAATAGCGCGCCGCCAGCACCATGCCGAGCGCAACCGCCTCGCCGTGCAGCAGGCGGTCGGAGAAGCCGGTGTGCGCTTCGAGCGCGTGCCCGAAGGTATGGCCGAGGTTGAGCAGCGCGCGCATACCGGTCGTCTCGCGCTCGTCCTCGGCGACCACGCGGGCCTTGGCGCGCACGCTTTCGGTCACGGCGTATTCCTGCGCCGCGCGATCGCCGGCGAGCACGGCGGGCCCGTTCGCCTCGCACCAGGCGAAAAACGCGGGATCGCCGAGAATCCCGTACTTGATGACCTCGGCGTAGCCGGCGCCCATTTCGCGCGCCGGCAGCGTGTCGAGCGTGCCGAGATCGGCCAGCACCAGGCTCGGCTGGTGGAACGCGCCGACCAGGTTCTTGCCCGCGGCGGTGTTGATCGCGGTCTTGCCGCCGACGCTGCTGTCGACTTGGGCGAGCAGGGTCGTGGGAAGCTGGACGAAGCCGCAGCCGCGCTTGAGGATCGCCGCGGCAAACCCGGTCAGGTCGCCGATCACTCCGCCGCCGAGCGCCAGCACGTGGTCGCCGCGTTCGACTTCCTCAGCCAGCAGCCAGTCCATCAGCCGCTCGAGCGTGCCCCACGACTTGGCGCTTTCGCCGGGCTCGAGCACGAGCCAGCGCGGCGCGAACCCGGCACCGTTGAGCGCCGCATCGACCGTCTCGCGCCAGTGCGCCGCGACGTTGGCGTCGGTGACGATCGGCACCGCGCGCTTGCGCAGCAGCGCGCCGCATTGCGCGGGCAGATCGGCCAGCAGCCCGGCGCCGACACGCACTTGGTAGCCGCGCCCGGCGAGTTCAACAGGGATTACGGCCATTGCGCAAGCGCTCCCAGAATGCGGGCGAGTGTGTCGCCGTGCGGGCCCGAATCGCTGGTCACGCGGATCGGCGCCTGGGCATAGGCACTCTCGCGCTCGGCCTTGAGCCGTACGAGAATTTCGCGCGGGTCGCCGCCCTGCAGCAGCGGGCGCGTGTCGCGGCGGCCGACGCGGCTGACCAGCGTATCAATATCGCTGTCGAGCCAGATCGCGATGCCGCGTTCGAGGATCAGCGCGCGGGTGTCGTCCTGGACGAAGGCGCCGCCGCCGGTCGCCAGCACGCTTGGCCCGGCTTCGATCAGCCGCGCGATCACCCGCCGCTCGCCGTCGCGGAAATGGGCTTCGCCGAAGCGTTCGAAGACTTCGGCGACGGTCATCTGTGCGGCGGCTTCGATCTCCTCGTCGGCGTCGTGGAAGGGGAGTTCGAGCTGCGCTGCGAGCTTGCGGCCGATGGTCGACTTGCCGACCCCCATCATGCCCACCAACACCACCGGACGGTCGATACGGCGCTTGATCTCGCGGACCTCGGCGTCGGTCGGGTGGCGGGGTTCGATGGTCATTGCCGCCAGCGCTATAGTTGGGCTACCCGGACGCGCAAGTTGGTGAGGTTCGATCGATCGGTGGCGATGCGCCTGAACAGGTTTGGCAAGATTGGGCTTGGGCTGCTGGTCGTGGTGCTGCTGTTCGCGTGGTATGACGGCGGGCGCGAGCCGCAGCGCATGATCGAGCAGCCGGTCGTGCTTGGCGGGGCCGGACAATGAGACGCGGCCTGTGGCTGGGCGGCGTGGCAATGGCGCTGTGCTCGACTTTGGCGATGGCAGCGCCGGAATCGCTGCTGCCGCCGGTGTTCAACGATCCTGCGCCGGCGCCGCCGCCCGCGCCGCGCGCCGCCGCGCCGCGCCCGGCGCCGGCCCCCGCACCCGCCCAGTCGGTCCCGAACGCCCCCGTGCCGGAGACTCCGCTGCTGCCGCCGGACGGCGTTGACGGCGTCGAGAGTTCGCTCACCACGCTTGGTCTCCCGCGCGCTTTGCCGCCGCTCAGCGAGCTTGAGGCGATGGACCCCGACGAGTTCAACGAACTGTTCGGCCTTAAGCCGGAATACGACATTCCACCGGGCGCGCGGCGCGCGGTAAGCCGCGTCGGCGTGATCGATTCGCGCGAGGGTGGCTTCCCTAGCCAAGCCTTGGCCGGGCAGCCGGCTGCGCTGGTTCGCGCCGCGCTGGCGGGCACGCGGCAGCCGCTGGTGTCGCGCTGGGGGCATATCCTGCTGCGGCGCGTGCTCGCGAGCCGCCTCGATGCCCCTGCCGGGATGATGCCGGTCGAGTTCGCCGCACTGCGCGCCGCGCTGCTCAACCGCATGGGCGAAGGCGCGGTCGCGCGGGCGCTGGTGCAGGATGTCGATTCGGCCAATTTCGACGCCGCGCTGGCCGGCTCCGCCCTCGACGCCTACCTGCTGACCGGCGACGTGCTCGGAATCTGCCCGGTCGCGCAGCTCAAGGGCGACTTGCGCAGCGATGGGACCTGGCAGATGGCGCGCGCGATCTGTGCCGCTTACGCCGGCAGCACGCGCGTCGCCGAGCGCGATTTGACTCGCACTTTGCAAAGCGGCGCGGCGCCGCGCATCGATGTGCTGCTGGCCCAGCGCTATGCCGGCGCGGCGGGCGAGGGGCGCCGCAACGTCACGATCGAATGGGACGGCGTCGAGGAATTGAGCCCTTGGCGGTTCGCTCTGGCGCGCGCACTCGGCGCGGAGATTCCGCCCGCGCTGCGCAGCGGCGCGGCGCCGCAATACGATTTCGCCGAAGTGCTCAACCCCGCCGCCCCGCTGCCGGCGCGCGCGGCCGCCGGCGACCGCGCCGGAGGACGCGGTGTGCTGTCGTCGGCCGCAATGGTCGATCTCTATTCGCAGCTCTGGGCAGATCCGACCGTCGCCGAGGGCGACCGCGCGCGCGCCGGCACGCTGCGCGAGGCTTACGTGGCGCAGGATCCCGCGGCGCGGCTTGCGGCCATGCGCAGCTTGTGGGGCGAAGGCGATGCTTACGGTGGGCAGGTGCTGACCGCCTACGCGGCGGCGCGTCTCACCCCGAACGAGTCCTACGCCGCGGACGCACCGCAGCTCATCGCCGCGATGCTGGCGGCCGGGCTCGATCGCAACGCGCTACGCTGGGGGCCGCTCGTGCCTGAGGGCAGCCTCGGCTGGGCTATGCTTACCGTGGCGCAGCCGACGCGCAGCGGCCCCGTCGGCGGCGGCGCGATCGACCGGTTCATCGGCGACGACGGCAGCGCCGGACAGCGCAAGAGCCGCTTCCTGGTGGCGGGGCTCGCGGGTCTCGGTCGCCTCGATCAGGGTGACATCGCCAGCGCGTCCGGCGATCTCGGCATCAATCTCGCGCGCGAGAATGCCTGGAGCCGCAAGATCGGCCGGGCTGCGGAGCTCGGCAATCCGGCACTGGTGGCGTTGCTCGCGGGCGTGGGGATGCAGGGAGAGGGGTGGGACAAGATGACCGCGCTGCACCTGTTCCATATCGTCCGCGCGCTCGACCGGGTCGGCCTCGGCGCCGAAGCGCGCATGATTGCGGCGGAAGCGGTCGCCCGGGGCTAGTGCGCCGGGCGGTCGGCTGCCGCCACCGGTCCGTTCGGCAACCGTGCACCGCGCAGCGGCCAAAGCAGGATGTGACCGATATGCTCGGGGCGCTCATCGAGCCCGGTCGGGGGAAACCCGACGGGGCGGTGATACGATCCGGCGATCACGTCGAAAACCGGGAACAGTGCGGCGAAGTTGCTGCCGTAGTGTTCGGGCCGGATCGAATGATGCCGGCGGTGGTAGGCGGGGGAATTGATCAGCCACGACCAGCGCCCGAAGTTCACGTCGATCGCCGAGTGGCTGAAGTAGTTCCACAGCGAAAGCGCCACGTAGATCGCAGAGGCGGTGGGAGTGGGCGCGACAATCAGCGCTGCAAGCGGCCAGATTGTCAGGGCCTTGAGCAACGAATCGCCCCAGAAATGGCGGTTGGTGGTCGTGGCGTTCATGTCGTGATCGGAATGGTGGAGCGAGTGCATTCGCCACAGCAGCGGGGAGGCATGCTGCGCGCGGTGGAACAGGTATTCGCCTAGGTCCATCACCAGGATGAACAGCGGTATGGATAGCCAGAGCGGCGCGCTTTCGATCAGCGACCCCGGTACCGCATATTGCACCAGCGGCAGCAGCAGGATCGTCGCGGAGAGGCTTACCGCCCAGGCTTGGAGGTTTATCCCGCGCGAGGACCACGCAATCCGGCGGGTCACCAGCTCGATCGCCGTCAAGGCAGATAGGACCAAGACCAGTGCAAACATCGTAAGATCCGCTCAGTGAGCCGGCGTTCGCCGTGCGTCTGGACCGGTCTAGACGGCGAGAATGAAGCATTTCTTTACAAGGAGGTTCCCGCAGCGGCGAGAACCCAGGTAAGCTGGGCGCGATGTCCGCAGCCATCGACGCTTTCCTCTCTATGCTTGCCGCCGAACGCGGCGCGGCGGCCAACACATTGGCGGCCTATCGGCGCGACCTTGCGGGCGCTCAGGAAGCGGTGGGCGATCTCGCGAGCGCCGACCGCGCGGCGCTCGGCCGGCTCGCCGGCGCCTGGGCCGGGCTCGCCCCGTCGAGCGTGGCGCGCAAATCCTCGGCGCTGCGGCAGTTCTACGGGTTCCTGATCGACGAAGGGCAACGCGCGGACGATCCGTCGCCTGCCCTGCCGCAGCCCGCCGCGCGCCGGCCGCTGCCCAAGATCCTGTCACACGGAGACGTCGAAACCCTGTTCGCCCGTGCCGAGCAGGAAGCGGAGAGCGACGTCCCGGCGGCCTTGCGGCTGTTGGCAATGCTCGAGCTGCTCTATGGCTCGGGCCTGCGGGCAAGCGAAGTGGTGTCGTTGCCGCTCGCCGCCGTGCCGCGCGATGCGCCGTTCCTGACTGTTACCGGCAAAGGTTCACAGCAGCGCATGGTGCCGATTTCGGGCCGCGCCCGGCAGGCGCTCGGACGCTGGCTGGCGGTCCGGCCCGAGGGAAAGCATTTGTTCCCTTCGCGCGGCAAACACCTGACCCGCATACGCCTGTTTCAGATGCTCAAGGAGCTGGCGGCGCGCGCGGGGCTCGATCCGGCGAAGATCAGCCCGCACGTCCTGCGCCATGCCTTCGCCACGCACCTGCTCGAAGGCGGGGCCGATCTTAGAGTGCTGCAAACGCTGCTCGGGCATGCCGACATCGCTACAACGCAGATCTATACTCATGTCGATGCCGCGCGCCTTGTCGCGCTGGTCAACGAACGCCATCCTCTTGCCGGGCGCGGTTCGGGCCGGTAGCGACCGCGCATGAACACCTACCTCGAATTCGAGAAGCCGGTGGCCGAGCTCGAGACGCGTATCGCCGAGCTGCGCGAGGCCGCCGGCGACGACATCGATATCGCCGCCGAACTGCTCAAGCTCGAGCAGAAGAACGCCGCGCTGCTCGCCGAGACTTACGCCTCGCTCAGCGCCTGGCAGAAGACCCAGGTGGCGCGGCATCCCGCGCGGCCGCATTTTCGCGACTACCTGGCGAGCGCGTTCGAAGACTTCGTGCCGCTCGGCGGCGACCGCTATTTCGGCGACGACCTGGCGATCATGGGCGGTCTTGCGCGGCTGGGCGGGCGCCGGATCATGCTGATCGGCCACGAAAAGGGCCACGATACCGAAAGCCGCATCCGGCACAATTTCGGCATGGGCAAGCCCGAGGGCTATCGCAAGGCGGTGCGTCTGATGGAACTGGCCGGCAGGTTCGGCCTGCCGGTGGTGACGCTGGTGGATACCTCGGGCGCCTTCCCGGGCATCGAAGCCGAGGAGCGCGGCCAGGCCGAAGCGATCGCGCGCTCGACCGAGGCCTGCCTGGCTTTGCCCGTTCCGATGGTGGCGGCCATCGTCGGCGAGGGCGGATCCGGCGGCGCGGTGGCGCTCGCCAGCGCCGAGCGCGTGCTGATGATGGAGCACGCGGTTTACTCGGTGATCTCGCCCGAGGGCTGCGCTTCGATCCTGTGGCGCACCGCCGAGCGCGCGCCGCAGGCCGCCGACGCCATGAAGATGACCGCGCAGGACCTGCTCGCGCTCGGGGTGATCGACCGGATCGTGCCCGAGCCGCTGGGCGGGGCACACCGCGATCACCGCAGCGCGATCCTGGCGCTGGGCGAAGCGATCGGCGAGGAACTCGATGTGCTCTCCGGCAAGAGCCCGAAAGAACTGCGCCGGGTGCGCGAGGAGCGCTACCTGGCCGTCGGTCAGGAGCGGCGGGGGGAGCGACTGGGCCGTCCGGGAACATAGCGCTGGGGCCGAATGTTTTGGGGCGGCAGGTCGGCGCGGGAGGCGCTGCCTTTGCATAAGGAGTGTCTGCCATGAATCGACGCCGCACCATTCGCTGGTCCGCGCTTGCCGCCGCCGCTTCGTTGGCCTTGGCGCCCGGCGTTCTGGCGCAGTCGACGGCGTCTGCGATCACCCCGGCCGAGGCGCAGGAAGGCGCGCGCTACCATCCGCAGTTCCTGCAGGAGTTCGGCGGCGCGATGAGCGGGCCGCAGGCCGCTTATGTTACCCAGGTCGGGCGCAACATCGCGGTGCAGTCGGGGCTTGCCAACTCGCAGTCGGCCTTCACCGTGACGCTGCTCAACAGCTCTCTCGACAATGCGTTCGCGATACCTGGCGGCTATGTGTACGTCACCCGTCAGCTCGTCAGCCTGATGAACAACGAGGCGGAGCTTGCGGGCGTGCTCGGCCACGAGGTCGGCCACGTCGCGGCGCGGCACTCCGCGAGGCGCCAGCAGGCCGCGCAGCGCAATTCGATCCTCGGCGCGATCGGTGCGGTCCTGTCGGGCGTCATCCTGGGCAATAGCCAGCTGGGGCAACTTGGGCAGCAGCTCGCTTCGGCGGTGCCGCAGCTCGCCACGCTGCGCTATTCCCGCGCGCAGGAAGTCGAGGCCGACAACCTCGGCGTCCGCTACTTGCGCGCGGCCGGCTACGATCCGCGCGCGATGGCGAGCGTGCTGCAGAGCCTCGCCGCCCAGAACGCGCTCGATGGTCAGCTTCAGGGGCGCAGCACGGCCGTGCCGGAGTGGGCCTCGACTCACCCCGATCCCGCAAGCCGCGTTCGCGGCGCCCAGCAGCAGGCGGGGACCGCGGCCACCGGCCTGACCAACCGCGACACCTTTCTCACCCGGATCGACGGCCTGGTTTACGGCGACGATCCCGCGCAGGGCGTGATCGAGGGGAACGCCTTCATCCATCCCGAGATGCGGCTGACGTTTGCGGTTCCGGACGGCTTCTATATGATCAACGGCTCTCAAGCGGTGTCGATCACCGGCCAAAGCGGGCAGGCGCAGTTCACGACTCAGGCTTACAGCGGCGATCTCGACCGCTACGTTCGCCAGGCGCTCCAGGCGGTGGGCGGACAGCAGGCTCAGCTCACGCCGCAGACTGTCCAGCGCACGACCGTCAACGGGCTGCCTGCCGCCTATGCGGTGGTTCGCACGAACAGCGGGCAGAGCCAGGTCGACGTGGTCGTCTATGCTTACGAGTTCGCACGCAACCAGGCCTATCACTTCGCTGCGATCGTCCCGGCGGGGCGCGGGGGCGTGTTCAATCCGATGTTCGGTTCGGTGCGGCGGATCAGCACGGCGGAAGCGGCGCAAGTCGTGCCGCGGGTGCTCGACGTGGTGACGGCGGCGCGCGGAGACACTGTCCAATCGCTGGCGGGCCGGATGGCCTATGGCAGCGCGCAGGTCGAGCGGTTCCGGGTACTCAATGGGCTTGCCTCAGGCGCGCAAGTGGTGCCCGGCCAGCGCTACAAGGTCGTCGTACGCGGACGCTGAAGTCAAAACGAAAAGGGCGGCGGGTTGCCCCGCCGCCCTCTCGTAAAGCGAACTCGCGCCGGTTAGGCGGCGGTGCCGCTCGCCATGCTGGTGCTGACCTTGTTGAAGGTGCCCGACAGGTTGTTGCCGAGGCTGGTCATCGCGGTGATCGCGGCGACCGCGATCAGGGCGGCGATCAGGCCGTATTCGATGGCGGTGGCGCCCTGTTCATCACGGAGCAGCTTGGTGAAAAGCTTCATGGATAGTCTCCTGGTTTCAGTCTTCGGTACCCGACTTGACCCCAGTTCCCCCGGAGCAAGTGCAAGAACGAGTAGGGGCCATTTCTTGATAAATGGCTAAGGGGCTACATCACGCCGTCGACGCTATCGCTGATGCGCGTCCACATCCCGATGCTCTCGGTGGCGAAAAGTTGCAGCGCGCCGAGCATCGCCAGCACGATCAGCGCAAGTATCAGGCCGTATTCGACCGCGGTGGCGCCGCGCTGGTCGCGCAGCAGCGCCCGCATAATGCAAAGTCTTAGCATGTTATGCCCCCGGTTTGGCGGACCCAAGGGCTATGGCTATGTCAGTTCAAGCCTAATCAAAGGTTGAAGGGGGCGGGCGCGGTGGAAGGAAATCCGACGTTTATCACGGTCGTGGCGGCTGGGATTCGCGATCCAGCGGGACGCTTCCTGCTGCAAAAAGCGCTGCCCGGAAAGGCGCACGCCGGACAGTGGGAGTTCCCGGGAGGCAAGGTCGATGCGGGCGAAACCCCGCGAGCTGCGCTGATCCGCGAGATTAACGAGGAGTTAGGACTTGCGCTCGATCCCGAAGCGCTCGAGCCGGCAGGCTTCGCCGATGAATCCCGATCGGGAGCCAGCCCGCCGATTGTCCTGATTTTTTACAGCTGTGTCCGCTGGGAAGGCGAGCCCGAAGCCCGCGAATCGCAGGATTGGGGCTGGTTCGCGCCCAAAGCTGTCTCCGACTTGCCGCTCGCGCCGCTGGATCGGCTGCTGTTCACGCGATTCGCGGCCGGGGTGAGGTAGCTATTGCCTTGGTCGGGGCACCTGCCTATGTGGCCCCCCTTACACGCGCCCGTAGCTCAGCTGGATAGAGCACCAGACTACGAATCTGGGGGCCGGAGGTTCGAATCCTTCCGGGCGCACCACATACCAAGGGCGTCCCATTCGGGGCGCCCTTTGCGTTTGCGAGGACTGCCGGAACCGCTGGCGTGCGAACAGGTTCAAGACCCGAACCACGACAGGAATCGCGATGCCCGCCTCCCTCGACATTTTCGACCGGCTGAAACAAGATCACGATCTCCATCGCGAGCTGTTTGCGCAGCTCGCCGCGTCAAGCAGCCGCGAGCGGTTGCTCGTCAAGCTCACCAAAGAGCTCAAGGCGCATGCGGCGGCCGAGGAGCAGGCGCTCTATTCGACGATGATGCGCAAGCCGGAAACGACCAGCGAGACGCGCCATTCGGTCGCCGAGCACCACGAGATCGAGGAACTGCTCAACGATCTGGCGGCGATTGACGTCGATGCCGACGAGTGGACGGACAAGCTCGAGGCGCTGCGCCACCGCTACATCCACCATATCGACGAGGAAGAAGAGGAGCACTTCCCCGACTTCGCCAACTACCTTACCGAGGACGATCTGGCGCACATGCGCACCGTCTTCGAGCGGCGCAAGCGCGAGGAAAAGGCCGCGGCCGAGGTGACACCCGAGGCGCTCGAAGACGCCAAAGAATAGCGCTCGCGGCAGCGCAGTCGGGCACGGAGGACGATTGGACGACCTCGAACAGAGCGACGGGGGCTTTGACGATACGTCGGTCGAACCGGGAGTGTGGCGCTTCGCCCATGCCACCCGCGTACGCGTGATCGTCGATGCCGACGACTATTTCGAGCTCATGCAGCGCGCGCTGCTGGGCGCGCGCGACCGCGCGCTTCTGATCGGCTGGGATTTCGATACCCGCATCCATCTGACGCACGGCCGCAGGTGGTGGCAGAAGGCCTGGAAGCGGGGGTTTCCGGCGCGGCTGGGCAGCTTCATCGTGTGGCTGACGCGCCGGCGGCGGCGTCTCGATTTCCGCATCCTGCCGTGGAGCTTCGGGATGCTGAAGTTCGCGCATCGCGGAACGATGATGCTCGACCTCATCCGCTGGTCTTTTCACCCAAGGATCGATGTCAAGTTCGACAGCGCGCACCCGGTCGGGTGCAGCCATCACCAGAAAATCGCCGTGATCGACGATGCACTGGCGATTTGCGGCGGGATCGACATGGCCGACCGGCGCTGGGATACGCGCGAGCATCTCGAGCACGATCCGCGCCGTCACCGTCCGGGAGGCCCCGTTTACGGGCCGTGGCACGATATCACCATGATGCTCGAAGGTCCTGTCGCAGGTGCGCTCGACGATCTCGGCCGCGATCGCTGGCGCCGCGCCGGCGGCAAGCCGCTTGCGCCGCCGCGCCCGCACGATTCGAGTGCCTGGCCTGAAGGCCTCGAGCCGCATTTCGAGAATGTCGAGGTCGGCATCGCGCGAACCCGGGCGGCGTGGCGCGACGATCCCGGGGTGAGCGAAATCGAGGCGCTGTTCGTGGCGCAGATCGCGCGCGCCAAGCGGTTCATCTATGCGGAGAACCAGTACTTCGCCTCGCGCGCCGTGGCGGAGGCGATCTCGGCGCGGCTGGTGGAGCCGGACCCGCCGGAAATCGTGATCGTGCATCCGACCACCGCCAACGGGTGGATCGAATCGACGGCGATGGATCCGGCGCGCGCGCGGTTGCTGCATGCCATCGCGGAGATCGACCGGCACAAGCGTTTCCATATCTATTCGCCGTTCAGCGGCGCGGCTCCGATCTACGTCCACGCCAAACTTTTGATTGTCGACGACGAGATCATCCGCATCGGCTCCGCGAATTTCAACAACCGGTCGATGCGGCTCGACAGCGAATGCGACGTGTTCACCGATTGCGCGCGCCCCGCGAATAGCCATTGCGAGCCGATCATCCGGGCCATGCGGCATTCGCTGCTGGCCGAGCATTGCGGCCTGGACGAAGCCGATGTGGCCGATCTGATCGGGAGTGCCGGCTCGATGGCGGCGATGATCGAGGCCTTGGGCACGGATCGGCCGCGGCGGCTGGTCCCGTTCGAGGCG
Source organism: Sphingomonadales bacterium 12-68-11 (assembly GCA_002279825.1). Taxonomy (GTDB): domain Bacteria; phylum Pseudomonadota; class Alphaproteobacteria; order Sphingomonadales; family Sphingomonadaceae; genus Croceibacterium_A. Next base: position 17,660 of record NCCV01000007.1, read on the forward strand.
GAGGAACCGACCGCGCTCGGCGCGGCGCTCGCGGATGGAGAAACCTTCGATCCCGAAGATCCGGCGCAGATGTTCCGCATTCTCGCGCCGAGGCGTGGCCTTTTTCGAAAGGGCAGCTTATTGGCGCGGGCGATGACCCGGCTCGACAGAAGGAAGCGGCGCCTCAAGTGAACAGTTTCGCACGATGAATCTCGGCGGCCCCGATGAAGACGATCCGCGCGGCCGGCCGGCCGTGCCGGAGAACGTGCGCGAGGCGGTGCGGACGCTGATCCGCTGGGCCGGCGACAATCCCGAGCGGGAAGGTCTGCGCGACACCCCTGACCGCGTGGCGCGCGCGTGGAAGGAATACTGCCAGGGCTACGACGAGGATCCGGCGATCCATCTCGGCCGGGTGTTCGAGGAAGTCGGCGGCTACGACGAGATCGTGCTGCTCAAGGACATCCCGTTCCAGAGCCACTGCGAGCATCACATGGCGCCGATCCACGGCAAGGCTGCGATCGCCTACCTGCCGACTTCGCGCGTGGTCGGCATTTCCAAGCTCGCCCGCGTGCTTCACGGCTTCGCCCGGCGGCTGCAGATCCAGGAGCGGCTGACGACGGAAGTCGCGCAGTGCATCTGGGACAACCTCCAGCCCAAGGGCGTGGCGGTGGTGATCGAGGCCAGCCATGCCTGCATGACCGCGCGCGGCGTGCGCACGCCCGGCGTCAACATGGTCACCAGCCAGGTGATGGGCACTTTCCGCCGCGACGAGAAGAGCCGCCAGGAAGTGCTCAAGCTGATGGGATACTGACGCCCGATGTCTTCGCTACTCGTGCGGGGCGGCACGCCCCTGGCCGGCCGGATCGAGCCGTCGGCGAACAAGAACGCAGTCCTCCCCGTCCTGTGCGCGACCTTGCTGAGCGATGCGCCGATCGTGCTGCGCAACGTGCCCGAGATCACCGACGTCACCCGGATCGTGAAGTTCTTCGGCGAGCTGGGCTCCTCGGTAACCTGGGACAAGGCGGACAAGCGGCTCGAGATCGATCATTCGACGATCTCGCGGAGCGCCAAGGCCACGCTGCCGCAGGCGATGCGCGCCTCGATCATGATGATCCCGGGCCTGCTGGTGCGGCTCGGCGAGGCCCGGCTCGAGCACGAGGTCAAAGGCTGCACGCTCGGCGCGCGCGAGATCGATCCGCACGTCGCCGTGTTTCGCGCGTTCGGCGCCGAAGTCGGCGAAGACGGTTCCAACATCGTGTTCCGTGCCACCGGCAGCGGGGCGGCGACGCGGATGTGGCTCGAATACGCGTCGGTCACCACCACCGAAAACTTCATCCTCAGCGCGCTCACGGTGTCGGGCACCTCGCAGATCGTCAACGCCGCCTGCGAACCGCACGTCCAGGAGATGTGCAGCTTCCTCGAGTTGATGGGCGCGAAGATCGTCGGCAAGGGTACCTCGATGGTCTCGGTCGAAGGCAACGGTGAACTCAGGGGCGCCGACTACACCTTCACCGACGACTTCCACGAGATCGCCACCTTCCTGGCGCTCGGAGCAGTGACCGGCGGCGACATCGCGGTGCGGAACAGCAATCCCGAAAACTTCGCGCTGATCGACCGCACGTTCGAGAAGTTCGGTGCCGAAGTGCGGCATGCCGACGGTTGGTCGCGCCTCGACGCGCCGCCGCGCCTCAAGGTGCAGGAGAACTTCACCTCGCACCTCATTACCAAGGTCGAGGCGGCGCCGTGGCCGTACATTCCGGCCGACCTGCTGCCGATCTTCATCGCGCTCGGCGTCAAGGCCGAGGGCCAGGTGATGTTCTGGAACAAGGTCTACGAGGGCGGACTAACCTGGCACACCGAACTGAGCCTGTTCGGTGCGCACACGCTGCTGTGCGATCCGCACCGGCTGATCACGTTCGGCGGCGATCGGCTGGCCCCGGCTACGGTGACCAGCCCCTACATCATCCGCGTGGCGATCGCGCTGTTGATGGTCGCCTCTTCGGTCGAGGGTGAATCGACCATTCTCGACGCCGATCCGATCCGCCGCGCGCATCCCGGGTTCATCGACAATTTCGTCTCGCTCGGTGCCGACGTGCAGTGGGTGGACTGAGCTGAGCCGTCCGGCCATCCTCGCGCCGATGGCGAGGATCGTGGCTCTTTACGCGCTCGCGCTCGGGGCGGCAGCGACGCTGCTCGCCTGGCTCGAGTACCACTACCTGGTTCGCACGCTGTCGTTCGAACTCTACCTCGTGCTGATCGCCGTCGCGGCGATTGCCATGGGCGCGTGGCTCGGCAACCGACTGACCTCGGCGCGGCCCACCGCCGCACCGTTCGTGCGCAACGCGGCGGCGATCCGGTCGCTCGGGCTCAGCCCGCGCGAGATCGAGGTGATCGAGCGCCTGGCAGCAGGCGAATCGAACAAAGAGATCGCCCGCCGGCTGGGGATTTCGCCCAACACCGTCAAAACTCACGTGACCCGCGTTTACGAGAAGCTGGGGGTCCAGCGGCGTGTTCAAGCGATCGAGAAGGCGCGCTTCCTCAACCTGATTCCCTGATCCATTTGGACGACAAGGCCCCGATCACCCATTCGGGTGATGGATCGGCGCGCCGGATCGGCGCAAGCTGTGGGCTCAACTCGCGGGAGCAAGTGATGCCGGTACTGGGAATGGGGGGATACTTCTTTCGGGCGCAAGACCCGGCCGCGATCAAGGCCTGGTACGCAGAGTTCCTCGGAGTCGGCGGCGGACAGGGCATCGATCCCGCGACCGGCGAAGCGAACGAATGGCTGTGGTTCCAGCAAGCCGGTCCGACCGTGTTCGAGCCGTTCAAGGCCGACAGCGACTATTTCGCCGCCGACAAGCAGGCGATGATCAATCTGCGAGTGAGCGATCTCGACGGCCTCGTCTCCAGCCTTCGCGCCGCGGGGATCGAAATCACGCGCGAGCAGGAGATGGCTGGAGTGGGTCGGTTCGCGCGAATTCACGATCCGGAAGGCAACGCGATTGAGCTGTGGGAGCCGCCCGTCCGCCAGTAACGCAACACGCGAGGAGGGAACGAATGCGCTACGTAATGATCTATGGCGTCCTATCGGGTGCCATCGTGGTCGCGGTGATCGTGGCGGGCCTGGCCTTTGACTTGCCGAGCCATCTTCAGTCGATGTGGTTCGGCTATCTGATAATGGTGACCGCGCTGTCGCTCATTTTCGTGGGGATTAAGCGCTACCGCGATCTCGAGTGCGGCGGCGTGGTGCGATTTGGACGGGCGTTCGCGGTCGGGCTGGGCATCGCGGCCGTGGCGGGCGCGGTCTATGTGGCGGGTTGGGAGGCCTATCTCGCCACCGCCGGTCAGGACTTCATGGCTGAATACACCGCCGGCGTGCTGGCCGAGATGCGGGCTTCGGGGGCCAGTGCCGCGGAACTGGCCAAGGCGCAGGCGGACATGGCCTGGGCAGTCGAGCTCTATCGCCACCCGTTGCAACGGATGGTCATCACCTTCACCGAGATTTTCCCGGTCGGGCTGGTGGTGGCATTGGTTTCGGCGGCAGCGCTGCGAAACCCGCGCGTCTTCCCCGTGCGGGCGAGCTAGCCGAGGGTGGGGAAGGGCGCGACGCGCGCGCCCTTCGTCCGGTCAGAGCTGATCGAGCAGGTAGTCGGCGCTCGATACGTTGAACTCGCCGGGCTGCTCGACGTTGACTTCGGTCACCACCCCGTCGTCCACGATCATCGAGTAGCGCTGCGCGCGCTTGCCCATGCCGAAGCCGGTGAAGTCTGCCGCCAGCCCGAGCGCTTCGGCGAACTCGCCGTTGCCGTCGGCGAGCATGGTGATGTCCGACGAGCCGGAGGCCTTGTTCCAGGCGCCCATCACGAAAGCGTCGTTGACCGCGGTGCCGACGATCTCATCGACGCCCTTGGCCTTGAGCTCGCTCGCCTTGTCGACATAGCCCGGCAGGTGCCGCGCCGAGCAAGTCGGGGTGAACGCTCCAGGAACCGAGAACAGCGCCACTTTCTTGCCGGCGAAGTAGTCGCCCGACTGGACCTTCTCCGGCCCGGCCTCGGTCACTTTCACCAGCGTCACGTCCGGCAGTCGATCGCCCTTGGAAATGGTCATGCAGTCCTCCTGTCCCCGTCCGCCGGGACAGATAGACCGCGCGCCGGGCCTTGCAACCGGAAAGGGCGCCCGAGGGTCTCTCCGCGATGGTGAATTTCGCTTTACCGGCCTTCTTGAAGCTCGGGTAAACGCGTTCACGGCACTGTGCACTTCGCGGAAACGGGATCCGCGGGGGACTTGGACATGGGGTACGCAAAATGGTGCGCGGCTGCTCTTGCCGCGGGTGCGATGCTGTCGGCCACACCGGCCGCCGCGCAGACGGAAGTGGAGTCGGCGACTCAGCTGCGCCGCCTCGACATGATGCTAATGGTGACGTCGCTGCGGTGCCGCTTCGGATCGGACAATTTCCAGGCCGGTTACGAAGCGTTCAAGCGGCGGCACGCGGCGACGCTGCGGACCGCCGCCGAGCAGGCGCTCGCCGACATGACGCGGCGGATGGGCCGCAAGAGCGCGATCCATGCGTTCGATCGGTTGAGCACGGGGATGGCCAACTCCTATGGGCTCGGCCACCCGCAGCTCGGTTGCGCGGAGCTGAAACAGGCGGCCGAACATCTGCTTACGATCGACGGACGTCCGGCTCTGGTCGCGGCGGCCAATAGTCTGCTCGACGGGGGCGACGGGGCAACGCTCCTGGCGCAGCGCTGACGGGGGGCGACGGCGGCAGCGGGGCCGAGAGGCCGGCCGGGGTTTACGGATACGGGATCGAGCGTCTATGGGGCTCGCGGCGAAGCGTGGAGCCCCGGCGACGCCCCATCCGAAAACCACCAGGAGAATGGCCGTGGCCACCGCTGTCGCCGAAATCGCTCAGGATTACATCGTCAAGGATATCGCGCTCGCCGACTACGGCCGCGCCGAGATCGCCATCGCCGAAACCGAGATGCCGGGCCTGATGGCCCTGCGCGAGGAATTCGGCGCTGCCAAGCCGCTCGCGGGCGCGCGGATCACCGGATCGCTGCATATGACGATCCAGACCGCCGTGCTCATGGAAACGCTCGTCGCGCTCGGCGCCGAGCTGCGCTGGGCGACCTGCAACATCTTCTCGACCCAGGACCACGCCGCCTCCGCCATGGCAGCGGCCGGCATCCCGACGTTCGCGATCAAGGGCGAAAGCCTCGCCGAATACTGGGATTACGTCGGCAAGATCTTCGACTGGGGTGACGATACCACCTGCAACATGATTCTCGACGACGGCGGCGACGCCACCATGTTCGCGCTTTGGGGCGCGCGCGTCGAGGCCGGCGAGGCGCTGTTCGAGCCGTCGAACGCCGAGGAGATCGAGTTCGTCCGCGCGCTGAACGCCTTCCTCAAGGCCAAGCCGGGCTATCTCAGCAAGACGGTCAAGGCGATCAAGGGCGTGTCCGAAGAGACCACCACCGGCGTCCACCGCCTCTACAGCTTGGCCAAGCAGGGCAAGCTGCCGTTCCCGGCGATCAACGTGAACGACAGCGTGACCAAGTCGAAGTTCGACAACCTCTACGGCTGCAAGGAATCGCTGGTCGACGCGATTCGCCGCGCCACCGACGTGATGCTGGCAGGTAAAGTGGCCTGCGTCGCCGGGTTCGGCGACGTCGGCAAGGGCAGCGCCGATTCGCTGCGCAACGGCGGCGCGCGCGTGATGGTCACCGAAATCGACCCGATCTGCGCGCTGCAGGCGGCGATGGAAGGCTATGAAGTCGTCACGATGGAAGAAGCCGTGAAGCGCTGCGACATCTTCGTCACCGCGACCGGCAACGAGGACGTGATCACCGCCGAGCACATGAAGGCGATGAAGCCGATGGCGATCGTCTGCAACATCGGCCACTTCGATAGCGAGATCCAGATCGCCGCACTCGACAACTACGACTGGAAGGAAGTGAAGCCGGGCACCGACCTGGTCACGTTCCCCGACGGCAAGTCGATCATCATCCTGGCGCAGGGCCGCCTGGTAAACCTCGGCTGCGCGACCGGCCACCCGAGCTTCGTGATGAGCTGCTCCTTCACCAACCAGGTGCTGGCGCAGATCGAGCTCTACTCCAAGGGCGAGCAGTACCAGAACGACGTCTATGTGCTGCCCAAGCACCTCGACGAGAAGGTCGCGGCCCTACACCTCGAGAAGCTTGGCGTGCACCTGACCCAGCTCAGCCAGAAGCAGGCCGACTACATCGGCGTGCCCCAGGCCGGGCCGTACAAGCCGGATCACTACCGCTATTGAGCAAACGCGGCCTGCCTTCTTCCCGTGCGGAAGAGGGCAGGTCCGCGGCCTCGATCGGACGCCCGCCTAGGCCGCCAGAGCCCCCGATTCGCCGCGCGCGAGCCGCTCGGCGAGATCCTCCCAGTCCGCGAATCCCCATTCTTCGGGACTGGCTATCCCGACGACGCTGTCGCTGGCGAAGCTGTCGCGGACGATGAATTCTTCGGGCTCGATCAAGGCCCGTTCGCGCGTCGCGAAGAATGCCAGCACCCGGGCCCCAGTCTCGGAGGGCTTGCTCTCGAGCACGAGCGCGAGCCGGTTGCTGCGCAGCAGGACCAGCAGGCCGGGTGGAAACACGCCGATGCTTTGCATGAACGTAAACAGCAGCGAGCGATCGAAGTGCCCTTCCCAACTCCACATGGCAGCGAGGGCCTCCGCGGGCGACCAGGCACCTTTGTAAGCCCGGTCTGACGTCAGCGCGTCGTAGACGTCGCAGATAGCGCCGAGCCGGGTGACCATCGAGATGGCGTCGGCCGGCAGGCCGTGCGGATATCCGGTGCCGTCCAGCTTTTCGTGATGATGGCGGCAGACATCGAGCGCCATGGCCGGAATATTGGGCGACCGCGCCAGGACCTGGTAGCCGAATTCGGGGTGGTTGCGGATTTCGAGGTATTCTTCGTCTGTCAGACTGCCTTCCTTTTCCAGGATGCTGTCCGGAATGCCCATCTTGCCGAGGTCGTGCAGCAACCCGGCCAGCCCGTAGTCGCGCGTCTCGGCGAGCCCCTTGCCCAAGTGGCGCGCCGCGTTGACCATCAGCGTGCAGACCGCGACCGAGTGAAGATAGGTGTACTCGGTCTTTTTCTTGAGCCTCAGCACTTCGAGCAGCGCGTGCGGGTTGCGCTCGACCGTGCCCACGACATCGTCGACGATCGAGGTGACTTCCTCCAACTCTACCGCGCGCCCGAGCCGCACGTCGGCGAACGCCTTGCTCAGCACGCGTTTGGATCGCCCGATAAGAGCTTTTGCGCGCTGCCGGTCCGAGGGTGGCGGGGTCCGCTCGGATCTGGTGCGGCGAGGGCGGGGCAGCGCCGAAGCGCTCGATCGAACCGAGCCGCGGGAGTCGTCGGCGGCCGACCCTGCGGCCGCTCTGCCCGGGACGAGGCCGGCGCCCAGTTCGTCGTCGATAAGTACGTAAGGGACGCCCGATTCGCGGACCCGCTCCAAATCGCGTGCCGTCTTGAGCAGAAATTGCGAGCGCCAGAACGGGTGATCCAGCCAGGGACCGCCAAAGCGGCAGATATACATCCCGATGCGGACATCCTCAGGCGGTATCTGGTGCTCCATCTATTCGTCTCGCGGCTCAGTCCCGATTGGCTTGGTGCGGGGCTGTACAGGGGAGGGCTTAATCTCGTCTAAAAGCGGTAGGGGCTCCGATCTGGAGCCTGCAGCGGCACCTGTCGCTCGACTCACACCCCATTGCATCCCCCCGCTGCGCCGCATAGCTGACGGCGGATGGACTTGACCCCCCTGGCGCTCGTCGTGCTCGGCCTGCTGCTGGCCGGCTGGACGTTCGGCGCGGCGTGGCTGGCGATCGCCGCGCAGCGGCGGGCCCGGCAGGCGACGGCGGCGCGCAGTGCGGCGCGGCGGCTGGCGCGGATGATCGACGATTCGCCGGCGGTGCCGCTGCTGGTCCGCCCCGACGGCAGGATCGAGGGGCCCGAACGGCTGGCGGCGTGGCTCGGCCTGGGCAAGCTGCCCGGATATCTCAGCGAACTCGACGCCGGCGACGCCGGGCTGCCGGAGGGCGAGCTCGAAGCGCTGCATGCCGCGGTCCGCCGCACGCAGAAGACGGCGGCGCCGTTCCGCCTGGCGGTCAACCCGCGCGGCTCGGGAAAGAGCCTGGCGGTGCGCGGCCAACTCGCCGATCCCGCCGTGGCCCCGGGCGGCGCGGCGCTGGTGTGGTGGTTCGACTTCTCCGAGAGCCAGGGCGAGCTATCGCGGCTGCGCGCCGAGACGCTGCGCGCGCGGACCGATTTCGCCGCGCTGGTCGGGCTGATCGAGGCTGCACCGACACCGATGTGGTTCCGCGGACCCGACATGCACTTGCGGCTGGTCAACAGCGCCTATGTCAAAGCCGTCGGCGCCGAGAGCGCCGATGCCGCGGTGCGCGACCAGACCGAGCTGATCGAGACCGTCGACGGCCTGACCGCCGCGCAAGTTGCCAGCCAGGCGCGCGACAAGGACCTGCCGGTCGAGCGGATCGTCCAGGCCACCGTCGGCAGCCAGCGCCGTACGCTCAAGGTCAGCGACCTGCCGCTCGGCAAGGAAGGCGTCGCCGGCTACGCGATCGACATCGAGGAGCAGGAGGAGCAGGCGCGCGCTTTCCGCGCCTTCCGCAAGGCGCAGCGTTCGATGCTCGACCAGCTTTCGATCGGCGTCGCACAGTTCGACGGCGACCGGCGGCTCGCCTTCGCCAACCAGCCGTTCCAGCGCCTGTTCGCGCTGCCCGGGACGACGCAGCTCGATCCGCCCACCTTCGACCGGTTCCTCGACCTCGCGCGCGAGGCCGGGCGGCTTCCCGAAGTGCGCGACTTCCCCGCCTGGCGCCGCGAGCTGGCGGCTTGGTTTACCGCCGGGGGGACTTCGCACGACGATTGGTCGTTGTCCGACGGCACGCATCTCAGGATCGTCGCGCAGCCCATGCCTGACGGCGGGGTGGTGCTGGTGTCGGAGGATCGCTCCGAGCAGCTCGCGCTATCGGCGACGCGCGACACCCTGCTGCGCACCCGCACCGCGACGTTCGACAGCCTGTTCGAATCGCTCGCGGTGTTCACGCCAGACGGGCGGATGCAGCTGTGGAACCGGCGCTTCCCCGAGATCTGGGGGCTGCCCGAGGACTTGCTCGACGAGCATCCCCGGATCGAGGCACTGCTCGAGCAGATCGGCACCCAGCTCGCGCGCCCGGCGCAGCGCCAGGCAATCGGCGAAGTGGTCCGCTCGGCCACGCTCGACCGCAAGCAGCGCGGCGGCCGCGCGCAGATGGCCGACGGCCGCACGCTCGAATTTGCCGGCGTGCCGCTGCCCGACGGCAACGGGCTGCTGACCGTGCTCGACGTGACCGACAGCAAGAAGGCCGAAGACGCGCTGCGCGAACGCAATGCCGCTCTGGAGGAGGCCGATGCGGTCAAGACCCGGTTCCTCGCCAACATGTCCTACGAATTCCGCACCCCGCTGACCTCGATCGGCGGCTTCGCCGAACTGCTCCACAACGGAGTCGCCGGCGAGCTTACCGACCAGGGCAAAGAGTACGTCGCGGCGATCATCGCTTCGGTCGAGCGGTTGTCGTCGCAGATCGAGACCGTGCTCGACCTGACGCAGAGCGAGGCCGGCCTGCTGCCGATCGCCACCGAAGAGATCGAGCTGCTGCCGTTCGTCACCCAGGTGGTGCGCGAGCGCGAGGAAACCATCGAGAGCAAGGGGCTCGCGCTCGACCTGCGGGGCGACCGCACCGCGGGCAAAGTCATGGCCGATGCGCGCCAGCTCGGCCGCGCGGTCGGCAACCTGCTCGACAACGCGATCGCCGCAACGCCCAAGGGCGGGCGTATCCTGGTGCAGCTGGTGCGGCGCAAGCAGGGCGTGCGGATCGTCATTTCCGACAACGGCGAGGGCATGCGGCCGAGCGAGCTGGCGCGCGCGCTCGACGGTTACCGGATCGGCCCGGACGGCCGGCCCGAGCCGCGCCGCGGCGGGCTCGGGTTGCCGCTTGCGCGCCAGTTGATCGAGGCGCACGGCGGGCGGCTCGACATGCAGTCCGAACGCGGCTCGGGTACGACCGCAACCGTGACGCTGCCGTGAGCGGCACTCACGAGCTGGCCGATCTCGGGGCCATGGCGGAATTCGGCGCGCGCATCGCCGAGGCGCTGCAACCCGGCGATGTGGTCGCGCTGTCGGGCGGGCTTGGTGCGGGCAAGACCACGCTGGCGCGCGCGATCATCGCCGCGCTCGGCTATCCGGGCGAAGTGCCGTCGCCGACTTTCACGATTGTCGAGACTTACGATCCCCCGGCGGTGCGCCTGCCGGTGGTGCATGCGGACTTCTACCGCCTCGCAAGCCCGCGCGAGGCCGATGAGCTGGGGCTCGACGACTATCGCGTCGGCGCCGCGCTGATCGCCGAGTGGCCCGAACAGGCCGGCGGGTTCTTCGCCGAGCCGGCTTGCCTGGGGATTACGCTCGAAATTGCGGGTGACGGGCGCAGAGCGATTGTCGAGCCGGGGGCCGATTGGCTAAGCCGCGCGCCATGAACGACACGCTGCCCACCGGGCTCGACGATTTTCTTGCGGAGGCCGGATGGGGCGGGGCCGAAGTCGAGCCGCTACCGGGCGACGCCAGCTTCCGCCGCTACTTCCGGGTCCGCGCCAAAGAACGAGATGGGGCGGAGGCGAGCGCGATGCTGATGGATGCGCCGCCGCCGCATGAAGACCCGCGCCCGTTCCTGCATGTCGGCAAGTGGCTCGCCGAGCATGGTCTGCGCGCGCCCAGGATTTACGCCGAGCGGGCCGAACAGGGCCTGGTGCTGATCGAGGATTTCGGCGCCGACCGGATGCGCGACTGGCTCGACGCCAATCCTCTGGATGAGGACGCGGTCTATGCCCGCGCGATCGACGCGCTGGTCGAACTTCACGCCCGCCCGCCGGGGCCGTTCGCGGCGTACGACATGGCCACCTACCAGCGCGAGGCGGCGCTGTTCAGCGAGTGGTTCTGCCCGCTGCAGGGGATCGCCGTCGACGCCGAGGGCCTGCGCGCGGCGTGGGACGCGGTGCTCACGCCGTTGCTGCCGCGCCAGGATCCGGGCGTCACCGTGCTGCGCGACTATCACGCCGAAAACATCATGCTGCTGCGCCCTGAGGAACCGGGCGGCGGCGAGCAGGGACTGATCGACTTCCAGGACGCGCTGGTCGGCCACCGGGCTTACGATCTCGTCTCGCTGCTGCAGGACGCCCGGCGCGACGTTTCACCGGTGCTGGAGCGGCGGATGCTTGATCGCTACTGCGCGCAGGTCGATGCCGGCGAAGACTTCGAGGCTGACTACGCCCGGCTCGGCGCGCAGCGGAACGCCAAGATCGTTGGCATCTTCGCGCGGTTGTGGGTGCGCGATCACAAATCGCGCTACCTGGCGATGATCCCGCGGGTGTGGGACTATCTCGAGCGCGACCTGACCCATCCCGCGCTGGCCCCGGTCGCGGACTGGTTCGCCGGCAATATTCCGCAGGAAGTGCGCGACACCGGGGGCGGGGAGCTGCAGTGATGGCCACCAAACGGGGGCTCGCCTCGGACACCGCGATGGTGCTCGCTGCCGGGCTCGGCAAGCGCATGCGGCCGCTGACCGCCAGCCAGCCCAAGCCGATGATCCGCGTCGCGGGCAAGCCGCTGATCGATCACGCGCTCGACCGGCTCGCCGAGGCCGGAGTGGCAAAGGCGGTCGTCAACGTGCATTATCTGGCCGATGCGGTCGAAGCGCACCTGAAGGCGCGCAAGTCGCCTGCGGTGACCGTGTCCGACGAGCGTGAGCTGCTGCTCGAGACCGGCGGCGGGCTGCTCAAGGCGGCCGATCTGCTGCCCGATCCGTTCTTCAGCGTGAACAGCGACAACGTCTGGCTCGACGGGCCGACCGATGTGTTCCACGACCTTTCGGCGGCGTGGAATGCGGACCGGATGGACGCGCTGCTGCTGCTCGTTCCTCACACCGGCGCGCGCAACTTTCGCGGCAAGGGCGATTTCCACATGAACGGGCGCGGGCGGCTGACGCGCCGCCGTTCGGGCCGTATCGCGCCGTTCGTGTTCGCGGGAATCCAGCTCGCGTCCAAGCGTTTGCTGCGCGACGCGCCCGAAGGGCCGTTCTCGACCAACTTGCTGTGGGACCGGGCAATCGAAGAGGATCGGCTCTACGGGCTCGCTTTTACCGGCGAGTGGTTCGAAGTCGGCACCCCGCAGGCGATCGCCCCGACCGAGGCCGCGCTGGCCGGTGGCTGACGTTCCACAGCTTCGTCATTGCGAGACGCGAAGCGCCGAAGCAATCCAGAGCGGTTTCGCGTAACGCCCTGGATTGCTTCGCTCCGCTCGCAAGGACGAGGAAGGGGAAAAGGTGGCTGACCCAGCCGGTCCCAAAGTCTATTCGATCGCCGCGCACCGCGGCTTCGCCGATGCGCTGGTGGCGGGACTGGTCCCCCGCTACGCCGAGCCCGAGTATGGCCTCGCCCGGCTGACCCTGCTGCTGCCGAGCGGGCGCGCGGCGCGGACGGTGTCCGAGGCGCTCATCCGTCATTCGGGATCGGGCCTGCTGATGCCGCGCATGGCGGTGGTCGGCGATCTCGATCTAGACGAGACGCTCGGCCCGCTGCTCGATCCGCTCGGGGCTGGTGAGGCGATCCCACCCGCGGCCGAACCGACTTACCGCTGGCTGCGGCTGGCTGAACTGATCCGCGACACCTGGCGCGAGGGATCTCCGCCCAAGGGCAGCGCCCTGCTGCGTCTCGCCCACGAGACGGGCCGAGCCATGGACCGGCTGCTGGTCGAGAATGTGAGCCCGGAGGATCTTCTCGGCGAGGCGGTGCTGGCGCTGGTCGGTGACCTGCAGCAGCACTGGACCGACAACTTGCGCCTGTTTGCGGCGGTTCAGCGCTTGTGGCTCGACGAGCTTGGGGCTGCCGGTGCGGTCGATCCCGCCGAACGCCGCAACCGCCTGTTTCGCCACGCCGTGAAGCGCTGGCGAGAGGCTCCGCCGGCTACCCCGATCGTCGCCGCCGGGGTCACTGCAGCCGCGCCCGAGCTTGCCGGATTGCTGCGCGTTATGAGCGATTTACCGCAAGGTGCGGTGATCCTTCCCGATCTCGACCTGGCGATGAGCGAAGCGGTATGGGACGAACTGGGCAGCGCCGAGACGCCGTTCGCGCGCGGCGACGCGGTGACGCATCCGCAATATCACCTCAAGCTGCTGCTTAACCGGATGGGCGTGGCGCGCGGCGAAGTGCAACCGTGGCACCGCGCGGGGATCGGCAAGGGCCCGCCGGAGCGGAGCCACGCGATCTCCAGCCTGTTCCTCCCACCCGAAGCGAGCAAGGCCTGGGCCGAACTCCCGGCGGACAAGCGTCGCCTGGCCGGGGTGCGGCTAATGGAGACCGGCGACCCCGAGGAGGAAGCGCAGGCAATCGCGCTGCTGGTCCGCCAGGCGCTGGAACATCCCGAGAAGCGGATCGCCGTGGTGACGCCCGATCGCGGGCTGGCCGGACGGGTGGTGCAGCATTTGCGGCGCTGGAACATCGCGGCCGACGATTCCGCAGGGCGTCCGCTGCCGCAGACCGCGGCCGGGAGCCTGCTGCTGCTGCTCGCCGAAGTCGCTGCCGAACAGGCCTCGCCGGTGCCGCTGATGGCCCTGCTGACGCATCCGCTGGTGCGGGCGGACGAAGCGCGCGCGGCTTGGCTCGACCAGGCACGCGCGCTCGAACTCGAGCTGCGCGGCCCCCGCCTCGAACCCGGTCTCGCCGCGCTGCGCGGACCGGCGGCGGTGGCGGGCGTGGAGGCGTGGTGGAATGAGGTGGAAGCCCTGCTCGGTCCCCTGCTGACCGATGCCGCGCAATCGCTCGGCGAGCGGCTCGACCGGCTGGTGGCCGCGGCCGAAGCGCTGTGCGGCGAAGCGCTGTGGAGCCGGCCTGACGGGCGCGCGCTGGCCGCGTTCGTCGAGGACCTGCGGCTTCATGCGCGCGCTACCGGGCTGGCTCTCGAGGCCGGCGACCTGCCGGCCGCGCTGCGCGAGGCGATGGACCGTGTGGCGGTGCGCCCGCCTTACGGCGGACATCCGCGCGTCGTGATCTACGGCTTGATCGAGGCGCGCATGACGCGCGCCGAGCTGGTGATCTGCGCCGGGCTCAACGAAGGCACCTGGCCGGCCACACCCGCCAGCGAGCCGCTGCTCGCCCCGGCGGTGCTGCGCGCGCTCGGGGTGCCGGGGGCGGACTTTCGCATCGGGCTCGCCGCCCACGATCTCGCCGGGCAGCTCGGCGCGCCCGAAGTCGTGCTCAGCCGCGCCCGGCGCGATGCCGGCGGGCCGGTGATCGCCAGCCGATTCTGGTTGCGCGTCGAAGCGCTGCTCGGCGAGCTGGCAAGCGATCACCGCGAGACGGCGGCCCCGGCGCTGGCGGCGGCTCTCAACGCACCGCCACCGGCGGAGCCGCACCCACGCCCGAGGCCGATGCCGTCGCCCGCGCAGCGCCGAGTCGACGTCCGCGTGAAGGCGATCGACACGTTGATCGGCGATCCGTTTCAGTTCTACGCCCGCCATATCCTGCGGCTTGAAGCACTCGATGGGCTGGATGCTGAGCCGACGCCGGCTTGGCAGGGCAGCCTGGCACACAGCATCCTCCATAAATGGAACGAGCAGCGCGGCGACATTCGGGCGATTGCGTCGGAAGAGCTGCGCGAGATGAACGCCCACCCGCTGCTGCGCGCGCTGTGGCAGCCCCGGCTGTTCGATGCCCTCGGATGGATCGCCGAGCGTGTCCGGGCCGCGGAAGCCGAAGGGCGCACGGTGCTTGCGGTCGAGCGCAAGGCCGAGATGAGCGTGCAAGGCGTCCGCATTTACGGGCGCGCCGACCGCTTCGACCGCTTGCCCGACGGCACGGTCGCGGTCATCGATTACAAGACCGGCAAGCCGCCGACGGCGGCAGAAGTCGCCAAAGGCTATCGCCTTCAGCTTGGTGTGCTGGGCTTGATGGTCGAGCAAGGCGGCGTCGAGGGCGTAATCGGTAAGGTGAGCGGCTTCGAGTACTGGTCTCTCGGCAAGGATGCCAAGCGGCGCGACGAGAACGGTTTCGGCTATGTCGAAACGCCCTTGCTGGTCGGCGGCAAGCGCAGCGGCATTCCGCCGGAGGATTTTCTGCCGGAGACGCGCCGCTTCCTGCGTGAGGCGGTCGAAGGCTGGATCCTGGGAGACCTGCCGTTCACAGCCCGAATGGCGCCCGACTTTCCGAGCTACACCGACTACGACCAGCTCATGCGGCTCGACGAATGGATGGGGCGCGAGGCATGAGCGGGCCGCACACCTCGCGGCTCCATCCGCTCCAGGACAACCAGGCGCGCGCGGTCGATCCGGCGGAAAGCGTGTGGCTGTCGGCCTCGGCGGGGACCGGCAAGACGCAGGTCCTCGCGGCGCGGGTGCTGCGGCTACTGCTTACCCCCGGCGTGCGGCCGGAGAACATCCTGTGCCTGACGTTCACCAAGGCCGGCGCGGCGGAGATGGCCGAGCGGGTCAACGCGGTATTGGCGAGCTGGGTGCGGATGAAGCCCGAAGCGCTCGGCGCCGACCTGATCTCCATCGGCGAGCGGCCGACGCCCGACTTGCAGGCCCGCGCCCGCACGCTGTTCGCGAGCGTGCTCGACTGCGCGGGCGGCGGGCTGCGGATCGACACCATCCACGCCTTCTCGCAGTGGCTGCTGGCGGCCTTCCCGGAAGAGGCCGGCCTGCTGCCCGGCTCCCGCCCGATGGAGGACCGCGACCGCGAGTTGCTCGCCCACCGCGTGCTGGCGGACCTGCTGGTCGAGTGGGACGAGCACGGAGAAAAGGCGCAGATCGAGGCCCTCGAAATGCTGTCGCTGCGCATGGGCCCCGATGCGACGCGCGGCTGGTTGATGCGCTGCGCCGAAGCGCGCGAGGCGTGGTTCGGCCCGGGCGGCTGGCAGGAGCCGCTCGGCGCGCGCGTGCGGCAGTTGATCGGGTTGCCGGCGGACGCGGGCCCCGCGCTGCTGGCCGGTCTTTGTGCCGATACCGCGTTCGACATCGCCTCGCTGCGCCGCTGCATGGAGATCAACGCGCGCTGGGCCGCGAAGACCGGCCAGGCCGCTGCGGAGCGGATCGGCGCATGGGTCGCCGGCGACCCAGCCGCGCGCGCCGCTGCGATCGACGATTTGCTCGACGTGTTCTTCACCAAGGCCGGCGAACTGCGCGCCTCAAGTTCGCAAGACAAGATCGACCCGGCGTACCGCCACTATGTAGAGCGCGTGGCGGTGTGCATCGGCGCGGTTGCCGAACTGAAGACGCAGCTCAAGCTGGTGGACCTGCTGGTTCCGGCTCTCACCGTCGGACGCCGCTTCGCGCTCGCCTGGGACGACGCCAAGCAGCGCGAGGGCCTTGCCGATTTCGACGACCTGATCCGCCGGGCCGCCGCGCTGCTTGGCGATTCCGGGATCGGGCAGTGGATCCGCTACAAGCTCGACCGGCAGTTCGACCATATCCTCGTCGATGAAGCGCAGGACACCAATGCCGCGCAGTGGTCGATCATTCAGGCGCTGACCGGCGATTTCTTCACCGGCGAGGGCCAGCGCACCGATCCGCTCGGCGCCAAGCTGCGCACGATTTTCGTGGTCGGCGACTACAAGCAGGCGATCTTTCGTTTCCAGGGCACCAGCCCGGAGAACTTCGCCGCGGCCAAGGCGCGCTACGCCGCGGCGATGTCCGAGGCGGCGCGCAACGCGCGGCAGATGGCCGAGGAGCTGCGCGAGCCCGAGCCGCGCGCGCGCGATCTGCTCGATCTCGGGCTCGGCCGGTCCTACCGCACGGCTCAATCGGTCCTGACTTTTGTCGACCGGGCGATTGCCGCCATCGGCCATGCTAGCTTCGGGCTGGACCGGGAGCCGGAGGCGCATCGCGGCGACGAGCGGCCCGGCCTTGTGGTGCTGTGGAAACCGGTCGAGGCCGGGGCCGACGAGAGCGAGGACGGCGACGAGCCGCAGGACTGGATCTCGGAACCCGAGCGACGCATGGCCGACAAGATCGCCGAGCAGATCAAAGCGCTGATCGGCACGCATCAGCTCGTGAAGGGCGTTCCGCGCAAGGCAGGGCCTGGCGACGTCATGGTGCTGGTCCGCAAGCGCCGCGAGCTGGCCGGGCTGATCGTGGCGCGGCTGCACGCGGCGGGCGTTCCTGTCGCGGGGGTGGATCGGCTGCGGCTCGGCGCGCCGCTGGCGGTCAAGGACCTGATGGCGGCGCTGCGCTTCGCCGCGCAGCCGCTCGACGATCTCAGCCTCGCCAATCTGCTGGTTTCGCCGCTGATCGGCTGGAGCCAGGCGCAACTGCTCGAGCACGGCTACCGGCCCGACAAGGAGCACCTGTGGAGCCACTTGCGCGCCTCGCGCCATCCCGATGTCGCCGCGCTGCGCGATCGGCTCGATCCGCTGCTGGCGCGGGCCGACTTCGAGCCGCCGCAGGCGCTGCTGCACTGGCTGCTGGTCGGCCCGTGGGACGGCTGGCGCAAGCTGCTCGCGCGGCTCGGGCGCGAGGCGGGCGATCCGATCGACGAACTGCTCAACGCCGCGCTGGCATTCGCCGCCAGCCATACGCCCAGCCTGCAAGGCTTCCTGCACTGGTTCGATGCGGGTGAGGGTGAACTGAAGCGCGAGGCCGGGGCGGGCCGGGGGCTCGTCCGGGTCATGACCGTCCACGGTTCGAAAGGCCTGCAGGCGCCGATCGTGATCCTCGCGGATGCGGCCGGCAACCCCGATCGATCGCCGACGCGCGGGCTGTCGCTGGAGGAACCGGTGCCGGGCGGCGGCGGGCGCCCGATCCCGCTGCCGGGACTGGGCAAAGGCGAGCGGGTCGGGCGCATCGCCGAGGCCGAGGCCGAAGCGGCCAAAGCCGAGCGGGAGGAACACTGGCGGCTGCTCTACGTGGCCATGACGAGGGCCGAAGAGGCGTTGTTCGTCGGCGGGGCGCTCGGCAAGCAGGACAAAGACGGCCCGGCCGCAGATAGCTGGTATGCCCGGCTGGCGCCGCTGTTTCCCGGGCAGCCGCTCGACGACGATATCTGGGGCCAGCGCTTCGAATGGGGCCAACGCGCCGTGCCCGTCCCCGACCGCAGCGAGCGCGGGACGGCGCCGCCCATCGCGCTGCCCGATTGGGTGCTTCGCCCGATCGGCCCGGAACCGCGCCCGCCGCGCCCGCTGGCGCCGTCTTCTGCCGGCGAGGACCTCGGCGCCGATCCGCCGCTACCGCCGGACCTGCTGGCCGTGGCGGCGCGGCGCGGGGTGCTGCTTCACCGCCTGCTCGAACGCCTGCCCGACACCGCAACCGCGCTTCGCGAGGCCGGCGGCCGCACCTGGCTCGCGCGCAATGCGGCGGAACTGACGGCGGAGGACCGCGAGGACATGCTGGCGCGCGCGCTCGCGGTCATCGCCGATCCGCGCTGGGCGGCGCTGTTTTCCCCCGCGGCGCTGGCGGAAGTGCCGATCGCGGCGCTGGTCGGCGACCAGGTCGTGGCCGGCACGATCGACCGCCTGCTGATCGAGCCGGACCGCGTGCTGGTGGCGGACTTCAAGACCGCGCGGCGCCCGCCGGCCTCGCTCGAGCAGGTCCCGCTCTCGACCATCCGCCAGATGGCCGCCTATGTCGCGGCGCTCTGGCGCATCTATCCGGGCCGCACGATCGAGGCCGCCGTGCTCTACACCCAAGTGCCCCGGTTGATCGCCTTGCCCGGCGCGCTGCTCGAAGGTCACAAACCGTCCTTCGCCACCCTGCAGGAAAGCTTGGACCGGTGAGGCGTTGCCCTACGCCTGCCGTTGCCTAAATTGCCCGCACCACGAATAGGAGTTCTCCGATGGCCACCAAGACTGTCACCGACGCCAGCTTCCAGGCCGACGTGCTCGATTCCGCGACACCGGTGCTGGTCGATTTCTGGGCCGACTGGTGCGGGCCGTGCAAGATGATCGCCCCGGCGCTCGAGGAAATCAGCGAGGAGCTGAGCGGGCAGGTCAACATCGTCAAGATGGACATCATGGAGAACCCCGAGATCCCCGGCCAGATCGGCGTGCAGTCGATCCCGCTGATGGTGCTGTTCAAGGACGGCCGCCCGGTTGCACAGAAGCTCGGCGCCGCGCCGAAGAGCCAGCTCAAGGGCTGGCTCGAAGGCGAGCTCGGTTCGGCGCAGCAGGCGCAGGCCTAAGCCAGCCAGGCGAGCCTCCCAGCCATCGGCTCGAACAACGCGGGGGTCGCGGCGGCGAGCAGGCCCTGCCGCTCGCCGCCATCGACGCGGTAAGCTGAACCGTCGGGCCGCGCGGCCGTGCCGCCGGCTTCCTCGAGCCACAGCGCGCCCGCCGCGTGGTCCCAGGGATGTGTGCGCTCGAACAGGGCAAGGTCGTTCACGCCCAGCGCGACGCGCGGATATTGCTCGGCCGCGCAAAGCGGGATGTCGGCGAGGCGGTAGTGCGGGGCGATGTGCGCCTTGACCGCCTCGCGCTTGGCCGGGTCCATGAACAGCAGCGAGATAGCCGCGACCGGCGGGTTCTCACCGGTCGCTCGGGCGACGATCTTCTCGCCGTTGACGAACGCACCCTTGCCGCGCTGCGCCACGCAGAAGCGGTCGCTCAGCACATCGTAGATCCAGCCGGTATGGGCGATCCCGCCCGAAGCCATCGCGATGAGGATTCCGAACGGCGGTTGCCCGCGCGCGAAGTTGCGAGTGCCGTCGAGCGGATCCACGATCCAGCAATCGCCGGACAGCCGCTCCAGCACCGCCGGATCGGCAAAGGCGGCCTCCTCGCCGACCACCGGCACGTCGGCGATCTGGCGGAGGCGCTCGCCCAGCATGGCCTCGGATTCGCGATCGGCGACGGTTACGACATCGTCGGCCGCCTTGGAGATGACTTCATGCGCGGCGAGCGCACGGTAACGGGGCAGGATGATCTGTACTGAGACCTCGCGCAGCAGCGCGTGCATGGTCTCGTGGAGAACCGTCGGGGTCACGACCGGTAATCGGCGTTGATCGCGATGTAGCCGTGGGTCAGGTCGCAGGTCCACACGGTGGCCGCGCCGTCGCCGAGCCCGAGGTCGATGTCGATCCGAATCTCGCGGCTCTTCAGGTGCGCGGCTACTGGCGCTTCGTCGTAGTCGGCGAGCGGCAGCCCGTCGCGCGCGGCCCAGACGCCGCCGAAGCCGATGCCGAGCGTGTCGCGGTCGGCCGGCTCGCCCGCCTTGCCGACGGCCATGACCACGCGGCCCCAGTTGGCGTCTTCTCCGGCAATCGCGGTTTTGACCAGCGGCGAGTTGGCGACCGCGAGGCCTATGCGACGCGCGCTGTCGTCGCTGGCCGCTCCCGTCACCGCGATCTCGATGAACTTCTGTGCGCCTTCGCCGTCACGAACCACGAGGTGCGCGAGCTGGCGGCACACGTCGAGCAGGGCTGCGGCGAAGGCATCCGCGCCCGGATCGTCGAAATCGGCCAGCGGCGCGTTGCCCGCCGCGCCGGTCGCGAAGGCCAGCACGGTGTCGCTCGTCGAGGTGTCGCTATCGACCGTGATGCACGAAAAGGTCGCGAGATTCGCTGCCGACAGGCAGCGCTGGAGGAGCTCCGGCGCCACCGCCGCGTCGGTGAAAATGTATCCGAGCATCGTCGCCATATCGGGCGCGATCATGCCGCTCCCCTTGATGAACCCGGCGATTGTCACCGTCCGCTCACCGATCACTGCGCGCGCGACCGCACCCTTAGGGAAGGTGTCGGTCGTGCCGATCGTGCGCGCGGCGTCTTCCCAGCTGCACGGTTCGGCCTCGAGAACGGCGGCGACCCCGGCGTATGCCTTGTCCTTGGGCAGCGGCACGCCGATCACCCCGGTCGAGCTGACGAACACGTCGCTCGGCTCGCAGCCGAGGTGCGCAGCGACCTGGGCCATGATCTGCTCGACCGCCTCGCGTCCGCGATAGCCGGTGAAGGCGTTGGAATTGCCGGCGTTGACCACCAGCGCCCGCGCACGGCCGAGCCGGGCCTGTTCGCGGCCGAGCTCGACTTCGCTCGAACAGCACACGTTGCGCGTGAACACGCCGGCGACCGCGGTGCCTTCAGCCAGTTCGGCGTACGTCAGGTCGCAGCGATCCCAGGTCTTGTAGTGCGCGCGCGCGATGCGCAGCATCACGCCTTCGATTGGCGGGATGGCCGGAAACGGCACGGCGAGCGGGGAAGGCGCGAGGTCCATGTCCCGCGCGCTACCGCGCCCTCCGGCGAGGTCAAGCCCGCGCCCGTCAGGCCGTGCGCGCGCTCGCTTTGGGGATCAGCAGGAACGCCGCGAGGTACAGCAGCCCGGTGACGATCAGCAAATTGTTGTAGCCGAGGAACAACGCCGCATATTCGAGGCACCCGCCGACGATCGTACCGAGCAGGTTGATCGCGAAGGCGCCCTGAGCGTCGGCGGATTCGCGGAATCGCTTGGCGAAGGCCACGTTGGCCAGGAAGATCGGCAGAAATGCCAGCAGTGATGCCGCGATCAGGCGCGGCCAGAATGGCAGCGGCAGCAGCCATTCGGGGCGGATCACCCAGGCCAGCACAAGCGCCGCGACGATCCCGGCATAGACCACCGGCAGCGGCGGAGTGCGCAGCCGCCGCGTCACTTCGACGGCCGCGAGCACGATCACCAGCACCGCGGCGAAGACCAGCGCATTGACGAACCAGGTGGTGCCGAACAGCAGCGCGAACGTGGCCACGTTCTTGGTCTCGAGCAGCAGGAACGCGGCACCCATGAAGAACAGGTCCGCATAGGGCCGCATGGTGCGGAGCGGCCCGCCGAGCACGCGCACCGTGACCAGCGAGGCGATGAGGATGCTGGCCAGCGTCACCAGGTAGAGCGGCGGGAACGTGTCGCCGCGGAAGTAGAGGAACGGCGAGTTGTCGCTCGCCGGCGGAATGACGCGGGCCGAGGCGGGCGTCCAGGCGCTGGCGCATTGCTGGTCGCCTGGGTTCATCGCCACGGCGACGACCGCTTGCGCGCCCGAGAAGGTATCGACGCACGGCGCGTGGCCGAACACGGTGGCGGCGGTCCCGGCGAGGCGGTCGATCAGCCACGGCTCGCGGTAGTAATTGTACATCGCGAAGGCGCCGTTGGGCTTGAGATGCTTGCGGACCGATTCGAGCGCTTCGCGCGTGAACAGGAACGATTCGAGGCGGATCTGCGAGGCGCCGCTGACCAGTGTGAGCGAATCCGGGAGGGCGAACAGGATCAGGTCGTACTTGCGGCCGCTCCCTTCGATGAACGCGCGCCCGTCGTTGACGTGGCGCGTGACGCGCGGGTCGGCATAGGGCCGATCGATGTTGAACTCGGCGCCGATCTCCATGATGCGCGGATCGATGTCGACCGCGTCGACGCGCCGCGCGCCTTCCCTGAGCGCGATGGCAACGTCCGAGCCCGAGCCCGCGCCGACGATCAGAACATCCTGCAAGGCATTCGACGGAAGCCGGAGGTAAGGGGTCTGATAGATCTTCTCGCCTTCCTCCATCTTCCACTGCGCGGGCGCCATCAGCTGGTGCGGCACGCCGTTGGCGACGATCAGCATCCGCCCGGGCTCGCTGCCGGCTTCGGTCTGGATCTTGTAGTAGGGCGACCAGCTGGTCCCCGGGACCATCGTTTCGCGTGCGAGGAAGGCGAGCAGGACCAGCGCGAAGGCGCCCGAGAGCAGCCGCCGCCTGGCCGTGTCGGCGAGCGCGACGTAGAGGATCGCGGCGATCGCGCCCCAGACCAGCGAGGGCGCGCGCAGGAAGCTCAGCACGCTGAACAGGACAATGCCCATCAGCGAACCGATCAGATCGTAACGGTAGGCTGACAGCGGCCGCATGCGCCCGAAGCAGCGCCCAACCACTTCGGCGGGCCCGGCCAGGATCGTCGCCACCAGCAGGAACACGACCGGCAGCGCCAGCCAGGCGGGCGGGCCATTGATCGACAGCGAGGTGAAATAAATCATGTCCGACCCGCTGCGCTCGATCGTCACCGGGAAGGTCAGCACTCCGGCCACCAGCAGTGTCAGCAGCGGCAGCGAAATCGGCCACACCGACCAGGTGTAGCGGCTGATCAGGAAGCCGGCGCCGATACCGAGGAACGAGCCGAGCAGCACGAAGTTCGAGAAATACGACAAGTGCACGACGTTGGCGCCGAGCCAGCGGATCAGTGCCAGTTCCACGAACAGCATCAGAAAGGCCGCCGAGATCAGGCGGATCGCCGCTCCGCGATCGTCGGCACAATGTTCGGCACCGCCCATACGATCGGCGCCCATGCTGTCGGTGCTTACCATTGAACCCCTCGACGTCCCTGCGAGCCGCAGCTCGCTGTGTCGCTTAGGGTGAGACGGCGCGGTCCAAAAGCCCGCCGATGCGCGCCTCGGGCGAATTTCTGTGGAGGAGCCGACACGCAGCGGACAGACCCGAGCAGGCGGCGGGGAAAAATGCTGATGGACGAAAAGCCCGGCGATCCCTATTCTTGGGCGATGCTTCGCAATTTCCTCGCGCTGCTCGCCATCTGCGCTGGCCTCGTCGCCGTGGCGGAGCCCGCGCGCGCGGCGGTCTCGGTGGTCGAGACGGTGCGGCAGGTGGAACGGACGGGGCTGGCATGCACCTCGGCACCCGCCGGCGTCCAGAACGGCGAGCGCCCCCGCGCCGAGCGAATGCTGGAGCGGTCCAGGCCGTGCCCGCGGCCGACGGTGGTTCTGATCGTCCCCACGGTGATGCTGAGGGTGGACCGCGCGCACGAATAGACGCGCGCCGCCTGCCTTCGTTTCCCGTCTATCGCCGCGGCGCGCCTCGCTGCCATCGCGGCCCTTACAGCTAGGATCACCACATGTTCGGCGCCATCGCCAAGGCCGTGCTCGGCTCGTCCAACGACCGCTACGTCAAGTCGCTCGACAAGATCGTTTCGCAGATCAACGCGCTCGAGCCTCAGCTTGAAACGCTGACCGACGCGGAACTGACCGGCCAGACGGCCAAGTTCCGCGAGCTCCTCGCGGCCGGCAAGACGCTCGACGACATCCTGCCCGAAGCGTTCGCGACCGTGCGCGAAGCTTCGAAGCGGGTGCTCGGGATGCGCCACTTCGACGTCCAGCTGATCGGCGGCATGGTGCTCCACCGCGGCGAGATCGCCGAGATGCGCACCGGCGAGGGCAAGACGCTGGTCGCGACGCTGGCTACTTATCTGAACGCGATCGAGGGCAAGGGCGTCCACGTCGTCACGGTCAACGACTACCTCGCCCGCCGCGATGCCGGGTGGATGGGGCAGATCTACCAGTTCCTGGGCCTTTCCGTCGGCGTGATCGTCCCCAATCTGAGCGAATACGAGCGCCGCGAGGCTTACGGCTCGGACATCACTTACGGCACCAACAACGAGTTCGGCTTCGACTACCTGCGCGACAACATGAAGCAGGAACGCGACCAGCAGGTCCATCGTCCGTTCAACTTCGCGATCGTCGACGAGGTGGACTCGATCCTGATCGACGAGGCCCGCACCCCGCTGATCATTTCCGGCCCGACCGAGGACAAGTCCGAGCTCTACGTGGCGCTCGATACGCTCGTGAAGAAGCTGCCCAAGGAATTGTACGAGGCGGACGAGAAGTCCAAGAGCATCAGCCTGACCGAGGAAGGGTTGGAAGAGGTCGAAAAGATGCTGATCGCCGACGGCGTGTTGGCGACCGACAACCTCTACGACGTCGAGAACACCCAAGTGGTGCATCATCTCGACCAGGCGCTGCGCGCGGTGGTGATGTTCAAGCGCGACACCGATTACATCGTCAAGGACGGCAAGGTCGTCATCATCGACGAGTTCACCGGCCGGATGATGGACGGGCGCCGCTGGTCGAACGGGCTGCACCAGGCGGTCGAAGCCAAGGAAGGGGTCAAGATCGAGCCCGAGAACCAGACGATGGCCTCGATCACCTTCCAGAACTACTTCCGCATGTATCCGAAGCTCGCCGGCATGACCGGTACCGCCGCCACCGAGGCGGCCGAGTTCTGGGACATCTACAAGCTCAACGTGGTCGAGATCCCCACCAACGTGGACGTCAAGCGGATCGACGAGCAGGATGAGTTCTACAAGAACACGCTCGACAAGTTCCAGGCGATCGCGGTCTCCATCAAGGAGAAGAGCGAGACCGGACAGCCGGTGTTGGTCGGCACGGTCTCGATCGAGAAATCGGAACTGCTCAGCAGCTTCCTCGACAAGGAAGGTGTTAAGCACGCGGTGCTCAACGCGCGCTTCCACGAGCAGGAGGCGCATATCGTGGCCCAGGCGGGCCGTCTGGGCGCGGTGACGATCGCTACCAACATGGCTGGGCGCGGCACCGACATTCAGCTCGGCGGCAACGCCGAGTTTCGGATCAACGACGAGTTGGCCAGCCTGCCCGAGGGGCCGGAGCGCGATGCGGCGGTCGAAAGGATCAAGGCCGAGGTCGCCGCAGAGCGTGAACAGGTCCTCGACGCCGGCGGCCTGTTCGTGCTCGGTACCGAGCGCCACGAAAGCCGCCGTATCGACAACCAGCTCCGCGGCCGCTCGGGGCGCCAGGGCGACCCGGGCCTGTCGCGGTTCTATTTGTGCCTCGAGGACGATCTCCTGCGCATCTTCGGGCCCGACACGCTGTTCGCCAAGATGATGAACTCGAACCTCGCCGACGGCGAGGCGATCGGCTCGAAGTGGCTGTCGAAGGCGATCGAGACCGCGCAGAAGAAGGTCGAAGCGCGCAACTACGAGCAGCGCAAGCAGGTCGTCGAATACGACAACGTGATGAACGACCAGCGCAAGGTGGTCTACGAGCAGCGCTCGGAGATCATGGACAGCGAGGCGGTCGACGATGTGGTGGTCGACATGCGCCGCGACACTATCAACGCGCTGGTCGGCACCGCCTGCCCGCCGGGTTCCTATCCCGAGCAATGGGACGTCGCCGGGCTCAAGGCGCGCCTCGCCGAGATCACCGGAGTCGATGCTCCGATCGAGGCCTGGCTCGACGAGGAAGCGGTCGAGCCCGATCTGATCGAGGAACGGCTTCAGCAACTCGCCGACGCGCAGATGGCCGCGAAGATCGCTGAAGTCGATTCCACGATCTGGCGCCAGGTCGAGAAGGGCATCCTGCTCGACCGGCTCGACTTCCACTGGAAGGAACACCTCGCGACGCTCGACGCGCTGCGCCAGGTGGTGTTCCTGCGCGCCTACGCCCAGAAGACTCCGATCAACGAATACAAGCAGGAAGCGTTCGGGCTGTTTGAAACGATGCTCGAAAGCATCCGGGAAGATGTCACACGCGTCCTGATGACCAGCCAGTTCCGCATGCAGCCGCCGCCCATGCCTGCGGAACTGCCTGACCTGCCCGACTTTCTTACCGGCATGGTCGATCCGGTGTTCGCGGGCGGTGACGCAGTGCCGACCAGCGGGTCGCAGGCGATCATGGGATCGCTGGCGGCGCCGGCGGGCATAGCCGCATCGGCCGGCGATCCTTTCGCCGGAACCGATATCGGCCGCAACGCGCCGTGCCCGTGCGGCTCGGGCCAGAAGTACAAGCACTGTCACGGGGCGGCCTAGCGCCGTGACGCGGTGCTGCGATCGGACGCGATTGCACCCATCGTAACGGCTGTTACAGTCGCGGCGGGGGAGTGCGCCGCGATGGAGCGACCGATCGATGGATAGGCGACTGCCGCCGCTCTTGGTCGCGGTGTTCGTCAACATCGCGGGATTCAGCCTGATCCTGCCGCTGCTGCCGTTCTACGGCCAGGTGTTCGGCGCCGGACCGTTCGAGATTGCGCTGCTATTCGCGGCCTACAGCCTGGGCAACGTGTTCGGTGAAATCCACTGGGGCCGCCAATCGGACCTGTGGGGCCGGCGCAAGGTGTTCGCGGTGACGACGGTCTGCGCGGCGCTCAGCTACGTGGCCTTTGCCTATGCTCCGACGCTGTGGGCGGCCATCGCCATTCGCGTGGTGAGCGGGTTCTTCTCGGGCACGCTAAGCGTCGCCCAGGGTTTCATTGCCGACGTCTCGCCGCCCGAGCGGCGCGCCAGGACGATGGGCTATTTCGGCGCGGGGTTCAGCCTCGGCTTTGCCTTCGGCCCGGTGCTCGGCGGGCTGACCGTCGGCGAGGCGGCAACCGCACAGAGCTTCCGCCTGCCGATCCTGCTGGCGGGCGGCCTCGCGGCTATCGCGTCGGCATGGTGCATCGCGGTGCTGCGCGATGCGGTGGCGCCGACTGGACAGGGCAGGCCGCTTCCCAGGTACAGCGCGGCGATCATGTTCGTGGCCGCCGAACCGCTTCTGCTGAGGCTGTTCGCGATTTCGGTCAGCGGCATCGCGATGTTCGCCTCGATGGAGGCGATCTACGGCCTATGGAGCGAAGCCAATTTCGGCTGGAGCGCGAACGATCTCGGCTTCGCATTCCTGGCGATCGGCGCGGGCGGGCTCATCGCGCAATTGCTGCTGATCGGCCCGCTGGTGGCGCGCTTCGGCGAGGCGCGGGTGATCGTGATCGGGCTAGCGCTGCTTGCGCTGGCGATGGTGCTGCAGCCGGTGATCCGCATGCCGTTCGCCGGCGTGCTGCTGATGGGCGTGCTGATGACCGGGCACAGCCTGGCTTTTCCCTCGGCCGGCGCGCTGTTGTCGCGCAACGTTCCGCCTGACCGGCAGGGCAGCACGATGGGTTTGTTGATGGCGTCCAACGCGATAGGCCGGATCGTCGCCCCGCCGCTATTCGGCCTGATCTACGAACACGCCGGCCACGATGCGCCGTGGTACGTCGGCGCGGCGACGATCGCCGGGGTGATGTGGATTGCGTGGCGGGCCGTGCCGCTCGGCGAGCGAAAGGTCAGCGCCGCGCCTTGATCCACCCTGCCAGCGCCGCGGGCCGGCTCCTTAGCTGCGCCACCATCGCCGCCTTTCGGCCAGCGAGGCGAGCCTCGCAAGCGGACGGTGTGGATTGGAAGAAAGAAGTGGCTCCCCGAGTAGGATTCGAACCTACGGCCAAGTGATTAACAGTCACCTACTCTACCGCTGAGCTATCGGGGAGCAGCCCTCTCGGGCAGGAGTGCGCCTATATGGGCGGGGCCGGGCTTTGACAAGCCCGTCCTGAGCGCAGCCCGGCGCCGGTGCGGTTCAGACGGTGGCCGTGGCCCAGACGTTCCAGTAGCGTCGTGCCATAGCGATGTAATGCCGCCGCAACTCGGGAATCTTGGCGGCGGCGGCGAGGCGGTGGTAGCGGTCGATCCGGCGTTCGATATGCGCGAGGCTCCATTTCCAGCGCATCGGCGTCTCCTGTTCTGGCGTCAACGCAGATTAGGGGACCAACGCGGCGGGAATGGGGCACGCCCGGCTCGCTTCAAAGCGCACAGAGAACGGTTCGCGGCGCCCATGGGCAAGCGGCGCTCAGTGGGCGAATTGCTCCGCGACGATCCGTTCGTCGAGCGCATGGCCGGGATCGAACAGCAGCGTCAGCTCGCGCGAGCGGTCGATCTCGAGGTGGACCTCGGCGATTTCGCGCAGCTCTTGCTGGTCGGCCACCGCGGCGACAGGGCGCAGATGCGGTTCGAGCACGCGGAACGTCACCCGGCTGCGATCGGGCAGGATCGCACCTTTCCAACGGCGCGGGCGAAACGGGCTGATCGGGGTCAGCGCCAGCATCTTCGAGTCGAGCGGAAGAATCGGCCCGCTGGCTGAAAAGTTGTACGCCGTCGAGCCGACCGGGGTCGACAGCAGCACGCCGTCGGCGGCCAGCTCGGCGATCCGCACCCGCTCGTTGACGGCGATTTCGATCTTGGCGGTCTGGCGGGTTTCGCGCAGCAGCGAGACTTCGTTGATAGCATAGAGCTCGGACGTCGTTCCGGCGAGCGTCGTCGCCGTCATCTTGAGCGGCGAGACGGCCCAGCGCTTGGCGCGGTTCATCCGCTCCAGCACCCGCGATCCCCGCTGGTAGCGGTTCATCAGAAAACCGACGGTGCCGAGGTTGAGCCCGTAAGCCGGCAGCGACAGGCCCTCGTCGATCATGCGGTGCATCGCATCGAGCATAGTCCCGTCGCCGCCCAGCACGAGGACCGAATCCGCCTGGTGGAGCGGGGCCCAATCGCTCACATCGCGCAAGTGCGCGGCCGCTTCCTGCGCGCGGTCGGCCGGCGAGACGATTAGCGCGGGCCGGACGAAAGCCGGTCGTTCCTGCGCTGCCGCCGATAGCTGATCCTGGGCCGCCTCATCCATGCGCGCCGTCCTATGGAGCGCCGTCCCGAATTGCAACGCGCGCGACACGGCGAGAGATTTGCCGCGCGGATTGAGCCACAGCGCCGCGATGCACAGCACAGCAATGAACGAGGACCGGCGCGTTGGACGCGACCGTCGGCGAGGGACGAGCGCGGCCGAGGCGCTGGAGCTGCGCGGCGCGCTGGCGACGGGGGCCATCGAAATCCTGTTCCAGCCCCAGTACGCCGCCGAGACCGGCGCGATGGTGGGCGGCGAGGCGCTGGCCCGTTGGACGCATCCGCAGCGCGGACTGCTCGACGGCGGCGAACTGTTCGCAGCCGCTGACCGGGCCGGCGAAGGCGAAAGCCTGTGGCGCCACGTCTCGCACGCGGCGATGGCGGTCGCGGCGCGATGGCCCGCGCCGCTGCGACTGTCGCTCAACGTGACCCCGGCCGAACTGGCAGCGGACCATTTTCCCGACAGCGTCGCGGCGATGCTGGTGGCGAGCGGCCTGCCGCCCGAACGGCTGACACTGGAGATTACCGAACAGTCGCTGGTCGCCGATCTCGAAAGCTCGGCGCACAAGTTGCGGCAACTGGCCGACCTGGGCAGCCGGATCGCGCTCGACGATTTCGGCGCGGGCTTCTGCAACTTCCGCTACCTCAAGCGCCTGCCGCTCCACTATCTCAAGCTCGACCGCAGCATGGTGCAGGGCATCGGCGAGGATCGGCGCGACCTCGAAGTGTTGCGCGGCATCGTGGCCATGGCGAGCGCGCTCGACCTGGCGGTGGTCGCCGAAGGAATCGAGAACGAAGGCCAGCGCCTCGCCGTGGTGCGCGAGGGATGCGCGGCGTGGCAGGGTTTCCTGGGCGCCCCGCCGCTGACCGCGACGGAGTTCGCGGCGCGGATCGGCTAGGCGGCTTGCTCGCGCTTCTCGGCCTTCCGCACGATCCCGCTTAGGCCCTTGGTCAGCTGGACCAGACCGTTGAGGCGGCTCTGCGGATCGCCCCAGGCGCGGTTGATGACCAGCTTCATATCGGGCCGCAGCTTGGCGGTCCCGTCGAGCTTGGCGACCCAAGCAAGCAGCCCGGCGGGATCGGGGAAGTCGTCGTTGTGGAAGGTCACCAGCGTGCCTTTGGCGCCGACGTCGATCTTGGCCACGTTGGCGGCGATCGCCTGGTGCTTGATCTCGATCAGCTTGATGAGGTTGGCGGTCGGCGCGGGCAGGGGGCCGAAGCGGTCGATCATCTCGGCCGCGAGGCTTTCGATCTCGCCCTTGTCGGCGGCGTCGTTGAGCCGGCGATAGAGCGCCATGCGCACCGCCAGATCGGGCACGTAGTCCTCGGGGATCATGATCGGCGCATCGACGGTGATCTGCGGGCTGACGCTGTCGCGCGCGCGCTCGAGCCCGGCTTCGCCCGCCTTGGCGGCGAGAATCGCATCCTCGAGCATCGACTGGTAGAGTTCGAAGCCGACTTCGCGGATGTGGCCCGACTGCTCGTCGCCGAGCAGGTTGCCCGCGCCGCGGATGTCGAGATCGTGGCTGGCGAGCTGGAACCCTGCGCCCAGGCTGTCGAGATCGCCGAGCACCTTTAGCCGCTTCTCGGCGACTTCGGAAAGCTGGTGGTCCTTCTCGGTAGTAAGGTAGGCATAGGCGCGCAGCTTGGCGCGCCCGACCCGCCCGCGCAGCTGGTAGAGTTGGGCCAGCCCGAAGCGGTCGGCGCGGTGGATCACGATCGTGTTGGCGCTCGGGATGTCGAGCCCGCTTTCAACGATCGTGGTCGAGAGCAGCACTTCGTACTTGCCCTCGTAGAACGCGCCCATCCGCTCTTCGACCTCGGTCGGGCTCATCTGCCCATGCGCGGTCACGAAGCGCACCTCGGGCACGTGCTTGCGCAGCCAGTCCTCGAGCGGTTCCATGTCGGCGATGCGCGGCACCACGATGAAGCTCTGCCCGCCGCGGTGATGCTCGCGCAGCAGGGCCTCGCGCAGCACCATGTCGTCCCATTCGATCACATAGGTCCGCACCGCCAGCCGATCGACCGGCGGGGTCTGGATGGTCGAGAGTTCGCGCAGCCCGCTCATCGCCATCTGCAGCGTGCGCGGAATCGGCGTGGCGGTCAGCGTCAGCACGTGGACGTCGGCGCGGAGCTGCTTGAGCTTTTCTTTGTGTGTGACGCCGAAGCGCTGTTCCTCGTCGACGATCACCAGGCCGAGGTTCTTGAAGCGAGTGGTCTTGGAGAGAATCGCGTGCGTGCCGATCACCACGTCGATCTGCCCCGAGGCGAGGCCTTCGCGGGTCTCGGTGGTCTCCTTGGCACCGACCAGCCGGCTGAGCCGCCCGATCCTGAGCGGGAAGCCCTCGAAGCGTTCGGTGAACTTGGTGAAGTGCTGACGCGCTAACAGGGTGGTCGGCGCGACTACCGCCACCTGCTGTCCGTTCATTGCCGCGACGAAGGCCGCGCGCAGCGCGACCTCGGTCTTGCCGAACCCGACATCGCCGCACACCAGCCGGTCCATCGGTTTGCCGCTTTCGAGATCCTCGAGCACATCGGCGATCGCGCGGTCCTGGTCGTCGGTTTCTTCCCACGGAAAGCGGTCGATGAACTGGTTGAAGCTTGCCTCCTCGGCCGCCAGCACCGGCGCTTTGCGCAGCGCGCGCGCGGCCGCGGTGCGCAGCAATTCGCTGGCGATCTCGCGGATACGCTCCTTGAGCCGTGCGCGGCGCCGCTGCCAGGCCTCGCCGCCGAGCCGATCGAGCACTGCCCCTTCGTCGGATGAGCCGTAGCGGCTCAGCACGTCGATGTTCTCGACCGGGATGTAGAGCTTGTCGCCCCCGGCGTACTCCAACATCACGCAGTCGTGCTGGCTCTGGCCCACGGTGATTGGCTCGAGCCCTAGGTACTTGCCGATGCCGTGGTCGAGATGGACCACCAGGTCGCCGCGCCCGAGCGCCGACAGCTCGGCGAGAAAGGCGTCGGCATCCTTGCGCCGCTTGCGGCGGCGTACCAGGCGGTCGCCGAGCAGGTCCTGCTCGGAAATCAACTCGAACTCGTCATTGGCGAAGCCGGTGTCGAGCGGCACGACCATAGCAGTCGCAGCGCCCTTGGCCGACTGGCCAAGCGCCTCCTGCCAACTGTCCGCCTGACGCATCAGCGTGCCGGCCTCGCCGAGGATCGAGGCGATACGGCTGAGCGAGCCGGCCGAGTAGGCAGCGAAAAGGGGGCGCTTGCCGGCCTTGCCGAGAGCGGCGAAATGCGCGGCCGCGGCCTCGTAGACGTTCTCCCCGCGCGAGCGTTCAGGGGCGAAGTCGCGTCCCGAACGGAACCCGAAGTCGATCACCCGGTCGCTTTCCGGTTCGGCGAATACTCCGCTGCGATGGACCGGCCGCTGCTCCAGTGCGCCGAAGAACTCGTCGCGGGACACATACAGTGCCTCTGGGGGAAGCGGGCGGTAGCTGCCGGCGGCCTGCCCGGTAGTGTCCTGTCGCTGCGCGTAGTAGTCTGCGATGTCGCTCAATCGCTCATCGCCCGCATTCACCGCCGCCGCGTCGATCACCACCAGATCGCCGTCTCCGAGGTGGTCGAACAGCGTGGCCATCCGCTCTTCGAACAGCGGCAGCCAGTGCTCCATGCCCGCCAGCCGGCGGCCCTCGCTGATCGCCTGGTAAAGCGGGTCCTGCGTGGCGTTGGCGCCGAAGCGTTCCCGGTAACGGCCGCGAAAGCGCTTGATCGCATCCTCGTCGAGCAGCGCTTCGCTCGCCGGCAGCAGCAGGTGGCTCTCGACAGTGGCGGTGGTGCGCTGGGTGCCCGGATCGAACAGCCGGAGCGATTCGAGTTCGTCGCCGAAGAAGTCGAGCCGCAGTCCTTCGTCGAGCCCGGCGGGAAACAGATCGACGATCGAGCCGCGCACGGCAAACTCGCCGCTGTCGATCACGGTGTCGGTGCGCCCATAGCCCTGGCGCCGCAGCAGCGCGGTCAGGCTCTCGAACCCGATCTGCATCCCGGGCTTCAGCTCGCGCACCGTCTCGCGCACCCGGAACGGCGTCAGCACCCGCTGGAGAGCGGCATTGACGGTGGTGACGAGCAACTGCCCCGAGGCCTTGCCCGCCTGCAGCCGGTGCAGCGCGGACAGGCGCCGCGAACTCACGGCCAGTGCCGGGCTCGCGCGGTCGTAGGGCAGGCAGTCCCACGCCGGGAACTCGATCACCTCAAGCTCTGGCGCGAACCAGTGCGCGGCGTCGGCGACCGCGCGCATCGCCTGTTCGTCGGGCGCAATGAACACCGCTCGGCCGATCGCCGCACGCGCGAGGTCGGCCATGACCAGCGGTTGCGCGCCGCGCGGGATCGAAGCGAGCGTGAGCGGCGCGGTGGCCGAAAGGATGCGGGATAGGTCAGGCATAAGGGATCAAAGGGCCGAGGAGCGAAGGTCCGAGACGATCGGCGCGTCCCCTCGCCACATAAAACCCGCCCGCGCAAGCTTGGAAGGGCGCGCGGGCGGGCGGTTGCGCAGGTTTCGAGGGGGGCCTCTTCAGGCACCTGGCAAACCGAGAGCTTAGATGGCGACGTAATCGAGCTTTTGTAAGGCATCGAGGAGCGGCCCGCGGAACTCGGGCGGCGCCGCGGCGGCGCCCAGCGCCCAGTCGAGCACGCTTGGGTCGTCGCGGTCGAGGAGCGCCTCGAACCACGCGATCTCGGCCTCTTGCCAGCCGGCGTGGTGCCTGTCGAAAAAGCTTCCGATCAAGTAGTCGGCTTCGCGCGTGCCGCGATGCCAGGCCCTGAAACGGGCGCGAGCGAGGCGGCTGGCGCTGAGCGGAGCGGGATTGGTCACCCGGCGTCCCTAGGGCGCCGCCGGGTGACGATCAACACGCCGGCAAGGTTACTGCTGAACCGCGGTCAACTGGGCCGGCGGCAGGCCGGCGCCTTCCGCCTGGGCAGTCAGCTCTTCCTTGCGCGCCAGCATCCGGTCGCGCAGTTCGACGAGATCGACGCCGGCTTTGCGCGCCTGCGCGAACATGCCCTCGCTGGGCTTTTCCTCTTCCTCGACGTGATGTTCGATCTCTTCGCTGAGGACGGTGACCTTGGCGTCGTAGAACTGCTCGTCGGGACCGCCCGCCATGATGTCGTTGATCAGTACCTTGGCGCCGTCATGCTCAACATAAGCCTCGTCGAGGGTATCGTCCTCGATCTTGCCGCGCAGCGCGGGATAGAAGATTTCTTCCTCGATCATCGCGTGGATCTTGAGCTCGTTGCAGATCTTGGTGGCGATCTGCTCCTTGCGCGACTTGCCGGTGGCGTTCTCGAACTTGTCGAACAGCTCCTCGACCACGCGGTGGTCTGCCTTCAGCAAAGCGATCGCATCGGTATAGGTTTCCTGCGCCATGATTTGCTCCTGAGCGGGCAAGATGCCCCCCCCGGTGCAAAGCCCGAGCGCGCCGCCCGTTCCGGGCTCAACGCTTGTTAGTTTGGAAGTTCGGTCATGGCGAAGCGGATGCGCGGGCGCGGCTGCGAGCGACGCTGGCGCCGGAGCGCAAACCCGATCACCCCGAAGCCCATCAGCATCATCGCCCAGGTGGCGGGTTCCGGGACGGCCGGTGCGCTCGTCGGCAATCCTGCGAACCCGGTGCCGCCGATCCGCGCGCCTTCCGAATGAAACCGGTCGGCGATCACCGAACCATCGACCGAACCGCCCTGGATCGTGACCAATGCCGCCGGCGCGAGGACCGAGCCTTTGACGTTCATGCCGCCGAGCGTCAGGCTGTTCGCCTCATGGAAGTTGAAGATGACCTGATCGGCCGCCAGACCGCCGAAGTTCAGGTTGACGAAGTTGGAGAGCGAGCTGCCCCACACGTTGACGATCGCGCCCGTACCCGGACCCGCGAAGCTCAACGCGTAAATGCTCGACCAGTTCGGCGCGCTGCTGCCGTCGAGGTTGAAGACGTTGATGCCGTTGCCGGTGCCGGTCAACGTCAGTGCGCCCCAGGCGTTGCTGGCGGTGCCGGTGGCGGCCAGCGCCGCGAGCTGCAGCGAAAGCGCATCGGCGGACGAGTCGAGCGTAGCCGAGGATCCGGTCTGGCTGGTGAAATTGGTTCCCGAGGGACCGTTGGCATTGGTGAAGCTGCCCGAGGCGATATCGCCGTAGCTGCCCCCCGAGATGAAGGTGTTCCCGGTTGCATAGACGTTGTAATCGAAAATCTGCGCCGCCGCAGCCGGCTGCGCTACGAAAACCGCCATCGTCGCTGCCAAAACCAACTTAATCATGTCTTCCGCGCCCTTGTGAACTTCAACTGCGCACCATTACCTATGTTTCACAAAATTCATAGGGCGTTGCAGGATTTTGTTAACGAAAGCGTAGCCATTACAGTTAACCATGATCTCGCGTGGCCAGGTCCACGGGGTGTGATGCCGGTTCGGTGGGCGCTTCGCATCGCGGGCAAAACGCAATAGACCGCCGCCATGCGCCCCGACACGCTGAACCCGCTGTTCGCCGAGAGCGACACGCTCGAAGGCGTCGGGCCGAAGCTCAGGAAGCCGCTCAACAAGCTCGGTCTCACGCGCATCCGCGATGTCGCCTATCATCTGCCCGACCGGTTCGTGCAGCGCCGCGCGATCGCCGATCTCGACGAGGGCGTCGTTGGCGAGCAGGTTGTGGTCGCGCTCACGCCGTTCGAGCATCGCGCCAGCCCCAACCAGCGCGCGCCTCACCGTGTGCTCGCGCACGATGCCAAGGGCAACGTCTGCGCGCTGGTCTATTTCGGCAAAGCCGCGTTCACAGCCCGCAAGCTGTTTCCGCCGGGCGAGGTGCGCTGGGTGGCGGGTCGGCTCGAGCAATATGACCAGTGGCTGCAGATCGTGCATCCCGAGCACGTTGCGGACACCAGTGCCGGGTTGCTGGGGCATCTGATCGAGCCGGTCTATCCGCTCGCCGAAGGCCTGACCCAGCCCAAGCTGGCCGATTTCGTCCACCAGGCGCTGGCGCGGCTTCCCGAGCTGCCCGAATGGATCGAGCCCGGGTTGCTTGACAGGCACGGCTGGCCCGGCTGGCGCGACGCGCTGGTGCTGGCGCATCGCGGCGAGCATCAAGCCGCGCGCGACCGCCTCGCCTACGACGAACTGTTCGCCAATGCGCTGGCGTTGATGCTGGTGCGCGCCGACAACCGCCGGCGCCGCGGACAGCCGCTCGCAGGCGATGGGCGCCTGCGCGACACGCTGGCACTGCCGTTTCCGCTGACCGGCGCCCAGCGCCGCGCGATCGGCGAGATCGAGGGCGATTTGACGCAGACCGCGCCGATGCTGCGGCTACTGCAAGGCGACGTCGGATCGGGCAAGACCGTCGTCGCGTTGGAAGCCATGCTGGTCGCGGTCGAGGCGGGCGCGCAGGCGGCCATGCTAGCGCCGACCGAGCTGCTGGCGCGGCAGCACTTCGACACGCTGCAGCGCTTCGCGGCGCCCACGGGGGTGCGGATCGCGCTGCTGACCGGGCGCGACAAGGGCCGCGTTCGCGAGGCGATCCTGATGGACCTGCTGAACGGCACCATCGATATCCTCGTCGGCACTCACGCGATCTTCCAGGACAGCGTGGCCTATCGTAATCTCGCCCTGGTCGTCATCGACGAACAACACCGGTTCGGGGTCGGCCAGCGGCTGTTGCTGACGCAAAAGGGCAAGGTCACGCCGCATTGCCTGGCGATGACCGCCACCCCGATTCCGCGCACGCTGACGCTCGCGCAATATGGCGAGATGTACGTCAGCCGGCTCGACGAACTTCCTCCGGGCCGGCAGGCGATCGATACCCGGGTGGTCGCGCTCGATCGCCTGTCAGAGGTGATCGACGGCCTCGCGCGCCATCTCGATGGCGGTCAGCAGGCGTACTGGGTCTGCCCGATGGTCCGCGGCGAGCACGAGGACGACGACCTGGCAGCGGCGGAGACTCGCTTCGCGACGCTCAGGGCCCGGTTCGGCGACCAGGTCGAGCTGGTCCACGGCCAGTTGCGCGCCGAGCAGAAAGACGCCGCAATGGAACGGTTTGCCGCCGGCGATGCCCGCCTGCTGGTCGCCACCACCGTGATCGAAGTCGGGGTCGACGTACCCAATGCCACGCTGATGGTAGTCGAGCAGGCCGAGCGATTTGGGCTGGCCCAATTGCACCAATTGCGCGGCCGGGTCGGGCGCGGGAGCGAGAAGTCGGTGTGCCTGCTGCTGCGCGGGGAGGCGCTCAGCGAGGTCGGCCGCCAGCGGCTCGCGCTGCTGCGCGAAACGCAGGACGGGTTCCGGCTCGCGGAAGCGGACCTCGAGCTGCGCGGCGGCGGCGAACTGCTCGGCACGCGCCAGTCCGGCGACACTCCGTTCCGTCTGGCGGAGCTAGAGCAGATCCAGCGGCTGCTGCCGATCGCGCACGACGACGCGCGCCTGCTGGTCGAACGCGACGGCGGGCTCACCGGCCCGCGCGGCGAGGCGGCGCGGCTGCTGCTGTACCTGTTCGAGCGCGACTGGGGCGTTCAGTTGCTGCGCGGGGGCTAGGCCGCCGCAAGGTGCCCGAACTTGCGGGCGCGCTTTTCGGCATAGAGCCGCTCGTCGGCGCGCGCGAGCAGGCTCTCGAGATCGCCGCTGGGCATCTCGGTCACGACCGAGCCGACGCATACCGATACGTGGATCGTATGGCCATTGATCTCGAACGGCGCGCCGATCGCGGCGCGAATACGCCGCACGAGCAACTGCGCCTGCTCCGGACGCTTGAGGCCCGGCTGAACGATCGCGAACTCGTCGCCGCCCAGGCGTGCGGCGATGTCGCCGTTGCGGACCGCGCCGGCGAGGCGCTCTGCGACCAGCTTGAGCAGCGCGTCCCCGGTGGCATGGCCGTAGCGATCGTTTACCGGCTTGAACCCGTCGAGGTCGAGATAGTGCACCGCCACGAGGTCGCTCGGGGACATGAGCGCGAAGTTCTCGGCGAAATACTCATTCAGCGCCAGCCGATTGGGCAGGGCGGTGAGGCTGTCGCGCAGCGCCAGCGAGCCGAAGGTCAACCGCTTGCCAACCTCGAGCTTTACCGTCGTCTGGCGAGCGATGACCGTCTGTGCCCCGCCGAACAGGAATCCTGCCATGATGATACCCAGCGCGAAATACATCGGATCGGTGCGCGCGAGCGAAACCGCCAGGGTCGGCAGCAGCGCTGCGAACATGCTGGGGATCGCGATCAGCGGCCTGAGGCCACTTCCCGTCGCGACCCCCGCGCAGTAACCCACCAGCAAGCAGGTGCAGAGCATGTGCGCTTCGGGATCGGGCATCGCAAAGACGTGGCCCGCAAAGGCGCCGAGCGAGATCGAGAACGCCTGGAAGGGAACCGCGAAAGCCAGCTCGAGCTTCCGCGCCTCGGTACGGTCGAGCGTTGCGGTGAGCGCGCGTTGCCGCAGCGCCCGGGTCAACCCCAGGCGGCCGAGGCTCGCGAGCACGCCCATGACTCCCGTCGCAAGCACATAGGGGTCGCCATCACGGACGGAAATCAGGGTGAAGGACAGCATGAACGCGCCCGACATGATCATGGCCGGCACCAGGTTCATGTACAAGCTGCGTACCAGTTCGACGTAGACCCGGTCGGCCAGGGCGTCCGCCCGGCCGGACATCTCGGCGGCCCGCATGACTTCCCGTACTCCTAAGCGAGCCACTGTTCGATCGGCCGCCACCGCGTTGGGCGCCCAAATCCTTACGATCGGGTAAAGCTAACGTGCGTTAGTGAGCGGGCGGGAACACCCCCCCGCGCACCGTAACGGTGGAACCTTGTTCCCAGCCGCCGGCGCACGATCTAGAAGGCCCGCCAACTCCCTTCTCGAAAGCTGAACCGCCATGGCCAGTCCGCTCTCCAATCCCGCCGACGCGTCAGAACTGCAACGAGTCTTCGCACTGCAGCAGGCGCATCAATGGGACGTCAAGGCGTCGGGCGCGGCGGAGCGCAAGGCCAAGCTCGCCAGGCTCAAGGCGGCGGTCGAATCGCGCGCCGACGCCATCGTCGCCGCAGTCCTGGCGGACACGCGCAAACCCGAAGGCGAGATCCGCGTCACCGAAGTGCTGAACGTGGTCGGCAACATCCAGCTCAACATCGACAGCCTTGAGGAGTGGATGAGGCCAACCGAGGTGATCCCGTCGAAGAACCCCAATGATAAGGCCATGATCGTGCCCGAGGCGCGCGGCGTGTGCCTGATCCTGGGGCCCTGGAACTTCCCGCTCGGCCTGACGCTCGGGCCGCTCGCGGCGGCGGTTGCCGCCGGCAACTGCTGCATGGTCAAGCTGACCGACCTGTGCCCGGCCACTGCCCGCATCGCCGGCGAGATCATCCGCGAGGTGTTCGAGGAGCGCGAGGTAGCGCTGTTCGAGGGCGACGTCGGCGTCGCTCAGGCGCTGCTCGAACTGCCCTTCAACCACATCTTCTTCACCGGCAGCACCCGCGTCGGCAGGATCGTGATGGCCGCCGCGGCCAAGCACCTGGCGACGGTGACGCTCGAACTCGGCGGCAAGTCCCCGGTCATCATCGATGAGGGCGCGGATGTCGAAGCGATCGCGGCGGCGCTCGCCGGCGCCAAGCAGTTCAACGGCGGCCAGGCCTGCATCTGCCCCGACTACGTGTTCGTGAGGGAGGACCAGAAGGCGCGGCTGGTCGAAGGCTTCCGGGCCAACGTGACGGCGAACCTCTATGGCGAGGACGGCGCGATCAAGAAGGACAGCATCGCCCAGATCGTCAACCAGGGCAATTTCGACCGCGTGAAGGGCCTGTTCGACGATGCGGTCGCGCAGGGGGCAACCGTGGCGGTGGGCGGCACGCTCGACGAGGGCGACCTGACCGTCCATCCGACCCTGCTCACCGACGTGACCCCGCAGATGAAAATCCTGCAGGAGGAAATCTTCGCGCCGCTGCTGCCGGTCATGACTTACGACGATCTCGACCAGGTCATCGGCTACATCGAAGCGCGCGACAAACCGCTCGCGCTCTACGTGTTCAGCGGCAACGAGGCCAATGTGCAGAAGGTGCTCGATCGCACGTCATCGGGCGGGGTCACGGTCAACGGCGTGTTCTCGCACTATCTTGAGAACCGGCTCCCGTTCGGCGGAGTCAACGGCAGCGGCATGGGAAGCTATCACGGCTACTTCGGGTTCAAGGCGTTCTCGCACGAACGAGCGGTTTACGTGCACCGGCAGGCGGCCTGATCGCGGGCGAGGGGGTCAGGGCATGATCGCCCAGCGGATCGCATAGGCGACCGCGCCGAGCACCGCGACGCTGGCGGCCCAGATCGCCGCCAGCCACAGCAGCCGGCTCCACAAGGGCCGCTGCTCGCTCAATGGTAGCCCTCGGTGCCGACTTTGCCGCGGAACACCCAATAGGCCCAGCCGGTATAGGCGAGGATCAGGGGCAAGGTGATCGCGATGCCGATCAACATGAACACCTGGCTCCGCTCAGGCGCAGCCGCGTCCCAGATGGTCAGGGTATCGGGCACGACATACGGCCACATCGAAATCCCAAGACCCGCCATGCCGAGCAGGAACAGCGCCAGCGCCAGGAAGAACGGCGCCGCCTCGCGCCGCTTGGCGAGGCTGCGGAACAGCAAGAACGCTGTGATAGCGGTCAGCAGCGGAACCTGGCTGGCGATGAAGAAGCTCGGCATCGTGAACCAGCGCTGGAAGTACTGCGCGTCGAGGAAGGGCGTGTAGAGGCTGACTGCGCCGAGCAGGACGAGCGTCGCAATGGCGGCGCGCACCGCCAGGCGGTAGGCGTGGCCCTGCGCGCTCCCGCTGGTTTTCCACACCAGCCAGCACGCG
This sequence comes from Sphingomonadales bacterium 12-68-11, assembly GCA_002279825.1. Lineage (GTDB taxonomy): Bacteria > Pseudomonadota > Alphaproteobacteria > Sphingomonadales > Sphingomonadaceae > Croceibacterium_A. The sequence goes on from NCCV01000007.1 coordinate 58,710, forward strand.
CCGAGCAGCGCGTAGCCGGCGACCACGCCGACGCCGGTCAGCAGCGTATAGGGGGACAGCCAGTCCCACCAGCTACCGGCGTAGGCGCGACCTTCGATTTCGATGCCCTGGAGCAGTGCGCCCAGCGTCATGCCTTGCGCCAGGGCCGCGATGAGCGAGCCCGCGAAGAACGCGAAGTCCCAGTATTTGCGGTGCGCCGGATCGCGCCACCGGAACTCGAACGCCACGCCCCGGAATACCAGTCCCAACAGCATCGCCACGATCAGCGGATAAGTCGCGGGCAGGATCACCGCGTAAGCGAGCGGGAAAGCCGCCATCAGCCCGCCGCCGCCGAGCACCAGCCAGGTCTCGTTGCCGTCCCATACCGGCGCGATCGCGTTCATCGCCTGGTCGCGTTCCTCGCCCGGCGCGAAGCGGGGGAACAGGATGCCGATCCCCAGATCGAACCCGTCCATGACCACATAGGCGAAGACCGCAAAGGCGATCAGGAACGCCCAGAGCACCGTCAGGTCCATCAGCGCTCCTCCTCACCGCCTGGCAGAGGCCCGCTTCCGCCCGGGTTCTGGGTCGGCCCCGGAGTGATCCCGGCGGTGCGGATCGGCGCGCCGCCGACGCCCGTTTCATGCGGGCGGGGCGGCTTGCCCATCAGCTTGAGGATGTACCAGGTACCGAAGCCGAATACCGCGAAGTAGACCACGATGAACGCGATCAGCGAGGTGGCGACGGCGGGCGCGGCGATCGGCGAGCGCGCGTCGGCGGTGCGCAGCAGCCCGTAGATCACCCAGGGCTGGCGGCCGACTTCGGTGGTCACCCAGCCCGCGATCACGGCAACGAACCCCGACGGGCCCATAACCAGCGCCGCGCGGTGCAGCCACGACCAGTCGTAGAGCTTGCCCCGCCAACGCGCGAGCAGGCTCCACACGCCGAGCCCGAGCATCGCGAAACCGATCCCGACCATGATACGGAACGACCAGAACACGATTCCGACCGGCGGATGCTCGTCGGCGGGCACGGTATCGAGCCCGGCCATCGGCGCGTTCGCATCGTGCTTGAGAATGAGGCTGCCGAGCTGAGGAATCTCAATCGCGAAGCGCACGGTCTTGGCCTCGCTGTCGGGGATGCCGAACAGGATCAACGGCGCGCCTTCGGGGTGGCTTTCGAAATGGCCTTCCATCGCCATGATCTTGGCCGGCTGATGCTCGAGCGTGTTGAGCCCGTGGAGATCGCCGACGAAGATCTGCACCGGAGCGACCAGCGCGGCCATCCACATCGCCATCGAGAACATCTTGCGCGCGTGCAGGTTCGTGCGGTCGCGCAGCAGGTGCCAGGCGCCGACCGCGCCCACCACCAGCGCGGTGGTCAGGTAGGCGGCGATCACCGTGTGGACCAGGCGGTACGGGAAGCTCGGGTTGAAGACGATGTCCCACCAGCTCGGCCCTGGCAGGAACTGGCCGTTGGCGCCAAGTTCGTATCCGACCGGGGTCTGCATCCAGCTGTTGACGCTGAGGATCCAGAACGCGGACACGGCCGTGCCGAGCGCGACCATGCAGGTCGCCGCGAAATGCAGCTTCTTGCCGACCTTCTCCATGCCGAACAGCATGACGCCCAGGAACCCGGCCTCGAGGAAGAACGCGGTCAGCACTTCGTAGGCCATCAGGGGCCCGATCACCGGGCCCGCCTTGTCGGAGAACACCGCCCAATTGGTGCCGAACTGATAGGACATCACGATGCCCGAGACGACGCCCATGGCAAAAGCGATCGCGAAGATCTTCAGCCAGTAGCGGAACAGGTTAAGATAGAGGACCTTGCCGGTCTTAAGCCAGAGCCCCTCCAATACTGCGAGATAGCTGGCGAGCCCGATCGAGAACGCGGGAAAAATGAAGTGGAAGCTCACCGTGAAAGCGAACTGGAACCGCGCGAGCAATAATGCGTCTGCACCGTCGAACATGCGACTCGCCTTAGGCCTGTGCGAAGGGCAATGGAAATGCTGTGCACGCAACTGTTGTTGCGCCGGCCGCAACGCTGTTGCTTCGCTCCGGGCCGGTCCCTACACCGCGCCCACAGCCAACCGGACTAAGCCTCTCCCTTGATCCTCTCCACTTTCGAATGGACTATCGCCAAGCGCTACATGCTGCCCGGGCGCGGCGAGGCGGTGATCGCGCTGGTGGCGTCGATCTCGATCGGCGTGGTCATGCTCAGCGTCGCGATGCTGATCGTGGTCATGAGCGTGATGAACGGCTTTCGCGCCGAATTGCTCGATCGCATCGTCGGGCTCAACGGCCACGCCATCATCCAGGGTTACGGCAACCGGCTCGACAACTGGGAGCAGGTGCTCGCGCAGACCCGTGCTACCGAAGGGGTCGAGCGGGCCTCGCCGCTTATCGAGCAGCCGCTGCTGGCGACTTTCAACGGCCGGGTCGAAGCGGTGCTGGTCCGCGGCAACACGCCCGAGGATATCGCCCGGCTCAGGCCGTCAGTGGTAGGCGGCGATCTCGCCGCGTTGCGGCCGAACGCGGATACCGTCGCGATCGGTTCGCGGCTGGCAGCCAATCTCGGCGCGCGCGTCGGCGATGTGATCACGGTCATCAACCCGCAAGGACGCTCGACCCCCTTCGGCACCGTGCCGCGCCAGGTCGGCTATACGGTCGCGGCGATTTTCGAGATCGGGGTCTACGACTACGACCAGGCGTTCATCGTCATGCCGATCCCCAATGCCCAGACGCTGCTGCTGGCGGGCGATTCGGTGCAGATGATCGAGGTCAAGACCGAGGATGCCGAGCAGGTGTCCGAGATACTCGGCCCGCTCACCCGGCAACTCGCCGGCCGCGCGGTGGTGACCGACTGGAAGACCATCAACTCGCAGTTGTTCGAGGCGCTGGAAGTCGAGCGGGTCGCGATGTTCTTCGCACTCTCGATCATCGTGCTGGTCGCCGCGTTCAACATCCTCTCGTCGCTGGTCATGCTGGTGCGTTCGAAAACGCGCGACATCGCGATCCTGCGCACGATGGGCGCGACGCGGCAGAGCCTGCTCAAGATCTTCGTCACGACCGGTTCGGTGATCGGGATCGTGGGGACGGGCGCGGGCCTCGCGCTGGGGTTCCTGATCCTAACTTTCCGCCAGCCGATCGTGTGCGTCATCGAATTCGTCACCGGGCAAAGCCTGTGGGACCCGTCGATCCGCTTCCTCTCGGAAATGCCCTCGCGCACCGATCCGATGGAAGTGCTGATGATCTCGGCGATGGCGATGGGTCTCAGCTTCCTCGCGACGCTTTATCCGTCGTACCGCGCGGCAGGGACGGATCCGGTGCAGGTACTGCGCTATGAGTAACGTCGAGGGCGCACCGGTCGTCGCCTTGCGCGGCTTAACCCGCAGCTTCGAGCAGGGCGGCGTGCGGATCGACGTGCTGCGCGGGATCGATGTCGCGATCATGCCTGGCGAGATCGTGGCGCTGCTGGGGCCTTCCGGGTCGGGCAAGTCGACGCTGTTGCAGGCGGTCGGGCTGCTCGAGGGCGGCTTTGGCGGCACCATCGAGATCACCGGGACCGATGCAACCCGGCTATCCTCCGGCGAGCGGACCCGGCTGCGCCGCGATCATCTCGGCTTCGTCTACCAGTTCCATCACCTGCTGCCGGATTTCAATGCGCTCGAAAACGTGATGCTGCCGCAGCTCGTGGCCGGGATAGCGCGCCCGCCGGCCGCGATCCGCGCGCGGGAACTGCTGGCAGCCCTCGGCCTGGAGCATCGGCTCGATCACCGGCCGAGCCAGCTCTCGGGCGGCGAGCAGCAGCGCGTGGCGGTCGGCCGCGCGCTGGCCAACAAGCCCGATCTGGTGCTGGCCGACGAACCCACCGGCAATCTCGACGAGGCGACCGCGGACAAAGTCTTCGCCGAGTTTCTCGCGCTGGTCCGCGGGCAAGGCAGCGCAGCGCTGGTGGCCACGCACAACGAGCGGCTCGCGGCGCGCATGGACCGCGTGCTGCGCCTGCACGAGGGCCGGCTCGGCTAGCCCGGCACAGCGTCAGCGGCCGATCGTGCGAGCGATCACGCGATCGATCTGCGCGACCGCCGCAGCGTAACGGCCGCTATCGACGTTCTCGTACTCGGCAACGAATTCCGCCTCGGTCAAGCCTTCGGACAGCGCGAGCGCCCGCAGCGGCAGCAGGTCTTCTTCCTCCGCGCGCGCCAGCCGCGCGGCAATGGTTTGGGCCGAGCCGGCCTGCGACGCGGCGCGGGCCGCAGCCACACCGGCCCGGTCGGCCGCAAGATCCACGAATGAGAAGCCGCTGCCCGTCGGCCGGCTGTCGGCGAGCTCTTTCCATTCGCCGAGCGACCGGCTGACATCGTGCCCGGCGGCGACCGCCAGCGCGGCCGACAGCGCCCAGTGCTTGGCGAGGTCCTCCCGGCCCGCGAGGCGGGGAGGCTGAGCCGGCACGCCGCAGCTCTTTGGGCCCTGCTCGGCGCCGGCGGCGAGATTGGCGGAACCGGAACTGACCGTGTACATCGCAACCGCAACCAGGCGCGCGCGGTTGAGCTCTTCCGGAGCGAGTGCCGAGGGTCCGGTTGCAAACGCGCGGCGGACCACCGTGGCCATGTCAGCGGTCGGTTCGGTCTTGTTGAGGGCCATGAGCCGGCAATAGACTGCAGCGGCCGCCTGGCCGTCGACGGGAGTGAGGCCGATTCCCGCCAATTGACTGAACAGCCCGTCTCCGAGCGGCAAGTGAACGCGCGCCACGACTGTGCCGCGTTCGATGGCGAGTTGGCTGATCAGCTCGTCGAGCGGAGGCAGCGCGGCCCCGCGCAGGCGCAGCAGCCGGGTGCCGCCGGCAATCAGCCAACCGCTCAGCGTCTCGCCCAAAGGCAGGTGGCCGATCGTGAGCGCGACCGGGGGAAATCCCGCCTCGCTCGGCTCGATCCGGGCGCGGACGTTGACCCACAGCGGTCCGAGCAGCTGCTGGCTGGCAGTGGCCGTGACGTGCCGCTCGTCGAGTCCGACCGCCACGCGCGGCAGCCGTTCGATCCGCCCGACCAGCAGCGCGGCCTGCGCCAGTTCCTCGCGCGAGAGCCGCAGCGTCGCGCGATCGTTGCCGACCGCGAGCGCGGCGCGGGCTTCGCGATAAGTGGCGCGGGCGGCATCGACCTGCTCGCCGGTCGGCGCTGCCGACGCCGGGACGCGCGGTGACAAGTCCAAGGTCAGCACCAGCAACAGAGCCAGCACCAGGCCGAAGGCGAGCGCCCAGGTGCGGCGCCGCCGGCCGCGTCCGTGCGCCTCCGAACCGGCGAGAGTGACGACCTGGGTGTTCATGGGATCGCGCGAGCCTTAACGCCAATTCGCGCGGGTGAGAAGCCGGCGCGCCGGTTGCCTGCCTCCGGATCTGGGCAAATCGACTGGTCCGCCCTTACCGAATCCGTGCGAGTGGCCTAGCTTGCCGCGATGGCCTTCGCCCCCTTCGTTCCCTTGCGCGTGCTGTCCAGCTACTCGCTGCTCGAGGGGGCGATCGACCCGAAAGCGATCGCCCGCCTGGCGAAAGAGCGGGGCTTCCCGGCTATCGCGATCTGCGACCGCAACGGACTGTACGGGACATCCGCTTTCGCGGCCGCGTGCAAGGGCGACGGGATCCAGCCGATCGTGGGCACGCTGCTGGGTGTCGCGCGCGGGCCGGACGGACCGGTCGATCACCTGCCGCTGTTCGCGCAGGACGAAGCGGGCTGGCACAACTTGTGCGCGCTGGTGAGCCGCGCGCATCTTGAGCGGCCGCTCGAACAGGCGCCGCATGTTCCGCTGGCGGTGCTGGACGGCCGCACGGACGGCTTGATCGCCCTGACCGGGGCCAACGAGGGCGCCGCGGCTCGCCTTCTGGCCGATGGCAAGGCGGACGCGGCCGAACAGTACCTGGCGCACCTCGCCCGGCTGTTTCCCGGCCGGCTTTACATCGAACTCGCGCGCCGCGGCGACCCGATCGAGGAAGCGGCCGAGGGCGCGCTGATCGACCTGGCTTATCGGCTTGAGCTGCCGCTGGTGGCGACCAACCCGGCCATGTTCGGCGATCCACATATGCACGCCGCGCATGATGCCATGCTGTGCATCGCAAACTCGACGCATCTCGACAGCGCCGAGCGGCCGCGCTCGATCCCCGAGGCGTTCATCAAGTCCGCGCCGATGATGCAGGAGCTGTTCGCCGACTTGCCCGAGGCGACCGCGAACACCTTGGTGGTGGCGCAGCGCTGTGCCTTCGCCCCGCCGCGCCGCAAGCCGATCCTGCCGAGCCTGGCCGGCGACCAGCAAGGCGAAGCGCGGGCGCTCGCCGAAGACGCGCGCGCAGGCCTGGCGGCACGGTTGGCAAGCTACGCAGAGCTCAACGACGACGAACGCGAAACTTACGCTGCGCGCCTAGAGTTCGAGCTCGACGTGATCGTGCGAATGGGCTTCCCAGGTTACTTCCTGATCGTCGCCGACTTCATCAAGTGGGCCAAGTCGCGCGGCATCCCGGTCGGTCCCGGCCGCGGCTCGGGCGCGGGCTCGCTGGTGGCGTGGTCGCTGACGATCACCGACCTCGACCCGATCCGGCTCGGGCTGCTGTTCGAACGCTTCCTCAACCCCGAGCGCGTGTCGATGCCCGACTTCGACATCGACTTTTGCGAAACGCGCAGATCATCACGTTCGGCAAGCTCAAGGCGCGCGCGGTGCTGCGCGACTGCGGGCGCATCCTGCAGATGAGCTACGGCCATGTCGACCGGCTGTGCAAGCTGGTGCCCAATCACCCGACCGACCCCTGGACGCTCCCCCGCGCGCTCAACGGTGTCGCAGAATTCCGCCGCGAGTACGACCAGAACGACGAGGTCAAACGCCTCGTCGACCTGGCGATGCAGCTCGAGGGGTTCCCGCGCAACTCGTCGACTCACGCCGCCGGGGTGGTGATCGGCGACCGCCCGCTCGCTGAGCTGGTCCCGCTCTATCGCGATCCGCGTTCGGACATGCCGGTTACCCAGTTCGACATGAAGTATGTCGAGGATGCGGGCCTGGTGAAGTTCGACTTCCTCGGGCTCAAGACTCTGTCGGTGCTGGCCAAGGCGGTGGAACTGCTCGCCGCGCGCGGCATCGACATCGATCTCGCGGCGCTGCCGTGGGACGATCCGGCGGTCTATACGCTGCTGCAGCGCGGCGACACGGTGGGCGTGTTCCAGCTCGAATCCGAAGGCATGCGGCGCACGCTCTCGGCGGTAAAGCCGACCCGGTTCGAGGATATCATTGCGCTCGGCGCGCTTTACCGGCCGGGCCCGATGGACAACATCCCGCTGTTCGGTCGGCGCAAGAACGGCCAGGAAGCGACCGAGTATCCGCATCCCAAGTTGGCGGAAATCCTGGCCGAGACCTACGGCATCTTCGTTTACCAGGAACAGGTCATGCAGGCCGCGCAGATCCTCGCCGGCTACTCGCTCGGCGATGCCGACCTGCTGCGGCGCGCGATGGGCAAGAAGATCCAGGCCGAAATGGACGCGCAGCGCGCGCGGTTCGTTGAAGGATGCCGCGAGACCTCGGGCATCGCCGCGCCCAAGGCCAACGAGTTGTTCGACTTGATCGACAAGTTCGCCGGTTACGGTTTCAACAAGAGCCACGCGGCCGCCTATGCGGTGCTGTCGTACCAGACCGCTTGGCTGAAAGCGCACTATCCCGAGGATTTCTACGCCGCCTCGATGTGCTTCGACATGCACCAGTCGGAAAAGCTCGCGGTCTTCGTGGACGACTTGCGGCGCGGCGGCGTCACTTTGCTTCCGCCCGACATCAACGCCTCGGAGGCGGAATTCAGCGTTGAACCCACCGATGACGGGCACGCGGTAAGGTATGCGCTCGCCGGCATCCGCAACGTCGGCGAGAAGGCGATGGAGGCGATCGTCACCGAGCGCGCGGCCAACGGGCGCTTCGCCAGCCTCGAAGACCTGTTCCGCCGCATGCCGCCCGGCGCGATGAACCGCCGTCAGCTCGACAGCCTGGCCGCATCCGGCGCTTTCGACAGCATCGATCCCGACCGGGCGAAAGTGCTCGCCAATGGCGATCTCTTGCTGGCCCTTGCCGACGCCGTCACGCGTGAGCGGGCCAGCGGGCAGGGCGGCCTGTTCGGCGGGGACGGCGAGGACAGTCCGGCGCTGCGCCTGGCACCGGCGGAGCCGTGGACCCGCGCCGAGCAGATGGCGGCGGAGCGCGAGAACTTCGGCTTCTACTTCGCTGCTCACCCGGTCGAGCGGTTTCGCGCGGTCGCGTCGGCCAACGGCGCGCGCTCCTACGGTTCGCTGATGGCCGGCGGGATCGGCGCAGGGCGCCAGCCGGCGGTGCTGGCGGCGCTGGTCGAAGGCGTAAGCAGCGGCCGCACCCGCAAGGGCGCGCCGTTCATCCGCGGCGATTTCTCGGACACGTCGGGCCAGTTTTCCGCCGCCTGCTTCGAGGAAGGCCTGGTCGAGAGCTTCCAGCGCTGGGCGGGCGACAGCACGTGCGTCCTGCTCAACGTCGAACTCGATTCGACCAGCCCGGACGAGCCGCCGCGCGTCACCGTGCGCGGCGCGCGGCCGCTGGCCGAAGTGACCAGCACCGCGCGGATGTTGCTGACCGCAGACGTCCACACGCCTGAGGCGCTGCAGCAGCTTCGCGCACTGCTTATCGCGGGTGATCCCGGGAACGGGCGCGGTGAGGTGATCGTCCGGCTCCATGTCGCCGAGGGCTCGGCGCCGTGCCTTCGCCTGGGCCGCGATTTCGTGCTCGACGGTGAACTGGCCGAGCGCCTGAGCGAGGTCGACGGTCTTACCAACATCGCGCTCAAGCCACAGGGGCCGCGCGCGCATTTGCGCGAAGCGGCCTAACTAGCCGCAAAGCAAAGGGCCGGGGGATTGCTCCCCCGGCCCTCTGTGTTGGTGCGAGTGTGATCGCTTAGCGGCCGGAGCCCGGACCGTAAGTGATTTCCACGCG
>NCCV01000008.1 GCA_002279825.1 Sphingomonadales bacterium 12-68-11
AGGTCCCAAGGGTTTGGCTGTTCGCCAATTAAAGTGGTACGTGAGCTGGGTTCAGAACGTCGCGAGACAGTTTGGTCCCTATCTGCCGTGGGCGTCGATTGTTGAGAGGAGTTGCCCCTAGTACGAGAGGACCGGGGTGAACGTACCTCTGGTGTACCTGTCATTCCGCCAGGAGTGCAGCAGGGTAGCTATGTACGGACGGGATAACCGCTGAAAGCATCTAAGCGGGAAGCCTCCCTCAAGATAAGCAATCATCGAACCGTGATAGACCATCACGTTGATAGGCCGGGTGTGGAAGTACAGCAATGTATGGAGCTAACCGGTCCTAATAGTTCTGATCATGCTTGAGAATTCCACCATCAACGACAGGCCTGCCAGGAATGGCTAGGGTCCGTCTGCGTGGAGGATTTTCCAGCCAGACGCTCATCACAACAACGCATCGATTTAAACCGTATACGCCGGCTTCATTGCTTGGTGGTCATAGCGCCTGTGACCCACCCGATCCCATCTCGAACTCGGCCGTGAAACCAGGCAGCGCCGATGGTACTATCGCTTAAGCGATGGAAGAGTAGGACGCCGCCAGGCATTGCAGCCGGCGTGTACGGAACAACCCATTCACTTTGTCTCGGGCTTCGAGCCCCCTTTTTAAGAGGGCCTTCGAGGCCCTCTTCGCGTCTCTAGCCACTAGCGACGCGGAACGGTGCCGCGGGGTGGAGCAGTCCGGTAGCTCGTCAGGCTCATAACCTGAAGGTCGTTGGTTCAAATCCAACCCCCGCAACCACCGGTTTTTCAGAAACAGAAACCTAAGAGCCTCGCTGCCTGCAGCGGGGCTTTTGGCTTTTCCAGCTAAGCCCACTTCCGAAATGCAGCCACAGCAGTGGTCAAGTCTGGAGCGGCCGACCGGCCTCAATCCGCATCGGTCACCCACCTGGCGCTCTCCGACCCGAGCACGCGATAGAGCTCGATGCGGTTGCGGATCGCCGACAACACGATTGCAGCTTCGCGCTGCCGCGCACTGTAGAGGCTGCGCTGAGCGTCTAGGCTGGCGAGGAAGCTTTCGATGCCGCCCCGATAACGGGCCTCGCTGAGGCTGGCGGTATCGGCGGCGGCCGCGCTGTTCGCGCGTGCCGCTCGCACCTGCTCGGCGATAGTGGCCTGCACGGCCAGGACATCGGCAACCTCGCGAAAGGCTGTCTGAATCGCGCGCTCGTAGGCGGCCAGCGCGGCGTTCCGCTCGGCTTCGCTGACGGCAAGATTGGCGCGCCGCCCGCCGCCGTCGAAAATCGCATACGCGACGCTCCCCGCGAAACTGGCCGAGAAAGCGTCCCCGCCCAGCAGCGAGCCGAGCGCATCGCTCGCCACACCCGCGAGCCCGGTCAGCGAGATCCGCGGGAACAGCTCGGCCCGCGCAACGCCGATGTCGGCGTTGGCGGCGCGCAGCAGATATTCGGCCTGGGCGATGTCGGGCCGGCGCAGCAGTACCGAGGAGTCGGTGCCGGCGGGCAATGTCGCGACCGAGGCCAAAGCTTCTTCCAGCCCGGCCGGGAGCAGCGCCGGATCGACATCCGCGCCCACCAGAAGCCGGATAAGGTTCTCGCCTTGCGCCACTGCCGCGGCTTGGACCGCGAGATCGCCCTCTGTCGTGGCTAACACTTGCTCGGCCTGTCGCAAATCGGTCCGCGGAGCGACGCCGCCGTCGAGGCGCGCACTGGTCAGCTCGACCGCCCGGCGGCCGTTGGCGGCCGTATCGGCGGCAATCGCCAGGAGTTCGCGGTCGGCCGCGTATGTCGCCCAGGCATTCGCCAGGTCGGCGATCAGCCCCAGCCGCACGGTCTGTGCGGCAGCCTCGCTCGCCAGCGCGCGCTCCCGCTCCGCGGCCGTGGCGCTGGCGAGGCGCCCGAACAGGTCGAGTTCGAAGCCCGCGATACCTGCCTCCAGCGCATAGCTTTCGCGGTCCGCCAGGCCCCCCCCGGTCTGGAATCCCGCCGATCCGCCAGCGCCCAGTTCAGGAATCTGTGCCGAGCGGACAACTCGCACCCGGGCCCGCGCGGCGGCCAGGTTCGCAGCGGCGATGCGCAGGTCCCGGTTGTTTTCGAGCGCCGCGCCAACCAGCGCCTGCAGGCGCGCATCGCGGAACACTTCACGATAGGAAACGTCGGGGAGCGCCCCTTCAGCTTCGGCGGTATCACCGCTGCCTGCCGGCCACGTGGCTGGCACGGGCGCGGCGGGCCGGTCGTAGGCCGGCGTCATCGCACATCCCGCTAGCGCGAGTGCCAAAGCGCAGCTTGGTAGGATGCGTTTCAAGCGGCTGTCGCCGGCTTGGGGCGGCGAACGAACCGGGCATAGGCTGCCTTCAGCCCCCCGCGCGTGCTGCGTCGCACGAGTACGAACAGCAGCGGGATGTAGAAGATCGCCAGCAGGCTCGCGGTCAGCATGCCGCCGATCACCGAGGTGCCGATCGCGATCCGGCTGTTGGCGCCCGCACCGGTCGCCAGCGCCAGCGGCAGCACGCCGAAGATGAACGCGAAGCTGGTCATCAGGATCGGGCGCAGCCGAATTTTCGCGGCGGTCAGCACAGCATCGATCGCGCGCGCGCCTTTGCGTTCCTCCTGCTCGGCGAACTCGATCATCAGGATCGCGTTCTTCGACGCCAGGCCCATTGTGGTGAGCAGCCCGATCTGCAGGAACACATCGTTTTCGAGCCCGCGCAAATTGGCGAAGAAAATCGCCCCGACCAGCCCGAGCGGGACCACCAGCAACACCGCCACCGGGATCGACCAGCTTTCGTAGAGCGCGGCGAGGCACAGGAAGACGACCAGCAGCGAGACCGCATAGAGCAGCGGCGCCTGCCCCGACGCCTGCCGCTCCTCGTAGGACACGCCCGACCACCCGACGCCGGTGCCGGGGATCTCCCCGGCAAGGCGCTCGATCTCGGCCATGGCCTCGCCCGAGCTGACGCCCTCCGCAGCTTGTCCCGAGATACCGAACGCCGGAACGCCGCCGAAGCGGCCGGTGCTCGCGGGCGTGGTGGCCCAGCCGAGTTCGGAAAACGCCGAGAACGGAGCCATGCTGCCGTTCGCCGAGCGGACATACCATTGCGAGAGGTCTTCGGGCTTGGCGCGAAACTGCGCATCGCCCTGCACATAGACGCGCTTGACCCGCCCGTTCTCGATGAAGTCGTTGACGTAGCGGCCGCCCCAGGCGGTCGCCAGTGTGGTGTTGACGTTCCCGGTGGTCAGCCCGAACGCGCTGAGCCGCTGCGTATCGAGATCGACCTTGAGCGAGGCCACGTCGGGCAAGTCGCTCAGCCGCACCTGGGTCAGCAGCGCGCTGCTGTTGGCCGCATCGAGCAGGCGTTCCCGCGCCGCTACGAACTCTCCGCGGCTCATGCCGCTGGTGTTCTGGAACTGCATGCTGAAGCCCGAGGTGTCGCCCAGGCCCTGGATCGACCCCGGCACCAGCACGAAGACCTGCGCATCACGGATCCCGCGAAAGGCCGCGGTCGCGCGCTGGGCAATCGCCTCGGCGGTGTTCTCGGCGCCGGGCCGGTCGTCCCAGTGCTTGAGATTGACGAAGCCCTGGCCCGTGTTCTGGCCGGCAACGCCGCCGCCCCCGCCGCCGCCACCAGCGACGAGGAAGAAGAAGTCGATATTGGCCTTCTCGTAAGTGGTGAGGTACTTCTCGATCTCGTTGCGCACTTCCACTGTGCGTGTCTGGGTCGCGCCCGCCGGGAGGCGCCACTGGATCTGCAAGCGGCCCTGATCCTCGCTGGGCAGAAAGCCGCCGGGCAGGCGCCAGAACAGTACCACCAGCAACACTGCGATGAGCGCGTAGAGGCCCATGAAGCGCCATTTGCGGTCGACGACCGTGCGGACCGCGGCAATGTAGCGCCGGACGCCCCCGTCGAACGTGCGGTTGAACCACACCTTGGCTTTCTCGAGCGCGTTCGAGACCGCGGAGAAGCGGCCGTGGTGCGGGTGGAACTCGGTGCGCGACCCATGCGAGCGCGGCTTGAGCACGTTGGCGGTGATCGCCGGGCTGAGGATCAGCGCGACCAGCACCGACAGCACCATGCAGGAGATGATGGTAACCGAGAACTGGCGGTAGATCACCCCGGTCGAGCCGCCGAAGAACGCCATCGGCAGGAACACCGCGCACAGCACCAGCGCGATCGCGATCAGCGCGGTCTGCAATTCGGCCATCGACTGGATGGTCGCCTCGCGGGCGGTCATGCCGGGGTTTTCTTCCATCAGGCGTTCGACGTTTTCGACCACCACGATCGCGTCGTCGACCAGCAGGCCGATCGCCAGCACAAGGCCGAACAGCGTCAGGGTGTTGATGCTGAAGCCGGCGACATAGAACACCGCCAGCGTCCCGAGCAGCACCACCGGCACCGCGACCGTCGGCACCAGCAGCGCACGCCAGCTCTGCAGGAACACGAACATCACCAGCACCACCAGCACGACCGCTTCGAGCAGCGCCTTCTGGACCTCGCTGACCGACAGCCGGATGAAAGTGGAGGTGTCGTTGGCGTAGGCATAGGCCAGCCCGTCGGGCAGGCCGCGCCCCAATTCGTCCATCTGCGCTTTGACGAGATCGGCGGTTTCGAGCGCATCGGCACCGGGGGCGAGCGAGATTTGCATGCCCGCGGCCGGCGCGCCGCTCAACCGCATCAGCACGTTGTACTGCTCGGCACCGATTTCGACGCGGGCGACGTCCTTGACCCGGACGCTCGAACCGCTCGGCAAGGTCTTCAGAACGATGTCGCCGAACTCCTCCGGCGTCTGCAGCTTCGATTGGGCGGTGACCGTGGCCTGCAGCATTTGGCCTTGCGGTGCTGGCAGGCCGCCGACATCGCCCGCGGCCACTTCGGCGTTCTGGCTGCGGATCGCGTCGACCACGTCGCCCGGCATCAGCGCGAAAGCCGCCAGGCGCTGCGGGTTGAGCCAGATGCGCATCGCGTGCGGCGAACCGAACACGTTGATGTCGCCCACGCCCGGCACGCGCGACAGCGGATCCTGGATGTTGGAGGCGAGATAGTCGGCGATATCGACGTAGTTACGCGTGCCGGTGGTGTCGTAGACAGCGACCATCAGCAGCGTATCCGCGTTGGACTTGGTCACCCGCACGCCCTGCTGCTGCACTTCGGCGGGCAGGCGAGAGATCGCGGTCTGGATCTTGTTCTGGACCTGGACCTGCGCAATGTCGGGATCGATGCTCTTGTCGAACGTCGCGGTGATGCGCGCCTGCCCGCGCGAGCTCGAGGTGGCGCTGAAGTAAAGCAGCCCGTCGAGCCCGGTGAGCTGCTGTTCGAGGATCTGCGTGACGCTGTTCTCGACGGTCTCGGCCGACGCGCCGGGATAGTTGGCCTGGATGTTGACGTTGGTCGGCGCGATGTCGGGATATTGCTCGATCGGCAGCGCGGAGAATGCGCCGATCCCCGCCAACATCAGGATGATCGCCAGAACCCAGGCGAAGATCGGTCGGTCGATGAAGATCCGGGACATGCTCGGCTACTGAGCCTGGCCCGAGCCGGGGCGCTGCGCGCCTCCTTGCCCAGGGGGCGCGATCCGCTGTGCGGCGCTCGCCGGCACCGGCCTGACGGCGGCATTCGGCCGCACGTTGGTGCCGAGGCCCTGCGTGATGACCTTGTCGCCGGGTTGGAGCCCCGCCGTCACCACCCAGTTCGTGCCGCTGGTGCGCGTGGCGGTCACCTTGCGGCGTTGCGCCTTGTTGTCGGCGCTCACCACCCAGACGAACGCCGATCCGTCGAAGTCGCGCTGCAAGGCCGGCTGCGGAACCAGGAACGCGCGCGGTTCCACCGCCTGCTCGAACACCGCCTTCACGAACATCCCCGGCAGCAACAGCCCGTCCGGATTGGGAAAGCTGGCGCGGAGCGTGACGGTGCCCGTGCTTTCGTCGACCGCCACGTCGGAAAACTGCACCCGGCCGGGGAGCCCGTACTCGCTGCCGTCCTCGAGCTCGAGGCGGACGCTGGTGCTACCTTGCGTGACCTCGCCGCGCCGCAAGGCGCCGCGCAGCGCGGTCAGGTCGGCGCTCGACTGCTGCATGTCGACGTAGATCGGATCGAGCCGCTGGATGACCGCGAGCGGGCTCGCCTGGTTGGCGCTGACCAGCGCGCCGACCGTCGAGAGCGAACGCCCGATTCGCCCGCCGATCGGCGCCGACAACGTCGTGTAGCGCAAGTTGATCCGCGCGGTCTCGAGCGCGGCGCTGGTCTGCGCGACCGCGGCCCGTGCCACGCGCGCCTGTGCCGCGGCGTCGGTATAGTCCTGCTCCGCGATAGCCTGGAGTTCAGCCAAGGGCCGGAAGCGATCCGCCCGCGCGACCGCGGCCTCCGCGCTCGCTCTCGCACTGGCCACATTGGCCTCGGCCTGATTGACCGCCGCCGTATAGAGACTGGCGTCGATCTGATAGAGCGGCTGCCCCGCCCGCACCACACTGCCTTCGGTGAACAGTCGGCGGCGGATCAGGCCGTTTATCTGCGGCCGCACCTCGCTAGTTTCGAAGGCCACGGTCCGGCCGCCCAGTGAGACCGTTATCGGCACCTCGGCTGGCTGAACGACGACGAAGCCGACCTCCGGAGCGGGCCGATCGCTTTCCGCGGCATCGCCAGAGCAGGCCGCCAGAACCGGCAGCACCATGCATAGGCCCACGTGAACGAAGGCCCGTCGCGGAGTGATCATTTCAGAACGCGACCTCGCACTTGCAGCATAATTGCAGCTTCCGCGAACCGAGCGGATATCGCAAGGGGGGGCTGTGCACTCCGGACAATTTGCGACAAGTCGAGTTAGCTCGCGGAGCTTGGGCCCACTCAGCCAGCGTCCGGAGCCGAAGATGCGCTGGCCCTGCGGATCCCAGAACCAGCATCGATGTCAGTCGTTAACCGGGCGAAGGAGTGAAGGATCGGCGCCGAGAATCCTCCCGCAGTGCGCTCCCTTGCGCATGAAGGGCCTGGCCGGGGTTGACGCAGTTGCCTCTCCCCGGCCTCTTTTCTATGCATGATCCGGGCCAGTAGGTCGAGCAGGGCAGCGGCTGGAGACCAGGAGGCGGTGGCGTGATCGCGGTTCTCGCAGCGGTGATGTTCCAGGGTCAGCCCTTGCCGCCGTGCGTGCTCCAGGACGCCAAGCCGGTCGGTGCGGCCAGCTGTTACACGCGCGAGCCCGGACAACTCGTGGTCTGGCACGCCGTCGCTCCCGGGGTATTCGTCCGGATATGCAGGAGCGAGCGCGGCGCTGCGAGCGAGACGGCGCGGCCCGCCTAGCGCTCATCCCCAGCCTGACGTCCGTGACGATCGCGCAGCTCCGAGCAGCGTCGTCCGGCAAACCGGCGACTATGCCTGAGCGCTTTTCCCGTGCGCGTCCGGGCCCGAGGCGCCTTTGCCGGTTCCGTTTGCTTCGCATCAATGCGCACCGCCCGGACCGGCGTTACGAACGCCTTGCCCGGTTGGCGCGAGGAGAAGGTGTCGTGCAGACTTACAAGCATGCCGTAATCGTCTGTCACCCGAAGCCCGACAGCTTCACGATGGCCGTCGCCGAGCGCTACGCTCAAGCGGTCCGCGCGCACGGCCACGAGGTGCTGATCCGCGATCTCTACCGGCTCGGCTTCGATCCCGTGCTGCGCGATCCGGAGCGGGTTGGCGCACCGGCGGACGACGTGCTCGCCGAATGGGCGGTGCTCGGCAAAGTCGATGTGTTCGTGCTGGTCTATCCGATCTGGTTCGGTAGCCCGCCGGCGATGCTGGTGGGCTATATCGACCGGGTGTTCGGCGCGGGCCGCAGGCTAGGCGGCGGCGGCAAGGGCGGCACCAGCGAAAGGCTGGCGGGCCGCCGGCTGGTATCGCTTACCTCATCGGGCTCACTGCGCGCCTGGCTCAACGAGAAAGGCGTGCTCTCCTCGCTGCGGACGGTGTTCGATCACTACCTGGCCGATGTGTTCGGGTTCGCCGAGACCGCCCGCTACCATTTCGACGGCGTCGGCCCGGACGCAAAGGACTGGGAGATCCGCCACCATCTTCTGGAAGCCGAAAAGGCGGCCAAGGAGGTCATGGCGCGGTTGGAGCCCAGGTGGGAGCCGCCGCACACGTCAGAGGACTAGCCAACCGGCCGCTTCAGTGCGGTTTCATGCCGTAAGGCAGTTCCGAGGTATAGGCTTCGAGCCGCCGGATCCGTCCCTGCTCGAAGCGGAACAGCTGCACGACCTGGAGCGTGCGCGGATAGCGGGTGACATCGCCGACGGTGGCCGGGAAGTCCTCGAACGCCCGCACCGCGATGAGGCCGCGTTCCTCGTCGACGGCCAGCACTTCGCGGTCTCGCACCGCCTCCAGGGCACCAAGCGCCCCGCCCGTAAAAGCCTCGGCGCACTTGGCCATGACCTGGCCGTTGACCGCCCACTCGCAGTCGTCCGCCAGCCCCTGAGGAGCCTGGCCGCTGCGCGCGGCCATCGCATTGTTGAACGTGTTCGCCGCCGTGATCATCGCCGCGCGCGGCGTGCGCCGGCTGGCGGGAAGCGCGGCGAAGGCGGGCGCCTGCGCAGGCTCCGCCCACGGCGCGCCGTATTCCTTGCGGCGGATCAGCGCGTCGATCCCGCCGATCTCCTTGCCCACGCTGCTGACCGTGATCGCCGCCCAGGCCGGCTGGCCATGCTCCTCGATCTTGCCGATCCACACGCCTTTGCCGGTCTGCGCGTCGGCCAGCACCAGCGGGCGCGGGTCGATCGCGGTGACGCCTTGCCAGATGCCCTCGTTGACGCGGATGCCGACGCTGTTCTCAGCATAGCCGACCTTGTCAGCCCACGGCAGCGAGGCCCATTGGCCGCGGTTGGGATAGGCGCGCATCACCGCATTCGTGTTCGCCGTGACGCAGGCGGTGTCGCAGGCGGCCGGATCGGCCTGGTGCCGGGGCGCCGGCGAATGCGGGCCCCAGAACGGGTTGTGCATGAAATAGGGGACGTAAGTGAACACCGCCTCGATGCGCTGAATCTCGGCATCCTTGATGCGGAACGCCTCGAGCAGGGTGATCGAATTGGGCCACTTGAGCGCAGTGCGCATCTCGCGGCCGTTGGTCAGCAGGTAGCGATCCCACTCGTTGGCGTGATCGAAGAAGCCGCGCCCAACCGCGACCCCGCGTTCCTCGTCGACAATGAAGAAGTCGCGGCGGATGCGCTTGTTGATCCGATAGATGCCGAGCTCGAACTGCTCGCGGCAGCCGCTCGCGATCGCCGCCGCGTTGCCGGCGCCGCTCGCGTTCGGTGCCGGCGCGGTGGTGGAAATGCCGTTCTCGAGCCGCCCGCAGTCCTCGGAGAACGGGGCGAACACCTGGCCGTCGTTGACTTCCACGGTGTCGAAATAGGAATCGGCGATCGCCAGCATCCGCTCGCGGCTGCGGCGCTGCGCGGGCGGCAGGATCTCGTTGAACTCGGCATCGTGGACCATCTTGGTCACGTCGCCGAAGGGAGCGGGCAGCGCGGTGCGGCGGTGGACCACGCTCTCGATCTCGTCGATCTCGCCGTTCGCCACGTGGATGCGCACCGCGTAGATCGCGGGCTGGCCGTTTTCGACCACCGATCCGAACCAGGCGGCGTTGCCGGTGCTGGGGTCCGCCGTTTCGAGACCGACGTCGTCGACCGCGTCGACCGTCCGCCACAGCCCGTCGCCGACCGGTATGAAGACGTTGTTTTCGGCGAATCGCACGTCGCGCGCGAGGTTCAGCAGCAACGGATTGCGCGCCTCCAGCGCGTTCATATGCGCCTTCAGGTGACCTATCAGGCACGCCCGGTCGCAATCGGGCACGCGGACCGCGCTGTCCTCGCCGGGCGCCTGCGCAGCGAGCGGGGTGGCGGCGAGAGCGGCCGCAGCCGTCAGCAATCCGGTTATCGCGCGCATCCTGTCGTCCCCTTTATTGTGCCGCGGCTGCGGCATCCTGGTAATCTTCGTTGCCCCGCGAGATCAGGTAGGCGTGGATCGCCGCCGCGTCGTCGGGCGTCAGCACGTCGGCGAAGCTGGCCATTCCGCGTTCCTGCAGAATGCCTTTCAGCACCACGTCCTCGAACCGGGCGTGGCCCTGCGGAGTCATGAACCGCAAGTCCTTGACCCCGCCGATCGCGTTCTCGCCGTGGCACCGCTGGCACGTCTCGGCATAAAGCGCGCGGCCGGTGATGACCTGCGATTCGGTTGCGCGCAGCGGCGGCGGCGGGGGGAGGCTGCTGGGCGGCGGCATTGGCGGCAACGTCACCCCGGTGGCGCCGAGCTTGAACACCAGCAGCTTGGCGGTGGCCGTTCGGAACGGCCCGTTGCGGTTGAGATTCATGACCGGCGACCCGCCCCAACCGGCGTTGATCGCGATGTATTGCTCGCCGTCGACCAGATAGGTGATCGCGCCCGCGACCGGCGCCTGGTCGATGTTCATCTCCCATAGCTTGGCCCCGGTATCGGCGCGATAGATCGCCAGGGTCTTGTTGATCGTGCCCTGGATCAGCAGGTTGCCGGCGGTCGCGAGCACGCCGCCCGAGCCGGGGATGCCGTAGTCGACCCGCCAGGCCTCGCTCTGCGTGACCGGGTTCCAGGCGAGCAGATAACCCTTCTCGGTGGCGACCGCTTCGGCCTGCAGCCGCGCGCGCAGCTCGGGCTGGTTGCCGTACTGCTGGCCGGAATTGCTGCGCCCCTTGACGTAGCGGTACTGCCCGTCTTCGGCGCGCGAATAGATCGAACCTTGCTCCTGCGCCGAGAAATAGACCAGTCCCGTCAGCGGGCTGTAGCTCATCGGATGCCAGGTGTGCCCGGCCATCCAACTCGGATTCATGAGGTGCGGCGTGGTGGTGTTGTGCGCTGTCGGCAGCAGGATCGGGCGGCCGGTCGCCATGTCGATCCCGCTCGCCCAGGTGTTCACCGAGGTGTAGCTCTTGGCGCTGATCAATTGGCCGTTGGTGCGGTCGATCACGTAGAAGAAGGCGTTCTTGGGGGCGTGCATCGCCACTTTGCGCAGCCGTCCATCGATCATCAGGTCGGCCAGCACGATCGGTTGGGTGCAGGTGAAGTCCCAATCTTCCTCGGGTACTTCCTGGTAGTGCCAGCGGTATTCGCCGGTGGTCGCATCGACCGCGACGATCGAGCACAGGAACAGGTTGTCGCCCTTGCCTTCACTGCGGAAGTGCCAGCTGTGCGGGCTGCCGTTGCCGGTGCCAATATAGACCAGGTTGAGCTCGGGATCGTAAGCGAAGGCGTCCCACGCGTTGCCGCCGCCGCCCGCAGCCGCCTCCCAGAACCGTCCGAACCAGGTCGGCTGGGCGATCCGCATCGCGCTGTCCGATGCCTCTCCGTCCGGGCCCTTCGCCGGGTCGGTCGGGACGATGTAGAACTTCCACAGCCTGGCGCCGGTCTCAGCGTCCCATGCGGTGACGAACCCGCGCGAGCCGTAATCGGCGCCGCCGTTGCCGATCACCACTTTGCCATCATAGACCCGCGGGGCGCCGGTGATCGAGTATTCCTGGCCTTCGGGGAACGTCTGGCTCGACCACAGCTCGCGCCCGGTCTTGGCGTCGATCGCGATCAGCCGCCCGTCGAGCGCGCCGATATAGAGCTTGCCGTTCCACGCCGCGAGCCCGCGCGCGGTGGGTCCGCAACAGGCCAGCCGCGCCCATTCCGGCCCCACTTTGGGATCGTAAGTCCACAGCTTGCGCCCGGTCTTGCCGTCGTAGGCGGTGACGATGTTGTAGATGCTCTCGTTGTAGAGCACCCCGTCGACGACCAGCGGGGTGGCCTGTACGCCCCGGAAGGTCTCGAGATCGTCGAACCAGGCCAGGCCCAGCCCCTGCACGTTGCGGTCGTTGATCTGGGTGAGCGGGCTGTAGCGTTGCTCGTCCCAGCCGCGGCCGTAGCTCATCCAGTCGCCGACATGGGCCGGGGCGTCGATGCTGCGCATGGCGCGGCCGTCGACCGTGGTCGGGCCGGCCTGGGCGCCTGCCCCGGCGGCGCAAGCCGCGAGCGTGCCGCCCAGGATCGCCGCGACCGCCCAGCCGACTACAGACCGCTTGCCCGCCCGGCGCGCCGCTTCAAGCATGATCCGTTCCCGTCGATTGCCCTTTCGGTACGGATAGAGGGCGCACCGCGAAAGGAAAGCCCGGAAGCGGAAATGCCGCTCCCGGGCCGTCTGGCTAGAAGCTCTTGCGCACCGTCACCGCTACTTCGCGCGGGCGGCCCGGCTGCCCGTTGACGTAGAAGCTGGTGAACTTGTTGAGATAGTAGAACTCGTCGAACACGTTGGTCGCTTCCAGCGAGACCGACCAATCCTCCTGGGGCGGGCGATAAGTCAGGCGCGCATTGGCGAGCGTGTAACTGTCCACGGTCACGTTCGGGTCGCAGTTGAAGTTGCCGCAGTATCCTGGGGTGTAGGACACGTCGATGCGCGGGGTCAGCGTGCCGATGCTGTCGCCCAGCGATGCCTCGTACTGGATGCCGAAGCTCCACTTGAACTCGCCGATGCCCGGCCGCGAGGCGCCCACGACGATCGAGGTGGTCGGGTAGTTGATCGAGGTGAACTGGAAGTCGGTCAGGCTCATGGCCCCCTCGATGGTCAGGCCATCGACCGGGCGCAGCGTGGTCTCCAGTTCGAACCCGCGCACCCGCGCATCGCCGATGTTGAGGTACTGGCCGCACAGGCCCGGGACGCCGCCGCCGGTGACCGGCAGGGGTTGGTCGTCGAGCCCGAGGCAGGTCGTCGGGGTGCCCTGGTAGCCGGAGTACTCCATGTGGAAGACGCTGCCGTTGAGCCGCAGCACGCGGTCGAACAGGTCGGCCTTGAAGCCGGCTTCGTAAGCCTGCAGCTTCTCCGCCCCGAACGGGCGGATCTGCTGGTAGACGTAAGGCCGCGGCGCCACGCCGCCGCCTTTGAAGCCGGTCGAGAACTGAGCGTAGACCATCACGTCGTCAGTCAGCTTGTACGACGCGACCGCGCGGTAATCGGTGATCGTTTCCTCATAGGTTCCGACGAACCCGGTCAGCGGGTTGGACGGGTTGCTGAGCGGCAGGTAGTCGCCGACCCCGTTCGGGTTGAGCCGGTTGTAGAGGTATTCCTTCTTCTCGCGCGTGACGCGGATGCCGCCTTCGACGGTCAGCGCGTCGGTGACGGCCCAGGCCGCGTTGGCGAACCCGGCGTAAGTCGTCATGTCGGCGGTATCGTCGTTGATGAACGAGAAGCACGGTGTCGCCGCCGGGCAGAAGCCGGAAAACGGCGTGTGGATGCGCGCGTTGTAGCGCGTCGCGGCGTCGTAGTAGAACGCGCCGACCACGAAATCGATCGGATCGAACTGCCCGGCGAGCCGCACTTCCTGGCTGAACTGCTCGTGGACGTAGTCCGAATCGTCCTGGATGAAGACCACCGGCGAGTGGTCGTTGTCCGAACCGGTCTGGCTGGCCATCGTGCGATAGCCGGTAATCGATTTGAGCGCGAGGTTCTCGCCGAGTTCGAGGTCGACCGTGGCGGCCAGGCCCCAGGCTTCTGCCGCCGCCAGCGATGGGGCGGTGAACGGGCCCAGCGACGCGCCCGCGACGTAGCCCGACGGCGGCCCGGGAGGCGCCGCAATGGCCGAGTACATCACGCCCGGATCGTAGAAGTTGGCATAGCTGGCGTAAGGATCGTTGAGCACCGCGTTGGCCCGGCGATAGGGGCCGTAAGGCACGAACCGATCATCGTAGGCGACGCCCTGGTAAGGCACGCTCAGGCCCGAGCGGTTCGTGGGCGCGGCGGAACCGGCATTGGCGGATTCGGCGCTGGCGATAAGCACGGAGGCCTGCGTCTGCGAGCTGTCCTTGGTGTAATCGCCGACCAGGTTGATTTCGAGCGGGCTGCCGACCGGCGCGATGCGCAGCGCCCCGCGAACGGCGTACATCTGCTGGTTGCCCAGTTCGCCGAGCACGCAGTCGCCGGTCGAGGCGAGGCGCGGCAGATCGCCCTGGATCACGTCGGGATCGTTGGGATTGAGGCAGGCGTAGTCGTAGCGGGTGACGTGGCCGTCGCGGTTGCGGGTCACGCCGGTGATCCGTGCGAACACCGCATCGGGCACGATCGTGAAATCGGCGCTGGCCTTGAAGTCGCGGCGCCCGAGGTTGCCGATCGTACCCTCGACGTAGCCCCCCTCTCCGGTTGGTTTGCGCGAGTAGATCTTGATCGCGCCGCCGAGCGTATTCATGCCCGACAGCGTGCCCTGCGGCCCGCGCAGCACTTCGATGCGCTCGAGGTCAGTCAGGTCGAACGCGCTACCCAGCACGGTGCCGTAGTAGATGTCGTCGATGTAAGTGCCGACGCCCGGCTCGACCGAGGGGCTCTGGTCGGACTGGCCGACGCCGCGGATGAACACGCGCACCGAATTGCCCTGCCCGGCGGGGTTCTTCTGCAGGAGCAGGCTGGGCATCTGCGCGGTGATGTCGGTCAGCGTTGTCTGGCTGCGCTGCTCGAGCATTTCGCCGCTGACCGCGCTGACCGAGAGCGGCACGTCCTGCAGGTTCTGCTGGCGGAGCTGCGCGGTGACCATGATGACGTTGTCGTCGTCCGCGTCGGCGGCCTCCTCCTGCGCCCAAGCGGGCGCGGCGAACAGCGCGGCAGTCGATGCCAGCGCGAGCAGCGAGGCGCGGGTCCGGAAGCCGGCCGCAAGAAATCCACGGTTCGTCATGTTCGGTCTCTCCCAAGGCCCCATTGCGGAGCGCCGTCTCTTCGGACGGGTTGCCAGTGTCCCGCGAGCTTCATATCGTCACCCGTGGTACGGGGCGTTGACTGAAATGGCTGAATCGCTTGCCAGATGTGGAACCGATCCGAGGGTTACCCCTGCTCGGCTGATCGACTTACGCGAAGTCGAAAGCGCGCGGCGGGCGGTCATGTGGCAGGGCGCGGCGTGTGGTGCCTTTCCGGGGCTATCGCTCAAGCTGACTTCGAGCGAACCGCAGATCGGCAGCATCAACCGCTACAGCATGGGGGCGGGGGAGATGTTCGCGATCGAATCCGCGCCGGTCGAGGTATCCTATCGGCCGCCGCGCGACGGCGCCATCTCGCCGCATCTGTCGCTCATGGTCCAGTCGCACGGCTCGACCCGGATCAGCCAATGCGGTCGGCACTGCGAACTGTCCGAAGGCGATATCTGCCTGGTGGACGAATCGAGCGGATTCCGCCTGATCGGGGAAGACTCCACCGGCATCCTGTTCCTGCGTTTGCCGCGCGGCGCGGCCATGAGCCGGCATCCCCAGATCGAACGGCTCTATGCCCGGGTCATGCCAGGGTCGGAGCCGGGCACGCGGATGCTCGCGGACACGCTGCTGCGACTGCTCGACGATGCCGCCGACCTCGCCGAGTTGCAGCGCGCGGCGATGATGAACGCAGTGCTGCAGATGCTGGCGGTGGCTGGCCCATTCAGCGCGCCTCCCGATTCGGCTCACTGGCGCATCCGCCGCGCGCTCGATTTCATCGAGATCAACCTGTCGGTCGCGGGCCTCACTGCCGAGCATGTCGCGCAAGACCAGCACATCAGCCGGCGGCGGCTCGATCAGTTGCTGGCCGAAGCGACCGGCCAGTCGATCTCCGGGCACCTCTGGGAACGGCGGCTGGAGCGCGCCGCCGCCGATTTGCGCGACCCGCGCCGCGCGCCGATGACCGCCGCCCAGATCGCCTTCGCCAATGGCTTCGAGGACGCCGCCCATTTCACCCGCGCGTTCAAGCGGCGCTATGCGGTGACGCCCGGGCAGTGGCGGCTGAACTGACGCGCGGGCGCTTCCCACGCGCCGGCGATCCCCTATCATGCGCGCGAGGCGCGGCGCTGAGGCCGGCGAACGGGAGAATGAGCATGGGGGGATGGCGCGGAGCGGGCGCGGCAATAGGCGTAGCAGCGCTGGCGGCCTGCGCCACGGTGACAGCGATGCCGGAGGCGAGCGACATCGCCATCAACGGCAGCCGCGTCCATCCCGAGAGCATCACTTCGGACGCGGCCGGCAACATCTACGTGGGCAGTGTCGGCGGGACGATCTACCGGGCGCTTGCGGGCAGCCGGACCGCCGAGCCGTGGATCGTGCCGAGCACTTCGAATGGGCTGACTTCGCTGTTTGGCGTGCTGGCGGACGATGGACGCGGGACGCTGTGGGCCTGCAACAACCCGCCGTTCGGCGGCCCGGCACCGGCCGGTGCGACGTCGGGCCTGAAGGCCTTCGACCTGCGGACCGGCGCGCTCAAGGCCAACTACGACTTTCCCGGGCAGGGCCCGTTCGCCTGCAACGACATCGCCGTGGGGCCCGACGGCACGACATTCGCGACCGATACCTCGGGCGGTCGGATCTTCGCGCTGGCGCCGGGTGCGGGCGAATTGACGCTGTTCGTCGCGAGCCAGGCGTTGGTCGGGATCGACGGGATCGCCTTCGCCGGCGACGGAACGATGTACATCAACAACGTCCGCCAGCACACCGTCCAGCGTGTCCTCCGCGCGGCCTCTGGCGCTTATGCCGGGTTGACGACGCTCACGCTGTCGCAGCCGATCAACGGGCCCGACGCGCTGCGCCCCGTTGCGGGCAACCGCTTCCTCCAGGCCGAGGGGCCCGGCAACCGCGTGACCTACGTGGACATCGAGGGCGACCGGGCGGTGATCACGCCGGTCAGGACCGGGCTCGATTCATCGCCGGGGGTCACGCACATCGGCGGGGTCGGATATGCCACCGAAGGCAAGATAGGCTATCTGTTCGACCCCGCGCTGCGCGACAAGAGCCCCGACCCGTTCATTATCCGGGCTTTCCCCTTGCCTTAGGGCGGACCGGAGCGCGGCGCCGAATGATGCATCGCAGCAACAGTTGGCGGTTGTCGTAAACTTGCAATGTAACCGACACCGATCGGTCACAGACCGTTCCTACCGGCCGGCGCAATCCGACGGAGGGAACACCCATGATCAAGTTTCGCCAGCACCTTTTCACCGGCGTCGCGGCGCTCGCGGTCGTCTGCCTCGCCCCGCAGAGCGCGGTTGCGCAGCAGACCGGCGAAAGCGTCTCGGAAGACGAGGACGCGGTGACGACCAGCAACCAGATCGTGGTGCAGGCGGACATCGGCTATCGCAACCGCGTCGACGAGGCCGAGCCGGTGCTGGTCTATGACGAAGAGTACTTCCAACGCTTCGAGCCGCTGACCGCCGGCGACGCGCTGAAGCGCGTGCCGTCGGTGACGTTCCTGTCGGACGTGATCGAGAGCGACGGCCCGCGCCTGCGCGGCCTCGACTCCGGCTACACCCAGATCCTGATCAACGGCGAGAAAGTGCCGGGCCCGAACCCCGACCGCTCGTTCTTTCTCGATCGCATCCCGGCCGAACTGATCGACCGCGTGGAAATCGTCCGCTCGTCCTCGGCACGCCGCACCGGTGACGCGGTCGCGGGCACGCTCAATATCGTGCTGCGCGATGCCTTCGCGCTCGACGGCGGCTACCTCAAGGGCGGCGCGCTGCGGTTCGACGACGGCGAGATCAAGCCGACCGCGGGCCTCTACTACGGCGGCGCGCTCGGCCCGGGCCGGGTGCTGCTCGGCGCCAACGTGCAGGGCCGTTACAATCCGAAGCTCAAGGAGAGCTTCCGCTACGGCGACTCGCCCGAGAACAACCCCGACTTCCTGACCGACGATTTCGACAACCGCGAAGACCAGACCGACACC
Organism: Sphingomonadales bacterium 12-68-11; assembly: GCA_002279825.1. Classification (GTDB taxonomy): domain Bacteria; phylum Pseudomonadota; class Alphaproteobacteria; order Sphingomonadales; family Sphingomonadaceae; genus Croceibacterium_A. The sequence continues at coordinate 17,682 of NCCV01000008.1, forward strand.
CGCGACGGCTGGGACTACGCGCTCAACGGCAGTTGGGGCATCGACGGCGAGACCACCGAGTTCGAGATCAGCGGCAACTTCGTGCGCACCGACCGTACCGAAAACGAGCGGAGCTTCGAATACAACGTGGCGGAAGGCATTTTCGGCCCGGTCGCGTTCGAGGATGACGAGGATCCGGGCCTGCTGACCGACAACTACAACGTCGCCGAGATCCAGCAGGAGAGCTACGCGGTCGCCGCCCGGCTCGAGCACGAATGGGCGCTCGGCGAAACGACTTTCAAGGCCGGCTACGCGGCGTTCGACGATACCCGGGACGAGGTCGAGGTCGAAGTCGCGTTCGATACCGGCGAGGAAGACGATCTCGCGGATCCCGAATGGGAAGGCGCGCTGGTCGCTTCGCGCAACCAGGACACCGAGCTGACCTTCCAGCTCGACCACGAGGTCCCGCTGTCGATGGACGTGAACCTGGTGTTCGGCGGGCTGTGGCAGGACAAGACTCGCGACACCGATATCACCGAGGCCGAGCAGGGCGACGATCTCGCCGATCGCAACTGGGACCAGTTCGAGGATTCGCCGGTCAATCTGATCGATCCGTTCGAGGACTTCGAGCCGATCGACGGCGGGCTCAGCGAAATCCAGGAGAAGCGCCGCGACGCGTTCGCGCTGGTCGAGGGCGACCACGGCGCGCTGAGCTGGGAAGCGGGCGTCCGCTACGAGACCACCAAAGTCGAGATCAACGACTTCACCGTTGCCCCGGCGCTCGCCTCCACCGAGTACGATTACGAAGAGTGGTTGCCCTCGGCGTCGATCAAGATCGACATCGGCGATGGCCGCCTGACCGCGTCGGGTGCGCGCACCTTGCGCCGCCCGCAGTTCGACTTCCTGACCCCGGTGACGCTCGAGGAAGAACTCGGCGATCACGACTTGCGCGGCAACCCGCTGCTGCAGCCGGAAACCGCCTGGGGCGGGGACCTCGGCTACGAACACCGGTTGGGCCGCAACGGCGTGATCGGCGTCAACGTGTTCTACCGGAAGATCGAGGACCTGGTCGAGATCGTCAACACCGGCGACGTGCGCATCGAGGACGAAGGCGGCGAGGACGAAGAGGAGTTTCTGATCTTCCAGCCGCAGAACGTCGGCTCGGGCGAGGTCTATGGCATCGAGTTCGACCTTTCGACCGACCTCGGCTTCCTCGGCCTGCCGGATACCGGCGTGTTCGGCAACGTCTCGCTGCTTGACAGCGAGATCACCGACTTCTTGGGTAGCCGCAAGTTCAACGATCAGTCGGATTTCGTGTACAACTTCGGCTTCATCCAGAACCTGCGCACGCTCGGCGCCGCGTTCGGCGCGACGTACCGCAAGCAGGGCGCCGCCTACGGCCGTGTCATCACCGAGGAAGTCACCACGACTTACGGCGCGGACCTTGAAGTGTTCGTCGAAAAGCGCTTCGGCAACAACTTCACGATCCGCGCGGTCGGCTCCAATTTGCTCGACGGGAAGAAAAGCGAAGTGTTCAACAAGTTCGACACCGTCGACGATCAGGAAGACCGCGACTTCGACGAGTACGAGCTCGAGAGCGAGCGCGCCGGGCCGGTGTTCCAGCTGGTCGGCCGGCTCGCGTTCTGATGCGGCCGACGAGCCTGATCGCACTGGCCGGGGCTATCGCCCTGGCCGGCTGCGCGACGCCCAAGGGCCTGCCCCCGGTATCGGTCACCGCCGTGGCGGAGACGGTGCCGGTCGGCACCGGTGTGGGTGAAGATGCGGCGGACGATCCGGCGATCTGGCGCAACGCGGCCAACCCCGCGCAAAGCCTGATCGTCGCGACCGACAAGAAGGCCGGGCTCTACGTCTACGGGCTCGACGGCAAGGTCCGCAGCTTCTTCGATGCCGGCCAGGTCAACAACGTCGCGCTGGTCGACATGGGCGCGGCGGGCGTGATCGTGGTCGCCAGCGACCGCAACGACCTGACTCAGGCCAAGCTTCCGCTATTCCGCCTCGATACCGCTTCGGCCACGCTGCAGCCGATCGGGTCGCTTCCGGGCGGGGCGGGCGAAGGCTACGGGGTCTGCGCCTATCGCGACGGCGCGCAGATGCGCATCGCCTCGGTGCTGAAGGCCGGGACGATCGTCGAGCAGGTGATCGCCTTCGGACCCGGCGGCCAGGTTGCGCCGGTTGCCGCCACCTTCCCTGAGCGCAAGCTCCTGACCCAGACCGAAGGCTGCGTGTACGATCCGCGCGACAGTACGCTCTACGTCGGCGAGGAAGATGTCGGCATCTGGCGGTTCGCGCCCGGCGCGAGCGAGGGGCAACTGGTCGCCCCGATCGACAACAAGTACCTTGTCGCCGACGTCGAGGGCCTCGCGCTGATCACCGAGGGCGCGACCGACGGATGGCTGGTCGCCTCGAGCCAGGGCGACAATGCCTTCGCGGTGTTTGAGCTTCCTGGCATGACGTATCTCGGCCGCTTCGCGGTGACCGCGGGCACCCTCGGCGGGGCCGAGGAGACCGACGGTATCGAGCTCGTCAGCGGCGATTTCGGCCCGGCATTTCCCGACGGCCTGTTCGTCGCCCAGGACGGCTGGAACGAGCCCAATTCGCAGAACTTCAAACTGGTGAGCTGGGCCGCGATCAAGGCCGCGCTGGCCGGAAGCGCAGGGCGCTAGCGGCGAAATCCGCCGCGCCGCGGCCCGCCGCCGCCCGGCCCCTGGCCTGGCGTCCGCTCGCGGAACACGATCCGGCCCTTGGACAGGTCGTAAGGCGTCATTTCGACGTGCACCCGGTCGCCCACGACCGAGCGGATGCGGAAGCGGCGCATCTTCCCCGCGGTATAGGCAATGATCCTGTGCTCATTGTCGAGCGTCACGCCGAAGCGGCCGTCCGGCATGACTTCGTCGATATGACCCTCGAGGGTCAGCAGTTCTTCCTTGGCCATCGGGATCCTAGTTCTGTCGGGGGGACGGAGCCGACACTGCGGCTCGGCGTGCCTGGATTAGCGAGGGGACTTGGCCCGCTCTTCGGCATCGGCGGCGCCGGGAGACACGGCGCGCAGCCGCAGCCGCGCGGCCATGCGGGCCTGGGCGCGGCGTTCCTGGTTCGGCCGGCTGTTGTACCGGTGGCGCAGGATCAGTCCCGCGGCCGCCAGGACCAAAAGCAGGATCAGCCCGTAGGCTACGAGCAAACGTTCTTCGATCCCGTACATCATGCGCTCGCCGCCAGCACGGCGCGGCCTGCGTGTTCCTTCAGAACGGCAACCGCCGCGAGGCACGCGGCTTCGGTGCGGTAGCCCCCGGCATCGACCAATTCTTCGCCAGCCTGAGTGCACAGCCGCCAGTGCCAATCCCCGCCGACGAACTGGAGCGAGGACATCCTCACCTGGTCAGCGCGATAGATCTCGAACCGGCCGGGCAGCGAGCCCTGGACGGCGTCGGCCTGCCCGGGTTTAGCGGGCGCAGCTGCCATGTGCCGGAAGTGGGCGTTGGCCGGTTCCCGGCGGCGCTCGGGCCGCTCGGCGAAGTGGCTCCATTCGGCACCCATCACGCCTGCGCCTTGCCGCGCTGCGCGGTGATGCGGCTAAGCTCCGCGACCACGCTGGCGCGGCCTTCGTCACTGACTACCGCGAGATCGATCGGCCGCCCGCCGAGCGCGGCGTGTTCGGTGTTGAGGAATACCAGCGCCTCTTCGCGGCCGAGCACTTCGAAGGCCATCCGGGCGATATCGCCCTGGCGCTCAGCGCTGCCCTTTTCCATGCGCGGCAGGTTCGCGCGGCGGAAGCGCATCATCGTCGGCTGGGGGGCCGGCGTCTCCCCGGCACCGCTCAAGCTGAGCACTCGCAGAGCTGCGTGGACTGCGATCCCCAGGCGGCCGCGCTGGCAGCGCCGAGCGCGTGCTGAAACCTGGCGATACGGCCGGCAATGGCGCGCGCCGCGGCGAGCTTTTCCGAGCGTGCCTGCGGCGTGACCGGCGAGCGGGCCTTCATCAGCAATAGCTGGTGATCGAAATAGAGCTTGTTGAGATCCACGGCAGGGCTCCTCTGCGTAAGCGGGAGCGCGGCGGTCTCTCAGTCACAGGCGCCTACAACAGCGAAAGCCTGCGATGCATGCTAGATGGCATGCGCGAGCCGGAAATGTAAGGGCGGGGACCGATTTAATTTGCCCCCGGCAATCCTGCTCTTCGACTATTTACTTATTATTATCAGATAATTGGATGCTATCCGAGAGGTATTGCGCGCGATTGTGCGGCTTCCTCCGCCTCTTCGGCGCGGCGCGCGGCGCGATAGACTTCGGCCTTGACGCGCTCGGACTCCATCAGCAGCGCGCGATCGGCCATTTCGCGCCAGGCCTTGGCCGAGCGCAGCTCGCGGTCGCGGACGTTGCCGAGCAAGGCATCGTCGGCGGCGGCCAGGGAGGCTTTGGCCTGCTTGTCGTAGAAATCGAAAGTCTGGCTCATCGGGCGCATCCCTGCGGCTGGAGGTAACTGCCCGGGCGCCGGCCGCTCACCTTGAGCGAGCAAACCGGCGCCCGGAGAAGCGAGATCAGGCCTGCGAGAGGTTGATCGCCGATTCCTTGCCGTTGCGGCCGCGCTCGACCTCATACGACAGGCGCTGGTCCTTGGTCAGCGTCTGCATGCCCGCCGCCTGGACGGCCGAGATGTGCACGAAGCTGTCCGCGCCGCCGTCCTCGGGAGCGATAAAGCCATAGCCCTTGTCGCCGTTGAAAAATTTGACTGTGCCGATCGGCATGGAGTGTTCCTTTCGAGAACGTTTGGTTTGCCCTGCGGCGAAATTGCCGCGCAGGCCGTGCGTCAGGTCGTCAAACGAAAGGAAGTCGTCGTCAGGGTCGAGGCCCCCTGCTGTGCAGGGCAACCGGGTCTTGGCACCGAAGTCCGTCGCAAAATTCGACGTCAGCCCCAACGGGATAGCACGGGTAGCGCGGATTACCTAATCGGCGGCACCCACCGGCATCGCGGCGCGACGCAGCGTTCGCTATTTCGGCGCCGAACGCCTAGGGCTCTGCCGGGCGCTTCGCCCGCGGAGAACCGCCATGGCCAAGAGCCAGAAGAAGTCGAACAAGGAAGTCCGCAAGCCCAAAGCGGAGAAGAACAAGACCAACGCCTCGCAGCCGACGCTCAAGGCGGGTGGTCTGCGGCCGCTTGAGAACGCCAAGGCCAAGTGACCGCGCCGATGCCCGACGAGGACTACGTTTACGACGAAGACAGCGGCGAATGGGTGCCGGGTTCGCAATTGGCCGCGCAGCAGGAGGCGGGCGATACCGTCGAGGTCCGCGACGCGGTCGGCAACCTTCTGGCCGACGGCGACCAGGTCACGCTGATCAAGGATCTCGAAGTCAAGGGCGCGGGCCAGACGCTCAAGCGCGGCACGCTGATCAAGTCGATCCGGCTGACCGGCGACCCGCAGGAGATCGATTGCCGCTACGAGGGCATCCGGGGGCTGGTGCTGCGGGCCGAGTTCGTGCGCAAGCGCTAGCGCGGTGGAACCGATCCGCATCCTGGTCGATGCCGATGCCTGCCCGGTGAAGGACGAGGTCCACCGGGTCGCGCAGCGCCGCAAGGTCCCCGTCAGCGTGGTCAGCAACAGCCCGTTCCGCGTTCCGACCGGTCCGCTGGTCGAGCGGGTGGTGGTCTCCGGCGGGTTCGACGCCGCCGACGACTGGATCGCCGAACGCGCCAGCCCCCGCACCGTGGTGGTGACCGCCGACATTCTCCTCGCCGACCGCTGCCTCAAGGCTGGCGCCACGGTGATCGGCAACAACGGCCGGCCGTTCACCCCTGCCTCGATCGGCAGCGCGATCGCCACGCGCGCGATCATGGCCGATTTGCGCGCCGGCGGCGATGTCGTGGGCGGGCCCGCGCCGTTCGCAAAGGCGGATCGCTCGCGGTTCCTGCAGGCGCTTGACGAGGCTCTGGTCAGGCTCGAGCGATCACGCTGAACTGCGGCGCGTCAGGCGCTATCGCCTTTGCAGCGGATCCCGACCGATAGCAGCGTCTGCTGCAGCGCTGCCGAAGTATAGGGCTTGGCCAGGACCGAAAGGCATCGGTCCTGTTTGAAGGTCTGCCTAAGCTGCTCGGTGCGGGTCGAGGAAGCGATCACGATCGGCAGATCGGCGCGCAGCGCGCGCAATTCGCGGAACAGCGCGTCGCCGGCGCGGTCGGGGAGATCATCGTCGAGCACGACCGCACCGTAGTTTCCTTGCGCGGCACGGACTTTGCCGAGCGCCTCGGCACCGGTGGCGGCAAGTTCGGTGCGAATGCCCATCGCAGCCAGCGCCTCGCGGGTCAATGCGCGCACCGTCGCCTCCCCGTCTACCAGCAGCACGCTGCCGCCGCCGCCGTCGATCACGTCGCGCACCTTCTGTGCCAGCGCCTCGAAGTTGAACGGCTTCATGATCATTTCGACCCCCGGGTCGAGCCGGCCGCCGTGGACGATGGCGTTGCGGGTATAGCCCGAAGTGAACAGCACACGCAGGCCCGGCTGGACCAGGCGCGCCGCGTCGGCCAGTTCGCGCCCGCTCATGCCCGGCATGACCACGTCCGTGAACAGCAGGTCGATAGGGCTCTCGCGCAAGTGCATGAGCCGCAGCGCTGCCGGCCCGTCGTGCGCTTCGAGCACATCGTAACCGAGCTCCTGGAGCGATTCGACGGTGTAAGTGCGGACGTCGTCGTCGTCTTCGACCACCAGAATCGTCTCGCTGCGCGAACTGCCTTCGGCCGGACCGAACAGAGTGCCGGCCAATTCGTCGCGCTCGGGTTCGCTGAGCAGGCGTGGCAGGTAAATCTTGATCGTGGTGCCTTCGCCTTCCTCCGAGTAGATTTTCACGTGGCCGCCAGACTGCTTGACGAAGCCATAGACCATCGAGAGCCCGAGCCCGGTGCCTTTGCCGACTTCCTTGGTGGTGAAGAAAGGCTCGAAGGCGCGCTCGATCACGTCCCTGGTCATGCCCACGCCGGTGTCCGTGACGGCGACCATGGCGTATTGCCCGGGCGGCACTTCGGCCTGGAGCGCGGCGTAACCCTCGTCGAGCCGGGTGTTGCCGGTCTCGATCGTCAGTTCCCCGCCGTCGGGCATTGCGTCGCGCGAATTGAGCGCGAGATTGAGGATTGCGCTCTCGAGCTGGTTGGGATCGGCCTCGGTCCGCCACAGCCCGGGCGAGGTGACGATCTCGAGCCGGATCATCTCGCCCAGCGAACGCTGCAGCAAGTCGGACATTCCGCTCACCAGTCTGTCGAGATCGACCGGCTTGGGCGCGAGCGGCTGACGGCGCGAGAACGCGAGCAGCCGCTGGGTCAGCGAAGCGGCGCGCTCGGCGCCGATCATCGCATTGTCGAGCGATCGCAGCGTGCGCGGATCGGCGAAGCCGGCGGCATCGAGCGCGCGCAGAGCGCGGCCGATGTTGCCGGTGACCACGGTCAGCAGGTTGTTGAAGTCGTGCGCGATGCCGCCGGTCAATTGCCCGACGGCTTCCATCTTTTGCGCCTGGCGAAGCGCTTCCTCCGCCTCAGCGCGGCGCGCGACCTCGGCGTGAACCTGTTCCTCCAAGCGCTCGTTGAGTTCCTGCAGCCGGGCTTCGCTGCGCTTGCTGGCGCTGATGTCGATCACCGTGCCGATGAACCTGACGGCCTGTCCCTCGACGAAGATCGCCCGCCCGGTCGCCGCGATCCAGCGTTCGATGCCGTCTTCGAGGCCGATCGTGCGATATTCGAATTCGTAGCGGCCCGAGCCGTGCGGATCGAGCGCGCTCACCACGGCCGCGGCGGCACGGTCGCGGTCGTCGGGATGCAGACCTGCGAGGAACGCAGATTCGTATGTCACCTCTGCATCCGGCGGCAGGCCGAACAGCGCCTTGCAGCGCGCATCCCAGTGGAGCGCGCCGGTGATGGGGTCGAAATCCCAAGTGCCGATGTCGGCGGCTTCGGCGGCCAGGCGCAGGCGGGCTTCGCTGTCGGCGAGTTCCTGCTCGGCCCGGCGGCGCTGTGCCAGCTCGGCCTCGAGCGCATGGATCAGGCGCGTGTTGTCGAGCGCCACCGCGGCTTCGCTGGCCAGCAGGGTCAGGCCGCGCTCGGACTCCTCGGTGAATACCCCGACCGCCTCGTGACCGAAGAACAATCCGCCGAGAACCTCGCCGGAGCGGGTCAGCACCGGCACGGCCAGGTAGCTCCGCACCGGCAGATGCCCGGCGGGCATCCCGGCGTGCGGCGCATTGCGGCCGTAACGCGGATCGCGCGTAATGTCGTCGGAGCGGACGATGCCTTCGCCGGAAAACGTCGGGCCGAATACCGCCGTGTTGCGCGGCATCGGGAAGCTGGAAAACGCCTCGGCGGGGGCGCCGGACAGCGCGTAGAGCATATAGCTCTCCCCGGCATCGTCGGCGATGTTGTAGAAGAACGCGCCGAACTGCGCGCCGGTCAGCTCGACCCCGGCATCGGTTACGAGCTGGGCCACGCCGGACATGTCGGCGCCCTCGGCAAGCGCGGAGCCGGTCCGATTGAGGACCTCGAGCGTGCGCCGTTCCTCGAGAATCGCCACTTCGGCAGCGCGGCTGCTCGATCGGTCGCGCAGCACTTTGGTGAAGCCGACGACCGCGCCGCGCGCGTCGCGGATCGGGGTCATTTCGCCGGCGGCCCACAGGCGATGGCCGTCCTTGCGGAGACGCCATCCTTCGGCCACACCACCCCTGCCGGACCGCGCGGCCTCGGCCATCTCGGTCTCCAACGACGCGCGGCCGCCCTGTTCGGAGAACAGCCGATCGAGTGTCTGGCCGAGCATCTCCTCCTCGTCCCAGCCGAGAATGCGCCGCGCCCCTTCGCTCCAGCTCGTTACCCGGCCGGCGAGATCGGTCGTGATGATCGCGGTTTCCACCGCACTGTCGACGATCTGGCGCCATTCGTCGGCGGTAATCGAATGCCGTCCCGCTCCAGCAGCCATGCGCTCCAACCCCCCCATCGCGTGTTACGCGCACCGTTTCGGACCGGGGTCAACGCATGACCCGCCGATTGGTTGCAAGGCTATCTTCTTGTTCCCCACGACGGCGTCCCATAACTGGACCGGGCGGGCGCGAGGGCCGTGCGGAACCACCGCGCGCTCCGTGCGCTGACTCTGCCGGAACCGGGCCTCGCAACCAAAGCAGGAGAGTCAGAAATGGCCGCACGCGCCTATTGGCAGGGGCAAATCCGCCTCGCGCTCGTTTCGATCCCGGTCGAAGTCTATGCCGCCACCAAAAGCGGCGCGACGATCGCGTTCCACCAGATCCACGAGCCGAGCGGCAAGCGGATCAACTATGAGAAAGTGGTCCAGGGCATCGGCCCGGTCGACCGGGACGAGATCGTCAAAGGGTACGAAGTGTCGAAAGGCAATTACGTCCTTCTCGACGACGACGAGATCGAGGCCGCCAAGGTCGAGAGCCGCAAGACGCTCGATCTGGTGCAGTTCGTCGATGCCGGCGAGATCGACGTGTTCTACTTCGAGAAGCCCTACTACGTGGTCCCCGCCGACGACCTCGCCGAAGAGGCCTTCGTCGTGTTGCGCGAGGCGATGCGCGCGGCCAAGAAGGTCGGTGTCGGTCAGATCAGCGTGCGCGGGCGCGAGACGCTGGTCAGCCTGAAACCGTGCGGCAAGGGGCTGGTGCTCGAAACCATGCGCTACGAGGACGAGGTCCGCGCCGCGCAAGGCTATTTCAAGGACATTCCGGCGACCAAGCCCGACAAGTCGCTGCTCGATCTCGCGACTACATTGATCGAGCAGCGGACCGCGCCGTTCGAGCCCGGCGAGTTCCATGATCGATATGTCGATGCGCTCAAGTCGCTGATCGCCAAGAAGGCCAAGTCCAAAGGCAAGAAGATCCTCGAGGATGTCGCCGAGCCCGAAACGCGCGGCGGCAACGTGATCGACCTGATGGCCGCGCTCAAGAAATCGGTTGGCGGCAAGGCAGCGCCGTCCGAACCGGAGGAACCCGCCAAGAAGGCGCCCGCCAAGAAGGCCGCGCCCGCCAAGAAGCGCGCCTGAAGTGGCCAGCCGCGCCAGTCCGCTTGCCGAGTACAACCGCAAGCGGGATTTCAGGAAGACCGCCGAGCCTGCGGGCAAGCGGGCCCCGAGCGAAACCGGCAACCGCTTTATCGTGCAGAAGCACGACGCGACCCGGCTGCATTGGGACCTGCGGCTCGAAGCCGATGGGGTGCTCAAGTCCTGGGCGGTCACCAAGGGGCCGTCGCCCGATCCCGACATCAAGCGGCTGGCGGTGCGGACCGAGGACCACCCGATGGCCTATGCCGAGTTCGAGGGAATCATTCCCAAGGGCGAATACGGCGGCGGCACGGTCATGTTGTGGGACAGGGGCACCTGGGCGCCGGTCGAAGGCAAGAGCTGGCAGGACATCGACAAGGGGCACCTGCACTTCACGCTCGATGGCGAGCGGATGAAGGGCGAATGGCTGCTCATCCGCCTCAAGCCGCGCCCGGGCGAGAAGCGCGAGAACTGGCTGCTGCGCAAGCTCGAGGACGCGCATGCCGAAGCGGGCGATCCGCTGGTCGATCGCGCGCTGACGAGCGTGCTGACCGGCCGCTCCATGGCCGAGATCGCCGCGGACGCGGGCGGCGCCTACTCGCTGAAAGGCAAGACAGGCGATGCTTTCGCGGCGGAAATGGCCAAGGCGGCGCAGCGCAATGTCGGCCGGGCGAAGCCGGCGGCCAAAGCGACCCAGCGCGCGGGCGCACTGCCCAAGTTCCGCGAACCCCAGCTGGCGACGCTGGTCGATGCGGTACCGGCGGGGAACGGCTGGCTGCACGAGATCAAGTTCGACGGCTATCGCGCGCTGATCGCCTGCCAGGGCCCCGAGGTGCGTGTGTACACCCGTAGCGGCAAGGACTGGAGCGACAAGTTCGTCCCGCTCGCCGAGACGCTGCGCGCGCTCGATCTGCCCGCCTGCCTGATAGACGGCGAGATCGTCGCCTACGACGCCGAGGGCAACCCCGACTTCTCGAGCCTGCAGAACGTACTCAAGCGCGGCCACGGTTCGCAGAAGGACAGCGACAAGCTGGCGTTCCATGCCTTCGATTTGCTCGAACTCGGCGGCGAGTATCTGGCCAAGCTTACCCAGATCGAGCGCAAGGAACGGCTCGAGGCGCTGCTCGCCGGCGCGGCGCCGCCGATCCATATCGCGGATCATGTGATCGGCGCCGGTGAAGCTCTGCTCAAGGCGATGTGCACGGCCGGGCAGGAGGGGATCATCGCCAAGCGGATCGATGCGAAGTACGCGGCCGGCCGCAGCCGCAACTGGGTCAAGGTCAAGTGCACCCGGCGGCAGGAGTTCGTGATCCTCGGCTTCAAGAAGTCGGCCGCCAAGGGCCGGCCGTTCGCCTCGCTGCTGCTCGCCCAGCACGAAGGGGGCAAGCTGGTGTACAAGGGCAACGTCGGCACCGGCTTCACGCAGGACACGCTGGCCAAACTGGCCGCGACTTTCGCGAGACAGGTCGCGGACGAACCCGCCGCCGAAGTCGGTCGGCCCGAGCGGCGCGGAGTCACCTGGCTCAAGCCGGTGCTAGTGGCCGAAGTCGCGTTCAGCGAGTTCACCGGTGACGGCAACGTGCGCCACGGCAGCTTCGTGGGCCTGCGCAGCGACAAGAAGGCGAGGGAGGTGAAACCGGAAACGGCCGAGCCGACGCCCGTGCCGGAAAGCCCGGTCAAGATCTCCAACCGCGAGCGCGTGATCTTCCCCGAAAGCGGTCAGACCAAGGGCGAACTCGCCGACTATTTCGCCGTGGTCGCCCCGCTGATGCTGCCGTGGGCCGCCGGCCGCCCGCTCAGCCTGGTGCGCTGCCCGCAAGGCCGGGCAAAGAAGTGCTTCTTCCAGAAGCACGACAGCGGCAGCTTCGGGCCGCACGTCCACCACGTCCCGATCGTCGAGAAGGACGGCGGGGCCGAGGACTATCTCTACGTCGAGGACGCGGCAGGGCTGCTCACTTGCGTGCAGATGGGTACGATCGAGTTCCACGGCTGGGGCAGCCGCGCCAGCGCCGTCGAGGCGCCCGAGCGGATGGTGTTCGATCTCGACCCCGATGAAGGGCTCGACTTCGCCGCCGTGAAGAGCGCCGCGCACGACATCCACGATCGCCTCGCCGACATCGGCCTCACCAGCTTCGCGATGCTCTCGGGCGGCAAGGGCGTCCATGTCGTGGTGCCGCTGACGGCCGGGCATTCGTGGGACGCTCACAAAGACTTCTCGAAGCGCTTCGCCGAGGCGCTCAGCCTGGCCGAGCCCGAGCGCTTCGTGGCGACGATGAGCAAGGCCAAGCGCGTCGGCCGGATCTTCATCGACTACTTGCGCAACCAGCGCGGCAGTACGGCGGTGTTGCCTTATTCGGCGCGGGCGCGCGAAGGCGCGCCGGTCGCGGTCCCGATCGCGTGGGACGAGCTTGGCGGGTTCGATACGGCGCATCCGTTCGCGATCGGCGATGTCAAAGCGCTGCTCGACCGGGCCGCCGACAAGGCGCTCGCGGGATGGGGCTTTGCCGATCAGCGCCTGCCCGACCTGTAGCCGCCTCGACGGGGTCCGGTCCTGGACTGATCAATCCCGGTGAATGATCGACACCAGCGTACCGGGCTGGGCGGCCGCCACGACGACCGTGGCGGCGAGCTGGCCGGCAAGCGCTTTGACGATACCGGTCCCGAGACCGGAGTGGGCGCTTTCAGGCTGACCGGCAAATCCCACGCCGTCGTCGGCCACGGTCAGAGTCCAGCCGTCCGGATCGGTGTGGAAGCCGATACGGATCGCGCCTTTCACAGTGACGCTTGGAAAGGCGTGTTTCAGCGCGTTGATGACCAGTTCGGTGATGATCAGGCCCAGGCTGACCGAGCGATCGGCGGTGGTGGAGGTTTCGTCGGCTTCGACGGCGATAGTGATCAGATCGTGATCGAGAATCATCGAGGCGCCGATGCTCGCACACAATTCGGTGAAATAGGGGCGTAGGGCAACCTGGCCGGACGCGGCGGACGAGAGCTGCCGCTGCAAGGTGGCGACCGCCATCACGCGGTTGTGGGCATCCCGCAGGTGGCCGCGCGTCTCTTCCGATTGCACCCGGCGGACCCGCTGCATCAGCACGCTGGCGATGATCTGCAGACTGTTCGCTATGCGGTGATTGAGCTCCTGAAGCAGAACCAGCTTTTCCTGGACCAGCGCGTCCTTCTCGCGCGCCGCCTGCCGCGCGTCGGTCACGTCGGTGACGGCCATGATCAGGCGCACTTGCGCCGCGTCGAGCCCGTGGACGGCATGAGCGTTGATCACCAGGCACCGATCGGCCTGGCCGGCGCGCTTGAGGTCCATTTCGTAGGCGTCGATGGCAGCGTGCCCCGACGCGGTCGCTGTCAGCAGCGAGCGCAATTGCGGGATGTCCCATTCGCCGTCGCCAAGTACGAAGATCACCGCTCCGACCACCGTGCGCGAGTCGAGACCGAAGCTGCGGCAAAATGACTGGCTGGCGGCCCGAACGACGAGATCCTGATCGAGCAGGACCAGCGGCGTGCTCGACGTGACGACCAGCGCCATGCCCAGGCCGCTCGGTTCAGGTTTACCTTGCATGCGATGTTCCATGGCCGCAGCCTTCGGAAACCGGAGGCTCGCGATGCGAAAGCCATACCCGGCGGCTCGCTCGCTCTTTGAGGTTGGCGAACACGAAGCAAAGCGAGCCTAGCACGCCTTTACCCAACCCCCTTCATGTAGAATGTTGGCGCCTCGTGATTGTAGTTGGAGGCGACAGCCCCCAGTTACAAAACTATCGACGAAATTCGCCTGCCGTCGTCGACTGAGAGACGCTGTGCTCCCGCAATAACGGAGCCCAGTTAATGACAGAGCGATCTTGGATTCTTAATCAAACGTCGGCAGTGACTTTTGGGCACGCCCAGACCAGCCGGGTATCTACTTGTGACACTATCGTCGCTTTGCGGCGCAGGATCGCATCGTGAGCCAGCGCAACGAACAGGCGCCGAACTACCTCGGCGTGCTCTTGCCGCTCTTCGGCCTTGCGTTATTAATATGGTGGATGCTGTAGTATAAATCATCTAAAGTCGTAGCGATTGCAAATTGATTCAGGATTAGAAACGCCTGATCAAGGAACCAATATCGAGCAAGATGGTTCGGCGAAATGAGAAACGCGCTTCCGTGCGTTTCAGGAGTTTCCATCATGCGCGGGTCTATTTTTACAGCGAGCATTGCTGCCGCTGCCCTCATACCCTCGATCGCCAGCGCCCAAACCCCCTCCCGCGCGACTTGCGAACAGCATAGTTCTACCCGGGTCGTCGCCACGGTCGGCGGCGCCGGCGTCGGCGGCGTGCTGGGCAACGTAATCGCGGGTCGCGGCGACAAGACGCTCGGGACGATCATCGGCGCGGTCGGCGGCGCGATCGTCGGCAATCAGGTGGCCCGGTCGGGCCGCGACTGCCAGGATGCCTATGGCTACTACGACAGCGACAACCGCTGGCATGCCAGCGGCGTCGGAGCATCCGAAGCGCGCGGTTACTACGATCGTGACGGCGAATGGATCGAAGGGCCTCCCAACGGCCGCTATGGCGATGACAGTCGCTGGATCTCCAACGCGGGATCAAGCCGCGGCGAAGGCCGCTACAGCTCGCAGAACGAGTGGATTCCCGCTTCGGCCAACGGCTACTATGATCGCAACGACACATGGGTGAGCGGTTCCACGAGCGGGCGCTACGACAACCGGGGGCGTTGGGTTGCCGACGAGCGCCGCGGGTCTTCGACCGGTTACACGGCCGCCCGGCCCGCCATTCGCGATCAGCTCTCCGCGCTCGATCGGCAACTCGTCACCGCCCGGGCCGAGCGTACGCTGAACAGCCGCGAACTCGCCGGCTACCAGCGCGACCTCAGAGACCTTCGCGCTCGCGAAGGCCGGATGTCGCGCGATCGGCGAGGGAACCTTTCCGCGCGCAATCAGGCCGAAGTGCAGAGCAGCATCGACCGCCTCGACAGCCGGCTGCGGGTCAGCCTGCGCTAAGCGCAGTCTTCGGAGGAGCCGGCGGCGCGGTCAACCCGGGCAATTGCCCTGCCAAACGGGAATTGGCGGCGCGGGCCTCCCCCCGCGAACCGGGGTGCGATACCGCGCCGCCACTGCCGCCGAGCAGCTCATCGACCGCCGCAAAGAGGCCGCGCATCGTTACCGGCTTGGCCATGTAGCGCGAGGCGCCTGCACGCCGGATTTGCAGCTCCTCGATCCGTCCGACATGGGCGGTAATGGTCAAGACCGGAATGCCGCCAAGCTCGGGATCGGACTTGAGTTGGTGGATCAGTTCCAGCCCCGATACGTGGGGCAGGTCGATGTCCATGGTGATGAGATCGGGACGGAACGCGCGCGCGGCGGCGATGGCATAGGCGCCGTCGGAGACCGAGTGGACGGCGAAGCCGTGGCTCTCGAGCGTCGTGCAGAGGAACGCGCTGTTGAGGATGTCGTCCTCGACGACCAGGACTCGTTTGCTCATGTCCCAAGAGGTAGCCACCCAGCCCCAGGACGCAATGCACCTGCGCCGGCTCGTGCAAAATACCTGTTGATTTCCATATAGTTAAGACGATGTTAAGGACGCCATTCGGGGGCAAGGTAGCTTGCCGGCAGCTCCACGATGACGCTTTCCCCGAGGTCGCGCGAACTGTGGCCGACGCTGACCGTGTAAGCGCCGGCGGGGTGGGTCCAACCTGGGCGGCCTTCGAACCAGACGCCGAGCAGGCGCGGGTCGATATGGATCTCGATGCGCTTACGCTCGCCCGGCTCCAGCGCGACCTTGGCGAACCCGCCGAGCCGCCGCGGGGCTTCCCAGCCGCGTCCTGAAACATAGACCTGCACCACGTCGGCCCCCGCGCGCGTGCCGGTGTTGGTCACTTCGACCATCGCGAAAAGGCCGTCGCCTTCGCGCGCGACCGCGAGGTGATCGTGGCGGAAAGTGGTATAGGACAGGCCGTGGCCGAACGGGAACAGCGGCTCCAGGCGCTGCGCGTCGAACCACTTGTACCCGACCGCGGCCCCTTCGGTGTAGGCGACATCCCCTCGCCGCGGCTCACCCGGCCAGGGAAGCTGGTCGAGGCTCTTGGGGAAAGTCGCGGGCAGGTGGCCCGAGGGGTTGACCGCGCCGGTCAGCACCCGCGCGATCGCCTCGCCCCCGGCGCGTCCCGGATACCATGCGGCGAGGATTGCGGGCACCCGGTCCGCCCACGGCATCAGTACCGGCCCGCCGGTTTCGAGCACGACCACGGTGTTGCGGTTGGCCAGCGCGACCGATTCGATCAGCGTATCCTGGCTGTCCGACAGCGCCGGCGCCACGTCGATGCTTTCGCTGGCCCACTGTGTCCCGAACACGATCGCCACGTCCGCCCCGGCCGCCGCGCGCACCGCGGATTCGGGATCGACTCCATCGTCGAACGTGAACGTGGCGCCGGGCAACAGCTTGCGCAGTTCTTCGAGCGGCGACGACGGATAGTACACCACCGGTCCCGGCCAGGTGGTCGGCGCGATCCCCGGGACCGCATTCGTACCCTCGGGATAGACCTGGCTCGAACCCCCGCCCGACAGCACGCCCTTGTCTGCATGGCCGCCGATCACCGCGATGCGCCCCGCGCCCGCGAGCAGCGGCAGCACGCCGCGCTCGTTCTTCAGCAGCACGATGCCGGCTTCGGCAGCGGCGCGGCTGATCGCCCGGTGCGCGGCGAAGTCGATCGGCTGGTCCGGCGCGACCGGCCGGTCGATCAGGCCGTGCGCGAACATCGAGCGCAGGATGCGGCCGGCCATCAGGTCGATCCGCGCATCATCGATCTGCCCCGCGGCGAGCGCCGCCCGCAGCTTGTCGGCGCCGAACCAGTCGTCGCGCTGCAGGCCGAAGCCCGACTCCTGATCGAGCCCCGCATTGGCCGACGCTGCGGTCGAATGCACGGCGCCCCAGTCGGACAGGACATAGCCGGGCCAGCGCCATTCGCCGCGCAGCACCTGCGTCAGCAGGAACGGATGCTCGCAGGAGTAAGTGCCGTTGACCTTGTTGTAAGCGCACATCGCCGATCCCGGGTCGCCCCTCTCGATCGCGAACTGAAAAGCCAACAGGTCGGACATGCGCAGGGCCGGCTCGGCGATCACCGAATTGCCCGTGCCGCGGTCGGTCTCCTGGTCGTTGACCGCGTAGTGCTTGACCGTGGAGATGATCCCGTTCGACTGGATCCCGGCGATCGCCGCGCCGACGATCGTTCCGGCGAGCAACGGGTCCTCACCGGCATATTCGAAGTTGCGTCCATTTCTGGGCTCGCGCAGCAGGTTGACGCTGCCGGCGAGAAGCACGTTGAACCCGTCGGCACGCGCTTCGGCCCCGATCATCGCCCCGCCCGCGCGGGCTAGCGCGAGGTCCCAGGTCGCCGCGACGGCGAGCCCGGAGGGCAGCGCGGTTCGCGCGCGTTTCTCGGCTGCGCCGCCCTGGGTGGCGACCCCGATCCCGGCGTCGGCCTGCCACTGCGGCGGGATGCCGAGGCGGGGAATACCCGGCACGTAACCGGCCGAGCCGTAACGCGCCTCGTCCGGCGCCTCGAACCGCGCGGGCGGGAAATCGGTCCCGAAATAGCCCTTGAGCAGCGTCAGCTTCTCGTCGCGCGTCATTTGCGCCAGCATCGCGGCCGCGCGCTGTTCGGGCGTGCCGCGTGTTTGCGCTGCCAACACCACGGGCGGACTGGTCTGGGCCGCCGCCGGCACGGTCATGGCCGACAACAGGCAAGCGGCGAGCATCTTGGCCGGCGCGTTCCGCATCGCAATCTCCCGGGCGGCCGTCCTCATGCGGCGCGCGTCCTTGTCCCGGGCGGCATCTCAACATAGTTGCGGGCCGAAGGCCACTGCCGACCGTCACGCGCCGGTCAATCGGGTGTATCAGGGCCTGGAACGGACGCGATTCGCCGCGGCCGCAGGAGCACTTCGATGATCACCGACCGCCGCCGGTTTCTCCGCGCCACTGGAACCGCCTTCGCCGCGCTCGCCGCGAGCGGTTGCATGCGCGGGAGCCTCGCCGCGGCGGCAGGGCGTGCCGGCTATGGCCCGCTGGTGACCGATCCGGCCGGGCTGATCGATCTGCCGGCCGGGTTCACCTACCGGATCGTCTCCAGGCTGGGCGATGCGATGGACGACGGCTTTACTGTGCCCGACGCGGCCGACGGGATGGGCTGCTTCGATCTCGGCGGCGGCAAGCTCGCGCTGGTCCGCAACCACGAGCTGCGGCCCGAGCAGGACGGCGGCGGGGTGGCCGGGCCGGCTTACGACACGGTCGCGCGCAGCATGGTCCCGCTCCCGGGCGGCACCACCACGCTGGTAATCGATTCGCAGACGCTCGCGGTCGAGCGGCAGTACCGCTCGCTCGCCGGCACGATCCGCAACTGCGCCGGCGGGATCACGCCGTGGGGCTCGTGGCTGAGCTGCGAGGAAAACGTCCAGCGCGCGAACGGCCGCTTCAACCAGGATCACGGCTACGTGTTCGAAGTGCCGGCGCGCGGAACGGGCCTGGTCACGCCGGTGCCGCTTAAGGCGATGGGCCGATTCAACCACGAGGCCGCCTGCATCGATCCCGCTACCGGCATCGTCTATCTGACCGAAGACCGCGAGGACGGCCTGCTCTATCGCTTCATCCCGAATGTGCCGGGCCAGCTCGCGCAGGGTGGCAAGCTCCAGGCCATGGTGCTCGACGGCGTGACCGACAGCCGCAACTGGATGGATGCCAATCTGTCCTTCAACCAGTGGGTCGGTGTGCACTGGGTCGATCTCGACAATCCCGAAGCGCCCGACGACGATCTCAGGAAGCGCGGCTCCGCGCTGGGTGCGACGCTGTTCGCGCGCGGCGAGGGCATCTGGATGGGCGAAAACGAGCTGTACT
Organism: Sphingomonadales bacterium 12-68-11; assembly: GCA_002279825.1. GTDB lineage: Bacteria > Pseudomonadota > Alphaproteobacteria > Sphingomonadales > Sphingomonadaceae > Croceibacterium_A. The sequence goes on from NCCV01000008.1 coordinate 36,583, forward strand.
TTGTCTGCACCAGCGGCGGCCATGCCAAGCTGGGGCAGATTTTCCGCCTGCGTCCGGCCGGGGCGGAAAGCCTGCAAGTGTTCTTCGAAAGCACCAGCGCCGAGCAGTTCAATTACGGCGACAATCTCACCGTCGCGCCCAACGGCCACCTGGTGGTCTGCGAGGACCAGTACACCGACGTGGTGACGAACCACTTGCGCGGCATCACCCCGCGCGGCGAGCCTTATCCGCTGGCCTTCACCAAAGAGCAGACCGAATGGGCCGGCGCGTGCTTCTCGCCCGACGGCAAGTGGCTGTTCGTCAACCTGTACAGCCCGACCCGGACGGTGGCGATCACCGGGCCTTGGATGGCATAGGTTCCAACCCCGGTACGGGAAGGATCTAAAGCTCCGCTAGCGCGTCCAGCACCGGCCCCGCCCACTCGGGCCGGCAGATCAGCACGTCGGGCAGGTAGGGATCGCGTTCGTTGTAGCGCAGGACACCGCCGTCGAGCCGCGAGCAGTGCAGCCCGTGTGCCTGCGCCACCGCAACCGGCGCGCAATTGTCCCATTCGTACTGCCCGCCGGCGTGAAGGTAGATGTCCGCCGCGCCGGCGACCACCGCCATCGCCTTGGCCCCGGCCGATCCCATTTCGATCAGTTCGCCGCCGAGCGCCTGGGCGACGGCCAGCGCCTGCGCAGGCGGGCGCGAGCGGCTGACCACCAGGCGCGGCCGGCCCTCATGCGGCGGGACCGGTACCGGCAGGTCGGAACGCAGCACCAGGCCGCCGAGCGCCGGCAGTGCGACCGCTCCGATCGTGGCCAGGCCGCCTACCGCCAGCGCCACATGCACCGCCCAATCTTCGCGACCCTCGGAGTACTCGCGCGTCCCGTCGAGCGGATCGACGATCCACACCCGCGCTTTGTCGAGCCGCTCGGGCGTGTCCTTGCTTTCCTCGGAGAGCAATCCGTCGTCGGGCCGCTCGGCGGCAAGGCGCGCCACCAGCAGGGCGTTGGCGAGCCGGTCGCCCTCGATGCCGAGCGCCTTGCCGGCGAACTCGCCGCGTGCGCGCAAGTCGAGCAGCAGCTCGCCAGCCGCGGCCGCCAGCTTGGCCGCCAGCTCGGTGTCGGTCAAAGGTCGGGCGTCCATTGGCCAAGCACGCGCTGGACGATCAGTTCGGCGGCGTCCTCGGCACTGATCCTGGCGGTGTCGATCCGCATCTCGGGGTTCTCGGGCCGCTCGTAAGGACTATCGATGCCCGTGAAGTTCTTGAGCTCACCGGCGCGTGCCTTCTTGTAGAGGCCCTTCACGTCGCGGCTTTCGGCGGTTTCGAGCGGGGTATCGACGAACACCTCAACGAACTCGCCGGCGGGCAGCATTGCGCGGACCATCTCCCGCTCGGCGCGGAATGGGCTGATGAAAGCGGTCAGCACGATCAGCCCGGCGTCGGTCATCAGCTTGGCGACCTCGCCGACGCGGCGGATGTTCTCGATCCGGTCGGCCTCGGTGAAGCCGAGGTCCTTGTTGAGACCGTGCCGCACGTTGTCGCCGTCGAGCAGGAAGGTGTGCTTGCCGGCGGCGTGAAGCTTCTTCTCGACCAGGTTGGCGATGGTCGATTTGCCCGAGCCGGACAGCCCGGTGAACCACAGCAGCGCAGGGGTCTGCCCCTTCATGACCGCGTGCTGGGCGCGGGTCACTTCGATTGCCTGCCAGTGGACGTTCTGCGCCCGCCGCAGGCTGAAATGGATCATCCCCGCCGCCACGGTGGCGTTGGTCAGCTTGTCGATCAGGATGAAACCGCCGAGCGTGCGGCTCCGGTCGTAAGGCTCGAAAGTGATCGGCCGCTCGGTCGTCACTTCGGCGACACCGATCGCGTTGAGCGCCAGGGTCTTGGCCGCGCAGTGCTCGAGCGAGTTGACGTTCACCACGTACTTCGGCTGGGCGACCGTCGCGGTAACGGTCTGCGTCGCCAGCTTGAGCCAGTAACCGCGGCCGGGGATCAGCGTCTCGTCGCTCATCCAAACCAGCGTGGCTTCGAACTGGTCGGCGCTTTGCGGCGGATCGTCGGCGGCGGCGAGCACGTCGCCGCGGCTGCAGTCGATCTCGTCGGCGAGGGTGAGCGTGACCGACTGGCCGGCGACGGCTTCGCTCAATTCCCCGTTCGTGGCGAGCGACGTCGAGACACCGTGCTCACGCTTCTCGACTTCGCTCGAAGCGAACGGATTGGGGGGTGCCACGATGACCGCCTTGACCGTGCTGGTCCGCCCCGAAGGCACCACGCGCACCGGATCGCCAGGCTTGACCGTTCCGGCCGCGATAAGGCCGGCAAAGCCCCTGAAGTCGAGGTTGGGACGATTGACCCACTGCACCGGCATGCGGAACGCATCGGCCTGTGCGGCCGTCGCTTCGATTTCGACGGTTTCGAGATGCTCGATCAGGCTCGGCCCACTGTACCACGGGGTATTGGCGGACGGCGCCGACGTGATGTTGTCGCCCTTGAAGCCGCTGAGCGGGATCGCGGTGACATCGGCGATGCCGATCTCGCGTGCAAACGCGCGGTACTCGGCGACGATCCTGTCGAACACCGCCGGGTCGTAGTCCACCAGGTCCATCTTGTTCACCGCCAGAACGAGATGGCGGATGCCGATGAGGTGGCACAGATACGAATGGCGTCGGGTTTGCACCAGAACGCCCTTGCGCGCATCGATCAGGATCACCGCGAGGTCGGCGGTGCTCGCGCCGGTGACCATGTTGCGGGTGTACTGTTCGTGTCCCGGCGTATCGGCGACAATGAACTTGCGTTTCTCGGTCGCGAAGAAGCGGTACGCGACGTCGATGGTGATGCCTTGCTCGCGCTCGGCGGCGAGGCCGTCGACCAGGAGCGCGAAGTCGATCGCCTTGCCTTGCGTGCCGACGCGCGCGCTGTCGGCTTCGAGCGCTGCCAACTGGTCTTCGAAGATCATTTTCGAATCGTAGAGCAGCCGCCCGATCAGCGTGGACTTGCCGTCGTCCACGCTGCCGCAGGTGATGAACCGCAGCAGTTCCTTGTTCTGGTGGCGCTCGAGATAGGCTTCGATGTCCTCGGCGATCAGCGCGTCGGTGACGTAGGCGGAGGACTCGGCAGAGGTGGCCATCAGAAATACCCCTCCTGCTTCTTCCTCTCCATGCCCGCGCCGCCCGCGTCCTTGTCGATGGCGCGGCCCTGGCGTTCGCTGGTGGTGGTGAGCAGCATTTCCTGCACCACGTCGGCCAGGGTTGCCGCCTCGCTCTCGATCGCGCCGGTCAGCGGATAGCAGCCGAGCGTGCGGAAGCGGATCGAGCGCTCCACGGGAACTTCGCCGGGTTCGAGCGGAAACCGCTCGTCATCGACCATCAGCAGCATCCCGTCGCGCTCGACCGTCGGACGCGGGGCCGAGAAGTACAGCGGAACGATCTCGATCCCTTCGGCCATGATGTATTGCCAGATGTCGAGCTCGGTCCAGTTGGAGATCGGGAACACCCGGATGCTCTCGCCGCGGTGTTTGCGCGCGTTGTAGAGGTTCCACAGCTCGGGCCGCTGGTTCTTCGGGTCCCACCCCAGGGAAGCTGAAGATGCGCTCCTTGGCGCGGCTCTTCTCCTCGTCGCGCCGCGCGCCGCCGAACGCTGCGTCGAAGCCGTAGTGGTCGAGCGCTTGCTTGAGCCCCTCGGTCTTCCACATGTCGGTATGCAGCGCGCCGTGATCGAACGGGTTGATGCCGCGCTCCTTGGCCTCGGGGTTCTGCCAGACGATCAGGTCCATTCCCGCCGCCTTGGCCGCCTTGGCGCGCAGCTCGTACATCGCGCGGAACTTCCAGGTGGTATCGACATGCAGCAGCGGGAACGGCGGCGGGGCAGGGTAAAACGCCTTCCTCGCCAAGTGCAGCATGACCGCGCTGTCCTTGCCCACCGAGTACATCATGACCGGCGTCTGCGCTTCGGCCGCAACCTCGCGCATGATGTGGATACTCTCGGCCTCGAGGCGTTGGAGATGGGTCAGTCGCTGCATGCGCGCCGCACTTGCCCCCTGTATGTGTCAATCTCAATCCCCGGCCGGGCAGAATTTCTTGGGTGCGTTCAAGCGGGAAACGGCACCCACTCCTCGCCCTCTGGCAGCGGCGCGAAGATGGCCTCCACCATCGCCTCGGTCACGTCTTCGGGCGAGGCGGGATTCCACCGCGGCGCATTGTCCTTGTCGATCAGCACCGCGCGCACGCCTTCGGCGAAATCGGGCCGCATGATCAGGCGCGCGGCGAGCCGATACTCGCGCGCCATCTCGGCGGCGAAATCGGGTTGCGGCGAGGCGAACTGGCGCAACGCGACTTTGGCGCTCGCCGGGCACTTGGCGGTGACGGCCTTCAATTCCTTGGCCGCCCAGTCCGAAGGATCGGCGGCGAGCGCGGCGATCACCTCTTCGAGCCGGTCGGAGGCGAACAGCCGAGCAATCCGGTCGGCATTGCCGGCCAGGCGGGCAGGCGGGGGCTCGGCCGAGAGTTCGGAAAGGATCGCCTCGGCGTGCGCGGGTTCGGCGGCGATCCGTGCCTTGGCTTCGGCCAGCGTATCGCTCGGCAGGTAGTGCGTGGCGAGGCCTGCCCAGAGGCATTCGGCCCCGTCGAGCCGCGCACCGGTAAGCGCGAGAAACTGGCCGATCCGTCCGCCGGTCTGCTTGGCCAGGCGCGGCAGGTACCAGCCCGCGCCGACGTCGGGGAACAGCCCGATCGCGCCTTCGGGCATCGCGAACAGCGTGTTCTCGGTGGCCACACGCCAGCGGCACGGCAGCGCCAGCCCTACGCCGCCGCCCATCGTCACCCCGTCCATGAACGCCGCGACCGGCTTGGGGTAGGCGAACAGCAGGTGGTTCATCCGGTATTCGGCGTGGAAGAACGCGCGTCCCGCGGCGCCGCCATCCTCCAGCGCCGAGCGGCGCACCGCGGCGACATCGCCCCCGGCGCAGAACCCGCGGCCGGCCGCATGATCGAGGAGCACCGCTTCGATCGCCGGATCGCCACGCCAAGCGAGCAGCGCGGCCGAGATCGCCTCGCACATCGACTGAGTGAGCGCGTGGAGCGCCTTCGGCCGATCGAGCGAGATCCGGCCGACCGATCCCTCGCGGCGAACGATTACTTCTGCTTTCGTCAACGGGGGCATCCCTGCATAGAGCGGCGATGTACAACCTCTCCCGCCTAACCAAGCCGACCCACGAAGTCGCGCACTTGTTGGACGGATTCGGGTTACCGCGTCGCCGGGGCAGGGAAGTGCGTGAGCCTCGCGCCTGCAACGCCCGATAGGAGTCATTGATGGCCGGTGGATTGATTGCCCTGCTCGACGACGTCGCGGCCATTGCCAAGCTGGCGGCGGCCTCGGTCGACGACGTTGCCGCCGCCGCCGGCAAGGCGGGGACCAAGGCGGCCGGGGTGGTGATCGACGATACCGCCGTCACCCCGGGCTATGTGATCGGCCTCTCGCCCGACCGCGAGCTGCCGATTATCGGCAAGATCGCACTCGGTTCGATCAAGAACAAGCTGCTGTTCCTGCTGCCCGCCGCGTTGGCGCTGAGCGCGTTTCTGCCGTGGCTGGTAACGCCGCTACTGATGCTGGGCGGCGCCTACCTGTGCTTCGAGGCGGCCGAGAAGATCTGGGAAGCCGTGAGCCATACCGATCACACCGCGGAAGTGGTCGCGATCACCGATCCCAAAGAACTCGAGGACCGCCAGGTTAGCGGCGCGGTGCGGACCGACTTCATCCTCTCGGCCGAGATCATGGCGATCTCGCTCAACGAACTACCCGAGCTGTCGCTCGGCATGCAGGCGGCGGTCCTGGCGGCCGTGGCGGTGGCGATCACCGGCGGGGTCTATGGCGCGGTGGCGGTGATCGTGAAGCTCGACGACATCGGCCTGCACCTCGTGCAGCGCGCCTCACGCGCTTTGCAGGCGCTCGGCAACGCGCTGGTGCACGCAATGCCGGTGCTGCTCTCGGTGCTCTCCAAGGTCGGCACTGCGGCGATGCTGTGGGTAGGGGGCGGTATTCTCGTCCACGGGCTCCACGAATACCACCTCACTCCGGTCCCCGACTGGGTCGACGCTGCCTCACACGCCGCCGGCTCAGCGGCCGGAGCGGCGGCCGAATGGCTCGCGCACGCGATCGGCGCGGCCATCGTCGGGCTGGTGGTCGGCGGGATCGTCGTGGCCGCCTTGCACCTGATGCCGCGCAAGCGGCCCGCGCACTGAGGGTCAAGGACCTTTGCGCTAGCGGATTGCATTTATTGCATCACTGCTGCAATATTTCTCAATTGCGTAATATTGTTACTGTCCCCATTTCGCCCGTCGCGGCTGTCATCCTGGCAGTTCCGCGTCACAGGGGAAAACCGATGCGCATTTATGCGAACGCCTTCCTCTCGGCAGTGGCCGCCGTTCTTATCAGCGGCACACTGTTCAGCGCCGTCCTGGTTTATCCGGTGGCTGCCTGACGAAGGCTGAAGCGCCCGGTCCCGCAAGGGAACCGGGCGTTTTCTTTTCTCGCGTCTGGTGAGTGCTAAACCTGCGCTCAGGCACGAATCCGGCGCGGCGCGGCCGGGCGGGCGCGCATCGCCATCCCGACAAAGCCGAAGCCGAGGATCATCATCAGCCAAGTGGCGGGTTCGGGAACCGGCGCGGCGGTGATCCCGAACAGGCTCGAGGCCGTGGTGCCGACCTGGGTAGCTTCGCCTGTCGCGAGATCGACCGTGTAGAACCGGTTGACGTCCTGCATGTAGCCGACGCCGTCGAAGCCTATATCGAAGCTGGTGCGCGGTCCGACTGCGACGCCGAGCGCGCCGACGGTCGCGAGCGTGCCCGCGTTGTTGGCCTGGGTAACGAGCGCATCGACCGAAGTGCTGATCGCATACTGCGTGCCGGTTCCGTGGATGTAGCCGTTGGCGGTGACCAGCGGCGTCGCGCCGGCATTGGCGTCGCCGGGCCCGAACGCGACATTGGTGAACTGGCTGGCGGTGCCGGTGTTGGGATTGACGACGTAGTTGGTGCCGTTGTTGCTGACGATGCGCAGGGCATCGAGCGCGGTATTGAAATCGAAACCGAAGTTGGTGCCGGTCAGCGACAACTGTCCGCCGATCGCGCTCGCCACCCCGGTGCCGATGTCGATGGTGTAGAGCCTGAGATCGTCGCCAAGCCCGTAGAGCAGATTGTTGCTATCGCGGAAGTCGATGCCGAGCATCGTCGCGGCGGTGCCGGAGATCGCCCGGGTCGAGGTGAAGGTGCTGGGGTTCGTGCTCTGGAAGGTCACGAGGTTGTTGTTCTCATCGACGCCGTAGATGGTCGCGGCCTGGGCGGGCACGGCGAGGCAGGCGCTGCAAAGCGCGCCCAAAACGTAAGAACGCATGGTCGGGGGCTCCTCATGGGATCGGTTAATCGGCTGATAACCATGGAGCATACGCCGCGCGGCCGGGCCGGTTTCCCGCACCGCACAACCGGTCTTGTGTCCGTCCCACAATGGGACGGAATTGGGCTAGGCGTGCCCGCGCGACTTAGCGTCCGGCGTAACGCGCACCCTGAATGTCGACGATCTTCGGGGTCCGCGCGAACAGCTCGCTGAACGGATCGTCGCCGGTTTCCAGCTGGTGCGGCTCGGTACCCTCTCGCACCGTGGTGCGGCGCATGTCGCGCTTGTAGGTATCGTAGGCGTATTCGCCGCCCTTGTGCATCGAGCACAGGTTGTCCCAGATCACCATGTCGCCGACGTGCCACTCCACGCTGAACACGTATTGCGGCTGGGTGGCGTGCTCGATGAGCTGCCGGATCAGGGCGCGACCGTCTGCCTTGGACATGCCTTCGACATCCATCGTGTGCGCGGCAATGAACAGCGACTTGCGGCCCGAGCCCTTGTGCACGTGGACCAGCGGATGGCGCGCGGTCGGCCGCTCCTCGATCTCTTCGTCGGAGATGTCCGCGCCCGCCTGGCGGCGGCTCCACCACAGCGAGTTGATGCCGACCCTGCCTTCGAGGAGATCCTTCATGTCCTGCGGCAGGTCGTCATAGGCGCTGCGCGTGTCGGCGAACCAGGTCTCGCCGCCTTCGGGCGGAACTTCGTGCGCGAGCAGCAGCGAATAGGACGTGCGCTTCTCCATGAAGGCACTGTCGGTGTGCCACAGCCGGTCGCCCTTGCGGTACTGGATCGCCGCCACGTCCTGCGTGATTTCGCCCTCGACGTTGAGATTCGACGCATCGAACAGCTCGCGGTGCGGCAGGCGCATGCGCGCGTCCTCGCGCTTCGGGACGCGCTCGAGGTAGCCGAAGTTGCGGCTGAACTCGACGTGCTGGTCGTCGGTCATGCCGGTATCGCGCCACACGGTGACGCCCCAGGTATCCATCGCCGTGGTGACCTGGCGGATCTCGTCGGGGGTCAGCGGCCGGGTCAGGTCGAGGCCCGAGCATTCGGCGCCGAAGCGCGGCAGGATCGGCTGGACATTCAGGGGCATCTCACTCTCCAGGCGTATTATTAGCTTGCTAACTACATAGCCACCGGACGCTTGCGCTGCAAGCTTGCTCGCTTGCAGTGCGCGACCAGCACATCGTCTTGATTATAGGCGCGATGCGCGAACGTGACGATACCCTGATCGGGGCGGCTCTTACTCTCGCGAACGTCGAGTACTTCGGTTTCGATGCGCAGGGTATCGCCGACGAAGATCGGCACCGGGAAGCGCACTTCGTCCCAGCCGAGATTGGCGACTGCGGTGCCCTGAGTGGTGTCGTTCACGGAAATCCCGACCATCAGACCAAGCGTGAAGCACGAATTGACCAAGATGCGGCCGTATTCGGTGCCCTTCATGTACTCGGCATCGAGATGGAGCGGCGCCGGGTTGTGAGTCAGCGCGCTCATCAAGAGGTTGTCGGTCTCGGTGACCGTGCGGCGGAGCGGGTGATCGAACACCTGCCCTGCCGAGAATTCATCTAGCCACAATCCGGCCATCGGTGTCCCCGTCCTTCGTCCAGCTTCGTCATTGCGGCGGGCAAAGCCCCGCGGCAATGCAGAGCAGTTCTACGCCGCTCTGGATTGCTGCGCTACGCTCGCAATGACGAACGAGCGTCCGACGGCCCGTGCGCAGGGAAAGAAAGCCTGCCGCGCTCGTTCCAGCCGCACCACTCGTCTGGGAGTATCCGATGAAGCATCTGGCCTATCCGCTCGCCGCACTGGTGGCGCTCTCCGCGTGCAGCGGCGAAACCGACACCAACGACGAAACCGCCGCCGTGACCGCCGAAAGCGCGGTTCCCATGCCGCCGGCGCCGCTCGCGGACGCCAGCTCTTCGCTGGCACCGAGCCCAGCGGACGCCATTCCCGCCGCGATGCTCGGCCGCTGGGGCCTGGTCGCGGCGGACTGCGAGCCCGGGCGCGACGATGCCAAGGGGCTGATGACAGTCGAGGCCGCGCACCTGCGGTTCTACGAATCGATCGGCACGCTCGACGACGACATCGACGAACTCAGCGCGACCCGCATCCGCGCGGATTTCGACTTCACCGGCGAAGGCATGACCTGGGATCGCGAGATGACGCTGGAGCTGCAGGACGGCGGGCGCACGCTCGTCCGCCAGGAATACGGAGATGATGCGATGGCCGGCCCGTTGCGCTACAGCAAGTGCAGCTGAGGGAGACAGCGATGAGATACGCACCGATACTCGCCGCCGGCGCCGTGGCGCTGGCTGGCTGCAGCACCGTTCCAGGCGATGGAATCGCGCCCGGCCCTGGCGGCGAATGTAACGCCGAGGGCGCGCAGCGCTTCGTCGGGCAAAAGGCCAGCGCCGATATCGGCGCGCAACTGCTGCGCACCACCGGCGCGCGCCAACTGCGCTGGGTGCCGCCGCGCACCGCGGTGACGATGGATTTCCGCCCCGACCGGCTCACGGTCAGCTATGACGACGCCATGACGATCGAGCGAGTCTCCTGTGGCTGAGCCGCAAGATGGCCGCCAGCGCATCCCGGCGCTCTCGCCTTTCGAGGAAGAGATCGGCTTCACCCGCGCGATCCGCGCCGGCAGCATGATCGCCGTCTCGGGCACCATCGGGGTCGAAGCCGACGGATCGGTCAAAGAGGATGCGGGGGCACAGGCCGACCGCTGCTTCGACCTGATCCGCCAGCACATCGAGCAACTCGGTGGCCACATGGGCGACGTCGTGCGCATCCGCATGTTCGTGACCGACATCAAGGATGCCGACGCGGTCAGCGCAGCGTTCAGCCGCGCGCTCAAGGCCACGCGGCCGACCGGCACGCTGGTGGCCATCGCCGGGCTCTACGACCCGCGCTGGAAGGTCGAGATCGAGGCCGACGCGGTCATCGGCAGCGGGCAGTAAGTGACCGGGCAGTTCCAGCTAACCGAGGACCAGCTGGCGATCCAAGACGCCGCGCGCCGATTCACCGCCGATGCCATCACGCCCCATGCCGCCGAATGGGACGAAAAGCACGTCTTCCCCAAGGACACGATCCGCGCCGCGGCCGAACTCGGATTCGCGGCGATCTACGTGTCGGAGGAAAACGGCGGGACTGGGCTTGGCCGGCTCGAGGCGGCGCTGATCATGGAAGCGATGGCCTATGGCTGCCCTTCGACTAGCGCCTTCATCTCGATCCACAACATGGCGAGCTGGATGCTCGACCGGTTCGGCTCGGCAGAGGTCAAGGCCAAATACCTGCCTCGCCTCGTCGGCATGGAGTGGATGGCGAGCTATTGCCTGACCGAGCCGGGCTCGGGCTCGGACGCGGCGGCGCTCAAGACCGCGGCGGTCAGAGACGGCGACGACTGGCTAGTCACCGGCACCAAGCAGTTCATCAGCGGCGCACCCGAGAACGATCTCTACCTCACAATGGTCCGCACCGGGGAGGATGGACCCAAGGGCATCTCCTGCCTCGCGATCGAGAAGACCATGCCGGGCGTTTCGTTCGGCGCGCCTGAGAAGAAGCTCGGCTGGCATTCGCAGCCGACCGCGGCGCTGATCCTCGACAATGTGCGAGTGCCGGCGGAGAACCTCGTCGGCGGGCTCGGCGAAGGCTTCCGCATCGCGATGACGGGGCTCGACGGCGGGCGGCTCAACATCGGCGCCTGCTCGCTCGGCGGCGGGCAGCGCTGCCTCGACGAGGCGCTTCGCTATACCCGCGAGCGCAAGCAGTTCGGCCAGGCGATCGCCGACTTCCAGAACACCCAGTTCATGCTCGCCGACATGGCGACTGAGCTCGAAGCGGCGCGCACGCTGCTCTATCTCGCCGCCGCCAAAGTCACCGACGGAGCGCCCGACAAGACCCGCTTCGCGGCCATGGCCAAGCGCCTCGCCACCGACAACGGGAGCGCGGTGGCCGACCGGGCGCTCCAGCTCCACGGCGGCTACGGCTACTTGGCTGACTATCCGGTCGAGCGGTTCTGGCGCGATCTGCGCGTGCACTCGATCCTTGAGGGTACGAACCAGATCATGCGGCTGATCGTCGGGCGGGATCTGCTGCGGCAGTGAGCCGCGCACCTGCGAGCACCGGCAAACGCAAAGCGCCCGGTTCCGCGAGGAACCGGGCGCTTCGTTGAAGCCCGTAAGGGGACTCGGATCAGAGGATGCGCGCGGCGGTCTCGGCCGGGGCGTCGAGCAGCGCTTCCAGCTCGGCGTCGAGGCGCAGGATGGTCAGCGAGGCGCCGGCCATCTCGAGGCTGGTGCAGTATTCGCCGACGTAGTTGCGCACCACGGTGAAGCCGGCCGCTTCGGCCAGTTCGTGGGCCTTGGCGTAGATCACGTAGAGCTCGGTGATCGGCGTGCCGCCGAGGCCGTTGACCATGATCGCCACGCGGTCGCCGGAGTTGAACGGCACGTCCTTGGCGACGGCTTCGAACAGCTCTTCGGTCAGCGCATCGGCGGGCTTGATCTTGTCGCGGCGGCGGCCCGGTTCGCCGTGGATGCCCACGCCGACTTCGATCTCGTCGTCGCCGAGTTCGAAGATCGGAGTGCCCTTGGCCGGCGGGATGCAGCTGGTCAGCGCGATGCCCATCGTGCGGACGTTGTCGTTGACCTTCTTGGCGATAGCTTCGACCTCGTCGAGGCTCTTGCCCTGCTCGGCGGCGGCGCCGCAGGCCTTGATCACGAAGAAGTTGCCGGCCACGCCGCGGCGCCCGACGGTGTAGAGGCTGTCCTCGACCGCGACGTCGTCATTGATCCAGAACTGGCGGGCGTTGATGCCCTCGGCGGTCGCCATTTCGGTCGCCATGTCCCAGGCCATGCGGTCGCCCTGGTAGTTGTTGACCAGCACCAGCACGCCGGCGTCGGACGCGCAGGCCTTGATCGTCTCATAGCAGGAATCGACTGCCGGGGCGGCGAACACCGCGCCCTGGCAGGCGCCGGTCAGCATGCCCGGGCCGACCGCCATGACGTGCGCCGGTTCGTGGCCCGAGCCCGAACCCTGCACGACTGAGACCTTGCCGTTGTCGGGGCCGCTCTTGCGGGTGATCATCTGGAACTCGGCGTTGAAGTCGAGCAGGTCGGGGTTGGCTAGCGCGATGCCCTTCATGAACTCGGGCACGAACTGTGCGGGATCGTTGACGAACTTCTTCATGGGTTGGTCCTCTCCGTCGAAAATCAAAAATAGGTCAGGCGATGGCCTTGGCCAGCTCGGGCGCGGTCGCTTCCATCGGGAAGCCGCAGTCCTTGCACCAGTCGTGCAGGATCGTGGCGATCGCAACGATGCCCGGATCGGGGGTATTGGCGCTGCGCTCGCCGACCTGGCTGGCGCGGCCGCGGTGCGCGACGAGGGTGCGGGTCTCGTCGATCGCCGCATCTGCCGCGGCGGCGGATTCGCACAGCGCGGCGCCGAGATCGCCATCACCGGCGGCGTGGGCCTTGAGCGTCTCGTGGACCGGGATCAGCGCGTCGAGCAGGGTCTTGTCGCCGAGCTTGGCGCCGCCGCGGGCCTGGATGCCCTCGATCGCCGAGCCCAGCATATCGGCAAGGTCCTGCAACGTGATCGCGGTCTTACCGCGGGTCAGCATCGCCGCTTTCATGAACCCGGTGCCCCAGATCGGGCCCGAGCTGCCGCCGACATGCTTCGACACCAGCATCGAGATCTTGAGCAGCATCGCGCCGATGTCGGTCTTGGGGATTTCGTCCCAGTCCTTGTCGATCACGCGGAAGCCGGTCGCCAGCGAAGTGCCGAAGTCGCCGTCGCCGGCGAGGCCGTCAAGATCGGAGAAGTACAGCTCGTTCTTGAGCACGGTCGCGCAGGTGGTGCGGATCGCCCGTTCGATCTGCGCCTGGGAAATCTCAGCCATTGTCACTCTCTCTCCTTCAGGCCGCCGTCGCGGCGGCCAGCGCGCCGAGATCGGCGAGCCTGATTTGGACATTGGGCTCGTCGCCCAGCTCCGGCACGACCCTGGCCGCGCCGGTGAAGTCTTCCTCCACCGTGTAAGTGCTGGTGGTGATGAGCGTCGGGAAGCCCGCACCGGTCGCGGCGAGCAACCCGTTGCGGCTGTCTTCGATAACCACGCACTGGTGCGTGGGCAGGCCGAGCGTCTGCTGCGCCAGCAGGTAGATGTCGGGCGCGGGCTTCTTCTTGGCCACCACATCGCCCGCATGGACGAACTCGAACGCCGCCTTGCGCTCGGGCCCGAACAAGTCGAGCACCGCGTCGATGAACTTCGGGTTCGAAGTGGTGCACACGCCGAGCCGCACGCCCGCCGCCATCGCCTCGTCGATGATGCGCAAGATGCCCGGGCGCACCGGCAGGTCGGCGACCAGTTCGGAGGTGATGCGGGTCTTGGTCTGGTGCAGGTCGAGGATCAGCGCGTCCTTCGCCTCCTCGGTATCGGTACCCTCGGGCCAGCCATACTCGCCGAAATAGGCGCGCATCCGCTCCTTGCCGCCGGCGACCAGCAGCAGCTTGCCGTAGAGATCGACGTCCCATTCGGCCTCGATGCCCAGTTCCTTGAAGGCGCGATTGAAGCCGACGCGGTGGGCGTCCCGTTCGGTGTCGACGAGCACGCCGTCGCAATCGAAAATCAGTGCCTTAAGCATCCCCCAGGTACCCCTCAGGCTGCTTTGGGCAGCTTGTTGAGGAACGCCGGGCCGCGATCCTTGCCGCCGAACTTCTCGATGAAGCCGTGGAACATCGCCTTGCACGCCTGATACTGCGCGTCGCCGACCCGCAGCGGCTCGAAGTCCTTGGGGTTGGCCAGGTGGTAGTCCACGAAGCTCTTGACCCACACGTGCTTGAGGTTGGTCGAGATGTTGATCTTGGCGCTGCCGCGCGCGATCGCCTTGGCGAAGGTCTCGTCGCTCAGGCCGGTGCCGCCGTGCAGCGCCATCGGGGTCCGGGTCGCGGCGTTGATCGCGGCGATGCGGTCGAAATCGACCACCGGCTCGCCCCGGTAGAAGCCGTGCGCAGTGCCGACCGCGCAGGCAAACGCGCTGAGGTCGAGCGCGTCGCAGAAGCGCTTGGCGTCGGCCGGATCGGTCAGGACCGAGTCCTCTTCGGCGACATGCTCGTCGTCCTCGACGCCCATGATCTGGCCGAGCTCGGCTTCCATGCCGACGCCGTACTTCTCGGCGATCTCGCGCACCTTGAGCGATTCCGTGAGGTTCTGCTCGAACGGCAGCTCCGAAGCGTCGATCATGATCGAGGTCCAGCCGGCCTTGGCGCAGGCCTCGATCATCGCGATGTCCTTGCAGTGATCGAGATGCAGCACCACCGGCACCGGCGAATCCTCCGCCACGGTGCGCACCCAAGAAACGATTTCCTTGTGGCTGAAGTACTTGATGGTCTTGGCAGAGGTCTGGCAGATGACCGGGGCGTTAAGCTCCTCGGCGGCCTTCACCATCGCCTTGGTGGTGTTGTAATCGACCAGGTTGAAGGCGGCGACGGCATAGCCGTTGTCCATCGCGTCGCGCAGCAACGGTTTCATGTTCACGAGCGGCATTCGAGGCTCCCCTAGGGAATGGATTTCGGTGCGGGCGCCTCACCGCGCCCATCAGCGAATCGGTCCATACCCATCCTCGCCGCCGCGCTCCACCGGAGATTTTCGCGCCGCGGGCGCGCGGGAGACGTGCCCCAAAAGGGGCCACACTCGGCAGGCAGCAGCGGTAACCCGTTAGAAAGTGTAGCCGATGGCGACCGCGCCGAGGAACTGGTCGGACGAGCCGCGCACCGACACGATGGGGCTTTCCTTCGCGTCGCCGACCATGGTCGAATAGCTGCCGATCACCGCCAGCGCGAGTCCGCCGTCGGCGAGGTCGCCGTTGAGATCGAACGCGAGCAGCAAGTTGACGCCCGCCTTGGTGAAGCCGGCTCCGGACGGATCGAACACCGCCAGGCCGCTCGCGCTCGAACCGATCGGCGAAACGGCATAGTAGTAGTCGTAGAAGTCCTCATCGCCGTACTCGGCACCGAACGACAGCGACCCCGCCACGCCGCGGCTCAGCGGGGTGAAGTAACTGACCGACGGATCGATCACCATGCCGCCATGCGCGCCGTTGACGTCCCAGCGCGCATCGGCGCCGATCGTCAGGCTGTCGTAGGGATTGAGTACGCCGCCGAACGACAGCCCCGCGCTGGGCCCGATCTCGAGCGCGCTTTCCAGCTCGCCCAGGCTTTCAACGACGGGATCCTCGATCTTGGAGGCGCGGTTCTGGCGAAGCCGGCCGGCGATCCCGAGGTTGACCGTGCCCGGTATGAAATCGAGCGCGAGACCGGCGGGGCGAGGATTGATCGCGATGCCCCCGAGCGAACCCTGCAGAAGCGGCAGCGGAAACACCACGTAGTCGTCCGACCCGTCGTAGCTCGGCCCGTAAGCGACACCGCCGGCCACGCTGAGGTAGTCGCCGTCGAACACGGAGGGCGCCATATCGGCCGGCAGCGGCGCGGCTTCTTGCGCGGCTGCTGGCAACGCCAGTGCCAGCGAGCACGCGGCGGTGATGAACGAAACCAGTTTCATGCGCTATCCCTGTCTGCAATTCTTGCAGGCCAAACGGGGAGTTGCGCCGACGGTTCCGGCCGGGGGCCGGGAAGCAACACGCCGCCCCCCTCCCTTGGCGGGAGGGACGCGCGGTCAGGCGATCAAGATTTGTTCACCGCATACCACGAAACGAAGTCGCCGGTGATATCGCGCGCCCCGGCGGACTGCAGTCCGGCCACTTCGGGCAGCCGCGCCATCTTGAGCCCGCGGCAGCCGCGCTCGGTCCCGAACGCCTGGGCGCGCTCTCCGATCTGAGCCTGAACCGGCCCGACGATCGCGCGCATCTGTTCGGTGTAAGCGAGCTTGAGTGCGTCCCGCTTGGCCTGGAGGTCGGCGTTGGCGCGGCGCAAGTCCATCGTCAGGTGCGCCAGCTCGCGCGGTTCCTGAGCCTGCTCGCTGGCCGTCACCGGCATCGCCACGGTGCGCAGTGATCGCGAGATGTCGCCATCGGTGACGGGCGTGGTGCCCATGGCCTGCTGCTGCTGGCCTTCGAGGGTTTCGACCAGCCGCTTGAGCCGGCCAACCTCTTCGACCTGCGGCCGCAGCCGGGTGTCGAGTTCGCGGATCGCGGTTCCGAGGTCGGCGATGCCGTTCTCGGACATCAGCTTCTGAAGTTCGATGTAGCACGTGCCCGCGCCGGGTGCCTGGCTCTGGGCCCCGGCGGATACCGATGACACCGCGGCGACGCTCGCCATAGCGATTATTGCAGTCCGCATGACCTTGCTCTCCCTAAGGTCAAATGTAACGCTCTGTATCGCCCTATAGGGCTGATGTAACGAGACGTATCACAGATCGCGCGCCCGTCAATGCAGCGTTCATGCTCTCAGACAGGCCGTTGCGCGGCGGGACGCTTCCGCTAAGGCGGGGGCGATGACCCGACAGGACTGCGACATCGCCATCGTCGGCGGCGGACTGGCCGGCGGGCTGATCGCCTTGGCGCTGGCTGAACGGCGCCCGGAATTGGACGTCCGCCTGATCGAACCGGGAGCAGTGGGCGGCAACCATGTCTGGTCGTTCTTTGCCGGCGATGTCGCGGCGGACGATTACTGGCTGGTCGAGCCACTGATCTGCCACCGCTGGACGAGTTACGAAGTGCGCTTCCCCGCCCACGCGCGGGTCATCGACCAGGCCTATCACGCCGTCGAATCCGAGGCTTTCGAGCGTGTCGTCACAGCGAAGTTGGGCGAACGCGTGGTGCGCGCTGCCGCCGTCGCCGTCGAACCCAACGGAGTCGTGCTCGCGGACGGCCGCCGGATCGCCGCGGCAGCGACCATCGACGCGCGCGGGGCGGGTAACCTCGCCACGCTCGAGGGCGGCTGGCAAAAGTTCGTCGGGCTGCTGCTGCGCACCGCGGTCCCGCACGGGCTGACCCGGCCGATCGTGATGGACGCGACGGTCGAACAGATCGACGGCTACCGCTTTGTCTACGTGTTGCCGTTCGGGCCGAGCGAGCTCTTCGTCGAGGACACCTACTACAGCGACGGGCCGGAACTCGACGAGGCGGCCGTGCGCGCGCGAGTGCTGGCCTATGCGGCGGCGCAGGGCTGGCAGGCGACGCCCGGCAACCGGGTCGAGAAAGGTGTGCTGCCAGTCGTCGCGAAAGGCGATTTCGCGGCCTATTGGGCGTCGACCGGGGAAGGCGCCAAGGCCGGAATGCGCGCCGGCGAGTTTCATCCGACGACCGGCTATTCGCTGCCCGACGCCGTACGGTTGGCGTGCCGGATCGCCGCCACGCGCGACCTGTCCGGCCCGGCTTTGGCGCGGCTTACGCGCGACCACGCCGCGCGGGCGTGGGCGGGCCGCGGGTTCTATCGCCTGCTCGACACGATGCTGTTCGGCGCCGCCTTGCCGCAGGATCGCTATCGCATCATGGAGCGGTTCTACCGCCTGCCCGCGCCCCTGATCGCCCGCTTCTATGCTGCGCAATCGACCCTGATCGACAAGCTGCGCATCTTGACCGGCAAGCCGCCGGTCCCCATCCCGCGCGCCATCAGCGCGATCGTCCGGGCACGGTTTGGATGAAGCCGGCCACCCATCCCAGAAACGGAACAGACACATGAGTTTGGAGAACCGGACCGCCTGCGTCATCGGCGCCGGCTTCGGCGGGCTCGCGCTCGCCATTCGCCTGCAGTCGGCCGGGGTGCGCACGACCGTGATCGAAGGCCGCGACAAGCCGGGCGGCCGCGCCTATTTCTGGGAACGCGAAGGGTTCACGTTCGATGCCGGGCCGACAGTGATCACCGACCCGGCGTGCCTGACAGAGTTGTGGCAGCTCTCCGGCCACGACATGAGCCAGGACGTCGAGCTGATGCCGGTGATGCCGTTCTACCGGCTCAACTGGCCCGACGGGGTGTCGTTCGACTATTCGAACGACGAGGCGCAGCTCAACCGCGAGATCGCCAAGCTCAATCCCGCCGACGTCGCCGGTTACGAGGCGTTCCTGCGCTATTCGGCCGACGTTTACGAAGAAGGATACGTCAAGCTCGGCCACGTGCCGTTCCTCGACTTCAAGTCGATGATCAAGGCCGCGCCGGCGCTGATGAAGCACCAGGCCTGGCGCAGCGTCTATTCGATGGTCTCGAGCTACGTGCGTGACGAGCATCTGCGCGAGGCGCTGTCGTTCCACACGCTGCTGGTCGGCGGCAATCCGATGACCACCAGCAGCGTCTATGCGCTGATCCACAAGCTCGAGAAGGACGGCGGGGTGTGGTGGGCACGCGGCGGCACCAACCGTCTCGTCGCCGGCATGATCCGCCATTTCGAACGCCTCGGCGGCCAAGTGCGGCTCGGCGATCCGGTCACCGCGATCGACACGCTCGGCACACGCTGCACCGAAGTGGTGACCCAAAACGGCTGGCGCGGCCAGTTCGATGCGGTCGCCAGCAATGCCGACATCATGCACTCGTATCGCGATCTGCTCGGCGGCAACATGCGCGGACGCAAGATGGCGCGCAGCCTGGCGCGCAAGCGCTTCAGCCCTTCGCTGTTCGTCGTGCACTTCGGCGTCGAGGGCGTTTGGCCCGGCATCCCGCACCACATGATCCTGTTCGGCCCGCGCTACAAGGGCCTGCTGCAGGACATCTACGAACACGGCGTGTTGCCGGCCGATTTCTCGGTTTACCTCCATCACCCGACTGTGACCGACCCGTCGATGGCCCCGCCGGGCAAGAGCACGTTCTATGCGCTGGTACCGGTCGCGCACATGGGCAAGCTGGCGGTCGATTGGGACCAGCTCGGGCCGGAGCTGGAGAAGCGCATCCTCGACGAAGTGGGCCGCCGGCTGATCCCCGACATCCACGACAGAATAGTGACCAAGTTCCACTACGCTCCCAGCGACTTCGCGAGCGATCTCAACGCCCATCTCGGCAGCGCCTTCAGTCTCGAGCCGATCCTGACCCAGAGCGCCTGGTTCCGCGGCCACAACCGTGACGACGTGATCGACAACTTCTACCTCGTCGGCGCCGGCACGCATCCGGGTGCGGGCATCCCCGGCGTGGTCGGCAGTGCCAAAGCCACCGCGGGGTTGATGCTGGAAGATCTGGCGCGGTGAAACAAATCCTCCCCGGAACGGGGAGGGGGACCACCCGCAGGGTGGTGGAGGGGCACAAGCGGTGATCACCGGGCCGGTGAGATCAGTGAAACTCGCGCGCAAGTTGCGCAGCGAGATGTCGCTGCCGGAGACGATTCTGTGGCGGGAACTGCGCAAGCGCCCTGGAGGGTTCAAGTTCCGCCGGCAGCATCCCGCGAGCGGGTTCGTGCTCGATTTCTATTGCGCGGCCGTCCGGCTGGCGATCGAGATCGACGGGAGCGGCCATGACTCGGGAGCGGCGGTACAAGCGGATGCCAACCGCTCGCACTTCTTGAGGTCCCATGGGGTCGCGACTACGCGCGTTCCTGCCAGAGTGGTGTTGGACAATCTCGAGGGCGTGGTGAAGCGGATCGTGGAAATTTGCGAAGATCGTCACGCTAAGCTCGCGCGCGATTCCGATGTGCCCCTCCACCATGCTTCGCATGGTCCCCCTCCCCGTGCCGGGGAGGACCGGGAATGAAGCGCCTGGCGGTCTATTGCGGGTCGGCTTCGCCGGCGGACCCGCGCTATCTCGAACTCGCCCGCGAAGTCGGTGCCGAACTGGCGCGGCGCGGGATCGGGGTGGTCTATGGCGGCGGGCGGCTCGGGCTGATGGGCGCGGTGGCGAGCGGCGCGCTGGCGGCGGGCGGCGAAGTGATCGGGGTGATCCCCGAGGCGCTCGCGGGCAGCGAGGTCGCCAACACCGACTGCACGGAGCTGCGCGTGGTATCGGGCATGCATGCCCGCAAGCAGGCCTTCACCGACCTCAGCGACGGGTTCCTGACCATCCCCGGCGGGGTCGGCACAATGGACGAGCTGTGGGAAGCGATCAGCTGGGCGCAGCTCGGCTATCATTCCAACCCCGTCGGCGTGCTCAACCCGTTCGGGTTCTACGACCACTTGCTCGCCTTCAACCGGCACATGATCGAGGTCGGCTTTATCCGGCAGGCGCATGCGGGCATCCTGATCGCCTCGGACACGCTGCCCGATCTGCTCGGCCGCATGACAGCCTACGCTCCGCACACGCCGATCTTCCGGATGAAGGCCAGCGAGCTGTGAAATCCCCTTCGTCATTGCGAGGGACCGAAAGGCCCCCGGCAATCCAGAGCGCCTGGTGCAAGGGCCCTGGATTGCCACGCCCTTCGGGCTCGCAATGAAGAGAGAGAGGGCCGACCTCGTCGCCGCTGCCCACAGCTCGATCCGCCGGGGCAGCAAGAGCTTTTCCGCCGCGAGCCGGCTGTTCGACCGCGAAACGCGCGAGCGGGTCTGGCTGCTCTACGCCTGGTGCCGGCGTTGCGACGACTTGGCGGACGCGCAGGACATGGGCGGCGCGCTCGGCAATCAGGCGGGGGCGGCGGACCGGCTGGCGCAGATCCGCGCGCTCACCGCGAAGGCCTTCGCCGGCGAGGAAACCGGCGACGCGGCGTTCGACGCGTTTGGTGTGGTGGCGCGCGAGACCGGCATCACCCCTGCGATGGCCGACGACGTGATCGCCGGCTTCGCGCTCGACGTCGCCGACTGGCGCCCGCGCAGCGAGGCCGACCTGCTGCGCTATTGCTTCCACGTCGCCGGCGCGGTGGGGGTGATGATGGCGGTGGTCATGGGGGTCGATGCGGCGGACGAGGATACGCTCGACCGCGCCTGCGATCTCGGCCTCGCCTTCCAGCTCGCCAATATCGCCCGCGATGTGTGGGAGGATGACGCGGCCGATCGCTGTTACCTGCCTGAGGAATGGTTGGTGGAAGCCGACATTCCGCCCGGAGAACACGTGAAGCCGCGGTTCCGCGGCGCGCTGGTTACGGTGGTGGCGCGGCTGGTGCGGCTGAGCAAGATCCACGAGCGCTCGGCGCGGGTCGGGGCGGGGCGGCTGACCTTCCGCCAGCGCTGGGCCGTCTATTCGGCGGCCGGCATTTACGGGGCGATCGCGGAAAAGGTCGGCCGCGCGGGAGACCATGCCTGGGATCACCGCGTCCACACGACCAAGCTGCAGAAGCTCGGCTTCGTGCTGCTCGGCTTGTGGGAAGCGCTGACCCCGGCGCCGGCGGTCGATGAGCCGCCGCGCTGGACGCGCCGTCAGCTTGCCGCGCTGGCGCGCGCGGATCACCACCCTTAGTCTCGTCATTGCGAGGGACCAACGGTCCCGCGGCAATCCAGGGCGGTTTATGCGGCCCTGGATTGCTTCGCTACGCTCGCAATGACGAGTGCATTGGACTAGTCGGTTTCAAATGATCCGATCCCTCCTCATCGCCAATCGCGGGGAAATCGCCTGCCGGGTGATCCGCACCGCGCGGGCGAAAGGGATCCGCACGGTCGCGGTCTATTCGGATGCGGACGCCAAGGCGCTGCACGTGCGCCAAGCCGACGAGGCGGTGCATATCGGGCCCTCGCCGGCGGCCGAAAGCTACTTGCGCGGGGACAAAATCATTGCTGCAGCAAAGGCGACCGGGGTGGAGGCGATCCACCCCGGCTACGGCTTCCTCAGCGAGAATGCCGAGTTCGCGGAAAGCGTGATCGCGGCCGGGCTGAAGTGGATCGGGCCGCGCCCTGACAGCATCAGAGCGATGGGGCTCAAGGACGCAGCAAAAAAGTTGATGATCGAGGCTGGGGTGCCGGTGACGCCCGGCTACATGGGCGAGGACCAGTCGCCGGACCGGCTCCTGGCCGAGGCCGAGGCGATCGGCTGGCCGGTTCTGATCAAGGCGGTCGCGGGCGGCGGCGGCAAGGGCATGCGCAAAGTCGATGCTGCGCCGCAATTCCTTGAAATGCTTGAAAGCTGCCGTCGTGAAGCCAAGGCCAGTTTCGGCAACGACGAAGTCCTGCTCGAAAAGTGGATCACCAGCCCGCGCCATATCGAAGTGCAGGTGTTCGGCGATACGCATGGCAACGTTGTGCACTTGTTCGAACGCGACTGCTCGCTCCAGCGCCGCCACCAGAAGGTCATCGAGGAAGCCCCCGCGCCGGGCATGGACGAAGCTACGCGCGAGGCGATTTGTGCGGCGGCTGTGCGCGCAGCAAAGGCGGTCGACTACGTCGGCGCCGGCACGATCGAATTCATTGCAGACGCCAGCCAGGGCCTCTCCGCCGACCGCATCTTCTTCATGGAAATGAACACCCGCCTCCAGGTCGAGCATCCGGTGACCGAAGAGATCACCGGGGTTGATTTGGTCGAATGGCAGTTACGCGTGGCGAGCGGCGAACCGCTGCCCAAGCGGCAGGACGAGCTGGCGATCAATGGCTGGGCTATGGAAGCGCGGTTGTATGCGGAGGATCCGGCGACCGGGTTTCTCCCGAGCACGGGACGGCTTGAGCATCTTCGGCTCCCCGAGGCCACGAGGATCGAGACCGGCGTCGAGCAAGGAGATGCCATCTCTCCGTACTACGATCCGATGATCGCCAAACTGGTTGCTTTGGCCGCAGACCGCGAAGGGGCACGTCGAGCGTTGGCCGCAGCCTGCGGCAGCACGCAATGCTCTCCGGTGAAAACCAATGCGTGGTTTCTACGACGCCTGCTGAACCAGGAAGCGTTTGCTATCGGCCGGGTTACGACCAGCTTCATCGCTGACTACGAAGCTGAACTGACCCGGCCGGCCGTCAGCGACGAGGCCCGGCTCGCTGCGGTTAGTTGGCGTCTCGAGGAATTCGTCGGAGCGGCGTGGAACGGTGACCAAGCGATTGCGCCGCAGGGATTGTTTGGCTTCCGCCTGAACGCCGACCGCGCTCCGGCCCGGCTGACCCTCTCGATGGACGGCACTGCGAGTGAGGTCGTTGCCAGCCCGGACTCAACAGGAGACCATTGGCAGTGGGCTATCTCGATCGACGGACGATCCGAGTTCGAGCTATCTCAATCGTTGCCCACAACGTTCGGACCCTCGGCCGAAGATGAGCCTGACGGAAGCATCTTGCTGTTCGAAGACGGCGTCGCCCACCATGCGACTTTCGGTCCTGCTCGCAAACTTGGTGGTACGTCCGCCGCCGACGGCGCTATCCTCGCACCTATGCCCGGCAAGGTCATCGCGGTCGACATCGCCGAGGGCGAAATGGTCGCCAAGGGCCAGCGCCTGCTCGTCCTCGAAGCCATGAAGATGGAACACGCCCTCACCGCGCCGTTCGACGGGACCGTGGCCGAACTCAAGGCGCAGGCCGGCGCGCAAGTGCAGGTCGAGGCGCTGCTGGCGCGGGTGGAGAAGGCCGCGAGCTAAGCGCAGCCCCTTCCCCCTTGATGGGGGAAGGATACGCAGGGTTGGCGCCGCAGGCGCCTAGCCGGAGTTGGATGGGGGTGATCTCGCCGCGAACGCCTTGGCAAGGATGCTCGCGCATCTGTTGAATCTTGTTGCGCGGCCACCCCCATCCAAACTGCGCTAGTTCCGTTCCGGAGCAAGCTTCGCTATCCTTCCCCCATCGAGGGGGGAGGGGGCAGGACCGCTGGCCTACTTGTTTCGCAGCCCGCCCTAAGCCACTCTCCCGCAAAACCGGGAGGGAACGACCATATGACGACTGCCGCCGACACCGCGCCGCTGCGCGATTCTCAAGTCAAGGTTATTGCGGCGTCGTCGCTGGGCACGGTGTTCGAGTGGTACGACTTCTACCTTTACGGGCTGCTCGCCTCGGTCATCACCGCGCAGTTCTTCTCGGGCGTCAACGAGACCACCGGGTTCATCCTCGCGCTGGCCGCCTTCGCCGCGGGGTTCGCGGTGCGGCCGTTCGGGGCGCTGGTGTTCGGGCGAATCGGCGATCTGGTCGGGCGCAAGAACACTTTCCTGGTGACGATGGGGATCATGGGCGCCTCGACCTTCGCGGTCGGGTTGCTGCCCAGCTACGCCTCGATCGGGGTGGCCGCGCCGCTCATGCTGGTGGCGCTGCGGCTGCTGCAGGGGCTCGCGCTCGGCGGCGAGTACGGCGGCGCGGCGACTTACGTGGCCGAGCATGCGCCCGAGGGTAAGCGGGGCTTTTACACCAGCTTTATCCAGACCACCGCCACGCTCGGCCTCTTCGCCGCGCTATTGGTGGTGATCGGGCTGCGGACCTGGCTGGGCGAGGAGGCCTTTGCGGCCTGGGGCTGGCGGCTGCCGTTCCTGGTCTCGGCGCTCCTACTCGCGGTGTCGCTCTGGATCCGCCTGCAGCTCAACGAGAGCCCGGTGTTCCAGAAGATGAAGGAGGAGGGCACCACCTCCAAAGCGCCGCTTACCGAAGCGTTCGGGCGCTGGCGCAACCTGAAATGGGTGCTGGTGGCGCTGCTCGGTGCGGTCGCGGGCCAGGCGGTGGTCTGGTACACCGGGCAGTTCTACGCGCTGTTCTATCTCGAGCGGATCCTGAAGGTCGATGGTGCGACCGCCAACATGTTGATCGCCGCGGCGCTGCTGATCGGCACGCCGTTCTTCGTGGTGTTCGGCTGGCTGAGCGACAAGATCGGCCGCAAGCCGATCATCATGGCCGGCTGCGCGCTGGCGGCGGTGAGTTACTTTCCGCTGTTCGGAGCGCTGACAAGCGCCGCCAATCCGGCGCTGGCCGAGGCGCAGGCGAGTGCGCCGGTGACCGTGATGGCCGATCCGGCGACGTGCTCGGTGCAGTTCGACCCGATCGGACGCACGGCTTTCGACAAGACCGGGTGCGACATCGCCAAGTCGGCTCTGGCGCGCGCCGGAATACCCTATTCCAATGCTGCCCAAGCGTCGGGGCCGGCCGCGGTCCGGATCGGCGATGTCGTCATCCCTGTTGCCGACAAAGCCAGCTTCGACGCCGCTCTGCCCGGGCTGCTCGCGGACGCCGGCTATCCCGCCAAGGCGGATCCCGCGCAGCTCAACTCCGCATTGGTGATCGCCATCCTCACCGCGCTCGTGCTGCTGGTGACGATGGTCTACGGCCCGATCGCGGCGCTGCTGGTCGAGCTGTTCCCCAGCCGCATCCGCTACACCGCAATGAGTCTGCCCTACCACATCGGCAACGGCTGGTTCGGCGGCTTCCTGCCGACGATCGCCTTCGCGATGGTCGCGGCGACCGGGGACATCTACGCCGGGCTGTGGTATCCGATCGGGGTGGCGGTGCTGACACTCATCGTCGGGCTGCTGTTCCTGCCGGAGACTTTCCGGCGGAAGGTCGATCACGAGAATTAGGTGCGTTTCGTCATTCGAAGCGCCGGAGGCGGCGCGGCAATCCAGGGCAGTGTAGCGCGGCTCTGGATTGCTTCGCTTCGCTCGCAATGACGAACTAAGTGCCCATCCAGGCTTGCACCGCCGCCCGCTCGCTCGCGCTCATGTGCAGGCCGAGCTTGCTGCGGCGCCAGAGCACGTCCTCGGCGGTGCGGGCCCATTCCTCGCCGCGCAGGTAGGCGATTTCGGCCTCGCTGAGCCCCGCGCCGAAGCCGCGGCCGAGTTCGCTCCAGCTCGCCGCGTCACCCAGCCAGCGGCTCGCGCGGGTGCCGTAAGCGCGGGCGATGCGCGTCGCCTGGGCGGCGCCGAGGAACGGATAGCTGCGCGCGACCGCGGCGATCAGGTCGCCCTGGCTGTCCTTGGGGAAGTCGCCGCCGGGGAGGGGGGCGTCGGCGGTCCAGGCGGGGCCGGACAACGCCGGCAGCCGCTCGGCCAGCGCATCGACCGCCTCCTCGGCCAGTGCGCGGTAGCTGGTGATCTTGCCGCCGTAGATGCCGAGCAGCGGCGCGCCGTCTTCGGGCGGGCTCAGCGGCAGGTGGTAGCCGCGGCTTGCCGCCTCGGGCTTGCCGCTGCCGTCGTCGATCAGCGCGCGCACGCCCGCGAAGCTGTGGACCACGTCGGCGGGGGTCAACGCGCGGGTGAAGTAACGGTTCGCCGCCTCGCACAAATAGGCGATCTCGTCCTCCGCCGCGCTCGCTTCGAACGGCGAGCCCGCGTGGTCGCGGTCGGTCGTGCCGATCAGCGTGAACGCATCCTCGTAAGGGATCGCGAACACGATCCGCCCGTCGGGCAACTGAAAGATGTAGGCGCAGGGGTGGTCGAACAGCTTGGGCACGACGATGTGCGAGCCGCGCACGCGGCGGACGCGGAACTCCGGCTGCACGCCCGCGAGCCGGGCGACTCCGTCGGCGCCCGGTCCGCCAGCGTTCACCAGCGCGCGGCCCGCGAAAATGCCGGCCGGCGTCTCGACGCGCCACAGGTCGCCCTCGCGCCGTGCGGAGATTACCGGCGTCTGCGTACGGATCTCCGCGCCGCGCTCGCGTGCGTCCATCGCGTTCAGCACCACCAGCCGCGCGTCGTCGACCCAGCCGTCCGAATACTCGAATCCGCGCGTCAGGTCGGGCTTGAGCGGCGCGCCCGCTTCATGCGTGCGCAAGTCGATCGTCTCGGTGCCCGGCAGCGCGCCGGATCCGCCGATGTGGTCGTAGAGGAACAGGCCGGCGCGCAGCATCCAGGCGGGGCGCATCCCCTCACTGACCGGCAGCACGAAGCGTAGCGGGCGCACGATATGCGGAGCAATCCGCCACAGCGTCTCGCGCTCGCCCAGCGCCTCGCGCACCAGCCCGAACTCGTAGTGTTCGAGATAGCGCAGCCCGCCGTGGACCAGCTTGGTCGAGGCGCTCGAAGTGCCGCTCGCCAGATCGCGCGCCTCGAGCAGCAGCACCCTGGCGCCGCGCCCCGCGGCATCGCGCGCCACGCCCGCCCCGTTGACCCCGCCGCCGATCACGATGAGGTCGAACGGCGCGCTCATGTCACGCGTTGGGACCAGACGTGGAGCGGGTGTGGGGCCCGTTGAGCCGCCGGAACAGCCGGCCCCGCTCGCTGTAGCTGACCAGCAGCAGCGCGCTGACGCTGCAGATCAGCAGCGCGTGCGCGAGCGGCCGCGCGGTGCCGTCGTAAGCCTGGCCGATGATCAGCCCGACCACGGCGGCGCCGAACATGCGGAAGAAGGTCTGGATCGAGCTTGCCGCGCCGGCGATCGCCGCGAACGGCTGCATCGCGATCGAGCCGAAATTGGCGCCGAGGAAGCCGAGCAGCGCGAGGTTGGTCGCCATCAGCGGCATGAACCAATA
This sequence comes from Sphingomonadales bacterium 12-68-11, assembly GCA_002279825.1. Lineage (GTDB taxonomy): Bacteria > Pseudomonadota > Alphaproteobacteria > Sphingomonadales > Sphingomonadaceae > Croceibacterium_A. The sequence continues at coordinate 64,103 of NCCV01000008.1, forward strand.
GAGGCTGTCGGGCCGGAAATGCGCGGCCCAGACTTGCGCCAGAGCCACCCCGATGAACACGAACACCCCGCTGTGCGAGACGCGCCGCGCGCCGAACCGCTCGACGATCCGCGAATTGACGATGTTCGAGATCACCATGACTGTCGCGGTCCCGCCGAACACGATCGGGAACGCATCGCCCGCGCCGAAATGCTCGCCGATCAGCTGCTGCGCGCTGTTCACATAGCCGAACACCGCTCCGATCAGCAGCATGGTCCCGAGCACGTAGCCGATCGAGGCGCGGTTGATCAGCGCCACTTTCATGTTGCGGACGATCACGAACACGTCGATCCGCTGGCGGTTGGCCGGATCGAGCGTCTCGGGCAGCCGCATCCAGGTCCACAGCGCGCCGAGCAGCGAGAGGGCCGCGAGCAGCACGAAGATCCACCGCCAGCCGGCGAACAGCAGCACTGCCTGGCCCAGGCTCGGCGCCACCACCGGCACGGCGATGAACACCGCGCTGACCAGGCTCATCAGCCGGGCCATGCGGTCGCCTTCGTACTGGTCGCGGATGATTGCGGTCGGCACCACCATCAGCCCCGCGGTCAGCACCCCCTGGATGCCGCGCAGCGCCAGCAGCATGGTGAAGTCCGTGACCAGCGCGATCAGCACCGAGAACACCGCGTAACTGCCGAGCGACAGCAGCAGAAGCGGGCGGCGCCCGAACCGGTCGGCGAAGGCGCCCGGCACCAGGCAGCCGATACCGTTGGCGAGCAGGTAGACCGCCACCACCAGCTGCCGCCGGTTGCCCCCGATCACCCCCATCTCGCGCGCCATTTCGTCGAGCGCGGGCAGCATGCCGTCGATCGCCAGCGCGTTGAGGCTCATCAGCAGCGCGATGAGCACCACCAGCTCGCGCTGGCCCATCGTGCGCTGGCGGCCGCCGGAAGTTGTGGAGGTGGGCATCGGCGGGCCCTAGACTTGCGCTGCGCTGCAAACAACCGTGTGCAGTGCGACCGCGGACTGTTGCGCGGCCATCACCCTTCGCCAGTCTCGCAATGCGCCCGCGCGCCAGGAGCCTGGAGGCCGGATCGCCTAGAAGTACGTAAACGGCAGGTCGCGCTGGCGTTCGGTGACCGAACTCGCCGCGCTCGGAAAGCGCTCGTCGCCTTGCGCCAGGCTGGCGAGCGCGATCGGAAGCAGGTTCAGCGCCAGCGCGGCGATTGTCGCAATCTTCCAGCCGCGCCTAGCGCGGCTCAGCCAGCGGATCCAGGCGCGCCGGGCCAAGGCCAACGCGATGACCGCGCAGGCGCCCACGGCGAATGCGCCGGGTGCCAATAGGCCGACAACGGCGAGATTAAGCAGGCTCTGCACGACGATCGCCGCGGTGAAGTGTACGATCGGTACCGGGCGGTAGAGCCCCATCGGCATGAAGCTGCCGATGGGCCAGGAATGAATCCCGATGTCCGGCATGGGTTCGGGTGGCCGGTCCGGTTGCACTCGGAAGAGCTTGGAACTGTCACTTGGCTGCATCGCTCGTTCCCCGCGGAGTCTGTTGTTTCAAGTAGCCGATGACCGGCTTGAACATAAGTGGAACAACATCCGATCCGGATGCGTGCTGACGGGGCTGGTCAGCGGCGCGGCTTGCGCTAGGCTGAGGGGATGCCGGGGGGATCCGCCATTCGTTCGCCATGCCTCCTCGGCGCAGTGCGCGCGCTTGCCGTGTTGGCGCTCGCGCTCGCGCCGGCCGGCGTGGCCGCGCAGCAGGCGGCGCCCATCGCTGCTGCCCCGTCGCCCGTGTCCTCATCCACGGCAGAGCGCGTGGCCGCGCGGCTGGCCGAGGCGGGGGCGGGGGTGCGGTTCGGGCTGGTGGTGCTCGACGAGGCGGGCAACGAGCTGATCGCGCTCAACCCCGACGGGAGATTCATTCCGGGCAGCAACACCAAGATGGCGACCACCGCCGCGGCGCTGTGGCTGCTGTCTGGCGAGCCCGCCGCGATGGCGGCGGGCGAGGGGACGCGGGTGCGGCTCAGCGAGGCGCGGGTGCCCGATGTCGTGCTCGAAGGGCGCGGCGATCCGTGGCTGTCGGCGGCGCCGGGGTGTGCGCGCGATTGCCTGGCCGTGCTGGCCGACGCAGTCGCGGCGCGGACGCGGCGGGTGCGCAACGTGATCGGCGACGCGCGCTGGTTCGCCGACGAGCGCTGGCCGGCGGGGATGAGCTGGAACAACATCCCAAGCCGCTCGGGCACCGCGACCGCCGCGCTGTCGCTGGACGACAACGAGCTGGTCCTGACCGTCAGCCCCGGCGACCCCGGCGGCGTGCCGGAGATCGACGGCCCGCCGTACCTCACGATCGACAACCGCGCGGTTACGCTGGCGCCGGGCGTGCGGCCGACGCCGGGCCGCGCGCTGGCGCTGCACCGCGATCCGCTGGCGCGCCGCGCGGTGCTGACCGGCGAGATCGCCGCCGCGGCGCCGCCCGCCACGCTCCGCCAGGGCATCGACGATCCCGCGCACTATGCCGCCTGGACGCTGGCGCGGATGCTGGCCGAGCGGGGGGTGCGGGTGACGGGCGAAGTGCGCTCCGCTTACCGCGCGCCGGGCGAGGGGCCGCCGGCCGAGAGCCCCGCCGCGCCGCTCGCCGTGCTCGCGCCGCCGCCGCTGGCCGAGGCGGTGACCCGCATCAACAAGGACAGCCAGAACCATCACGCCGATGTGCTGCTGCGCCGGATCGGGCGCGCGGGCGGCGGCGACGGGACGGCGGAGGCGGGGCAGGCGGTGGTGCGCGCGCTCTATGCCGCGGCCGGGGTGCCCGAGGACCAGGGGTTCTTCGCCGACGGGTCGGGCATGTCGACCTACAACCGGATGACCCCGCGCGGCACGGCGCGGCTGGTGCGGTGGATCGCGCGCCAACCGTGGGGGGCCGCGTTCGAGGCGAGCCTGCCGGTGGCGGGGCGCGACGGCACGCTGGCCAATCGGTTCCGCGGCACGCTGCTCGAAGGGCGGCTCATGGCCAAGACCGGCTCGCTCAACGCCACTAACGCGCTGTCGGGCTGGCTGATCACGCGCAGCGGACGGCGGCTGGCGTTCGCGATGTTCGCCAACGATGTGCCCGAGGGCGTGTCCGGCACCGCGGCGATCGACGGCGCGCTGGCGATCCTCGCCGAAGACTGACTCGCCCCAAAAGACTGGGCGCCGAGAACGAAACTACGGTCGGGGCCGGCGCGAAGCCGGCCCCGCCGAGATTATGGCATTCAGCGCGCGGTGTTCATCGCGAGCCGGGCCGGCACGGCCAGGCCGCGCGTCTCGAGCTGCGCGAGCGCACCCGAGCGGGCCTGCGCGAAGCAGGCCTTGGCCAGCGGACCGGTGTCGATCGCCGAGCCCGCGTGGATGTCGCACGCCCGGCGGGCGGCGTCGTTGATGCGGCTTTCGAGCCGGGCCTGGCCCGACGTGCTCGCCAGGTCGAGGTCGGCGATGCGGACCTTGACCGAACGGGTGGTGCCTTCCGCCGAAACGGTGAGGCTGCTGGTGTCAGCGGCGATCGCGCCGCTGGCGACGAGGCCCAGAACGCCGGCCAGCACGGCACGGCCCAGGACCTGCGGGGTCGATTTACGGAACATGGTCTTCTCCTGCCTTGCCCGCCGCGCATCCAATGTGCGCCGCGTGACGAGACCGGACGGAGTAGCCGCCCGGCAGGGGCCCTATAGGCATCGTTCGATGACGTTTCTATGCACAGCGCACCAATTCGACCGCTGCAGCGCAGCAATATCGCGGCCGTTTTGGGCGGATTTCCGCGGCTCGCGGCCGATAGGCTTTTGCTTTGAGGGATTTGCCTCACGCGCCGACCCGCACCGCCGCGCGCCGCGCGCGACATTTTTTTCTTGTCCGCGCGTGAAACAATGCGCCCGTGCCGCTGCCGGCGAGGGGGTGTTGACACCTGTGACAGTGTCCAGGGGTAAAAGTGCCCGGAACCGTCACCTTGCACGGCGGAAGTGTCGCCTTGCGGCCCGGAAGTGTCGCCTTGGCAGGGCAAACCGTAGCCTTGGGCCGCGCGAAGTGTCGCCTTGCGCGCGCGGTTGGCCCGGTGAGCAGCGGGCCGGCAGGAGTTTCGGCGGTGAGGTTGGGGAACGCGCGCATCGGGCAGGATAAGGCACCGGCGCGGTCGAGTAGGAAAATGGTTTTGGCGGGCGCGGCGCCTTCCCCCTCGATGGGGGGAAGCGAAGCTGGCCAGAGGCCAACGATAGCGCAGCTTGCTCCGGAACGGAGCTAGCGCAGCTTGGATGGGGGTGATCTCGCCGTTACGATCGACGCGTGAAGAAGCACGCCCCGCCCCGCAATGTCGTCCGGGCGCGCCACCTCGCCGGCGAAAGCCGCGGCGGCGCGGGCGAACCGTACCGAAGGCGGCCGGCCGCGCAAGACGGGGTGAGGTGCTGCTCCGCTGCTGCCCGCCGCTTTGGACACGCGCCGATTTTCGGTTAAGCTGCCCTTCCGTTTGAAGGGGGGAGGGACCGCGATGTTCAGGCTGAACGACCCGTGTGTTGACGACTGCTGCCACGCCGACGGGGAGATCGCCGTCAGCGCGGACGCCCTGCCCGAACGCGCGATCAGCCATACTTGCCCGGTGTGCGGCTTCGTCAACTGGTGCGTTTACGACCAGGGGCACAGCGGGCTGTGCCTGTGCGACAAGGGCCACCACTGGCAAGGCAGCCACTAACCGCCTGCGCGCCGCTGTCGCGGTGCCGAAAACCGCGCAAGGACTGTCGCCGCGCCGCGGCGGGCAGCGCCCGCGCGGCTGAGCGCTAGACCTGGCTGCAGGCGGTATTGGGGTAAAAATCCCAGCCTTGGCCGAGATTGAAATCCTCGTTGGCCTTCTTGCACTCCGCGCGCGTGCGCCCGTCGAAAGTCATCCGGCCGGTATCGACGTTGGAATTGTAGATCACGCAGCATCCGGTGGTGTCGTCGTCCTCGGGTTCGTCGGCCATGGGTTGATCTCCTGCAGAAGTGCCGCAGCAGGGTATGATCGGGGCGCCCCATCGGCAACCGGTTTTCCGGCCTGCCCGACCTCCTGCGCCCCTCCCGGACGGGGAAGGGTTGGGTAGGGGAGCGGGGTTGCCGGGCGGTGTGTCGACATCGGGATATGAAGCGGAACGCGCGGCGTGGCGCTTGCCCGCAGTTTGTTTCGCGCAAAGGCGCAAAGGCGCGAAGAGGTAGCGCCCGCGGCGCAGCCGCCCTCACCCTCCCATCGCTTCGCGACGGGCCCCGCCCTCTCCCGGCGGGAGAGGGAAGAGCGCCGAAGGCGCGAAGGGTGAGGGCGGCTGCGCCGCGAACCCGGCCCTAGCCGATGATCTCCGGCCCGCCCTCCGCCGCCATGCGCGCCAGCGCGGCTTTCATTTCGGCGAGGCGTTCGGGCGGGTGCGGCTGCCAGGTCTCGACTTCGCCGATCACGCGCAGCGGCGCCTGGCTGCGGTAGGACTGGGTCGGGTTGCCGGGAAACCGTTTGTCGGTGAGGTTGGGATCGTCCTCGAACGCGCCCGTGGGCTCGACCAGATAGATGCGCTCGCGCCCATCACCCCTGGCCAGCTCGCACCCCGAGATCGCCGCGTCGAGCGTGCCGGAGAAGTAGATCCACGACAGCGTGCGATCGGCGTAGTTGGAGGTGTGGCCGGGGGTGAGCAAGGCGCCCACCGCGAGGTCGGCGCGGGTGCCGTGGTAGAAGGGGCCGGTGTGGGTGGGGGCGTGGGTCATTGGGATGGGCAGAAGATTGCTGGGAAACGAACCACTTCGGCGCAGCCGTATTGCCTATTTGGCCACCGGATCATAAAGGGAACAAACAATCCTAAAAAAAGATCGCGTCGAAAATTGCGCTGGTCGATTTTGTCGCTAGAATCAAAGGAAAGGGGCGAATATGCGAGAAATTGGGTTCGTTTCCCTGTTTTCCGGAGCAGGCGGGCTTGATATCGGGCTAGAAGATGCAGGATTCACCTGCCTCTATGCGTCCGACATCGATAAGTCGGCGTATGCAACATTGCTCGCCAATAAGAACAGGAACTCAGGACATTTTTCGAACGCAATAGTCGAACAGTCCGACGTCTCACGCACGACCGGGGATGACATTCTCGCGGCCATTGGGGCAGTTCGCGGACATATTCCATTGCTGGCAGGCGGCCCTCCTTGCCAATCTTGGAGCAGCGCCGGGCATCAAAAAGGATGGGAGGACCCGCGAGGCCGGCTGTTCGATGATTTCGTGCGGTTAGCGAACGAGTTGGATGTTCGCTGGCTCATGTTCGAAAATGTGAGGGGCTTGCTTACTGCGCGCGGGCCGGATGGGGTCCCTGGGTCGGCGCTCAATCTCATCCGCCATAAGTTGCTCAATGCCGGCTTCCAAACCCAGGTCAAGTTGATCAATGCTGCCGATTATGGCGTGCCGCAGCGACGAGTACGCCTAGTAGTGTTCGGTTATCGCATCGGCGACGATTTGACTTTCCCTGCACCGCACAAAGCAAAAGGCGATGCCAAAAATGGTTGGTTGCCGATGCAAGATGCGCTCGACAGTATCGGGCCGCTAAAGCCCGACGAGATCATTCGTCCCAACGAGAAGCTCTTTGCGCAGCTGCGTCTGTTGCAGCCGGGCACTGGGGTCAAAAGCCCCGGCAAAAGAGAAACAACTCGGCCCGGCGGTCATTGGGGATATAAGCAAGGTGCATTTATTGCCGATACGGGAATACCGGCGCGGACAGTTACCGCAAATCAGCAGCAGGACTGGGTGATCGATACCAACAAGGGGATTCGTCGTCTCTGCCCCAGAGAATGTGCGGCACTGCAGACCTTTCCGAGCGATTGGCAGTTCGTTGGAAGCCGTAGCGACCAATATCGTCTGATCGGTAACGCAGTGCCTCCACTCCTGTCGCGTCAGATTGGGAACGCAGTCTACGAACATATTGTTGGGTATTGGAATGGAAATCCGATCCAACCAAAGCTCGCGCCACTTGAGCCGAAGCTAGAGGCTGCGATCCGATACACTGCTCGTGAAGAGTGGAGGAACGGCGCATCTCGCAGGGCAGCACCTGATCGCCGACGTTCGACTGCTCGGAGGGTCGGGGTTGGCGGGTAAAGTAAATGAGGGGGAACTGGCCTTTCACGAGGAACTGCGGGCAGAGGCCAGGCGGTTGTACGAAGACGGCCTGAGCCCGACGGATCGTGCGTTGGACTGGCGCGAAGCACTGCTAGAAGCTCGCAGAGATATAAAGGCCGGCTTACGCGCTTCAAACTATCTCACTGATATTGCGGGCGCACTGAGAGCTTCCGGTGTGCACATGCTGATCTTCCGTACACTCATGGCCCCACCCACGAGCCAGGATCAGTTCAAGCTCATCTGCCCGATCTGGCCTAAAGGCTCTGAAAAGTCGGGAACGAGTGTCAACGCCGAAGCGGCAGCATTGGTGGCGGAGAGCTTTGCGGCGTGGCGCTCACCGGGGTTAGCACCCTGGCTTTCCTTCGGACGGCAGCCCAAGCGTCGAGAAGTCGAGCGCCTTCTGACGACGATTTCACCGCTGATCGCACATCAGCGAATTGCTACCGCACGTCGAAACCGTCTGGCTTACGAGCAAGAACAAGAACTCATCCAACGCTTACAAACGCTCGGATGGACGAAGTTGAAGTCAAGAACGATCGACAATCAAGCATCTTTAGCTTTCAAGGAATTCATGCATAAAGCACGGTTCGCAAGCGGGATATCTGGTCGGGCTGAGGTCGATATTGCGCTTGGTCTCCCAAAGACAATCGTGCTGGCTATGGAATGCAAGGTTACCAACGACGAGACCAATTCCGTCAAGCGGATCAACGATGTAGTCAAAAAGGCGGACGCTTGGAAAGATCATTGGGGGAACTTCGTTCAACCCGCAGCACTGCTGCAGGGTGTGGTAAAGTTCTCTGACGTCCGCCGTCTGCTAGAAAAGAACGTGCAGGTCTTTTGGTCACACCGTCTTGACCTATTTGAAACATGGTTGGGCGAGCAAGCCTGACTTACGCTTTTCCACCTGAGTGTGAGCGCGCTTCGCTGCTCTGCCCAAACCAGACCATAAGCCGCCCTGAATAGGCACCCGCCTCACGGCACCGACCCTCCTTCATCCACTGCGCGCCTGCCACCTCCCCACCGCGAAGCGATGGGGAGGAGCGGGTGGGGCGGGGGTGCCGGCGGGCCTTAGCGCGCCGTGTTCAGCGCCAGTTGCTGCACCGCGATCCCGCGCGCGGCGAGCTGGGCGAGGGCACCGGCGTGAGCGCTGGTGTAGCAGGCCTGCGCCGAGGGCAGCGCGTCGATCGCCGAGCCGGCGTGCATCTGGCAGGCGCTGCGCGCGGCCATGTCGATGCGGCTGGCGAGC